>NZ_GL872282.1:0-42632 GCF_000191065.1 Prevotella multiformis DSM 16608
GACACATTCTACACAGCAGGGAGGGATTGTCTATATCTTCTTGCCCGACCACAGCACGAGGATGACGAGCAGTCCTGCAATGAAGATAAATGCGAATGAGCCGATGGAACCGAGATAAATCCGGCCTGTATGGATTTCAAGGGCAAGATTCCACAATGACATGGGGCGGTTATTGAATTCCTCCGGCTGTGGCGCAAAGGACGTTCCGTTGAAATAGTCTGCCTGGCAGTCCTTTCCTGTAAAATCGGAACTGTAACCGGAAATGGTCTGTCCGGCAGGAGCCGTACCGGACGCCGCCTGTCCGGAAGTCATTTCATCGTCGTAGACATCCACATCTCCCGTAGACCTGTCCCAGTAGTAAAGACCATCGAAAGAACCGACAATCCATTCTCCTTGCGGTCCGCGCTGCCATACATTCTGTCCCATCACGCTGACCGGCGGGGTAGAGGCAATGCGCTGGGGCTGACCGGTGAACGACTTGAGGGAGAAGAATCCTTCAGAAGTCGAAATCATCCAGTCACGTTGCTGTGCGTCATAGCGTACCATACGCAGCCTGTCGTGCCAGGGGTTGTCATCGTCCAGGGCCGTATAAGGCAGAGGACGGGTGCTGTGTGTGGCAAGCAGGATCATGAGGGGCGGGCGCAGTGCCCAGCCTGTCAGGGCGATGAAGATCGTCAGTACGAGCGTGGTCACGCCTATCTTGTTGTGCCAGTGAAGGACTTTTGCACTCCTTGGACGCAGCCAGAACCAGATGCCGGTCACGCAGAGCAGGATCAGAATGATCCCGATACCGTCTACAATGAGTTTTCCCGCAGTGCCGAAGAGCGCACCGCTGTGCAGCAGCCATACCTGTCGGAAGAGGTTGGTCTTGCCCTCATAGCCTTCGGGAGCCTGCAGCTGCATCCGGAAGAAATGCCTGTAAGGTGCTTTGGCATAATACAGATAGGATCTGCCGAGCACCACCAGTGTGTCGCCCTGTGTCGTTATGTCTGTCAGGAGTTCGTCGCCGTCCGTCTGGGGGAGCGGTACGGGTGTCCAGCCGGTACGGGCATCCAGCCGGTACAGTCCCATGATGCTGGCAGCGAACAGGTCGCCCTGCGGCATCTGGACAACACCTCTTATCTGCCGGTAGTCGGCACCGGCC
Organism: Prevotella multiformis DSM 16608; assembly: GCF_000191065.1. GTDB lineage: Bacteria > Bacteroidota > Bacteroidia > Bacteroidales > Bacteroidaceae > Prevotella > Prevotella multiformis. The sequence continues at coordinate 1,145 of NZ_GL872282.1, forward strand.
GGCAGCCCTTGATTGTATTCGGAGAAATGCGAGGCGGCCGTGTCCGTACGGATGATGCCCGCTGCCCCGTAGATGAGCACCGCATTGTTCTCTTTGGCATCTTTGCAGCGTAGCGTACCACGCAGGAGTCCGTTGTTCCACTGCTTGAAGGTGTATCGCTCCGGCAGCAGGGAGCGGATGACATTGATGCCTGCGAAGCACTGGCGGTGATTGAGTACAATTCCTGAAAGGCAGAACATCAGAAGGAAAAAGCTGATGAATATTCCGATCCACTTATGATATTTATGCCAAGTCTTTCGTTTCATCGAGGTAGTCTGTGTTATGATTGAATGAATATTTTTTATGAGAGTGCAAAGCTACAAAAAAATACTGGCTTTGTTGCATTTCTTTTCCCATCTTTCCATTTTTCACATGAAAATCTCTACTTTTGTACCTGTATATAACATGCCGTTTTCCCATGATGAAGAAAAGAATGATACTTCCCGCACTTGTTCTGCTGCTGTCAGCGGCCTGTCACAATGGCAGATATAAAGTGACGGAAGAGACCAAGACCCACAAGGATTCGAATGTGCAGGTTCTGGAAACGGATCAGACGGAAAAGACGGTCGAGAATGCCAACAAGAGCAATGCGGGCTTCAGAAATGAGGTAGAGAAAGAGGTGACGGTTACGGTGCCTTGCTTTGGAGTGTGCGACAGTACGGTGCTCGATATGCTGCCTGCCCCCGGCGGAGCAACACGGAGGGATTCTTCTATCATCCGGCGGCTGAATGCTGGTGAAATCTTCCTTCTGCAAGCAGGTGAGAAAGGCATCAGAGAGCTTGAAACGGGCAGCAAGCTCTTCGTGCGTTTCAGCATAGGTGAAGTGTGGGTGTGGAAATCGTCCGTGGAGTAGGGTACTTCACCACAGGTATGTTCTGAAAATTCCACGTTGGTCTATCGTTGATAGGCCTGTTTTTCTGTTCTCTGTGTTTGGCTTTTATACGGCATCTTCCCTTTTTCCTTTCAGGCGCATGGCTCGCTATGTCCTTTCAGTAAGGAGGCCGAATCTGCTCGTCTGAAAGGCAGAAAGCAGCAGAAGTGAATTAAAAAAAACTGCTTATATTGTAGGGCTTCCACCGGTCCTATAATAAACAGAAACAGCTATGTAGGAGCAGTCCATGCTTCTACATAGCTGTTTCTGTTGTCCGGTTACACAAGGCTGTAACCTTTCAGATGCTATCTGTCATATCCGTAATCTTTCAGATGATGTCTGTCATATTGATACTGCCGGCCTGCCGCATGATGACCTATAAGACAGATGAGGCATGACCTCACAGGATGCAGATACCATAAGACGGTCGGATGGTCGTCAATGACCGGCGGATGTATGCCGGTTCTACTCGATGACGACCAGCGGATCGTCCTCAAGCACGGCCTGACCTACTTTTACGGCGATCGCAGTCACCTTTCCGTCTTTCTCTGCCTCGATGTTGTTCTGCATCTTCATGGCTTCGAGGACGACGACGGTGTCTCCGGCCTTCACCTCCTGACCGACTGCCACCTCAACGGATGTAATGGTCCCCGGCAGAGGAGCCTTGACAGCAGCGGAACTGTTGATGGCAGCTGAGGGAGCAGCTTCGTCATTAGCCTCTGCTGCTGCCGGCTTGCCAAGTTCCACCTTCTTCTTCTCGGGTTCGGCAGCCTTCTCCATCTGCACACTGTACCGGTCACCGTTGACTGTTACTTCCGCAACATTCTCGGCATTGATCTCACCAATCTCGACTTTATATTCTTTGCCGTCGATCGTATATTTGAATTCTTTCATTTGATGTCTGTTATGGTTTCTTTGTCATTGTCTCGAACTTGGCATCCCACATTGTCTGCTTCGGCAGAATGGTGATGATGCCCGGTTCGTTGTCGTGAACATTGTTTCCGGCAAACTCATAGAGTGCCATTGCAATCGCTGCATATACATTCTTGTCCATAGTCGCGGCTCCCTTCATTACATTGGCATACATCCATGCTTCTTGGCCGGCAGATTCTGCTTCTTATGCGCCAGCTGAGCCAGACCACGGCAGATGCGGAAACGGGTGTTGCGCGGTTCGATGACATCGTCGATATAACCGAACTGTGCCGCCTGATACGGATTGGCAAACTTCTCGGAGTATTCTTCCTCCTTTTCGGCCAGGAACTGCTTGACATCACCGCCCTGCTCCTTGACCTGTCTGGCCTCCTTTCCGCAGAGAACGGCTACGGCACCTGAGGCACCCATGACGGCAATCTCCGAACTCGGCCATGCGAAGTTGAGGTCGGAACGGAGCTGCTTGCAGCCCATGACGATATGGGATCCGCCGTAGCTCTTGCGCAGCGTGATGGTAATCTTCGGCACAGTAGCCTCGCCGTAAGCGTAGAGCAGCTGGGCGCCATGGAGGATGACCGCATTGTACTCCTGTCCGGTACCCGGCAGGAAGCCCGGCACGTCAACCAGAGAGACGATGGGAATGTTGAACGCATCGCAGAAACGGACGAAGCGTGCGCCTTTGCGGCTTGCGTTTACATCCAGCACACCGGCATAAGCTGACGGCTGGTTGGCAACGATACCGACGCTCTGCCCGTTGAAACGTGCGAACCCTGTGATGATGTTCTTGGCGAACTTCGGCTGGACCTCGAAGAACTCTCCGTTGTCGGTTACGGCCTGGATGACCTTGTACATATCGTAAGCCTGGTTTGGGTCGTCAGGAATGATTTCGTTCAGGAGGTCTTCCTTGCGGTCGATCGGATCAGTGCATTCTGTACGTGGTGCTTCCTCACGGTTGTTGGAGGGAATGTAAGAGAGAAGCTTCTTGATCAGCTCCATGGCATCCTTTTCGGTCTTGGCGGTGAAACTCGTCACACCGCTCTTTGAAGCATGGACACTTGCACCGCCGAGGTGCTCGGCGTCAATGTCTTCACCTGTCACGGTCTTTACGACCTTCGGACCGGTAAGGAACATGTAACTCGTCTGCTCCTTCATGATGATGAAGTCGGTGAGTGCAGGAGAGTAAACCGCACCACCGGCACAAGGACCGAGGATGCTTGAGATCTGCGGGATGACACCGGAGGCAAGGATGTTGCGTTCGAAGATTTCACCATAACCTGCCAGAGCGGAGATACCCTCCTGGATGCGTGCCCCGCCGGAGTCGTTCATGCAGATGACCGGTGCGCCGTTGGTCATGGCCATATCCATCACCTTGCAGATCTTCTGGGCCATCGTTTCTGAAAGCGAACCTCCGTTTACGGTGAAGTCCTGTGCGTAGAGGTAGACAAGGCGGCCGTCGATAGTTGCCGAACCGGCCACGACACCGTCGCCGAGAAACTGCTTCTTTTCCATGCCGAAGTTGTGGCAGCGGTGAAGTTTGAACATATCATATTCCTCGAAGCTGCCCTTGTCAACCAGCATCTCGATACGCTCACGCGCCGTGTACTTCCCGCGCTCATGCTGCTTGTCGATGGCCTTCTGACCACCGCCCAGGCGAGCCAGTTCGCGTTTCTCCACAAGTGCCTTGATTTTTTCAGTCTGTTTGCTCATAACTTGAATTTATTTTCTTATTTTATAGCTTCAGTTGTTCCTTGTCTTATTCTTCACAGATTTTCCACCGTATTTCTTCATAAACAGGGAAGTCACTGTCATAGAATTAAATGCAAAATTACTAAAAAAGGCGGAGATACGAATCTCCACCTCTTTAAATATTGTTAAGGATTACCTCTGCCTCCGATGCCGGTTGGCGGGGAAATTCGGGTTGAAGCTCTTGGTGCGGCTGTTCTCATGTCTGGCGGGTTTCTTATGAGTGCCGCCTTCTCTCACTTCTCGCCTCTGACGTTGACGGCCTGCCGTCTCCGGGCTGCTGCCTATGGCTTTGGGGTCATAGGCGGCGTGTGGATGACGTCTGGGAGTGTTATCATAGAGCTTGGGAATCAAGTCGCTGCGTCCGATCCGCTGAAGTTCACGTTCAATTTCACGACGCGCTTCGGGCTTGTACCAGAAGAAGAACTGTCGCTGGGCAAGTTTCTCTTTCGGTGTCTTGGCCGAGAAGACCGGCTCGAGCGTGTAGGGGTCGTATCCGGTGTACCATGCCTCGGTAGAAACGGTCATCGGCGTCGGCGTGAAATCCTGCACCTGCTCCAGGTGGAAGTCAAGGTCTTTTGTCAGTATAGCCAGTTCCGCCATGTCCTCCTCCTGGCAGCCCGGATGGGACGAGATGAAGTAAGGAATGATCTGCTGGCGCAGTCCTTCTTCACGGTTGATGCGGTCAAAAATCTTCTTGAAGGCGTAGAACTGCTGGAAAGAAGGCTTGCGCATGAGCTTCAGCACACGGTCTGACGTATGTTCCGGAGCGACCTTCAGACGGCCGCTGACATGGCGTGTTATGAGTTCCCGGGTGTATTGACGGGCAGCCTCGTTGCTCTTTTCATCTTTGCTTCTATGCAGCAGGAGATCATACCGTACGCCGGAACCGATAAAGCTCTTCTTGATGCCTGGAAGTTCGTCTACTGCATGGTAGATTTCAAGCAGTCGGGTATGGTCTGTTTCAAGGTTCGGACAGATTTCCGGATTCACACAGCTGGGGCGTTTGCAGTGCTCGCATGCCCGTTGATTCCTGCCTGCCATGCCGTACATGTTGGCCGACGGCCCGCCGAGGTCGGACAGGTAGCCTTTGAAATCGGGCATTTCCATCACCTGCTTCACCTCCTTCAGGATGCTTTCCTTTGAACGGCAGCTGATGAATTTCCCCTGGTGGGCAGAGATGGTGCAGAACGCACAGCCGCCGAAGCAGCCGCGGTGAATGTTCACACTGTGCTTGATCATCTCGTAGGCAGGGATCGTCTTCCCGCGGTACTTCGGGTGCGGTTCACGTGTATAAGGCAGGTCGTAGGCCGCATCTACCTCTTCCGTGGTCATCGTGGGGTAGGGGGGATTCACGACGGCATAGACGTTGTCAACAGCCTGCAGGATGCGTTGTGCATGCTTCTTGTTGGACTCCTCTTCAATATACCTGAAGTTCTCGGCCTGGTACTTTTTGTTGTGCAGACAGGCTTCGTGCGAATGAAGCACAATGTCTTCCTCCTTGATTCCCCCGGGAATATCCGGTTCCTTGCAGAGGTAAACGGTCTGCGGGATATACTTCAGGTCTTTGACGCTCACGCCGTTTTCCAATTCCTTTGCTATGCTGACGACCTGCTTCTCGCCCATGCCATAGATAATCATGTCGGCATGGGCATCGCAGAGAATGCACTTGCGGAGGCAGTTTTTCCAGTAGTCATAGTGGGTGAGACGGCGCAGCGAAGCCTCTATGCCGCCCAGGATGATGGGCACGTCGGGATAGAGCTGCCTGAGGATGTTGGCATAGACAATGCTCGGGTATTCCGGGCGCAGGTCGTGTCTGCCGTCAGGCGAATAAGCATCTTCCGACCGCAGACGGCGGTTGGCCGTGTACTTGTTTACCATAGAATCCATGGCACCGGGCGCAATACCGAAGTAGAGGCGCGGACGTCCCAGCTTCTTGAAGTCGCGGAAGTCACCGTGCCAGTCGGGCTGCGGGACGATTGCCACCTTGTATCCGGCTGCTTCCAGGGTCCTGCCTATGACTGCTGCGCCGAAGGCGGGATGGTCTATATAGGCATCTCCTGAGAAGAGAATGATGTCCAGCTGCTCCCATCCACGGAGTTCCACCTCCTTCTTGGTGGTGGGCAGGAAATCGGTCAGCTGGTATCTTGAAGGCCCTGTCTTCTCCGTCCCTTTAGAAGCTCTATATCCTCTGTCCCGCTGTCGTACAGGGACTTCCTGTTTCGCTTTCTGTCTTGTGATTCTTGGATTTTGCTTTTGTGGACTCAATAGAAATTATGTTTATTGTATTATTTAAGTCGGGGAGTACCCTGTCTTGTGTATGATGACGTGCCTCTGACGAAGGAGAGACGACCGGCTTGCAGGGGTTCCTTTCCCGTATCCTTCACATCAAGGGAGCTGCGGCCTGTCATTGCCCCCGGACTACGGTCGGAAGTCGGGCAGGACATTCCCGGCTATGCGGGAACCCTGTTCCCGACCATGTGGGAATAGGATTCCCAACGGCTGGGAATCGTATTCCCAACGCCCGGAAGCTGCGTTCCCATGTGGTTGGATATTCTTAAAGGAATTTTTCAGAAGAATCTACGCCGGTATGCCGGTCGATGAATCCTGTCAGCCTTCCCATCCGTTTGTCTTTCTCTGTTACCATCTGCCTGTCTGAAAAGTCTGTCATGCCAAGATGAATGTCCGGAACCTGTCCCAAGACTTCTCCAGACTACTCTGCCATGGGACTGCCCTCCTCTGGGTCATCGGCATCCTGATGGTCGGCGCTCCATTGTTTGTAAAGTGTGACGAGATTTCCCAATCCAATGGCTTTCATGTTCTGGTTATAGATGACATCCAGACACAGGTCCAGCAGCTCCTTGTCTTTTCCCGGCTCGGACTCAAGGAGACCGCGTATGTTGAACTTCAGCTTGTCGAGGATGTTTTCATCAACAATTCCATTGGAATCAACAAGCCCGGAGAGAAGCGAATACTTCCGGATTGTCCGAAGATGTCTGTCACTCACCTCGATGTTTCTTGTCCCTGAGGCGTTTGCTTGAATTTTGTACATAGTCTTTACGCTTTTAGATTATTCCGTTTTGATTATTGTTCATTCATCATATAGTGGATGATTCCTCTCATCATGCGGTTGCGTGTAGGGGCATCTTTGATACATTCAAAGGGGAAGGACAGCGCAAATACGCAGTTGTCTGTCCCCTTGTAAGCTATGGCGGAGGTGTGTCCGTCCGCATAGGTCAGCACGCTGAAGGCTCCATCCGCAGGCAGGATGTTGTCGGGGGTGTAGGCACCATAGTGCTGCTCATTGATGGTACGGTATACATCGAACGACATCCCCATTCCGCTGACGGTAGGATTGTAATTGTCGGCATTGGAACCGTCAAATAGGATCCGAAGATTGTTTTTCAGCCATGCCTGTTCGTCACTGCCCTGCATATCCGAGGCGAGGTAAGAACCGCTGACGAGCAGCTTTCCGTGGCCATTCAGGTATTTTGTTATCTGCTGGCGGAGGGCGGGGCTGAATGTCTTATAGTAATACAGGCTGTGCCCGTCATCTTTTTCGTTGCCGAGAAGTAAGTCTACCAGCACGTATCTGGACAGATCAACTTCTCCGTATTCCACCGCCTTGCTATCGCAGCTGATGATGTTGTATTTCCCGGCATGGCGCAGGGCTTCCGCATGCTCTTTTACATAGTTGCAGTCGTTGCCTGCAATCACCTTTCCTACAAGTTCCTCTCCACCGAATCCCAGTGCGTCAGGTCCTTCCTTGCCCATCTGGGACTTGTTGAAGTTGGCTTGCCGACCGGCCCAGCCGGCTACCGGCCCGTAGCTCAAACCCGGGTCGGCTTCAAGGTCGAAGCCCTGCTCCGTGTCCGTGTTGATGACGGACGGTGACGACAGGCGGTGGAAGGCATTGACGATAAGGATGGTCTTGCTTGCCCCGTCATGGCGTAAGGCAGAGAGGGTTTCGGTAGGAAAGCTCTCTCCGCCGCTGTTGCAGGCCGTCACTTTGAAGTGGTAGACGAGCCCCGGCTGCAGCTCCGTTTCGTAATAGGGATTCCGGACATTCACCCCATTGTCAAATCCCTCTCCCCCCACTGCTGCATAGACATTGTATGATATAGGCATTGCGGTCGGCTCTCCCGTGTCAGGTGTGGCTTTCCATTGCAGCCGGATCTTCCGGGGGGATATATAGTCCATCTTGAAGTTGTAGGGTGCAAGCGGCTGGACAGTATATCGTTTGCCATGCATACTTGCCTCATACTTCAGGATTGTCTTATAGATAGAACGGGCCAGTACGAACTTGAAGTTAGGATCCTGTCCCAGTCTGATATCCGGGAAGTTCTGGTGGGAGAGGGTCTCTATGATCGCCGACGGGACTTCCGGTATGCGGGTCTCGCTGTAATTGCGGTCCCATACGGAACGTGTCGTCCAGTTGACAGAGAAAGCCCGGTCTATGTCCTTCTTGGCATTTGCAACCAACTGCTCTGCGAATACTCTTGAAGCCTTACGTGAGAGACCATCAGACAAAGTGCTGTTACCCTGTTGTGTAGTACAGATTCCTAAAGTGCCGATGAAACTTCCGTCCGTCTTCACACCGGCATCGCTGTGGATGGCCAGGGCAAGTTCAATAGGCACTTTTTTCCCGTCTTTTTTGTCAGGGAGATAGCAGGAGCCTCCCGCCAGCCAGTTGGTCATCAGAGAGCGGGAATTGATATCGTCGTTATAGTCGTTCGATCCGTTGCTTTTGCTGACGACGCTCCACGGTGCGCCTGCCCATTGCACAGCGTATCGTGCCCCCTCGAGAAAACGAGGCAGTCCGCTCACCGATCCGCCTCGGACAATATTTCCCATTCCGCCTCCAAAGCGTACGGCGTCCGTCGTGACGATTCCTCTGTGCGAACTGTGGTTGGTCAGTACGACGGCATTGTTGATGCTGTTGCCCTTGTCAAAGTCGAATGTCCCGAGGTAGACCCAGGTTCCGCCTCCCATGCGCTGGTTTACGCGGAAGTGGGTTTCCTGTCCTTTGTGGAACACGATATATTCCGCATCATCCACGCTCTTCTTCTGCGTCTGGTAACTGACATATACTGCATATCGTCCGCTCTCCGGGATCGTAGGCTGGTAGACGGCGGAACTGATTTTGCTGTTGCGCTTTCTTGTCTTGACCTTTCTGGCAGTACCGGCAGTAAAAGGATTCTCGCCATCATTGTAGCTGCCATAATGCTGTGCAAAGCCCGGCAAGGAGGTGTCCGCCCATTTCTTCTTCAGGCTCTCTTCTTTGTAGCAGCCGCTGCGACTGTCATTATCGACGATGACCTCATTCTTCTGCCAGTCTCTTTCGCGCGGGGTATAGACGACGGCTCCGGCATGCTCGAGCATTGGGATGAGGTAGGGGAGGACGATTGTCTGTGTGTAGAGATCCTCCGCCGTACCGAACAGAATAGGACGTTGCCATCTCCACCCGCCTTTTCTGGCATCATAGTATCTGCCATGCGACGACCAGAGGGAAAGATGCCGGTTCTGGAGGCCCTCCGTGATTTCGTTCGGGCGAGACACATTCTTCACCCATGGAGCGTCCTCGTAATTCGTTTTTCCCCATGTAGACTTGCCTGTCTGCGCATAGATGCTTGGAAAGGACAAGACGGCCAATGCGGTGCACAGCACTTTCTTTTTCATTGTTCCTTGATGTCTCCTATGGTAAATAATTCAGGATGTTTACCATTAAAGTCCTTGAAGTAAAGCTTGATTTCCCTCATGTCATGTTCTACGTCACCAGATGGTGTTATGATCTTTGTACACTGGATCAGCTTCCTGCTGTAATCAACGGCATAGAGAAAGATAGGCAACCGGGCTTTCAGTGCTATGTAATAAAATCCCTTTTTCCAGTCAGGATTCAGGCTCCGTGTACCTTCGGGAGTGATACAGAGCTGGAATTTGTCTGCCTTTATGGCATAGTCAGCCAGTCTGTCGGTCATGCTCGAATGTCTGTCGCGCCAGACGGGAATCCCTCCCAATTTGCGGAAAACGGTTCCGAACGGCCAGAAGAACCATTCCCGCTTCATCAGAAAATTGCTTTTCTGCCGCTCTGCACGTGCATAAAGCTGTCCAATCAGGAAATCCCAGTTGCTTGTATGAGGGGCAAGACAGATGATCGCCTTGTCCGGCAAGGCAAACCTGACATCTTTCTTCCACCCCATAAGATGATAGAGAATCCACTTTGATAACATCTGAAACATTATGCCAGATTATTGAGTTGGTCGACAATCTCATTCACTTCTTTGCTAAACTTATCCTTTAAGTCTTTGAAGTAGGCGCGGGCTGCCATTCCCGGTTCCACATGAGACACCCGTCTGATGTAGTTGTTGTGCATGATAAGGATGGAAGTGAGGATTGCTTCTGCATTTTCTTTGTTACGGTTTTCACCATAGAGAGATGCTGCGATGCCCTCCGTGAAAAGGTCACCACAAATACTGCTGATGATCCGTTTTAAGTCTCTTTTGTTGCTCATATTGATCCTAAATAGCTTTGTTGAATATTTATCGTTCAAAGATAAACAAAAAATCGGAAACGTCTGTCGTTCTTATATAAAAATAGAGTTAAATTTCTAATTTAGCTTCTTTTCCTTTCCATTGTCGGATAAAAAAAGTACTTTTGCAAAGAGTAAGCCGTGTTCGGCAAACCGGCGGATATGGCTTTCCTTACATTCCGTCTGCATTCTTTACAGGACAGCGTTGACATCATTAGGTAATTATCATATTTAATTCAATTAAAGTAAACACATGGAAATTAGTGCATTACAAAAGGAAAGAGCAGGCTATCAGCCCAAGTTGCCAAAGGCTCTTCAGGGTGCAGTGAAGGTAAAAGAAGGCACTCCTACCCAGAGTGTTGACAATCAGGAGGAAATCAAGAAGTTATTCCCTAACACTTACGGGATGCCTCTCGTTGAGTTTGAACCGGCCGAGACAGCCAACAATGCCAAGATGAATGTGGGTGTAATCCTCTCCGGTGGACAGGCGCCCGGCGGTCATAACGTCATCTCCGGACTCTTTGACGAAATCAAGAAACTGAATCCGGAAAACCGTCTTTATGGTTTCCTCATGGGGCCTGGCGGTCTCGTTGACCACAACTACATGGAGATTACAGCGGAATTTCTCCAGGCTTATCGCAATACGGGCGGATTCGACATGATCGGTTCCGGCAGAACCAAGCTGGAGAAGGAAGACCAGTTTGAGAAGGGACTGGAAATCATCCGCAAGCTGGACATCAAAGCCATTGTCATCATCGGTGGTGACGACTCCAATACCAACGCCTGCGTATTGGCCGAATATTATGCAGCCAAGCAGTATGGAGTACAGGTCATCGGCTGCCCGAAGACGATTGACGGCGACTTGAAAAACGACCAGATCGAGACATCCTTCGGCTTCGACACCGCTACCAAGACCTATTCAGAATTGATTGGCAATATTGAGCGTGACTGCAATTCTGCACGCAAATACTGGCATTTCATCAAACTGATGGGGCGCTCCGCTTCGCACATCGCACTGGAGTGCGCCCTGCAGACACAGCCGAACATCTGCTTGATTTCCGAGGAAATCCAGGCGAAAGACCTGACACTGAATGACATTATCGAGAATATCGCCACAGTCGTTGCCCATCGTGCCGCACAGGGTAACAACTTCGGTGTAGTGCTGATTCCGGAGGGACTGATCGAGTTCATTCCAGCCATCGGCCGGCTGATCCAGGAACTGAACGACCTGCTGGCAGCTCACGGTGCTGACTATATGCACCTTGATGAGGAGGCACAGCGTAAGTATATCCTGGCACATCTGTCGGCAGAGAACAGAGCGACCTTCGAGACGCTTCCCGAAGGTGTCGCACGGCAGCTTTCCCTTGACCGTGACCCGCATGGAAACGTTCAGGTTTCGCTTATTGAGACCGAGAAACTTATTTCAGACATGGTCGCAGCCAAGCTCGGCAAGTGGGAACAGGAGGGCAAGTTCACCGGCAAGTTTGCCGCCCAGCACCACTTCCTCGGCTATGAAGGCCGTTGTGCAGCTCCTTCCAACTTTGATGCAGATTACTGCTATGCGCTCGGTTCGTCGGCTGCCCAGCTGATTGCCAATGGAAAAACCGGTTATATGGCAATCGTCAAGAATACGACTGCCGTTGCCGACCAGTGGAAGGCCGGAGGTGTGCCTATTACAATGATGATGAATATGGAAAGACGTAATGGCGAGATGAAGCCGGTTATCCGCAAGGCGCTTGTCGAGCTGGACGGCGCTCCGTTCAAGGAGTTCGCCGCTCAGCGAGACAGATGGGCCAGGGAGACCTGCTACATCTATCCGGGTCCGATTCAGTACTGGGGGCCGTCTTCCGTATGCGACCAGACCACCAAGACACTTGAACTGGAGCAGGCTAAATAGCCGAGCAACAAAAAGAAGGAATGGAGGGGGAGCGCCCCCCTCTGTTTCTTTTTTTGATTCATGAAACGTTCGTCCCCGGGGCTGTCCTCCGTGTGACTGATGTCAAATGCCAGACAATTCCGAATATCATTGTTCCCACATAGAAAAGCTGTTGATTATGAAAGACGTGCGAAAAGAAGCTTGTTCACTGTACCTGCGATGTATGTCGATGCCACTTGCAACGCCAGACCAGGCCATAGACAGACTTCCCGCCTGCTCATGGTCAAGGCAGCGAGAGTTTTTCTGTTCTGTCCCGTCCCGGAGACCCGGTCTCCTTCTTCGTATCAGAGAAGAGTGATTTCAAGGCGTGAAAACAGAAAGAATCTTTTTGATAATCACATATAAAGATCCTGAAACTTCAAATTAACAACAAGGCGAAAGATGTTTGTCTCCAAGATGTCCCATTCAGCACGAAAGGTCTGGCAGCACATGCCGGACTGGATGAAGTGGGCGGGAGGGATATGTCTTGCGGCAATCTACAGTTTCCTTTTTTATTGCTTCTTCGTTGCCCCGACAGGATTCAGATGGCGGGCGATTTACGGTGATCCGGACTACCCCTCGGGTTATACAATCCATGGAATTGACATCAGCCGTTATCAGGGGGCGGTCAACTGGAACCGGCTCAGGAATGCCATGATCGATCGTTCCCCTATCCGTTTCATCATCATAAAATCGACAGAAGGGGACAGCCATCTTGATGCAAGATTCAGAGAGAATTTCTATAATGCAAAGGAGGCGGGCTTCATAAGAGGTGTCTATCACTTCTGGAGCAACAATTCGCCGGCACGCCGGCAGGCCTACTTCTTCCTTGCCATGATCCACTTGCAGCCGGGCGACCTGCCTCCCGTCCTCGATGTAGAACACAAACCCAAGAACATCAGCACGGAGGAATTCCAGCAGAATGTCCTTACATGGCTGCATATTGTGGAGGACAGATATCATGTGAAACCCATCATCTATACTTATTATAAGTTCAAGGATCTCTATCTGTCTGATTCCCGTTTCGACGATTACCCCTATTGGATCGCCCACTACTACGTGGATCAGATGGAGTATAAAGGGAAATGGAAGTTCTGGCAGCATACCGATGCCGGAAAGCTGCCGGGAATCAGCGGATACGTAGACTTGGACATCTACAATGGCAGTTTCTACGATTTGCAGCAGCTGCTTGTTCCTGAAGCTAAGCCCGCTCAAGAAGCAGGCAGCACCAGTCGTGATTCGACAGACGCCGCCTCTCTTTCAGACCCAGCTCTGCTGCCTTCTGAAGAATAGGGTCTGCATCCTGCCCGTAGAATCCACTGAGAATGATCTTCGAGTCCGTCGTGGTGACACTGGCAAAAGCCTCCAGGTCTTCAAGGATGATGTTGCGGTTGATGTTTGCCATGATTATGTCGAAAACGCCGCTTATATGCGACAGTACGCTCTTGTCACCTTCAAGCACGTCTATCTCCACTCCATTCAGTTCGGCATTATGCTGGGCATTCCGAACGCTCCATTCATCTATGTCATAGCAGACGGCTTCTTTCGCACCGCATTTTGCCGCCACTATGCTCAGAATGCCTGTGCCGCATCCGCAGTCGAGCACCCTTTTCCCTTTCAGATCCATATTCAACAGCAGGGAGACGATCATGTAGGTCGTTTCATGTGTGCCTGTGCCGAAAGCCTGCTGCGCATCAATGACGATCTTCATCGGGATTGCCTTCAGAGCCGGCTGACAGGCCTCCGCTTTTTCCATGTCCTTGCAGACGATGGCACACCTGTCGTCTATGAGAATAGGGGAGAAGCCGCTTTCCTCCCATTTTTCATTCCAGTTCCGGTCCTCCACCTTGCTCACCGTGAACGACACGTCCACGCCCGGCATGGGCAGGCTTTTCATGGCATACCCCAGAGCATCAGCATCGAAAAGATTTTCCTGACAATATCCCACAAGTCCCTCCGGTCCGTCCGAGAAGGATTCAAAACCGACTTCACCTGCAAGAGCCGCTATTATGTCCCTTACATCCTGTGAGTCAGGTTCTGCCGTGAACTTTGCTTGTATATATTTCATCTTGGTGTTAAATTTCTACTGCAAAATTATAAAAAATAGGGAAAAACCTATCATGGATTAGGGAAAATCCGTATATTTGCAATGAAAGATGTCTTATTTTTGCATTATCAGAATTGTAGACATACGGTTCCTGAAAGAGATAGAAGAATAAATAATTATGAACTTAACAACAAAGGGTATATGAAAAGAGCAGTATTACTTTCGGTTTTACTTGGTGCTATGCCATTGCTGTCGATGGCACAGGATGACCTTTATTTTACCCCGTCAAAAGCGGAGCAGTCTGCTTACCAACAGAAAAGAACAGAGGAAGATCGCCCTGTCTATTATAGCGGTATCGGGAAATCCAGCGATGAATACAATCGTCGCGGGCAGTACAGCTATAAGAAGATCGGTGTAGATTCTTTGGGCAATGACATCTTCATGTCACGCATATCCACGCTGCATGGAGATTCGGTGGTGCTGGACACGGTCTATGGCGGCTTCACGCGTAGCTACCAGCGTGGGGACGACGATTTCGTCTACAGCAGGAGGATGAGCCGTTTTGATGGGTTCTGGGGCGGCTATTACGACCCTTGGTTTGCGGGACGTCCATCCGTCTACATAGGGTGGGGATGGCATTCACCCTATTATGGTGGCTGGTACGACCCATGGGATGATCCTTGGTATTATGGTTACTACGGCGGTTATCCTTATTATGGTTACTACGGCGGCTATCCTTATTATGGTTACTACGGCGGTTATCCTTATTACCGCGGCTATCCTTACTATTACGGCTATGCGGGTTATGGATGGTATGGTCCCTGGCGGGGCTACTACGGCTGGGGCTATCCGTATTATGGATACAGAAGAGGCGGTTACTATACCTACAACGGGCATACAGGAACGGCCAACCACTGGGGTCGCAACAGCGGAAATGTATATCGCGGCAGTGTTGAAAGGGGAGGCGCTTATGGGAACTTCTCGGGCTACCGGGGACAGACCGGCACAATGAGCCCTGGACAGGGCGGCCGGTTCAATGGAAGTTCTGTTCCGGACAGAAGCAATGTCGGTCAGTTCGGAGGATCGCGTCAGACGTACGGAAATCAAGGCACACGTTCTTACTCCACGCCCAACAGCAGCTACTCGGCTCCCTCCAACAGCTCATTCGGCGGAGCGACAAGAAGCACTTTCGGTGGTGGCAGCTTCGGCGGTTCACGTGCCGGAGGCGGCAGTTTCGGCGGTTCACGCGGCGGTGGCGGCAGCTTCGGCGGTCACAGATAATCAGTATGGAACACGTATAACAAAATTGAATCATACACATTATGAGAAGGAAATATGTTTTCTTTGCAGTGTCCTTGCTCGCAGCCTTGACGGCGAATGCACAGGAGACTTACGAGAATGCGAAACTGACAGGAGAAGACCTGAACGGTACTGCACGCTATGTTGGCATGGGCGGTGCAATGGAAGCGTTGGGTGCGGACATCTCGACCATCGGTACGAACCCGGCCGGTCTCGGCCTGTTCCGGCATAGCAGCGTCAGCATCAGTGGAGGACTTCTTATGCAGGCTGGCGGAAAGGAATTTGCCAATGGCAACAAGACCAATCCAAGTTTTGACCAGATAGGCGGCGTGTACACAACCCGTACAGGACTGAAGTCGTTCCTGAACTTCGGCTTTAACTACCATAAGGGAAAGAATTTCGATCATATCCTGAATGCGTCGGGATTGCTGGACGGCAGTTCACAGAACAAGCAGTCCTATCTGAAAGGAGCACTTGGAGAGGAAGGTGCCGGCGGATTCAATGTACGTCCGAATCCCAAGGGAAACAATGAGAATATCGGTTATGTGAACGGCACAAGCAACGAGACCGCCTACACGTGGAGCCAGGCCGATTACCTTTATTGGAATACGCTCATCCCCGATGTCAACCAGGGCGGCAGAGCCTATGCGTACGACGGACAGTCCTATGATTTCAACCGCAAACAGACAGGTTATATATCAAATTATGACTTCAGTGTCAGCGGGAATCTGAACGATCGGGTGTACTTGGGTCTGACGTTCGGCTTGAAAGACGTCCACTACAAGGCATACAGCGAGTATACCGAGATGTGGACAGGTGACCTGGGGGGAGTACGCTATACCAATGACCAGAAGATCACCGGAACAGGATTTGATGTTACAGCCGGAGTTATCGTCCGTCCTGTTGCCGAGTCTCCTTTCCGGATCGGTGCTTATGTCAAGACCCCGACCTGGTACGACCTGACGACTGAGAACAGCACTTCAATCAATTATTCTCTGAAGCCAGGTGCCGGCGGGACCTATACCCAGGGAAGCATCGGGAACAGCTATGATTACAAGATCTGGACTCCCTGGAAGTTCGGTTTCTCATTGGGGCATACCGTAGGAAACTATCTGGCACTCGGGGCAAGCTATGAGTATGAGGATTATAGTCATATCAACAGTCGCATCAACGACGGCGGATATTACGATTATTATTATGATGAATATTACAGCTCTTCTTCTCCCGACAAGAAGATGAACACGCATACGAAGGGAGCGTTGAAAGGTGTCAGCACGCTGAAGTTAGGTGTCGAGTACAAACCCGTGACGAATCTCGCCCTGCGTGCAGGCTATAATTTCATCAGTGCAGCGTATGGAAGTGAAGCACAGAAAGGTACGACGGTTCCGTCTCTGGGTACTTCCTATACATCCACGACGGATTATACGAATTGGAAGGGAACGAACCGTGTCACATTAGGTATCGGTTACCAGATTCAGAAATTCAATATCGATCTGGCTTATCAATACAGTGCACAGGAAGGAGATTTCTATCCGTTCTCCACCATGCGGAATGTCTCTGTACCGACAACGGATCCTGTTACGGGAAAGACGACGAACAAGATTGTCTCGAATATTGCAAGTGGAACCAAAGTCAAGAACGACAAGAGCCAGCTGCTCCTTACATTGGGTTACCGCTTTTAAAGTGGTATCAGGAATTAATAGAAACAGGTTCTGGCAAAATGGCTTAAGCCGATAAAACGGAAAGGGAATATTCTCAAAAACCATGCGTCAGCATAGTCATGCAGAAAGGTAAAAGGGTCTACGCTCTTTTACCTTTTTTATTTATAGCCTGCAGGGATGGTGTTTTGTTTCTTTTTCGCAGACCTCTATGATTTAATCAGAGGTCATATAAAAGTATATATTTATCATAATCCCTATTATTTGTTTATCGTGCGGCAAGAGGGAACGCAGACGTTGTCTGTCCTTTTTCCGCAAGTCCAGGGATGATGGTCTTCTCGGTAAATGAAAGGTATGATTTCTTGTCAGTTATATAGGATGTAAACTCAAAGAGTCCTATATAAGTTCGATTGTCATCATTGCATTCAGGGAGTCCTGCTTGGAGCTGACTGTCCATGCGGACTTACCGGATATTGCCGGGAATGCGATTCCCAACCGGTTGGGAACTGTATTCCCGGCGGCCGGTACTCCCGTTCCCAACGGCCGGGAACAGTGTTCCCAATCGTTCGATGACAGCGGGGACTGCCGCCGGGAACAATCAGGCGTGTCGTCACAAGTATAGTGTCTGTCCGTCATGTGTGCACAGGCAAAGGCCGACGGACATCTTTCTTCTCGTCCGTCAGGCTTAAGTTCTGTCAGCCGGTACAGGGCTGTCGTCAGTTCAACAGAGCGGTTCATTCGTGATGATAAGGTTCTCCCTTGATGATTGTGCAGGCGCGGTACAGCTGTTCGGTAAAGATGAGGCGCACCATCTGATGGGAAAACGTCATGCGGGATAATGAAACAGAATCATCGGCACGTGCATAGATGTCTGGTGAAAAGCCGTACGGTCCGCCAATGACAAATACGAGCCGGCGGACTGTATGCTGTTTCTGTCGCAGCCAGCCTGCAAATTCTACGGAACGGAGTTCCTTTCCATGTTCATCCAGCAGCACGACGGTATCAGAAGGCTGTATCTCCTTCAGGATCAGTTCGCCCTCTTTCCGTTTCTGCTGGTCTTCTGAAAGGCTTTTCGTATTTTTCAGTTCCGGAACAGTCGTTACGTTGAACGGCATGTAATGTCCGATACGGCTTACATAGTCGTCGATTCCCGACCTGAAAATCTTATTCTGCGTCTTTCCGACAAGAAGAAGGACCGTCTTCATACCCCAGTTTCTTTATTTCTTCCCATACTCTCTGTACCGGCAATCCCATGACGTTGAAATAGCTCCCGCTAATGGATGTGACGCCCACATACCCTATCCATTCCTGGATGCCATACGCCCCGGCCTTGTCAAATGGCTTGTACCTCTCGATATAATAGTTGATCTCCTTTTCCGACAGCTGCCTGAAAGAGACGTCTGTCGTTACAGAGAAGTTCCGTTCCTTCTCTTCCGTCAGCAGACAGACTCCTGTCACGACCTGATGTGTTCTTCCGCTGATAAGACGGAGCATACGGCGGGCATCCTCCGCATCCTTGGGCTTGCCGAGTATTTCGTTGCCGACAACGACAACCGTGTCGGCCGTGATAACCAGGTCGTTCTGTCCTATTGTCCCTCTATAAGCGTCAGCCTTCTCACGGGCGATGAAGCCCGCCACCTCTTTTGCGGGAAGCTCCTGCGGGTACTCTTCCGGAATATCGGGCAGGACACGTACTTCAAAGTCCAGACCCAGACCGGCCAGCAGTTCGCGCCGGCGGGGGGAGTTGCTGGCAAGGATAATGTGTTTCATCTGCTTCCTTTCCTTTACCAGCCGAAGGCCTTTTCATTCAACACCCATTTTCCCTGCGCCTTCATCACCTGCTCCAGAATGTCACGTGCCACGCCGTGCCCACCGGCATAATCACTCACATAAGCGGCGATTTCCTTGATTTCAGCACAGGCGTCTTTCGGGCAGCAGGGACAGCCGGCACGTTTCATCACCTCGTAGTCTGGTATGTCATCACCGACGTAAATGATTTCCTCCTCACGAAGGTCATATCTGGAGAGGAACTCCTCCCATGTGCGTATCTTCATGGAACAGTTGATGTAAATATCCTTAACTCCAAGATACTCATAGCGGAAACGGACATTCTCGTTATGTCCGCCGGTCATGATTGCCAGTCGGATGCCATGCTTCACAGCCAGCTGCATGGCATAACCGTCCTTGATGTTGATTGTGCGGACCGGCTCGCCCTTTTCATCCATCTGAATGGTACAGGCTGACAGCACACCGTCCACATCAAAGACGACTGCCTTGATTTTCTGTAAATCGTAGTTTATCATATCATTATGCAATATTCATGTAATGGGGTTCTATGAAGGGGGTGGAATATGGTACAGACCGGGTGGAGACTGCCGGGTCAATGAGATTCTTCGTCCGGGGCGGCATGGGTGGCGGAGGCCTCCTCGCCTATCCCGGCCGAGATCAGCCGGTAAAGCTCCTGCAGATCACTTCGTCCATCCATCAGTGCAAGCTGCCTGCGCATCACATTCCGGTCGCCGCGCACCGCAGGACCTGTCTGTGCTTCTGCCGGAGCTGACTTGTGGATTTTACGTGTCGTTTCATCAATCAGTGGAAGCATCACGTCAAAGGGGATTCCGTGCTCACTGAGCAACTTGGAAGCCACGCCATAGCAGTAGTTCGTGAAATTACATGCCCATACGGCCGCCAGATGCAGATACTGCCTGTCCGAAGAGGACAAGGAGAAGATCCGACGGGACAGCCGACGGGCAAAGCTCCGGATCTGTTCTTCTGTCTCCTGCGTGTTTCCCTCTATGAAGACGGGAATATCCGCAAAGCAGACTTCATGTTTTTTGGAAAATGTCTGCATCGGGTAAAGCACGCCATAATGCCGTGCCTGTCCTTCAAAACAGCGCATGGGCATGGAGCCCGCCGTGTGGAGAAACAGCTTGTCTCCCCTACCCTTGCAGACCTCCGGTATCAGCCTGCACAGCACGCTGTCCTTTACGGAAAGCACGTATATGTCGGCATCGCTGCGTAGCCGGCTGACATCTGTCAACCAGTCTGCATCAAGCAGTCCGGCCAGTGTCCTGGCGGATTCCTCCGTACGGCTGAACACCTGACAGATCTCCACGCCTGCCCTGTGCAGCGACTTGCCCAATTGGGTGGCGAGATTACCGGCACCTATCAGCGTCACTTTCATCATGCAACAAATTTAATACTTTTAAAGGAAATAAATCAGGAATGCGTTTCCTTTTTAAAAAAGATTTGCTATTTTTGTACGTACTTCTTTCTGAGAAGTATGGTTTATCAAATTTTAAAAGGATTAAGGATTCTATGAAATTTATTGGAATAATCCCCGCCCGTTACGGTTCTTCACGTTTCCCTGGGAAGCCTCTTGCTATGCTTGGAGGAAAGAAGGTTATCGAGCACGTTTACAGACAGGTAAGCAGTGTGCTGGAAGATGTCTATGTGGCTACGGACGACCCTCGCATACACGATGCCGTTCAGGCGTTCGGCGGAAAGGCCGTAATGACCCGTTCCGACCATAAGAGCGGTACAGACAGAATCTGCGAAGCACTCGACAAAATAGGCGGTGACTTCGAAGTCGTCGTCAACATACAGGGCGACGAGCCTTTCATACAAAAGAGCCAGATCGAGACGGTCATGTGTTGTTTTGATGATCCACGCACACAGATTGCCACGCTGGGCAAGCCTTTCGAGACCTTCGAGGCTGCCCGGAATCCCAATTCACCCAAGATCGTCCTCGATAACGACGGCTATGCCCTTTACTTTTCACGCTCCGTCATTCCTTTCGTCCGCGGCAAGGAGACTTCGGAATGGCTTTCCTCCTATCCGTTCCTTAAGCACATCGGGCTTTATGCCTACCGCACGGAAGTGCTGCGGGAGGTAAGCAGTCTTCCACAATCTTCGCTTGAACTGGCGGAAAGTCTCGAACAGCTGCGATGGCTGCAGAACGGCTATAAAATCAAAGTGGGACTGACGGATGTGGAGACCATCGGCATCGACACGCCGGAAGACCTGCAACGGGCAGAGCGGAAACTGTCTGTTTTGTAAAGCGGAAAGGCGGGCATGTCGGATGGCAGACAGAAAATATACGGTCCGCCCGGCAGATAATCAACAAATATTAGCTATCTTTGCAAGGAATTTCAAAAAACTGTTTACAATGAAGAAATCAATCCTTACGCTCCTGTTCTTGATCTCCATTTCCGTAGGTGTACAGGCGCAGGCCGCCGGTTCTCCTGCCGATACCGCCAAGGTTTACCATGTCATTGACAAGATGCCGCAGTATCCCGGTGGACAAGGGGCGCTGAGAGCCTTCCTCGTATTGAACCTTCATTATCCTGTTGTAGCCGAGAAATCCGGTGTACAGGGAAGAGTCGTCATGAAGTTCACTGTCAGCAGAAACGGAAGCATCAGGAATCTGTCTGCCGTAGATTGCAAGATTACAGACTATGACAAAAGGGTCTTCAACAGATTGACGGCTGATGAACAGATGAAACTTAAAAAGGCTTGTGCAAAAGGCTTTGCAAAAGAAGCCGCACGTGTCATCCGGTTGATGCCGAAGTGGGAACCCGCTGAGGCGGACGGGAAGAAAATAGACGTGGCGTTCAGCCTGCCGGTCGGTTTCAATCTCAGATAGACCGAATGGTCTGGAGACGAACGGATGTGCCTTTTCTCACAGCAGGAAAAGGAGGAAGAAATTCGGGCAACCGCTCTTATTACATTCTGTGTCCTTACGGATAACCACTCCTTGAACAACTTCTTTTCAATATGAACAACAGATATATGATGCGCGGCGTAAGTGCTGCCAAGGAAGATGTGCACAACGCCATCAAGAACATCGACAAAGGTCTCTACCCGCAGGCTTTCTGCAAGATTATCCCCGACATCCTCGGTGGCGACCCGGAGTATTGCAACATCATGCACGCGGACGGAGCCGGCACGAAGTCGTCACTCGCCTATATGTACTGGAAGGAGACCGGTGACATCAGCGTATGGCGCGGCATCGCACAGGACGCCATCGTCATGAATACGGACGACCTGCTCTGTGTGGGGGCGATAGACAATATCCTGGTCAGCTCCACCATCGGCCGCAACAAGCTGCTTGTGCCGGGCGAAGTGATCTCTGCCATCATCAATGGTACCGATGAACTTCTGGCTGATATGCGCAGGATGGGAATCGGCATCTATCCCACAGGAGGTGAGACCGCCGATGTGGGCGACCTTGTCCGCACGATTATCGTGGACTCGACGGTCACTTGCCGTATGCGCCGCAAGGACGTAATCGACAATGCAAACATCCGTCCGGGTGATGTGATTGTCGGCCTTTCATCTACCGGTCAGGCGACATACGAGACCCGATACAATGGCGGCATGGGCAGCAACGGACTGACCTCCGCACGTCATGATGTCTTTGCCAGATACCTTGCAGAGAAGTTCCCGGAGAGTTACGACCATGCTGTTCCTGAAGAACTGGTCTACAGCGGCAAATACAGACTGACCGATGCCATTGAAGGCTGTCCGGTCAATGCCGGAGAACTGGTCCTCTCTCCCACACGCACCTATGCACCGGTCATCAGGCGGCTGCTGGACGAACTGCGCCCCGAGGTGCATGGAATGGTACACTGCACAGGCGGTGCGCAGACGAAGGTTCTTCACTTCGTTGGCGACAACTGCCGCGTCGTCAAGGACAATATGTTCCCTGTCCCTCCGCTCTTCCGTGCCATCAAGGACTGCAGCGGAACAGACTGGAAAGAGATGTATCAGGTATTCAACATGGGGCATCGCATGGAAATCTATGTCCGTCCGGAGGTGGCCGGTCAGGTCATTGCCATCAGCAAGTCATTCAACATCGACGCTCAAGTCATCGGACACATTGAAGAAGGCAGGCGCAGCCTGACCATCAAGAGCGAGTTCGGGAACTTCGATTATTAAAGCCATGACCATAAAGGATGCCATATTACTGAGCCTGGAAGATTTTCCCAATGGTGCAACAGGTCGTGAGGTATATGAGAATATCCTCCAGAGGCGTATCTTTGAATTCAACAAGGAGGCAAAGACACCCGATGCGACAACCTGTGCACAATTGACAACAATGGTGAAACATGGGGATGTCCGCATTAAACGTTTTAAGAACGATAAAAATGTCTATTGTTACCTCCTCTGCAAGTATTCTTCCAGTTCAGAGAATACTGTTACGACACAGCCTTCTCCCATGAGAACAAAAGCCGGCTTTCATGAAAGGGACCTGCATCCTCTTCTCTGCAGTTATCTCAATTACAGAGGGATTATGGCAAAGACCATCTTTCATGAGAAGTCTACAAAAGCTGAAGATCATCAGAAGTGGGTACATCCTGACATAATCGGAGCAAAATTCACCGGGCAGAAGAATTCTATCTGCAACGCGCTCTTCAAAGCATTAAACAAGAACGATTCCCTGTGTCTGTACTCTTATGAATTAAAGCGCAGGATAGACAATGATTATGAGTTGAAGAAATGCTTCTTTCAGGCTGTATCGAACTCAAGCTGGGCCAATAAAGGGTATCTTGTCGCATTCGACATAAATGAAGACCTTAGAGAAGAACTCGCCCGCCTGAATCATTCTTTCGGTATAGGATTCATATTGCTCAAAGCCAACCCTTACGAGAGTCAGGTGTGGTTTGATGCCGTAGACAGACAGTTGGACTTCAGTACGATAGACAAACTATGCGAAATCAATGCGGACTTCAAGGAGTTCATCAGACTTGTAGAAGCAACGATGACGGCCGATGACAAACACTTCAATCCCTCTAAGGCTGCACTCGGTAATATATGTGACAAATTCCTCCTTGGTGACGGAGAAATACAACAATATTGCATAGAACACAACATCCCGACAACAGACGAAGAAATATAATAACACAGGATAAATCAAGATGACAGACAACAACAATATATTACAGAAGCTCGACGGTCTTGAGGCCCGTTACGAGGAAGTATCTACGCTCATTACCGACCCGAGCGTCATTGCGGACCAGAAACGTTACGTAAAGCTGACAAAGGAATACAAGGATCTCGGCGACATCATGGATGCCCGGCGCCGTTACGTCAACTGTCTTACGACCATCAAGGAAGCAAAGGACATCATCGCCAACGAGAGCGATGCCGAAATGAAGGAGATGGCTCGTGAAGAGCTGTCAGAAAATGAGGGGCTGCAGCCGAAGATTGAAGAGGAAATCAAGCTCCTCCTTGTTCCGAAAGATCCGGAAGACGGCAAGAACGTACAGATGGAAATCCGGGGCGGTGCCGGCGGTGATGAGGCCGCATTGTTTGCCGGCGACCTTTTCAATATGTACAAGCGTTACTGCGACAAGAAGGGCTGGAAGCTGTCTGTCACTTCCGTGTCGGAAGGAGCCGTAGGCGGTTTCAAGGAGATTGACTTTGCGGTTGAAGGCGAGAACGTGTACGGAACGTTGAAGTATGAGTCCGGTGTCCACCGTGTGCAGCGGGTACCTGCAACCGAGACACAGGGGCGTATGCACACCTCTGCCGCGACAGTGGCCGTTTTGCCGGAGGCCGACAAGTTTGAGGTGAACATCAACGAGGGTGACATCAAGTGGGACACTTTCCGTTCCAGCGGCGCCGGCGGCCAGAACGTGAACAAGGTGGAGTCCGGTGTCCGTCTGCGCTATCCGTGGAAGAATCCTAACACGGGGGAGGTCGAGGAGATCCTCATTGAATGTACCGAGACCCGTGACCAGCCGAAGAACAAGGAGCGTGCACTGAGCCGTCTGTACACATATATCTATGATCACGAGCATCAGAAGTATATCGACGATATTGCCAGCCGCCGCAAGACGCTTGTCTCTACCGGTGACCGCAGTGCAAAAATCCGGACCTACAACTTCCCGCAGGGCCGTGTTACCGACCACCGCATCGGCTTTACCACTCACGACCTCCAGGGGTTCATGAACGGTGATATCCAGGAGATGATTGATGCTCTAACGGTAGCAGAGAATGCAGAGAAACTGAAGGAAACAGAGTTATAAGATTTCAACCTATACAGCAGGGATATGCCGAACCGGCAAATGAAAGATGACCAGTAGGGACAGGCACCCTCATCTATCCGACACACGTTGGAATGTGCGGACAGACGAGGGTGCCTGTCCCTATTGATTACTTACATGGACTTTGACGTGATTCTTTCACATAATATTTCATTAAACACTCAATATGAACAGACAGCAGCTTATCCACCAGATCTTCACGAAGAAAACCTTTCTTTGCGTCGGTCTCGACACAGACATCAGCAAGATTCCTGAACATCTGAAAAATGAGACTGATCCGATCTTCGCCTTCAACAAGGCGATCATTGATGCCACAGCCCCTTATTGCGTGGCCTATAAGCCCAACCTCGCTTTCTATGAAAGCTATGGACTGAAAGGCATGATGGCCTTTGAAAAGACCATCCAGTATCTGAAAAACCATTACCCCACACATTTCATCATTGCTGATGCCAAGCGTGGCGACATCGGCAATACCTCGAAGATGTATGCCCGGACATTCTTCGAGGAATACGACCTCGACTCTGTCACCGTCGCTCCCTACATGGGCGAAGACAGCGTGAACCCCTTCCTCGAGTATAACGGCAAATGGGTAATACTTCTGGCACTGACCAGCAACAAGGGCAGCCACGACTTCCAGCTGACGGAAGACAAGTCTGGCGAACGGCTCTTCGAGAAGGTGCTGAAGAATTCTCAGGAATGGGGAACACCCGAGAATCTGATGTATGTCGTCGGTGCCACACAGGGCAGGATGTTCGAGGATATCCGCCGAATTGCTCCAGAGCATTTTCTCTTGGTGCCAGGTGTCGGGGCACAGGGAGGAAGTCTACAGGAAGTCTGCAAATACGGGATGACAAAGGACTGCGGTCTGCTTGTCAATTCGTCCCGCGGCATCATTTATGCCGGCAAGGGAACAGACTTTGCAGAAGCTGCTGCCCGGAAGGCCAGAGAAATGCAGGAAGAAATGGCCGTTGAACTGAATCGATCCGTCAGGTAAATTATGCAGTCGAGGAACTGGAAGAGGATGTGCATCCCAGACATAAGACCTTAGCAGAACAGCGAGGACTCAAGTTGAGAGCTTTAAAATATGTTTACAAAAAAGAAGCCCCTCTAATTTAGATTTCCAACTTATATGGAGTCGCTTCTCACTTGTAACATACAGCATTCCAGCCTGTTACAAATCGGAATGGAAAAGAGGCCTGAATGGAGGCCAACTAAGCACCAGTAAGGCCTCAACTAAGCACCACTTGGATCTCAATTAATGCCTGATAAGGATGCAGATAAGCCCCGCTTGAAATCAGGGACGATTTTATCTTTACAAAAGATAAGCCGATAGAATGCAAAGACAGGAGATATGCCTTCATACATCGAGGCTTATCTCCTGTCAATCTGATACCGCAGTAAAGTGAAAAAGACACTGTAAGAAGGCCGGTCTCATAACAACAGGTATGTGTCTGCATGAAACCCTTGGCAATACGCCTTGCAGCATATTGTCCCTGCTTCAGATTCTCATCCTCTTCAGAATATCATTCATTTTCTGCTTCGTTTCAATACGCGTCGGCACTAAAGGAAGACGCAGAACATTCTCGATCATCCCCATGTCATTCAGCAAAGCCTTGCAGCCTGCCGGGTTTCCATCGACAAAGAGCAGTTTATAAAGTTCCGTAAACTGATGATGTATTTTGCGCGCAGGCTCATACTCACCATTGAATTCCAGACGGATCATACGTGAGAACTCCTTGGGGAGTGCGTTGCCGATAACCGAGATGACACCAACTGCACCGCTTGCAATCATCGGGAAAGTCAGTGCGTCGTCACCACTGATTACTTCGAAGTGTCTGGGTTTGTTCTTGATGATCTCGTCAACCTGTTCCAGATTGCCTGATGCCTCTTTTATGGCGACGACGTTGTCAAAGTCAGATGCGATACGCACCGCCGTCTCGGCAGTCATATTCACCCCCGTTCTTCCCGGCACATTGTACATGACAACCGGCAGCGGGCTGGCCTGTGCGATTGCCTTGAAATGCTGATAAAGCCCTTCCTGGCTGGGCTTGTTGTAATAAGGACAGATGCTGAGAATGCCGTCAATGCCGCTCCAGTCTGTTGTCTTGACTTCATCTACAACTGCCGCCGTATTGTTTCCCCCACAATACTTCAGAATCGGCACACGTCCCTTGACCACTCGTTTTATCACGGCAGTCAGCTCGTTTTTTTCAGCCTGCGTCAGGCAGGGAGCTTCACCTGTCGTAGCAAGGATACAGAAGAAATCGGCACCATTGTCCAGCTGATATTCAACCAGTCTTACAAGTGCATCATAATCTATACTGCCATCTTCCTTGAATGGAGTTATCAATGCTATACCTAATCCGTGAAAAACATTCTGCATAGTAATTTATCGTCTTTAAAAGACGCACAGTAAAGACTCCCCGGGGAGCAAATGCGCAGTCCTGTTCGTATTCTGACACCCAGAGAGCGTCTGTCAATATCGTTGCAAATATAGCAAATTATTGCCAATCGTCAAAGACTTTTGTACTTTATCTTCAAGGGCAGGGGGACAACCGGTCCAACCAGGCTCACAGCCTGTCACATTAGTATGACCCTATCCAAAGACATATCATTCCAAGAAGAACGAAACACAGGTCGATAGCCTTTGCCTTCAGGTTCTTTTCCCTGAACAGCAACGCACCGCAAAGGAAAGAGACAATTACCGACCCTCGGCGTACCATCGACACGATGGAAATCATCGCACCGGGCATTGACAGTGCATAGAAGTAGGCGAAATCTGCCATCGAAAGGAAAAGGGAAATGAGGAGAACTGACCATTTCCACTTGAAAGGTGTATGCGCCGCCTTGCTGCCATGCCTTCTCACCTTATATATTATGAATACCGCTGCCATCATCAGGCATTGATAGATGTTGTACCAGCTCTGTGCCATCATGCGGTCAAGTCCTACTCCGCCGTTCTCAGGACTTGCCATCAGATACTTGTCGAGCAGTCCGCTGCACGTTCCCGTCAATGCTGCCAGCACGAGAAAGCAGATCCACCTGTTGTGGCTGAAGTCAATGCCTTCTTTCCGGCCGCTCCGTGCCAGAAGAAACAGGGAGGCCACGGCAAGAACGACACCGGTCCACTGCCAGCCGTTCAGCCGTTCTCCAAATACGGCCATTGCTCCCACAAGCGTCATCACCGGACGTGTGGCATTCACGGGTCCGACAATCGTCAAGGGGAGATGTGCTATGGCGAAATAGCCGAATACCCATGACAGCAGAACAATCATGCTCTTCAGCAAGATCCAACGGTGCATCTCCCAGCCGCCGGACCCGACATAGAAGATACTGCCATCAAGCACACAGGTGTCCTGTGACAGCAGAATCAACGGCAGAAATATAGCCGAACAAAAGAGGGTGTTGAGAAACAGCACGGGTATGACATCGTTCCCACGCAGAGAGTACTTCTTCGATGTGTCATAGAATCCCAGCAGAGCTGCCGAGACAAAAGCCAGTAAAACCCACATGAAAGCGTTGTTTTAGTATTTTATATCCCAAAGGAAGAGTGCATTTCCGGGCATGCTCTCGCCGGCATCACTTCTTGTTCCTCCGTCTACAATCTGCCTGAAGTCAGCCAGAGACAATCGCCCTCTCCCTACATCGACCAGAGTTCCGACAACCGCACGCACCATATTGCGAAGAAAACGGTTGGCAGTAATCACAAAACACCAGTTGGCGATTGTACTCCCCGAGGACAAGGAAAGCCCGTCCCCGAAAGGTATCCAGCGTGCTTCCGTCAAATTACAAAAGGTGGTTTTTACGTCTGCACCAGCCTTGCAGAAACATTTGAAGTCCTTCTCCCCTATCAGATAAGAGGCAGCCTCATTCATCTTGTCGAAGTCAAGCGGGTAATGTATCTCACATGAGTACCGGTGCGAAAAGGGTTGTTTTCCGGTATGGATATAATAGTGGTAGGTTCTTGATACAGCTGAGAAACGAGCATGGAGATCCGCACTGACGGCCTCGATTCTGCTCACAGAGACGTCACGAGGCAGCAGACGGTTCATCTTGTAAACAAGCTGTCCGCTGTCGAACGGCTGTGCCGTATCGAAATGTGCCACCATCATCCGTCCATGCACACCGGCATCCGTACGGCCGGCGCCTGTTACGGTGATTGTCTCTTTCAGCAGGATAGACAACGAGCGTTCAAGGACTTCCTGTACAGAAATACCGTTCGGCTGGATCTGCCAGCCGTGGTACGCCGTCCCGTCGTATGACAGGGTGATAAAGTATCGTTGCATAATCATGTGCAAATTTACGAAAAATTACCTGAAATCTGTCTTTCCGGCAAGAAAACTCCATAACAACCACACACCCATCAGCATGGCATAATATACAGCCAGCTGGAGGATAGTGACGTGCAGGTTTCCGATACTTGCCCAGGGAAAAGATGCAAGCCAGTGAAGTGCCGTGTCCTGACAGTAGACCAGTTGTCCTACCATTTGACAGAGAAAGGAAGAAAGAGCCGGAAAAGGAGAGAGGATCAGCATGAAGACGGATGACCAGATGATCATCATTGTCCCTGGTACAGCAATGAGGCTGCCGGGGATGAAAACCGTAGAGAAACGGCAGAAATAAAAAACTATCAGCGGTGCTGTCCCCAACTGTGCGGCAACCGATACCGCCGTCATCCCCCATAACCACCTGCCTGCGGCACAATGCTTCAGATACCGGGAAGACAGAGTCTGATACAGGAGCGGATAGAACAGCAGTATCGACCACACGGAAACAAAAGACAGCTGGAAGCCAATGTCGAAAAGGCTGAGAGGATTGCAGAAAAGCATAATGACCGCTGTCAGAGCCAGCGTATTCACCGAGAGCCGGTCTCTGTTCAGAAGACTGACAAACGAATAGATGGTCAACATCATAGCAGAACGGACCACAGAGGAAGACATTCCGACCAATACGACATAACTCCACACTGCAAAGAGCACGGTTAGCTCACTGATTCCTTTCCGCCGAAGTCCCGGCAGCAGGCGTTCGACCCGCCCCAGCAGAAGCATCAGCAGCCCATAGACAACCGTCAGATGCAGTCCGGACAAGGCAAGCACATGACTTGCGCCGGTGATGGAATAATCCTCCTTCAGCTCTTTGCCAAGCAGATGCCTGTCACCCAGCGTCATGGCAGTCACAACAGCCAGGGCGTCCCCCTCAAGATTGTCAGCCAACTTCTTCATGAGTTTCTGCCTGCATATAGCAGCTGTCAGGAGCGACCTCTGGAAAAAACTCATTGGATGAAGATTCACCTTTTTCTTCCGCCATTGGTCAGGGCAGAGGAATGTTTCCGCAGAAAAACCGTGCAGCCTCAACCATCGGGCATAATCGAATGTCGCATCCGAAAAGTTCATAGGCTTCTCCAGATAAGCCATGGCCTCTATGCCGTCACCCGTGTGCAGGGACCGGTAACGATTCGTCAATGTGTCACGAAAGATGGAGGCTTTGGCCTTCAGCAGGCCGTTTTCCCTTATAACCATCAGGTCCGTCTGGACAACCTTTCCATGGATAACCGGCTCGGAAAGAAGAACTGCATTGAATCCGGCTATACGTTCCGGCAGTTTCACCTGCATAGACAGCTCCCGATCTGCTACCAATGCAGCTCCCGTCATAAAGACTGCAACGAGCAGCAGCAGACTTTGGATGTACTTCCGATGCCGCACGACAGATGCCGCAACGACCATACCGACGGCCATCGCCCACCACCACACCGGTCCGACCTTATCCACGACTGCATCGCCCACGGCAATACCCAGCGACAGCGGTACAAGCAGCTTTACTGCGGGATACATCAGCAGGTCTGTTTTTCGTTTCATAGCATCATGCTTTCACGTACCAGCTGCAAAAATAATAAAAAGAAACGAAACGGCAAGGATAACTCTTCTAATCTTGCAGGAACAGCAGATTATAAGTATCTTTGCCGCATGATATTCTACTTTTCTGGTACAGGCAACAGCCAATGGGCTGCAGAGACGCTGGCTTCGGAAACCGGTGATACGCTGGTCTCTATTCCGGACGTGCTCGGCAGTGAATGTCGCTTTGAATTGAAAAGCGGCGAACACGTAGGCTTCATCTTTCCGATACACGGCTGGAGAGTACCCCGCATCATAAGAGAGTTCCTGGGCAGACTGTCATTCGGACCGGGAGGAGGCGGGACTGACGGTACCATGCACTATTGCTTCTGTCTTGTTACAGCCGGCGACTCCATCGGCAAGGCCATGGAACGTTTCCAGCAGCAGCTCATATCCGTTCCGTGCGGGCGGTTACTGAAACTGGAGGCCGTATTCTCACTGGTCATGCCCGAGTCGTATGTCGGTCTGCCCGGCATGGATGTAGATACAAAAGAAAGGGAAGCCGTCAAGAAAATGGCGGCGGAAGAAGAGCTGAAGCGGTTTTCCAAGGCTGTCAGAGGGCATCTCTGCGGCGTGGAAGGGAAACCATGGGGATGGGAAAGACTGGAACGGGGACCGATACCCTCTTTCTTCTCCGGTCCGGTCGGCGGATTCTTTGAACGTTTCCTTATCACCGACACCCCTTTCCGTGTGGACAGCAGCCGCTGTGTCAGATGCGGCATCTGTGCCGGTGTCTGTCCTGTAAACGACATCAAGGGCGGACTGGGGCATGAGCCTGACTGGTTGCACAACGGGAAATGCCTTACCTGCTTTTCCTGCTATCACCATTGCCCTCACCATGCCATTGAGTATGGGAAACGCACAAAGAATAAAGGACAATACTTCTACAAAAGAAGCAGGCTGCATTCCTGAGGGGCGCAGCCCCCAATGACGATGTTTCATCCAGACATAAAAAAAGCTGCAGGCCTCAACCTGCAGCTTTTTCTATATATCTTTATGTAACTTAATTCTTAAAGAAATCCTTGACAGCCTCATTAGGAACCATCTGCTCGTCGAAGACATAAGCACCGGTCTTGGGGCTCTTTACCATCTTGATAACCTTTGAGTATGCGCGACCGTCCGATGAACCTTCATGGAGGGTAGCGACCGCTTTCTTTGCCATAGTTTGTCTGTTTTAACTATTAACTATATCTCTTCAGGCGAGCTTACTTGATCTCCTTGTGAAGAGTCATCTTCTTCAGAACAGGATTGTACTTCATGAGCTCAAGACGCTCAGGAGTATTCTTACGGTTCTTTGTCGTCACGTAACGGCTTGTACCAGGCATTCCGCTGTTCTTCATCTCTGTACATTCCAAGATAACCTGGACTCTGTTGCCTTTAGCTTTCTTTGCCATGATATTTAGTCTCCTATTACCTTAATGTCTTTCCAGTCAACATAGCCCTTGGAAACAGCCTGCTTGAGGGCGGCATCAAGACCTACCTTATTAATCAGACGAAGACCAGCAGCGCTGACCTTCAGCTCAATCCAGCAGCCTTCTTCTACATAGTAGAATTTCTTGCTGAAGAGGTTGACATCAAAGCTTCTCTTCGTACGATGCTTTGAGTGAGACACATTGCAACCTATCTGTGCCTTCTTTCCTGTGATTTGACAAATCTTAGACATTTCTATCTTTGTTTTGTGATTCGTTAATTGATACCTATTCCAAACAGGGTGCAAAATTACAAAAAGTTTTCAATTGAGCAAAACTTTTGCTGCGATAATTGCTGGTTTTAAACTTTTTTGCAGGTTCATTCGGACTTTATATCCATTTCTTTCAGGAAATCAAGCATCAGGCGGATGGCTTTGTTGGTGGCGATGGCGAGGTTGATGTCACGCCCGAAATCTTCTGTCAGCTTGAAGGCCCGAACCTCGTTTTTACTGCCATAAGCCAGCCAGATCGTCCCCACTGGAATGTCTTTCGTTCCACCGCCGGGTCCGGCATAGCCGGTCGATGCGATGGCGAAATCCACGCCGATAGCCTGAATAGTTCCCAGTACCATCTCACGGGCCACCTCTTCCGAGACGGCTGTCTTTTCCTCCAGCACTTCATGGGAGACACCGAGTATCTTCTCTTTCACCTCATCCGTATAGGCGACGATACCCCCCTTATAATAATCGGACGAACCGGGAATGGCGATAATCGCTTCACTGATACGGCCGCCTGTACAACTTTCGGCCGTGCCGATGGTCAGTCCTGACGCATAAAGAATATCGCCGATCTGACGAGATATAATCTTACTTTCAAAATCCATAATCTTAATTTTACAAGGGATGGTTTTATGTTGTTACTCGAAGGTCACTTTGCTGAAGACCGGAATGTCCATCCGGGTGAAATCCCTATCCTCATATTTGAAAGTGCCTACGCTGGCAATCATTGCGGCATTGTCGGTCGTGTAGCTGAACTTCGGGATGTAAATCGTCCAGCCATAGCGTTCAGCGTGGTCATGGAAGGCATTGCGCAGACCGTTGTTGGCGGAGACGCCACCTGCGACGGCCACCTGCCTGATGCCCGTCTGCCTGACCGCCAGCCGCAGTTTCTTCATGAGAATGTCTACGATGGCATGTTCCAGACTGGCTGCAATATCCTCCTTATGATGCTCGATGAAGTCCGGATCTTCCTGTATCCACTTTCTCATGCTGTAGAGGAATGAAGTCTTGAGTCCTGAGAAGGAGTAGTCGAACCCCCCGACATTCGGTTCGGCAAACTGATAGGCCAGCGGATTGCCCTGTCGTGCAAGTCTGTCGATGACAGGTCCTCCGGGATAGCCCAGTCCCATTACCTTCGAACACTTGTCGATCGCCTCGCCGGCAGCATCGTCGATCGTCTGACCGAGCACCTCCATGTCGTTATAGGCATTCACCTTGACGATCTGCGAGTTGCCGCCGGACACCAGCAGGCAGATGAACGGGAACGGAGGCATGTGGTTGTCCTCCTCGTTCTCTTTGATGAAATGCGCCATGACATGCCCCTGCAGGTGGTTCACCTCGATCATCGGGATATTCAACGACCGTGCGAAGCCTTTTGCAAAGTTCACCCCGACCAGCAGACTGCCCATCAGCCCAGGCCCGCGCGTGAAGGCTACTGCCGAAAGCTGCTCCTTCGTGATTCCGGCGCGTTTCAGCGCCTGGTCGACTACGGGCACGACATTCTGCTGATGCGCCCTCGAAGCAAGCTCCGGGACGACACCGCCATAGGCCTTGTGTACATCCTGTGATGCCGTCACATTGCTGAGGATGACGTGATTCTTCAGAACGGCCGCGCTGGTATCGTCGCAGCTGCTTTCTATACCTAATATATATATATCTTCCTTTTCCATTATCGTCTTCTTGTTCTGACAAGATGCAAGGCAGGACACGCCGGCCGAATGCCGCATCGCTACGTCGGTATCAATGGGTCAGGATCTCCAGACCGTGCTCTGTCATTACGAACGTGTGTTCCCACTGTGCAGAGGGGAGTTCGTCACCGGTGATCACTTCCCAGCCGTACGGGTCATCCGCATCTATGAATACTTTCCATGTACCCATGTTGATCATGGGCTCGATGGTAAAGACCATCCCCGGCACCAGCAACATTCCCGTACCTTTGTGCCCGTAGTGCAGGACATCCGGCTGTTCGTGGAAGTCGAGTCCCACGCCATGCCCGCAAAGGTCACGCACGACCCCATAACCGTTCTTCTCGGCATGCTTCTGGATGGCATGGCCGATGTCGCCGACATAAGAATAGGGCTTGGCGGCTTCGGCTCCTAATTCGAGACACTCCTTGGTGACACGTACCAGCTGTTCCTTTTCCGGCGTGGTCTTTCCCCCTACGATGAACATCCGGCTTGCATCTGCATAATAGCCGTCCACGATCGTCGTCATGTCAACATTGACGATGTCACCCTCCTGAAGGACGTCCTCTTCCTTCGGAATACCGTGACAGACCACTTCGTTGATGCTCGTGCAGACGCTCTTCGGATAGCCTTCGTAATTCAGGCAGGCCGGAATCGCATTGTGATCCTTGCAGTATTGCATGCAGATATCATCTATCTCCTGTGTATTCATTCCTACGTGAATCGCCTCTGCGACGGCATCCAGGCAGCCGGTATTCACTACTCCGCTCTTGCGGATGCCTTCTATCTGCTCAGGTGTCTTGATGAGATCACGTGTAGGAACGAGTTTGCCTTTCTTTTCAAGGGCCATGATCTTCAGATCCATTTCGGTGGGTTCCTGCCCCTGAAGGCAGTGCCACCTCTTCTTCTTTAACTGCATAGCTTCAATCTTATCTTTTACCGGGACAAGGCTGGCAGGTACAGCGGGCGGTCGTTTCCCGTCTGCGGATGCTGCTTATCCGTTGCAAAAGTACTATAATTCAGAGACAAAACAAAATAAATCAAGTCCTTTCTTATACAAGATACAGATTTGTCCTCTTCCTGCTGTCTGATGAAAATGAAAGGGGCGTACTATCGGCCTGACCTGAAGTGAGATGTCGTCATGCGGAGGCAAAGGAAACCCCTTTGCATCCCGCCCCCTATTGACAATCCTATACATTCCCGACCGATTGGGAACAGGAGTACCAGCCGCCGGGAACGGGAGTACCAGCCGTTGGGAACAGGAGTACCGGGCGTTGGGAATGCCGTTCCCAATCCGTAGCGGACAGGACCCTGTCCGTGTCACCGTGTCCGGCTCTGCAATCCCCCACCCTGCCAGCTATTGTGGCAGACGAACCATAAAACCTCTGCAAACTCTTCCCGAAAGTATGGCGGAAAGGTATAACAGACTGACGGACAGTTGTTCCATTCGGATGGAAAGAAGCGTCCTGCGGAGGTTTCAATAGAGGAAAAAAGAAAAGTGGCTTCAGGAATTTGGAATGATGAGGTTTGTCTCGTGAGTTGACGGCTTTGATGAAATACCACACAGAGGCAGAG
This sequence comes from Prevotella multiformis DSM 16608, assembly GCF_000191065.1. GTDB lineage: Bacteria > Bacteroidota > Bacteroidia > Bacteroidales > Bacteroidaceae > Prevotella > Prevotella multiformis. The sequence continues at coordinate 37,065 of NZ_GL872282.1, forward strand.
AGTGAAAGGTGAAAATCCTATAACGGGGCATCGTCGGTGCGTGGAGGCATTTGATAGTTTTGTCAGAGCATTTGTCTGTGAGAATCATGAATGGCGTTTATCCCGAAAATAAAAGGACCCCGTGCGTTACCTCTCTGTCGCTCTTCTGTGCCATCGGCACCTCCATGATATTTTTTAGAGCTTCTCCGTGTGCCTTATTATTATGCAGCAGGCTTATTTTATCATTCCCTATTACGGAAGAAACAAAGCCAAGTCCCCCTATAAAGGGAGGACCTGGCTTGGGAATTTATTAGCGGTTAGAGACAGTTTGTTTATCCTGCCATGCTCTTTAGGTCTTCCTCTACGGTGGTTATACCGCTGAGCCCGAAGTTCTCAACCAGTACTTTCAGCACGTTCGGGGAGACGAAGGCCGGCAGCGTCGGGCCGATATGGATGTTCTTGATGCCCAGGTAGAGCAGTGCGAGCAGGACGATGACGGCTTTCTGCTCGTACCATGCGATATTGAACTCGATAGGCAGGTCGTTGATGTCATTTGCACCGAAGATCTCTTTCAGCTTCAGAGCCACAACCGCCCATGAGTAAGAGTCGTTGCACTGACCTGCATCCAGCACCCGTGGAATGCCGTTGATGTCACCGAGGTTGAGTTTGTTGTATTTGAACTTGGCACAGCCGCTGGTCAGGATGACCGTGTCCTTCGGCAGGTGTGCGGCGAACTCCGTATAGTAGTCGCGGCTCTTCATGCGTCCATCGCAGCCGCTCATCACAATGAACTTGCGGATAGCGCCGGACCTGACCGCCTCGACGACCTTGTCGGCCAGGGCGAATACCTGTGCATGGGCGAAACCGCCGATGATCTCTCCCTGCTCGATGGCTGTCGGGGCCTTGCAGGTCCTGGCGATCTCGATGACCTCTGAGAAGTCCTTGTGACCGTTCTCGTCAGGCAGGATATGCTTCCAGCCGGGGAAACCCGTCGCATTCGTCGTGAAGACACGGTCTTTGTAGCTTGCCTTGGGCGATGGAGGAACGATGCAGTTGGTCGTAAAGACAATCGGACCGTTGAAGGTCTCGAACTCTTCTTTCTGCTTCCACCATGCGTTTCCGTAGTTTCCTACGAGATGCTTGTACTTCTTCAGTTGTGGATAATAGTGGGCCGGAAGCATTTCGCCATGCGTGTAGACATCGATGCCGGTCCCCTCCGTCTGCTCTAACAGCTGCTCGAGGTCCTTCAGGTCATGCCCGGAGATGAGGATGCCGGGGCGGTTCTCTGTTCCGATGTTCACTTTCGTAAGCTCCGGATTTCCGTATGCCTGTGTGTTCGCCTTGTCGAGCAGAGCCATGGCATCCACGCCGAACTTGCCTGTCTCTAAAACCGTGGAAAGCAGGGTGTCCATGCCTGCAGAAGGGTCTGAGACGATGGCAAGCGCCTTTTCCATGAAGGCGATGATCTCACCGTTGCGCTCGTTGAGGCGGGAGGCATGCTCGTAGTAGGCCGCCATACCTTTCAGTCCCAGTACGGTCAGCTCTTTCAGAGAACGCAGGTCTTCATCTGCATTGCGGAGAACTCCTTCCCGGTCGCCCTCGGCCTCGTAGCCGGCTTTTTCACCGCCCCATTTCACTTCCTGGAAGTCGGGCAGCTCCACATTCTTTTCTTTGGCGAGTGAGATCAGGGTCTGCTTGATGCGGACTCCGTTATCCACCTTGTTCAGAATAGCCTGGTCATCAAAATTGGCATTGGTTATCGTTGCGAAAAGTGCATCGACAAGATAGTCGCCTACCTCCTGCCCCGTTTCTACACCAGCCCCGCGCAGTGCGTCTGCTATTGTGGCGACACCCCTCACGACGCTAAGTAACAGATCTTGCCACCGGCTTGTCTCCGCTTTCTTACCGCATACGCCCTGAATTGTACAGCCCGTACCCTTTGCTGTTTCCTGGCACTGGAAACAGAACATCTTGTTCTCTTTCATGTTTTCTTGATTCTGTATTATGTTTCAAAATGTAATGACGAATGCAAAGTTATCGATTAAAACAAAGTGAAAAGGTAACATTTGTGACACCGGGTAGTTAAAAAAACACAAAACAACACGGTTGCGGTTTATGGCGTATAAGACATGTCCTGTATAAAAAGAAAAAGAAATTTGTCAATTGGATAGACCTTATATCATGAAGAAGTCAGGAACGGATTTGTAAACATTTTGCACGGGCCGCGTCTATCTGTATGCTTTTTTTTAAGAAAATTAATAACTAACAGATATTAAAAATCCTGCTATAAACTTGACAGTCTTAATTTAAAATATTATATTTGCAGTGTAATAACAGAAATGGTAACTAAAAATCCTCGGGTTATGACTAAGTACAATTTAACTGAAAAAAAAGAAAAGGTAGCCGCCTACCGTAGTTTGGTCAGTCCGCAACTAATGGATGAGTTAAAGGAGAAAATCCTCAATGTTATCCTTATTCAGCAACGTTACAAAGACAAGAACTATTCTGCCAAGCAGCTTGCTGAGGACTTGGGAACTAACACGCGCTACATCTCGGCTGTAGTGAATGTCCGATTCCACATGAACTATACGTCGTTTGTAAACAAGTTCCGTATAGAAGAGGCAATGGCGCTTCTGGTGGACAAACGCTACCAAGAACTGAACATGGAAGAGATCAGCGACATGGTGGGCTTCTCCAACAGACAGTCTTTCTATGCGTCTTTCTACCGTATCAACGGTGTCACGCCGCGTGACTACAGGATTCGTCATCTGGCACAGTTCCCTGCAGATGAGGCACATTCAAAGAAACGCTTAAAGGATTAGCATCAGGGGCGAGTGACAGAATGAATCAATGATTAGATCAGAAGAAGAGACTTTCAGCTTTCAGGATGAACAGTTTGCCGATATACAGATGTTACGGTATCGGCTTCCGGGATTTGAAAAATTGAATCTCCGGCAGAAAGAATTGATTTACTGCCTTTCAAAGGCGACGCTATTCGGACGTGATATCACTTTCGATCAGTTTGGCAAACACAACCTCCGCATCCGCAAGACGCTGGAGGCTGTTTATGAATACTACCAAGGTAACCGGTCGGAATATAATTTTCTTGCTCTGGAACTGTATCTGAAGCAGGTGTGGTTTGCCAGTGGAATTTATCATCATTACGCTTGTGACAAGTTCGTCCCCCTGTTTTCTGAAGATTTCTTCCGCAGTGCAGTGAGGACTGTGGATGCCGGGCTGCTGCCTCTTGCAGAAGAAGAGACGGTCAATGCCCTGCTGGACGAGTTGTGTCCGGTCATTTTTGATCCGGATGTTCTGCCCAAGCGGGTTGACAAGACAGACGGGAGAGACATCGTGCAGGCTTCCGCATGCAACTTTTACGAGGGAGTGACACAAGCGGAAACGGAAGCTTTCTATGCCATGAAGAAAAAGGAAGGACCGGCAGATGAAGCCCCTTCCTATGGACTGAACTCCACGCTTGTCAAGGAGAATGGACAGCTTCACGAAGACGTGTGGAAAGCGGACGGAAGATACGGAGCTGCCATCCGGAAGATTGTCTGCTGGCTGGACCGTGCCAAGGATTTTGCGGAGAATGATCAGCAGAGGCGTGTGATCGGTCTGCTGATACGCTATTACGAAACCGGGGATCTTCGTGATTTCGATGCTTACTCCATAGAATGGCTGCGTGAACAGGAAGGACATGTCGATTTCATCAATGGGTTTATTGAAGTCTACGGAGACCCGATGGGGCTGAAAGGCTCCTGGGAGGGAATCGTAGAGTATAAGGATGTTGAGGCCACCCGACGCACACAGACCATCTCGGCCAATGCACAGTGGTTTGAAGATCACTCTCCCGTCAACGCCTGCTTCCGCAAGCCGAAGGTAAAAGGTGTCACGGCGAACGCCGTCTGTGCAGCCATGCTGGGAGGAGACGAATATCCGGCTTCGGCCATCGGAATCAATCTCCCGAATGCCGACTGGATCCGGGCGGAGCATGGTTCGAAAAGCGTTACCATCTCTAATCTTACACACGCCTACGATATGGCGGCGAGGGGAAACGGCTTCCGTGAGGAGTTTGTCATCGATGCGGAAACACTTCAATGGATGAATCAGTTTGCCGACCAGACAGACAATCTGCACACAGATCTCCATGAATGCCTGGGTCATGGAAGCGGGCGGCTGCTTCCGGGAACCGATCGTGATGCGCTGAAGAATTACGGAAATACCATCGAAGAGGCGCGGGCCGACCTCTTCGGACTGTATTACATTGCGGACCGCAAACTCCTGGAGCTCGGCCTGCTCGACAGTCCGGATGCCTATAAGGCACAGTACTATGCCTACATGATGAATGGCCTGCTGACCCAGCAGGTGCGGATAAATCCGGGAAAACAGATAGAAGAGGCACACATGCAGAACCGTGCACTGATTGCCCGGTGGGCCGTGTCCCTGGGAAAAGAATCCAATGTGGTAGAACTTGTCACACGGAAAGAGGCCGGGACGTGCGGACGGAAAACATTTGTACGCATCAACGACTATGAAGCGCTGCGCCGTATTTTCGCATACGAGCTGGCCGAAATACAGCGCATCAAGAGTGAAGGCGACTTCGATGCCGCCAGGAAGCTGGTGGAGACATACGCCATTCATCTCGACACTGACCTCCATGCCGAGGTTCTCAGCAGATACAAGCGTCTGAATATAGCACCCTACAAAGGATTCATCAATCCGGTCTTTACGCCTGTTTACAACAAGTCGGGTGAGATTACGGACATCACCGTGGATTACTCTGAACCATACGTACGCCAGATGCTTCGGTATTCACATGAATACCAGACGCTCTGAGAACAGCCGGGAATCAGGAAGATCTGCTGTGTCATACGATCAGAATAAACTGCATGACACTGCATAGAGAGGCGGGAAGTCACCCGTCTTTCCGTCTGTCAGGAAGTGGATGTCGGGGTAACTTTCCTTGAAAAGGATGCGAAGAAGAAAACGTTGAATGTGCTTTTGACGGCCTCTCGCCCTCTGTATGAGAGATTCGGTTTCCCTCTGAAAAAGCTGCTTCAGTTTCCCTTTTGAAAAGCTGCTTCAGCTTTCTTCTTGAAAAGACATGGCAGGACTATACGACGGGAGAAGGGAAGCTGAAGATGCAGCATGATGGCAAAAAGAAAACACGGAGTCGACTGACTTCATGATGCAGGTCTGTCAGTGTGGGATTTGTTGGAACACGACTCTATCCACTTATAGCATTAATGCGAAAGAATGGGTCAGTCCTAAAACCCAGTTGCAAGCCTATCCTCTTAAGCACACAATTCCATAAGTCTATATAAAAAGAAAGGAATATCTGTCACTCCTCTGAACTGTGCCCTGAATGCCTTAACTTTAGCATTGAATGACTCGGCATTTGCATTCGTAGCTCTGTTTACAAAGAAATTGAGTATGGTCTGATAATGATTTTCAAACGTGTCAATCACTGTGTAGAAATTGTCCACTCCCAGCTCTTCAACCTCATTAAACCATTTTGCCAGCTTCAGCCTTGCAGCATCCTTGATGCTCTTGATGTTATAAATGTCGGTAAGTTTCATAGCCAAA
>NZ_GL872282.1:42682-216444 GCF_000191065.1 Prevotella multiformis DSM 16608
GCGCATCATCGAAGATGACAAATCGAGTGTTATCTCCTTGACTGTCTTTCGTTTAGAAAGGTTTATCTTCTTGAGAACCTGGATGACGTCCTCAGCCTTGGTCCCTTTAACCACAGCTACCAAAGTCCCTTTTCCGCCCTTTCCCGCCTTGTTGGTCAGAAAAGTATAAACCTCGCCACTGCTTAGACAGGTCTCATCAATACTTAGACTCTCTCCTATGTTATCTTCAAACAATAGCCAGTCTTGAGCATGATCCAACTGATTCCAGCTACGATAATCACTGAAATGTTCCTTGTACTGTGTGGATAACAGCTTGCCATTTACGCCATAGTGCGCACCAATGCTTGCGATGCTCTCTGCAGTGGACTCAATTCTATTCTTTTAAAAAAGAAACGAACTCGGGAGATAGTCTACTGCCCTCAGCCGTCAAATCATCATATGAATAAGTAAAGATCTCTCCGTTGGAACTGTCACGCCACTTGCGACGGCGGACATGGAGGTAAACTGCTTTGCCACGAAGGGGAAAGTCCTGAATAACACGCTCGCTGGTAAAACCATAACTGCTTACAGTGCCTAACTTATGGTCTGACTTTTCCATGAAGTTACGCTCGTCAAGCCAAAAGTCAAACTGCGAAACACTCTCGTGAATATCGACAACATCAAAGTAGTCGGCAAGTACATCTGGAAAGATGCAACGTAATAATTGGTGACTCTTCATGATGCAAAGGTAATAAATACTTATGGAATTGTGTGCTTAAGAGGATAGGCTTGCAACTGGGTTTTAGGACTGACCCGAAAGAATCCATATCAGGCCGAAGATCAGTCGAAGATACAGAGAAGAGGAAAAAAAGGGGGAATAAAAAAAGTCCCAGACTGTTGTCTGGGACTGAAAGATTACCTGTCTCACGACAACTAATCTTCTAACCTTAATAATCTAATACCATGAAAAACACGATGCAAAGATATCCGTATTTTGTTATATTTGCAAATATAAAACGTTAAATAAATTAAATCATTGGTTATTTGTCAAGTTATGGACAAAATAACTTGACATACATATACTTAAAGCTCCATTTTTTCTTACCTTATGCTATTTAACAGCTTCAGTTTCCCGTCATTGACCAGTTTGATGATCAGTTCACCGAAGAGGGTATTCTGCCAGGCAAACCAGTCACGGGTGTATTTTGTCGCATCATCCTTGTTGAAGCTCTCGTGCATGAATCCAGTACCCGCATCCGTGTTCATCAGCATCTCGATACATTTCCGTATTTCCTCGTCATCATGTGAGGTGAAGGCACGCATCATGATGGACATCGGCCATATCATGTCATACCCTACATGAGGACCGCCGATTCCTTCCCCGGCCCTGCCGCGGAAGAAGTATGGATTGTCTTCGCTCCACACATAGCGGCGTGTGTTCTGGTACACGGGGTCGTCGATGTCAATGTCACCGAGATAGGGCATTGCCAGCAGACTTGGCACATTGGCATCATCCATCAGGAAGTGATTGCCAAAGCCGTCCACTTCATAAGCGTATATCTTTCCATATTTCGGATGATTGTACACGGCATATTTCTGCAGGGCAGCGCTTACCTCATCGGCAAGACCGGTGCATTGAGCAGCGAGGTCAGCCCGTCCATTCACCTTGTCCAATATCTTTGCTGCCTTTCGCAAAGAAGTCACAGCCATGAAGTTGGATGGGACGAGAAACTGCAGTGTGGTTGCATCATCGGACGGCCGGAAGGCGGAGGCTATCAGTCCTACGGGCTTAACGGGTGCCCCCCACCCTGCATTGTTCATGGTATCCAGCGCACGGTCCGTAACGCGCAGAAACCGATAGCTCCCCTTTCCCTCTTTTTTCTGCTGTTCGCGGAAAGTCTTGAGGATATTCCCAACCGCCTTGATCCATTCAGCCCCAAAGACACTTGTATCGCCTGTCACTTTCCAGTACTCAAAGGCAAGTCGGATGGGATAACAGAGAGAATCAATCTCGTATTTGCGTTCATGCAGTTCCGGTTTCATGTCCGTCTCATCACTCATCCAATTGCCGTCAGGGTCAGGCACTCTGTTGAAAGCATTGGCATAAGGGTCTATGTTGATACATTTCAACTGTCGGTTGATGACTCCTGCCAGCATTCTCTTCAGTTTCCGGTCCTTGCCGGCCAGCTGTAAATAGGGCCATACCTGTGCGCCGGAGTCGCGCAGCCACATGGCGGCAATGTCACCTGTATAGACGAAAGTATCTGGCGACCCGTCGACATCTTCACTGTAATGGACAGTAGTATCTAACGTGTTCGGAAAACAATTCTCAAACATCCAGGCCAGACGTCTGTTGTTCAGCTGTCGTACGATGCGTTGTATCTCTTTCTCAACAGCTTCTGAATGGAAAAGACGGTCGGCCTCTTTCGGACGCTTGGAAGGAAACTTCACGGCATCAGCCGGGCAGCAAAGCCCTTTTTCCAAAGCCGTACAGTTGATACTTGCGGCATCGCCAGACTGTGCCTGTAATGCCATGAGGGCAGTTAGTAGTGTGGAAATATAGGTAATCTTTCTCATACGTTATGATTGGTTTTTTATTTATTGTTGTTCAGTATAACTTAAAAGGTCATGGACTTCTATGCGTGACTTCCTTCCGATCGGTATTTTTCCATCGGCTTTGGAAGAGCAGGTTTCCCTCATCAGATATAGTACATCGGTTTCTGTTTTTTTGCGGCAGGCTGTTTTCTTCCGGTCCATAGATTGAAAGCGTAAGGGGTCTCAACACGACTGGTGTTTGCCAACGGTACCATCGGTGTCGGGCATCAGCACACCGGCAGGAGGCCAGCTTTATCCCCGTCACAGCTTCATCTACCCAGTGCGAATGGCCGGTTGATACGGAGGGCGTTTATCGGGCAGCAGTAGTCCTTATCCAAATTCATTGATGCAATCGACGACTTTCCGACAGTCTTCATCGCTCATTGCAGGATTGCAGGGCAAGGACAATTCCTGCCTGTGCAGGGCTTCCGTGACCGGATAGTGCAGACCGTTCCATTCCTGATAGGCCTGTTGCCGGTGAGGGGGGATGGGATAATGGATCATCGTCCCGATGCCCTTGTCCTTCAAATACTGCTGCAATCTGTCGCGTGAAGGACAGAAAACCGGAAAGATATGATAGACGTTGTCCCTTTCACGGTCGTCCGTCAATCTCACTTGTGGATGCTTGATCGTCTCATGATAGACCGTAGCTATCGTCTTGCGGCGGCGGTTCTCCTCTTCCAGATAGTTCAGCTTCACATTCAGTACGGCAGCCTGAATCTCATCCATGCGGCTGTTGATCCCTTTGAACTGAAACTCATACTTACGTGCCGAACCATAGTTGGCAATGCTGCGGATGGTCTGTGCCAACTCTTCATCATCAGTCGTTACGGCTCCCGCATCACCCAGTGCTCCGAGGTTCTTGCCCGGATAAAAGCTGTGGGCGGCTGCATTACCGAGACTTCCCGTGCGCCTCTCACCGAACCGACAGCCATGTGCCTGCGCATTGTCTTCAACAAGAAGCAGCTTATGACGCTGGCAAAGGTCACCAATCAGCGGAGTGTAAGAACAGCGGCCATAAAGATGTACCAGCATGATGGCGCGTGTCCTCTCGGTGATGGTGGCTTCAACAAGCTCGTCGTCCAGTTCAAGGGTATTGATGTCCGGCTCCACCAACACCGGGGTCAGCCTGTTTTCAGTTATTGCAAGAATCGTTGCAATGTATGTATTGGCCGGAACAACAACCTCATCACCCGCTTTCAATTGTCCTAACTCCATATAGGCACGGAGGATGAGGCTGAGTGCGTCCAGCCCGTTTCCACAGGTCACACAGTGTTCGGTACCGATGAACCGGGCATAATTCTGCTCGAACAGGTTCGTTTCCTGTCCTTGCAGATACCATCCGGAACGCACGACACGTTCAACGGCATTGGCGATTTCATCGCCGTGGAGGTCTGTTATATCTTTGAGAGATAGGTAGTCGATCATTTTATTTACGTATTGTTGGAAGACAAGAAGAAGTGAGTAGATCTCCAGTTATCTCCCATTCATATTGGTCGTAACATACAGCCCGTCCTCCAAAGCCTTCCTTTTGCTGAATTAACCCTGCATTGAGAAAACATCCGGAGTCCTCATTTGAAGTGCCAAAGTCGAAGTAGTGTACATCTTTATAGTCTTCTTTGATAATCTGATAACAAATGGCATCAATGGCATGAAGTTCCTTCCCCTCCGAAGTAGCAGATATATACTGTGTATGAATGACGTTATGTGTGGTATAAAGCAGGATTCCTGCGAGGTATTTCTCATCTTGTCTGGCCATATACAAAGGAGTGTTGTCGGGAAACCGACGATGTAGCAAGGTCATTTCTTCAAGTGAATGGACAGGCTTCGCATGGTGTACTTCTCGTAAGTTTGCCGTAAGTATATTCCAAAACAGGCTTAACTTCTCACTATTTCGTTCGATTATCAGATTCTCTTTTAGGGAACTTTTAACACCATGACGTCTATCCCTTCTCCATTTTACAGGGTTTGTCTGATCAACAGCAGACGCTATATACCGATATTTAAGGTGCGCTCTACAGACGTGAAAGAGTGCGTATAAATCTTCTTCCGCTGGTATTTTATGGTAGATCCAAGGGATGCATTTATAAAGGACACGCCGTATTCCATGTGCATAGAGGAATCTGTTGATTTCAAGGAAAGCCTCACATACACCTACGGCAGTCGCAGTTGCATTTGTAATAAGTCCTCCATAGGTCAGTCCCTGATGTGAGCAAATTGTTGCACCGACCCTATTGGCAGGTAAAAGGGCATAGAGCCGTCCTTCCCGATAGATCATCAACGAGCAATCAAGGAACCTGTCGGCATGATAATCCATGTAAGAACGATTGAAAAGGAATGTCCCTTGCTTCGATTTCTGCACGAAGTCATCCCATTCAGATTCCTGTTCTTTAGTGTATTGCCTTACTTCAAACATTCTATATCAAGATTTATACGTGGCTCAATAAAGGCCGGGGTCTGTCGAGCACGTCAAGACCAGTACTGTCAAGGTTATTAATCCTATGCTGATCCTGGGATAAAAGCATTGCCTCATAACTACTTATGGCTTAAATAGTCGATAAAATCATCATAGTTGCGGATGTAGTCGGCCTCGTCAAAGGGATCTTCAGCCAATACAAGGCACACAGCACCCGACGAGAAGTCATCGAGTGTGCGCCATAGATCTGTGTTGACGAGCAATCCCTGATAAGGATGATTCAGCAGGAAGGACTCTTTCCCATGGCCATCGTCCAGCGTAACAGTGAATGATCCGCTTACAGCAATAATGAATTCACGGCAATGCTTATGTGCATGCCCCCCTCTGGAAGTACCTGATGGGACATCATAGGTCCAATAAGCCCGGGCCATCTGAAAGGGTATGTCCTTCATTCCCTGGGCTACGGTCAGGTTGCCACGAGGGTCGACTACCTTCTGTAATGAGATGATCTTCCCTAATGAAGTCGGCTTGTCTTTCATCTCCTCAATTTCCTGTTTTCCAGACACTTCACTTCTTCATATACGGGTCAGTGCCTAATACGGTCTCTGCCACACGTCTCGCCTTCCTGCGAAGAGCATCCATATCGGTGCCGACATCACCATAGCAGAGTGCTACCCCCATACGTCTCCCCACATGAGCAACCGGCTTGCCGAAGATGCGCAGACGTGTGCGGTCTTCCCCGCAGGCGTCTGTCAGGTGATACGACAATGGCTTTCCCGATTCAACCGGAGAAAGGATGACGGCCGAACAGCCTGCATGCTCCAGATGGACGGCCGGTATCGGCAGCCCCATCACAGCACGGAAATGTAATTCAAATTCATTGAAATTCGTTGTGTGTGCCAAAGTGACCATCCCAGTATCGTGCGGACGGGGAGACAGCTCGGAGAAGATGACCTCCCCTTGCTTTGTCAGGAAGAACTCGACACCCCATATACCATACCCTGTCAGAGCACGTGTCACTTCGCCGGCGATGTGTTCAGCCTGTCTCAGAGCTTCTTCCGGGAGGGCAAAGGGCTGCCAGCTCTCGCGATAGTCGCCGCCTTTCTGCACATGACCGATAGGGGGACAGAAGAGAGTCGGGCCGTTCTTCTGGGTAACGGTCAGCAAGGTGAACTCGCTTTCAAAGTCGATGAACTCTTCTATAATGACCTCTTTTACATCGCCGCGCGCCCCTTCCATGGCGTTCCTGTAAGCTTCTGCCAGTTCTTCGTCATTGTGGACGTAGCTCTGCCCATGTCCGCTGGAACTCATCAGAGGCTTTACCACACATGGGAAACCGATTACATCCGCAGCCGTCTTGAACTCATCATAAGACTTGGCATAGAAGTATTTTGCCGTTCTCAATCCCAGATCGAGTGCGGCAAGATCACGTATGGCACGCCGGTTCATCGTGAAATTAACGGCGCGTGCCGATGGAGCGACTTGTATTCCTCTCTGTTCGTAGTCGAGCAGCCGCTCCGTACGGATCGCCTCTATCTCGGGAACAATCAGGTCGGGGGCATGAAACTCGACCACAGCATCAAGAGCCGTACCGTCAAGCATGTCTATCACTTCCGACTCATCGGCCACCTGCATCGCCGGCGCATTGTCATAACTGTCGCAGGCAATGACGTACTGGCCTGCGCGCTTTACCGCAATGGCGAACTCCTTTCCCAGCTCGCCGGAACCTAATAACAAGATTTTCTTCATGTGAGGTGTTGTTTATATATAATGTAAAAGGGTGTGATTCTCAAGATCCTTGCCTGTCGTCCCAGTTCCATCAGGGATGGACCGGCGAGATCCCTTGTAAATCCGGTCTGATATCATGCGGGTGTCTGGAATCAACTGCAGATTTGATGCTTATCTGTTATTTCCATATTGCAGTTTGCCGTGGACACCTTGCATTTTATCTTCCTTTCTTCGTGTACATCCTATCGTAGTATTTCTGGTAATCTCCCGAAGTGACCTCCCGGATCCAGTCTTGATGTTCCAGATTCCATCGGATCGTCTTCACGATGCCGTCAGCAAACATTGTCTCAGGATACCATCCCAGCTCATTCTTGATCTTTGTCGGATCAATGGCGTAACGTGCATCATGTCCGAGACGGTCGGGGACATACGTGATCAGATGCTCATTGATCCAGCTGATGTCAATATCCCCATGACTGTCCTTTTCCTGTTTCTTGAGGATATTGCGCAGACTTTTGTCCGCCTCCATCATGTCATGGATGGTCCTGATGGTGAGTTTGACAATGTCTATGTTCTTCATCTCATTGTGACCGCCTACATTATAGACTTCCCCCTCACGTCCTTCACGTACGACCATATCAATGGCTTTGCAATGGTCTTCCACGTAAAGCCAGTCGCGTACATTCAGTCCTTCTCCATAGACAGGGAGCTTCTTCCCTTCGAGAATGTTATTGATAATCAGCGGTATCAGCTTCTCCGGGAAATGATAAGGTCCATAGTTGTTGGAACAGCGCGTGATACTGACGGGCATGTGGTAGGTATCCCGATAAGCCATTACAAACAGGTCGGCACTGGTCTTGCTGGCTGAATAAGGGCTATGCGGACAAAGCGGTGTCTGTTCGGTGAAGTACCCTTCTGTCCCCAGGGAGCCGTACACCTCGTCGGTAGACACCTGATGATAACGTTTCCCTGTCTTCCATACAGGATAACCCTGCTCGTCCTTGCCGGTCACCCATGCGCGGCGTGCAGCGTCCAAGAGATTCTGCGTACCGAGAATGTTGACGGAGAGAAAGAGCTGAGGGTCTTCTATCGAACGGTCGACATGGCTCTCTGCCGCAAAGTTGACAAGATAATCAATATCGTTCTCTGCAAACAGCCGGTCGACGAGTTCCCGGTCACGGATGTCACCTTTCACAAACACACAACGTTTACCGTCTATGTCCTCTTTGATGGTGCCAAGATTTCCGGCATATGTGAGCGCATCGAGAATGATTACCTTGATATCTTCGTTTGCATACTTTCTGTGAAGCAGGTACTTGATGTAGTTAGCGCCGATGAAGCCGGCAGCTCCGGTTACTAAATAGGTTTTCATATCTTCTGTTTATTTTATATTCCTTACTTTTACTGCATTCCCGGCGGATATGATGCACAATATCCTGACTGAGGCCGGAAAGCGGAGACGGCTCACTCCCCCTCCCTGTACACAGCCGGGCAAAGCCTGAAGATCAAAGCGCCGCCAGCTTGTCTCCCAGTGTGATGACTTCACAGTCCGAGAATTTATTGCCCTCAATGTTCAGTCTGACCAAGGTGCGTTCCTTGTGCCATCCCCGCATACCTGCCGCACCAGGATTGATATGCAGCAGATTCAGTGTTCTGTCGAACTGTATCTTGAGGATGTGCGAATGTCCGTCGACGAAGAGGTCGGGCGGCGAAGCATAGAGCATACGCTGTACCGAACGGTCGTAGCGTCCGGGATATCCGCCGATATGTTTCAGCAGCACATCCACTTCCTCGCACCGGAAGCGCAGTATGTCACGGTAGCGTGCCCGCATGTCGTAGTCGTCGATATTGCCGCAGACGGCACGGAAGACGGGTTTCATCGCCTCGAACCTGTCCGCCACCTCCATCGATCCGATGTCACCGGCATGCCATATCTCATCACATTCACCAAGATAATACTCGTACTTGTCATCCCAGTAGCCATGGGTGTCAGAGAGAATCCCGATCCGTTTCATCGCTGGAGTTTTCTTCTGATAAATTCGGCAATCAGTTCCTTCGTGCCTTCCGTCCCCAGAATACTGGCATCCACGCAGAGGTCATAGCTCTCCGCCGCTCCCCAGGTCTTGGCCGTGTAGTAGTTGTAATACTTGGCACGTTCGCTCTCTCCGTTCTCAATGATCTTCTGCGCCTCCTCTTCCGTACAGCCACGACGCTGACAGACGTTGGCGACACGGGTCGGCATCGAGGCCGTAATGAAGATGTTGACCGTATGGGGATTGTCGCGCAGCACATAGTCAGCGGTTCTTCCCACAAACACGCAGCGTGGATTCTTATCGGCAACCTCACGGATGGCGTCGCTCTGGAACTGGTAAAGACTTTCCTGGGAAAAGTTGTTCTTGTAGAAATCATTATCTGCCAGAAGGGGGAGATGAATGTTGAAGTGGCTCTTCAGAAATCCTTTCTGCTCATCGTTCTGCTCGAAGAATTTTTCGGAGAAACCGCTCTCCTTGGCCGCAAGATTGAGAATCTCACGGTCGTAAAACTGGCAGTCGAACTCATCTGCCAGCAGCCTTGCGATGACCCGGCCACCGCTTCCGATCTGCCTTCCGATGTTTATGATCAGTTTCTTGTCCATCTTTTAGGTTTTGGTTTATGGTCAGCTTCTTGATTGTTCTTTGGGCTGATGTGTCAGCCGGCGCATATAGACGAACATGATGACCGCCGCCACAAGTGATGCCGTGAAGTCGCTGGCGGGAAGAGACGACCACACCCCGTCCAGACCGAAGAAGTGAGGCAGGACGGCAAGCAGAGGAATGAGGAACAGCAGCTGCCGTGACAGGGAAAGGAAAATACTGATCTTCACCTTGCCGATACACTGGAAGAAGTTGGTCACTACCATCTGGAAGCCGATGAACGGGAACATCATCATGTTTATCTTTATAGCCTTGATAGCCTGTCGGATCAGTTCTGTGTCTGTCGTAAACATACGGGCACAGTAATAAGGGGCGAGATGGGCGGTCAGCCAGCCTGTCACCATGATGCCTGTCGCAGCGAAGACCGCCAGCTTCACGACCCGCATCAGCCGGTCGGTCTGCTGGGAACCGTAGTTATAGCCTGCTATCGGCTGCATACCTTGATTCAGTCCGATCACGAACATCACGAAGATCATCGCAATGCTGTTCGCTATCCCATAAGCACCGACAGCCATGTCACCGCCATATCTTACCAGCTGGTTGTTGATGAAGATCACGACGACACACGCACAAACATTCATCAGGAAAGGGGAAATGCCGATGGCGATGATATTCTCTACCAGATGCCGCCGCAGCCTGTAGATTCCACGCTTCAGATGGAGCAGCTCCTTCTGATTGGCAAACTGCTCCATCTGCCAGCAGAGTGCCAGTGCCTGTGAGATAATCGTGGCGAAGGCCGCCCCCCGTATTCCCCAGTGCCACCACCAGATGAAAACGACATCCAGAAGAATGTTCATCACCACGGTGAAGAGGGTGGCCATCATCGCCTGCCGCGGTTTGGATGCCGCCCGCAGGACAGCGTTCATTCCGAAATACATGTGCGAGATGACATTGCCGGCCAGGATAATCTCCATGAAGCTCCTGGCGTATGGGATCGTGGCATCACTGGCTCCGAAGAAACGCAGGATCGGATCAAGGAACAGAAGACAGATCACACTGAACGAGATTCCTATAAGAAGATTCAGCGTCACGGTATTGCCGAGGATGTTCTCGGCAGTGGCATAGTCACGCTGTCCTAACTTCACACTGATCGCCGTCGACGCTCCCACACCGACCGCCGCGCCGAAAGCGCTGGCAAGGTTCATGAAAGGGAAGGTGATGGCAAGTCCGGAAATAGCCATCGGACCTACTACCTGACCGATAAAGACGCGGTCGATGATATTGTAGAGGGAGGCTGCCGTCATGGCAACGATCGCCGGCAGTGCATATTGCACCAGCAGTCTGCCAACGGATTTTGTTCCCAGTTCCAGTGTCGCCTTCTTGTTATTCATCAAGATTCCATTCTCTGTTTACGAAGGAATGACATTCATTCCATACTATGTCTGCAAAAGTACGAAAAAAAGCTGAGAAACATCGGATTGTTCCCATAATTTCCGGTTCTTCCGTTAAATGCGTGGATGCTTTTCGTATAGCTTTAACGGAAGAACCGAAGTTATCCATAAAAAAACATTGCCAAGACCGTCGACTGTCTATCCTGTTGTCATCCTCCGATACAAAGACCTTCTCATTTTTATACGTTGAAAAGACAGATAAGAATATGAAAATTCGTTACATAATTTCAAACAAAACAGCTGCAGATATAAAAAACACGTGTAAAAAGCAGGTTTGTAACCAGCAGTCAATCAGTTGGTTATCAAATCGTTCGTAAAAGGTGCCTGATTGGACTCCAAAAGGGCGTTGGTAACACGCTGAAAGAGCACCTGTTGCAAGTCAATCAGGCATCTTTTAGAAGCCAGAAGAGCATGTGTAAGCTTTGGTTGCATGAAAACAGTTTACAGACACCGATGATATGGGAATAAGTCGTTTGTAGAAGACTGTAAGATACGCTGATGGATGGCCATCGCATCTATTTCCTACGCCTGTCGTTTCTCAACCGCTTCCAGGCATCCGAAGAGCTGCAGACTGTTCTCGCTGCCGGTAACAGATCGAAAGGGCGCGCGCCGTCAACACACTTAGTGTTCATCGTCAACACACTTAGTGTTCATCGTCAGCACGCTTGGTTTTCATCGACAGCATATCGGCTGATGACGGACAAGCTGATTCCTTCCCTGCACAATCAATAGGGGACTGATGCCTGCCTGCACGGAAAGAGTTTACCGAACCACAGCCTTTATTCCCTTTATTACGCGAGCTGTGCGGCCTTCTTTTTCAGTCGTTCCTCCTGCGGCATTGTCATTTAGGAAGGAAAGAATCCGGGCTTCTATGATGGCAAAAACGATCAAAGACCAATTTTGGGATCTGCCGTCAACATGACTTTTCAGAACAAACCAAAAGATTATCTTCATCGAAAACCTTGATTATAAATTATAATTTGTATCTTTGTGCGATTATTGGAAGAAAACAGTTTGACTCAAAAGACATACAATGAAGAAAACAGCACTTATTACAGGCGTTACCGGACAGGACGGATCTTATCTGGCGGAATTGCTGCTCCAGAAAGGATATGACGTGCACGGTACCATTCGCCGTTCGTCCGTGGATTTCCGTGAGCGCATCGCTCATCTGGAGGGACTCCCCCATTTCCATCTGCACTATGCCGACCTTGGCGACTCGATGAGTATCCTGGGCGTAATCAGCAGAGTGCGTCCGGATGAAATCTACAACCTTGCCGCACAGAGCCATGTGCAGGTAAGTTTCGACTCTCCAGAGTTCACCGCAGATGTAGATGCCGTGGGCGTACTGCGCATCCTGGAAGCTGTCCGCCAGCTGGGCATGACCGAAACCTGCCGCATCTACCAGGCATCGACATCCGAACTGTATGGGAAGGTAGAAGAAGTCCCGCAGAATGAGAACACCCCGTTCCATCCCTACAGCCCATACGCTGTCGCCAAACAGTATGGGTTCTGGATTGTGAGGGAATATCGAGAGGCGTACAACATGTATTGCTGCTCCGGCATTCTCTTCAATCATGAAAGCGAACGGCGGGGGGAGACTTTCGTTACCCGCAAGATCACACTTGCCGCAGCACGCATCAAACAGGGCAAGCAGGAAAAGCTCTATCTGGGAAACCTCGGCTCTCTCCGCGACTGGGGATATGCCAAAGACTACGTGGAGTGCATGTGGCTGATCCTCCAGCAGGACAAACCGGAAGACTTCGTCATTGCGACAGGCGTACAGCACAGTGTGCGGGAGTTCTGCTACTACGCTTTCAAGCACATCGGTATCGAACTTGAATTCAAGGGAGAGGGAATGGAGGAAAAAGGTATCGACAAGGCAACCGGAAAGGTGCTCATCGAAGTAAGCCCTGATTTCTACCGTCCAACGGATGTAGTCAACCTATGGGGCGACCCGACGAAGGCGAAGGCTAAACTCGGATGGAATCCTAACAGTACCAGCTTTGAAGAGCTTGTCGACCTGATGGTGGACAGCGATATGGCCAAAGTGGCTTCTGAAGGGGCTGCGGAGAAGGTAAGGACAAATCTGGAGGAGTATCTGGAGAAAGGAATCGTGAAGTAGACGTCCGATCCGTCCTGTGGAGGCTGGAGTACCGTTCCGCTCCTCTTCCGGCAGGGAGAGGAGGGCTGCCGGACGGGAGGAGCTGCGTATTGCCCCCCACGCAGGAAGTACATCCCGTAGAAACCGCCGGTGGACTTTGTAAGGATAAAAAAAAAGTGTGAGAAAACTGAGTGTGTCTCTTCGCAAGCGGAAGAAGCACCTGTATTCTTGCGGAGCATGCAGTTGGCCACGACCCTTGGACGGCTCTTTTCCTTTCGGACAGGCAGATGCAGTCTTCTCCTGAAAAGCTGAAGTGCGGCTGTGCAGGAGGGATGGGAGGCGAAAGGTGCCGTAGAAAGGCAAAGGCACAGGGGAGGGCTGCTTCTGTTTCTTCGGACAACGTGAAGCCTTTGTGACCTGTCAAAGGCATAACCTCTTATCAAGATGCCCATGGCCACGGGATTTCCGCCAGGTACTCTCTCCGCAGGGAGACGCTAAGAAGAACTTATGAATTATGGATAAGAACAGTAAAATATACATTGCAGGACACCACGGACTGGTGGGCTCTGCTATTTGGAACAATCTGCTTCAGCGAGGGTACACAAACCTCGTCGGACGAAGTCATAAGGAACTGGATCTGACCGACCAGCAGGCTGTAAAGAGATTCTTCGACAAGGAGAAGCCTGACGCTGTTGTCCTTGCCGCCGCTTTTGTCGGAGGAATTATGGCCAATTCTCTGTACCGTGCCGATTTCATCATGCAGAACATGAAGATACAGTGCAATGTCATAGAGCAGAGTTATCTCCATGGAGTAAAGAAACTCCTTTTCCTCGGAAGTACCTGTATCTACCCGAAGAATGCGCCGCAGCCCATGCGTGAGGATGCCCTTCTGACATCACCGTTGGAATATACCAACGAGGAATACGCCATTGCCAAGATTGCCGGACTGAAAATGTGCGAGAGCTATAACCTCCAGTATGGAACCGATTACATAGCCGTTATGCCGACCAACCTCTACGGCCCGAATGATAATTTCCATCTGGAGAACTCCCATGTAATGCCTGCCATGATGCGAAAGGTCTATCTTGCCAGACTCATCCATGAGGGGGACTGGGATGCCATCCGTAATGACATGGACAGACGGCCGATCAATCCGACAGACAAGCTCCGCAAGGAGATCGGGGAAGGAAATGTAGACGGCAGGAGCGACAAGGAACGCATCCTGCAGGCGCTTGCTTTCTACGGCATCGGAAACAACTGCGTGACATTGTGGGGAGACGGCAGTCCGCTGCGTGAGTTCCTGTGGAGTGAAGACATGGCGGATGCCAGTGTCCATATTCTGCTGAATGTAGACTTTAAAGACATCATCGGCATAGAGAAGTATTCCAGCGTCTTTTACGGATCCAGGATTGACGGGACGGTAGACCGCAACAACTCTGAGGGACGGGGCGGAGCGATCCCCTCATTAGGCGAGATACGCAACTGTCACATCAATATCGGGACCGGCAAGGAACTGACCATAAAGGAACTTGCAGAGCTTGTCAGGAAGACGGTTCATTTCGGAGGAGACATTATCTGGGATGCGGAAAAACCCAATGGTACTCCGCGCAAACTTATCAACGTAGACAAGCTGCACAGCCTCGGATGGACACACAAGGTGGAGATTGAGGAAGGTGTGGAAAAACTCTATGAATGGTATCAGAACAGCTTGAAATGAACGGATGCCAGACGACGGGGCGAATCGGACAGGTCGGCTCCGTTCGGTCTGGCAGATCCACGAACAAAACGAGTCCGGACAATTTATTCATTTTAACCTTTAAAAATATGAAGAAACAAGTATTACTAACCGCGGCAGTACTGTCCGCAACCAGCATGATGGCACAGAAACTGACGTACCCGCAGGCACCGAAGGACGGGACGGTAGACACTTACTTCGGTGTGCAGGTGGCCGATCCCTACCGTCCGTTAGAGAACGACAGCTCCAAGGCGACGGCTGAGTGGGTGGCTGCAGAAAACAAGGTGACACAGGAATATCTCTCCCGCATTCCGTTCCGGGGGAAACTCCTGAAGCGCATGAAGGAACTGGCTAATTACGAGAAGGTGTCTGCTCCTTCTTACATCAAGTCCATCGGCAAGTGGCTCTTCTATAAGAACGACGGTCTGCAGAACCAGAGTGTTCTCTATATGATGGACCGGCTCGGAGACGAGAAGAACGCCCGGGTTCTCCTCAACCCCAACCAGCTGTCAACCGACGGGACCGTGGCTCTGAAAGGCATTTATTTCTCTCACAACGGGAAATATGCCGCCTACTCCATTTCGCGCAGCGGGAGCGACTGGCAGGAGTTTTATGTGATGGATGCCAAGACCGGCAGACTGCTTGACGACCATCTTGTGTGGGCAAAGTTCTCGAGTGCGGCATGGAAAGGCGACGGCTTCTATTATAGTGCTTATGACGCACCGCAGAAAGGACATGAATTCAGCAATGTAAATTCGGTACAGAAGATTTACTACCACAAGGTCGGCACTCCGCAGTCTGAGGATATTCTCTTCTATCAGAATCCTGCCAATCCCATGCGTTTCTATTCCGTTTACGTGAATGAGGACGAGACGATGATGTTCCTCTATGAGAGCGGTGCAGGATCCGGAAACCGTGTTTATGTACGCGATCTGCGCCAGCCGGAAGGCCAGTTCATCCAGATGACATCCGACCTAGATCTGCAATACAGTCTGATAGAGACTGTCGGGGACAGAATGTATTTCCTCACGAATGACGGTGCCCCGAAGAACCGGCTGATGGTCACCGACCTCGGGCATCCTGGTTTCAACGAGTGGAAGACCCTCGTCCCGGAATCCAAGGATATGCTCGAAGCTGTTACCTTTGCTGACGGGAAGATGATCCTCAACTACATGAAGGATGCTTCCAATCATGCCTATGTCTATTCCATGGACGGGAAACAGCTGTCTGAGATCAAACTTCCTACGGTGGGCAGTGCTGCTTTCTACGGCGAAAAAGACAGGAAAGAAGTATTTTATTCATTCTCGTCTTTCACCGTTCCGACGAGCAATTACCAGTACGACCTCGCCACAGGTGCCAGCAAGGTTTACTCTGCACCAAAGGTGAAATTCAAGGAATCTGATTATGTAAGTGAACAGGTTTTCTATCCCAGCAAGGATGGAACAAGGATTCCTCTTTTCATCACTTATAAAAAGGGATTGAAGCGCAATGGCAGAAACCCGGTCTATCTCTATGCTTACGGAGGTTTCAATATTGCCATGCCTCCCTACTTCTCTTCCAACCGTATCCCATTCCTTGAGAACGGTGGAATCTACGCACAGGCCTGTCTGCGCGGTGGCAGTGAATACGGAGAAGAATGGCACATTGCCGGTACGAAAATGCAGAAGCAGAATGTTTTCGATGATTTCATCGCCGCTGGTGAATGGCTCATCAAGAATAAATACACAAGCAAAGACTACCTTGCCATTGTCGGCGGGTCAAACGGCGGACTGCTTATCGGTGCTTGCATGACACAACGCCCCGACCTTTTCAAGGTCTGTATTCCGGAAGTGGGGGTAATGGATATGCTGCGTTACCATAAGTTCACCATCGGATGGAACTGGGCACCGGATTATGGGACAAGTGCAGACTCAAAGGAGATGTTCGAGTACCTCCGTGCCTACTCTCCCCTCCACAACCTCCGGCCGGGCACACGTTATCCGGCTACAATGATTACTACTGCCGACCACGACGACCGTGTCGTACCGGCTCACTCGTTCAAGTTCGCAGCGACTCTGCAGGCTGACAATGCTGCCGATACACCGACGATCATCCGCATTGACACCAAGGCGGGACATGGAAGCGGAAAGCCCTTGTCGAAGCAGCTGGAAGAGCATGCGGATATTTATGGCTTCATCCTGTACAACATGGGGCTGAAGTATTAAGGGAGAATCGCCGTCTCTCTGAAGCCAATGGAGCCGTGCCGGCTGTCCCATCGCAGGAAGCCTGTTGTGAGGCATAGGCTTCACTCCGTTGGCTTCTGTCCGCGAGAAACGGAACGGCGGCTGCGTTAAACGAAAGGAACAAAGCGAAGCCTGCCCCCATGGAACGGGTGTCTGGCAATGCGGCTTCTTTAGAACATTACCTTATATAAGTATGCAGATTCTGTTAGCGTCAGCAAAGACAATGAACCGTACCACCAAGGTTCTCACTCTACCTATGCATCTGCCTCGTTTCCGAAAGGAAGCGGGGCAGATGGCGTTAGAGCTGGGCGATCTCTCTGTAGAGACACTTGCCAAAGAACTCCATTGTAGCCGGAAAATTGCAATGGAAAACAAACTGCGGTATCAGGATTTCTTCAATGAGGAAGGACTGCTGCCCGCATTGCTCGCTTATTATGGGCAGGCATACAAATGCCTGAAGGCACAGGAATATAGTCTGGAGGATATGTGCTTTGCCGACCGGCATCTTTGGATTACAAGTTTTCTTTATGGATTGTTACGCCCTTTGGACCTCATCCATCCATACCGGCTGGAGGGGAAGACCCAGCTGTCTTCCACAGGTGCGAAGAACATGTTTGCTTATTGGAAACCCCGTCTCACCGATATGCTCATCAAGGCTGTGAAGAAAGACGACGGTATTCTTGTTCATCTGGCGACAGAAGAGTTCCAACATCTCTTCGACTGGAAACGGATGCAAAAAGAAATAAGCATTATCCAGCCGCTCTTCATGGTGGAACAGGAAGACCGCCTCAAAGCTGTCAGTGTCTATTCCAAAAGCTGCAGAGGGGCTATGACAAGCTATATCCTGCGCAAACGGCTTGACAGTCCGGCCGACCTTCTTGGCTTTGAGTATGAAGGATTCGTCTATCAGCCGGGTTATGGAGACGAGGCGCATCCGCATTTCATCTCACAAATGCCGGTACAATCCTCCTTTAAACCAGGGAAATACTGATGACATCTGATCGGAAGAGTCACATAAAAGATTTACAGACAATAGAAAACAAAATTTATCATGTCAATAGAAGAATATCGCCGGCAAATACTTACAGCCTTGCTCGCCAAGACCAATACCAAAGGTGAACCCTGTTTCGACGAGTCATCTGCCAGGGAACTCCTCGCACAGCTCTCGGATGAAGAACTCAAAGAGGGACTCCTGTTCAATACACCTGAAGACGTAGCAGATGTCTTGTCCGGTGTAGGGAAATTATAGACAGGCTAATACACTGCCTACGGAAAAAATATTTTTCCTCATGCGCACATTCAATTCGTAAGTGCGGAATCCCTCGATGAGTAATAGTTTGCAAAAACTATGAAGAACACCGGGGGACTGCGGCAAGGGATCTGCGCCTCCTAAGAGCATATTCAAGTATCGAGATATAAAATAAATAATGGGCCGGCGAATAATGATATTTCTGAAATTGATTTTAAGAAGAATTCCGTTATTGTAACCACATACGATAATAGGGGAAAGGAAGAATTGATCCATCCTGGGAGACCAATCATTATATAAACATAACTTGTACTGGTGAGAGTGGCTTAATTAGATTTTAGTCATGGAATTATCCTTTCATCACAGAATGTCTGGAAATTAGCGGTATAAATGGAATGCACCAATTGTTTATTTTGCCAAGATGAAGAAAATCATAGGAGTATTTTTGATTATAGGAGTGCTTTGTGCAATAGGAGATGTTTGCATAGACAGAGTACCTCATAATTATAAAATTATAAATGCGAATTTACAAAAAATAAAAATAAAAGGAAATACTTATGACAATTATTATTTGCTGACATTCGATGTAGTATATTGCAATTTTACTTATGAATTTTTTAAAGCGCCATTTCCTCCCGGGAGAAATGGAAGCATTGATAGCTTGTGTTCTATTAAAGTGTTGGATAAGAGAGGATATGACATGACTGACAGGTTCTCTCAGGACAGTATACAGCGCAATGAAGGAAGAAGTCTGTATGTTGTCTATCCTAAACGATCAGATAGTACAGTGATAGAAGCAGATGTGGAAAAGTCCGTTATGAACATTACCAATAAGATAAATTCCAACATTGATGAAAATAGAATGTTTAGAATTGAGACGGGGAGAATACTAAAGCTGAGACATACAAAGATGACTCCAGCATCGTTAAAAGTGGAATTCAAAGGGAGAGAGATTACAAGTAAAGTAGTTAGTAGGGGTTCTACCGTTTACTATGCTTTCGACTGACAATAAAGAACCTCACGTTGATTTTATCACCTGCGACAGCTTGAACCGTATGCGGATGATGACTTGTCCTGACGGCGAGGTCGTCACCTATCACTACAACTACAATGCGGCAGGACAAATAGATGGTCTTACGAGCAATAAACCGGGACGTCAGAGCGTTATTGTTGACAGGATAGGTTACGACAAAGAGGGTCATACGGTCTATACGAAGCTCGGCAACGGCACGGAGACAACCTATACCTACGAGAGGCAGCGTGAGCGTCTGCAGGCGATGCGCCTTGCAGCGGACGGTCAGACTGTCATGGAGAACAGGTATCGTTATGATGCTGTGGAAAATATCCTCGGTATCACGAATGCCGCCAACCCAACGTCGCTGACGAAACTCAACAAGGCGAAGCTGGGAGGAAGGAGTATGCATACATGTCAGTTGGAAAGAAAGTGCAATCACCTGAAGATTATGGTGGTCAATAAAAATGGAATGCAGACAAGTCCGTAGACCTCTTTTATTAATGATCTCAGGCTGTGCCGTATATTTATTCTACAGTATTATAGTTGTTTATTACGATACTCAAGCAATAGAATCTGGTTCAATTATATGGTTTTTCCGTTAAATGTATAGATTGGAAGAATAAAGGCTTATACACTTGCAGGGTATGACTGTCCAACATTAGACGGCCTTACAAAGGAGGATAAACTACAAGATAAAAGGTTCTTTCGTTAAATGTGTAGATGCTTTTCATATAGCTTTAACGGAAGAACCGAAGTGATTGATGAAACAAAAACATGGCCAAGACTGTCAACTGTCTATCCTGTCATCAGCCTCTGAGTCAAAGACCTTTTCAATTTTAATACGTTGAAAAGACAGATAAGATTTTGAAAGACCATTACATAATTTCAAACAAATCATCTGTAAATGTAAAGAACACGTGCAAAAATCGAGTTTGTAACCAGCAGTCAATCAATCGGTTGTTAAGTCGTTTGTAAGAGGTGCCTGATTGGACTTCAAAAGGGCGTTGGTAACACGCTAAAGGAGCACCTGTTGCAAGTCAATCAGGCATCTTTTAGAAGCCAGAAGAGCATGTGTCAGCTTTGAACTGCACAAAAATGTTTACAAACACCGATGATATGGAAATAAAATGTATGTAAAAGACGGAAAGACAGGCTGATGGACAGGCATCGTATCAATTTGTCTTTTCTGCCCTTTTATCTTGTAGTTTACCTTCTTTTGTAAAACCATCCGCTTGGGGAAAGTCATACTATGCAAGTACACAAGCTTTTTATTCTATTCCCATCTATCCATTTAACGGAAGAACCAAAAGATACCCTAGAGGCTTTCAATTCCATGGAACTAATATGTTGCCAAGAACTTATGGACTTGTATCTCTGGGAAACAGGATGCACCTAAGGTGTTTATCTTTGATTTGGGAGAAGATGAAAATGGACGGAATCACTTTTCACTTTGCGCTTATAGTAATTATGTGTCTTGTGCGATTCCAGGGACATTATGCTTCAAAAATAAGAGTCACGATGCTGTCCATACAGAAGACCTCTATATATCTTATATTTGACTATCAACAAGTTACATTCCACGGGGTTCTCATGTAAGGGAGGGAAGAGGTCTCAATGCCAAAAAGGGATCGTATCCAGAAAAAACATTGTATTTTTTAACCATAAATAAGCAATGGATTTTACACTATTTGAAAATGCAACAAGCGTATCTGCTATATACAAGAGATCTCTGCCTACTTTTACGAAAATAGAAGTTGTCAAGATCACTATTATACCAGGAGAAGATACTGAACTGATTTTAACTTTAGATACAACAGAACTGCCTGAAGTTTTACCTTTAAAGTGGTCCAAAAAAAGAATAAATACTGTTCAGTTCGAAATAGACTTTATAGATGTTGATCTAAAAAAAATCTGTCTTACTAAAAGTATGGATTATAATTTTATAATGCAGAGAAAGGATGAAAAAAATGTTGTTATATTAAAGAATCTTTTAGATAATAAGGAAATTACTTTTGATTCAAAGTGGGCTTATATTAGGAATATATCTGGATATGAAAAATAAGACCACCCTAATGCCGGTGGGAAGGATATGGCCTGCTCTGACGGCAGGCAACCTCCTGAAGAAACTCACGGCTGGGTTCAGAAAGTGGCACTCTATGGGAATCAGGATTTGAGCATGCTGTCCGTCCATCTCGGGAAGGTGGCGCTAAGAATATAGACAATAATGCCATAAAACATGGAGCTGGTCCTGGTCCTGCTCTTATTTTATTATACCAGCATCAGGATATGTTCTTTTACAAAATAAACTTATTATGGAATATTCATATTTTATAAAGAGAAATATCAACTTTTTTAAAAATAATGGATATACTCTATATCCGAATGGGAATCAAGTATATAGACGGATAGATGATTATGATGTGCTGATCACAGATTATACAGGGAAGAAACTATCATTAGATCTTTTGATTGTCTTTGAACTTTGGATAAAAAATAATATAACAGATGTCCTCATCTTTAGAAAGATGTATAAGAGAACATTTTTTTGTCCTAGAATGGAAAAGATTGATAAAGAAATAGCAAAGATAATAGAAGAATTTTAGCCTTCGAATCCTATGTATAGATGATAAATAGAATGGTACACTCTATACCTGACAACTTCTATGATGTGTTTAGTGCTGTGCCAGCAAATGAGTCTGGAATGCTAAACGATAGACGTACAGGGTGGAAAGCTCTTTTACCAATTTGCAATAGACGATCAGGACTTAGCGTACATCCAGATATTAATTTATCTGTTACAAAGGGCAGCTTTGGTACAGTCGGTTGTTACGGAAAATCTAAATGAATGGAAATTCTTTAATAAGTTGATTACTCCTAGTGGGACACATAGGATGATTTTTAACATCAAAGGTAATCCAAATTGTGTCGATGAATGTAAAGCTGGTTCTCGTCTTGTTCAATAGCTTATTTACCATACAAGCTTGTGTTGGACAAGAAAGAGTAGATGGGAAAATAGATGTTGCAGAACATGTTAAGAAGGAGGTTTCTGTGCCGTCAGACACATCTGTTAATGGCATAATATTAGACGATACCGTTTCTTTAAATAATATTTTCGAGAGTCTCATGTAATGGAGTTTTACAGAGGTTTCAGAATAGTAAATCAAAATCATTTGAGCATGTTTTTAAAGAATAAAAAAAGAATTATCAATTATTTCGTGTTGATTATAGGTTTTGGCGTGTGGGAATCATGTCATTCTAAAGTCCAACATGTTTTAGTCCCTGTAGATAATGTCAGATCTTATAAACTGAGCGAAAATCACGACACAACAACTATTATCGAAGAAAGAGATGACTACTCTCGAACCGTAATTAAATTTTATAAAGACAACAGTGAGGTTTTTACTTCCGACTACGGTGGACATAAAGAATTACTGATGTCCACAACAGAGATGTTGGATACCGTATATTCTGGAGACGCTAATTATAGGAATCACCGGATTCAGATAAAACAAGAAAACCCCAATCTGTTTTCTACATCTATATATCATATTGATGTAAAGCCTGTGTTGCTTTTAACAATCTATTATGACCATTCATATAGCATAAAAGCTATCCGTAATTGGTTAGTATATACGACTTACAAATCGAAACATGACGAATGAGAGTTCTTTCAACAATATGAGATGCAAGAGAAGGGGGGGGCGTACTGGTCTTGATTTAATTAAAAGTGATGGTTGCATGAGAGAGTGTGTCAAAACTCAAAATTCAGAAAAGCCTCCCCTTCCTATTGACGGTTCTGATCCCCTTAGACATCAAACAACCGCTATCATCGAGCTATCGGCTCTTTGGCAGCGGTTGTTCTTTACAAATGGCAGCTGTCTTGAAGTCGGGTTTTGACACGCCCTCCTTCATGTTGGAGATTAAAATAGATTTTACTTTTTCCTCAGCTCTTCAAGATTTGCCTTCAAAGCAGCAATCTTTTCTTCGGAGTCGCTCTGTTTCTTGCGCTCACGCTCAACGACGGCCTCAGGTGCATGGGCAACGAAGTTCTCGTTAGAGAGTTTCTTCTTGATGCCGGCGAGGAAGCCTTCGAGGTGCAGGAGTTCCTTCTCCTGCTTCTCTATTTCAGCCGCCACATCGATCAGGTCGCCGACAGGTACTGCAAACGAGTCCGTTCCGACCATGAAACCGGAGGCATCCCCCGACTTCTCCGTTACGACTTCGATGGCTTTCAGGTTTGCCATCTTTGTGATGACGCTGTTGTATGCCTCGTAGTTGTTCTGGCCGATGGCATCGAGTTCCAGTTCTACCTTCGGAGCGATGTTCTTCTGGTTGCGGACGGTACGCACACCCCCGACGATGGCCTTTACCTGCTCGATGTCTTCCATGAGCCTCAGCTCGTCCTTGCCTGGAGCCGGGAGGCGCAGCTCGTCACACATAATGCTCTCGCCGTCTTTGCGGTCGTAGAGGTGCTGCCACAATTCTTCGGTGATGAACGGCATGAACGGATGCAGCATCTTCAGCAGGGCATTGAAGAAACGGAGTGTCGCCTCGTAGGTCGTCCTGTCAATCGGTTTGCCGTATTCGGGTTTGATCATCTCCAGGTACCAGCTTGAGAACTCGTCCCAGAAGAGGCGGTAGACAGTCATCAGTGCCTCGGAGATACGGTAGCTTCTGAACTGTTCGTCCATCTCTGCATTCACAGCCTTCAGCTTGGCATCGAACCACTCCACGGCAATCCGGCTTGCCTGCGGCTGTTCCGTGTCGGCTGTCTGCCAGCCCTGTACCAGCCGGAAAGCATTCCAAATCTTGTTGTTGAAGTTACGTCCCTGCTCGCAAAGTGTCTCGTCGAAGAGGATGTCGTTGCCTGCCGGAGCGGAAAGCATCATGCCCATGCGGACACCGTCGGCACCGTATTTCTCGATGAGCATGATCGGGTCGGGAGAGTTACCGAGGCTCTTACTCATCTTACGTCCGAGCTTGTCACGTACAATACCTGTAAAGTAGACGTGCTTGAACGGGAACTTGCCACGGTACTCGTAGCCCGCCATGATCATGCGTGCCACCCAGAAGAAGATGATGTCCGGACCCGTTACGAGATCGCTGGTAGGATAATAGTAGCTGATTTCCTCGTTGTCCGGATGGTTGATGCCGTCGAAGACGGAAATCGGCCACAGCCAGCTTGAGAACCATGTGTCCATACAGTCGCTCTCCTGTTCGAGGTCGGCAGCGGTTACTGAAGGGTTGATTTCCTGTGCCAACTTCAATGCCTCTTCTTCTGTCTCTGCAACAACGGTTGCATTCTTACCCTCCGCATCTTTGAAGTAATAGGCAGGTATACGATGTCCCCACCAGAGCTGGCGGCTGATGCACCAGTCCTTGATATTCTCGAGCCAGTGGCGGTAAGTGTTCTTGTACTTTTTCGGATAGAACTCGATTTCGTCGTCCATGACGGGAGAGAGGGCGATGTCGGCAAAGTGCTGCATCCTGAGGAACCACTGCGTGGAGAGCTTCGGCTCGATCGGCACGTTCGTACGCTCGGAGAATCCCACCTTGTTGTCATAGTCCTCAACCTTCTCCATCAAGCCCGCAGCTTCCAAGTCCTTTGAAATCTGCTTACGTACATCCATACGGTCCTGCCCCACATAGAGGCCCGCCGCCTCAGAGATTGTTCCGTTATCATTGAAGATGTCGATGGTTTCCAGTCCATGCTTCAAACCAAGCGCATGGTCGTTTACGTCGTGAGCAGGTGTTACCTTCAAACAACCTGTGCCGAACTGAATGTCAACGTATGAGTCCTCAATAACTGGAATCACACGGTTTACCAATGGAACGATGACATGCAGCCCCTTCAACCAAGTATTCTTAACGTCCTCTGGGTTGATACACATGGCTGTGTCCCCCATGATAGTCTCCGGACGAGTAGTGGCAACAACTGCATAGTAGCCCTTCTCATCCTTGTGCATCACGTTGCCTTCATCCTTGCGTTCAACCCTTGCCTGGTCTTCCGAAGCAACATAATATTTAAGGTGATAGAGCTTTGAATGTTCATCCTTATAGATTACCTCCTCATCGGAGAGGGCTGTCTGTGCCTGCGGATCCCAGTTGACCATGCGCACGCCACGGTAGATGTAACCTTTATTATACAGGTCGCAGAACACCTTGATGACGCTCCGGCTGCGGGTCTCGTCCATGGTGAAAGCCGTACGGTCCCAGTCGCAGGAACAACCCAGGCGGCGCAGCTGTTTGAGGATAATGCCACCGTGCTCGCGTGTCCAGTCCCATGCGTGCTCAAGGAACTGCTCACGGGTGAGGTCGGTCTTCTTGATGCCTTCCTGTGCCAGTCTGTTCACGACCTTCGCCTCAGTCGCAATGCTGGCGTGGTCAGTGCCCGGCACCCAGCAGGCATTCTTGCCCTCCATGCGGGCACGCCTGACCAAGATGTCCTGAATCGTATTGTTCAGCATATGTCCCATGTGGAGCACCCCCGTAACGTTGGGCGGCGGAATCACCACGGTATAAGGCTCACGGCCATCAGGCTTAGAACTGAAAAGCTTGTTGTCCAGCCAGTACTGGTACCATTTCGATTCCACAATCTGTGGATCATACTTGCTTGCTAAATCCATTTGTTTCGTATAATATTATTTCTTTATTATCTTTAAAATAACGCTGCAAAAGTACAAAAAATCCACCTAAAAAGCGTATCTTTGCAACAATAATAGTACCCGGATGAGTACTTTAACGTATATCTTCAACATTAAACATCAAGACATTGCATACAAAAGAAGAGAAACTCGAAGCCTTTGCCCGGCTTCTGGATATTCAGGAGCGTTTGCGTAAAGAGTGCCCTTGGGACAGGAAACAAACCAATGAAAGCCTGCGTCCCAATACGATAGAGGAGACTTTCGAGCTGGCAGACGCCCTCATGAAGAACGACTCCAAGAACATCTGCAAGGAACTGGGGGATGTCATGGAACACGTCATTTTCTATTCCATGCTCGGCGAAGAAAAGGAAGACTTCGATGTGGCTGATGTCTGCAATGCGCAGTCAGACAAACTCATGTTCCGCCACGACTTCATCGACTGGACAGGATGGAGCGTGACACATCCGGATATGACCGTCAATGCTTCCGGACAGGTTGTCTACAAAGACGAACTTGGAAAGGAAGCTGCCGACAGCCAGCAGGCGACTCCCGACACGGCTTCGCAGGTGGAATCGACATGGGAACAACGCAAGCAGCGCGAACGTGACGGCAACACCTCCGTACTTTCCGGCGTACCCGATTCGCTGCCCAGCCTTATCAAGGCCTACCGCATCCAGGACAAGGCACGCAACGTAGGCTTCGACTGGAAGGAGAAGGAGCAGGTGTGGGAGAAGGTCTATGAGGAGCTGGACGAACTGAAGGCTGAATTGAAGAAAGACGACAGACAACATTCAACCGAGGAGCTGGGCGACTTCCTTTTCTCGGTCATCAATGCGGCACGTCTCTATCATCTCAACCCGGACAATGCACTGGAACATACTAACCAGAAGTTTATCAGACGGTTCAGTTACATTGAAGAGAAAGCCAAGGAAAAAGGTGTCACTATCAAAGACCTGACGCTTGCGAAGATGGACCGGCTGTGGGAAGAAGCCAAGACGGCTGACCGCTGATGTCCATCGCCAATTTTAAAGATATAAATCAGACTCCAAAGAATATGAGAAATGCTTTTTATTTTATCGTTTCACTGCTGGTCCTTGCTTCAGCAATCTCCTGCAAGGACAGCAAGCCCAAGGCCGTGATGACACAGGAAAACGGGCAGACCGACACGCTTGCGACCGGTGACAGCACCGTTTATGGAACGATGGTGGACGGCGGGATGAATTCCATCGTTCTGCTAACCGACAACGGAGACACCATTGTGTATCTCACCAATCCTAATGATACTGTCGATGTTGTCAAGGGCGGAAAGCTCAACGGCGACCGCTTCGCCATTATCGGCTATAAGGAATACGGCGACCGCTTCATGCGTTCAGCCATCAACCTCACCTCGCTGTTGGGTAACTGGATCAGCCTTGACCGTAACTTTGAAATCAAAGAAGACGGTACCGTCACATCCAGTCTGCAGTCGGAAAAGAATCCTTGGACCTCGTGGAAGATATGGAACGGGAAACTGATCCTGTCCAAGGATACCTTCGAGGTAGACAACCTCGGTGCAGACTCTCTGGCATTGGAAAACAAAAACGGTATTTTCGTATTTACCAGAGGAAAGTAAATCGAATGGTGTGAGGTCGGGAGCTTATCTGCAAGAGAGGATGTCCTCGTCTGGACGACAGACCGACCGTGTACGACCGGATGGGGGTATCTGTCCTTACTGTCTCACCTGCCAGCATCCCTGACATACACTTCTATTCAAAGCATCTTATGGAACCATTCACCGTAAGGATCCTTGGCTGTGGCAGCGCCCTGCCGACTTTGCAGCATTTCCCCTCTTCGCAGGTCGTAGAACTTAGGGAGAAGCAGTTCTTGATCGACTGCGGGGAAGGAACGCAGATCCAGCTCCGCCGACTGCACATACGTTTCTCGAGGATTATAGCCGTATTCATCAGCCACCTGCACGGTGACCACTGCTTCGGTCTGCCGGGCATGCTGTCCACGTTCGGCATGACGGGGCGTACCGCTCCTTTGCATCTCTATGCGCCTGCTACCTTTGAGCCGGTTCTCCGTCAGATGCTTGACTTTTTCTGTCAGAATTTAGGTTTTGAAGTCGTCTACCATCCCGTTGATACCACCTTGCACAGGGTGGTCTATGAAGACAGGAGTCTGACCGTGGAGACGGTTCCTTTGCAGCATCGCATAGAATGTTGCGGTTACCTGTTCCGGGAGAAACCGACACTTCCGCATATCCGTCGTGACATGCTCGACTTTTATCATATCCCCGTCAGCCAGATCAACAACATCAAAGCCGGTGCAGACTGGACGACACCGGAGGGATTTCTTGTTCCTAACAGCCGGCTGACATACCCTTCCAATCCCCCCCGCAGCTATGCTTATTGCTCGGACACCCGATATTTCAAGACGCTTTGCAAACTGGTCAAAGGGGTCAACACCCTCTATCATGAAAGCACCTACACGACCGAAGATGTCAAACGCGCCCGTCTCTATTGGCACAGCACATCGCATCAGGCAGCACAGGTAGCCCGTGATGCAGGTGTGGGAAAACTGCTCTTAGGGCATTATTCCGCCCGCTATGGGAATGAGGAGAAGCTGCTGGAGGAAGCCAAAGAAGTATTTCCAAATACTTTCTTGACACAGGAAGGGAAGACCTTCGAAATCTGAATAAATCTGTTCCTTTACGGCAGGCATAAGTCTCACCAGGCAATTTTACATAATGTGCTGTTGACAAACCGTGTTAAGGGCTAACACCAGTCGTGTTAAAGGCTCGCACGTTTGTCATCTGCCACCCGGATAAAAACAACTTGGTAGCAAACACAGATATGATTTTAAAAAACCATTACATAATTTCAAACAAATCACCTGCAAATATGAAATACACGTGCAAAAAGCAAGTTTGCAACCAGCAGCCAGTCAATCAGTTATCAAGCCGTTCAAAAAAGGTGCTTGATTGGACTTCAAAAGGGCGTTGGTAACACGCTGAAAGAGCACCTGTTGCAAGTCAATCAGGCATCTTTTAGAAGCCAGAAGAGCATGTGTTGCTTTGAACTGCATGAAAACAGTTTACAAACACCGATGGTATGGGAATAATTTGTCTGTAGAAGACGGAAAGACATGCTGATGTACAGGCATCATATCAATTCGCCTTTTCAGCATCTTGTCTTGTAGTTTATCCTCCTTTGTCTGACATTTCCAATTGTTGCACACAGGCAGAACCATCTGCGCAAGAATGTAGTCAATAGTATTAAAGTGTGTGAAATATCCATTCTATTCCATCATGTTGTAACAGAAAAAACTTATTTTTGTGTAAGTATTAATATAGGAGAAAGCTTATGGGACAGAATGTGATCATATCGGAATTGTTCGGAAAAGATCTGGCGGCGGCCATCTCGGAGTGTGAACACGACAGAACCTTTGTACTTGTCGATGAGACGACACGTGCGAAATGCTGGGATTGTGTCAAGGACTACTTCTGCCTGAAAGGCGCACGGCTCATCACGATTGGAACAACCGACAGCTGCAAGACCGTCGAGACACTCACAGAAGTATGGAAGGCTTTGCAGGAGGGAGGGGCAACACGTCATTCACTACTTGTCAATCTGGGGGGAGGAATGGTGACCGACCTTGGAGGATTTGCCGCCTCGACCTTCAAACGTGGAATCAACTTCATCAATGTTCCGACGACACTCCTCGCCATGGTGGATGCCAGCGTGGGGGGAAAGACCGGTGTCAACTTCGGAGGACTGAAGAATGAAATCGGCATGTTCTCTGATGCGGCTTTCGTCATCCTTTATACCGGATGGCTCAAGACCCTTGATGAAGAGAACATCCGTAGCGGATATGCGGAGATGCTGAAGCACGGCCTGATTGCGGATAAGACAATGTGGGCAGAGTTGGTCGGCTTTGACCTTGCACGGCCTGACCTGTCGAAACTCTCGGTGATGCTCGGGAAGAGCGTCAAGGTGAAGGAACGTATCGTGGAAGAGGATCCGCATGAGAAGGGAATCAGGAAGGCTCTGAATCTCGGGCACACATTCGGTCATGCTTTTGAGGCATGGTCATTGAGACGCAAGCCGGTCCTCCACGGATATGCCGTTGCCTTCGGATTGATAGCCGAACTTTACCTGTCGGCTGCCTTGACAGGATTCCCTGCCGAACAGATGAGGCAGACCGTCAGCTTTATCCGTGCCTTTTATGGTGTCCTTCCCTTTACCTGCAATGACTATCCCGAACTGATAGAGCTGATGCACCACGACAAGAAGAACCGGGGCAGTGAAATCAATGTCACACTTCTGTCGGGAATCGGCGAGGTCCGCATCGACCAGACCCTATCCGAAGAGGAGGTCCGGGAGGCGCTTGATTTTGTCCGTGAGGGATAGACAAGGTGACAGGAGAAGTGATGCGTGCTATTTAGCTTGGTTCTTCGATTCTGCTTCCTGTGCCTCCTTGTTCGCCTCCATGGCGTTTTTCTTCCGATGGTACTGCATCACCTTCTTGCCGAAGAGGGCGGCCATGGAGTCGGCTGAGAGATAGCGCATGGAGCCGGAGTCGAAGCCGACGGAATCCTGCGGAATACGGTGTCCCTGCTCATCAACCGTATCTTTGTAGATATATAGCCTTCCGTTGAAAATATGCCAGCTGGTATAGACGGTCACCTTCGGATATTCCACCGGGCTCTCGTCCTCCAGCGAATTGGATTTGATGATATAGCCTACCGGAGAAGCCTGGTTGTAGCTTTTCAAAGTGAATCCGTACTCCCTGGGGATAAACAGCGCGGCCTTCATGGAGTCGCTCATCTCTGCCATGATTTCATCCTCCGACTTCGTCGGGTTCGGCTTCAGCTTCGGTACGACCTGGAACGTCCACGTGCCTTTCATCTGTTCGAGGTCGATGACCATCTCCGCCTCATAAGGGTCGATAGGGTTCGGTACGATCGCCAGTTCGTCTCCGATCTCCGGCGTACCGTACACCTGACCGTTGCGTTTGGCCGTAACGATGTCGAACTTTATCGGATCTCCTCCCTCGTTCGGCAGGAGGACAATCACCGAATCGGAGCATCCGTCGCACGCCAGACCGTATCGGGTACTGTCGCCTTTCAGCTGGGTCTCCACGTCGATAGCGCCTTGGTCGCCCGTCGTAGCCTGATTGTAACAGGCCGTGAGCAGCAGCAGGAACAGACTGGCAAAGGGAAAAGACAATTTCTTCATGTATTTACTTTTAGACTGCAAAGTTAGTCAATTATTGCAAAAAATATTAGCTGTCAGTTGTTTTTTGGAAAAATTTATCTAATTTTGCAGGTCAGATTGCAGTCTGCAATCCCTTCATTTAGATAACAACAGAAAACATATATGGGAAAGAAAATTCAGTTCAGTCTCATTTACCGAGACATGTGGCAAAGCTCTGGTAAGTTCCAGCCACGCAAGGATCAGTTGGTACGTATTGCGCCTGTTTTCATCGAGATGGGCTGTTTCGCACGTGTAGAAACAAACGGCGGTGCCTTCGAACAGGTGAACCTCCTCGCCGGTGAGAACCCGAACGAGTCTGTCCGTGCCTACACCAGAATCCTGCATGAGGCCGGCATCAAGACCCACATGCTCGACCGCGGTCTGAATGCACTGCGTATGTACCCTGTTCCTGACGACGTGCGTGCGATGATGTACCGTGTGAAGCATGCGCAGGGCGTGGACATCACCCGTCTTTTCGACGGTCTGAACGACATCCGCAACATCGCCCCGGCACTGAAGTGGGCGAAGGAAGGCGGCATGACACCTCAGGGTACGCTCTGCATCACCACCTCCCCTATCCACACCATCGAATACTACTGCAAGCTGGCCGACGAGGAGATTGCTGCCGGTGCGGAGGAACTCTGTCTGAAGGACATGGCCGGTATCGGCCAGCCGGTCTTCCTCGGTGAACTGACGCGCCGCATCAAGGAGAAGCATCCGGACATTCTTCTGGAGTACCACGGGCACTCCGGCCCCGGCCTTTCCATGGCCTCCATGCTCGAAGTTGCCAAGAACGGCATCGACATTCTCGATGTTGCCATCGAGCCGCTGTCATGGGGCAAGGTTCATCCGGATGTCATCTCCGTACAGAGCATGCTGAAAAACGCCGGCTTCGACGTTCCAGATATCAACATGGACGCCTATATGAAGGCACGCGCCATGACCCAGGAGTTCATCGATGAGTGGCTCGGCTACTTCATCAACCCACAGAACAAGTACATGAGTTCGCTGCTGCTTACCTGCGGTCTGCCGGGCGGCATGATGGGATCGATGATGGCCGACCTCGGCGGCATCCGCACGACAATCAACAATCTCCGCAGGAAGAAGGGCGAACCGGAGCTTTCAGTAGACGATATGCTCATCAAACTGTTCGACGAGGTGGCATACGTATGGCCGCGCGTCGGCTACCCTCCATTGGTGACCCCCTTCTCGCAATATACCAAGAACATCGCCCTGATGAACCTCCTCACCCTCGAGCAGGGCAAGGGACGTTTCGTGATGATGGACGATTCCATGTGGGGCATGATTCTCGGCAAGAGCGGTCGTGTACCTGGTGAAATCTGCCAGGAGCTGAAGGATCTTGCCAAGCAGAAAGGTCTCGAGTTCACCGATGCCGACCCGCATACCCTGCTCCCCAACGCACTCGACGACTTCCGCAAGGAAATGGACGAGAACGGATGGGACTACGGTCAGGACGATGAGGAACTCTTCGAGCTGGCCATGCACCCGGAACAGTACCGCAACTACAAGAGCGGACAGGCTAAGAAGAACTTCCTTGCCGACCTGCAGGCCGCCAAGGATGCCAAGCTCGGCGCCAAGGTCAGCCCGGAGGAGGCGGCAGCCTTCAAGCATGCCAAGGCCGACGCCATCGTCGCACCGGTCAAGGGTCAGCTCTTCTGGGAGTTCCAGGGCGACGGCGAAGCTGCTCCGGCAGTCGAGCCGTACATCGGAAAGGAATACAAGGAGGGCGATGTCTTCTGTTACATCCAGGCTCCATGGGGCGAGTTCGTCACCGTCCCTGCCGCTCTCGGCGGCAAGCTGGTTGAAATCAATGCCAAGCAGGGTGCCAAGGTGGGCAAGGGTGATGTCATCGCCTACATCGAGAGAGCTCACGAAGCATAAAGATATTTTAAATGATCAAAGCCATGCTTCCTCGTTCATGTCGGTGAATGCCGGCAGGGAGAGGAGGCATGGCTTTTTTGATGGAAGGAAACGGCCAGACAGCATATATAGAACAGCGGTACCGCTGCCGGCAAGAAGCTCAACGGGACTGTCAGGAACGGTAAAGCCCACAGATACATGGGCTTTGGTCGGATAACGGCCGATTCTTATAATCACAGGGTAGCTGGAGCCTTGACAGCAGAAAGGTATAATGTTCCCAAGGATGCCGTCCTCCCCCTACTCCATCTATACAACAACAAGCAATGGATTATCAGGCAATCATAGACAAATATTATCCCGAAGACAATGCTCTGCGCCACATCCTCCTTGTCCACAGCCGCTCCGTAGCCGACAAGGCTCTCGCCATCGCCGGTCATCATCCTGAGCTGGAATTTGACAGACGGTTCATTGAAGAGGCTGCCATGTTGCACGACATCGGAATCGTGCGCTGCAATGCGCCCGGCATACAGTGTTTCGGCAGCGAACCTTACATCTGTCATGGACACATCGGAGCCGGGATGTTGCTTGCAGAAGGTTTCCCGCGACATGCCCGCGTCTGCGAACGCCACACCGGAGCAGGCATCACTCGTAAACAGATACTCGTACAGCATCTGCCCCTTCCCATGCACGACTTCCTGCCTGAGACACCGGAAGAGAAACTTATCTGCTATGCTGACAAGTTCTTCTCCAAGAGCCATCTCGATCACGAAAAGAGTCTGGAGGAAGCAGAAACAAGTCTTGCGAAATTCGGAGAGGAAGGATTGCAACGTTTCAGAACATGGGAACAGATGTTCCGCATCGTTCCAGATGAAGAAGACGCATGACACGTCAGATCTCCACGCCGAACACACGCCTTACATTCTCATTTGTCTGACGGGCGATAGCAGCCTCGTCGACGGCATAGCAGGCAGCAAGAGTACGCATCACCTCTACGATGAAAGCGCTCTCGTTGCGCTGTCCACGGTGTGGGACAGGAGCCATGTAAGGGCTGTCGGTCTCGAGGACGATGCGGTCCAAGGGAACCGCCGCAGGAAGATCCTCACGCAGATGGCTGCTCTTGAACGTTGACACGCCACCGATACCAAGGACGAAACGGTCGAAACGGAGGAACGCCTCGGCTTCTTTCCGGTTGCCTGTAAAACAGTGAAAGACACCGCCTGGCAATTCCCTCTCATAAGCACGCATGACGCGCAGCAGTTCATTCTGCGCCTTCCGGCAGTGAATCATCAGCGGAAGCCGTGTCTCCACGCTCCACTTCACGGCCTCCTCGAAGGCGGCAAGCTGCTGCCGTTCGTATTCGCGCGACCAATAGAAGTCCAGCCCCACCTCACCGATGGCAACGACCGTCTCGCCCGGCAGCACCGTTCCCTCCGCCTTCTGACGGAGCGAAAGGAGGATGCGCTGGTGCATGGCAGCCAGCACTTCACGCCAGTCGTCACGCACCTCTTCGGGCTGCAGGCCGATCATGGGCCAGCAGGTGTCAGGGAACTGACGGCAGACAGCCAGGACGGAGTCAACCGACTTCAAGTCGATGGCAGGCAGGAAGATCTTTCCAACTCCGGCCTCATGGGCACGGCGCACGACCTCCGGAAGGTCGGTCTTGAAATCTTCTACATCTAAATGGGCGTGGGTGTCGATGATCATTTGTATGGGTAATAAAAAAGAAAGTATCTCCGAACTCCTGCAAAGGAGGAGGATATGAGATGGTCGAGATGGAAATGCAGATGGAGATAGGCGGTGAAATGCGGAGGAACGGATGAAGCCAGATACAGCTTGTCAACGCTGTCTATGCAGCAGTTTCTGTGCGTATGCCATCAGTTCGGTCTTGCGTTCATCAGAGACATTCACGGCGGCAAGATACTTGTTTGCCTCATCGAAATAATGATTGATGCAGTCTATCGCCATTCTGTCTACACCTATCTTGTTATACAATGCCGTGACGGCCGCCACTTTCTCGTTGCGGTGGAACGACTCACAGCCGATCCACTTCTCCAGCTCCTTCCGCTGGCGTGCATTCGCCTTGTTGAGCGCATTGATCAGCATATACGTCTTCTTGTTCGACGTGATGTCCCCCCCGATTTTCTTGCCGAAAACCTTGGGATCCCCATAAACATCCAGGTAATCGTCCTGCAGCTGGAACGCCAGTCCGATCTGTTCGCCGAACTTATAGAGATTGTCCATATCCTCAGAAGGCGCATCGGCCAGTATGGCACCGATTTTCATCGCACAGGCCAGCAGGACACTGGTCTTGAGCCGGATCATCTCGATGTACTCCGCTTCCGTCACATCGTTCCGGTGCTCAAATTCCATGTCGTACTGCTGTCCCTCCCCTATTTCAAGTGCCGTCACGGTGAAGAGCCGCAGCACATCCCGCAGGTGTCTGTCGTCGCACTGCTGCATCCGCTCGAATGCCAGGACAAGCATCGAGTCGCCCGAGAGGATGGCCGTATTGGCATCCCAGCGCACGTGTACCGTCTGCTGTCCGCGGCGCAGCGGGGCGTCGTCCATGAGGTCGTCGTGCAGGAGCGTGTAGTTGTGATAGGTCTCAAGGGCGCACGCCGGAGAGAGAATGGTCTCAGGGTCGTCCCTGAAGAGGTTGTAGGACAGAAGCATCAGCGTCGGACGTATGCGCTTCCCTCCCAGCGAGAGTACATATCTGATCGGTTCGTACAGGCTCTGCGGCCTGCGTCCGTAAGAGAGATTGCCTATATACTCGTTTACTTTGTCGAGAATTTCATCAGCAGTGTACATGATAGTGCGTTTGGTTAAACAGTTATTTTCTTTTTTCACCGGCGATGGATCCGCCTTTGCATATCAGGGGGCGTCATGAGAGCTGGAAGACGATGGGAATCTCCACAAGTGAACGGCACGGGCGGTTCTTTTCGATTCCCGGCTTCCATCTGCCCATCGTCCTGAGAACCCGCAGTGCCTCGGCATTGAGCACAGGAATCTTCCCGCTCTTCACCCGGACATCGTCCACCGTTCCGTCCACATTGATGATGAAGGTGATGTTCACCGTCCCCTGCACCTGCTTCTGCTTTGCATCGACGGGGTACTGCAGCGTCTTCGTAAGCCACTTCATGAACTCCACCCATCCGCCGGGCGGCGTCGGTGTCTGGGAGAGAATGCGCTTGCTGACTTTGTCGTCATAGCGTTCCGCCTCCTCTTCAGAAGGGTCATCGGTCA
Source organism: Prevotella multiformis DSM 16608 (assembly GCF_000191065.1). Taxonomy (GTDB): domain Bacteria; phylum Bacteroidota; class Bacteroidia; order Bacteroidales; family Bacteroidaceae; genus Prevotella; species Prevotella multiformis. The sequence goes on from NZ_GL872282.1 coordinate 78,818, forward strand.
TCTTCTCCATCTCCTTCTTTGCCTCTTCCTTTACTTTGGGCGGCTCGGGCGTAGTGGTCACCATCGGCATCACGACAGCCTCGTCGCTCACCTGCGGAGCCCCCGTCTTCCTGTCGTTGGCGTTCATGCTGCCCACGTCGTGCGGTGTCACCTTGTTGGGGATGTCGCGCCGCTTGAGGTTGAGCATATCCTCTATGGTCGGTTTCTTCTCGTCCTGTTTCTTCGCCAGGTCCTGCTGGTCGATGGCCGGCAGCATATCCATGTCGTGGAGCGTCACATTCTTCAAGGTCCTGGAGTCGGCCGCATCATCATCCGTACCTGCCGCATTGTATTCCATCGCCACAAAAAAGACAGAGAGGGCGATGATGATTCCCAGAAGGAAACCAACCCACCGCTTATTCTCCAGGTCTGCCCTGTCCGACTTCTTTATTTCCAAGACAAAATATACTAAATGTGCGCTTACGCCGTTATACAAACCATGGCAGGCATCGCAGGAAAATCCTCTGCGCCGCGCCGGAAGTTCAAAAGACAAAAGTAATAAGATATTCGGAAAAAGCAGTAACTTTGCCGAGAAATTAAGTCAGATCAGATGAAAAAAATCGTTTCTGCACTCCTGCTAACGCTTTTTTCTGCTGCCATGCAGGCACAGGAGAGCCAGACAGAATACAACTTCCTGCGGCTGCCGCTGAGCGCACACGCTGCTGCACTGGGCGGAGAGAACATCACCGTCATCGAGGACGACCCTTCGCTGATGTTCTCCAACCCGGCCCTGGCAGCATCGGTGAGCGACAGGACCGTGGGAATCAACTACATGAACTATATGCATGGAGTCAACTATATGGGGGCTTCCTATACCAAGGCCCTGGGCGAGAAAGCCACCGTCGCCGGCGGCGTACAGTACATGAACTACGGACGGATGAAGGAGACCGACGAAAACAACGTGCAGACAGGCACCTTCAACGCCAGCGACATTGCCGTCGAGGGCATCTTCGCCTACGAACTGGCACGGAACATCGTGGGCGGCATCACGGCGAAGTTCATCACGTCCTACATCGGACATTACAATTCGATGGCGGTAGGCGTAGACCTCGGTCTGAACTGGTATGAGCCGGAGGAACAGTGGTCGGTGTCACTGGTCGCCAAGAACCTCGGTGGCCAGATCAAGGCCTATGAGGAGGATTACGGCAAGATGCCGACGGATGTGCAGGTGGGTGTGAGCAAGACCTTCGCCGCTCTGCCCGTCAGGCTGTCGGCGACGCTCGTCGACCTTACCCATTACAACTACCGCCTTGCCGATCACCTCGACCTCGGCCTCGACCTCCTGCTTTCCGAGAGTATATGGATCGGCGCAGGCTACAATCTCCGCCGGGCTGACGAGATGACCGTCGGCAAGGCGGAGGATGCCTCTGCGCACGGAGCAGGCTTCAGCATCGGCGGCGGCATCAACCTTGAACGATTCAAGCTGAACCTTGCCTACGGGAAATACCATGCCGCCAGCAGTTCGGTACTGGTCAACCTGGCCTATTCTTTCTGACGGGCTCATGCCGACTGCCCGATGACGGCTCAAGGACAGTACGCTCATTATGAGCAGGCTTAAAGAACACTCTTGATGGATTTCTGCCTGTTAAGTGACAGAAACAGCTTCCTCCTTGAAGGAACAGGACGTTGCCATGCGACTGAAAGTAATATAAATGAGACAACTTCGTAGAAAACAGGAGAATGCCCAGAACGGACAGCCTCTATCCTTCTCGTCAGTACACAAGTTTCAAAAAAATTATCCCCCGATTCGCATCGAGGGATAACAACAACACAAACACAAAATAAAGCAGGATACACCTGCAATACTGTTTTTGTTTGCAAATACAGACTTTGTTAATCGTAGAATATTTTTTTAAACCTTGGATCTCTGTCTTTACATCACGCCATCGGCTCTGAGTTTTTCCTGCCATTTCCATGCTGATGCAAGAACATCAGACAAAGGAGTCTCAGCCTTCCAGCCTAACACCGTGTTGGCCTTGGTACAGTCTCCCCAGATCTTTTCTATGTCTCCCTCACGGCGCGGGCCGAACTTCCAGTTTACTTTTACTCCTGTGGCCTTTTCAAAGGTCTCCACTATTTCCTTGGTAGAATTGCCATGTCCCGTTCCGATATTGAAGTACTCGATGTTGTCAGTATCCTGATCCAACACACGTGCCATGGCCGCTACGTGAGCCTTTGCCAGATCGACGACATAGATATAGTCACGGATACAGGTTCCGTCTGGCGTGTCATAGTCATTGCCGAAGATGGTAAGCTGCTTCCTGATGCCCATCGCCGTCTGCGTAACATAAGGAATCAGATTGTTGGGGACACCGTTCGGCAACTCTCCGATCAAAGCAGAGGGGTGCGCACCGATGGGATTGAAATATCTCAGGACGATGCTCTTGATATTGGCGCCGCTATGGATATAGTCCAGGATGATCTGCTCGTTGATTTCTTTTGTGTTACCGTATGGAGAAGTCGCTTTCTGGTGAGGGGCATCCTCTGTAACCGGTAGATTCTCCGGTCTGGGTTGCCCATAGACGGTACAGGAACTTGAGAAGATAAATCCTTTCACATTATATGCCGGCATAAGTTCCAGCAGATTGATCAGAGAAACGATATTGTTCCGATAGTACAGCAGCGGCTCCTGCACGCTTTCACCGACGGCTTTAGATGCGGCGAAGTGGATAATCCCTTCTGTCTTCGGGTACTTACGGAAAACATTTTCTGTTGCCTCACGGTCGCGAAGATCAATCTGTTCAAATGCAGGACGTACACCCGTTATCTTCTCGATGCCATCCAGCACCTCTATCTTCGAATTAGACAGATTGTCGACGATTACCACGTCGTATCCGGCTTCAATCAGTTCGACACTCGTATGCGAACCGATAAAACCGGTTCCTCCTGTAACAAGAATTGTTTGTTTCATTTTATCTTTCGTTTTTCTTTATTTAGGCTGACCTGCATCCATCAGTTTCGCTGCAAAGTTAGTGTTTTTTTTGTTACTTTCAAAAAAAAGAATGTAAAAAAGTTCGCTGATTTCTACATAATCGAAAACTTTTTGTATATTTGCCAGAACAATATCAATACATACCGAGACATGACAGAAACCGAGCAGACCCAGCAGCAGATTGAACGTTTCCTGAAGAAAATCGCACAGAAATTCACGGCCGGCGGCTGTGACATGCCCATGACGGACATTCATCTGCGCGCCTCACAGGACAGTGGAGATCTTATGGCATTTGATGACAGCGACAACGAGATTACCCGTTGTGTCGTCAGTCAGTGGATTGACGACAAGAGCGACAATTTCTATCCGGAGGCGGCGGTCATCCTGCGTCAAGAGCTCAACCGCATCAAAGAGGTGACGGAGAATCTGTCGATCATGAAACCTTACAGCTTCCTGCTCGAGGATGATGACAAAAACAATGTCGCGGAACTGTATCTTGTAGACGACGATATGGCAATCTTAGGAGGCGACCTCATGCAGGGGCTGGACGAAGAACTTGACAGTTTCCTGGAAGATATTTTGAATCAGGAGAAATGAAGCAAAGGATCTTGAGGCTTCTCTTTTGCCTGGCGTGTCTTTCGGCGGTTCCCATGTCTGCACAGCGGCATGAAATACGGGATGCCCGAATCCGTTCTCTACAGGTAATTGCTGATGGAAGGTGGATGGAGCTGCCGGTCATGATGCTCAACACCGGAAAAATAAGCATCGATTTTGACGACCTCACGCACACTTACCGGCGGATGACTTACCGGCTGGAACATTGTGAAGCCGACTGGCAGCCCTCTACGGGTCTGTTCGACAGTGATGTTGCCAGCGGTTTCCTGTCAGGGAATACGATCGACAACGTCAAGGGCTCCGTGCTCACAAACACGTTATACACCCACTACCATCTGGATATTCCCAACGAAAAATGCAGTCCCAGGCTGTCTGGGAATTACAGGCTGTATGTGTACGATGATGAAACCCCTGATACCCCTCTGCTCACTGCCTGCTTTATGCTTTTAGAACCGGCAGACCGATCCATGGGGGTAAAACTGAATGTCACGACACATACGGACAAGACCATCAACGACAGACACCAGCAGTTGGAAATGCAGGTCGATTACGGTAACAACAGGGTCAACTATCCGCAGCAGCAGATCAAGACCGTTGTGATGCAGAACAGGAACTGGATAGATGCCCGATGGAACAGCAGGCCACAATATGTGATGGCGGATGGACTGCGCTGGAAGCACGCCCCCGATTATATTTTCCCGGCAGGCAACGAATACCGTAAATTCGAGATTCTCTCTACCGATGCCGCCTCGATGGGAATCGACAGGATAAGCTGGGACGGAAGCCACTTCCACGTCTATCCCTTCGCCGCATCACCGCTGTTGAATTACATCTATGACGAGGATGCCGACGGTGCCTTCCTCATTCGCAATTCAGACAATATGGACATAAACACCGCCAGTGATTATGTCTTTGTCCACTTCCGGCTCAGCACGCCGTCCCCCTACCCTTACGATATCTATCTCAATGGTGACTGGACGTATAGCCGCCTGCTGCCATCCTACAAGATGACTTATGATGCTGAAAAAAGATGTTATGAAGCGACAGTGCCTTTAAAATTCGGCTATTATAATTATCAATTCCTTGCAGTGGATGGACAAGGGGAAATCCTTCCTTTCAGTGTAGACAAAGGCCATTTTCAGACGGAAAACAGCTATCAGGCACTCATTTATTTCCGACCACAAGGAGGCAGGACAGACAGACTTGTAGCCTATGCCAATGTAAGATTCGTGAAAGGGTCGTTCTGACCGTTTCCACGGCGGACATATCTTCCTCTTGTGAACAGGTCAGCTTGCAGAGGCCTTGACGCACCTTGTCAGACTTCCTCTGCGCTCTTCCCCGTGCAAAACATCCACAAGGCCTTTTCATGGGGGTGCAAGAGCCGACCCTTGAAAGGGACTGGAATCTTTCGATACATCCATCCAAAACATCAGAAAAAGTGCATCAGAGAGCGGAACAGAACCGTCCTGCCCTCTGATGCACTTTTATTCTTGCACCCTTAGTCGTTCATCGACATCAGGAACTCGTCATTATCCTTTGTACGGGCCATGCGGTCATGGATAGAGTTCATCGCCTCAATAGAGTTCATATCGGCAATATACTTTCGAAGAATCCACATGCGGTCGAGTGTGGTGCGGTCCTGCAGAAGATCATCACGGCGTGTACTTGACGCAACCAGATTGACTGCGGGGAAGATACGCTTATTGCTGAGGCTGCGGTCAAGCTGCAGCTCCATGTTTCCTGTTCCCTTGAATTCCTCGAAGATGACTTCATCCATCTTGGAGCCCGTATCAATCAAAGCTGTCGCGATGATGGTCAGTGAGCCGCCCCCCTCTATGTTGCGGGCTGCTCCGAAAAACCGTTTCGGTTTTTGCAGCGCATTGGCATCGACACCACCTGTCAGTACCTTTCCGGAGGCTGGAGCCACCGTGTTGTAAGCACGTGCCAGACGCGTGATGGAGTCGAGGAAGATGACAACGTCATGTCCGCACTCAACCATACGCTTGGCTTTTTCCAATACGATGCCTGCAATCTTCACATGACGTTCTGCCGGTTCATCAAACGTAGAGGCAATGACCTCTGCATTGACTGTACGCGCCATGTCCGTAACCTCCTCGGGACGCTCGTCAATCAGGAGCATCATCAGGTATGCTTCCGGATGGTTGGCGGCAATGGCATTGGCAATATCCTTCATCAGGATGGTCTTTCCTGTCTTAGGCTGTGCAACGATCAGGGCACGCTGTCCTTTGCCGATAGGTGAGAAAAGATCCACAATCCGGGTAGACAAGTTCGTTGTATTCGGGTCGCCGCATAGCGAGAACTTCTCTTCCGGGAATAGCGGTGTAAGATGTTCGAAAGGAATACGGTCGCGGACTTCAGAAGGTTTCCTGCCGTTGATCTTGTCGATACTGGTCAGCGGGAAATACTTCTCTCCCTCGCGCGGCGGACGGACATGGCATTCCACCACGTCACCCGTCTTCAAGCCAAACTGCTTTATCTGGCTGTTGGCTATATAGACATCGTCCGGCGACGACAGATAGTTGTAATCACTCGAACGGAGGAAACCATAACCGTCCGGCATTATCTCGAGTACGCCATTCGCCTTGATAAGGTCGGAAAAATCATAGCTTTCCGTGTTGTCAGAGGCGGCCATGCTGTCGTACGAATGCATTGAGGACATCTGTGCAGGTGTCGTCGGCTGGTCGAACATATCGTAGTTCGGAACAATACCCTGATCCTCTATCGGTAAGTCGACAACAGGAATGAAGTCTGTTCCGTCACCCGGGTCTCCGCTCCAGACTCCCTCCGGACCGGCCGGTGAATTGGCTGTTTCATTATTCATATTGTGGGCATTCACTTTTTCTTTCAGCCGTGCAAGGAGTTCGTCCTTTCCATCGGTTTCTTCCTGTGACTGGCCGCCTGCAAACTGGTCTTCGGGAATGAAGTCCTCCGGGGCAGAAGGCTTGGCAGGTTCTTTCTGCTGCTCGGAATCATTCTGTCCGCCTTTCTCATCCCCCTGTTCGGCCTTTGCTTTGATGGCTGCCTCCGCAGCCGCAATGGCTTCCAGTTCGGCCTTCGACTTGCGGCCGCGATGTTTCGGAATGGAAGCCAGAATCTCTTCCGGTGTCATTTCCGATTTTTTGCTGCTCTGCTGTTCTGGAAGGTCCTTGAACAAGGTGGTCTGGACGGAAGCGCCGGCAGTCTTGTTCTTCTGCATGTCAAAGTTTTCTCCTTCCTCTCCATGCACCGAATAGACCCGGTCCGTATCTTTCCGCGCTATTCTCGTACGCTTGCGCTTTGACTCCAGTGGATGTGCCGTGCCCACCTCTTCTGCCTGACGATCAAGGATGGCGTAGACGAGTTTGTCCTTGTCATCACCTGGCGTATAGACGGCACCGGTTTTCTGGGCTATCGCTTCAAGCTCAGAAACGTCTTTGTCTAATAATTCTTCTTTGCTTAACATATATAATATGTATGGGAAATTACATCTGATAGCATTGATGTTTCATAAGCAGAAACATCCGTAAATGTGTCTTTTTGTGCCGCAAAGGTATAATAAAAATCTGAACCACACAAGAATTATCCTGTTTTTTTAAGACGACTCCATTGAGAAAGAGGGCTTTCGGCAAGGAGAAACGGTAGCTGACGGGGGGAAGTCCCCCTTACGGAAGATGAAACCTTCCACAGGCAGTCTCAGCCTTCTCCGCACACTTCCTGCCGCTCATCCACAAAGACTGCGATTCCCAGCGGCCGGGAATATGATTCCCAACGGCTGGGAACAGCGTTCCCAACGGCTGGGAATCCGAGTCCCAACCGCTGGGAACAAATCCGACCGTACGTGCAGCATGTATTTCCGTACGGTTGCGGGCATTACTGATGCTGCTCACGCAGCAGGTCGTTGACAGTCTTTACAGGATTGAATGTCCCAAGCGGCACTTCCACAAAGACAGTGTTCCAGTCGCTCATGGCTCCGTTCCACAGGCCTGGCAGTTCCAGCGCTTTCAGGTCGCGTCCGTTCTTTGACTTCGCACTGATGAATCCTGTTGACTTGTCTACATAGGCCGTCAGGTTGAAAGCTTCGCCTTTGTAGTTCCTAATGGCACACACGAGATCTACCGGGTTGAAGTGCGTCCCCTCCGTGAACATTCTCATGGAAGCCTCGTCCTTCTTGTCGATCTGCGAACTCTCGAGTATCTGAAGGCTGACCGTGCCATCCTCGTTGTAAGCCCGGAACGGACCTCCTCCCGGTTCGCCCACATTCTTCACCATGCCGCATACCCGCATCGGCCGGTTCAGCTTCTTGTAGAGATATGCAGCCAGTGCAGCATCATCGAGATCCGAAATGTCCTGCTTCTTGCAGAAAAGCGCATTCTGTACGAAGCCGGCCATCTCCTCCAGTTCCGCATGGCTGCAGGTTCCTCCGTCCAGTTTCCGGAGGTAGTCAAAAGCCCGTTTCTGCAGTGCGACGAGTCTCCCTGCAAGAACCATCTTCCAATCAACGGATAAATCCTTCAGTCTGTCGGGAACGACATTGTCAATGTTCTTGATGAAAACGATTTCCGCCTCCAGATCGTTCAGGTTCTCTATCAAGGCTCCGTGTCCGCCCGGACGGAACAGCAGCGAACCGTCTTCGTTGCGGAAAGGGGTGTTGTCGAGGTTTACCGCAATGGTGTCTGTGCTGGGCTTCTGTTCTGAGAACGTGACGTCGAACCCGATTCCGAATTTCGCCTCGTATTCCGACTGTTTCTCCGCTACCTTCTGCTTGAAGAGGTGCAGGTGTTCATGCGATACGGTGAAGTGTACATGCGCCTTCCTGCCGCTCTCCGCATAGCGTGCGGCTTCCACCAGGTGTTCTTCCATGGGCGTGCGCGCCCCATCCCCGTAAGAATGGAACAGGAGCAAGCCCTTCGGAAGCTGCCCGTAGTTCAGTCCCTCTTTGTTCAATAAGGCGGCGACGACGGCCTTGTAACGCCCTTCCGCCATCAGACTGTCCACGCTCTTGCCTTCCAGTTGCAGGCATTTGTCCGACAATTCCTCAAAGAAAGCAAAATGATGGATATTCGCAAAGAACTCCTTTTCAAAGTCGCTCGCAGGTATCTCGTGATCCCCATTGAGGAAAGCGAAGAGATTCTTGAACATACGGCTGGCTGCACCTGATGCCGGGACGAACTTGACCACCCGGTGTCCAGCCGACTGGTATTCTTTCCATTCCCGGCAGGCCTCCTCGCAGGCTGTCTCGTCCAGCACCTCGACACCTTTTCCCGGGGTGGCGGCACCTTCCAGTTTCAGAAAAGGAAATCCCCGTCTGAACTCTTCGAGCTGGCGGTTGATCTGCTCCTCGCTTATCCCTTTCTCAAGAATCTGTCTTAGGTCTTCTTTATTCAACATAATCGGTAAAGTATTAAAAAGATTGTTTTGTAAATGCAAAAATAACGAATTAAATTGGAAAGAAGAAACTAATTGTCACTTTTATTTCCGATTATATCGTTTTTCTTTGTACCTTTGTCCATGAACTATAAACGGAATGTTGCCTATGGAGGAGAAATTCATTTATACGGATGAAGAGAAGGAGAGGTCTGAACAGATACTTACGGAATTGCAGGATACCCTTGGACAGTCGTTTCTCGAAAACGACCTGCCGAAGCTGCGCAATCATTTGAGCAGGTCGATTGCAGCCAATGCCATCCGACGTAATGTCTTCGGACTGAATCCCATCCTTTGCGCACTGCAGACAGCCGCTATCGCCGTCAAGGATATTGGGCTGAAGCGCGATTCTGTTCTTGCAATTCTCCTGCATCAGAGCGTCCAGGACGGTAATCTGACGCTTGAGGAGATTGACAGCCGGTTTGGAGAGGGAGTCTCAAAGATCATTCACGGACTGATCCGTATCCGGATGCTATACCAGAAGACCCCTGTCATAGAGAGTGAGAACTTCCGGAATCTTCTGCTTTCTTTTGCGGAGGACATGCGTGTCATCCTGATTATGATCGCCGACCGTGTCAATCTCATGCGGCAGATCCGTGATGTCGAAAACAAGGAGGCGCAGCGCAGCGTGTCCGAAGAGGCAAGCTATCTTTATGCCCCTTTGGCACACAAGCTGGGACTGTACCAGCTGAAAAGCGAGCTGGAGGATCTCTCCCTGAAATACCTCGAGCATGACGCATACTACCTTATAAAAGACAAGCTGAATGCCACCAAGGCGGCCCGCGATGCGTATATCAGCAGCTTCATCACCCCTGTCAGCGAACATCTGAAGGCGGCTGGGCTGAAGTTCCATATCAAAGGACGGACAAAGTCCATCCACTCTATCTGGCAGAAGATGAAGAAGCAGAAGTGCGGGTTTGAAGGTATCTACGACCTTTTCGCCATCCGTATCATTCTCGACTCCCCGGCAGACAAGGAGAAGATGCAGTGCTGGCAGGCCTATTCCATCGTGACGGATATGTATCAGCCCAATCCGAAGCGGCTGCGGGACTGGCTTTCTGTGCCGAAATCCAACGGTTATGAGTGTCTGCACATTACGGTTCTCGGCCCGGACAAGAAATGGGTGGAAGTACAGATACGTACAGAACGCATGGACGAGATTGCCGAGCACGGTCTGGCTGCCCACTGGCGGTACAAGGGGGTGAAGGCGGAAGGCGGCATGGACGACTGGCTGGCTTCCATCCGTGCGGCTCTTGAAGCCGGAGACAACCTTGAGGTGATGGATCAGTTCAAGTCTGATCTTTACGAAAAGGAGATCTATGTCTTCACCCCCAAGGGTGACCTGCTGAAATTCCCCAAGGGAGTAACCGTACTCGACTTCGCCTATCACATTCATTCCAAGATCGGCAATCAGTGTGTGGGAGGGAAAATCAATGGCAAGAACGTGTCCTTCCGTACCGAGCTGCACAGTGGCGATACGGTGGAAATCCTCACGTCAACGACACAGAAGCCCAAGCAGGAGTGGCTCAACATCTGCAAATCGTCACGGGCAAAGGCCAAGATTCGTCTGGCACTGAAAGAAACGCAGGTCAAGGACGGACTCTATGCCAAGGAACTCCTCGAACGGCGGTTCAAGAACAAGAAGATAGACATAGAAGAGGCGACCATGGGGCATCTTCTGCGAAAGATGGGATTCAAGGAAGTGTCTGAGTTCTATAAGCAGATCGCCGAGGAAAAGCTCGATCCCAACTACATCATCGAGGAATATCAGAAGGTCTACAACCACGACCACAATCTCAATCAGCCCAAAGAGGCTGAAAGTGCGGAGAACTTTGAATTTGAGAACCCGTCGACCGAGTTCCTGAAGAAGAACGATGATGTACTTGTCATCGACCAGAACTTGAAGGGGCTGGACTTCTCGCTTGCCAAATGCTGCCATCCGATCTATGGCGATCCCGTCTTCGGGTTTGTGACCGTCAGCGGAGGTATCAAAATCCACCGCTGTGACTGCCCCAATGCACCGGAGATGCGTAAGCGTTTCGGTTATCGGATAGTCAAGGCACGCTGGAGCGGAAAAGGCACGTCCCAGTATGCCATCACCCTGCGGGTCATCGGAAATGATGATATAGGGATTGTAAGCAATATTTCGAACATCATTTCCAAAGACGAGAAAATCGTCATGCGTTCCATCAACATCGATTCGCATGACGGACTGTTCTCCGGCAACCTTGTCGTTCTGCTTGACGACAATTCAAAACTGAATATGCTCATCAAAAAGCTTAGGACGGTAAAAGGTGTCAAAGAGGTCGTGAGGATATGATCTCCCGCTTTGAACGTGCATCAACCTGTCCTCGGGACTGCAGGATGAAGCGTGTCGGATTTTTCTAAAGAAAGAGACCGCAGCCACGTTTCATGTCATCCGACCTTGAGACAACAACAGGACAGCCCTTATATGACGAATCGCATATAAGGGCTGTTTCCTGTTTATCCAATTACTTGGACAGCAACATGAAAGAATGTCTAAGCAATTGCCAATAGTGCCGACAGTCTTTTTGCTTGGGTGTATATCCACTACATGAAAGGGGAGGCACCGCCGGTTGTATTCCATCGGATGGGAGTGAATTGTCTGATTCCAATGCAAAGCCGATCTCCTTTGATCCGGATCTTTCATTTTCCGGCATCTTGCATAAGGCAAAGAACGACATCTTATTCTATTCCACCAGACTCAACATCAGAAAACAGTCTGTCTCTGAAATGTTGTATCTGTTCAATATGCCGGCATCATTACGGAACTCTTCCAGAAGTTGGTCGCGACTGTTCTTGCTCCTTGTCATCCATTCTCGGAACAGTTCGGCTGCACGCCGTGTGTTTCCCTGTGCCCATTGGCAATAACCGGCATTGAGATAATCCTCACAGGTCGGCGTGGCTGCAAGAAGCCTGTCATAGATCTTCGATGCTTTCTCAAGGCAGTTGTCTGACAGCATCGCCCAGGCAAGTACACGTTTCACGTTCTCGTCATCGGGATACTGATAGTCGAGGCGGAAAAGGTCGTCACGAATCTCATTTGCCCTGTCCAACTTCAACAGCGCCACACAGCGGTTTAAAGTATAGTTCTTATGCGCCGGATCGAGTTTCAATAAATGGGCATAGACCTTTTCCGCCGTGCTGTAATCTTCACAGGCAAGTGCCGCCCGCGCCTTCCCTTTCAATGCCCACAGATTGTCAGATTCATGCTGCAGCGCCTTGTCAAAGAACTGATAAGCCGCCTCCGGCCTGCCGATGTTGATATTTGTATAGCCCAGAAGAATCGCATAGCGCGGATCATCGCTCTGGAAGGTCGTGAGCAGTTCGGCAAGCTGGGTGAACCGATGATGCCTGTAAAGGTGTAATGCCATGCGCAGTTTGACCTCATCGAGCCCTGTCCCCATGAATGTCTTGTAGGTAAAAAAGAAAGTGTCTCCCATGAAGTTGCCCTTTCCGTTATCCACGAAAGGATTGATGAAATCATCTGCTGTACGATAGAGACGGAAAAAACGATAGAGATCCTGCAGATAAGTACGTCGAATAGCAACCGCATCCTGTGGATCATCTGTTGATGCAAGGGATCCCAGGGCCGCTTCAGAGCCCATTACTTCTTTCATGTTGGCAGGTAACTGGTTGATGACGTGCTCCAGAGCGAGTGCAAAAGAATACTTGTCCGAATCGCAGAAGTTACCTTTGTCCATGAGAATCTGTAGAAACTGTGAGTCTCCCAAACGCTGTGTCGTCGTGCGCAAGGCCGGATGCTCCAAATAGAAGGGTGTAAACCAGTTTACCATATCCCTGAAGAATGGAAAACGTTTCATCTGTCTGAAACCGCCGAAATAGATATCCGATCCCTGCTTCTGCATCTCCATCATCCGGCGTACCTTTTCTTCCATCTGTTCCATGCGTTTGTCTTCCGCATCCTGATGCAGGACATGCTCGATACTGTCGTCTTCCTTCTCGATGATACCGAGCCGGCCGATGGCAAGATTGGAACTGCGCATGAGGTCGGGCATGATGTCACGCTGGATCTTGTCATTATCTTTCTCGGCATCCTGACTATAAAAGAACTGGATCTGGAGCGTCAACAGTTCGTGGGTGACGGCTGGATCCTGACAGAGTTCACGCACAAGCGACTCCTGTTCGGGAAAAATATCCATTCCTTCAAAGACCGACAGCACCCAGCCAACCAATGCGCGCTGGCGGACAGACTCGTCGGTGGAACGCCGGTAGACAGAGACAAGCGTCTTGAACTTATTGACATCAAACAGGTTCATGGCTCCCATGCTGATGGCGCTCACGATGATCTGCTGGTCGCTGGAAACAATCGTCGGAGAAAGCAGCAGGTCGGTATAGAAGGCACTGTCTTCATCCGTCCATTGACAGGAGGTCCACAGCGCATTGAAAAGGCGGTCGACAAACTGGTGATGACGGTCGTAGAGTTCGTTCTTCCTCCGTTCCCGCTCAGCCCCAGACCGTAATGACAGCATTGCGATTTCCGACACGAAGGCCTCCAGAACCGTCCGGATAAGGTCGTGGCTCATGTTCAGATGGTCACTTGTCCGAAAAGCATCAATATATGCGCCGGTATTCTTGCACCGCCAGCTGATTTCGAGATTGGCAGTGACCCGATAGAGCCGCTGCAGTAAAGCCCGATAGAGCGACTCGCGTTGACGGTCCGGATAGCCCTTTCCCATGTAGTCTACCATCAGCTGGTAATCAGTTCGAATGGAGTCGAACTCTCTATGCCCTATGAGGGATGGATGCTGGATGTACAGCTGTTCTAATACTTCAATGGCTTTTCCCAGCCATTTGTCCATCAAAAGGTTAACCGCTTTGCTTAGAATATCCTCTACGTTCACCGTCTTGTGCTTTTATTACTAATATCCAGTTCTGTTCTTACTTTCCGCTCGTCAGGAAATTATGAACCATGAGCAGATCCGATCGTCGGGGCGGCCCGATCTTCGTGTACTTGATGTCAGGCAGCGCACGTACCGTAGCATCGTCCACTTTCATGTACTTCTTTATCAGATCGGCATAATATTTCACGCCCTTTTTGTTAATCTGATCTACCGCCTTGTCGTACGCCTCGGCAAAAGCCGCTTCTTCGGTCTGGCGACGAACCTTATCCATCACGGCCACCACTCCGAGGTGTACGCCGGCATCTGCCGAACTGAAGATAACGTTGTTGTCAGCCTGCAAGGCCTTTGCAGCCTGCGGTTCGGCAAGCCAGTAGGCATCAATCTCGTGGTTCTGCAACATACGCAGCCGTACCATCACATCATTGATCTGTACACGGAATACCTGATACTTGGGCTTGCCTTTCCGTACTGCCAGATTGGTCAGCAGGTCGGTTGCTGAATATCGGGTCATTGCGACAATCTTGTCACTGAGGTCAGACAGCTTCTTCAGCTTGGAGCCGTGGTCTGCTATCAGCTGCCAGTCGAGATTCGTATCCGTCAGATAGTGCATCAGCACTTTCCGCTTGTGCTTCAACCGTTCTGTACGAACGAGATCGGTGAAAGCCGCCTGAACACTCCCGCCGGCCATTGCCGTATCGCAGTCCATCTGGGCATTGAATCTGCAAAGTCTGACATCTACTTTAGCAGAATCATACAGAAGGCTGTCTTTCAACAGGTAAGCAGGAAGACAGTCCATTGTCGGCATCACAGCGATCTTGTAAGCCTTCTGATAAGCTTCCTGCTCTGCAAGTCTCTGTGCCAGCCGCTCTGCCTGCCGTTCCTTGTCGCTCTTGCCACAGCCGGCAAAAATGAGTACAAAGAGTATGGATAGGGAATTGATAAGTTTCATATAGTTGCAAATTTAAGAATAAATTTTGGAACTAAAAAAAACTTATTACTTTTGTCCTACTTATGGCAAAAGACAAAATTGCTTATGTCTGCAGCAACTGCGGACAGGAAAGTGCGAAATGGATAGGCAAATGCCCCAGCTGCGGGCAATGGAACACATTTAAGGAAATCCGTATTGCCGCCGATACGGGCACCCAGGCAGCCCGGCATGCCGCTACGTCGCTGCGCAACAAGGGGACAGGCGGTGCGGTCTCTGTGCTGGCCAATAAACCCCAGCGGCTGCGTGACGTGTCTTCGCACGATGAACCGCGGCTGGACCTGCATGACGGAGAGCTGAACAGAGTGCTGGGGGGAGGACTGGTTCCGGGAAGCATCGTTTTGCTGGGCGGCGAACCCGGTATCGGAAAGAGTACGCTGACCCTCCAGACAATCCTCCACATGACGCAGCGTGTACTCTATGTCAGTGGCGAGGAAAGCCCCCATCAGATAAAGATGCGTGCCGAACGCATAACGAAGGATATTGCTGAAAACGTCATCATCCTGTCAGAAACATCACTTGAACATATCTTCGAGCACATTCGGGACGTACAGCCGGATCTGGTGGTCGTGGATTCCATCCAGACCATCTCAACAGAAGATGTGGACAGCAGTCCGGGGAGCATCACGCAGGTACGTGAATGTGCGTCCGCACTGTTGCGCTTTGCCAAGACGAGCGGTGTGCCCGTGATACTCATCGGGCATATCAACAAGGAAGGAAGCATTGCGGGGCCGAAGATACTGGAGCATATCGTTGATACCGTCATTCAGTTTGAAGGCGACCAGCATTATATGTATCGCATACTCCGCAGCATCAAGAACCGTTTCGGTTCGACTTCCGAGTTAGGTATTTATGAAATGGAGCAGCAGGGATTACGACAGGTGAGCAATCCTTCCGAACTGCTGCTTGCAGAAGACCATGAGGGACTGTCAGGGGTGGCTATTTCAAGTACTATTGAAGGAATCAGACCTTTTCTTGTTGAGACACAGGCTCTTGTGTCTTCTGCTGCATACGGAACTCCACAACGTTCAGCAACGGGATTTGACCAGCGCAGACTGAACATGCTGCTTGCCGTACTGGAAAAACGGGTGGGCTTCAAACTTATGCAGAAAGACGTGTTCCTGAACATTGCCGGCGGACTCCGTGTGACGGACATGGCCATGGACTTGAGTGTCATAGCCGCCGTCCTCTCATCGAATGTTGACACACCGATAGAACAAGGATGGTGTATGTGCGGTGAGGTGGGACTTAGCGGCGAGGTGCGTCCGGTAAGCCGGATAGAGCAGCGTATAGCTGAAGCCGAAAAGCTGGGGTTCAGTCATATCATTCTCCCGAAGTACAACCTGTCTGGGCTCAAGGGGAAATACAAGATACAGCTCCATCCCGTCAGAAAGGTGGAAGAAGCTCTCCGGGCATTGTTCGGTTGATGGCCGGATAAGGTTAGGAAACCGTGCGGCAGCAGGCAGGAAAATATCCGTTTCTTACGTTGCCTACTCATTGATATAGGCACGGATGGCATCAGCCCAGACTTCATAGCCTTTGGCAGTCAGATGAAGTCCGTCACGACAGCAGTCCTCACGCATGGTCTTGGAACGATCCCCAAGGAGCGGAGTATAGAGATCGATGAAGGTGAGGGAATGGCGGATACAATAGTCCTCCAGCCTGTGGTTCAGCTGGATGATCATGTCCTCTTTTCCTTTCAGGAGCTTCCAGACACCGACACGTTCATTCAGCGGCAGGAGACTTTGCACATAGATCCGCGTGTCCGGATTGTTCCTGCGGATTGTTTCGATGACACGGACGATCCCTTGAAAGGTACGATCAACGGTCCATCCATGACTCAGGTCGTTTGTTCCGCACTCAAAGAATATCTTGCTGGGCTTATACGGCAACACCTGATTGAGGCGGTTGAGGATGCCCCTGCTGTCGTCTCCGATGATTCCGCGGTTGACGATCTTCGCCACATCCGGGAAAAAACGATTCCAGTCCTCCCCATACTCGGAGTGGCTGTCACCCAACATGATGATTGCCCCATCAGGTAACCTCCCCTCCCTCTGAAACTGCCTTACCTTTGCATCATAATGTTTTGTCCCATGATACATCACTTTCTGAGCCTGTACAGAAAGGAGAGTCAAGAGGAAAGAGAGAGATAGAAAGCGTAGTCTCATCATGCCTGAATTTGTCTTATAGTAAAGTTATTTCTATGCAAAAGTAAACAAAAAGGGGCAGACTGGGAAAGAAAAGTCCGGTTATCTATCCTGAAGGACAGATAGCCGGACTTTCTCATAAGGATTTTCCTAAATCATCTGTGTTCTCCGTCAATTCAATCTGCGCATGACTTTGCGGAGATAAGCCTGTGTCTTCGAAACGCTATAGCGGATGCCCCCGCTCCATAAGCGAATAGCCTTCTCTATGCTGTTCAACGGATTGTGAAAGCCCTGGATAATGACGAACATCTCCTTTGATTTGGAAGCACTGAAACGATCGGAGAGCGAATAACGCTTCTTGCTGCCAGAACTCTTGAGGATGTTGTTGCATTCTTTCACCAGTACAGGCGAAATCTGCAGCACACCCACATAAGAGCCATTGACAGCCGCAGCATTTCCCTTGCTTTCAATCTGGATGATAGCATTCATCACGGGTTCCCAGTCGAAGCCGTCATCTTTGGCAGATACTTCAACGTGTGAAGCAAAAATCATTAAGAAACAAATACTTACTACTTTTAAAATTCTCATCATTAAATCTTTTCCGAAGCCTTGGAAAGTGCTTCAAACAGCTGCTTTCTACGGCGTGTTCCTATGTGAGAATGAGTTACCACCACGCCTCGGCTTCATGTTAATGTTGCAAATGTACGAAAAATATACCTGTAAACCAACCATTTAAGAATAATTATATAAAGTTTGAAATGAATTTAGATTCTCAGAAAGGATGTGAACTCGCAGCTGTTTGAGGTCATAGGCAGCTTTTTCGAGGCCATACCTGATAATTTGCAGCAGTGGAAAAGAATGCGTAACTTTGTCCTGAAAATCGGCAAACAAGACAACAGGACAAGGAAAGAAAACAGGACTTGAGAAAGACCACCCGATTTGATCGGGCTGCGGGGGGCGGACGCAAGTCTCCTCCTGCCCAAAGCGGTCGCAAAGGCAGCTGCCTCAGACCGCTGCACCTCTTCCGTGAAGGTCGGCCGGTCTCTCTTGCTGTATGGCATGATGACGCCAGGAATGAACCCGGCCTCTTTCCAATGTGCCGATGCCCGACACCGGGCGTATTGATGGCCCACACGCTTACAATCTGTCGCCCATATGGAAAGCAAAGCTATGCGCGTGAAAGGAAAAGCTGATGATGCCACATAAAACAAAATGAGACAAAGCGTTGGCCGTATTCCTGTCAACGACAGAGCAATGTGAGATTTTCAGGACATGCCTTGATAGAATCAAAGTTAGAAAAGATGGTGAAACGAAGAAGAAAACGTAACAACAGGAAATATAAGAACGGAAAGCTGTGGCGGTTGGCGGGCTGTGGCCTGGCTGCTCTGACCATGCTTCTGATCATAGACCTCAAACCATGGCACAGACCGCATGCGACAGTCAGCGACAAATGGCCCTATCACGACATGACGGAAGGGGAATACGCCAAAGACTTTGACGGCCTTGACATCTCCCGACATCAAGGAAGGATACACTGGGATGAGCTGGTAGATGAGAATCCGCAGCTGCAATTTGTTTACATAAAGGCGACGGAGGGAAGTTCAATGGCAGACCCTTTCTATAAACAGAATTTTGAAGAAGCGAAAAGAAAGAGGCTGCTTGTCGGTTCCTACCACTTCCTTACTCGCCGTACATCGATGTCCGAGCAGGTTGATAATTTTCTGTCACATATTGATTTGGACAGGCAGGATCTGCTGCTGCTCGTCGACATAGAAAAAGACGGTACACGGGGCTGGAACCGCAGACTCATCCAGAAGAACCTTGCAGAGTTTATCCGCCTGGTAAAGGACCGTACAGGTCATGCACCTATGATTTATACCAATGAAGTGTACTACCATCAGAATCTCTATCCGGACTTCAACCGTTATCACCTGTTCATTGCAAACTATAACGTCTCTCCTGAACTACTTGGTGCAAAGCATGATATATGGCAATCAAGCAAGCGTGGAAGAGTACGTGGCATCTGGACCTATGTAGATATAGACCGGCTGCGGGAGGGGGTATCGGTAGATGCTATCAAGATGCCTTGACCCCTATTCCCCCTCACGGTAAGTTGCTGTTGTCAACGATGACCACTGCCTTTCCTTACCCGTCAGCCTCTGGCATCACCCGTCACCGTCAGTTTCCACCAGCCGGCTTTACCCGATGACCTTAAATCTGGCGAACTTCAGCAGGAGCTGCTTTCTCCCGGCATTACGGAACTCGACGGTTGCCTTTGCATTCTCACCTGTACCCTCGAGCCCCAAGACTTTACCGATGCCGAACCGCTGATGTTCAATGGTCATCCCCACACGAAGCCCGGACGTTGAGGCCGAGGCGGAATCTGCTGCACTGGAAGAAGAAGCTGGGAGTGTCCTTCCCCCATTTGTCATTGCAGAAGAAAGCCGCTTGAAGTTGCCTCCTTCGCAGAGAATCCTGCGCTTTGTACGCTCGGACAGGGGATCAACTGCCGCCTCCGGCCGCTTCCGTTCCGTAATCTTCGGTTTCGGATCAGCACGGAACTGGCTGGCTACCGGGTTCGCATTCTGCCATCGAGCCCCCATCTGTCTGTATTCCTGTCCCCATGGACGACTGCCCGTATAGGGCCGGTTAGGTTCATATTCACGTGTACTTCCGCCACTCCGCTTACATGGATCATCATCCCAAGGCATTTTCTGCCGTTGAGTTCTAAAGACATCGGAACCATTGTTCTCCTCCTGAAGCAGTGAAGCATCTATATCGTCCAGGAAACGGCTGGGATCATCAACCTGCATCGTCCCGTACCGGAAACGATTCCTGGCGTTTGTCAGAATACAATGCCGTTCCGCACGTGTAATGGCCACATAAAGCAGCCGACGCTCCTCTTCCACCTCGCGTCTCGAACCGGATGCCATCGGACTCGGAAAGACGTTCTCCTCCAGTCCGACGACAAATACAGTGGGAAATTCCAGTCCCTTCGCTGCATGAATCGTCATCAGGGTCACTTTGGGCGTGTCGTCGTCTTTTTTGTCAGCGTCAGTATACAAAGCCACTTCCTGAAGATAGTCGGTCAAATAAACGTTCTCTTCCCGGCCTTCCTCCCGGCCGATGTCGACAAAATCCTGCATAGCCGACATGAACTCTTCCAGATTCTCACGCCGTGCCAGATCTTCCGGGTCTCTCCCCGAACGAATATCTGCACCGATGCCGCTTTCCTCTATGATTTCACTCCCCAGCTCATAGGCGTCAGTCAGTGCCGCCTTTTTTATAAATCCACTGATCAACGTCTTGAAAGCAAGGAGCTTCGTCAATGTCCCCTTGTTGACATTCAGTCCGTATCCAATCGGGTTGAGGATTGTCTCCCACAGCGAGACAGCATGGTGCTGGGCACAGTCGACGATCTTCTGGACCGTCGTGCTGCCGATTCCGCGTGCCGGATAATTGATGATCCTCCGGAAAGCCTCTTCGTCATCAGGATTGGCAACCAGACGGAAATAGGCGATGATGTCCTTGATTTCCTTTCTCTGATAGAAAGACAGTCCACCGATGATTTTATAGGGTATCCCTTGCTTGCGGAACTCATCTTCAAAAGGACGGCTCTGCGCATTCGTCCGATAGAGGATGGCAAAGCTGCCATAATCACATCGTTCATCACGTTTGATACGCCTCAGCTCACCGGCCACGACCATCGCCTCTTCCCGGTCGCTGTAACAGGGCTTGTAAAGCACCTTATGTCCTTCGCCCTCTTCTGAATAGACCTCCTTGGGAATCTGCCGCTCATTGTGTTTCATCAGCGAGTTCGCAGCCTGCACGATAAGCTGTGTGGACCTGTAATTCCGCTCCAGCTTGAAAAGTCTTGCATCGGTGAACTTCTCTCTGAAGTCAAGGATGTTGTCGATATTCGCCCCGCGGAAAGAATAGATGCTCTGGTAGTCATCGCCCACGACACAGACGCGGCGGTGTGTATTCGCCAGCTGGCTGATGATGCTCACCTGGGCAAAGTTGGTGTCCTGGTACTCGTCTACAAGAATATACTCAAAGAGCTGTCCATACTTTTTCCTTACATCCACGTGGTCGCGGAAAAGAAGATAAGTATACAGCAGAATGTCATCAAAGTCCATGGCGTTCGCCTGCCGGCATCTCGCCTCGTAAGCCTTGTAGATCTGATAGACTGCCGGCATACGGACAATCCTGTCCCGATTGAGTGCAGCACGGTCTTCTGCATATTCAGAAGCCGTTATGAGGCGGTTCTTTGCCATGGAGATGAAGTTATGAACCGCTGCCGGCTTATAGGTCTTCTCATCGAGTCCCAAGGCTTTTACAATGCTCTTGATGAGTGAACGTGAATCGGTCTCATCATAGATGGTAAAATTGTGTCCGAATCCTATCAGTTCGCCTTCACTACGAAGGATACGGGCAAAGATGGAGTGGAAAGTGCCCATGTATAGCCGTCGTGCCTCACCTGCCGTCGTGATCTGCGCTATTCGTTCTTTCATCTCCTTCGCCGCCTTGTTCGTGAACGTAAGCGCAAGGATATTCCAGGGTTTCAGCCCTTTCTCGAGCAGATAAGCTATCTTATACGTAAGTACACGGGTCTTGCCGGATCCGGCACCGGCAATCACCAGTGAGGGACCTGCACAATATTCTACTGCTTTGCGCTGGCTTTCATTCAAAGCGCTGAGGAGTTCTTCTTCCCTTTCTTGATGATCCATTTTGCTTTTTCAGGAGATAATCTTTATTCGGTCATTAAACAGAATGGCAGAACAATATGCCTTTCTGCATTATTCATGTTCCTCGGGAAAAGGAGCGATAAAAGTCATCTGATGTTCGATCTGTCCGGTCCGTTTACGCATATAGGGACCCGGTGTCTTGGAAGAGAATCGGCGTGGATTGGGCAAGGTAGCCGCTATAAGCGCACAGTCGCGCCGATCCAGCTGTATGGCCTCCATCCCGAAATTCTGTTTGGCACAGGCTTCTACACCATAGATACCATCGCCCATCTCAATTGAGTTCAGATAAACTTCCATAATGCGTTGCTTGCTCCACAAGGTCTCTATGAGGAATGTGAAATAAGCCTCCAGCCCCTTCCTCACCCACGAACGTCCCTGCCATAGAAAGACATTCTTTGCCGTCTGCTGCGAAATAGTCGAACCGCCACGCAGTTTCTTGCCTTTCTTCAGATGCTCCTCCGCCGCCATCTCTATAGCCTGGTAGTCAAATCCGTGATGGATCAGAAACCGTTGGTCTTCACTTGCCATCACGGCTACCGGCATCGACTTCGGCATCTTTTCCAGAGGAATCCAGTCATGATAGAGTTTGACGGACTCCCCCTTCCCTATCTGCTCAAAGCAGCGGCTGATCATCAGAGGAGTAAAATACACAGGGACGAAGCGATAGGCCACTACCGTCAATATTGTGGAAATAAAGGTCAGGACAAATACCCACCTTATCACTTTAAGAACCTTCTTAACCATAGGGAATGAATTTCTGTCTGCAAAGTTACTAAATCTTATCGGATGGCAAGCAGGCAGGAATGGATTTTTCTACACAAGGCAGACATCCATCATCAGCCTCAGGTCCGTCTGATATTGGACGCCTGCAGCAAAAGCCAGATCAACCCGTTTAAGAGAGTTCTTCCGTTAAATACATAGATTGGACATGGATAAAGGCTTATGCACTTGCAGGGTATGGCTGTCCAGGATCAGAGGGGCTTCAAAGGAGGATAAACTACAAGATAAAATGCAGAAAAGGAAAATTGATACGATGCCTGTCCATCAGCCTGTCTTTCCGTCTTCTACAACCAACTTATTCCCACATCATCGGTGTTTGTAAACTGTTTTCATGCAACCCAAGCTGACATATGCCCTTCTGGCTTCTGAAAGATGCCTGATTGACTTGCAACAGATGCTCTTTTAGCGTGTTACCAACGTCCTTTTGAAGACCAATTAAGCGCCTTTTACAAACGACTTAATAACCAATTGATTGACTGTTGGTTACAAACCTACTTTCTGCACGTTTCTTTTATATTTGCAGATGATTTGTTTGGGATTATGTAATGACTTTTAAGAATCTCATCTGTCTTTTCACCATATTAAATTGAAAAGACTTTTATATCGGAGGATGATAACAGGATAGCCAGCTGACGGTCTTGGCTGTGTTTTTGTTGAATGAATCACTTCGGTTCTTCCGTTAAAGCCATACGAAAAGCATCCAAGCATTTAACGGAAGAACCTTTCAAAAGAAGGAAATCCAGCAATTTTTTGGGGATTGTACAAAAGCAGGAACCGGCCGGTTTTATCCGTACATCCGTCCTTTCCGTCCTCATTGAAAGTGCCCGATGGCCTGCCAAAGTGCGTCATCAGGCAAAGGAGACTCTACACAGATGTTCTCTTTGGAAACGGGATGGACGAACTCTACGCGATGACTCAGCAGACTGATACTGCCGTCAGGATTGGAACGGGGTGCTCCGTATTTCAGATCCCCCTTTATGGGACTGTCAATATTGGACAGCTGGCAGCGGATCTGATGATGGCGGCCTGTCATGAGGTTGATTTCCAGCAGCGTGTACCGGTCAGACCGGTTGATGGTCTTATAATGCAAGACAGACTTCTTGGCGGTCGGAATCTGGTGGTTATAAGCATAGCTTTTGTTCTGCCGCTCATTGCGCACAAGCCAGTCGGTCAATGTCGCCTCCGGATCGAGAGGAGGACGTGTGACAATCGCCCAATAAGTCTTGTGGATCTCGCCATTGCGGAACATATTGTTCAGACGCGTCAGTGCCTTTGAGGTTTTCGCAAAGACAACCAGCCCCGATACAGGACGGTCAAGCCTGTGAACGACCCCAAGAAAGACATTACCGGGTTTCTGGTACTTCTCTTTTATCCATCGCCTGACGATCTCTGAAAGCGGCTCATCACCGGACTTGTCTGCCTGGACGATTTCGCCCGGCTCCTTGTAGACAATGATAATGTGGTTATCTTCGTAAAGTACTTGCATAGTATAGTAAGGAAAAAGGGAATCTCCCCCTGCTCCTCCATCAAGGAAAGATAGCTGACGGAAACGGATTCCCACCGGACATCATAAGCCCCTGTCCCGGGACAGCAAGGGAGATTCTGACATTGAGCTTCCCCCTTCCCATAACAGGAAAGGGGAAACGGAATTACATATTCATACCACCGTCAACCTGGATAACCTGACCGGATACGTAGCTTGACAGGTCGGAAGCGAGATAGACAGCCGTATTGGCAATATCATCGACCGTACCGCCACGGCGAAGCGGAATCTTGGAAATCCATTCCTTGCGGATGTTCTGCGGCAAGGCCTGTGTCATAGCGGTGTCGATGAAACCGGGAGCAATGGCATTGGCACGGATGCCCTTGGGACCCATCTCCTGACCGATGCTCTTTGCCAAAGCGATAAGGCCGGCCTTCGAAGCTGCATAGTTGGCCTGACCGGCATTGCCATGTACCCCTACCACACTTGCCATGTTGATGATGCTTCCGCTGCGCTGCCGCATCATCACCGGGATACAGGCATGGATGAAATTGAAGGCACTCTTCAGGTTTACAGCAATGACGGCATCCCACTGCTGCTCGGTCATACGGAGCATGAGACCGTCCTTCGTGATTCCGGCATTATTGACAAGGATGTCGATAGAACCAAACTCTTCCTTGACCAGACCGACAACCTCTTCCGTCTGTGCGAAGTCGGCGGCATTGCTTGCATAGCCCTTGGCCTTTACGCCTTTTGCAGCGATTTCCGCCTCGGTAGCCTTGCCGTTCTCGTCGATGACAAGGTCGGTGAATGCAATATTTGCACCTTCTTCTGCGAACCTCAATGCGATAGCCTTGCCGATACCGCGTGCAGCACCTGTAATGAGGGCTGTCTTTCCTTCCAATAATTTCATGTTGTTTTGATTTATACTGTTAGTTCCTATATTTGTTATGTTGATTTCTGATGATTGCCAGACCGGTACACTTCAGATAGAACGTACCTGCAAGGAGACCTCTTCCTGTACCGTGCCAGCGGACAAGACGGACTACTTCAGCCCGCTTTTGCCCAATGCACCATATACGACCTTGGCAACCAAGGGACGGGAGGACTCTTCCGTCAGTCCGTGTCCGAGGCGGCCATAGATGAACGGCACCTCTAGCCCCTTGATGCAATAATGTGTGATGTCTGCGACCAGTTCGACATTGTCAATATCAAACTCACCGTCTTCCTTGGCATCCGCATAGACCTTGCGGAAGAGTTCGATTTCGTCTTCATCAAAGTTCTTGCGGACCTTCTCGACCATCCATATATTCCGGAAGAACTCCGCACGCAGATTGCCGTTGCGCATCACGGTCTCCTTGATCATGCTGAGATGTGTGTATATCAGCTCAATGATTTTGTCCTGCGGACTGATCTTCTTCGCGGCTACCTCGTCCAGTTTGTCCGACAACCGTTCCAGCTCCGACTCTATGACGGCATAATATACGTCATCCTTGCTCTTGAAGTAAGTATAGAGCGTACGCCTTCCCTTTTCCGAAGCCTTCGCTATATCGTTCATTGTCGTGTTGGCAATGCCGTTCTTTGCAAAGAGCTGGCGTGCCACATCAACAAGTTTCTGTCTGGTTTTCGATATTGACATACCTTTGTTATTCCTCTGTTATACGATTTGCACATCGCAAATATCATGTGCAAAATTATATATTATCTTGCAGACTTACAAATTTAGAGAGGAAAAGTTTGATATTATTTAATCTTTTTATCCTGTCGGTTGTTCTATTTCTCTATTTTCTGATGTCGTTTTTCCTTTCCCCTCGAAGTGTCCTGACCCGAGACGGGAAGCCCTCCCGGGCACAGAAGCCCCCCTCTTCCCGCCCGCCAGACAGGACGGTTCACCGTATCCGTGCAATCCGAATACCGATACTTGAAGGATGCGACATCATATAATGGTAGAAAGTCTCTACGGGCTCTATTACCTGACGGCCGTTCTGTTCAAGACTCGATGCGTTCAGCATATGCAGTCCGTCCCTATGCCAGACCGCAAAGCCAAGATGCGTGGTGTCCAGTTCACGTTTGCTGGTTACAATGGCAATTATGTCTCCGTCACGGACCACCGTTTTGAGCAGCCCGCTGTTTCCCAGCTGGCTCTTGGGAATATAACGTATCCTCGTTCCATTGCTTGCATCCTCCAGTTTCTTCAGTCCGGCGACACGCTCCGGACTGTTTTTCAGCATATCGTATGCCGGTGCATTCAGGGTCATGTAGTTGATCTTCAGAGTCTGGACAGCTGTAAAAGGAGGAACGGGGGTATTGATTTCCGCAATGAATCCCATGCGGACATTGTCCTCCAGCCACCAGTGGAAATAATGCAGACGGTTCAGGTATCCGGTCTTCCCGCCTCGATAACGTATCTGCTCCAACTGATGTACGAAGTCGGAAAAACGGATTTCATCTCTTTCTATACACAAAACCAACGCAGTTACAGTCTCTATGAAGGTGGTGCAGTCCAGTCCGTGCAGATTAACCACCAGCTTCTCATCTGTATTCCGGTCCAGTGTATGTGCCACGTACGGTGTGCCGACAAAAATCCTGGCAACTTTCAAGATGAGCTGCCCGTGAGAAAGCCGGCGCCGCAGAGGGACGGTTTCCCGCAGAATCCTGCACACCAGCATACTGTCAGCCTTTGAAAATCTGTCAACATAGGTCGGCAGCGTGTCGCTCGCAGTCATCTTTCTGTCTGAAGCGGTGTATGACCGCTGCCGTATCAGGTCTGTTGTGTCGGCTGTTACAGTCTGCTGTTCCTGCCTGCTCTTCGCTCCGCATGCGGTCAGGACAAACAGGGGCGGAAAGATAAAGATATACTTCAGTTTCATTCTCATAATCAATGATCATACTAACTTTTACAAATTGTTAAATACGATTCGGAAACAGCTTCAGAATCAGTGCATTCGTTGAGCTTAAATCGCACGGTGTTCTGTGTGCAGATTCTCTTAAACAGGCCGTTCCTTACAGTGTCCGGAAAGACATGCCCTCTACCTCCAACTGGCTGCGTTGATTTTCAGCAGCGTGCAGCACGCCTTTGTCACGAAACAATGGTTCCGTACCGGCAGCAGACCGCAATGGTGTTGACGCCCAGCACGCATGGTGTCCACCAACAGAACAGGTGGTGACAGGCATCCGCACGAAAGCCGGAGGTGGTGACTTCCCGGTCAATGGAATCTTTATAAGCAAGCGGCTGATGACAGGCGGATGGGAAATGTCCACCGGACAGCGATATCCCTGGAGTCCTGTTGCACGGCCTTCTACTTCATCTTCCTCCTGCCAAAATTGAAGCCGGCATACAGATTCACGTTCCCGAAGAAATTGTTGGTTGAGAACTTGCTTCGCCGGTAATTATAGGCATGGAAGACTGCGCTCATGCCCGCATACCATCTGCTGTTGTTCCATACAAGTCCGAAACGTCCGATGCCGTCAAAATTGATGTTGTTGAACTTGAAGTCGCTGAAAGAGAAACTGCGGTGTGTGACATCGCCCGTACTCCGCTTATACGCCAGTGCCATGGAGAGCGAACCCGCCAGCAGCCAGTTATGGGCAAACACCCAGTTGTAGGCATATCCTCCGCTGACCGAAACATCCGTGTATTTCACCTGACTGAACATCAGCGTACTGTCGATCGGCGTGTCGTCCAGCCGGCTGCCCATCCGGTCGGCAACGATCCTGCCCAGTTCCTCCCAGTCTACATCCAGACTGTGGCGGGTATATCCGATGCCGATCAGCGGGCTTCCCGCCGAATGGCGTTGTATCGTGCTCTGGCTGAAGGCCGCCGGATAAGAAAAGCGTCGGTGGTTGAAGATATAATACAGATTGAAGCCTTTGATGGTGGAGGTCAACCCGCCGAAGCCGCAGCCACGGACAGCATCCGTATCAACCTTCCTGCCCAGATACAACTGTCTGATTTTGTAATCATTTCCCGTCTTTCGATAATAGATGTCAAGCCCTATCATCGAACTGTACAGGCTCAGATCATATTCCTGCCGGGGGCTGTCGTTTCTATGCCAGAAGTCCAGATGCTTGATGTCAAGCGTATAGCCGAGGAAGATCCACCGCCAGCCGAAATACGGTCCGACACGGACCGTAGCCTCGGGGGCAAAGGTGATGCTCTGTCCGCTCGAACTGCTCAGGCGGTACACCTCATACGTGTTCGTGTTCTGCAGCATAAAGGCGAAGTTGTACCGTTGCGGTTCTATGTAAGCAGTGTCAATCTCGTTGAATTTATGTACAAACCGGCTTTCTTTGTTGTGATGGTGTCCGGACCGGTGTGCCGTCGTTTCTCTGCGCATCCATCTCACGGAATCCAAAGCCTGCCAGCCGACGGTTCGCAGCCTTCCACTGTCTGTCCTCTGCGTCGTACAGTCGGACGACATCCGCATGGAAACGGCATGCAAAGTGTTTTCTTCCGCTACAAGAAGGAGAACGAAAAGACAGATCCTGTGGATTAAGGGCTGCTTCATCGTGAATTGACAGATCGAGAACAAATTTTCCAGACAGGCCATCATATTTTCCCA
Source organism: Prevotella multiformis DSM 16608 (assembly GCF_000191065.1). Taxonomy (GTDB): domain Bacteria; phylum Bacteroidota; class Bacteroidia; order Bacteroidales; family Bacteroidaceae; genus Prevotella; species Prevotella multiformis. The sequence continues at coordinate 107,419 of NZ_GL872282.1, forward strand.
AGAACACGGTCCATCACCCAGTTTGTCGGCGTTGCACTGACACTTGTACAGTCGCAGGCGCCATATCCCTGCATGTCCTCAATGACCGACTTGATGATCGGAAGCTGCACATAGGGAGGATTGGGCACTTCCATTTCCTTCACCCCCTCACTGGTGCAAAGCCGGATAGGTGAATATGTGTAGACCGAGAACGACAGCCTGCCTTTGGAGCCGTAGATTTCTATGCGGTCCTCGCGTGCGCTCTCATGGGCTGCAAAGCACCAGGCGCCGCTCCCAGTCAGTCCGTTCTCGAAGCGGAACACAGCATTCACAGTGTCCTCCACATTATACAACCCGACACGATTGGCGGTATAGCCGTGCGCCTTCACGATGACGCCGAAGAGCGTCTGCAGAAGGTCGAGCTGGTGAGGGGCGAGGTCGTAGAAATACCCTCCGCCGGAGATGTGCGACTGCAGCCGCCACGGCAGCTGCGTGTTCTGTTCGTAGTCCAGGTCGCGGGGCGGGACGGCAAAACGCACTTGCACCGTGAGGATTTTGCCCAGTTCGCCTGCGTCTACAATCTCCTTCACCCGTTTGAAATAAGGTAGATAGCGGCGGTAGTAAGCCACAAAACAGGGTACACCGGTCTGTTCAGATATTCGGTTGATACGCACACAGTCTTCATACGAGGCCGCCAGCGGCTTCTCTATATAGCATGGTTTTCCGGCGCGCATCGCCATAATGGCGAAGGTGGCATGGGCAGAGGGAGGGGTGGCAATGTAGAGGGCATTGACATCCGCATCGTCCACCAGTGCCTGCGCATCTGTGTACCAGCGTTGGATGCCATGACGTTCAGCGTATGAACGGGCTTTCAGCTCGCTGCGGCTGAACACGGCGACGACATGCGAACCCATCACCTCATTGAAGGCAGGCCCGGACTTTTTTTCCGTTACTTCTCCACAACCTATGAATCCCCAGTTGATCTGTTTCATTTTTACACATTGTCTTTTGCAGAATAGCAGGAATCGTGGCAGGAAAACATGACCACTGTCCACACCGAATCATCCTGTCTACTGCAAAATTACAAAAAACCACCAACTTACCATTACTAACAATTAACTTTTTATGAGCTTTCACCTAAAGAAAAAAACATTTTCTTGATTCCACAGGCTTGTAAATCACACTTTTTATGTAAATTTGCAGTAATTTACAGACACATAAACAGCACTATGATCATTAAGAAATCAGAATTCACCATATCTTCGCCGTCAATAGCAAGATGCCCGTCAGACACCAAAGCAGAATATGCCTTTATCGGACGGTCGAACGTAGGCAAGTCAAGTCTTATCAACATGCTCTGCAACCACAAAGGACTGGCAAAGACCTCGGCCAAACCGGGCAAGACACTGCTCATCAACCACTTCATCATCAATAACGAGTGGTATCTGGTCGACCTCCCGGGATATGGCTATGCCAAAAACTCCAAGACGGTGAGAAACAAGCTGGAGCAGATGATCGCACAATACATCCTGCAGCGCAAACAGCTTGTCAATGTATTTGTACTGATAGACATCCGGCATGAGCAACAGAAGATCGACCGTGAATTTGTCGACTGGCTGGGAGAAAGCAACATTCCTTTCTCCATCATCTTCACGAAAGCCGACAAGCTGTCGCCTTCCAAAGCGAAATCGAATGCCCTGCTGTGGATGAAGAAACTGGAAGACAGATGGGAGGCACTTCCACCCTACTTCATTACTTCCGCAGAGACGAAAGCAGGGAAAGAGGAGGTGCTGGACTATATCGAACAAATCAACAATACATTAGAATAGGAGCATGGCGCAGATTCCTTATCTTGATGTGCAGCACCTGACAAAAAGTTTCGGTGCACAGGTTCTCTTCAAAGACATTTCCTTTTCCATTGCAGAAGGGCAGCACATCGGGCTCGTGGCACAGAACGGTACGGGGAAGTCCACCCTGCTCTCCATCCTCACGGGCAAGGAGAGTTATGATAGCGGTTCGATCATCTATCGTAACGACCTGCGTGTGGGAATGCTCGAACAAAGCCCGAAGTTCGACCCGGAAGAGAGCGTACTGGATGCGTGCTTCAATCATGAGGGAAACCCGGAGCGCATCCTGAAAGCGAAGCAGATACTTACCATGCTGAAGCTTCACGATCTGGAACAGCCGATGGGACAGCTGAGCGGCGGGCAGCAGAAACGTGTCGCACTGGCAAACGTGCTGATTCTGGAACCCGACTTCCTCATTCTCGACGAACCGACAAACCATCTCGACCTGGAGATGATCGAATGGCTCGAAGGCTGTCTATCCCGTGGGAACAAGACCATTTTCATGGTTACGCACGACCGCTATTTCCTTGACAACGTATGCAATACCATCCTGGAACTGGACAACCAGACCCTCTACACCTATCGGGGCAACTACTCCTATTATTTGGAAAAACGGCAGGAACGCATCGACAACACAAGGGCCGAGATAGCACGTGCCAACAACCTGTACCGGACCGAGCTGGAGTGGATGCGCCGTATGCCGCAGGCACGCGGGCACAAAGCACGCTACCGTGAAGAAGCCTTCTACGAGCTACAGGCAAAAGCCAAACAGCGGATTGAAGAGAGACAGATACGCCTGAAGTCCTCCAGCGTGTATATCGGAAGCAAAATCTTCGAGTGCCAGTATGTCTCAAAGAAGTTCGATGACAAAATCATCCTCGACAATTTCTATTATAACTTCTCACGGTTCGAGAAGATGGGAATCGTCGGGAACAACGGAACCGGAAAATCCACTTTCGTCAAGATGCTCCTCGGCAAGACAGCACCGGACAGCGGCAGGTTCGACATCGGGGAGACGGTCCGCTTCGGCTACTTCTCACAGGAAGGTCTGCAGTTCCGTGAAGACCAGAAGGTAATCGACATCATCACGGACATTGCCGACTACATAGACCTGGGCGGCGGAAGGCACATGACGGCATCGCAGTTCCTCAACTACTTCCTCTTTTCCCCGGAGGAACAGCACAACTATGTGTATAAGCTGTCGGGTGGAGAAAAACGCAAGCTGTACCTGTGTACCGTACTGATGAAGAATCCGAACTTCCTCGTGCTGGACGAGCCTACCAACGACCTGGACATCCAGACCTTGCAGATACTTGAAGAATACCTGCAGGACTTCCCCGGCTGCGTCATCGTCGTGTCGCATGACCGTTACTTCATGGACAAGGTTGTAGACCATCTCCTCGTGTTCAAGGGAGAGGGTGAAATACAGGATTTCCCCGGCAACTACACGCAGTACCGTGATTTCCAGAAGATGAAATCCCAGGAGGAAGAGCAGCAGAAAAACCTCAAATCAAAGAAACAGACGGAAGAGACAGCCGGAAAGGAGTACCGCAACCATACGAAACGGAAGATGTCTTTCAAGGAGAAACGTGAATACGAGCAGCTCTCAGACAAGATCTCTCAGCTGGAAGCGGAGCAGAAACAGCTTGAAGAAGCCCTCTGTTCAGGCAGACTGTCTGTGGAAGAACTCACCGAAAAAAGCAAGCGGCTTCCCCTTTTGAAAGAGCAATTAGACGAAATGGAACTCCGGTGGCTGGAACTGTCAGAGCTGGCCTGACCGCTCGTTCCGCGGGGATGGCAAAGGAACTCTATACCGTTCGACGCAAAATCCATTGCGGATAAAACGAGGATGTGTCAAAACCCGATTCCGGCCAAAGACAGCTGTCAGTCGGTTGTAAAGAACAACCGCTGCCAAAGAGCTGATGGCTCAATGGCAGCGGTTGTCTTAAGATTGATGAGGGATTGAAACCGTCAACTGGAAAGGAAACTTTCCGGGCTTTGAGTATTGACACATTCTCAAGCCATCTCTGCCTGTACACCGGTTGCAGAATTTTCCACAGAACCATGTTCTACAGGAAATAGTCTTCCAGTTCCTTTATCGCCCCATCCGTTCTCTCGGAAATGTTCTTTATGACGAAGCCGTCCTCCATCAATACAATCCTGTCGCTTATATCTGTCGTATGATGAAGATTATGGCTGGAGAGGAGGATCGACGCATGGCAGCGTTTCTTATATTCCAACAGCAGGGTTTTCAAATGATTCTGACTGCTCGGATCAAGGAAATTGAAAGGCTCGTCAAGAATCACAAACTGCGGAGAAGGCAGCAAGGCGGCTGCAATACCGATCTTCTGCTTATTACCGGCAGAAAACTCTCGGATATATTTCTGCCGGCCGAGGATCTCGTCACCGAGAAAGGGCCTGTAATCTTCCAGAAGCCCCTCAACATCTTGCTTCTCTATGCCGTTTGCTTTGGCAATAAAGGTAAAGTACTCCCTCGGCGTAAGGAAATCGATGAGGAAACCTTCTTCCAGATAAGCGGCAACATACTGTTTCCACGCTTCGTCAAGATGAGAGATATGCTGTGCGGTCTCGCCGTCTTTTCCGTGTCGTGGCACGGAGGAATTATCCATTACATTGAAAAACACCTTGCCGCTGTCTGCCTTGACGAGATTCAGGATAAGGCGGAACAGTGTCGTTTTCCCTGCACCGTTATTACCGACAAGGCCGATGATTTCACCCGCCGGAAAGCAGAATTCGGGGATAAAGACTGCCGTCTTATCCCCGAATTTCTTTATCAGTTGACTAACGGATATTTCGACCATGACAGTTCTTGAACTTCTTGCCGCTGCCGCAGGGGCATGGGTCGTTAGGACGCGGCATCTTGTCTGCACGGTAAGGAGTGTGGCGTGCCTGCTGCGCTCCCTCACGGGTATCCTGCCGTGCGGCAGCCGTCTGACCGGGATCGTCAAGGTCTACCTTCTCTTCATTGTAACGCTGTGAACGCTGCTCCGGGGCAGCCTCCTGCACCTCCTCGGCCGGCTGCATCTCTGGAATCTGACCGCGCATGAGCACACTCGCCGTACGGTTGTTCATGTCGTCGATCATGTTGTCCCACAGCTTCACGCTCTCCAGTTTGAAGATGAGCAGCGGATCTTTCTGCTCGTAAGAAGCGTTCTGGACGGAATGCCGCAGGTCATCCAGCTGGCGGAGGTTCTCCTTCCAGTCGTCGTCAATGATATGGAGCAGGATGACCTTCTCGAACTGTTTGACGACCGACTTGCCCTCGCTCTCATAGGCCTCCTTCAGGTCGCAGGGAATGTTGTAGACACGCTTGCCGTCAGTGACGGGCACCATGATGCGTTCGTACATGGCTCCCTGGTTTTCATAGACCTGCTTGATGACAGGCCATGCGACGGTCTGGATGCGCTCGGTCTTGCGCATGAAAGCCTCCATGGCCTGCTGGAAGCTGCGTTCCGCCAGCTCGTCATGGTCAACGTTCATGAACTCGTTCTCTGTGAACGGACACTCTATCGTCAGAATCTTCAGAAACTCTTCCTTGCAGCCTTCGTAGTCGTTCTTTTCGATGATGTTCACACAACGGTCCCAGATGATGTTCGAGATGTCCATACCGATACGCTCGCCCATCAGCGCATGACGACGCTTCTCGTAGATGACGGTACGCTGCTTGTTCATGACATCATCATACTCCAGCAGCCGCTTACGGATACCGAAGTTGTTCTCCTCGACCTTCTTCTGCGCACGCTCGATGCTGTTGGAAATCATCGAGCTTTCAATGCGTTCGCCGTCTTCGAAGCCCAGCCGGTCCATCACCTTGGCGATACGCTCCGAGCCGAAGAGACGCATCAGCTTGTCCTCAAGCGACACATAGAATACGGATGAACCGGGGTCGCCCTGACGGCCGGCACGACCACGGAGCTGGCGGTCTACACGGCGGCTCTCGTGCCGCTCAGTGCCGATGATGGCCAGACCTCCGGCATCCTTGACTTCCTTTGTCAGCTTGATGTCGGTACCACGGCCGGCCATATTGGTGGCAATCGTCACTGCACCGAGACCATTCACCGACCGTCCGGCCTCGGCAACAATCTGCGCCTCCTTCAGGTGCTGCTTGGCATTCAGCACCTGGTGCGGAATCTTGCGCATCGTGAGCATCTTGCTCAGCAGCTCACTGATCTCGACGGAAGTCGTACCGACAAGACAGGGGCGGCCCTGGTTCCGCATGGTGTCCACCTCGTCGATGACGGCGGCATACTTCTCGCGGGCCGTCTTGTAGACACGGTCCTCCATATCCTTGCGGATGACAGGACGGTTGGTGGGAATCTCGACGACGTCCAGCTTGTAGATGTCCCAGAACTCACCAGCCTCCGTGGAAGCCGTACCGGTCATGCCGGCGAGCTTGTGGTACATACGGAAGTAGTTCTGCAGGGTAATGGTAGCGAAGGTCTGCGTAGCGGCTTCCACCTTCACGTGTTCCTTTGCTTCAACGGCCTGGTGCAGGCCGTCGCTCCAGCGGCGGCCTTCCATGATACGGCCTGTCTGCTCGTCGACGATCTTGACCTCACCATTCAGGACGACATACTCGTCATCCTTGTTGAACATGGTATAGGCTTTCAAGAGCTGCTGCAAGGTGTGTACACGCTCGCTCTGCACGCCGTAATGAGCCATCATGGCATCCTTCCGGTCAATGTAAGTCTGCTCGTCAATCACCTTGTCGTCCTTTTGCTTTTCGAGTGCGGAAAGCTCCGTCGTAATATCCGGCAGGACGAAGAGCTGGTCGTCTTTCACCTGGCGGGCGAGCCATGCCGTACCCTTGTCGGTAAGGTCGCAGGAGTTCATCTTCTCGTCTGTAACGAAGTAGAGCGGTTCGACGGCCTTCGGCATCTCCCGGTTGTTGTTGGCCATGTAGAACTCTTCCGTCTTCAGCATGCCGGCCTTGATGCCTTCTTCGGAAAGGAACTTGATGAGTGCCTTGTTCTTCGGCAGGGCCTTGAACGAGCGGTAAAGAGCAAGGAAGCCCTCTTCCTGCAGCTTCTGGGAAGCAGCCTTGTCACCGGCATTCTTCTGTGCCTCCGCCAGCTTGTGACGGGCCTCCGACAGGAGTTCGGTAGCCTGTTTGCGCTGCACCTCATAAAGACTCTGTACCAGAGGCTGGAACTCCTCGAACATCTGGTCGTCACCCTTGGGCACAGGACCGCTGATGATGAGCGGCGTGCGGGCATCGTCGATCAGCACCGAGTCGACCTCATCGACGATGGCATAGTTGTGCTGACGCTGTACGAGGTCGGCCGGCGACACGGCCATGTTGTCACGCAGGTAATCGAATCCGAACTCGTTGTTCGTACCGAAGGTGATGTCTGCCTGATAGGCCTTGCGGCGTGCCGGCGAGTTCGGCTGGTGCTTGTCGATACAGTCGACGGACAGTCCGTTGAACATATAGAGCGGCCCCATCCACTCGGAGTCACGCTTTGCCAGATAGTCATTGACGGTTACGACGTGGACACCGTTGCCGGTGAGCGCATTGAGAAACACCGGAAGGGTGGCAACGAGGGTCTTGCCCTCGCCTGTCGCCATCTCGGCGATCTTGCCCTGATGCAGGACGACACCGCCGAAGATCTGTACGTCATAGTGTACCATCTCCCACTTCAGGTCGTTGCCGCCGGCTGTCCAGTGGTTGTGGTAAATGGCCTTGTCGCCATCGATCGTGATGAAGTCCTTGGCAGGGTCAGCTGCCAGTTCACGGTCGAAATCGGTTGCCGTGACGACCGTTTCCTCGTTCTCCGAGAAACGGCGTGCCGTATCCTTCACGATGGAGAAGGCGACCGGCATCACCTCGTTGAGTGCCGTCTCGTAATTGTCGAGGGCCTCCTTGTCCAGCTTGTCAATCTGGTTGAAGATTTCCTCACGCTCGTCAATCGGGGTCTCCTCGATCTTTGCACGCAGCTCTGCTATCTGCTCACGCTGCTCCCTGGCAGCATCCTGCACATATTTCTGTATCTCCTTTGTCTTGGCACGCAGCTCATCGTTGCTGAGCGCCTTGATCTCCGGATATACCGCCTTGACCTTATCCACATAAGGCTGGATCAACTTCATGTCACGTGCTGACTTGTCACCGAAAATCGCTTTTAATATCTTATTGAAATTCATTTCTACTATAAATTTTATTTCATCCGACAGTACACTGACTGTCAGTACCATCTTCCCTCCCGTTCCACTATCGTCTGGTCACGATGTGTCCCTGTGGTCGGGAAAGGTGTTCCCAACGGTCGGGAACAAGCGTCCCAAGGGCTGGGAACAAGATTCCCATACGGTTGGGAATAAGATTCCCACATAGTCGGGAACAGGATTCCCACACAACCGGAAATCCGAGAACGAGATACTGTCCGGGCAAAGACATTACAGCCCTGCTGGAACAAAGTCTCTGCCTGCGACGTACTTATCGGATGTTTGATTAAAAAAAGAGGTGGTTCTTCCTCTGGACAATTTATCTTCATGCAAACAGGCGGACACGATGGTCCCGTCCTGTTTAAATCAAGATACCAGACTGGGGGCACGGATTTGAATCCCCGTCGTCAAGGAGGGATTGGGAAGAAAGAGCTGCTGCTCCTGATGAATATGTGAATAAGATGTTGACGCTGCTAAAAGCCCTTCAGGGCGGTCCGCAGTATAGACCAATTTGCTCTGTGCCGGATCGACTTCTTTGCCTTCCTTGATCTGTTTAAAGGCTTCGAGGACGGAGAGAAGATCCTGGCCGACACCTTTGAAGGCCTGCTGGTGACAGAGGTCTTCAATGTTGACATCACCCAACGCGATCTTCAGCACAGACTGACAGCCCTGCGCCTCGACCCCTGTTGCCGCCAGAACGACAAGTAAAGCGGTGATATACTTATTCATGTGCCTTTTCTCTTTGAGCCACGCGCTTGAGCGAACGGCTTATTCGTAAATGTAATATGCAATGCAGCAGCAAGAACAATGCCACAATCAATACCGGTACGGAGACACGCTGGAAAAGACAACCGGCGAACCCTAAGACAATGAGGATGCTCCATATCTTCCACCAAGTATCTCTCTTCTTTTTGACAGTACTGTAAAGGAAAAAGAGTGGAAGCGGATTGAAGAAGAAGATGATCACATTCAGGCTTACACAGGGGTGCTGGGAGAAAAGCATGATGAAATAGATCATTCCCAACAGGCCCGACACAAGCATAAGGAAGGCATCCCAGCCCCAATACAACTGCCGTTTAAGGTTGCTGAACGTCATCATCACGACGCAGAGGAGAACGAACAGGAGGGAGACAGACAACGGGGAAAGTGGGAAACCGCTCTCGATGTCTTTCTTCTGTGGAGGCAGCAGGGTATGCGTCTCCGCTACAAGAGGCCTGCCGTTATAGGTAGCTTTTTCGAAGTCACACCTTAGGTTGTCCGGAAGGAACTGCTGCTCGGCCTTTGTTGTCTTGCGGTCGGCATTCACACCAAGCAACAGATCTTCCCCGAACTGCGACCATTCGTAATCATGGTTCCACCTGTGCAACATCGAACGGAACGTTTCCGGCTTGTCAGCGACCGGATAGGTGACCTTCCCATGCAGGTGATTGACAAGCATGTCGCGCGCCCTCGTCGTGCAGTTGTCGTAGAAGAAATTATAGCGATAGACGACATTCTCGGGCTTCATGTTCTCCAGCAAGGCACTGTGGATAGCCTGCTTGTCTTCCGCCGACAGGTTCAGCACCTGTTCTATGACACCCCTCCCCTCGTAACGGTACTGTGCGAGAAACATATCCATCGGCTCGACTCCCATGCGGTAGTCGGTCAGTCCGAGGATAAAACGAGGAATAAAATAAGGCTGGTCCTGGGAGAAGATGCCATAGTTGACGGCTATATCCTCCCCGCTCTTCCTGTCAAGATAACGGATTGCGGTATGTCCATACTGCGCCCAGACTTCTTCACCCGGAGAACAGGTCAAGAGAGAGACCTGGACACTGTCGGCATATACCACCGGCCGTACCCCTGCCGTCGCATCGAAGACGGACAGGAAGAACAACAGTACGATATAGAACAGCCCCTTTTTCATTTCGCCCGCAAAGATAGTAAAAAAGCATGAAATAACAAACTATCGCAGGCAAATTATAAGGTTTGCATCCAAATTCCACATTGCCGATTTGCCCCTCTCAAACTGGCCGTCCCTTGTATCTTCGTGCGGTATCTCCTGATAGGTTAAGAAGAAAAAACGTGTCAAAGGACATGACATACGATAGAAAAAGAACTCGGCCGGCCCATCCCACCAAGTTCCATCGGACAGTCGTCCCATCCCATCCTGATGAATCAGGTACTGCATCCTGACGGGCTTGCTTCTCCTGTATCAGCTTCTGCCTTTCTCACAGCATTAACATCTCTGAGGTGTTTTATAGCATTCTGTGCCCGATGTGTGAACAGGAAAAAAAATCCGTCCGGGCGACTACACCTTGATTCTCAACCCGTCATAGGCAAGGAACACACCGTCGGGAAGCCGTCGCTGCGCCTCCTCATGCAATCCGACCTGATGGGTGAGATGGGTAAGATAAGTACGTCTGGCACCTATCCGCCTGCTGAACTCGACGGCTTCCGGTATCAGCTGGTGCGAATGATGCGGCCGCTCCCAGCGAAGTGCGTTCACCACGAGGGTCTCGACCCCTTCGAGATAAGGAAGCTCGGCATCGTCCATCGTCTTCATGTCCGTTATGTAGGCGAGCTTCCCGAAACGATAGCCGAAGATGGGCAGCCTGCCGTGCATCACGTTGACAGGCACCACCTCTATGTCGCCGATCCGTATATGGGAATGAGGTGGAAGGGCATGGAGGTTCAGTTTGGGAACACCGGGATAGAGGTGTTCGGCAAAACAATAGGGGAAATTATGCCGCAGTCCGCCACAGGTGTCTGCATTGGCATAGACATCTATGTCGCCTAACCTGCAATAGGGACGTACGTCGTCGATGCCGCCCACATGGTCGTAGTGGATGTGTGTTATCAGCAGTCCGTCTATCTTCCGGAAAGGCTGCGGCAGCATCTGCTGCCGGAAGTCGGGTCCGCAGTCGATGATGATGCGGGTATGGACGGTCTCCAACAAGGCCGAGGTACGAAGCCGGCTGTCATGCGGGTCACTGCTCTTGCAGACTTCGCAGGTGCAGCCCAGGACGGGTACGCCGTTGGAAGTACCTGTGCCCAGGAAAGTCAAGGTGCCCCCCGCTTCTTCCGAAGAAGAGGAGAAGCCATCCCCGCCCCCTCCGAAAGGAAGGGAAGGTCTGACGGACTGTGTACCGGTTGAAGATTGCTGTCTGTCCAAAAGATTTGTCGTTTTTGAAATAAAAGCCGCTGTCACCGTAATACTCCCATCACCCTGAGGCGTTCGTTATTACGCATGACACACCTTATTTTATATGATACGTCCTCCATATATATACTCTGGCACCAAGAAGAATCCTTCCATCCGGCAAGTCACAGACATTGCTCCCTCCCTCCTACAAAGATGGAGGGGGACTTTGCTCCCATCAGCCCTTCTTCTCTCTTTGGACGGTCAGGGGACTTGCTTCCGCCAGGCACTTCCCTCCCTTCGGAGGGTCAGGGGGAGGTCACACCACATTCACTTCCGGATGTATCTCAATACCGAACTTCTCCTTTACGTCATGCTGTATGGCTTCAAAGAGACGGACAACATCGGCCCCGGCAGCACCCCCGAGGTTGACCAGCACCAGTGCCTGCTTATCGTAGACACCGGCACGGCCGAGCGACCTGCCCTTCCATCCACACTGTTCGATCATCCATCCGGCAGGAATCTTCTCGTGCGTACTGTCTATTGTATAGTGAGGCATACGCTCGTACTGCGCCGCCAGTTCATCGTATTTCTCCTTGGAGACGATGGGATTCATAAAGAAGCTGCCCGCATTCCCCGTCACCTTGGGGTCGGGAAGTTTGGCATTACGGATGGCGATAATCGTCTGTCGCAGCTCGTCTGCCGTCGGGTGTGCAATACCTCGTTCTGCCAGTGCCGTGCGTATATTGCCGTAATCGAGCCTGGGCCTGTAGGTGCTGGAAAGACGGTAGGTCACCGACGTAATGAGGTACTTGTTGCGCCACTCATGCTTGAAGCGGCTCTGACGGTAGCTGTACCCGCAGTCCGTATTCTTGAAGTGACGCACCCTGCCTGTGGCAATCTCCACAGCCTCCACCTCTTCTATCAGGTCCTTGGCTTCCGCACCGTACGCCCCGATGTTCTGTACGGCACTCGCACCGCACTCACCGGGGATGATCGAAAGGTTCTCTGCACCGTAAAGCCCATGGGAAACACAATACGCTACGAAGTCGTCCCACACGTAACCCGACCCACAACGTACACGCCCGCCGCCCACGTCTTCTATAAACGAGATACCCGAATGGAGTACCGTCCCCTTATAGTCTTCCGTAAGCAACAGGTTGCTGCCGCCGCCGAGTATCAGCAACGGATGATCTTCTTCCTTCAGGGAACGCACAGCCTCCTGCGCCTCCTCCACGGACTCGTATTCAACGAAACGCCGGCACTTTGCATCAATGCCGAACGTGTTATGCTCTAACAGACTATAGTCACACTCTATCTTCATTTTAACTTATTCCGTTTTGGCGTTGCCTTTGTTTCTGTTCATAACTTATAACAAGGAACTATTCTTCCTGGTATCTGATGACCCTTGCCGGACTGCCGACAGCAACAGCATTGGCAGGTATGTCCTTTGTCACCACTGCTCCTGCGCCTATCACGGCATTACGACCTATCGTCACACCGGGCAGGAGGATGGCTCCGCCGCCAATCCACGCACCGTCTTCTATCTTGACAGGTCGGGCATAGATATTCCACCCTCCGCCGGGAATCATCCGTTCTCCGGCAGTGACAGGATGCGCGGCTGTATAGATTTTCACGTCTGAAGCGATGAGAACATGATTGCCGATGTCAATACGGTTATTGTCTACAAACGTACAGTTCATATTGATAACGACCCAGTCGCCCAAGTGGATATTGACACCATACTCACAATGAAAATCAACATCGATATGAACCGGCTCACCGACAGAGCCGAACAGCTGCTCAAAAATCCTGCGCTTGCCCTCGTGGTCGGCATAGTCGCAATCGTTCAACTTACGCAATAAGCGTTTCGTACGTAATATTATCTGCTGCAATTCCGGGTCGACAGCATTAAAGAACTCACCATCCAAGGCTTTCTGACGTTCACTTTTCATAAGCAACAGGCATTGTAAAGTTGGGTATATGCTAAAGAAAGACCCGCTACCGATGATCAGGCAGAGGGCCTTCCCGTCAATAAGCGACGATCTTCTCCAGCCGCCAGTCCTTTCCGTGCCGTCTGAAGAACAGCTGCGTCTCCGCTCCATTGGCCAGTCCGCGGAAAGTAAGAATCTTGCGGTCCGACTCCGAGTACTTCTGGCCATAGAGGATATTGTAAATCATCTCGCCCGGTACTTCCGGAAGGAACGACGACCACTCCCCGGCAGGGATGGTGGTATTGATGGTCGCGACCTCCTCGCCATTGGGATCGGGTCCTGAATAGGCCAGCGGATTCTTCACGAAGCCCCTGCCGCTGTGGGCAAAGAAGCGGGAAAGGAACGTGAAGAACGAAGCGTTATAGCTCTGCTTGAAACCGATAGTACAGATTTTGTTCAGCTTCCATTTCCCATCCTGATGGTCGAACCAGTACTGTTCCACGGTTCTTTTCCTCAAGTGGATCTTTTCGACAATCACACTGTCCAGGTCTGTTGCCTTCGGATACTTCATCTGCTTCTCGTTGTCGAAAATCAGCGTGTAATATCCCTGCGGCCGGAAGAAATGGTCGGTCTTCCACTGGCTGCGCATCAGCTCTGATGTCTTCCCGCCGTTGACAACCGGCAGCGGAAATTTGATGCGGCTGCGCTGCAGCTTCCTGTTGGCAATGAAATTGAAGAAGAAGTCATCAAACAGCTGGTCGGCTGCCTTCGGCATCGGCGTGGAGGCAATCACCTCCGTAGCAGAGTCGACGGTATCAGCGGTGTCACTGTCCGCCGCCATGGCAGAATCCGTACTGGAACTGTCCGCCGCTTCAACCTTCCTGTTAGAACAGCCTGTGGTGACCGCCATCATGGCCACACAGACACATACAACAAGTAAAAATGCTTTTCTCATACGCTCGTTTTATTCGTCTCAAATTTCCTGCAAATGTACGATATTTATTTCTAATAAGACAGGAAAAACATAAATTTATATCAGGGTAATTTCTCCGTTCCGATTATAAATCGTACCTTTGCAGGAAAATAACCAAGCAGTATGCTATTAGACAAGATAGAAGAACTTCTCAAGGAAGTGAGCGCACTTACGGCACAGAATGCCGGCGACGTGGAACAGCTCCGACTGAAATACCTCAGCAAGAAAGGCGAAATCAACGCATTGATGAGTGAGTTCCGGAATGTGGCGGCCGACCAGAAGAAGGCCGTCGGCATGAAAATCAACGAACTCAAGCAGCTCGCACAGAACAGAATCAACGAGCTGAAGGACCAGCTCGAGACCAGCGAGGCACAGAGCGACGACATCGACCTTACACGCACCGCCTACCCCATCAGCCTGGGTACACGGCATCCGCTGACACTTGTCAAGAACGAAATCATCGACATCTTCGCACGGATGGGCTTCACGCTCTATCAGGGTCCGGAGATTGACGACGACCAGCACGTGTTCACCATGCTGAACTTCGCCGCCGACCATCCGGCACGCGATATGCAGGACACCTTCTTCATCGAGCGCAGCAATACGATGGACGTGACGAAGAACGTGCTTCTCCGCAGCCATACCTCCAACGACGAGGCACATTATATGTCTACCCACAAGCCGCCGATCCGCGTGCTCTGTCCGGGCCGCGTCTACCGCAACGAGGCTATCTCGGCACGCGCCCACTGCTTCTTCCATCAGGTAGAAGGGCTCTATGTAGACAGGAACGTCAGCTTCACCGACCTCAAGCAGGTGCTGCTCACTTTTGCCCGTGAGATGTTCGGTGCCGGCACGAAGATACGCCTCCGCCCGAGTTACTTCCCATTCACCGAGCCGAGTGCCGAGATGGACATCAGCTGCAATATCTGCGGCGGCGAGGGATGCGGCTTCTGCAAACACACCGGCTGGGTGGAGATTCTCGGCTGCGGTATGGTCGACCCGCACGACCTTGAGGCCTGCGGCATCGACTCCAGCGTCTATACCGGCTACGCTTTCGGCATGGGTGTCGAGCGCATCGCCAACCTCAAGTACCGTGTCAGCGACCTCCGCCTCTTCTCCGAAAACGACACCCGCTTCCTCCGGGAGTTCGAAGGGGCTTAAGTCGGCAATATCCTTATCAGCGACAGACACAGACCGACATAGATTTTTCAGAATGCCTGATAATAGATGGGCGTTGATGAATTGCTTAATGCGCTTCATCGACGCCCATTGCCTTTTTGGCATATTCAGGAATTATCCACGATGGGGGTTTGCTTTTCAGGCGATCAGACCCTGCTTCTTTCTTGAAAGGACACAGGGAAGGATGCAGCAGAATGGAAAAGCAGGAAATCCCGCATGAGAAAGCACAAAAATAGACGACTCTCCACCCTATCAACGACAGACCGACTTGCTTTTTCAGAACATGCCTTACCCCCCGACTTTCATCGATTCCCAGTCTTCCCTTTCTTTCCCGGGTATTGCCGTACAGCAGCCACTCGCCAGATGATTCTGGAATCTGTCTCTTACGATATGTGTTGTATGGACTGGCATGCAACTCTTTCCACCTCCTGCCGATGTGCCGATGCTCGGCACCGGTTGTGTTTGCTGTCGACATCAAGTGTGTTGAGGGCACACACGCTTCCAATCTGCTGACGGTACAGGAGCCGCCAGTAGTGAAATGCAAGACGAGAAGTACTGCCAACAGGAAAGACTGGAAAATGCTTTTCAAAGTCTGCTGTCACTTCTGTCACTTTCGAGATTTGCTTAACCTGATGATAGAAATCCGGTTAGGCTGAATATGAAAAGTGACAGCAGATGAAATCAAAAACAAAACAGAACAGAACAAAGAAGAACATATCAGGACCTAACCAAAAAGCTGGAAAACAGGATGCAGAATGAATGGATAGGGCTAATCTTTGTTTTCAATCCGTTCAATAGTGTATTTACAAAATAAAGTTGTATATTTGCTCTTGAAAGTGGTTTGCCACGGGTGTGTGCGTTCCTCCGTAAAACTTTGGAGAGGACAGACTTTGCAACGGTGTATCCACAACATAACACATGACATGGGACGTCTGCGGGTATAGAGCCTTACGGTGGAGGTCGGTTTGTGATGGAGAAGAAATTCCCTATACTGTGATGAACGTCACAGAAGGGAAGTTACGTCCCCCGGATTTTGATTCTTTTCCCGCATCTTCAATCTCCCCCATCCCGCCCCCTTGGTCTCTCGGGATGACCGATCGGTCCCGACGATCCGCAGGCCGATTACGGCTTACGTCCCTAACGACACGACACGTGAAGAAACATTCTTCTATCACGGTGATCACCTCGTCAGCATGTCTTACATCACAGATAATCACGCCTACAACGGCTAACAGATAAACTTATCGAAAAAAGAGAATATAGGAAGTGAGCAAAACGGAAATTAATATGATGTATTGTGATTATATTTGGGATTCATTATCCCTTGTTGCAGGTGCCATCATTGTATATCGTATAGCAAAGAATGGAATACGATCGATAAAACCTTTAAGTTTATTTTCTTTATGTATTGGATGTCTCATGGTGATATTAGCTGTAATAGCTATACTTGTTAATGAATATCATGGAATTTGTGCAATATTGTTTGGTGTTGTTTTCTTCATTTTTACATATCGTGACAAGAACAAGCCTTCCCCTGGTCTTACGATTGAATATTCATGGCATATTGGTGGCTATGAAGCTGGTATTATTGCAATTGCTTACGGATTAATCAGATTTTTTCGAGTGAGTTAATCTTCCATAGTGAAGTAGAGAAAAATCTATTTGAAATGGTATTGAATACTTTAAGTCTTACATTGACAGTGGCGGTTCTGAATAAATGCTTGCAGAAGATTTGTCAGAACAGAGTTTAATAGAGGGAGGCATAAGGACTCCACGGTAAAATATTCCATAAATCCACAGGAGTTATCATATGGCATTGGACTGATATTACAAGCAGTTCCTGATAATCATTCTTCTAGAGTAAACAGTAAATATTCATCTAAACGGGAATTATGAAATACAGAAATTAAACGGTATGGGCTGTCCTCTTTCTGATACCCGCAATAGTGCTTAATGCGCAGACTACTTTTAAATCCATCCATGTAGAAAAAGGGATTATAAAAGGGTATTACGAGTTATCCTCTAACGGATTATGTTATATACGTAAAGGACATACGATTTCGATAAAAGGGAAAACTTATCCGTTCTATATGAGGATAGAAGATAACTCTAAGATTCGTAAATGGATCAATCCTTTTGACACTTTAGAATATCGGAAATTTCTTAATATGGATTTTGCTTTGGATGCACAAAGAGGTATTTATAAAAGAGATCTCTATTTATCTGATCTTGAATATGGATATGATGGTACTCTTGTACATTCCGCAGGTGCGTTTTACTATCCTAAGAATCGTCGCAGTCAATTAATATCTTGTTACTATTTTTCGGGTGATATTATTTTTTATAAAATACATCGGCATAGCTCTGAAGGGGGGAACAAATGTCTGTCTTTTACCTTAAAAAAGATGTTGGAAGAAAAGGAATTCGTTATTCTTAAGGAGGCAGAATCAGTAAGCAACTTATCAAAAAACGACATCTTGTCTATGGGACTAAAACCTACGGCTGTCTATTCGATATTTTATTGTTTAGATGAATAACGCTTTTAGCTATACAGAGGTTTTAAAGCTACTGTTACGGAGGATGGAGAAATGTGACAAGTACACCAGCCGTATCGGTACAGGATTGTTTAACAACGTCTACGGTCGCAACAGCTCATACACAACCGGCTATCTATGAGACGCTTTTAATTATCATCCATCTCCTTCACGAGAAGTTGTGAGGAATCAAACGAAGCAAGACAGCACAAGAGTAAAATTTTAAATATTAGAAGGCATCAATGAATAAAGAAAATAAAATCATATCATGCTTTGCCCTTTTGGCCTTTCTTGCAATTCCAATTTACCACATATGGGAAAATAATGAAATCACGAAAAACCCCTCTGTGACTTTTGGAATAATAGAGGACTTGTATTACGCTCATTACCGTCCCTGCTTTTCTTATACATACAGAGTCAATGGAAAAGAATTCAAAGGTTCTGAAAAACGAACAGGAGCTTTTAATTCGATCAAAAGTGGAGATACGATAGCAGTAAATTATGACATTAAACACCCGGAAATAAGTAAGCCTTATATAAGATGTGTAAGCTTTGAATAGCATGCCAACTTAGGTATGCCGCACAAATTCAACAGAGACAGTCCGAAGGGGGGATTTGATACAAGACGATAGAAGAAAGTTTATAAGCAATAGATTGATGAGACTAAGAATAAAAAAGATTCTTCCATTAAATGCGTGGATGCTTTTCGTATAGCCTTAATAACGGAAGAAACAGAGTTATCCATTAAAAAAATATAGCCAAGACCGTCAACTGTCTCTCCTGATATCATCCTCCGATACAAAGACCTTTTCATTTTAATACGTTGAAATACAGATAAGATTTTGAAAAACCATTACATAATTTCAAACGAATCATCTGCAAATATAATAAACATGTGCATAAAGCAAGTATGTAACCGGCAGTCAATCAACCTGTTATCAAGCCATTCCAAAAAGGTGCTTGATTGGGGGGCAAAAGGGCGTTAGTAACACGCTAAATGAGCACCTGTTGCAAGTCAATCAGGCATCTTTTAGAAGCTTGAAGAGCATGTGTCAGTTTTGAACTGCATAAAAATGTTTACAAGCTCCGATGATATGGGAACAAGTTGTTTGTAGAAGACGGAAAGACAGACTGATGGGCAGACATCGTATCTATTTGTCTTTTCTGCAGTTTATCCTCCTTTGCAAGACCATCTGATTTTGGACAGTCATACCCTGCAAGTGCATAAACCTTTATTCTATTTCCAATCTATGGATTTAACGGAAGGCCTCCAAAACAGTCATTAAGAAAATGAAGAAATTTAAATTCTTTCTATACACATCCTTTATTTCTCTCCTTATCTTTTGGGGGATGCAAATAATTTTATATATCATTACAACTCTTCTGGCAGGAGCCCGTCAAGAAACCATTTTCCCGGATAGAATGACAGAAATGATAAATGGTCTTTTTATTCTTTCTTTTATTACGTTCGGGTATCTTGGCTGGTTAAATGTTTTTTTCCTATGGATGCTGTATTTCACTAAGATAAATAGAATATGGATGAGAAGCAAATGGGTATGCGTGATTGAAAGTACACTGTTTTGGATATTTTTTTATGTTTTAGGAATGGTGATAGATTATCTTCCAGACAATATTAAGTTTTATTACACTCCCCCTATAGTTGAAAGTAGAAATGCTGTTTCTGATGCAGCTTACACCATTCACCCCTGTTTTTCTGATGACGCTAAAATTTTATACGTGTATATTGTTCTTTTTTTAATTGCCGTTCTAACTAAACTCTATAAAAGAAAAGATACTGACAAGCTTTTCTTTATGTAGAGGGAAATGAATTCAAAGAAAAGATGCCATTATAGGCAGGAATTCAATATTACTTCATTAATATCAAGTGGATATATGCCCCAAGGAAAATATAGATTCATTGTGAAGAACAGGAGAAATATAGCAGCAGATAATTTTATTCTAAAAAAAAAATGATTTTTCCTCACGAGTCAGCTGAAAGAAGGAGAAGGATTCTCTTTATGAATATGTCTTTCCTAAAATTATTTTGCAAAACATGAAAAGAAATATATCTAAGCACTTGCCAACAGTGCTGGCAGTTGGCATTTTATCTTGGTGTATATTAGCCAGAAGTTTTTCTATGCTTTTTTCACTGGGTTCATTAAGCATATACATAGATAGACGACGTTATTTTCTTGAAAACTTCTTACCAGATTTTGTAAGTCTAATAACTTATGTCTTCACTCTCTGGATATGTATAAAGAAAGTCATGAATGACCGGTAAATCCCTTCCTTGCGAATATGACAATAAATGGTTCATCCGACATTTGGAGTGATAACCTATGAATGATACTCAAAGTTTGAGACAAAAATCTCTTCATAACCTTCTCATTAATAATGGATTTAGACTAAATGAAGTGAATCTATAAGTTATAGTAACTCCTGCACTACTAATTAGCACATTATGATTATAATTCTCCGTATATAAAGGGTTTAACATATATGAGCAATGGTGTAAGTAGTTGATTATTAATAACTAATTATTATCACTCCAAATTCCGGAAGACCCATACTGCATCGAACTTGCGGGCAGGAACAAACTGGTGGTCAAAGTCCAGGTCAACATGGCTGCCCGCCTTTATAAGCCCCATCCTCCGTATCATCCGTAAAAGTAAGGTGTTCAGCTTCTCTGCAGTGTTGAAACTGTAAGACCTGCCGGAGGTTTCGCTCCTGTAGACAATATTCTTTTCGGCAAGCACCTTCAGTCCGCGCCCCACAGTGTCGGCACCGGGCAATAGCGTGCCGGGTCTCTGCTTGAACTGCCCTATAAGTGCATTGATATCCTCAAGGCAATCCCCACCACAAAGGTAGCTGAAGAAGAGAGATCCCAGGATGCTTCCATGGCTGAATGCCTTGCCGCTGCATCCGCGTCTGCCCAACACGGATTCGGTAAGTTTTTCAAATCCCAGCTTTGAAAAAATGTCCATGATATGATAAATTCCTCCGAAGGAAGTGATATTCTCGTTTTTAATTGCTACCTTTGTCATGTCAGTTTTTTGCTTGCTTGTTATGTTTGCAGCACCAAGATAGGTGAAAATTCTGACATATCCAAGTGTTTTGAGGACTTTGTTTCTCAGGCACTTGGATTTCTCACAAGAAGTTGTGCTGCGGAATTAAGGTAAAAAAATACAAAAATATAATGAGGTCTTGGAGATTATATATCATATTTGTTGTAAATATTTGATTTTCAACTAAAAAAAATACAAAAATATAATGAGGTTGCCAGCCTTTACTGATTGTTCTTATCCCGAGTTCAGGTTTACAGTAAAGTTAGGGTGTGTGTCAAGTTTTGAAGAAGTCACTGTTTAAAAAAACTTACAAGACAATTAAATCAAAAATTATGAGAGCAATACTTAAAGAAATCAGGTTTTGCGAGCATGAGGACTATACGCCACATCGCATTGCAATGATGTTTTCAGAAGAAACTAACGATGAAGAATTGTATGTGTTTGGTACAACAATTGAAGTGCAGTATTGTACAAAAGAGAAGTTTATAGGTGGTATATCAGATTCTTTATTTAAAAAGAAAAAGGCTTTTGCTAAGAAACAAATAGGTAAAATGTTCGAAATCAATCTCTATAAGTTCACTGTAAGAGAATTGACAAACGATAAATATGTTGCCTTCGAAGTTTCAATATTTGACCCCTATGACTGTGGTGCCTCTGAAACTCTTAAAGACTATCATATCGCATCTTATATGACTATAGAGGATGTGAAAATGAAACTTAAATTTGGCATTACAATGGCTGGAATTGAAGGACATGCAGAAGGTGTTCTGCCAGATAATTCAACAGAAATAATAACAACAGAATTGTTCTTTCCCAAGCCGTCCCCCGAGAAGAGACACTTTGATATTCCCTATAGTAAATATTCGAACTTGACTACCAGTTATATAATTAGCGAAGTAGCTGTAAATGACATTCGCAAAGGTCGTAATCTTGCATATCAAATAAAAGAGCAGGATATTCCGTATTACGAGTTCGACAAATACATTCGTCAGATAGAGGGCTATCGTTCTAGTGTCAGAAATGCTAAGGCTATAAATGAATCCTTGAGAAAGAAAATTTTCTTTTGGAAGCCTAAAGTAGTCGTTGAGGAATTGAAACTAAAGCAAAATGTCGTTTCATTGTTCAAAGACTGTATTATTCTTGGCAAATGCTATCCTGCAGAATGTGACAAAGCAGACCATGAGTATGCTAAAGAATGCGAAAAGATCCTTAGGAAACAATTTTTGGGTGAAGATATGGACGAAAAAGAATTCAAAGATAAATGGTTTGATTTTATACAAGCACTTAAAAAGAAATATAAGGGAAGAGAAACTATAAGACCTATCGATTAAGAAAGTTTTCCGTGAGCTTTAGCATATTGACAAGTATAGCAAACAAGAGAAGGTCTTCATCAGTTACCCTTAATTATGGATATCCTGTAAATTCATAATTAATTGTTTTCCAAAGTGGTATGTTATTTGTACTTTTGTAGAAAATCCCCCGGATGCCCATCATGGGCAGAATCGGGGGAATTCACCCAAAAAGTGTTGTGGACCACATCTTTTCCTCACTATTCAGCTGAAAGAAGGAGAAGGATTCTCTTTATGAATATGTCTTTCCTAAAATTATTTTGCAAAACATGAAAAGAAATATATCTAAGCACTTGCCAACTGTGCTGGCAGTTGGCATTTTATCTTGGTGTATATTAGCCAGAAGTTTTTCTATGCTTCTCTCCCTGGGTTCATTAAGCATATACATAGATAGACGACTTTATTTTCTTGAAAACTTCTTACCAGATTTCGTAAGTCTAATAACTTATGCCTTCACTCTCTGGATATGTATAAAGAAAGTCATGAATGACCGGTGAATCCCATCCTTGCGAATATGACAATAAATTTTGCAGCGTATCGACTTCATGCCTACGTCGAAATTGTACAATTCCGCCTGCAAGTACGAGAATGAAAAGCATCCGACTACTGTCAAAGTAGGTCAGGTATGGTTAGAATGTATGAATACAGAAACAGACGGAAGACAATATAACGGATGATTTCATTCCAAATCATCATGTGAAATTATCGTATTCAATCGACAAAAACTTGCAAGTTTCCCGACATTGGAAGAAAACAGACCTCGTAAATCTCTTTTTGACAGATACATGGCATCCATCAAATCTTATATGACTGTATGATAATTTATATGAAGAAGATGATTTGTTTATTGGCTGCAATGGCTTTCATTTCTTGTGATTATCAGTATAATAACTTTAAGATCACAGGGATAAGTATGCACGCTGTCACTTTGAGCGACTCCGTTAACTCAAAAAAGAAATATTATTTGATAGGCTTTACTACCGTATTATGTCATTCAAAATTCACTCTTTTTGGAGGTGGGGTTGAACCCGGTCTAAAGGGAATTGATGAGAGAATCAAATCTATTGAAATTTATACACGCAATGGCAAGACTATTTCTTCCCATTTTAAGGGATGGAGAGCTAGTTTGGAAGGTTCCATCTCGGACGGGACAGCTGACTATTCTTATTTATCTTCTTCAAACATTAGAGAGCTTGTTAATTCTATAAATGATCGTGATAGACAGGGCGTTGGAGAGCGAATAAAATTCAGACGCCTCTTTTATACAAATTCAGACGATATACCATACAAGATTGTCATAAGATTTAATAAACGAAAGATTAATTCAAAGGTCATAAACGAGGAAGAAAAATATAAGGTGATCAGTGCAGCGCATTCATAACATATCATCCTTTAATCGGATTCCAGCAAACAAGTTAAAATTGCGTACATGAACAGATTAGAGGATCAGAAAGTCTCATGGACAGGAACGCACAGTCTCATATTCCCATGGAAATCACAGTTTCAAGACCTCTGCAAAACAGCTTTGTAAGTAGGAGAATTTAATGCATATTGCTTGTTGATTATCAATAACGGTTTTCTGAACGGACTGCGTTTTTGCAGAGTCCACTGTTCCGAGCACAAAACTGGCTGCCCTTAAATATCTACTGTCCCCTTATTATGGATTTAGTATGGCTTTAGCACAAGCAAGAAAAAAGCCGTAAACAAAATGCTTACGGCTTCACAAGCGGAAGTAGAGGGATTCAAACCCCCGATACGCGTAAGGGCGTATACCGGATTTCGAGTCCAGCGCATTCGGTCACTCTGCCATACTTCCTTAATTTGACAGTGCAAAAGTAAACAATTCTACTGTAAACGCCAAATTATTCAAACGATAATTGCATGCAGCCTGACAAGATCCGGGATTATCGACATACTCTCAACTTCTCCACACATCGAATTTGGGAAAAGAAGCATCTCCTTCCCCCCTATCAGCAACCACAAATGTTCTATGAAGTACCGATGAAAAAATAACCTGTACCTTATTCTCCCTTCCCAGACGGACTTGCCTCACCTTTTTTGCAACACATCCCTGAATCGTATTGGATGCGTCTATTCGATCGGACTCGGTCACTCGAAGGACAGATTTTTGAGCCGTGTACGAAGTTCTTCCGCTTTTCCTTTCCGAATAGAAAGCGTTATTTCACATGTATTGTCAAACTGCTGACTGACGATGTGCGGATTCATGTCTTTTACAACTCGCATGACATCATTCATCATGGGATAAGTAAAAGTAAACTTTACTTCTTCCTCTACAAACCGCTCTTCCTTCTTACTGTTCGACAAGGCGTCAGCGGAAGCTTCTCGATAGGCTACAATCAGCCCGCCAGTACCGAGTTTCACTCCTCCGAAATAACGGACGACACAGACGAGGGTATTTGTCAGTCCATTACTGTCAATCTGTCCAAGAATAGGTTTTCCCGCAGTCGAAGAAGGTTCACCGTCGTCATTGGCCCGACAATCAGCGCCATCAGCCCCCACACGGTACGCATAACAGCAATGCCGTGCATCGTAATACTTCTTTTTATATTCCTTGATGATCTCCAGAGCCTCTTCTGCCGACTCGACATGATGTGCAAAAGCGAGGAACTTACTCCGCTTTTCAGAGTAAAATCCCTCGCCAATTGCCTTCTCTTTTATTGTTCTGTATTTATCGTTATCCATTCAGAAAATCACTGTTCTCACATTAATCCAGCTTGTGGATGACGAGACCGGAACGGAGCTTCGGCTCGAACCAGGTTGCCTTAGGCGGCATGATCTTCCCGCTGTCTGCGATGTCCATGATCTGCTGCATAGATACGGGATAAAGCGCCAGTGCCCAGCGCATTTCGCCACTGTCAACACGACGTTTCAGTTCACCGAGACCACGTAATCCACCGACGAAGTCGATTCGTTTGTCAGAACGGAGATCCTTGATGCCCATCAGCTCGTCCAGTATAAGACGGCTTGAGATATCCACATCGAGAACCCCTATCGGGTCGTTGTCATCGTATGTACCGGGCTTGGCAACCAGGCCGTACCAGTTGCCGTCAAGATACATAGAGAATTCATGCAGCTTCTTCGGACGATACTCCTCGTTTCCTTTAAGCTCAACGGTGAAGTTCTTCTCCAAAGCCTTCAGGAATTCTGCAACAGTCATGCCATTCAGATCCTTGATGACACGATTGTAGTCGAGAATAGTCAACTGACTTGCAGGAAAACATACTGCCATGAAGTAATTGTACTCCTCATCCCCCTTATGTCCAGGGTTGTTTTTGGCTTTTTCTGCTCCCACCAAAGCGGCAGCCGCTGAACGGTGGTGTCCGTCTGCTATATAAAGGCTCGGCATTTTACGGAACTCCTCCGTCACGGTCTTGATGTCAGCCTCATCCGAGATCACCCAGAACTGATGACGGAAGCCATCGTCCGGGGCAACAAAATCATATTCCGGTGTCGTCTGGGCATACTTCTTCAACAGATCATCCAGTACTCGATCGTCAGGATAAGCAAAGAATACAGGTTCCACGTTGGCGTTGCATACACGTACGTGTTTCATGCGGTCCTCTTCCTTGTCACGACGAGTCAGCTCGTGCTTCTTGATGTTACCCGTAAGATAATCATTGACAAAAGCACCGACAACAAGCCCATACTGTGTCTTGCCATTCATCGTCTGGGCATATATATAGTAATGCTCCTTGTCATCCTGCACCAGCCATCCCTCTTTCTGGAACTTCTCGAACTGCTCAACTGCGCTCTTGTAGACGCGTGGATCATACTCGCTGGTTCCCGGCTCGAAGTTGATTTCAGGCTTGATAATATGATACAGACTCTTCTCATTGTCGCCTGCTTCTGCACGTGCTTCCTCAGAGTCGAGTACGTCATAAGGACGACTTGCGACAGATTCTACAAGATTCTTAGGTGGACGAACACCCTTGAAAGGTTTGATAATTGCCATAGTGTTTAGGTTTTAGAAAATGATAAAAGGATTGACCGTCGAGACCTGTGCCAATGGTCAGGACAATCAATCCTTATATATAGAATGTTATTTATTTACCTGGAACTTGGTGTCACCTGTCGCAAAGAACGCATTGATCTGCCTTGCAGCCGCAATGCCCGCATTCGTGTTTGCTTCTGCTGTCTGGGCACCCATCTTCTTCGGCGTTGAGAAATAGCGTCCCTCAAACTTCTTGAATTCCTCATCAGCATCGGGCTTGATGTCCGTGATGAACTTCAGGTCTTCGCGCTCAGCCATCAACTTCAACAGTTCTTCCTCGTTGATAACCTCCTTGCGTGCAGTATTTACGAGAATCCCCTTCTTGGGAAGCAGATTGACCAGACGGTAGTCTATGCTCTTCACGGTCTGTGGCGTTGCAGGAATATGGAGTGAAAGCACGTCACAAGTCTTGAACAGATCCTCCTGCGACTTGGCGGCATGTACCCCGGCAGCCTCGATAGCGTCAGCAGGACAGAAAGCATCGTATGCGTAAACATCCATATCAAAGCCCTTGGCGATGCGTGCCACATTGCGCCCGACATTTCCGAAAGCAAGAATACCGAGTTTCTTGCCTTTCAATTCGGTACCGGCCTTTCCATTGAAGAAGTTGCGGACAGCATACACCAACATACCGAATACGAGTTCGGCAACGGCATTGGAATTCTGCCCCGGCGTATTCTCAACAACCACATTCTTCCCCTTTGCATAAGCAGTATCAATGGAGTCATATCCTGCACCGGCACGGACAACGATTTTCAGCTGCTTGGCAGCATCAAGTACTTCAGGGGTGATTTTGTCTGAACGGACAATCATGGCATCGGCATCCTTTACAGCATCAAGGAGCTGTCCCTTCTCCGTGTATTTCTCGAGCAGAACAACTTCATGTCCCGCATTCTTCAGTTCACTTGTAATACCTTGCACAGCAGCCGGTGCAAACGGTTTTTCAGTTGCAATTAAAACCTTCATAGCTTTAAAGTTTAGGTTTGGAAATAATGAAGATGGTGTTTAGACCCGGCGGACAGCATATCCGCTGTTGCCGAGTCTGACAAGTATGGATTTAGTGCTGAGCCTCAAAATCCTTCATCGCCTGAACGAGTGCATTCACACCTTCCAGGGTCTGTGCATTGTAGCAGGAAGCACGGAAGCCGCCGACAGAACGGTGCCCCTTGATGCCTACCATGCCACGCTCAGTAGCGAAGTCGAAGAACGGCTTTTCAAGTTCCTTGTACTCGTCGTTCATCACGAAGCAGATGTTCATCACAGAGCGGTCCTCTGTTGCGACAGTGCCTCTGAAGAGTTTGTTGCGGTCGATCTCATCATAGAGAATACGGGCACGTTCGTCAGCACGACGCTCCATCTCCTTCACGCCACCGTGAGCCTTCACCCAGCGCATGGTCTCCAGTACAGAATAGATAGGTACAACAGGGGGGGTGTTGAACATAGAACCCTTCTCAACGTGTGTGCGGTAGTCAACCATTGTCGGCAGTTCACGCGGAGCCTTGCCCAGCATGTCGTCTTTGACAATGAGAACGGTCACACCGGCCATGGCCATGTTCTTCTGCGCACCGGCATAGATACAGGTATACTTCGATACATCAACTGGACGGCTCATAATGTCAGAAGACATATCGCCGATCAGTGGAACGGGAGAATCGAGATCCTTTCTGTATTCTGTACCATAAATTGTATTGTTGCTTGTTATGTGGAGGTAATCCAAGTCCTTGGGGATGTCAAAGTTGTGAGGCAGCTTCATATATCCGTCACCAGCTGAAGAAGCGACTTCAACGACTTCACCAAAGAGTTTAGCCTCCTTCAAGGCTTTCTTGGCCCATGTACCGGTATTCAGATACCCCGCTTTCTTGATCAGGAAATTGGCCGGTATCTGCATGAACTCCAGTGAGGCACCACCACCGAGGAAGATGACAGAGTAGCCTGACGGTACGTCCAAGAGCTCCTTGATCAGGGCAACGCTTTCGTCAATAACCGGCTGGAAATCCTTTGAGCGGTGACTGATCTCCATAAGGGAAAGACCAATACCATTGAAATCCAAAATCTGCTTCGCAGTATTCTCAATCACTTCGCGTGGAAGCATTGAAGGACCTGCATTAAAATTGTACTTCTTCATCTGATTTGTTTAGTTAAAATTCGACTTATGTTTTATAGTTATTATCTGTATCAAAAAGTGTCAGAGCTTTCTATGGTTTTACGTTGCGAAGATACGCTTTTATTTTTATACTTCCAAATAAAAACAGATAAATTTTATCCGACATAATTCCGGCCGCTTATACATATAGCTGTCTCCGAAAAACCATGGAATGACACTTTGCCCCATACATCATCTGACCTCTTCCACAACGGTATGAATCCCTTTTATTTTTTCACCTTTCGTCAGCCTGAGCAATTCTTTGATTTTCCTGCGCGACACCGCAACATAGGAAAAACGGTCTTTCACATCAATCTTCCCTATCTCGGAGGCATTCAGTCCGCCTTTCTTACAGAGAAACCCGACAATATCCATCTTCGAGATTTTGTCCTTCTTCCCCTTACCTATATATATAGTACCCATGCGGGGCTGGGACGGGGACGGAAGACGCTCCGGGATCTGATATTCATCCTGACACTTACCTGCATATTCGGGCAAGTGCTCTCCGGGGCCGAGCACAAAGAATGTCTTTCCCTCCTTGTCCCAGCGTGCTGTACGTCCTACCCTGTGTACATAATTTTCCTCCGTCTCAGGAAGATGATAATGTATGATGTTATCGACATCAGGAATATCCAGTCCTCGCGAAGCAAGGTCGGTGCTGACGAGGATCGGCGCAGAGCCATTGGAGAACCGGTAGAGTGCAGCTTCGCGTTCGTGCTGTTCCAACCCTCCGTGAAACCAACTGACTGTAAATCCTTTCTCTTTCAGAAACAGGGCCGTACGCTCCACGGAATCACGATAGTTCAGGAAGACAATACTGCTTTTGTCTCCTAATGAAAGCAACAGTCTGCTCAACGTCTCAAGTTTGTCTTTCTCGGGACTTGCAACGGTATAAAGACGGATTCGGTCGGAGACACCCGAATTATCCGTACGGTAATCCAGACGCACAGTCCTTCCCATAGAGACGAAATCAGGTATCGACTCCGACTCGGTCGCCGAGAGCAGAATCCTCCGTTCTATACCCGGCAGCCTGCTGAGAATGTGCATCATCTCCTCCTGGAAGCCCAGTTCAAGGCATTTGTCAAATTCATCTATCACAAGCCATTTCACCGTCCCTGCATCGATGTTCGCCTTGTCGAGATGATCATTCAGACGCCCCGGCGTCGCAAAGACGATCTGAGGCTTCACCTCCCTTAATGCCCGATGCTCCTCCATAGCCGGCCGCCCGCCATATAATGCCATGGCACGCAGCCCGCTGCCCATATCCTTGAGGACACTGGCTGACTGCAGCGCCAGTTCGCGGCCCGGCACCAATACGACCGCCTGCAATTCATCGGACGAAGCCTTCAGCCGCTGGATCAGCGGTAAAAGATAGGCATACGTCTTACCTGAGCCCGTAGGCGAAATCACCACAACGTCTTTTCCTGTATGCAAGACGGCATCGGCAGTCTCCTCCTGCATCGCATTCAGGGTAATACCGAGTTTGGTCAGAATTTTGCTGTTCATTTTATTTTTCCTTTCTTATCTTGTCTATTTCATCAAATTCCCTGCCCATGTTCAGATTGAGGTAGATGGTATACAGGGGAGCCAGCCATTTCTCCTTTGCCGTAGGGGCAAGTTCTCTGTATCTCTCCATATAAGGTCTGGAAAGTTTATACAAAGAGATGACTTTCTCTTTGTTGGCACGGTATTTCTGTCTGTCCTTATTCAATTCTATCGCCTGATTGAAATAAGCAAGACCGATGTTGTAATACGCATCTGCGAAAGAGTCTTTCTCACTTATCAGCTGCCTGCACAACCGGACACACTCACTGTACCTGCCAAGATTCAGGAGGGCGGTGCTCTTTGCAAAACGGAACAGGAGGCTCGTAGAGTCGGCTTTCAGCGCCCGCTCCGTAATTTCCAATGCCTTTTCATGTTCACCGATACCGGCATAGTATTCCACCAGCCGGGGAAAGAAAAAGGCAAAGTTCGGGTACTGTTCAAAGCCCGCCTGCAGGGATTTCACATACATGGCAGTGTCCTTCTTCACCAGATAGGCCTCAGCTTCATACTGCCTTACGAAGTTCAAC
Organism: Prevotella multiformis DSM 16608; assembly: GCF_000191065.1. Classification (GTDB taxonomy): domain Bacteria; phylum Bacteroidota; class Bacteroidia; order Bacteroidales; family Bacteroidaceae; genus Prevotella; species Prevotella multiformis. The sequence continues at coordinate 137,807 of NZ_GL872282.1, forward strand.
ATGGACGTGTCACGCTCAGCCAGCTCCTTGAAACGCATGATTTTATCTGCATCCCCCAGCTTATACCCGCAGAACATCGCCCAGTAGGCTGCATGAGGAATGAGGGCATCCTTCCGCATATAATCATAGCCCGCAAGGACCGGGAACGAAGCCGACCTGAGATAGTCGCTGTAATAGTCAAAGGCCGTCTGATAATCCCCCCTATGGACAAAATACCCGCCGCCGTTGAAGAGATTCGGACGGATGGAATTCAGAAAAGCCGCGTGTTTGATCCGATACTTCGGACGAATCCTCCCCTGCCCATCCGGGCGGGCATCGAGTGAGTCGAAACTTGACATGGCATCATACAGTTTCCTTGTGACAGAAAAGAACGCCGCCGTGTCATACTTCTGTCTCAGATATAACTTTTCATTTCCCTGCTCATACTGTTTCGCCAGCACGTCACAGAGCATGAGCCATATCCTGCCGTTCCTTCTTGCAGCAGAATCAACGAGTAGACCGCGAAGCGTTTTCTCTGCCTTCGCAAGTTCCTTCCCCGCTTTTACCTGGTCACGAACCGTCTGCAGCTGCCTCTTCTGGGCATAGCACAGGCATGTGGAAAACAGGCAAATGCAGAACAATAATGCTCTTATCTTCTTCACTTCTTATAGTTCGTTACGAGTGGCTCCAGTTCTTCAGCCTTGATTTTATCATTCAATATGGTATAGTCGAGATAGAGCGGCCCTACCCAGTCCACCCTGTTTCTACGCGGGTCTTTTGCCCTTACACGTTCCAGATAAGTACGTGCTTCTGCAAAATAGTCCAAGAATTCATTTTCCGACACAAGCTCGCCCTTCCGCTTCCGCCTGGCGACAGAGTCGCGGACAGCCATGCCTACCGTATTCAGACAGACACCTATATTATATGCAACGGGAATACTGCTCGGATCTATCTCATCCGCCTGTTTATAGGCGTCGATGGCCTCTTCCCAGCGTTCTGCATGCATGGCAATCTCACCTTTCAAAATCCATGGCACCGTAGAGTTCGTGTTTTCTTCCAACAGCTTGTCTATGAAATCCTCTATATTGAATTTCCGAGAAGGTTTCTGATAGAATTTCATTATCCATGCGAAGTAAGTCTCATTCGTCGGATCAGCCTGATAGAGTCGCTGCACTACTGAAAGATAACGGAGTGAATCCTCACCGTTCTGCATCTTGTCGTGCATGCACTGCGCCTTGATCTCTGCCGCCGCCTGTGCCGTCTCATCATACAGCATTGCCGTATCAGCATACGCATCGGCCTTCGGAAGGTCATGCGCTCTCATATAATAATAAGAAAGGTAGTAGGCCGCCACCCCCGACTCGTCCGCATTGTCCTTCACCAAGGGCGACTTCCGTGTCCTCAGATAGAGTTTCAGGGCATCCAATCCCTCCTGTTTCCGACAGCTTACCTTGCTGAAGTATTTTCCTGCGTCTATCAGCATCGGATGCAGCAGGGACAGCCGGTGTCTGTTCTCCTCTTCAAACTTCGGAGCCACTTTTCCTTTTCGGTTAGGCATTCTGTCAAACTCATCACATTTCAATGAATATTCCACACCATCTACAACGGCTTTGAAGATGGCCACAGAATCCCTATCCGAACATTTCTCCATGCGGGAGACGGCTTCCTCTGCAAGACGGTTAAAAGACCCGGCCTGTTTGTATGCCTCCTGTGCTCCGGCGATATTGCCTCCAGTGAGGAGCGTAAACGCCAGTATCAGTAATCGATTCATCCACAATGGTTTTCGTGAAACAAAATCCCCCTCTCATATAATCTGACGGGAGCAGCATTATACAAGAGGGGTGATTGACAGAAGATGTTACTGCTGTACACCGGCATCAGCTGCCGCTGCAAGTGTTTCAGGAGCCTGAGGACCCTTTACGAAATAGTAGCAGCCGTAGAGCGGATAAGCCCATGAGCTCTTCTGCTCTTTCAGTACATCCAGCTTCTTGGCGGTCTCAAGGTAAGAGATGGCTTTGTTGTACACCTCATTGAACTGGGCACGTGCAGCCTGCGACAACACACCCTTTACGGCTGCAACACGCTCCTGTGCCTTGTAGAACCAGCACTGACCGATTGACGCATTGATCGCAATCTTGGCATTGTCATCTCTTGCAAGAGCCAACGCCTTTGAAAGGTAGTCGGCGGCCTTTTCGTATTCTTTTTTCTGGCTTGCGAACTGTCCCTGCATGACCAATGCACCATAGCTGTTAGGATTCTTGGCCAAAGCGGCATTGACAATCTCTTCAGCCTTGTTCTGCATGCCAAGCGCGCTGTAAGTAGATGTCAGCGTTGTCAGAACGGCATCATTCTCAGGATCCTGCGCATAGATACCGGCAAGTTTCTCCGCATAATTCACAGAGTCCTGACGGGTCTTGAGCTGTGCGCCGAGGATAGCCAGCTGCAGCTGCTGTGCATCCTTCGCACGGTCCTTGCTCTTCATCGCATACGAAACATACTTCTCCGCCTTCTGATAGTCCTTGTTCTGGTAAGCATAGTAAGTTGCGAAATAGGCGATCTCGTTCAGGTTCTCGTCCTTGGATTTGTCGAACTTTGCGAACATCGGGTCGTCAGCAGAATCTACATAACGGGCAAGATACTTGTAAGCGTTGGCATCATCCTTAGCTCCCTGATAGAAGATGCCTCCGTTGATGAGCTGGCCGCGAAGCGGATAGAGCTGGTCGACAAGTCCCGCATACTTCGGCTTCACCTTCCCCTTTGCATTGGGCATATTGTCATACTTGACAACTTCCGCAGCGGCATCGAAGGCCTGGCCGACAGCCTCATAGAGTCCTTTCTCATCAACAGGCTTGTTGCCCTCCTTGCCCATCTGCTGGTTGGTCTGGTTCTCAAGCTGTACCCCCTGCTCGGCGCTGACTTTCTTCATGGCAAGTTCATAGAGCTTGTCGTAGGCCTTCGCCTTCTCGGCATTGTCCGTGATCTGTGCAATGTTTGCCTTCAGGAGATCTGCTGCCTCAGCATAGGTCTGTGCCTTCAGGATTGCCTTCAACGGTTCGCTGTCACCAGCGAATGCAGCTGATGTACTTAGTAGCATCCATGCTGCGAACATTAACTTTTTCATATCAGTTATCATTTTAAAAGGTTTATATCCTATTTCTTCAGTATTCGGAATCAGTCCATCCTCCGTATGCCGGTGTCCTCCGCCTCATCGGTGAACCTTCGCCCTGTACGGCAGGACTGCTCGACGATCATGATTCCGGACGGTGATTTCTTTGAATTACAATTTTATACGGAGGCGGTGTCGTTTTTGATGTCTTCACTGTTCTTCGCCCACTGCTCGCGGCTTTCCTCTTCTACCTGTGATTCCATTTCAGAACTCATCACCTTGCATACGGATGCAATGACATCATTCTTCTTGGCGAGGTTGATCAGCCGGACACCCTGTGTGGCGCGTCCCATGACACGGCACTCGGCGACAGACATACGGATGACAATGCCGCTTTTGTTGATGATCATCAGGTCGTTCGCATCAGTGACGTTCTTGATGGCGACGAGCCTGCCTGTCTTGTCCGTGATGTTCAGGGTCTTGACCCCCTTTCCGCCACGGTTCGTCAACCGGTAGTCCGCAACCTGTGAGCGTTTTCCGTAGCCCTCTTCCGAAACTACCATTACCGTCTCGTTGACAGGGTCATTGACAACAATCATGCCGACAACCTCATCCTGACCGTCCTCATCCAGACGCATGCCGCGCACACCGGTCGAGACACGTCCCATGCTTCGGATCTTCGACTCGTCAAAACGGCAGGCGCGGCCGTTGCGGTCAGCCATGATCAGCTCGTTCTTGCCGTTTGTCAGACGAACGTCTACCACCTCGTCGCCCTCATTGATGTTGATGGCGATCACACCGTTCGTACGCGGGCGGGAGTAGGCCCGCAAGGATGTCTTCTTGACGATGCCCTGCTTTGTGGCGAACACCACGAAGTGCGAATCCAGGAACTCTTCATTGTCAAGACCACGGATGCGCAGGAAAGCATTTACAGAGTCGCCCGGATCAAGTGAGAGCATATTCTGGATGGCACGTCCCTTTGAGTTCTTGTCGCCCTCAGGGATGTCATAACACTTCATCCAGTAGCAACGTCCCTTACGGGTGAAGAAGAGCATCGTCTGGTGCATCGTCGCCGGATAAATATACTCTGTGAAATCCTTGTCACGTGTGCGGGCACCTTTCGATCCCACGCCGCCACGAGCCTGCTCCTTGAAGTCGGCGAGCGGAGTACGCTTGATATAGCCGAGGTGGCTGATGGTGATGACGACAGGGTCGTTGGGATAGAAGTCCTCTGCATTGAACTCGTGCTCGTCAGGGATGATTTCCGTACGGCGGTCATCGCCATATTTCTCCTTTACCTCCTGCAGCTCTGCCTTCATCACTTCTTTACAACGTTCCGGGTTGTCCAGAATCTCCTGCAGGTCCTTGATGGTCTGCATAAGTTCCTCAAATTCCTGGTGCAGCTGATCGAGACGCAGACCCGTCAGCTGGGACAGACGCATATCGACAATTGCCTTGGACTGCAATTCGTCGAAACCGAAACGCTCCTCAAGGTTCTTCTGTGCCTCGGAAGGTGTCTTGCTGGCACGGATAAGATGAACTACCTCGTCAATATTGTCGCAGGCCTTTATCAGAGCCTCCAGGATATGTGCACGCTCCTGCGCCTTCTTCAAGTCGAATCGGGCACGGCGGATGGTGACGTCATGACGATGCTCAACGAAGTACTTGATGCACTCACGCAGGCTCAACAGGCGTGGACGCCCGCCCACCAGTGCGATGCAGTTCACGGAGAACGAACTTTGCAGCGCCGTCATTTTGAAGAGCTTGTTGAGGATGACATTCGCATTGGCATCACGCTTCACGTCGACGACAATCCGCATCCCCTGGCGGCCCGTTTCATCGTTTACATTCGAGATACCCTCGATTTTTCCTTCCTTTACCAGATCGGCAATGTATTCAATAAGCTGCTGCTTGTTGACTCCATAAGGAATCTCTGTAACAACAATCTTGTCGTGGCTCTCATCGCTCTCAATCTCAGCCTTGGCACGCATCACGACACGTCCGCGTCCTGTCTCGTAGGCATCTTTTACGCCCTGAAGACCATAAATATAAGCCCCTGTAGGGAAGTCTGGAGCAGGAATGAACTCCATCAGTCCGTCTGTAGAAATATCCGGATTGTCGATATAGGCACAGCAGCCGTCAATCACCTCGCCGAGATTATGCGTAGGGATATTCGTCGCCATGCCCACGGCAATGCCGTTACCGCCGTTTACCAGCAGGTTGGGAATCTTCGTAGGCATCACGGCAGGCTCGCGCAGCGTATCGTCGAAGTTGTTGACCATGTCCACCGTATCCTTCTCGATATCGTCCATAACGTGCTCACCCATCTTTGAGAGGCGGCATTCCGTGTAACGCATCGCAGCGGCAGAGTCACCGTCGACAGAACCGAAGTTTCCCTGCCCGTCAACCAACTTATAGCGCATATTCCACTCCTGTCCCATACGCACAAGTGCGCCGTATACGGAAGAGTCACCATGAGGGTGATATTTTCCGAGCACCTCACCGACGACGCGGGCACATTTCTTATAAGGCTGGTTGCTGAAGTTGCCGATACCACGCATACCGAAGAGGATACGCCGGTGGACAGGCTTGAAGCCGTCACGGACATCAGGGAGGGCACGTGCCACAATCACCGACATGGAATAGTCGATGTAGGAGCTTTTCATCTCCTCCTCGATGTTGATCTTCATGATTCTGTCCTGATCAATTGTCTGATTTTCGTCCATTATATTATATTGTTATAAATTCCATGGAAACAAAAGCTCATCGCCGAAAGGCCGAAATCGTCTACAATAGCCTTTATTTTCGCCCAGAGCCGTTTTCTTTCATTTTCAAGGTGTAAAGATACGAATATTTTTCCACACCACAAAACGCTTAGAACGAAAAAACATTATTTAAGCATTGCGTAAAGACAGGCTGGACGACTCTTTTGAAAACGGACTTTATATCACTCCATATTTCGGAAGAATCAAAAATACTGCTTTTCTTTATCCGGAAAGCGGTCGGTTCTTTTCCCTTTGGCCGCTGTCTGTGGAAAGGGAAAACGATGCCTGACGGAACGCATCGCCAGCCTGTCCATTCTTACCCATGCCCGCTTGATTTCCAAACGGGCGTTACTTGCGTTCCAACCAACGCCTGATAGAGCCTCAATCGGGCGTTGGTTGGGATGCAAACAAGCACCTTTTGAAAAGGACGTGCTAACCAACTGGTTACAAACGGCTTATAAAAACAAGAAAAGATTGTCTAAACATATCTTCATCGAAGGGACTTCATCCTCTTCAAACATATATGCGATAGGCAATCTCCGGGTACAAGGAGCAAATTATCAGGACAAAAGAAACATTTTCCATCAAGATACGGTCAGACGAGCGAAGGAGGTACTGACAGCTCCGGCCTGCTCGGCCGAAAAAAACAGACGAAAACCTTGTCAGATGTTCCGCATACATAAGGAGTATGCAGAACTGACAGAATCAGACGACATGTCCTATCGAATCCCGTGGGGAAATGCTTTATGAAAGGTTCTAAGATACACAAAGACAGACGGGTGGCTATGGAAGCCTCTCGTCTCAACATAGATGGTTCTTGCATGCAGATCCTCCAGCTTTCTCTTTCACTGCCGCATGGCACCCGCCATACCGCTTTCAACAAGAAGGAGACCGCCGCCTAAAAAGACGAATATCAATCAGAGGTGTCCTCCAGAAGCTGCCTTTCTGTTCAAAAAGGTGCTCGCAGATCTCCACTGGGAGGCGGCGGCAGCGGTCCATCATTCATCTTGCTGCCGATAATCTCTCCTCCCAACGCATCATCGGGCATCGGTACGGAGAGAGCCGCATCCTCCGGATTGGCAAAGCGGGTATATTCGCCACGGAAGTTCAGGAGCACGTCTCCTGTCGCACCCTTACGGTGCTTGGCGATGATGATCTGCGCCATGCCATGCAGGTCATTCCCTTTTTCGTCCTGCAGGATATGGTAATATTCCGGCCGGTGTACGAAAAGCACCATATCGGCATCCTGCTCAATGGCACCCGACTCACGCAAGTCGCTCAGCTGCGGCCGTTTTCCCTCCACGCCCTCACGTTGTTCTACGGCACGGCTCAGCTGCGAGAGAGCCAGCACGGGGATGTTCAGTTCCTTGGCAAGTCCCTTCAGAGAGCGGCTGATGGTCGACACCTCTTCCTGCCGGCTGTTGAAACGCATTCCATTGGCATTCATCAGCTGAAGGTAGTCGATCATCAGAATCTGAATGTCATGTTCGCGTACCAGCCGGCGCGCCTTCGTCCGGAGCTCGAAGATGGAAAGCCCGGGGGTATCATCAATATAAATAGGTGCTCCCTGCAGCTTCCGGATGTTCGAGTCGAAGCGTTCCCATTCGTCATTCGTCAGCTGTCCGTTGAGAATCTTGCTGCCCGGGACGGAACAGACATTGGAAATCAGACGGTTCACAAGCTGCACATTGTTCATCTCAAGGGAGAAGAAAGCGATCGGCTTGCGGTAGTCGACGGCGATATTCTTCGCTATGCTGAGTGCGAAGGAGGTCTTACCCATGGCCGGCCGCCCGGCGATGATGACTAGATCGGAGGCCTGCCAGCCCGCCGTAATCTTGTCAAGGTCGTGGAAGCCGCTGGGGACTCCCGTCAGTCCACCCTTGTTGTTGGCAGCCTTGAGCAGCAGCTGGTGGGCCTGCTCCACGACGGTATCGATCTGCACGTAATCCTGCAGCATGTTCTTCTGGGAGATCTCGAACAGTGCGCCTTCGGCTTTCTGCATCAGGTCATCCACGTCGACCGTCTCGTCGAAGGCATCCGTCTCGATCATCGAAGCAAACTGGATCAGCTGGCGGGCGAGGAACTTCTGTGCAAGGATGTGCGCATGATACTCTATGTGGGCAGAGGACGCCACATTGGAACTCAGCTCCACGATGTAGGCAGGGCCGCCGATTTCTTCCAGCGTCCCTTTCCGGCGGAGTTCCTCGACGACCGTCATGATGTCGACAGGCTTCTCCTGCAGGTTCAACGACTGTACCGCCTCATAGATTTTCTGATGGCGGGCTTCATAGAAGGTCTCCGGCCTGATCAGTTCGGACACGACCGTAAAGGCGTCCTTGTCTATCATAAGGGCACCCAAGACAACCTTCTCTATATCTGTCGCCTGCGGCTGCAGATGACCAAAGGTTGTGTCGATGGGAGCCTGACGGCTCCTGCGACTGCTTTTGCTGTTACTATTTCTTTCCGGCATTTGGCGACAAATTTACAAAAAATATTCCATTCGGTACACCAATATTCCAACCTTTTACTATCTTTGCAAAATAATTCTTAAAACAACATTTCAGACTATGATTACATTTCCCTGCTGCAAAATCAACCTTGGATTAAACATTGTTGCCAAACGTCCTGACGGCTATCACGACCTTGAGACGGTATTCTACCCTGTTCCGCTCAGTGATGCACTCGAGATAAAGAAGATGGATGAAGAATTTCCGTCTCCTACGCCTATTGACCTCAAGGTGACGGGAAATGCCGTCGGCTGTGACGAGAACAAAAACCTGGTCGTGAAGGCCTACCATCTTATTGCCCGCGACTACGCCCTCCCCCGCGTCCACGCACACCTGGTCAAACGCATCCCCATGCAAGCCGGACTCGGCGGAGGGTCTTCGGATGCGGCATACATGATCCGGCTGCTTGACGAACGCTTCCGCCTGAATATGGGAAGTGCCGAGATGGAACGCTACGCAGCACAGCTGGGGGCGGACTGTGCCTTCTTCGTCCGTTCCGAGATCGCCTTTGCGACAGGTGTCGGCGATATTCTCGCCCCCGCAGACGATGAAAACTGCAATCTGGAAGGATATTATCTTGTACTGATAAAGCCGGGGACGGATGTAGCTACTGCCGAAGCATACGCAGGAGTCACGCCTAAAAAACCGGCCAAATGCTGCCGTGACATCGTCCGGCAGCCCATCGACACATGGCGCAATGAACTGACGAACGATTTTGAGGCCTCTGTCTTCGCCAGACACCCGGAACTTGCAGCCGTGAAGAAGACCCTGTACGACCGCGGGGCTATCTATGCGCAGATGTCCGGCAGCGGAAGTACGATCTTCGGCATCTTCGGCCAGCGCCCAGCCGCCTTGGAGAAGGACTTCTCGGGAATGTTCATCTATTGTGTCCGCCTCTAATCCCGGTATTGCCGTCAGAAGATGGAGAAAGCGTTGACAGTATACAAAGCATCGGCCGGATCAGGAAAGACCTTCACCCTGGCATCCGAATATATCGCCCTGGTGGTAAAGAATCCGCAGGACTATAAGAAAATCCTTGCCGTGACCTTTACCAACAAAGCGACACAGGAAATGAAAATACGCATCCTATCGCAACTCTATGGCATCGCCCATGGCCTTTCCGATTCGCAGGCGTACTTCGACCAGGTCGTGAAAAAGACCGGATTCCCTGAGACGACCATCCGTGAGCATGCAGCTGAAGCGCTCTCCCTGCTTACCCACCATTATAATGAGTTCCGTGTACAGACGATTGACGCTTTCTTCCAGTCTGTGCTGCGCAACCTTGCGCACGAGCTCAATCTGACGGCCAACCTCCGCATCGACCTCAACGACGACCAGGTGGAAGCACAGGCCGTAGATGAAATGATCAACAGCCTGGAGGAGGGAGAAGAAGTGCTGAAATGGATCCGTGACTACATAGACAAAAACATCGAGGATGACCAGGGATGGAATGTAATCAATCAGATAAAAGAGTTCGGTAAAAATATCTTCAAGGATTTCTACAAGGATCACCAGAAGGAACTGGACGAGCGTTTCAGAGAAGAGAATTTCTTTGACGGACTGATCACCGACCTGCGCAAACGGCGAGCTTCAGCACAGAAATGCCTGAATGACCATGCGTCGCAAATGCTGGGGAAAATACATGAGGCACACCTTGACGACCAGAACCTGTTCAACAACAAGTCAAGAGGGATCTATCCGTACATCGTCAGACTGGCGAAAGAGAAGCCTTCCAGTGTCGGTGCGCCCAAATATGTGAATGCCTGCATCGAGGATGCCGGAAAGTGGCCGTCAGGCGACTGCCCGGCAGCGGAGAAAGCCGCCATTACCGACCTTGCGTCAACCGCATTGTGTGCAGACCTGAAGCTTCTGGAAAGATACAGGACAGAGGGATGGAAGGAATACCAATCCTCCAACCTCACGCTGACGCATCTCTCCCAGCTCAGACTTCTCCATGCGATATCCGAAGCTGTCGATGAAATCAATAAAGACACGAACCGGTTTATGCTAAGCAACACACAATCATTGCTCAGCACACTGATGAGAGACTCCGATACGCCTTTCGTCTTCGAGAAGATGGGAGCCTATCTGAAACACATCATGATTGACGAGTTTCAGGACACAAGTACGATTCAATGGAAGAACTTCCGGAAGCTGCTTGACAACTGCATGGCACAGATCGACTCGCACAATCTGATTGTGGGTGATGTCAAGCAGAGCATCTACCGCTGGCGGCAAGGAGACTGGAAACTGCTGAACAACATCGAACATGACTTCCACGACGAACAGATAAGAATACAGCCGCTTGACACCAACTACCGTTCGGAGGAGAACATCATCCGATTCAACAATGCTTTCTTCTCACTGGCCGTAAGTCGGACGGTAAAGGAATTGGAGACTGATGAAATCCGAGATGCCGACCAACTGACAGAAGCCTATCAGGAGATCGAACAGCATCCTAAGAAAAACGACGGAAAGGGCTGTGTCCGTGTGAAACTCTTTTACTGCGGTAGAAACGAAAAGGAATATAGAGAAAACATACTCGGCGAGCTGACCGACAATGTACGTGAGCTCCTTTCACACGGTTACAAGCAGAAAGACATCGCCATCCTCGTACGGTCAAAAGGAGTCATACAGGCAATTGCAGACGAGTTTCTACACGAGTTCGGCACGGAAGTCGGCATCGTTTCCGACGAGGCCTTCCGCTTGGATGCCTCTTTGGCAGTGAATGTGATTGTCTATGCCCTTCACCTGCTGACACACCGTGAGGACAGACTCACGGAAAGCAAGCTCGTCAAACTCTATCAGCAACAGGTTCTGCAGACGGGGATGGACGACAACACACTGTTCGTTGACAATGATACGCCATCCACAAGGAGCTTGCTGCCAAAAGGTTATACAAGCAGGTTTGAGACTTTGTTAAGGATGTCGCTCGTTGACCTTGTCGATGAGATATACGCTCTTTTCAACCTTGACCGACTCGAAGGGCAGAGTGCGTATGTCTGTACTTTCTATGATACGCTGAATGAATACCTGCGCGATCATCCTGCGGATATAGACGATTTCATCGAAGAATGGGACAACACACTTTCGAGCAATACCATCCAGAGTGACGAGGTGGACGGAATACGCCTGATCACCATCCACAAAAGCAAGGGACTGGAATACGACAATGTGCTGATTCCATTCTGCGACTGGGATTTGGAAAAAAAGTCGGGGAACACGATATGGTGCCCGGGAGACGACAAGGAGATGCCTTATGGAAAACTGCCGCTTATTCCCGTAGACTTTTCGAAGAACAGCATGATGGGCACCGTGTATGAAAACGACTATAAAGAAGAACATCTGCAGAATACCGTGGACAACATGAATCTGCTCTATGTTGCCTTTACCAGGGCTGGCAAGAACCTCTTTATCACAGGGAAAAGAGCTTCCAAAAAGAGATTCAAGGAACTTCAGGAGGGCGGTACGGCTTCCAACCGTTCACAGATCATACAACTCATTCTCAATGATCTTACTGCCGAACTCCATGGAGCGACACTTGAAGATCGGGGGGAGAAAGAACCGCTCGTCTTTGAAATGGGCAGTCTGTCGGACAGCACACAGAAGACCGGGAAAGGACGGGACTCCACCAATCCCTTTGAGATCACACCAGAGACCCACACGCTGAAAATCGAGACTTTCCCTCACCCCGTAAGTTTCCGTCAGAGTAATAAAAGCCACGATTTTATCAACGGAGAAGATCTTGAGCTCCCGGATGCGAGCCGTTATATAAAGATGGGGAATATTCTCCACCAGCTGTTTTCCACGATCCTTACCGATTCTGATATCCAGCCCCGACTGAAGGAACTTGAGCAAGCGGGAATCGTCTACAATGATGAGGTCACATCGAAAGAACTCAAGGAACGAATCTCGCAAGCCCTGAAAAATGAACAGGTGAAAAGCTGGTTCAGCCCTCGTTGGAAGCTATTTAACGAGTGTACGATCCTTGAATATGACAAGGAGACCGGGGAAGTCCGTGAAAACCGGCCGGACCGTGTCATGACCGATGGCAAGGAGATGATCGTCGTCGATTTCAAGTTCGGCAAGCCTCGCAAGGAATATCGTGAACAGGTACAAAGATACATGAAGCTGCTTACATCCATGGAGTACCGGCAGGTGTCAGGCTATATCTGGTATGTCGTCAGAAATGAAGTAGTCCCCGTTCCCACTCTTCCTTGACCCTCTGTTTCCCTAAAGGAACAGTACTCCCGAGTACCCGGAAAATCCGTTGCAGACATTGGAACCGACGATTCCGAGTATCGGAGGCCTTACATACAGAACACTTGGCAACCTATTGTAAATAAACGGGTCAGTAAAGTACAGCTAAATAAAAGAAACAAGTTGATGATGTCAGTTTTCCATCGTCTCTGACGGAAGTCTAAGTTTTAAAATATGATTACATTCCTTGAATACGTAGCACAAGACCTGCTTGACAAGTACGGAACGGACATGTCGGGCATAGCAGTCGTCTTTCCGAACAAACGGGCATCCCTCTTCCTGAACCAGGCATTGGCACGGATGGCCGGACGGCCGCTCTGGAGTCCAGCCTATATTACGATTTCTGATTTCTTCCGCCAGCACTCCGAACTGACCGTGGCCGATCCCATCAAAAGTATATGCGACCTCTACAAAACATATGGCGAGGTGACCGGCAATGTGGGAGAGACACTTGACCAGTTTTACGGATGGGGACAGCTGCTGTTGGCCGACTTCGATGACATCGACAAGAATATGGCAGATGCACACAGGGTATTCTCCAATATCCGTGACCTCAGGGAATTGGACGACATCAGCTATCTCAACGAGGAGCAAAAGGCTGAACTGCACCGTTTCTTCGCCAATTTCGACGACAACCCTGAGGGGCTCAAGGAGAGATTCATCATGCTGTGGGGACGATTAAATGATATATACAACCAATTCAAGAAGAAACTTCATTCACAAGGACTTGCCTATGAAGGGATGCTTTATAGAGAAGTCGTTGAAGAGGACGATATCCAAACGCAATACAAACATTATGTATTTGTCGGTTTCAACGTCCTTCAGAAAGTTGAACAGCGACTCTTCAAACGCTTCAAAGATGAAGAAAAGGCGAGCTTCTATTGGGATTATGACCGCTATTATATGAGGCGGACGAACGAGGCCGGCAACTATATCAGGCGGTGGCTCGACCGGTTTCCCAATGCTCTTCCGAACGACTGCGATGACCTGTACGACAATCTCGACAAGGAGAAAGAAATCAGCTTCATCTCTGCACCGACAGAGAATCTACAGGCACGGTTCATTACCGAGTGGCTGCGTGACGGAGACAGATACAAAGACGGAAAACGCACAGCCATCGTACTTTGCGATGAACATCTGCTGCAGACCGTCATCCACTGTATTCCAAACGAAGTGGAGTCGCTCAATGTGACCACCGGATATCCTCTACAGCAGACTCCGATAGCCTCCATGGTGACGCAATTGCTGACACTCCAGACAGAAGGGTTCTCCGTACAAGAGCAAGGTTACAGACTACATTACGTAAACAGGGTGCTGCGACATCCCTACGGCAAGTATCTTGTTCCGGATGTGGCCGAGGTCATCGAGAGGCTGAACAAGGAAAGGCAGTTTTACATCACCCCGCAGGCCGGCTCTCTCTTTGAATACCATCCGGGCGACAGACGGCATCTGCCGGCCTTGGTCGATTGGCTTGCTGAAACCATCCGTACCATTGGAGTGAATGGAGCCACAGACAAAGACCCGCTCTTTGAAGAGTCAATATTCCGTATGTTCACTCTACTCACAAGGCTAAGTGACCTGATGGCAAGCGGCGATCTCGAAGCAGACAAGATCATTTTCCGACGCCTGCTGACACAACTCATCGCAGCCACAAGCATCCCCTTCCATGGCGAACCGGCACGAGGCGTACAGGTGATGGGCGTACTGGAAACGCGTAACCTTGATTTCGACCATGTGCTCGTGCTTTCCTGCAATGAAGGCAATATGCCCAAAGGAGTTGACGACTCGTCGTTTATCCCCCATCTCATCCGCAAAGCATACGACCTGACCACTATTGAAAATAAGGTTTCCATCTACAGTTACTATTTTCACAGTCTGATCCAACGGGCGAAAGACATAACTTTCCTCTACAACAATTCCACAAAAGGAAGCAGGACAGGGGAAATGAGCCGTTTCATGTTACAGCTGATGGTGGAATGGAACCATCCCATTCACCGGCAGACTCTGCAAGCAGGGCAGGAACCCATGCACAGTGAAGCTCAAGCAGTGAAGAAAGATGAAGCCGTACGCAGGAAGCTCGATGAAATCAGTTATTTTTCACCGACTGCCATCAATACATATATCAGCTGCCCATTAAAGTATTTCTTTAAATACATTGCCGGAATCAAAGAAAACGATGAGACGGATGTTGATGATGTCGACAACAGGATGTTCGGCAATATCTTCCATGCCGCTGCCCAGCTCATGTACGAGAAACTGCTTCCGAAGGAGGTCATCACGGCCAAGGACATTGATTACCTGCTAAAGACCGGGAAGAGCACCCGCCCGACCTCAGCCGGACACATTCCCGCTACGCTGGACGATGTCGTAGACGAGGCGTTCGCAACGGAGCTATTCCACCAGCAGGCAGGCAGCAGGAAACATCCGAAACTCAACGGTCTTCAGCTGATCAACCGCGAGGTCATCATCAAGTACCTTCATCAACTACTGCGGATAGACAGGCGGATGACCCCATTGCGTGTAATCGGTCATGAATTCGATGTGAGACAGACATTGACCGTCAAGGTCAACGGAACCGAAAAGCAGATAGAAACCGGCGGGCGAATCGACCGTCTCGATGAAATATGTCTCAATACAGACTGCTCTCGCCTACGTGTCGTCGACTATAAAACAGGAGGAAAGGCTGCTGAACCGTTGAAGAACGTCGATGAAGTCTTTGACCCGAAGAACATCGGGAAGAAAAGCGACTACACAATGCAGGCCATGCTTTACAGTCTCATCGAGGCCCGACATGATCCTGAGCACAATCCTGACCATCGTCCCGTAAGTCCCGCACTGCTTTTCATCCAGCATGCAGGGGGCAAAGACTACAGCCCGGTGCTGTCCATGGACGGTGAAGAAATTACGGATGCCACCATATACGAGAAGGACTTCTTCAGGAACCTCACGGAGAAACTGGAGGAAATCAACAATCCGGACATAGCTTTCGTCCCGACAGACGACTGGGACCGGTGCAAGTATTGCCCTTACAAACAGATGTGTGGACGATAGACAAGAGTATAGCTGCGACGGACGATACGATGCAAGCCCTCAGTGTGTCTGGTGTTTGCGTGCGGTACGATGCGTGTTGAGCATCAACACATCGGCTGGAAACGGCAAGACGAGGGGATTCCTGCCGTTATGACGGAAAGTGAATGGCTGACTGATTCAGGGAAGGTTTGCCGGACGGCAATCGCATTGGATATGTGTACTCTAAATCGAAGAGCTGACAATCAGAAAACACCTGTATCTCCGGCAAGGGGGGATAACACGGGGTGTACACCACCCACATTGATACAGTCTTTGCTCAATGCGGATGAGACAGAAGCCGTGGAGGGTCCGGAATCTCATCATGGAAACGCCAATACGGCTTGAAGCATGAAGAAATTGAGCGTGATAAATGGAAAAGAAAAAAGGTTCTTCCGTTAAATGCGTGGATGTTTTTCATATAGCTTCAACGGAAGAACCGAAGTTAATCACTGAACAAAACACAGCAAGACCGTCTTGGCTGGCTATTCTATCATCATCATCCGATACAAAGACCTTTTCAATTTAATCTGTTGAAATCAGATAAGATCTTGAAAAACCATTACATAATTTCAAATGGATCAGCTGCAAATATAAAACAAACGTTCAAAAAGCAGGTTTGCAACCGGCAGTCAATCAATTGGTTGTGAAGCCGTTCAAAAAGGTGCTTGATTGGACTTCAAAAGGGCGTTGGTAACACGCTAAAAAAGCACCTGTTGCAAGTCAATCAGGCATCTCTTAGAAGCCAGAAGGGCATGTGTTGCTTTGCGTTGCATGAAAACAGTTTACAAACACCGATGATATGGGAATAATTGTCCGTAGAAGACGGAAAGACATGCTGATGTACAGGCATCGTATCAATTTGCCTTTTCTGCATTTTACCTTGTAGTTTACACTCCTTTGCAAGGCCATCTGATTTCGGACAGTCATACCCAGCAAGTGTATAAGCCTTTATTCTTCTAATCTATGCATTTAACGGAAGAACCGAAAAAGACATCCGTCTCGGCTTATTCCCTCTTCTTCCCTCTTTTTCCTTACCGATTTTTATGTGCAATGTACCATTTATGGACAAAGACCACATAGAGGATCAAGGTTGCTGCAAGAATCCCGAGGCACGTCCACAGTACAGGAGCGGGAGAACAGTTGAACAGGCCGAAGGAAGCCATCAGCCCCCCTCCAATCCCGGTCTCCCAGGCAAGCAGATAGGTGCTCTGACTTGTTCCGCGCTGGCAATGGTCGGACAGCTTGATAAAGAACAGCAGGAACCTGCTTCCTGTCACGCCAATTCCGAAACCCATGAGGAGAGGAGCGATATAGCCGACACTCTCCCGACTGTGCGTTATCAGGAGCAAGACCGCAATCCCCATCGCCGTCATCCCGGTAGTCGCCTCACTACGGAGGTCGGCATCAGCAAAAGCATACCGCTCGGCAAGAAGCGCCATGAAAAAACCCAGCATGACAAATTCATAAAAGCGCAGGCTGTGTGCAAGGGTCAGTACAAGGGCTGCTGCTGCGGTAACCAGCATGACGTTTAGGAACAGCCAGTGACTGTCTTTCAAAAGGAAACGGTCGAAAGAAAAGCGGTGGAGATCCTCGTTCGGCATACGGAAGGGAAAACGAACCAGACCGACGAATATGAAGGAGAGAAACTGACAGGCGCAGGAAAGGAGAAGCACCGATCCGAATTGACCATGCCGGTAGACCAGAAGCCCCGCCAAAGGGCCGAGGGCAAGGGCGAACCGGCCAAACCATGTTGCTGCATGATTAGCTTCCGTGCGGTGTACAGCCTCCACGGTGTCGATGATCAAAGTACCGAGAAGTACGAGCTGAGACAGACCATAGAATGCTCCTTGCAGCAGCCGGAGCAGCAGAAGCAGTGCATAATCGACAGAATCATCCGGACGTGTATTCAGATAGTAGAAAACCCCCGTGACAGCACACAATGCCAAAGTCGACACACTGAACACGTTCTTACGGCGATAGCGTTGCACGAGATAACCCGACATACATCCGAACAGATAGAGCCCTGCAAAGAAGATTCCCAGCACCCATGCTATCTGAAGATGCGTATATCCCCATGCCTCCATTCGCAGTGGAATTACGGGAAGAAGCATATAAGAAGACATCGCCAGCAGGAGGTTTGCCATCGCCAGCATCCAGAAACGCTTGTTCCAGAGTCTGACGTGAACAGGTATGTTTTGAGTGTCCATAACCTTTATTTTGTGGTAGAATCAAAGTTCTATAATCATTTGACAGACAGGAGTAAGGATCCCCGTCTGCCTATATGCTTATCCTTTATCGGTCGACGCAGGCAACCCATCTTGCCACGTTTTCATCCTTATTGTCCGGCTCCGTAACCGGAATCATGCCCTGTCTGACGGTGTAAAGACACAAGCCGGTCTGCGGGTTGTTGCATCTCAATAGGACTCCGCATCCGATGGGAAAGTACTTTCTTTCACACATCTGATATACGCCTGTACCCCATCTGTCATACATTGATGGACATTGGCGAAATGGCGTAGGAACTTAGGTTTGAACCCCTGGGTCATGCCGAGTGCATCCGCATAGACAAGCACCTGACCGTCTGTCCCGTTCCCTGCACCGATACCGATGGTCGCAGCTTTAACCAGCGTTGTCACCTTGGCGGCGAGAGCGGCGGGCACCTTCTCGAGCGTGATGGCGCTCACGCCGGCAGCATCAAGGGCAAGCGCATCATCCATGAGCTTCTGTGCTTCGGCCTCCTCTTTTGCACGGAGACCGTAGCCGCCGAGCCTGTGTATGCTCTGTGGAGTAAGGCCGAGGTGTCCGACAACAGGAATCCCCGCTGCTATGATCCCTCTTACGGTATCGACGATTTCCGTGCCGCCTTCCATCTTGACTGCTCCTGCACCTGTCTCCTTGATGATGCGGATGGCATTGCGTATTCCATCTTCCCGACTTACCTGA
Organism: Prevotella multiformis DSM 16608; assembly: GCF_000191065.1. Lineage (GTDB taxonomy): Bacteria > Bacteroidota > Bacteroidia > Bacteroidales > Bacteroidaceae > Prevotella > Prevotella multiformis. The sequence goes on from NZ_GL872282.1 coordinate 156,436, forward strand.
TAAGATCCGAAAGGCATATCACAGACGACCAGACATCGCCGGCAGGCACGTACGACAGCACGTGCATGATAAATCATCTCGTCTACAGTGATCGGGGTTGTATCCTGATTGCCGGCCATCACATTGGATGCTGAATCGCCGACGAGAATGCTGTCTATGCCAGCTGCATCGATGATTCCCGCCGTAGTGTAGTCATAGGCCGTCATCTGGGTAATCTTCTCCCCTGCCGCTTTCATCTCCAGCAGCGTCCTGGCCGTTACCTTTTTCTTGTCTGTTGTCAAATATCCCATATACCTGTTCTTGTCTCCGGATTCACAATCAACAATTCCGGTTCATATTTACCTTCTGTGATCCAGAACATACATTCCTGCTCCTCCTGTCATAGAATCACGGACTGCAAGCCCTGCGTTCAGGCTGCAAAGTTACCTCTTTTTAATCATCCGACAAAGTGAATCCCTCATAATTACGGATGACCTCATGGGTATAGCGCCTGATGTCAGCTGCCGGATTGGTGGTTGCAAGTCCTATGACCCGTGCACCGGAAGAGATGCCGGAACATAAGCCGTTGATACTGTCTTCAAAGACCACACATGCCTCGACGGGGACATTGAACCGGGCTGCAGCCCTGAGATAACAGTCTGGCGACGGTTTGCTTTCAGCGAAGTCTTCCGACGTGAGGATGGCATCAAAATAATCCTTGAACTCCGGATGAGATCTGTAGACATTCCGCATCTTGTCAAGGTTGGAACTCGTCACGACCGCCGTCCTTATTCCTTTACTTCTGAGGTCTTTTACAAATGATTCAAAACCAGAAACATAATGATATGGCATATTCTGCTCATATACATCCAGACGATGCGTAATCTGCCGTTGCACTTCTTCTTCCCCGGCAAAATACCGGTCGAAGATCTGTACCAGTGTCTGTCCCTTTATGGCATACTCGAAACCTTCGATGTCAGGACAATACCTGCGCCCCATTTCATGCCAGAACAAGGTGTATAAAGGTTCTGTGTCGAACACGACACCATCCAAATCAAACAAACAAGCTTTTATCATTCTTTCCCTTTTATTATAAGATGTATAATGCAAAGTTACAAAAACTTTTTGTAACTTTGCCGTCTGTAATATGACAAAGGAGTTATTTTCAATCATTGCATTCTCCGCTGTCTTCCTGCTGACAGCAGGAAGCTGCGGACATCGGCAGGGGCCTCCCAAGAAGCTGGAGGTTTCTACGATCGTCGTGTCCGCAGACACGCTGGCTCGTCTTTCTGATGCGATACAGTGTCATGTTCATGTCGACTTCACCTGTCTGAAGGAACGGAAGTATGCTGCTGTCAATGACTCCTTGCTGCGAATGGGACTTCTGCAGCCTGATTATCTTTCTATCAGTTACGGTCCGCTCTCACCAAAGACGGTCATTCCCTCCTTCGTGCGCCAATATATAAGAGACTATATGGAAATGGCACGCCTCATACGTCAGAAGGAGAAAGGAAGAAGTCAACTGCTTGGGGAACTGTCCATCAAGACAGAACTGAGGGCTGCGGCAGATCACTACGTCACAGCTGTCTCACATATCGCCATCAACAATGGAAACGGGAGGCTGACAAAGTACACGATAGCACGCAACTTCGATTTGAAGGACGGACACCGTGTCACCCTGTCGGAACATTTCGGAAAGGATGCCGGGGAAAAACTGACAGAGAAAATCATCGAAAGGCTGTCAAAACGTGAAGACATAGAGGACAACGATATTGAAAGACTGCAATCGAAAGGATATTTCGTGGGCATTACTCCCTATCCATCCGACAATTTCATCCTTACGGATGATTCCACCGTGTTCATTTATACGCCCGGGGAAATCAGCCGGAAAGAAGTAAGCGTGGCGGTGGAAAATTGAGCTTGCTCGTCCGGTGGCACCTTGCAGCCCCATCCGCCTCCTGTCAGATTCTCTCCGCCTGTTCCTCCGCTCCCTCGCACATTCACCTTGACATCCCCCGACATTCAACAAGACAATGACAGAAATAATAAGAAAATACTTCCCTCATCTCACTCCTCGACAGGAAGAACAGATTGCCGCACTCGACACACTGTATCATGACTGGAATGCCAAGATCAATGTCATATCCCGCAAAGACATTGACAACCTTTATGAACATCATATCCTACATTCCCTGGCAATCGCCAAACGGATTCGCTTCCGGGAAGGAACAAATGTCCTCGACTTCGGCACGGGGGGCGGATTTCCCGGCATCCCGCTTGCCATTCTTTTTCCCGAGTCAAATTTCAAACTCATAGACGGGACAGGAAAGAAAATCAAGGTTGCCCGGGAAATTGCCGATTCCATCGGCCTCGAGAATGTTCTCCCCATGCACCAACGGGGCGAAGAGGAAAAGGGAAAGTTCGATTTCATCGTTTCGCGGGCTGTGATGCCTCTGCCTGAATTGATGAAAGTAGTCAAGAAAAATATTGCCTGCGACCAGCACAACGTACTTCCCAATGGCGTACTTGTCCTCAAAGGAGGCTGTCTTGACGAAGAATTGAGACCGTTCCGAAAGATTGCCGAAAAGACAGAATTGTCGCAATGGTTTGACGAAGCATGGTTTAAAGAGAAGTATCTCATCTATGTACCGGGATAATCCCCTGACGGAAAGACCTTCTCCCCCATGGCTCTCTTCCTCGTCCCATCATCCGCGCTTCCTTACTATTCTACATAAACGCTTATGCTTAAAATCCAGACATTTGAAGTAAATCCTCTTCAGGAAAACTGTTACGTCGTCAGCGACGATACTAAAGAATGCGTCATCATCGATTGTGGTGCCTTCACGGAGAGTGAACAGAACACGGTCATCGACTACATAAAGGATAACGGACTGACACCCATCCACAATCTTGGCACACATGGACATCTTGACCATCACCTCGGTGATGCTGCGATTCTCAAAGCTTTCAAGCTGCTGCCGGAAGTGGATGAATGTGATGGCGTGTTCATGGAGAATCCGGAACAGGCTGCCAGCCAGATGCTGGGAATCACACTAAACGACCGACTCCCCGCCGGCAAGCTTAATCTCACTGAAAACAAGGAAATATCCTTCGGAGCACATACTTTCAGGATTATCCGTACGCCCGGACATTCGGGCGGTTCGGTTTCCTTCTATTGTGCGGAAGAGAATGTTCTCTTCACAGGCGATACCCTCTTTAAGGGAAGCATCGGGAGAACCGATTTCCCGGGTGGCAGCATGTTCCAGATCATCGGCAGCCTGAGAGAACTTGCACAGCTTCCAGACTCCACCGTCGTCTACCCGGGACATGGACCTAAGACGACCATTGGATTTGAACTTGCCCACAATCCCTACATGGACCGTTGAAAAGCTTTGCATCAAAGTCATTCAGAATGCAGACAAGAAGTTCACAGACTGAAAAAATACTGCTGGGTATCGACCCGGGAACCAATGTCATGGGGTATGGCGTGCTGCGTGTCAGCGGCAACAAGGCGGAACTGGTCGTCATGGGAGTGATCGATATGCGCAAAGAGAGAGATGTGTACTTACGGCTGGGCAAGATCTTCGACCGTGTCACCGGCATCATCGATGAATTCCTGCCTGACGAACTTGCCATCGAAGCACCCTTCTTCGGAAAGAACGTGCAGTCGATGCTGAAACTCGGACGTGCGCAAGGCGTGGCCATAGCAGCAGCCATTCATCATGACGTCCCGATCAGTGAGTATGCCCCGTTAAAGATCAAACTGGCCATCACCGGGAACGGGTCGGCCTCTAAAGAACAGGTGGCGGGTATGTTACAGAAGCTGCTCCACCTGCGTGACGACCAGATGCCACACTTCATGGATGCTACAGATGCTGTCGCTGCTGCTTATTGCCATTTCCTGCAGATGAACCGTCCGACGACTGATGCCCGGCATTATGGTTCCTGGAAAGACTTTGCAAAGTCACATGCTGACCGGATAAGATGACCTTGTACGGCAGCCTGCATCTTCAAGGGAAACAGTGCCGGAGGCAGATGGTTAGGGCGGGGTTAGCTGTCCAACTTGTGCGGATTAGACCGGCATGGTAATCACATCGGGGAAAAAATATAGTAACAATATTAAAACTATCAAAGCGTATGAAAACTAAATTAATGGTGCTGACATTCCTGTTCGCTTCACTGCTGACTGTAAATGCGCAACAGGAACGTGTCTCAAAACAGATTTATACCAGTGCTTACAAAGTAGCGACTGATTCCAAAGAGGATGTAGATGTACGTAAGGCGGCCTCATTCAAGGTCGACGCCATCACCTATCTGAATACCCGTACATTATCGGCTATCGTTGATACGACCCGACAGCTGTCCAAAAAGGAAATCGCCCATCTCAATGCCCAGCTCGACTCCATGTCTTATTGCATGCACGAGTATGTCAACTTCTTTACACGCCAATACGCCCATGCGACAAAGCAACGGGACAGGGATCGCATTCTCAAGCTGTTCAAGGAGACGAGCATCAATCATCCGTTGTATAATGATCCCGACCAAGACCTTGTGCTGGCTTATTTCAACCGTGAAGATTACCTTACGCAGTTCTCGCTCGATACAGACTGGATTGCAGCACTCGCGGAAGTAAAAAAGAAACTTGCAGAATAATCTTACAGAGAGGCGGGTGCGTCAAGACACAGAATCCGTGGAGAGTCTCCTTTCATAATGACAGCTTCTATCCTTCAGAAACATTAAAACAACCGCTACCATCGAGTTATCAGCTCTCTGGCAGCGGTTTTTCTTTATACATGACAGCTGTCTTTGGCTGAAATCGCATCCCGGCACACCCCCGAATGTATCAATTGGAAGATGCACCGTAGGGATAACGCTCCCGTCCGTCTTGAAGGAGAAATCTGTCTTATAGGCAGATGAGGCAAGGCTCCCCTTCTGTTTAATTCCTCGGCATGCACCCGGCCTACAACTTTATTTTCTGACCATCAAACCGATACTACGCCATTGGCAATGCGAGGATGCAGGCCCTGTGTTGCTGTCCGGTAGTATTTTCCCTATAGGACAGCCCTCTTTTCGCCTGCCGATCATGGCAGGAACTTCCTTTTTTCTGCCGATATACTGATGTCCGCCACACATCGTGTTGATGCCCGACACGTATTGTGCCGGCAGCGGACACGGGACGTGTCGAGGGCATACGGTCTTGCCCTCTGTTGCCGGAACGGGAGCGGCATGCAGTAAAAGCCAAAGGCTAACGTCATCAATTGAATAAAGGGGGACTTGCTTCCCTACGGCCAAGATGCATTACTGATTTATAAGGAAATTCAGCACAGAAATCGATGACATTTACGTTTCAACGGACAGCAACTCAAAAGTTACAGACCGTCCTGTCCCGAAGACCACGGTTTTGAAAAACCATTACATAATTTTAGATAAATCATCTGCAGATATAGGAAACACGTGCCAAAAGCAAGTTTGCAACCAGCAGTAAATCAATTGGTTGTCTATCCGTTTTGAAAAGGTGCTTGATTGGACTCCAAAAGGGCGTTGGTAACACGCTGAAAGAGCACCTGTTGCAGGTCAATCAGGCATCTTTTAGAAGCTGAAAGAGCATGTGTTGCTTTGCGTTGCATGAAAACAGTTTACAAACACTGATGATATAGGAATAAGTTGTTTGTAGAAGGCAGAAAGACCTGCTGATAAATGGACATCGTTTCAATTTGCCTTTTCTGCATTTCATCTTGTAGTTTATCCTCCTTTGCAAGACTATCTGATTTTGGACAACCGTACCATAGAAGCGCATAATCCTTTATTCTTTTTCCAATCTATGTATTTAACGGAAGAACCGAAGAAACGGCAGATCATACGAATGCCGGGCGGAATCATAACGGGTTAACCGGAGAGAGACACCGTATAAGAAAGCTAAAGCAGTTCGATATGCAGGATGGAGGTTGTGTGTGACGTGATTTTGAAACAATCACTGATACGCAGCCCGAGAACCCAGAGAATCGTACCCGTGGCATCTGCCAGGATCAGTTGTCCTCGCTTCTCAAAACGGTTACGCTTGAGATTGGTGAGAAAATCGCTTACAAGCTGAGCACCGTCCATTCCGAGCGGGACAAAGCGGTCGCCTTCGGCTGCACGGCGGAGGGTCAAAGGAAAGCGGATGGAAGAGGCATCAAGGTCGATAATGGTCTGACTGCGGGAGAAAGAAGGACTTTGGGAAGGAAGCAGACGCTTTCGTGTCAATCGTACGGAAAGGCCGTCATCATAGACATAGCGTCCTGGTTCAGGCATGACAAGCGTATGTTTCCTTTCTTTCTCCACCGGCATGACGAAAAACACGTCACGGTCATGTGTGAGCTCGTGTGTGGAAGACGTCCAGACCTGTCCTGTCTGTCCTTCAAGATGCCCGGCCGTCTCTTCAATCTGAGAGGGGGTAAAACCGAGAGGTCTCAATACATGAAAAAGGAGATGAGAGGGAGCGGGAAATTGGCGAATGACCTTCAGATTAAGTTTAAAGGCATGATCCGTTGAGGGAATATCCTCTTCTCCAATAGTTGAATCGACAGGGATAATCGCCTCTCTCAAAGTATTTTGAAGCACATTCTGTACTATTCTGTCTACATTAGAAAGGTGTTCTGCCGTATGGAGGATGGCCTCATTGACAGATGGGTTTATCTCAGCCAGCCTCGGGAGAATGGTCAGTCGTATCTTGTTACGTACCACATCGGCAACAAGATTCGTACTGTCCGTTACGAATGGTTCATTCCGTGCATGGAGATATGCCTCGATTTCATGGCGTGACACGCAGAGCAGCGGACGGACAATACCATCTTTCTTCGGCCGAATCCCCATCAGCCCCTTGAGCCCCGTTCCACGGACAAGATTCATGAGGATCGTCTCTACAGAATCTTCTTCGTGGTGTCCCACACAGACGGCATCCGCTCCCAACGTCTCTTTCAACTGAAAGAAATAATGATAACGCAGGTCGCGTGCCGCCATCTCAATGCTCACCTTATGCAAAGTGGCATAGGACCGTGTGTCAAAATGAACCTTGTGAAGCGGAATGTTCTCCCGCCGGCAAAGTTCCTGACAGAACCGTTCATCATGCAGACTTTCCTCCCCACGCAGTTGGAAGTTGCAATGTACAGCTTCAACACGATAGCCTAACTCCTTCAGGGTCAACAGCAGGGCGACACTGTCTGCACCGCCGGACAGGGCGACTAAGTATAGAGCCTCCGCATGCAGTAGATGTTCGTTAGCTATGAAACGTCTGACTTTATTCAACATAGAGAACCAGTCCCTTCAAATATTCACCTTCAGGGTGATAGATGTTGATGGGGTGATCGGCAGGCTGATGGAGCTGATGCAGGATGCGCACCTTACGCCCGGCCTGTGCAGCTGCCGTGAATACCGCTTGACGGAAGTTGTCCTTTGTAACGACCTGAGAGCAGCTGAAAGTAAAGAGAATCCCCCCCGGTTTGATCTTCTCAAATCCCTTGACATTTAACCGGGTGTACCCGCGCAGACCGTTCTTCAGAGCTTTCCGATGTTTTGCAAAAGCCGGAGGATCAAGGACGATCAGGTCGTACTTCCCTTCATGTTCGTCAAGATACTTGAAGGCATCTTCACAGTAGGCTTCATGACGCAGATCGCCCGGAAAATTCAAGTCTACATTCTTTGTGGTCAGTTCTATCGCCTTGGCCGAACTGTCCACGGAGTGTACGAGTTCCGCACCGCCCCGCATGGCGTAAACAGAAAAGCCACCTGTATAACAGAACATATTGAGCACACTGCGCCCCTTGGCATAGCGTTCCAGCAGCGAACGGTTCTCGCGCTGATCGATGAAGAAGCCGGTCTTCTGTCCTTTCAACCAGTCGATATGGAACTTCAATCCGTTCTCAACCGCAATATCATGATCCGTCTCACCGTAGATAAAACCATTCTCCTGTCCGAGATCGGCTTTGAAAGGCAGGGTTGTTTCACTCTTGTAAAAAATGCTGTCCAGCCTGTTTCCCATCACGTCCACAAGGGCCTTTGCTATCACAGACCGGCATACATGTATGCCGACAGAATGTGCCTGCATGACCGCTGTTCTGCCATAAATGTCGATGATCAGGCCTGGCAGATTGTCACCTTCCCCATGAACAAGCCGGTAGGTCGTGTTGACAAACGAGGAGTCGGCATCCCCTTCTTCGCAGACGACACCGATGGCTTCCCGCATACGCAAGGCCGCTTCCAGACGGCTCTCCCAGAAGGTATTGTCAATCTCTACGTCACGGAAAGAAAGGACACGGACGGCGATGGAACCGATTTGGAAGTGTCCGACGGCAATGAATCTTCCGTCATGTGTCAGCACCCGGACAGTATCACCTTCTTCAAGTCCTTCATCGATTCCATCGACAGCACCTGAGAATATCCAGGGGTGGAAACGGAGCAGGCTGTCCTCCTTGCCTTTTTTCAGATATATTTGCTTATACATAAAGTTTCAATTTCACTATTATTCCCGTTTCATCGGTCTGTCAGTCCTTGGACCATACCGGATCCAAGTGATTTCCCTGCTACACGTCACGGGAAATCAATCGCCGTGGGACAGCCCGGTTCTGAAATGTCAGATTGCAGCACTCTCCACGTTTTCCTTGTGCCCGGCAGGAACCGGTTGTCCTTTCGGAGGCACTACAATCAGTTCGTAATCACCAGTATGTTTCAATTCATGCAGCCGTTCATAGAGATTGATGCACGTCCACGCATCCGTTGAGGCATAGAGTTTCTGCTTGTCACTGAGGATCTGATTCTCCCAGTTCGACAGTTGCTCACGTTTCGTAATGCGCTCATGGAAAACGTTGGCATAGAGCTTTTGCAAACTCATGTCCTCGATGCCCAGCGACTTCACGTAGTCCTGCAGATCGATGAAATAGCCCGGTTTGAAAGCTGAACGCTGGTGCAGCATCAGCATGTCATCGCCCAAGGAAAGCCCTACTTTCGGTACGGTCGTATCTTCAAGAAAACGTTTAATGCAGTCGGGCATACCCAACAGGTTCAGTCGGAACAGGAAACACACCTCCTTGTCGCAGGCCTGCAGGAGCGCGACTTTGTGGTGCTGCCCTTTTCTGAAGGTGGGACGTGTTTCGGTATCAATGCCGATGATGTCACGTGAAAGCAGATAATTGACGGCCTTCTCCGCCTCTGCCTCATTCAGGACAACGACGATTCTCCCCGGAAAAGTAACTCTCGGCAGCTGCGAGATTCTGCTTTTGTCGAATTTGTTATATAATACCCTATTCATTTCAGAATGTATACTGACCTGCAAAATTAAGAAAAAAAGTCTGAAATCCTGTACTTATGTGGCATGAATTTATTACTTTTGCAAGGATAAAACGAAGATGAACCAATGGCAAAGAAGAAAACGGAACGCAAAAGCAAGACATTTACAGAGGCAATCGGGCTCAACAATATCATTAACGACAAGACGGGATTTGTAGCCGGTCTCATCCTCCTTGGTGTTGCGCTCTTCATCTGCGTGGCCTTCTTCAGCTATTTCAACACCGGTGCCGCCGACCAGAGTTTAGTAACCGACCTGCGTCCCGGTGAGGTCGAAAACACCGGCAGGGTCTTCCAGAATGCGTGCGGATCGCTCGGCGCTCTGCTCTCATACGGTCTCATCTCACGCTGTTTCGGCATTCCGGCCTTCATCATCCCGGCCTTCATCACCCTCTGCGGTCTCCGCATGATGGGGGCTTACAAGAAGCTGAACCTGATGAAATGGTTCATGGGAATGGCATTGGTAATGATATGGTCCTCGATTACATTTGCCAAACTGCTCACCCCGCTGATGGGTGACCAGGTCTTCAATCCCGGCGGAGATCACGGTGTCTTCTGTGTGCAGTATATAGAGAATCTTGTCGGGACGACAGGACTGATGGCAATACTGGTCATCGTCATGCTGGCTTACCTGACCTATCTTACTTCGGAGACCATCACGGTCGTACGCAAAATGATGAACCCGGTCGGCTACATACGCGACAAGGTCAAATTCACCGTAGTCCATCATGACAACAAAGCCGCTGCGGACGGACTGTATGCAGATGAGGCGGTTGCTGACAACGTATCCGACAACCTGACGACACCGGTAGACTCCGAACTAGCCCAGCCCATAGACCTGTCCACAAGGCCAGCTGCCGTACAGCGCGAATCCGACTCCCTCTATGCTCCTGACGACCATGATGCGTTGGAGCATACAGCCGGTCAGGAGACACCCGGCCTGGAAGTGGAAAAAGTCCCTGACACCGAACAGGCACATGGCAGGACCGTGGCAAACAGCAATCTGCCACTGACACCGATCAATCCCCGTGAACCATTCACAAACTGGAAGTTTCCGACACTCGATCTGCTGAAAGAGTACGATTCCGACTCCAAGACGAGCTATGTAAGCCACGAGGAACTGGAAGCGAACAAGGACCGCATCATCAAGGTACTGAACGACTTCGGGGTACAGATCCGCAGCATACGGGCTACCGTCGGGCCTACCATCACCCTCTATGAAATCACTCCGGCACAAGGCATCCGCATCTCCAAGATCAAGAACCTCGAAGATGACATTGCACTGAGTCTGGCGGCGATAGGCATCCGTATCATCGCTCCGATGCCGGGCAAGGGAACGATCGGCATAGAGGTGCCGAACGCCAAGCCGAACATCGTATCCATGTACTCCATCCTCAATTCCCGCAAGTTCCAGGAATCGACGATGGAACTGCCGATAGCATTGGGCAAGACCATCACCAACGAGGTCTATATGGTAGACCTTGCCAAGATTCCCCACCTGCTTGTTGCCGGTGCCACAGGTCAGGGTAAGTCCGTCGGACTGAATGCCATCATCACCTCCCTGCTCTACAAGAAACATCCCAACGAGCTGAAAATCGTACTTGTCGATCCGAAGAAAGTTGAGTTCAGTGTCTATTCACCGATAGCCAAACCGTTCATGGCGGCCGTCGAAGAGAACGAGGAAGAACCGATTATCACTGATGTGCAGAAAGTCGTGAAGACACTGAAAGGCCTGTGCGTGCTCATGGATGAGCGTTACGACAGGCTGAAAGCAGCCCGCGTGAGAAACATAAAGGAATACAACCAGAAGTTCCTCAGCCACAGGCTGAATCCCGAGGACGGACACGAGTTCATGCCCTATATCGTCGTCATCATCGACGAGTTCGGCGACCTGATACTTACTGCCGGAAAGGAAGTGGAGATGCCCATCACCCGTATAGCCCAGCTGGCACGTGCCGTCGGCATCCACATGATCATTGCGACACAGCGACCGACCACCAGCATCATCACCGGCAACATCAAGGCGAACTTCCCGGGCCGTATCGCCTTCCGTGTCGGTGCCATGATGGATTCCCGCATCATCCTCGACCGTCCGGGGGCGCAGCAGCTTGTCGGACGCGGTGACATGCTCTATCTCAACGGCGCCGATCCTGTGCGCGTGCAGTGTGCCTTTGTGGATACTCCCGAGGTGGAGAAGATAACGAAATTCATCGCCAACCAGCTGGGGCCGGTACATCCTTTGGAGATTCCGGAGCCGCTGTCAGAAGATGAGGTGAGCGGAGGCGGTTCACTGGATACGCACAGTCTCGACCCGTTGTTCGAAGAGGCCGCACGTGCCATTGTCATCAGCCAGCAGGGTTCGACGAGTATGATCCAACGCCGCCTGTCCATCGGCTACAACCGTGCCGGCCGGCTGATGGACCAGATGGAGAAAGCCGGCATCGTAGGAGCTGCCAAAGGCTCGAAGCCGCGTGAGGTACTGATCGGGGATGAGGTAAGCCTCGACAACATGCTCGCTTCTCTGCACGGATGAGGTGTTACAGGCGGTCGACAAACGGATGGAGAACACCGTTCAACCGTCCCCTTGCTGACCAGAACGGTAAAGAACAAAACAGCGTAAACATCATAACGATGAAACAGATCAAGTATTTCTTATTACTGTCCGTCCTCTTTGCGGCAAACAGTATTCTCGCACAGAACTCCAGCCAGGCCAAGGCCTGTCTGGACAAAGCCACAGCCATCGTATCCAGCCGGGGAGGCATTACCGCCCGCTTTGCACTGTCCAGACCCGGAGCCGTAGGAAGGACTTCGGGCACAATATCCGTAAAAGGCACGAAGTTCGTAGCCTCCACCCCGCAGATGACCATCTGGTTCAACGGGAAAACCCAGTGGTCGTACATGAAGTCTACCAATGAAGTGAACATCTCCACGCCCACCGAGGCGCAGCGGTTCTCGATGAATCCTTACACCTTACTGACGATGTACCGGCAGGGGTACAGCCTCTCGATGACAGACAAAGGCAACGCCTACGTGGTACACATGAAGGCGCTTGATGCCAGACGGAGCGTGTCTGAGGTTTATGTGACGGTAAGCAGGAACTACCAGTTACAGGGTGTCAGGATGAAGCAAAGCGGTAAATGGACTACCATCACCGTGACAGGCATCCAGCGCAGGAATCTCTCCGATGCCATCTTCACTTTCAACAGGAAAAGCCATCCGTCTGCTGAAATCATAGACTTACGGTAAATGACTTATTGGGAAGCACTTTACACCCTACATACGCACTTCTGCCTCTCGGACAGGAGGAATCCTAAATGGCAAGCCAACAACGCAGGAAGGTATCTTTACTACGTGTTGGCTGTTTTTGTTTGTGTATACATGGGATGGGCAGGGGCAGAAATGGCGGATCTCGTCGCCAGTTCGGACATCGGCGGCTACCGATTCATCTATGCGCTGCTCCCGCTCCTGCTCTTCTTCGATTACTTCTTTCGCTATGCGTCCGACAACCGCAGGCTGATGCAGGTGCGCCCCTACCTCCTGCTGCCGCTGCCGGGAAACATCTACGCAGATTATCTGGTTGTCCGCCAGCTGACAGATTTCAAGAACACTTTTTTCCTGTTTCTCTGTATTCCTTTCGGCCTTAAAACCGTCGTCCCGGAGTCGGGCTTAGGAGCCATGGCCGGTTATACGGTCGGCCTGTATCTGCTGCTGCTTGTCAACGGACAGTTCTTCCAAATCACACAAGTGCTCATTGCACACAGAATCTATTACTGGCTGCTTCCGACGGCCGTCTACCTGTCTGCCGCAGCGACCATCTTCTTCTTCCCCACCCCTCGTTCCTATGTCGATTCCTTCGGTTTCATCGGGAATGCCCTGATGACCTGGAATCTATGGGTCTATACGACTCTGTTCTCCCTGCTGTTCCTGCTGGCCGACCTGAACAGGCGTGTTCTTCAATGGCAGATCCGTCACGAACAATACCTCACCCCGGCAGCTGTCTACAGGAAAGAAGCCCCCCTTCCGCTCACTTTCTTCGAACGGTTCCATCTTCTGGGAGAATACTTCAAGCTCGAGACAAGGAGCATTCTCCGAAACAAACGGTTACGATACATCTTTATCGCCGATACGGCATTCATCATCCTTTACGCACTGAGCACATGCTTCGGAATCGGGGTGGGAAACGGAGAGAACCATTTTTTCCTTTTTTACTGTTTCACCATCTATGGCATTGCTTTCCTCACAAGAATCATGAGTGTTGAAGGCAACTACTTTGAGTGCCTGCTCATGCAGCGAAACAGCCTGTACACCCTGCTGCTTGCGAAATATTACTTTTATGCCGCCTTGCTGCTGCTACCGGTTCTCCTGTTGCTGCCTGCCGCGATCCTTGGCACGATAAGTCCGTGGACAATCATTGCTTATGCGCTGTACACAGCCGGAGTCTGCTACCGCACCCTCTTTCAGATGGCTGTATATAATAAGGTGGCACAGCCCCTGAACACCGTCCATACCGGGAAACGTTCCGGAGCACCTTACCTTCTGTCAGTCGTGCCTTTCTTGGTTCTTTTCAGTCCGTTTCCCGTCATCGCCTTGGGCAGCTGGTGGCTTGGCCGTCCCCTGCTTACGCATACGGTTCTCTCCCTTCTCGGCTGCAGCTTCATCTTTACCCACCGCCGATGGATAGGCAGGATCTGCGGGAAAATGAAGGAAAGACAATACGAACAGATAGAAGGCTTCCGGATAAGCAGATAAACACGTCCGGAAAAGTCTACCCGACATGAGCTTCCCGGAAACCTGAAAAAGCAGATTGCATCGACTGGCTTCCAAAAGCGCAGTGACAATGCGGCCGGAAGACACACTAAAACAGACATCTTGGAGCCACGTCAAAAACCCTTTGCTAAGCGGTGACGAAACAAGCGATTCATTGACAGTCAACAACGCTTCCTCCGTGTAAACAAGGTCGGCGAAGGTCTCGTGTTACGGCATGCTGCTTTCTTTTTTTTCATAGAATGACATCCGTCCGATTTCCTTTCTACGCTGAAACAGACCATCTGCCTTCTTATCATCAGCCTGTTACCCAACCCTCTTCCACCGCCGGGTAATGAATGAAACATTCGCCGGATGCAGACACGTACCGACTTTTCCAACAATCCGGGAAAAGCACTCTGGTAAATGAGCCTGTGCGGTGAAATATCTTTACACTGTAAGCTGGGAAGCGATTTTAATCCTCAACAAATACCCTAAAAATCCTCACACACAACCGACACACAGTCAACCGGTTGCAGAACAGTAAGCTAATCAATGCTTGGTCGCACTCCAACTAACGCCCTTTAAACCTCCTATCAAGCCTTGGTTGCACCCCTGTCAAGCCTTGGTTGCAACGTTGTCAGGCACCTGTAAAATCCTGCATGACTTTATTATTACAATCAGAATCTCTGCTCTTCCTGCTGTCATCACAAATTATCACTGGCAGAATAAACCTGTTACCCAACTGTTGACATGCAGCGAAGCACTTGCCGACGTCTCTTTGCCGAGTCTTCAGGAATTTGGCGTGATGAAGTTTGTCCCATAAGTTGATGACTTTGATGAAATATCACACAGAGGCGGTGAGTAGAGGTAAAACCCTATAACGGAGGCGTGGAGCGGAGGGTTATCTGAGAGATTTACCAGAGCATTTATCTGTGAGAATGGTGAAAGACGTTGATCCCGAAAATAGAAGAGATCCGTACGTTACTTCTCTTTCGCCCTTTTGTGCCATCGGCAATTCCGTGGTGTTTAGAGTGTTCTCAGATTCTCTGCGTGACATATTATGTAGTAGGCTTACTCCATCACTCCATATTTCGGAAGTGCCACATTTTTTTCCAGCTGGCACTGTGGATCGGGACTTGCCGCAGGTGCCGATACCGACGAACTGGTCATCAAGGACCGAGACGGTCTGCCCTATGTGCCAGGACGCACCGTAAAGGGACTGCTCCGTGAGGCAGCTGCCATGCTCGACCAGCTCATGGATGTTCCAGAGGAGAGCGTTCACCGGCTTTTCGGACAGGCAGGTAGCGCAGACGGCCTCGAGTTCAGGAGTGTATCGTTCACCAATGCGACACTCGACAAAGGAGAACGGGATGCCATCATCAGCCAGAAGCTCACGCCACATCTCTACCGGTCGGTGGCATCGACAGCCATCGGGGCGGACGGTATTGCAAAAGACCATTCGCTCCGGAAGGTGGAGACTACGCTGCCCTGCTGCGTCTACGGCACGGTAATGAATGTCGACGAGCGAGATGTAGAGGTACTGACCCATGCCTTCAGATGGATCAAGCGGATGGGGCTGGGACGCAACCGCGGCTACGGACGTTGTGAGATAACAAAAGAAGATTAAGACTATGGAAAAGATACAATTCAGATGCGAGCTGCTTTCAGACATTGTCCTGAACGCCTCGTCGGCAACAGAAGGGAAAAGAAGAAGTCTGGACTTCATTCCGGGAAACAACTTTCTGGGGATTGTGGCATCGCAATTATATAAGGAGACGGATGAAGCAGCATGGCTCATCTTCCACAGCGGACACGTCCGCTTCGGTGATGCCCATCCTTCAGCCAACGGAACAAGGGGGCTGCGCATACCCGCCTCACTCTTCTATCCGAAACTGAAAGGCATAGAGGGCGGCTGCTATGTCCGCTACCTCGTAGAGGAGGATGCCGCCAGGAAAATGCAGCTGAGACAATGCCGGGAAGGCTTCTGCACTTTCGGTCCAGAGCATATTGCCACGCAGATTACCGTCGACAAAGACTTTACCGTCAAGTCGGCATACGACAGCGACACACGGAGGCCGATGGACAACCAGATATTCGGCTACGAAGCTCTTTGCAGAGGACTCGTCCTGCTGTTCTCCATTGAGATTGACGAGGAGGCAAAAGCGTATAAAGACGCCATTGTCAAAGCCATCTGCGGACTTCATCATGTGGGACGCTCACGTTCTGCACAGTACGGATGCGTGGAAATAGCAGAGTGTGGTTTTGCAGAAGCCGCCACCCTGCAGAGTCCCTTGCACATTGGCAGCCGGCAGTACGTCGCCGTGTATGCAGACAGCCGCCTTGTCTTTTTCGACGGGTATGGAAACAGCACGTTCCGGCCACAGCCTGCCGACCTCGGGATAGAGCATGGAGAGATTGACTGGGGACGGTCTCAGATTCGCACCTTCCAGTATGCGCCGTGGAACTACAAGCGGCAGGCGTTCGATGCTGACCGCTGCGGAATAGAGAAAGGAAGTGTCTTTCTTGTGGAAACAGACTGTATGCCGCCTGCAACAGGCACCGTAGGCTGCTATCTGACTGAAGGGTTCGGACAGGTTGTCTACAACCCGGTTTTCCTGCAGGGCGACAAGGAGGGGCACTCTATCTTCCAGTTTGTCAAACAGGAGAAGCCTGCCTGCGAAAAGAGAGAAAAAGGAGTAGACAGCAGCCTGGTACGATTCCTGCAAAAGAGAAAGGAAGATGCTGAAAAACAGAATATTATCATCACGGATGTAAACAAGTTTGTAGAAGCGAACAAGAGACTGTTTAAGCAAGATGTGTTCGCCTCGCAATGGGGAAGCATCCGCAGTCTTGCCATGGTCTACGAAGATGAAGAGAAGCTGAAAGAAATCATCGGCAGCAGGAAACAAGACGAGGAGGGAAAAGGCTATATCAACCACGGAACGGCATCAGAAAAATGGGATCAACGTGGACGAAAGGAAAGGCTCTGGGAATTCTTGGAGAACGAGGAACTCAAGGGACATCTGCAGGAGGCTGTCATCAACCTGGCATCGGAAATGGCGAAGATTTGTAAACCATAAAACAATGAACCAATATGGAGCATACATATAGATACAGGCAACTGGCAAGAATCATCCTGGAAACAGAAACGCCGCTTGCAATCGGAAGCGGGAACAAGGACATCAAGACCGACTCGGTCGTTGCAAAAGATATAAACGAACTGCCTTACATCCCTGCAACGACCTTGGCAGGACTTATCCGACATTCACTCCCAGAGGAACTACAGGAGTATTGGATGGGATTTCAGAAGAAGAAGGATGGAGAGGGATCGAGAATCATGCTGTCTGAAGGCAAGATATTGTCGGCCGACAGGAATCCTATTGACGGACTGAACCTTGACGAAGATGCAGTAACGCGGCTATGTCATGAACTGCCCATCCGCCAGCATGTACGCATCAACCAGCAGGGAACGGCTGTGAAAAACGGTAAGTTCGATGAAGAAATCGTGCCGAAAGGCGTACGTTTCTGTTTCGAGATAGAGCTGATGGCAGAGAAAGACAAGCCCGGCATAATGGACACGATACTTTCCATCATCCAATCGGATGGATTCCGTATCGGCAGTGGAAGCCGGAGCGGATTCGGGAAGATAGAAGTTGTCGGCATCCTTCGGAGGGACTTGGATCTCTGTGTACCGGACGAGTTGGCGCTTTACCTTGGGAAGTCCTCGTCACTGGCGAAAGCATGGGAAGGGTACAGGCCGCACACACCATCTGCAGCAATAGATCCTGACTGCATCTTATACACACTGGAACTAAGGCCTGTCGACTTCATGTTTTTCGGCTCCGGTTTCGGCGACGACCGGTCGGACATGACCTTTGTGCGGGAACCGGTCGTCACATCATGGGACAGGGGAGAAGCAACTGTTGAGGAGCTGGAACGAGTGATACTCATCCCGGCCTCCTCCGTCAAAGGCGCACTGGCACACCGCACGGCCTATCATTACAACCGGTTGGAAGGAGTATTTGCAGATAAAAAGACCGCAGAGGAACTTGAAAAGAATACCGGCAAAGAAAACAAAGCCGTAAAGACTTTATTCGGTTCTGAAGGCGACCGCAAAGGAAAGAACAAGCAGCGAGGGAACATTCTTTTCTCTGATGTCATCGAGAAGCAGGAAGCATCCCTCGAAAAGAAAGTGCTCAATCATGTCAAGATAGACCGTTTTACAGGTGGAGCGGTTGACGGAGCACTCTTCTCTGAGGAAGTACTCTATGCATCCGGAAAGACTTTCAACCTTGAATTGATGCTCCGAAAAACGGCTGTAGATGAAAAAGACGGAAAAATCGTCAAAGCCTTTGAAGCAGCGCTGACCGACCTCTGCAAAGGCTATCTGCCGCTGGGAGGCGGCGTGAATCGCGGCAACGGAACATTCAAAGGGAAACTAAATAAAAACGGAGAAACAATCTATGATGGATATAAATATTGATTTCAACCAACCTTACGAGGGTTATCTGTGGATGAGCAACGAGAACCATCCACAGGTATTCCACCCCGAGTCACTGATCGACAGACAGCTGTTCGAAGGCCATAACCCGTTTGTGGCAGAAGGCTATCTGTTCAACCATGAGAAGGGCATTTCCATCAGCATAAAGTATGTTGATGGACGATACCGTATTTATATAGACAAGGTGAAGCCATCCGACTTCAACAGCAAGGACACGAACCGCCTGTGCTATCTCACCCAGCGCATGGACGATTCGGATGCCCTGTGGGCTGAGTTCCTCCGTTACTGGACGGAGACTCCCGACCCCGCCTGTCACAGCATGAATGTACAGGAAGTAGAAAAAGAACTGTTTGTCGGATTCAAAACGAAGGAGGAATAGATTATGACTTACATAAAATCACCATTTAACTTTATCCCCGTCTCTGACAATGTATATTTCCCTGACTGGAGCGGACAAATATCCCACGACATACCCTTTTCAGATGGTATCTGCGGAGTCATTCATCTGGCCATAACGACCCATACGCCGACATTTGTCCGTAACGGACACACAAAGCAGGATGCCGATGACAAGAATGCTGTCTATAAGAGCTTTTCAAATATTGCAGACCGTTATTTCATCCCGGGTACATCCATCAAGGGAGAGGTACGTAATATACTGGAGATATTGAGTTTCTCCAAGTTGGATGTAGACCGAAGAATGCTATTCGCACAGCGAGAGATGGGGATAAGCGGTCTTTATCCCATCAAATCCACTCCAGATGCGATTTATTGCGGATGGCTGAGGCGGAAAGGGGAAAACTACGAGATCAGAGACTGTGGAAAGCCCTACCGTATCAGTCATAAGCGTCTTGATGAATACATCGGAAGAAATATTATGGAAAGTTATTTCTCCGAGAAACACAAATTAAACTTGAACGAGAAAATAGCCGGTTACGACCCCAAGACTGCTGCATTCAAATATCATCTCATGAACGAGGCGGGTGTCCCTACTGACAATCTGTCCTTTGAAATTGACAAAGAAAACTGTACGAAGAACAGCTCTCGAAGAGTATTCGTGTCGGAAACAGGAAACATTACAGGAACCATCGTGCTGACAGGGCAACCGAATCACTGGACAGAACGGGTAAGCAAAGAAGAAAAGGGAACTTCTGAAAAGACCACACCGAAAGGAAAGTATTATGAGTTCGTTTTTGCTGATTATGATGATACAAAGAAGCAAACAGTATATGACCTTTCAAAAGAGACTTTCGAGCACTACAAATTTATCTATCAGGGTTCTGAAGAGTGGAAACGAATCAAGAAGGCGATTGAGACTTCACAGGGAGTTCCCGTGTTTTTCAGGATTGAGGAGACAGGGATAAAGGATTTCGGCATGGCTTACCTTTACAAGCTGCCCTATGAACGGACACCCTATGAGGCACTTCCTAAAGCACACCGGCAGAATGGAATCGACCTCGCACAATGTATCTTCGGATACACGTCCAAGGATAAGAGCCTGAAAGGGAGAGTGCAGTTCGGCAACGCCTTTTCGGAGGATGCGCAGCCCGATGAAGATGTCACCTTAGTGCTCAACTCGCCCAAGGCCTCCTACTACCCTATTTATATCCGGCAAAATGGGAAAAATGGAATTGTCACGGAATACAGCACTTACAATGATGGAACACCGGCAGGATGGAAGCGTTATTATATCCGTGAACATACATGGCGGAATGCGATGGATCAAGAGAAGATGAACACAGTCATCCATCCTGTCAAAGCCGGTGCTGCTTTCCATAGTCGTATCACATTCCACAACTTACGCCCAGTCGAACTCGGTGCATTGCTTTCTGCGCTTACATACCATGGAACCCCGGACTGTTATCACAGTCTGGGACAGGGGAAACCCTACGGATTCGGCAAGACGAGTTTCCACATTGAACTCGACTGTGACAACAAGAATAATGATCTGGAATACTACATGGCCTGTTTTGAATATGCCATGACAAAAGAACTTACTACCCTTTCGGTCTCCGGGCAGCTTACACCCTGGGCCACGTCAGGACAGGTCGTGACGCTTTTGGCGATGGCTTCCAAAAATGTTCAAGGCAGCTCATTCGAATACATGACAATGGACATGAAAGGGAGCAACGAATTTGTGAAAGCAAAAAAAGCACATGAATATCTCCCCCCAGCCCGACAGATTCTGGCAGCAAATATCCACCTAAAGTCGTTATACGCACGTGGTGAAGAAATATACAGACCCATGATAGATGCAGAGAATGCTGAGATACGCGAATCCTACAACAGACGCTTTGATAAACTCCTTTCAATGCCGCCGCAAGAGGCTCTCCAGAACTTCCATGAGCTAAAAGAGGAACTTCAAGAGAAATATGAAAAGGAAAAGAATAGGGAACGAAGAGACTTCTACTATGAATTGAAGACGGAATGGGCTACCAGACGGACGACACTAGAGGATGCGATTCTAGCCAACAAAGACAGACAGGATTTCCTTACTGGCATTGCCCGCCTTCTCACCTCCCTCACCTCTTATGGTGTTTGGGATGGACGCATGAGGAAATGGAAGAAGTGGTGCGCAGCATACGACAACGGAAGAACCGCACTCACGGAAGAAGAGCAGAAAACAGGTGCGGCCGCCCTTGCAGAGTTATATGTGAATGCAAAGAAAGCCGACCAGAGGAAATTCAAATGGAAAGAAGCCTCGAAAATCCTTGGGATAGAGATAAATGCCGATAACATAAAAGATTATCTTAAACGATAAGGTTCTATGTCGAAAATACTTATATCATTTCTCGGGACAGGTGCATTGAAGACAGGTACAGGCAACAATGCTCCTTCCAGCAGCGAACGTCAATACCGTACCGCCAGGTATCGTTTCAACAACGGTGATATAAAAGAACACACCTTTGTCGCCGCCGCACTTGCCGAGCACAGCAATATCGACAAGATAATACTGATTGGCACAGTCCATTCTATGTGGGAAGAAGTCTACAGATACTTTACCGAAAAGGACGGGAAGCAGCTTGATGAAGACAAGTACTTTGAAATCCTCGAGCACTGCAATAAAGCCGGGCATTCATCCTCTCTGGACATCCCGTACAAAAAACTCATCGAGCGGTCCATCGGGAAGGATGCTCAGATTATCCTGATCAAATACGGCATCACAGATGAAGAAATCCAGGAAAACATCAATACCGTTCTGGCTATTGAAGAAGAACTGAACGAAAGGGACGAACTGGTCGTCGACATAACTCATTCCTTCCGTTCGCTCCCCATCCTGCTGATGAATCTCCTCATTTATCTTCAGACAGTCAGCCGCAAGGACATACGCATATCACACGTCTACTATGGCATGATGGAAGTGTCGAAAGAACTCGGTTATACCCCTGTGACAGAACTCGGAAGCATGCTCGACATCAGCAAATGGATTACTGGTGCCTATGCCTTCGAGAACTATGGCAATGCCTATCAGATTGCCGATCTGATTGAAAGCGAGAACAAAAGTGTCAGCGAACGCCTCCGCCGTTTTTCCAATCTAATGAATCTGAATCACTTAGGGTTGTTGCAGAAAGAGGTGAAAAACCTGAAAGCTATCAGGAATACGAAATACCGGTCATTGATACCGGGTCTCATCATCACTCCTATCATCAATACATTCATCGAACAGTTCGGTGACATCAGTTCACATGCCCTCTTCCAGCTCCGACTGGCAAAATGGCAGTGTGAGCATTGTAACTACACGGCTGCTTACATCTCTGTCATTGAGAGTATCATTACTTATGCTTGCGAGATAAACCATAAGCCATGGGAAGACTACGAAACAAGGGAAGAAGCAAAGAAAGCTTTACGGGAGAACACCAGCTCGTGGAAAATTGATGCCGGGCTTACAGACATCTTCCGCAAAGCCAACAGCGTCAGGAACTGTCTTGCTCATTCACTTGAAACAGACAAGAAACCCATGAGGATGATCGACCTGCTCAAAAAGTATCTTAAGGCCCTGACGACCATCATCAAATAAAAACATTTATGGCACGTAAACTGTTCATATCCGTACTCGGTACAGGATTATACGAAAAAGGAGTATATACACAAGGCCCGTTCAGATCGTCTGAAACAAGATTCATCCAGCAGGCGACACTCGAACTGATCGGTTGCAAGGAAACCTGGACAGAAAACGACGAGATCTGCATACTACTCACAGAGAAGGCACAGGAACTCAATTGGAATGCGACATCACGTAAAAGCCCGCATTCAGATGATATGATTCCCTACGAGGGGCTGAACACCCTTCTCCAACAGATGGAATTACTGCCGAAAATCCATCCGGTCCCTATACTCAATGGAAAAGACGAAAACGAGATGTGGAAGATATTCCAGACCATCTTCTCTCAAATACAGGAGGGGGACGAACTTTACTTCGATCTCACCCACAGCTTCCGCTATCTTCCCATGCTCGTCCTTGTCCTCGGCAATTATGCGAAGTTTCTGAAGAACGTACACATCGCACATATATCCTATGGAAATTATGAAGCACGGAATGAGGAGGGGTCACCCATCGTCAACCTCCTGCCCCTGACAGTGCTGCAGGACTGGACATTCGCCGCTGCCGACTTCCTGCGCAACGGCCATAGCGAACATCTGGTACACCTCACTACACAGGTCTACGGACCCATCCTAAGTGAGACACAGGGACGGGACGAACAGGCTAAAAACCTGAAGACATTTTCCAAGTCACTGCAGACAATAACCAATAACCTCCAGATGTGTCGTGGACTTTCCATCACACAGGACAACGATATCTCCGGTCTGAGGCAAATAATCGGCGAACTGTCTGAAGACATCATAAAACCTTTGATACCTGTTGTCCACAAAATAGAACAATCATTTTCAGACTTTACAGATGAGGCCGACATCACCAACGGATTATGTGCGGCAAAATGGTGCTATGACAATCAGATGTACCAGCAGGCTATCACCATCTTACAGGAGACGGTAGTCACCTATATCTGTCAACTTTCAGGACTGTCTATAACCGACAAGAACGCCAGGAACCTCGTCAATGCCGCCTTTCATATTGTCGCAAACAGGAAACAGCAGGCAGAGGACAGCTGGAAACTCCCTCCATTCGGCAAAGAGGACGAAGCACTTAACGAGGTAAGAAAGCTTATCAGTCTCCCTCTCGTCGCAGAGCTTTCCAGTAGTTTCATGGTTGCTACCGACATAAGAAATGATTTCAACCATGCGGGCTTCCGTAACAACCCCATGAAGGCAGAGGGAATTATCAGCAAGATTGGAGAAAGAATCGAAAAAGTAAACGGCATTGTCCTTTCCGGAAATTCTCGCCAGACTGCCCGGCCTGTTTTTACATTCCTCAACCTCTCTAACCATCCCCTCTCCACATGGTCATCCGCACAGCTTGCTGCGGCAAAGGAATACGGCGGACTGGAGGAGATGCCTTTCCCGGACATCAGTCCGGAGCTTTCTGCCGGGGATGTGCAGGCAATGGCGACGGACTATGTTGACGACATTCTGAAGCACTACCCTGCGAGGGGGCTTACGGTACACATCATGGGTGAGATGACCTTCTGCTATCATGTCGCCCGTCAGCTCAAGGAGGCGGGGGTGTGCTGTGTAGCCTCAACTTCAGAACGAATCGTGGAAGAACTGGACGGCGACCGGAAACTGGCTCAGTTCTCCTTCGTCCGGTTCAGAGAATATTAGAATACGGAAGCCCCCGGTCTGGCGTGAAACCGGCCTCCGGAAGGTGCAGGCATCAAACCCTGGCAAAGCCGTATGGAAAAAATAAAAAATCAAAAACAAGACTTTATGGAACTGATACTCAATACTTACGGTGTCTCCCTCAACCGTGACAACGAGGGATTCGTCATCAGCACGTCCGACGGAAAACAGCGCATACCTGCCGTCGGCATAGACAGCATACAGATCAGCCGCGGCGCACAGATCACGAGTGATGCCGTGATGCTGGCCGTGGAACACGAGATAGAAGTCATGTTCATGGACCGGACAGGGAAACCTATCGGACGGATATGGAGTCCGAAGTACGGCAGCATCTCCACCATCAGGAAAGGGCAGCTGAACTTCGTCTATTCCCACCGCGCCGTAGACTGGATCAAGGAGGTCCTGCTCAGGAAGATTGAAAACCAGCAGGCACTGATGATGCTCTTCGACACGAGTGACCACACGGACGAACCCACGGAGAAGAACGTCGCCCGGCTGGAGGACTACCGCAACAAGATCCGTGTCCTCGACGGCGACATCGTCAACGACATCGCTCCCATGCTCCGCGGATGGGAGGGGCAGGCCTCGCGCATCTACTTCAGCACCATCAATGCCTTCCTCCCGGAGCAGTTCCGTTTCAACGCCCGGTCGCAGCATCCTGCGCTCGACGTGGCGAACGCCTTTCTCAACTATGGCTACGGAATCCTCTACGGCAGGATTGAGGGAGCGCTCATCAAGGCGGGCGTCGACCCCTATATCGGGGTGCTGCACCGGGACGACTACAACCGCCCGGTACTCGTCTACGATGTCATCGAGATGTACCGTATATGGGTAGACTACGTCGTCTATACCCTCCTTGCACAGAACGTCATCACCGAAGAATTCTATTCCGTCCGCGAAGACGGTTCCTACTGGCTCGAAGCACTCGGACGGCGTGTACTCATCCAGTCGCTCAACGATTACATGGACGAGGTTGTCACCGTGAAAGGCACCACACGCTCGCGCCTCACCCAGCTCACTCTCTACGTGCAGTCGCTCGCACAGAAGTTCAAAGAGGAAAGTAAAACAGTAAAAAGGTAAGATGGTAAAAACACAGGCATGCATCACCCGACTTTTTTACTCATAAACTCCATCCCCCTAACTCTTTCAACGCCTAAATCTCTTCCCTATGCTACTATTCGGAACAAACATACAATCAACGGCAGACGGACTGCGGAAAGTGCAGGAAGCGTATCTTTACAACAGTCTGCGCAATCCCAAGCCTGCCATCGCCGCCGCCGTACGGCAGCTGCGCATCGTCTACAGCATGGATGCCAAAGGCTACGCCCAGCTGAAACGGCGACTTCCCTACTTCGTCTGCGGACAGTTCAATCCTGCTTTCCGGCGGAAAGAAAACTTCGCCTATACCGAGAGCTTCATCCTCGACTTCGACCATCTGTCTGCCAAGCGGCTGTCGCTGAAGACGGTACGGGAAGACATCATCCGCGACGAACAGGTGATGATGTGCTTCGCCTCACCGAGCGAAGACGGTCTGAAGGTGATGTTCCGGCTCAAGGAACGGTGCTACGATGCAGGCCTGTATTCCATCTTCTACAAGGCCTTTGCGGCTACCTTCGCCATGCGCCATAACCTGACACAGGTGGCAGACGGCAGAACCTCGGATGTGGCAAGAGCGTGTTTTGTCAGCATCGACCCCGATGCCTACTACAATCCTGATGCCATCCCCGTCGACATGAAGGCATATATCGACGAGGCCGACCCCGATACCGTCTTCAAGATGAAGCACGAACAGGACGAGCACGACAAGGTGACACGCAAGAGCGATGACGGGCAGGCATCCCGTCCGAAGGACCCGGACAAGGAGGTGCTGGCACGCATCCGCCGGCAGCTCAACCCCAACGCACGGCCGCAGGCCGATCCACCCCCGGCCTACGTACCCGAACGGCTCAATGAAATCATTGCCGATCTGAAATGCTTCATAGAGGCGACCGGACTGCAGGTGACTGAAATCATCAACATTCAATACGCCAAGAAAATACGGGCACGGCTGGGACAGAAGGAGGCCGAGATAAATCTCTTCTACGGAAAGCGGGGGTTCAGCATCGTCGTCTCGCCGCGCCTCGGAACCAACGGGGAACTGAACGAACTGCTCGCCGGACTGGTCGGCAATTTTCTGGAGAAGTAAAAATAACAGACAGAACGGCCGTGTCCCCGGCTCACGGAGAGGAGTGCCGGATCTGTCAAATCCTCTGGAGACACGTTGTCGGCCTCAACTCTAAAAAACACATTTACAGGTACTTGCAGAAAGTCTGAAAGGGGCTGTTGAAAAGACGCTCAGTTGCATTGCAAAAGGGCGTTAGTTGCAGGCCGGAAGGGCATCAGTAAGAAAGCAAACAGGCATTGATTGGAAGGCAGACAACCCCCAGTCGGAAAACAGGCAGTACCGTAAAGGTTCAAAAAAACGGACATTTCCTGCAAAACAGATAGTCGAATCATCCCGAGATCCCATGCGAAAAGCTATCCCCTACATAGAAATCTTACGCAAGCTCAGCAGAGCCGGTGTGCAAAAATCACCCGTCATCAACCGACGGACCGGCGACTTCAGCTGTCTGCCGACACTACAGGAACGGGTGGATTTTCTCATGGGAATCGTAAACAGACCCATAAGACCGGCAACCAATATGCTATTCTTCGTCATGTATGATATTGAGAGCGACAAGGTACGCTATCATATCGCAAAATACCTGGAACGGAAAGGATGCACACGCATCCAGCGTTCCATCTTCCTTGCCGACCTCGACAAGACCGTCTACGATGAAATTAAAAGAGACCTTGCCGAGGTGCAGTCGCTTTACGACAACCACGACAGCATCATCGTCTGTCCTGTCTCCACCGATCAGATCCGGGCAATGCAGATCATCGGTGAAGACATCAGCATAGATGTCATCATCCGTTCGCGCAACACATTGTTCTTCTGAAGATGGCAGCGAGGATACCTTCTACAACAGGGAAGAATGTCCTCCCCATGAGGGAAAGCAGCAGCAATGCTTCCTCCATAAAGAATATTTAACGCATCGCTCTTTGACTTTCTGCACAGTTTTTCGTACCTTTGCACTCGCTTGGAATATGGTTAATTTTTCTTAATTCCTCAAGCATTTTTAGGGCTTACACGCATGGAGCTGCGGCATATAAAGGAATACAAGTCTTTACTCTCAATGAGTATCTTCCATTAAAACAAGGATTAAGACTGAATGTTGCTTGTTTGCCCCTCGAATGCTGCTTTCTCAATGAGTATCTTCCATTAAAACAAGGATTAAGACTCCCTGTTTTTTGCGCATAACTGAAATTTGTAAAGTCTCAATGAGTATCTTCCATTAAAACAAGGATTAAGACGCAACTTTGAGGGCGGCCGCATCGTTTGCGCCCACTCAATGAGTATCTTCCATTAAAACAAGGATTAAGACTAGCCTTAAGGGCGGCAGCGTCATTTTGACCCACTCAATGAGTATCTTCCATTAAAACAAGGATTAAGACTTGAAATCCGCCAATGCCTCTGGTATCTCCACTCAATGAGTATCTTCCATTAAAACAAGGATTAAGACACCATGCGCATAAGCGTTTAGGCTTCTTTGGATTACTCAATGAGTATCTTCCATTAAAACAAGGATTAAGACCATGCGGCGAATAACTCGTCCATACTGTCGTAGTTCCTCAATGAGTATCTTCCATTAAAACAAGGATTAAGACTCTCTCCCGGCTTTTACAGAAAGGATGTATGGGCCTCAATGAGTATCTTCCATTAAAACAAGGATTAAGACTGTTATACATTTCTATTAAATTAGGAGAATTAAATCTCAATGAGTATCTTCCATTAAAACAAGGATTAAGACACTTGGATTTAACACCGTTGCGGTTCTCTTTTGTTGCTCAATGAGTATCTTCCATTAAAACAAGGATTAAGACTTCAAACTCGTCTAAGTAATTATTAACAATTTCCTCAATGAGTATCTTCCATTAAAACAAGGATTAAGACTGCCCGTTCTGGCAACCAAGCTGGCGGTGATGTCGTCTCAATGAGTATCTTCCATTAAAACAAGGATTAAGACCGTCTGATCCTCTACGTACTGGTGAAGAATAAACCTCTCAATGAGTATCTTCCATTAAAACAAGGATTAAGACATACTCAAAGTTACAAACCTTAGTAGTCTGAGTCTCAATGAGTATCTTCCATTAAAACAAGGATTAAGACTTCTAAAGTATCGCTGAGTCTGCTCTCCACAAAACCTCAATGAGTATCTTCCATTAAAACAAGGATTAAGACACCGTTAGCAACTACCATTTCCAACTCACGATTCACTCAATGAGTATCTTCCATTAAAACAAGGATTAAGACATCCGCAATTAATGTACTTGCCTGCAAGTCTCTTACTCAATGAGTATCTTCCATTAAAACAAGGATTAAGACCATTTAAAAACAATTGTTTTCTTATTCCTTTTGTCTCAATGAGTATCTTCCATTAAAACAAGGATTAAGACTCACCCTCTTTGTAAGTACCATCTTCTTGTGCAACTCAATGAGTATCTTCCATTAAAACAAGGATTAAGACACTTTAAGAAAGTTCCTAAGTTCAACAACAGTCTTTCTCAATGAGTATCTTCCATTAAAACAAGGATTAAGACACTGTAGGTACTTTCTTCGCTACAGCTGATTGAATCTCAATGAGTATCTTCCATTAAAACAAGGATTAAGACGTCCACACATTCTACGACAATCATCATTATTCCATCCTCAATGAGTATCTTCCATTAAAACAAGGATTAAGACCGATTAAAATGCATAAATATACTCTTGTGTATCTCAATGAGTATCTTCCATTAAAACAAGGATTAAGACTGCTTTTGCAGCCTTAAGGGCGGTTGTTTCGTTCCTCAATGAGTATCTTCCATTAAAACAAGGATTAAGACCTAATGAGCTCTATGAAAAATAGTTTTTTGCTACTCAATGAGTATCTTCCATTAAAACAAGGATTAAGACCCCGTGTAACGTTGGCAGACTCGTTAAAGTCCGCCTCAATGAGTATCTTCCATTAAAACAAGGATTAAGACTCACGCGTCGGGAAGTAGGCATCAAACCATGCTCTCAATGAGTATCTTCCATTAAAACAAGGATTAAGACTTTGCAAGAGTTCGCTTTGCGTCCTCAACCTTCACTCAATATTAGAACAAGGATTCGGAAGAAGAGCCTTTGGGGGCAAAAAAATTATGATTTATAAATTAAAAGTAGTACCTTTGCCACAACATTTGATTTATAAAACTAATTTGTAGTATGGTTAAAATCACTTTCCCAGACGGCTCCGTTCGTGAATACGAACAGGGGGTGACTGGTTATCAAATCGCCGAGAGCATTTCGCCGGCTCTCGCCCGTGACGTTGTATCTTGCGGTGTCAATGGCGTAACGACAGAACTGAACCGTCCCATCAACGGAGATGCGACCATCGCACTTTACAAGTTCGATGACGAAGAAGGCAAGCACACTTTCTGGCACACCTCTGCCCATCTGCTTGCCGAGGCATTGCAGGAACTCTATCCGGGCATTCAGTTCGGCTTCGGCCCGGCAGTGGAGAACGGCTTTTTCTATGATGTGATGCCGGCTGACGGTCAGACCATCTCCGAGAACGACTTCCCGAAGATCGAAGAGAAGATGCGCGAACTCGCCAAGAAGAACGAGCCGGTTGTCCGCCATGACGTTTCAAAAGCCGACGCCATCAAGGAGTTCACCGCTGACGGACAGGAATACAAGGTGGAGCACATCGAGCAGGATCTCGAGGACGGCACCATCTCGACATATACACAGGGACATTTCACCGACCTCTGCCGCGGTCCGCACCTTGTTTCCACAGGTGCTATCAAGGCCATCAAAATCACCAGCGTGGCCGGTGCTTTCTGGCGCGGCGATGCCAAGCGCGAACAGATGACACGTATCTACGGCATCACCTTCCCCAAGAAGAAGATGCTTGACGAATACCTCGTCATGCTCGAGGAGGCCAAGAAACGCGACCACCGGAAGATCGGCAAGGAAATGGAACTCTTCATGTTCTCCGACCGTGTGGGCAAGGGGCTGCCGATATGGCTGCCGAAGGGAACCCAGCTGCGCCTGCGCCTGCAGGATCTGCTGCGCCGTCTTCTCCGTCCCTACAACTATCAGGAGGTCATCACACCGGGCATCGGCGGCAAGAACCTCTACGTCACTTCCGGACACTATGCCCACTACGGCAAGGATTCTTTCCAGCCTATCCACACACCGGAGGAAGACGAGGAATATATGCTCAAGCCGATGAACTGTCCGCACCACTGCGAGGTGTACGCCTACAAACCACGCTCGTACAAAGACCTCCCGCTGCGTATCGCCGAGTTCGGTACAGTGTTCCGTTATGAGAAGAGCGGTGAGCTGCACGGTCTGACCCGTGTCCGTACCTTCACGCAGGACGATGCCCATATCTTCGTCCGTCCCGAACAGGTAAAGACAGAGTTCGAAACGAATATCGACATTATCCTCAAGGTGTTCAAGACTTTCGGTTTCGACAACTATGAGGCTCAGATTTCTCTCCGTGACCCTAACGACAAAGAGAAGTACATCGGGTCTGACGAGGTATGGGAAGAGAGCGAGGCTGCCATCAAGCAGGCCTGTGAAGAGAAGGGGCTCAAGGCACGTGTAGAGCTGGGCGAGGCTGCCTTCTACGGTCCCAAGCTCGATTTCATGGTGAAGGATGCCATCGGACGCCGCTGGCAGCTGGGTACCATCCAGGTGGATTACAACCTGCCTAACCGCTTCAAGCTCGAATACACAGCCGAGGACAACTCGAAGAAGACTCCGGTGATGATTCACCGTGCCCCGTTCGGTTCGCTCGAACGCTTCACAGCTGTTCTCATCGAGCATACGGCCGGGCATTTCCCGCTATGGCTGACACCTGACCAGGTGGCCATCCTGCCCATCTCGGAGAAATACAACGACTATGCTTTCAAAGTCAAGGCTTACCTTGATGCGCACAATGTGCGTTCCATCATGGACGACCGCAACGAGAAAATCGGCCGCAAAATCCGTGACAACGAGTTGAAGCGTGTACCTTACATGGTTATTGTAGGTGAGAAGGAGGCTGCGGAAGGGCTTGTCTCCATGCGGCAGCAGGGCGGTGGCGAGCAGGCTACCATGACCATGGAAGCCTTCGCAGAACGCATCAATGCAGAAGTTGCCGACCAGCTGAAGACACTGGATTGACGCACTGCCCCATCGACCTCCTTTCCGTTCAGAGGATGGGGAGACGGTGGGGAATGCCATAAGCCTGACCGGCTGAGAAGTCCGGTCTGTGCATCATGTAAAACTGTATTCCCTCCCAATATAAAACAGCCATATCAAGGCATTCAATGCCCGGATATGGCTGTTTTATACATTCCGTTCTGTCTTGCAGCTTTCCGGAGAACCCTCTTTCGGTTTTCCGCCTCACGGATTTCTACTTTCAAGAATGTTCTTGTCCTGACTGACTAAAGCCTGTTGCCCTCTTTGGGGAACACGACGGTCGGTTTGAACATCTTGGCTTCTTCAAAGTCCATCAGGGCATAAGAAATGATGATGACCACATCGCCGACGACCGCCTTCCGAGCGGCGGCACCGTTGAGGCAGACGCACCCGCTGCCCCGTTCGCCTTTGATGATGTAGGTCTCAAAACGTTCGCCGTTATTGTTGTTGACAATCTGAACCTTCTCGCCGGC
Source organism: Prevotella multiformis DSM 16608 (assembly GCF_000191065.1). Taxonomy (GTDB): domain Bacteria; phylum Bacteroidota; class Bacteroidia; order Bacteroidales; family Bacteroidaceae; genus Prevotella; species Prevotella multiformis. The sequence goes on from NZ_GL872282.1 coordinate 188,486, forward strand.
AATCATGTTGGCTGCATCCAACAGATCTTCGTCGATGGTGATGCTTCCCATATAATGGAGGTTTGCCTCCGTGACGGTTGCACAGTGCAACTTACTCTTCAAAACTTCAATCTGCATACTATCCTCTGTATTTGATATGGTCGATCAGCCGGACAGGTGTCTTGCCGCAATAGACCGTGATGCAGCCGACAATATAAGGCGACTGCTCCCATGAGGCAACCTCAAGCAGTGTGCTGCCGTCAACAATCTCAAAATATTCCACCTCAAGCCCTTCGACGGAATTGATTTCGGCAACCACCTTGTCGCGGGTCTCTGCCACGCCGTGCGTCCTGGCATATTCCACACTTGCCTGCAACGCTTCATATATCTTCGGCGCAACGGCACGTTCGTCAGCCGTCAGCAGCGTGTTGCGCGAACTCTTTGCCAGTCCGTCGGCATCACGTACTATCGGGCATTCGACAATCCTGATAGTGTCCTTCATGCCGATGAAATCGACAAGACGTTTGATGACGGCTATCTGCTGCCAGTCCTTCTCGCCGAAATAAGCTCTGTCCGGACGTACGATATAGAACAGTCTGCTGACAATCTGGCAGACGCCATTGAAATGTCCCGGACGCTTTGCACCCTCCATCACGGTCGACTGAGGGGGGAATTCGAAATGACGATTGTCCCCTTCGGGATAGATTTCCCCGACAGACGGGGCAAAGACATAATCGGCTCCGCACGTCTCGGCGAGCTGGCAGTCGGCCTCCAATGTCCGCGGATAACGTTCAAGGTCGCCCTTGTCGTTAAACTGGGTCGGGTTCAGGAAAACGGAGACGACCGTCACATCGTTCTCCTCAACGCTTCGTTTTACAAGTGATGCGTGTCCTTCGTGAAGTGCTCCCATCGTAGGCACCAGTCCTACGGTCTTGTTTTCTTTGCGGCAGGAGAAAAGCTCGTTCTGGAGTTCAACAATCTTTTTAAAAACTTTCATCAGTGACTAAGAATTTTACGGGTGCAAAGTAACAACAAAATAATTGAATAGACGAGAATTTAATTAAATAATCTCAATGAAACCTACTTTTTATCCGTTTTAACCCGAAAGCGAAACGTATCTCGTTTTTTTTTTCGTACCTTTGCAAAAATAAAATTTCTAATATAATAATGGGAAAGAAAGTATTATTCGTCAATCAGGAAATCATGCCGTATGTGCCTGAGACAGAGATGTCGGTCTATGGCTCTGAAATGCCCCATGTCATGCAGGAAGCCGGTTATGAAATCCGCACATTCATGCCGAGATGGGGGAACATCAACGAGCGTAGAGGGCAGTTGCACGAAGTGATCCGTCTCTCGGGTATGAATCTGATTATTGATGATACCGACCACCCGCTGATCATCAAGGTGGCAAGCATCCCCCAGACACGCATACAGGTTTATTTCATTGACAATGAAGACTATTTCCAGAAACGGCCTGCCATGACGAAGGACGAGCTGGGCAACGATTACCCGGACAACGGCGAGCGTGCCATCTTCTTCGCAAGAGGCGTGTTGGAAACCGTCAAGAAACTCAGGTGGGCACCGGACATCATCCACTGTCAGGGGTGGATGTCGGCCGTCATACCGTTCTACGTGAAGACCGCCTATAAGGATGAGCCGCAGTTCGCAAACTCGAAAGTAGTCACCTCGCTTTTTGCAGAGCAGCCCCAAGACAGCCTGGGCACGAACTTCAAGCACTGCCTGGAGTTTCGTGAGGCGAAGGCAAAATGCCTGAAGAAATATGGAGACAATTTCGACTTCATGGAACTGGGGAAACTGGCCATCGACTATTCGGACGGCATCATCGGCACCAGCGAAAAGGCCAACGCCGCTCTTATCGGCTATGCCCGGGACAATGACAAGCCCCTTCTGGAGCACGCCATCGACGATGATCAATTAAAGGATAAATACTCGGAGTTCTACGGCAGGCTGATCTGAGTCCATCAGCATCCCCACCTCCTCCCATGCGTTCAGTGTCCTGCGATTACTGACACGCTCAATATTTTACAACAACAGATTCTAAATGAGAAGAAACATCATTGCAGCCTGTATGTTCGCAGCCTGTCTCGGTATGGTGTCCTGTGATGACACGACGGACACCCTCGGAGGCTCGCTGACCGACAACGGCAACAGACTTTCCATAAAGGCAGATACCTTCAGCGTCACTTCCGAGACGATGCTGGCAGAGAAGGTTATCGCAAGGTCGTCCACAGGTTATCTGGGGAGAATGGAAGACCCGGAGACCCATACAACTGTTACGGGCAACCTGATGTCGCAGTTCCATGTACTGAAGAATTTTGAACTGCCCGAGAAAGACTCTATCATGAGCCGGGATGCAAACAACGAGATCATAGCAGACTCCTGTGACATACGCCTGTATTACAGTTCCTATTACGGCGATTCACTCAGCCAGATGAAGCTGACCGCATACGAACTTGCCAAGCCTGTAGAGGAGGGACAGACCTTCTTTTCCGACTTTGATCCGGAAGCACGGGGTTACATCCGACCGGCTGCACAGGGCGGAATTGCCGAGAAGCGTTCTTTCACCCTGATGGATTTCACCGAGACGGACAGCATCCGGAAAAAGAAAGGCTATGCACGTAACATCAACGTCCGCCTGAACGGGGCCTACAAAGACAAGAACGGTGTGACATACAACAACTACGGTACCTATCTGCTCCGTAAGTACCTGACGGATCCTTCGGCTTTCCGCGACACCTACCGCTTCCTGCACGAAGTCTGTCCGGGCTTCTATTTCAAGATAGAGGGAGGTGACGGAGCAATAGCACACATCCAGATGGCACAGCTGAACATCTACTTCAAGCACATGGAGAAAAAGAAGGTAACAGAGATTTCAACCAACTTTGTAAGCACGGAGGAGGTCTTGCAGATAACGAACTTCAGCAATGACAATACACAGCTGCGTCAGCTTGCGAGTGAGACAGGACATACCTACCTTAAAACACCGGCAGGGCTGTTCACCAAGCTGACACTCCCGATTGCTGACATTATGGCAGGACATTCGACAGACTCGATAAACACGGCGAAGATCGTACTCTATCGGAAGAACAACGATACTTCCTCCAACTATCAGTTCGGGATCCCCAAGAATGTCATCATGCTGCCGGCAGACAGTCTGCAGTCGTTCTTCAAGAACAACCGCCTGCCTGACAACAAGATCTCATTCCTGGCCACCTACAACAGTACAAAGAACGCCTACGAATTCAATAACATCTCGGGGATAGTCAACCTCTTTTCACACAACAGGACCATGCCGGAATGGGGGAAGGTCGTTGTTGTCCCCGTCGAACTGCAGACGGTCACACAAGGTGTAGGGAGCGGCAGACAGACAAAGATAACAAAGGTCTCCCACGACATGGGGCTCTCCAGCACCAAGCTCATAGGCAATACGGCCGGCGGAAAGAACATTCAGATTTCCGTCATATACAGCAAGTTCTATGGCAGATAACTTCTTGGAGCGTCACCGGGAGGACTATGAACAGCGCAAGGCAGCCTGGCTCCGCAAGAAGGGACATTCGTGCAGACGGTCTCCGGCAAGACTGCCGAGAAGGCTGCAGAGACCTGCAGACGAGTCTCTGTGAAAAGATATAGAAAAAGGGTGAATCGGACTTACATGCCTGTATGTCCGATTCTTTGTCATTTGGCATATCTTTTGTAGATTGAAGCCTGCTGATGCAGGGCGTACAAGCCCATATATAAGTAAAGAAAAGAAAGGTTAGGATATGATGAATCAATTTTCCCCAAAGGTTTCGGAAATTCTTTCATTCAGTAGAGAGGAAGCCGAGCGGCTGACAAGCAGGTCGGTCGCTCCCGAACATATCATGCTCGCTATTCTCAGAGAAAAGTCGGGACCGGTATGGGAACTGTTCAGCCGCTGGAAGGTTGATATTGACAGTTTGAAGAAAGACATAGAAAGAAAGATACAGGAACAGGCAGCCGATCCGCTGACACCGGTGGCCGATATGCTGCTGAATGACCAGGCCAACAACATTCTGAAACTCGCAGTATTGGAAGCCCGCCTGCAACATGCACAGACGGTGGACCTCATCCACCTCTTCCTTGCCATCCTGCATGATGCCTCAGACAATGGGGCGAAGACCGTATTGGAGGATAACGGAGTCAACTACAACAATGCGGTCTCAATGCTGCAACAGCGTGCCAACCAGCCGAAAAACGGGATCGGGATGGCCGACGAAGATGAAATGGAGGATGACATGATGTCCTCGTCTGCCTCCTCCGGAAACGGCAGTGCCAAGACAGCCCAGGCTTCACGGACAAAATCAAAAACGCCTGTGATAGACAGTTTCGGCACCGATCTGACCCAGGCTGCCGCTGAAGGGAAACTGGATCCGGTCGTGGGGAGAGAGAAGGAAATCATGCGTGTCTGCGAGATTCTCGGCCGAAGAAAGAAGAACAACCCCATTCTGATAGGTGAACCGGGGGTCGGGAAAAGCGCAATTGTAGAAGGATTGGCACAGCTGATCGTGAGACATCTTACGTCGCCTATTCTCTTCGACAAACGTGTCATCACGCTTGACCTGACGGCAGTAGTCGCCGGCACAAAGTACCGCGGACAGTTTGAAGAACGTATCCGAGCCCTGATCAAGGAAATTGAACAGAACCCGGACATCATCATCTTCATTGACGAGATTCACACGCTGATCGGTGCCGGCTCATCTCCCGGTTCGATGGATGCCGCCAATATCCTGAAACCGGCCCTGGCAAGGGGAACCATCCAGTGCATCGGCGCGACGACCCTTGATGAATACCGCAACTCCATAGAAAAGGACGGCGCTTTGGAACGCCGCTTCCAGAAAGTGCAGGTCGAACCGACAACGGTCGGCGAGACACTCCAGATCCTCGAGAATATCAAGGACCGCTATGAGACACATCACCATGTAAGCTACACGGATGAGGCCCTGAAGGCCTGTGTGAAGTATGCAGACAGATACATTACCGACAGGTTCTTCCCGGACAAGGCAATCGATATTATCGATGAAGCCGGATCGCGTGTCCATTTACAGCACGTGAAGGTGCCACAGGTGATCCTGGATATCCAGAAGGCGATCGAGACGACGCAGGAGAAGAAACAGGCGGCGGTCAAGAATCAGAACTTTGAACTGGCAGCCAGCTTCCGTGACAAGCAGACGGAACTTGAAAATGCCTTGAAGAATGAGCAGGAGAAATGGCAGAAAGGTGACACCGATGACAAGGTGGAAATCGGCGGGACAGAGATTGCCGCTGTCGTCTCGATGATGACGGGCGTGCCCGTACAGCGCATGCAGGAGGCTGAGGGGGTCCGGCTGAAGAATATGGATGCAGACCTGAAGAAAGTGGTCATCGCCCAGGATGCCGCCATTGACAAAATGGTAAAGGCCATTCAACGCAATCGCGTGGGACTGAAAGACCCCAACCACCCCATCGGCGCATTCATGTTCTTAGGCCCTACCGGCGTCGGCAAGACCTATCTTGCCAAACGGCTGGCAGAGATGATGTTCGGTTCTGCCGACGCATTGATACGGATCGACATGAGCGAATATACCGAGAGCTTCAATACGTCCCGCCTCGTCGGTGCGCCTCCGGGCTATGTCGGTTATGAGGAAGGCGGACAGCTGACGGAGAAGGTACGCCGTCACCCCTACTCCATTGTCTTGCTGGATGAGATAGAAAAAGCCCACGGCAATGTATTCAACATGCTTCTGCAGGTTCTTGACGAAGGAAGACTGACCGATGGAAACGGCAGGCTGATAGACTTCCGGAACACGGTCATCATCATGACCTCAAATGCGGGAACACGTCAGCTGAAGGAGTTCGGTCAGGGGGTAGGCTTCAAGGCTTCCGGTCTGAACGGTCTTTCCCGGAGTGAGAACGACAAGCAGCGTGCCCGTTCGATCATACAGAAGAGTCTCAGCAAACAGTTCGCGCCGGAGTTCCTGAACCGTCTGGACGAGATCATCACCTTCGACCAATTGGATCTTGAGGCCATCAAGAAGATCATCAATATCGAACTGAAAAGCCTGTTCAACCGTGTACATGAACTGGGTTATAAGATGGAAATAACCGATGAGGCCAGGACTTTTGTCGCGACAAAAGGGTATGATGTCCAGTTCGGTGCGCGACCGTTGAAGCGGGCCATCCAGAACTATATCGAGGACGGATTATGCGAACTGATTCTCTCCGGCAATATAAAGGCCGGAGATACGATTTCCATATCCAAGAAGAAGGACTGTGACAGACTGGAATTTGACACTTTACCCAACGAATCCAAGACCTCTGAGAAAGAAGACATTTAGCATATATTATAAGGTGCCCCGGTCTTCATAAGGAGAATGACACACCATAAGAAAAGAGGAGTTCCCATAACCCAGCGTTACGGGAACTCCTCTTTTCTTATGGTGTCATAGTCTTGCCCCATCTTATCCGGTGGAGCAAGACCGCAGACAATATCAATCTCCTAGAGTCCCAGACTCTTCTTGATGGCTTCGATCTTTTCAGCAGCACGTTTTTCACATACCGGGAAGTCAGAAGCCGACTTCATGGTGTCCTTGATCTCCAGATAGAATTTGATCTTCGGCTCTGTACCCGATGGACGGACACTGACCTTGGTTCCGTCCGTGCAGAACCACTGGAGTACGTTGCTCGTGTCAGGCATCACCATCTTCTCTTTAGAACCGTCAGCCTTTGTCAGTTCAAGAGTCTGGAAATCCTTGTAGACATCTATCACGCTGCCGCCAAGTTCTTTTGGAGGATCGGACCGGAAGTTCTTCATCATCTGCTGGATCTCGTCAGCACCGCTCTTGCCCGGCCGTTCCACATTGATCGTGAACTCATGGCTATAACCATACTCCAGGTAGATATCCATCAGAATATCGTACAAGGTCTTACCATGATCCTTGGCGTAGGCACAGATTTCAGCCAACAGAGAGCATGCGCTCACCGCATCCTTGTCGCGGACAAAGTCCTCTGCGAGGAAGCCATAACTCTCCTCACCGCCTCCAATATACTGCTGTCTGCCTTCAGAGAGTGCGATCTCACGGGCGATCCACTTGAAGCCGGTGTAGCAGTCGCGCATCTCCACATGCTGCTTTTCTGCGATCTTGCGGATAACCTCCGTTGTTACAATCGTCTTGACAATGAAATCCGTCGGCTTCATCTTGCCCACAGCCTGACGGTTGGTGATGATGTACCACAGGAAGATCAGACAGGTCTGGTTTCCATTGATGAGCACCCACTTCCCCTCGCTGTTCTTGCAGGCCATGCCAACACGGTCTGCATCAGGATCAGATGCCATCAGGATGTCGGCATCCAGCGCCTTCGCATCCCTCAGTCCAAGCGTCAATGCCTCGGCGATTTCCGGGTTAGGGCGGTCAACGGTCGGGAAGTTGCCGTCTTTCACCATCTGTTCCTTTACACAGTGAACATTGTCAAAGCCCCACAATGCCAGTGAGCGGGGAATCATGACGCGCCCTGCACCGTGCAGCGGCGTATAGACGATCTTCAGGTCGTGCTGGTGCCGGATGACTTCCGGGTCAATGCTGATGGTCTTTACCTCGTCGAGATAAGGCTTGTCAATATCCTCACCGATGATCTGAATCAGCGACTTGTTCCCGTCAAACTTGACATCCTCAACCTTGACCTTGTTCACCTCGTCAATAATGCCCTTGTCATGTGGTGCAAGCACCTGCGCGCCGTCCTCCCAGTATGCCTTATAACCGTTGTATTCACGCGGGTTATGACTGGCTGTGATATTCACGCCGGCCTGCGCTTTCAGGTAACGGATGGCGAAAGAGCACTCCGGTGTCGGACGGAGATCCTCAAAGAGGTAAACCTTGATGCCGTTGGCAGAGAAGATGTTGGCAACCGTCTCCGCAAACAGCCGGGAATTGTTGCGGCAGTCATGGCAGACTACCACGCTGATCTGCTCCCTGTCCTTGAAATTGATCTTCAGATAATTGGCAAAACCCTGTGTCGCCATACCGACGGTATAGATATTCATGCGGTTGGAACCGGCACCCATGATGCCGCGAAGTCCACCTGTTCCGAATTCCAGGTCCTTATAGAAGCTTTCAATGAGGTCGGTCTTGTCCTCATTGTTGATCATGGCCTCAACGGCCGAACGCGTCTCATTGTCAAAAGCCGGAGACAACCACTGCTTTGCCTTGCTTTCGCACTGGGCGATAAGTGTCTGGTTACTGTCCATAATTTAAGTTTTTATTATTGACTATATCTATTTGCAAATGTAATCAAAAATTCTGAGAAAGCCATCCGCAAACAGATATTTTTTTGTATTTTTGCAAACGATTCAATATGGAATATCTCCAGACTTCCACCGCTCTCTGAAACATCTTCGTAGACGGTCACCAGACATCATTAAACAAAAAAAGCATGGAACTGAACTTTGAAGGCATCCTTCTTGCCGTTTGTACATTCCTGATTATCGGGCTCTGTCACCCCCTGGTAATCAAGACCGAATATTATTTTGGCACAAAACCCTGGTGGATATGGCTTGTCTCCGGGGTTGTCTGCTGCGCCGGCGCACTGTTTGTCGAAAGCATCTTCTGGTCGGCACTGCTCGGCGTATCAGGCGCTTCCTTCCTCTGGGGCATCGGCGAACTGCTGGCACAGGAGAAGCGAGTAGCAAAAGGATGGTTTCCGATGAATCCGAAACGCAAGGAATACTATAAGAAATTCGACAAGGACGAGTCCCTGTGTCCTGTATGCAAAAACGAGCAATGACAGAGCGTGATCGCCACAACCGGCGGTATCCCCTTTATGGCATATACAGAAAAGTAGATCCTTCCGTTAGATCTATAGATTGAAAAAGAATAAAGGCTTATGCACTTGCATGGTATGACTATCCGAAAACGGATTGTCTCACAAAGGAGGATAAAATGCGGAGAAGGCAAATAGACAAGAGTATCTGTCCATCAGCATATCTTTCCGTCTTCCACAGACAACCTATCCCCATATCATCGGTATCTGTAAACTGTTTTCATGCAACCCAAGCTGACACATGCTCTTCTGGCTTCTAAAAGATGCCTGATTGACCTGCAACAGGTGCTCTTTCAGCGTGTAACCAACGCCCTTTTGAAGTCCAATCAAGCACCTTTTATGAACGACTTGATAACCAATTGATTTTCTGCTGGTTACAAACCTGCTTCTCGCACGTGTTTTTTATATTCTCAGATGATCTGTTTGGAATTATGTAATGACTTTTCAAAACCCTGTCTGTATTTCCGACGTATTAAAATGAATAGGGTTTTGTGTCGGAGGATGATAATAGAATAGACAGTTGGACAGTCTTGGCAAAGTTTTTTTAATGAATCACTTCGGTTTTCCGTTAAAGCTATACGAAAAGCATCCACGCACTGAACGGAAGAACCGAGAAAGAATCCCCCGGACCAATTCTACGTCCGGGGGTTTATTGATCGGTCACTCGCCTCGCAGAAGCCTCTACGACGGCGATGCGGCAGTTTTCAGTAGAAGAGACTTTACTTCCCGTTCATGACTCCCTCTATGTACAGGCGGGTCATCTCTACCTTTCCGTTTGTCCGGACCGTGATGCTCTTCTTGAAATGTCCTGGGAATTTCCCAGTACCGTTATATGTCACATCAATGCTGCCTTTCTGTCCGGGAGCGATAGGACGCTTGTCATACTTGGGAATCGTGCATCCGCAGCTTGCAATCACCTGATTGATGACCAGAGGCGCCTTGCCCACATTAGTGAACGTGAAGGTCGTCTTATGGACCGGGTTGTTCTCCGAAAAAGTCCCGAAGTCATAACTGATCTGGTCGAACTTGATTTCCGCCTGGTTCTGTGCGGAGGCAAATGTCAGTCCGAAGACCAACAGAAGTGTCATTAATAGAATCTTTTTCATATCGCCTTGTTGTTTTATCCGTTTATACTGTATCCGTTGCAAGTATGATGCAAAAGTAATCAGAAAGTTTATAGTTACACGAATTTTTCACAATAATTAAGCAGAAACCAGCGGATTTTGTCCGCTTTGTCGTCTGCAATGACAGATTCCTTCCGTTACGGACTTATATTTTCATAAGGCGACATACGTTTCTCACTGAAAGTTTGTACCTTTGCATAAAATATAAACAACATATATAATATGTATAGAACGAATACTTGTGGAGAGCTGCGCATTTCAGATGCAGGCAAGGAGGTGACCCTTTCCGGCTGGGTACAGCGCTCACGTAAAATGGGAGGCATGACTTTCCTTGACCTCCGCGACCGCTATGGCATTACGCAGCTGGTTTTCAATGAGGCAGATGACGCCGCACTCTGTGGAGAAGCCAACAAGCTGGGACGCGAATACTGCATTCAGGTGAAGGGGACTGTCAGCGAACGGCAGAGCAAGAACAGCAAGATTCCGACAGGTGACATCGAAATCATCGCCAAAGAGCTGAAAGTGCTCAGCCCATCCCTGACACCTCCGTTCACGATAGAAGACAATACGGACGGCGGCGACGACCTCCGCATGAAATACCGCTATCTGGATCTCCGCCGCGAGGCGGTCCGCAAGAACCTGGAGCTGCGTCACCGCATGACCATCCTCATCCGCAACTTCCTTGACGCACAGCAGTTCATAGAGGTGGAGACACCTGTCCTCATCGGTTCTACTCCGGAAGGCGCACGCGACTTCGTCGTACCCTCGCGGATGAATCCGGGTCAGTTCTATGCACTGCCACAGAGTCCGCAGACGCTGAAACAGCTGCTGATGGTCGCCGGCTTCGACCGCTACTTCCAAATCGCCAAATGCTTCCGCGACGAAGATCTGCGCGCCGACCGCCAGCCGGAGTTCACGCAGATCGACTGTGAGATGTCGTTCGTCGACCAGGACGATGTCATCAATCTGTTTGAGGAGATGGCACGCCATCTCTTCCGTGAAATACGCGGTGTCGAACTGCCCAGACTCGAGCAGATGACCTGGCACGAAGCCATGAAACGCTTCGGTTCCGACAAGCCCGACCTGCGCTTCGGCATGGAATTTGTCGAACTGATGGACGACCTGAAGGGCACGGGCACCTTCTCCGTCTTCAATGAGGCCGACTACATCGGCGGCATCGTCGTCCCCGGCTGTGCGGACTACAGCCGCAAGCAGCTCAACGAACTGACCGACTTCGTCAAACGGCCGCAGGTCGGAGCACAGGGTCTGGTGTTCATCAAGTACAATGCTGACGGGACTGCCAAGAGCTCTATCGACAAATTCTATACACCGGGGCAATTGCAGAAGGTAAAGGAGACGACAGGTGCCAAGGATGGCGACCTCGTACTGATTCTTTCCGGCGACAACGCCAACAAGACACGCGTCCAGCTTTGTTCTCTCCGTCTGGAGATGGGCAACCGCCTCGGACTGCGCGACAGAAACGTATTCAGATGTCTGTGGATTGTCGATTTCCCACTTTTCGAGTGGAGCGATGAGGAGCAGCGGCTGATGGCCACCCACCATCCGTTCACCATGCCGAATCCTGATGACATCCCCCTGCTGGACGAACATCCGGAACAGGTCCGTGCCAAGGCCTACGACTTCGTATGCAACGGCATCGAAGTTGGCGGCGGTTCACTCCGTATCCACGACACACAGTTACAGGAAAAGATGTTCGAGGTTCTCGGTTTTACACCGGAGCGTGCCGAGGCACAGTTCGGCTTCCTGATGAATGCCTTTAAATACGGTGCACCGCCACACGCCGGCCTTGCCTTCGGTCTCGACCGTTTCGTAAGCATCCTCGCCGGCCTCGACTCCATCCGCGACTGTATTGCATTCCCGAAGAACAACAGCGGACGCGATGTCATGCTGGAGGCTCCTTCGTCTATCGACCAGAAGCAGTTGGATGAGCTGGAAATCAAGCTCGACCTGAAGAATTAGACCGATAAGGTTGACATATATCAACAAAACGTGTCGGAAGAATTAAAAACATTCGTTTTCAATTACTTTTTGTCATAAGTATTTGATACTTTGGAATATTTGATGTAAATTTGCATAAATATTAGCAGATTGTAATTAGATTGCTTGAATGGGACTTTAATTTTATAAGATTATGACAGAAAAGAAAGAAGTTAAGTCTGCTCCAAAGGCAGCAAAGAAAGCCGCAGCAAAGAAGACTTCTGCAAAGAAGGCTGTTGTTACCGTAGCGATCAACGCAGAGAATGTTGGTTTCAAGGCCGGCGATGTTTATAACGCGCTTGCAGCTGAATCCAAAGCCCTCAGCGTGGAAGAGATCGCCAAAGCTGCAAAGATCAGCACAGAGGAGGTTTATCTTGGCATCGGCTGGCTCTTCAAGGAGGGCAAGGTGAAAGACGAAGACGGCAAGGTGACACTTGCTTAATCAAGATTTTTTATACAAAACAGGGGGAAGTCTGTATGACAGGATATAGGCTTCCTTTTTTATGCAATACAATAAAGAGATACTACGTGTGCTGGCAGAGGCTGGTGCCGAGGGGCTTTCCGTGCGGAAAATCTCCCGGCATGTGTACAATGCCTGCAACACACTGTTCCATCCGATTACACAGGAGGAAGTTCATAAATATGTACAGTCGTATCTCCTGAAGAACAGCAAAGCGGACGATCCCTTTATCGAAAAGAAAAGAAAAGGAGTCTACCGCCTCAACCGGTCTAACAAGATAACACAACAACTGCTCCTCCAGTTCCGCCGCGGAATGGAGAAAGAAGAAGAAAAGCCGGCAGTGGACCATAGCCTGAGTCTTTTCTGAAGTCTGCGGATCAAGAACTCTCATTCATCCCCAGGACGTTCTCCACCCGTCCCCCCGCTCCCATGCGCCTGCCTCAAACCCGGAATCAGAAAAGACGCCATTGCTGTCCGGTAAAGATTTCCCACATTAGTTCCGATGTTCACCGCTTGCAGCATCGATTCTGTACAGAGGAAAGAGCGACAAAGAATTGACAATGTCTGGCCCGTCACAGGACTGTAAGGTTTCCACTCCCTTTCCCCGGCAGGTCAAAGACGAATCAAAGACGGATCCTATTTTTCTTCGCTCATCTTCCCGGAATCCTCCTATATGGAATCTTTTTTGTAACTTTGTGTCGAGAAGTTACGAAAAGAGTGTAATTTATTGGAACTGAGCGTAGGTTAATTGCTCATGATAGTAATAGGTTACGATTTAGTTAGTTATCTACTGCATCATCCTTCTGCGCGTTGCGTAACCTTCAAAGAACTCTTCGTATGCAAAAGTAACAATAAAACGGGAGATTTTGAAATGAATCTCCCTAATTTTTTCTTCTCATACAAGTTTTTCCGTAAAAGCGGTTTTGTCCGTCGGCACACCATCGCCCAAAAGGATTTTGGTCGAACGTATGCCGACTACGCATAAGCGGAGAAAAGGGCTTTGCCTCACGCCTAAACAACAGTTTAGACTAATGATGCAAGGCCCATTTCTTTTGTGCTTATGCCAAAGAGGTGCTTTTACGGGTTTCTGACGATTTTTCTTTTTCCACTGTTCCTTTGAGCCGTAAGCGGAAAGCCGTGTCTGACCGCCCGATCCATAAATGGAACAAGCCGTCACACACGGCAGGCAAACCGGGAAGAATGATTTTATCCGTCCGACCGTACACGCTCGGCCAGACATATAAAATCATACTTCCTTGCCGGTGGTTTGCCCGGTTTCACGCCTCCGGCTATGTCCCTTTTCCTTTTGGCGTTTTCCCTTTTTTACGGATTTCTCTTTTGAAGTTTTCCTGTCCAATCTGCCTCCACTTCCGTTTACCTCCATTTTCGCGTCTTTCAGTGAGCCGCATCAGATAGTCATTTCCGTTCTGGGCGCAAAGGTAATTCCGGGATTGGACGGGAATGCAAGGTCAAGCCTCCTGTTTTCGGAAAAAATCTCCAGCCCTGCGGGTAGTATTTTTCCCGAAAAACCTTGCATTCCCTAATCCCTACCTTTTCAAGCACCCGAAACGAAAACGACCGATGCGACAGAAAGACGCATAAAAAAAATGTCGGATAAACGAGAGGCAGATAAGATAGTTTGAAACTCAACTCCCTCAGCTCTTGAATCCGCATTAAAAAACAAAAAAATCAAAAACAGCGAAGATATGACGGCAACGGCAAATTTCAGACAAATGGCGCAGTACATAGGGCTTGCGATATGCGGCTTGATGGTACGCACCGCCTTCGGGATGTTCGGCATCTTTTGGGGCATTATTAGAGAGATTGTAAACGGAGTGTTCCGAGTGGCGATAGGTGTAATCGTGGCTATCCTTTCCACTATTGCCTTCTTCGGCTTCATCCTTTGGTTATTCACCCTTTAACCCCTACTGACATGGCAAAGAGAAGCAGCAAAACGGCAGCGCAGCAGTGCAGATACTACGAGGTGGACAACATCTTCGTGTACATGGTGGAAACGTACATCAACGGCAACATATCCGTGTTCCGTGAACTCTACCGAGAACTGAACAAGGACGCACGGAGGGACTTTACAGACTTCCTTCTGAGCGAGGTAGAGCCGACCTATTGGAGAGAAATACTGAAACAGACAATCTAAAAAAGACAGCGATATGAAAGGAACAGAACATTTCAAGAGAACGATACAGATGTATCTGGAGCAGCGTGCAGCGGAAGATACGCTCTTTGCGAGGAACTACCGCAACCCTGCCAAGAACATAGACGATTGTGTCACCTACATTCTCAACTACGTGCAGCGGAGCGGTTGCAACGGCTTCACGGACGGGGAGATATTCGGGCAAGCCGTCCACTACTATGACGAGAACGAGATAGAGGTAGGCAAGCCCATTCAGTGCCAAGTGGCGGTGAACCACGTTGTGGAACTCACGGCAGAGGAAAAGGCGGAAGCACGGCAGAACGCAGTCCGCAGATACCAAGAGGAGGAACTCCGCAAGTTGCAGAACCGCAGCAAGCCGAGAACCGCCACCAAAGCGACCGCACAAGAAGTACAACAACCCAACCTATTCAATTTCTGATTATGAAACCGAGAACACCCATACAGCAGGAAGTCGCACGATTGAGCGAGCGACTGCCGAAATTGACCGCCACACAGAGGGCTTACGCTTTCCGCCATTGCTTCAAACATTACGCCATCAAGAGGGCGGACGGCACGAACATCTGCACCGAGTGCGGACATTCGTGGAGGAGTGAACACAACCTTGCGGACACCGTTTGCGGATGCACCTGCCCGCATTGCGGCATGGAGTTGGAAGCGTTGCGCACCCGAAAGAGCGTGTTCAGCGAGAACGAGTATTTCTGCATCATCACCACCTGCAAGCAGTACCAAGTGATACGCTTCTTCTTCGTCAAGTCCCAATACAAGGCAGGGCAGGCAGCCGGGTATTCCATTTATGAAGTGGTGCAAAGGTGGATTTCGCCCAAAGGCACAACCGTCACCATTGCCCGACTGCGTGGAATGTCCATACTTTACTACGACCTATGGGCGGAATACAGCGACATGGAGGTACGCAAGAACAACAAACTCCGTGCATACGATATAAACCCCGTCTGCACCTATCCCCGACAGCGTTTCATACCCGAACTGAAACGCAACGGCTTCAATGGCGAATACCACAACATACTGCCTTACGACCTTTTCACGGCTATCCTTTCCGACAGCCGAGCCGAAACGCTGTTGAAGGCAGGGCAATACCCCATGTTGCGCCACTATATCCGCAGTTCCTTTGACATAGAGAGGTATTGGGCATCCGTAAAGATATGTATCCGCAACGGCTACACCATTGCTGACGGCTCCATGTGGCGTGACACCATAGACCTCCTGCGGCATTTCGGCAAGGACACGAACAGCCCGAAGTACGTCTGTCCCTCCGACCTCAAAGCCGAACACGACAGACTTATGCACAAGCGCAACAAGGAGATAGAACGCAAGAAGTTGGAGGAACGCATCCGCCAAGCGAAGAAACACGAGAAGGCATACCGCAAACTCAAAGGCATATTCTTCGGCATCGCCTTCACGGACGGCACTTTGCAGGTGCGTGTGTTGGAGAGCGTTGCGGAGTTTGCAGCGGAAGGGACGGAACTGCACCATTGCGTGTTTTCCAACTCCTATTTCCTTGAAAAGAACTCTCTTATCCTATCCGCTACCATTGACGGCAAGCGCATAGAAACGGTGGAGGTTTCCTTGAAGACATTGGAAGTGGTGCAAAGTCGTGGCTTGCACAATTCCAATACCGAGTACCACGACCGCATTGTAAACCTTGTGAACAGCAACGTGAACCTTATCCGCCAGCGGATGGAAGCGGCATAGTATCAACCTATAATACCCAATAGTATGGAAGTAAAAATTGAAAGCATGGTTTGTCTGTGGGACGATAAAATCCCCACGATGTTCCTTGAATTTGTGAACCTCCTCACTCTTGCAACGAGTGAGGAGCAGTTAAGACGGAGTGTAAAGAACTTTGCCGAGAAGCACGGACTTGACAGGTTTTTCCTTTACGGCTTCGGTTCCCACCATTTCTACCTGCACCAACGCTACACGAGCGACCCCGAAATGGTGATGAAGAACAGAGTTTTGTCAGTACATTTTTAACCACCCTAAAATCAACGATTATGGCAACACGGATGACCATCAACGGAGTAAGCACCTGCACGGAAGCAGGTACGGAGAAATACGAGCGTTTCCAATTAGGTATCGGCAGACGCAAGCGGACACTTGTGCAGTACGACTACCGCCACCCCACAGACGGAGAGTTGTTCTCTTGTGTCAAACCCACATTGGACGAGTGCCGAGAAGCACGGGATGAGTGGCTCACGGCAAAGGAAGGAAAGGAGGACAGACGATGAACGCAGCCTATCAAACGCTGATAGTGAAGTTCAGTGAGCCTATCAAAGTATTGGACGGCATCTTTGACGATGCCGAAGCGTGGGGAGTTGATACCCTAAAAGGGTGGATAGACGACTACGAGAGCAGCAGGTTTACCGCCATCAACAGCCATACGGCAGTCATCACAAGCGAGTACAATATGGAGTGCCTGATGGAATGGTTGAAACGAAACACACCCATTGCCGAGATAACAGAATGTTAAACAAGTTGGCGGTGTCCGCACCGCCAACCTACAACCAAGAAAAGCATGATAGCGAAGACTATTTTACAGCAGATAGGCGGCAGACGCTTTGCCGCCATGACGGGAAGCAAGGACTTTATAGATATGGGTAACGGACTGCGCATGAGCCTTGCGAGGAACAAGACGAGTGCCAACCGCCTTGACATCATCTACGATGCCGGCTTAGACCTCTACAATATGCGTTTCTACCGCAGGACGTTCAGCAAAAAGACATTCGAGTGCAAGACGAAGGACATCGAAACACACGATGGCATATATTGCGATATGCTGGAAGAAATGTTCACGATGGTAACAGGACTCTACACCCATTTTTGAGTGGCGGCGGACAAAGCCGCCCTACTTTCTTTCGGTGAGCATGACGGCGGACAAAGAAAGTAGCAAAGAAACCGCTGTCCCAATCTACGATAGTATTCACAAAAACAAGTTTCAATCATGGAAGAAATCAGACAGAACGGAAAAATCATCCTGCACAGCGATGACGGAACAAGCATAAGGATGATTTTCAAAAACCTCACGGGCAGGATTTTTCAAGGTCAGGAATATGTGGAGTATATCCGGCATATCGCAATCGGGGAGATGGGATTTTCGCCCGGCATCATAGAGCATTGCAGGGACGGTGAAGTAATCGGCAAAGGAAAAATCCCGAATGTATGAAAAGCGGAAACTCCGATGAAGTTGCGGCTTCATCGGAGTTTCATTTGTCAGGCATTTGCCATGTTACGGAATGTACAGCAGCGCAAACTCCGCCTTTCTCCGTTTGAGCAGCATGGCGTGCCGTTTCCCCTTGTAGTTGCAGAAAGCGATATATTCCCGGTAAATGTTCCTGTCGCCCGCCTCCAATTTTCGGATCAGCGTGCTTTTGGGTATCTTCCCGCTCCCCAAAAGCCGGTATGGACCGACATTGTAGGCGAGCGTGGCAAGGAGCAGACTGTCACGCCCGAACTTACGGAACATGGCGCAGAACTTACGCAAGTCTTTCCGCAGGAGTGCGTCCGCCTGCCGCTTCGTCATGGTGCGTGCCGAATACCTTTCCCCCGGCTGCACCTGATGACCCCAGCCCACGTATGGGTGGTGTTTCTCCGAGTGCCAGCCTTCAAAATACTTCGTACAGCGAACCGCCCGCTCAAAAGGCGGCAGGCGGTAGATTGCCGCCTGCCTGTCCGTCCCCTTCCGACGGCTGTCCCGTGCGGACACGGAGCAGACCGCCAGCAGCGAACAGAGGATAGCCATGAATACACGCATCATCTTGGCAGAGGTTTGTAATTGCCTATGGGGATGACGGTCTGAATGTCGTCCTTCACGTTCCGGTTGTTGAAGTCAAATTCCAATTCGTAGGAATTTTTGAAATTGTCCTCCACCACCACGATGAAGTTGTGCGCCTCGTCGCCCTCAGCCGTATAGTACAGCCGGAACTTCTCGTTTTCGAGCAGGTAGCGGTCATTGGGCAGAAAAGTAATGCCGCCCGCCATTTTCAGCGTGCCTTCCCCTTCGAACTGGAAATACCGGATGGTGTAGAGCGTGTTGGCGTAATCGCCCGTCCTTTTCAGTTCACAGCGGATTTCCACCGTCTGCCCCTTTGTGACCTTGTTCGGTACGGGCATCGTTTCCACCGTGAACGGATAGGATTGCTGGATGTCCATGTCATCGTCACACGATGCGAGCGTGAGCGACACGGCGGCGAACAGGCAGAGTGCCAACGCCTTGAAGATGGATATTCTCTTGTTCTTGTTGTTCAGTATGTTCATTGTCCTTTGATTTTTAAGTTATTGTTCATTTCTTTTTTGCTGTCAGTTGCAGATACTCGTTCAAGTCCTTGCAACCGTCATAGAGTGCGGAACAGTTACAGACACGTCCGCCGTAGTGTCCTTTGAGGGCTTCCAGCGTCCTCCGCCCGGCTTCGTCACGGTCGAGGAAGCAGTCGATGCGCCCGTACCCGTCTAAGTGTTTTACCGCCTTACCCACGTTGGCGACGGAGTTCAGCACAAGGCTGTCGCCTGTTTCCAATCCAAGCGTGGCAGCGGAAAGGAAGTCCATAAATCCTTCAAATAAACTGCACACGCCAGTCGGAGAACTTTCCATTTTGACCAGCGACACATCCTTCGGCGGCACGCAACCCTTGAAATAACGGCTCCGGATTTCATAGCCGCCAACCACGTTCTGGAAACCGATTGCGAAATACCGTTTTCCACGCACGCCGTAGTTCAAGCGGCAGCAGTGACGGGATGCAACGGCATAAGGGATGCCCCGTTCCGCCAGATACTCTGTTAATGGTGAGCGGAGCAGTGGGACGGCTTCCACCCCCTCAAAGGCAGGTTCGGACGGTTCCGGCAGGTACAACGGCTTTTCCGATGCGACAAACGGCATACGGGCGGTTTCCGCTATGAATCTTGCCTGCGCCATGAAGTCACCGCTTCGGGCAAACTCCCCGGCAAGCGTGAAGATGTCACCGCCCTTGCCCAAACCGAAGTCGTACCAGAGCCGTTTCGCCACGTTCACACGGAAAGAGGGCGTGCGCTCACTGCGGTACGGCGCACGATACCAAAGTTCGTTTCCGCTCCTTCGGACAGGCTCATGCCCCAACCGCGCGAGAAAGTCCGCGAGGGATATTTGCCTCATGGTGTCTATATCCGTCCGTTCCATGCCGCGTGTCAGTTGATGACGAACTTGATGCCCACCCCGAATTGGGTATGGAACTTCTTCGTGTCGCCACCCCACAGGCAACGCTCCCGGAGGTTGGCGAGCAGGGCGATACGGTCAGCCACGTAAAACTCTACATCGAGCGTCAGCGCACCGCCGTAGATGAAGGCGTCCCGGTCGTGCAGTGTCGAACCGTCATGCAGCACTTTTTCGCCCCAATTCACCGATTCATACCCGGCGAGAGCCGAAGCCCCCGCATAGACGAACACGATTTTACGGGCATCGGAAAGTATCTTGAAATAGTAGCCGCCTTCCGCCGTGAACTGCGCCACAGGTATGGCGGTGTCCTTGTACGGGTTGTTTTTCAGGAGATACTCACCTCCGAACACCCATTTGTTCCCCTTCTTCGTGTAGGTGGAGAGAGCCGCCCCGAAACTGTACCCGCCGTCGTTGCCGCCGGGTTTGAAGCCGTCCGCCAGATTCGCCCTGACCTCGATGCCCTGCATCTTCGGCAGGCATCGCTGGGCGTGCGCCTGCCCCGTGAACAGGGCAAGCGACGCGATGATTATTGCGATGTACTTTCTCATGGTCAGCGCACTTGAAGTTCGTTGATGGTATTGGCGCGCACCAAGTCCTCGTTCTCGATCACGAAGGACTGGTGACGGCCGCCGTTCTTCTCGTTCAGCTCCACCACGAGGCACTTGCCGTCGGGTATGGTGAACTTCGCCATCGTGAAGACCGTGCGTTCGCTTTTTTTGCCCGGCACGAGCGTGGCGTAGTTCTGCGCGCGGAGCGGCAGGATGATACGCTCCTGCACGGCGGTACGCTTCGCCACCTTCTTGTCCACGATTTTCCATGTGATGTAGTCCACATCGAAAGGCACGTTGCTCTGGTTCTTGATTTCCGTGTGGAAATACAGAAGCCCGTTGTGCGTGTAGATGCCTTTCAGAAGGTACTGGATGCCGAAACGCTTGCAGCCGATATGCTTCACCTCACGTTTGTTCTGCTTGTGGATGGACTTCATGATAAGGCGCACCAGCATCGGACTTTCGCTGCCTAATTCTTTCAGGTAGATTTCCTGCGCGTTGTTCGGACGGTTCACCGCCTCGCCGTCATGGATGAAGTCGCACATCTCCACGTTGAGCAGCAGCGGTTCGGCGGCGTATTTCACGTTGAAGGTGTAGAAACTCCCGTCCTCCGTGATGACGGACATGTTGGTTTCGTTCGGGAAATTCCTCACGGTAGCCTTCACACGGATGACGTTCTCCGCTCCGTCGGCTTTGCCCGCAATCAGGTCGGGCGAGCCTAAATCGACATAGCGCACCTCCGCCGGGAAGATGACATGCACGGTCTTGTCGTAGGTCACTTCCAAGCCGTGCGGGGGAACCATGCGGTCAAAGCCCAGCTTTCTCGTCAGACCGTGATACAGGTCGCCGTCCGCCTCCTTCTGCGGATAGACCTCTTTTGTCAAGGTCAGTTCTTCACTTCCGTTGGTCGTTTCAACGGTTACGTTTTCCTGCGCGTTGGCAGTTGCGATGCCCATAGCGAGGGCAAACATCATGATTACTTTTCTCATTTTACTTTGAATTTAGTGGGTTGTTGTTATTGATTGGATTTCTTATGATTATACATCAGTTCTTCTCCTGATAGAGCATGACCCTGTACCCGGCTTTCAGATGCACTTTGACGGTGCGCATCTTCTTGGCAATGTACTGGCTCGTGCCTTGTATCAGCCCCTTGCCCAAGTCGGAGGCGAGCTGCGCCCCGGCATTGGTGGAGATGTTGATGCTACTGCCGAGCGAACCGCCCATGTTGGCGGCAACCTCCCTGACGGCGTTCATCTCCATCGAGTTGGGGATGAATATGCCGGGCTGCCCGTCCGTGTCATAGACCTCCAACTCCACCGGGATAACCGTACCGTCGTGTTCCAGCGAGGTGATTTCGATGCCGAGCCGTTCACCCTGAATCTTGGCTGCGCCGACCACCACCGCATTACGGGGGATGATCCGGTCTGCTACCGCCATCGGCTCCAACAGCCGCAACCTGACCGCCTGCCCGTCCGTCACGCTCTGCGCCCCATAGACGCATGCCGGTATGGTGTTCCTGTCCGGTACGGTTGTAACGCCCACCGCCGTGTTGAAACTGCGGTTGCGTTCCTGCGAGAAGGAAGCGACAAATTCGGCATTGCTCATGGGCTGTCCGAGCGAGGACACCACCTGATGCGTCACTTGCCTGACGGGTTTTGCCGTGTTCTTTCCGGTTTTCTGCACGGGGGACGGCTCTGCGGTCTGTCCCGCTGCCGCCTGCGTGCCGTTCTGACCGCCCATGTACTTCGCCGCCAGTTCGTAGGATTTTTCCATGAGTGCCACCTGCTCGTCCATCGTGGAGCTTCTCTCTTTTCCGCTTTCCAGTTCGGATTCGAGGGTGGCGATGCGTTCCAGCAGCTCGTCCATCTCCGCATTGTCGTTCTTCGGCTGCTCGTAGAAGTTGCCGAGCGTGGCATTGAGGTCACGGTAGGCGGCTGCCGAGGACTGGATGGTCTTCGGTGCTGGCTTCACCGCCTCTTCCGTTCCGCCGGGATTGGCAAGGTCGAAGTCGCTGTCCCCATCCGCTTCCACCGTTTCGCGGTCGAACAGGTCGCCCAACTGCTGCATGGCGCGGCTGCGGTTCTCCTGCCGTTCCTCCATTGCCCCCTGCTCGTAGGCTTTCGCCTTGTCACCGATAATCCGGCGGTTCTCCTTGTCCGCATCGGGCATCTCGATGTTGTAGCCGCTTGTTCCCGGCTCCTGCTCCTTGCCGGAGGACGGGGCGAATATCAGCCACATAGCCCCGATGAATACCAGCACCATAGCGGGAAGCACTATCATTTTCTGGCGTTTCAGCCGTTGGGCTTCGGTCAGCGGCTTGCGCTCCTTTTTCGGCTTGTCGTTGCCGGGAGCCGCCTTGTTTTCGTTCTTGGGTTCATTCTTCGTCTGTTCCATATAAATAAGGTATTACATTGTGATTGTTATCCGGCTTCACGGACAGTTCCACCTGTCCGGCATGGTCTATCTCCATCCGGCTGCCGTCATTCCTGCCGATGTCATAGACGGCTTTACCGAAGGTGTAGAGGGCAAGTGCGGCGAATGCGATGAGCATCGCCAGCACGATGCGCCTGCGTGTCTTCGGCGGCAAGCCGTCCAGATACCCTTTGAGCCGTTCCACCAGCATTTTCTTTTTGTCGTGGAGTTTCCAGTACGCACTCCACAGTGATTTCTTGATTTTCTTCATGTCCGTTTACCTTTTGATGGTTTGTAAATCTTTGTTCTCGATGATGGTGAATCCCTCGATGGTGAACCCGTTGGGGTTGTCGTCCGAACGGGACGAGTTCAAGAGGCGGCACGTGGTCACGAGGCTGCGCTCTGTGACGTTGCTCTGCCGGATGATTTTCTGCGTGGCGTAGGTCACGGTGCGGTAGGGATAGCCGTTGAAGTCGCACACCACGCTGTCCACCTTCAGCACTTGGTTGATGTTACCGGCGATGATGCGGTTGTAGTACCCCTTCTCGGCGAAGTCCGAATAGTAGTTGTACACGCTCTTGTCTGCCAGCAGCAACGCACGCTTCACGTTGTGTTCTATCGCGCTCTTTTCGGGCGAGAGCGTGAAGAACAGCTCGTGGAAGCGGCGCACATGCTCCCTCGCTTCCGCCGGACGGTTCTGCGAGAGGTCCTGCGAGAGTGCCAGCATCAGCGACTTGCCGTTGTCCAGCACATAGATCTTTTCCCGCTGCCGCTCCGCGAAGCGGTAGGAACTCCACACGCTCCATACCGTTATCACTGCGCACAGCGAGAGGAAGACGATACCGAACAGGCGTATCTGCCTGAACGATGATTCGATGTTTTTGAGTGACTTGAATTCCATTTTACTTTTTCCGTTTATAATTCCACATTGATTATTTCAGCAGTTTCCCGGCACGTCCGACCATGTTGCCTGCGGTAGCACCCGCCACGCTTCCCGCCATGCCTCCGGCGCGTCCCGCCATCTGGTTCACGTTGCGCCCGTAGCCGCCCATGCCCCCGGCTTGGATGATCCAGCCCGCCACCGTCGGAATGGTGAAGTAGCCGATGATGCCGATTATCATGAACACGATATACACCCCGTCGCTGGAATCCAGCGAGAAG
This sequence comes from Prevotella multiformis DSM 16608, assembly GCF_000191065.1. Classification (GTDB taxonomy): domain Bacteria; phylum Bacteroidota; class Bacteroidia; order Bacteroidales; family Bacteroidaceae; genus Prevotella; species Prevotella multiformis. The sequence goes on from NZ_GL872282.1 coordinate 212,376, forward strand.
TTGGGGTCGGTCTGCATGCGCTCGATGTCGCTCTGGAGCATCAACACCTGAATCTTGGCGAGTATGGTGCTGAATATGTCCGACACGGGCAGCCACAGATAGACCTGAATGTAGCGGCATATCCACTGCGTGAGCGTGCTTTGGAAGCCGTCCCACACCGATATGGCGAAGGCTATCGGACCGAGTATCGCCAGCACCACGAGGAAGAAGGTGCGGATGGTGTCTATCACGAGGGCGGCGGCTTGGAACATCAGTTCCAGTATCTCGCGGAAGAAGTCGCGGATGCCCTTCTTCATCTTGTACATCCCCCGGTCGATATACATCCCCGCCATCGTCACCATGTCGGAGGGCGACCAGCCCAATTCCTCCAGTTGCTTGTCAAACTCCTCGTTGGACACGAGGTAGGCGGTTTCGGGGTTGCGCACCATCGCCTCGTATTCCAGCCTGTCCTTCTGCTCCCGGTACTTGTTCATGTCCAAAGTCTGCGTTTCGAGCAGTTTCGCCGTACCCTGCACGACGGGCGAGAGGACGCTGTTTATCGTGCCAAGCACCACCGTAGGGAAGAACATGATGCACAGACCGACGGCAAAGGGACGGAGCATCGGGAAGACGTCTATCGGTTCGGCTCTCGCCAACGACTGCCATACCCGGTAGGCGACATAGAAGAGCGCGCCCAGCCCGGCGATGCCTTTCGCCACGCCCGCCATGTCGGCGCACAGCGGCATCATCTGCTCGTAGAGCGAGCGGAGAATCTGGTGAAGGTTGTCGAACTCCATAGGCTACCAGTATCTTTCGTTCATGCTCCCGTACAGCCCCATGATGCGGTCAAGGTCGTTTTTCTTCTTCGCACGCAGGTAGCTCACGCTGATATTCTTGTTGGTGTAGTAGCTCACGAGGTTGCGGTAACGCTTCATCTTGGAGTGGCAGCGTTCCACCACGTCCATGCGCTCCTTGTCCGTCATGGAGAGCGTGGTGATGTTCACCACGTTCTTCAACTCCGTAAGCACGTCATTGGATTCCTCCAGCAGCTTCGTGTACCCGAAGGCGATGGCTCCGAGTTCCTCCACCGTGAAGTTGTCGTCGCGCAGCATCTTCTGGAAGCTGGTCACGTAGATGTCCGTGATGTCGCCTACCATCAGTATGGTCTGCTGCACCTTGCGGGCGTCCTTGACCAGATTGTTCACGGATTTGAGGGCGTCGTAATACTTCTTGCCCTGCTCGTAGATTTTCACCGTTTCCTGAAAGTTATTCACCATGTTCGTGGCGGTCTTCGAGGTGTGGATGATGTTCTTCGAGGCATTGATGATGCCCTGCGCCAGATTGCCCGGATCGCTCACGACCCATTGGGCGGAAGCCCTGCCCGCGAGAAGCAGGCACAGGCAGATGACGAATGTTATTCTTGTTCTCATGTTTCTTTGGATTTTAGCGGTTCTTATTTTCCTGCCGGAGTTTCCGGCTGCGGCTTCACACGCACGTAGTCCCCGTTCGGTGAGAAGGTCAGCACGTCGGTGGCTTCGTTATACGCCACGTCGATGCGGAAGCCGGTGTTCATGAACAGGTTGCCGTTCTCCTCCTGCAAGAGGTAGGTTTCCGGTTTCAGCCTGCGGCGGATGCCGCTCCGTTTGAATACCGTCACCTTGTAGGCTTCGCCCTCCTTGTAGATAAGCACGTCGGGCTTGCCCTCCACGCTTTCCCAATTCCCGCACAGCAGGTCGCGGCGGTTCTCCGCCACGTCGCAGGATTGCAGCACCATGACCGCCAATCCGATCAGACACTTGCTGACTTGCAGCATCTTCATTCTTGATATGCTCATACGCTTTTCTTTTTTCGTTGATAAATCTGTTTTACCGATTATTGATTACTTACTGCTTGTTTCTCCGTCTTTCGGCAAGCTGTCGGATGGCGGCTTCGATGTCGCCGCCCAATTGCTCCGCCAGACGGTACACCTCCACCTTTTCCGTTTCCTCGGTGGTGTACGCCAGATACTCTTCCGCGCTCACCTCGGTGGCATAGACCGCCGACTGCGTGCCGCCCAAGCCTATCCACACCTCCTTGTAGAGCCGTGAGGGGTTGTTCGCCATGTTGATGGAGAGTATCTGCGACTTCTCCTTCTCCGTCAGTCCGAGCAACGCCTGAATCTGGTCGAACTTGTTCATGTACTTGCGCTGGTCAAGCAGGATTTTACAGTCCGAGTTGTTGATGATGCTCTCCTTGACGACGGGCGAGGAAATGATGTCGTCCACCTCCTGCGTCACCACGATTGCCTCACCGAAGTATTTGCGCACCGTCTTGTACATATAGCGCAGGTAATCAGCCATGTTCGCCGACGAGAGAGCCTTCCAAGCCTCTTCCACGATAAGCTGCTTTCTCACACCTTTCAGACGCCGCATCTTGTTGATGAAGGCTTCCATGATGATGATGGTCACTACCGGGAACAGTTCGCGGTTGTCCTTGATGGAATCGATCTCGAAGACGATGAACCGTTTGCCCAGCAGGTCGATGTTCTCCGCCGAGTTGAGCAGGAAGTCGTAGCGTCCGCCCCGGTAATACTGCCGCATGGTGGTGAGCATGTTGTCGATGTTGAAGTCCTCCTTCTCCACCTTGATGTCGCGTTCCGCCAGTTCCCTGCGGTAGTCGTCGCGCATGTACTCGTAGAAGGTGTTGAACGAGGGGACGATGCTCCGGTCAGCCCTGATGCGCTCGATGTAGGCACTCACGGCACTGCCCAATTCCCCGCTTTCGGTTTTCGTCACCTTGTCGTCCTCCGACTTCCAGAGCGTCAGCAGCAGCGTCTTTATGCTGTCCTTTTTCTCCACGTCGAACACGTAGTCGTCGGTATAGAACGGGTTGAAGCTGATGGGCTTCTCCTCCGTGTAGGTAAAATACACGCCGTCCGTGCCGCCCGTCTTGCGCCGTATCATCTCGCATAGCCCTTGATAGGAGTTTCCCGTGTCCACCAATACCACATGCGCGCCCTGCTCGTAGTATTGCCGCACGAGGTGGTTCATGAAGAACGACTTGCCACTGCCCGAAGGACCTAATACGAACTTGTTACGGTTCGTGGTGATGCCCCGCTTCATCGGCAGGTCACTGATGTCGAGGTGCAGCGGTTTTCCCGTGAGCCTGTCCACCATCTTGATGCCGAAGGGCGAGAGCGAGCTGCGGTAGTTGGTTTCCTCCGTGAAGAGGCACACCGCCTGTTCGATGAAGGTGTGGAAACTCTCTTCCGCCGGAAAGTCCGCCGCGTTGCCGGGCATAGCCGCCCAATAAAGTGTCGGGCAGTCGATGGTGTTGTGGCGCGGCACGCACTCCATGCTTGCCAGCTGGCTGCCCACGTCGTTCTTTATGTGCTTCAGCTCTTCCGCGTCGTCGCTCCACGCCATGACGTTGAAGTGCGCCCGCACCGAGGTCAGCCCGTAGGAGTGCGCCTCGTTCAGGTAGCGGTCTATCCACTCGCGGTTGATGCTGTTGCTCCGGCTGTATCGGGATAACGACTGCATATTCCTTGCGGACTTCTCGAATTTTTGAAGGTTCTCCTCGCTGTTGTCGATAATCACGTACTGGTTGTAAATGTGGTTGCAGGAGAGCAGCAGCCCCACCGGGGAGGCGAAGGAGAGGCGGCAGTCCGAGCGGTCGGTGGAGAGTTTCTCATACCGTGTGTCGGTAGCCACCGTGCCGGGAAGGTCTTCCGCGTCGGACAGGGTGTGCAGGCACAGGCGATTGTCGCCGATGCGCATCTCCCGTGCCGAGAGGTCTATGTCCTGTAACGTGGCGTCGCCTTCGGGCATGAGCGAGAAGTAACGCTCTATCAGTCCGGCTTTGCCGTCTGTCCCCACGATCTCGTCGGTGGAGAGGCGGCGCAGCCTGACAAAGCCGCTGTCGTTGATGATGCGCTCGAACTGTTCCGCAGCCTCCATGAACTTCGCGGCTGTTTCCTTGTCCAGTTCCTTCGGGATGATATGCCCCCGGCACAGCGTGCTGAAATTGCTCTGCATCCGGTTACGCTCCTTCGTCGTCTTGGTCAGGTAGAGGTAGCACGTGTGCTTCAGGTACGGTCGCTCGTTGAAGT
>NZ_GL872282.1:216951-304183 GCF_000191065.1 Prevotella multiformis DSM 16608
TCTCAAAAAACTCATGTCGTCCTTGTGAAGTTCCGGCGTGTACTTCTCCTTGATGAACCAGTCCTGCTTGTGGACGACGGAGAAGTCCGGCAGCACCTTGATCGCCTTGCACCAGCAGCCGTGTATAGCCTCGTACTCCGCACCCGTCACGGTATAAAGCTCCGGCAGTTCCACCTCGAAAGCCACCGTGATGTCGGCGTCTTTGGAGATGATGCAACCTTGCTCCACCGCCAATAGCGGGAACTTGTTTTCCAGTGTTGTCATTTTGGATGTATTCCTCATGTCGTTTCTTCCTTTCGTTTCCGTTTGAATAATCGGGTGATCCGCCGCCGGTTGATAAGGTATCGGGGATGGCTCCTTGTTGCCCCTAATTTCATCAGTCCGTGTTCGCCGTACCGGGCGTTCAGCGCGAAGGTCTGCCATACGAGGATGGAAGACGATGCCACGCCGAAGCCGATACATACCCACTGGTCGATGCCGACCATGTAGAGGATGACGAACAGGACGAAGAGAGCCAGCAGACCTCCGCAGAAGATGAAGAGGTACTGAGCCTTCAAACCCTTGAACTCTACCGGACGGCCGATACCCTTGTTTATCGGGTATTCAGCCATACATTGTTTATTAAAGGAAGAATGAGCGCAGGATGGTGGCGGCGACAATCAGGAAGATGCACGCCCCGAACCACGAGGCGGCAGTCTTGGATGTGTCGGGATCGCCGGACGAGAATTTCCCATACACTTTCACGCCCCCGATAAGCCCGACTACCGCGCCGATGGCGTAGATGAGTTTCGTGCCGGGGTCGAAGTACGAACTCACCATAGAGGTGGCTTCGTTGATGCCCGCGATGCCGTTTCCCTGCGCGAAGGCGGAGGCGGTTGCGGCAACCAGAAGTGCCGCAGAGAGGATAAGTTTCTGTCTGTTGTTCTTGTTCATAAACTGTTCTTGTTTTGTGCCGTCCAAAGGGTGGATGGTCCTTTGTCGGGCGGTTGATACTCGATTACTTTACTTTGGTTTAGTGGGTTGCCCGTTTGTTTCTACGGACTTGGGTGTGTCCGTTGCGAATTGGCTGTACCTTGTACCGCCGTGCGCGTGGGTGATGCCGTCTTACGTTTTCATTCTCATTCTTTTTTAGTCGTTATACATAGTTGCGGATGTCGAAGTTCTCAATACTGTCCGGGACGACAAAATCCTTTTTCGGTTTATTCTTCTTCAGCCGGATTTCGATAAGTCCCTTGATGCGGATGCTCATTTCAGACGAGCCGGTCATCAGCTTCTCGTACAGCTCCGTCCCTTCCATGTCGGTGAAGACCTTTGCCGCCCGCTCCCGTTCCGTCGTTGTCGCTTCCGGGTTCTTGGCGGTTCTGACCGCATCGTCTATCTCGTCGAAACTGCTTCCCGATGCCCTCGGCGCGTCGGGCGTTTCTTCCTCCGGCTCGTCCTCCCCGAACTCCAGTTCCGAAGGCGTGAGGCTCGTGAAGGTTTCGTCGAGTTTATCCTCCGGGACTTGTGCGGGACGGGACACGGTTTCCGTGTTTCCGTCGTCAAAAGTAGTCTCTTCCTCCGTCAGCTCAATGCCTTTTTCCGAAGTGGCGGCTTCTTGCGTCGGTATGGCAGCGGTTGTCCGGGGCGATGCCATCCTGAAACGGCTCTTGCCGATGATGTCCGGGGTGTCTGCGGGCGGTGTGTCCCTTACCGTTTCGGGCTTTGCCGCCGTGCCGCCCAACGACCGCCACACTCCGGCTATGCTTCTTAGGAAGCGGACAAGTCTGGTTTCCATGATCCTGTCATAAAGGAGCAGGAACAGGAACCACAGGTTGCAGCCGACCGATACGGTCAGCAGAATATCAGTCATGCTTATTGTTTCACTCATGCACGTTCTCTTTTTGAGGGTTAAAATACTGCGTCGTAATTCTGGGCGTAAAGGCTCTTTATCGCCTCCTCGCACTGGTTGAAGTGGTGCGTAAGCACATGGTCGATGTAGGCGGACAGCGACAATTTGTCATGCCCGATCACACGGGTGATGCGCATGATGCGGTCGTGGTACTCCGGACGCACATACGCCATCTTTCCCTCGCGTGCCTTCACTTCGGCTTCACGGATGAACAGCCGTTCATAGTCCTTTTCACCGCATTTGCCGCCTAACGGCACGGGGGATAGGATTTCCACACTCGCCTGCACTTGGGCAAGCATACCGCCGCCGTCATGCTGCGGACTTCTGTTTTTCTGGTTCTTTTCCATATTCAAATCAAGTCTTCACGTTGTTTCTTGTACAGTTCGTTTATTTTCTCCTTGTGCTGTTCCAGATGTTGGCGCAGCACGGTGTCCACGTAGCCGCCTACCGAGATTTCACGCCCGGCGATGTCGTTCACGATTTTGAGAATCTTGCTGTGGACATCGCGGCTGATATAGACGCACTGGCGCGTCTTTATCTCGTTGCGGCGGAGGAACAGCCCGGAATAGTCGTCCTCCTGCCGTTTGCGGCGGACAGTGTCCCTCTGCGGTTTTTCCTTTGCCGTGTATTGCGCGGGCGGCGGTTCCGTTTCAGGGACGCTTTTTTCTTCGGGAGCAGGCGCGGGCGGCTCCTGCGCGTGGTACAGGGTCCCGTCCTGCCTGCGTCTGCCGATGGAGGCTATCAACAGTTCCTCGTCAATGCCTTCGGTGTTCACTTTCCTGCTGCCCATGATTATTGAGGTCTGATGATACGGCTTATCTCTTCCGAGAACTCACGGATGCCGCTCCCTTTCAGCAGGGACGCATCCATCGGGAAGATGGTCGAGCGGAACACGCTCTTGCGCTCTTCCGAGAGGTCGCGCCGGAACTTCTTGCTGTCGGGCAGGCGGGTGGACAGCACCGGCAGCCCCATCTCGGCGATCACATCCTCATACAGGTCGTAAAGCCCGTTCTTCTCCCTGCCGTCCACCATCGTCCAGAACAGGTACAGCCCTTTTGTTTTCGCCTGTCCCGTCGTCATGAGGTTGTCACGGAACATCACAGCGAATTGCAGGGTGCTTTCCACGACAAAACGGTCGGCACTCATGGGCGCGAAGATGTAGTCCATCTGCGAGAGGGTCTTGACCACGCCGTTGCTTTTCAGGGTTCCCGGCATGTCGAAAAACACGATGTCGGGTTTCACCTCTTCTTCGGCAAGCATCCTTTCGGCATCATCGAGGGCGTTAAGGGCGTCGCTTGCGATGACCGGGTAGGCGTTCTTCCTTATCTTGCGGAAGTGGTCACACGCGAGTGCCTTGAAATAGAGGCTCCCGCCGATAAGTCCCGTTTCACGTTCACGCAACCCGTGTATGCTGTGCTGCGGGGTGTCGCAGTCTATGACTGCGACATTGTGTCCTTTCACGTTGTGGAGGTAGTTGGCGGCAAGTGCCGTGACGGTGGATTTGCCGATACCCCCTTTCTGTGTTGCGAATGCAACGAATGTTTCATTACTCATGGTTCTGTTGGTTTTAATGGTTGATGAATTGTTTTCCTGCTCCGATACGGAATCGGTGACATGTATATCCGCGTCCGCGAATCTCTGACTGTCCGGTTCGTCACGTATCCGCTTCAACGGTGGGGCAGGGATTCGGATAACTGATGAATGACGACATTGCGTCATGAAGTCATTGAATCCGTGAATCACCGCGTCATTGTAAAACCGGGTATCCGAAGGTTCGGGTATCCGGTCAGGCAAATAGCCGCCGAAGCGGTTTGCCGGGTATTTGAAAGCCTCATTTTTCATATCTTCAAATCGTTCGTTTCTTGAATCATGCTGCAAATAAACAAGGATATTTTTGAACCTGTATCACTTCCCCGACAAGTGGCGGCATGTTGCGCCGGTTGGCACTGATTGTCCGGGTCAAGCCTCTGTCCGATACCGCTTTAAGGGCGTAACTTTGCACCCGAACGGCAGGGTTCGCCGCAGGTGGCGCAGCCCGGAGTTTGAAAGGCATTCCCCCAATCCGGCCCCGACGGATTTTTATGTTCGCCTGAACATAGCAAGATGTCTTTTCAGCCGCTCAAAACGTTTTGAGCAGCCACGAAAAGCACTTGCCCTTGCAGGGGGCGGGCTTCCTCTCCGAAGTCGGGAAGCTTTTCAAACCTGCGGTGTCTGTGACCCCAAGCGGCGGCTTATGCCGTCCATCCGCTAAATCCAAAGTTTATATGAAAGAGAAAAGAAACAAGACCGGGAGAAATCCCAAACTTGATCCGGCGGTATTCCGCTACACCGTCCGTTTCAACGAGGAGGAACACAACCGTTTCCTCGCCATGTTCGAGAAGTCGGGCGTTTACGCCAAGTCGGTTTTCATCAAGGCGCACTTCTTCGGGCAGCCGTTCAGGGTGCTGAAAGTGGACAGGACGCTGGTGGATTACTACACCAGACTGTCCGATTTCCATGCGCAGTTCCGCGCGGTAGGCACGAACTACAACCAAGTCGTGAAGGAACTCAGGCTGCATTTTTCCGAGAAAAAGGCAATGGCGTTGCTCTACAAGCTGGAGCAACAGACCGTCGAACTCGTGAAACTGAGCCGTCAGATTGTGGAACTTTCAAGGGAAATGGAGGCGAAATGGTCGCAAAAATCAGTGTAGGAAAGTCGCTGTACGGCGCACTTGCCTACAACGGGGAAAAGATCAACGAGGCGAAAGGGCGTCTGCTCACCACCAACCGCATCTACAATGACGGCACGGGGACGGTGGACATACGCAAGGCGATGGAGGGTTTTCTCGCCTGTATGCCGGAGCATACGAGGGTGGAGAAACCGGTACTCCATATCTCGCTCAACCCGCATCCCGACGATGTGCTGACCGATACGGAATTGCAGGACATCGCACGCGAGTATCTGGAAAAACTCGGCTACGGGGACCAGCCGTATCTTATTGTAAAGCACGAGGACATAGACCGCCACCACCTGCACATCGTGACAATCAATGTGGACGAGAAAGGCAGGCGGCTCAATCAGGATTTCCTTTTCCGCCGCAGCGACCGCATCCGGCGGGAACTGGAACAAAAGTACGGGCTGCACCCGGCGGAACGTAAGAATCAACGGATAGAGAACCCTCTGCGAAAGGTGGACGCTTCGGCGGGCGACGTGAAAAGGCAGGTCGGGAATACCGTCAAGGCTCTGAGTGGACAGTACCGTTTCCAGACGATGGGCGAATATCGCGCCCTCCTTTCCTTATATAATATGACGGTGGAGGAAGCGCGGGGAAACGTGTGCGGGCGTGAGTATCACGGGCTGGTCTATTCCGTCACCGATGATGCCGGGAACAAGACGGGCAACCCGTTCAAGTCCTCGCTTTTCGGGAAGTCCGCAGGCTATGAAGCCGTGCAGAAGAAGTTTGCCCGTTCCAAGCAGGAGATTAAGGACCGGAAACTCGCCGACATGACAAAACGCACCGTCCTTTCCGTGCTTGAAGGCACGTATGACAAGGAGAAGTTCGTTTCGCGGCTCAGGGAGAAGGGTATCGACACCGTGCTGCGCTACACGGAGGAAGGGCGCATCTACGGAGCCACGTTTATCGACCATCGCACGGGCTGCGTGCTGAACGGCTCGCGCATGGGCAAGGAACTTTCCGCCAACGCTTTGCAGGAACACTTCACGCTGCCTTATGCCGGACAGCCACCGATTCCGCTTTCCGTTCCGGTGGAAACAGTAGAGGATATGCGCGAACAGACAGCATCCGACCACGAGAACACGGCGGGAGGTATCGGTCTGCTCACTCCCGAAGGTCCGGCTGTGGATGCCGAGGAGGAAGCCTTTATCCGGGCGATGCAGCGCAAGAAGAAAAAGAAAAGGCGCAAGGGTTTGGGAATGTAATCGAGGTATCAACATCAAAATTTTTCAATCTATGTCACAACAAGAAGACGATTTGAGGGCATTGGCGAAAATCATGGATTTTCTGCGTGCCGTGAGTATTATTTTAGTGGTCATGAACGTGTACTGGTTCTGCTATGAAGCCATACGGCTCTGGAGCGTGGACATCGGCGTGGTGGACAGAATCCTGATGAATTTCAACCGCACGGCGGGGCTGTTCCGTTCCATCCTCTACACGAAACTGTTTGCCGTCCTCCTCCTTGCCCTGTCCTGTCTGGGAACGAAGGGCGTCAAGGGAGAGAAAATTACTTGGGGACGGATCTGGACGGCTCTTGCCGCAGGGTTCGTACTGTTCTTCCTCAACTGGTGGATACTGGCGTTGCCGCTACCGGTTGAAGCGGTGACGGGGCTTTACGTGCTGACCGTAGGCACGGGCTATGTATGCCTGCTGATGGGCGGTCTGTGGATGAGCCGCCTGTTGAAACACAACCTCATGGATGACGTGTTCAACAACGAGAACGAGAGCTTCATGCAGGAAACACGGCTCATCGAAAGCGAGTATTCGGTCAATCTGCCCACCCGCTTTTATTACAGGAAACGTTGGAACAACGGCTGGATTAACGTAGTGAATCCCTTCAGGGCTTCCATCGTATTGGGTACGCCGGGCAGCGGAAAGTCATACGCGGTGGTAAACAATTTTATCAAGCAGCAGATTGAGAAGGGCTTCTCGATGTATGTTTACGACTTCAAATTCAGCGACTTGTCCACGATAGCCTATAATCATCTGCTCAACCACCCGGAGGGATACAAGGTGAAGCCGAAGTTCTACGTGATAAACTTCGATGACCCGCGACGCTCGCACCGTTGCAATCCCATTCACCCGGACTTCATGGAGGATATTACGGACGCTTACGAAAGCGCGTACACCATCATGCTCAACTTAAACAAGAGTTGGGTGCAGAAGCAGGGCGACTTCTTTGTGGAATCGCCCATCATCCTCTTCGCGGCTATCATCTGGTATCTTAAAATTTTCCAAAATGGCAAGTATTGCACGTTCCCCCATGCCATCGAGTTCCTGAACCGCCGTTACGAGGATATCTTCCCGATACTGACATCTTACCCGGAATTGGAGAACTATCTCTCACCGTTCATGGACGCGTGGCTCGGAGGGGCTGCCGAGCAGTTGATGGGGCAGATTGCATCGGCGAAAATCCCGCTGTCACGCATGATTTCCCCGCAGCTCTATTGGGTGATGTCGGACAGTGAGTTCACGCTGGACATCAACAATCCCAAAGAGCCGAAAATACTCTGCGTGGGCAACAATCCGGACCGTCAGAACATTTACGGGGCGGCTCTCGGTCTGTATAATTCCCGTATCGTGAAGCTCATCAACAAGAAAGGGATGTTGAAGTCGTCAGTTATCATCGACGAGCTTCCGACGATATATTTCAAGGGGCTGGACAACCTTATCGCCACCGCACGAAGCAACAAGGTTGCCGTATGTCTGGGATTTCAGGATTTCAGCCAGTTGGTGCGTGACTACGGGGACAAGGAGGCGAAAGTGGTGATGAACACCGTCGGCAATATTTTCTCCGGTCAGGTGGTGGGCGAAACCGCCAAGACGCTCTCGGAACGGTTCGGAAAGGTGTTGCAGAAACGGCAGTCCATTTCCATCAACAGGCAGGATGTTTCCACCTCCATCAACACGCAGATGGACGCGCTTATCCCGCCGAGCAAGATTTCCGGCTTGACGCAGGGAATGTTTGTCGGTTCGGTGTCCGACAACTTCAACGAACGTATAGAACAGAAGATTTTCCACTGTGAGATTGTCGTGGATGCCGAGAAGGTCAAGCGCGAGGAGAAAGCCTACAAGCCGATACCCGTAATTACTGACTTCACGGACGAGGATGGCAAAGACTGCATGAAGGAAACAGTGCAGGCGAATTACAGGCGTATCAAGGAGGAGGTGAAACAGATTGTCGCCGACGAGCTGGAACGCATCGCGGGTGACGAAAATCTGAAACATCTGTTGCAGCAGAAATAGTATATCCGTTTATATATGGAAAATCCGTAGCCGACGACCGGTTACGGATTTTTATTTTCAGATTGGAGATGCTTGTTGATGGTGGTAATGACAAGCATGAGCAGATAGTTTTTCAGTTCTGTATCATCTTTTAGTAGTATGCTGTATTCTTCGGCGAAGATTCTCAACAGTCGGATTCTGAGTTTCGACATTTCCTCACCGAAAGGTATCTGCCGGTTTTCTTTCCAATACTCTATTGTTATAGAAGACGCCAACCATTTGAACTCCGCTTTCATTTCCTTGCGGAGTTTCTTGAAACGGGTTTGCTCGGTGACAGGCGGGTCATTGTATGGCATCATATCAACCGGGTCATAAATGGATATGCAACCGATGCCGTAATCCATGATTACAGGCAAGTCTGCATCTGAATCTTTCTTATGTTTCTTCTTAGCCATCCTTCCTGTTGCCTTTTGACAAAATGATTTTTCCAGCTTCAGTAAGCCTGTATTTTTGGTTGCGGTGCTTGGGATTTTCCGGATGGGTTTGTTCGACAAGTCCCTCTCTCAATGCAGGATTTAGGTAACTGGTAAGGAAATTATCACGTCCCCTCAAAGATAAACGCTCCATGATTTCTTTCAACGGCAAAATATCATTTCCCAAAGCTGATACAAGCGACATTACTTGTCCTGCTACTTGTCCTGCTACTTGTCCTGTTTCTTGTCCTGTTTCTTGTCCTGCCACCTTATATCTGAAGACAAGTTTCACTTCATTGGTTGTTATTTGATATTCAGGCTCCGGCAAATTAACCTTTTGACATTCTTCTATTATGAGATTTATGCCGCGTCCCCAGCTCTCCAATACTTTTCGCACATAAAGCGTGTCTGCAATTAAAGGATTATGGGGCTTTGAACCATGTTCGGATTTGATTTTATTCATATCCCATTCGGACGGAAACGAACCGGGATTCTCTATTTCAACACGGTCATCATAGATGGCTATGGCTACCGAACCTCCAATATCACGGTAACTCCTGTGACATAGGGAGTTGATTACAGCTTCTCGTATAGCCTTATGCGGTATTTCCAAATGTTCCTCACGCTCCAATGCGTCCGTTGTTCCGGATAATGAAAGATGTCTGAACACAAAAGCCATTGCCTCGTCAAGCAGATGGAACAAGTTCCCGTGTACCCGTTTGTTGTCTATAAATACGGTTTTGTCTGTACCTCTGAATCGGGCAAGTCGCAGCAAGTTCTGCGGATAATGTACCAGTTTCTTTTTGGCGAACAATACGGCGGCTGCATTTTTAAGTACACCGCCTTCAAGAAGATTCAGTTTTTCAAGTATGATAGGAACTTCGTCACCTGTCGATTCGGGTAAACGTCCGTACTCTATTCCTAAACGTACCGTCTTGTGGATTTCCTCTTCATCCAAATCCGTAATCTTCAAATCGGTATTCGGGTAGGTTTCCCAGCTATGCCAGACTTTTTCATGCTGCAAAAGAAGTTCATTATACTTTGATTGTGGCATCGTTGTGGTCGCACTTTCCACCCGCATATATGGTCTTCCTTTATAGCAGAACGGACGGTTGAGCCTTGAATCTTCAACACGAAAAACAATTACTTTCTTCTCACTGTCCGGCAGCGGTGCATAAGATATTTGTACCATTGCCACAGGCTCCAACCGGTTGATCGCGTCCGCTATATCCCTCTTGGTCTTGTCGCTCACGTCTTGTCCGATGATTTTTTCCTTGTCGGTAACACCGAACAATACCGTGCCGCCTTCTCCGTTAAGGAAAGCGCAAAGCGTTTCCATGCCACGCTCCAACTGTCCGGTGGTTTCCTTGAACTCCACCCGTCCGCATTCTTTTTCGGCTATCAGCCGTTTTACTATGTCGAGGTTGTCTATGCTCATATACAATTCTGTAAGGTGGGTACAAAGATAGTGCTTTTCGCTGGTTTTCGGGCGAATAGATAACGAAATGTATCTGCACGGCAGGTACAAAACCTACAAAAAATCAGAGAGTGGCATAACGTCACCCCCTGATTCATCATTGGTACAGGATTATTTTCTCAAACGTTCCATTTCCTCGTCGCGGAGCATCTTCTCGTTCAGTTTCTCCTGCATCCTGTCAAGGAAGTAGGTGCGGCTTTCGTTCTTCCGTCGTTTGATGTCGATATAGAAGCGGTAGCAGTCCTTTGATTCGACACCGAAAATCTTGTAGAGGAGCGGGGCGAGCTGTTTGAGCGGCATGTTGCCGTTATTGATGCAGCCCATCTCGTTGATGCCGTAGATAAGTTCCACGAGGTCGATGGCGTTGCCCGTCCATTGCAGGGGTGAGGCGGGATTTTCGGTTGTGTTGTCGGAGGATGTACGGATGGGGATTAGTGGTGACACTTGGGGAGCGGCAAGGAACTTCTGCATCTTCCTAACGAAAGAGAGTGCCTTGCTGATGTAGGCTGCAACCTCCCTCTTTTCTTCGGGAAGATTGCGCACGGGATGGTGCTGCAACTCGATTTCAATGTAAGCCAGCGCGATGATGGTGCGGGTGGTGTCCACATTGCCGTTGCATAGTTCGATCACTTGCGTGGCGAAAGCCGTGTATGCCGTTTCCATATTGCAGTCCCCGGCTTCGTTTATACGGCGGAAGAACTCTGTTTCCGTCAATAAGAAATAATTCATGTCCTGTCAATTTTGAAATTTTACACTCTGTTTTTTCGGTATGCGCACATGAATATGATTGGCAAAAAGCGTGTCCATAAAATAAAAAATCCGGCACGCTCTCTGCAAGGTGCTGGATTTCAGAGTGATAATTTCGCGATTTATTTATCTGAAAGGAATTGTATTCAGCTTAAAGTGTTCATTTACTGAACATTCGTCCATTTTATGGACATCAAACGCACGCTTTATAGATATGGCGGACCACTCCGTTGCGGTACACCTTCTGTGAGGTCAGCGTCCATTGTTCCTGCGGCAAGGCGGATTGGAAGAAACGCTTTCCCGTTCCGGCAATGAAAGGAATCGTGTAAAGTATGATTTCATCCACCACACGCATACGCAGCAGCCCGTTGATGTAGTCCGCTTTTTCAGGAGTGACTTCCGCCAGATAGCAGATGTCTGTTGTGGATTTCCGCCATTCGTCAAGCATGGAGATGGAATAATCCGGTGTGATATGATAAAGGGCGTTTTCCCTTATCTCATTGATGCCGCAATCTTCAAGGCGCAGTTCCTTATACGCTTTGCAATATAACTCGGAGCTTTGACAACCGTCTATCGTGAGGACGGCAAGAATCTGTACTTTACCCATTATCGTTTCCTTTCGTTGGGCAAGGGCAAAAAAGTAGCGTGCAAATCACACTACTTTCAAGCGACGGCTCTGGTAAAGCCTTTTACGGAGAGTACGTGAATGCACGCTATGCGTAGGCATAGCATAAGCATCACGCAATCGTCTCCGTAGTGTCAATTTACCAGATTTTCGCTCGAAACGCCTTGCGGTCTTATGTTATATATAGGCGGCAAAAGGCTCTGCCAGTCGCCGTTACCTTCTAATATGTCATGCAAAGATAGCCATTTTCAGCGAATTGCGGGCTATGGTTGCTCAAATTTATACTTCAATCCATATTCTTCCAGTTTATTATAGAGTGTTGTCCTGCCTATTCCAAGCAATTCGGCAGCAACCTTCCGGTTCCCGCCAGCCTGCTTCAAAGCACGTATAATCCGCTCTTTATCTTCCTCTTCGTTGCGTAGGGAGAAGCCGACAACAGAGGTTGTTTCGGTTATTCCAAGTTCCAGATGCTCTTTCGTGACAAGTCCCGTCTGAGCCTGCAACACCGCACCCATGATTTTCTGCCGAAGTTCGCGCACGTTACCCGGCCATGAATGGATCAGTAACACTTTCCGCGCTTCGGAACTGAAGCCACTAACATTGCATTCCAATTCCTTATTGGCAATCTCACGGAAGAACTCCGCCAGCGGCATGATGTCCTCCTGACAGTCACGTAAGGGCAGAACGGTTATCTCGAAGTCATGTAGGCGGTATAACAAATCCTGTCGGAAACGCTTTTCATTGACCGCCTTTTCCAGATCCTCGTTGGTGGCGGCGATGATGCGGACGTTGAAACTGCGGTCGGACTTGTCGCCAACGGGACGGAACCGCCGTTCCTGTATGGCACGGAGTAACATCTGTTGGGTTTCCGGTGCGAGATTACCCACTTCATCCAAAAACAATGTGCCGCCTTCCGCCTCGTGGAAATAGCCTTTCTTTGTGTTTTCAGCACCAGTGAACGCTCCTTTAACGTGTCCGAAGAACGCCGATGGCGCAAGTTCTTTGGTGAGTGAGCCGCAGTCCACCGCCACGAAAGGCTTGCCTGAACGCTTGCTTTTATCGTGCAGTAGATGGGCAATATGCTCTTTGCCAGTACCGTTCTCCCCGAATATCAGTACGCTCATGTCGGTAGGAGCTACCAGCCTTATCCGGTGCATGATTTTCTGAAAGGCTGAACCGTCACGGGCAAATACGGGCATGCGGCTTCGCCCGATATTCCGCTCTTTCAGTATGGTGCGGAGCAAAGGCACGAGTTTGTCCTCCACGAGTTGCTTGGGTATGTAGTCCAGCGAACCGAGTTTCATGCTTTCAACCGCCGTATGTACTTCGGCATAGTCGGTCATGATGATGAACGGCTGCGTCATGCCTTCTTTGCGCATCCAGCGCAATAGGTCGATGCCGTCACCGTCAGGCAAACGCAAATCAGAAACTACTATATCATTGTCAGCGGCTTGTTGCAGAAGTTTCTTCGCTGTCGAGAGGTGGAAAGCCTGCACGGTACGGAATTTCTCCCGTGCCAGCAGGTTGCAGACAAACTCGCAATATACGATGTTGTCCTCCACCACGATGATTTTTGTTTTATCCATTTTCGTATTTTCTCCTTTCTTCTTTTGCCAGCCGGATTATCTCCGAACCCTTATCCAATACGGCAGTCACGGCGTTGTTCAATGCTTCATAATCGGGAACGGCACTCCCATGAAGCTGTTTATAAAGTTCCCTTAATGGTTGGTCGGCACGCAGTATCTCCCACGAACTACGTAGGTGGTGTGTCAGGGCGTCCAGTTCTTGAAAGTCTTTCCGTTGTTCCCCATCCCTGACCGACTGCATTTCCTTTTCGGTTTCCGCTATCAGTTTATCCAACATGACGGATTCATTGCCGTAAGACAGTAGGGAGGAGAAATCAGGCTTTTCATTTTGTTTACCTTTCATGGCGCACTTGTCGGAAACTTCCATCAGCTCCGATATGGAAAACGGCTTGAGAAGGCAATCAGAAAATCCACGTTCTAAAAGTTCCTCTCTGTTGCAACTGCCCGAAGCGGTTGTTACAATAATCGGAATGATCCTTGAATTGCCCACATTGGAGGTGCGTAGCAGTTCCAACAGCTCGAAGCCGTTTATATCCGGCATATTCAAATCGGTCAGAAGCAGACTGTATTCTTTCCGGCGTATCATTTCCATCAGTTCCGCCGCATTGGTACAGGTATCGCAATGTATCCCTTCTTGTGCATACATTTCTTTCAGCATTAGGAGAAGTACCTTGTCATTGTCGATGGCAACAATATCATGGAGTGTTCGGTTATGATGAATCTGTGTTTTATTTATCCGTTCCGGCAATTCCTCGGCTGACTGCATGGGTATCTCCACCGTGAAACGGCTGCCCTTGCCTTTCTCGCTCTTCAGCTGGATTGTGCCGCCGAGCATTGTCACAATGCGCTGAACAATGGAAAGACCTAATCCGAAGCCGTCCTTTGCGGCAGCGTTTGACAAACGTTCAAACGCACCGAACACACGTTGCTGTTCCTCTTCGGTCATACCCGAACCCGTATCTTTGACGATAAGTTTCAGCATACCGTTATCATACCCCATTGTCAGAGAAACGGCACCGTTCTCAGTGAACTTGATGGCGTTTGACAGCAGGTTATTTCCAATTTGTAGAATGCGTTCCTTATCGGTCAGTACAACAGCATCCGTGTGATTCGTCACAGTAAGAGCAAGTCCCTTGTTTATGGCAATTGGCATAAACTCTGATTCGAGCGTATGCGCTATTGATGAAATCCTACACGTGGAGAAATTAGGTTGTTCCTTGCCGTCGTCCAGCCGGAAGAAACTCAGAAGAGTATTAAGCATTTCACGCATACGGTCGGAGGATTGCTGAATATTTCGGATATACATCCCGGTTTTATCCGCATTGAAGTTTTTTTGTATCAGTCCGGCATAGCCCGTTATTGCAGTCAGCGGTGTGCGTAATTCATGGGTAATGGTATGTACGGCTTTCTTGCGGGAGGTTATCAGTGCCTCGTTTCGCTTTGCCATTTGTTGCAGTCGCTCGATTAAATCTGCGGTTTCCTGTTTATATCGCTTGATGCGGTTGGCATTTCGGTGTATGATGATATATGATATGACCAGTAGCAGTATAACGAACCCTGTCAAGCCCCCAATCTGAATGAACGACCGTTCCCGCATGGCTGTTATCTCGGCTTCCCGCTTTTGTAGGTCAGTTTGTACTTTCCCGTCTATTTGAACAACCAGTCCTTGCAGTTGCCTGTTAAGTTCCGCATTTCGTGCGGCAAGGCTATCGGCATGAACCGATAAGCGGCGGCTTTGCGCCTGTTGTTCGGTTCTCATATTCCGGTTAAAGGAACGGTGCATCGTGGTAGTCACAGTTGGTTTCGCTTCTTCCTTTTTGCCGAAGATGCCCAAGAAACCTTTGCGCTTGGACTTCTTGGGCTGTTCCTGCACACTCTTCTGCACGATTACAGGTACTTGACTGGTTATCTTATCGTTGATGGCTTGTTGTTGTTCAAGTATTTGAACGATTTGGCACATCTGCCGTTCCTTATCTTCGAGAAGATGGCGTACGCTGTCTATACGCTCTGCCGGATAGGTAGCTTTGAAACGGCAGAGCATACTATCCATTGCCATACGCTGTGCATGGTAATGTTCGATATCTTTATCGTTCCATTCCAGTATTGTTTCACCAAATAGAGAAAATTTTATCATTTGAATATTGATATTGTTTATCTCTTTTCGGAACTCGTCTATTTTTTTATTGTCAAGTTCTAATGCTTCTATCTCCTGCCATTCATAGAAGCTATTATATGCTATACATCCGATAAGAACGGAGATAAGTATATACCCCAACCGTATTGTCTTATAGAAATTCCTGGATCGTTCCATTATTTTGATGATACTGATTTTTCAAACATGAATAAAAGTTTATCCTTTTCTTCCATACGGGTATTATCAGAATAACCGCCTTTTGTTATTTGATACCCACACGGCTTAACCATAAAAGTGCCTAAGCCTTTAGTGTATGAACTTACTTCTGAAGCATAGTCTTTACTTGTATTTAATGGAACTTTCCCTTCAATAAGACACCACTCTTTATTACAACTGATACCTTTAATCTCAGACATCATTTTTTGCAGATCTGTAATAGCTTTGGAACTTGCTACTTGTGGTATCTGTAACTCAAAATAGAGCATCGGTTCGAGAATATCCACTCCTGATTGTTGCAAAGCCAACCTGAAGACATAAGGAGACAATTGTCTAAAATCGGCAGGGGTACTTATCGGACTATAATAAAGGGCATAAGTAAAGGTTACTTTCAAATCCGTCACTTCCCATCCATGCAATCCCGATTGGCAAGACATACGGATTCCTTCAAAAACGGCATTTTGAAAAGAATGGTTCAGATAACCAAAGGAGATTTCACTTTCGATTTGCACCCCTGACCCTATCGGTAAAGGTTCCAGAGTCAGTCCTATTGAGGCCCAGTAAGGGTTGGGAGGGACTTCGATATGGATAATCTTATTCACCTTCTTTTTAGGTCGTTCTTTGTAGATAGTCTTGATTTCATCAAAATGGGTCTTTACGGAGAATCGTTCTTCCAGCAATGTTTGTATGATTTCTTTTTGGGTTAAACCATATAACGAGATTTCCAATTCATCACTATATGAATTTATGGAAAAGGACAGAGACGGGTCTTCAATAAACAATACATTTAGAGCGGATATCAACTTGCTTCTCTCTTCGGGCTTGTCTGGTCGGACAGAAGATTTGAGGGCGGGATGCTGATGAGATAATCCTTGAATCAGACAAGGTTTAACACCTAAATAATCTCCGATTCTTAATTCTTCTATATCTTCTATAATTGCGATATCATTAGCAACCACTTCATCAACATTTATCTCTTTGCCCTGATAAATGGTTTTTAGATTTTTAATCTTGATGAATTTTTCCGAATCATTGACTTTTATAACGGTTCGAAGTCTCAGACTTCCGTCAATAATTTTTAGAAAACTTCTTTTATGCCCTTTGGGGTCATGTTCTATTTTATAAAGATAAGCTGAAAGTCTATTTGGGACTGATGCCGGAGGAAATATAAAAGAAATGATGGCGTCTAACAACTCATTGATGCCAATATTGCACATTGCTGATCCATGCAAGACCGGATAGGCTTTGGCTTTTGCCACAAGAGCGATTATCGCATTCCAATAATCTGCCGGTAAGATTTCTTTATCCGCCAAATATAGTTCTAATATATCGTCGTCATGGTTGCATACAAATTCTTTGTGTTCTGCCCTTATATCTGTTGAGGTGCAAATCGGGTAAACTACTCCATCGACAACCGTTTGCATAAACAAGACGTCTTGCGACAGATTTGTTTTTATGTCCAGATATAAACGCTCAAGATTTACGCCGGCACGATCAATCTTATTGATAAATATAATTGTCGGGATTTGCAGTTTTTGCAAAGTCTTGAACAGCAACTTTGTTTGTGCTTGTATGCCTTCCTTTGCCGATAATATGAGGACTGCTCCATCAAGCATTTTGAATGTCCGCTCCACCTCTGCAATAAAATCCATGTGTCCCGGAGTGTCAATGATATTGCATTTCACACCATTCCAAACAATAGATGTCGTAGAAGCCCGAATAGTAATTCCTCTACGTTTTTCTATATCCATAGAGTCTGTTATGGTGTCACCTTTATCAACACTGCCGCGCTTTTCCGTTGCTCCGCAGGCAAATAGCAGATTTTCGGTTACGGAAGTTTTTCCTGCATCAATGTGAGCAAGAATTCCTAAATTTATAATGTTCATTTGATTAAGCAATAATATACTACAATAGATGCATTGCCGAAACGCACCTTTTAATACCTCCTCGTAGCATGTGGAAAACTACAGGATTCTTAACTCGTATTAATATGTATATTATTACTGCCGCATAATTGAACGCAAATTTACGAAAAAAAAGTTCCCTGACAAAAGCACAAAGAACTTTTTTAATCTATACGTATTTTTATTTGGTATTATTAATTTGTTATTTGATGATGAGGGCTATTCATATAAATGTAGGTTAAATTTTTCTGACCATTTCAAACTGTTGTCCTTTTGGGGTAAGTCCTAATGATGACAAGAAACCAGTGACTGATTCACAATCGCAATCAACATTAGTAAATTTGAGTACATCGCTTTGAAAATGACTGACAGCACTTTTAAGCAAGGACTTGCCTATTCCTTTACGCCGGTAATCTTTTGCAACTGCGAGGGATGAAATATCGCCTGATGCCGGTTCAAAGATAACAAATCCGACAAGTTCTTCTCTTTCATAAGCTCCCAATATGTCCAAATTGTCGATTCCGCGTTCCAGTGAAGCCCTGTCATTTTGCCATGAAGGATGAAAATCGAACCAGGCCGTTTGGTTAAGGCAGTTTTTTAAATCCGATGGGAGTATGCGACATGCAGTATGGTTTACTTGCAATACAGGAACAATATCGCTCAGTTTGGCAGAGTAGTAGTTGAAATTTCTCTGTGTTTCAAAGCCTAATTTGCGATATATTTTTATTGCTTTGTGATTGTGTTGCAAAACTTCCAGTACATATTGCCGAACTCCTTGTTGATATATCAATTCGAGGCTGAAAGTGAATATTTTTTGGGTTAGGTGTAATCCCCGGAATGAAGGTACGGTTCCCGTCCCTGTGTCATAAGCCGTCAAGATGTTGTTGTACATGCCTGTTCCGTTAAACACAAAAGAAATCAGCCGTCCTTCGAAAAATGCTCCGAAAGATAGTTGTGGATTGTATCCTCGTCGGTCGAGCATGCGTCGCAATTCATCCGCATTCAAAGAGAAATCATAATCTTTGAATGCGGATGAGAATGCCGCATACAAATCTTTGAAAGAAACGGACTCTAAAGAATGAATGATGATTCCCATATCGGACGGTGTTATGTGTTTGGATTTTTATCACTATTCTCTACGGTTAAACCGTGCTGTTTGAGAAAGCTGAGCTTATCCCAATAACCTCTTTGGAAAACGATTTTATCGTTTTGCACATGGAAGAATCCGCATCCTCGCAACCCGAGCGGATCTTTCCATTCCATGATAGCCCATTCTCCATCCTCGAATATATGCTCAACAATACAAACCATTTTTGAGGTTGCAAATTCATTTACAAACATTTTATGGATAGCTGTTTTTCCTATAACCGGGGTGTTTGCGACTTGATGGTTTATGGCATCCTGAGCGTATAAGTTTGCCAAAGCGACTGCATCGGCGGCGTTGAAGCAGTCAATCCATTCTTGTAGTATCTCTTTTGGCGTCATATTTTTCGTATCTTTTATTCTTTAATATTTAATTGTTGCTTTTTCCTCTATAAGTTAGAATTAGATATTTTTCTAATTCCTTTTGAAATGATCATCAAAAACAAAATTAGTATTTTTTTCTGTTTTACTGATGATTCTGTAGAAATATTCTCGTTCATATTATTGTGTCATAAGGAACGTGTCAAAAAAGCGGTTTCCACATTACAGCTTTATGGTAAAATGAGTTTAACCAACTACATAACGCAATCTGTTGTCGGTACTGTTATCTATTTCCCATTCGTATTCTATTTAGCCCCTTATTGTGGGTATGCAGCAAGTTATCTTATCGAATTCACTCTCTTTGGGAGTCAAATATGGTTGTGCAAATGGTGGCTGACAAAACATAAACAAGGTTAGTTGGAATATTTTTTGGTATAATGTTTATAAACATAAATCAAGAAAGAATAAATAAATTTAATAGAGGCTGCCCAAAAAGAAAGAAATCCTTACAATCACTCTTCTACAGATACTTGCAGAGGGGATAAGATTTACTTTTAGACCTTTTGGATAGCCCCTATTAATATTTTATATAAAATTCATAATTTTAAATTTTTATCCCTTTCGATCGGTTTTCATCCTTAAACTGAAAACCCGGACGCCCGATAATGATATGATTGGCAATGAAATTGCCAGACGGACTTCGTTTATCCATCGGGCTGCGTATCGGTGGTGCATCATCGGTTTGTTGTGGCGATATGCTCCGTACACCTTCCGAAACAGGCTTGACCTCCTGTCCGTCGTTCTCCTTTTCGGCGACATCGGGTGTAGGCGGCGCAAGCTCTAACTGTATTTTGCGGTCAAGCGCGGCAAGTTCGGACTTCAACTGTTTCAGTTCGTCCTCCTTTTTCCATACCTTACTTGCTATCTCCTGCAACTGTGGGACTTCCTTTTCCAGCACCTCGTTCTTTCCCTTATACTGGTCGATGATGGACGGAATCCTCTCCAATGCGTTCAGGAAATTACGTGCGGCGGCTACCGGATCAGCCATCGCCAGATGCCCGTTATTGTAAGTGTACTTGTAGTTTCCCTCCACCACGAAACGGTTGTCGGTAAACTCCAGCCCCTCTTTGAGTATTCTCTCGCTGACCACCTTTATCGGAAAACCGTAAAGTTCCCCGACAGGCTTGTACAAACCGCCCGTCGTGGCGTTCTTGGCGATTTCCTGCAAACGCTTTCCGATAACCTTTTCATCGGTAGAATCCACACCGTCCACCTTGACAGCATTCTGGCGATTGCCCTCCTTATCGGTCTTGACAACGGAAAGAAAGCGGTTCCAATCTTCCGTCATGGCTTCGATTACCGCCGTATTGTTGCGCAGTTCCCCCGTCTTGGCTTCCAGCTTGAACTCCGAATCGCGCTTGCCCTTGTTGAACGACTTGCGTTCCCCTTCGAGCGAGGCGATACGCTTTTCCAGTTTCGCCTTGTCCAAAAGGTCGGTATTGCCGGAGAGCAACGCCATGTACTCCGAGAAGTTCATGCCCGATTTCTCGTCCATAGCCCCCTCGTCGATGGTACGCGCGCCCATCGCCCCGCTTTTGAGCTGCGAGATGAATGTCTGCTTGCAGTGCAGCAGGTTGAACTTGTAGCTGTCCAGCGACTTTTCCACAGCGTAGATGATGACATCCACGTTGTTCCCGGCAAAATGCTTGGCAATCTCGTTGCCTGCCCTGACTCCCCGTCCGTCACGCTGTTGTAGGTCGGACGGACGCCACGGCGTATCCAAATGATGGATTGCGACACACCGTTTCTGCGCGTTCACACCCGTTCCGAGCATGGAGGTGGAGCCGAACAGCACGCGCACCGTTCCGGCGTTCATGGCGTCTATCACCCCCTTGCGTGCCTTGTCGGTCTTGCACTCCTGAATGAAGCGCACCTCGCCTGCCGGGATGCCGTAGTCCTCCGTCAGTTTCCGCTTTATCTCGCTGTACACGTTCCACCCGTCGCCCGGCTGGTACGTTCCCAGATCCGAGAACACGAACTGCGTGCCTTTCTGCGCGTCATACCTGTGGTAATACTCCGCAATCGTCTTGGCGCAGTGCGAAGCCTTGTTGTCGGGGTGGTCTTCGTAATGCGGGTCTATCATGCGCATATCGAGAGCCATCTTGCGGGCGTAGTCGGTGGCGATAAGCATCTTCGCCTTCTCCTCCGTTTCCGACAGGGGTGGTCTGCCCAGCAGCGTGGCGTCACCCGTCTTGGCGAACTGCATCAGCTTTTGGATGAAGTCCTCCTGCTCCGGCGTCGGCGGTATGTGGTGCAGTATCTCGTTCTTGTGCGGACGGTCCACGCCCACGTCCTCCGCCGTGCGGTAGTCGGTTATCTCGTTGTAGAAGGCGGCAAGCTCCGGCACTTTGATGAAGTAGCGGAAACGCTCCTTCTGCACCACGTTGTTCGTCACGTTGAACTCGAAGTCGGTCGTCTTCTTGGCAAAGATAGCCGCCCAAGCGTCAAAGCAACGAATATCCTGCCGTTCCAGTTCCTTAGGGCGAAGGTACTTGAAGAGCAGGTACAGCTCCGTCAGCGAGTTGCTGATGGTCGTACCGGACAGGAACGTAGCCCCCAAGTCCTTGCCCGTGCGTTCCTGTATGGTACGTATGGCAAAGAGCATGTTCAGGGCTTTCTGGCTTCCTTCCGAGTTTCCCAATCCCGCCACACGGTCGTGCCGCGTGTTGAAAGTCAGGTTCTTGAATTGATGGCTCTCGTCAATGAAGATATGGTCGATGCCCATCTGCTTGAAGTCCACCACATCATCCGTGCGCGATTGGATGGCATGTTCCACCTTCTCCAACTTCGCTTCAAGGTTGTGCTTGCGCTTTTCCAGCCCTTTCAGCATCGCCCTCGACACGTTCTTGCCCTGTTGCCGCAGGACTTCGAGATTTTCCTCCACCGTGTCAAGCTCCGCTTGCAGGATGCGCTGCTGCAACTCCGGCGACTGCGGAATCTTGCCGAACTGGTCGTGCGACATGATGACGCAATCGTAGTCGTTGTTCTTGATGTTGTTGAAGAAACGCACGCGGTTGGCGGTCGAGAAGTCCTTCTCCGAGGCATAGAGAATCCGCGCGTTGGGATATGCCGCCTGATAGGTGGCGGCAATCTCCGCGACATTGGCTTTCAGCCCGATAATCATCGGTTTGTGCGCCAAGTTCAGGCGCTTCATCTCATGCGCTGCAATACACATTATCAGCGTTTTACCGGTTCCCACCTCGTGGTCACAAATGCCACCGCCATTCTGTTTGAGCATCCAGACGCAATCCATCTGTGACGGATAGACGCTCTTGATACCCCGGCTTGCCAGCCCTTTGAGGTTGAGGTCGGGAAATGTCTGGTGAGAGCCGTCATACTTTGGGCGCACGAAACAGTTGAACTTGCGGTTGTACATCGTCGTCAGCCGTTCCTTGAACTGCGGCGACTGCTCTTCCAGCCATTCCGAGAACCCGTTGCGGATTTCATCAATCTTGGCGTTGGCGAGCTGTATGCCCTCGCTGTCACGCACCTTGATGTCATTGCCATGCTCGTCCTTACCGATGGATTTCATCATGTCCGGGCAGGTGTTGTGCAGGGCGTGTTTCAACAGGTGCATGCCGTCATAGTTCCGGTAATAGCCCTTCACTAAAAACTCGTCCGTGATTTTCATGGTGCGGCAGCCGCACGCCACCGAAAACTCATCCATGCTTGCGGAGTAGGCGATTTTCACGTCCGTGTCGAAAAGATGGCTCATATAGGCGGCATACACGCCCGTCGGAATCCAGCGTTCCCCGAAATTGAAGTCGAGGTCCTCAAAGGCGATGCGCGGCGGCTCGGCTTCTTTCAGAGCCTCCAACGCCTGCTTCACTTCCGGCATACGTCCGTTTTCGGGGTTGTCGCCCATCCATGCCTCGATGCGCTCCGCCTTTTCTATCACATTCCCGGCGATGAACCTGTCCTTTATCTCGTAACCGGTTACGAGCGGGTTGTAGAAGATGCGTCCTTTGAGGGCGTCAAGCAATCCCTCCTCCGTGCTGTCGGTTATCTCCCGCATATAGTCGAGATTGACCGTGCCGAACTTGTTGAGCGACGCGGAGAGTGCCTCTTCGGGAGAGCTTACGTTGGCATGGCTCTCCACAGAGAAGGAAACGGGACGCTCGAAAATGTCCGCCTTGACGAACCTGCCGTCCTCCGCCCGTTCCAGCGAAAGGATGTCGCGTCCGGCGACATCCATCATCAACAGTTTCACGTTATGCTTGGCATTGAGGTTGCCGTAGCGCATGACAAACTCATCGTAGCAGGTGTTCAACGCTCCGCGTTGCGCAGACCCTTCATCGTGATACTCCGCCTCGTAGCGGTAAAGCCGCTCGTATGCGTCACGGAGTGACACATACAACATCGCTTTCTCCTTCTGGTAGCCGGTCAGGTCAAGCGGTTGGAATGTCGCGCCGTAAGGCGTGAGGCCCTTCAAATAACCGAGATTGCGTGAAGCATCCAGTACCATAGAGCCGTCACGGTAGTGCGGCTCCAGCATACCGTTGAACGGACGGGGAGAAAGGTCGAGAGGTTCCTCCTTCGGCTTTTCCGTTTCAAATTCAGGGAAAAGGGAAGTTGTTGTCTCACTTGCGTTATTGTCCGTAACGGGAACGGTTGCGACTTCCGTCTGTGCTTCGGGGCGTTTTGTCGCTTCCTTTTCCGGCATGTCAATGGCGGGAGCGGCTTTCACCGCCGTCCCGTCCACCCGTTGCTTCTCCTGATGCTGTGCCGCCAGCCTGCGAAGTTCCTTGCGTCGCTCCGGCGTGAGGTCCATCATCATTTCATAGAAACCGTTGATGGGCGGATTGGTGTCCCAATCCAAAGAGGCGTAAATATCATCCAGATCGCCTTTGGCTGCGAAACTCACCGGCTTTGTTTCATGGCTGTCCCTCTTCTCCGTCAGTGGTGCAACAGACGGCTGTGGCGGTGCAGTCGTAACCTTCGGCGTAACCTGCGCCTGCGGTTTGGGAGGCATACGCCTTGCCGGGCTTTCCTTTTTCGCCGTCTTTTTCTTCTTGGCGGGGGCTTCCTGCTTGCGTACTTCCTCGGTCATGCCCCAGAGGTCGAGCAGGGAGAGCTGCACGCCCTCCGAATAATCGGGGCGGCGCGGCTCTATCTCCGACTTTTCTTCCTCCGGCTGCGGTGTTGCCGCTTCGGGCTTCGCTGCCATTTCATGACGTGGCTGTATCTCAGGAGTGACAACCGGTGTGG
This sequence comes from Prevotella multiformis DSM 16608, assembly GCF_000191065.1. GTDB lineage: Bacteria > Bacteroidota > Bacteroidia > Bacteroidales > Bacteroidaceae > Prevotella > Prevotella multiformis. The sequence goes on from NZ_GL872282.1 coordinate 240,676, forward strand.
AAATGGTTTCTGTTACCGTGCTTTTCCCCTGTGCCGGATGCAGGCTGTGCATTTCATACAGCTTTTTGTCCAACTTATACAGCTCAATATCCATATGTTCCCGCAAATCCTCCGCCATTTGCCCGATGCCGTCCCGGTGCATGACTTTATAGGCTGGTTTCCCGTAAGGGTCTGTGCCGCTTATCAGATCCGAGTGGGGAATCATGCCGATGCTGCCGACATACCCGTTCTGGAAACTGCCTATCGGTGTCTTTTCCGTCTGCACGAACAACTCTTCATAATCGTACAGCTCCCGTTTCTTGCCGCTGTTCTTTTGCAGGATAATCAGGTCGCTGCCCACTTCCGTACCCGCGTTGTCCGTGAAGAGGTTGTTCGGCAGGCGTGCGACTCCCACCAGATTGGCATTACGCATCATATACTCGCGTATGGGCGCGTTGGACGGTGCGTCCAGTACCCCTTGAGAGGTGATGAACGCCACGATGCCGCCCTCACGCACCGCGTCAAGGCTTTTCAGGAAGAAGTAGTTGTGTATTGCCTTCGGTGCGGAACGCCTTGCCGGGTCTTGGCTTCCTGTAAATTCCGGGTCGAACACAGCCACGTCGCCGAACGGGATGTTCGAGATGGCAAGGTCGAAATAGTCCGTGAAGGGCTTCTCTATCTTCTCGAATCCCTGCACCCTTACCTTTTGGTCGGGATGCAGGTGTCCCAATATCTTGCCCGTCATCAGGTCTTTCTCGAAAGCCATGATGTCCGCGTCCGGCTTGTTTTCCAGCACGGCATCCACGAATGCGCCCACGCCCGCCGACGGCTCCAGCACACGGTCGGGACGTATGCCGTGTTCATGCAGAGCCTCCGCAATCGTGCCGGTTATCTCCGGCGGGGTGTAGAAAGCGGTCAGCACGGACTGCTTCATGGCATCCACGTACCGCTTGTACTCCGTATCGTCCTTGCTGTTTTCACGCACCAGCCTGTGCAGTTCTACCGTAGGGGTAAACAGTTCGAGGTCCGATTTCGCCCAATGCACGGCATCCGTCAGTTCCTTTGCAGGATTCAGTATGCACTTCAACCCGCCGAAACCGCAATACTTCCGAAGTATGGCTTGTTCCTCGGCGGTTGCCGTCCTCCGTTCCCTGTCAAGGATGAATGCCGTCCGTATCGCCTCGATGTTGTCCCGCAGCCGTTGTTTGCGGTTAAACGCCATATTCCCCGATATAAAGGACGGCGGCTCCCGTCAGCTCCGTGTAGAGCAGGTCGTATTCGGGCGACAGGGCGAAATTGTCGTCCGAAAGGTCATAGGCGGAGAATACGTTGCCGACCGGCGGCAGCAACTTTCGGATGAAGGCTTCGCGTTTCTTTCCCGGCACTTCGTCGGCAAACTCGTTTTCCACGACTTCGCGGAGGATGGCGTACTTGGAATAGCGAAGCCCCCGCAGGAGCGTGTCCATCGCCAACTCCTGCGCCCCTTCGGGCGGATAGCCTTCGAGCCGCGCACGCTCATACGTTTCGGCGGCACGGTCGGCACGCTCCCGGATGAAGGCATCGTCGGAAGCCTGTTCAAACCTGTTCGTGCGGAGGTAGTCCAGCAGGTACAGACCGTAATAGGAAAAGTCGGTCTGACCCTCGTTTTTCTTCTTGTTGTTCATTACTTTGGAATTTAGTGGATTGATAATGACGGGGATAGTCGTCTGAAAAGGAGAAAGAAAAGGCACTCGGTATCCCTCCGAGTGCCACCACTAAATCCAAAGTATGAGTGTAATCCGGTATCGAAGAACAATTCATTACTCTGAACAAGTGGCAAAGGTAGTGCAAATCGAAGACAATACGAAATAAACCCGTTTATTTCTATTGTTGAGGTGCAGCCTACTTTCTCAAAAGTTAATACTATTTCTTCCGTCCTGAAAATTTCCTGCTCGTGTTCCTTTCGGGGAACACGAAAGTCGTGTTATAGTCCCCGTCAAAGGCGACTATGGCGTCGAAGCTCTTGCCCTGCTTGCTCTTGAAGCCTTTGAGCAGCTTCGTATGCCCGTCGGTGAGCAGGTCTTTGATCTCGTCATCGGAAAGGGTGCGGTTCGCTTTCAGGCGGAACACGGGCAGCCCGCACTCCGCGTTGTCGCAGCGTACCACCTTGCCGTAGAACTGCATGCTGCCCGTCCCGCACTTGGGACACTTGCAGCCGGAATCCCTGCGGGCGAACAGTTTGTCGCACGAGAGCAGTTCGGAGGTGATTTCGCGTGTGTACGCCTCTATCTCCCTGCGGAAGGTTTCGGCGGGCATTTCCCCGCGCTCGATGCGTGCCAGATTCTTCTCCCATTCGCCCGTCATGGTTACGTCGGCGATGCGCATCGTCTTCACGACCGAATAGAGGGCAAGCCCTTTTTCAGTCGGCACAAGCGATTTCTTGCAGCGTTCCATGTAGCCGCGCTTGAAGAGCGTTTCGATAATCGCCGCACGGGTGGCGGGCGTGCCGATGCCGCAGTCCTTCAACGCCTGACGGAGTGCATCGTCCTCTATGTCCTTGCCCGCCGTTTCCATTGCCGACAACAGTGTCGCTTCTGTATGCAGCGGCTTGGGTTTGGTCTTTCCCTCCGTGATGGAGCAGCCTTTCAGCGTCAGCGTGTCGCCTTCCCGCCAATCGGGGATGGAGGTTTCTTCCTTGTCCTCCACGCTATAGACGGCACGCCATCCGGCTTGCCTGATGACGCTGCCTTTCACCGTGAACTCCACTCCGGCACACTCCGCCGTGACGGTGGCGGTGTCCTTGACGCATTTTTCGGAGAAAGCCTCGATCATGCGTCCGGCAACCATCTGATAGACGGTGCTGTCCTCTTTGGAGAGGAATAGTGGCTTCTCGCCCGTGACGAGCAGGGCGTGGTGGTCCGTCACCTTGCCGCCGTCCACGCTTCTGCGTGTCGGGACGCATTTCGGCTGCACCTTGCCTTTCCATTCGGGCAAAGCCCCGATGAAGGCGAGCAGCTTGGGGATTTCGGCGAACACGTCTTCGGGTATGTAGCGGCTTCCGGTTCGCGGATAGGTGATGAGCTTCTTCTCGTAAAGCTTCTGCGCGATTTCAAGCGTCTGTTCCGCCGTGAAGCCGTGCTTGGCGTTGGCTTCCTTCTGGAGCGTCGTCAGGTCGTACAGCAGCGGTGTTTCCTCCGTCTTCTCCTTGCGTTCGGCTTTCGTGACGGTGGCTGTGCCTGCCGACTTCACCTTATTATATAGTTCCGTCGCAGGCTCTTTCTCTTTCCACTTTTCGGAAGAGGAAAACTTCACCGTTCCTTCATCGCAGCCGTCCGTTGCGATATGGAGCTGCCAGAAGGCTTCGGGCGTGAAGCGGCGGTTCTCCCAATAGCGTGCGCACACCATCGCCAACGTGGGTGTCTGCACCCGCCCGATGGAGTACGTGCCGTGTCCGGCGGCGATGGAGAGTGCCTGCGTGCCGTTGATGCCCACGAGCCAGTCTGATTCGCTCCGCGCTTTGGCGGCAAGATAGAGGTTGTCGTATTTGCCGCCCGCTTCGAGGTTGCGCAGTCCCTCGCGGATAGCCTTGTCGGTAAGCGAGCTTATCCAGAGGCGGACGAACGGGGTGGTGCATCCGGTATAATGGTAGAGGTAGCGGAAGATAAGCTCACCCTCGCGCCCTGCATCGGTCGCCACGATGATCTGTTCGCTTTCCTTGAATAGCCGGGCAACGGTCTTGATCTGCGCCACCACGCCGCTGTCGGGCTTGTAGCCCTTCTCCGTCTTTACCTGACGGGGGACGAGCGTGAAGGTGTCGGGAATGACGGGCAGATTGTCACGGACGAAACCGCGTATGCCGTAGCCGTCGGGCATGGCAAGCTGCACAAGGTGTCCGAACGCCCAAGTCACGGCGTAGCCGCCTCCCTCGAAATATCCTTCCTCTCTCTTTGTCGCGCCCACGATACGGGCGATCTCACGTGCCACAGACGGCTTTTCTGCAATGATTGTCTTCATATTCTTCTGTCGTTTTGAATTTTACAAATGTTACTTCGGATTTAGTGGCGGACACGGGATTACATCTTCATGCCCTTGTTGTTTCTTTTCTGCTGCTGTTGCTGTGCGGTGTCCTTCGGGGCGGTCTGTCCCTTCCGCAACGGCTCTTTCAGGTTCTTGGTAGCCTCGTTGGTCTTGCCCTCGCTGTTCACCGCCACCTGCGTGCGGCTCTCGTTGGAAGGGGCGACCTTCTGCGCGTTGTCGGGGTTGGTGTCGTAGCGGTACGGGCGTCCCTTCTCCGGGTTGAACTTGATGTACATCGTGGCGTGGAAGCCCTGCTTGTCGGTCACGTTCTCTAATTTCACGGCTTTGCCAGCCACGTAGTCGGCTTTCTGCTGTTCGGTGAAGTCCACGCCGCTCCATTTGCTGATGGGGCGGATGCTGCCGTCGGCGTTCGTCCACGTGTTGCGGCGTTGCTCCTTGTTCGTGCCTCCGGCATTCTCCGTACCCTGCGCCTGTCCCTGTGCGGGGGTGTTCTTCGTTTCCTGCGTCCGGGCGGTACGGGGCGACCTGCCGGTTCCCGGCACGAACTCCACGCCGCGCTGCTCCACGTTCACTTGCAGGGTGGTGACGAACTTCCTGCCGTCCTTGCGCTCGATGAGCTTGTCGCGCACGGGCAGCCCGGCACGCAGCATGTCCTGCTCCTGCTTGGTGATTTCCGTCTTGCCGATGCGTTCCGGTATGCGCACCTTGTTCGTCGGGACATCCGTGATTTCGTTCGTCTTGCGGTCAATACTGACGAACGAGGGGATGATCTCGCCCGTTTCCCTGTCCACGAGGTCCACGACCCTGCCGAGGTTGCCTGTTTCGCGCAGGTTCTTCCGGTCGTCGTCGGAGAACTTGTGTTCCTTGTACTCGTCGAGCTTCTGCTCCTTGCGGATGAAGTGCGGCACAAGGCTGACATTGCCCTCGCCGTCCTTCTTGAAGGAGAGGCGGGCGTCCAGCTCGAAAGCCTCTCCGCCGAAATTGGGCGACACCCTCACCAAGTCGGACTTGCCGTAGTTGAGCATTCTGTTAAGGTCGCCCGACTTTTCAAGGTCGTCGCGCTTCACGCCCCATTTCTCCTCCAACTCCTGCCAGTTGATCTTGCTCTCGTCGATGGGCTGGTAGCCCCGGTTGCCCTGCGTCTGCTGCGGGCTTTCCTGATTCTGTTCGTTTTTCTGTTCCATCTCTTCCTGTTTTTTAGGTTCGTCATCTTGTTTCTGTTCCGGTTGTTCCTGCTTTTCGGCGGACTGCTCCTCCTGTACTTTCTTTTCGTAGCCGGAGGTGTCCACCTTGTGGGGCGCAAGCAGTTCCTTGTTGCCGTCGGGGTCTTTCAGCAAGTCCTTGATAACCTCCAGCAGCTTGTCGGCTTGGTCCGCCGCGACACGGTAGAAACCGAAGCGGCTGGGTTCCTTGCACTGCCGGAAGAAGTTCTTGAAGAAGTTGTCCAGCACGTCGCCGTGCCGGTCGAATTGCAGGAAACTCTGCGCGTTCTCCGCTTTCGCGGGGATGCGCTTGGGGGAGCCGTCGGCGTTCAGCCCGGCTACCACGCTGATTTCGCCCGTCTTCTCGTCACGGACAACCAGCACGTCCTTTTCGTCTTTTTTCTTTGCCATCTGAAAAATGTTTTAATGGTTATTTTTGAAAGAAATTATGGATACGGGCCTTGTAGAAGGCTATATCTTCCTTGCGGAAGTCCTTTACATGTTCGGAGAGGAACGTCAGCACGTCCGCCTCGCTGTAATAGGTCTTTTTGCCGAGCGTCTTGTAAGGCAGCGCGCCGATGCTGCGGTAGCGTTGCAGGGTGCGCTTGCTGATTTGGAGCAGCATGCACAGGTCTTGGTTGTCGAAAAGCCTGATCCCGTTCATCGGGTTCGGGGCTTTGCCGGACGGCTGCATGGAGAGCAGCATCTCGTCCTGACGGTCGAGCCGTTCCATCACCTTCTGCATCCAGTTCTCGAAATTGTTGCGGGTAAGCAGTTCCATGTCCTACGTCCTCCTTCCTTTGGGTCTGCCGCCCGTGCGCAGCGTGTGGTTGCGTTTCAGCTGTTCCGGTGTCGCGGCTTCGCCCGTGACGGTGCTGTCTTCGAGCAGGCGGTCTATTTCAGACTGCCGGTAGCGGCACTTGCCGCGCAGCACGACATAGGCGATGCGCTGTTCGCTGCGCATGCGCTGGAGGGTGCGGCAACTCACGTTCAGCAGGTGCGCCGCCTCGCGGGTGGTGAGCAGCCTGTCGGGGGATTCTTCCTTCCTACCGCCGGAAACGGCACGCACGTGTGCCGCTATCTCGGCTATCTGTTCCGTCAATGCGGTGAAGGCGGAACTTTCCATCGTTATCACTTTCATATTCAGTCCTTTCTTTTGGTTTATTTGCATGAACATAGGCTGCGCCTCGGCATACCGTTCAAGCGAGCTTGACGTGCTGCGCTCGGCTTGCGCTATGTTTCTGCGACAAAATTCGGCAATAAACCAAAGGGGCTTTAACAGCTCACTACGTGGCTCACGTAAGATTTTTACGGATAATGGCTCCGTAACCCGGACAGACGACGCAACAAGCTGCCTTTTAGTGGGAAACGGCACGTGTTCAAGGCGGCTTCGTTACCTTTGCGGCAAACTCTGAAATGTTTTGCTTATGGAAATAGTATCTATCGAGAAAAAGACCTTCGAGATGATGGTGGCGTCCTTCAACGCCCTCGCGGAGAAGGTAGCCGCCCTGAGGCGCAGGAGCGACGGCGGGCGGATGGAAAGGTGGCTCACGGGCGAGGAGGTCTGCGGGCAGTTGAGGATCAGCCCGCGCACGTTGCAGACCTTGCGTGACAGGCGGCTTATCGGCTACTCGCAGATTAACCGCAGGTTCTATTACAAGCCGGAGGAGGTCAAAAAGCTCATTCCGCTTGTCGGCACGCTCTATCCCTGCGGGAAATGATTTGATTTTTATTATTCACAACCCACTGAATCCGAAATGATGATGAACGAGAACAATGAAGTGTTTACAATGGAGGACGAGCCGCTTGCCTCCGTCGTGCAGAACATGCGCAAAGGCTCGAAATGGCTCTCCGCCTTTCTGGAAAGTTACCGCCCGCCGTTGGACGGGGAACGTTACCTGACGGACAGGGAGGTGGCGGAACTGCTCCGTGTCAGCCGCCGCACCTTGCAGGAGTACCGCAACAACAGGGTGCTGCCCTTTATCCTTTTGGGAGGGAAGGTGCTTTACCCCGAATCGGGGTTGCGTGAGCTGCTGGAGGCGAACTACCGCAAGCCGATGGAATAAGGCGGCTGCATGAAAAAAAAGGAAACGGGCAACTCCTTCACGGGGCTGTCCGTTTCCTTTTTATTCTTATTATTATATGTCTTCTGCGTTTTCAGCAATACCCGGCTTTTCCGTTCTGTATGAACATCACGTATGCCTGCCGCTTTTCCTTCGAGAGTGCTTTCTCTACCAGCCACGTGCGGAACACGTGTGCATGGTAGGTGTTCAGCCGGAAGGCAACGGGGATGATGATTTCAAGCGAGTAAACATCCGCGTGCAGCCCGTTTTCAAGCCGCATGTAGCGGCACACCTCGTAGTCGTTCAGCACGTCCGGCTTGCGGACGGCTCTGATGGCGGCGTTCACAGCCGGGACGCCCGTGTGGAACAGTCCGGCGATTTCTGTGGCGGTCATCCATATCTCGTTACCGGTTACGCTGACCGTGTTGTCCTCTATGATGATGGTTCCTCGTGTCATGGCTTCTCTGTTTTTAGATGGTGCAACATGAAAATTCCTCGATGCCGTTCAACCTTGCGGCAAGGTTCTCCATGTCTTGGTTGAGCTTCTCTTTGGTGATTTTCGCGTATATCTGCGTCGTCTTTATGCTCTTGTGTCCCAGCATGGAACTCACCGTTTCGATGGGTACGCCGTTGGAGAGGAACACCGTCGTGGCTGCCGTGTGGCGGCTCTGATGCCACGTGATATGCTTGGTGATACCGCAACGCTTGGCGACGGAACGGATTCCGGCAAGGCACGTGTTGTAGTGGGGAACGGGGAAAATCCTGCCGTTCCCGCACAGACCCCGGTATTTGTCGATGATGCGCTTTGCGATGTCGAGCAGGCGGATATTGGACACCACGCCCGTCTTCTGGCGGTTGATGTTTATCCACTCGTGTTCGTCGAAGTAGGTATGGATGTTCTCTTCCGTCAGGTTGCGCATGTCGGCGAACGACAAGCCCGTGAAGGCGCAGAACAGGTAGAGGTCGCGGTAAAGCTCCTGCTTGGCGTTTTTCAGCCTGCCCTCCATCAGCAGCCGGATTTCCTCTTTCGTCAGGAAACTGCGTGTCGTTTCCTCCTTCTTGATTTCATACTCCCGGAACGGGTCGCGTGTGAGCCACTCGTTGTTGATGGCGATGAACACCATCGTCCGCAAGGGGCAGACATACAGCCACACGGTATTGGTGCAGCAGTGCTTGTCCGTGCGTAGGAACATCTCGAAGTCGGAGATGAAAGCGGGCGTAAGCTCTTTCAGCGCGATGTCCTTCACGCGGTAGCGGATGGTGAGGAATTCTTGCAGGTGCTTGTAAACGGTCTTGTACTTCAGGAGCGTGCCTTTGGCTTTCATGCCAGCCTCCACCTGTTTCTCGTAGTCCTCGTTGTGCTGGCGGAACACCTGCATCAGCGTGTGGTAGCGGTGTTCCAGTCCGAGAAAGGCGTTCTTGACCTTCTCCGCCGTGACGAAATTGTCACGCTCCATGATTTCCTGATAATGTCTGTTGATGCGCACACGCATCTTGTCGAGCATGCGGTTCGTTTCGAGTGCCGCCGTGCTTCTGCCCGTGACACGTCCCCCTTTGGTGTCCCACAGCTTGGGATCGACGGTCAGTTTGCAACTGAACTGCGTCTGGCTGCCGTCCACCGTGATGCGTCCCATGACGGGTACTGTCCCGTCCTTTTTCACTACCTGACGTTTGAGGTAGTAGATTACTGAAAATGTACTCTTCATCGTCCTTAATTTTTTTAGGTTCAAAATTAGTCGGTGAAGAGTCCGTCGCCGGTACGCAAAACGGGGAGGAACGGCGCAATCTTTTTCCGTAACCGGATTTGTTGCGTGGGTTGTCAATAACTCACTAATCCTTAACGCCTTGTTTCGTTATCCGTGTCCGTTTGTCGCCTTTTCGGGCATGGTTACGGACAAGTAACGTAGCGGCGTCCTGATTTGGCTTTAGGGGTGATTGCGATGGCTTCACGAATAATCGGAAGCACAACTGAAACCCTTGTAACTCAATTCTATCACTATATCTTTCCGCATTTCACTTTTTTGTAGTAACTTTGTAGCCAAAAGTGACACAGACATGGCTATTAAAGCAGCTTTCTTCGATATAGACGGAACACTGGTATCGTTTCAGACACACCGGATTCCAGATTCAACGGTCAAGGCCATTGAACAGGCAAAAGAACGCGGGGTAAGAATTTTCATTTCCACAGGACGACCCGCGGCCATCATCACGAACATCGATGCCATCCGCCATCTCATTGACGGATATATCACCTTCAACGGAGCACGTACGTTCATCGGCGACGAGGACATTACGCTGATGCCCATCCCCGAGCAGGAAGTCCGCGCGATGATCGCCGATGCCAGCCGGCGGAATTATGCGGTAGTAGTATGTGGAAAAGAGGATATCGGCATCCACAACCACACCAGTATCTTTGATGAGGTCTTTGTCCGTGGCTTAGGGGTCAACAACATTGATATACACAAGCCGATAGAACCGCTGTTGCGCCGGCCGGTTCTCCAGCTTACCCCGTTCTTCAGCGTGGACGACGAGAAGCTGATCCTTCCTTCCATGCCTCACTGCATAGCAGCCCGGTGGAATCCGCATTTTACAGACATCACCGTGCGGGGAGCCGACAAAGGGAATGCCCTTCGCCGACTGACGGAGCATATCGGAATCAGCCCGGAGGAGTGCATCGCTTTCGGCGACGGCGGCAACGACATGAGCATACTCCATGCAGCAGGCATCGGGGTGGCCATGGGCAATGCCAATGAGGAGGTAAAGGCAGCGGCTGATTACGTGACGACAAGTGTGGATGAAGACGGTATATGCAACGCCTTCATCCATTTCGGGATAATTCCATAATGGGTTCTGTCTTCATAACTCATTCGTCAAAACACTGCCTGTCAACTTCTCGTTCCTTCCGCCTTCAAGTATATCAGCAACGGGACACGTGCAGGAAACCGGACGACTGAAAACATACGGTGAATGACAGAGCCGGCTGCAGAAGCGGCACGTTTATTGCAGACTTTGATCTATGGATTTTGAATTAAACAAGTGACAATGTCAAACAGAATAGAACGCTCTTCACAAGAGAAACGGACATCCTTCGTGGTCGTCTTCGCTTTCTGCATGATGCTGGCAGAGATCATCGTGGGACTTACTTCTCATTCCATGGCCCTCTTCGCCGATGGTGTCCACATGGGATCGCACGTGCTGGTCATCGGCCTGAACTGGGCAGCATACGTACTGGTACGGCATCTGGAAAGCAAGGAGACAACAAAATATGATACGGAGAAAATCCTGGACCTATCGGCCTTTACGAGTGGTATTCTCCTGATTATCATGGCTGTATTCATCATCATTGAAGCAGTAGAACGGATGACGACCCATGGAGAGATCCTGAATTACAGACTTGCTTTGCTGACAGCGGGCATCGGTCTGGTCGCCAACACCATCAGTGCCTCCGTCCTACATGGTCACCATGGCACGACAGACTACAACAGCCGGGCAGCCTATCTTCATGTCCTTTCAGATGCCCTGACAGAGACGGGGGCCATCGTCGGCCTGCTCTGTGCAATGTTCTGGAACATCACCTGGATCGATTCCGCCGTCGCCGTCGCCAGCGCCCTGGTGGTGCTCAGATGGGCGAAACGGCTGCTCTGGGATACAGGACGGTCGCTGACACGACGATGACCGCGACCCTCCGGGACGGAGACAGGAGCCGGCTGTATCAGCCTCCTGACCGTCCGGCAGCAGTCCCGACATCCGCTCACGCTCCCACGTTTCCGGTCCGTTTCAGTACGCCCCAGGTCTGTAACTCCCCCTTGATTGCCTTGAGATAACTCTTGAAAAGCACGTAATACATGATCCAGCGATAGAAAAACCGTTGGGGAATAATCCACAGTAGCACCCACAGACGTTCATGCTCGAAAATATAAGCCATGATCGACACACTGGCATCCACGAGGAGGAACAGCAGGTAATAGAGGAATATCTGCCAGGCGTTACCCGTAAACAGACCGAGCAGCATCAGCATATCTGCCAGTGGAGAGAAGGTCGGGATGATGTACTGGAAGATGAGCATATTCGGCATTGCCCATAGGCCGAAGCCGCCTTTCGATCTGGCGAAGAGTGACGAACGGTGCTTCCAGAAAGTCTGCATCACACCGAAAGACCAGCGGATACGTTGTTTGACAAACTGCCGCAGCGTCTCTGGTGCTTCGGTCATGGCGACGGCATAGTTCTCATTTTCAATGACGTATCCATACTCGTTGATGCTCATGGTAAGGTCGCAGTCCTCAGCCAATGTGTCGGTCGTAAAGCCGCCGACCGCTTCCAACGCCTTCTTGCGGAAGGCACCGATGGCTCCGGGAACAACCGTGACAGCATTGATGTTAGAATAAGCCATGCGGTCGAAGTTCTGGCTTGTCGTGTACTCGATAGCCTGCCAGTAAGTAAGCATATTGCGCTGGTTGCCCACCTTCACATTACCGGCCACGGCACCGACCCGGCCCGCCTCATCAGCAATGAAATGCTTCATCAGCCTGCTGACAGCATCAGCCTGCAACTGCGTATCGGCATCGACACAAACGACAAAGTCCGTCTTACAGGCTGCAATCCCATAGTTCAGAGCCGATGCCTTCCCGCCGTTCTTCTTTGCAAGGACAGTGACTTTCCCGTCGTTGCCGAACTTTTCCATGACCTTTCCGAGCGTATGGTCTTTGCTCCCGTCGTCCACCAGATAGATGTGGAGTGCCGGATAATCCTGCTGTTTCAGATTATCAACAGTGCGGACAATATTCACCTCTTCATTGTAGGCTGGAACGATCACCGACACCGCCGGTGCCGTCTCGGCATCTATAGGAGCATAGAACCGGCGGTTTTCTGCCCGCTTCTCACGTATCATCAGGATATACATGAAGACAAGCCTCAGGAATCCGAGAACCAGAAACACCAGAAAAAGGGCCGTGAGGAAATCGCTGACATGGTAAATCAGTTCTGCCAGACTGAGGTTCGCCTGCATGGCATAATACTCCTTGCCTTTCTTTACCGGAGGCATGAGAGTCTGACGATTCATGCCGAGATACTGTTCCAGAGAGATGAACTGATAGCCTTCCCGCTGCAGCGTCTCGATAATCCTGGGCAGCGCAGTGACGGTCGGCTTTCGTGTCGAACCGCCGGCATCATGCAGCAGAATGATATGCCCGTATTCATTGTGTACCCCTTCCAGCACGCGTCTGTAGATCTGGTCTGCCGTCACACCCGGCTGCCAGTCATTCGGGTCGATGGACTCTCCGACAAACAGATAATTCCTCCGGCTCGCAATCACCATCGGCCAGATCTCCTCATGACCGGTGGGGTCGGCATCAGCGTTATAAGGAGCGCGGAAGAGGATGGTGCTCTGCCCCGTTATGCTTTCCAGGAGCATACGCGTCAGTTTCAGCTCGGCAAACGAACGCTGGTCGGAGTTCTCTGCCATGTCATGATGGGTGAAAGTGTGGTTTCCTATCGTGTTTCCGGCATCATAGACCTGCTTCACAAGAGGGAGGTTCTTCTCCATCTGCAATCCCACCATGAAGAAAGCGGCAGGCACATGATACTTCTTCAGCGTACTCAACACCGACGGTGTCCACCGTCCGTCAGGGCCGTCGTCGAAGGTCAGGACCAGCTGTTTGTCCCCGCATCGGCCCAGCCGCTGAACGGTGTATGTGGCGGGAAGTTCCCTATAATGTTCTTCTGTTATCAGCCGGTTGTCCTTGTCAATGCTCACGGCGATCTTCCCCGGATGAGGTTCTGAGGTCACATTCAGCACTTCACCGTCACCGACGAAGTTGACATCATCCGTACCGCTGAGCCGCATCAGCCGCCCGATGGACATCCTGGCGACACTCTCCCATGACATATCTTTCCCATAGAAACGCCATATACGCTTGTCTTCCGTACCCAGCCGCCACACGGCATAGCCTGCTACATGGTACTCTGCCCCGAAGCGCATGATGTTGAATGTAGTGGCTGCGTCGGGGAAGAATACCCGGTGAAGACTGCCGTCATCTTCATTCTTATACGAGAAATTGAGGTTATAGGTATCATCATTGAAGCTGACGGCGGCTCCGGCATTCTGTGCAGAAGCCATCATCTGGTCGAACGAAACGGCAGTACCGCCTTTCTTTCCCTGCACCCAGTCATAGCCGTAAGCTGCCAGACCCAGCACGATCTTGTCGTTGGGAACATTCCTTGCAGCCCAGTCCGTCGCTTTCTCAACCCACCGCTGTGAACAGACAGGGCCGGGCCGGCTCGCTGCATTGTGCTCGTCATAAGCCATGAGAAAGAGGTAGTCGTCGTATTTAGCCAGTTCCGGCATATTGTAGTCGTCATTGAAAGCGGCGACGGCCTGTGTCACATAGAGACCTTGGGAATGGAAGACCTGCGCAAAATCCTTCACCAGAGTTATCAGCAGTGCATCATCATTGATATCCAGTTCCTCCAGATCAAGATTGATGCCGGAAAAGCCGTTCTTCCTGCATATTGAAGCCAGCTCGTTGATCATCGCCATGCGCTTTCGATCATCCCGCATAATCCGTCCGATGGCTTCCGGACGGAAAGCAGAACCGTAATTGTTCGTCAGCATGGGAAGAACAGGGATACCCGCATGGCGCATGAGTCTCAGGGCGCGCCGGTCGATCCTTGTCTCTATCCTGTCCGTCCTGGGGTTGATGAAGAACCACTCCGGCAATACCATGTTGAGATGTTTCAGGTTGTTTTTCAATGACAGATAAGCGTGCTTGTCCCAGTTCACATACCATGCCGAACGGATGCCCATACGTGGATCGGACCATTCCGACATGTATTTTGCCGCGGCACGGCCCGCCTTGCCCACAAAACGGTGCTGCCTTGCCGCCACTTTGACATAGTTGCTGTGCATCCGCTGTTCCTTGAAGAAGTCCCGGAAAGACTTGTAGACTTTCGCCGTCTCGTTGTCCTTCATGAAAGGAGCCCCTGCCGACACCACCTTCCGGTAGTCGTGGCGAAAAGGCATCTGCGGACTTTCTTCCAAGGCGAACATGGCAAGAAACACCAGTCCTAGCAGGAATACCACCGTAACAATCACACGCAATGTCCACTTAAACCGATTCCAACGCTGCCGCGAATCGGTCTGAAAAACCTGTCTATCCATACTGACAACCTCTTTTGTACTTTCTGTCTTTATTATCCTGAACAGTACTGCAAAAGTATAATTTTATCTGTTCGGAACGGAAAAATACCCTGTAAAAAAACAAAAAGAACAATTAATTTAATATAACAGGTCGCCATACTTCTCAGTGTAAGTCACGGCCGGAACAGACCGGGAGGCAGTCGGCCCCGACAGCCGGGACAGATGCTCCTTCCCCTACCGTCCTATGCAACGGACCAGCCTTCCCTCACTCGTCACACCCTCGACAACAACCTGACAGCCCCTGCGGAGAGCCTCCGGCAACAGCAGACGGAAAGAAGTGCCCTGCAAGAAGGGAATCCATACAGGGGTACGCCGGCTGGGCGTATATTTCCGGGGCATCTGATACCCCAGGGTGGTAAATGTCTTCGTATTCGTCAACGGTACGTCAGAAGCCCTGAAATCACCTTTCTTTGTCGTGATGGAAATGACGCCCATGCCGCCGACAGCCCCCCAGATGACCGTCGACCCGCTCTTGAAGACATCCACCCGCGCTACATCGCCCATCTGGACATTGTCCAGGTCATAGTCTTCATTGACGAATATCCCGTCAATTGCGACAGCTGCCGGACGACGGCCGCCCACCGTCACGCCGCCTCTGACATAGCATTTCCCGAACTCCACGGTAACGCCCGGCACCCTGCGCAACAATTCGTGCAGGCAGGTCGCACCGATCTCTTCTATATCACGCAGACCAAAGGAGAAATCAGCCGTATGGGCATAAGGGTCCGAGCGGGAAGCGTAGCTGGGACGATGACTGAACACCTGCACCTCTTCCATCCGGATTCCTCCTTCCGGAACATCCAGCGTAGCATCCGTGCGCACCGTATCATCGGCGATCCACTCGAACGGCGGCAGAGCACCCGCATAAGGCGGGAACACGTCTTCGTCCAGCACCAGTTTCACCCACGATTTCCCCGTCTTCGTAAAGGCATTCAGCACATATTGAGTACCTTCAGGGAAATCCATCCCTTCAAAGAAAAAATGTCCTTTCTCATCGGTTTTCGTCGCAGCATAGAATCCTTTGTCAGGGGATATGAGATTGACGACACCGTCTTTTATCGGCCGGTGTCCGATCAGCGTCTCCACTTTCCCGCATATCACCGCCGACTTCTCCGCTTCATTCTTTCCTCGCCGGCACATTCCCCTTATCACTTCGTCCATGCGGTACCGTCCCCAGCTGTTCCCTGCAAGGAATGCCTGCAGTGTGTTTCTCTTGCCAAGGACGGAGGCGGGTTCTTCCGGACAGCCGCACAGGTCTTGATCGAAAAGCAGATGGGCGACAATGTCCGAACCGGCCCCGTCGTCCTGTTCTCCGACACGCTCGATGCGTACCGACAGGTTCATCGTCTCGCCCTCTTTCAGCCCTTCTGCCGTAACAGAGCAGGGGACAAGCCCGTCCGGGGTCTTATGGGCTTCCTCCCACCTCACGGACACGGGGCATTGTTCTTTCTCCGGATACAGGAAACAGAGCTGTTCCTCTACGGTACGGAAGCTGCTGTCAAGCAGCAGAAAGGCATAGATACCGCCTTGGGCCAGGCTGTCTCCATGAAGAACGACTCCCTCCCTGCCGTCTATCTTCCCGAAATAAGAGGGGATGGAACGGCAATGGACCAGCAGCCAGTACGTCCGCTGCGCCGGATCCTGACTTCCTGAAAGGGTTACATGGACATCCGTCCCCGATCTGCTGACGTGCAACAGCCTGCCCCCGTGCTGTACACTCTTGTCGACCGTATGGGCATACTTAGAAGGCAGCAACCGGCCGCATCCGCCGACAAAGATGCTTTTCAGACTCTCAAATCCCTCCACATTCAGCATATTCCGGGTATAGGAGCGAAGCATGTAACGCCCTTTCACGACACCTTCCGGAATATCCATGTACCCGACAAAGCCCTGGTCGCTCCTCAGCAGACGCACACGCTTCACGATGAGCCTTTCAGGATCCAGGAGTTCAACATACACATAGCGGCTGATGCTGTCTGTCTGATGCGTGATGGCGTTCACCAGAAAGACACGCAGGAATATGCGCTGTCCCGCCTGATAGCGATCGGCATCGGTGCAGACGTATGTTTTCTCCTGTGGAAACAGCTTCACCTGGCGGAGAATACGGTTCAGAAGTACGTTTTCCGTCTGCGCAGACAAAACCACATGGGCACATAGCAATAGAATCGTGAAGAGCAGTTTTCTCATAATTTACAGGGTATCGGTCAGGTCGTCTTGCCACAGTCTGCAGGCACAAGGACGACAGTCTGTAGAATACAGTGCAAATATACATAAAATATTCCGGATTACGGTATCTGTAAAACAGGGAAAAGCTCTTCCCGGTCGGTTCCGACCCGATTTTGTCATGAAAAATCCACAGCCGGAGTTTCACTGACCCTCACTTGCACCCTTACCAAGCCTTACTTGAGCTCTTACCGGTGCTTGTTTGAAGGGCAAGTGGTGCTTGGTTGGGAGCTGACCAGGCATCTTTTCCAAAGGGAATCATAACACTCTCTTTCACTGACCGTTGGAAATACAGATCCAGGTGTCCGACAACCCTGTTACCCAAGGATGGAAAGCATCTGATTGTAATATATTTTCAGAACGGCAGAAAGTCTGTGGAAAGAAAAAGCGAATGGTAGCGGGAAAAAGCAATCAGGCAACAGGCCGTCGGCAGACTCCTTGCCGGCCAGACAGGGCAGGTTATCCCGATCGGAACGAAAGGTTCTGCCCTTGCACCCGTCGTTTTACAGAAACATTTTGTAATTTTGCAGTTCAAAAGAATGTCATAGGCGGTCCCGGCTTCTCCGAAAGACCGCACTGATGCGTCTTTCCTGCAAATGAAAAAATGAATAAAGAACGATGATATACCCCAAGAACTTCGAGCAGAAAATCGGTTTCACGGAGGTGCGCTCGCTCCTGCGGGAACGTTGCCTGTCGCCTCTGGGAAAGGAACAGGTAGACGCCATGACCTTTTCTACGGATGCCGGACAGGTGAACACATGGCTGGAAGAGACAAGGGAGTTCCGCCGGATACAGGAGGAACAGGATGATTTCCCGCTGGACCACTTCTTCGACATGCGAGAGAGCGTGTCGAGGATACGGCTGGAGGGGACACACATGGAAGTGCAGGAACTGTTCGACCTGAAGCGTTCGCTGGAGACGATCATCGCCATCGTCGACTTCCTCAGCCGAGGGGACGAGACCGAACAGGGAGAAACACGTCCCTGCTACCCCGCCCTCCATGCACTGGCTGACGGCATTGCGACCTTCCCGGTGCTTGTCCAGCGCATCTCGCAGATCATAGACAAATTCGGCAAGATGCGCGACAACGCCTCTCCCGCACTGCTGCAGATCCGGCGGGCGCTCGCCCAGACGGAGGGAAGCATCTCACGGACGCTTTACAGCATCCTGCGTTCGGCACAGGGAGAGGGACTTGTCGAGAAGGATGTCACGCCTACCCTGCGCGACGGCCGGCTGGTCATCCCGGTCGCTCCGGGACTGAAACGGAGAATATCAGGCATCGTCCACGACGAGAGTGCCACCGGACGGACGGTCTATATCGAACCGACCGAGGTGGTGGAAGCCAACAACAGAATCCGGGAACTCGAGAATGAGGAACGCCGTGAAATCATCAGGATTCTCACAGACTTCGCAAAGAAAATGCGCCCGAACGTGCAGGAAATCCTCGACTCCTACCGCCTTATGGCGGCAGTGGACTTCATCCGTGCCAAAGCCGAGCTTGCCAGACTCTTCCAGGGATTTGAACCGGAGGTGGGCGACGAGCCTCACATCGACTGGATAGGAGCTGTCCACCCCTTGCTGCAGCTGTCTCTGGAACGCAAGAACAAGGAAAAGGCATCCCGCAACTTACCCGCGGAACCGGCCGGAGACGTTTCTTCACAGGCAGACGCGACAATACAGGAAGAGGGGGACGAGGCACGCAATGTCCCCTCAAAGGTCGTACCGCTCGACATACAGCTCACCAGGGACAGGCGTCTGCTGATCATCTCCGGCCCCAACGCCGGAGGTAAGTCGGTCTGCCTGAAGACGGTGGGACTGCTGCAATACATGCTCCAGTGCGGGCTGTCCATCCCCGTCGGCAACCGCTCCACGACAGGCTTCTTTTCCGACATCATGATTGACATAGGCGACGAACAGAGCATTGAGAACGACCTCAGCACCTATTCCTCCCACCTCATGAACATGAAAATCATGATGCGGTGCGCCACCGGGCGCACCCTCATTCTCATCGACGAGTTCGGAACGGGCACGGAACCGCAGATCGGCGGTGCCATTGCAGAGGCGGTCCTGCACCGGTTCTGGCAGAAACAGGCCTGGGCGGTGATCACAACCCACTACCAGAACCTCAAGCACTTTGCGGAAGACCATCCGGGGACGGTCAACGGAGCAATGCTCTATGACCGGCATGAGATGCGCCCGCTCTTCCAGCTTGCCATCGGAAGACCGGGCAGCTCGTTCGCCATCGAAATCGCCCGGAAGACGGGACTCCCCGAGGAGGTCATCCGGGAGGCGGCCGACATTGTCGGTTCCGACTACATCCAGAGTGATAAGTATTTACAGGACATCGTCAGGGACAAGCGTTACTGGGAGGGCAAACGGCAGACGATCCACAGTCATGAAAAAGAGCTGGAGAAACGGATCGCACAGTACGAGAAGGACATCGCCACACTGGAGCAGAGCCGCAAGGACATTCTCAGACGTGCCAGAGAACAGGCTGAGGAAATCATCAAGGAGAGCAACCGTCGCATAGAAAACACCATCCGGGAAATCCGGGAGAAGCAGGCGGAGAAAGAAGCGACCAAGCGGATAAGACAGGAACTGGCCGCCTATGAAGAGGGACTGCGGGCTTCAAGTCCGGCTGACGGGCCCGGAAAGGACAACAAAAAGAAACTGAAAGACAGCGGACTGCTGTCTGATGAGGACTTCCAGAAGAAAGTCGACAGAATAAAGAACCGCAAAGAACGGCACGAACAGCATCTGAAAGAGAAGACGGACAGGCAGCAGGCCGCCGCCGAAGCCCTGAAGAATGCCGTCCGGAAACGGCAGGCGGACGGCGAGGTGAAAGCCGGTGATGCCGTCCGGATAAAGGGCCTTACGACCGTAGGAAAGGTTGAGACCGTCGACGGCAGACAGGCTACCGTCATCTTCGGCGATATGCGGACAAAGATGGCCGTGAGCCGGCTGGAGCACGTAGATGCCGCCGCTGTCCAGACCGAACAGCAGCAGTTTCAGGCCTATCACTACGGCCGTGAGACACGTGAGACCATAGACAAGCATCGCAACCAGTTCCGTCAGGAGCTGGATGTGCGGGGCATGAGGGCGGACGAGGCGCTGAACCAGGTGCAGTACTTCATCGATGATGCCATCCTCGTGGGAGCCGGACAGGTGAGGATTCTCCATGGAAAAGGCAACGGGATACTGCGCCAGCTCATCCGGCAGTACCTCGGCAGCGTGCCGAACGTGAAAAGCTACCGAGACGAGCACGTACAGTTCGGCGGTGCGGGTATCACGGTCGTGGAACTATAAGCAGCCGGACGAGGCGACCGGTCGACGGGACGACGGAATCGAAGTCCCCTTACATGGTGTTTAAGACGGCCGAAGCAATAAATCGGCAGCAGAAGCGTTATATCAGAATATGAAACATCTAAGGTTTCGGCACATACTCCACAGGCGGCAGAAGCACGTTCTTCTGGCCATCGGCATCGCGGTGATGCTGGCGGCTTGCGGCGTAGACCGCAATATAAAGAAAGGTGAGAAGTTCCTTGCCTTGGGCGAATATTATGACGCTGCCGTACAGTTCAAGACGGCTTATCAGCGTACCTCTCCCAAGGACAGGCGCCAGCGCGGCGAACTGTCATTGAAGATGGCGGACTGCTACGACCGCATTTCGTCATCGCAAAGGGCCGTCGCCGCCTACCGGAATGCCATCCGGTATAAGCAGGATAACGGCGAGACACACAGGAAACTGGCAGAGAACCTGATGAAGAACGGCAGCTATGCAGAAGCCTTGAAGGAATATCACATTGCCCTTGACTCGCTGCCTGATGCCCCGGGCATCGCTCAGGGACTGCAGGCCGCCGGGAAAGCCGCCGCCGAGAAGGCGCACGGTTCGAAGTACATCGTGAAACGGATGGACGTATTCAACTCCCGCCGGCAGGACTACTCGCCCATGCTGGCCGGCGACAAATCTGAACAGCTGTATTTCACGTCGACACGCAATGAGGCGAAAGGGGACGGACTGAGCGGGATCACGGGAGTAAAGGCCGGGGACATCTTCCTGAGTGAAAAGGACGAAAAAGGCAAATGGAGCCCGCCGAAGGCCATTGAGTCCGGCCTGAACACAGAGGCAGACGAGGGTACACCCGCCCTCTCCGCAGACGGCAGGGAAATGTACATCACGCAGTGCCTGACCGATCCCAGCTACCCGCGTTACGCCCAGATAGCCGTCAGCAACCGTTCGGATGCAGCATGGGGAAAGGCTACGAAGCTGGAAATCAGCCGTGACACCCTGTCGAGTTTCGCCCATCCTGCTGTGTCGCCGGACGGGAACTGGCTTTACTTCACCAGCGATATGCCCGGCGGAAAAGGCGGTCTCGACATCTGGCGGGTACGCCTCACAGGCGGAACGACAGGAGGGGCGGAAAACCTTGGAGAGCCCGTCAACACGCCGGGCGACGAGGAGTTTCCGACATTCCGGCCGAACGGCGACCTTTATTTCTCCAGCAACGGACATGGCGGGCTGGGCGGACTTGACATCTACATCGCCAAGGTGGGCAGTGACCGCCGTTACCATCTGGAACATCCGGGCTATCCGCTCAACTCGCAGGGGGACGACTTCGGCATGACCTTCGAGGGGCTGCACAACCGGGGCTTCTTCTCCTCCAATCGGGGAGACGGCCGCGGATGGGATCACATCTACAGCTTCGAACTGCCTGAAATCATACAGACCGTCAAGGGATGGGTCTATGAGAGGGACGGTTACGAGCTGCCGGCCGCACAGGTGTTCATGGTGGGCGACGACGGAACCAACCGGAAACTGGCCGTCAAGGGTGACGGCTCTTTCGAGCAGGAGATACAGCCCGGTGTCAATTACGTTCTCCTTGCGACCTGCAGCGGCCATCTGAACCACAAGGAGGAAATAAGGGTCAGTCCGGTTGAAGCATCCAGGGAATATACCCTCCAGTTCCCGTTGGCTGGCCTGCATGTACCTGTACTGATCGACAACATCTTCTACGATTTCGACAAGGCGACACTCCGACCGGAATCTGAAAAGGCGCTGAACGAACTCGTCAAGCTGCTGGACGAAAATCCAAATGTGACGATAGAACTTTCAGCCCATACCGATTACATCGGTTCTGCCGAGTACAACAAGCGGCTCTCACAGAGGCGTGCGGATGCAGTGGTGGCCTACCTCACCGCACACGGCATTGCCCGCGACCGTCTCACACCGGTAGGCTATGGGAAGGAACGCCCGAAGAAGATACGCAAGAAGCTCACCGAGAAGTATCCCTGGCTGAAAGAGAATGATGTCCTGACCGAAGACTTCATCAGGAAACTCGACAAGGAGAAGCAGGAGACAGCCAATCAGCTGAACCGCCGGACTGAGTTCACGGTTCTCCGTACCACCTACGGCATGTTTGACGAAAAGGGAAACCTGAAGCAGCAGCCCAAGCCGAAGGCAAAGAAGGACGATGCCGACGACGAAATCATCATCGACCTCAATTCCTGATTTTCCATCATTGCTTACCACCGCCTATCATCACCTATCATCGCTTATCACCGCCCCCTCACCACCCACCGCCAATGACAGCAGCTCCCACTCCCCTACCCCCCGCCTTCGCAGCCTACACCCGCACGCTCTTCGGCGACACCCTCTTCCAGACCTTCCTCGAAGCAATGGGAAGGCCGGCTCCCGTGAGCATCCGGCTGAATCCTTTCAAGCTGCCGGAAGGCGGCTGTAAGGTCCGTGCAGCACTCGACCCAAAGCCGATTCCGTGGTGCAAAGAGGGATATTGGCTGGAGAGCAGACCCAATTTCACGTTCGATCCGTTGCTCCATGCCGGTGTTTATTACGTACAGGAGGCATCGTCCATGTTTCTGTCCCATGTCCTTCGCCAATGGGTGAAACATCCCGTCATGGCACTCGACCTGTGTGCCGCACCGGGTGGAAAGACGACCTGCGCACGCACAGCCCTGCCCGAAGGGTCTTTCCTTTTCTCCAATGAGCCTGTCGGCAGAAGGGCACAGATACTGGCAGAGAACGTGCAGAAATTCGGTCATGGAGACATTGCCGTCACACAGAACTATCCACGTGACTATAAGAAGTCGAAGCTGGTCTTCGATGTCATCATAGCCGATGTCCCCTGTTCAGGAGAAGGAATGTTCCGCAAAGATCCGCAGTCCATCGCAGAGTGGAGCACGCAGAACGTGGAGAACTGCCGGCAGCTGCAGCGCAGCATCATTGCCGATATATGGGACAACCTGAAGCCGGGAGGTATCCTCGTCTACTCTACCTGCACCTTCAATGCCCACGAAGATGAGGAGAATGTGGCGTGGATACTCCATGAATACGGTGCAGAACTGCTTCCCGTACCTACCAAGGAGGCATGGAACATCACGGAATCGCTTGTCGGAAACCCGCTGAAAAACGGACACGCATTCCCGGTCTACCGCTTCATCCCGGGCAGGACACGTGGCGAAGGACTTTTCATGGCGGTCATCCGCAAACAGGGCGTGGACGAGGCATTAAGCCGCAACACGGAAATATCGTACGGAAAAGCCGTCGCTGAAGCGGGCAGACACCTGCGGGTACTGTCGTACGGGGTGAAGGAAGGAATACTGAAAGGGAAGACCCTCGTCCCCGACCACACACTGGCACTCTCCTGCACTGCCGACAGATCGGCCTATCCAAAGGTTGAGACCGACTATCCTACAGCTGTCGCCTACCTCCGGCACGAGGCGGTCATACTGCCTGACGATGCGCCGCATGGAATTGTCCTCCTCACATATAAAGGGTATCCGATAGGCTTCGCAAAGAACCTCGGCAACCGTGCCAACAACCTCTATCCGCAGGAATGGCGGATAAAGAGCAGCCATGTGCCGGAGGCACCGGCTGTCCTGACGGAAAGAACATAATCATACAAAGAAATATGCAACAATACCTCAACCTCCTGGACCGCATCCTCACGGAAGGAATACAGAAAGGTGACCGCACCGGAACCGGGACGCTCTCCGTCTTCGGCAACCAGATGCGCTTTGACCTGCGGGACGGCTTCCCGCTGTTGACGACAAAGAAACTTCACCTGAAGAGCATCATCTATGAATTGCTATGGTTTCTGAAAGGGGACACAAACGTACATTATCTCCAGGAACATGGTGTGAGAATATGGAATGAATGGGCGGACGAGAACGGTAATCTCGGGCCTGTCTACGGTCACCAGTGGCGTTCATGGCCCGACTACAAAGGGGGAACCATCGACCAGATAAAGAATGTCGTGGAAATGATACGCAACAACCCCAACTCACGCCGTATGCTGGTCACAGCCTGGAATCCGGCAGAGGTCGACGAGATGGCACTCCCTCCCTGCCACTGTCTGTTCCAGTTCTATGTGGCCGACGGAAGGCTCTCCCTCCAGCTCTACCAGCGTTCGGCCGACACCTTCCTCGGCGTACCTTTCAACATCGCCTCTTATGCCCTCCTGCTGCAGATGATGGCGCAGGTGACAGGGCTGGAAGCCGGCGAGTTCGTCCATACGACTGGCGACACACACCTCTATCTGAACCATCTTGAGCAGGCAAGATTACAGCTCACACGTGAGCCGCAT
The DNA here is from genome assembly GCF_000191065.1 of Prevotella multiformis DSM 16608. Classification (GTDB taxonomy): domain Bacteria; phylum Bacteroidota; class Bacteroidia; order Bacteroidales; family Bacteroidaceae; genus Prevotella; species Prevotella multiformis. The sequence continues at coordinate 264,959 of NZ_GL872282.1, forward strand.
CCCCTGCCGAAGATGAAAATCAACCCGGCTGTCAAGGATATTTTCAGCTTCGAGTACGAAGACTTTGAACTGACCGACTACCACCCCTGGCCTCATATTTCCGCAGAGGTGTCAGTATAAAATACCTCCCACACCCTACAACCCTCCCACATCCCCTCCCTCTGAGGGGCTTGGGGAGGCCTTCCTCCCTTCGGACTTAGGGAGGCTTCCTTCATCACCTATCATTCCCATCATGAACATCAACATCATCGCCGCCGTGGCAGCCAATCGTGCCATCGGCTATCAGAACGACATGGTCTACTTCATCCGTGAAGACCTGAAAAGATTCAAACAGCTGACAACGGGACATACCGTTATCATGGGGCGCAGAACCTTTCACTCCCTGCCGAAAGGTGCACTGCCCGACCGCCGGAACATTGTACTGAGCCGGACAGCAACGATGTTCCCCGGATGTGAGGTTTATCCTTCACTCGACGAGGCCCTAAGTCATGTCAGTGCCGACGAACAGGTATTCATCATCGGCGGAGCCACTCTCTACAAGGAAGCCCTTGCGTTCGCCGACCGGCTTTACCTTACTGAAATCGCCGCAACCCCTCTCCATGCCGACGTGTTCTTCCCGGCTTACGATGATGGCACCTGGACGGTAGAGGCGCAAGAGGAACATCCTGCCACGGCCGACCATCCTGCTTACACCTTTGTCAACTATATCCGGAAAGAACCGAAACGGGCCAATGGCGGGTTCTAACCCAAGTTTATTCCCCTTTGCTTCCAATATCGAAAGAACCAAAAAGTCCCGCCAACTTCTCAGTTGGCAGGATCCCATTCAAGTATATATGAAGCTATAGAAAAGCGATTTCTCTTACCTCATGTGCAGTCGGTTTACTGAACCGGTGCTGTTCTGCACATAGTTGTTCTGCTTGGCGGATCCGAAGGATGCCTGGCCGGCAGCCCTTGTCTGGACACCTGAAGCAGCCTTGGCACTTGCAGGACGCTGACGGGCAAAGTCGAACTTCATCACATCAGTTGTATTGGTACTGTAGGCTGTACCATAGAAGGTGTCATACCCTTTTGCCGACTCATAGCCTAAGTGGAAGCCCTCCCTTTTATCCTTGCTGTCTAACACGAAAACGGTACCCGACCTGCTGTATTTGATGTAGATGTTTCCATCATTGTTGACATACCATGAGAAGGCAAGTGTCTGCTGGTTCCCCTTTGCATCCATGTCTACCTCGACACCATTCCCGCTCAAGGAATTGGCAGAAGAGCTGTACTGGAAGAACTTCATGTTTGCTGTGAACCTGTCACGCTTGCGCTGCTTGGTCTTGTCGTCCGTGTACTCATAGGTCACGTCACCTTCCCACTCTCCGGTCAGCGTCTGAGCCTCTGCTACCAGCTGGCTGTTCTGTGAATTCTGCTGTCCGTTGTAGTTGTTGTTCCAGTTGTAACCGCCTTGGTTGTAGTAGTTCCAGTAGGCAGAGCGTCCGCTCCCTATCGCGTCCATGAACTGATAGAACTCCTCTGTGTTAGCATCAGGATAATTGTAATAGAACCAGTTATAAGCCGTGTAATAGTCAGAACCGTTAGGATACTTATAGTTGTAATTGCGCACGGCATTCGTTACCAGATCGTCGTAATAATATCCGTTGTTCCAAGGATCGTCATCATCGCAGCTCGTAAACACCATGGGACTTGCAACTACGGCAAGTGCCAGGAAAAACTTAGTGACTCGTTTCATATCCGTATTCTTTTGTGAGTATTTACCGTTTCTTATCTTATCTGATGCAAAATTACACAAACATGATGACGAGAAATATGTAAATACACTATTTGAAAGTAGGGAAATCCCTATTTACAACGAAAAACCCAGTCATCAGCATACCAGATAAAGGTTAGATGCTGCTGACTGGGTTGAAGAATCAGACAGGATAAACTTATTTTACCGGACTGTCGCTCATCGTGAAATTTATCATGGCACCGGCTTTCAACTGCTCATGTTCAAGATAATAATGTGGATAGGGCTGCCCGTTCATCATGATACGCTGGATGTAACGGTTCGCAGGATTATCCGTGTCAGCATGGATAGCAAGAGTCTTTCCGTTTTCCAGATGTACCTTGGCCGTACGGAAATAAGGCGTACCGATCATATACCGTGTACTACCCGGACAGACAGGATAGAAGCCGAGTGCAGAAAAGACATACCAGGCAGAAGTCTGCCCATTGTCCTCGTCGCCACAATATCCGTCGGGCTGGGTCGTATAGAGGCGGTTCATCACCTCACGCACCCAGTACTGAGTCTTCCAGGGCTGTCCGCTGTAGTCGTAAAGGTAAATCATGTGCTGGATGGGCTGGTTGCCATGCGCATAGTTGCCCATGTTCATAATCTGCATCTCACGTATCTCGTGGATGGTGAAGCCGTAATAGCTGTCGTCGAAGACGGGAGGGAGGTTGAACACACTGTCCAGCATGACATTGAACCTGTCATTCCCACCCATTAGGCGGGCCAGCCCTTCAGGGTCGTGGAAGACGCTCCAGGTGTAATGCCAGCTGTTCCCTTCAGTGAAAGCATCACCCCACTTGAAAGGATTGAACGGTGACTGGAAAGTGCCGTCCTTGTTGCGCCCACGCATCAGGCCTGTTTCTTTGTCGAACACCTTCCGATAATTCATCGCACGCTCCTTGAACGGACGCAGTTCTTTGGCACTCTTTCCAAGTTTCAACCCCAACTGGTAGATACACCAGTCGTCATAAGCATATTCCAGGGTACGGGCTACGCTCTCGTTTATCCCGACATCATAGGGGACATATCCCAGCCGGTTATAGTATTCAAAGCCCTTGCGACCGGTTGAACGGATGCCAGGGTGGACGGAATTGGCACCATGTACCACAGCCTTCCAGAGCGTCTCTATGTCATAGCCACGCAGCCCCTTGATGTAAGCATCAGCAACTACCGAAGCGGAATTGTTGCCTACCATGCAGTCTCTGTGCCCCGGACTTGCCCATTCAGGCAGGAAGCCGCTCTCCTTGTAAGCATTGACAAGCCCGGCCTGCATCTTCTCGTTCATCGACGGATAGACAAGGTTAAGCAGTGGGAAGAGCGACCGGAAAGTATCCCAGAAGCCTGTATCGGTGAACAGATAGCCGGGAAGCACCTTGCCGTTGTACGGACTGTAGTGGATGACGCTGCCCTCCGCATCAATCTCGTAGAATGACCGGGGGAAGAGGACGGAACGGTAAAGACAGCTGTAAAAAGTACGGAGATGGTCGATATTGTCGTCCTCCACCTCTATACGACCGAGCACCCTATTCCACTCAGTCCTGCCCGCTTCCTTCACTTCATCAAACGACCTGCCCTCAACTTCCTTAAGATTACGCAGTGCCTGCTCGTCACTGATAAAGGATGAAGCTATCTGTACGTTGACCTGTTCGCCCCGTCGGGTGTGGAAACCCACTACCGCCATGGCATGATCGCAGGTTGAAGAGAGTCTGCCATCTTTCAGCATGCCGTCTTCCAGCGTACCGGTATAGGTGAAGGCATGATCGAAACGAAGGACAAAATAGTTCTTAAATCCATCAGGGACTCCCCCGCTGTTCTTCGTCGTATAGCCGATGACCGTACGCTGGTCTGGCAGTATCGTCACCGATGATCCCTTGTCAAAAGCGTCCACTACGAAATAGGCCGTATCCGTCTCGGGGTAAGTAATGCGCACAGCGGCGGCTCTGCTGGTCGGAGCAATCTCTGCCGTGGCATCATGGTCGGCCAGATATACCTTATAATAATAAGGTGTAGCCGTCTCGGCCTTGTGTGAGAACCAGCTTGCACGTCCCTCCTCGTCAAACACCTTGTGCCCCGTCACCGGCATGATGGAAAACTGTCCGTAGTCGTTTATCCACGGACTGGGCTGGTGGGTCTGCTTCAGTCCGCGCATCTTGTCGGCGCCATAGGTATAGACCCATCCGTCCCCCATCTTCCCGGTCTGCGCAGTCCAGAAGTTCATGCCCCAGGGCAGGGCAACGGCAGGATAAGTGTTCCCTGTCGACAGTTCCGGTTTTGACTCCGTTCCCACCAGTGGGTTCACATAATCCACGGGTTCATTCCGTGTCATCGCATGGCTACCTGTCAACAGTAATAATGAAAGTACAAACAAAAAACATCTATCCATGAACATCAAAATGTCTCCATAATAAAAAACATAACATACCAACCTTTGGTGTCAAACAAAAGCCGTTTATCCCTCATATTTTCTGTAAATAGCAACTACTTCATCTGCTATCTCTTCCCAGTTATACTTGCTCATATCATAATCAACAGACTTCAAGGGTCTACTAATAACACCTATAAGTTTCTCTGAAAGCTCTTCAACATTTCCACAATGAAAATAATTTTCTTTAGGCAAACTAATTTCTAAATTTGCAGGAATATCACTCACCAAAACCCTTACACCGTAACTCATTGCCTCTAATAATGCAATAGGTAAACCCTCATGAGAGGAGGGGAGACAGAAGCAAGAGCAGTTCGTCAACAAGGAATGAAGTTTCCTTCCTTTAATAAATCCAGTAAGTACCACACCATTCTTTCTTGCCATCTCCTTCAACTTAATCGAATAGGCATCCTCAAAGTCAGAATCACCAGCAAGAACTAATTTTACTCCTAAATCCTTTCCTTTTCCTCTTAACTTCACATAGGCCTCTACCAAATGATGCAGATTCTTTTCAGGTACGAAGCGGCACATGGCAAGGATATATCTCTTCTTTTCAATTCCAAGACTCGAAAAATACTCTGGGTAATCGCAGAGTTCCGGCCTAGATACACCATTATATATAAGATGTACATTCTTTATTCTCCCATACTTCTGAGCTATTATTTTTTTTATTACATCTGAGATAACAATAACTTCATCTGCAAATAGACAACCCATCCGCTCACCTAACCTCAATATAATCTTGGCTATTCCGCTCCACTTGTCCCGATCATAGTCTGGGCCATGATGTGTGAAAACAACCCTCATACCAAGCAATTTGGCATAAGGTGTCAGCAGTGCAGGGCCAATCGCATGGATGTGAAGTATATCCGCCCCCAACTTTTTCGCTTTTTTGATGGCACGGAAAGTATGAATAATAGCCTCAAATGATTTTTTCTTGGGAGAAGGCAATGTAATGAGCTTTACCCCCTTCCACATTTCCAGCCTATCATGTATATAGTTCGAGCGTCTAATTACAGTCACATCAAAACCACGAGAAGCAATACGAGAAAATAGTTCCTCACAATGCGTTTCTACTCCTCCCATGATGTTCGGAATACCACGAGTACCCGTCACGACTAACTTCATAAAGGCTTACTTCTTTATAAATTGATTGTAAAAAGATATTAATTTCAGATAGTACCTGTCCAGACTTAGATTCCCATGTGCGAAATTCAAAGTCTCAGAACTCAAATGTACGTAATCTTTTGCAGATACAGAATCGGCAAGCATTACTTTATCTTTCAGGGTTTGCACATCCCCACTTATAAATTGATAGCCAGTATTCCCTTCCAATATAATCTCTGGAATACCACCAATCTTTGCTCCAATCACCGGAGTTCCTACCGCATAAGCTTCTATAATGCTCATTGGGTTATTCTCATAGCATTCAGAGGGGACTAAAACAAAAAAAGCATTGGTCACCAAATCTTGCAGCTCCTTACCTCTTTTATATCCCAAGAAATTAACATTATTCATACAGGATATATGAGCATACTTCTTTAAAGCCTTTTCTTCCGGCCCTGTACCCACTACGTCCAACCGGCAGTTTGGCAAGTCTCGAAAAACCTTCAGCAAGGTCTTCACTCCTTTCTCAGACGACAATCTGCCAAAGTATAAAAAATATCTCTCCTTTGGCATAGCTTTGGGAATCCTGGCAATAGATGTGCAAAAGTTATAGAGGGTAATTCTCGGAATGTCTTTCAGGGCAGGCATATACCTTTCATGAATATCTCTGGCAAAGTTACTGACATAAAGTAAACCATCGATATACTTGCTGGGATTAAAAAAAACATTACGGAAGTATTGCTCAGAAGCCATAACTGCACTTAACACCTTGCTTCCTTTACAACACGTATGTACAAAGCACTTATAAAAATATTTTCCTTTACAATCTTCACAAATTCTACCGCTGCCATTACGAAACACATAAGCAGGACAAACCATGCGATAGTCATGCACTGTGAACAAGATTGGTATCTGATGTTTTTTTAAGACAGGAAGAATAGAAGCGGTAATCTGTCCCCATATCAGATGGATATGAGCAATATCCGGCTTCTCATGTTTAATTAACTGTTCTATTTTCTTTGCAGCTTCAAAATGATAAAAATAATTCACCACATTCTTTACCTGCTTCAAGAGGCCTTTCCTGGTTTCCTTTGATTCCGGAAAATATCCACTATAAGGTGAGGGATTATTCTTGTCCCATCTTAAAGTAAAGTAAACCACTTGGTGACCATGCTCCTCTAACAGTTTTCCAGTGTTGAAACAAACTGTCTCAGCACCACCTTTGTTGTAATTATAAACATCAATTAACAATATCTTCATCTTATATATGAAATTATTTATCAATATATGGTTTACTTCATTTTATACCAGAGAAAAAACAGCCAATATATAATAAAACCTATTTTATGCTTTATTTTTCGGCTATACAATACATCTTTCCAGAAACTTTGAGGTGCATATGTGCCTATTGCCTCATCAGTCTCTTTAAAGAAAGCTTTATTTCTATTCAGGATCGCTTCCTTCATCATATTTCGACGGATGTCAGAACGAGCAATTGCTATGTCCCGTTTTGTTACAGGATAATTATTGGCCTTCGCAAAATCCAGAATATAATTCAATGCTATGAGAGCGTCAGGACGAACGGTGGAGACCAACTTTCTTGTTACACTGCAGTCATTCATTCGATAACCATATAAATCTTGATTTACATATATAAATGACTTAGCTTTAAGCAGTAACTTAAACAATATCATCCAATCTTCACCTATACGAACTCCTTGCTGAAAAAAAATGTCATTTTCAAAAAACAGCTTTCTTTTATAGAAAGCCCCCCACACACCTAACATTGCCGTCCTCCGAACGACAAGTTTAATATATTCATCTTTATCAGAACTATACTTTTTCCCAAACGAGGCTAACCTACTATTCTCTCCGAAAATATAAGCCCCATAACGGACAATATCACATCCTGCTACATTCTGATTTTCTAATATCTTGAAAGCACCATTTTTCAAGACATCGTCACCATCCACAAAACAAATCCAATCACCATCAGAAGCTTTAATTCCCTCATTCCGGGCTACACTCACCCCCCTATTAGACTGATGAATTACGACAATATTATCCTGACCATCGGCCAAAACATCACACTTCTCTCCAGAATTGTCAGTACTCCCATCATCCACAAGAACAATTTGCGTTTCAAAATTTACTGGTACATCTTGATCGAGTATACTATTCACACACTCTTCTAACCAAGCTGTACAATTGTAAACGGGGACTACTATTGATATTTTATGCTTTGTCATATCAATCGAGGTATGATTTTGTCATGAAACAACTTTGCCAAACGATTTCTCAGGATACCTTTTGGGAAAAATAAGACAAAGAAGATTGCAATCTTACCAAAAACTCCACACATAGACTTCAACCTTGTAAACAAGGGCAGATAATTCCTGCTTTCTTTTCCTGGCAACACCCGATAATCTGCTATCAACAATTTATAGACGACAGCTAATTGCTCATGCCGGCAAAGATCGTCAATATTATCCATAAAATCAGAAGCTGATATTAAACGAGATCTTATATTTTGTTCATTTGGAGCTTGTGTAATACTTCCCGGACGAATATTATACATATAAGTATCCTCCTTGCATATAGCATAAGCCGAAACAAACTTTGCCGCAAAGAAATTCCAATAATCATCTTCATGAAGCAGACCCTCCTTGAAAAAGAGATGATTCTCCAATAACCATTTTCGTTTAACCAATTTATTCCACGCTGTTGGAGGAAAGTGCGCCATCAGCATCTCACGCTTAATATACTCAGTATCTTCTGAATATTCTCTCAATTTTTTTGATTTTAAACTTAAATATTCAAAACCACTGCTAGTAGCCTGAGCACCAGCCTGCACAATTTGAGCCTTGGGAAACTTTCTTGAAGTCCTTTCTAGAACCTCAATGCAATCAGGGGTTATATAGTCATCACTATCCAAGAAATACAGGTAGTCACCCCCCGCTTGCAAAATACCTGTATTGCGAGCCGCGGAAAGTCCGCCATTTTTAGGCCTATTTATAATATGAAAAGGAATCTCTCCCCTATACTTATCAATTAATTTTTGAGCGATTCTGACGCTTTCATCTTTTGTACAGTCATTCACAAGGATACATTCAACACCCTTCGTAAAGGACTGTGCCATCACGGATTTTAAACATTTACCTATGTATCTTTCTACTTGATAAATAGGGATTATTATAGTACAAAACAAAGCGTTATTCATAATCTACTTTAATTTGTTCATTTGCTGATTCTTTAAAATAAAAGCTGACGTTATCATATAGTATGCAAATGAGCAATATATATTCGTAAGGAAAATACTTAAAATATAGGCTCCATTAAAAACATAGATATCCACATGTTTGTTATTATCTACTATCATCTTCCTGGACCAACTATAAAAGAAAAATATCCATACCATCAAACCGATATAACCAGAATTAGCAATCGCCCATAAGTATAGAGACTCGAAGAACAAAGCATCTGTGTTTCCTCCATATTTCTCTATATGTTTTGTTGTATATCCATAACCTAAGCCGAATAACTCATTATTGGATATTAGATTATTTACATATTTTGCTTGTGAAAATCTCAGTTCTCTATTTGATCCCGTAATCTCATTTTTCTCAGCTAAATTATCATCCCAAAAGAATATTGAAGGTTCAATATTAGCATGATAATATTCTTTTAAAGTAGGAGTACTATTTACCACAATGACAGATATTCCCAAAACAACCAGAAAACGTATAATGTTTCTTTTCACGAAAAGATTTCTCTCAACCAAATAGTAAGCAATGACTCCCATTAAAGGAAAAATTGCAGAACGTTTTGTAGACATAAAGCAGTTTAAGATTGCCAAGATGACATAGGCCTTTTTCCAGAATGTGTTTGACAGCCCTTTAAAGAAGAAACCAAAACACGTTAGAACCAAACAAATCTGTCCCCAGGGGATAGCTCCTTCAGACTGATTACCAGTTGTACTTGAAGTGAAAGCTCCACGTATGCTTTCTTCGCCATTTCCTATGAACATCTCCTTCGAATAGTTGAAGGTAAGAGCAAAAGCTTGCACCAATGGGTTCAGTCTAATTATATAAGTTACTATACCATAAATCCCAATTATAATAAAACTGAAAACGAAAAACCTTAAACAAATCTGTAGCTTTTCCTGCGAATTAACAATAATAATAAACAAAATATATGGAGCAATTTCTGTCAATGTGAATTTGAAGAGTTCTTTACATTGAAAGACATAATCTACGCTTCCAAAAAGTCCGATAAAAGATAGAGGCAATATTAATGTGAAAATAGGAAACAATGCAAACTTTACATTACTTCGTGAGAAATCGCATTGCTTATTCCTTAAAAAAACAAAGAACATCAAGACTAAAAGCATAAACGAATAAATACTGATGCTACCAATTCTTGTGGTCGTAGGTAAAACCATTTTTACGGCAAGAAAAAATGCATATGCTTGTACCAAGGACTTCTGACAAAAATAGAGAAAGACCAAGATTATAAGTACAACAAACAGTTTTATTGCTAATATCATAAATTCACCTGATTTTAGTCTATAAGACAAATAGAATGACACCAACTATCTTGGGTCAATCGACTCTAACTCAATTAAAACAGTGCTATATTATGCCTCTATCGTAAGAAAACTAATTGTCAACAAGGCCGCTATTCCATAAGAAATGCACTAAGACAGGAAAAACAGAATATCAACGCCCTAGCTCTGCATCTCAAATTTCACCGATCTCCTCATTTGAAATCCCTATAATTCAGATGGTACAGCACAACGTGCTAAAGGCATTAACAGCGTCCCACCATGTAACAAAGGGACATGGATAAACACCACAAGAAATGCAAAAATATATCGGAAGAATTCTATAGAGGGGTTTCGCATCATTCAGTCTTCATTAAGCCTGAATTATATAGAGAGGATACATAAAGAAGATTATATTATGAGCCAGAAATAAACTCATAAAAACTATATGTTGTTTTTCCCTTTACTCCTGGAACCTTATGCCTTGTCAGCTTATGGAAATCAGAAATGCTTTTTATCTGTCTGAGTCTCTCCTCACTATACTCATCGAACAACTCAAACTGAAGGACGTGAGGAGCTGTATTGGGATAGTTGGGTACTTGCTTCCATTGTTCCGAATAACGCTCTGTTGCAATATGAAACAATAAATGATAGAAAAGATAGTTCACCGCACTGTCATGCTTACGCCAATAGTAATAAGTCAGCTCTAGCGTGGTTTTAAGAATAGGATTGTTCTTTGTAGAAGAAATCAGCCAATTTGAACATACACAACCGACATCGCCACCAGGTCGCCAATTCTTAAAAACAAAGAATGGTAAAGCGAACAAGTCCTCATGATAGCCTGTACAATACACCGTCGAATCAATCCAGACCCCACCATTACGTACCAAAAGGTCTGTACGGAGAATATCAGCAAAGTGCGCTCCTAGAATGATGCCTTTTTCATACTTTTCAATAATATACCGGGGTATATTCGTATAGTTCCGATAATTCTCGTTGGTAATAATAATTATTTCATATTGTGGCAAGCTTTTCTTTATAGATCGCAGGCAAGCTTTACACAATAGGGGAGCATTTTCTTCTCCTTGCAACCAGCACCACCAGACAATACGAGGGGGCGTTCCTTTTTTCATCTCGTATATTGGAAGATCATCCAGAAAGTGTCTGCTGCACCGTTTCAAATACTGATAGGCCTGCCAGTCTGACATTTCAGAGGATAACCCCTTCGGAAGATAATTCTTATGCACAAATACACTTGAATGGTAAAAGAATCCATCCCTTATCTTATACAGTCGATTGACTATCTTTCGTCTGACAAGATGCCACCCGCCTTCTTTATAAAAACTATTTACCTTTGAAAAGAGTGTCATTTTCTCCTGATATTCTTGATTGTGTTAACAGCATAGTTGTAACTTTCCAAGGAGAGGAATCTTGCCATTCCTATGTAGAATGCACCTCCCATAACAACCTGAATAAAGAAAGAAACGAAAGTATTCAGTGGAAAAAGACCTATGAGATAAATGACTCCCCCCATGGCAAGTGCAATTCCAAATTGTGGAGAAACATCCTTAAGTTGATCTTTAAAACTATATCCTATCAGCTTCCTGTTGGGCCAGGAATTAAAGACTGTTCCAACAAATCCATAACAAGTACAGGCAATGGCAATAGCCAAAGGACTGATAAACATTCCTGCAGCAATGAGTAAAGGGTAAACGGGCTTTTTGTAGAGTTCCAACTTTAGTGTCACATCACTTCTCCCCAAGGCATTCAGAGCCTGTAAATTAGCTGTTCCAAGGATTCCGAAAAGATATTGGAAGCAAAGAACCTGCATGAAAGGGACACAGGACAGCCACTTCTTCGTTAATAAAATCAATACGAGTTTGTCTGAAGTTGCAGCAAGTCCCAAGAGTATCGGACACATGATAAAGCTACTTGTCATCATCGCACGTCTTACAGCTCGCTTTAGAGCTTCCGGTTCATTCTGAACCTTCGACATGGCCGGAAACAAAACAGCATTAATGGTGTTATTAATATTATTGGAAAACAAGGAAGGAAACGAGTCACCTCTATTATAGAACGCCAAATCTGCAGGCTGATACTTGATACCGATAATGAAACTTTTTAATTCATTGAAGAAAGAACCGATGACATTTGCACCCATAAATTTAGACCCAAAAGAGAACAGCACCTTAAATCGTTGATAAGAGAATATCAACTTCGGTCTCCAAGTTATAATCCTATTAAGTGTGAAAGTATTAACAAGCTGGTTGGATAATTGTTGCCCGACAAGAGACCAGACGCCAAAGCCGTGGTACGCCATGAAAATTCCTATGAAGCCTGATATAATCGTGCCTATCAACGTTGCATAGAAGAATTTTTTGAAATCAAGTTTCCGTGATATGCTTGCCTGCTGAATGGAATTAATAGCAGAAATCGGGATAATCAAACCTAAGACCCTGAGTACAGGAGTAATCACTTCGTTTTTGTAGATGTCAGCAATGAAAGGGGCTGCAATGAAAAGAATTGCATATAAGAAGAGTGACAAGGCATTCCCTGCATGGAACATCGTTGAGAAATCAAGTTCATCAGCATCTCTCTTTTGGATGAGTGAAGTTCCTAGGCCACTGACTGCAAGACAACTTGCAATATTAATAAAAACCATTGTTAAGGCAATTACTCCATATTCCTTTGGCAGCAGCAATCGAGCAAGTACAACGGAGACAACAAAGCTGACCAGCTGTGAGGACAGCCGTTCTCCAAAACGCCAGATAAATCCCTTAATAGTCTTAGATTTTATATCCTCTTTATTTTCCATACTTGTTTCGTGAGAAGCAACCAGTCATTACATCATGAATTCTTTCAACTATGCGTTCAGAGGCATGACCATCATCAAAACCCTGATACACCTGTGAGAAAGCTTCCATCTTCTTTAGAAAATCTTTCGAGTCAAAATTTAAAATAACTTTTTCCAGTTCCTCGTTTGTTGTAGTGAGGACAAAAGGCAAATTAAAAAAGAAGGGTTTTAGTCCACGTGATCCTTGGTAATCATCTATGTCCGGTGCATATAGAATAACAGGAGTCTGCAAGATTATGCTATCACATAGCGTGGAAGAATAGTCGGTCACCTGTAAATCACAGATAGCCATTAGACGCTGCATATCAGGATAACTGCTTACATTAATAATTCTTTTAGTAAAGTGGAATAAATGTTCCGGATGTGGAACATTAGGATGCAACCGAATCAAAATAATCCACTCTCCGTCATTTCGGCTGTCCAAAGCTCGGATAATACTATTCCAGTTAATATCGTATACCTCCGTATCCCCGTCATCCCTGAAAGTAGGACAATAAAGCAGTATCTTTTTATGGGGAGAGATGCCCAAGCTATATTTTATGGACTGCTTTTGAGATTCATCTATTTGAAAATAAAAGTCATTACGCGGCATACCACTTTCCATAATTTCACCATTATACCAATAAGCGGAACGAAATTCTCCCGTCTGCAAATTGCTATTTGATATCATCAGATCCGTAATCAGGGACTCTTTTTGAGAATGTTTAATGTAATACGCACTCAGGTGTTCTTTTGCATCATTCTCTGCGTATTTTGGCCCAAAAGGACCATGCCATGTCTGAATATAGTACTGCCCTTTCTTCTTTATGAAAGGAAGAGGATTCTTCACATTATTTACGATAACTTTTGAACCGGCCAATACCCGCATTCCTTTAAAACTTCTAATCTTAACAGGCTTTATTCTTTGAGGTAGGAGCTTGCCATCAGCCTTCCCACTAACAAGCCAGAAAATCTTGTATGGAAGTTTCTGTTTCAGTATTTCTTCCGCAATATACTTTGGGTTATCCCCATAGCCCTTCCCGTTAAAGTTATTAAAAGTTATGATATCATCTCTTACTGGAAACAGGAGACTTAACTGCCGAAACATCAGTAATTGCAGTCTGTTTTTCCTTTCTCTAAGTAATCTATATACCTTCTTTATAAAGAGAAATACGGACTTCATTTTACAACTTCTTCAAAGAACATATCAAAAACTATCATGTGTTTTTTTATTATTACAACGACTGATAATCAATTTACATACTATTATTTTTGCTTTAACGAACTTCCCCCCTCACCTCCTATATCCATAAAGCAAACATTTTAGATACGTACTGCAGGAGAACATCATATAGTCACTTTCATAAGATATGAAAGAGTCCGGACGGATGTATTCCTCCAGTTTGTGAAATGTATATAAATGGTTGCAAAATCCGTTTTCTGTCAAAAGTATTCCGTAGACTGCCCAAGCTCTATGCGCTTCTCCAGCCATACACAGAAATTTGCAATCTTCAAAAGTGTGCTCTTACCTTGGGACTGCGGGTCGATAACTACATTTATGCGCTTCAGTTCAATATCCGCGAAAAATATTGGACCAACATTTCTGAATCATGAATCTTCTCATAAAACTTGATTTGTCTATGCTTCAGTTCTTGCTGCAAGCCAATGAAAATAGATAAGGGAAAATGGAATAAGGTATGAATACCGGCAGACACACAACCCTTCCTCCTTGACATGAAAAAGCCAAGCAGTGGACGAGGAAGGAGGAGGCTACCGCTTCGGGACAGAACAGGGATTGACTGGCTGTCCGCGGTATTCATAATCCGTCTCAGTAGAAAAGCATCAGACAAACAAAAATGAACCAGTACAAGGAATCATAAGGGCACAGCCGGCTCATAACGAAACCTCTAACTCATTCATGTGGAGATGTAAGTCTAATGCGATTCTGAAGTTACCAACACAATATAATTGATGGTCTCTAATTGCGCACAAAGATACGAAATAGTATGCAGAAAAGAAAAGAAAAAAGAAGATATTTCGTCATGAAGAAATAGAATGAGGAAAAACAGAAAAACAGTTTCACCAAGCAACGGGACGGTGATACCAGAGGGATCATAAGCATGTTCTTAAAAATCTGCATTGGCATACGGGGACGATAAGATTTGTCAGATCTGCCTATTCACAGACTTCGTCATTGCGCCACCCAAGAAAAATAAAGCATCCAATACACCTCAACGAGAACTCAAAATTCGGATTATCTCTCGTATAGAGGGGGTATGAACCCACTATCTCATCCGCTTTTTTAGGTTCTTCCGTTAAATGCGTAGATGTTTTTCGTATAGCTTTAACGGAAGAACCGAAGTGATTCATTAACCAAAAACATGGCCAAGACCGTTCAACTGGCTATTCTATCATCCTCCTCCGATATAAAAACCTTTTCGTTTTAATACGTTGAGAATACAGATAAGATTTTGAAAAACCATTACACAAGCTTTAACAGGCTCCTCTGCAAATATAAAAACACGTGCAAAAAGCAGGTCTTTAACCGGCAGTAAATCAATTGGTTGCCAAGCCGTTCAGAAAAGGTGCTTGATTGGACTTCAAAAGGGCGTTGGTAACACGCCGAAAGAGCACCTGTTGCAAGCCAGTCAGGCACCTTTTAGCTTCTAAAAGGGCATGTGTTGCCTTGCGTTACATGAAAACAGTTTACAAATACCGATGATATGGGAATAAGTTGAAGAAGACGGAAAGACAGGCTGATGGACAGGCATCGTATCAATGCGCCTTTTCTGCATCTTATCTTGTAGTCCATCCTCCTTTGTAAGACCATCTGATTTCGGACAGTCATACCATGCAAATGTATAAGCCTTTATTCTCCAATCTATGTATTTAACGGAAGAACCTTTTTATGCGTTACCCTGGACAAAGACGCAAGCATTGATTATCAAACGCTTACAATCTTACTTCGGAAAAGTGACGAAGTCAGGATTTCTCGGCTCTGCCGATTTCTCTTGAGCGACAGCTCCAGTTTCCACTGTCGGTTGCATAGTACGGGCATATTCCGTTCAAGGAGGAAGCTGGATCTGCTCGCATAAAGGCGAAGACGCAAAGAGTTGACCAGTCCCCTGTCAACGAAAGAGCAGCGTGGAATTTAAGCAAAAACTTTTCCTACAAAATCTCCCTCGCTATCCATGCACAGGCCTCCGCATCAGCAAGGGCATGATGATGATTGGAAAGGTCGTAGCCACACTCGGCCGCAACGGTCTGCAGTTGATGGTCAGGGAGATCAGGAAGCCTGCGGCGAGCGGCTTTCAGCGTATCAAAAAACTCATAATCGGGGTAATCCATCTGATAGGTATAAAACGCTGCCTTCAGGCAACCTTTATCAAACGGGGCGTTATGTGCCACAAGCGGTAAGCCTTCAATCATCGGTTCAATCACTTTCCACACCTCACTGAACACAGGAGCATCATCCGTATCCGCACACGTCAGCCCGTGTACCTGTACGCATCGCCAATGGTAATAATTCGGTTCGGGCTGTATAAGGGAATAGAAAGTATCAACGATCTCCCCTCCCCTTACTATCACGACACCCACCGAGCATACACTACACCGCTCAAAGTTCGCTGTTTCAAAGTCAATCGCTGCAAAATCCTGCATAGCTTTATATTAAATAGTTAAGCCGTCTATTATCAGATTAATTCTACAGAGGCGGCTCAATGCTTGTTTAAATAAAGTGTGTTAGTTTAGTCTTGGTAACCAAAATGCTCATAGTACATATCCCATAATGTATCGGAAAAGCCCCAACCACAATCCGTTGAGTTAAGCATACTTTTAATTCTCTGCCTGAAGTGTTCCTCAAGACCGTATTCACAAATATGCTTCAGAGCTTTATCAAAATTCGTTTCTAATGTGGTGTAATACTGTTCCCACATATCACCGAAGGTCATTGTGTACTCACATCCCAACTCTATATAGTAAAGCATCAGATCACCAAGACTGATGGCGTCAGCCTTCAACTTCTTGAAATCAGAGATTGCCTTACGGCAGGTTGCAAATGAAGGTTTGTCTGAAAAGCCCCGAGCAGGGAAAAACTCATCACGGATAATCTTCTTGTATTTTTCCAACGCTACACTATAATCAGGTGTAAGATACGTTTCCAAATACATCTTCGCTTCCTTGTTTGCATCATATAAATCCAGCACAAGTCTTATTACATCTTCCTTCGGCAGTGCGGCAAGATGCTTCTTCAATCTCAATTTGCCCATACCAGAGTCCTCTCTATTCGCATTTACAAGAAACATAAAAATCCATGTCTACAAATTTAGATAAAATTCCCGAACTACAAGCCCGCCGGATGAAGAAATTACTTTTTCCTTTAGAGAAAAGCTGCCGCTTTCCCATGAGAAACAGGAAGCCAGCCTAAAATGTTTTCTGATTCAGGAAAGATGTTACCTCAAAAAAGGAACTTGCCGGATAACAGCCTTGGAAAGATAGCTGATGGGAAGTGAAACAACATAACTGATAACTATCAGTACAATATAAATGACTAACGGAAACTTGAAACCGTAAATAAAATCATGGAATAAATGATAACAGAAGAAGGAGTGGGTTAACCACATAATCATAGACTGTTTACCCATTGACATAAGAAATCGTTTCGCAATACCATTAAAACTTAAGTGCAATAGCAGGAATATATAAGAAAATTCAAATATATACGCAGTAGCCGCACTTGAAATAAAGCAATTAATGACTATCAATAACAACAAGATCATGATGGTAACCACCTTATGTGAATATAAAAAAGGTATAGAAGATTTACCTTTTTCAACCTGCCGATGGAATACAGCTCCTATAACAAAAGAAAACAACACATTAAAATAAGTTAGAATGTAGGTGTACCACTCTGTATATGATTTATTTACAGCTATATACCGACTGATAACATAGCAGCTTACCATATAGAGAATCCACGAAATGACGATACTCTTCACGCTGCCTAATTTATCTATACATTTAAAAATCCAGATAGATGTAAGCGACAGCAAGGTATAAGGAAACAAAAACCATGTCTCCGAGTTATAGCTGCTACTCAAACTCGTAAAATTCATTATTATATCCAACAAACTTCCTGGATACTTACTGGGTTTTACGAAAAATCCTATACTGACAAATATCAACAATATGAGCCAGTAATGGATGTATAGTTTTAAAAGTCTACGCTCTTGTCCACTAACAGACAATTTGCCTCGATAGTAAGTGTAACTAAGCCCGTAGCCACTCAGCATCAAAAATATCCCCACAGGATTACAGGCTCTACTGATAATGTGCACAAGGGGAGTACCACCAATAAAAATCAAAGGTTCACAAACAGTACTCAGATTAGAACCATTAAATAAGTGAAGGAACAACATCATCAGGATAGCTACACCTTTTAAAATGGTCGTCTGTTCTTTTGTCATTGCATTAAAACGTTTTAATGCGATACCGTATACTCAATTCACGAAAGTTATAGCCAAGTACCTACACGTGAAACGTGGACGCATTCATCCACGTTCAGAGGTACTTGGCGGAAACCTACAACAAGAGATGAGAAACGCCCACGCTATCGTGGACGTTCACTTATTCATCCATTCTTGTTGTTCATTCTACCGCCAAGTTTCCTGAACGTTATTGAATAAATAGCAAACGCTAAATTATTAACCCACAAAATGGGACTGGGTACACACCTGCACACCGAGTCCGATTGCAAAGTTACAATTTTATTTTCATTCTTTTAAGTTGACAACGAGTTATTTCCAATCTTTTTCTTACTTTTGCAGAAGAAGCATCTACTGCTATAAAAATACTTTCTATGGAGGCAAACAGCTACACACCAAGTTTAGATAAATACCAGATTCCTGTTGTAGAGTCAAGTCAGGGACATCATCTTGTACTGGCGTCGCCAGGATGTGGCAAGACTCATATCCTCGCAGAGAGAATAAAATACGCACGGGAAAGGGGTGTGAAGTATGAGGACATGCTCTGCCTGACGTTCACAAACCGTGCCGCAAGGGAGATGACCAACCGTATTCAAAAGGTGGTGGGAGGTGATTTCTCGGAACTGATGGTGGGTAACGTGCATCGTTTCTGCTCTAAGTTTCTCTTTGAACAGGGCAGGATACCTGCCGATTCAGCCATCATTGATGATGAAGAGGCGGTGAGTATCATTGCAGACTATCGCAATGAAGACGAAGAAGGAGTGACAAAAGACTTCAACCGATACAAAGGTTATCAGACGATTATCTTCTTCCAGCATTTCATCTATCAGATGGAACACGGTCATCCATGGAAGTATTACCTTCATCCAGAGAGTTTTACGGATGACGACAGGGAAGCTGTAAAGCATATCTGCGCCTCACAAAAGATTGAATATGACAAGCAGGCGGTAGTGAATATCTATCATCATGCACAGGAATATATGGACGAGGCGAATGCGCCGGGGCTTGATGGAAAGCTGGCTGATAGGATTCGTGTGCTGCTCTGGAAGATGTATTACGCCGGTTGTTATGCACGATACAAGGAGGAGAATCATCTCTTCGACTTCGAGGACCTGCTGCTTTACACATACGACATCTATAGCTCTGACCCCACCTGCAAGCGTTATCCGTGGATACAGGTGGACGAGGTGCAGGACCTTAACAGTATGCAGCTTGCCATCATTGACCTGCTGACGGCAGAAGACCACCCGATGGTGATGTACTTAGGCGACGAACAGCAGGCAATCTTTTCTTTCATGGGGGCGAAAACCGAGACGCTGACACTGTTGAAGATGCGCTGCAAGGGGAACATCCACCATCTGCAACGCAACCACCGTTCCCCCAAATACCTGCTCGATGTGTTCAACAGCTATGCGGAAAGACAACTGCAGATCGACCGCGACCTGCTGCCTGTATCAGACAACGACGCCAAAGCCAGTCCCGGCGACCTGAGGATCATACACAGCAGCACGATGGAAACGGAACGCCGCGACGTTACCGAAGAGGCACTCCGTCTCTACGAACAGAACAAAGACGAGCGTACCGCCGTCATCGTCAGTGCCAACTCGGATGCTGACCGTATCAGTGACACTATGACACAGGCGGGTCTGACTCACTTCAAGGTATCGGGGCGCGACCTCTTCGACACGCCGGACATCAAACTGCTGCTGGCCCATCTGAGCGTACTTGCCAATGAACATAATTCCATAGCTTGGACGCGTATTATGAAAGGAGTGCACGCTTTCCCCTCTCACGCACTTGCCCGGCGGTTCAACTGGAAGCTGAAACAGCTCGCACTGTCGCCTTCCGACTTCCTGCTCTACCCGGGCAGCTGCTATACGGCAGAGTTCCTGCAAGCATATAACGAAGCGGGAATCGTCGTGTTCGACACGGAGACAACCGGGCTGGACGTGTTCAGTGACGACATCATAGAGATTGCCGCCATCCGTATCAAGGGAGGGGAAATCATCGGCGACCCGCTCGATCTGTACATTGAAACCGACAAGCCCATCCTGCCGAAGCTCGGCGACAAGGAGAACCCGATGTATTCCATCTATCATGCGAAGATGGCCGCAGACAGGCTGCTTGCCCCGGCAGATGCCCTGCAACGCTTTCTTGCCTACATCGGCACACGCCCAGTCCTCGGGCATAATGCCAGCTATGACTACAACATAATCGACAACTGCCTGAAACGATATTGCAATGATACGATGCAGACACACGGAAACCGCTGTTTCGACTCACTCAAGCTGATAAGGCTACTGGCCCCGGGCCTCCACTCCTACAAGTTGGAGAGCCTGCTCGAGACCTTCCGGCTGAAGGGGGTGAACAGTCACCGGGCGATAGATGACGTGAGGGCAACCATAAGCCTCGTACACCTCTGTGCCAGGAAGGCAAGTGAGAAACAGGCGAAGCAGACCGCCTTCCTTCGTCATCCGAAAGTCCGGCCATTTGCCGATGCGCTCCGCAGGAATTACGGTGAATGGTACCAAGAAGCCGTCGGACGGCTTTACAGACGCTCAAATAACCATGAGCCAGCCCTTGCGAAAGAACTTTCCTCTACCTACGACTGTTTTCATTCTGACGGGCTGATCAACGAGATTCCACGATTATCGTATATCCTACGCTATCTCCGCATCGATATGCTGACAGACAGGAATGTCCCGAATGCACTCGCTCCACAGCTTTCACAGTACATCATGGACATCAACACCCTGAAAGAGGCCGACTTCTGCAACAGCCGGAGCATCCTTGAGCGGGTCTACGTAACAACCGTACACAAGGCAAAAGGGCTGGAATTTGACAACGTCATCCTATTCGATGCCGCAGACGGACGCTACCCGAACGTCTACAACAAAACAAGACAGCAGGACGAGGAAGACGCACGTAAGTTCTATGTAGCCATGTCACGTGCCAAACGCCGCCTCATCATTGCCTACGCCATGCAGATGACCGACCGGTACGGTCGTGTACACGACCGAGAGCTGACACCGCTGATGGATGCGATACAGAAGTGGTTTGAGTAATTACGACAGAATCGCAGCAGAAACAAAACCGGCCTCCTGCCGATGTACTGATGCCCGGCACCTGCCGTGTTGAGAACCCGCACCAGTCGTGTTGAGGGTTCACACGCTTGCTGTCTGTTGCCCGGATGGTAACAACTTGCAGTAAAAGCAAAGGTTCAGGAGCACTCTCTGTTGGAAAAATAAAAGGTAAAAAGGGAAACTTAGAGATCTCTCCATGCCCCGCCTTTCATTAAAGGCTCCGCGAGTTCCGTGACTCTGTGAGGGCATACACTCTGAAAGATGGCGTTTCCGTGAGCTTTTATCCTCACACAGAGAACACAGGGAAAGCGGAAAACTGCATTACACGGAGAAACCTGAAGATTTAAGGCAGGCTCTGAAAATCACCTTTGATGGATTTCCAGAACCTGCCTTATGTTCTCTACCTGATAAAGAAGCCCGCTTTTCCAAAGACAATGAAAGACTGCCCGCTGAAAGGAAGTTACGGATGGAAATACAGATAAAACAGATAAAGAGGAAACAAAGAACGTCACAAGAATGTCACAAAAAAAACATACGACTATATTTTTCTCCCATTTGCAGATGTATTCTCCCTAAAAGTATTAACTTTGTGCCCATCAATATATACAGCTAAAATAAAATGATATCAAAAAGATTAATCACATTCTGCCTATCCATATTCACGGCATCATTTACCTTTGCAGCTAACCATGAGAGTGCTCGAGACGCCCTCTCAAGCCTCTTGGGAGGAACCTTTGCCCTCGGCACCATCCTTCTGTGTGCCGCTTTCTACCTCATCTGGTATTTCCTCGTTGCCATCATGGCACGCAAAAGAAACCGGAATGTGGCTCTCTGGATTCTCTTCAGCCTGTTAGGTACGCCCTGGCTGATGATGCTCATCCTCTTCTGCATTGGCAAAGATGAGCCAAGCAACAGAAGATACAACGATTAACAGCTCATCTGACATTCTTTCATCAACAAATACAATCATGACAAAAGAAAAGTTCTTCACATCCATGGGATGGATCGGTATGGTGACATCGGTTTTGATGTATATCTTCTATTTTCCGCAGATACAGAACAACCTCGCCGGACACAAAGGAACCTTTATCCAGCCGTTCATGGCAGGCATCAACTGTACTCTATGGGTATCATACGGTCTGTTCAAAGAGAAGCGCGACTGGCCATTGGCCATTGCCAACACACCGGGCATCATCTTCGGCTTTGTAGCTGCATTCACGGCATTGTAAAGCCGGACAGCATCACGGAATCTGAGAAATAAGTGACGTTTCGCACAGGCGGAAGGGGCTGATGCCCATGACTAAAACAAGACAGCGGGAGGGATTGACAATCAATCCCTCCCGCTGTCTTGTTTGTCGGGATGACCAGACTCGAACTGGCGACCACTGGTCCCCCAGACCAGCATTCTAAACCTACTGAACTACATCCCGTCCTGTTTAAAGCAGTGCAAAATTACAAACTTTCTGTGAGATTAGCAAACTTTTTGACTTCTTTTTCTCTCATGCCAAGTTTATTTTGTAATTTTGTCTTGTAATCAATCTGCACAGCATACGATGCAATACACGATAACTCCCCCCCGACACGTTGATACCCGCATCCAGCTCCCAGCATCGAAAAGCATCAGCAACCGTGCGCTGATTATCCATGCGCTGACAGGAGGGAACATAACACCGGCGAACCTGTCGGACTGTGACGATACGGAGGTGATCATCCGTGCCCTGGCACATCGGCCGGAAGTCATCGACATCAAGGCGGCCGGTACGGCCATGCGCTTCATGACGGCATACCTCAGCGTCACGGAAGGCGAACATACGATAACGGGTACGGAACGGATGAAGCACCGTCCGATCGGGGTTCTCGTAGATGCGCTGCGTTACCTGGGTGCGGAAATCGAATATGCCGGAGAGAAAGGATTCCCTCCGCTCCGCATCCGTGGCAGACAGCTGGAGGGCGGCCGGCTGGAGATACCCGGCAACGTCAGCTCACAGTACATCTCGGCACTGCTGATGATAGCCCCTATCCTGACGAAGGGACTGGAAATGAAGCTCACTGGCGGCATTGTCTCCCGGCCCTATATCGACCTTACCCTGCACCTGATGCACCAGTTCGGCGTGTCAGCAGAGTGGACGGACATCGACAGCATCACGGTGAAGCCGCAGCCCTACCGGCAGCGTCCCTATACGATAGAGAACGACTGGACGGCAGCGAGCTACTGGTATGAAGTCCTCGCACTGACGGATGAGCTGGGGTCGAAAGTCGTTCTGCCGGGCATGATGGACGGGTCGCGGCAGGGCGATTCTGCTGTCCGGTACATTTTTTCTCTGCTGGGTATCAAGACTGCCTTTGCCGACAGAGAGGCCGACCGGCTGACTGATGCCACGCTGACACGCCACTCACGCATGCTGAACCGCATGGACTATGACTTTACCAATCAGCCCGATCTGGCACAGACGCTCATTGCCACCTGTCCTGTCCTCGGAATACCGTTCCACTTCACAGGGCTTGGAAGCCTGAGAATCAAAGAGACCGACCGTATCGAGGCGATGAAGACGGAGATGGAGAAGCTGGGCTACATCCTCCATGCTGACAGCGGGACAGAACTGTCATGGGAGGGTGACCGCTGCGAACCGGCGGCGCAGCCTGTCATAGACACTTATGAGGACCACCGCATGGCAATGTCATTTGCTCCGCTGGCCATCCGGCTGGGCCGGATCGGCATCAACCACCCGGAGGTGGTGTCGAAGTCTTACCCTCATTACTGGAACGATCTGCGAAAGGCCGGATTCCATATCGTACAGACGGATTAGCCGGTTGCTTCACACCAGACTGCCAAGGAGGGGGACAACGGAGATATCCTAAAGCCAGGCTCTGTTTCCTATCACTAAAAACGTCATCAACAAGCAACCGGTCTGTAAATGATCACGCATTGAAAAAACATCTGGCAGTCCTCCGACTGACACCCGGAAGAAGCCCTGTCGATGTCCGGCTGGAAGCCAGTAAATACCCGGTTGAAAAACCAAGGCATGGCTGCCGGAAATCAACAGGAACAAAGGGGGGCGGAATCTTCTATGCGATTCGCATACAACAGGAGAAGTTCACCTTTTATATACAGACAGATTAAAAAAGAAAGAATGGATATATTCGTTATCGGTATATGCTCACTGCTACTATTGGCGATTGTCGCAGCCCTGACGACCAAGTTCGCTCGGAGGAAAGAGGGAGAGCCGGAGGTCGTCATGCTCGCATCGGGCGACTGCTCCTCCTGTGACGGGACGGACGACAAGTGCGAACAGGTCTGCATGATGGAAGCCGCTACGAAGGAGGTAGAGTATTATGACGACGAAGAGCTCGACCGTTTCCGCGGGCGGCAGTCCGACCAGTATACCGACAAGGAAGCAGAAGAGTTCGCCGAGGTGCTCTACACCATGCAGCCGCATGAAGCGAAAGGATGGAACAGGAGTCTCATTCTGCGGGACATCAATGTCCCCGACCAGATCAAGGACGAGCTGATAGCGATGATCGAGGGCTAAACGTCTGTCTTCTGCTCTGCTCAGCCATTCCGAAAATATGTCCCGGCTTCAGAGGCACAGTCTCTGGAAAAACAAAAACAAACGTGAAGAAAAAAACTATCCGACATATCATTTCCCTTCTCCCGGCAGTCGTCCTGCTGGCTGCTGCCGGCTGCTCCACGAAGAACAACACCTCGCAGTCGCGCTGGTGGCAGGCCTTCAACACACGTTATAATGTCTATTATAATGGTGCGCAGGCTTACATCGACGGCTCACTGGAAAAAGAAAAAGGAAACAAGGACAACTTCACCGAGCTGATACCGCTCTATCCTGTCGGCAACAAGAACAGCCGTGAACTGGGCAAGGGCAGCTTCGACCGGGCGATAGAGAAGGCAGAGAAAGCCATTGCCCGGCACAGCGTCAAGAAGAGACCGGAGTGGACCAAGAACAGGCGGAAGACCGAACGCGACATCGAATGGCTCTCACGCCGTGAATACAATCCTTTCCTGTGGAAGGCATGGATGCTGATGGGACGGTCGCAGTTCCACGAAGGGGCTTTTGAGGAAGCGGCCGCCACCTTCGCTTACATGAGCCGCATTTACAAGGGACAGCCTGCCATCTACGGGAAGGCAAGGGCATGGCTGGCGAAATGCTACATAGAACAAGGATGGCTCTATGACGCTGAGGACATTATCCGAAATATGCAGCGGGACTCCCTGGACTGGCGGGCCGTAAAGGAATGGGACTATACCTATGCGGATTATTATCTGCACTCAGGCGAACTGAGCAAGGCAGTCCCTTATCTCCAGAGGGTCATCAAGCATGAAATGCGCCGGAAACAGAAAGCCCGCGAACTGTATCTTCTCGGGCAGGTGCTTGCCGCTCTCGGACGGAATACGGAAGCCTACAAGGCCTTCCAGCGGGTAATCCGTGCCAATCCCCCCTACGAGCTGGCCTTCAATGCGCGTATAGCGCAGACCGAGGTTACCGCAAAGGGACAGTCGAAGAAGATGGTCGGCAAGCTGAAACACATGGCTGCTTCAGACAACAACAAGGAGTATCTCGATCAGGTGTATTATGCCATGGGCAACATCTATCTCGCCGACCGGGACACGCTTGCCGCCGTCAACGCCTACGAACAGGGGAACCGGAAAGCCACAAGGAGCGGTATCGAAAAAGGAGTGCTGCTGCTCCATCTCGGCGACCTCTACTGGGCAAAGGAGCGTTTCGGTGATGCCCGACGCTGTTACGGTGAAGCCATCGGACTGCTCGACAAGGACCGCAAGGACTACGAACAGCTTTCCGAACGGTCGAAGATACTGGACGAGCTGGCTCCTTATACAGATGCCGTACAGCTCCAGGACTCTCTCCAGCACCTTGCGAAGTGCCCGGAGGAAGAGCGCAATGCGGCGATTGACCGTGTCATCGCAGCACTGAAGAAGAAGGAGAAGGAAGAGAGAAGCCAGCAGCAGGGACAGGACAACGTCCGACAGCAAGGCAACGGAGGCGACATGGGAAGCAACAGCCTTGGAAACGTCAGCCGGCAGGACAACCGCCGTCAGCAGGGCAGCACGTGGTATTTCTACAGTCCGACGGCTGTCCAGCAGGGTAAAATCACATTCCAGCAGTTATGGGGAAAGCGTGAGAACATTGACAACTGGCAGCGCATCAACCAAGGAGTCGTGGGCAGGATCGGTGATACGAAGACGCCCATCGAACTGACCGACCAGCAGCGGGACTCTATCCTGCAGGCCGAGGCACGGCAGGATTCGATTGACAATGCCAGAGACTCGCTGAAGAACGATCCGCACAAGCGGGAGTACTATCTGGCACAGATTCCGTTTACCCCAGCACAGCTGGAGGCAAGCAACAGGATACTGGAAGACGGTCTGCACCATTCCGGCGTAATCTTCAAGGACAGGCTTGACAATCTCCGGTTGTCCGAAAAGGCCTTGCGCCGTGTGTCAGACGACTATCCGGACTATGAACAGATGGACGATGTGTACTATCACCTCTATCTTCTTTATATGCGGAAGGGCGACCAGCAGATGGCAGACAGCTACGTCGCCCGGCTGAGCCGGAAATATCCGAAGAGCAAGTGGACGGTTCTCCTTACCGATCCCTATTACAAACAGAACCTGCGGTTCGGCGTGCAGATAGAGGATTCGCTCTATGCAGCGACCTACGATGCCTTCAAGCAGGGGCGTTACGGAGAGGTGGCGGCCAATACCCGGATTTCCGGGACACGATTCCCCATGGGAGCCAACCGGAACAAGTTCCTCTTCATCGGGGGACTGGGCAGGCTGAACAGCGGCGATCCTGCGGGCTGTATCAGTGACATGAAGGAGGTGGTGAAGAACTATCCGGGCAGCCGCATCAGCGAGATGGCAGGCATGATTGTCAATGGCGTAGAGGCGGGGAAAAGGCTTCGTGGCGGGAAGTTCGACCTCGACAATGTCTGGAACTATCGGTCGAACGTGCTGAACGACAGCGACAGCATCCAGCAGGCCAGGCTCTCGCCGGAACGTGACATAGACTTCAGATTCCTGCTCGTTTACCATCCTGACTCACTGAACGAGAACAAGCTGCTCTTCGAACTGGCACGGTTCAACTTCACGAACTTCCTTGTCCGTAACTTCGAGATCGAGATACAGGATTTCAGCGGCCTGCACCAGATGCAGGTATCGGGCTTCCGCAGTTTCGACGAGGCCTATCAGTATGCCCGGCAGCTCTTTGCGTCGAAGGCTGTCATGCAGCAGATGGGCAGGACGGCGAAGGGCATCATCATCAGTGACAAGAATCTCAGGCTGATAGGTACCGCCTACAGCTACAAGGATTATGAAGCGTTCTATGCGAAACATTTCGCACCGCTGGCGGTAACACGCCGTTATCTGCTCAGCGAACCGGCAGAGGTGGCGACGCCCCGCGAACGTGACCTGCAGCAGGAGATTGAACAGAAGCAGGGAAATGTTCCTGACCTCTATCCGGACACGCAGGATGTGCCTGCTGACAACACGACGACCATCCCGCTGGATGTGCCAAAGCCGGTGAAGACAGAGCAAAAGGATACGGAGCAGAACGGCAGCACCTTTGAGATACCGGTAGAGGAGAAGAAACCGGCAACGGAGAAGAAGACGGAGAGAGAGGACGGTAATACATATATTATGCCGGAAGAGAAACCGGTGAAGCAGACCGATTCTGTGAAGCAGGAGCACCCTGCCGGGCTGACCGTACCGTCTGCACCCGTCAGCCCCGTAAAGCCGGATGACTCCATCACGCCGGTGAAGCCTGCTGTACCGAAGACACAACAGCCTGCTCCGCAGAAACCGCAGACAGTCCCGGCAAGGAAGAAGCCTGTAGACGACGGTCCGGTTATCTATTTCGGCGATGATGAACCCCAACAGGACAAGAACAAGCCAAACAGCAAGAACAATAAAAAGAAACAGCCCGTCCAGCCCGACATTGAGGATGAGTACTACGACCTGGAGGGGTTCTAAAAACAGAGGTTATAATATATGAACAACGGATTATTACTCTGGGTGGATGATGAAATCGAACTGCTGAAAGCTCACATCATCTTCCTTGAGAAGAAAGGATATGAAGTAATTACGGTGAGCAATGGGGCGGATGCCATCGAACAGTGCCAGACCCAGACGTTCGACCTCGTATTGCTTGATGAGCAGATGCCGGGTCTGTCGGGACTCGAAACGCTGCAGCGGATAAAGGACATCCAGCCTGCCACGCCTGTCGTCATGGTGACAAAGAGCGAGGAGGAGGACATCATGAACCAGGCCATCGGTGCGAAAATCGCCGACTATCTCATCAAGCCGGTCAATCCCAATCAGATTCTTCTGACGCTCAAGAAGAACATCCATCAGAAGGAGATTGTGACAGAGGTGACGCAGAGCAGTTATCAGCAGAGCTACCAGCAGATTGCCATGCAGATAGCAGAATGCCGTACGTTCGGCGACTGGAAGGAGGTCTACCGCAGACTTGTACACTGGGAACTGGAGTTGAGCAGTGCCGACAGCAACATGACCGAGATGCTGAAAATGCAGAAGGAAGAAGCCAACAACGGCTTTGCCAAATATATTGCAAAGAACTATCTCGACTGGGTGGCACCGCAGGACGGAAGGTCGGGTAACGGTTTTTCCAAGCTGGCCGCACACAGCAGGAAGCCGCAGACAGACAGTGAGGACGACCGCCCGCTGCTTAGTCCTGACATCTTCAAACGCAAGGTGTTCCCATTGATAGACAAAGGGGAGAAAGTGTTTCTCATCGTCATTGACAACTTCCGGTTCGATCAGTGGCGCATCCTCTCGCAGGAAATCGGCGATATGTTCGACATAGAGGAAGACCTCTATATGAGCATTCTGCCGACCGCCACACAGTATGCACGCAACGCCATCTTCAGTGGTCTGATGCCCCAGCAGATAGCGACGATGTTCCCTGACCTGTGGGTGGATGAAGACGAAGAAGAGGGGAAGAACCTCAACGAGGCTCCGCTCATCGAAACACAGATTGAACGCTACCGCCGCCACGACCGCTTCTCCTATCACAAGATCAACGACTCGGCAGGTGCTGACAAGTTCATGCAGCAGTACAGAAACCTGGAACAGAACGACCTCAATGTGCTCGTCGTCAACTTCATCGATATGCTCTCCCATGCCCGTACGGAGATGCGGATGATACGCGAGCTGGCAAACAACGAGAGTGCCTACCGTTCGATTACGCTCAGCTGGTTCCGTCACAGCGTGCTGGCAGATGTTTTCAAGGAGCTGGCACAGTCGGCCTACAAGGTCATCATCACCACCGATCACGGTTCCATCCGCACCACCAGTCCTGTGAAGATCATCGGTGACAGGAACACGAACACCAATCTGCGCTATAAGTTAGGGAAGAACCTCAACTATGATGCGCGGCAGGTCTTCACCATCAAGAATCCCCACCTTGCACAGCTGCCGACCCCGAACCTGAGCACAAGCTATGTGTTCGCCACCGGCGACTCGTTCTTCGCCTATCCGAACAACTACAATTATTATGTGTCTTATTATAAGGACACGTTCCAGCATGGCGGCATATCGATGGAGGAGATGATCGTACCCCTGGTGACACTGACTCCGAGAAAGAGATAAGACCTCTCCCCACAACCACTCCGGAGGAGGGGACATCTGGCGGATTGCCCGCTGCTGATGTCATGTTTGCCTGTCATCACTTATCACCATCCATCATCGCCTATCATCATTATCGCTTATCACCGCTTATCACCGCCTATCACCGCTTACAAATTACAACGCAATATGGAAATTACAATCAAGAGCCTCGACACCATCCACGAGGCAGCAAAAGAATTCATCAAAGGGATGGGAAAAGGAAAAGTGTTCGCATTCTATGGCAAGATGGGAGCTGGAAAGACAACGTTCATCAAGGCTCTCTGTGAGGTTCTGGGTGTCGAGGATGTCATCACGTCGCCCACCTTCTCCCTCATCAATGAATACACGGACGGACAGGGCAATCCCATCTACCACTTCGACTTCTACCGCATCAAGAAGCTGGAAGAAGTCTATGACATGGGCTACGAGGACTACTTTTACAGCGGTTGCCTCTGCCTCCTTGAATGGCCGGAACTCATAGAGGGAATACTCCCGGAGGATGTCGTAAAGATCACAATAGAAGAGCAGGCTGACGGCACACGCAAACTCGTATGCTCCTAAGACCATGAAGGCCGGTCCTGGCTCTTTGGCTGAGTTGCCGTCTTTGAGACGAACAGGGACAGCTTTCACCTTGAAGAGACAGGGCTGATTATGCAACTGAAAGGGGAAACAGAAGACACCGCATAGAAGCAAGACGTAAAACATTGACAGACCGCATAGAAGCCGTCTGCCCATATGGGATTTTCAGAACCGACCTGAACTTCATCGAATCCATCTGACTTTCTGTGAGGTCATCCCATAAAACCCCATTGTCCCATGCGCAACCAAGGAACCGATCCGGCATGACAGAATCCAGAGCCGGCCGATACTCCCATTGTTCCATGCGCAACCAAGGGAAAACAGACCGGTCCGGCATGACAGAATCCTGAGCATGAAATATGACCGCTCTGGAACTCACAATAAGTTTACACCCAAGCATCGTGAAACGAAAGTACATAAAGGAGACCATTCTCACCATCTTGTTCTGCACGCCGACCCTTACAGTCCAGGCACAGACAAGTCTCACCGACTATCTCACCCGACACCAGCCCAAGTACGAGACACGTGCCGTATGGCTTACGACCCTCTCCAACCTCGACTGGCCCAAGACCTATGCGAAATCGGAAGCAGGCATCAGCCGACAGAAGCAGGAGCTTATAGATATCCTCGACAGTTACCAGCGGGCAAATATCAACACCGTGCTCCTGCAGACCCGCGTAAGGGCGGCGACAATCTATCCATCTGCCATCGAGCCATGGGACCGGTGCATCACTGGAACCGAAGGCGGGGCACCGGGCTTCGGTTATGATCCGCTCGCTTTTGCCGTGGAAGAATGTCACAGACGCGGCATGGAACTCCATGCGTGGATAGCAACAATCCCTGCGGGGGCGAAGAACTCGCTGGGGTGCAGACTGCTCAGACAAAAGGGCTTCCGGATAAGGAACTATAAAACGGGCTCTTATCTCGATCCGGCAGACCCGAACGTCCCGGCCTACCTTGCCGCCATCTGTGCAGAAATCGTGAAGAAGTATGAAGTAGACGGCATCAACCTCGATTATATACGTTATCCTGACGGATGGCCACGGCCGACCTACCGGAACGGTGATTTTCCCGACGACCGCCGGAACAATATCACAGCGATCGTACGCGCCATCCACGATGAGGTGAAAGCCATAAAGCCATGGGTGAAGATATCCTGTTCGCCCGTCGGGAAATACTCCGATCTCAGCCGTTACAGTTCAAAGAACTTCAATGCACGTGACCGTGTGGCCCAGGAGGCACAAGAATGGCTCCGGACAGGACTGATGGACCAGCTCTATCCCATGCAGTATTTCCGCGGAGAGAACTATTATCCTTTCATTGCAGACTGGATGGAGAATGCACACGGACGAGAAGTCGTGACCGGTCTGGGTACTTACTTCCTCGACCCACGCGAGGGGAACTGGACCCTGGACGACATGACACGCCAGATGTACGTCAGCCGGGATGCCGGCATGGGACACGCCCATTTCCGTTCTTATTTCCTCACCTCCAACAAACAGGGCATCTACGACTTCGAACAGCAGTTCAATGCCACCCCTGCACTGCCGCCTGCCATACAGGGCGGGAAGTCCGTAGCTCCCCCCACCCTGCCGGCACACACTCCGCTCATACAGAGGCTGGAGAACGGTTCGGTAAGCATGAACTGGGAAGGTACGTCACCTTATTATAATATATATGCCAGCCGTTCCTTTCCGGTCGACATCCGGAATGCACGCAATCTGGTATCGGGGCGTTACACCGGCCGTTCGCTGCATCTCAGGCAGGTGGATCCGGCACTGCACTTTGCCATCACGGCCATGAACCGGTACGGCAAAGAGAGCGATCCCCTGCAGGAGACCGTCACGCTCCGGGAGCAGGCATCCCCTTCCCTGCTGCCCAATGACGGCACAACACTTGTACTTCCGATCCGTACCAGACAGGCAGACATCATCCGGTATGAAATACAGACCATGCAGGGACAGCCATTCCGCAGCATCAAGGGCACATCCAGGAACGGCATGCAGATCAGCATCACGACCATCCCCGACGGCATCTACTTCCTCCGGGGCTGTACACAAAAGAACCGGTCTTACATGTTGGGAGCGTTCATTATCAGAAGGAAGTGAAGAAAAGCATTGTACTGACAAAAGCCAACGCATAACCTATTGGATGAAAGGAGAGAGCCGCCTCCTCTGGGACCATGGGTGATTGCCGGCGGAAAGGAAATCATACATGGACAGCGATACCGTTTAGATTCCACCGGACGGTAACCGTCTGGAAATGATACTCAAAGAGCCATATCAAAACTCATGAGCAGAGTTTGATATGACTCTTTCTGTCATTGTCAGGAATGGGGGAAGAACATCAAGACCTGCTTCCCGCATTACTGGTCATCCTCCTACGGCACATTCCCCTGTACCTCGGAAAAATATTACTTATCATCCTCCTCCGGCATAGTCTCCTGTACCTCAGGAAGATGGAAACGGTAGCTGCGGTCGAACACCTCACTTACCTTATTGATCTCAAGGAATGTCGTTCCACCCCCATTGCCGAACGAACCGGACAGATAGGCGATCTTGTCGTCCAAATCGATATATCCCTTCTGGCGAAGCATACGCAAGGCGGCCGTAAACATCTCCTGACTGGACTGGTGCTTCTGCTGGTAAACGGCGATGATGCCATAGCTCAGATTCAGCCAGCGCTGCACCTTCTCTTTGTAACAGATCGCCAGCACCGGATTGGGGCCACGGAATGCCGCAAGGTTACGTGCCGTCTGCCCCGTCTCGCTGTCGGTGATGATTCCTTTCACCCCCAACTGTTCCGTAGCCTCAATGGCACTTCGCGAAAGGAACTCACGCTGGTCATTGGGGTTCGTCATGGGCACCGTGATATGTCCACGCTTGTGGGCATCCCGTTCTGCCGCTTCCGCAATACGTGCCATCGTCTGGACTGCCTCGACGGGATACTTCCCGCTCGCCGTCTCACCACTCAGCATCAGTGCGTCAGTATGACTGTAGATGGCATTGGCAATATCGGTCACTTCTGCACGGGTAGGACGGGGATTGGTGATCATCGTATGCAGCATCTGGGTAGCCACGATAACCGGTTTCTTCTTCAGGATGCACTTGTTGATGATGCTGCGCTGGATGCCGGGAATCAGCTCGATCGGCACCTCAATGCCCAGGTCGCCGCGTGCAATCATGATTCCGTAAGAAGCGTCGATGATCTCATCAATATTGTCAACACCCTCCTGGTTCTCAATCTTCGAGATGATTTTGATATCCGAGTTGTGCTCGTCAAGTATCTTCTGAACCTCCTGCACATCGGCGGCGGAACGGACGAAGGAGTGGGCGATGAAGTCGATGTCCTCCTCGATCGCCAACAGGATATTACGCTTGTCTTTCTCCGTCAGCGCAGGCAGTTCGATGTGTTCGCCGGGAACATTCACACTCTTATGCGCACCGAGGTCACCTTCGTTCTTCACCTGTGCCACCAGCATCGGACCGTCATTCTCTATCACCTCCATGTCCAATGCACCGTCATCAAAAAGGACATGGTCGCCCACCTTCACATCCCGTGCGAAATCCGGATAGGACACATTGATTATATCCTTTGACGTGTCCATTTCAGGACGACCGAAAATCTTCACCATGTCTCCCGCCTGGTAGTGAATCGGCTTCTCCAGCCCCGTCGTCCTGACCTCCGGGCCTTTGGTATCGATCAGCAAGGCCAGATGAGGAGAGACCGCACGTGTGTTCCGGATGATCTCCCGGATGCCGTCCTGCGTGGCATGAGCCGTATTCATACGGACGACATTCATCCCAGAGAGAAAGAGCTGTCTGAGGAAATCGACATTGCAGTGCCGGTCGCTGATGGAGCATACTATCTTTGTCTGTTTCATATTCTGAGTGTGTTATTGTTTAATTTGACATCGATGAAAAAATCACATATAAGAGTGTTGACAGCAGGATGACAGCGAGCCAGCAAACGACAAAGACGACCGTTACTTTCCGCACCAGCCTTCCTTTCACCGACGGCTGCCGGACGCTGGCCGTCCTACGGAGGTCATCTGTTACCGTCTTCGATGGATCAGCCACCGGCACGGCAGCGGTGTCGCCGGCCGGCGTGGCCACCGTCATACCCTCTCCGCAATAAGGGCAGTTGCACCTTAATGTCCTGCCCGGCTCCGCCTCGATGGCAAACGGGCGACGGCAATGTCTGCAGGCTATCTGAAATTGCATGTTCTGTTCTCCTTTCTTTGAAATCTCACCTTACATCATCGATGAGGATATGCCCGTCCGAAACCTTGACCCGGATATTCCGGGTCTCCGTCAGGCCATGCTCTGACAGCCTGACTTTGTACCAGTTGTCATCCACGGGAGTTATCCGCAGATTACGGGACAGCTCTTCAAAATCATATTCATTGTTGAAATTGCCGAAAGCAGCCCACCAGCTCTCCCATCTGTCCTCCGCCCCATCACCGGGATCCACCCCGAAAATCATCTGGCGACAATAAGGTGTAAGATAGCGGGCATAGTAGGAGGGATCGTCATCGGTGGTGAAGACGGCCTGCCGATAGAACGACAGCAGGAAACTGCATACCGCCTGCCGCTGCTTCTCCCTGCGCTGGTCTTCACGTGCCTGCGCATCCTGCTGTGCACGGATCTGCATCAGCGAGTCGGCATGGGCTTTCCGTTGTAAACGGATTTCCTGCTCTGCCGCCTCCTGTCTGTCCTGCCAGACGGCAAATCCGAAGAATCCCAGCCCGCCGACGACAAGGACGGTCAGCACCGTCACCAGAATCTTCAGCCAGATGCCTCCTCCCGGCCTGTCCTCCTGAACGGCAGCCGGCTGCACCACGGGAGAGACAACGGGCTGCGCCACTGCCGGAAGGTTCACGTGCAGTCCCTGTCCGCAATAAGGACAGGTACAATGCATCGAATCACCGCCTTCCGCCGTAATCGTAAACACACGATGGCATTTGCTACAAGTTACATGATATTCCATCATTCTCTGTTTTCTGCAGAACAAGACCGACGAGGGCAAGGAAAGCGTGCTTTCCATTTGCCGGACACAGTCTATCCTTTGCAAAATTAGGACTTTTCTTCCGTATTTGGAAATGTTTTAGACAATATTTAATAAGGCCGGTTCTAAAAAGAGGTGACAAAGCAGGAGACAGCGGCGAGCAGGTTTCACATCTTACCCTGACACACATGACAAGACCCATGCACCGCGACAAAAGAAAAGAGGGGCTTTGCGGAAAGACGGCAAGACACACGGCATACCCTGCCATTTCCCTGCTGACATACCATCTGCTACCTGCCCTGCGCCCTGTCTTTTTCTTCCCCCATTCATACTTTAGGGAAATTCCTCCCACAAGTAGGGGAAATCCTTTCATCATCCGTTTTATTCTTTGTTCCTTTGCATCGTGAAAGTCAGGGAAACGCTTTCCGGAGCACAGTACCCGACACATGAATGAAACAATCAAAAGGCAAAAATTATGAGAAAGATGGTTCTTACCCTCGTCGCATCCCTCATGCTCAGCGCATCGACCAGCGCAATGAGTTACGAGCAGGCTCGAGCACAGGCACTCTTTCTGACCGACAAGATGGCCTACGAGCTGAATCTGACGGAAGAGCAGTATGAAGCAGCCTATGAGATAAACCTCGACTACCTCATGAGCGTCAACACCGTAGACGACCTCTATGGCGCATACTGGTCGCATCGCAATGTGGATTTAAGTTACATCCTCTGCGACTGGCAGTACCGCGCATACGTCGAGGCTGCTTACTTCTACCGTCCGTTGAGATGGAATGCCGGCTACTGGCACTTCGGCATCTATGCCCGCTATCCTCGCCGCGACTATTATTACTTCGGCCGCCCGAGTTTCTACAATGCCTACTGCGGCGCGCACAGCTGGCGCATGAACGGCGGCAGAAGCTGGTATAACGGCAGGGATCTGTTCTACGGCAGAGGCTACGACCGGGCGTATGGAATGAGAGACGGCTACCTGCAAGGCGACTTCAACAGAAGTGGAAACGGCTACTTTTACACCAACACTTATCAGGACGACCGTCCCCGCAGTTTCGGCAGCCAGCAGCGCAGCAACTTCGACGGACCGCGCAGCAACCCATACTATTCTCCCCGTGAGAGTTCTACCCGCACGACCGTCACCCGTCCGAACAACAGCGGATTCGGCGGGAGCAGAAGCTTCGGCAGTGCCACAAGGAGCTATGAGCCGAACCGTACATTCAGCGAGCCAAGCCGCACGTTCAGCACGCCCGGCCATGGTTTCGGAGGAAGTCCATCCTTCGGCGGAAGCCGCTCAGCCGGCGGAAGCACCCCGAACGGAGGCGGAGCTTTCGGCGGACACAGATAAACCACAGATACAGATAAACTACAGATGAAGAAACAAGTTAGAGAGAACTATAAAACATTCAATAAGGTTTAAATACTAAGCACTAAAGATCAATAGGAAAACATATCTGACCATTAGGGTATGAAGATGAAACGCAGATGTCAGAGAATGACCCGTCTGCATTCAGGACAGATTAGAGATGTAAAATAAAGAGAGTTATTTAAATGAAGGAAAGGAGTTCCACGTGATGTAGAGCTCCTTTTCGCTTTTTATAGCAGATACCAGGAAGTACGCAAGAGGACGCCTCCAGAACCGGCCGCAGTCCGGTCAGCATTTTCAGCATGCCCCCGTCATCCGCTTTTTACGACAGGGAGGATCCTGTCTTCCCGTCTCCTGCCGGCGTATTGATGCCCGACACCGGTCGTGCTGAGGGCTAACACTATTTGTGTTGGAGGCCTGTCTGAGAGCGGTCCCGGCTGAGCCGACAGTCCGTCACAGTTCCAGAATTCTGATATCGGCATTGCCCATGGGCTTGATTTCCTTCATGGGCTTTCCATAATAGACACTCTGAACAGCCTTGTTGATGATTCCATGTCCCACGGCAAGCACCTTCTGGTCAGGATACTTCTCTCTCAGCCAGTCCAGGAAAGCTCCGGCCCTCTCCTTCAAGGCAGCCAGGCTCTCTATGTCGTCGGGCCAGAGAGAGGGGTCGTTCAGGTGAGACAGGTCAGGGATGTACTTCCCGGTAAATGATCCCCAGTCACGTTCGCGCAGCAAGGGCGTGGTCGTGACGGCCTGCCCGTGCAGCCGGGCGATCAGTTCGCAGGTGTGAATACTGCGACGGAGGTCGCTTGCCACAAAGGCATCTATCGGCTCGTCCTTCAGCTTTTCCGCCACTTCCTCCGCCTGTCTTATCCCCGTTTCGTTGAGCTGTCCGGGCGTCTGTCCCTGCATGATGCGGTGCGCATTGTCTACGGTCTCGCCATGCCTTACAAGATACAATAATGTCATAACATCGTCATTTTGAATGCAAAAATAGTAAAAAGTCAAGGACCGGCACCTTCCAAACAGGGATTATTTTGTATTTTTGTACCCATGAAAGTACTTCAATTTTCAGCCATAAGGGCTATTATCGTATTAGCGACGGGCTTTCTCCTCGTTAAATACCGGGAGGAAACCATGACGTGGATGACCATCCTCGTCGGTGTTCTCTTCTTCCTCACAGGACTTATCTCCTGCGTGGTTTATTATATTGAGAAAGAGAAAGCCGCCAGGAGGGCAGCCCGGGCGGAGACGGAAGAAGGCACCGCCCAGCCGCCCTCCTTCCCCGTTGCCGGGATCGGGAATATGCTTCTCGGCATCATCCTTGCCCTCATGCCCGACAGTTTCATCACATGGGTGGTCTACATTCTAGCAGCACTGCTCATCCTCGGAGCCGTCAGCCAGCTCATGAGTCTCTCCCGCTCCCGGCAGTATGCACACGTCCCGTTCTACTTCTGGCTCTTCCCGACGGCCATCCTCGTCGTAGCCATTCTCGTAATCAGCAAGCCGATTGAGGCCGCCGCCCTGCCCTTGATGATCGTAGGATGGACGCTGATGTGCTACGGGGTCATCGAACTGGCCCTGCTCATCCGCCTGCATCATGTCAGGAAAGCCTACGAGAAAGCCGAAGAAGCCAAGATCGTTACCGGCAGCAAGATGGTGACAGACAATATTGAAGATGCCGAGATCGTGGAGGAATAGCCCATGCGTTTCCGTCACTATGTCTCCCCTGTCGGCCCTCTTCTGATTGCCGCAGACAATGATGTCCTCGCCTATTGTCTCTGGGAAGATGTGCCGGATACCGCATGGCCGGCACACTGGACAGAAGACAGGGACAGGCAATGCCGCCTGCTCTCAGAGACCTGCCGGCAGCTGGATGAATACTTCTCCGGCGAGAGGGAGACCTTCAGGCTGCCTGTACGTCTTGCCGGGACGGTCTTCCAGCGGCGTGTATGGGACACCCTGACACGGATTCCGTACGGCAGGACGGTGACCTACAAGGAACTGGCACGGCAGACCGGCAATGCGAAGGCGGCACGTGCCGCGGGCAATGCCAACCGCCGCAATCCGCTGATGATCATCCTTCCCTGTCACAGGGTGGTAGGAAGCAACGGCGAGACGGGCGGCTACGCCGGCGGTACAGACAGGAAGATATGGCTGCTGGAACACGAGAGATGCAGCCACGGCGGCCGTACAGCTACGGAAGAGACACCATAACGGGGCAGACGATACGGCAATGCACCGGACGCACCTGTCCCTTGCAGATGCAGCGACAGGCTGCATCGTTATTCCGGCAGGATGTATCGGTACGGAGGAAAGAAAGCAGATGCCCTCGGCCGTCCCACGAGAAAGAT
>NZ_GL872282.1:304233-364251 GCF_000191065.1 Prevotella multiformis DSM 16608
AAAGATTGCTCGTAGGACGGCCGAGGGCATCTGTTCTTACGGTCTCCCTGCCGCCGACAGATTGTTCTCTACCGCATCTTACAATCTTACAGGAATCCCTGCTGCCTCAAGGCATCCAGCAAGCCGGCCGACATCGCCTCGTTGTCCCGCTTCGTATAACGGAGATCGGTGAAGACCTGGGCGAGGGTCTCCTTTCCGTTGAGTTCCACAAAGTGCCTGTTTGCCTCCAGATTCTCCTTCTCCGCATAGAACCGGTCGATACGGTCGGGGGTGTAGTCGCAGTAGGTCTCATCGTGGACGAGGCTGTCTACCGGCAGCCGGTCCGGCTGGGCAGGATGCTCGTCGGGCCAGCCAAGGGTAATGGTAGCGACAGGCATCACAAGACGCGGCAGCTGCAGGACTTCGATGATTGCCCTGGGATTGTAGAGGGTCGTTCCCAGGAAGCACGTGCCCAGTCCCTCTTCTTCGGCGAGATTGCAGAAAGTCTGACAATACAGCAAGGCATCCGTCGCTGCATTGAGGAACGACAGGAAATTGTCATATCCCGGTGCAGCCTTGCGGTTCTCCGCCCACAGCGTCGTACGCCGGAAGTCGGCACAGAAGGTGAGCACGACCGGTGCTCCCTCCACCATCGGCTGGTTGAAATGCGGCGGGGCCAGCTTTGCCTTCATCGCCGT
Organism: Prevotella multiformis DSM 16608; assembly: GCF_000191065.1. Taxonomy (GTDB): domain Bacteria; phylum Bacteroidota; class Bacteroidia; order Bacteroidales; family Bacteroidaceae; genus Prevotella; species Prevotella multiformis. Next base: position 304,911 of record NZ_GL872282.1, read on the forward strand.
ATCGTGCGTGATGACAACCGAATAAAGCTGCAGGTTACCCATCGTCGGCGTGCGTTCGGCCTGCTCCAGCAATGTCCTCAACAAATTCTCCGGCACAATCTTCCGGCTGTACTTTCTTATGGTTCTCCTTGAATTGACTGTTTTCATTCCGTATGATTTTGGTGGTACAAAGTTAAGCAAATGTTTTCTATTTTGGAAAACAATTCGTAACTTCGCAGTCGGAAAATTTCTAAAATGACAAAGATGGGAACCAATCAGACCTACTCCTTTGACGAAGCCTTCCAGACGGCACTTGCCTATTTCGGCGGCGACGAGCTTGCCGCACGTGTATGGGTGAACAAATATGCCGTGAAGGACAGTCACGGAAATATCTACGAGAAATCACCCGAACAGATGCACTGGCGTATCGCCAACGAGATAGCCCGCATCGAGCGCAAATACAAGAATCCGCTGACAGCACAGGAAGTGTTCGACCTCTTGGACCACTTCCGCTACGTCATTCCGGCGGGCAGTCCGATGACAGGCATCGGAAACAACCACCAGGTGGCCTCGCTGTCCAACTGCTTCGTCATCGGCCTGGACGGCGATGCCGATTCCTACGGTGCGATCCTGCACATCGACGAGGAGCAGGTGCAGCTGATGAAACGGCGCGGCGGAGTAGGACATGACATGAGCCAGATCCGCCCGAAAGGTTCGCCGGTCAACAACTCCGCCCTGACCTCGACAGGACTTGTCCCGTTCATGGAACGCTACTCCAACAGCACCCGTGAGGTGGCGCAGGACGGACGGCGCGGCGCACTGATGCTGTCCGTCAGCATCAAACATCCCGACTCGGAGGCATTCATCGATGCGAAGATGGAAGAGGGCAAGGTGACAGGTGCCAACGTATCGGTGAAGCTCACCGACGAGTTCATGCAGGCCGCCATCGACGACAGACCTTTCGTCCAGCAGTTCCCCATCGACAGCCGCGAGCCGATGTCAGCGAAGACCGTCTCGGCCAGGGCATTGTGGGAGAAGATTGTACACAATGCGTGGAAGAGTGCCGAGCCGGGCGTGCTGTTCTGGGACACCATCCTCCGAGAGAGCATCCCCGACTGCTATGCCGACCTCGGATTCCAGACGGTCTCCACCAATCCCTGCGGCGAGATCCCGCTCTGTCCCTACGACAGCTGCCGGCTCCTCTCGCTGAATCTCTATTCGTATGTCATCGATCCGTTTACCGACCATGCACGCTTCGACTTCGACCTCTTCAGTCGCCATGTTCAGCTGGCACAGCGGATCATGGACGATATTGTCGACCTTGAGCTGGAGAAGATCGAACTCATCATGGAAAAGATAAGACGTGACCCACAGTCTGACGAGGTGAAGCAGACCGAGTACCATCTCTGGGAGAAAATCAAAGAGAAGAGCGGAAAAGGACGGCGTACCGGCGTAGGGATTACCGCCGAGGGCGACATGATAGCGGCCATGGGGCTGCGTTACGGCACACAGGAGGCGACCGACTTCGCCGTCAGCGTTCACCGCACACTGGCCCTGAACGCATACCGCTCCTCCGTGACCATGGCGAAGGAGCGGGGGGCCTTCGCCATCTATGATGCCGACCGCGAAGCGCACAATCCGTTCATCAACCGGCTGAGGGAAGCCGATCCGCAGCTCTATGAGGACATGAGGCGATGCGGCCGCAGGAACATCGCCTGCCTGACGATAGCCCCGACCGGCACCACCTCGCTGATGACACAGACCACCTCGGGGATAGAACCCGTCTTCATGCCGGTTTACAAACGCCGCCGCAAGGTGAACCCCAACGACACGGATGTACACGTCGACTTCGTGGACGAGGTAGGCGACTCCTTCGAAGAATACATCGTCTACCACCGGAAGTTCCTGACGTGGATGGAGGCGAACGGCATAGACACCAGGAAACGGTACACGCAGGAAGAAATCGACGGACTGGTGAAACGGTCGCCCTATTACAAGGCGACTGCCAACGATGTGGACTGGCTGATGAAGGTACGCATGCAGGGAGCCATCCAGAAATGGGTGGACCACTCCATCTCCGTGACGGTGAACCTGCCGAACCAGGTGGACGAGGCACTTGTCAACAAACTCTACGTCGAGGCATGGCGCAGCGGCTGCAAAGGCTGCACCATCTACCGTGACGGCAGCCGGTCGGGCGTGATGATCTCCGTTTCCAAGAAAGACAAGAAAAAAGAGAAGACCGCCGATGAGGACAAGAGAAAAGACCTCTACTCCTCTGAAGAACACCATACGCACATCCTGGAACGCCCGCAGGTGACGGAGATACGTCCGAAAGAACTCGACTGCGATGTCGTGCGCTTCCAGAACAACAAGGAGAAGTGGGTGGCCTTCGTCGGTCTGCTGGACGGCTATCCCTACGAAATCTTCACCGGTCTGCAGGACGACGAAGAAGGCATCGCCCTTCCGAAGAGCGTCACCAAAGGGAAAATCATCAAGCAGACAGCCGAAGACGGCAGCCACCGTTACGACTTCCAGTTCGAGAACAAGCGCGGCTACAAGACAACCGTCGAGGGCCTGTCAGAAAAGTTCAACCCGGAGTACTGGAACTATGCGAAGCTCATCTCGGGCGTACTGCGCTACCGTATGCCGATCGACCATGTCATTAAGCTCGTCGGTTCGCTGCAGCTGAAGAGCGAGAGCATCAACACCTGGAAAAACGGTGTCGAGCGTGCCCTGAAGAAGTATGTCACCGACGGTACAAAGGCCTCCGGACAGAAGTGCCCGGTCTGCGGACAGGAGACACTCGTCTACCAGGAAGGCTGCCTGATCTGCACCAACTGCGGCGCCTCCCGCTGCGGATGAGACAGGCGGAGGAATCCGATCTGCAACAGTCCGGCGGGCAGCAGGGACAAGACAAGATGACGCTGCCTACACAGACCGAGACCCACCGACCGTCGGGAATGCTGTTCCCAAGGGTCGGGAATGGGATTCCCAACCGGTTGGGAAGGATGTTCCCGGCCGGCCGGGAACATCCTTCCCGCCGGACGGTTCCGTACAGCGAATACCCATCGGAGATTTCAACGCCCGTCCTCCGAAAGCTCAAAGTCCCGATGGCCAGTCGTTTACAGCAATTGATAAAAGTGAATCCTGAAAAGGACTTTGACGGATTCCTGCCTTTCAGGCGGGCCGTCACTGCCTCTCTCCTGCAAGGACATGGCAGGCCGTGCGATTGGAAAGAGGAAACAGAATACGCCGTATGAGAGCAGGAAGACACCGGGAGCTGACGAGCCTCCGCTCCGCAACCGGCCGACACGGAAATTCAAACATACACCTGTCATGAAAGCCGGCCGGGAAATACAGCCTTTAAGACAATGATGAAACCAATGACAAGCTACATTCTCCTGCAAGGTCTCCGCTTCCACGCATACATCGGAGTGGGGGCGCAGGAGCAGCGGGTGGGCAATGACTATGTGCTCGACCTGCGGATAGGCTACCCCTTTGCAGATGCCATGCAGAGCGACGAGGTGGCCGACACCCTGAACTATGCCGAGGTGTTCGACGTCGTCGGAGAAGCCGTGCGAAGACCGGCAAAGCTGCTGGAGGCGGCAGCCGGCGACCTTGTCAGGAAGCTGCAAACACGTTTCCCGGAGATTGAAAGCATCGATCTGAAACTCGTGAAACTCAATCCCCCGATGGGAGCCGACTGCAACGGAGCCGGTGTCGAACTGCACTTCGGACGGGAGCAGTGAACGCCGGTGCCTGCGGGAAGACATCCTCCCATGGCAGATTCTGAAAACAATCCCTGACCGATTCCCCCGCCCTGTCCATGAGGGAGATCCGCTCCTGACAGGCAGATAAACCTGCCCTGTCCGCAGACACAGCACCCCCTGATTCACGGAAAGAACCACGGCATTAGGCAGGGTTCGCCGATTACTTAATAAATGATAAAACCGGGAAAAAGAATCTTGGTTTCCCAAGGAAAAGCCGTACCTTTGTCCTCTAAATAATTAAGTATGCTTAAGAAAATAACGATTTCCTTTGTTTTCTTTATCTTGTCCGCAACTGCATCATGGGCTGCGAACGGACGCTTCACACTTGTTATTGATGCGGGACACGGCGGGCATGATGCCGGTGCCCTCGGTGCCTTCTCGAAAGAGAAAGACATCAACCTGAACGTCGCCCTCGCCTTCGGCCGCTATGTCGAACAGAATCTGCCCGACGTGAATGTAATCTATACCCGAAAACGCGACGTCTTCATCCCGCTGCACCAGCGTGCTGATATTGCCAACAAGGCAAAGGCCGACCTGTTCATCTCCGTCCATACCAATTCCGTCGTGCCGGGACACTACGCCAAGGGCTTCCAGGTCTATACACTGGGAATGCACCGTGCCAAGGACAACCTGGATGTCGCCATGCGTGAAAACTCTGTCATTTCGATGGAAGCCGGCTACCAGCGGACCTACCAGGGATTCGACCCGAAATCATCGGAAAGCTACATCATGTTCGAGTTCATGCAGAATGCGAACATGGAGAAAAGTGTTGAACTGGCACGACTGATACAGAACTCCGTCTGTGCCTCTGCCGGACGTATCGACAAGGGCGTACACCAGGCCGGCTTCCTCGTCCTGCGTGAGAGCTACATGCCGAGCTGCCTGATAGAACTGGGATTCATCACGGCGGCTGACGAAGAAGAATACCTGAACTCACCGGGAGGTATCGATGCGATGGCAAAGGGAATCTACGAAGCCTTCGTGAAATACAAGAACATGTATGACACGCACATCGTAGTGCCTTTCCGCACCGCCGACAACAAGAGAATCGCCGTCGGACGGGCCATCCCCGCACTTCCTGCCGACACCCCCCGTCCTGTTGCGCCGGCTACCGGCAGGCGACAGCCGAAGAGAAACCCACCTGCCGCCGTGCAGAAACCCGCACAGAAGAAGGACAGCCAGCCCCGGCAGAAGGGAACGGGGACCGAGCAGCAGAAGAATGTCCCCGTGTTCAAGGTTCAGGTGTTCGCCACCAACCGTCAGATGAGACCGGGCTGCGAACAGTTCCGCGGACATACAGACATCGACTGTGTCCAGGAGGGAAACCTGTACAAGTACACCATCGGGAGCAGTACGAATTACAATGAGATCGCCCGACTGCGTGAGAAACTGAAGAAAGACTTCCCGCAGGCTTTCGTGATTGCCTACAAGGACGGTGTCCGCATGGATACGAACCAGGCCATCGGCGAGTTCCTGAAGAATAAAAGAAAAAAGTAAATTGACAAAAATGAACAAAGTTTTCACCCCACAGGTAAAGATCGCACTGGTTGCCATACTTGCTGTCGTAGTACTGTTCTTCGGAATGCAGTTCTTGAAAGGACTGTCGGTCTTCTCGACGGACACACACTATAGGATGATGTTCAGCGACATCACCGGCCTGTCCAATTCGACCCCCGTCTACGCCAGCGGCTTCAAGGTCGGGACGGTAAAAAGCATCGAATACGACTATGCACGGCCGGGAGAGCCTATCGATGTCGGTGTCGACATTGACAAGAGCATGAAGATCCCGGAAGGCACCAAGGCAGAAATCATCAGCGACCTCATGGGCAATGTGAAGGTCGTCCTGGTCTTCGGAAAGAGCAGCAGAATGCTGAAGGAGAACGGGGTCATTGACGGCCGCATCAATGACGGTACGCTGGGCGACATGAAGAGCATGGTCCCCTCCATACAGAAGATGCTGCCGAAACTGGACAGTATCCTCGCCAGTATGAACATATTGCTGGCCGACCCTGCGATCAAAAGCTCTATCCACAACGTGAACCGGATAACCGCCAACCTCACGACTTCCACACAGGAGCTGAACCGGTTGCTGGCGCAGGCCGACCGTTCGCTGCCGGTTCTGACAGCCAAGGCTGGCAGGGTGATGGACAATGCCAACGGAATGATGACGAATGCCAACAGCGGCATCACCGAGGCACGCGGGGCTATCCGCCGGGCGAACGGGATGATGACGACCCTGAACGACAAGGTGAGCGGCATTGACGTACAGGGGACCATGACGAAGGTAAACGCCACCCTGGAGCACATGAACACGCTCACGGCAAAACTGAACAGCAATGAGGGGACGATGGGACTGCTGATGAACGACCCGACACTGTACAACAATCTCAACAGCACCATGCGCTCTGCAGACAGCCTCCTCACCAATCTCAAGGCACATCCGAAACGCTATGTACATTTCTCTCTCTTCGGCAAGAAAGACAAGTAATTTAAATATAGTCTAAATTATTCGCTTGGTGTTCCACATCCACGGGCGAAAGGGGAAAGGAAGTTGGAAATCAGCCGCTTCAACTCACCCCCGCCGTTGTTTCACCCGCCCGGGACTAATCGATTCATACAGCAGGAAACATCTGTTTATCAGAAGATTGGAATTACACAACCGCATATTGAGGAGCAAAAGAGACGAAGAAAGGTGCAAAGTACACAGAAATAGCCGTTTACGGAGTTCAACCGCCGATACAGATACATACAGGCTGAATGCTCTTTGTAAATAATTTGCTATCTTTGCAAAAGAAAAATCATGGGGGAACAGCCGGCAAGCCGCCGTTTCACCGAAAGGCATAAGAAATCAAATAACCGACATGAACGTCAGTCCTAAAAATCTTTGGGATAGTTGCCTCCAGCTCATAAAGGAGAATGTGACCGAGCAGCAGTTTGACACTTGGTTTCGCCCGATTGTACTCCAGTCGTACAAGCCGGCTTCCAAGACACTGCTGGTCCAGGTTCCAAGCCAGTTCGTATATGAGTATCTGGAAGGACATTACGTAGACCTGCTGCGTAAGGTTCTGACACGTGTCTTCGGACAGGGAGTACAGCTGACGTATCGTGTCATGGTCGACCAGGAGCATCATCTCTCACAGGATCTGCAGCAGGACGATGCCGAGGAAATCTCGTCGCAGCGCCCGACCAGCCGCGGAAACCAAAGCCCCACCGTGCTGGATGCCGTACCGCAGGATATTGATTCGCAGCTCGACCCTCATAAGTCGTTCGGCAATTACGTGGAGGGTGACAGCAACAAGCTGCCCCGTTCCATCGGTCTGTCTATCGCGGAACATCCGAATACGACGCAGTTCAATCCGATGTTCATCTACGGCCCTTCAGGCTGCGGGAAGACACATCTCATCAATGCCATCGGACTACGCACGAAACAGCTTTATCCGCAGAAGCGGGTGTTGTATGTCTCTGCACGCCTTTTCCAGGTGCAGTACACAGATTCCGTACGTCAGAACACGACCAATGATTTCATCAATTTCTATCAGACAATTGATGTCCTGATCGTCGACGACATCCAGGAATGGGCGACGGCGACGAAGACACAGGATACTTTCTTCCATATATTCAACCACCTCTTCCGCAACGGAAGACGCATCATCCTGGCCAGTGACCGTCCGCCGGTCGACCTCAAGGGGATGAATGACAGGTTGCTGACACGGTTCTCCTGCGGACTGATTGCCGAGTTGGAGAAACCTAATGTCCAGCTCTGCATAGATATTCTACACAGCAAAATCAAACGTGACGGCCTCAACATACCAGAGGATGTCGTCCGTTTCATTGCCGAGACAGCCAATGGCAGCGTGCGTGACCTGCAGGGAGTCATCAACTCTCTTCTGGCTTACAGCGTCGTCTACAACAGCAATGTCGACATGAGGCTGGCAGAACGCGTCATCAAACGGGCCGTGAAAATAGATGATGAACCGCTGACCATTGACGACATTCTGGATAAAGTCTGCTCGCACTACAACGTCACGGCGACCGCCGTCAACTCCCGTTCACGCAAGAAGGACATTGTCATGGCCCGTCAGGTGAGCATGTACATGGCACAGAAATACACGAAGATGCCTGCAAGCCGCATTGGCAAGCTCGTCGGGAACCGTGACCACAGCACCGTCATCCACAGCTGCTCCAAGATAGAAGACCGGCTGAAGATGGACAAGGGATTCTTTGCTGAAATAGCCAGTATAGAAAACTCCTTCAAACTGAAAGCATAATAAAAGGATCTGTCCAAACCGGAACAGACCCTTTTAGCTCTGTGTAAACCGGACATTGCCGGATAACTGCCACCAGAATGCTGAACCAGCCATGAGGAACAGCTGTCCTCTCCTCTTACGGCAACCGAACAAAAACACACTTCCTGTTTTTTCCTGTCCTGTTTGGAGATATGGCAAAAATTCATTACCTTTGCACAGGTTTCCAGAATGGGAACTAAGGGGTGCTTGCTCGTTTGGGCTTGCTGAGATCATACCCATTGACCTGATGCGGATAATGCCGCCGTAGGGAAATTCCCCTTTATTCTTCATCTTAATATCATTCATCTGGGATATGAAAAGAATTATCCTGTTTACCGCTGCACTGACATGTGCGGCAACGACAAAGGCACAAGTAACAACGGACACACTGAAACAACAGCAGCTTGACGAGGTCGTCGTGGCAGGCGTACGTGTACAGAAAAACGCACCGTACGCTGTTGCCAATCTCAAGGAAAGCGAACTTGAGGCTTTCTCCAAAGGCGGCCGCGAGCTTCCTTTCCTCCTCTCCCAGACACCGGGCGTGCTGGCCTGGGGTGAGAACGGCCTTGGAACAGGTACATCAGCCATGCGCATCCGCGGTGCAGCGGGCAGCCGGATCAACATCACACTGGACGGTGTGGCCCTCAATTCACCAGAGGACCAGACGGTATTCTGGGCAAACATGAACTCCTATGCCGCACTCATGGGAAGCGTGCAGATACAGCGGGGTATCGGCACATCGACCAACGGAGACGGTGCTTTCGGCGGTTCGGTATCACTGGCGACCCATGCACCGAACAGGAAACCCAGCGTGGAAGTGAGCGGTTCGTATGGTTCTTACAACACCTATAATACCGGTGTGAAATTCTCTACGGGCCTGCTGTTCAACCATCTTGTATTCGACGGCGCCTACCATGAAACCGCCACCGACGGCTATGTCCACGGCACGAAGGGACGTTCGGGATCCTACTATGGCGGACTGACCTGGATGGGCGATGATTTCCGGATCAGCTACAAGAACATCGGCAACTTCGAGAAGACAGGACAGGCATGGAACGGTGTCGTAACAGGGAGCAGCGACCTGAGCCTGATGGAAGGTACTTATGGTGCCAAAACGGGCATCATGACCTATAAGGACCTGTACGATAGGGGGCTCGGGAAGTTCAATCCGCTCTACGAATATCTGCTGACAGATGCCAACGGGGCTTTTACGAAAGATGCGGACGGCAATTACCAGACCGCACGCTACACGATGCGTGACGGCTCTTTCTGGGATAAGACGACGGACAACTTCTACCAGAACCACAATCTCCTCTCATTCGCTTTCCATCCTTCCAGCCATTGGAACCATCAGGTAACCTTACATTACACCTACGGATACGGATATTACAGCGAACTGAAGCCCAATGCGAAATTCGCCAAGTTCGGACTGCTCTTCTACGATTCCAACGGCAAGTTCGTCAAGAAGTCTGACTTCGTACGCCTCAAAGGGCTCACACAGCACACCTACGGCATCGTCTATACCAGCCGTTACAGGGATGCAAGCTGGGATGTGACGGGCGGACTGAACCTCCAGCAGTTCCGTGGCAGCCACTTCGGCTACCTTACCTATATAAAGAACGAACAGGCGGACGCAAAGTACCGGTCTGGCGGACGCGATTACAAATATTATGACTCCGATGCGCATAAATATGATTACAGCGGGTTCTTCAAGGCAAAATACCACTTCTCAGACTACTGGAATGTATTTATGGATCTACAGTACCGTCATGTAGAGTATCAGACGGACGGACAGAACGACCGTTTCTACAAGAGCGGAAACGGCTATAAGAACCAGCTGCTGGACATCAGCGAGCGTTACGACTTCGTCAATCCGAAAGCAGGTATCAGCTACTACCGCAGCGGACACAAGGCGTATGCCTCCATTGCCTACGCCAACCGCGAGCCGGAGCGCAATAACTTCACTAACAACGGCAGCTATCCGGCACCGACACCGGAACGCATGATGGACATTGAAGCCGGCTATCAGTATGACGGCAGCAACTGGCATGCCGGTGTGAACCTGTACTATATGGATTACAACAACCAGTTCGTGCAGACCGGAGCACAGAGCGACATCGGAGCGAATCTGACCACCAACATCAAAAACAGCTATCGCATGGGAGCCGAGCTGGAGACAGGATGGAGTCCGCTGCCATGGCTGACCTTCGAGGGGAATGCCGCCCTGAGCCGCAATATCATCAAGGACTTCGATGAGATGGCAAGCGTTGACTGGGAAGCCTCCTTCCGTAAGATCCACTACGGACACTCAACCCTGGCCTTCTCACCATCAGCCATCCTCAACGGCATGCTAAACCTCCATTATAAAGGCTTTGATGCTGTCTGGCATACGAATTTCGTCAGTCGTCAGTATCTGGACAATACAGAGAATATGACCCGTTCGCTGCCCTGCTATTCACAGACGAACGTCAATATCAGCTACACCCTGCGTCCCGCCAGGCGCATTGCCGGCCTGAAAGAAGCCGTGTTCGGCGTGAACCTCAACAATATCTTCAACCGTCATTATGCTGCCAGCGGATCGGTTTACAGTTCCATCCTCGACCATGACGGCCATCCTAATGAAAACCGCTACACGCAGATCGGATTCATCCCAATGGCCGGGTTCAATATGATGGGAAATGTTACGCTGAAGTTTTAGAAAGAGAAGCCTCTCCTCCCTTCCCCAAGAAGGGAGGGATAGGAGGAGAGGCTGGCTGGCGGTCTGTGGAAAAATTGACTGTGCCGTTATTTATTTCCATTTATCATGACATTAGACATGCTCGGCTGCTTTGTCGGCCTTATTTACATCTATCAGGAATACAAGGCAAGTATCTGGCTCTGGCTGACAGGCATCATCATGCCTGTCATCTATATGTTCGTCTATTACGAAGCCGGACTGTATGCTGACTTCGGCATGCAGATCTACTACACATTGGCAGCCCTCTATGGGTTCCTTTATTGGAAATTCGGAAAGAAGAAGGAAGAGGAGAAAGAAATTCCCATCACACGTTACCCACGCCGGCTGATACTCCCCTCCATCCTCGTATTTCTCCTGCTATGGGCCGGAGTGTATTTTGTCCTTGTCCATTACACCAATTCTACCGTCCCCGTATGGGACAGTTCCAGCAACGCCCTCAGCTTCATCGGACTGTGGGCACTGGCAAAGAAATACATCGAACAATGGTGGATATGGATCGTCGTAGATGTGGAACTGTCAGGACTGTATTTATACAAGGAGATTCCTTTTACCGCAGGACTGTATGCCCTGTATGCCATTATCGCCGTGGCAGGATACTTCAAGTGGAGAAAAAGTCTCCCAACCACCCCGGATGCACCATCCTGCTGAAAGGGAGAAGTATCTGGTAGAAGATGTGCAGCACGGCATTCATAATGTCTGGCATTCCCTTCAGCAGGGAATCATATAGCCGACAGACAGGGTAGAAGAAAACCTATTCAACCAACAGATAAAAGGATCAGCACAAATGGTATTCAATAACAAAACAAAAGAATCTTTTTCCGAAGCAGGAGACGGCCATCCTGTCAGGTATTCCTTTTTTTCGGATGAGACAAAAGGATCTCTTTCAAAAGGGACAGATGAATCCAGCACAGAGCGTTTCTCGGCAGTTATCCTTGCAGCCGGCGACTTCCCCTATCATGTTCTCCCTCTCCGAATCCTGCGGGAAGCCAGAAACCTTGTTGTATGTGACGGTGCATTGGCAGAACTCATCGAGTATGAGATAGAACCGGCAGCTGTCGTCGGAGACGGCGACTCTCTCTCTGCCGGACTGAAGCAGCGCTACGCACACATCTATCATCAGATATCGGAACAGGCATTCAACGACCTCACCAAGGCGACCCTCTTTGCCCGCTCGCATCTGCAGATGGATGCACCGACGCACATCCGCCCACGCTTCTGCTACCTTGGGGCGACCGGGAAACGTGAGGATCACACACTGGGCAACATCTCCCTCATGCTCTATTACCATCGCCAGCTGGGCATCGACCCGGTGATGGTAACGGACTATGGCTGGTTTGTCCCTGCATCAGGTACAACCCGTTTCGCATCCTTTCCCGGACAGCAGGTGAGCATCTACAACGCAACCTGCAAAGAACTGACAAGTGAAGGACTAAAATGGGATGCCTATCCTTTTCAGGAACTGTGGCAAGGTACACTTAACGAGGCACTCGAAGATAGATTCACCATCCATGCAGACGGTGACTACCTCATTTACAGAACTCACAGCATTTAGTCCTTACCACGTCTCTGTCAGCTGGCTTACAGTTGATCACCACACCTGTCTGAGTATTCTCATCCGTACGGGAAAAAACTTCACTTGCCGATGCAGAAATGCCTGAAGATGTTATCAAGGACCTCATGAGTCGTGATCTGTCCGCCCGTAATGTCGGCAAGCTGGTCAAGACAGATACGCAGATCCTCACTGACGAGGTCGCCGCTAAGTCCGAGCTGAAGAGCATCAATGACACGGAGGATGGACGCATCCGCATGGACAAGTGCATCATAATGTCGGACAGATGTGACAATGATGCTGTTCTCATCGATTTCCGGAATCCCTGCAGCATTGTAGATGGCAGTTTCCAAGCCTGCTATATTCTGCTTCAACTTCGCTGATATATAGACAGTCTGCGCCTCAAGCCCCGTACTTCCGGGTCTTACAGGCATATCGTCCATCTTATTAAAGACTGTTATCAACTTCTTCCCTTCAGCAAGATGCCGCATCTCACGACATTCTTCAATTGTCGGCTGCCGGTCATTAACCCATAGTACGACGGCAGCCTCCTTCATCTTCTCATAGGCACGCCTGATGCCCAACCGCTCTATCTGGTCGTCGGTATGACGGAGACCAGCCGTATCGATGAATCGGAAAGTAACGCCGTTGATCTCCGTCGTGTCCTCGATAACGTCACGTGTTGTTCCATGGATATTGGACACGATGGCTTTCTCCTCGTGCAGGAGGCAGTTGAGAAGTGTTGATTTTCCCACATTTGTCTTGCCAATGATGGCTACAGGAACACCTTTCTTCAATATATTTCCTGTCTCGAAGGACTTTGTCAGACTTGCTATCCGATCATGAATCTTCGCTGCCAATGCGCTCAGTTCCGCACGGTCAGCAAACTCAAGTTCTTCATGATCAGAGAAATCCAGTTCCAGTTCCAGCAAGGATGTCATCCTCAGGAGCTGCTCCCGAAGCCGAGACAGCTCTGAACTGAAATGTCCTTTCAACTGGCTCAATGCCAACTGGTGTGAAGCACGGTTGGATGCGGTGATGAGATCGGCAACAGCCTCGGCCTGACTGAGATCCATTTTGCCGTTCAGATAAGCCCGTTGGGTAAACTCACCCGGCTGTGCCTGCCTGCAGCCGGCATCAATGAGCAGCCTCATTACCTGATTGAGAACATATACCGAGCCATGGCAGGATATTTCCGTACTGTCCTCTCCAGTATAGCTATGTGGAGCACGGAAGACACTGACAAGAACATCGTCTACAGCCTTTTTCTCCTTGTCAAGAATCTCTCCATAATGCAAGGTGTTTCCCCTGGCTTCCGCAAGAGGCCTCCCTTTCACCCCTCGGAATATACGATCCGTCGCTTCTATCGCCCCTACCCCACTCACGCGGATAATTCCGATGGCGCCACCCGGCTGGGTTGCGGGTGCGCAGATGGGGGAAGCCGGAAGATGGGAGGCGGCTGCCGAATGCTGACAGTCGGAGGCCGACAGTTTCTCCTGTCGCCCTCCGTCTGTTTCTTTATATGCTATACTCATTATCTTTCTTGCAGGAAAATCCTACTCATTATTAATTTTCCAATCTTGTTCTTTTCCGGTGGAAGCCCGTCACCTGACAACAGAAAGACAGCCTCCACGCAATTGTACCCGACCACTGATTCTCACCTCCCGACTGTCAACTATTCATAGGCCGTAACTAAAAAAACACCTTTGATGTTTTTGTTTTTCAGACGGACAGATGCTGCTTTCCGCCTGAGAGAGACTGACAGACCCTACAGCTGAAAGAACATCAAAGCGACAAGACACAAAGAGTTGACAACATTCTTATCGACGACCGCCCAACGTACTTTCCAGAAAAGTCCTGTTATATTCTTTCAAGGACTTTCTCTATCAATCCATCAATCGTATTCTTATAACCCGCATTCGCCTCTTTGGCAAGTCGGTTGGCAATTACCATGCAGACTGTGACCGCCTTGTGTCCCATGAGCGCCGAGAGACCTGCCAGAGCGGAAGACTCCATTTCAAAGTTCGTCACCTTCATGTTGTTATAAGAGAACTTCTCTATCTTTTCATTCAGCCTGGGATCCTGCAGAGGCAGACGCAGTTCACGCCCCTGCGGCCCGAAGAAGCCGCCGCAGGCGATCGTCACGCCACGTACCATGTCCTCCCCTGCAATACGGTCCGTCAGTTCCTTATCGGCACAGGCAACGTAAGGATTCCCCAATTGCATATCCCATTCTACCTGTTTCTTGAACTGCGCTTCAAAATCCAGGTCACACACCTGGTTGCGTCCTGCATAGAAATTCAGCAGACCGTCGAAGCCGATGCTCTTGACAGAAGCAATGTAAGTGCCGACAGGTGTAAAAGGCTGCAGGCCGCCACAGGTCCCGATACGGACAAGTGTAAGCTGGCGCAGGGTATCTTTCTCGTTACGTGTCTTGAAATCAATATTTGCCAGGGCATCCAATTCATTCACTACAATATCTATGTTATCACAGCCGATACCGGTACTCTGTGCCGTGATCCTTTTCCCATGGAAAGTCCCGGTTATCGTACGGAACTCACGGTTAGACACCTCACACTCTACATCTTCAAAATGAGATGCCACGAGGGCTACACGGCCAGGGTCACCAACGAGAATTACTTTGTCTGCAAGATTATCCGGTTTCAGGTGCAGATGGAAAATGCTTCCGTCTTCATTGACGATCAGCTCTGAGGGGGCGAAAAACTTTTTCTCCATAGTCTAAAAGATAAATTGGTAATACAGTTGATTGATTCTTGTTTAGAAAGCAAAGATAATAAATAATACAAGAAAATCCAAGAGAAGCACGGAAAAATCATTCTACAGACTCTATACAAACAGAATCTTCCCGCAGTTGACGGGGCCGCTTACCCGCCGCTGCGAAAATCAGCCCCCCTGCCGGCGACCGTATTTCTGCCATCCCATCCACCGAATTGAAGATGCGGAGGATGACGGAATAGCCTGCCGGCGACCGTATTTCTGCCATCCCATCCACCCTCTTCCCGGTGATTCCCCCTCTAAGACAGGTCCGGGAAAAACCAAGTCGGCAATCGTAACCATAAAATCAAACACCCCTTCGTACCTTTCCTATCTGCGGCAAATACCGGAAAGAATGAAACCCCACACCTAAGGAAGATGATTTTGTCCTGAACTCACATAAGTTTTAGATGCTTTTGCCATCTTTCCTCTCTTTCCTCTAAATGGAAAAGCATTTTCTTCATTCTACCGGCTTATAAATCACAGTTTTTATGTAAATTTGCAGAAGAAAAGCTGCGCTCGGCAAATCAGGAGCAAAAATCCTTTGCTATCGCTTATATTACTTTTGTAGAAACAACAAACTAATGCACAATGAACAGAACCAACAAAGTATTGCTCATTTACACCGGAGGCACCATCGGCATGGGGCGCAACCGGCGTACCGGTGCTTTGGAACCTTTAGACTTCAGTCATCTGGTTGACAATGTTCCTGAGTTCAAACTGATTCCGACAGAGGTGGACACCTATCAGTTCGACCCTCCCATCGACTCTTCCGACATGACGCACCTGCGCTGGAAGCAGCTGGTGAAGATCGTCTCCGACCGTTATGACGACTATGACGGCTTTGTCATTCTGCACGGTACAGACACCATGTCATACACGGCGTCGGCCCTGTCGTTCATGTTCGAGAACCTGACGAAACCCGTCATTCTCACCGGGTCGCAGCTTCCTATCGGGCAGCTCCGCACAGACGGAAAGGAAAACCTGATGACAAGCATCGAACTGGCTTCGGCACACCATAAAGACGGTACACCGGTGGTTCCCGAAGTGTGCATCTACTTCAGCGGGCATCTGCTCAGAGGCAACCGCTCAACAAAACAGAATGCAGACGAGTTCAACGCTTTCGACACTTTCAATTACCCTCACCTGTGCGAGGCCGGGGTCAACTTCACTTTCGACGAGCACCGTATCCTGAAACCTGATTTCACAAAACCGATGGTGCCGCATCTGGAACTGGACAACAATGTCATCATCTTCTCGCTCTTTCCGGGGATAGAAGAGCACCTGATTCACCACATGCTCGATGCACCGGAACTGCGGAGCATCGTGATGCGGTCTTACGGCAGTGGAAACGCCCCGCAGCAGCCATGGCTTATGAACCTGCTCCGCAAGGCTTCCGAGCGTGACGTGGTTGTGGTGAATATCAGTCAGTGCATCAGCGGACAGGTCGAAATGAACCGTTACGACACAGGCTACCAGCTCAAAGATGCCGGAGTGGTCAGTGGATATGACAGCACCGTCGAAGCGGCCGTAACGAAACTGATGTATCTGCAGGCGAAGTCCGACGACGTGAATTATATCCGGGAATGTATGAACCGGTCTATTGCCGGCGAGATAACCGTTACGACCTGACCCGGCCGGCAGACAGACTGCCTTCCCGTCTCCTTTTCCCATATGAAAGGGGCCGTACCAGAAGCACTCCCTGCTTCTGGTACGGCCCCTTCCAAGTTATGTTCCCATCCGGGAAAGACAAAAGACTTCCCCCTACGGAATCTGTCCGCCCGCCTGCGCTTGTATAAATGAATACGGCGGACAAGACGGAAAAGCATCGTGCCCCATGCCGGCCTCTCCATGGAGAGGCCGTTGTCTCCGATCTGTTTCCATGGCCTCATGGCAGACTGCCTGCCGCAGGAACAGACTCAGAACCTATTGCAACGTGCGAAGAAACCTATTTCCTCCAGTTCTTGCTTCATGCGCCCCTCTTCTTCGGCCGTCATGTTCTGGAACGGCACACGGTTAGGTCCCAGGTCGAAGCCAAGAAGTTTCATAATGCGTTTCCCACCGACAATATTGCCCCGGAAATGGCAGATAACATTGATGACCGCCTGTGAGAAGTTCTGTTTTTCCCTTGCCGTCTCGAGGTCGCCTCTGTTCCAGGCATCGATGATGCCGGTCAGTTCCCGGCCATTGTAATTGGTCGTCCCGCCGATGCCGCCACGTGCCCCGCCTTGCGCCAGACTGGGCAGAATCGTCTCATCCTGACCATGCAGCATATCGTACTTCCCATCCTTGTAAAGACGGCATTGGTTGTATTCGTAGAGGCTCTCGAAGGTGTACTTGATGCCTGCAAAGTTCGGAATACGGCCGTCGACGGCTTTCAGCAGATCGAGCATGGGCAGGAAAGCGCCGTTGAAAGCCGGAATGTGATAATAATAGAACGGCAGCGAAGGAGCGGCGGCAGCAATCGTCTCGCAGTACTTCACCAGCTCTTCGATCCGCCCGATTTTCGGGAAAGGAGGTGCCATGGCACCGATACCCCATGCCCCCGTCTTTTCAGCGTGTTCCGCCAGACGGACGCTCTCGCGCAGACAGCAGCTGCCTACGTGTACAATTACCTTGAAGTCGTCCGGTGCCGCCTGTATCCATCGTTCAGCCAGCTGCATGCGCTCTTCGGTCGTAAGCATATACCCTTCGCCGGACGAGCCGTTGATGAAAACTCCCTTCAGTCCGTTCTTCTTCAGCATGGCTGCATAAGCCCCGACAGGCTCAAGATTGACATCGCCATTTGCATGGAATGGCGTGAACGGTGCATCAATCAAACCGATTATCTTTTCCATAAGTCTATAATGTTTTTCTTGACAGGACACCTTCCCGGACCACACCCGACGGGGAGGAGCGGGTATACGGCCTGCCGCATCTTTTTCATTCCATATTGTCCGTCGTAGGCTTCAGACAGGAAAGCTGCAGCACCAGTGCCAGGACGACCACACTGCCCAGGATGGCGAAGCCAAGGCCGAGATTCCCTCCATCCGTCCATTTCCCCAACACCTGTGTGACGGCGGCACCGGCAAAGACACCGGTCATGTTCATGATGCCGTACGCCGTACTGCGGTATCTGGAGGAGATGAACTGGCAGAGAATCGGCATGTTGTTGGCATCAAAGATACCATAGCCCATGCCGAAGCACAGACCGGCCCCTACCACGGAGACAAGACTGTGTCCGAAGCCAAGGAACATCAACGCCGGAACCGTAAGGCCGAGCCCGATGGCACTGGTATAGATGCGGCCGCGCAGGTTGCGCTGCACCCAGCGGTCGGAGACAACGCCTCCGACAAGAACACCGACGAACGAAGAGACGGCAATGGTGATGGTAGACAGCGGGCCGGCACTCGACATCGGTATGTCCAGACTGCCGGCGAAGAGCGTCGGAAGCCAGTTCTTCGTAGCCCACCCCGGCAGGCTCGGTACAGCAAAATAGAAGAGGATCACCCAGAAAGCCCAGGTGGAGAAAACGACCGAGAGCCCACGGAAAGGATTGCAGTCTGCCTTTGTTCCTGCCTGACGGGGCTTCCCCCCTCCATGTCTGGGATTCTCTTTCAGGAGCAGAATCAGCACGAGGGAATAGCCGATTCCGACGATCCCGAACCATTGGAAAGCGGCATGCCAGGAGAGCATGGCGGCGAGTGTCGCGCCAAAGCCCCCGATGGCCTGGCCGATATAGAGCCCGGTCATGTGGATGCCGATCGCCAATGAGCGTGATTTCCCTTCGTGCCAGTCGGCGATGAGCGACAGGGCGGAGGGGATATACAGTGCTTCGCTGATGCCCATGAAAGCCCGTAGCCAGTAGAGCTGCTCGAAACTCCGGGCATACCCCATAAGGAATGTTACGGCAGACCATACGAAAATGCTGCCCACGACAAGCCACTTCCGGTTGACGCGGTCGGCGACAATGCCGGCAAACGGACTCACAATGCCGTAAATCCACAGAAAGACTGCCATCAGCGCACCGAAGGCTTCGGCACGGTTCAATTCGGCGATGTCTGCCTTCATGGCTTCCTGCATCGTCGACAGCATCTGCCGGTCCATGTAGTTGAGCAGTGCGACAAACCAGAGAAGGGCTACTAGTACCCAGGGATAATATTTCTTCATAACAGGTGATGATTTGCGTGGAAAAGGATTACCGGCTCTGACAGCAGAGGGGCGGGATTCGTACGATTCTGTTGCTCCTCACTCTTGGCTTCAGTTCGCCGCCGATCACATAGATGCCATGCCGTGTCGGTACCAGAGCTGCACCGGCACGGGCCGTCTCCCTGCTTTTACCGATAATGCTCCAGCCCTCCTTATTATATAATAAGGTATAAGGATTGAAACGATACCATGCTTCAGGATGATTCAGATAGCCGGCCTGCGGGTGATTGACAGCGGAAAGGAAAACGTCCTTGTTCACACCGCCCGCTACCAGAAAACTGTCTTTACTCAGCTGCACGGCGGCACCGCCTCCCACAAAAAGCGGCTCATCGCACGCGTCCTTCGGTCCCTCAAGCGGTTGCCATTCCTCCGTGGTCTCATCATATACACAGCCGGCCAGTGCCAGCCTAGCCTCTGCGCCGGCGGCAGCCGGTGCAAATCCTCCGAAGATGCAGAACCGGCGGTCGCCCATGCTGCCGGCTACCGGCTGTATGCGCATGATGCCGGGGAAAGGCTTTCTCTCCTTCCATCCTGCATCAGGACGGTCCAGGTCAAGACACAAGACACGGCAGGAGGGGCGCCCGTCCATCATGCCTCCCGCCACATAGAGACGGCGTCCGACCACCGCACCGGCCATGTTGTCCGCCGTACAGGGCAAAGCCGGCAAGGATGCGACCTGCGACCTGCCATTAACGAGGGTGATGCGATATACCGCCCTTTGGCTTCCCTTGCCGTTCATGCCTCCCGCGATGATCATGCTGTTGTCACAGCTTACGGCTACGCCATAAGCCGATGCGTCCGGCAGCTCACCGATCCGTGTCCACCGCAGCCGGTCTGCCTGGCCGATTCTTGCCGCATAGATTCCCTTGTAATATTTCTTCTTGCTGTCGGGAGCAAGCGTATTTACAGGGAAATTACAGCCTCCCGCCATAACGATGCAGTCTCCGATTCTGCCGGCATAGCAGGCTGACACGCCTTTTTCTATTCCGTCTTCTCCCATGGGGAAGCCGTCGACGGAAAGCACACTGTCTGCCTCACAGGCTCCCGATGTCAGTCCTGTCAGTAAAGTCATTGTTGTCATGATTAGGGTTTTCAATCTCATCTTTCAGGTCAAAGTGCAGTGCAGATTCAATTATAATACAACCATGTGTCTCCTTTTACTTACGGCGGTTCCTAAAAAATACCATTGAGACCCTTCCGTCTTTCAGGCGGGCAGATGTCGCCTGCCGCCTGGACTCCAAGACCTTAAACCACGGCCAACAGCATTAAAAAAAGTTCTTAACCCGCCAGGCAGATTTAGAAGAAGGCGAAAGGCGGTCAACCGGAAAACATTAAACTACACAACCAGAAACATCAGACGACAACAGGGGAAAAGCTCCCGACCGGCTGGGAATACTGTTCCCAACCGGTTGGGAATGTCATTCCCGACGGCCGGGAATGTTGTTCCCAACGGCCGGGAATGTCGTACCCGGCAGTCCGGCCTCCCGGAACCATGTAGAAAACAAAAAGCCACCATCTCATGTTGAGACAGTGGCCTGACTGGTTTTAGGCAGGTTCTATAAATTCCCTTTGCCGGCTTTTGCCTTTCAGACGGACAGACTCCGTTTTTTTCCTGGAAAGAGCATAGCGGACTATGCAATTGAAAGAAAAAGCGGAAGAGGCCGCATAATTGCAAAAAAGGCACAAAGCGTTGACAACATCCATATCGGCAGCTGACCGACACGGCAGGCTTATCCGGACATGCCTTTAAAAAGCGTCGCCTCTTACTTTTCGATTGCAGCTACACCGGGAAGCACCTTGCCCTCGATGGCCTCGAGCATGGCGCCGCCACCGGTAGATACATAAGAAACCTTGTCGGCAAGACCGAATTTGTTGACAGCTGCAACAGAGTCACCGCCGCCGACAAGCGAATAAGCACCGTTCTCCTGGGTAGCCTGAGCGACAGCCTTAGCAATCTCGCCGGTACCTTTTGCGAAGTTCTCCAGCTCGAAGACACCCACAGGGCCGTTCCAGAGAATAGTCTTAGAGGCGAGGATGATCTTCTTCCAGGCCTTGATGCTCTCCTCGGAAGCATCCATGCCTTCCCACTCGTCAGGAATCTGGTCGATGGGGAATGTCTTGCGTTCCGTATCGTTGGAGAAGTCCTTGCCGCAGACGGTAGCCACAGAGAGCGAGAGGTTGACCCCCTTCTCCTTGGCAGCGGCCATGACGTTCAGTGCCTCCGGCATCAGGTCGTCTTCATGAAGGGACTTGCCGATCTTGCCCCCCTGCGCCTTGATGAAGGTGTAACCCATACCGCCGCCGATGATGAGATTGTCCACCTTGTCGAGGAGATTCTTGATGACACCGAGCTTGGAACTCACCTTGGAACCGCCGATGATAGCGGTGAAAGGATGCTGTGCGTTCTTCAGCACGTTGTTGATGGCAGTCACCTCTTTCTCCATCAGGAAGCCCAGCATCTTGTGGTCGGCATCGAAGTAGTCAGCGATGACGGCGGTAGAAGCGTGCTTGCGGTGAGCCGTGCCGAAAGCATCGTTGACATAAACGTCAGCGTAAGAGGCGAGCTTCTTGGCAAAGTCCTTCTGACGGTTTTTCATTTCCGCCTTGGCAGCATCGTACTCAGGGGTGCCCTTTTCAACGCCGACCGGCTTGCCTTCCTCTTCAGGATAGTAGCGCAGGTTCTCGAGCAGAAGAGCCTCGCCGCCCTTCAAGGCAGCAGCCTCAGCGTCGGCGTGGCCTGCATCCTTGGCGAATTTCACCTCAACGCCAAGCGCGTCGCTTACGTTCTTGACGATCTGGCTCAAAGAGAGTTCCGGCTTTACCTTGCCCTTCGGCTTGCCCATGTGGCTCATCATGATGAGCGCACCGCCGTCAGCCAGTACCTTCTTCAGGGTAGGCAGTGCGCCGCGGATACGGGTGTCGTCGGTTACATGACCATTCTCATCCAAAGGCACATTGAAGTCTACGCGGACGATTGCCTTGTGTCCGGCGAAGTTGAAATCGTTAATTTTCATTTGTTTCTTTTTATTTAGTAACGTTGTTGATTTTTTACCGCAAAAATACTACTTTTTAATGGATTGGGGAAATCTAATACTATCTTTTTTGTGTAATATCGTGTAATACACCGTTAATGCACCAACCGCAAACCATGAATTCCAGGAAAGAATCCTTCTGCCCGGCTGTTTTCTGCGGGACATCCATGAGACAACTGCCTGCCGGAATGTTTTTCTTCCGGAATTTCAAAAGGGTCATCAGGAATTTGGAATGATGAGGTTTGTCTCGTGCGTTGATGACTTTGATGGAATATCAAACAGGGACAGGGAGTGAAGTGGAGGTAAGGCCCTATAACGGAGACACCGTCGGTGCGTGGAGCGGAGGTTATTGGAGAGTTCCAGACAGATTCCTAAGATTCCAAAAGAAAAGTCAGGAATAATTTGGTATTGTCGGGAAAACTCACTACCTTTGCACTCGCTTTTATGAAAAGGCATAGGGAGATCCGCTAGCTCAGCTGGTAGAGCACAACACTTTTAATGTTGGGGTCATGGGTTCGAGCCCCATGCGGATCACCAGATATTAAAAAGAGGGTTTCAGCAATGAGACCCTCTTTTCTGTTTATACACAGCCACTTGTTAGCTGAATGGTTATGCAGAATGTTGAACCTGGGGCTAACAGGACAAAGTAAGGGCGATTCGCCCATTACCAGGTGCTGTAACGATGTGCAAGAATCCATCTACTTCCATTGCACGATATCACTTGGGTAATCACATTTTCGTGATTTCACGGTTCGTTGCTGCAAAAATATAGACAAATAAATGGAGCAAAGAGAACAAAACCCGCAATCACTGCCAACCAACCAGCTATTTAACTTTTGAGTATAGGAGGCTACAGGATAGGATGTGATTTCCTTGGGAGTACCTTTTCCGTTTGTGCAGGCATAATCGCTTTTTCCAAGGTATATCTGTTTACAAGAGGAACATCATTCATGGGATTCACTCTACCTATACAGATATTATGTTTGGCAAACATTATCTTTCAAAAACATAATCCTATCGAGAATTAAAATTATCGGCAATATTGTGTGTGGATATGGACATAAAATATTATCTTTGCAAAACATAATGTTTGGCAAACATAATTATCCGTGACATGGAGTTTATAGATAGAATAGAAGAAACCGCTATGTTCAAGCGCACGCTGGGCCTTAGCCGACCTGTCCTTATCGTGATTTACGGTAGGAGGCGTATCGGTAAATCAGAACTCATCAAGCATGTTCTGACCGAACAGGATGTGTACCATCTGAGCGAGGAAGCACAGACGCAGCAGCAGATAGACTCTTTTGCCAAAACCGCTTCATTTACGTTTGACGGATTCGACCATGTAACCTACCATGATTGGGAAACGGTGCTCACCTCTATCAATCTATATGTCGGGGAAAACACATCGGTTTGCTTAGATGAGTTTTCGTATCTTGCCAAGAGTGATCCTACACTGCCTTCCATCATTCAACGATTGGTGGACAACAAAAAACTGAAATACAACCTGATTCTTTGTGGTTCCTCCCAACTGATGATGCACTCGTTGGTACTCAATGAAAAATCACCCTTGTACCAACGCTGTGCTTGGCAGCCAAAGCTGAAACCGCTGCGCTTACCTTACATTAAAGAGGCCTTGCATTGTTCCGACCAGGAGGCTGTTGAGGAATATGCCGTTTGGGGTGGCGTGCCACGCTACTGGAAACTTCGTGCCGACTTCGACAGTTGGGAAGAGGCGGTGCGCAATCTGTTAGTCAACAATTACGGCACACTGTATGATGAACCAACTCGGCTACTCCGTGATGAGCGTCGTGATACGGCCACTTCTTTCTCATTGCTCACCACAGTGGGTAATGGGGTAAACCGAATCTCAGAGATTGCTGGCCGTATGCAGCAGCCTGCGACCAACCTTTCCCAGCCCATCAGCATACTGACCGACTTGGGCTATGTGGAAAAAGATATACCCTTTGGCGACAATCCGAAGAGCAGCAAGAAGGGACTGTATCGCCTTGGTGACAACTTTCTTTCCTTTTATTATAGGTTTATCAATCCCAACAAATATCTTATCGAATTAGACCGTCAGGATCTCGTAATGGATATAATCCGTAAGGACTTCAGCACATACGTTGGTCAGGTATGGGAAAAGATCTGTCGCAACTTCGTAACAGGTAATGAAATCGATGGCGTAGTTTATGGCATCGCTTCACGATGGTGGGGCAGCATACCGAAAGAGGACGATAGCAACGATTATGAGCAGATTGAACTTGACCTTGTAGCCGAATCACTCGACAAGAGACACATTCTCGTGGCAGAATGTAAATGGCGAGAACGTGACGAGGCACTAAGCGTATATGAGCAATTAACAAGCCGTGCCAGCCGTCTACCCTTCGTAAAGAAGGGGCAAAAGGTACATACGGTGTTGTTCCTCAAAACTGAGACCCAAACCAATGTGCCATGTTATTATCCGAAGGACATCATCATGTCCATGCTTCAGCAAGATTCCTCAAATGACAAAGCATGATATCAACATTCTTTAGTCGGTAACTTTTGCAAAGTTCTGGAAACGCTATGCAAAGAAAGAGGTATAAAATCTTCACAAAGCATTGCACTGCCAATATCTAATGATAGGTATCAGGAAAACTTGACAATTGCCTGTTATAAGGAACTAAAATGGGATTTGAAACTTTCATGGATTGGCGAGCTTTGTATTGTTATTTAGAGGATTTCAGTTGTGCCGATAAAGTATCTTTCCAAAGAGCTTCATTCAGACTATTCCCCCGACAATGATCTTTGATTGAATTAACGGCAGATTTATTCTGGTTATTGCGACATACTGTGTAACAAGCGGATGACTGCCTTCATACGAGAAATGGTTTCCCGATGCCGATACCGCTAAAAACTTTGACGGAGTTTACTTTTCAGGCAGACAGAATCTGCTTCCTCCTGGCAAGGAAACAGCACGCCGGACGGTTGAAAGAGAATGCCGAAGATACAGCATAAAAGCAAAAAGGGGAAACAAAGAGCTGACAGGATTCTTCCATGCCGGCACGGCGGCAAGGAACCTCAGAACAGGTTTTCATCAAAAGGAAGCAGCCCTTCCCTCCAGACAGGCCTGCCGGGGGCATCCGCTTTTTCAATGACAGGCGACGAAACCGACAACCCCATCAGACGGACAGGCCGGTCATGGTATGCCGTCTCTCCCAGCAGGCGCTTGGCAAGCGGCAGAATATCGTCCTTGGTGCGAAGGACACGTTCCTGCGTCAGACTGCGTGTTATCTGTGACGCAGCATCCCATTTCAGCTTCAGCGTAAGCGTGCGTCCCTCAAAACCACTTCGTGCCAGCCGTTCGACAAGTTCCAGAACGATGTGATACAGCTCAATGATAATCTTTGACTCGACATGGATATCCTCCAGGAAAGTACGCTCGCAGCCCACCGATTTCCGTTCATGAAAAGCGACGACGCGCCGGTTGTCGATTCCGCGTGAAAAGTCATAGTAGACATGCCCCATCTTGCCGAACACCTGTACGAGGTGCCGGCGTGAGACCTGCCGCAGCTGTCCGCCGGTGAACACCCCCATGTCGTGCATACGCTTCGCCGTCTTCGGCCCGATTCCCCACAGCTTCTCCACCGGGAGACTGCCGATGAAACCGAGCGCACGGTCGGGATGCACCGTAAACAGGCCGTCGGGTTTGCGCATATCAGAGGAAATCTTCGCCAGCAGCTTGTTATAGCTGACGCCGGCCGAAGCGGTCAGCGAGGTGCGGTCAAGAATCTTCTGCTTGATTTCCCGGGCAATGTCCACCGCCAGTTCCATCCCTTTCTTGTTTTCCGTCACATCGAGGAAAGCCTCATCCAGCGAGATGGGCTCGACAAGGTCGGTATATTCGTGGAAAACAGCATGAATCTGCCGGGAGACGGCCTTGTACCTGTCGAAATGACAGGGGACGACGACCAGATGGGGGCAACGCCGCCTGGCCTGCGCCATCGGCATTGCCGAATGGACACCGAAAGGACGTGCTTCATAGCTGGCAGTAGAGACCACACCGCGCGGTCCGTCGAAGCCCACGGCGATGGGCTTCCCACGCAGTCCGGGATTGTCTCTCTGCTCCACCGAAGCAAAGAAAGCATCCATGTCAATATGAATTATCTTGCGCATTATGTCACAGTCCTTCCCCTGCAAAGATACAGAGAACAGAGGAAAGATAGGTATTTCTGACTGATAAATAAATAAAAAACCGTATCTTTGCAACAAAATAACGGAAATGGAGTTATTATAACAAAATGACTAAAGGAGACAAACTGGAAATGATAGAAGACAACGGACACGATGCCATGGGAAAGGTGCAACGCTGCATCAAACGAGGCTTCGACCTTGTGGCGGCCTTCGCAGGCATTGTCGTCTGCTCGCCGGTCTTCCTCATCATCAGTCTTCTCATTACGTACCAGGGCAACGGCCCGGTGTTCTTCCGGCAGATACGCATCGGCTACAAAGGCCGCCCTTTCGCCATCTTCAAGTTCCGCACGATGAGCAGTGTCGTCGAGGAAGAGGGACCGCAGCTCGTTGCCGGATGCGATGAGACGAACTCCACACGCTTGGAACAGTTCCTGCGCGGTCATCATCTGGACGAGCTTCCGCAGCTATGGAATGTGCTGCGCGGTGATATGTCGTTCGTCGGACCGCGCCCGGAGCGCAAGTTCTTCATCGACAAAATCATGGAACAGACCGACCGCTACCGTCTCATCTACCTGATGCGGCCCGGCCTGACATCGGAAGCCACACTCTACAACGGCTATACCGATACAATGGAAAAAATGCTCCGTCGCATGGAGATGGACATCCACTATCTGGAGCACCGCACGCTGCGGCTCGACCTGGTCATCATCGGCAAGACAATTCTCAACATCGCTACTGGAAAGAAATTCTAAACAAAAATGAAAAGATACATACTGTTCGTATTGCTCACGATATGCACCCTGAACGCCTTCGCACAGTCGTCCATGACGGACACACAGGTCATGGAGTTTGTGCAGAAAGAGCACAAGCGGGGGACATCCCAGGCACAGATCGTCACGAAACTCATGCAGAGCGGCGTGGACATATCGCAGATACGCCGGGTGAGGGACACCTACGAAAAGATGCAGAAAGGCAATGCCGCCTTCGGCGCGACAACCGAAAAGACAGCGGCCGACCGGAGCCGTACGAACAACGGACAGCTGCATCCGGGCAAGAGCAGACGGCAGATTGCCGATGCCACGCTCGACAGCTACAACACGGAAGAGCAGGAAGTAAACCGATACAGCGACGGGCGTGTGTCGGCGAACCGGTCATGGACAAATACCTACGACGAGAACGACGGCGAATACCTGAAGATGCAGGAGGAGATGAACGCCTGGATGCCGCAGGACACGGCCACGATGTACAACAACCTCCTGAAACAGCTGAGCCGCAACCGGAAGAAGGTATGGGGGCGTGACATCTTCAACAACAAGAGCCTCTCGTTCGAGCCGAACATGAACATGGCACTGCCCCGCAATTACCGCATAGGACCGGGAGATGCGGTATTCATCGACGTGTATGGCGCATCACAGAAATCTTACCAGACGACTGTCGCGCCGGACGGCATCATCACGCTGGACGGCTTCGGCCCTATTCAGGTGAGCGGACTGACCGTTGCACAGGCGAACAGCCGCATCCGGGAGAAACTGGGCCGGCGGTACAGCAGTTCGAGCATACGCCTCTCCGTAGGCCAGACACACACCATCATGGTAAACGTCGTCGGCGAGGTGAAGACACCGGGTACTTACACGCTGTCGGCTTTTGCCACCGTCTTCAATGCACTCTACATGGCGGGCGGTATCGGCGAACTGGGGACACTGCGCAACATCAAGGTATACAGAGGAGGATCGCTCATCAGTACGGTCGATGTCTACGATTTCCTGCGCCGCGGCCATCTGACCGGGAATGTACGGCTGGCGGACAATGATGTGATTGTCGTCGGTCCGTATGAGATGCTGGCACAGGTAAGCGGCAAGGTGAAACGTCCCATGTTCTACGAGATGAAGCGTGGCGAAAGCCTCGGCACGCTGATCAGTTATGCCGGCGGCTTCGCCGGCGATGCCTATACCCGGTCGGTGCGTGTACGCAGAAAGACCGGCCGCCAGTACTCCATCTTCAACGTCAATGAGTTCGATATGCGCAGCTTCCGTGTGTCCGATGAGGACTCGGTCAGCGTCGACTCCGTCATTCCACGGTACGAGAACATGGTCGAAGTGAAAGGAGCCGTGTTCCGTCCGGGGATGTATGAGGTCGGCGGACGCATCAACAGTGTGCGTGGACTGATTGAGGCGGCAGACGGACTGACGGAAGCTGCCTTTTCCCCGCATGCCGTTCTGCACCGTAAAAAGGCCGACCGGACACTGGAAGTGATTTCCGTTGACGTAGACGGTATTCTCACCGGACGTGTGGCGGACATCCCGCTCCAGAACGAGGATGTGCTCTTCATTCCCACCAAGACAGAGGTGCAGGAACAGCAGACCATCACCATCCACGGCGAGGTGCTCTATCCCGGTGTATACAAATATGCTGACAACGAATCGCTGGAAGACTTCATCCTGCAGGCCGGCGGACTGAAGCAGACGGCCTCGACGGTTCGTGTAGATGTGTCGCGGCGAATCAGCAACCCACAGGCTCTTGCCCCCGACTCTGTCATCGCACGTACCTACTCTTTCTCCCTGCGCGACGGATTCGTCATTGACGGTGCGCCGGGCTTTGTCCTCGAGCCGTTCGATGAGGTATATGTCCGCAAAAGTCCAGGCACGAATGTCCAGCAGAACGTAAGCATCGAAGGGGAAGTGGTGTTTGCAGGCAACTATACGCTGACCTCCCGCAGGATGCGTCTGAGCGACATCTTCAAGGCTGCCGGCGGCGGGACGGAACTGGCATATATAAAAGGCGCGCGGCTGGAACGCCGCCCGACACCGAGTGAACGCCTGCGCATGGAAGCTGCCTATAAGATGCAGCAGGAACAGCAGCGCAAGAACATGATCGACCTTGCTGTGAAGACGAAGAACGCCACCATTGTACAGGCGGTACAGGAAAACGACAAGAAGACGCAGGAGAAGTTCCAGGTACCCGACAGCTATCCCGTAGGTATCGAACTTGACAAAGCCATCGCCAACCCAGGGGGCGATGAAGATGTCCTCCTTCGGGAAGGCGACCGTATCATCGTCCCGCAATACAACGGAACTGTCAAAATCAACGGTGCCGTCATGTATCCGAACACTGTCGGCTACGTTGAAGGGAAGAGTGTCGCATACTATATCGACCAGGCCGGCGGCTTTGCCAGTGATGCGAAGAAAAGCAACACTTACATCCTCTACATGAACGGGATGCTTGCCAAGGTCGGACACAACGCCAAGGTACGTCCCGGCTGCGAAATCATCGTTCCTACGAAGATACAGAGCAGGATGAGCCTTGCCGAGACGCTCAGTGTCGGATCCAGTGCGGCCAGCATCGCAGCCGTCATCGCCACGATTGCCAGCCTCTTGAAATAGTAAAGAAAGGAGCAGGAAATGAAATACCCGATAGGAATACAGTCGTTTGAAAGAATACGACAGGATGGATATGCCTATGTTGACAAGACACGGGAGATATACCGGCTGACAAGCAAAGGGAAGTATTACTTTCTCGGCCGTCCCCGCCAGTTCGGCAAGAGCCTGCTCCTCTCTACCCTCGAAGCCTACTACTCGGCGCGCAGGGATCTGTTCAGAGGACTGTATATAGACACAGCGGAGAAGGAATGGGAGGTGCATCCCATCCTCCACCTTGACCTGAACACCGCCAACTATAAAGAACCGGACAGCCTTGACGCCGTATTGCACAATTCGCTTACAGAGTGGGAGAAACTCTACGGGGCTGAACCTTCCGAGACGACAGCTCCTCTCCGCTTCAAGGGTATAGTAGAGAGAGCTGCAAAACTGACAGGGCAGAAAACGGTCATCCTCATTGATGAATACGACAAACCTTTGCTGCAGAACATGACGAATGCCGTGCGGCAGGAGAATTTCCGCAACAGTCTGAAGGCTTTTTACTCCGTTCTGAAAACACAGGACAGATACATTGAATTTGCCCTGCTGACAGGGGTGAAGAAATTCAGCAAAGTGAGTGTATTCAGCGACCTGAACAACCTCAACGACATCTCGATGGACCGTGCCTATGCCACGATCTGCGGTATCACGGAGGAAGAGATAGACACCTGCTTCAAGGATTCCGTGGAAGAACTTGCCAGGACAAACGGCCTTACCATTGAGGAGACGAGAGCCAGACTGAAAGATCTATACGACGGCTATCACTTCACGCCCACCTCGGC
Source organism: Prevotella multiformis DSM 16608 (assembly GCF_000191065.1). Lineage (GTDB taxonomy): Bacteria > Bacteroidota > Bacteroidia > Bacteroidales > Bacteroidaceae > Prevotella > Prevotella multiformis. Next base: position 335,598 of record NZ_GL872282.1, read on the forward strand.
TGGCACCTACAATCCGTTCAGTGTGCTTTGCACGTTCAGCAAACAGGAGTTCAACAACTACTGGTTTGAGACGGGCACACCGACTTTCCTCGCAGAGATGCTGAAGAACTTCCAGTACCGGCTGCCCGACCTCACGAAGGAACAGGTCACGGCAGACGTACTGAACAGCATCGATTCCACTTCGCTGAATCCTGTCCCCATCATCTATCAAAGCGGCTACCTGACCATCACCGGCTACAATGAACGGTTCAAACGCTACCGGCTGGGATTTCCCAACAAAGAGGTTGAGGAGGGATTCCTCAACTTCCTGTTACCGAGCTATGCACCTGTCGAAGCCAAGAGCGAATTCGACATCATCGAGTTCGTCAACGATGTCGAGACAGGCAACCCGCAGCAGTTCATGGAACGGCTACATACGCTCTTTGCCGATACCGACTACAAAATTGTCGGCAACGCAGAGCTGTATTTCCAGAACGTCCTCTATCTCATCTTCAAGATCATGGGTTTCTACATCCAGGTGGAACGCCCGACTGCCAACGGGCGTATGGATGCCATTATCCAGACCGACGACTATGTCTACATCATCGAATGCAAACTGGACAAGACTGCTGACGAAGCCCTCCGGCAGATAGAGGACAACGCCTATGCCCGGCCTTTCGCCATGGACAGGAGGAAGCTCTTCAAGATAGGTGTCAACTTCTCCACGAAGACAAGAGGAATTGAAAGCTATAAGATTCAGTAGACGCATGAAAGTATCTCCGGCACACTTGGAAGACGGGCATCCTCTATCAAGGAGGATCATTGCCAATTCTTACGCCACAATACAATAAGAGGAGGAAAAAATGATGAATAAAATTAGATATATCAATATGTGCATTACCGAATTTGGGAAGAAGTTCGGTATGGAACCGCACATTGCATTCAATTATCTAAAAGAATACAAAGGAATTGATTTCCTGAATAGATACTATGAGGCCGAACATCAACTTTCCCTGAACGATGCCATCAATGACCTCATAAGTATCTGCAAAAGAAACGGAGGTACTGTCGAATGAAACTCTATCATGGGACAAATATTGGCTTTACAGATATTAATCTATCTGTCTGCAGGCCCAACAAGGACTTTGGGCAAGGATTCTATTTGACAGAGATAAAACGACAAGCACTGTTGATGGCAATCCGCAGATGTGCCTTCACCCAAAAAGGGACACCGATTGTCCAAACGTATGATTTCAATGAAGCATTTTTGTCTTCCCAGTCATTAAACGTGAAGATCTTTGATGGCGTAAGTAAAGAATGGGCACAGTTTATATATGACAACAGGCTGGGTAAAAAGAGAAACGAAAAGGAATATGACATCGTTGTCGGACCTGTCGCTGACGACGGCGTTGTGTATCAGCTCAACTTATTCCGCCAACAGCTAATCACGATAGAGCAATTGGTACGGGAACTGACTTATAAGAAATTAAACAATCAATACTGTTTCTTGACAGGAGAAGCAATAGCTACACTTCAAAGAGTATGAAGATAACCAAAAGACAACTTGATTTCATTATCAACAGCGATGTGGAAGAACTCGTCTCCATGCTACAGAAGAAATGTCAGATGCCTTTGGCAGCAGCATTCGACCATGTCTATAATTCAAAAACTTACCAGAGTCTCCTAAATGTAAGAACAGGATTATACCTTCAAAGTCCTGAATATATTTATCCCTATTTGAAAGAAGAGTTGAAACAGTTAGATGCTATCGGGCTATAAAATAAAAAGTGAATAATTTGCTACAGAATGAAAAGAATTAAATAAAAAATCTCAAGCCAATAAATAGAAAGATATTTTTTAAACAGAAACATTCTATGGACAATCAAGATGAATATAAAGGTATAGACTACACTGCTGTCTTCCATGCAATATGGAAGAAGAAAATGGTGTATCTCACCGTTTTATCCTTTACTATTTTATTTGCCAGCCTATATATTTTTAGCTTACCAAGGACATATTCCTCAAGCACGGAAATTGCCCCTGAGGTGGACAGCAAGACTCCAGGTGGAGGGACATTAGGATCGCTTGCCTCTACATTCGGCATAGATATGTCCACGCTGGAATCTTCAGATGCTATCACCCCAATGCTTTATCCAGATCTTATAGATGACAATGGATTTATATCCATGCTGCTTCCCATACACGTGCAGACCGGTGACAGTACTTTTAAGGGAACTTATTATGACTATAAACGCACGGCAACAAAGGTGCCATGGTGGAACAAACTGGCAAATGGCCTGCTTACGAGAATATCAAGTAAAAAACCTGAAGAGGGGAAATATGAAGTGGGAACTCCTTTCAATGCCTACCATTTGACGAAACTGGACAATAGCATCATCGAAAGTATAAGGAAACAGATCGCCATCAAGGTTGACAAGAAGACTGGTGCCATAACTATCAATACGGAAGATCAGGATCCTCTTATTGCAAAGACAATTGCTGATTCAACGAGAGAACTATTGAAAGATTTCATTACCAAATACCGTACTGATAAGGCACGGCGCGACGTTGAGTATTACAAAAAGTTGACGGATGAGGCAAAGTCGTCCTATGAGCATCAAAGACTGAAATACGGCGAGTTCTCCGACTCTAATACAGATGTTTCTTTACCTAGTGTCCAGTCGAAAGGTGAAGACATGGAAAATGAAATGCAGCTGAGGTATAACAATTACAGTCAGCTGAAAGGTCAATTACAACTATCCCTTGCAAAGCTACGTGAACGTACACCCGTATTTACTCAGATTAAAGGGGCGGCCGTCCCTATAAAGCCAACAGGTCCTAAAAGAATGTTATTCTTACTGGGTACAGTCTTGTTCTCCTTCATTTTGACAACAATTTATGTGCTCCGTACCATTACACATACACAGAACAGGAAACAATAAACCTCTGACAATCTATGGCCATTATTGATAGGAAAAGTAACAATGAAAAAAGAAATAAAAGGATAGCCAAAAATACTACCCTTATGTTTCTACGTATGCTGTTACTTACCATCATAAATCTGTATACCGTTAGATTTGTTCTAAAAGGGTTAGGAGTCATCGACTATGGAATATTCAACGCTGTTGCAGGCGTTGTTACCTCCGCAAGTTTCATCAGTGCCGTCCTTGCTTTATCCATTCAGCGTTTCTTTTCTATTGCATTAGGACAAGAAGACGAAGAACGATTAAAGACTATTTTCTCTGCCAGTTTGAATATAATAATTATCCTAAGCATAACAATAATCATTCTGTTTGAAACCGTTGGACTTTGGTTTGTCAGCACACAGATGACCATACCCGCAGAGAGGATGACTACCGCCATCAGCTTATATCAATGTTCCATCTTCGTTTTTTTCTTTTCCTTATTACAGATACCTTTCACAGCTATTATCTTTTCTCATGAGGATATGGGGGTGTACGCTATCATATCGACGGTTGACAGCTTATTGCGTTTAGCACTGGCTGTTATTATAACAAAAATATCTATTGACCATCTTGTATTTTACAGTATTGGCCTGCTTGTAGAATCAGGTGTTGTTTCACTTCTCTATATATGGAAAGGAGGGAAATACGAAGAGTGTCATTATACGAAGACAAAAGATAAAATTCTTTACCAGCATCTCCTTCAGTTTTCAGGATGGACTATGTTTGGCTCATTAGCCAATATGGGAATGAACCAAGGAAACACAATTCTTATAAACCTCTTCTTTGGTCCTGTCTCTAACATGGCATTTGCAATTGCGATGCAAATAAGCAATGCCTTTAATGCCCTAAGCAACAGCATGGTTCTATCTTTCCGACCGGCTATGATACGTTCTTATGCAGAAAGCAAGCATTATTATGTTAATGAACTATTTTATATAAGCAATAAGTTCATATTTTACTTGCTTATCTGCATTGCAATACCCATCATTGCCGAAATGGATTGCATTCTGAAAATATGGTTGGGCACAGCTAATGAGGAGACCATTTTGTTTTCCAGGTTGATTATTATATATATTGTAATTTCTGCCATTAGTAACCCTATAACCATAATAATGCAGGCTTCAGGACATGTCAAGGAATATCATTTTCCCGTAGAAAGCATTACATTATGTACTCTACCACTCACTTGGATTCTATTTAAACTCCATTTCCCAAGTTATACTGTATTCATCGCTATGGTATCAACTTGCGTTATCGCCCACATTGTTCGGCTCATTTGTTTGAGACATTACTATCTGCCTTTCGATTATATTTACTATATCAGAGACTTTCTCTTGCCAGCAATAGGAATCACAACCCTTGCAATTGGATGCACTTTCTTTTTAAAAAAGAATATCATAAATTTAAGCATATGCTTTATACTCATTTTCTTAATTATACCATCCCTCATTCTTCTGACGGCATATAACATTGGGATAAGCAAAAATGAAAAGATTTTATTAAAAAGATTTATAACTTCGTTCCTCTCTAAAAAACATGTCTGAAATTGTTCTGAATAATATTCTCTCATTGGGGTTCCTGTTTTTGTGGATTATAACACTTATCGGATACCAAATGATTAAAAACCGATGGGATGGAGGAAGTCTTGTCATTGTATTATACATCATTTATGCCGTTTTTGCAATAATGACGCTCAATGACCCGCTCTTCTCTATTGCTTTCAATCAATTAAAGCTGTTTCCATACATTTATCTTTATTCTATGATGATAATTGCATTATCACCCATCATAGTACATCATTGCTCTGATACTTCAGAAATAGAAAATCCCCATACAAAAATCCTATACATTCTGACTTTCATCATCATTATCAGCTCTATTATGCTCATTCCCGGCCTAATCTCAGGTACAGGTAGCGGTTTAATCAGTATTTTTACAGACTCATCCGCAGGAAAAGAGGCCTACTTAGAACAGGTAGAGGGAGTAGAAGATTCTGGAAGTACCATCAGGAACCTACCAGCAATTATCTTTAATTCACTCACAGACGTCACCGTGTTTTTATTCTTTTACTTTCTTACTTTAGAGAAAAAAAACATATGGATTTTATCAGGACTGATCTTCTCTTTCATCATAAACTTCCTTATATGTATTTCACAGGGGCAGAGAGGAGGGTTAGTGACAAGTTTGCTTACACTTGCTGGAGGATATATGCTTCTCAAACAATACATGTCAAAAAGAATCAAGAAGATATCAAGACATATTGGATTGTTCTTGTCTTTATTAATATCCTTTCCTATAATTGTCATTACAGTCAGTAGATTTGATGGTGAAACTGGTGGCATAGGTGGATTTGTCAATTGGTATATCGGCCAAGGAAGTCTCTATTTTAACAATTATGGACTTACCCCAGGTGGCTGTAGGAATGGTGACAGGACAATAAACCTCTTTAAACGAGTTATAGATCCAAGCACATCCCAAAACTTCATGGAGCGAAGAGACAAATATCACAACATGGAAATAAATGATAATCTATTTTCCACCTTTGTAGGTGACTTTACTTTAGACTTCGGACCAGCTGGCGCATTCTTCATCTTTGTTATATTCTATTCATCTCTCATAAGACTGACAAGAGAAAGAAAACAGCAGATAAAACTTTATAAGTTATTACTGCTTTACTTTGCGTTATGCGTAAGCTTGCAAGGGGGAATGACCTTGTTCTCTTACTCAGATGTCAGTGGCAATCTTCGTATGCTCAACTGCCTGCTATTGTATGCTTACCTTAGGTATCACGAGCAATTCTCACGTGCTTTCCCCTCACAGAAAAACAACTAAAGATGAAAATAGTACTTACTTACATTCTCCATTGTTTAGGAAATTTTCTTAGCCTAATAAGAGCCGAACAACTTGCACTTATATGTTCTTTTTTTAGAAATCATATCTATACAGGGCTGCTGCATGGAAAGTTCAGAGAAATAGGTCCTAACAGTATTTTCCTTTGGAGAGCTTACCACCTGCATGGATTAGAAAATATTTCTATTGGGGAAAATTGTACATTTGAAACAGGGCTACAACTAACAACATGGGCAGATGTTTCTGACGATCCTATTATCACAATTGGCAACAACTGTCTTTTCCGTAGGGATGCACACATCACGGCCGTTCATAAAATTACTATTGGAAACAATCTCCTCACTGGAACAAATGTTTTTATTACAGATAACTCACATGGCTTCACTGATAAAAGCTCATTAGAAGAAGCACCATTAAAACGTCCAATTATCTCAAAAGGAGATGTAAAGATTGGTGATAATGTATGGATTGGCAACAATGTATGTATCCTTCCGGGAATAACTATCGGAAACGGTTGTGTCATTGGTGCCAATAGTGTTGTTACACACAGCCTTCCACCATATTCTGTGGCGGGAGGTGCTCCTGCGAAAATTATCAAACAAAACAACATATTATAACACCTATTACGTTACGGTAAATAGAAAAAATGAAAGCAAGAGTTATAGCATATTATTTACCACAATTCCATCCTATTCCTGAAAATGATAAGGCATGGGGGAAGGGTTTTACCGAATGGACGAATGTCGCAAGTGCTAAACCTCAGTTCAAGGGTCATTACCAACCAAGAATACCTGCTGATTTGGGATTTTACGATTTGCGCCTCTCTGAGGTAAGAGAACAGCAAGCACGAATGGCGAAAGAAGCTGGGATAGAGGGATTTTGCTATTGGCATTACTGGTTTGGAAATAACAAGAGACTATTGGAGCGACCTTTCCAGGAAGTTTTAAACTCTGGCAAACCAGACTTTCCTTTCTGCTTAGCATGGGCAAACCATGACTGGACCACAAAGACATGGAAAAATAATGGTAAACCTGCAATGATAGCAAAACAACTATATCCAGGTGAAGAAGATTATAGACAACACTTCCACACTGTATTGCCTGCTTTTAAAGACCATCGATACATCACAGTTGATGGAAAACCTTTATTCGCAATATTCGACCCTTATTCATTTAAAGATATAAGAAACTTTATTGAAGTGTGGAGAAACTTAGCAAAAGAAAATGGGTTAAAAGGAATTCATTTTATAGCTATATGCAACAACACCTCAACAATGAAAAGGCTTGCAGATGGAAGTATAAAAAGGGTTCTGCCAAATACCAATAGCAGTGCCGAAGTGTATAAAGAAATGCTTTCATTAGGTTTTGATGGATTAAATTCTTTTGGGAAATCACGAGGTGAGATGCTTGCCTTAGGTAGAATTAGACGAACAGTACGATTCCTTTTACAAAAAAACATATCTTGGTTTCCCCCACTTAAGTATGATTATGCAAAAGTAACAAAACATTTCTTCTCTCCCGAAGACAGATGGGATAACGTATACCCCACTATTATGCCACAATGGGACAGAACTCCGAGGGCAGGAAAGCATGAAGGAATCTACATCAATTCAACCCCTGAAAACTTTAAGAAGCATATAGAAGAGGCATTAGAAGTAATAAATGACAAACCAAATGAACATAAGATACTATTTCTCCGTTCATGGAACGAATGGGGAGAAGGCAATTATGTGGAGCCTGATCTAAAATATGGTCACAAGTTCCTCGAAGCAATCAAGACATCTGTATTTTAATCAATAATAGAAACAACACATGTATAACATTCCTATTCTATTTATAATATTTCGACGCAAAGACATTGCATTACAAAGTTTTGAGCGTATTAAACAAGTAAAGCCAAGCAAGCTATACATTGCTTGTGATGGCGCACGTGAAAATGTTAAAGGAGAAGCCGAATTAGTGAAAGCAACTCAAGATTCTATCCTCCAACAAATAGATTGGGAATGTAATGTTAGAACATTATTCCAAAAAGAGAATTTAGGTTGCGGTAAAGGAGTTTACACTGCTATAAATTGGTTTTTTGAAAATGAAGAAGAAGGAATTATTATAGAAGATGATTGTGTTTTACAATCTTCATTTTTCCCATTTGCAGAGGAGCTGCTAAATAAATATAGAAATGACGAACGGATAGGCATGATAGGAGCTCCCAATTATATTTCTGGAGTTAATATCCCGGATTCTTATGGCTTTAGCAGGTATAAAGCAACATGGGGATGGGCAACATGGAGGCGTGTCTGGAAAAATATGGATTTAAATATGGATTGGAAAAACACTCCATATTATGAATCTATCATAAATAATAATGGCTACAATGGTAAAGATAAAAACTATTGGCGATACCGCATAAAGGCAATTGAGAATAATTATGTCAGTGCCTGGGACTGGCAATGGTTCTTTACTTTATCGGCTTATAATCAATTAAGTATCTATCCACGCATAGGTCTCATAAGCAACATTGGATTCGGTAAAGATGCTACACATACTACCGCGGGAGCAAAACAGCTACAATCCAAAGCCGAAGGACAATTAGAATTTCCCCTACGACACCCTAAATATGTTGTACCTTACGAAGACTTTGAACAAGGCTTTTACAAGAGCAACAATACGTTTAGGAACACTATACTACAACTCATTCCATTCAGTCTAAAAACAATACTAAAGAAATGGATCAGAGGATAAAATACTAATAATAGAAAATAAATATGAAATTAAATATTCCAACATCAAAAGGTAATTATTCTTATCGCTTTGTGCCCATCTATCCAGGCATAAAGCCTATTAACAAAGAAAGGGCGAAAGAAAATCTTTCTTTGTTAAAACGCATATGCAATACACACAACTTAGAATTTATTCTTTTCTTTGGTACACTCTTAGGAGCAGTGAGAGAACATGATTTTATTTCTCATGATGAAGATATTGATATCGTACTTCCAATTACAGACTTAGAACGTTTTAAAGACATACTTTTCATATTGAGAGAAAATGGTTTTGAAGTCGTGCGTTTTGAGAGGAGAGGATTTATGTCAATAATGCGTAAAGGAGAATATATTGATATCTATTTTTTTACGCCCTATGCAAAAGACAGAAGATTAGCTACTTGTATATGTGAACTTTGCGAAGTAAAATATATAAACAATACGACTCAAATAGAATTCCAAGGAGAATCTTATACTGTACCGAAAGAAAGTGAAGCTTTATTAAACTTCCTTTATGGAAAGGATTGGCGCACCCCTATCCCCATGTTTAATTTTAAAATGAGCAAGACAGAAAGAACAAAAGCCTTTCTTATACAATATATCAAGGCATTACTGCCACATACGATGACAGAATTCATTCAAGACATTAAAAGTAGAAAAAGAATAAATTTCTTTAAACAAAAAGCATACACTATACTAAACAAATAATCATATTGAAATATGCAAGCAATCATATTAGCTGCTGGAATGGGTAGGCGACTTGGAGAATACACAAAGGACAATACGAAATGTATGCTGTCCGTCAATGGTGTCAAACTGATTGACAGAACTTTAACAATGCTCTCCCATCTGGAGATTAAACGTGTTATCATTGTAGTCGGCTACCAAGGGCAGAATCTTATTGCCCACATAGGACAGCGCTATAATGACAAATTAAAAATAGAATTCATCGACAATCCAGTCTACGAAAAGACGAACAATATTTATTCTCTTGCACTTACTCAAGACAGAATATCTGAAGATGATACGATTCTATTGGAATCAGATCTCATCTACGAGGAAAGTTTATTGCAAATGATCATAGATAATCCTTTCCCTAATCTTGCCCTTGTCGCAAAATGGGAATCTTGGATGGATGGAACTGTCGTCCGCATAGATGACGAAAACAATATTATAAACTTTATTCCGAAAAAAGCCTTCAACTACAAGGAGGCAGACCAGTATTACAAAACTGTAAACATTTATAAGTTCAGCAAAGATTTTTCCAAACATAGGTTTCTTCCTTTCCTCAAAGCCTACTGCGAAGCTATAGGAAACAACGAATACTATGAACAAGTACTACGTATCATCACTTTCCTTGACGGTTCAGACTTCAAGGCATTACCAATCGGAGACAGAAAGTGGTATGAAATTGATGACATACAGGATCTTGATATTGCAGAAACAATCTTTGCCCCAAAAGAAAAAAGCCTATCCCGATATGAGATGCGTTACGGAGGTTATTGGAGATTCCCTAAATTATTAGATTTCTGCTATTTAGTTAATCCTTTCTTCCCTCCACAACGAATGAAGGACGAGTTACGTGCCAATTTTGACACTCTACTGACAGAGTATCCATCGGGAATGTATGTTAACTCTCTGTTGGCAGGTAAATATTTGGGAATTCGTCAGAGTTATATAGTTGTAGGGAATGGTGCAGCAGAATTAATCAAAAGTTTGATGGGGATGATAAATGGGAAAATTGGAGTTGTCTACCCGACTTTCATGGAATACCCTAATAGAAAAAACAAAGATGATATAATTGCATATCTTCCTCAGAACATGGACATGTCATACAATATAAATGACTTGATGGCTTTCTTTGCCCATAAGGAAATAAGCAGTCTGCTTATAATCAACCCAGATAATCCTTCTGGCAACTTTATACCAATCAGCGATATAATCAATCTTATTCAATGGGGAAAAGAAAAAGGCATACGGATTATAATAGATGAATCTTTCGTAGATTTTACTGATGATTATTCTCAAAACAGCCTTTGCCATGATGATATATTAAAATCTAACCCTAACCTTATAGTCATAAAGAGCATTTCAAAGAGTTATGGCGTACCTGGACTACGTCTTGGAATCATGGCTTCTTCGGATTCCGACCTAATAGATGCTGTCAAAAAAGATGTAGCAATATGGAATATTAATTCTTTTGCAGAATTTTACATGCAAATCTTTGGTAAATATACCAAAGATTACCAACATGCTTGTGAGAAGTTCATCATAGAGCGTCGACGTTTTAAAAGATTATTGGATCAGATACCTTTCATACATGTTATTCCATCACAGGCCAATTATTTCTTAACTGAAATTACAAGTCGGTTCACATCAAAGCAGCTAACCCAGAAACTACTTAATGAGTATAATATTCTCATTAAAGACTGTGACAACAAAGATGGATTAAAAGGGAAGAACTATATACGCATTGCCATCCGAACCAAAGAAGATAACAACAGGTTAGTTGCCGCACTCAAAAGTATTTAGGCATTCTATTCGACCTACAAAATACAATAACATACTAAGGTTTCCTCATAAAAAACCTTTATCAGAGAGCATTCAAGTTGCTGTCACTTTTAATATTTTACATAATATCCTTATTATAAGAAGTTTACAAAGTATATTTATGTGACAGGAGTGACAGCAACTTTGAAAACAGATAATATCTTTTCAATAAACAGACATACATGGAGTCGAACAGCCAATTACCAAAAATCTGTCTATATCAAAAGGTATAATTTGTTCAAAGTAGCAAGCAACGACTTCTTAGAATCTGAACTCAAAGATCTTATAAAAGTACTTGAGAGAGATTAGGAACTGATTGCTGTAGATGCCGTTCTCCCGGCACGCCCGGGTGTCTTCCTGCAAAAGGAGGCGGTGGCTACGGACACCGTTCGTACTTGCTCCGCCGTTGCGCATGGTGACAAAGTCCATCTTGAGATACTGTGCCTTTATCTTGTGCACACAGAACATCCGGACGATCATCTCGAAGTCGGCGCCGATCTTGTAATCAAGTTTATAGGGGCCTACCCTGTCATAGACTCCCCGGCGTACATACAGAGACGGATGGGCCGGCATAAAGCCGAAACGAACCCAGAAAGGAGAAAATATCCTGGAAGAGTAATAGCGAGTAATCTTATCGGGTTCGCCGTCATGAATGAAATGAATATCGCCATACACCGCCTCAAGAGCTGTGTCGGAAAAAGGTTCTGCCAGCTTCGACACGACATCACCGGCGGTGAAATAGTCATCTGAATTGAGGATGCCGACAACATCGCCCGTCGCCATCGCAATGCCTTTGTTCATGGCATCATAGATGCCACGGTCTTTCTCCGTGACCCATCTCACGGTATGTCGGGTTGCAGCAGCGGCATATTCACGGATCATCCCGACCGTCGAATCCGTCGACCCGCCATCGACTATAATATGCTCTATGTCGCAATAATCCTGCCGCAAGACGGAATTCAAAGTGTCCCGCAGTGTTTTCGCACTGTTATAAGTCGCCGTTATAATTGATATCTTCATTGAAAATGTATCAGACTTCTGCACCGTTGAATTGATCCTAATTGAAACTCCCGGCATAATAGCTGCGGGCAATGAAAGGGGACGGTTCGTAATAAGCACTGCAATTGTAATCGTCGATGATTTCGCAGATGGGATTGTTGTATACACGGAGGATTGCATGGGCATAATCTTCCCCGCTGTCCATCGTCATCAGGATAAGACGCATATAGACTTTCCCCATCTGCAGCTCTGTAGGAACTGACGAACAATAGTCGGGATTGACGGCAGTAACGTCATGGCTGCCGGACTGCAGCCCGTAACAGTCTATCCAGTCATCAGCCACAGCCAACGGATTCTCCGCATGAAGAACATTCGCCAAGGACAGCTTCTCGGCCAGTGCCCGATAACCCAGTTTGTTGACGACATACCTGTTCGGTTGTTTTATCATCCGGGCGATGCGTTCTATCATCGAACAGACAAAATACAGGTCGTTTTCAGAAATGAATTCCTCTTTGAAAAAAACGTTTCTCATAAGCTAAAGCTACGTTTGAAGGTGATGGACTCCAAAGCTCTGTCCGTACAGAAAACTATCTGTTGTGTTGGATATTTGAACTTCACCAGCACCCAGAAAGCCTCACGGGAGATGCGTCCTTGCACAAGTTCCTCCACATAGTCCCATATCTGATCGTCGGCCATGGGACCTTCGACAATATCATAGGGATGGTCTATCCCCCTGCGACAGGCAACGATAAAGTCCAGCCATTCCTCACTCATATCAGGGAACACCTTTCTTTCCAAGGATTCATCCTCAAAGTAATCATAGACAGATACGATGTGCTCCGGACGCTTGGTCATCGCCCAGCGTCGTGCCTGCTTTTCTATATCCGTGCAGTAGAAACCATAACCGAAATCTTTACTGTATCCTGTAATCTGTATCTTCGGCCGTTCCACCTTCACATTGCTGCCATGATAAATCTCTGCCATATCCATGTTCTTTAGCCACAAATTTACAAAAAGAAAACGAGATTCTAACCATGATGGGTAAGAAGATTTCACAAAGCAGGTGCTTCAGAAAGTACAGCCGCACTTTTCCGACATCCAAATACAATATTATTACAAAAATTGAGTTTTGTTAAAGAAAAGAATTGATTACCGATATATGTTGACATACATTCTGATCAGCCTGTTCGCCTTCTTGATGAGTGCTGCCTGCGGATTCATCATGATTCCACAGATACTTTCGTTCTGCAGGAAGCGGGAACTTTATGACACTCCGAACGCCCGGAAAGTACACAAGGATGCCGTCCCGCGGCTGGGAGGCGTATCGTTCCTGCCCAGCATGCTTATAGCCACCATCGTGGCACTGCTGGTCTGGTCGTACACCAGCAAGGGCAGCAAGATCGCGGTCAGCCCCTGGAGCATTTTCTTCGGTGTGGGCATCACGGTCATCTACGTGACGGGGCTTGCCGACGATGTCTTCGGCCTGCGGGCAAGAGTGAAACTCCTCATGCAGATTGTCGTTGCCGGCCTCCTGCCCCTGTCCTATCTCTATGTCAACAACCTCTACGGCTTTCTGGGCATCCATGAGATTCCGGTGTCTGTGGGGATGGTGCTGACGGTCGGCATCCTGGTCTTCACAATGAATGCCATCAATCTGATTGACGGTATCGACGGCCTGTCCACCAGCCTGGTACTCATCGCCTTGTCCGGTCTTTACTACATCTTCCTCCGTGAGCAGATAGGGGTCTACTGCATTCTCATCGCCGGACTGATGGGGGTACTGGTTCCGTTCCTCTATCACAACATCTGGGGCAAGGCGGAGAATAACCGCAAGATTTTCATGGGCGACTCGGGCAGCCTGACCCTCGGCTATATTCTCGGTGTCCTGCTTGTCAAATTCTGCATGTACAATCCGCACGTCATGGCTTATCAGAAAGATTCTATCCTGCTCTCCGCAACCCTGCTCATGGTCCCCACCTTCGATGTCTTCCGGGTCATCATCGTCCGGCTGCTGCACCACCGTCCGGTCTTTGGCGCGGACAAGAACCATATTCACCATAAGCTGATGCGGGCAGGACTGACACAGCATCAGGCACTGCTCTGCATCATCCTGCTGTCGTTCTGCTTCATCCTCATCAATGTCTTGCTGTTCAACCATCTGTCTGTCACATGGATCATCTCGACAGACATCCTCTTATATGCCATTTTCCATTATGCAATCGATTTCCATATCAGAAAAAACGGCTTGCTTCCCTTTGCAGAGCAATATAAAAGTAAAAAAGTAAAAGGGGAAAAGTAAGGGTAAAAACAAAAAGGTAAACATTATTCTATCATTTCTCAGTCCTGCCCTATAGTTACTCCTGCTCTTCTGTTTTTATCGGGACCCTTGGACACCGGTAAACTTTCCGGCTCATCTTTCTCCTGACCCTCAGGTCTCTCTGTGTGCTTTGATTCCCATTAAAGGCTCTGTGGGTTCCGTGACTCCGTGGGAGAACACATACCGAAAGATGACGCTTCCGTAAGGATTTATTCTCACACAGAGAGCACAGAGTTTGTCGGAAAAGTAAAAAGATGAAACGTTATTCTATCTGCCAGCCCCAAAAACAAAAAGAAGACATCAAAGAGAATCTTCAGAACCTGTCTGCAATCAACTTACGTGAGGAGATACTTCCGGGCAGCATCAGCTTAGAACTTGTCAAAACAGAGTCTTGCACTGCCATCATTCAACACCATTTCTCCTTTCCGGACCCGTTCTATCCTGAACGCAGGGACAAGTGTCCTGATGCCAAAGAATGCCAATGCAGGTTCATAGACCGAAAGCGGCCGGTCGCCGTTCTCACGGTCGTACAGATAAGGGGAAGACAGGGTAAGACGGTCGCCGTCAATACTGAAGCGATAAAGATAACTGCTGTGTGTACCTTTCTTTTCCTCCAGTTGCAGGAGTCTTGCCTGAAAAGACCAGAAGACCGTCTTACTGCTCATGTCTTCTGTCGTTCCGGCTGTCAGATCGTCGATACGCACAAGATGCCACATTCCTTCCATTCTGCCGGCATCGTTATCCGTCTCCAACGAACATGAGGAGAAGAGAAGTGCCAGCAGCGGAAAGACGAAAGACAACACCTTTGTTCTGTTCATTTTCTGATTCATATCCTATAATAATATAGTAGGCTAAAGCTTTTCCAGCAAGCCCCGTTTACAGACAGTCAGCTGTATGCCATAATTGTTTCCGCGGAGGATGGCACCGAAGTCGACGCCGACTCCCATCCGGACATCAACACCTTTCAACCACTCCGGCAGCCTCCCCCCATGCAGCGTATAGGTGGCTTCGCCCATCAGACTGACGTTATGATGCTTCTTCGTGTAAGGTTTTTCGTATGTTCCCAGTCCCTCCTGCCACGTACCGAGGAAACGCCATTTCACATAGTCGGAGGGATGGCCGCCCAGTCCTATATGGAAGGCAGCGAAACGGTTGTCCTGAAATTCAACCGTGCCGTCTTCATTGTACAGCGGCGACCGGTAGAGCGGATTGCCCATCGCCTGTCCCCAGTGCTGGTAGCCGGGAAAGATGTAATGGTTGTAAAAGTCGTCCCTTCCGCCGATATGGTCAGGAACGGTAAGGGTATGGTCGTGGTAGATCGGGCCGCTCTGATATTTCGTGTAAAGATATTCAAAGACAATACTGTTCAGCCAGTTATCGGGCTTAAAACGATACTCGAGACCCAGCATCCAGTCCTTGAAGTCATAGAGCAGATAGCGGTGTCGCTTCTTCACCTGCCATTCGTCGCCCTCCCCGTAACCGTCATAATCAAGCTGGAACATTGAAGAATGGTCCTCGAAGAACTTGTCGGCATAGAGAGAAAAGCCATGCCAGTCGCCGTCGTAATTCAGCCGCATCAACCAGCTGCCCAGCTGGTCGCCCTCTACATTCTGATAAGTCGTCTCGCCGTTATCAGCACCGCCGGGAAGAAATGCATTCCAGAAATCGCGGACACCTTTCCCGCCCTTCAACTGTTCCATGCCTCCGGCACCGTCCGGACGATAGGCCGTACCGCCGAAGAGAGAGACCATCTCCAGTCCCATCTCCAAAGACCAAGGGCAGAACACCTCGTCATTTCCGATTTTCAGATAACCGGCCTTGGAATGATAGAGCACCCGGTCGGCATACTTTGACTGACACCGGGTGAAGCCGTGCTGCCAGTTCTGGTCGGTCATCACGCCGTACGCAATGTGTCCCTTCAGATGCAGCCATCCGTTGGCAAAGGGCAAGGTCCAGTAATCGGGCAATGCCAGGCGCACCTGGGGAACCGGCCGTGCGTTGATGCCGAGTGTCTGCGCACCGGAACTCAGACGGTTATCTTTCAGTTCCATCGGCTCTTCCTTGGCACCGACGGTCAGCGTTCCATGCCACCACCGCCCTTCGACATACGCCTGCTGGACAACCGCCTTGCTGGTATAGTGGACCGGCAGGACGACATCCAGTCCGTAGCCCAGTCCGAACTTGCGTCCGTCGTCGGTGCTCAACGGGCGCACCACTCCGCCTCGCACATAGCCGTTCGCCGTTTCCAACGAGCTTAGTCCGTACCTGTTGGCATTCAGCCAAAGGGGCGTCCGCCCCTTCGAGAGACCGCCCTGCATCTCCACCCTGTACTCCAGACCTTTCATCGGCTGCCATCCCGACGTGTCTCGCCGCAAAGGTTCCTGATACTGGGCATGCACTGCCGCAGCCATGCACCAGGCAGCCAGAACTGAAACAAACTTTCTCATATCATCACGTAAATATCAGGCGCAAAGTTAGTAAAAAAAGTGCTTCTATGCAAACGAACAGCCAGGCAACGGCCCGCCCGGGCCGTCTTCCGCTTCCGGACAGAGAGGAAGAAGAAGGTACAGAGGCATCTTGATTTCGGACTCGTGCCGGTAAAAGGGAAAACCGGCAGACAATAAAACAGGACAGAATGCGTTTGAAAGATGTTATGAACAGAATATTCGTCACCTTAACCCTGCTGACAGCCGCACTCGTATGCCCGGCACAGGAGCGAAGAGTGCAGAACCGTCCCTATACGGATCTGCGTGAGTTCCATTTCGGAGTGCTCGTCGGGACACATCTGCAGGACCTTGAACTCAACAACGTAGGACCACAGATGATTGACCTTGACGACGGCAACGGACCTGTCGAGAAGACCGTCTCAGCCGATCAGGACCGGTGGGATGCCGGCTTCACGGTGGGTGTCCTGGGCGAGCTGCGCCTCAACTCGACGCTCCAGCTGCGTATGGCGCCGGCCATGTATTTCGGCACACGCCACATTACTTTCCGCAATCTCACAGACCGCACAATACAGGGGGAGCCTACCGAACAGGTGCAGGAACTGAAGACCGCCTACGTCTCCTGCGCCTTCGACCTCATTGCCGCTGCTCCCCGCTTCAACAACCACCGCCCATACGTGATGCTGGGCATCAATCCGATGCTGAATCTTTCGGGCAAGGACAATGATTACATCAAGCTGAAGCGGAGTGATGTCTTTCTGGAAATCGGTCTGGGCTGCGACTTCTATCTCCCCTACTTCAAGCTGCGTCCGGAACTGAAGTTCATGTACAGCCTTACGAACAGCCTCGACAAGAGCCACGCCAAGAACCTGCGCGACAAGCACATGCTTATGTACACCAATTCGGTCGATGAAACACGGGCAAAGATGATTGCACTGACCTTCTACTTTGAATAAACCTCCCCAACAACAACTACTGTCTGATGACAGACCGAGAAAGGTCTTTACAGAGACAACGTGAAATCCATGTGACCTTGGAGTTCAATCCCAAGGTCACATGGATTTTTTGTTTAAAGACATTGTTCTACACCCCTGACTGCAAGTTCACCATTCATCATCGCACGGGGGATCTCGCATTCATCAGACCCGTCGGCACTACGTGAAAGGCAGACCTATCATCAATGAAAATACCGGAAAAAACATTCTGAGATAATCAGATAGTTACAAAAAAAAATCAGCGTAATGTATCATTTATTAAACACATTTTCGCATTCATGCAAAGTAAAAGATACATTATGACACATCAGACTGCATCCACCCAATCGAACTGGACACAAAGGAACACACTTCCCGACCGCTCGGGAACCCCCTTCCCAAGCACCGGGAACAGGATTCCCAAACGGTCGGGAACACTGTTCCCAGGCGTTGGGAACAAGTATGCTTTACTTTTTCTTCTTCAGGTCAAGCACCAGTTTCCCCACAAAGATGGCATGCTTGCCGTTCTGGTCGTCGCCGACCCACTTGCCGTCAAGGTCCTTCACATATTCCAGCTTCGTGAGATAGGTATGAGAGTGCCCGCCAAGGACGAGATCCAGACCGCGGGTGCCGGCGATGACCTCCTCGTCGCTGACTCCTTCGATGTTCCAGCCGAGGTGGGAAATACAGATGATCAGGTCGCACTTCTTCGCTTTCAGCTCGTCGATAACCTTCTGGGCACACGATACAGGATCGTTGTAGACGATTTTCCCATAGTTCGCCTTGACGACCAGACCGTCCAGCTGAGGGGCCAGTCCGAAGACACCTATTTTCAATCCGTTGCGTTTCAGGATGATGTAAGGCTTCACCAGGCCTTCCAGTGCAGTTCCCCTGAAGTCGTAGTTGGCACAGACAATCGGGAAGTTGACCATCCGAAAGAGACGTACCATATTGTCGAGGCCGAAGTCGAACTCATGATTGCCGATCGTAGCGGCATCATAATGCATCCGGTTCATCAGCCCCACTTCGACATCCCCTTTGAACATTGTATAATAAGGTGATCCTTGCGAGAAATCGCCGCTGTCGAAGAGCAGCAGGTCAGGATGTTTCCGGCGTTCCTCCTTCAGCATGGCAATACGGCGGAGGAAGCCGGCACGTCCGGCCTTCATCGTATCGGCGAGGTTCGTATTGAGCGGGTAAATCTGACTGTGCGCATCATTGGTATGCAAAATGACCAGCTGCTTGTCCTGTCCGAAAGCGACAACAGCCAGAAGGCAGAACACTGCCAGTAATATCTTTCTTTTCATATTCCTTTTTCGTTAACGGGTTACTCCACACGGATGCGACCCTCGGTATGTGCATTGACAACCCTGCCCTGTGCGGTCTGTTCCTTGAAGTAATTCATGATGATGAAACGTGTGTTGTTGCTGATCTCCTGCGGTGATACGACATCCGTGGCCGACTTGAAAGCCTCCATCTTGTCATTACCCTGTGCCAGATAGTCGAGCGTAGCGATGCGGTAAGAGGCCTTGGGGTCTATCTCCTTTCCGTTCAGCCGTGCCGACTTGAGCCTGTGGTCGTGCGTGAAGACGAGCTGAACGCCATGGCTGACAGCTTCGCCACCGGTATGGGCCATCTGCGAGAACAGTTCGAGCACCTTCCCGCCTGTCAGCGTAACGAAACAGATTTTGTTCTCGAAAGGAGCAATGTCAAGCACGTCTCCATAGGTAACCTTCCCCTTCGAGAGCGCCGCACGGATACCGCCCATATTATACACCCCGAAGTCTACCTTCTCATTATAGTCCCGGGCAGCCCACACCATGATGTCTGCCAGCAGGTTGGAGAGATCGCTCTCAGGACGGTGTGCCACCATGTCGTGGTCGACTTCGCCCACAACGGGTCCCATCACCGAGTCTACCTTGTGCCTGAAAGGTTCCATGAACTTTGCCGCCTCAGCATCAGGGGCAGCGTCATACCGGCTGTCAACCAGTACACGTGTGCGCTGTATGCCTGCCAGCTCGTAATGAGAAGCGCAGCCGCCCGCCGTGAGCAACACCGACAATCCCGCCAGATAGAATATTTTTCTATACATATTTATATTATGACTTTTGATTGTTGCAAAAGTAAGAAAAAAAAATGATTGGACACCTGTCTGCTGCATGAAATTATCCACAGAGGGCGGTTTGCCGCTTACCTAAACAGGAAAAAGGAGAAATGTCGCACAGGCTGCTGCCCAAGCAGGTTGTAAAGATAATCTGCGGAAAGCTTTGCCGGTTCGGAAAAAAGCCGTAACTTTGCAGCCGCTTTCCGGTGTAACCGCTGATCGTGGAAGAGTCATGGATTATGTTGCATGGGAACGACAAACAATATTTAATTAACAAGAAAATGGATTTAATTAAAGTTGCTGAGGAAGCATTTGCAACCGGCAATCAGTTTCCAGAATTCAAAGCTGGAGACACCATCACTGTCGCTTACAAAATCGTCGAGGGTAACAAACAGCGTATTCAGCTCTACCGTGGCGTAGTCATCAAGATTTCAGGGCATGGCGAGAAGAAGCGCTTTACAGTTCGCAAGATGTCCGGTACCGTCGGTGTCGAGCGTATCTTCCCGCTGGAGTCACCGAACATCGATTCTATCGAGGTGAACAAACGCGGTAAGGTTCGTCGTGCCAAGCTTTACTACCTGCGCAAGCTCACGGGTAAGGCGGCACGCATCAAGGAAAAGAGAACCGTTGCTGCTGTTGCAGAGAAGTAAACCCTTGGAAATCCAGGAAAACAAAAGTCCGAGACCCTTGACGGTCCCGGACTTTTGCTTTTCCCTACGTGCTGAATCCTTGCAGAAGAGGCAGAGACTTCAATCCTCATAATTCAGTCTGGCGTCACTGTTCCCATGCAAGGCGGCACTCAGGTCTTTCCAGTTCTGAAAGCCGGCAAAGAGTGCCAGTCGGTCCAGCGTCTTTTTAGACGGTCTCTCCTTTCCCCTGAAATAACCTGTCAGTCTCTTCAGTGATGAAGTTTCCAGATGAATGTGGTGGACAGCCAACTTACCTGACAACTTCTCCAAGTCGGAAGCCAGATCTTTCCGCACCTGCGTTTTACGACCCAGCTCCTCAATAATGCTTTTAAAGCTCTTTTTCATCTCTCATCTACGACAAATACTAATGTGATGCAAAAGTAATAAAAGATTGCGTAACCACATAAGGTTCAACTGGTTTTCTTCGTTAAGATTATAGAAAATCTTACCTTGCCCTAAATGATGAAAAGGGGGAAAAACACATACGAAACACCCAAAATGTCATTCACAGAACGACTTGTAGAAAACGTAAATAAATCAAAAGAACACAAAAATAAGTTCTATACACAGAAAGCACAACAGAAAAGTCTTACCTTTGCAGCCCAAATGATGTCTTCAGTCCCACTTTGCAAAAGACATCCATCACTTTATGGACAGTAAAACAAACCTGATAACGGTCATCATTATTAAGAGAGGAATTATCTGAGTTGCTGATTTTTATATTCAATCAGGAAAAGAGAAATATCTGAGTTATTAATTTTAATATCAAACAAGAAGTATGAAGAAAGTAAACATCAAGTCCATTCTGCTGTTATCCATGTTGTTTCTGCAGACTGTCACGCTAAAGGCACAAGACGATCTTACCAGGATTTACGGAGTATATATCGGAAAAGCCACGACAGAAATCGAAACAGCAGGTGGAAGCATGAAACAACCTGGTGAAAGGAAATTCCAAGTAGAGATTGTGAAAAGAGCTAATGACACGAAGCTGATATTAAAGGATTACAAATTAGGCAACTACGAATTTGAAGAGATTGTATTTGACAATTTCGATCAGTATTACCAACCGGAAAAGAAAGGCTGGAACTTCTTCACCGGTCCCCTTTCAGGTAAATATTTCAGGACAAAAGACAACAATTACACCATACAGCTATGGGGGAATCCCATTGATGATTACTGCTTTGTCTACGAAAACGGGACCATGGATTTCACTTTTGAAATCTACACAAACCCTAAAAGGAAAGTAAAGCATGTTTTCAAAGGGAAAAAGTTAGGTACGAGCGGTATCAATTCCTTATCAGCCAGGCACGACAAGGATGTAATATACAATCTGCATGGGCACCGGACACAAGGAGCGCAGAAAGGATTGTACATTGTCAATGGCAAGAAAGTACTGCTGAATAACAAATAACAGAGCGAAGAAGGCAACACGGTCTGTAGCAGACACAGCGTAATCCTCCGGAATCTTTCTCCGATACTGATTATTACAAGAAGAAATCCCTTTATAATGGAGTTCCACTTATGTACCTCCATTATAAAGGGATTCTTTGTCCCGGTAGAAGCCAGCAGTCTATTTCACCGCAATACACTCCACTTCTACCAATGCGCCCTTGGGCAGATCCTTGACGGCAAAGGCCGAGCGGGCGGGATAAGGCTGCTGGAAGAACTCGGCATAGACTTCGTTCATTGCAGCAAAGTTGTTCATGTCGGAGAGAAAGACAGTTGTCTTTACGACGTGGGAAAGGTCCACACCCGCTGATGTCAGTACATTACGTGCATTGGTGAGCGACTGGCGGGTCTGTTCCTTCACACCGCCTTCGGCAAAGGCATTGGTAGCCGGATCGATGGGAAGCTGACCTGATGCGAAGATGAAACCGTTGGCTTCGACAGCCTGACTGTAAGGACCTACTGCCGCAGGAGCCTTGTCTGTGTGTAATGCGTGCATATCTTTAAGAATTTAAAGGAGTTAAAGGAGTTACAGGGAGCCGGGCCGACGGCGAGACACCCCCTATACGCTCCAATGTTCATTTCTATTCGAGTGTAAAAGTACTGCTTTTCTTCAAAAGAAACAAACCTATACCGCTAATTTACTTAAAAACAACGAACGTGCCATCATATTCCATTATTTTTCCTCTGAAGAAAAAACACTTTCTTTATCCAACTGGCTTATAAATCACAGTTTTTATGTAAATTTGCACTACTCAATTACATATACCACATAAGTTATATGAAAGAATTAGCTCTCAAGTACGGATGCAATCCGAACCAGAAGCCTTCACGTATCTACATGGAAGAAGGCGAACTTCCCCTCACAGTGCTCAGTGGCCGTCCGGGCTACATCAACTTCCTCGACGCACTCAACAGCTGGCAGCTTGTAAAGGAGCTGAAGGCTGCAACCGGTCTGCCTGCCGCAGCCTCGTTCAAGCACGTCAGTCCGGCCGGTGCTGCTGTCGGTCTGCCGCTCAGCGACACGCTGAAGAAGATTTACTTCGTCGATGATGTCGACTTTGAGCTTACGCCGCTTGCCAGTGCATACGCCCGTGCCCGCGGTGCCGACCGTATGTGCTCCTACGGAGACTTCTGTGCCCTCAGCGACACCTGCGACAAGGAGACGGCACTGCTCATCAAGCGTGAGGTCAGCGACGGTGTGATTGCACCTGACTATACACCTGAAGCCTTGGAAATTCTGAAGGCCAAGCGCAAGGGCAATTACAACGTGATAAAGATTGACCCGGCTTATGTCCCGGCACCTGTTGAACATAAGCAGGTGTTCGGCATCACTTTCGAACAGGGGCGCAATGAGGTGAAGCTCGACGACCCTGCACTCTTCGGAAACGTCCCGACAAAGAACAAGACCTTTACCGAGGCGGCTAAGCGTGACCTTATCATATCGCTCATTACACTGAAGTACACACAGAGCAACTCCGTCTGCTACGTGAAAGACGGACAGGCCATCGGCATCGGCGCCGGACAACAGAGCCGCATCCACTGTACACGCCTGGCAGGCAGCAAGGCTGACGAATGGTGGTTGCGCCAGTGCCCGAAGGTGATGAACCTGCCGTTCAAGAAAGGCATCCGCCGTGCCGACCGTGACAACACCATCAACGTTTATATTTCTGACGAGTATGAAGATGTGCTGCAGGATGGCGTATGGCAACAGTTCTTCACGGAATGTCCAGAGCCTCTGACACGTGAGGAACGCAAGGAGTGGATTGCCAAGAATACGGGTGTCGCACTCGGTTCGGATGCTTTCTTCCCATTCGGCGACAACATTGAGCGTGCGCACAAGAGCGGCGTGGAATATATTGCACAGGCAGGCGGCAGCATACGTGACGACCATGTCATTGATACCTGCGACAAATACAACATCGCAATGGCATTTACAGGCATCCGCTTATTCCACCACTGATAGGTTTGAGCTTTGAGGTTTGAGGTTTGAGGTTTGAGGTTTATGCCTACGGGATAATGCAGGCTCAATTTTCAGACCTCAAATCTCAATCCTCAATCCTCAAACCTCAAACCTCAAACCTCAAATCTCAAACCTCAAACCTCAAACCTCAAACCTCAAACCTCAAACCTCAAACCTCAAATCAATATGGAAATAGAAAATGACATATACGTTTTATCCAAGGCTTTTGCTTTAAGGATAATCCATTTATATAGATATTTAACCAATGAGAAAAGAGAAAATGTAATATCAAAACAATTACTTCGTTCCGGAACAAGTATCGGGGCAAACGTACATGAAGCGAAGAATGCACAAAGCAGGGCTGATTTCTCCTCTAAAATGAACATAGCTTTGAAAGAAGCTACAGAATCTGAATATTGGATTGACTTACTGAAAGAAGCAACATTCATTTCTAAAGAGGCATACGAATCACTATATGCGGACTGCAGCCGAGTTAAGGCAGTACTCGTTAAAATTGTCAAAGCAACGAAAATTCCGAAAGAATAAACCTCAATTCTCAAACCTCAAACCTCAAACCTCATGGATGATTTTCAAAGTATATTAGAGAATGGCATTAGCTTCAAGGGATCATCAGGACCGAAAAAGGAAGATGACAAAGTGAAGACCAAAGCCAAGAAGAAGAAGTATGTTACCGGTGCACACGGTTCTGGCAGTGCAAAACAGAAGGCTAAATACCGCCAGCAACGTGCCAACCGGCACAAATAGAATCCGTTTCCCCACATTGGAAGTCCGGGAGTACGAGCCATGGACAGGAAAATGTGGCTCTGTACTGACAGGAGCAGCGGCCTGACAGCTTCCAATCTGTAAGTTGAGATTCTCTGAAAGAAAGGGAAAGCCCATTTCTCCACTCACAAATGAGTTTTGAAATGGGCTTTTCCTGTTGTTTCGTTGTAAACTGTAAGGCATTCGAGCAACTCCTATAGGGTGCGCTATCAAAAAACGGTTACGGATAAGCAGTCCTATCGCTAATCCCCCACCCTTCCCTCACCTCATTATGACATAGAACAATACCACGGCCACAAGCAGTAGCCTTTCCGTCCAATATTGAAAGATGGGAAAGACGGGGGCTTCCGTTAAATACATAGATTGGAAATAGAATAAAGGCTTATACACTTGCAGGGTATGACCGTCAAGAATCAGAGGGGCTTCAAAGGAGGATAAACTACAAGATAAAAGCAAAAACGCAAATTGATACGATGCCTGTCCATCAGCACGTCATTCCGTCTTCTACAACCAACTTATTCCCACATCATCGGTGTTTGTAAACCATTTTCATGCAGCCCAAGATGACACATGCCCTTCTGGCTTCTGAATGATGCCTGATTGACTTGCAACAGGTGCTCTTTTAGCGTGTTACCAACGCCCTTTTGAAGCACAATCGAGCACCTTTTCCAAACGGCTTGATAACCAACTGATTTACTGCCGGTTGCAAACTTGCTTTTTGCACGTGTTTTCTTTATTTGCAGATGATTGATTTGAAATTATGTAATGGTTTTTCAGAACCTTGTCTGTATTTCAACGTATTAAAACGAAAAGGCCTTTGTATCGGAGGATGAGAACAGGATAGACAGCTGACGGCCTCAGCTATGTTTTTGTTGAATGAATCACTTCGGCTCTTCCGTTAAGCTATACGAAAAGCATCCACGCATTTAACGGAAGAACCCCAAAATGGTTATGGCTAAGCAGTCCTATCGCTAATCACCGCCTTTCCTAACGTCATTATGATATACAACAATACTCCGCCACAAAGCAGTACCCTTTTCGTCCAGTATTGAAAGATGGGAAAAGACGGGCAGCAGCATATCCCCCCTGAAACAGCCAGGGCGAAGAGGAAACAACCAACAAAAGACCATCTTCAAGACTCCATCCGTTCAAAAGACCCGTTGCTGATTCTCAACAAGCTGTATCTCCTATTGTCCCCTTACAGAGAAGTTCTGCCGAGAGACTCCGAAGAATGGCTTTAAGGCTCAAAAAACACATCCGTTATCGGAAGATTTTATAGAATGCGACAGTCGGTGTGTCGAGGATCCAGTTCTGTCATTCCAGCTTTTTCATCTTTTCACTTTCTTCATCCGCATTCCCAGCTGGAAGAGTGATGGTATGAGGATACAGAGCGAGAAGAACAGTCCGCCGTACATCATCCGCTCGCTGCCATGGAAGAGGTCGATGAGTTTTCCGTCATTCATCTGCGGCATGAAATTGAACATCAGGTAGGCCACGGTATTGTTGACCCAGTGGAACAGGACTCCCGGGAGAATGCTGCCCGTGCGGTAATACATCCAGCCCAGCAGCAGACCGACCAGAAAGGCGTGCGTGCCCTGTGCCAGGTTCTGGTGGATGGCGCCGAAGACGAGGGCGGAGAACACAATGGCTGCCCAGTGGGCTCTGCTGCCAAAGATGTCCAGCAGCGTGCGCAGCACTGCTCCGCGGAACACGACCTCCTCGGCTATCGGAGCCATGATGCCCAGGGCGAGATAGCCCCAGGAGGTTCTCATGATGCTTTCGAACAGCTGCTGTGTCTGCGAGGGGAGGGTCAGATTGATTTTCTCTGCCATGAACTCCATCGGGAGTATCGAGCCTGCCGCCAGCAGGAATGCCCAGAAAAGGACACCCCAGGGGCGCGACCTGAGGTAGGTGCGCGACACCGGTGCCCAGCCGGCACGGGTGAAGAGGGCGAAGGTGAGCAGGCTGCTGATGACTGTGGTGACGGCAACGGCCGTTCCGCTGCTGCCCCCGTTCATGGAGGTACGGAACGGTATGCCCTGGACAATGGCAATGCATCCTGCCGACAGATACTGTGACAGGAACTGCAGCAGTACGAAGACTGCGACGAACAGGATGATGTACAGGACGTTTGTCCACGTGTCTTTATGCTTCATGTTTCTCTCTTTTCCTTAATGATGATCACTTTGTTCTTCTGCGGGCTGCCTACGGTCGGACTTCCATCTGCTGCTGCCCGATCTGTCCGGCATCGAACAGGTGGTTGATAGCTTCCCGGTCCTGTTCCAGCTGGTGTGCCAGGGCTTCCAGCGACCCGAACCTCCGCTCGTCTCGGATTTTGGCAATGAAGCTGACAGCCAGCGGCTTGTCGTAGAGGTCGCCGTCGAAGTGGAAGATGTTCACCTCCATCGACATCGCCTTGCCGTTGAATGTGGGACGCGTGCCGATGTTCATCATGCCCCGCCTCCACTCTGAGGAATCCTTCTGCCGTACGTCCACGGCATAGACGCCTGCTGCCGGGATGAGCAGGCGGCAGGCTGCCATGTCGAGGTTGGCGGTAGGAAATCCCAGCCGGTGCCCGTTCCCGTAACCGCGTACGATGGTGCTCTCTATCGTATAGGCATAGCCCAGCAGGCGGTTGGCTGATGCGATGTCGCCCCGGCGTATGCGGTCTCTGATGACCGACGAGCTGACCTTCTCTCCCCCCGGGAGGAAGGCATCGGCACGGACGACCCCGATACCCAGTGCCTGTCCATAGCGCACGTAGTCGTCGAAGCCCTCTGCACGGTCGTGTCCGAAGCGGTTGTCGTAGCCAATCAGGAGCTTCCGCACGTTCAGCTGCCGGCGGAGCACCTCGTCCATGAACCGGCGGGCAGAGAGGGCGGCCAGCGACCTGTCGAAATGCAGTACGAGGATGTTTTCGACCTGTGTTTCCGAAAGCAGCTGCAGTTTCCTCTCGAGCGTCGTCAGCAGCTCCGGCTGGTAGTCTGCCTGCAATACCTGTCGTGGATGGCGGTCGAAGGTGATTACGGCCGACGCCATTCGCGACCGCCGTGCCTCGTCGACGACACGTCCGATCAGGAACCGGTGTCCCCGGTGTACCCCGTCGAAGAATCCGATGGTAGCCGCCAATGCCGGCAGCTCCGGCCTCTCACCCTCTTTGATGTATATGATGTTCAATTCCGGTTGTCTGTAAATCTGTTTTCTGTTCCCGTCTGTTCCTGTATGCTGTCCATCCGTTATGCCCATCCGTGCCGGAGGCATATCATATACGCCCTTGATCCGGACATACCTGATAGTCCGCTTCTGCAGACCCGTCTGGATGAAGCGTCATAGGATGCCGTTACTGTCTCCAGTCGGCCGGGAAGTTTGCTGCAAAGGTACTCCAAATCGGCGTAAAAGCCCTCCTGTCCCGCTCAAAATGTGTTAAAACCTTAAAAATCCTTACCTTCCTTTCCCCTGTTTCCATTTTATTGATTACCTTTGCACCCGAATTAATATAATCCCGGACTTGTAGCTCAGTTGGTTAGAGCAACAGACTCATAATCTGGAGGTCCCTGGTTCAAGCCCAGGCTGGTCCACAACTGAAAATCAGTAACTTAGAAGAAACTCAAGTTGCTGATTTTTCTTTTCGGGAAAACAATGGGAAAACACAGCAATTTTGAAAACTCCATGATTTTTTGATAAACTTGGCATCGTATCAGCACAAGTAAAACATGTAAACGGGGTCTCGCAGAGTATCAAAATTGCGATGGGAAAACAGTTGGGAAAACATTTTTCCATCTTCTTAGTCTTTTCACTCCATATTTCTGTCCACACATCATGTCCCCTATCATTT
>NZ_GL872282.1:365166-592305 GCF_000191065.1 Prevotella multiformis DSM 16608
CCCGGGACGTGTATCCAGACCCGTGACACCTTCACACTCGAACCGTTTCACCCATGAGTTCACTGATATGTCTGTCATTTCTGTTTGAATACCGACGTCTTTTGATGTTAGGCCATTGGATTTCAACAGTATGGCACGGCAACGCATACGGAAGGAATGACTCTTACCACGACGGAAGCCCTCCTCCAACTGAAGACGCTCTTTGTCTGTCAGTTCTATAATCTTGATCTTTCCGATAGTTGTACTTCTTTTATATGTTCGCACAAAGGTACGCAAAAAATATGATATAAAGTGTTTTTCAACATCTACTTAAAACACATAGACACAGCCGTCAGAAGGGTTGAAGTCATTACCACGTACGAATTGACATAAGCGGAGGATTCCCTGACGCATATCAACAGGAGTACAACAAACACGATAAACATTTGTTTCGTTGAGTGCAAACATATTTTTTTTTTGCACAAAGGTAGGAAACAAAACATATCGGAAAAAGACGGCGAATATTGGATGCTTACGTTTTATGTTATATACTCTAATAACGTTTCCGATTCGGATTTATTGTATACCCGTTGTTAATACCCTTATATGGGTGTTCGTCAATACCCTTGTATGGGTGTTCACTGATACCCTTATATGACTAATATCACGAGGCTTTATATTACCTTTTAATTGGGGTGGTATAAAGGTCTTCATCTATTTTTCTTCCCCTCTCATCAAACAGTGAGTATATCCTCTTTAACTCTGATATAAGCATTTGCTCGAACGTTTCCCATTGGAATAGGGAGGTTGCATCGTCTCTATCACAATAGTGCACGGTGCTTGTTCTTTTATCTATATAAAGATAAGAACCGTCCCAGTCATAACCGCCTATAAAGAAATGGTCGTCTGCGGCATTTCGAGGTCTTTCCCGAATGTTTGCCGTAATAATCGAAAACGGTTGGCGGCTTTCATCAGTGCTTCTTTTATTGTTTCTTCTTAACCCGTCTAAACAAAAGGTTCCAGCCAATATGTCTAACCCATTGCTTACATCTAACAAGAATTTTTTATAATCGATGGGAATTTCCATGCCCAATTCTTTCTCCAATGCTTGGACATCGTTCTTACTTAGCGGAGGATACAGGGTGTTTAGCCAAGCCTCGGGGGCTATATGGGGCGCTTTTCCTATAAGGATTGCACCGGTGGATTGGGATTCTTCAATACCCTGGTTCTGAAATCTATAAATTAAATCCCTATATGTTTTATTCATATTCTGTTTTTCTATATACGCTATACTATTTATGATAAAGGCTCATCATTAAAAATGAAGAATTTGACAATAGTTGATTTAATCTCTATTGATTTTCTTCCCACTTGATGGATTCCTGTAATTACCTTTATGCCTACTAAGATGTTCTCCACCTTTCTTCACAAATTCAATATTTGACGGATCACCAGCATCTTCTGGATGTCCTTTTACACTATTAATGTGATGTCCTTCGTAACCCTTTACTTTTCCTGTTTCTTTTAATTCCTTTAATTCTTTCTTTGTCCATCTTCTGGAACCGCACCCTGTCCTTTCCCCTAATTCCGCAGTGTACAATCATGTAAGGAATCCAAGTGGCAGAGAAACAAAGTCTTCAAAACACTTGGATGCGTCAGAATTTTCACCGATCTTGGTGCTGCAAACATAACAAGCAAGCAAAAAACTGACATGACAAAGGTAGCAATTAAAAACGAGAATATCACTCCTTTCTGAGGAATCTATCACATCATGGATGTTTTTTCAAAGTCGGGTTTTGAGAAACTTACTGAATCTGTATTGGGCAGACACGGATGCAGCGTAGGCATCCCGAACTTTAGCCGTCTGACTTCCCTGTCGTAGGGGCAATCATGCCGTTGTCATGTCTGGCCATTGAAGTATCTTGCTGCCGCGGCCATAGCCTTGGTCTCCGTCCCCGGCCCATGGCTTCTATTGCCGGATCAGGTTGCGCCCGGCATCGATACGGAGGAAGATAAAGAGAAGCAGGGTAAAGCCCCACAGAGAGGAACCGCCGTAACTGAAGAAAGGCAGCGGAATGCCGATGACAGGCGTCAGGCCGAGCACCATTCCGACATTGATGAAAAGATGGAACAGGAAAATCCCCGCGACACAATAGCCATAGACCCGCCCGAACTTGAAAGGCTGCCGCTCGGCAAGATACATCAGCCGCAGGATAAGGCAGAGGAACAGGATGAGCACGGCAGCCGACCCGAGGAATCCCTCCTCCTCGCCGACGGTACAGAATATAAAGTCGGTATCCTGCTCCGGCACGAACTTGAGTTTCGTCTGCGTACCGTTCAGGAATCCCTTGCCCTGCAGGCCGCCCGACCCGATGGCAATCTCGCTCTGGTGGACATTGTAGCCTGCTCCCGCCAGATCCTCGTCAAGACCCAAAAGGACGTTGATGCGCACACGCTGGTGAGGCTGCATGACATCATTCAGCACATAGTCGGCCGAATAGAAGAAAGCTATCGACCCCAAAGCGAACAATGCTATATAGAAATAATTGGCAAAGCGTGTGTTCAGGGCGTTGTAGACCAGATAACCGATGACACCGGCCGACAACACCAGCTGTACCCAGACGATATCAAAAGGAATGACGAACTCGGAGAAGAGCAGCGCCAGTGCGGTGAAACCAAAGACATAAGCGAGCAGCAGGCGCGTCTTACCCCTGTCGCCCACATACACCCACACCATGACCGACGAGAAAATCTGGACAAGCAGCAGGACAACGAACTTGCCCACAGAGGTGGGCGTATCCCACAGCAGAACCTCCTCGTACTTGATGCCGACCACGAAGTAAACGACCATCGCCAGCCCCATGAAGAGGAACGACCCCGGCATTCCTTCCCGGTAGAACATGAGAAAGAACGACAGATAGACAAGGGCGGAGCCCGTCTCCCGCTGTCCTACAATACAGAGCATCGGCAGGAAGATGATGCCGCAGGCCCCGGCAAAGTGTTTCCAGTTCTTCATGGTGAAACCATAGGCCGACATGAACTTGGCGATCGCCAGGGCGGTGGCGAACTTGGCGAACTCGGCAGGCTGCAGGCGGAGCGGTCCCATGACTATCCACGACCGCGACCCCTTGATGCTGTGGGGATTGAAGATGGTGGCGAAGAGTAACAGCACGAGAAGGCCGTAGATAATGTAAGCGAAGGTATCGTAGAAGCGGTCGTCCATCATCAGAAGTACGAAGCCCAGGCAGACGGACGTGCCGATCCACACGACCTGCATGCCCGAACGGCTGGCCAGCGAGAAGATCTCGGTGTCGCCATACGTATAACTGGCACCGCAGACACTCACCCATCCGAAGACGAGCAGTGCGATGTAGATACCTATCGTCCACCAGTCCAGCGAACGGAGCACCCCGGGCTGTCTGTCTGCTGTATAATTACTTGGCACGGTTTACGTTCTCCTTGCTTTTCGACTTGTCTTTGGACGGTTTCCCCTTGTCCTTCGACCTGTCCTTACTTTTATCTTTGCGCTCCTTGCGGGAGTCCCTGCTGTCCTTCTCTTTCTCCTTTTCCTTCCTGTCGCCTTCCCTGTCTCTGTCCTTGTCTTTCTTCTCCGGCCTGACCAGTTCTTCCGGTTCGACACGGATGGCAGGGTCGTTCTGCGGCTGCTTGTTCTTCTCCTTCTCCTCCGCCTCTTTCTTCGCCTGCGCCTCCTTTGCCCTGTCGGCTTCTTCCCGGTCCTGCTTCTCCCTGACCATCTTCAGCGAATCACGGATGATGTTCACACGCTTTATGGAGTCCAGACGGAGGGAGTCGGCATGCGACAGCGGCCGCTTGAACGGATAGGAGATATGGCGTTTCTGGATGGCGGCCGCCCTGGCGGCATCGCCTTCGGTCAGCTTCCCGTTGATGTACTGTTCGATCATCAGCGACCCGATCGGCACACCGAACTCGGCACCGAAGCCACCGTTCTCCACATAGACGGCAATGGCAATCTTCGGCGTATCGACCGGTGCGAAACCCATGAATACGGAGTGGTCCTTGCCGCGGTTCTGCGCCGTACCCGTCTTTCCCGCCAGCGAGTAACCGGGATGAACGGCATGGGCACAGGTTCCGCCGCGTACGGAAGACATCATGCCGGCTATCACCTCCTGATAGGCCCGGACGCTTCCTTTCGTCCGATGGCGTTCCATGTATTTGCGGTCGAGCGGCTTCCCCTGGATACGGCGCACGACGTGCGGCGTGACGTAATAGCCCCGGTTGGCGATCGTTGCACCGAGATTGGCGATCTGCAGAGGCGTAAGGTTCACCTCGCCCTGTCCGATGGAGATGGAGATGACCGACAGCGGGTTCCACGTCTTGAAAGCATGGTCGTAGAACTTCGCATTCGGAATCATCCCGCGCTTCTCACCGGGAAGGTCGATGCCCAGCTTGTATCCGAATCCCATGGACACCATGTAGTCGCGCCAGACATCCATGGCATCGTCGAGTGTCCTGTACTTGCGGCGGTTGGAGAGCATGTGGTAAAGTCCCCAGCAGAAGAAGCTGTTGCAGGAAGTGCTGATGGCGGGGACCAGCGAGAGCGGGGACGGATGACTGTGGCAGCCTACGTGCAGTCCCTTGAAATAGAAACCGTGGTGACAGGGATACCGGGTAGAATCGGAGATGATTCCCTCCGTATAATACGTGACGGCCTGACCGGTCTTGAATGTCGACCCCGGGGGATACTGTCCCATGATGGCACGGTTGAGCAGAGGTTTCGCCGGGTCAAGCGTAAGGTCGTGCTGGTACTTTCCGCGCAGCTTGCCGATCATCGCCCGGGGATCGAAGGTCGGCGAAGACACCATCGCCAGAACCTGTCCTGTCTTCGGCTCGATCGCCACGACGGCGCCGAGCTTGCCCTCCATCAGCCGTTCGCCGAGTGCCTGGAGATCGGCATCAAGGCCGAGCTGCAGGTCACGTCCGGGGTGCGGCCGCTGGTCGTACTTGCCGTTCTGGTAACGTCCCTGTATCTGGCCGTGGGCGTCGCGGAGCAGGATCTGCACACCCTTGCGTCCGCGCAGGTCCTTTTCGTATTCACGCTCGACGCCCATCTTTCCGATATAGTCGCCCGGCTGGTAGTAGTCGTCTTCCTCTATGTCGCTCTGGCTCACCTCCGCCACGTCGCCGAGCACGTGTGCGGCGACAGGACGCTGATACTGGCGGACGCTGCGTTTCTGTATGTAGAAGCCGGGGAAGCGATAGAGCTTCTCCTGAAAGGCACTGAATTCCTTGTCGCTCAGCTGGCTCAGGAAGAGCTGCTGGGTAAAGCGGGAATAGCCGGGGTTCTTGTTCCGGTCCTTGATGCTGAGCATCCGGTTGATGAAGTCGGCCTTGTTGATATTCAAAGCCTTGCAGAACTCAAGCGTATCGAGGTGGCCGGCCATCTCATTGGTGACGACCATGATGTCGTAGGCCGGCTGGTTGTAGACCAGCAGCCTGCCCTTCCTGTCCGTGATCGAACCGCGCGAGGGGAACTCGATCTTCTTCAGAAAAGCATTCGAGTCGGCGCTCTTCCGATAGTCGTCGCTGGCTATCTGAAGCGCAAAAAGACGTACGATATAGATCGCCACGATGCCGATGGCGACCGCACTGAGCACAAGGCGGCGATTCTCAAGATTGTAATCTTTCATATCCTACCGCCTCCTTACGTTCTCGACTACAAGAATAAGAATCAGTGTGAGCAGCGAACTGCCGCCGATGCACTGCAGCCATTCCAGCACGTTGAAGAAGCTGAACATCTCCAACGAGAAGAAGGCCACATTGTATATCAGGATGAGAATGGCGGCATACCACGTGTACTGTGGGATGCCGAGCGTGTCCATGCCGGGCTGGAAATCTTCGCTGCTGTCACGAGGGATAAAAGGACGCAGCACAAAGGGCTGCAGAGCCGCCGTCAGTGTCAGCGACCCGGCGGCGACTCCCGGCGTGTTAGAGAAAGCGTCAATGATGACGCCCATCAGAAAGCCCCACAGCAGGATCGCCCACTGGGGATAGTCGCGCGGGAAAAGAAGGATGAAATAGACATAAAGCAACGGCGTGGCGACAGCAAACAGATGGATGTGGTTGAGAACAAACACCTGTGCCACCGTCAGGACGGCAAACCCTAACAAACGTTTAAGGAAATCTACATTCATTCTGTCTATTCTAATTCAAAGGGAATCAATGCCTCATGTCCGGCATGTTCTAAAAACTCCGCATCCGGCTGCTGCTGATATGAATACCGGCCGCTTCCCGTGCCTTGCACTGCATCCGGTTCGGCTGCTTCCACTTCCCTTTCAGCCGCGGCGTCCGCCGTACGGCTTTCAGGCAGAGCGGCAGCATCCGTCTGCCAAGAGGCGGGAATCCATCGAAGGAACTTCATAGAACCCGCCGTAAGATCTTCAGCCCACAGGAAGAGAGCCGGCCCCAAGGTTATCCTTCGCCCGGCATACCGCCGCCCGGCCACCGCCTACTGTCCCTGACTGGCATTCTGCTCCTCGAGCGGCCGGATGGAATCCTGCGCCGCCCTGATGACCTGCCGCTGCTCCCTGACGGAGGCATCATCGATGACGCAGACATCACGGAGGTTGCCGAAATCAGTGGAGAGCTGTATCTGAAGCCGGTAGGAAAGACCGTCTTCCGAATTATAGACGTGCCTGATCCTGCCGACCAGCACCCCCGCCGGGAACACAGAGGAATAGCCGCTCGTCACGACGCGGTCGCCCAGCTTGAACTTGGCATGTCGGGGCACATCGTCCAGATAGGCCACGTCGCTGGCCCCTCCGTTCCAGTGGAGGTAGCCGAAGTAGTCGCGCCCCTGAACGGAACAGCTGATGTTCGACTTCGAGTTCAGCACCGGAATGATGACAGCATAGTGGATGCCCGCCATATAGACGATGCCTACGACACCGTTGCCGCATGCCACGCCCATGTCCTTGCGCACCCCGTCCCACGTTCCCTTGTTGATGGTAATGAAGTTGTCGGGGCGGTCGAGTGAATTGGCAACCACCTTCGCCTGGATCAGACGGAACTTCGACAGGAAACGATACTGCCCGCGGTGCAGGAAGGTGGAATCCTTCGTACGGTCGTAAAGCTGCGAAGACAGTTCCTTCACCTGCTGCTCCAGCTCGAGATTGCGCCGGGTCAGCTGCTCGTTCGCCTCGCCCATCGTCAGGTAGGACGTCACCTTCGAGCTCGCCTCGTAGGCCAGCCCGGCGAAATAGTTCGCTGATGTGAACCACACACTGCCCTGATAGTCATTGAATCGGAACAGGAGAACCATACTCAAGACTTCCAGGGCAACGAACAAGAACCAATGCTTGTACTTAGCAAGGAATTCTGTCAGATTGTGCATGAACGTCGGTCTGTTATCTCATCAAGAACGAGAAACGGTCTACGTTCTTCAATGCAATGCCTGCGCCCTTGGCCACACTGTGCAGCGGATCCTCAGCGATATGGAACGGAATGTTGATCTTGTCGGTCAGCCGCTTGTCGATGCCACGGAGCAGCGCACCGCCGCCGCTGAGGTAGATGCCGTTCTTCACGATGTCTGCATACAGCTCGGGCGGCGTGTTCTCGAGTGCCGAGAGCACGGCGTTCTCGATCTTGGCGACTGTCTTGTCAAGGCAGTGGGCAATCTCCTGATAGCAGACAGGAACCTCCATCGGCAGGGCCGTGATGCGGTTAGGGCCGTGGACGATATAGTCTTCCGGGGCTTCCTCGCCCAGGTCGGTCAGCGCAGACCCCACGTGGAGCTTGATGCGCTCGGCCATGCGTTCGCTGACCTTCACGTTGTGCTGGCGGCTCATGTATTCCTGAATGTCCGCCGTGAGGTCGTCGCCGGCCACACGGAGGGAGTTGTTGCATACGATACCTCCCAGGGAAATCACGGCAATCTCGGTGCTGCCTCCGCCGATGTCGACGATCATGTTGCCTTCCGGCGCCTCGACGTCAAGCCCCATGCCGAGGGCCGCTGCCATAGGCTCGAAGATCAGGTAGACATCACGGCCGTCCGCATGTTCGGCTGAATCGCGGACAGCACGCAGCTCTACTTCGGTAGAGCCTGACGGAACGCCGATCACCATACGCAGCGACGGAGAGAAGAAGCGGTTGCCGCTGTGCACCATCTTGATCAGTCCGCGCATCATCTGTTCGCAGGCGGTAAAGTCGGCGATGACACCGTCGTGCAGCGGACGGATGGTACGGATGTTGGGATGTTCCTTCTCGTACATCATCTTGGCATCGCCGCCCACGGCAATCATCTTGTCCGTACGACGGTCCAATGCCACCACAGACGGCTCGTCAACGACGATCTTGTCATCACTGATAATAATCGTGTTCGCCGTTCCCAGGTCCATAGCAATCTCCTGGATAAATGAAAATAATCCCATTAATCAATGTATATTTTGTAAGTGTATATTCCGTTCTTCAAACAGGGCTATTCCGTGGCGAACCACTCATGGATAGCGGTGTCGTAATGGCTGCTGACCCCAAAGGCACGCTCGGCAAACATCCGGCGGTCTTCCAGGTCGGTCTTCGCCCCCTTCGTATTGAGAAGCTGAAGCAGCACGGGGTACTCGGCCTTGCTCGGGATGATGACGACATCCTTGAAATTCTTGCCGCCGGCACGTATCAGCGAGATACCGCCGATGTCGATCTTCTCGATGATGTCTTCGGCACTGGCACCGCTCGCCACAGTCTGCTCGAAAGGATAAAGGTCCACGATGACAAGGTCGATTGCCGGGATGTCATACTCCCGCATCTGCGCCTGGTCGCCCTCGTTGTCACGACGCGCGAGGATTCCTCCGAAGACTTTCGGGTGGAGGGTCTTCACGCGTCCGCCGAGGATGGAGGGATAGGTCGTCACATCCTCCACCTTCCGGCATTCGTAACCCAACGACTCGATGAACTCCTGCGTCCCGCCCGTACTGAGGAATTTCACGCCTTCCTCGTCCAGCTTCTTGAGCAGGTCCTCAAGTCCGTCCTTGTGGAAAACCGAGATCAGAGCGGTCTTAATCTGTTTTGTACCAGCCATTATAAAACGTTTTATGGATTTGAATTGCAAAGTTACTAATTATAAGCGACTATGCAACATTTTAATTCAAAAAAAACCAAAAGACAGCCAACTATTTGCTGAAAGTCAATCGCTTCGCCAGTCCGACCCGCATGGCAGACAGGAGCCGGGAAAGGCGGAGACGGATGCGCCGGTCGGTGTCTCTCCCCGCGCGGACGCATGGGACAGGGATTCCCGACCGGTCGGGAATCCGGTTCCCGACGGCCGGTACCGCTGTTCCCAGCGGCCGGGAACACCCGTCCCGACGACCGGGAGCAACGGACAGTGCTGCCTAACGTCGGGGGGACGACTACTTTTCGTCTTGCTTTCAAACTCGGCTGACGGATGATGTCACCGCAGTGCCGGGACAATGGCAAGATAGACGACATCGTGGTCGGTACGGTTCTCGAACCAGTGGAAATGTCCTTCCGGACAATAATGCACCTGCCCTACCCTCGCCGTCTCCGTCGTATCGTCATAATGGACGGTCAGCTCTCCGCTGAGGACATACATCGCCTCGAACGTACCCGTATGCTGATGGCGGCCGCTGCTGGCACCCGGCCGCAAGGTGGAATACATGATGCGTGCCTTTTCGTCCACATAGGCCCGCACGTCGAGCCGGCCTTTTCCGCCTTTGAATCCTTCGATATGCGCTTCGGCAATCCTGTCAAAATCAATGATCATAATGCTTCCTTTTTAAGGCATATCCTAAAAACGCCACGTTGGTCTATCGCTGACAGGGGCTTTTCCTGCCCTTTAAGTTCTTTGCCTTCATAAGGCGTCTTCAGCTTTCTTTCCCAGCCGCACAGCCCGCCCTGCACCTGCAAGAGGAAAGCAGAACCAGCCCGCCTGAAAGGCAAAAAACCGTCAAAGGTGATTTCCAGAACCTGCCTGAATTTCTCTCCGGCAAAATTACATAAAAATATTGAATAACACGCCGGACAGAGAAAGAATGCTTCTTCCTTCGGCGGAGAGGCAGAAAAAAAGCAGAAACTCCGGCCGGAGTTTCTGCTTTTTCATTTTGTCTCTTCTGAAGATCAGAAAGTATAACGCAAGCCGACCTGACCGCGCCAGCGGCTGTAATAGTCGCTGTAATCACGTGTCGCATAGCCGCCGGTGAACTGGTAATGACCGTTCTTCTGGTAGTTTACAGGACTGTAGTAAACGCCGAAGCCGTCGCCATGGGTATGTCCCCAGTCCTTGTTCAGCAGGTTGCCGACGTTGATGATGTCAAAGCTCAGTTCGAGCGAGTTCATCTGTCCGCCTACCTTGAAGCTGTACTTCTGTGCGAGGTGTACGTCGAAGTGATGCTCGAAGGCGAGATTGTCCGCATAACGCTTGTAGAACTCTCCGCGGTGCTTCTTCATGTACGAGTCGTTGCCGATCCAGTACTTCATCAGTTGCCGCTGCATGTCCTCCGTCAGCTTGGGAGCCGTGAAGCCTTCGCCGAACACGGCCTTCGTAAGCGCATTGGCAGAGAAGTCGGTCTCGTCGAAACGCATTTTGTCAATCTGCGCATCAGTCGGGATGAAGAACAGGTCGTTGCCGTTGGCGCCGTCCTCGTTGACGTCACCGTAGTAATAGAGGGTATAAGGCGAGCCGCTGCGTCCCTGATAGATCAGTCCGACCGTGGTCTGCCACTCTTTCTTGGATCCGTAGTTTGCGTGATAGTAAACGGAAGCCTGAAGCCGGTGAGGCACATTATAGGCGGAGCGGCCGAGTTCCGGGTCGTTGGAATTCCGGTAAGTGTAGTTGAATCTCCAGTTGCTCTCTGCAACGGAAGAGCCGCCGTTGTTCACACTCATGGACCGTGCCCAGGTGTAGCTTGCCATGAGGTCAAGACCGAAGTTGAAATGCTTCTCCGCCTTCAGACTCAGGTTCACGGTGTAACCTTTCGACGTATTGCTCAGCTTGTAGATGTTGGCAAAAGGCGTACCGTTCGTCGTCTTGGCAAAGAGCGGCCGGTTGTCCTCGACCGGTGCGCCTGCACTGCCGTAGACCTGGCCGTAGGTCTTGCCGGTCTGCTCGTAGGCAAGGTTCTGGTAGAGAATGTCGTTCAGTGTCTTCGAGTAGATGGCCTCTGCTGTCCAGTTGATGCCCAGCACGTTGAAGTCGAAGCCGAGATTGAAGCGGAGGTTCTGTGCGAACTTGAAGTGACGGTCGTAGACGTTGATGGTCTGGCTGCCGGTCGCCTTCAGCTTCGAGGCATTGGCCTCCTGTGCGTTCGGGTCGAGCAGCAGATCCAGTCCGTTGGTCTTATAGGAATTGTAGGTGGAGAGCTGGATGCCCGTGTTGGAGTAATTGTTGCTGATCCATACGAACGGTATGCGGCCGGTGAACACGCCGGCACCACCGCGGAGAATGAACCTGTGGTCGTGGTTGATGTCCCAGCGGAAGCCTACACGCGGACTCCAGAGCGGCGTGCTTGACAGTTTCTGATTGGTCTTGACGTTCCATCCTCTCGTCTCGGCATACTGGTTGAACGGCTCATTGGCCGTCGGCGTGTCAAAGATGACCGGCATGTCCATACGGAGTCCGTAAGTCAGCTGGAAATTGTTGGAAACGTCCCATTTGTCCTGCGCATAGAAACTCAGCTGTGCCGCACCGAAGGAAGCCTCCCACCTCGGGTCGCCTGTCACATCCGTATTGGCATGACCGTAACGGTACTGGTTGAGGTAGGACTTCGCGGGGTCTATCGTCCCTGCGACATAATCATCGTAGTAGCTCTTGAAAGCATCGTAGTTCTTGAAGGTATAGCTGCCGAAAAGATCCTGGAGAAAGAGGTTCGTGAACTTATACAGTTCGTTGTGCGTACCGAAGGTGTAGGTGTGGTTGCCCTTGTACCAGGTAAGGTTGTCCTCCAGGGTGTAGATGTCCTGGTCCAGACGGTTGGCCATGGAGGAACGCTCGATGCCCAGGTTGACGGAACCGCCGCCGACATTGTTGACGGAAATGCTCGGATATTCGCCGTTGATGTCACGTTTGTCCCTCACGCGTACATAGCTGGCACGCGCCTCGTTGGCCACCGACGGAGAGAGACGGCTCTGCAGCTCGGCGATGAACGAGTTGGTCACGCTCTTGAACGGATAAGCATAGCTGCTGCCGTTGAGGGCTTTGCGCGAACCGGCGTTGTTCAGCTGGGACGCACTGACGATGCTCCAGCGCAAGGTGGCCTTGTTGGTCTCGTTGATGTTCCAGTCCAGTTTCAGTCCGCCCTTGTCGCTCCTTGTGTAAATATCCTCGGTAGAGAGAGCCGTGGGATAATTCACTCCCTGACGCTGTGCAAGGTCGGCAATCTTCGCAAGTACATCGCTGGCCTTGGCGGCATCGACAGCAGATGACTCCGCTCCGAGCGTGTAAAGGTTCGGATAGGTCTTGTTGGTCTTCTCATAGTTGGCAAAGAAGAAGAGCTTGTCCTTGATGATCGGGCCGCCGAAGGTAATGCCGGCATTGTACTCCTGCTGCTTGTTGTACTTGGGCGCATAGCCGCCGTCGGCGAGAGGATACTTGGATCCGATGAGGTTCTGGTTGTTGCCGAAACCATAGACACTGCCGTGGAATACATTCGTTCCGCTCTTGGTAATGGCGTTGATGGCACCTCCCGTGAAACCACCCTGACGGACGTCAAAAGGTGCGACGTTCACCTGAATCTGCTCAATCGTCTCCATGGAAACAGGCTGGGCACCGGCCTGACCGCCGTTGGCACCGTCGGCAGCAAGACCGAAGACATCGTTGTTGGCCGCACCGTCAATCATGAAGGAATTGTAACGGTTGCTCGTTCCGGCGAACGACATGGCACCGTTGTTGGAGGTCGTCAGCTGCGGATTGAGGCGTGCCACATCGGCAATACCGTGAGTGATGCTCGGCATATCGGCAATCTGCTTGGAACTAAGGCTCGTTGCCGCTCCTGTCTTCGTAGCGTTGACACCGGCACTTCCTGTCACGACGACTTCCTGAAGTTCCTTGGAGTCGTCCTGAAGCGAGCAGGAGAGTTCTTCCGTCTCGCCGAGGCGGAGCGTCACGTTCTCAAACGTCTTCGTCTTCTGGCCGACGTAAGCGACCGACACCTTGTACGGACCGCCCACACGCATGCCCTGGATGGTGTAGCGGCCGTCAATGTTCGTTACAGCCCGGTAGACTGTTCCCGATGGCACATGGGTCGCCGTAACGGTAGCCCCGATGACATCCTCGCCCTGAGACGTTACCTTGCCGCTGATTCCTGATGTTGTAATCTGTGCCATGACGGTTGTTGTCATGGCAAGCAACAACGTAACCAAGAAAAGTAATCTTTTCTGCATAGTTCTGCTAAGAGATTAAATGAAATAATAACGTTATTTAAATGTATGTTGCAAATATAAGCAATTTTTCCGATACTTACACGGTAAACCGTAAAAAAGTTGTAACGACCTCTGCTTACCCTATCCTTATCCTGCCCTCCTCATCACAGCCTATCATCGCCTACTATCACCTATTACTGCCTATCACCGCCTGTCCTACTCATCATTGCCTATCACCGCTCATCACCGCCTATCACCACCTGCCATCAAAAAAGCAGCCTACACCCTTCGTGCAAGCTGCGACATCATCACGGCACTCAGCCCTGCCGTCTCCGTGCGCAGACGGCTGTTCCCCAGCGTGACACTCTCAAAGCCATGCGCCATGGCAAGGCGGACCTCGTCGATAGAGAAGTCTCCCTCAGGCCCTATCAGTACGGTAAGATCCTCTGCCGAAGAAGGGGTATCCGCATCTGTCTGCCTCCGGTCCTGTGAAGACCGTACCGCCGGGGAGACGCAGCTGACGGCGGAGAAGAAGTCTGCACGAGAAATCTCCGGATAACAATGACAGATATATTTCCGTCCGTTATCAGGACAGTGCTCGATGAACGACCGGAAGGACATCATCGGGTTGACCGCCGGCTTCCACCCTTTCCGACTCTGCTTTACAGCCGAAATGACGATTTTCTCGATACGGTCTGTCCGCAAGGTCTTGCGTTCGGAGAACTTGCAGTCCAGGAAGCTGAGCACGTCAAACCCCACTTCCGTGGCCTTCTCTGCCATCCACTCCATGCGCCCCATGTCTTTCGTAGGGGCTATGGCAAGATGGATCCGTCCTCTCCAGGCGCGTGTCTGCCGCAAGGTCTGCCGGATAGCATAGATACATTTCTTTGTCGTCGCCAGTGCCACCTCAGCCCGATAGAAGCATCCTTCACCGTCCATCAGGAACAGCTCGTCCCCTTCCTTCAGCCGCAGGACACGCAGCGCATGGACGGCTTCCTCGGCCGGCAGCTCGTTCACCGCAGCCGCATCAGGCACATAAAAATATCTCGCTTCTTTCATTGTTGGTCTCTGACGGGAGCGGCCTCAAGAGGGCATCCCGCACACATTATCCCTCCTTTTTCCTGTGCTTCAA
This sequence comes from Prevotella multiformis DSM 16608, assembly GCF_000191065.1. Taxonomy (GTDB): domain Bacteria; phylum Bacteroidota; class Bacteroidia; order Bacteroidales; family Bacteroidaceae; genus Prevotella; species Prevotella multiformis. The sequence continues at coordinate 379,625 of NZ_GL872282.1, forward strand.
CTCATCCCGGAGCATGGAAGCCAGTTCGTAGTTCTCGTCTTCTATCGCCTTGTCCAGCGCCTGACGCAGCATCTCTACGCTCAGCGCATTGACCGGCAGGGCTATCTTGTTCCTGTCGGCATGGTTGCCCACGCTCTGCCGGTTGAAGAGATGCTCCTCCATGAAGATGTCCAGCTTCGCCACCTGTGCCAGCAGTACGGCATCAGAGGCACGGACCGGTGTAAGACTCAGATCGTCCTTGTCGACCAGGAGCGCCTTGTACTGGCCGTCGATGATCGAATTGAAGAGAATCTCATAATGGACACCGGTCATCCGGGGATTCACACTGCACAGCACTTCCGGCAGCAGCCGTTCCGTGACGGCTGCATCCCCCGTCCGAAGTCCAAGTTCATACTCCATGCGCCCGTCGCATACAATGGCGACCTGCCTTGTATGCGAAAGATCTGACAGGATAAGAAGCCCCAGCTCCGGTCCTCCCACGATCTGGGATATTCCCGTATATACCAACTGGACTTTGCTCATTATGAATTGTTCTCTTACACCTTATACAATACACATCCTCAGCCGCCCCCTACGCTTTCCTGGGACGGAAGATCAAAGCGAAGCTGACACCCACGACAAAGGCATAACCTGCGAAGATGAACCAGCAGGACTGCCAGTCGCCGACCGTCAGCGTGTCCGTTCCCACCTGCTGCGGATGGGTATAGACATTGATGACGGCCTGCGCCGCCAGTGTTCCTATCGTCGCCCCTACTCCATTCGTCATCAGCATGAACAGCCCCTGCGCCGATGAGCGGAGCGCCGGTTCCGTACTGTTGTCTACGAACAGCGAGCCCGATATGTTGAAGAAGTCGAAGGCAACGCCGTAGACTATCATCGACAGCACGAAGAGCAGTACCCCGGGGAAGCCCGGATTGCCCACCCCGAACAGTCCGAAGCGCAGCACCCATGCGAACATGGCTATCAGCATGACATTCTTGATGCCGTAATGCCGCATGAAGAAAGGTATCAGCAGAATACAGCAGGTCTCGCTGATCTGTGAAAGACTGATCAGAATATTGGCATGCTGCACGCCGAAGGCCTGTGCGAACTCCTGCTGTGCGCCGAAGCTGAACAGGAACGGATTGGCAAAGCTGTTGGTAATCTGAAGGCTCACGCCCAGCAGCATGGAGAAGATAAAGAAGATGGCCATCTTCTTCTGCCTGAACAGTGTGAAGGCACGCAGGCCGAAGGCATCGACGAAGCTCTTCTTGTCCGTCCCCTTACTGACTTCGCACTTCGGCAGCGTAAAGGTATAAAGGAACAGAATGATGCTCACCGCCCCGGAAGTGACAAACTGGTTCTGGTTGCTCTGGAAGCCCAGGAGGTCGACCAGCCACATGGTAAGGATGAATCCGATCGTCCCGAACACACGGATCGGCGGAAAGTCCTTCACCGTGTCCATGCCCGCCCGAGTCAGTGCGCTGTATGCCACGGAGTTGGTTAGTGCCAGTGTCGGCATGTAGAATGCTACCGACAGCGAATAAAGCGTGAAGATAATGGAGAACTCCGCATGACCGCCCGCACCCAGGCCGTAGCCGGCTGTGGCAAACATGAACAGTCCTGCAAGCAGATGGCAGAAGCCCAACAGCCGCTGGGCAGGCACCCAGCGGTCGGCCACGATGCCCATCAGCGCCGGCATGAAAATAGACACTATTCCCTGCATGGAATAAAACCAGCCGATTTCCGGGCCAATGCCGATATTCCCAAGATAACGACCCATAGAGGTCAGATAAGCTCCCCACACCGCGAACTCCAGGAAGTTCATCAGTGCCAAACGTACCTTCAAATTCATGTTTTCAGTAATTGATTTATGACCGCAAAAGTAGTGATTTTATCAGAACTGACCAAATGTGCGGTCTGTTTTTCCTATCGGAACTCCGTACCGTTCCAGGTAAGCACCCGGGGCTTCAGCAGGACGGACACACGCTCCGCCTCCTTCGCCGAGAGCAAGGGATAGCTCCAGCTTACCGAGAGCGAGTTGCTGTCAGCCGACAGGCGGTAGGCTCTCAGGCGGGGTGTCATCAGCGGTTCCAGTTCTGCAAACTCTTCCTCGCTCATCGTCTCCGGCCGTTCCGCCACGTCCTTGCAGACAACGACAGCCGGCTTCCGCTGCCAGAGCCGACTGAACAGACCGATCCGGCTTTCCGCCGCCGGTCCCTCCCACGTCTGCACGAGCGCCAGCGTCGACGGGTCCAGCAGTCTGATCTCCATCCGGCTGCTCCCGCTGAGTCTCACCGAGAGATAGCTGTCCGTCATGCGCTCTATCCGCACCGTGTCGCCCAGGGCGTCCCTGACGGCCGGCTCCGCCTTCATACCCACGTAATCGGCCAGCTCCGTACGCTGGTTCCTGTTCAGATAAGGGACAAGGCTGTCGGGCATCTCTATCCACACATCCCGCAGGCTCTGGGCAGAGCCCCCCAGCCAGCCGGCAAGGAAAAGGAGCAGTATCAAAGATTTTCTCATGACTATACAGTAATTAGAACGGTCCGAACGACAGATCACAGCGATTCCGGAAGGTGGCGATGGTGAAGAGGCGTACACCGTCCTTGTCGTAGCCGACGACAAACCGTCCGTCTTCCGGATTCATGCCCTCCGTCGTCAGGTAAGTCTCTCCGTACTTCTTCCACAGGACTCCCATCCGCTCTACCGCCTGCGTATGGGTCGCACAGACATTCTTCAGCCGGACAAGCTGCAGCCGTCCGCTGTCGTCAAAGAACACATTGGCCTCGGTGAACTGCTCGCCGTTGAAGACCACGTTGCTGAACACGACCTTCCCGACCGTCTCCGAGACAGGCTGCCCGAAGCGGCGGGTGAACTCTTCCATCGCTCCCCGACGGTCGGTCCGGAACTGAATGCCGTCTATCGGCTGCTGTGCATACGCCGTCAATGCAAACGGGAAAAAGACGAGAGCCAGTAAAAAATGCTTCATTTCTGTTTATGGATTATGTCTGCCTCCTCGGCCGGAGGCCTCTGCAAAAGCAGAACCGGCAGAGACAAAGCAAGGTCTGTCCCCGTCGTGCCGCATGCAGATTCGTTCCTGCAAAGGTACAAAAAAGAAAGAAGAAACGAAGAAAAAGCGAAATCGTTTTGCCATCTCTACCTTTTCTTTTACCTTTGCCGATAGAAAACAAAGAAAAAAAGAAAGAAGATATGAAATGCCCGGAATGCAACCATGAGGTAAACGAGCAGGAGAAGAACTGCCCCCGCTGCGGCGCACCACTGCATCACGACGACAAGGACGACGACCCCACGCTGAGCCGCGGGCTGGTGGTCTTCATCATCATCGGCACGATCTTCCTGGTCGCCTTCGGCTTCTACTATTACGCCCAGCATAAGAACGACCCGGAATACACCCAGACCGCCATAGAACCTGACTCGAACCTGGCCGAGAACAACAAGGCGAAGTTCGACACGATAGCCAGGGACACGACAGCGAAAGACTCGGCAGACAGCCAGGAGCAGGAACAGGCGGAAAAAGTGTTCAACAGCATCCGCGGCCGCAGTCACGGACGGCACAGGAGCCGGCCGCACGACACGCCCGCCGCCGCTTCCGACGAACCGGCCGGGTCACCTGAGACGCCGTCTGCCTCTTCCAGCGAGCAGCAGACCGTCGCCCCCGCTGCCTCCAAGCCACGGGTGGAAACGATCGAGACAGAATAGGCGAGAGACGGCGTTCTGCACCGGACACGGCACGGAAGCCGCCATACCGGATACGGTTCTTTTCTCATCGCGTGCAGGAAAGCCGCCCATACAGCCGGGCCGGCAGCATCTTCACCTTATTATATTGGGACACCAGCCGGAAGACACAACCAGCGCATGCCCTTCCAAAGCACCCTGCAGGGAGACTTCAGGCTGTGGCGGCCTGCTTGCCGGCCGCCACCGGTTCCTCCGGGCGGATGGGGCTTGCAGAAGTCTCATTCCATGAAACCAGACGGACAGGTTCACCGGACTGCCGGATCCCTTCCAGACGGGTACAGGCCGGTGCGGAAACAAAGAGAGCCGCAGGACTGCCAGATGCTGGCTGTCGCTGCGGCTCCCTCCTTTTTATCCTGACTTGCAGAATCGCCCTGCAGGCCGGAAGAACCGTTTACTTGATCAGACTTACCGAACGCTTGAGGAACTTGTCCAGTGCTGCCCCCTGCAGCATCCCGTTCTGCAGCAATGCCAGGTCGATGAGCTGGTGTACCACCTCGTTGTCCTTGGCGTATGCAGCCACAATGGCCTTCTCCTTGTCTTTGAGGTCGGAGACAGCCTTCTGTGTTTTCTGCATATCGTCTTTCTCCTCCTGCGTCAGCTCTTCGGACTTCTTCTTGTCCTGCGACTGGTGCAGGGCGGCCAGACGTGCCTCCTGTCCTTTCAGTTCGCTTGCGACAGGCTTCAGCTCCTCCGCCGTATTCGCCGTTATCTCGCCGAGCACCTTCTTGACCAGAGGATGGTCGGCATTCAATACGAGGTTATAGGAGTCGGGCATCTGGGCATAGAACCCCATGCCCTGCTGAAAGTGGCTCATTTCCTTCATGCGGCGCATATACTCGTTCTGTGTGATGAGAACCGGCTGGAAGTCTTCTCCGAGCGACTGGACATCCACCATGAACTCCGCCTTGGCAATGGATGGGATCTGCGAGCGGAAAGCCTCTGACAGATTGGCAGTCTCACCGGCTGACAGATGGGTCTTCGGCGCATCCTCTTTCTGTATGATACGGTCAAGGACATCAGCGTCCACGCGCACATAACGTGTCTTGTCCTGCTTCTGCTCGAGCATCGACAGTGTCGGCACATCCAGCTGTCCGCCTGCATCAATGACACTGTAACCCTTCTGTCTGGCAGCCTCGATATAACTGTACTGCTCCTCCTTGTCGGTCGTATACAGATTCACCAGGACTCCCTCCTTGTCGGTCTGGTTGTCCTTGACGAGCGTCCTGTACTCCTCGTAGGTGAAATACTTCCCTTCCGTATCCTTGACGAGTGCGAAATCCTTGGCACGGTCATAGAGATCGGGCTGCGACAGCATCCCGTAATGGATGAAAAGCTTCAGATCGTCCCACTTCGCCTCATACTCCTTACGGTTTTCCTTGAAAATGCTCTGCAGCCGATCGGCAACCTTCTTCGTGATGTAGGTGGCGATCTTCTTCACATTGGCATCACTCTGCAGGTAACTGCGGCTCACGTTCAGCGGGATGTCGGGAGAATCGATGACGCCATGCAGCAGGGTCAGGAACTCGGGCACGATCCCCTCCACCTGATCGGTCACGAACACCTGATTGCAATACAGCTGTATCTTGTTGCGCTGGAGCTCGATGTTGTTCTTCACGCGCGGGAAGTAGAGGATACCCGTGAGGTTGAAGGGATAATCCACGTTCAGATGGATCCAGAACAGCGGCTCGTCGTTCATCGGGAAGAGCGTGTGATAGAAGTTCTTGTAGTCTTCATCCTTCAGGGAGGACGGGGCCTTCACCCACAGCGGCTCCACGCTGTTGATGACGTTGTCCTCCTCTGTCTCGACGTTCTTGCCGTCCTTCCATTCTGTCTTCTTTCCGAAGACAACGGGCACAGCCATGAACTTGCAGTACTTGTTCAGCAGCGCTTCGATCTTGGACTTCTGCAGGAACTCCTTGCAGTCATCATCAATGTAAAGCACGATGTCGCTGCCCCGGTCGGCCTTTTCAACGTCTTCTATGGAATATTCCGGACTGCCGTCACAGCTCCATTTCACGGCCTTGCTGCCCTCCTTATAGCTCTTCGTGATGATTTCGACTTTCTTTGAAACCATGAAGGAAGAATAGAATCCGAGGCCGAAATGACCGATGATCGCCTCCGCCTTGTCCTGGTACTTCTCCAGGAAGTCATTGACTCCGGAGAAGGCTATCTGGTTGATGTACTTCTCGATCTCTTCCTCGGTCATGCCGATGCCGCGGTCGCTGATGGTCAGCGTACCGGCCTTCTCGTCCAGCCGGATACGGACGCTCAGGTCGCCCGGATCACCTTTGAAGTCGCCGGTTGCAGCGAGGGTCTTCAGCTTCTGCGTAGCATCGACGGCATTTGAAACCATCTCGCGCAGGAAGATGTCATGGTCTGAATACAAAAACTTTTTGATGACGGGGAAGATGTTCTCTGTCGTAACCCCGATATTTCCTTTCTGCATAGCAATGTATTTTATAGTTTCTATTTTCTCGTTACTTATAACAAACTTCGTGCCACGATCCATCAGGAGAAAGTCTGCCACCGGCAGGACAGGGCGGACAGGGCATAAGGCCGGCCGTGTCCTCCGAAGGTTCTGTGCCCAAAGGAAACACATCCGCTTCCCTTTCCCATGCACCGAGACGGAAAGGGCTTTTCTGCCTGCCGGCCTAAAACAGGCTGGCAGGAGCACACGCCTTCAGGCAGACTCCCCGTTTCTCCGGCAAGGACCCGGCTAGGCCGCATCAGCCGAAAGAAGGAGGCCGGAATGCTGTCCGGAGCCGGCAGCCTGTATAGTCCCGATCTACCCACAGGGATTTTCGGAAGATACTTTACATTCTCTGTCCGGAAACGCCCTTTCTTCCCTGCCCCTGCCCTTACGGAAAGACGGCGGTATGTCCGCCTGCATTGCAGACTGCCACCGACAACATTCCAACCAACGCCCGATTACGTCCCAACCAGTGCTTACTTCCACGTCCGTTAACGCCCGTTTGCAACGCTATCAGGCACCTTTTAGAAATGCGTTTATATACAGCTGACTGACAAAGACTTACAGAACCGGAGAGAAGACCGTCCTGTCTTTCCTGAACCGTCATTCCCGGAAAGAAAAGAAAGACATCCACCGGGATGCCTCCTCTTTGGGGGTGAGTAAAAATTCAGGACAGACAACGCACAGTACCGTCCGCCTGCCCCTCCCCGACAGGCGGTTGTCTCCGGCACGCAGCCGGCAGACTCCTGCCGGTTCACGGCCACATTCGACACGGCAGACACGATTCCGGCAAAGTTTTGTAATGTGCGTTAAACTTTTAGACCGAAAAGTTTGGAGATTTACGTTTTAGTATATACTTTTGCAGCAAGTCTGAGTGTACAGCCTTGCACACAGCCATACCCAAAAGCAATTTGAACGAGTAACAGATATATGAAGCGACAAGGACAAGCATTAACGTTAAAGAATCTTACGAAAAGTAACGTCTGGGACATTCAGGAGAACGATGTCTTCCGCCTCTGGGCACAGGCTGAGCGAGACGCAGATCTGAGGGATAACGAGCGACACTACATCGATGTCATCAAGAGTGCCTTCACCATAGAGGAAGTAAAGATCGACCAGCCGGAGGTCATCCGGAAATACGAGGCCCGGGGATGTCAGGTGGGACAGGTCAGGCTTGATGAAAACACGACCGTCAAATGGGCTTTGAAGAAGAAGCCTATCCAGCGTGTCACGGATCTGACCTGGGAGAACATACACCATGTTTCAGCACGGAAGCTGATCGAGGTGCTCGAACGCAACTTCGGCGGAGGATGGGAAAGCCTCCCCCAGAGCATACAGGACATTATCCAGAGCGGATTCGACATCAGTACGACCACCCTCCCGACCGCACGGCTGAAGAAGCCGGGAGGCCTCTACGACAAGAAGCTGGCCGACGGATTCGAGGTGCTTGAGATTTCAAAAGGATCATGGACAGAGGCTATCTTCGCCAAAGAGAAGCCTGTGGAAGAGCACGCACACGCCAGGTTCTCCGCCCTCGAAGAGGCGACGAAGGAAGAGGAAAGGGCTGACGCCCCGGAGGACGACGAGGAAGAGCTGCCGGAAGACGACCCCAAAGACAATGAAGAGGACGACGAGGACGGATTCGACGAGGATAAACTCACGGAAGAAAGCTACCGGACGACCTTCGACACCAACCCGGAAGACCTGGAGATGCAGGCTGCCGAGGTAGGGGATGACGACGACTTCTGACCGGCGCGCCTGTTGCAAGCGGACCGAAGCGGGAGGGACGGCACGGCGGACAGAGACAAGGCGGCGGACACTGCTGCCGCCTCCTTCCGTCGCCGCACCGGTACCGCAGAACGGTCACCCAAAAGAAGACCCAGCCGGATCTGTCCGGCTGGGTCTTCTTTCGGATAATGACAATCTTGTTGTTTTCTGTTTCTGATACGATTTCCCGAGGGTGGCAGGCCGCCCTGTGGAATCGGTGTTCTCTCAGTGCTTCTTGGCCTTGCGGGCCAGAGCCTCACGGCGTGCATTCTGAATCTCGAGGAAGCGAGCATCAACGCTGCTGTCGAACACCTGGTTCATTGCAATCAGTCTTTCCATAATGATGTTGTTGTCTTTAATTCAAAACCGGCTGCAAAGATACTTGCTTCTCATCGGAAAGACCGGCTCCGGCCTCACCTTTTTCCCATAGGAGGACAACTTTTTGATTATCGTCAACAGGTTTGACCTACATCAAATATACAGCCGTATCACGGCAGAAAGGGGCTCTCCGCCTTGGCAGTTCCGCCAGACAGCAGTACCTTTGCAGCGAGTTTTTCAAACAGTTCAAGTAATAACCGCAGGCCAAAGGGGTTCTGCACAGAAGAAGAAAGGATAACATTATGCTGACATTCGGTATCATCACAATCGTCGCAGCCGTATTCGCTGAAGCACTGATCGTCTCAAAGAAGATCAATCTCGGAGAGTAACTGCAAGACAGAAGACCAGAACCACCAACGACACGCTGCCGGGAACAGACGGCAGCCGACAGATAGGAGAAAAGCCGGTACATCGCAGAGATGCACCGGCTTTCCCTTTGCAAGAGCCTCCTGTCCGGAAGCCTGTCCCCCGATGTGCCGGCGGCGGAAAGGGACGGCCTACAAGAGGTCCATCCCGGCGAGCGCCTTCCGGGCGACGGCTTCATAGTCGGCTCCCAGACCGCAGAAGCTCAGCACGCAATTATATGCCGCATGCTTCAAGGGAAGATCCCTGCCTTCCAGCGTCGTACGGACCTGGTCGAGGAACTCGTTGACGCCCCGTTCGTTCGGTTCCAGCTTGCGGGCGAACAGGCGGGCGAGCAGCTGGTAGCCGCAGAGCTGGCGGATCGCACTTGCCGAGGCGATCCACCGGTAGGCCAGCGAAGGGGCGAAGTCAAGATACTGCAGCAGATTGAATGCCAGCAGCTCGGCCATCTCCTGTGTCCGGAGCCGCTCCATCCATACATCCACAAGTTCGGCATCCATCTTCTCCGCCGGCATGATCAGCGTCGCAAGCACCTGACATTCGCGTATGTCCTCTTTCCACAGTTCCACCGCAAGTCCGTAGTCCTTTCCGTATTCAGCCGCCATCTTCTGCAGTTCCGGAAGGGGGACACCCCAGTTGATCTTGTATGAAACGCCCTTCTGCCGCATGGATTGCGAAGCGACGCCATTCATCAGCAGGCGGAAAGACTGCTTTATCTCCTTCAGTTTCTCGTGTATCTGTTCATCCATCTTTTTTTATATAATAAGGTGTACAACCGCAGGCTGCCGCACGCCGTAAGAAACCTCCGCCCCTCATCCGGCTGCGGACAGCCACCGGCACTACAAAAGTACTCTAAAAAAACGAGTTCAAGAAACTTCCGCCACACCGTTTGAAGTCTCCGTACCGTCAGGAGGCCGTCCGGTCGCCTTCCCCGTTTACGCATAGAGCCGGAAAGCCGTCCCGTAAGAGGCATCCGTGATGCACGGAAAATCCGCCATCCCCGCTCCTTGACGGATGATGCGGGACATGGCGGAGGATCTGACCGGGTCAGACTTCTGCTGCAACAGGAGGGCAGACGCCTCTCCCTCAATCAATATTCTTCAGAACGGCGAGCAGATGATCCCATACCATCTGCACGGTCGGAATGAGGAGACACTCGTCGGGAGTGTGGACATACCGGAGAGTCGGACCGAAGCTGATCATGTCCAGGTCGGGGTACTTCTCAGAGAAGAGACCGCACTCGAGCCCGGCATGAATGCCCAGCACCTGCGGCTCTTTCCCGAAGAGCTTCCGGTACTGCTCGACGGCGACATTGACCAGTTCCGACTTCGGGTTCATCTTCCACGCCGGATAACTGTCGTCGACGACGACCTCCGCTCCGGCCAGCTCGAAGCAGGCACGGACGGTATGGGTCATGTTCGTCAGGTTGCTCATCACGTTCGAACGCTGGGAAGAGACGACCGTCAGCGTGTGCTCTTCCGTCTGTACGCTGGCGACATTGCTCGAGGTCTCCACCATGTAAGCCAAGGCCTCGTCCTGGCAGTTCACCAGCGGCCCGTTGTCGACAGCCTGCAGGGCAAGGATGACGTTGTGAGAGACCTGCTTCGGCAGGACAGGTGCGGCAGCGGCACTCTCAAGATGCCAGACCATCGCCGTGTCGGTCACGTGGAACTCATCCTCAACGGCTGCACTGAAGATGTTCCAGTCGGCCTTGACTTCCTCCTTTCTGTCGGACGGTACGGCGAAGAGCACCTTCCCGTCACGGGGAATCGCATTGTGCATCTTGCCCGAGTTCCAACGGCTCAGCCGCAGGTCCATCTTCGCCTGCTCGGCATAGAGGAAACGGGCCAGGAGCTTGATGGCATTGGCGCGCTTCTTGTTGATGTCGTCGCCGGAGTGTCCGCCTACAAGGCCCTTCAGGCTTGCCTCCATGAAGAAACAGCCTTCCGGAGCCTGTTCGCGGTCGAACCGGAATGTCGCCGTCGTGCTGTTGCCGCCGGCACAGCTGACGAAAATCTGCCCCTCGTCTTCCGAGTCGAGATTGATCAGGTACTTCCCGGTCATGAAGCCTGCCTCCAGACCGAACGCACCGGTCAGCCCCGTCTCCTCGTCACGTGTGAAAAGACACTCGATGGGGCCGTGCTCAATGTCGTCCGAGTCGAGGAGTGCCAGCTCATAGGCCACGCCGATACCGTCGTCAGCACCGAGCGTAGTACCCTTGGCATGAAGCCATTCGCCGTCGACATAGGTCTGGATGGCATCCTTGTGGAAGTCGAAGTCGACATCGACCAGCTTGTCACAGACCATGTCCATGTGGCTCTGGAGCACGACCGTCGGCACCTTCTCCATGCCCTTCGTCGCCGGTTTCGAGATAAGCACGTTGCCGGTCTTGTCGACCTTCACGGCCAGTCCGCGTTCCTCCGCAAACTTCTGTAAATAAGCGATCATCTGCTCTTCATGCTTGGAGGGACGGGGTATCTGATTGATTTTCGCGAACTGCTCGAAGACACGGGCGGGTTTTAATTCTACGTTTGCCATTTTTAATAATATTTTATTTTGTAATCTTGCTGTTTTATATTACCTTTGCGGTCAATATCAATGCAAAGATAGAGAAAAATGTTTGTAACTTTATTGTACACACTGTTAATAATTGCTATTGCCATGCTGCTCCTTGGCGTGCGTGTGCTGTTCAGGAAAGACGGAGAGTTCCAGTCGCAGCACATCTCGGACAGCGCCTATCTGAAATCGAAGGGCATCCACTGTGTCATCGACCAGGACAAGGAGGCACGCAGGGAAAACAGAGCGTATTGAACAGACCGGAAACAATTAATCAAAAAACATACAGAAATGAAGAAATCATGGAGCAATATGGCCGTGCTCGCCCTGGCGGCATTCGCCTTTATTGCATGCAACAACCAACCGCAGAAGAACGATACGACAGCCGGAAAGAACGAGACGGCGACAAGCGCCCCGGCAGCAGGCGGGCAGAAGATCGCTTATGTCGAGATTGACTCCATCATGAGCCAGTACACCTACTGGAAGGATGTCACGAAGATCATCAAGGCCAAGGAAGCCAACATACAGCGCACTCTCGCCGGCAAGCAGAAGACAATCCAGGCCGCCGCCGCCAACTTCCAGCAGAACGTACAGGCCAACAAATACACACAGGCACAGGCACAGCAGATCCAGGCAAGCATACAGAAACAGGCACAGGACGCTGACGCACTGCAGCAGCGGTTGGGCGCGGAATACCAGAACGAGGTGGCAAAATACAACAAGGCTCTGTCTGACAGCGTGCACAACTACCTGAAAGCGTATAACAAGGACAAGAAATATGCCATCATCCTTGCCAAGAGCGGCGACAACATCCTCTATGCCGACCCTGCATACGACATCACCGGAGAAGTCGTCAAAGGTATGAACCAGGCCTACAAGGGGATGAAGAAATAGCGCGACAGACAGAATGAAGGGTTTTCTGCCGTGCAGCAGGAGACCGGCATACTGCGGGGGAGACCGTATCGGAAAGGGCATGGAAGAGACCGGATTCTGATACGGTCTCCTGTCATCTCCTCCCCCTGCCGTCGTCTCCGTCAGCACAGCCGTCTGCACATCCTCAGTACGTCGCGGCATTTCTGCAAGGAAACATACCTTCATACACAGCCGGCGCAGCATTGCCGCACCTCCAAAGGAAGAAACCTTTTTTCGGGAGGGCCGAGAAAAAGGCAGTAGAAAATTTTGAGGAATAAAAATAAAATACTACCTTTGCACTCGCATTTGAGATGATGCGTGGTAATTCGGTTGAAACCCTCTTTGGAAGGATGGGTGAGTGGCTGAAACCAGCAGTTTGCTAAACTGCCGTGCGCATTTCGCGTACCGGGGGTTCGAATCCCCCTCCTTCCGCTTTATCTCGTCAGAACTCAAATGTGTATGGTCGATTCATCTAACGGTTAGGATACAAGATTCTCAATCTTGGCATAGGGGTTCGATTCCCCTATCGACTACTCCCATCTTCATAAGAAATATTTTAACCAGGGTCGATTCATCTAACGGTTAGGATACAAGATTCTCAATCTTGGCATAGGGGTTCGATTCCCCTATCGACTACAGACAGGAAGTCCGGCTTTACAGCTGGATTTCCTCTTTTGCGACTCCCCACGGGGTACAAGATGGAGACTTCCCCCGATTCTTCATGATAAATGCGGAAATTCACAGAAAGTTTTTGTAAATTTGCAATCACTATATCCATCCACATCGTATTGAAAGTAAGACTACAATCATAAAAGAACGAAGAAGCGAAAACTGATGATGAAGAAAATTTTATTGTCGTGCTGCCTGGCACTGTGTACACTGGCGGCATGGGCGGCCAAAGCCAACCCGATACCTGTCACGGTGACACAGTCGGACGGGACACAGCTCACCGTCTACCAGTACGGCGACGAGCACTTCAGCTGGATTTCCACCGCTGACGGGACACTGCTGACACAGGTCGGCAAGGACTTTTATATCGCAGAGATCGGCAAAGACGGTACGCTGAAAGCAAGCGGACAGCTGGCGCACAACGACAGCCGGCGTTCGGCTGCAGAGAAAGAACTTGTCAGGAAACAGGGAGCGATGCGCAATGCCTTCTTCGACAGCATATCAAGACGACTGGACAAAGAGGCGAAGACTCGAGCTGTCGGCAAGCACACCCCACCCTACTTCCCGCACAGCGGAAGTCCGAAAGTACTGGTTATTCTGGCGCAGTTCAGCGACGTGAAGTTCTCTCTTCCCGACCCGGTGAAGAGCTTCAATGATTATTTCAACCACGATGCCAGCGCAGGACCTCTGCCGGATTACGGCAATAACGAGAAACGCAACTATGGCAGTGTGAGACAGTACTTCAAGGACATGAGCGGCGGACAGTTCACGCCTCAGTTTGTCGTTGTCGGGCCTGTCACCCTTCCCAAGGAAAGCAGCTACTATGGTAAGGACGGTACCAACAAAGACACAAATATCGGAGAGCTGATACACGATGCCTGCCAAGCCGTAGCAGGCAGCGTCAATTTCAGCGACTATGACGGGAACAACGACGGATACGTAGACCTTGTCTATGTCCTTCATGCCGGGTACGGACAGAACGCTTCCCCCAAGAACCCAGATTTTATATGGCCTAAATCGGGTACGACAACACCTTTCAAGATGGGTGGGAAAACAGTCTGCCGCTATGGGGTAAGCAATGAGCTGAACTACAATCCCCAATATCAGTTTCCCTCTGCCCCTTTCAAACGCATAAACGGTATCGGACTGTTCTGCCATGAATTTTCGCATACAATGGGACTGCCCGACTTCTATCCCTACAATGATGCTGCACAAATAGATGACCAGACCATGGAGCTCTGGGATCTGATGGACGGTGGAGAGTACACCGACAACGGTTACACGCCGACCCCCTACACTCCCTGGGAGAAAGATGTCATGGGATGGAAACCGCTCACAACCATTCAGGAGACTCCCCGGAAAATCACCCTGCACAAGGACGATGCGCTGAAAGTGCCGACCACCTATCAGAAAGAATATCTGATTCTTCACAACATTCAGAAAGAAGGGTGGGCTTCCAAACTTCTCGGACACGGAATGCTGGTGTACCGTGTCAACTACGAGCCGGAGACTGTCAATATGGATGACCACGTCAATGATACACCGGGAAAACCGGGTATGACAATCGTCCCGGCTGACGGGAAGCTGATTTCAAGTTACAGCGTGCATTCCAAAGAGGAACAGAAAAAATACTATGCCAGCCATGCGGGAGACCCGTTCCCCGGGACAAGCCATGTGGGCCAGATCGGCAGCATCAGACTGAACCACAGCACAGTGAACAAACCGCTCTTTCACATCACAGAAAACACGGACGGCACAATCACCTTCGAGTATCTCAAGGATCTGACAGCCGCCGGTATCAACGACATCACGACAGAGCAGCAGGGAACAGACAACCTCATCTATACGCTCGACGGCAGATTTGTCGGTACGGACCGGACCGTACTTCCTCCCGGCATTTACATTCAGAACCGGAAGAAGTTTGTGAAATAACAGGCAGAATTTCCTGTCCATCACAAAGCAGCCGCCTCCTGACAAAGGGAATTGTCAGAAGGCGGCTTTCATCAGTCTATCCCTTTCTACTTGCTGCAAAGAAACGGCAAGAAATTGATCAAGCAGGCGATTGCAAGCGCATACAGATTAGTGCCGGTATATTGTCTGGATGTATACCGGGAAATGTATGACAGGCTTGCCCGGTCAGTCTTGTGGATTTCCAGAACTTACTTTATAAACCAGGAAAAAAAGAAAATCAATGCAACCGGTAGACAGATTGATTTCCAAACATGACTTTCCCCGCCGCCTTTCCGGTCATCTCAAGTGGAAGTCCGTACGTAAGTCCGTAAGTCGCCGTCACTGCCGCCATACGATGACAGATCGTAAACAGCCTATAACATGAAAGTCGTGTAAAGTATAAAAAGAGACAGCAATTAAAAAAGCGGATATGCCTGAGCACATCCGCTTTATGTATAAGGTATCATTCCCGTTAGAAGAAGAGATACCGGTTGTCTACGACATTCGCCTTGAGAATGAGGTCCTGCATGAAGTTGCCGACCATCTGCATATTCTGCTGGGCCGTCTGCTGCATTACCATCAGCTCGTTGCACTTGGAACCGGCACGCATCGCCTTCTTGACAACCTGGAACACATACACGCCGGCATTGCCCTTTACAGGAGCTTTGGAGAACTTGCCGGCTGCTGTTGCTGCCACGGCACCGGAGAGTGCAGGCTCCACAGCACCTGTTGCCTGTACGAAGGCTGGAGAAGCAAAGGTAATCTGATTGACCGTGCTCACCTTGGCACCCTTGGCCCGGGCAGCGGCAATGCTGCTGACACCCTTGAGTTTCGCCATGAGCAGTTCCGCCTTCTTGTCTTTCATCACCTCGCGCTTCAGGATTTCCTTCACCTGGGCATCATCCCATGCACGGAAGCCCTGCGGATGGATGGCATTGAGGACGATTACCAAGAGATGGTCGTTGTCGCCACATTCATACAGTGGAGACACATCCCCCTGCTTGGCATCGAAGAGCCACTTGAGCGCATCCCGTGTACCATGGATGCCTGCCACATAATGCTCGGCGGTAGAGATGTCGTTGAGTGACTGCACACGATAACCGGACTTGGAAGCATTCTTCTCAATATCGTCGGCCGTCGTGTTCTTGGCTACAAACTCGGAGAACTTGTTGTAAGCGACGCTGCGAGTAGCCTTGGAGAAGTCGATGACCTTCTTGATGACGGCAGCGGTGGTCTTGGCGGTCATTGCCTTCTTGTCCAATACCTGAAGGATGACGTTACCCTGTGCAAGAGCTATGTTCTGAGTTGCATTTACATCACCGTTCAGCAGAGCGTTGATATAAGTCCGGTTGTCCTGACTCATGGTCGGAGCAGATTCATACTGCTGTCCGGTAAACCACACTTTCTCTCCGGTCTGCCCATAACGCTTGGCAAGCGCCTCGAAGTCGGCACCGCCTGCCAATGCCTTCTGGATAGAATCGGCCTTCGCACGTGCTTCGTCCGGTGTGTTGGCGGCAACCTGAATCTGACGGAACTGTACAGAGTCCGGCAGCTGCGCCTTTGAGAGTACACGGATGATGTTCAGCGTGTTGTCCTGCTTGTTCTCTGTCACACCGGTAGTCCCTACAGCAAGCGAGTCAATTCTTGAAGCTATGTCAGGGTACTGCCTGTAAGCCTTGCTGCTTACAGGGACACCGAGATAAGGGATTTCAGAACCGCTCTTGCTGATGACCATGGCCGGGTCGGCTGCTGCGGCGAGCTGTTTCTGAAGGCCGTTCATCTCCTTGACGACAGCATTGCGGTCGGCGGTGCTTGCCTTGATCTGATAGTCGACGAACTTGATGTCACGTGTCTCTACATTCTGCCGGAAAGCCGGTTTCAGCTCGTCATACTTGGCCTTGAGATCCGCATCTGTAATCTTGATGTCCGCGTCTTTTACCGAACTGTAACTCAGAGAGGCAAGCTGGACCTGACTTTCTTCATTGTTGTCCTTGAATGCCATCTTGGCCTCTGCCTTGTTGGAAAGCACGCAGCTGGCAAGCAGCGCCTGATACTTCTGGCCAAGGAGCTGCGTGCGGAGATTCTTCTCGATGAACAGCCAGTAGTCGTAAACCGTCTGCATCTGGTCGAGCTGGGGAGACTTCTCGGACTTCGCCTTGCTGTAGCCGTCCAGGAACTGCTTGAGCGCATTCACATCGAAACGTCCCGTCTGCTGGTTGACAAACGGTGTCTGCGCCAGCATCGGATTGGTACCATCGTTCAGTACATTCTGTATTTCCTGCTCGGTCACCGTCAATCCTACCTTCTCCGCATCGGCCTGCAGGACACGGTTGCTGACAAGCTGCTGCCATACCTGGTCCTTCACCTGGTTGAGTTCTTCCTCGCTAAGGTTGTCACGTTGCATGGTAAACTTGATCGCTGACTGGTATTCATCAATCAACTTCTGATAATCCTGGACACTGATCTTCTCGCCCAGGATCTCACCGATCTGCTGACGGGCCTCCCCCTTGATACCATTACAAGAACGGAAGCCTTCTTCAGCCAAGAACGCAAACAAGGCCAGACCGATAGCTGTAACCAGCAGACCTCCCTTGCTTCTGATTTTTCCTAATGCTGCCATTTTTAGATTTATTATTTGATTTTGATTTATTCCTTCAGTATGACAAATTGCCTACAAAAATACAAAGAAAAAGGCAAGTGGCATAATTTTTCATGCAGAAATTAGTCTGTTCCATTGACTTTCACCCGCACGAGTTCAATTTTGGTCATGGTATTCTTGACGATTTTGAATTCATATTTCCCTACGGTGATGATTTCGTTGACCTTGGGGAAACTCTGGTAGACGTGCAGCAGCAGCCCCCCGACCGTCATGTAGTCGTCGCTCTCCGGCAGATCAAGATTGAACATCTCGTTGACCTTGTCTATCTCCAGCCGGGCAGAAAGGACATATTCGTTGTCGGCAATCTGCTTGGCAACGTATTTCGTGTTGTCGTGCTCATCCTCGATATCTCCGAAGATCTCCTCGACAATATCCTCCAGAGAAACGATACCGCTGGTACCGCCAAACTCATCCACGACGACGCCGAGGCTTTTCTTCTGCTGCAAGAACACCTGCATGAGTTTCTGTGCCGGCATCGTCTCAGGAACGAACGGCATCTTGCGGATGTGGTCCTTCCAGTGTTCGGGCGACCGGAACATCTCGGAAGAATGGATATACCCTTTGATATGGTCAATATCCTCTTCATAGACGATGATCTTGGAGTTCCCGCTCTCAATGAACATCTGCTGCAGCTCTTCCAACGGACAGTTCTCTTCGACTGCATTGATCTCCGTACGCGGCACCATACAGTCGCGCACCTTCGTGTCCTGGAAATCCAGCGCATTCTGAAAGATCTTCACCTCGTCTTCAATATCATCTTCATTCTCCGCATTCTCGATAGAACTCTGCACAAGATAGTCCAGGTCGACCTTCGTGAACGTGCCGTCATCCTCTTTCTCATCCATCTTCACCCCCATCATGCGCAGGAGAATACGTGCAAGGAATGTGGCAAAGCGACTGATCGGCCATAGAATGATGAAAAAGAAATAAGCCAGAGGAGCGAAGAAGGTCAGCAGCCGGTTGGGATTGCTCTTGAACAGCGTCTTCGGCAGGAACTCACCGGTAAAGAGGATGACCAGTGTGGAGGAGAACGTATCCAACAGCACACGCAGGGCGGAATCAAAACCGCTGAAGAGCGTCGCATCAAAAATCTGTGCGAACAAGATTCCATAGACGACCAGCACGATGTTGTTTCCCACGAGCATCGTCGAGACAAATCCGTTGGGATTGTTGTAAAAGACGCTCAGACATTTCTGTGCAAGTCCGTCCTTCTCCTTGTCCATCTCTGCCAGAAGGCGGTTGCTGGACACAAAGGCGATTTCCATTCCCGAGAAGAATGCGGAAAGCACCATCGTAATCAGGATTCCTATGACTAAATTAATATCCAATGTTCTATCGTTGCGTTACTACAGGACCTTTCAGATTGTCCGTATGCGTTGTATCTATAGGAGCAAGCCTCCCGCCGGCACCAGCCATCAGTTCCTTGTCGGAGAAGATACCCCACCCCTTCGTCTGTCTTATCTCATAGTCGGTCATCTCCTCATCGCTCCGGAACCAGTTTCCCTCCAGCTCCTTGTCGGGGGTCCGCAGATGAGAATAGGAATGCGACCACATCTGATGATTGCGTTCATCCCAATACAGCTCGTTACTGTAGAAAGACAGCCCCTGTGCCGTAAGTATCCTCACCCGTCCGCGCAGTTCCCACCGGCGGTCCTGGTCGTAATATACGGCCGTATCGCACTGGACATACCCCACCACGTGTTTCTTCAGATCAAACTGTGTGAGCAGAATCCCTTTGTCGAACGTCCAGCGCGAAGGCCTCCTGTTCGTGTTGACTTCCCACTCTTCAGTGACAATCCTGTATTTTATCACGCCCGAATCGGATATGAGGGTATTGACCCCGTACGTCGTCATGACCGGGACGGAGTCGCGGTCGTGGATGGCCGGGGCGGTATGCTCATGCTCTTCCGAACAGGACTGCATCGCATGGCCCGTCACCGACAATGCAACCCAGATGAAGACTGTGTACAGGCCTGGACGCATCTTATTCGACCTTGAACTTTGCAAACCAACGCTCGTTGAAGGTCAGTCCGACATTGATGCGGAACATATTCTCTTTGACGAGACCGGTGACACTCTGGTTGACCCACTCAGCACTGATGTTCAGCAAGCTGCGGTTGTTATAGCCATTGACAATGGGAATACCGACGCCGAAGCTGGCCGACAGCTCGCGCGGTCCGTCCTTTCCGTTGACCTTCAGATACGGACTGGCATAGCCTACGCCTGCCCGATAATGCATCCGGCTGAAAAAGCCCCGGTACCGCTCTCCCTTGCAATAGTCGCCGCCGAGCGTGAGCTTCCGGCGGTCGTTGAACAGCCCGTTGACAAGACTGTAACTGGTGGTACCGCCGACGGTATTCAGCTGCGGATAAGCGACCTTCGACCACTTCTGCAGCTGATAATCAACTCCAACCTTCAGGTTGTTCTTGTAATTCCACATCAGACCGACCCCGAAGGTGTGGGGAAGCTCAAGTGCCTTTGAAACGACATAGCGGGTCGTATCAGAGACGCTCGTCTGTGAGTTTGTGGAAATGACGTTACACTCCGGCTCTGCATCGAGCTTGTGCCCGAGTGAGTAAGCAAGTCCCAAGGTCAGCTCGTTCTTCCTGTCCAGGACATACGTATATTGCAGACCCAGGTCCAGTTTATAGCTTTTCACCTGTGTCGTATAGTTCTTCGACAAGGTGTTGACATAGCTGTCGCTGTATGTGTTCTTAAAACTACGGTTCAACGTCCCCCACAGATACGAGATGTTCGCTCCGAAGGCAAAACCCTTGAACGGCTCCCATCCGGCTCCCAAATAAACCTGATGCAGACCGCCGCTGCCACTGTATATATTAGAGTAGGTGGCATTGGGGGATGACGTACTCGGGAAGGCATTGACATTCTTCGTGTTGCTGAAGTTGTAACCGACATTCGAATAAGGCAGGATGCCGAAGCTGACACCCACGTGCTTGAAAGCGCGGAACGATGCGACGACATACTCTATATCGGCATTGTGCGCATTCACCTTGCGACCGTTTTCTTCAAAGTTAGTCAATTGCAGACTGATTCCCGCATCGAAAAGGAATGAAAGAGAATCGACAGCGGCATAAGAAGCCGGATTCATATAGTTCACCTGGTTATGCTCATGGAAACCGTATGCCACCCCGTTCATGCCACGGTTGAATCCCGTTGCCTGGGAGGACAGCAGACCCAGTCCGTACTGGCTATAAGGAGAATTTGTCCCGCTCTGTGCGGAGGCCTGTGCGGCAAGCCCTGCAAGAAGTGCGGCTGCAATTATCTTTTTCATTCGTTGTCTGTTTCTGATTCTGACTGTATATCTGAACAATATAATGGCGCAAAGTTATTAAAAAAAATCAATATAGCAGCAGAACAACAAGGGATTTTGCTATTTATAAGACTTCTTTGTGCCATTTATTAAGTCAGGTGTCTGTAATCGGCAAAGGCCTGCACGGACATTCTCCCACGGCTGCCTCTCCCCATCGTTCTGCCCGGCAGGAAACCCGACAACACATCTGCAGGATGCCTGCCTGGGAGGCAGATTGATACAAAGAATTGACTGTTATCCTTGTCAGCAGCTGTCCGACATGAGCTTTTCAGAACACGCTTCAAACAGAGTCCACCTATCAGTACAAGTCAGACCGTAGAACATTCAGAACCTGCCGGCAATCCGCCCGGCATCCTCCTTCATTCTTCCATACGCCACCCAGACTGCAGGTCCGACAGCCGCAATCGGCACGGACGACAGATGGCAGCGGATCCATGCGCCGGAAACGTTCCCTTGCGGACGGACCTGTTTGACCTTTCTCAAGACAACGGTACATTATAAAAAACGCAGCGTACAACTTCTGCCCGACACAAGCTTATTAAATGTTAAAATAAAAGTGTTTTGAACAAAAAACTTGTCTGTTTGCATATTGATAATTATCTTTGCAAAATCAAAGAAGGTGAGATAACAACAACATAACACAGACGAGATACACAAAATACAAGACAGAACTTACAAATACATCGATTACAAAAAACCACCCAAGACAAGTGCAGGTCGTGGGGCTTTTAAACATAAAAAAGAAACGACAGGAGATACTAGAACTTCCAAATAAATATAGACCGGCTGCTGCCATACATTGTCCGAGACGGTCGATGCCGGCCGCAGCCTTCAAGGATGAAAGGATTTAAAGGTTAGTTTTTTAAGGTGAGATAAAGGATAACAGACCGGCTCCCCATGTCCACCGTCCGCAAGGATATGGACATCCGGGGGGCTGACAGCAAATCCCGGTTCCATAATGATTGGAACTGGGATTTTTATGGTTCTTCCGTAAAATGCGCGGATGCTCTCCGTATGGCTTTAACGGAAGAACCGAAATGGTTCATTCAACAAAAACATGACCAAGACCGTCAGCTGTCTATTCTGTCATCATCCTCCGATACAAAGGCCTTTTCATCTTAATGCGTAGGAAATGCAGATAAGGTTCTGAAAAGTCATTACATAATTTCGGATAAATCAGCTGCAAATATAAAAACACGTGCAAAAAACAGATTTGTAACCAGCAGTAAATCAATTGGTTGTCAAGTCGTTCGTAAAAGGTGCCTGATTGGACTTCAAAAGGGCGTTGGTAACACGCTGAAAGAGCACCTGCTGCAGGCCAATCAGGCATCTTTCAGAAGCCGGAAGGGCATGTGTCAGCTTTGAGCTGCACAAAAATATTTACAGACACCGATGACATGGGAATAAGTTGTTTGTAGAAGGCGGAAAGACACGCCGATGGACAGCATCGTTTCAATTTTCCTTTCCTGCATTTTATCTTTCAGTTTATCCTCCTTTGCAAAGACCGTCTGATTCAGGACAGTCATACCATGCAAGCGCATGAGCCTCTATTTCCAATCTATGTATTTGACGGAAGAACCTTTTTTATTCGGAACACTTTGCTTTCTCTGTTTTATTGCTTATATTTGTACCGAAATATATGGGTACAGAACGACACAGACGGATGTTCTGCCTGCTCCTCTCCGCCTTCCTGTGGGGAAACAGCATGGCACAGCCATCTCTGACATTCAGCTTGGAGACTCTCCATGACTCGCTTTCGTGGCTGTGTCTGCGGACGGCAGAAAGGGAATGGTGCGGACCGGCCGGGAACAGCGGAAGACCGGCCGATCCGAAGACTGTGGCAAGATGGCGGCTGGATTATCCTGTCTACAGGCTGGCGACAGGCGACCTGGACGGCGACGGGAAGGACGAGGCGCTCGTAGGTGTCATCAGACCGACCCGCTTCTATCCGCAGCCGGAACGGAGACTTTTCATCTTCAAACAGGTGAACGGCAAGATCCGTCCCATGTGGATGGGCTCACGTCTGGGCGGAATCCTCTGCGACTTCCGCTTCGCCAGCCCCTACGTCCGGACACTCCAATCGACGACAGACGGAAAGTATGTCGTCGCCGACTACACATGGGACGACTTCGGCCTGGCCTTCGCACGATTCCTGACCGGAGCCGTGAGCCGAAAGGAAGCCATGGAAAAATTCACTTCCGGCAGCCCGGAAAAAGGCTTTTGACTTTTAATACATGACGATATGAGACACCCTTCCTCCCTCTGCCGACTGCTGCGGAGAAAAACATTCAGCATGATGGCCGGATCACTGATGCTGTGCGCTCTGCCGGCCGCCCATGCACAGAACCATAATACCGGCGGTTATGCAGACGACGCCTACATCGGCCGGACACAGGAAAAGAAAACTCCGCTTGTCCTTCCCGGGGCAGGAAAAATCAACGTGGAGAAACTGAACGGGAAGATTGACATGCAGATGGACATCTCGAAGCTTAACCTCTGCGAACTGCGGGCACTGCGCAATGCCTTCGCCGCCAGACAAGGCTACGCCTTCAAGGATGCCACACTGCGCGCGCTGTACAGCACGACAACATGGTATGCCGACACGCTCCTGGGGCACTGGGACCGGGAGGAGATCCAAGGGCGCAGTATTCCACCACGTTACACAAAAGCCCAGCTCGACTTCGCCACACGCATCCGGGCCAGGGAAGCAGAACTGAGAAGACGGAACTTCCAGCCGGAAGACGGCAGGGGACGGGTCAACATGGACAACCTGGTCAATCCGTTCCAGCTGAAAGAATTTGACCCTAAGCTGCATGAAATGCTGGGGCGGACAGGCTTCGCCATCGTGCCGGCCGAGCACAACCAGCTCTTCCACGTGTACGAGAAAAACGACTATGCCGACTTCCCGAGCTTCGTCACCACCGACCTGTACCTTCAGCTCTTCCATCTCTACTTCGACTGCGTGCTCCGTGACGTGGAGGAGAAACATCTGGACTCGCTCATGACCGTCTTCTCCTCCCGCATGGGAACAGAACTGAAAATGCTTGCCGGCAGCAGCCGGGAAGCCGAAGTGCGGACGGCGGCGGAATTCGGACAGGCGTGGTTCGCTGTGGCATCATGGCTCTTCAGCCACGACGAGGCACCGGGGCAGGATGCCGTTCCGGATATCCCGGAGAATTACCGGCAGATGGTGGCGGACGAAATACGCAAGGTGTTCGCCGGAAAGAACACCTACTCGGAGATGCTGGAGTATTTCCCTCCGAGGGAGCCGTTCGCCTATGCGCTCTTCCGGCCGCGCGGCCATTACACTCGTTCGCAGCTCTGCCGCCGCTATTTCCGGGGGATGATGTGGCTGCAGACAGCCCACTTCGGGACGGACAAGCCCGAGAAGATGAAGCAGGTAGCACTCATCGCCGACATCTTCAACCAGCGGCCGGAGCTGCAGGAATTATATGGCAAAGTGAGCGATCCGATCACCTACCTCATGGGGACACCCGACAACATCACGCTGGAACAGGTCTCAGGGCTCATCAGACAGACAGGACTCCCGATAGGAAAACTGCTGCAGTCGGGGAAAGCCATGAAGAAACTGGCACAGGAGATAGAGAAGCTGGCACAGGGACAGATGCGGATCGTGATGCCGTCGGCACGTGCCAGCAGATACCTCGTAGACATCATGCCGCAGCGTTACCAGCCCGATGCAGCCGCACTGATAGAAACCGTAGACCACAAGAGCAAGGTTTCACTGCGCCCATGCCCGAAGGGACTTGACTGGATGGCCGTAATGGGGCTTCCGGGAGCGGAACGGATCCTCACGGAGGAGCTGAAGGAAGCGCAGAAGTGGCCGGGATTTGCCGGAGCTCTGGACGAGGCACGCAGGAAGACTGCCGACACACAATGGGATGCCTGCATGGCCAACCGATGGATGCAGTCGCTCCAGACGCTGGGCGACACAGCACAGGTGCGGCCTTACTTCATGCAGACCCCGCAATGGCAGAAGAAGATTCTGAACACAGCCCTCGCCTCCTGGGCTGAACTCAAACACGATGCCATTCTCTATGCCAAGCAGCCCATGCTGGCGGAATGCGGCGACGGCGGCCCGGAAGCACCGGTCGTAAAGGGCTACATCGAGCCTAATGTGCGGTTCTGGGAGAAGGCCGTCGATTTGGTCATGCAGATGGACAGGACGCTCACCACCTACGGATTGCAGACCGAAAAGGCAAAGGCCGTCACGGAACGCATCAGGGAACTGGCCGAGTTCTGCCGCGACATCAGCAGGAAGGAGCTGGCCGGCAAGCAGCTTACAGACGAAGAATACGAACAGATAGAGATCGTCGGTGCGACCGTCGAGAACATCTCCCTGGAACTTGTCAGCGAGGACAATCAGATGCTGCAGGGGTGGTCGGATGTCGTCAGTACGGACAAGAAAGTGGCCGTCGTCGCAGATGTGTTCACCGCAAACGGCGACAACGTTGCCATAAAAGACAGGTGCGTGCTCTACGAGGGTGTCGGTCCGGCTTACGAAATCTACGTGGTCGTAGAGATAGACGGTTCCCTCTACCTTACCCGGGGTGCAGTTTTCTCCTACCGTGAGTTCACCCGTCTGGTGTCCGACCCACGCATGACCGACGAGGAATGGCAAAAAGAACTGATGAAGACACCGGCAGGCGGCACGCCTGTATGGATGAAAGAGGTGACTGCACCGGCAAAAGGGATGTCTGCTGATGACGAAGAGACTTTCTACAGTTCAGGCTGTTAGACTCTGCCTGTTCCTTGCGCTTTCCATACCCCTGTTCTCCTCCAACGGAACAGGGACGGAGACTGCCGGGACAGGGAAGACACAGCAGGGCTTCCCTGTCGAGACACTACGCATCGTCGTTGCAGGCGACCTGCTGCTGGACAGAGGGGTCAGACAGAGAATCGGACAGGTGGGGATAGACGGTCTCTTCTCCCCCTCCGTCGACACGCTGTTCCTTTCCTCCGACTACGTCATCGCCAACCTGGAGTGCCCGGTCACTGCAATCAGAGAGCGGGTGTACAAACGCTTCATCTTCCGGGGCGAACCGGAGTGGCTGCCGGCACTGTACCGACACGGTATCACCCACCTGAACCTCGCCAATAACCACAGCATTGACCAAGGACGGAACGGACTGCTGGACACGCAGGAACAGATAAGGAAGGCGGGGATGGTGCCTCTCGGAGCCGGCAGGAACATGGAGGAGGCGGCACGCCCCGTACTCATTTCCGCGCGCCCGAGACCCGTATGGGTGGTGACGTCGCTGCGGCTGCCGCTGGAAAACTTCCCTTATCTTCCGCAAAAGCCGTCAGTCAGTCAGGAGAGTGCAGACAGCCTTGTGATGCGTGTGGCCCGGCTACGTAGGGCAGACCGTCATTGCGTTATCCTCGTCCTGCTGCACTGGGGCTGGGAACACCACCTACGGGCACTCCCAGGACAACGTGAAGAAGCGCACAGACTGATCGATGCCGGGGCGGATGCCATCGTAGGACACCACAGCCACACGCTCCAGACGGCCGAGACCTACCGGGGGAAACCGGTCTATTACGGCATCGGCAACTTCATCTTCGACCAGCACAGACCCCTCAACACACGGGCCTGCCTCGTCAGGCTGACCATCACGGCAGACAGATGCAAGGCGACACCATTGCCTATCGAAATCAGGAACTGTGTGCCTTTCCTCATCCGGGACTCCGCATCTGCTCCGTAAAACCATCGTCCAGACAGTGTTCTCCCTGACATCCTCCTCCGATTTGAAAGCACGGCCAGGCAGATACGTAACAGCATACTCCATCGACCGACCTTAAGAGAACCGGATATTGACACAATACTGCATCGGACGGATCATCGCCCATGCAACCATAATACCAGCAATATCGACAGCGTATGTTTCCAAAACAGAGAGTACCTGCGAAAGGCTACCCTCTGTGCCGGAGAATCTCGTCGCGACATTCCTCCATCAGCCACTTGGGAGTACTCGTAGCACCACAGATGCCTACCGTCTGCACTCCCTCAAACCAGCTCATGTCTATTTCATCCGCACTTTCCACCTGGTGTGCATTCGGATTGACGCTCAGGCATTCATGGAAAAGCACCTTGCCGTTCGAACTCTTCCTTCCTGCCACGAAGAGTATCAGATCGTGACGGGCCGCAAAGCTGGATATATTCGGCATGCGGTTCGCCACCTGCCGGCAGATGGTATCGAAACTCTGGAATTTCGCATTCGGAGAAATGTGCTGCTGGATGTAGTCAATGATTCTGTGGAACTCATCCAGGCTCTTCGTCGTCTGCGAATAAAGATAGATGTCATGATTGAAATCCAATGTCTTCACATCTTCAAACTTCTCTATCACAATGGCATGGCTGTGCGTCTGGCCTACGAGACCGAGGACTTCTGCATGGCCGTTCTTCCCGAAGATGACGATGGAAGCCTCGTCCCCCGCCTCGCTCTGGATGGAACAAGGTGAAGAAGATTTGTCCTGTCCGCCGTCCATCCGCCGGACTTCTGGAGACGGGGCCTCATCCGTCCGGCTGTCCGACGAACCGTCTGCCGTTCCGCTTACCCATGAACCGCCTGAAAACGGCTGCCGTTTCTCATACTGGGTTTTGATGCGTCGCTGGAGCGCAAGGACGACAGGACAGGTGGCATCGATAATCTCAATGTTGTTACGTCTGGCAAGTTCGTAGGTCTCCGGCGGTTCTCCATGCGCACGCAGCAAGACCTTTACGTCATGGAGGTCGCGGAGCTGGTCATGATTGATCGTGATCAGCCCCTTCTTCGTCAGGCGTTCCACCTCCATGCTGTTATGCACGATGTCGCCCAGACAATAAAGTTTCGTACCTTTTGCCAGTTCTTCCTCGGCTTTTTTGATGGCAGTGGTCACACCGAAGCAGAAGCCACTGCCATCATCTATCTCTATTTGAAGCATAGGTTGATTTCAGGAGTTAAAGAAGTTAAAGGAGTAAAAAGAGCTAAGAGCGTCAAAGCCGGATGTGTCGTCGAAGGCACATGGTGAGAAAGGAGCAGAAGCATCATGCCGACTCTTCCGTCCTATCTGCCATAATCCGGCATCTGTCACTTCCCGACCGTCAACTGCAAGGCACCGGTACGGCCGCCGTACTCAGGGGCATAAGCACACTGCACCGTACACGTCCCTGTCTGATAGACCCCGGCACGGTCGATATAGTATTCCGTCTCCACAACGTGTTTACCTTTTCTCATACAGTCAAAGTAATAATTCGTGGTGTAATCCTTCGGTGCGATGTAATAGCCCCAATGATAACCACTCAACTGACTGACCGGCTCAAGGCAGGCGGCCCGCTTATCGATGACCTGTACGAAGTCGTAATCACGGTCGGCCGTTATCGTCAGCCGGATACGCACCCTGTCGCCTACTTTCAGGACTTCTCCGTTTTCGGTCCGGGCACTGTCTCCCAGCACCTCACGTTTCACTTTCAGCCCGGCTGAAGCATCGGCAATCTCCGCCGAAGGCTGGAAGAACTGTGCATAGACGGCTCCCCAGCTTGTCCCGGTGCTACTCTTGTCGACCGTAAGTTCATGACGGGCAGACGCATCGTAAGCGACAGGTTCCGTCGTCCTGACATACCCGAGTCCGGCTGTCGGCTGCGGCATCTGCAGCGGTTTCCCATCCAGCATCAGCCGTGCCTTTTCTCCATTCTGCATCAGCCAGTCACCATTGTCCATGAATGCCCAGATGGCATTCACTGAGTTCAACGGCGTATCCCAGGCCTGTGTACGTTTCTCCTGCAAGAGCCAGCGCTGCATCTCTGTAAGCGTCTTCCCGTCAGCAGGCGTAATCGTCTTTACGGCTTCAATCGCGGCCACCTCCGTCGGAATCCTGTAGTCTCGCCAGCTGTAATAAGCGTGTTTCGTATCAAAGTAACGCCCCATTTCCTCCGTATAGACCGTGTATTCCTTGATGCTCTGCAGATATTCACGTGCTTTTTCCACCTTATTGTATTGCTGAAGAATCACCGCTGTATTCGCCTTGCCGTAGATCGTCAGGTCTGCCGGTTTCTTCGTCAGCCGGTCGAGAAGGTAATTTATGTCGGCAGTCGTCTTATCCCGTGAGACCAATGCGTGTGTGTAAAGATAATCACACAGCTCGTCTGTCGGGAACAGGGTCGTATCATGCTTCTTCTCTTCACGTTTCATCTCTGCCACACGCTTTGCCACCTCCCTGTCCATATAGCGGAAGGAGGCATTGATGATTGCGGACACTTCAGCCGACTTGTCCGTAAGATGCTGTAAACGTGCAAGGGTCTTCGTAACCGCCACTGTCATATAAAGACTGCCGTCCATGCCCGGCCACCATGAGAAAGAGCCGTCAGGATTCTGCAGTTTCTTCAGATTATCCAATATCGTCGAAAGACCATGCTGCAGCTGATTCTCGTCAAAGAAGCGGACAAGCATCTGCTTCTGTTCACGTTCGCTGGAAGCATCCATTATCCATGGTGTTTCGTTCAGGGCCAATGACTTCAGCTCCTGATTCTTCTCCAGCGCCGACATCATAGAGGTCTCCTTCCCCGTCTCTTTCTTCCATTGCTCTATCGTCCGTCTGATATTGGGCGAGGTCTCGACGATCTGCTTTCCCAGCCGGTTGGCATAGTAGGCGGACACCAGACTGACGGCATCCTTGCTGTCCGTCTTTGCAACGTACGGTAAGGCCTGGATCATCAGCCAGTTCGGATTATTGGTGTATTCGACCGTCAGCTTCTGATCCGAGCTGTTCTTCGGGAAGAGCCTGCCTACATCTATCGTCTTCACCCCGGCCTCATGCTGTGTGAACGGACAGGTGTTCGTAACGTATTCCAGGTTCTGGAGCACGGGCAGATAATGCTGTTCTCCGTCGGAGAAGCCATCGCCCTCGACCGTGAAGCGGGCGACGAGCAGAGCCTGGTCAGCCCTCAGCCTCCCCGCATCCTTCGCCAGCAGCGGAGCCAGGCTATACGTCGCTGAGGCACTGCCCTGCGCCTTCAGCACGACCGGCCTGCTGTCTGTCAGGAGCACCTTATCCGTCTCCGGATCAATGATTTCAATCTTCGCATCCGCACTGACCGGCTTCTCAGACTGGTTGAACAGGCGTGCCGAGATCATCGCTTCGTCACCGACACGGACAAAACGGGGCATGTTGGGCTGGACCATCAGCGTCTTCTGTGCCACGGCCTCATCCGTGAGCAGACCGCTGTTCATGTCCACATCATGCGCCAGTCCGAGGAAACGCCATGTGGTAAGGCTCTCCGGGAGCGTGAACTTAAAGCTGACATTGCCTTTACCGTCCGTATGCAGCTGCGGATAGAAGAAAGCCGTCTCGTTCAGATTCTCACGCAGGGAGACCTTCCCCATCTTTGTTTCTTCATCTTTTTTGATGACCGGAGCCGTGTACTTGACTGTCGCCCTGCTTTCATTTTTGGCAGGCACCTGCTCGGCACAACAGAACACCTTGCTTTCACAAGCGACGCTATCAGCCATGCTCTTTGACACTGCCGCCCGTGACAGAACCATGTTTTTCCGGGGAGAGAAGCCCATGGCTACCACCTCGTCAAGCTCAAAACAGGAAAAGAAACTGCCGTCAAACTCCGAGAAGGAAAGTTCCGGAACGGTCTTGGTCTTTGCAGAAGCAGCGGCAGAGAGGTATAAAGACCTGCCATAGTCTGATGCCCAGAAGGTGCTCAGATAGTCGCGGCCGAATGTCAGAGACAGGCTCAAGGCATGGGAGACGATCTCGTCCAGGCTCTTGTCATAGAGCGTCGCCATCAGCTGTGCGTCCGCCGCCTTCCCGTCAGGCCGGCTGACCGTCACCGTCCATTCTTCCTGCTGTCCCGGGACAAGTCGGTTACGGAACGACCGCCACTTCACGATCAGCCGCTTGTCAGGGAGCGGCCGGAAGATGCTCTCCTCATGACTGTACAGC
This sequence comes from Prevotella multiformis DSM 16608, assembly GCF_000191065.1. Classification (GTDB taxonomy): domain Bacteria; phylum Bacteroidota; class Bacteroidia; order Bacteroidales; family Bacteroidaceae; genus Prevotella; species Prevotella multiformis. The sequence continues at coordinate 410,369 of NZ_GL872282.1, forward strand.
ACGCCGTTCTTCACCCAAGCGTAATTGAGGATTATGCCATCGCCATATTCTTCCTTATAGACCAGTTTACGTGTCTGTATATGATTGTCCTGATCGAAAGCTCCCGACTCGATTATCCTGTCGCCTGAATAGATGGAATAAACCACGTGCTGCTTCTCATCGCTCGACCCCACCTGCAAGTAGACCGGCCCGCCATTGCGCGGGAAGTTGTGGCTGCTCAGATAGAACCAGTCATGCGTCTCAATGACAGGACGCCTGTCCTCCATCGAGAAGATGCAGAAATCGGTATCCACCGTGTCCGTCCCGCAGACGGCATGCAGCCTGTAAGCTCCCGATGCCATCCGCCCTATCGGCACCGCCTCGTTGGCCCTGGCGGTTGCATAATGGGCATAGGTGTACCGGCTTTCATCCTTCTGCTGCGGTACGATTGCGTATCTTACGGTACCTTCCACAGCCTGTCCGGCTGCATTGACATAATCGAATCTGATAGTCTTCAGGCTGTCACGCAGGTTCTTTTCAGGAAGGGCACACATCAGCGCGGTTTCCTTTGTCCCCAAAGGCAGTGAGGCTGAACCGTCCCGGGTCTCGCCTGCCGCATCTGTTACCGATGCTTCCACTTCGAAGACATAGAAGCGGGAACGGCCCGTATGTCCCTTCTTCTGCTCCTTCGCCGCTCCCTTGGGCAATGTGAGGGGAACCGTCAGGAAAAAGTCGCCCTGCTCGTCTGTCACGACATCCTCCGTCTTGACCTCCCCGGTGGCATCACCGTCGTTCCACCACCAGAGGGGCAGGCGGCGCGTAACCGTATAATGTACCTTAGCCCCCGGCACAGGCACACCGGCGAAGCTCCTGGCATGGCCTTTCAGCCTGATGGTATCGCCGAAGGCGTACTTGTCCTTATAGTCGTCGATGCTTACTGCAAAAGACGGCCGCTTGTACTCCTCGACACGGAACCGCTTTGATGCCTGCGAACCACAGTCGGCGACAATATAGTAAGAGCCTGTCAGACCGCCTGACGGGAGTTCAAAGTCTGCCGCAGCAGTGCCGAATCGGTCGGTTGTCACCGTCTTGCGGCCGACTTCCTTTCCATTGGCATCACGCACGACAAGGTCAAAGGACCTGCCCTCCTCGGCCTTCGTCCTGAAACCGGACTTGATCATCTGATAGACAATTGCAGAGGCATGCAGCGTCTGACCGGGGCGATAGATGCCTCTGTCCGTATAGACCTCCGCCACGAGTCCGCCTTGCGAAGACTTGTAGAAACGGTATCGGCTATACATACTCGATGAAGGATAGGCCTTGTCTCCGGCCGTGCAGACATATACATCCGGTTCGGAATATTCCGTTGTCAGAAAGGCCTCTCCGTTCTTGTCGGTCGTCAAAGTCTTCGTCACCGGCTGCCGGCCATATCTCCTGTCGAAAGTCAGCCGGAGGGTCGCACCGGCCACCGGCTGCCCCTCCCCGGCATCGACGACAACATAACGTGACCTGTTTCTCGGCTGCCGTTCGGTCATTACAAAGAGGTTGGTAACATAATAGAGTACATACTCCGACTGCAACCGTCTGTCCGTGCTCTCCACCTGTACCAGATAGACACCCAGCGGCAATGCGGGCATCTGGAAAGAGTCTTTAAAGTTCTCGTAGTCTTTGTGCGGCTCGTATGTCCGCCGGATGGTCCGTTTCGTAGAAGGCAGCAGCGCAGCCTTTATCTTTTGCAAGTCAGAGGCGTCGGCAACGGAAAGACCGTGATTCCCATTCAGCGTCGTACGTGTCACCGTCAGCGTTATACCGGTCAGGTTACGGATTTCAAGTGAGACCTCGTTGGCGTGTTCAGACGGTGTCACACAGTGCCTCTGGACTCTGACATCAAACTTCGATGCCGTCAGCTCCCTGCGTGCATTGCGCAATGCATCGATCCCTTTCCAAGTACCCCAACGGGCGAGTGCCTTGTCTATAAAGGCGATGCGATCTTCGGCGGGCGTGTCCTCGTCCATGGCTTCGTACCGTGCCACGGCCACTTCTCCGCAGATCGGCAGGTCACCATAGACCTGCATGACCGAATCAAGCCGGGCGGAACTCCGCTCTTCATCTTCTTCAGCAGCCAGCATTGCCGTATAGCAGGCAGCCTCTCTATTGCCGTGTGCCGCATAATACCGGCTCAGCCGGCCATAGTCTCCCGCCTGCATGCCCATGACGTGCAGCAGGTCGTTGTTGAAGATGCCGTCATCCTTTCCGCTTACGACCAGCGGCTTAAAATCCTCCGCTTTCCGGCCTGCCAGCAGCGACGGATCGGCAAGAGCCTTCTGGAAATACTGTTCGGCATCAGGCTTGTCAGTCTCTTTTGAGACCGCCCCCAGGATGCAGTTGCAGACCGCCGCCAGCACTTCATCCTTGCCCTCGGCTTCCTTTGCCAGCATCTTCAGCCTGTCGAACTCCACCTCCAACGAGTCCGGTGAAATCTGCGTCCGCAATTCCGCCGACTGCAGCGTGGCCGCCAGCAACTGGCCGTAGACCTTCTCCCGGCGTGCCTTCCGCTCAATCTTACCCAGCAGGCCGATCTGCGTCTTAGGCAGGTCTTTCCGGCGTGCCTGTTCCACCTGCTTCCATAAAACATCGAAACTCTGTGCTGACATCGTCATAGGAAACAACAATATGATCAACGATAAAACGACAAACGCTTTCTTCATACATTCTGTCTTTTAGTAATTGCAAAGATAATGCTTTTCAAATAGAATAACGAAAGGGAAACTCTATATATTGCTTCCACAGCATAAATTCCTGCAAGAAATCCAAGTGCCTGATAAACAAAGTTCTCAAAACACTTGAATATGTCAGAAATTCCACCTAATCTTAGTGCTGCGAACATAAAAAACAAAATGAACTGGAGACAAGTCAAAAAATGCTTGCGCTCTAATGGCATCTGGTGGTTAATGATTCTTTCAACCTGCTCTCTGACTGATTTATACCTTGGAGAAAATCCTTCCAGTTGTCAGCCTTTTGAGGTATTTTAAATGGAATGACTGACAGAACACCACCCGTATCTCCCTTATATTCAAGTCCCTTACCCGCAAGTTTGAATCTTGTTGCTTTCTGATTGGAGTCGTCAGGATAGACATAACCACCGTAAGGCTTGTCCATACAGTACATATACGAGACAACCTGATAAAGATCCTCACGCCCTACACTCCCATTTAGATGCTTATACTTGGCATCCAGAATATAGTCTTCACGATAAAAGTCAGGATAGATACGCCTGCCATTGCTATCAAAGCTGTTCTCATCTGTTGGATTGGCAAACATCCTTATACCTCCCTTTCCTTCCTTGTTTCTCGGATGTGTGAACCCGATTTTAGAAAGTATGGTATTCAGATATTCTTCCCATAGCCAAGCAGCATCAAACAGTATTCCGTACACCTTGTCCTCACTTCTGCCATACTTGAGCGACCCATGCTTTAGAATTCTTACACACAACTGCTGAAGCATCTGATAATTTAGGAAATACGGATGAACCTTTGGTTTCCTGTTTTCATTTAAGACACGCTCTCTGTTATGCCTGTCATAGCTTGGTGTTACCATAACGATTTGGGCAACATTGTCTATCGTTTCTTGGTCGTTTCTTAAAATTTCAGCACCGATAGGATTTTGCTTTATATACTCTATTGTATGTCTGATAAGCTGCGTAACAGTGTTGTCATAACTATATTCACGTAGCTTATAGCTAACACGCCCCTTAAAAGGGATGTCATTTCTGATAAAGTGCGAAATGTCAACGGTTCCTTTCACTCTTGCATCATCATAATATCTGTGTTGATACTCCTTATATAGTCCTTGTGACAAAGCCTTTTTCAGCAGAACAGGAAACAGAAAGAGCAGGAAGTCAAGTGCTTTATCTTCCTTATTTGTCGTGTGTTTAAGGTCTAACAAATTGATTGATAACACCTTCTGAAGCATGTAATAAAGGAAGAAGTCTTTTCCTTCATCGTCAGCAACGCCTTGTTTTTTCTTATGGGTAAATCTGGAATGAATGCTGACAGAAGTTTCATTCATCCCGATAAAACCCATAAGGTTTCCTGTATGTACCTTTAGTGAAAGGCATTTCCCATCCTTGTCATAGTTATGATGAGACGTGTTCAATATCGGTAAATCACCGATACTATCGTTCGATTCTGCAAGCGAATAAGGAAAAACCAAAAGGTCAGGATTGTCCCGTAGGTTGCCGATATTGGCAATCTTCAGAATATCAAGCACCCCATCATCAATATAGGAACCCTCTGTGTTATTATCTGTAAGATGAATAATCCTACCCATCGTTATCCACTTTTATGACTTTATTACCTTACCATTAACTTGACTGTATGTACTCTTCAGTTGAAAAGCCTCATAAAGCTGATCCAGACTTTCTTGTGCATCAGGAAAGCCACGAAGATACTCGAACAACAAACCATAAATATGGTTTTTCCACAGGCTCTCCCAAGATTCAGGAGCAATTGAATTATCGTCTTTTAAATAGTTCTTCAGTTTTAAGAAGTAAGCTGCACCAATCTGATAAGCACTTGAAAGCCCTTGGATAGAGAGGATACATAGATTCAGATTTTCCAATCGCTTTATGATTTCATCAGATGCCTTGCCAAGAGTTTTATCATTGCTAATCATATTAAGACGGTCAGAAGCTAACACCTCCTTGAAAGCAAAGCGACGACGCATAGCGAAATCCATACATTCTACACTGCGGTCAATATCATTCATCGTACCAATGATATAGACATTCTCTGGAATATAGAAGAAGTCCGTATCGCCGAACCTCTTTTGAGTTTCGTCCACTGAATTTTTCCACAGGTTATGGTATTGTGTCTTGACCTTTCCTTTTACTCCTCTGTAGCCGGGGTCGATGCTAAAGAAAAGCTCTCCGAAAATCTTTGAAAGCTCACCTCTATTAATCTCGTCAATGACAAAGACATACTTTGGCGCATCTTGTTTATCCTCCACCTCGTTATATGCCTTTAAAGCCTTTCTGCAAAAAGCCATAAAAATGCCGTCCTCACGCCTGAAGGAGATGTTTCCATTTCCGTCATCTACAGGGCGTAAGCCTTCCACGAAGTCCGTATAGTCATAAGAAGGATGGAACTGTACAAAATCATACTGCTCATCTATCATACTCTTTTGTGCTGGATCTCTTTCATCATAAACATCATTAAGTATAATCTGAGCAGCTAATTCTTTTGTCCAATAGGTCTTGCCAGTACCGGGGGCACCAGTAAAGATAACATTTCTATTCGCAAGGATTGTGTTAATAATATCGTTATTCTCATGAAGTTTTTTTTTACTTTCTGTATCACGGTAAAACTCAGAAACGGCTTTATAGTATTTGCTTGTCTTTCGGTGAAACTCCTTTATTTCATTCATAAAATAATCGAAGAATTTAATGAGTTCGCTGTTTGGCTGGTCACTATTGTCATACAACCCAAGCTTATCAAGCGATTCAGGCTTAACAATCTTATAATCTATAGGTTTCTTCCACCAGTATGAGAAACCTATACTAACCCCGTTAATCTGATTGTCACCCCATTGGGCAAAAATATTAATACCAGTTCGTATCCAGTTCAAGTAGCATTTTCTTGACCGATAAGAACCAAAATTAGGCTGAATATTAACGCATAGCTTTTCATCATCTATCATTTCCCAGTCTTTAATTTGGTTTTGGATAGTCCCACCATTATAACCTTGTCCTGTCTGTGCAAAGTTTCCCTTATCCTCATAAGGCTTAATATATTGAGCATATCCCGGAATATCCTGAGATTTACCAGACTCCATATAATTTAAATGTGCAACAAAGTACTCTAAAATCTTTTTAAACTTTAAGATTGATTCTGTATCCATAGGTCTTTATAAAATATATTTCAAAAACTTTTTAAGTTGATTGCAAAAATACAAAAACTTTTTCCTTTTACATTAATTCCGCAGCATGAAATCCTTTAAGTAACCCAAGTGCCTGATAAACATAATTCTCAAAACACTTGGAAATGTCAGAATTTTCACTTGTCTTAGTGCTACGAACATAAAAAGCAAGCAAAAGCCTTACGCACTTGCAGGGTATGACTGTCCAAAAACAGGTGGCCTTAAAAGGAGGATAGACTAACAGGATAAAATGCAGAAAAGGCAAATTGATACGATGCCTGTCCATCAGCATGTCTTTCCGCCTTCTACAAACAATTTATTCCCATATCATCGGTGTTTGTAAATTGTTTTCATGAAAGCCAAGCTGACACATGCTCTTCTGGCTTCTAAAAGATGCCTGATTGACTTGCAATGGATGCCCTTTTGAAGTCTAACTAACGCCCTTTTGAAGTCCAATCAAGCACCTTTTACGAACGGCTTGACAACCAATTGATTGACTGCTGGTTACAAACCTGTTTTTTGCATGCGTTTTTTATATTTGCAGATGATTCGTCTGAATTTATGTAATGGTTTTTCAAAATCCTATCTGTATCTCAATGTATTAAAATGAAAAGGTCTTTGTATCGGAGGATGATCATGGAACAGGCAGTTGACAGCCTTGGCCATGTTTTTGTTTCATGGATCACCGCGGTTCTTCCGATAAAGCTATACGAAAAGCATCCACGCATTGAACGGAAGAACCATCCATTGTTTCCGGGGGCCGTGCCAAAAGTCCACAGGCGGCAGGAACCGGCCTTCTTTCATCCAGTCGCCGGCGGCACAAGCCTCTTCTTTCACGGCAAAAACCGGCTTCATACAAGCAAAAGACTGTAAGCGTATATGTCCTCAGCACAACCGATGTTCACCGCCAGCACGATGTGTGACGGGCATCAACACATTTGCCGAAAAGGCCGGATCACCCCTGTCGCTATACAATCGGACAAGACACCCGAAGGAGGTCCTGTACGGGAAATGTCGGACGGACGGCAATATCATACCAGATATGTGAACTGGTCAAAACGTGCAAAGCCCATGGCTTCCAACCGCCGCCGACCCGACAGACGGGTCGCCTCAGTATTATAACCCGGTATCAAAGGCAGGCGGACAATGACCTTGTCTGCATATCCATTCGCCGACAGCCACTCGAGATTACGGAGCACCTGTGCATTGTCCTTGCCGGTATAAGCGTTATAGATGGCAGGGGTGAGGTCTTTAATGTCTATATACCAAGTCTGGATCAATGCCGCAACCGATTCAATATTTTCAAGCGGGACATTGAGCGACGTCTCTACCGTCAGCCGCCATTCCGGGTTCATGATTCCGGAGAAAGTCCTGATGAACTCCGGATATAAAAGCGGTTCGCCGCCTCCAAAACAGAGACCGCCACCTGTCGCCACGAAGTAAAGGTCATCGATCTCCACCTCGCTGTACAGCTCACCCGGTGTCAGCCTGCGCCACACGCCCCCGGCCTGCAGACATTGAGGGTTCAGGCAGTACCGGCAACGGAGCGGACAACCATGGAAAGCGACCAGGGTCGTCACTCCCACTCCGTCTGTGCCGATCCTGTGCCGGTTGACGGCTATAAACGGTGCGGTTATTTCCGACTGCATTTCTCTTTGTGCGACCTGGGGGTCTTTTTTTCAGTTTCTTCCGAAAGAAGCGAATCTGGCACAGCCTTCCCTAACTCATACCATTTAGGTAACAGATAGACCATTACTCCATGGGATTCCTTCAGGGTGCTGACGGGCAGTTCACTGTCCAGATAAGAAGCTGGTCCGGAAAAGACAAGCGTGTCATTGCAGCCGACGCGCAAAGAAAAGCGTCCATCCTCCCCCAACACGACGCCTTCTGCATCTCCCAACCTACGGACAACGGCATGGCAGACGGGCTTATCCGCATACTTGTCCCTCACCTGGCCATTGATCACGACCGAATGCTGCATATCTTCCGTAAGTGCTTCCACCACCTCAACTCTCTCTCCTTGGAGCGGCACGTCCATTCCATTCTGTACGCTGTCGGACTTCGGCAGCCTGCTGCATGCGGCAAAAGGGGCGATTGCGACACAGGCCCCTGCCGCCAGACCGGCTACCTTTATGTTCCAGCCTTTGCTCATCCGCACTTTCAGCTGCGCCTCCAAGTAACGGATTTCCTGTTCACAGGCAGGACAGGTGCCTGTGCAGTCGCCTTCGAAATGGCACTCGGCCGGCTGATAGCTGATGCCGTTTGCATCTGCGATCTTCCGCCGGATACTCTTCAGAATCTTACAGGTAATCTTTCCTTTCTTCATCATACATCCTTAAGACAACGGGATTTACGGTCTGTTCTTCTCTTCATGTGACTTCGGCCTTTGACCCTGCCGGTTATAAACATCATCAAAAACCGGTTCTCCAACGACGACTATGCCCAGCAGGCTTTCATCTTCCTCAAGAGCGATGATGTTGCCGGGGGAATGCAGGAGCTTTCCGGCGAGAATCGTTTTCTTCTTATAGCCGACAAAGGAAACCGTCAAGGAGGCATCGGGCGACATCCTCAAGGAGAACAGGCCTTCCATGTCGGTTACCGTCCCCCGACCTGTACCCTCTATCAAGACGGAAGCACCCGGCAAAGGTTCCTTGTTCGCTTTGTCTATGACCTTTCCACATATCAGTACCGAATCTGTACGGTCATCTGACCGCACTCCTGCGCTTACAGCATCTTTCTCCGCTGTGATGACCCGCCCGTCGGGCATCCCCTGAGGATCTGTATTCTGCGCAGCGGCCATCATAGGCATGACCGCCGCACAGATGCCAGCAGCGACACCGGCTATTTTCGTGCTGATCCCGCTGTCCTTATTCGCTTTCAACTGCCCCTCAATGTAGCGCAGTTCCTCTTCACAGACAGGGCAGGTACCTGTGCAGCCGCTTTCATGATGACACTCGGCAGGCTGATAACTGATGCCGTTTGCCTCCGCTATCTTCTTCCGGATACCTTTAAGTATCTTACAGATTTCTTTCCCTTTTCCCATAATCAGCTCTTTATAAGTCTACTCTGTAACAGCTGTCTGCAAAATTACTGAATTAAAACGAGACGGACACAGGACAGCTGCCTTTTCATCCTGTTCACCATGTCCGAAGGATCTATACGGAAACAGCCATACCCCAGCAGACCGTGCTTTGATATGGCTGTTTCTGTTGACTCCGGAAAGACACGCTCCGGACAAGGCGCAATAACGTCACCGCAGAGAGACCAGCAGCTCACAAGGAGAAAGCTGTCCTCCTGACGGGACTCCTATCCGAGGAAATGCAGCTGTGCGATGAAATACAGCAGGATATAACCCAGAATAAGTGAGATAATACCGCAGGTAAGTCCGGTATTGAGCATATCGTTCTGCTTGACCAGCCCCGTAGAGTAAGCGATGGCATTCGGCGGGGTCGAGATCGGAAGACACATCGCCGTAGAAGCCGCAATGGCAATGCCGATGAGGACGGTACTTGTACCGCCGATGCCGCCCAGTTTATTACCCATACCGCGGCATACCACGGCAAGAATCGGCACAAGGAGCGCCGCCGTCGCCGTGTTGGAGATGAAGTTGGACAGGAAGTAACAGATCAGACCGGAGATAGCGAGGATAACGATAGGACTCCATTCTCCGAACGGAATGCTCTCAATGGCCGCATCCGCCAGTCCCGAACCGTTCATGCCCAGTCCGATGGCAAAACCGCCGGCTACCATCCAGATGACACTCCAGTTGATTTCCTGCAGATCCTTTGCCGTAATGACACCTGTGATGGCAAAGAGCCCCATCGGAATCATCGAGACGGTGTTGGTATCAATGCCTGTCACGCTCTTCGGAATCACCCACAACAGGATGGTAATGATGAACGTGATGATCACCACCCACATACGCCATCCACGATGCACCTCACCGTCGATCTTCAGATGGATGGTCTTCTGCGTGAACGGGAAGAAATGCAGGATGATCCTCCATGACAGCAGCAGCAGCAGAATGACGAGCGGGAACATGAAGGCCATCCAGTGCATGAAGTCGATGTTCATGTTCAGTCCTTCCGGGTCGTTAAGGTACTTCAGCGCGATAAGATTCGGCGGCGTGCCGATAGGCGTCCCCATACCGCCGAGGTTGGCCGCAACAGGTATGGACATTGTCAGGGCGATGCGTCCTTTTCCGTTGGCAGGGAGTGCGGCGAAGACCGGTGCCAGGAAAGTAAGCATGAGCGCTGCCGTCGCCGTGTTAGAGATGAACATCGAGAAGAGTCCTGTGATGAGCAGGAATCCCAGAAGCACATTCTCACTCTTCTGCCCGAAAGGCCTGATGAGGTTGCGTGCCAGAAGCGTGTCGAGCCCCGACTTGGAGGCTGCTATCGCCAGAACAAATCCGGCAAGGAAGAGCATAATGATCGGATCGGCAAAAGATGCCATGATCTCCTTTGAGTCAAGGAGGTCGCCGATACCGTCATGCTTGAAGATGCCAAAGGCGTTCTTTGACACCGTAACACACATGATGGTCATGATACTCAGAGAAGTCGCCCAGGCGGGGATACACTCCGTCAGCCACGACAAGGTGGCGAACACAAAGATTGCGATAATGCGTTGTTGTACTACGGTCAGCCCATCAATACCGAAAATGTCTGTGGGCAGATTCCATACGATGGCCGTCACCACGAGGATTGCCAGAAGTTCCCAGACTTTCTTCATCTCGATGTGGCTGCTAAGGGCGTTAGACTTTTCTTCTGCCATGGTGTTAGTTGTTTAGATTAAAATCAGATCGTTAGTAGATATGGCGGCTAAAGTATAAAAAATATTTCTAACACGCAAGCAAATCACTCTTTTTTTGTAATTTTGCACCTAAATCCATCATTCATGCATCACTTATCAGCATTTATCCTTGCTTTGCTGCTGTTCGCATCCTGCGGAAGTCCACATGACAGAACAGCCCGGAAGAAAGAGAAAGGAGCGAAGACGGAACTCCGCTATGCCCAGAACATTTCCATCGAACGGACAGGCGGGTACATTGCGGTCCGGCTGTTGAACCCTTGGAAAAAGAACACCCTTCTGCATACCTATTATCTGGTGAACCGCAACTCGAGGGCGGCAGTTCCCGACGACGGCACAAAGATAACCGTCCCGCTCCGGAGAAGCGTGGTCTTCACGACCGCCCATGCCAGTCTGCTGGAAATGCTGCATGCACAGAAAGCCATCGCCGGCGTGGCCGACCTGAAATACATGCTTATTCCCGACATACAGAACCGTACACGGAAGGGGGAGGACATCCGGGACTGTGGGAACGCCATGCAGCCCGACATTGAACGGATCATCGACCTGCATGCCGATGCCCTCCTGCTTTCACCCTTCGAGAACAGCGGAGGCCATGACCGTCTGGAAGAGACTGGCGTACCCGTCATCGAGTGTGCCGACTATATGGAGGCTTCCGCTCTGGGACGTGCCGAATGGATGAAGTTCTACGGCCTGCTCTACGGAAAAGAGAAGGAGGCAGACTCGTTGTTCAGCCTCGTAGAACGGAACTACAAGGCTCTGAGCAGAAAGGCGAAAACAAGCAGGACAAAACGCAGCATCCTCCCCGACAGGAAAGTGGGAGCCGTGTGGTATCTTCCAGGCGGGAAGAGCAGCGTAGGGCTATTGTACAAGGATGCGCAGGGCGGCTATGCCTATTCGGACGACACGCACAGCGGCAGCATCTCAATGCCTTTCGAGACTATCCTTGACAAGTTCGGACAGAGCGACTTCTGGGTATTGTGCTACAACGGGGACTTCAGCCGCAGGAAGCTGCTGGCAGAGTACCAGGGCTATGCCGCATTGAAGCCTTACCGGACGGAAGAAATCTACGGCTGCAAAGTGGACAGCGTGCCTTACTTCGAGGAAGTAAGCTGGCGACCCGACTGGCTGCTGGCCGACCTGATACAGCTTTTCCATCCCGACCTGCACATCGCCCCCATGCGCTATTACAGGAAACTGAAAGACTGAGACGGAACGTGAACACACTCTGACGGTTTTAGACAATGAGACGTAGCATCTGCATCTTTATCATCCTGACGGCGGGCACCGTCCTGCTGTTCGGGCTGAACCTGACGGTCGGATCCGTCCGGATACCGTTTCCCGATGTGCTGGAGATACTGTCCGGACAATATACGGGAAAAGACAGCTGGCGGTATATCATTTGGGAGAGCCGGCTTCCACAGGCACTGACGGCCATGCTGTGCGGCAGTTCACTGGCAACCTGCGGCCTGCTGCTGCAGACCGCGTTCCGCAACCCGCTGGCAGGACCGGATGTGTTCGGCATCAGCGCCGGAGCCGGACTGGGGGTGGCACTGGTCATGCTGCTGCTGGGCGGTACGCTGTCGACCGCGCTGTTCTCCGTCTCCGGATTCCTTGCCATCCTCACGGCCGCCTTCATCGGGGCGACCGGCGTGACGGCGCTTATCCTGTTCCTGTCTACCCTGATACGCAGCAGCATTCTGCTGCTGATCGTAGGACTGATGGTGGGCTACGTCTCCTCCTCCGCCGTCTCCCTGCTGAATTTCTTTGCTTCGGAAGACGGCATACGGAGCTATACGATATGGGGAATGGGAAACTTCGGAGGTGTCTCAATGTCTCACATGGCACCCTTTTCCGCCCTTTGTCTGTCAGGTGTCTTGCTCTCGTTCTTCCTGACCAAACCGCTGAACATCCTGCTCTTAGGACCGCAATATGCCGAGAGCCTGGGCGTGAGCGTCCGCCGGATCCGCAATATCCTATTGCTCATCGTCGGACTTCTTACCGCTGCGACGACGGCCTTCTGCGGTCCTGTATCGTTCATCGGACTGGCCATACCGCACGTGGCCCGTCTGCTGTTCCGTACCGGAAACCATCAGACACTCCTACCCGGGACAGTCCTCTGCGGAGCCGTCATCGCTCTGCTGTGCAACCTTATCTGCTTCCTTCCGGGCGAACAGGGCATCCTCCCGCTCAATGCCGTGACACAGCTCATCGGGGCACCTGTCATAATATATGTGATCCTGAGGCAGCCCTGAGACCGTCTCTGCCGCCTCCTGCCCGCTCCACAGTGCCTGCCCTCCTGCCGGAAAGCAGCGGACGCACGGGGGAGGCAAGCCCTGCCATGACAGGCTGCACAGCGGTCCCTGCCGCCTCTTCTCTTTGCTCAACAGAGGAGAACAGCGTCAGAAGCGATACCCGAAGCCAAGCTTCAGATAGACGGGATAGAGATTGAAACTGACCGTCTTGAAACTGCTTTCAAAGATGTTGCTGAAAGCCCATGTAAGGTCGGCATTCACCGTGAAATGACTGAAGGCGCACCATGTTGCCCCCAGCTGGCCGCCCCACTGGAAATGGCGCAGGTGAGAGGAGAAGTCATAAGGGGCGCTGCTCCCGTCATCAAAAGTCAGCTTCTCACCGACAGGCGTACCCTCACGGAGATAGCCGTCGCTCACATATCCGGAGAAATCGCCGTCCAGCTTGACGGACGAGAACAGTCCCGCACGGAGCTTCCACCGGTCATTGACACGGTAGTCTGCCAGCAGCGGCACAGTGAGCAGCGTCGTGTTATAATCAGTCTTCACATAGCCCGTCCAATATCCGGCTACACGACTGCCCTCGTAGACGATCTCCGTACTGTAATTCTTCACCGTCGCCCCTGTCAGCATGCCTTTCTCTTCAATCCGCAGACCGGCAGACAGTCCCCATCTCCGGTTCCGGCCCAGCCACCTGGTCACAGTCCCCTCGAACGTTCCATTGAACTTCGGACTGTAACTGTTGATCTCCCGTACCTCCACAGGCAAAGGCAAGGGCGATGCGCCGCCGATGTTCACACCGGCCTTTACCTCGTATTCCCATCCGTTATGTTCTGCCGACTGCAATGCCGGCGTGCGATCCGTCTGCGCCCGACCGGACAGTACACAGCCCCATGCCGCTATGGCGACGATTATATTCGTATGTCTCATCTGCTTATTTTTCACCTTATTTTATTATACGTATTCCGAAAACGGCACACGGCCCTCCATCTACTCTGAGAACAGCTTGAGTTCGTCCACATACAGCGTGCTGCCCACCGCCCCGTTGAAAGCGGCTCCATCCTTGCTGGACGACATTATGATGGCAAGACTGTACTTCCCCTGCCGCAGCTTTTCCGGATCTACCGACCGGCCTCCTACGGCTTTGAAAGGAATGGAGAAGCGTGTCCACTCGTCGGTCTCCCGCCCCTCTTTCAGCTGTGCCAGCAGGACGATCCGGTCGCTCGTCAGCGAGTTCGTTCCATCGAGGTAATCCACCCCGTCTCCCGTTTCAAACAATACGGCATAGACGGCAAGGCTGTCTTTCCGGCCGGCAATCTTATTCAGATGCTTGTCTGTAAACGTCGGTCCGGCCTTGTACTTGTAGTACCCCACAAGTTCCTTCGGCTTCTTGCGGAAAGGAACGCCGAAGCGGGTGGACTTCGCCGGATTCGAGAAGTTAAGCTCGAAGGTGCCGGTAAACAGGTTGCCGGCGGCGATAGGAGTCCCCAGCAAAGCAAAAGCAGCCGTACTCACAGTCTGCAGCTTCGCGCATTTTCCTTTGTATCCTTCTTCCTCCTGGCAGGTCGGATACTTGTCGGCAGTCGCTCCATTGGCAGCAAACAGGAAGCCGGAGTTGCCGCTTCCCCACTCGAACTCATGACCGTCCGACGTCTTGTCTACGAGAATGTGAAACAGCTTCTGGACAGGGGCTGCAGGATTCCAGGAATCTCTGTACTCGTACCATTTCATGTTGTCGAAGTGGTACTCGGTAGCCACGTCGTCCGACACGAATGATACCTTATAGGTCTTCTTCCACCGCCCATCCTGCGATGTCACCGTATAGCTCTGCGGCCGGGTGAAGTCTCTCTCTGTGCCGCTTGCCGGCTCTATCGTCGCCCCGTCCGTCGTCTTGAACTTCGGGGAAAGACGATCCAGTTCCTGCCACCCATTGACATAAAAAAGCACCTCGTTGTTCGTGACGACCGGTTTGCGGATAAGCGTTACACCCTCCACCGACACGTCGGTGATGTCGGCCTCGGCGTTCAAAGCCTCTTCCCTGATGCAGGACGACAGCATGAGCCCTGCCATCAGGACAAGAAGGGCAAGACGTATGGATTCTTTTTTCATTACATTCAGTTTTATTCATATATACTTCAATCCGTCTGCAAAGGTAAAGAAAAAAACGCTTTATGCAAATTTTCTCCGGACATATCAGCCCGCGACGTACGGGGAACTGAATGGGAAAAGCCGAAAGTACAGAGAACCGCCAGGGAGAATATCCGTGGCGCAGGCGGGTTATTCAAAACAAAACAGTACCTTTGTACCCGGAACATCCCATGCCGACATGGCAACAGGGGGTTCTGAAAAAACTTATAAAGAAACAGACAACTATGGGAAAAGCTTTAGTGACGGGTGCAAACAAGGGAATCGGTTATGGAATCAGTAAATTCCTGGGCAGAAGCGGATGGCAGATCATCATCGGCGCACGCAGCCGTCAGCGTGCGGAGAAAGCCATGAAAACGCTGAGGGAGGAAGGAGCGGAGGTCATCGGCTGGCAGCACGTCGACCTGTCGGACAATGCAAGTCTGGAACAGACCGCCAGGGAGGTAAAGGAGAAACATCCCGATCTGGAACTCCTCGTCAACAATGCCGGGATTCCCGGCGACATGGAGGTTCCCAGCTACCGGACCGAACTCCGGGATGCGGCAGAGACGATACAGGTGAACTACCTCGGGACATTCGCTCTGACCCAGGCCCTGATCCCCCTGCTGGCGGCGAACAGAGGGCGGATTGTAAACATCACAGTACCCTCGGAAGTGAGTCCGTACTGGCATCCGATGGCTTATGTGGCAAGCAAAGCGGCACAGAATGCCATGACCGGCATCATGGCAATGGAATTTGAGAAGAACAACTTCCCGGTCGAAATCTTCGACGTCCATCCGGGAGCCACCACGACCGACCTGAACAACCATTATACCGGACCGGGGGCGCACTCCGTGGATGTCGTCGGTGAGAAAATCGCCGCTGTAATCAATGACGGGAAGAAACACCAGGGCGAATTCATCGAACTGTACCCGATCGTGGATGAGGGACGGTAGCCTTGCTGTCCATGAAATGGGGCAAGGCAGACAAGCCATACGGCAATCTGTCTCCTTTTCGGTTCTTCCGCTAAATGCGTAGATTGGAAGAAGAACAAAGGCTTATGCGCCTGCAGGGTATGACTGCCCGGAATCAGACGGCTTTGCAAAGGAGGATAAACTACAAGACAAAATGCAGAAAAGGCGAAATTGATACGATGCCTGTCCATCAGCATGTCTTTCCGTCTTCCACAGACGGCTTATTCCCACATCATCGGTGTTTGTAAACTGTTTTCATGCAACGCAAAGCAACACATGCCCTTCTGGCTTCTAAAAGATGCCTGATTGACTTGCAACAGGTGCCCTTTCAGCGCGTTATCAACGCCCTTTTGAAGTCCAATCAGGCACCTTTTTGAACGGTTTGACAACCAATTGATTGACTGCTGGTTACGGACTTGCTTTTTTGCGTATGTTTGTATATCCGCAGATGATTTGTTTGGAATTATGTAATGGTTTTTCAAAATCCTGTCTGTATTTCCAACATATTAAATTGAAAAGGGCTTTGTATCGGAGGATGATAAAAGGATGGACAGCTGACCGTCTCGCCCATGTTCTTGTTGAATGAATCACTTCGGCCCTTCCGTTAAAGCCATACGAAAAGCGTCCACGCACTGAACGGAAGAACAAAAGAATACCGGCGAAGCCGGATTTCATCCTGCAATGAAATCCGGCTTCGCCGGTATATATAATGTCTGTCTGGCAGCAAGACCAAAGAAAGCCCCTTTCTCCACGAGGCGCTGCAGGCATCTCCCGGGACGGACGGCAGATCAGAAAGGAAGTCCGATCGCCAGATGGAGCGCCTGCGCTTCCTTGAAACTGGAGATATTGTAAAAGCCGTTCTTGCCCGTGTCATACGGCACGTGCAGGCCGACACCCCAGTCTACCCGGAGCATGAAGTAACCGAGATCGTAGCGGAGACCCACACCGGTGCCGAGTGCCATCTCCTTAAACAGGTTCTTCATCTTGAAGTAGCCGCCGGGACGGCCTTCGTCATAGTGCATCGTCCACACATTGCCCGCATCGAGGAAGACCGCTCCATAGAGCGAACCCATCAGCCGGGGACGATACTCAAGGTTCATCTGGAACTTGATGTCGCCTGTCTGTTCCACATACGAGCGGCGGCGCTGGGTAGACCGGTAGCGTCCCGGACCGATCTGCCGTGCGTTGAAGGCGCGGATGCTGTTGGCTCCGCCCACATAGAACTGCTCGGTGTACGGAGCGAAACGGCTGTTCCCATATGCCCAGAGAGTTCCTGCATTGACGTGGGCGGCAACACTGCTCTTCTCCGCCACCGTCCATACCTTCGTCAGATTAGCCTCTGCTTTGAGAAACTGTGCGAAAGGGTTCTTGAAGAGCTGCTTGTCCTTCTCGCTCCAATGACGGCCCGACAGGGCATAAGCAGCCGACAGCACATTTGACGCTTCACTCACGGTAGTCCATATCTTCACGGGATTGCGGTAGCGGACAGGACTCATGAAGGTGTACTGGAACAGCATCTTCGGGATGAACTGGTCCGCCATCGACACCTCCAGATAGGGTACGCTGTCGACGAGTTCCAGGTAACGGTCGGTCACCTTGTGCATGTATTCATACGTCAGCGAGAGCGGCGAGAACGAGTAGCTGTTGCGTTCATTGGGCTGCCATTGGTAGGTCAGTTCTCCGGACACCACATGCCGCTTGAAGTATTTGGCACGGTTCAGCACGTCGACAGAGGCTTTCAGCGTCGTGGAAGGCGTAGCATAATAGGTACGGGGCGGTTTCGGCCTGTACACCAGCCCCTTTTCCGCAGCCTCTTCCACCTTTCTCTGTATCTTCATCCAGCGTTTACGGGGAGGCGCGACGAAAGGATTGACAAGGCGCGGAATCTGCAGGCTCGCCTCGACACCGTACTCATAGTTATTGATTCCCAGACGGCTGCGTCCGTCGTCATCGTCGTTCGACGACCATTCGTAGGCACCGTGTACCCGCAGGTTCAGCCTTTCCCCGCCACGGAAGGCATTGCGCTTGGTAAAACCGATAATGCCCTCGGGACCGTATCTGCCGCTTGTCTTGCCTTTTCCATACGCCTCTACATAGAAGTCGTAAGGCTTGTCGAACAGGCAGTCCACCTTCATGTCCAGGATATGGCACGTATCCGTGGTGTCACGCGGGGTGAACGTGAAGTTCGTAGAGGTGTACAGTCCGCTGGATCCCAACTGCCGCTGGCTCTGTTCATGCAGCTTGTAATTATACAAGGTACCGGGCCACATCTTCAGGTCGTTGGCGATGGTACGCATACGGAGCGGCATGTGCGACCCGTTGTAGTTGACGATGACGTCACGGAAACGGCGCTGTTTCTCCAGCTTCTCCATAAACTCACGCTGCAGGTTGACGGTGACCGTACCGATCGTCCACTTCCGCAGGGCACGGGGACTCACCGAGTCGGCCATCTGCAGGCGAACGGCTGCCTCGCCATGGACGAGGGTCGTATCTGCAAGATAGCTGGCGTCGCTGTTCTGATAGTAATAATAACCGTTGCTGCGGAACAGTTCCGTAATCCGTTTGCGCTCCTGCTCGAGTGTCGACACATCAAAGGGATCTCCCTTGTGGAGAACCGCCTCGTCGAGGTGAGCCGTTATCAGACTGTCAGCCGCCGGCGGGAAACTGGCATACCGTACGCTGTCAAGCGTCCACAGATGTCCCATATCGACCGCATAACGCAGCCTCCCTTTCTTCGGATTGCGCTGTGCAATCCGCTCATAGCTGATTTTTCCGTCAAAATAGCCGCGCTTCTTCAGCAGGTTCTCGCCCACGGTGACACGCAGGTCAGGCGTAGTGGAACTCATCAGCACCGGTGCCGAGCCGAAAGCCTTCACCATCCAGCGGCCGAAGCGGGTGGTGTCCGGCGAAAAGGCATTCCATACCCAGAGACCCACAGGGAAAGGCGACCGTATATGCGGGCTGCCCAGCAAGGCAGCATTGGGCAGGGTTGCCAGGATCACGTCAAGCTCTTCCTGCACGGCAATGAAATGCTTGTTACGCTGGTAGCTGCTGTATCTTGTCGACTCCATGCCGGTGTACAGCTGCTCGCCGTCGGGAATGGCGGAGGTAGTGCTGCAGCCGGTCAGGTTCATCAAGACAACCAGCCCTAACAGCCCTATGGGGCTTATGTAGCTTACCACATTAAGCCACCTATGGTTATTTTTTCTTCTCATTGACAAAATTAATTAAGCTGTCACGGCGCGGAGTCGCTGCCGGCGGCAGGATGACAGGCTCATCCTCCTTGAAGCGGAAGATGTCCCTGAAATGGCGCAGCTTACGCCTCCACATGAAACCGGCGCCGAACTCGCTCAGGCTGCCCTCCAGCCAGTCGTAGGCCTCACGCTCATAGTAGAGCTTGAGGTATTTCGTCTCCTTCTGGTTCAGGCGGTATTCGAGCGAGAGATTATCGAAGTAGGCTCCATTCTCTTCTGAGAACTGCGATCCGGTTGCGACACGTCCTCCCATCACAATGCGCAGACGGTTGTTCCACAACCGCTTGGAGAACTTGAAGGTATAATCCGTGTGCAGGTTGCCGTTGACATCAGCGGCACTTTCCATGTTGGCCGTAAGATCCAGCCCCATGGAGTTGAGCGCACGGCCCGTAATGGCATTCACCTGTGTCTGAAGGAAGCCTGCCAGGGCACCGCTCATCGCCGTGTTGGCACTTGCCGAGTTCTCTCCGTCGAAATACATACCCGATGCCAGCATCGTAACGGCAAGTTTCGAGCGTTCTTCCACACTCTTCGTGTTCAATGTGTTCTGCACCTCCTGGTCCTCAGGAGCAGAGATAATGAACTCGACTCCGGGCTTGGGGAACTGCCGGGTAAGGCTCACGCCGCACTTGAAGTCCACTATCCTTCCTTCCCCGGTACCATTGGAGACACTTGTCCTGACGTCTTCCGTCGCCGTAATGTTCAGCGTCGGACGCATCGGATCGCCTGTGAATTCAACGTAGCTTCCGTCCTGGATATTGAACGTACGCAGTGGAATGACCGGCAGGGAGTACTTCATCTCGCCCTCGCTCAGCGTGTACCGTCCACGGACCTGCACCCCGTTCGTCGGGTCGTAGTTCAGAAGCAGACTGCCTCCGCCTATGAAGTCGATGTAGTTGGACTGGTCGGCATTCAGTGCGCAGAGCACATGTGCCTGCTCATCGATGTCTACGGCAAGTCCCATCGTGAAGCCGGTGATGTCCGGCCGCCTGACGACATCCACCGTAGAGTCGTTGAAATCGGTGAACTGGACGAGGTCGTTCAGTTCCGTGTCGGTAGCCAGTGTGCCGTCGCGTACCACATACGTCATATCCGTGTTGCCCAGCACATCGAGCTTGCCGCCCATCTGCAGGTTGTCCAGCGGCCCGCTGACCTGACCCATGAAGTCGACGAAAGCCTTGCCGTACACCTCCGAACGCGGATTCTTCTTCGCATTGATGATCTGGAAGTTCTTGGCTCTCATGCGGGCGTCGAGCCTCATCCTGTCGAGATTGGAGAAGTCAAGATAGCCCGAGATGTCGAGGGGAGAACCGTTGCTGGCAAAGAGTTCGAAGTTCTCAAACTCTATGTGGCTGTTGCGTATCAGGACCGGGTCGTCGGCAAAACGCATCCTTATCCCATAAGGCACACTTACCAGATAAGAAGAGTCAAGATAGACTTCACCGTTGATGTCCAGTTTCTTCAGCGGTCCTTTCACCGACAGTGTCCCTTCTCCTACGCCCTCAAGGCCGACAAGCTGGTCGGGAACAAATCCGTTCACGTAGTTCAGCGGGAAGCGGTTCATCTCCAGCGTGGCATCCAACGACCCTGCTCCTTCGCTTTGATAAGTACCCGAGAGGATGCCGACCTCCTTTCCGTCCTGCGTGATGATGCCATCCACACAATGCGATCCGTCCCCTTTAGGCATATACACGAACTGTGTCCCGACATCTCCCATCGGGCAGTTCTCATAGACGAGCTTCTTGATTGTCATATCGGTCGACACTGTAAGGTCGCCGGCTGTCTGGACAATGTGGTAGTCGCCGTCGAGCACGCCCGAGATATTCGGTGCGAAAGGCAATACCGTGAACAGCTTGCCCAGTTCAAAGTGGTTCATAGAGACCGTAACATTCTGCAGCGAGGTGCTGTCGGCATCCTCTGTCGAGACGAGCAGGCCCGTCCCGTCCGCCGCCTGAAGACGCAGGTTGGCCGACAGGCGGCGGTCACGTCCGATATAGATATAGTTGGAATCGTTGACGGCAAACGACTTGTAGCCCAGAACCGACTGTGGAGAGATAATCGACAGCTGTATGCCACGACCCTTCATCGCAGCCTGCAAAGCCAGATCAAGTCCGGTCTTCCCCTTGTTGTCAAGGATGGTAGCATGGGTCTGCAGGCCATGTTCGTACAGCACGCCACGCAGATAGCCGTGATAAGGATAGGTGTTCTCCGGGCTGTTGTTCACTGCCAAAGAATAATTGACCTGACCGTCTACGCTTGTGACATCGGCCCGGATGCTGTCAAGATGCACATCATCATATACGAGCGAATCGATGCTGATCTGCCCGTCGATGCCCCTCTCCGGCGAGGAGTACAGATCGATGTCGGCCTCCTTGAAAGCATAGCCGTCCCGTGCAAGCAGATTGCTGAAGAGATTGTCACGGCCGCTGCGGAGCGTGAAATGTCCTACGGGAAGCTGGCGGAGCAGGGCCGGCTGGTCTATGCGCCGGCTGGAGATCTGGCTGAGGATGCTTTTATAAATCTTCTGCCCCGTCGCTGCCAGCCGGTGTACACTACTGTTGAATGACGTATTGAGGCGGAAGTCGCCCCCGCTGACGGCGGCATGTACCGTATCGCGGCGGCTCATGAGATCGACATTCACATCTCCCGGGACATAAGTGTGTTGCCCGTCGGTCACACGGAGGTCGCCGATCAGTCCCCGGACACTCATTTCATCCTCTCCCGCCATGGCAAACGACGCATTGGCGGCGAAACTGCTGGACAGCGGTCTGTCCACGACTCCCAGCTGATAGAGGTCTATCCTGGGGAATACACCCTTGACCGCACCATCTATCTTTCCGCCCCGCATTGCAGCGTCAACATGGAAGCTGCCTTCTGCCAACGACACATATCCGCCTTTGCGCAGCTCATTCAGCATAACTTTGCCTACGTAACCGTTTACTGCATAGTAATGCTTCATGTCCGAACGCAGGGACAGGTCAGCATCGGCTGACGTCACATAATGTTTCCCGATCAGTCCCAGAGCCTGCAGATCTGCCGTCGTCAGCCTTCCTTTCACATGGGCATCAAGCCCTGCCGGACGCACATCCGCCCTTACATCAAAGTTCCCGGCAGCCAGAAGACGGCTCTTCTTCCTGCCTTCCTGCAAGAAACGGAACGAACGGAGGAGACCCGTGACATGGTGGGTGGCCGCCATATCCGAACGCACATCAACGTCGGCCCAGGTCGAGACGACATATCTCTCTTTCATCATTCCCAGTGCATGCAGATCCACCCTGTGCAGCCAGCCGCGCACGTGCCCGTCGACCGACTTCGCACTTACCCGGCCTTTGTAGGAGAAGTCGCCGCCCAGCATCCTGTTCGTGCTCTTTATATGTGCCGACAGCTGCTCGCCATGCTTCGAGACGGCACCGTTCAGTCCGTCAAGCACGTATTTCCCATATTTAAACCGGCGGATACGCAGGCTTAGATTCGTCGATGCCCTCGGATCCATCACATCGGTGCCGCGTCCCCGTGTCTTCACAGAGCCGGAGAAAGGCGAAAGTCCCATGTGCGGGAGGAAATGCTGGAGCGGAAATGCCGTCGCATCAGCTGCAAGGCGATAAAGGCCGGTTGCCGTATCGTAGGCACCGTCCACCCGAATCCGGCCGCCGCCCTGGCTCAGCAGCATCTTCCCCGCATAAAGCGTCTTGCGCACATGAACCGTTCCGTCCAGACGGATTCCATGCGGCAGGGCTACCGTCCGGCGTACCGTGTTCGGCAGAAGTCCGGCGATAAAATCAAGGTTCCGGGCAGTTCCCTTCAGTCTCAGGTCGCTGCGGAGATGCCCGGCTCCCTTCGTCATATCGGCCACCCATCCAGTCCCCGTAAGGTCGAAACAGCCTGGCAGAGCAAGATGAAGCTGGCGGAACGAGACCGACCGGAGATTGCCTTCCAGCTGTCCCTGAACGGTCATCCGGTCTTTCGGGAGAGCCCGGTAGACTTTCCCAGGTACCGATGTGAGGAAAGGACGGAAGTCGGCAAGACTCAGGTGTCCGTCCAGCTGGGTAGAGATCCGTCCCGGACGGTCATCGGCAAAGGCGTTCATGTCCATTTCAAAACGTCCTGCCAGCTCCGTCCCCGGCATCCGGAGATAGAGACCGGGCAGACTGAGACGTGTGGAATCCATCGCAAACCGTCCGCGGAAGTCTTTCAGCACGAACCCGCTTTGTTCCCGGAGATTGGCCGTCCGAACACGCAGGGACAGCTTCGGAGCAGCATAGAGGAAAGAGTCTATGCCGATGTTCACGTCACGCATTGCGATGTGAGCCGCATCAAAGCCCTGACGTACACGGCTGACATAATTCTGGTCGTAGCTGAACCCGCCCCCCTGCCAGTCCACATTCGCCACCTTATATATATTGTCATGCAGCAGGAGTTCGGTTCCTTTCGCCGCCGCTTTCGTGAAATGGGCATGGACGCTCATCGTGTCACCCGGCAGATGAAGCGTGAAACCGGTTCTGGCGAGATGGAGGCGGTCTATGTTGATCCGCCACAGCGGCTTCTGTTTGTGTGGGTCTTCGGGTACGGTGTCACCCAGGGCGACATCAATCCATCCGCCCTCGACATCCGCTTTGTTCACACGTACCGAATCGCCGACGAGATTGACGGCATGGCTCACAATGTGCAGCCGCTGCAGGTCGCCGCGGATACGGAGGTCACCGATGAAGTTGACCGTATTCGCCTTCAGCTGCGTGAAGGTCAGTTCGTTCACCTCTACCCTGCTCTCCAGCAGCGGCAGCAGGTCGACGCTGGCCACCAGGCGGCGTACATCGGCCACCGTATCCTTCCTGTCCGGGATGGAATCGTTCTGCCGCAGTATCCGCAGGCCGTCCAGCTGGAGATCCAGAGGATAGGACAGGCCGACCTGATCAAGGCTCACCTCCATCCCCGTGCGTGCCGACACATACGCAGCGACCCGCTTTACCGCCCAGTTCTGTACCGGCGGACAGTAAAGCAGTGCGACAAGAACCAAAAACAGTACGACAGGTGTCGCCGCAATGGCAACCAGCCACTTCAAGCTCCTTTTCATATTTCTCACATTGGTCATCGGCGGCCCTTCCAAAAAGGAATCATTTAATCTGATAGGGTTAAAACGTTAGTATACTCCAACAACTGCCTGCAAAGTAACACAAAAAAATCGGAATAAAAGGCAGAAGAAAGGGGAAAATGAAAACAGAAAGCAGCCGGCAGACCGTATGCGCATACTGTGCAGAGGAGGTCGCTGCCCGTGCCAGCAGCAGCCCTCCCCGACGATGACAGCATACGCGCGTCTTCTCTCCTGACAGCGAAAGGACGGAACAGGCAGAGACAGAAGGTTCCCGTCCCGCCTACTTCAACCGCTTGTGGAGCTTCCGCAGTGCCTTGTCCCGGATCTGACGGACACGTTCCCGCTTCAGTCCCATGTGCTCCGCCGCCTCCGCCATGGTGTAATGGACACCGGAGAGGCCGTAGAGACAGGCGATGACCTGCCGCTCACGCTCATTCAGGACACCCAGTCCCTTTTGGATTTCCGAACTGAGAATCTCCTGATTGAGCTGCTCGTCGGCATGCGGCGCATTGTCGTTTTCCAGCACATTCTGAAGTGTGAAATTATTGCTGCTGCCGACAGGTACAGGCTGGTCGATAGAGATGGCGTGCGACCGTTTCTGCTCAGACCGGTTTTTCTCATTGCGCGGCAGCCTGTAGAGAGCCGCCTGTTCTTTTATGGCTTCCTCCATGGCCTTGCGGATATAGGGTGCGGCGAAAACGACGAAACGTACACCCCTTGACCCGTCGAACCGCTGTGCAGCGTGCATCATGCCGATGTTCCCCTCGCTGATGAGATCGTCCTCTCCCAGCCCGCGGTTGCGGTACTGATGCGCCAGTGAAACGACGTATTTCAGATTGGCCTTGGTCAGCTTCTCCAAGGCCTGTGCGTCGCCCACCTTTATTCTCCCGGCCAGCGTACGCTCCTCTCTGTCGGAAAGGGGCTGCCCGCCTGCTATCTCCTCCATGTACTTCTCGTTTGCAATCATAACAAGGGTTTATTTAAGTTGATCATCTGAGAACCGTCTCATGCCTGCCGGCTGCCGGCCTTTCTCCTCCTGACATACCACCTTACGGCAAAATAGAGACAGACCATGACAACCAGAAGAATCAATCCGACCTTGATGTACTCTCCGTATTCCAGAATCTTTCCATGGAGCTGTTCTTCCGGGACAAAGGCGTGCATGTAATGTCCGAGAAGCGCAAGGATGCTGTGCCATACACCGGCTCCCACGGTGGTGTAGAGCAGGAACTTCCAGTAGCTCATCTTCGCCAGACCGGCAGGAATGGAGATCAGGTGGCGGATGCCGGGCAGAAGCCGCCCCGTGATCGTAGCCACCAGACCATGCCTGTCGAAGTAACGCTCGCTCTTCTCCACTTTCTCCTGGTTCAGCAGACAGGCATGTCCCCACCTGCTGTTGGCGAACCTATAGATGATAGGCCGGCCGAGATACCATCCGGCAAGATAGTTTATCGTCGCACCGCAGTCGGCTCCCAGCGTAGCGAAGAGAATGACCAGCCACATGTTGAGGTTCCCGCCGGCCGCATGGTAGGCTGCCGGCGTGACGACCAGCTCTGACGGTACGGGAAAGACGGTGCTTTCGAGGAGCATCAGGAGGAATATGGTGCCATAGTTTAGCTGTGAGAGCAGCGCTGTGATAAAGTTCATTGTGATGCTTTTCTATTGATGAATGTTCGTTTGTTTCTTAGCTGTCCTGTGGGCGGAAGTCCGACGTAAGGTAGTCCTGCGGCCTCGTACCCTCCGGATAGAGGTCGGCCAGCACCTCGATACACTCCTCCGGATTTCTTTCAACGGCTTTCTGCAGAAACAGCCTGTATTCCTTTTCCTTCTTCAGTTCGTAGCAGCAGCGTGCGAGATAGGCGAAGCCGATGTCCCACCCGTCCTCCTGTTCCGGCAACAGGCTGATGAAGATGCGGTAAGCATATTCCACATAACCGTTGTCGAATGCTGAAATGCCGATGTGGACAAGGGTCAGTGCCTTGTCCTTCGACTCTGACAGCGCCTGCCGGTAGCACTGCTGCGCCTCGACGGCCTGCCCCTGCATAAGGCGGATATGTCCGATGGTGACATCGATGACACTGATGTCCTGACGGGGGCAGAGCTGTTTGTAACGCTCATAGTACTTCAGCGACTCGGCGTAGTTGCCCAGGGTGAAAAGTCCGTTCGCCTTGTTGAGGACGGCCTCTTCATCTTCCGGGTTGATGGCAATGGAATACTCGCTCGAAGTAATGGAATCCCGGATGTCATTCCTCAGAAACTGGTTCTGTGCCAGCTGGTTCCAGTAAGGACCGGAGTAAGGGTCGGCATCCAGCAGGTCGTTGAGGATCGCCTCGCTCTCCTCATACCGGCCGTGGCTCTTGAGGACACGCGCCTGAAGTTCCTTGTAGTCGTTCTCATCCGTCATCGACGAGCGGGCAAGCCACTTCTCCGTATAGTCCGTCTCCTCGTAATCGGAAAACAAGGCGGCGACGTCAAGGATATAGTCCTCACGGTCGTCCGGGTCCACCGTCTCGTCATAATGGGCCTGGAGGAAGCGGTCGGCAGCATCGGCGGCTCCCTCTGCCACCATGATTTCGGCCTTCAGATAAAGATAGTCCAGGTCGGTCTTGTCGACGATCGTCTCCGCTATTTCACCGGCGCGCTGCGGATCGTCATCGGTGAGCAGCGCCATGCGCGACTTGAAAGCGACCGGTGCCGTGGCGGTAGGATACATCCGCACGGCATAGTCGGCCGCCTCCATGGCCTTTCCGTCCTCGCCGACAGTGTGGTAATACTCGGCGACATCCGTCAGCTCCTCGGCATCGGGAAGTTCTCCGGTGTCGCCCTGCTGCAGCGCCTCGTACCTGCGGAGCAGCTGCCTGAACCTGTCACTGTGATAGTATATGTCCAAATCTGCCTGTTGTTATGCTTTGGCTTTCTTCGCCCATGTATCCTTCAGGCCGACGGTCTTGTTGAAGACAAGGTGCCCCTCGGTCGTGTCGGGGTCGAGCATGAAGTAACCGGTGCGCTGGAACTGGAGATAGTCGCCGGGCTTCTTCTCTGCGAGATACCGCTCGACGTAACAGTCCGTACGCACCGTCAGGCTCTCCGGATTGAGCAGCTCACGGAAGTCGCGCTCGTCGGCCGACGGGTTCTCGATGCTGAACAGCCGGTCGTACTCACGCACTTCCGCCTTCAGACAGTGGTCGGCACTTACCCAGTGGAGCGTACCCTTGACCTTGCGGTCGGCTCCGGGCATGCCGCTCTTGCTGTCGGCGTCATATTCCGCCCGGATCTCCGTGATGTTCCCTTCAGCGTCCTTCGTACAGCCGGTACATTTCACGATGTACGCATTCTTCAGCCGCACCTCCTTGCCCGGCGTCATCCGGAAGAACTTCCTGGGAGCCTCCTCCATGAAGTCGGCACGTTCTATCCACAGGTTCTTCGAGAAGGTGATGGTATGCGTACCGTCCGCCTCATTCTCGGGATTGTTGACGGCCTCCATCTCCTCGGTCTGACCGTCAGGGTAGTTGGTGATGACGAGCTTCACCGGGTCGAGGACGGCGCTGACACGTGTCGCCTTCCGGTTCAGGTCCTCGCGTACGGAAGCCTCCAGCAGTGCCACGTCGTTGAGCGCATCGAACTTGGTGTAGCCGATGGAGTCGATGAAGTTGCGGATGGATTCCGGCGAATAGCCCCGGCGGCGCATGCCGCAGAGGGTCGGCATGCGGGGGTCGTCCCATCCGTTGACGAGATGTTCGTCGACGAGTGTATGGAGCTTGCGCTTCGACATCACTGTGTAGGTGAGGTTCAGGCGGTTGAACTCGATCTGCCGGGGGCGGTTGTCGTGCAGGTTGTCAGCCGTTCCGTCATACTCCTTCAGGAAGTCGACGAACCTGTCGTAGAGCGGACGGTGGGGAACGAACTCCAGCGTGCAGATGGAATGCGTGACACCCTCGAAGTAGTCGCTCTGGCCGTGTGCGAAGTCGTACATCGGATAGCAGTGCCACTTTGTCCCCGTGCGGTGATGCGGAATCTGGATGATACGGTACATGATCGGGTCACGGAAGTGCATATTCGGATTGGCCATGTCGAGCTTCGCGCGCAGCACCATGCTTCCCTCTGCCGCCTCGGCAGTGTTCATCTTGTTGAAGAGAGCGAGGTTCTCCTCCACCGGACGGTCACGGTAAGGCGATGCCGTGCCGGGAGTGGTCGGCGTGCCCTTCTGTGCCGCAATCTCTTCGGATGTCTGCTCGTCGACATAGGCCAGGCCTTTCTTTATCATCCACACGGCGAAGTCCCACAGCTTCTCGAAGTAGTCGCTGGCATAATAGATGCTGCCCCACCTGAAGCCGAGCCAGCTGATGTCGTTGAGGATGTTCTCTACATACTCCGTATTCTCCTTGCTGGGGTTGGTGTCGTCGAAGCGGAGGTTGCAGACACCCTTATAATGTTCAGCCACACCGAAGTCCATGCAGATTGCCTTTGCATGGCCGATATGAAGATAGCCGTTCGGTTCCGGCGGGAAACGCGTCTGGATGCGCCCTCCGTTCTTACCCTCTGCGAGGTCCTCCTCTACCAGCTGCTCCACGAAGCTCAAGCTGCGCTTCTCTTCATTGGTGTTGTTGTCTATCGTCGTCATATTTTCCTGTTTGTTATTATGCTGCAAAGTTACTTATTTTTTCTCGTTTATGACAGACTTTGTTATAATTTAATAGTGGGCAGGACTCTATAAGCAACAGCCTTCACATTAAAAGAAGCACACCACATGCTGCAATGAAACGTTTGCACGGTTTTTCATAACAGAACGCAACACGTCACAGCCATCTGTCAACAAGAATGTTACAAAACACGCTCCGGGCAGAGACCGGCTGCAGAATCTGTAATAAAAAAATGTTTCAATATGAATAAAAAAGTTGCATAAAAGTTTGCTCGTCCAAAATAAATCTCTTATCTTTGCAGACGTTATCCTGAATACAATCTTTTTACCTTAAAGAGACTAATACCTATTGAGATTGAATGCCCATCGCTGTGAAGCGTAGGGCATTTTTCGTTTTCTGAAGATTCCCCCATTGACTTTTTAATGACGCATCCGCAGATTTCCCTCAGGAAGATTCATTAAGAAGACAGGGCATTTCCTTTCAATATAAAATGAAATAACCTGATAGAACGAGCACCGGATGTAACTATTTGTTATTTTCCTTACGGACCGGTCATTGCAGGACTTCAAGCGGCACCGTCACAGCAAGCCAAGAAGAGAAGCCCGGGGACGTCCCGGTCCGGTTCAAGGGAAGTCCGGGGAAACAGGCCTGCCGAGGCGTCGCCTTTCAGGTGGCCGGACTTCAGCTTCCAGCCGGGAAGAGCGGAAACGGAGAGAAGACGGCTGAAGATGCGCACGGAAACAGCAGGAGACAAGGCGTCGACAGCCATCCACAGAACCGGCAGGGCACGACGGAATCCTGCCATGCCGTACCGCTCTCCTGCTTTCCGGGGAATACCCAATTGTGGTGAATTTTAAGGCTGATCTTCGAGAATTGAGAAGCTGTATGGCTCTATCTCACAGAGATGTTGTAACTTTGCGGAAAACTCAATCGGGATGAAGAATATATTAAAAGAACTGAAACGCAAGGACCACCCCCGTGTGCTGGGAGCCTTGGATATCTTCAAGTACATCGGCCCGGGACTGCTCGTGACCGTCGGTTTCATCGATCCGGGCAACTGGGCGAGCAACTTCGCGGCGGGATCGGAATACGGCTATGCGCTGCTGTGGGTCGTGACCCTCTCGACCATCATGCTGATTGCCCTGCAGCACAACGTGGCCCATCTGGGCATCGTGACGGGACTCTGCCTGAGCGAGGCGGCCGTGAAATTCGCCCCCAAGTGGGTCGGACGGCCGATCATCGTGAGCGCCATCCTTGCCAGCATCTCCACCTCGCTGGCCGAGATCCTCGGCGGCGCCATCGCCCTGCAGATGCTTTTCGGCATGAGCATCCCCACCGGGTCCGTACTGACGACGGCGGCCGTACTCATCATGCTGTTCACGAACAGCTACAGGAAGATGGAGCGTGCCATCATCGGTTTCGTCTCCATGATCGGCCTGTCCTTCATCTATGAACTGTTCCTGGTCGACATCCACTGGCCGGCCGCCATCGAGGGGGCCTTCGTCCCGACCGTTCCGCAAGGCTCGCTCCTGATCATCATGAGCGTGCTCGGTGCGGTCGTCATGCCGCACAACCTGTTCCTGCATTCAGAGATCGTCCAGAGTAGGGAGATCCATCTGAAGGGAGACGCGCGCATCCGCTATATGCTGAAGTACGAGTTCATTGATACGCTCTTCTCCATGATTGTGGGCTGGGCCATCAATTCCGCCATGATTCTCCTGGCGGCCAGCACGTTCTTCTCGCACGGCCAGCACGTCGAAGAGCTTTCCCAGGCGCAGGCGATGCTGCAGCCGCTGCTGGGCAACAACGCCGCCAACATCTTTGCGATAGCCCTGCTGCTGGCAGGCATTTCGAGTACGATAACAAGCGGAATGGCGGCCGGGAGCATCTTCTCCGGCCTGTTCGGCGAGTCGTACAATGCCAAGGACACGCACTCCATCGTGGGCATCGTCCTCTCGCTGGGCATCGCGCTCCTGATGATCTTCTTCATCGGCGACCCGTTCAAGGGGCTGATCGTCTCGCAGATGTTCCTTTCCGTACAGCTGCCGTTC
The DNA here is from genome assembly GCF_000191065.1 of Prevotella multiformis DSM 16608. Lineage (GTDB taxonomy): Bacteria > Bacteroidota > Bacteroidia > Bacteroidales > Bacteroidaceae > Prevotella > Prevotella multiformis. Next base: position 441,457 of record NZ_GL872282.1, read on the forward strand.
ACGGTCTTCCTGCAGGTCGGGCTTACCTCCTCGAAGCGGGTCATGGGACAGTATGCCAACAGCAGGCCCAACATGATCTTCCTTTATTCGCTGGCCGGCATCGTCACCTTGCTTAATATATGGCTGCTGATAGAGAGCGTGGCATGAGTTCTCCGCATCGCTGCAAGGGAGACTTCCGCACGCCATGTGTCAAGGAAAAGTCATGACACATTTCAACAGAGGCTTCCCTGCAGGGCTGTCAGGCACCGGTTGGAGTCCAACAGGTGCCTGATTGAAAGCGAAAAGGTGCCTGGTTGGAGTCCAACCAGGCACCTTTTCTTGTACGAATTGTAATCTTTTGATTGTCTGCCTGTTGCATCCCCCTAAAAAAGAGGCGGGCGGACGGATTCCCGGACAGGGTGAACCGGCTTGCTGTAAACTATTTTCAACGAGGATTTTCCTGCCGACGTATTCCCAGCAGCCGCATCCCACCGGTCAGTTAATCCCGTGCGCATTCAGCGCCCTGGCATATTTATCCGCATTCACCTGATGCTCTTCGTAGGTCCTGGCGAAATTGTGCGTGCCGCTGAAGTCTTCTTTCGCACACATATAGATATAGTCGTGATGCACATAGTCCAGCACGGCATCGATGGCGGCCACCGATGGGATGCGGATCGGCCCGGGAGGAAGTCCGCGGTACTTGTAGGTGTTGTAAGGGCTGTCCACCGCCAGCCATTTCTGATAAATACGGTGGGCCGTGAAATTCTTTGTGGCGAACTTTATCGTAGGGTCGGCCTGCAGAGGCATGCGGATGTGCAGGCGGTTGATGTACATGCCTGCTATCTTCGGCATTTCAGCCACGTTGTCGGTCTCTTCGTCCACGATGCTCGCCAGCGTGATGACCTCCGCCTGCGTAAGGCCGGCTCTCTTTGCCTTCTCTTTCCGTTCAAAAGTCCAGAACTTCCTGTTCTCTTCGCTCATCTTGTCGAGGAACTTGTCGGCCGATGTGTTCCAGTAGAAGTCATAGGTATTCGGGATGAACATTGCCGGAATCGTCTCCGGCGTGAATCCGTATTTCCTGCAGGTTTCCCGGGAGGTCAGCCGGGAAAGAAGCTCGGCACGGCTGAACATCATCTTCTCACTGACATCTGCGGCAAGGTCGTCGAGCGTCCGCACGGACCTGATGGTTATCCTGACGGGTGCCTGAAGTCCGTTGATGATGTGGCGGGAGGTCTGGAGCGACCCCGATGAACCCACGGAGTAGCGGCCGGTCCGGATGTTTCCGGCATAGCCCATGACGGCGGCCAGCTGCCTGAACACCCAGTACCCCTGCGGCGTGGAGAGGGGCTGGAGCTTGGCACAGACCGAGTCGATGTTGTCGTCATCATCGATGAGGACGTACTGTTCCCTCCCGGTACGGGACATCGCCGAGAAGAAAAGGAAGTAGGCGGCACCTGCCAGTACGGCACAGACGGCCGCCGCGACCCATCGGGCTGATCCGCCCTTGCGCTTTTTATTCGTCTTAGACATCTTCGTTGTTATGGATTTCCAGGGTGCAAAGTTACAACATTACTGGTTGAAACGAGCAGGGCTGGGATGTTTTGATAGCTGCTTTTTTTGAAATTTAAGAGAAAAAATGGTCTGTTGTCTGTATTATTGCGTAATTTTGCTCAGCGAAAACAAACGGATAATGAAAGACTTTGACACATACATTTTCGACCTGGACGGCACGCTGCTGAGCACGCTGGGCGATCTGGCGGCAAGTACGAACTATGCGCTCCGATGGGCAGGGATGCCGGAACGGACCGTGGAAGAGGTGCGTATGTTCGTGGGGAACGGCGTCAAGCTGCTCATGCAACGGGCCATTCCCGGCGGGCTGGACAATCCCCGGTTCGAGGCCACCTACGCCAGATTCCGTGAACACTATATGGTACACAGCCTTGACACGACCCGTCCTTACGACGGTATTCCCGAACTGCTGCACGAACTGAAACGGCGCGGCAAGAAGCTGGCCATCGTCAGCAACAAGTTCTATGCGGCCACCCAGGAACTGGCCCGCCATTTCTTCCCCGACACGATCGAGGTGGCCATCGGCGAGCGGGAGACGATCCGCAAGAAGCCGGCTCCCGACACGGTGCTCGAGGCACTCCGCCAGCTGGGTGCACCGAAAGAGGGGGCTGTGTACATCGGCGACAGCGATGTGGACATCATGACGGCAAAGAACAGCGGGCTTCCCTGTATCAGCGTGCTGTGGGGATTCCGTGACAAGGAGTTCCTGACAGAGCATGGAGCAACCTGCTTCGCAGAGTGGCCGGAAGAGATTCTGGGCAGCACGGCCGACCGCTGATCCGTCCTGTGCGAGGAAGAATCCGCATCCCGCGGCAGGACGGGAACACCGGAGGCGGAGGCGGCTCCGGACCGAATGCTGAATGAACCGCATCATCAGGAAACGACAGTCCGGCAACACCGGACACAGGGCTATTTCTGTTCTTTCCCGTTCCAGAACTCCCAGCTTGCGAAGGCCTGGAGCAGAAGCATCTCGAGGCCGTTCTTCACGACAGCCCCCCGCTCGCGGCCTTTCGCCATGAAGAGCGTTTCGTCCGGATTGTAAAGCAGGTCGTAAAGGAGCGTATGGCTGTCCATCGCCTCATAAGGAAGTGCCGGACAGACATCGGCATTCGGGTACATGCCCAGCGGCGTACAGTTCACTACGACATTGTACTCACGGATGAGTGCCGGTGTCACCTCGTCATACGTCAGGACACCCTCCCGCTTCGTACGCGACACGAACATCGTCTCCAGCCCGAGCGACTTCAGACCGTAGTTGACGGCCTTGGAGGCACCGCCGGTGCCCAGGATCAAGGCTTTCTTATGGTGCCGTTCGAGCAGAGGTTCTATGCTGCGTGTAAAGCCTATCACGTCGCTGTTGAATCCTTTCAGCAGCGTCTTGCTGCCTTTGTGCGTGACGCGGATCACATTCACGGCCCCGATGGCCTCGGCTTCCGGGCTCAGGCTGTCCAGATAATCCATCACCTGTTCCTTGTAGGGGATGGTAACGTTCAGCCCGCACAGTTCCGGGTTGGAGTCGATTACCTCGATGAAACCATCTATCGAAGGAATCTCGAAATTGATGTACACAGCATTGATGTGCTCATTGTGGAACTTCTCGTTGAAATAGCCGATCGAGAAGGAGTGCCCCAAAGGGTAACCAATAAGTCCGTACTTGTCCATGTCTTAACCTTGTTCTATGTTTCTTCTGCAAAATAGGATGACTGTCTCCGCCTCACCCGCAGACCCTCTTCCCGCCGCGGAGCAGCCTTCCGGAAGGGTTATTTCTCAGCGAGATACATCGTACAGATACCGAATGTCAGCCGGTGGAAGGAGCTGCGGGAGAAGCCGGCCTTGCGGAAAATCCCCATCATCCGCTCGCCCTGCGGGAAGGCCTCGATCGTCTTGGTGAGGTATTCATACGCGCTCCTGTCTTTGGAAATCAGCCGGGCGTAGTTGACCAGTATCGTATGGGAATAAATGTGGAAAAGCTGTTTCATCGGGAAACTGACAGGTGTCGTCAGTTCCACGATGCTCAGATGTCCGCCTTTCTTCAGCACGCGGCAGATTTCGGAGAGCCCTTTGTCGAGGTTCTGGAAGTTGCGGATGCCGAATGCCGCCGTGACCGCATCGAACGTTCCTTCAGGGAAAGAGAGACTGAGACAGTCCTCCCGCTGGAAGGAAATCACCCCGTCCAGCCCCGCAGCCTTTACCTTCCTGCGGCCGATGGCCATCATGCCTTCGGATATATCCGCACCGACCAGCTGTCTGGGCTTCAGCTCCCTGGCGGCGAGAATGGCGAAGTCGCCGGTTCCCGTAGCGATGTCGAGCATCTGTTCCGGACGGAAAGGCAGCAGCTGGCGGATGGCTTTCCTGCGCCATCCTTTGTCGATATCCCATGAGAGCCGGTGATTCAGCGTATCGTAAGTAGGGGCGATTTTGTCGAACATCTCGGCGATGAGCTTGCCTTTTTCGCCTTCACCGTCATAGGGTTTTATCTTCTCCTGATCGTACATATTCTATATTAAGAGAGGTGTTCTGAAGCTGGGGGAGTGAAAGAATCCAGGGGAGGCTGCGGAGGGAAGAGCGTTACAGAAGTAAAGGAGCGGAGCCAGATACCCGCTCGAAAAGGACAGGTCCAGGAGCCAGTGGAGTCAAGGCAAACGGACCTTTGAGACAGGCTGTCCATCCGGCACGGGCGGCAACTGCATGCAGCCCCCGGCCCCGGTTCTCCTGCACCGTCCTGACTCCATCAGCTCCTTGAAGACCTACTTTCTTGAAGCGAGGTACCGCTTCACGTTCTTCTCGATACGAGCGGCGATGTCGCCTTCCTCTGCCGCCTTGTCGAACTTCTCGCCGGTGATGTGCTCGTAAAGTTCGATGTAACGGTCGCTGACACTTGCGGCATATTCGTCCGTAATCTCCGGCATGGTCTGCCCTGGCTCGTTCATGAAATCGTGCTCGATGAGCCACTGGCGCACGAACTCCTTTGAGAGCTGCCGCTGCGGCTCGCCCTTGGCGAGCTTCTCTTCATAGCCGTCCGCATAGAAGTAACGGCTTGAATCGGGCGTATGGATTTCATCAATGAGATAGCACTTGCCGTCCCGCTTGCCGAATTCGTACTTCGTATCGACCAGAATCAGTCCCTGCCGGGCCGCGATCTCCTGCCCCCGTGCGAAGAGCCGGCGTGTCCAGTCTTCGATGACAGCATAATCTTCGGCCGACACGATACCCTGCCGGATGATTTCTTCCTTGGAGATGTTCAGGTCGTGCCCCTCGTCCGCCTTGGTCGTCGGGGTGACTATCGGTTCCGGGAAACGCTCGTTCTCACGCATTCCGTCGGGAAGTCTCACACCGCAGAGCTCGCGGCAGCCTTCCTTGTAAGCACGCCATGCAGAACCCGTGAGGATGGAACGGATGATCATTTCCACACGAAAGCCTTCACACTTCAGGCCGACCGTCACCATGGGATCCGGCGTAGCCAGCTTCCAGTTGGGACAGATGTCGGCCGTCTGGTCGAGGAACTTGGCTGCAATCTGATTCAGCACCTGACCCTTGAACGGTATGCCCTTCGGCAGTACCACATCGAATGCCGAGATCCGGTCGGTAGCTACCATGACGATGAGGTCGTCGTCGATGTCGTACACATCACGTACTTTGCCGTGATACACACTCTTCTGTCCATCAAAATGGAAATCAGTCTTTGTCAATGCTTTCATTTTCTTCTATGTTTATAGAGTCCTATCTCTTGTCCGCCTTATCGTGAGCCTCGTAGGCTTTCACGATACGCGTAACCAACTTGTGCCTCACAATGTCCTTCTTGTCGAGCCGTATCACCGAGATGCCCTCCACGTCTCTCAGAATGGCAAGCGCCTCTTTCAGTCCGCTGTTCTCCGCATGGGGAAGGTCGATCTGGGTCAGGTCGCCCGTGATGATCATCTTCGTGTTCCAGCCCATACGAGTGAGGAACATCCGGATCTGCGCCGGTGTCGTGTTCTGCGCTTCATCGAGGATGACGACCGCATCGCTCAGCGTCCGGCCGCGCATGAAAGCCAGGGGAGCGATCTGGATGACGTGCTTGTCCATCATGTCCTGCAGCTTGACGGCGGGGATCATGTCCTCCAGCGCATCGTAGAGCGGCTGCAGATAAGGGTCGATCTTGTCCTTCATGTCGCCCGGCAGGAAGCCGAGCTTCTCACCGGCCTCTACGGCCGGGCGCGAGAGGATGATCTTCTTGGCGGCCTTCTCCTTGAGCGCCTTCACCGCCAGGGCGATGCTGAGGTAAGTCTTTCCCGTTCCGGCAGGGCCGACGGCGAAAATCATGTCGTTCTTCTCGAAGGCGTCGATGAGCCGCTGCTGGTTCTCCGACCGTCCCTTGATGGGTCTACCCGTCACAGAATAGACAAGGACGTCCTTGACCGCATCGGCCTTGGTCTTCCGACCTTTCACAATATCAAGGATATCCTCTTCCGTCAGGGTGTTATACCGCTCCACATGGCTGCGCATGGTCTCGATGTCCTCCTCTATCTTGGCCATCTCCTCTTCGTCGCCCAAGATCCGGACGACATTGTCGCGCGCGACAATCCGCAGCTTGGGGAAGAGCGACTTGATCATCTGAAGATGGCCGTTGCCGACTCCATAGAAGACGACCGGGTCTATATCCTCAAGAACTATATGCTTTTCTATCAACTTCTTCAGCTTTATATTCGCACGCAAAGTTACTATAAAATCGTGACACTCGCAAATTATTCTTCCAAAGTTTCCAAGCCTTGTCTTTCCTCTGCTCAAAGTACTTGTACAGAGGAGGTTGTATCTTCCGGGGATTTCCCGCATGAATTTCAGCAGGCAGATGCCTCCCGGACAGATTGCCGCCAGGGGATGGCCGGCCGCTCATCTGCCGCCCGGCCGCAAAGAAGAGCCGAACGAAGGAGTATGCGACGCTCCCTCCCGTGTCCTGTGCCAACGCAATCCATGTCGAATGAAGAAAGAGATAGGCGTCCGTTCTGTCCGTTAAATTTACCATCATGCAGAACAGCGGAAAGATGAAACCAGCAAAAGCCGTCAACAGAAGACAGAACTGAAGAAAACGAAATCCACTGGAAGTCGGATCTTTCATAACCAGTTCATAAACAGGAACATAGGAAACACCGAGGAAACAAGGCCTGATAACGTTGCAAGCAAGCGTCAGTTGGGCTCCAAACAAGCACTACTTGAACCGTTGAAAGGCGTTACTTGGAAGGCTGGCAGCGGCAGGCTGAAATGGAAGCGGCTTCCCCGACTTCTCCGGTGCATATCGCTGCGATAGAATGCGGGTGCTTTTATTGTCAGGAATGTATAGTTTTTTCATGCAGATCAATAAATACTTTTAATCGAGGTACACCCGCCTGTCCGGGGGATCCAAATGCACCCTGATTTTTCCCGCCGATACATTTGGCGGAAACCTCATGTTTTGGTAAATTTGCAGGAAAAAACAGATCAAAAATGAAAGATTCGGTTATCATTGTCAGCGGCGGACTGGATTCCGTCACATTGCTGTACGACAAGGCGGAAGAGATCGCACTGGCCATTTCGTTCGACTACGGACAGAATCACGGTGCCAGGGAGCTGCCCTTTGCGGAATATCACTGCACGAAACTGGGCATTCCCCATATCACCATTCCGCTGTCGTTCATGCACCGGTATTTCAAAAGCTCACTCCTCGACGGTGCGGAAGCCATTCCGGAGGGACACTATGCGGAAGAAAACATGAAATCGACGGTCGTCCCTTTCCGCAACGGCATCATGCTGGCGATCGCCACAGGCATTGCCGAGAGCCACGGACTGAAACGTGTGTACATTGCCAACCACGGCGGAGACCATACCATCTATCCGGACTGCCGTCCGGATTTCATCCGGGCGATGGATGGCGCGGCGACAGCGGGGACTTTCGTCAACGTGCGCATTGAAGCACCCTACACGAATATCACCAAGGCGGATATCGTGCGCCGTGGAACAGCCTTGGACATCGATTACTCCAAGACCTGGAGCTGCTATAAGGGGGCTGACCTCCATTGCGGGAAATGCGGGACGTGCGTGGAGCGTAAGGAAGCCTTTCAGGAAGCCGGAGTAAACGACCCTACGGAGTACGAACCGGCCTGACCCGTACACGGAAGGGAAGCGTCATCGCTTAAGTTTCTTGCTGCATACTTAGAGGCTTTCTCCGTCATGTCCGGCGCATCAGAGGCCGGTGCCGACCGCCGGCTTTCACGGACAACCGGTTGCTGTCCGGCAAGTTCTTCCGTACAGGCTCCCCAACCGCCTCTTTTTCTGATATGAGGCCTCTGCAGAACGCTATTTGCATCAAGACCGTACATTTGATCATCACCGGCTTACGCTTTCCGAGCGTTTCCCGCAAGGGAGTTCGGCAGAGATCCCGATATAGGATAGTGACAGGAAAGAAACCGGCATCCCGGCTCCTGCCGATGTGCGGGTGTCCGTCACGCATCGTACCGGCTGCACACACCAGCTGCGCCGGGCATCCGCACCTTTACAATACGGGGTTCCTCAATGGCAGCCTGCCGCCGTTCTCCCTTGTACTCCATCAAGAAAAAGGCCGGACTGGGAACACCAGTCCGGCCTTTTTTAATTCTGTCCTCGACAACCATCAACTGCCGGCTGTCAGCCTTTCCGCCATGTTCGCAGCGGCTCTTCTGCCGTCGCCCATGGCGAGGATGACCGTGGCTCCGCCACGTACAATGTCGCCGCCGGCATAGATCTCCGGCTGTGAACTCTGCATCTGCTCGTTGACGACGATGGTGTCTTTCCGACCCAGTTCCAGTCCTTTGATTGATTTCGGAACCAACGGATTGGGCGACACACCGACGGCAACGATCACCTGGTCGCAGTCAACAGTGATGGTCTCGCCCGTCGTCTCCGGACGGCGACGTCCGCTTGCATCCGGTTCTCCGAGCCTCATCACATCCAGAACCGCTGCACACACACGCCCTTTCTCGTCGGCCTTGTATTCCTTGGGATTATGCAGTGTGAGGAAATGGATGCCCTCTTCCTTCGCATGCTTCACCTCTTCCAGCCGTGCCGGCATCTCGGCTTCCGAACGTCGGTAGACAAGGGTTACATCAGCCCCCAGCCGCTTGGCGGTGCGGCAGGAGTCCATCGCCGTGTTGCCTCCGCCGATGACAAGCACCTTCCTGCCTATTATGATAGGCGTGTCGGTCTCCGGATTGGCGGCATCCATGAGGTTGATACGTGTCAGATACTCATTGCTTGAGAGGATGTTGATGGCGTTCTCTCCCGGAATCCCCATGAAGTTGGGCAGTCCTGCCCCCGACCCGACGAATATGCCCTTGAATCCCTTTTCTTTCAGATCGGCGACGCTGATGGTCTTGCCCACGATGGTGTCGGTCTGGAAGTGAACCCCCATGCGGCGGAGATTCTCTATCTCCACATCGACAATCCTGTTCGGCAGACGGAACTCGGGGATTCCGTATTTCAACACGCCGCCTATCTCGTGCAATGCCTCGAAGACATAGACTTCAAAGCCCCGCTTCACCATGTCGCCGGCAAAACTCAGTCCGGCAGGACCGGAACCCACGACAGCCACCTTGATTCCGTTAGAGGGCGCGATGTCAGGCAGTGCCACGTGCCCGCTCTCCCGTTCATAGTCGGCAGCGAAGCGTTCCAGATAGCCGATGGCGACCGCCGGCGAGTTCATCTTCAGGTGGATGCAGCGGCTCTCGCACTGCTTCTCCTGCGGACAGACCCGCCCGCATACGGCCGGCAATGCCGATGTCTCCTTGAGGACTCTGGCGGCTTCCAGGAAATGTCCCCGCTCGATGTTCTTAATGAAGTCGGGGATGTGGATGTTCACAGGGCATCCCTCCACGCAGGACGGCTTCGGACAGTCGAGACAGCGTTTCGCCTCCTGCATGGCCATCTCAGGGGTCAGACCGATGTTCACCTCTTCCAGACGGGTCGTGGCGCGGTAGGCAGGATCAAGCTCCGGCATCTTCACCCGCTCTATGGCGGTACGCTCCTTGGGCTTAAGTGCCTTGCGCAGTGCCTTGCGCCAATCCCCCTCCGACACCCCGGAAAGAGAGGAAGAGTGATTTTCAGCAGCCCCTTCCCGGGCAGAACCATCAGCCTTTCCTGTCTCTACGGAAGCAGCAGAAGCGGCTTTCCCTGCATCTACTCCGCCTTTCACCGTCTTTCCGTCAGCTCCTGTCTCCGCAGCGTCCCCGACCAGACTTTCCTTTCCTTCCGAAGGTTCTGGAGCCGTCTCGATCTCTTTGAACGTTCCCATCCGCTTGAACATCTCGTCCCAATCGACGAGGTCGCCGTCGAACTCCGGTCCGTCAATGCAGACAAAGCGGGTCTTGCCGCCGATGGTCAGCCGGCAGGCGCCGCACATCCCGGTACCGTCCACCATGATGGTATTGAGCGAAACGTCGTTGGGAATGCCGTATTTCTTTGCCAGAAGAGACGTGAACTTCATCATGACAGGAGGTCCGATTGCCAGTACCTTGTCGACGTGTTCCCGCTGTATCACTTTCTCGACCCCCACGGTGACGACTCCCTTCTCGCCGTAGGATCCGTCATCGGTCATGATGATGACCTCATCAGAATACTTCTTCACGTCATCCACCATGATGACCAGTTCCCGGGTCCGTCCGGCAAGGACAGAGATGACCTTGTTGCCTGCCTGCTTCAATGCGGTGAGGATGGGGAGGATGGCTGCGATGCCGATTCCTCCTCCGGCACAGACGACAGTACCGTAGTTCTCTATGCGGGAAGGCGTGCCGAGCGGTCCGACAATGTCGTGCAGCTCATCACCGACATTCAGCCGGCAGAGCTTCGTAGAGGATTTCCCCACCTCCTGTATGACCATGGTGAGTGTCCCTTTCACGGGATCAGACTTGGCGATCGTGTAAGGGACACGCTCGCTGCGGTTGTCAACACGCACGATGATGAAATTGCCGGGACGGCAACTCCGTGCGATAAGCGGTGCTTCCACCTCCAGGCAGAACACCTTCTCTGAAAACTGTTGTTTGCGGATAATCTTGTTCATGGGTAACAAAGTATCTCATCTTCCGCCTCTCTCCGCATGACTGTCGGAGGAAAAATCTGTCGGATGAGGTTGTTTTAAAAGGTGATTATAGGTTTTTGTATGTCTCTTTGATCGATTCTGGGAGAGAGGAGAATCCCCTGCCGGGGAAGGTCGTCCGTACGGGGAGGGGAAGAAAGGCAGCCCCCGTCCGCACGCAAGAGAGAGGATAAGAGGAGCGGAAGCCCCCCGTCCGCCACCCTCTCCATGCAGAGAGGGAGCGGGAAGGAGGCTCAGTCCATCTTCTCATCCAGCATCTCGAAGCCGCAGTAAGGCACGAGTACCTTCGGCACCCGGACACCCTCCGGAGTCTGGTTGTTCTCGATGATGGCCGCCACGATACGCGGCAGGGCGAGCGCCGAGCCGTTCAGCGTATGGCAGAGTTCTATCTTCTTGTCGTCGGCATGACGGTAGCGGCAGTGCAGGCGGTTGGCCTGATAGCTCTCGAAGTTAGACACGCTGGAGACTTCCAGCCAGCGTTCCTGTGCCGCACTCCATACCTCGAAGTCATAGCAGATGGCAGACGTGAAGCTCATGTCGCCGCCGCAGAGACGCAGGATGTGGTAAGGCAGCTCCAGCTTCTTCAGCAGCCCTTCGACGTGCTCCAGCATCTCATCCAGGGAAGCGTAAGAATGCTCCGGCTTGTCGATGCGGACGATCTCCACCTTGTCGAACTGGTGCAGACGGTTCAGTCCGCGTACATCCTTGCCATAGCTCCCTGCCTCCCGACGGAAACAGGCGGAGTAGGCGCAACGCTTGACAGGCAGATCCTGCTCATCGAGGATCTCATCACGGAAGATATTGGTCACCGGCACCTCAGCCGTCGGGATAAGGTATAGGTCGTCGAGATTGGCATGGTACATCTGCCCCTCCTTGTCGGGCAGCTGACCCGTGCCAAGCCCTGAGTCCTGGTTCACCACCAATGGCGGCTGCACCTCCAGATAGCCGCTCTTGCGCGCTTCATCGAGGAAGAAGGCCTCCAGGGCACGCTGGAAACGTGCCATCTTGCCGATATAAAGCGGGAATCCCGCCCCGGTGATCTTCACGCCGAGGTCGAAGTCTACCAGATTAAACTTCTTCAGCAGATCCCAGTGGCACAGCGCATCCGCAGGCAGGTCGGGCTTCTGCCCGCCCTCTTTCACAACGACATTGTCGCTGGCATCCTTGCCCTCCGGGACGTCGTCGTTGGGAATGTTCGGAATGGTCAGCAGCACGTCCGTCATGTCTTTCTGTGCCTTCTCCATGATTTCCTGAAGCGCCTTGTCGGCCGACTTCAGTTCTGCCACCTCTTCCTTTATGCTGTCAGCTTCGTTCTTCTTCCCCTCTTTCATCAGTCCGCCGATCTGTCTGGAGAGCTGGTTCTGCTTCTGCTTGTTCGTATCGAGCTTCTGCTGAGTCTCACGACGCAGACGGTCATATTCCAACACTTTCTCAACTGCCTCGCGCGCACCGCTGAAGTGTTTCTTCTCCAGTCCTTTGATGACACGTTCGGTCTCTTCGCTGATGAGCTTTAATGTAAGCATAATTTCTTTTCTTTATTAATTCGTTTCTGAGAGCAAAGTTACAAAAAAATCTTCTATAATCCAACAACATTTGTCCTACTTAATTTAAACAGGAGCATCACCGTCGGACCGGCAGCCGGACAAGCGGTCTGTTTTTCATCAGGACGGATCCGCCGTCCCCTTCCGTCTGCAATCCCGGCAATGCCGGCAGCGGCGGTCCGCCCGGACGGACAGGCTGCGGCCTGGGCCTGCGGCCGGCGAGGATGTCTGCACGCAGCAGAGCCGCCGTATCGAAGGAACGCCAGCGGCGGAGAATATAATCCAGCTGGCGGAGAGCGGCCTGCCTGTCACCGGCCTGATAAAGGCTGTAAGCACGGTTAAACCAGTAATCCCGGTTGTCGGAACAGATGTCCAGGGCATGGGTGTAGGCGACAACGGCACTGTCGTAATGCCCCTCGCGGATACTGACCATGCCGTAAAGATCATAGATTTCGGCGATATAAGGCTGCAGCGCCAGCGCACGGCGACAATCTCCGTCTGCTCCTTTATAGTCCTCAAGATGATACTTCGCCAGCGCCATCAGGTACCAGGCCTCATAGAGATTGGGCTTCAGGGCGACGATGCGGGAGAAGAGCTGCATGGAAGTAACATAATATCCTTGGTCGAGCGTCCGCCTCCCCTCCTCCATCATCTTCCGGATGTTGTACTGGGCGGCCGACGGCATTGCCAGCAGGCATAGCAAGGCTACTACGATACCACGCACCATCATCGGATTTACCTGCGTGGGACCTTCACACGATAGCCGCAGCGGACCTTGCCCTGCAGAAGCGCCTTCAGCTTGCCGCTGATCATCTGCCTGCGGAAGGCGGAGAGGCGGTCCGTAAAGACACGTCCTTCAAGATGGTCGAACTCATGCTGGATGACACGCGCAAGGTAGCCGTCCACCCACTCGTCGTGCTCCTTGAGGTGCTCGTCAAGATACTTCACGTGGATGCGTTTTGCCCGGGTCACCGACTCGTGGATGCCGGGCAGCGAGAGACAGCCCTCCTCCATCGTCTCCGTCTCCGAGTCGTCGAGCTCGAGGATGTGTCCGTTGATGAAAGCATGGCGGAAGTCCTTGTATTCCGGGAAAGTATCAGAAAGGACATCCAGGTCGATCACGACGACCCGGACAGACTTCCCGATCTGCGGGGCCGCCAGACCGACGCCATCGCTGGCGGTGTTGGTCTCAAACATATTCTGAATCAGCTCGGGGAGGTCGGGATAGTCGAGGGGAATGTCCTCTGCGACCTTCCGCAGCACCGGCTGACCGTATGTGTAAATGGGTAATACCATATTGATTCTTTTTCTTGTTAAGCGCAATGCGGAAAGGCGGGAGAGCAGGAGACGGCGGCGGCGACAGACCGCCGGCACCTTTCATCAGCCGTCAGCCTGTCATCCGTCAGATTCCCTTGGCCTTCATGTAATCCTGGAGGATGATCGTCGCCGAAATCTCGTCCACGAGGCCTTTGTTTTCCCGCCGCGTCTTCTTCTTCACTCCTCCGGCAATCAGGGCCTGATGGGCGAGGACAGACGTGAAGCGTTCGTCATAATAGTCAATGGGCAGCTCTGGATGCGCCTTGCGCCAGCGGTTGACAAACTGCTCGACGCGGACGAGATTCTCGCTCGGCTCACCGCTGGGCTGCACAGGCCTCCCGATGACGAGCCGATCCACGGGCTCTTCCGCTATATACTGCGTGAGGAAATCGAAAAGTCCGGACGTAGCAACGGTCGCCAGCCCGTTGGCGATGATGCGCAACGGGTCGGTGACCGCTAATCCTGTACGTTTCTTTCCGTAATCGATTGCTAAGATTCTGCCCATTTACCTGGAGAGCAGCCACGCATCGGCATAAGTGGCACGGAGCTGGTTCCGGCTCTGGACGGCAGAGGCCTTGCTGTCGTACGTAGAAGCTACCACGCGATACATATTGTTGCCGGCATTGTAGGCCACCTGTGCATCGTATCCGGCACTTCTGAGACGCTGCTGCAGACCCTCGGCATTGGCCTTTATGCTGAACGAGCCGACAACAACGCTGTAAGCCTTCAGGCCTGCGCCATTGACAACCGACACATTCTCGCGGCGGACCGGCTCGTTGTCGTAGTTGTCGACAACAGGCGTCTGGGTGACAGGCTGTGTCTCGACCGGCGCTACGACGGGAGTCTCCTGCTGGGCGGCATTGTCGTCATTGTCGGCAGCCGCCTGATGATCCTGCGCCTTTGCCTTCTCGTATGCCTTCTTGTATGCGCTCTCGCTGGATTTGCAGCCCGTGAAGGCCATCGCCACACACATCGCAGCACCCAAAACCATAAATTTCTTCATAATCCTTTAGTTATTTATTGGTTATACTTATTGTTCTGCTTTTATCGTGCGAAGTTACGAAATAAGAAGCAGAAGTGAAAAAATAACGCATCTAAAGTTTGTTAAATAAAGAATTTGCAAGTTTTTTAACACAAAATAGGCCGGTCTGTATTGCCGGTATAAGAAAGTTTGTCTATATTTGCGATTGAATAGGAACAAACATTACTCACAATAAAAACAACAATAGATTATGAAGACATTAGGTTACATCGGCGCGTTTCTCTGTGGCAGCATCACAGGAGCGGCTTTAGGACTTCTGCTGGCTCCGGAAAAGGGAACCGACACACGTACAAAGATTGCTGACGCAGTAGACGACTTCTGCAAGAAGCACGACATCAAGCTCAGCCGCAAGGAAGCTGACGATTTCGTCGAAGACATCAAGGATGCGGCTGCTGAAGCCCTCTAACACGCAGAGATGTTCTCCAACGACAGAAACGTAGAGACAATAGCACAGCTCATCGAAGTGCTGAAACATTACATCGGGCTTCAGTCGGAGTACGTGAAGCTCGATGTAATAGAGAAAGTGGTCCGGCTGCTGACGGTACTGACCGTAGTGGCGGTCTTCTGCATCATTCTCTTCATCTCGCTCATCTATCTCTCCTTCGCCGCTGCATACGCCCTGCAGCCGCTGGTGGGATCGTTCATCGGGGCCTTTCTCCTTGTCGGCGGCTTTTATCTGCTGATGCTCATTGTCTTTGTCACACTGCGGCACAGACTGGTCGAACGCCCTCTGGTAAGGTTCCTGGGGAGTCTCTTCATGTCAAAATAGGCTTATGACCAACCAGAATACACACCCTGATTCCGAATACCGTACACTGAACGACATCCGGCTGCGCAAGGCACAGCTGCGTACGGACATCATCAAGGACGGCAAGAGGATTGCCGGACTCTGGAACGAGCTTGTACACAAGCCGAAAGCCAAGAACACCCCCACGCAACGCTTCTCCGGCGCCGTCAGCACGGGTGCCGGCATCCTGGACGGACTGATCTTAGGCTGGAAACTGTACCGGACCTTCGGAGGCAGGCGGTCAGGGAACTTCCTCGGCAAGAACGGATTCAGCCTGTTCAGGAAGAAGAAGGGTTGAGCAGGACGGCTGCCGGACCGGCTGACAGAGGGAGACAAGTCCGACAGACGGACGAACAGCATGACCACAAGGAGCAAGGACCGCGAAGCCGACAGAGAGATGAACAGCCGGCGGCTCTGGAAACAAGGTAAAGAACGACGGCATTCCCCAAATGCCCATGACAGATAAACAGCAGGGACAGCTGTCCCCCGCCTGTCCGTAAAACAGACCGTTTGCAGACAGACGGGAGAAAGTCGTCCCTGCTCCGGATATTACCCTCACGGTTTTCCTCTATGCCAGAGGTCCGGTTCTTCCGTTAAATGCGCGGACGCTTTTCGTATAGCCTGACGAAAGAACCGAAACTATTCATTAAACAGAAACATGAGGGTGTGTCAAAATGCAAATACCATTTCGAGAATCTTACAGTTTGAAACAATTCATTAAAAATGACCATTTCCGTACTCGATTCTGAGTAAAGAAATGGTCTTTTCTTTGCTTTTAGGAAAGCCTGGTTCTTCCGTTTTTCGGGTTGATAAGGTTGGTGATCATCCTACATCGACGGTCTCATCCTTTAATTCCAATAACAGCGGATTGAAGTATTCATTATCCTATTCCATACCCTTTTCTCTTTAGGATCTTTATTCTGTTGTTTGTTCCTTCTAACACTGCATTGGTAACGTGATGCCCAAGATGTCACCAACTACACCAGAGGAGATGTTGAGGAAAGAGCGTGAAATGATGCAAGAGCTGCTTTTGTCTATGCCAGAACAAATGATTGACGGGGTAACAAAACGATTGTATGAACCCCAAACAAAAGAAAGCAAAGCAATGAAAGTAAGATTGAGTAGTACTGATATTCTGGAGATTGGTCACTTATCAACCTGAAAAACGGAAGAACCGAGAAAATGATGTCCCTTGCCAGGTTACTGTCTCCAGCCCCTATGGAAAATGACTGCGAACCGGCCGTCAACATACATTGATACTATGTGAAATACCCTGCTGATAAAGTGTTTAAATAACTTTGCAAGTGGAAATAGAGCTGAATAGCAAAAGTGGAAACTTTAGCAATATAAGACATTGACATTTGTTAGTCCCAACATCACCACACAGAACATTCCTTTTACAAGATGGTGACAGGAAACGATAAAAGCCCTCGACAATACTATGGTACCGGAAGTTGTCCTCGAACTGTTCAAGGCAATAGAGGTGGAGATTTTCGAGGATGAACTTGCGTTGTTCCTAATAAACATTTATATTTGCATTAAAATAAACATTAGATTTATGGAACTGATACAAGGCATATCTTTTATTATAGCACTCGTTCTCATGCCGATTTTATGCAGAGGGCATGGTCTCGTCATTAAATTACTTTACCTCGTCTGCATGACGTTGCTGACCCCGATATTCGGATATCCAGTCTACCGGTACATCATGAGTCACTAAAAGGATGTCCTTTCGTTCATGACCGTCTGTTACTAAAGTTTTATTATCATCCGCCGATACAAAGACCTTCCGCAACTTATCAACCCGAAAAGCGGAAGAACCGGAAACCTGCTTATAGTTTGAAAGTTGTCAGGTTATTAATTTGCATTTTGACACACCCTCGTCTATTCTATTATCCTCCTCCGATAAAAAAGCCTTTTCAACTTAATACGCTGAAATACAGATAAGATTTTGAAAAGTCATTACATAATTTCAAACAGATCATCTGCAAATAAAAAGAATACGTACAAAAAGCAGGTTTGTAACCAGCAGTAAACCAATTGGTTGTCAAGTCGTTCGTAAAAGGTGCTTGATTGGACTTCAAAAGGGCGTTGGTAACATGCTAAGAGAGCACCCCTTGCAGGTCAATCAGGCATCTTTTAGAAGCCAGAAGAGCACGTGTCGGCTTTGATTGCATGAAAACAGTTTACAAACACCGATGATATGGGAATAAGTTGTTTGTAGAAGACGGAAAGACAGGCTGATGGCCAGGCATCGTATCAATAAACCCGCCGGACCGTCTCCTGTCGATGTGCCGATGCTCCGCACCAGGTGTGTCGAGGCTGAGCACCAGGCGTGCGGAGGGTAAACACCCAATGTGCGGAAGGCAAACACGCTGACAACCTGTCCCCGGGAGCGGAGAGGAAACCTGACAGGACTCTGAAAAGCGAGAGCGGACGGCTGACACACAGAAGGTACGCCTCACCTCTCTTCACCCTCCCGGCCTCATCTTACCCCGACAACCTCCAGCACGCCGTCCTCCACCCTGAACCGCACCTCTTTGCCGCCGAACGGCATGCCATAGATACGGCCGGCATCGTGCTGGTACTGCGGCCGCGGGTCCTGGGCAAGCACCTCTTTCAGGGCTGCAAGCTCCTCCGCACCGAACAGCCTTGCCATCTCATCGGGAACAGTCACAGACAGGAGCTGCCATGCCTTCTTGTCCGTAAAACCGCCTTTGGCTTCCGGATGGCTGTCAACGTAAGGGATGTAAGGCTTCACATCGTAGACGGGTGTCCCGTCCATCAGGTCGGCACCGGCGACCTCTATCTCTCCGTCCATGATCCGCCGGATGCGGACAGACGACAGGCCGAGCCCGTTCGGGCGGAAAGGCGACCGTGTGGCAAACACGCCCAGCCGCACATTGCCGCCCAGACGGGGAGGACGTACCGTGAGCTGCACGCCATCGGAGGATCGGTTGGCCGAGAAGCCCCAGACCAGCCAGAGATAATCGAAGCCTTCCAGCCCGCGCAGTGCCTCTTCACGCCGGTAGGGAGGTTCAAAGACTATCCTGCCGACAAGGCTGCCGGCCAGTCCGCTCTGCCGTGGGATGCCGAACTTCGAGGTCAGCGGAGAGCGGAAAAAGGCAATGGGTTTGATTTCTTTCATGCTGACAAAGGTAATATTTTGCTGTGAACTGATACAGGATAAACGAATTTTATTTATCTTTGCAAGCAAATAATACTATTCAGACAATGGAAAATAAAGCGAACCAGAACATTGAACTGCCTGAAAACGCCTTCAGGGAGCTGAAAGACGGCGAGACATACGAACCGGTCATGTCGCCGCAGAAGACCTACCGGGAGGTGAGTCCGTGGTCGGTCACGTGGGGAATCCTCATGGCCGTGCTCTTCTCGGCAGCCGCCGCCTACCTCGGACTGAAGGTGGGGCAGGTGTTTGAGGCTGCCATACCGATCGCCATCATCGCCATCGGCCTGTCGTCCGCCACGAAGCGGAAGAACGCATTGGGCGAGAACGTCATCATCCAGAGCATCGGTGCCTGCTCGGGTGCCGTCGTGGCAGGCGGCATCTTCGTCATGCCGGCCATCTATATGCTCGACCTGCAGGCCGACTTCTTCAAGATTTTCATTGCCGCCGCACTGGGCGGTGTGCTGGGCATTCTCTTTCTGATTCCTTTCCGCAAATACTTCGTCAAGGACCAGCACGGCAGATATCCTTTCCCCGAGGCCACGGCAACGACACAGGTGCTCGTGAGCGGCGAGAGGGGCGGAAGCCAGGCGAAGCCGCTGCTCATGGCGGGCCTGGTGGGCGGTCTCTACGACTTCGCCGTGGCGACCTTCGGCTGGTGGAACGAGAACGTGACCAGCCGCATGATCGGCTTCGGCGAAACGGTTGCCGACAAGGCGAAGCTCGTCTTCAAGGTGAATACAGGTGCCGCCGTCCTCGGACTGGGTTACATCATCGGGCTGAAATACGCCTTCATCATCTGCATGGGTTCGCTTACCGTCTGGTGGCTCATCGTGCCGGGCATGGCTCTCGTCTTCCCCGACACCGTACTGAACCAGTGGGATCCGTCCGTCACGACAGCCGTCGGACAGATGGCGCCGGAAGCCATCTTCAAGGCCTATGCACGCTCCATCGGCATCGGCGGCATCGCCATGTCGGGCATCATCGGCATCGTGAAGTCGTGGGGCATCATCAAGGGCGCCGTCGGACTGGCGGCCCGTGAGATGAAAGGGAAAGGCAGCGGACAGGACGAAGTCATCCGCACGCAGCGCGACATCTCGTTCAAGATCATCGCCTTCGGGAGCATCGCCACGCTTATCGTGACCTTCCTCTTCTTCTATCTGGGCGTGATGGACTTCAATCTCCTCCATGCCGTCGTGGGCATTCTCCTTGTGGCCGTCATCGCCTTCCTCTTCACTACGGTGGCCGCCAACGCCATTGCCATCGTGGGCAGCAACCCGGTATCGGGCATGACGCTCATGACGCTGATTCTTGCTTCCGTCGTCATGGTGGCCGTAGGACTGAAAGGCAACGCCGGAATGCTGGCGGCCCTGCTGATGGGCGGCGTGGTCTGCACGGCACTGTCGATGGCAGGCTCGTTCATCACCGACCTGAAGATCGGCTACTGGCTCGGGACGACACCGAAGAAGCAGGAGACCTGGAAGTTCCTCGGCACGGTCATCTCTGCAGCGACGGTCGCCGGCGTGATGATTGTCCTCGACAAGACCTACGGCTTCAACTCGGGCAAGCTCGCCGCTCCGCAGGCCAATGCGATGGCGGCAGTCATCAAGCCGCTGATGAGCGGACAGGGCGCGCCGTGGGTGCTCTACGGCATCGGCGCTGTCATCGCCCTCGTGCTCGACCGCTGCAAAGTGCCGGCCCTGGCGTTTTCCCTGGGTATGTTCATTCCGCTGGAACTGAACATTCCGCTGCTGGTAGGCGGTGCGGTGAACTGGTACGTGACCACCCGCTCCAAGGACGAGGCCATCAACAAGGCGCGCGGCGACAAGGGTACGCTGCTGGCCTCGGGCTTCATTGCCGGCGGTGCGCTGATGGGTGTCGTCTCTGCGCTGCTGAAGTTCGGCGGCATCGAGTGTGATTATTCCGCCTGGTGGGAAAACCACCTCTCCGAGCTGCTTTCGCTCGTGGCATACGCCGCATTGATTCTCTTTTTCATCCTGGCCACCCGGCCGGACAAGAGAGAGAAGGCCGCATAAGAAACAGAAGCCCCCCGCCTCTCCGTATAGCTGTGTGCTGCGGAAAGGCGGGGGGCTTCTGTCTTTGGGCTGACTGTCAGGTTCTGCCTGGCAGATTCTGCGGGGTGTGCTACACTTTCGGCACAGTCCGGAGATTCCGGACGATGTCTTCGTCCGACAGGGTATAGTTCTGCAGGTCACCGTTGATGTACGAATCGTAGGCGGTCATGTCGATCAGTCCGTGCCCGGAAAGGCAGAAGAGAAGAACCTCCTGCCGGCCGCTCTCCTTTGCTTTCTTCGCCTCGCGGATGGTGGCGGCGATGGCATGGCAGCTCTCGGGAGCGGGGATGATGCCCTCGGTGCGGGAGAAGAGGATGCCGGCCTCGAAGCTCTCCAGCTGCGGGATGTCCATGCCGTGCATATAGCCGTCCTTGATGAGCTGGCTCACAATGACACCGGCACCGTGGTAGCGCAGCCCGCCGGCATGGATGTTCGCCGGTTTGAAGTCGTGGCCGAGGGTGTACATCGGCAGCAGCGGCGTATAACCCGCCTCATCGCCGAAGTCGTATTCGAACCTGCCGCGCGTCAGCTTCGGACAGCTGTCGGGCTCTGCCGCAATGAACTCCGTATGTCTTCCGTCAAGGAGACTGTGCCGCATGAAAGGGAAAGCGATGCCGCCGAAGTTGCTTCCGCCGCCGAAGCAGGCAATCACCTTGTCGGGATATTCGCCGGCCATCGTCATCTGCTTCTCGGCCTCCAGACCGATGATGGTCTGGTGCAGGGCTACGTGGTTCAGGACAGAACCGAGGGTGTATTTGCAGCGGGGAGTCGTCCGGGCCAGCTCGATGGCCTCGGAGATGGCGGTTCCCAGAGAGCCTGGATGCATGGGGTCGCGGGTGACGATGTCCTTGCCGGCACGCGTCGACATGGAGGGCGACCCTTCCACCATCGCACCGAAGGCACGCATGATCAGCGACCGGTAAGGCTTCTGCTGCATGGAAATCTTCACCTGGTAGACAGCCGCCTCCAGCCCGAACACCTTCGCGGCATAGGACAGGGCGGCCCCCCACTGGCCGGCACCGGTCTCCGTGGTGACGTTCGTAACGCCTTCCTGCTTGCAGTAGTAGCACTGCGGGAGGGCAGAGTTGACCTTGTGCGAGCCCAGCGGATTCACGCTTTCGTTCTTGAAGTAGATGTGGGCCGGCGTGTCAAGGGCTTTCTCCAGGGCGTAGGCACGGACGAGCGGTGTCGAACGGTAATACCGGTACATATCCAGCACCTCTTCCGGAATGTCAATCCATGCGTGCTCCGTGTCAAGCTCCTGACGGGAACATTCCATGCTGAAGATCTCGGCAAGATCCTCGGCTTTCATGGGCTTGTGGGTGACAGGATGGAGGGGAGGAAGCGGTTTGACCGGCATATCCGCCTGAATATTGTACCACTGTGTGGGAATGTCCTGCTCGTCGAGCAGGTATCTTTTCTGGTGTGCCATACTGTTCTGTTTTATAGAATGGATAGATCTCCTTTATAGAATGGATAGATCTCCTTTATAGAATGGATAGATCTCCTTTATAGGATAGATAGATTTCCCCGGACGTGGGGACGTACTGCAAAAGTACAAAATAAGATTTTCTAAATGCACGGAATCCTGATATTTTTCGTAATTTTGCCGCCGCTATGATTATCATCGGTACTATTCTTGCATATTTCTGCATCTTACTGTTAATCAGCAGAGCCACCGGCCACAAGGCCGACAACGAAGCCTTCTTCCGTGCAAACGGCAGGTCGCCGTGGTATCTGGTGGCATTCGGCATGATCGGAGCAAGCATCTCGGGGGTCACCTTCGTCAGTGTCCCGGGCATGGTGATGGCCGGTGACATGACCTACATGCAGACGTGCCTGGGCTTCATACTCGGTTATTTCGCCGTGGCGTTCCTGCTGCTGCCCGTCTATTACAGGCTGCGGCTGACCACCATCTACGCCTACCTGCGCGGCCGTCTGGGACGGCGGAGCTACAAGACAGGGGCAGGCTTCTTCCTGCTGTCCAAGATGACGGGTGCCGCCGTCCGCTTCTACGTGGTCTGCATCATCCTCCAGCAGTTCGTACTCGATGCGTACGGCATCCCCTTCCCTGTGACGGTCACCGTCCTTGTCGCCCTCATCTGGCTCTATACACGCCGCGGGGGAATCCGCACGCTCGTGCTGACAGACACCTTCCAGACCCTCTGCATGCTCCTCGCACTCGTCCTCATCATCTACAAGGCGGTGGACGCTCTGGGGATGACACTCCCCGAGGCGGCCCGCGCAATAGCCGCAGATAGCCACAGCCGCATATTCGTCTTCGACGACTGGATGCCGAAGCAGAACTTCTGGAAACAGTTTCTCAGCGGTATTTTCATCGTGATCGTCATGACGGGACTGGACCAGGACATGATGCAGAAGAACCTCACCTGCAAGACCCTGCACGAGGCGCAGAAGGATATGTGCACATACGGATTCGCCTTTGTGCCGGCCAATCTGCTCTTCCTGTCGCTGGGCGTGCTGCTGATGATGTACTTCACCAGGACCGGACAGCCGCTGCCAGCCCTTCCCGACGACCTCATGCTGCAGGCGGTGGCAGGCGGGCAGCTGGGCACGTGGGTGGTCATCCTCTTCACCATCGGCATCGTAGCGGCCTGTTTTTCCAGTGCCGATTCTGCGCTGACAGCCCTCACCACGACCTTCTGCGTCGACATCTGCAACCGGGAGAAGGACGAACGGCTGCGCAGGAAGGCGCATCTCGGCGTGTCCGTCGTGTTCGTGCTGTTCATCCTCGTCTTCCGTCTGGTCAATTCGACGAGCCTGATCGATGCCATCTACACCATCGTCTCCTACACCTACGGACCGCTCCTGGGTCTGTTTTCCTTCGGTCTGCTGACGAAACGGAGCGTCAACGACCGTTACATACCTTATGTGGCAGTCGCCAGTCCGCTGCTCTGTTTCGCCCTCGACACCATCGTGTCGAAGACGACAGGCTATCAGTTCGGCTATGAACTGCTGATGCTGAACGGCCTGATCACCTTCTCAGGATGCTGGCTGTCAAGGCAGACAGCCCCCGCTCGGTAGTCCTCCGGGCGGCTTTCCGCTGCCGTCCCCGGGAACTCCTCCCTACTCCTTCCCCCTCCTGCTTGCCTGCAAGGCCGCGCCGATGGCCGTACAGTACTCCGAATACTTCGGGATGATGAAGCGCACGTCATAGATCTTCTCCATCACCGGGAAAAGCAGTTCGCACTGCGGCAGCAGTGTCAGGTTGCCGATCAGCACGAAGTCGCGGATGTCGCTGTTGAGCGCACTCAGGATCGTGGCCGACCCGATGGACTGCAGCACCAGCCCGACCAGTCCCAGGGCCAGATCCTCCCGGCTGGCATTCGCCTGCGCATTGGCAAAGAGCGAGGCCGTCGCATCCATCGGAAGTCCGGGGAGCGGATTGGTGGATATGTCCTTGATCTGCAGATTGATGCGGGAGATGTCGCCTTTCATGGCCAATGCGATGATCTCCTTGAAGTCGTCCGTCTTCAGGAGCAGACGCGACAGACCGCTCAGCGTGCCGCCGCCGATGCCGATGCCGCCGATGTGACGGATCTTGCTGCCGTCGCAGAGGACAAGTGATGTACCCGTACCCATGGAGACGACGATCATCCGCTGCAGCTTCGACTCGAACTGGGCACCCAGTCCGTCCGCCTGGAACTCATCCGCCTTCTCCGTAGGAAGCCCATACACCGGTTTGTTGATATAGTAAGCGCCCACCCCCGTGAGCATGACCCGCTCCACATCGGACAGATCGATCTTGTTGTCGTACAGGTACTTCCCGAACGCACCGTACAGAGAAGTCACAGGATCGGTGGCTTTGATCCGCAGCGGCTTCACCACCTTCCCCTCTCTGATCCCGACGATCTTCGTCGTCGAGATGCCCACGTCAATGCCAATGGAAATCTTCATACACCTTATATATATTAATACCGCCACGATCCGGCCTCACAGCGGCCGGACAGTTCTGCTACCCCCGCTCCTTCCGGCACGCAGCCCGAGGGCAGCCCGAAGCACGGATTACCACGCCGCAAAGATACAAAAAAGCCGGGAGTTTCGGACAGATACCAAGATATTTTGCAAAAAGACATAAAAAAGTTTCTCTATTAAGCTGAAAATGAGTATCTTTGCACTCCGTTATAACGAACGAACAAAGAAATAACATCAATAAAGCGTAAAACAAAATGACGAAAGCAGACATCATCAATGAGATAGCGACCTCAACGGGTATCGCCAAGAAGGACGTCTCAGCCGTAGTTGAGTCTTTCATGGAGGCTATCAAGGGCAGTTTGTTGGAAAAGAAGGAGAACGTTTACCTGCGTGGTTTCGGCAGTTTCATCGTGAAGCACCGCGCCGAGAAGACCGCACGCAACATCTCCAAGAACACCACGATCACGATTCCTGCCCACAATTTCCCGAGCTTCAAGCCTGCCAAGGTATTCATCGAGGATATGAAGAAGTAATCGAACAGAAAATACAATAACAATTTAAAACAATTTAAAGCTATGCCAAACGGAAAGAAGAAAAAGGGACACAAGATGGCTACGCACAAGCGTAAGAAGAGATTAAGAAAGAACAGACATAAGAGCAAGTAAGCCCCACAGGCCGAAAGCCCTTGCAACAGACTTTCTAAACATGACGGGGCGTGTCATCGCAGCAGACTTCTTTTCCCTGGAAGTGCGACGGCAGGTTCCGCTTTTTTATTATCTGGAAGTATCATCCGGCAGCTGTCGACAGCGACCAGCACGACCGCCGGGTGGTAGTGACAACAAACGAAGAAAATGACAAGCGAAGTAATTATTGATGCCCAACCGAAAGAAATATCGATTGCCCTGCTCGAGGACAAGCGGCTGGTCGAATACCAGCGCGAGCCGAGGGAGGCCAGCTTCTCGGTTGGAAACATCTACGTGGCAAAGGTCAAGAAACTGATGCCGGGACTCAACGCCTGCTTTGTAGATGTAGGTTATGAGCGCGATGCCTTTCTTCATTATCTTGACTTAGGGGGTCAGTTCAACTCCTATGCGAAATACCTGAAACAGGTACAGAGCGACCGCAAACGGCTTTATCCCATCCAGAAAGCCAGCCGCCTGCCCGATCTGCAGAAAGACGGCACCGTCCAGAACACGCTGCAGGTAGGACAGGAGGTGATGGTGCAGATTGTCAAAGAACCCATTTCCACCAAAGGACCGCGCCTCACAGGCGAGATCTCCTTCGCCGGCAGGTTCCTGGTGCTTATTCCTTTCGGGCATAAAGTAAGCGTCTCGTCGAAGATCAGAAGCGGAGAAGAACGTGCAAGGCTCAAGCAGCTCATCCAGAGCATCACGCCCAAGAACTTCGGCGTGATCGTACGCACGGTGGCCGAGGGCAAACGGGTCGCCGAACTGGACGCAGAGATGAAAGTCCTGCTGAACCGGTGGAACGAAGCCATCCAGAGGGTGCAGAAGACACAGGAACGCCCGCAGCTCATCTTCGAAGAGACCGGACGTGCGGTCGCCATGCTGCGCGACCTCTTCAACCCGACGTACGAGAACATCTACGTCAACGACGAGGAAATCTGCACGGCCGTCCGGCACTATGTCTCTCTGATAGCCCCTGAAAAGGCGGGCATCGTGAAGAGATATACCGGAAAAGTGCCGATCTTCGACAACTTCGACGTGACGAAGCAGATCAAGTCCAGCTTCGGGAAGACCGTCAACTACGGACACGGCTGCTACCTCATCATCGAACACACGGAGGCCATGCACGTCGTAGACGTGAACAGCGGGAACAGGACGAAGGAGAAAGCGCAGGAACAGAATGCGCTCGACACCAACCTCGGCGCCGCCGACGAACTGGCTCGCCAGCTCCGGCTGCGTGACATGGGGGGAATCATCGTCGTCGACTTCATCGACATGAATCTGGCCGAGGACCGCCAGATGCTGTACGAACGGATGTGCAAGAACATGCAGAAGGACCGTGCCCGCCACAACATCCTTCCGCTGAGCAAGTTCGGACTGATGCAGATCACCCGCCAGCGTGTACGCCCGGCAATGGACGTGGATGTAGACGAGAACTGTCCTACCTGCTTCGGAACGGGGAAGATACGGTCAAGCATCCTCTTCACCGACCAGCTGGAACGGAAGATCGACCGCCTCGTCAACAAGGTGGGCGTGAGGAAGTTCTATCTGCACGTGCATCCCTACGTTGCGGCCTACATCAACAAGGGCCTGGTCTCGCTGAAACGAAAGTGGCAGATGAAATACGGGACGGGGGTTCACGTCATTCCGTCACAGAAACTCGGTTTCCTGCAGTATGAGTTCTATGATGCAAGACAGCAGTTCATCGACATGAAGGAGCAGAACGACAAATCCTGACATACAGAACTAAGTCGTCGGATAAAAACGAAAGGCTGACAGACAACAGACGGTCCGCTGTTTCCATGAGGAGACAGCGGACCGTTGTGTATGTACGGGACAGCCCTACCCCACCGTCTCCCGGACCGGATACAAAGCCCTCGGAGACGCAGGGGGCGGCCGCTCCCATAGACGGACACCACCGTATGACAGGTCAAGAAAGATTGCGGATTATGTCCTGTTTCTTTACCATTCCCGACTCTACGGCAATCCCTCCCGCCGCCCGTTTCCCGCCAGCCCGGGAAAAAGCAGGAGAGAGGAACAGGAAAGTCCAGAGGAGAGTCCGCAGACACCTGACAGACAGCAACATACGAAGCTCCTCCGAAAAGATGCCCGATTGCATGGCAGACGGCCGTCAGTCAGCAGGCAAAGAGGCCTTGTTTGAAGGCCAATCGGGCGTTGATTGAAAGCCAATCAGGGGCAGGTTGCAATCTGGGCAGCCACCCCCGCCGCTCAAGTCCCGCATCAGAACAGGAGAAAAGGAGGAACAGACGAGAGAAAATGTAAAGTAGTTTCCAATCTGAAAGGAAGCGGACACGAGGGCAGAACAGAGGGCGATGCCGATCGGAAGCCCCGCCCCGGGCGTAGCCGTCATGGACGATTTGGACAACATCCCCCCAGCCCGGGACAGAAACCGTTTCGGGAACGGCCCCTGTCGTCCCCTGCCGGCAATCACCGTCAGAAGAGGCTGCGGGCCGGACGGCCGCCCGGACAGGATGCGCCCCGGTCCGGCCCGCATCTCGAGACGGGAGGTACTGGACGCACGACTTCCGGACTGTCCGCTATATAATAAGGTGGAAAATACAGAAAAGAAAGCCGTACCAGTCGGCGGCAGCGGCTGGATAAAAGCTGAAAGGCAGTGACTATAATTCATTATTATCAAACAGAATCAACAAGATAAGTTAACAAAATAAAAAACAGGCAGTTTTATTAACTTTTATATGTTAATGATTTAAGAAAATCTTATCTTTGCATCCACGAGAACAAACCACGGTGCCGCACACGGACTTTCTGCGGCACGCAGGCAACGAAACAGCAGATAATGAAGAAGAAGACAATTTGGACTATTGCAGTAATCATGGGACTTTCGTTCCTTGGTTTGCTTCTGCTCCAGCTCAACTACATCGAAGAGATGGCTGAGATGAAGAAGGAACAGTTTGACGAGTCGGTCAACCGCGCCCTCTATCAGGCCTCCCGCAACATGGAGCTGAACGAGACCCTTCGTTATCTGGAAGACGATGTCAACAGGAAGGAACGGATGTCGCACACGGAGACGGCGGCGCCGGGCAGCACCCCCACGGCAGCCCACCAGCCGCCCGCCACCGACAACCAGGGAGAGCCCTACACGTCCTTCGAGGCGAAACTGCTCCAGTCGAAGCCTTCCCTGACCCCGAAAGCGATGATCCTGCGCAACGACAGCAGTTCGCTCTCGGCGACGAAACGCAACATGCAGGAGATCGTCCGCAACCGCTACGTCTACCAGAAGGCCATGCTGGAGGAGGTTATCTACAACATCCTCTACTCGGCATCGGACAAGCCGCTGCGCCAGCGCATCAACTTCAAGCTGCTGGACCAGGACCTGAAGGCGGAGATGATGAACAACGGCATCAACATCCCCTATCACTTCACGGTGACGACCCAGGACGGACGCGAGGTCTACCGCTGTCCCGACTATGTGAGCGACGGCGAGGAGAATACCTATTCGCAGGTGCTCTTCCGCAACGACCCGGTCAACAGAATGGGGGTGGTGAAAGTACACTTCCCGGACATGAACAACTACATCTTCTCCAGCGTGCGGTTCATGATCCCCTCCATCATCTTCACGTTCGTGCTGCTGGTGACGTTCATCTTCACGATCGTCATCATCTTCCGGCAGAAACGGTACAGCGAGATAAAGAACGACTTCATCAACAACATGACGCACGAGTTGAAGACTCCGATCGCAAGCATCTCACTGGCGGCCCAGATGATGAACGACAAGAGTCTTGCGAAAAGTCCGAAGATGATGGAACATCTGGGCAGCGTCATCAACGACGAGTCGAAGCGGCTGCGCTTCCTCGTAGAGAAGGTGCTGCAGATGAGCATGTACGACCGCAAGAAGGCAGTGCTGAAGAAGAAGTACATCGACCTCAACGAAATGGTGGAGGCGATCGCCCACTCCTTCACCCTGCGCGTGGAGCATACGGGCGGCAAGGTCTATACGGACATCGAGGCGGTGGATTCGACGATGTACGTCGACGAGATGCACTTCCAGAACGTCATCTTCAACCTCCTGGACAACGCCGTCAAGTATGCCAGACCCGATGAGCCGCTGAACGTCTACCTGAAGACCTGGAACACGAACGAGCACCTCTACCTCTCGATACGCGACACGGGGCAGGGCATCAAGAAGGAGAATCTGAAAAAGATCTTCGACAAGTTCTACCGCGTACACACCGGCAACCGCCACGACGTGAAGGGCTTCGGGCTCGGGCTGGCCTACGTGAAGAGGATGGTCGACCTGCACGACGGAGAGATCAAGGTGCTGAGCGAATACGGGAAGGGGACGAAGTTCGTCATCAAGCTCCCGGTAATCCGAGATGCGGAAGACGAAGCGTAAACACGAATAAAAACAAATTAATACGAACAGACTATGGATGAGAATTTGAAAATCCTGCTGTGTGAAGACGATGAGAATCTCGGCACACTGTTGAGTGAATATCTGCAGGCGAAGGGCTATCAGGCCGACCTCTGCCCCGACGGCGAGGTGGGTTACAGGGCCTTTCTGAAGAACAAGTACGACATCTGCGTGCTGGATGTCATGATGCCGAAGAAAGACGGTTTCACCCTTGCACAGGAGATCCGCCAGGCGAACACGGACGTCCCCATCATCTTCCTCACGGCCAAGCAGCTGAAAGAGGACATCCTGGAAGGCTTCAAGATCGGCGCTGACGACTACATCACCAAGCCGTTCTCCATGGAGGAGCTCGTGTTCCGTATCGAGGCCATCCTGCGCCGCGTCCGGGGCAAGAAGACCAAGGAGTCTACCATGTACAAGGTCGGACGCTTCACGTTCGACACCCAGAAGCAGCTCCTCACGCTCGACGGCGACCCGGCGAAGGCCACCAAGCTCACCACGAAGGAGAACGAGCTGCTGGCGCTGCTCTGCGCCCATGCCAACGAAATCCTCCAGCGTGACTATGCGCTGAAGACCATCTGGATCGACGACAACTACTTCAACGCACGCTCGATGGACGTCTACATCACCAAGCTGCGGAAGCACCTGAAACCGGACGATCAGATTGAAATCATCAACATCCACGGCAAGGGCTACAAGCTCATCGTACCGGACGAGGAGTAAACGGTACCGCCGCCATACGGCCCTGCTGTATGGAAGATGCACACACGGCAACGCCGTCCTTTCCCCATAAGGGGCAGGACGGCGTTGCCTTTTTCCCGTTCCGACGATTTAAAATCCTCTTTTCAAATGGTATTACAGCATTTTTTATTACTTTTGCACTGATGTTTGATTGATATCAGAACAAAGAAATATGATACACAAATTCGACTTCCTCGTTATCGGCGGCGGTATCGCAGGAATGAGCTATGCGCTGAGCGTGGCGAAAAGCGGCAAGGGAAAGGTCGCACTTGTATGCAAGACCTCCCTGGAAGAAGCCAACACGGCCAAGGCACAGGGAGGCGTGGCAGCCGTAACCAACCTTGCCGTAGACAATTTCGAGAAGCACATCAACGACACGATGGTCGCCGGCGACTACATTTCCGACCTGTCTGCCGTGAAGCACGTCGTCTGCAACGCCCCTGACGCCATCAGGTCGCTCGTCGGATGGGGTGTGAACTTCGACAAGAACAAGGACGGCAACTACGACCTGCACCGGGAGGGCGGGCACAGCGACTTCCGCATCCTCCACCATGCCGACGACACCGGTTTCGAGATACAGCGCGGGCTGATGGAAGCCGTGAGGAACGACAGCAACATCACCGTGTTCGAGAACCATTACGCCGTGGAAATCATCACACAGCACCACCTCGGCGTACAGGTGACGCGCCGGACACCGGACATAGAATGCTACGGAGCATACATCCTCGACCCCGAGACCGGGAAGGTCGACACGTTCCTGAGCAAAGTCACGCTCATGGCGACAGGCGGTGTGGGAGCCGTCTATGCCATGACTTCCAATCCGGTGATCGCCACAGGAGACGGCATCGCAATGGTCTACCGGGCCAAGGGAACCGTGAAGGACATGGAGTTCGTACAGTTCCACCCCACCGTCCTCTACAATCCGGCGGAGACCCATCCGGCCTTCCTCATCACCGAGGCGATGCGCGGATACGGCGGCGTGCTGCGCCTGCCGGACGGAAAGGAGTTCATGCAGAAGTACGACAAACGGCTGTCATTGGCCCCGCGCGACATCGTGGCACGGGCCATCGACCACGAGATGAAGATTCACGGACTGAATCATGTCTGCCTCGACGTGACGCACAAGGATGCCGAAGAGACCAGGCGGCACTTCCCGCACATCTATGAGAAATGCCTGAGCATCGGCATAGACATCACCAGAGACTACATACCGGTCTGTCCCAGTGCCCACTATATGTGCGGCGGCATCAAGGTCGACCTGAATGCGGAAAGCTCCATCCACAGGCTCTACGCCGTAGGCGAATGTTCCTGCACGGGGCTGCACGGCGGGAACCGCCTGGCCAGCAATTCACTGATAGAAGCCGTCGTCTACGCCAAGTCGGCAGCCGAACATTCCCTCCGGGTGATAGACGGCTACGACTACAACACGGACATTCCCGAATGGAACGACGAGGGAACGATGACCAATGAAGAGCACGTCCTGATCACGCAGAGCGTCAAGGAAGTCGGCGAAATCATGAGCAACTACGTCGGCATCGTGCGCAGCGACCTGCGCCTGAAGCGTGCGTGGGACCGGCTGGACCTGCTGTATGAGGAGACGGAAGACCTCTTCAAACGGGTGAAGGCGACGAAGGACATCTGCGAACTGCGCAACATGATCAACGTCGGCTACCTGATAACCCGGCAGGCCATAGAGCGGAAGGAAAGCCGCGGACTGCACTATACCGTGGACTATCCGAAGCACGCCTACGACCGGAAACAGTAAGAACGGGAAACGGAAAGTCCCTGCGGGAATACGGGTCTCCGACGCTTTCCACCGCCGGGCAAGTGCATTTCACGTTCATGACAACTGCACCTCGCACGCATTATAATTAAACTTTGCTTGCTTTATAATTGAATAAAATGACAGACAAGAAATGGCAGGAACAGGGCTTCATAGACGAGCCTATCCCTGAAAACACAGATATCAAAGCGGAAATACGCAGGATGTGCAGGGAAAAGAACGCCCTCATCATGGCACATTACTATACAGAGGGCGTCATCCAGGAGCTGTCCGACTTCGTGGGAGACAGCCTGGCGCTGGCACAGAAGGCGGCGGCGACCGACGCCGACATCATCGTCATGTGCGGCGTGCATTTCATGGGTGAGACGAACAAGATACTCTGCCCGGAGAAGAAAATACTCGTCCCCGACCTGAATGCCTCCTGCTCGCTGGCGGAAAGCTGTCCGGCCGACGAGTTCGAGACGTTCGTCAAAGCGCATCCGGGCCATACGGTGGTAAGCTACGTCAACACGACGGCCGCCACCAAGGCATTGACCGATGTCGTGGTGACGAGCGGCAATGCACGCCAGATAGTGGAGTCCCTGCCGGAAGACACCCCCATCATCTTCGGTCCGGACCAGAACCTCGGCAATTACATCAACGGGCTTACCGGCCGGAAGATGGTACTGTGGAACGGAGCCTGCCATGTACACGAAAAGTTCTCGGTGGAGAAGATCCTACAGCTGAAACGTGAGCATCCGGCGGCCAAAATACTGGCACATCCCGAATGCAAGGGGCCTGTCATCAGCCTGGCCGACAAGGTGGGAAGCACGGCGGCCCTGCTGAAATACAGCATTACGGACGACGCACAGGAGTTCATCGTAGCTACGGAAAGCGGCATCCTGACCGAGATGCAGAAGTCGGCCCCGCAGAAAACATTCATCCCCGCACCGCCCGACGACAGCACCTGCGCCTGCAACGAATGCAATTACATGAAGCTCGTCACGCTGGAGAAACTGTACAACTGCCTGAAATACGAGTGGCCCTCCGTCGAGGTAGAGCCCGAAGTGGCGGAGAAGGCGGTCAGGCCCATCCAGAGAATGCTGGAGATTTCCAGCCGATTAGGTTTATAATTTCAAAATCGAATACATCATGCTATCAGTAGAAGAACTCAACGACAGACTCATCGAACTCGCTTTCAGCGAAGACATCGGCGACGGCGACCATACGACGCTCTGCTGCATTCCTGCGGACGCCATGGGCGAGAGCCGGCTGCTGATCAAGGAGGAAGGCATACTGGCCGGAGTAGAAATTGCAAGAAAGGTGTTCCATCACTTCGACCCGGAACTGCAGGTGGAGGTCTACATGGAAGACGGTTCGCACGTGAAGCCCGGCGATATTGCCCTGAGCGTGAAGGGGCGCGAACGCAGCCTGCTGCAGACGGAACGCCTCATGCTCAACATCATGCAGCGCATGAGCGGCATTGCCACCATGACGCACAGATACCAGCAGGCATTGATCGATGCCGGTACGAAGACGCGCGTCCTCGACACCCGCAAGACGACACCGGGCATGAGGATGCTGGAGAAAGAGGCGGTGAAGATCGGCGGCGGGATGAACCACCGGATCGGGCTCTTCGACATGATTCTCCTGAAAGACAACCACATAGACTTCTGCGGAGGCGTTCACAACGCCATCTCACGGGCCAAGCAGTACTGCAAGGAACACGACAAGGAGGGGCTCAAGATCGAGTGTGAGGTGCGGAACTTCAAGGAGCTGGAGGAGGCTCTGGCAGAGGGCTGCGACCGCATCATGTTCGACAACTTCACACCCGAGGACACACGCAAGGCGGTGGAGATGGTCGGCGGACGCTGCGAGACGGAGTCGAGCGGCGGCATCACCTTCGAGACGATGATCCCTTATGCGAAGGCCGGTGTCGACTTCATCTCCTTCGGCGCGCTTACCCACAGTGTCAAAGGACTTGACATGAGCCTGAAAGCCGCTGGCGGAGAACGATGAATCCAGTGCGTCCTGCCAACGGACAGGGACGGTGCGCAGAGCACTGAACGGACAGGGGGAGTCTGTCGGGACACCGCCGTCCGGCAGACGGCTTCCGCACCTGCCGGTCATCAGCTTCCCGGCACATCATGACGGCAGGAAGGATTCCGCCATCCCGCCTCCTGCCGATGTGCGGCTGTCCGCCACCTGCCGTGCGGGAAGCCGCCACACAGGGTATCGTCCGTGAACACCGGACGTGCCGGGGACTCGCACGCTTCCCGCCTATCGACGGAGAAGGGAACAACCTGCCGCACAAGATGCGCCGCACTGCCCGAGGCCGGCATCAGCCTCCGGCGAATGGAAAGGTCAGCCGGCAGCTCCTCCGCCCCTGACTTCCGGCCGTGGCTTCGGTGCTTCTCCCTCATCGGAAGGGGAAGCCGCAGAAAGTCCCTCCCCTTTGACGAAAACGACGACTCCCCCCACGACAAGAGCCAGTCCCGTGAACAGCAGCGTGTTGCCCCGGAAACGGAGGACGACATGAAGGACAAACAGGAGAATCCCTGCGAGGAGAGCCGCAACGCCTAAGTGTTTGATATATTTCTTCATACGAATCTGCAAATATGCTGTTAGCAGACGCAAAAGTACGAAAAAGATTTGGTCAGTTGCACAAAAAGCCGTACTTTTGCACCGCATTTTGCGAAAGCAGGTGCAGTTTAGTCACATTTTATTTTTACAGACAGTATGAATCAATACGAAACCGTTTTCATTTTGACTCCCGTTTTGTCTGACGAACAGATGAAGGAAGCGGTCGCTAAATTCAGGAAACTGCTCACCGACAACGGTGCTGAGATCTTGAACGAGGAGGCCTGGGGTCTGAAGAAGTTGGCTTACAACATCCAGAAGAAGTCATCCGGCTTCTATGCGCTGCTGGAGTTCAACGCAGAACCATCAGTTATCGACACTCTTGAGACCGGCTTCCGCCGCGACGAGAAGGTCATTCGTTACATCACCGTTAAGCAGGACAAGTACTCTGCTGCCTATGCAGAGAAGCGTCGTGCCAAATGGGCAGCTAAAAAGGAGGCTTAACCATGGCAGAGCAGAAATCAGAAATCCGTTATTTGACCGCTCCTTCCATCGACACGAAGAAGAAGAAGTATTGCCGTTTCAAGAAGAGCGGCATCAAGTACATCGACTATAAGGACGGCGAGTTCCTCAAGAAGTTCCTCAACGAGCAGGGCAAGATCCTTCCCCGCCGCATCACCGGTACTTCCCTGAAGTATCAGCGCCGTGTGGCACAGGCCATCAAGCGTGCCCGTCAGATTGCGCTGCTTCCATACGTAACCGATTTGATGAAGTAAAAAGGAGGTCAATAGATGGAAATTATACTGAAAGAAGACATTATCGGTCT
This sequence comes from Prevotella multiformis DSM 16608, assembly GCF_000191065.1. Taxonomy (GTDB): domain Bacteria; phylum Bacteroidota; class Bacteroidia; order Bacteroidales; family Bacteroidaceae; genus Prevotella; species Prevotella multiformis. Next base: position 476,957 of record NZ_GL872282.1, read on the forward strand.
TGGATACAAGAACGAAATCGTAAAAGTAAAGAACGGCTACGGCCGTAACTACCTCATCCCGACAGGCAAAGGCGTCATCGCCTCTCCGTCTGCCAGAAAGCAGCTGGCCGAGAACCTGAAGCAGCAGGCTGCAAAGCTTGCAGCGCTCAAGGCAGAGGCAGAGAAGAAGGCAGCCCAGCTGGACGGCGTAGAGGTCGTCATCGAAGCGAAGGTCTCTGCGACCGGCGTCACCTACGGTTCTGTCAATGCAGCTGCCGTCGTGGAAGAGCTTGCCAAGCGCGGCATCGAGATCGACCGCAAGATCGTGACCATGCACGACATGAAGAAGGTGGGTACTTCCGAGGCTACCGTTCACTTCCACAGGGAAGTTGAAGTCAAGATCCCTGTAACGGTCGTTGCAGAGAACCAGCCGGAACCGGCAGCAGAGGAAGCTCCGGCCGAGCAGCCTGCAGAGGCTCCCGCAGCTGAGGAGGCACCGGCAGCCGAGGAGGAGACTTCGGCGGCCGAGTAATTCAACATGCGCATTTTCGCACTGTAAAGCAGTAATGTTAGATAAGAATCCCTTTCACTTTCGGGTGGAGGGGATTTTTCAGTCAGTCATGAAACGAATAGTACTTACCGGCGGCCCCTGCGCCGGGAAAACGACAGCCCTCGTCAAGGTCATCGAGCACTTCTCAAGTCTCGGCTACAAGGTGTTCATCATTCCTGAAGTGCCGACGCTCTTCAGCCAGGCCGGCATGGATTACCTTACGGACAACCGCGCCTTCTTCTACGAGGGTGAGAAGGCGACGCTGGAAACACAGCTCGACCTGGAAGACAGGTTCACACGCATGGCGGAGACTATCAAGACACCGACGATCATCGTCTGCGACCGCGGCACGATGGACATTTCGGCCTACATGAAGCCGGAGATGTGGGAGGAGATAACGGCCGCCGCCGGCACATCGTCCGAACAGCTCCGTGCCCGTTACGATGCGGTCCTCCACCTCGTCAGCGCCGCCGACGGAGCCGAGCAGTTCTATACGACGGCTAACAACGCCGAGCGCACGGAGGGGCTGGAGCTTGCCCGCGAGCTGGACAAGAAGGTCATCCAGGCATGGTCGGAACATCCGCACCTGCGCGTCATCAACAACCACGAGAACTTCGACACGAAGATCAACCGTGTGCTCCAGGAAATCTCCAATGTGCTGGAGATTCCCCAGCAGGTCATCGAGGAACGCAAGTACATCGTACGCCTGACGGGCGAGATTCCGGATGCCATCGAGAGCGACATCATGCAGACCTACCTCACTTCGGAGCCGCGCAGCGAGGTGCGTCTCCGCCGACGCACGCTGAACGGCGTCTCCATCAACGTCCGCACGACGAAGAAGACCCTCCCGAACAACGAGCAGGTGGTGACGGAACGGCAGATCGACAACAACCTCTACGAGTCGCTGATGCGGCAGGCCGACCCTTACCGCCTGTCCATCCACAAGGTGCGCAAGACCTTCATCTGGCGGGGACAGTTCTTCGAGCTTGACACCTACCTGTCGCCTGCCTCCGGCCTGCAGATTCTCGAGACGAAGGGCATCGTCGACCACGAGGATGTCAACTTCCCGCCGTTCCTCGAGGTGCTTGAGGACATAACGGGAAAGACCGAATATTACAATTACAACCTGGCTCTGAGGAAATAAGACACAAAGACCCGGAAAGGGAAAGGCGGCTTTCAGCCCCACGGACAACAACGGAAAATGCCGTAACTCTTCGTATTGAGAGTTACGGCATTTGTCGTAGCAGGAAGGCAGGGGCTATTTCTTTCCGGAGGATCTGTCAGCCTTCTCCCAGTACTTCTTCCCCTTCTCCTTCAGTCTGGCCGTAAAAGCCATGGCGTCCGCAGCCGCCTGCGCCTCATCGGCAGGCGATGCGTATGCGTGATGGAAGCCCTTGACACGGTTCCATTCGCCGCGCGTGAAGTCGGGCACCTCGACCGGGATGTTGCCGTTGTCCATGGAGATGGTGCCCAGCTCGGCCAGGCAGCACCATTCGGCCAGGTCGTAGACATCGATGTCCAGCGGCAGGCCGTTCTGCAGACAGTAGACCAGCCGGGAATCCATGATAAAGTCCATTCCGCCGTGTCCGCCGACTTCCTTCGCCTCCTTCTCGTACTTGGCAACCAGCGGACTTTCGTATTTCCGCACCAGTGCCTGTGCATCTGCCTTTGACAGATAGAAGTGTCCGGAGAGGTCATCGGCCGACGGCGTGACGCCCGACTTCTTCAGTTCGCCGGCCGACAGCGCATAGCCTTCGGCAGGATATTTGTTGGCGAAGCCCCGTGTGCCTGTCAGCTGGTACATACGGTTGTACGGCTGCGGGGTCATCACGTTGTGATGGATTTCGATGACCTTGCCGTTCTCCGTGCTGATGAGCGTCGTCGTCTGGTCGCCGTTGCGGAATCCGTCACACTTTTCCCCGGTCATCTGCTCCACGTGCATCTTACCGTTGACCGACTTCGTGTCCATGGCGACGAGCGTCTTCATGCGGTCGCCGCGGTGGATGTCCAGTACCTGTGCGACAGGTCCGAGGCCGTGTGTGGCATAGATGTCGCCGCGGAACTTCCGGTTGTAGTCCAGCCGCCAGCCCAGCCTGTCCTGCGCATCCTTCTTCCAGTAGGCATCCCAGAACGGTGTCAGGTCGTGGCGGTAAGCTCCCTGCACGTAAAGCACTTCGCCGAAGACACCCTTCTGCGCCATGTTCAGCGAGTTCAGCTCGAAGAAGTCGTAACAGCAGTTCTCCAGCATCATGCAGTGCAGGCGGGTCTTCTCGGACAGGTCGATCAGCTGCCAGATTTCCGACAGGTTCATCGCCGCCGGCACCTCGATGGCCACGTGCTTGCCGTGCGTCATCGCCTCCCGGGCGACGAGGAAGTGGTGCTTCCAGTCGGGGGCGATGTAGACGAGGTCGATGTCCTTGCGCCGGCAGAGTTCTTTATATCCGTCCTCACCGGAGTAGATGTCGGCGGCAGGCATGCTTGCCTTGCGGAGAATGTCCTGGCATTTCTCGGCTCTGCCGCGTTCGTGGTCGCAGAGGGCCATCACCTGGATGCCGGGGATGTGCATCCAGCGTTCCACCGCACTGGGGCCGCGCATGCCCAGTCCGACGAAGGCCACCCGCACGACTTTCATCTTCGGGGCGGAGAGGTTCAGGGCACTCTCCTGTCCTGCCGGGCGTGCAGGCACTTCCGTGACGGCCTTTCCGCCGGTGATCTTGTAGGGCCAGTTGAACTGTGCCGATGCTGTTGACGGTAGGAGCAGGCTGCCCAGCAGACACAGGGCAGCCCATGATTTTCTGATACTCATTGTTGTTTGCTACTGTTTTTAGTTACTTGTTACCGGCCGATCCTGACCATGAAAGGACTGTTCTGAAAACACCACGCCGGACGGCCGCTGACAGGAATCCTTCCAACGTTTTGTGCCTTCTATACTCTTGTACGGCATCTTCCGCCTCTCTTTCCGCCGGACAGCCGCCATGCTCTACCAAGGGGAACAGCAGCGCCTGTCCGCCTGAAAGGCAGAAATCCATCAAAGGGAATTTCCAGAGACCGCCTGAAGCCTGTCGGGCCGGAGGCAAAGTTACTAAAATAATCTGAACAGACGGCATTCACCGTTTCCTTTTTCCAAAAAAGTATTTCGTGTACATCCAACCTGTCAAACCCGTCCAAGGCCCTCGGATTCCGACCCTTTTCCCGGTCCTCCCGTCAAGTGCGTGGATGCTTTTCGCATAGCCTTAACAGAAGAGCCGGAGTTCATTGAAAAAACATAGTCAGGGCCGTCTTGGCTGTCTGTTCTATCATCATCCTCCGATACAAAAGCCTTTTTTATTTTAATATGCTGAAAATACAGATAAGGTTTTGAAAAGTCATTACATAATTTCAAACGGATCAGCTGCAAATACGAAGAAACACACGAAAAAGCGAGTTCGTAACCAGTAGCAAGTCAACCGGTTACAAAGCCGTTCAAAAGAGGTGCCTGATTGGACTTCAAAAGGGCGTTGGTAAGACGCTGAAAGGGCACCTGCTGCAAGTCAATCAGGCATCTTTCAGGAGCCAGAAGGGCATGTGTTGCTTTGCACTGCATGAAAACAGTTTACAAATACCGATAATGTGGGAATAAGTCGTCTGTAGAAGACGGAAAGACGGACTGATGGACAGGCATCGCCTCAATTCGCATTTTCCGCATCTTATCTTTCTGTCTAACATCCTTTGCAAGGGCATCTGCTTCCGGACGGTCATACCCTGCCTGTGCACAGGCCTTTATTTCCAATCTATACATTGAACGGAAGAACCAAGAAAAGTGTGCTGTGTACGCCCGGCCCGTCAAGCCGCACACAAGACCGCTGCCCCTCCATTTCCCGTCCAGCCGGACGGCAAGCCATACACGACCGGTCGGGATGCCGTCCCGGCCTTTGTCTTCGGCTGTATCGTCATGACTTGCAAAAGAATTTCCGGAAACAGGGGCAGTAATTGAAAAAAATGCCGTAAGTTTGCACCTGTTATATTCACAGCATGATACAGAAACTCTTCATCACGATATTCCTGGGCATGGGACTGACCGCCGCCGCCCAAGTCCACCATCCCGCATCTGCCCATAAGGATGTACAGCCGGCGGCAGCGTGCGAGCAGGCGTACACCGACTCCATCCACGCTCTAAAGGACAGCCTGTTTTCCCGGAAGCCGCAGGGAAGAAGACCGGACAGTACGCTGCAGCGGAATGCCATGCAGCTGTTCATGCCCCTTACCTATTACGGCAGCGTGCCGGAAGGGCTGTTTACACGTGACCGGAAAGACAATCCATTCCTCGCAGAACTGATGCACCTCTATCTGTCGCGTCCCGACCTTGTCACCGGAACCGACCGCAAGATACGGATGCAGCAGGGGAGACTCGACGAGATAGAGACCCCGATCCGCCACGACGTGAAACTGGTGGAGAAGGTGACGGGACAGCCTGCCGAACCGCAGACCGCCCCGGTGGAGATCATGGTGCTGCGCCCTAACTTCTGGACATTCCAGGGCGACTATGCCCTGCAGTTCCTGCAGAACTACGTGACAGGCAACTGGTACAAAGGGGGCGAAAGCAACTATTCGGCCCTGGCATCGCTGGTCATGCAGGCCAATTACAACAACAAGCAGAAGGTGAAGTGGGAGAACCGGCTGGAACTGAAATACGGCATGCAGAGCAGCCGTTCGGACTCGCTGCACAGCGTCAAGAGCACGGAGGATCTGATACGCCTCACGTCGAAACTGGGCCTGCAGGCGACGAAACGCTGGTATTATACGGTGCAGCTCATCGGCAACACGCAGTTTGCCCGCTCCTACCGCTCGAACGACCCGAAGGTGTATGCCGCCTTCCTCTCGCCGCTGAACCTGAACCTCTCCCTCGGTATGGACTATGCCGTCGACTGGCTGGACCACCGCCTGAAAGGCAACTTCCACCTGGCCCCGCTGGCCTACAACATGAAGTACGCCCGTATGCTCGAGCTGTCGGACCGGCTGGGAATCGATGAAGGACGGCATTTCCTGCACGACTTCGGTTCTGAGTTCACCGTCGACCTGGAGTGGAAGCTGCTGGAACAGCTGTCATGGAAGACACGCCTCTACGGCTATTCCACCTACAAACGTTCGGAACTGGAATGGGAGAACACCTTCACGTTCCGCTTCAACCGCTACATTTCGAGCCGTATCTTCATCTACCCGCGCTTCGACGACGGCGTGCGGCGCGATGACCACCATGCCTACTGGCAGCTGAAAGAATTTGCCTCGATAGGATTCCAGTACAGCTTCTGAACGCCTGCATGAAGGCTTCCGGTGCCGCACCGCCAGCGGAAAGACAATTTTCAAGGTCGCTCATTAGCATTTTCCGAATTTTATAACTACCTTTGCCATGTGGCAGTCTGCACGGACCCGGACAGGGCGAAAGCACGCTGCCGCACAGGAAGACAAGCCATAACAGAAGCATACCGAATGAAAGAATTCATCCTATCTGATGTCAAGGCAGAGACCGCCGTCCTCGTCGGTCTGATCACGAAGGAGCAGGACGAAGCCAAGACAAAGGAATACCTTGACGAACTGGAGTTCCTGGCCGATACGGCCGGAGCCGTGACCGTGAAACGCTTTACACAGCGTCTGAACGGCCCGAGCGCCGTCACCTATGTCGGCAAGGGAAAACTCGAAGAGATAAAAGAATACATCCAACAGAAAGAAGACGAGGATGATCCGGTCGGCATGGTCATCTTCGACGACGAACTTTCTGCCAAGCAGATGCGCAACATCGAGCACGAACTCGGCGTGAAGATCCTGGACCGCACCTCGCTCATCCTCGACATATTTGCCATGCGCGCACAGACGGCCAACGCCAAGACACAGGTGGAGCTGGCGCAGTACCGCTATATGCTCCCCCGTCTGCAGCGTCTGTGGACGCACCTGGAACGACAGGGCGGCGGCTCGGGATCGGGTGGCGGAAAGGGATCGGTAGGCCTGCGCGGACCGGGCGAGACCCAGCTGGAGATGGACCGCCGCATCATCCTGCAGCGCATGTCGCTCCTGAAGCAGCGGCTGGTCGAGATTGAAAAGCAGAAGAGCACGCAGCGCAAGAACCGCGGACGGCTGATCCGGGTCGCCCTGGTGGGCTATACGAACGTGGGCAAGTCGACGACGATGAACCTGCTGGCGAAGAGCGAGGTCTTTGCCGAAAACAAACTCTTCGCCACACTGGACACGACCGTACGCAAGGTGGTCGTGGAAAACCTCCCCTTCCTGCTGGCAGACACCGTGGGATTTATCCGCAAGCTGCCGACCGATCTGGTCGATTCGTTCAAGTCGACACTCGACGAAGTACGGGAAGCCGACCTGCTGCTGCACATCGTAGACATTTCCCATCCTGACTTTGAAGAACAGATACAGGTCGTCAACAAGACACTGGCCGACCTCGGCTGCGCCGACAAGCCGTCGATGATCGTCTTCAACAAGATTGACAACTATCACTGGGTGGAAAAGGAAGAAGACGACCTCACGCCTGCTACGAAAGAAAACATCACGCTGGACGAACTGAAACGGACGTGGATGGCAAAGGAGCATGACAACTGCCTGTTCATTTCCGCCAAGAAAAAGGAGAATATCGACGAGTTCAGGGAGGTGCTCTACAAGAAAGTGCGCGAGCTGCACGTCCAGAAATATCCCTACAACGATTTCCTCTATAACATAGAGGAGTAGAAACGACGGGACAGCTCATTCCCTATGCTCACCCATCTGTCAGGACAATTAAAGAAAAGAAGTATGCAATACCGTTCCCTTACCTTTGAAGAGATAGAGACACTGGAGAAGAACAGCTGCTGGGCTGAAGACTGGAACCGGGTGGAGGTTTCCGAAGACGGATTCCAGGCGAAGTTCTTCCACCGGGTCATGTTCTACGGCGACATCCGGCTGGGCTGCTGCCAGAAGAATGTCGAGATTACCAAGGACTTCTTCAAGCATTCCGGCATCAACGACGCCACCCTGCGCAATGTGACCGTGGGCAATGACTGCCTGATAGAAAAGGTGGGGAACTATATCAACAACTACACCATCGGCGACGACTGCCTCATCTCCAACATCTCCGTCATGGAGACGACGGAAGGAGCGAGCTACGGTGAGGGCAACCTGATCTCGGTACTGAACGAGGTGGGCGACGGCAACGTGATTCTCTTCCACGACCTCAACAGCCAGTTCGCCGCCTTCATGGTGAAACACTTCAACGACAAAGACCTCAAGAACGCCATTCGCCGGCTGGTGTCGGAGGAGATCGCCCGCACCAATCCCGAGCGCGGGACGATCGGCAACAACGTGAAGATCGTCAACACGAAGGAGATCACGAACACCGTCATACAGGACGACTGCGAGATTTCCGGGGCCAGCCGGCTGAGCGACTGCACCATCCTGAGCTCCGAGAACGCCAGCGTCTACATCGGGACGGGCGTCATCTGCGAGAACTCCATCATCTCTGACGGGTCGAGCATCGTGAACAGCGTGAAGATGCAGGACTGCTTCGTGGGCGAAGCCTGTCAGATAGCCAACGGCTTCACGGCATCACAGAGCGTATTCTTCGCCAATTCGTTCATGGCGAACGGGGAAGCCTGCGCGGCCTTCTGCGGTCCGTTCTGCGCCTCCCATCACAAGAGTTCGCTGCTTATCGGCGGTATGTTCTCTTTCTACAATGCAGGATCGGGGACCAATTTCTCCAACCATGCTTACAAGATGGGGCCGATGCACTGGGGCATACTGGAGCGCGGCACGAAGACGGCAAGCGGAAGCTATCTGCTCATGCCGGCGACCATCGGTACATTCTCCGTGTGCTTCGGCAAGCTGATGCACCATCCCAACACCACCGCGCTGCCCTTCTCCTACCTCATCGCCGAGGCCGACAAGATGTTCCTCGTGCCAGGCAGGAACATCACCACCGTCGGTCTTTACCGTGACATACGGAAGTGGCCGAAGAGGGATATGCGCCCGCAGCAGTCGCAGAAGAGCATTGTCAACTTCGACTGGCTGTCGCCTTTCTCCGTCGGCGAGATTCTCCGGGGAAAGAAGATACTTGAGAATCTGAGGCAGGCAAGCGGCGACAACGTCTCGTCGTACAACTACCACGAGTACGTCATCAACGCCAGCAGCCTGCGCAAGGGCATCAAATACTACGACATCGCACTGCGCATCTACATGGGAGCCGTACTCAAGCGGGCACACAAGCGGGGCTTCTTCGGCAAGCCGGAGACCGAAACAGGCACCGGAAGATGGGACGACCTGTCAGGGCTTCTGCTCCCCGTATCGGAGGAGCAGCGGCTGATCGACGACATCAAGAACGGCAGCCTGGAGACGATTCAGGAGGTGATCGACCGCTTCTGCGAGATCAACGACAACTACCGGGTTTACCAGTGGGCGTGGACCTACCGCCTGATTCTGGAGTACTACGGCATCACGGAGATTACCGATGAAGATGATGCACGCATCAAAAACGACTACATCGAGGCACGAAGAGCCTGGATCGCGGAGATCAGGAAGGATGCAGAGAAGGAATACGAGATGGGCGACGTGGACCGGGAAGTCTTCGAGTCGTTCGTCAACAGCCTCGACCACGAGATCGACTTTGAGAACTGACAAATCACCTTTATATATTGTATAAAACAACTGACTTATGAAAAAACATTCCATTCACCCTACCCTCCTGAAGGGACTTCTCCTGGGAGCCGTGCTCCTGCTGGCCGCCCTGACCGCACAGGCACAGCGTTACAGCTATGAAAGCGTACCGGGCGACCCGATGCAGACACGTATCTATACCCTGAAGAACGGACTGAAAATCTATCTGTCTGTCAACAAAGAGAAACCACGCATACAGACGTACATCGCCGTACGGACCGGTTCGCGCAACGACCCGAAGGAGACTACGGGACTGGCACACTACCTCGAGCATCTTATGTTCAAGGGCACGACACACTTCGGCACGTCGGATGCCGAGGCGGAGCGTCCCTACCTTGATTCCATCGAGGCACGCTTCGAGCAGTACCGGCGCATCACCGACCCCAAGGCGCGCAAGCAGTGGTATCACCAGATCGACTCCATCTCCCAGCTGGCAGCCCGCTACAACATCCCCAACGAATACGACAAGATGATGACGGCCATCGGAAGCGAGGGCACGAACGCCTATACCAGCAACGATGTCACCTGTTATGTGGAGAACATCCCGTCCAACGAAATAGACACATGGGCGAAGGTACAGGGCGACCGCTTCCAGAACATGGTCATCCGCGGCTTCCACACCGAACTGGAGGCCGTGTACGAGGAGTACAACATCAGCCTCTCCAGCGATTGGCGCAAGATGTATGCGGCTCTGTTTGCCAAGCTCTTCCCCATGCACCCCTACGGAACACAGACGACCCTCGGGCGGGGAGAACACCTGAAGAACCCTTCCATCGTCAACATCAAGAACTATTTCCACAAGTACTACGTCCCCAACAACATTGCCATCTGCATGTCGGGCGACCTCGATCCCGACGAGACAGTAGCCGTCATCGACAAGTATTTCGGCAGCTGGAAACCCAGCGCACACATTGATGTGCCGCAGTATGCCGCCCAGCCGGCCATCACCGCACCCATCGACACGACGGTCATCGGAAAGGAAGCCCCGATGTTCTTCATGGGATGGCGCGCCGAGGCTGCAAACTCCCAGCAGATCGACACGCTCGAGGTAATCGCACAGCTGCTGTCCAACGGACGGGCGGGTCTCTTCGACCTGGACCTCAGCCAGAAGATGAAAGTACAGAACATCGGAGCGGGCGTGACCGACATGACCGACTATTCCGTCTTCTACCTCTACGGACAGTCAAAGGCGGGGCAGACCCTGCCGGAGGTACGCAGCCTCGCACTGGCCGAGATAGAGAAACTGAAGAAAGGACAGTTCTCAGACGACCTGCTGCCCTCCATCATCAACAACTACAAACGCTACTATTACACACAGCTCGACAACAACCAGTTCCGCGCCAACCAGTTCGTGGACGCTTTCATCAACCACAAGGACTGGAAGCGGGAAGTGGAGAAGATCGGACGTATCTCGAAGCTGACCAAGGCGGACGTGGTAAGCTATGCCAGGAAGTTCTTCGGCAACGACTTTGCCTGCGTCTACAAGGAACAGGGCAACGACACGACAATCAAAAAGGTGGAAAAGCCTTCCATCACACCTATCCCTACCAACAACGACAAGCACAGTGCGTTCCTGGAAGAAATCGTGAACACGAAGACAACACCTATCCAGCCGCAGTTCGTCGACTACAAGCGTGATCTGACCAAGGCCGTGACGAAAAAGGGTCTGCCCGTGCTCTACAAGCAGGACACGACGAACGACCTCTTCACGCTGTGTTTCGTCCTTCCGTTCGGTGACGAGCATGATCCGAAACTCAACTATGCCGCCGGCTATCTCGACTATTTAGGGACGGACAAGCTGACCAACGAACAGATCAAGCAGCAGTTCTACAAGCTGGCGTGCGACTACAGCATCAGCGAGAGGAACGAACGTACGTACATCACGCTGAACGGTCTGAACTCCAACCTGCCGCAGGCACTCGCCCTGCTGAACGACCTGATCGGCAATGCCAAGGCGGACAGGCAGGCATACGGCCTCTATGTAGAACAGATACTGAAAACCCGCAGCGACAACAAGGCCAACCAGCAGGCCAACTTCTCCGCACTCAGGAACTATGCGACCTACGGAACCTACAACCCGACACGCAACATCCTCAGCGAACAGGCCTTGAAGGCGATGAACCCACAGGAGCTGCTTACGATGCTGAAAAGTCTGAAGAACTACAAAATGACAGTTCTCTACTACGGACCGTCAAGCCTGAAAGACATCGACCAGCTCGTCACGAAGACCGTCCGGTCGCCGAAGACATTCGCCGCAGTCCCTGCACAGAAACGCTACGTGGAACAGACGACACCAAAGAACGAGGTCGTCATCGCACCTTACGATGCCAAGAACATCTACATGGTACAGCTCCACAACGAGAATCAGGAATGGTCGGCCGACCGCGCCCCCGTCATCGCACTCTTCAACGAGTACTTCGGCGGCAGCATGAACGCCATCGTCTTCCAGGAGCTGCGCGAAGCACGCGGACTGGCCTATTCGGCCTTTGCACGGTATGACGAGCCTTACCGGCTGGGCGACAAGGAGAGCTTCTACACCTACATCATCACGCAGAACGACAAGATGATGGACTGTGTACACGAGTTCAACAAACTACTCAACGATATGCCGGTACGTCAGGCCGGCTTCGACCTCGCCAAGCAGAGCCTGATGAAGAGCCTGGCCTCCGCACGTACAACGAAATACGGCATCCTTACGTCTTATCTCGCAGCACAGCGGCTGGGACTCGACTGCTCGCTGAACGAGAAGATCTACAAGGCTCTGCCGGCTCTGCAGCTGAAGGACATCATCGACTTCGAGAAGACGTACATTGCCGACAAACCTTACAAGTACATCATCCTCGGCGACGAGAAGGAGCTGGACATGAAGGCGTTGGAGAAAATCGCTCCGATCAAGCGGGTGACGACAGAGGAAATCTTCGGCTATTGAGGAATCCCACCCTCTTGACCGCTCAGAAAACACACATCTATCCCCTCCCGGCAGGGAGGGGGTATCTGGCGAAAACATACAAAAACATCATATAACAAACAGATAACCCCGAGCGGAGCTGTATCAGAGAAGCCGACGGTACTTTGACACCTCCTCTGACGGGCAAACAAAACATTATGGCTGAATTCAAATACGCCCCAATGTTCCAATTGGGCAAGGATGACACCGAATACCGGCTGGTATCAAAGGAAGGTATCAGCACCGGTGAGTTTGAAGGTAAAGAGATTCTCAAGGTCAGTAAGGAGGCACTCACCCTGCTGGCACAGGAGGCTTTCCACGACTGCGAGTTCATGCTCCGCCGTGCGCACAACGAGCAGGTCGCGAAAATCCTGACCGACCCGGAGGCATCAGAGAACGACAAGTACGTCGCCCTGCAGTTCCTCCGCAATGCCGAGACGGCCGTGAAGGGCATACTGCCTTTCTGCCAGGACACGGGTACCGCCATCATCCATGGTGAGAAAGGACAGCAGGTATGGACCGGGTTTGAAGATGAGGAGGCACTCTCAAGGGGCGTGTTCAACACCTTCACCGAGGAGAACCTCCGCTACTCTCAGAATGCTCCGCTCAATATGTACGACGAGGTGAACACCAAGTGCAACCTCCCGGCACAGATCGACATCGAGGCTGTCGAGGGTGCGGAGTACCGCTTCGTCATGGTCGCCAAGGGCGGCGGTTCCGCCAACAAGACCTACTTCTACCCCATGACCAAGGCCACCATCCAGAACGAGGGCACGCTCATCCCGTTCCTCGTTGAGAAGATGAAGAGCCTCGGAACGGCAGCCTGTCCTCCTTACCACATCTGCTTCGTCATCGGCGGTACTTCCGCAGAGAAGAACCTCCTCACTGTAAAGCTCGGCAGCATCAAGTATTACGACAGCCTTCCCACTACCGGCGACGAGACAGGCCGCGCCTTCCGCGACACCGACCTGGAAGCCAAGCTGCTCGTTGAGGCGCATAAGATCGGGCTCGGCGCACAGTTCGGCGGCAAGTATCTTGCCCACGACATCCGTGTCATCCGCCTGCCCCGCCACGGTGCCAGCTGTCCCATCGGCATGGGTGTCAGCTGCTCTGCCGACCGCAACATCAAGGCGAAGATCAACAAAGAGGGTATCTGGCTCGAGAAGATGGACACCAACCCGGGCGAACTGATTCCGGAGGAATACCGCAGGCCGGGCGAAGGAAGCAAGGGGATTGAGATCGACCTCGACAAGGGCATCGATGCCGTCCGGGCTGAACTGACGAAATATCCCGTCTCGACACGTGTCAATCTTAAGGGAACCATCATCGTCGCCCGCGACATTGCCCACGCCAAGCTCAAGGCACGGCTGGATGCCGGCGAGGATCTGCCGCAGTACTTCAAGGATCATCCCATCCTCTATGCCGGACCAGCCAAGACACCGAAGGGCTACCCATGCGGTTCGATGGGGCCGACTACGGCCAACCGCATGGATCCGTATGTCGACGAGTTCCAGGACCACGGCGGCTCGCTCGTCATGATTGCCAAGGGCAACCGCACGCAGACTGTTACGGACGCCTGCAAGAAACACGGCGGCTTCTATCTCGGCACCATCGGCGGTGTCGCAGCCGTACTGTCACAGAGCAGCATCAAGAGCATTGAGTGCGTGGAATACCCCGAACTGGGCATGGAAGCCATCTGGAAGATTACCGTGGAGGACTTCCCGGCATTCATCCTCGTAGACGACAAAGGGCACGACTTCTTCAAGGAACTGAAGCCGTGGACGGCCTGCAGCTGCGGAAAATAGAACGCTCTCTCTCTGCTGACGGCAGGGTACAGGAAAGCGGCATGAAGACATCGCCCGAGGCGTGTCTCATGCCGCTTTTCCATTTCCGTCCCTCCATTGAGAGAGGACATCTGCCCGATTGAAAGGCAAAAAACGGGTCTTCCGAAATAGAGAGCGATGAAGTAAGCCCGCTACATAATAAAGCACACAGAGAAGCGGAGAAAGCAGAGGAAAAAACATCACGGAGGGACTGACGGCACAAAAAGCGGCAGAGAGTACGGGGTTCTTTCATTTTTGGGGATAAACGCCATTCATCATTCTCACAGACAAACGCTCTGATAAGACTCTCCGATAACCTCCGCTGCTCCACACACCGACAGTGCCTCCGCGCTATGGTTTTTCACCTCCTTTCACTCCCTGCCTCTGTGTCATATTTCATCAAAGTCGTCAACACACGAGACAGACCTCATCACGCCAGATCCCTGAAGACTCCCAAAATGGTTCTTCCGTTAAATGTATGGATGCTTTCCGTACAGCTTTGACGGAAGAAGCGAAGTGATTCATTCAACAAACATAGCCAAGACCGCCTCGGCTGTCTATTCTATCATCATCATCCGATACAAAAACCTTTCAATTTAATACGCTGAAAATACAGACAGGATTTTGAAAAACCATTACATAATTCCAAACAGATCATCTGCAAATCAAAAAGAAACATGTAGAAAGCGAGTTCGTAACCATCATTCAATCAGCTGGTTATTAAGCCGTTCGTAAAAGGTGCTTGATTGGACTTCAAAAGGGCGTTAATAACACGCTAAGAGAGCACCTGTTGCAAGTCAATCAGGCATCTTTCAGGAGCCAGAAGAGCATGTTCAGCTTTGAACTGCATGAAAACAGTTTACAAACACCGATGATATGGGAACAAGTTGGGGTCTTCCGAAATATGGAGTAAATCCCGGTATGACATGTTTGTTACCGTCAAAAGGGGCAATGAGGTGTGTATCCTTTGATTGCCTCAATCCCGCAGCATTTTTCCTTGTGAGATAATTCCATATATTGAGATGCCTTTTTGAGGCTTTATACAAAGATATGAGGATTTTCGGGGGTTCTTGTGTCTTGTCTAAGCATGAAATCCCCCACCCCAACCAATGGGGAGTATGAAAACCACTAAGGAATGCTTCCATGGCCGAATGCCTTGCCGCTGCGTCTGCCTAATACAGATCCGGTAAGTTTCTCAGAAACCAACTTTGAAAAAACATCCATGATGTGATAAATTCCTCAGAAAGAAGTGATATTCTCGTTTTTAATTGCTACCTTTGTCATGTCAGATTTCTGCTTGATATGTTTACAGCACTAAGATTGATGAAAAGTCTGACACATCCAAGTGTTTTGAGAACTTTGTTGCCAAACGCTTGGATCACTTACAAGATTTTACGCTGCGCAATTTAAGTAGCATGCTACCTGACAAAGGGGAAATAGCTTTTCTGAAGGAAATGTATGAAAAATATGGAATAGAAGATATAAAAGTGGACATATCACCACAAATAGGAGGATGTGCCGCTACTTGTGTTAATTCTATCATAATTGGCCCAGAAGGAGAATTTTATAAATGTTGGGTAGATGTTGGCAAAAAAGAGAGGATTATCAGCAACCTTTTTGACGGAAACATACAAAATTTATTACTTCCTTCATACATTGTCGGCTCTGATATGCTTTCTGATTCTCAATATCATCATTGTACATTTCTGCCATTATGCGATGGAGGTTGTACAGTAAGAAGATATAATAAACTTCATCAGAACACACAATACGATCCTTGCCCCATTGACAGGGTTGATTTTGATTCTCTTTTAGATTTTCATGCTCTAAAATACAAAAAGAAATGAAACATAAGATTGGTATATTTATTTTATTTTCCCTTTCATTTTCATATGTCAATGCACAGAGTGTAAAGGGTGTCGTGGTCGATAAAAAAGGAAGCCCTTTACCATTTGCAAATGTTGTACAGTTATCAAAGGATTCAACATATATAAGTGGTATTACTACCGACGATAAAGGTTTTTTTATTTTATCCAAAGTTACAGATGCTGCCATTCTAAGAATTTCATACGTCGGATTTCAGCCTCTTTTCCTTCCCGTTTCATCGATTCATAAAGATACGGATTTAAGGAAGATAGTAGTCGAGGAAAGTAAAAGTACATTGTCAGAAGTGGTTGTTACAGGCTCAAGGCCGCTTTTCAGGCAGGAAGAAGGTTCTTTATTTACGCAGGTGCAGGGTACGATATTATCTAAGCTCCCCACTGTTGATAATTTGCTGTCCCAGCTTCCGGGTGCGGTAAAGGGTCGTACAGGCAGCATTGAGATTTTCGGAAAGGGTAGCCCGATTATCTATATCAATAAGCGGCCGATAAGATCCTATACCGAAGTAGAACGTCTTCAACCCTCAGACATCAAGAACATAGAATTAATCACTTCCCCGGGACCGGAGTTCGGAGCCTCGGGAAGGGCTGTGATAAGAATAACGACACTGCGCAAAAGTGAAGGTTTCTCGTTCTTGTCAAGAAGTAATTTGAAGCAGAGAACTTACCTGTCGGGGGGACAAAGTGTCGAGTTGGGTTATCAGTTCCATAAACTGAGCATTGCTGGAAATTCAGGCTACCAGTATAGTCATGGCAGACTTACACAGCCAGCATCGACAGAATTGCAAATCGGTGAAACACTGCATCAGTACGACAGGGAACAATGGGGATCGACAAGAACGCCGACGTTTAACTATCAGTTGAGTCTTGATTACAGCATTAATGATAAACATTCTCTTGGTTTTTCATTCGACGGGTCGCAGAATACAAATAAGGAGCATAGAAATGGAACTTTAAATTACCTTACAGACCATCAATTGGTTAATTCGGCTGTGGTTGAAAATCATTATAAGAATAAAACCGATTATCTGCACGTCAATACTTTCTATAATGGCACTCTTGGCAAAGTCAATACCACGCTCAATGCCGACTATGTACGCAATGAGAATGATTATGTCCAAAACACAGCAGAGAGCCGTCAAAGTCTGCCTTTGATAGAAGCAAACAGCACCGGGAATGGAAAGCAGAACCTCTTTGCTGTAAAGTCAGACTGGACATGGAATATTTCTCCGGATACAAAAATAAAATGGGGAGCAGAATGGGGTTATACAGGTAATAATGGAAATCTTTCGATTGCATCGGCCAATGACATTAATTCCGACTATCGCACACAGGAACACAGATATGCTTTATACGCAGAAACGACTCAGAAAATCAAGAGCCTATCATTGTCCGGGGGAGTACGTTACGAGGACTATGCCTACAGATACGATGACCGCATCGACGAAGCAAACAGTCTGAGAAAGCATTATAGGAATATTTTCCCATCATTCAGAGTATCATACAATGTGGGGAGCTGGAGCCATACATTGTCGTTCAATTCGCAGATCAGTCGCCCCACATTCAGACAATTGAGCAATGCAAGTTATTATGGGAATGAATATATGTATCAGCATGGTAATCCTCTTTTGGTTCCGTCAAGACTATATTCTGCCCAGTTCTATTCGTCTTATAAATTTGTCAGACTGTCCGTTTCCTATACGTATAACAAAAATTACATAGCCACAAATTTCTATAACAATGGAAAAGACAATATCGTAGAGAGCACATACAGGAACTATCCTGCACTGAAGACGCTCAATATGTATCTGAATATGCAGAAGAAATGGGGTGCATGGAGTCCTTCACTATCTTTAGGAGTCATCCAGCCTTTTTTCAAGTACGATTACAGAGGGCAAAAGATAAAGCACAACAAAACATCTGCCTATGCAGTTCTTAGTCAGTTCTTCCAGCTTCCACACAATTTCATTTTATCGTCCTATGTTTACTACAATACAGGTGGGAATCAGGGGGCAGTTGAATTACAGCCATATCATTCCATCGATTTCGGTTTGCAAAAAACATTTTTATCAGACAGGCTGACTGTAAGCTTACAGGCTAAAGATATTTTTCATGGAATGAAATTCAAAGAAAAGGAATTTATAGATTCCTTTCGTTTTACGCAGACCGAAGACTATCATCTTTGGAATTTCTCTCTAAATATTATTTATAAGCTGAACACAAGAAAAGCAATATACAGGGGGAATAATTCTCTTAATAAAGACATCAAGCGACTATAGAATGTTTAGAGTATATAGACAGAGTGATTCTATGCAATGCTGGATAGCTTGTATCGCAATGATTTGCAGACAGATGAGAAGCGGTCGTTCAAATTCCTCTTTGGTTACATCAAGCAATATCGAAAATACTTCGGGCAGATTGTTTTAGGCCGGCTCGTGGGCAGCCTGCTGCAGCTCATCCTTCCTCTCCTCACGCAAAGCATTGTGGACGTGGGCATCAAGAACCAGGACATCGGCTTTATCTGGCTGATACTCTTGGGACAGCTGATGCTCACGGTGAGCCGTACGGCCATCGATTTCATCCGCCGCTGGCTGCTGCTGCACATCTCCATGCGAATCAACATCTCTCTGGTGAGCGACTTCTTCATCAAGCTCTTGAAGCTGCCCATGTCGTTCTTCGACACCAAGCTGATGGGCGACCTCATGCAGCTTATGAACAACCACGGGCGCGTCAACACATTTCTGACGCAGCAGACATTAAGCGTTGTCTTCTCTTTCTTTACCTTTATCGTGTTTGGCATCGTGCTGCTTTTCTACAACCGGCTCATCTTCGCCATCTTCATGCTCGGCAGTCTGCTCTACGGCGGCTGGCTCGCCCTTTTCCTGAGGCGCAGGAAAGTCCTGGACTATGAACTCTTCGAGCAGCAGGCCGTCAACAACAACAAGACCTACGAGTTCATCACCTCCATGCAGGAGATAAAACTGCAGGACTGCGAACAGCGCCGTCGCTGAAAATGGGAGGACGTGCAGGCCGACCTCTTCAGGGTGCAGATGAAATCGCTGAAGCTCCAGCAGACACAGGAGGCGGGCAGCATCTGCATCAATGAGCTGAAGAACATCGTCATCACGGTGGTGGCGGCCACGGCCGTCATCCACGGACAGCTCACGCTGGGTATGATGCTCGCCGTGCAGTACATCATCGGACAGCTCAACTCTCCCGTAGAGCAGCTGATGGGTTTCTTCTATTCGGTGCAGGACGTGAGGATCAGTCTTGAACGCATCAACGAGATCCACCGTATGGACGATGAGAACGGAAAACAGGGATTGGAAACTTCAGTGAAAGAAGAAGGCAGGGGGATAGACCTTGAAAACGTAAACTTCAAATACGACCCTCACGCACTGAAAACTATCATAGATAATGTAAGTCTCAATATCCCCAAAGGCCGGGTGACGGCTATTGTCGGAGCGTCGGGCAGTGGAAAGACCACGCTCATCAAACTCATGCTGGGCTATTATCCCGCATTGGGTGGGAAAATTACCATCGGCGGGACGGATGTCAACACGCTCAACAAGAAATGGTGGCGCAGGCAGTGCGGCGTGGTGATGCAGGACGGCGTGATCTTCTCCGAGTCGATAGCCCGCAATATAGCCGTAGATGATAACGAGATAGACAGGCAGCGGCTGCAGAAAGCAGCCGAGATAACCTGCATCCACGATTATGTAATGGGACTGCCCTTGAAGTACAACACCAAGATAGGGCGCGACGGCGTGGGTCTGAGCCAGGGACAGAAACAGCGCATCCTCATAGCGAGGACCGTGTACAAGAATCCCGACTACATCTTCCTCGACGAAGCCACCAACTTACTTGATGCCAACAACGAGCGCATGATCGTGGAGCATCTGGATGCGTTCTACAAGGGGAAGACTGTAGTCATCGTAGCCCACCGGCTGAGCACGGTGAAGAATGCCGGACAGATAGTGGTGCTGGACAAGGGCGGGTGGTTGAGACAGGCAGTCACGAAGCACTCACACGGAAGCGCGGCGCATACTACAATCTCGTGAGGAATCAGTTGGAATTAGGAAACTAACAGCAGAAGGGACAGATTATGGCAGACGACAAGATAGAACTCCGCAGCGAGAAGGTAAGGCGCATCATCGGTGAGAAGCACTCATGGATTGTCCGCTACGGCATCACGGTGATCACCGTTGTGACATTGGGACTGCTGGCCGGAGCATACCTTTATTTCCTGTCCTGAAACCGTCAGGGCAAAGGTACAGATGACAAATGCCCATCAAGGCACAGTAGACATTCCCTATCAATACGTGAATCGGGTAGAAGGAATGAATGCCAGCATTGAGCCAGAAGGGTGCGATACAGAAGTGTATGGAGTTGCCCATGGTACGATAACAGCCATATTGCATACACCCCGGCAAACGGCAGAAAGCAGTGTGTTCTCACAGCACAGGTAAGGATAACGGATTGCAGATATAAAATTATCAAAGGAATGACAGGCACTGCCTCCATACTTGTAAGCAACGCAAGCGTGCTGCAAAGGATCCTCCAAAGGATAACAAGCATCATATAAATTACTTTTTAAGGGTTCTTCCGTTAAATGGATAGATTGGGAACAGGATAAAGGCTTATACACCTGCAGGGTATGACTATACAAAATCAGATGGTCTTGCAAAGGGGGGATAATCTACAAGATGAAATGCAGAGAAGGCAAATAGATACGAGTCTGTCCGTCACCATGTCTTTCCGTCTTCTACAGACGATTCATTCTCCTATCATCGGTGTTTGTAAACTGTTTTCATGCAAACCAAGCTGACACATGCTCTTCTGGCTTCTAACAGATGCCTGATTGACTTGCAACAGGTGCTCTCTTAGCGTGTTACCAACGCCCTTTTGAAGTCCAATCAAGCACCTTTTACGAGCGGCTTAATAACCTGCTGATTGACTGCTGGTTGCAATCCTGCTTTTTGCATGTGTTTTTTATATTTGCAGATGATTCGTTTAAAATTATGTAATGGTTTTTCAAAATTCTATCTGTATTTCAGCGTATTAAAATGAAAAGGTCTTTGTATCGGAGAATAATAACAGGATAGACAGCTGACGGTCTTGCCATGTCTTTGTTGAATGAATCACTTCGGTTCTTCCGTTAAAGCTATGTGAAAAGCATCCACGCATTCAACGGAAGAACTCTTTTAAACCGTAATAAAACGGTGAAAGAAGAAAGGGAGTTCTCTGAGTCTGCCGGTAAAACAGAAGACCTGGATATCTCGTTGACAACCGGAACCAAGATACACACGGCGATCCGTCCTTGCCCGAGAGGACAGCCCCCCTGTCGTGGCAAAGGAAAAGAGCCCGCAACGCCTTTCACCCTGCCGTCTTTGCAGAAGGAGACAGAGCAGGCAGCAGAATCCCTGTATAGATCGTGCCGAATCCTTCCTTGAGAATACGGGCGGAGAAGAAATCGTCGGACTTGTCGTAGGTACAGATGCCCGACTGGAAGATGTGGGAGGCAGGTACGCCCAGTTCCTCCAGCTGGAGCTGATTGCACAGCGGCAGGTCAATATGCCATTTTCCGTGCCTCTTCGCGATTCGGCTCATGGGAAAGCCGGCAGCAGAGAAGGCATCGTAAACTTCCTGCCCCACCTCGAAGTTCCGTTCGGAGATACAGGGACCGATGACGGCTTTCAGGTCGGAAGGCTTCGTTCCATAGTGCTCCTCCATCCGACGCGCTGTACACTGCACGATGCGTTTCACCGTGCCGCGCCAGCCGGCATGAGCCGCCCCGACAGCCTGACGGACAGGGTCGTAGAAGAGGACCGGAACACAGTCCGCCGTATGGACACCGATACAGACCTCCCGGCAATCGGTCACGACGGCATCCTTCCCCTCTTCCTGTGCAGTCTGCTCTGCGGCAGGAAGATGGAGAAAACCGTCCGTCACGACCAGACAAGCGGTCTCGTGTATCTGATGCAGACGGATCATCCGATCCGGCTCGACACCGATCTCCGCCGCTACCGACTGCAGATTCCGAGCTACTGCCGCCGGATCGTCACCGCGATACGGATTGATGTTCAGCGTCGCAAGCCGCCCTCTGCTGACCCCGCCGTGGCGTGTCGTACTGAATGCCACGATCCCATCGGCCACATCGTAATAATGCAGGACAGGCTTAGTCATCCGTATATTCAAAGTCGTCAAGGTCATCAACCTCGTCCAGTTCGTCCACACCCACTTCCTCTACTTCATCCACATCGGCATCCTCAGCCTCCAGCTCAGCGGCAAACCGCGTCATGTCCTTGTCACGGTGGACAAGCGTATCTTCTGATGTGATCTCCTGCAGCTTGTTGCTTTCCGCATTCAGTTCCTTCCAGAGCCTGTCCTTCAGCTCGTCTATACCCTGTCCGGTGACCGACGAGATGAAGACGACGGGAAGATCCGTAGGCAAGGTCTCGTGCAGCAGGTCAATGAGTTCCTCGTCCAGCAGGTCGCATTTCGTGACGGCCAGGACACGGTGCTTGTCGAGCATTTCAGGGTTGAACTGCTTCAATTCATTGAGCAGGATCTCATACTCCTTCCTGATGTCGTCCGTATCGCCCGGCACCATGAAGAGCAGCAGGGAGTTGCGCTCGATATGGCGGAGGAACCGCAATCCGAGCCCCTTCCCCTCGCTTGCCCCTTCGATGATTCCCGGAATATCCGCCATCACGAAACTCTGGCTGTCACGATAGCTGACGATGCCCAGCGACGGTTCCATGGTGGTAAACGGATAGTTGGCGATCTTCGGCCGGGCACTTGAGAGCGAGGACAGCAGCGTGGACTTCCCCGCATTCGGGAAGCCGACGAGGCCGACATCCGCCAGCAGCTTCAGCTCAAGGATAATGGTCATCTCCTGCATCGGCTCACCCGGCTGTGCATAGCGCGGAGCCTGGTTGGTCGCCGTACGGAACTGGAAGTTGCCCAGTCCGCCGCGCCCGCCTTTCAGCAGCAGCACCGTCTGTCCGTCGTGCATGACATCGCAGACATACTTGCCCGTCTCGGCATCGTAGACCACCGTCCCGCAGGGAACATCGATATAGACATCCTTGCCGTCCGTCCCGTGGCACTTGTCCCGGCCGCCGTTGCCGCCATGCTCGGCATAGACATGACGCTGGTATTTCAGATGGAGCAGTGTCCAGTAGTTGTGGTTGCCGCGCAGGTAGACGCTTCCGCCCTTGCCGCCGTCGCCGCCGTCAGGTCCGCCGTTGGGGTTATACTTCACATGGCGGAGGTGCATCGATCCTCGTCCGCCCTTGCCGGAGCGGCAGTAAATCTTCACATAGTCTACAAAATTAGAATCAGCCATAGCAAGTGCTGGGTATTTAGGGAATGGAATGAATAATCGTTTATATCAACATGGAGGACTTCTGTCTACGGGGGGGTATATTACACAAAAGCTGATAGATCTCAGGAGGAAGACGATACCATCAGGTATTCGTCCATTCCCGACACCTATCAGCAGAAGCCATTACAGTGAGTCAATAACAGACTCTATTCTGCTAAAGATCTCGTCAATCGTACCTAAGCCCTCTACATGATGATGAATACCCTCACTTTTATACCAATCTATCAATGGAGAAGTCTGTGTGTGGTAAACATTGAGCCGCTTCTTGATGGTCTCCTCGTTATCATCAGAACGGCCGCTCTGCTGCCCGCGGAGGATCAGACGGTTCATCAGCTCGTCCTCGGGAACGAAGAGTTCGATCATGGCAGCCACGTTATGCTCCCGTTCCGCCAGCATCTTCTTCAGTGCTTCAGCCTGTGGGATGGTACGCGGAAACCCGTCGAAAATGACCCCCTTGTGCTCCTTGCCGAAGCTGTCGTACACGCCTGCCAGAATGTCGACCATCAGCTCATCCGGGATGAGCTGGCCATTGTCGATGTATCCCTTGGCGGTCTTTCCCAGTTCCGTCCCGTTCTTGATCTCGTTGCGGAGCACATCCCCGGTGGAGATATGTCCCAGCCCGTACTTCTCAATCAGCTTGTCGCTCTGGGTACCTTTTCCTGCACCCGGCGCACCGAAAATTACAATATTCTTCATTATTCTTTCACTAAAGTATAAATGTCTCTCAGATTGCGGCCTTCCTGATCATAGTCGAGCCCGTAGCCCACGATAAAGTCGTTCGGAATCTCAAACGCCGCATACTCGATGTCCAGGGGGACGGTCAGCTTGCCCGGCTTCAGCAGCAGGGTGCAGATGTGCAGCCCCGCCGGTTCCCGTGTACCGAGCGTCTCGAGCATCCGTTTCATCGTGGCGCCCGTGTCAACGATGTCCTCAACGATGATGACTTCCCTGCCCCGGATGTCCTCGTTCAGTCCTATCACTTCCTTGATCGCACCGGTGGAGGTTGTCCCCTGGTAAGAAGCCAGCTTGACAAACGAGATTTCACACGGAATGGTTATGTTCTTCATCAGGTCGGCAGCATACATGAACGAGCCGTTCAGCACCGCAAGAAAGAGCGGGGTCTTCCCCTCGAAATCCTTGTTTATGCGGTCTGCTATCCGCTTTACTCTCTCCAGTATCTCGGCTTCAGGAAGGGAAGTCTCAAACGTTTTGTCCTTGATTGTTACTCGACTCATGTCTCTTAAATCTATAATTTAGCGCAAAATTACGAAAATAATACCAAACTATCCCATACGATTAGCATTAATTTTGTAAATTTGCCATCGTTATGAAGATATTCACAAGTGCCCAGATTCACGAACTGGACAGATACACCATAGAGCACGAACCCATCAAATCCATCGATCTGATGGAACGTGCGGCAAAGGCCATCACCCGGGCCATCACCGAGGAATGGGCGATGCATACGCCTGTCGTGGTTTTCGCCGGTCCCGGCAACAACGGTGGTGACGCCCTCGCCGTGGCACGCCTGCTGATCAACGAAGGCTACAGGGTCAGGACTTTCCTCTTCAATATCACCAACCACCTGTCCGACGACTGCGTGACGAACCGCCAGCGGCTGCGTGACGGCAGACACGCCAAGGACTTCACGGAAGTCACTTCCAAATTCGACCCGCCCGAACTGACCGCCGACACGCTCGTCATCGACGGGCTCTTCGGCTCGGGGCTCAACAAGCCGCTGGCAGGGGGCTTCGCCTCTCTGGTGAAATACATCAACCAGAGCCCGGCCAAGGTCGTCAGCATTGATGTCCCGTCCGGCCTGATGACCGAGGACAACACCTATAACGTACGGGCCAACATCATCCATGCCTCGCTCACACTGACCCTCCACGAGAAGAAACTGGCCTTCTTCTTCAGCGATGCCCAGCAGTTCATAGGCCGGCTGAAGGTCCTGGACATCCGGCTGAGCCAGGAGTATGTACAGAAAGCGGAGGCACAGTATTACGTACTGGAAGAGAACGACATCCGCTCGCGGCTGCTCCACCGTGACGACTTCTCGCACAAAGGCAGCATGGGGAATGCACTCATCGTAGCCGGCAGCTATGGCATGGCCGGAGCCGCCATCCTCGCCACCCGTGCCTGTCTGCGGAGCGGTGTGGGAAAGGTGACGGCACTTACGCCGAAGAAGAACTATGACATCATGCAGATCTCGGTCCCTGAAGCGGTCCTGCACATGGACCACGAAGAAACGGCCTTTACAGAGGCTGTCGACACCGACGACTTCGATGCACTGGGCATCGGGCCGGGGCTGGGCAGGCAGGAGCCGACGGCGATTGCGATGATTGCACAGATCCGCCGGGCACAGTGTCCCATCGTGGCTGATGCGGATGCCCTGAACATCCTTGCCAGCCACCGGGCATGGATGCAGCAGCTGCCCAAGGGAATCATCATGACACCCCATCCGAAGGAGCTCGACCGGCTGACGGGTTCGCCGGCCAACGCCGACTTCGAGCGGCTTCACCGTACCCGTGAGCTTGCGAAGTCGCTGCAGGCTTATATCCTGCTGAAAGGGCACAACAGCGCACTCTGCCTGCCCAACGGAGACGTCGTCTTCAATCCGACAGGCAACAGCGGCATGGCGACAGCCGGCAGCGGAGACGTGCTGACAGGAATCATCACCGCCCTGCTCGCACGTGGCTATAACCAGCAGAATGCCTGCATCGTGGGCATGTATCTCCACGGACTGGCCGGCGACCTGGCAGTGAAGACCCTCGGCAAAGAGAGCCTTACGGCGGGCGACATCATCGACTACCTTCCACAGGCGTTCAGGCTCGTCGATGACTGACCCATCCGGGCAGGACGGCCGGAGGAGCACATACCCGATACCGTTCCCGCACCTCCAGACGGATGCAGACAGGGAGCAGAACGGAACAGCAGGGCAATGTCCATGTCCGGTTCCGGCGGTCATGCCGGACGAATGGAAAGAAACTGAAAAGCGATGGCTTCCTTTGGCGGAAGCCATCGCTTTTTTATTTCAGATAAGTTCCAAAAGAACCGCACCGGAACGCCGGTACAAGATGCCCGGCCGGTCCAAGATGTCTTTTCGGACCTGACATTATCGAGACCCGGCCGGCCTCAAATGCCGTGATCAGTCACAGTTGACGAGCTTGCCGTCAGAACCAAGCACATCGGTGATCTTGTGCTTGTACAGATCCACCATGTACTCACGGGCCTTGCCGCAGTACTGACGCGGGTCGAAGTATTCTGGGTGCTCATCGAATGTCTGACGAACACCAGCGGTGAAGGCGAGACGGGAGTCTGAGTCGATGTTGATCTTGCAGACAGCACTCTTGGCAGCCCTGCGGAGCTGATCCTCCGGAATACCTACTGCATTAGGCAGCTTGCCGCCGTGTTCGTTGATGATGTCAACATACTCCTGTGGTACAGAAGAAGAACCGTGGAGAACGATCGGGAAGCCCGGAAGCTGCTTCTCGATGGCTGCGAGAACATCGAATGCCAATGGAGGAGGAACGAGACGGCCAGTCTTCGGGTCACGCGTACACTGCTCCGGAGTGAATTTGTAGGCGCCGTGAGAAGTACCGATGGAGATGGCCAGAGAGTCGCAGCCCGTGCGGGTAGAGAAGTCTACAACCTCTTCAGGCTTGGTGTAGTGAGATACCTCTGAAGCGACCTCGTCCTCGACACCGGCGAGGACACCCAGCTCAGCCTCGACAGTCACGTCGTACTGGTGTGCATACTCAACGACCTTCTTGGTCAGGGCGATGTTCTCCTCGTATGGAAGAGCCGAACCGTCGATCATTACAGAAGAGAAGCCGAAGTCTACGCAGCTCTTGCAGGTCTCGAAGCTGTCGCCGTGATCCAGATGAAGAACAATCTCCGGATGATGGCAGCCCAACTCCTTCGCATACTGTACAGCGCCTTCTGCAAGGTAGCGGAGCAGTGTCTGGTTGGCATACTTGCGGGCACCCTTGGAAACCTGGAGGATTACCGGTGACTTCAGCTCGGAAGAAGCCGTGATGATAGCCTGGAGCTGCTCGAGGTTGTTAAAGTTGAATGCCGGGATAGCATAACCGCCGCCAATTGCTCTCTTGAACATATCACGTGTGTTCACGAGCCCTAATTTCTTGTAATCTACTACTGCCATAATTTCTTATGTTTTAAATAATGAATAACTCGATACCTATTTACATCTGCAAAAGTACGATTTTATTTTCTGATTACCAAGACATGGCGCCAATTAAACAGGCACGAAATGTTAAATTGCGTAATCATCCATGGCAGTCGGACGGGATGGTCTGACACAGGCACCGGCAGGTCGGGGAAAAGCACACATCCGTAAGCTGTCATGGGCAGGGCAGGTCGCTCCACCCCCGGAAGCGGCCGCGTTCACTCCCTGCCTCTGTGTGACGGTTCATCAAAGTGATAGTCTCACGAGACAAACCTTATCACTCCAAATCCCTGAAGACCCGCAAAAACGGTTCTTCCGTTCAATGCGCGGATGCGTTCCGCATAGCCTTGACGGAAGAACCGGAGTGAGTCATTCAACAAAAACATAGCCAGGATCCTCCTGGCTGCCTATTCTATCATCATCCGACACAAAAACCTTTTCATTTTAATACGCAGGAAAGACAGACAAGATTTCGAAAAGTCATTACATAATTTCAAACGGATCATCTGCAAATATAAAAACACACGTGCAAAAATCAAGTCTGCAACCAGCAGTAAACCAACAGGTTATTGAGCCATTCGTAAAAGGTGCTTGATTGGACTTCAAAAGGGCGTTGGCAACACGCTAATAAAGCACCTGTTGCAAGTCAATCAGGCATCTGTTAGAAGCCAGAAGAGCATGTGTCAGCTTCGGGCTGCACAAAAATGTTTACAGACACCGATGATAGGAGAATAAGTTGTCTGCCGAAGACGGAATCTATTTTCGGATAAACGCCATTCATCATTCTCACAGACAAATGCCCTGATAAAACTCTCGGATACCTTAGAGCTGCTCCACACACCGGAGGTGCCCCCATCATGGGGTTTTAACCTCCTCCCCCCCAGCCTCCGTGTGATATTTCATCAAAGTCATCAACGCACGAGGCAAACCTTATCACTCCAGATCCCTGAAGACCAAAAAAAAGCCGTACCTTTGCATCCTCGCAGGGCAGATTCCACCGGGAGAGGAACCGTCTACGTTCCTCGAACGCCTGTACGGGCAGCCGTCAGGCACGGCACCGGGCCTTTCCGGCGACCTCTGCCTCTTCACTCCCCGTCCTTGGAAAAGGACCGGATACGCATAAACAAACGAACATGGAATACAAGATGATCGTGCTGGACCTGGACGGCACACTGACCAACAGCAGAAAGGAAATCACCCCCCGCACGAAGCAGGCGCTCATGCAGGCACAGGCAGGCGGCCTACACGTCGTACTGGCTTCGGGCAGACCGACTTACGGCATCATGCCGCTGGCAGAGGAACTGGAACTGAAGCGGCACGGCGGCTTCATCCTTGCCTTCAACGGCGGGAAAATCATCGACTGCACGGACAACAAGGTGCTCTTCGAACAGAAACTGGACGAACGGTTCGTCCCGCTGCTCTACCATGCCGCGAAGGAAGCCGGCATGGCCATCCTGACCTACCAGGGCGAGGGCATCGCCGCCACCGACAAGGCGAACCGGTATGTACAGGAGGAGGCATTCATCAACAAGATGCCTGTCGTGCAATACGACGACTTCCTGAACCAACTGGTCTATCCTGTCGACAAATGCCTGATCGTAGGCGACCCTGCCCCACTCCACGAACTGGAACTGCGCCTGGACAAGGAGCTGGAGGGGAAGATGGAAGTGTACCGCTCGGCCGATTACTTCATAGAGTGTGTACCGCTCGGCATCGACAAGGCCCGCTCTCTGAGCCGCCTCATTGCCGTCCTCGGCATCCGGAAAGAGGAGGTGATCGCCTGCGGAGACGGTCACAACGACCTCAGCATGATACGCTTTGCGGGGCTGGGTGTCGCCATGGCGAATGCCGCCAAGGAAATCCAGGCAGAGGCCGACTTCGTCACGCTCTCCAACGAGGAGGACGGCATCGCACACGTAATCGACCGATTCATCCTCCCCAAGGGTCAGGGCTGATCCTGCTGAAGGCCGCCTCCGGCGGACTGCCTGTCTTCCCGGCAGGCAGCTTCTTCCCGAAAAGAGCCATTCAGCCCTGTCGCCTGCAGACCGCCGGACTATCCCAGTATTCCTTTCAGCAGGAACGTGGCATTCTGGTTGCGTGCCACCCCTTTTGTAATCTTATAGGAATAAGTGATGTCCTCGCCCAGTCCGATTTCAAAGCAGTAGTTGTGGAAGCGGGCGGGCTGTTCGTCTTCCAGCTTCGACAGTTCGAGGTCGTGCGTGGCGATGACGCCTGTGACGTTCCGACCGGCGATGTGCTGCAGGAAGAGACGTGAGCCGTTCAGCTTGTCGAGCGAGTTCGTACCCTTCAGTATTTCGTCAAGGATGATCAGGCTCGGCACACGCTCGTCCAGTGAGGAAAGCAGCTGTTTCAGACGGAGCAGTTCGGCATTGAAGTAGGAGATGCCGTGGGTGAGGTCGTCGGTGGTGCGCATACTCGTGAAGAGATGGAACACCGAGACCCTCAACTGGCGGGCAAAGACAGGCAGACCGTTCATCGCCAGCAGATAATTGATGCCTATGGAGCGCAGGAAGGTGCTCTTGCCTGCCATGTTCGCACCCGTGATGATATAATACTCATGGTCGAGGATATTGAAGTCGTTTGCCACAGCCTGCTCGCCGAGGAAAGGATGATAAAGCCCTTTCGCTTCATAAACCACCCTGTCGTCCCCGCTGATTTCAGCCTGCGCCGCCCTGTCTTCATTCAACCGGTAGTTGCCCATTGACACCAGTGCGTCAAAGAGATTCAAGGTACCGATCCACTCGTCTGTGCGCTGTTCATACGTATGCTGCCAGCGCAGGAAGAGCCGTATGATGGTGATGTCTATCAAGGCAAAGCTGTTGAAGATGAATACACCGACCTCGTTGCTTCTGTTGTCAATCTTCTGCAGGATAAGTTCCAACCGTTCAAAAGATTCTTCCGCACCCGAAAGTTTCTTCTTCAACGCCTGGAGTTCAGCCGATCTGAACCCGGTCTTGTCGATCAACTTCAACACCTGCAAGTAGCCATCCACCTGTGTATGTACCTTTGCGATCAGCCCGGAGATAACACGCATGTGCTTATGCCCACTAAGGAAGGAGAACATAAAGTTGAACATTCCCCACCACACGGGCAGCAAGGATGGAACCAATCCCATGATAGAAAGGACGATACTCACGTAGAAACCGAGCAGGTCAGCATAACAGAAATAACGAAACAGTGGACTGTGGAAGACCTTTGGGAAGGTCTGATGATAAACAGCTGTCAGTGCTTTCAACACCTCTTCCGTATTGATACGCTCCTTAACGCCCAAGGATTTGAAGGCTGACAGGAATGTTTCCTCTTGTCCCAGTTCGTCGACAGCCTCCGTTCTTCGTCGGATCTGCCCGACAAGCTCTTCTCTCTTCGCACTTCCCCATTCCGTAGACAGACAGGCTGCCAAACGGTCACTGCCACCCGTTGAGATACTACGGTTCATCCTTTGGAACAGCGAACCTGTACCGAAGACATCCATATCGAAGGTATAGGAATGTTGCGGACAGACATATTGCTCGCCAGCTTCAAAGCCCGAGAAATTACCATGCTGATAGTCTATCTCGTTCTGATAAACCTGCAGCAACGCTTCCCCGGCCTTTATCCTGCGGTCGTTCCGCACATCAAGACGCCGGATGTAAAGATATAAAAACAATGCAGCCAAGGCACAAAGAAGTGCCCAGGCTGCATTATCTAATAAGGTGTAGAGAACTACAAATCCTATTGCAAGTAAAAAAGAACCTATCTCCGTCAGAATAAAAGCCCGACTATGATTGCGGAGAGAGACGAGCATCCTGCCTGTCTCCTCTGCCTTCTGCTGATATAAAACAGTCAAATCTTTATTCATAACGCAAATAAGTAATAAACTGAAGCTGCATCAACGTGTTACAACTTCTTTACACACACGTCCGTCGCTGTACTTCACAATGTTGATACCCTTCTGTGGAGTCGTAATACGACGACCGTCAAGTGTGTAGCGTGCTGTTTCAACAACAGTTTCTTTTCCTTCTGAAACAGAAGAGATAGCAGTGGTATTGGCAGGAGAAATAGTGCACTTGGCAGCATTTTCAATTTGTCCTGTCTTGATGTTGATCAGCAATACACAGACTTTCAGTTTTGTCTTGTCCTGTATAAGTTTCTTACTGGAAATATTCCTGAAGACGTATGTATGGCTCTGCGGTCTGTCTGCCTTAATCGGAGTTTGGATGTAACCTGTCAAAGGAGCTTTGACACCTTCTGCTGCAATAGCGACAAAGTTGTTCTCAAGACCTTTAACAGCATAATCAGCCTTGATAAAGTAATCAAGTTCATCCGACACGCCAAGTTCTTCCGTTCTCCCCGAATAATAGTTGTTCTGATACCAGTTGGGATTTGACATTCCGTCTTCCGTCAGCACGTACGCAAAGCCGTATGCAACATCTTCCTTATCAACACAGAACGTAACACGAGGAGTAACCGTGATGTTCTCCTGCCGGTCATCCCACGTAGCTGTGACATCTATGTCCATATCAGCCCCTCTTGACCGTTCCTCTTCAAACTCGGTTATAGCCTTGACATAACCCAGAAAAAGATTTCTGTTCATGTGAAGTGTGGGACGGCTCCTGTAATCTGCAGCTTTCCAGGCATAGTCCGTACAACTTAATGGATCTGCTCTACCTCCTGTATGAACTGCAATACCAATGAAGTCATCGGGATAATTCTTTGCAAGATTCTCCATAAGCGCAATGCCGCGTGGACAGTAGCCACACCACATTGCCGTATATTCCTCTACCACGATTTTCCGATGGGGCACTTTCGTAACCGTAACTCTCGGAAGCGTAGCATGGTTAACTGAAGTACCATTAACCTCACCGTTCACTTTGGTAATCGTAAACAGAAGGTCTGTTTCCGAAACCTGTGTGTGGGGCGGTACATCCACCTCTATCGTCGCTCCCTCCATGCGGTTCAATGGTTCTGGAAGGACATAGTTCTTCGAAACCAATACTTCTCCATTGAAAGACAGCGTGTAGTCGAAGTTGCGGATAACTGTGCTGCCATAATTGGTAATCAGCAGCTTTCCTTTCGCACTCTTTGCCGTGATGGGTACATATACTTTCTGCCCTGTAGAAGGTATCAGGTTGTGATCCTCGGCACTGACATTACCTGCATGACAGATGACAGCGACGAGGAAAAGGAATTGTAGATAAAGTTTTTTTGACATATCAGATAGCGGATTATATGAGGTGAAAACTTAACGGACAATGTACTTGCGGGTAGAAACAATCCCCTTTGCATCTTTCTGCTTCACGATATAGACACCCTTAGGGAGTTCTGACAAAGACGTGAGTTGCCTGTGCAGCAATACGCCCCGGACGTTGAAGACATCGTAAGTGCCGCCGTTCTGTGAAGATGCGGACGCAATGCCTGCTGCCTTAGTATCGAACTTAACGGTAATCGTCGGACCTTCCTTCTCTTCCTCTGAACCAGATTCTTTTGTAGTAAGCTTCAGGGTAACTGTACATGTTTCGCTTTCTCCATAAGAATGCTTTACTTCAACAAATTCCTTATCGAGACCGACGGGGAAAAGCTTGCTGCCTAACTTATAAGTACCAACCTCCGAATGAAAAGTACAGTTTTCATACGCACAAACCTGTACATCCCCCTCATATATATCGTTAACAGTATAGGAAAGAGATACATTCAGGGCCTTATCCGCCCTGTTCTGAATATACACCTTTCCTGTAATTTTATTTCCCCCAGAAGTGAGGGGATCCTGTTCTACCTTATTCAGGACAACTGTTGTGTTGCTGGGGATAACTCTGCCTTGCTCATCTAAGAAGGCTACTTCGTTAGAACTTGTCTGTGCCTGTACACTGACAAAAAGACTGGTCAGCAGACCAAAGAACATCAGTAATCGCAATTTCATATTAAGTCTTTTAAATTTTATGTTTTAATTAATTGTAATCTGTTTATAAAAGGGAAACCTTTTGGCGGACAGCCTGCAACACACCGCTGTCGTTATAGAAGAATGCTACCACCCATGCTTTGCCCGGCACGATGCCGTCGGGAAGTGGGTAAGTGGTCTTTTCCTTCTGTACTTTCTTGGGAGTGAGCGTTAACTCCGCACCCCATTCCCCGTTGATGGCAGCACGGAACACATGATTATGCGTATACTCCTTGTCCAACTTATCCCCAGGGAATAGCTGTGGTGCAACGACTCCGTCCTCCACCAGCCAAAGCTGCAGCCTTCCCTGCATTTCTTCCGCCAGTGTCTTCAAGTCTGTTTCTATCTCCACATGGCGTTTGTCAGCGTCATACTGACATTTAAGGTCTATACCGACCGTTGTCGTCCGAGCGAACTCGTCATACACACGACCAGCCCAAGCATCCTTGGAGAGCACTCCTCCCCGACGATTGACAATGGCTTTCGGCACATTCGGCACAGCCCAATGCTTATAATAGGCATCGCCCGCATCTGTACGCAAGCCTGTAAAGCCAGACATGCTCTTGAATGAAAGCGGACCTGCATGGATGGCGACGGCTATCAGCTTGTCATCACCATAGCGGGCCTGCAGCTGTGTAATAGCCTCAGTAGCTGCAGGACAGAAGATGCAACGCTGCCCCGTGAAGTCTTCAATCAGCACATTGCGCTGAACAGTAGCTGCCGGGACTTCAATAAGCCGATCGTCAGATGCGACGGAATCGCAGCCGGTCAGAAGGGCAACGGCAGCCAGAAGAAAGATATATAACCTTTTCATTTCCATCAGAAGTTATAATTATAAGAGAGTGTAAGTCCTTTGGTTGCAGGAATATAACGACATACTCCGCCCGAACAGTTAAACCCTGCGCGGGTACGACCATAGCCTAATTGCAACCGATGTGCCCCACCACTGTAAGTTACATAGCCCTGATAATAATGCACATGAGTATTGCCTGCATTATAGAGGTCGCTCACCGTGAACATCCAATGCGGTGCAAGCGACAATTCCGCAAGCCCGAACGCCCAGTCCTTGTCACCATCTTTCGAGGAAAGGTACTGCCCCTCCACACGCAAGGTTGTCTTGGGTGCCAGCTTCTGCTTCACATCCGCCACGAAGATATGCGAACGCAACATGCCTCCATGTCCTTCGAGTAGAGTCTGGTTGTAACGCTGGTTCATGTACATAAGGTTTAGCTTCGTATCTTTACAGAGTCGTTTCTCCAGCTGTACATCAATATCCTGATAATAGGTGGATGCTCCCCACGCCCAGAACGGACTTCCATAGCCGTCGGTACCACTGCCACCTGTGTCATTCCTGCGCACTGAATGAACATGCGAGAAGTTCACTTTTGCCGTTGTACCATACTTACCTCCCATCATAGAACCTTTCAGAAAGGTATAGGCTGCCATCGCCTGATAAGCCCACTCGCCCTCGGGGCGTGTGGCATAGGGATAGAGTGCTGCCAGGGTATAGGTGTGTTCCATCGTGAATGGCGGCAGGTGATTGACGAAGGATGAGCTTCCCTCCATGCTTCTACTACTGCGAAAAGCCATATTCGTACTGCGCTTGGCTTGCAGGAGCAGACTCATTCCACGCTTCGAATAAGAACCCGAAAGCATTGCCACATAGCCATTGCGATAGATGTAACCATTATCATGGGAAGGATCTTGCGACTTCATTGCCATCTCTGCCAATACATTAAACGCACGATGCTGCACACGCAAGCGCACATCGAAGGCATTGACATAGAGAGGAAGGTGCAAACGGTGAGTCGGATCGGTCATTATCACCTCATCTTTCTCATACTTATTGACATAGGAGGCTCCCAGCGTAACATAGGTGTTATGCTGCTGGAGAGACTTACACAGCTCATCAATGTCCCATTCCACATCAGCTCCTGTCATCCAGCTTTTGTTGTGATTCCAATATCTACGCTGACGACCGGTGAGTGCCTTGATTGCGACACCAGCCCCAGGGCGGTAGCTTAACCGCACGCCCTGCAGGGAATTGTCAACACCGAGACTGCGCTCTTCATAGGAACGGAGAATGAAACCCGACCCGAACTGTTCGTAAAAACTGCCCAAGGTCAGCTCCGCATTCTTACAACGACCTTTCAGATAAGCGTAGGGAATGCCCCAACCTTTAAAATCGTTCTCGTATCCGGGGAGCGGATGCTTCAGATACTCCAGCCTTGCCCCGGCCTCTACATAACGGCTTGTGGCTTTCAGATCAAGATAAGTATTCGTCAGAAAACGTCCGTCAGAAGTCTCAGCTCCTGTCTTATCATCCTTTTCAGGCAGGAGAATATCGCTCTGAATACTCCCGGAAAGCCGCAGCCTGTCAGAAGACTCCTGTGCACAGAGCGGCATGAAGGCTGTGGCTGCGAGTAATCCTGTCAGTATATATCTTTTCATAGCGACTGTCTGCCGGCAACTTCTTTCACCTTTTCATAAAGCTCTGCTTCTGCACCGTCGGTATAGCCGTTGTGCTTATAGACGACATTCCCCTGTCCGTCAAGCAGTAAAGTGTAGGGTACTGACTGGATGCCCAACGCACGACGCAGCTCGCCGTTAGGGTCGAGCAGTACATCATACCGCCATCCGTTCTGGTCGACCAGTGGCTTCACCTTGTTGACATTCTGTGCCTGGTCGATGGATACGGCTACGATTCGCACGCCTGTTTCGCGCTGCCAGTCATCGTAAAGCTCGTCAATACTCTTGAGTTCACGATTACAAGGCTTGCACCAAGTAGCAAAAAAAGCAATAACAAGGGGCTTCCCGTTATTAGAAATAGTGTCGGTTTGTACAGTTCTCCCTTCTATGTCTTTGAGGATTACTTCAGGCAGGCGTTCTTGTGCACCGGCCGCAAAGCTGACCATCAGTAAACAAAGGGATAAAAAAAACTTTTTCATCTCGTTTAGTTAAAATGCGGCTGCAAATTTACGAAAAAAAAACGATACCACAAAGGCGGCTTACCCTTCCTTAAGGGCCGTTTTGCCGGATACCGATTCTCTCCCTCAGGTTCTCCTCTTCTTCTCTCTGCCTCCTGTCTGTCCGCAGACGGCTGAAAACGAGCAGCCGAGGTTCTTATACATGGATTTAGAGAAAGGACGTGCGCATTCAAGAACAGCGGCACGCATGGCTTTTTGAAACTATGCGTGCCGCTGTTTTATCCTATGATGTTTGCCGGAACAGAAACATATTAATGTCTTTCCTGCCATTTCCTTCCAGGGCAGCTCCCCGCCCCCTGTTCTGTATAGGAGTCAACTGCCGGCGCGTTTCCGCTTGGAAGCCTTCAGCCAGAAATAAGCCAGCAGGAGGATGAAAGCCGCAAGGATGCAGAGCAGCAGCGTGCTGTACTTCTCCGGTTCTACCCAGAACTCGTGGAAGAAGTTGATGCGTCCGAGGATCTCGACAGGTGTCCAGAAGACGATCACCGTCGCCACGGCCATGCGGATATTGGCTCCCCATGCGGCGATGCGGAGCTGGCGGCGGAGCATGAAGAGCGACCCGATGAAGCAGCCGATGCCCACGAGATAGGTCACAGGATGGTGGTCGCCGAGGAAGTTCTTGTCGTAGCAGAACATCAGCAGGAGGTAGAACGCCCAGAGGATCATGTTCAGCTCCATGAAGGTGATGATGGAGGTGTGGTGCGTCATGGGCTGCATGACGATTTTGTTCTTGCGCGCACCGAAGAGCTTTTCCTGAATCCACGTGATGAAGTCGCAGCCGTTGCGCGTGCTGAAGATGTACATCGTCATCACCATCATCCACAGCCCGAAGGAGGCCGGCATGATGAGGTATTCAGGTTTCGTGACGACGACGCCGTTCTCTATCTCGGGCTGCACGCCGTAGCGGCGGGCATAATAAAGGAAGAGGAACTCCACCCAGCCGGTCCAGAAGAGCAGGCCGCCGAGGAGTCCCCAGAGCGTCTGGCGGGTGTCGCCTTTGACGAACACGCCGATGATGACCATCACCAGTCCTGCGAAACCCATCATGAAGCCGGCATAATGTACGGCTTCGGGCTGCATGAACTTCTCCATCAGGATCATGAGGGCATGGCCCAGCGGCATCGTGAACAGTACAAGAATGAACGAGGCGAGCGTGCGCCACCAGTATATCTTTTTCTTTTCCATTGTCTGTAGGATGTGTTTCAGAACTTGAAGAACTTGTCCACATCAACCGACAGGCCTACCATCAGGTTCGTGCCGTCTGTCAGCGGACAGTTCAGATAATAATACTCCGGCTTGTAGTTGAAGAGGTTGTCGAGGATGACGCTTGCCTTCACCGCCTTGCCGATGCGCTGTACCAGCGAGAGCTTGAAGAGGGCGTAGGCGGGATAGTGGATGGTGCGTATGCCCTTGGAGATGTCGTAGTAGTCCACGAACTCCTGGTTGTCTACCGCCGACAGGAAGCGGCCGTCGAGACCGATGTTCAATCCGTATGCCGTCGAGAACTGTCGGTCCCAGTCGATGTGACCCGTCATGGAGTGCTTGCGGGCCGGGATGTACTGGTTGTTCACCGCATTGCTGTTCTTGTCCTTGGGCAGCCGCTCGTGCGTATAGGCGTAGGACAGGCGTGCCGTCAGTCCGTTCGGCCATCGTGCCTGTGCGGTGGCCTCTCCGCCGCTGACGGAGTAGTCGTCGAGGTTGAGATAGGGCAGATGGGGAATGCGGTCGGAGGGGTTCTTGTAGAACGGTGCGCCCGTGGCGATCTTGTCCCTGATCCGGTTGTAATAAGCAGCGAGGGTGAAGTTGTAGTGCCTGTGCGTATAGTCGGCCGAGAGGTTGAAGTTATGGCTCACTTCCGGCTTCAAGGCAGGATTGCCCTCAACAATCCATATCCCGGCCATGTCGAAGTTGTAATACTTCTCCTTCAGCGTCGGCGCACGGAAGCCCATGCCGTAGCTGGCACGGAAATTCAGGTTGCGTACGGGCTGGTAACGCACGCTCACCTTGGGTGTCAGGCGCGAGATGCGCCCGTCCGAGAAGTAGTCGTACCGCAGTGCGCCTACGGCTTCCCACTGCCGGCTGACGTTCCAGTCGTACTGTGCGAAGGCATCGAACGAATCCTGCCTGCGTGTCCGGTCCTCCAGATTCGTGTTGAAGAGATAGTCGTGCATGTAATCCGCTCCCAGCGAAAGGACATCGTCGCTTCCGAAAGTGTGGTTGTAAAGCAGGCGGAGGCTGTTCTGCACATTCGAGTAGTCGCGGATGTCGAGCCGTGTGATGCGCTGGTAGTCCGACTTGTCGTACTGGTCGAAGGCGTAGGAGAGGTCGAGACTGTTGTGCGTGTCCGGTTTCCAGATGCCGCGCAGTCCGCCCGAGAAGTCACGGTAACGCTCCGGCGTCTCCGAGGTGCGGACAAGCTGGCGGTAGAAGTAGCCGGCACGCCCTGTCAGCGAGAGCTTCTCGCTGGGCCGGTAGGACAGCTGCTCCTTGAAGTTCCACGTCGCATCGCCGTAGATGGTGGCCACGACGCGGGTCACGGGGTTGTCTCCGTTGTGTACGTCGTAGTTGTCCGACCTGTTCCGGTTGACGGTCAGCAGGTTGCTCCATCTGCCCGCTCCCTGCTGCCATGACAGTCCGTAACGCTGCTCATGGTGACGGCCCAGGCGGGCGTTGAGGTTGAGGGCGAACGGACGGATGCCGTTCTTGGTGATGATGTTGATGACACCGCCGGCCGCATTCGAGCCGTAGAGTGCCGATGCCGCTCCCTTCACGATTTCGATGTGGTCGACATTGTCCATGCAGAGCCGTGAGAAGTCGACGTCGTCCATCGTCTCGCCGGCGAGCCGTTCGCCGTCCACGAGGATCAGCATGCTCTGTCCGCCGAATCCCGAGAAGTTCATGTGTACCTGCTGGTTCATGGCGTAGGAGAACTCCACACCTGGCAGGACCTGTTGAAGGAGGTCGCGCAGATTGGTGGCATCGGCCTTGGCGATGTCGGATGCCGTGATGAGCTTCGTCAGCACGGGGGTGTTGGCAAGCAGCTTCGGCGTGCGCGTACCCGTCACGACGACCTGCTCCATTTCGACGCATTTGTAGATGGAGTCGCCCGGCAGGTCTGCCCGCAGCGCAGCGGGGAACAGGCACGACAGTGCCGGCAGGATAAAGACTGTTCGTTTCATCATATATCAGGAAGCCCACTGCCGTCTCCGCTTCTTCCGCTGGGGAATGACTGGAATGGAGGCCGGTCATGGGTAATTTAATACGGATACTTGTAATTGATCGTCAGCCAGCACTTGGCGCCTTCGGCGTTCATATAGTTCTCCAGCTGCACGGCGGCATAGTTGCCGTTCTTCATCCGGATGATGAACACATGGCTGTTCATGGTGAAGGCCGGCGGCATGGGCGGTATGTCGAGCCGGAGCCAGGTGGAGAGCACCTTGTTGATCTTGATGCCCTGACAGCCGATCAGGCTCTGGAGCATCTGCGACTGGTCGGTCCACACCTCGTTCTCGCTCCATTCGTCGGGCTGGAAGGTCGCACCCAGGAAGTCGATGCTGCTCTTCGGCAGTTCGCTCATCGATTTGTAGTTGGTTTCCAGCACGGCTCCGCCGTTCGTCCGCACGTTGTTGCGGTGGAAGGCGATGCTCCACGACGGCGGCTCTTCCTGTGCATCGGCAGGCGTGAAGGAACGCTTCTCGTTGACCGAGATGCCCTTCCCGAAGACATCGAACCAGTAGGTGTAGATACCTGTCTGGCCGTCGCCTGCACCGCCCGACAGCGTCGTCGGGATGGGGAAATGGGCGAAGCGGGTCTGCGCCTTCAGCAGCCCTGCGGTGTCCTTCTGCTCTATGTACGTGCGCAGCGAGTCGAAGTCGACATAGTACCAGTCTTTCCAGCTGGTGGCATCGACGAGCAGCTGTCCCTCCGTGACGGTCGGAGTGGCCGGCACTTCATCGTAGATACCGTCGAAAACGCCGTTGCAGGCTGTCGCCGTCAGTAGGACGGCAACGCCTGCAAGCGTGTCTAAGATATGTTTTCTGAGGTTCATGTCTCCCTCTTTATGCGGTTACTGCTTTGTGCCGGTAAATGTGCCTGAAATCTGGAAAGGCATTTTCCCCATCTGGTAGGTGTTGCTTACTGTCAGTTTCCCGTCAGCGCCTTTGGTAATAGTGACCTTGCAGATTTCATTGTCAAATGTATATTCCTTGTCGCTGATCACCGTTCCATTGTCATTCTTGATGATAAGGTGGAATTTGATGTTGTCGTCCTTGTAGGCCTTGATGAAAGCTTTCTTGCTCTCGTCATAAGGAATCTTGCTGATGGTGTAAGAACTCAAAGTGAGGTTGCCCATCACGGTTTTCTTGAAGGTTTCCTCCGGAACTGTCAGATTGACGGTACCGTCTGCATTGGCAGTTACCTTGTAGGTAACGGCTTCAGAAGAAGTATATGAGAACAATCCACCCACACTTATTTTGTCTTCCCCCTTGTAGCTCCCGGCGAAATTGTCTGTCAGGGATGCCGGTACGAACTGTACGTTTGTGATTTCGCTTGCCTGGAATGTCACCTGTGTGCCGTCAGCCTTGTTGATGACAACCTTCTGTGCCTGTACGGCTGCGGTACTCAAAAGCGATACGATTGCTAAAGTAAAGAACTTCTTCATTTATTGATAAATTTAAATGTCTTGTTTGATGATTTTACGATGAACACACCGGTCTGTCCGTTGAGAGGAGCCTCTACGGAGCCGCTCTGGCTCACACGGGCGCTGCTTACGAGCTGTCCGTTGACGGTGTAGACTTCCACACGGCTGCCCGGCTTCAGGCCTTCTCCTCTTATGGAAGAACTGCTGAACGAAAAGACGGCATGGGTCTCTTCACCGCCGGCGGTGCTGATGCCGGTGGGCTGTTCGGCGAACTCGAAGGTCACCATGTCTGCCAAAGGATATTCCACCGTCTGGCTGCCGGCTTTCAGGACGAGCTTGTCGGCCGCAAAGGTGACGGTCGGCTTCTCGGAGAGGGCAAAGGTCGTGGCCGCACCCGCTTTGTCAGTCACCTTCACATAGTCGGCCGCGGCGGCAGAGACTGTCCCCGCCGATAGCAGCAGCGTGACGGCGAATGTCCGGAATAAATTTTTAAATCTCATGTTTCTGATTCTGTTTATTAAATTTAAACTCAGCTGCAAAGTTATCAGAAATCGGTCAACGGCACAATACCCATTTGTTATGATTTTATTCCGTGTGGGCATTCCGGTCTATACCCATCATGACCATCCTCTCCGTCTGTCAGCATGGCTTTTGATGCTGTTTGAATCCCACTGACAGTCAAAGGATTACGATACTGCCTTGAAAAGGTGCTTAGTTGCATTGCAGAAGGGCGTTACTTGCCATGCAAGTAACGCCCTTCTGGCCCTCAATTAAGCCTTGTCTGAAAATCATCCGGGGCTTGTCTGTTTTTCGGCTCTGGTCTGCCTGTCTCCCGGGTGGCTGATCTGTGCGGACAAGGGAGCGGACCTCAGCCCCCTTAAAACGAGAAAACCGCAGGACGGAAGTCCTGCGGCCAATTTCTCTCTTTTTCTGTTCGTTCTGTGCTTACTTGGCAACAGAGTCTGCAGCAGCGCTATCCATAGGAGCGGCAGCTGAGTCCTGAGACAGGCTGTCAGAATCCTGCTGAACTGAATCTGCAGTAGAGTCAGCGTTCTGAGCTGGCTTAGAGTTGTTACCACAAGATGCGAAAGAGATAGCTGCTACAGCTACGAGTGCTAAAACTAATTTCTTCATTTTCTTTGCTTTTTAAATCTGTAAAACAATCATTTGTTTGTTAAAACGATGCAAAGGTAAGTATTTTTTTTATTCGGCAATCATTTTTTAAGTACTTTTTTTATCTGCTTTTGTAACAAATATACAATATACTGATAATCAGCATGATATAGACTTTAAACAAATGTTAAAGTTCTTGGTGTGTGCCTGCACAACTCCGAAATCACCCGTTTTATACCATATATACCGATTCCCCGGACAGGCCGGAAAGCCGCCGCCTGTACCCTCCCCTCCCTCCTGAAGGCGCAAACGGAGGCTTTTCTTTGGTTTTGTCTTCATTTTACCGTAACTTTGCACACAATATGATCGATACAGCAGCATTCCAGGGCAAGACGGCCCGTTTCTATACATTAGGGTGCAAACTCAACTTCTCGGAGACGAGCACCTTCGCGCGTACCTTATATAATATGGGCGTGCGGGAGGCGAAGAAAGGCGAACAGGCAGACATCTGTCTGATCAACACCTGTTCGGTTACGGAGGTCGCCGACCACAAATGCCGGCAGGTCATCCACAGGATGGTACGCCAGAATCCCGGTGCGTTCGTCATCGTGACAGGCTGCTACGCCCAGCTGGAGAGTGCCGCCGTAGCCGGGATAGAGGGTGTCGACCTGGTGCTGGGGAGCAACGAGAAGGCCGACCTCATACAGTACCTCAGCGATGCCTGGAACAAGGTGGAGGCGGGGAAAGAAACGACGGAAGGACAGGCAGAGTACCACTCGGTCAGGACGAAGGACATCAGGAGTTTCCAGGCGAGCTGCTCCCGGGGCAACCGCACCCGCTACTTCCTGAAGGTGCAGGACGGCTGCAACTACTTCTGCACCTACTGCACGATCCCCTATGCCAGGGGCTTCTCGCGCAACCCGACGATCGCCTCGCTTGTCAGCCAGGCGGAAGAGGCGGCACGTGAGGGCGGCAAGGAAATCGTCCTGACAGGCGTGAACATCGGCGACTTCGGCGAGACAACCGGGGAAAGTTTCCTCGACCTCGTCAAGGCACTGGACAGAGTAGAGGGCATCCGGCGGTTCCGCATCAGTTCGCTGGAACCCGACCTGATCGATGACGACCTGATCGCCTACTGCGCACGGTCGCGTGCCTTCATGCCCCATTTCCACATTCCGCTCCAGAGCGGTTCTGACGAGGTGCTGAAACTGATGCACCGCCGTTACGACACCGCACTCTTCGCCCACAAGATACGGTTCATCAAGGAAATGATGCCCGATGCCTTCATCGGCGTGGATGTCATGGTGGGCTCACGGGGCGAGCGTCCGGAGTATTTCGAGGACTGCTACCGCTTCCTCGACTCCCTGCCGGTCACCCAGCTCCATGTCTTCCCTTATTCCGAGCGTCCCGGTACGTCGGCGCTTTCCATTCCCTACGTGGTGGACGACCGTGAGAAGAAGCGCCGTGCCCACAGACTCCTGAAGCTCTCCGACGAGAAGACACGGGCCTTCTATGCCGCCCGCATCGGACAGGAGGCGGACGTGCTCTTCGAGAAGGCGGCGCGCGGGAAGGCCATGCACGGCTTCACGGACAACTACATACGGGTGGAGCTGCCGCCCGGCCAGGCCCGGGAGGAATACGACAACCAGATTGTCCGTGTGCGGCTGGGGGGCTTCAACTTCGACCAAAGCTCACTAAAAGCAGAACTCTTATGAAAACTGCAATCGTCATACTGAACTGGAACGGCCGCTCCATGATGGAGCGGTACCTTCCTTCCGTGGTGGAGTTCTC
This sequence comes from Prevotella multiformis DSM 16608, assembly GCF_000191065.1. Taxonomy (GTDB): domain Bacteria; phylum Bacteroidota; class Bacteroidia; order Bacteroidales; family Bacteroidaceae; genus Prevotella; species Prevotella multiformis. The sequence continues at coordinate 520,850 of NZ_GL872282.1, forward strand.
ACGCGGAGAAGCGGAAGTCATCATCGCCGACAACGCCTCGACAGACGGCTCCGTGGCATGGCTGCACGCACAGTACCCCCGCCTGCGGGTCATTCCGTTAGACCGCAACTACGGCTTCGCCGAAGGCTACAACCGTGCGCTCAGACAGGTGGAGAGCGAGTACTACGTACTGCTGAACAGTGACGTGGAGGTGACGCATCACTGGCTGACGCCGCTGATCGAGGAAATGGATGCCCATGAGGACATCGCCGCCTGCCAGCCGAAACTGCTCTCCATGGCAGACCGGGATGCCTTCGAGTATGCCGGCGCGTCGGGCGGATTCCTCGACCGCTACGGCTACCCCTTCTGCCGCGGGCGCATCTTCGACACGGTCGAGGATGACAACGGACAGTATGACAACAACGAGGAAATCCTCTGGGCGACAGGTGCCTGCATGATGATACGTGCCCGGGACTACTGGGAAGCGGGCGGACTGGACGGCCGCTTCTTTGCCCACAATGAAGAGATTGACCTCTGCTGGCGGCTGCACCGGATGGGGAAACGTATCTTCTGCTTCCCGGAGAGCTTTGTCTATCATGTGGGAGGGGGGACGCTGCCGAAGTCGAATCCGCGCAAGACTTTCCTCAACTTCCGCAACAACCTGACGATGCTGTGGAAGAACCTGCCCGAGGACGAGCTGCGCCATGTGATGCGGGTGCGCTGGTTCCTCGACTATCTGGCGGCTTTCCAGACACTCATCATGAACGGAAACTGGGGCGACTGCAAGGCAATCTTCTCTGCACGCCGTGCCTTCAGGCGGTGGCGGCATGAGTTTGAGCGGATGCCGGAAACGGCTGTCCCGGCAGCTCCGGAGAACACGGGACGCATGGCGGACTGCACGCAGGACGGCCGCAAGAAGTATGCTGTCCTCTGGCAGTATTATGCGAAAGGGCGGCGGCACTTCAGTACACTGTCCGACTGAAGGAGGGGCTTTCTCCGGCTGAATTTTAACTTTTTTAGCAAAACGCTTGCATCTGAAAATACTTTTTATTAATTTTGCAAACAACACTCAAATATTGTAAAACGATCCGTGAGGCATCTCTATTACATATTGCCACTTGTCCTGTTCATCTGTTTCGGCTGCCAGTTCAAGCTCCCTTCCGACAACGAGAATGGCAATTCTCTGCTGCTGGAGGTAGACCGCTACGACCGGCTGGAGTACCGTTACCTCACGACAGGCGACTTCTCGGCTCTGCAGCAGATGAACACGGAATATCCGATAGAGACCCGTACACTGATAGAGGATGTGGTGAAGATCGGCGAGATCACGGATCCTGACATCAACTCGAAGTTCCTGAAGTTCTACCAGGACACCACGCTCCAGTCGATGATCGCCGCAGTGGAATCGGAATATGCCAACACGGGCGACCTCGACCACCAGCTGAGCACCGCCTTCAACCGGCTGAAACAGCTGCTGCCTGACATTGAAGTGCCGAAGGTCTATACACAGATCTCCGCCCTGGACCAGAGCATCGTAGTGGGAAACGGGACGATCGGCATCTCGCTCGACAAGTACCTCGGTCCTGATTATCCGCTGTATGCCAGATACTATTCCCCCTCGCAGCGCAAGCAGATGTCACGCGAATACATCCTCCCGGACTGCCTGACCTTCTACCTCATGAGCATCTACCCTCTGCAGCGCTTCGAGACGCGGCCGCAGCTGGAACGCGACCTGCACATCGGGAAGATACAGTGGATCGTCAACCAGGTGATGACGAGACGCATCTACCACAGCCGGTACGAAGAGGCGGTGGAGACATTCATGAAACAGAACCCGAAGACGACGTATGAGGATCTGCTCCGCATGACGGACTTCTCCCGTTTCAAGGTGCAGGAGAACTGAATCCTTCCATCCGGCATGAACCGACGGCTTCCTCCGCACTGCCGGAAGACGGCCGACACCGGGGCGGCACAAGAAAAGAAAGAGGATGACAGAAAAAAACAGCAACAGAAGATGCGGACGCACATTCTGTTACTGCCTGACACACAAGAAGCTTTCACATCACAGAAAACCGGGTGAAAGCGCATGAAAAACAATTATGGCCGGCAAGATCCCAACAGCAGGAACCGCCATGTGCGATTTTCCCTCCGGCAGGCTGTTTCCTATGGTTTCAGGGAAAACAAGCTATCCGATTCATCCGACAGGCCGCACCGGCTTCCGGCAGCACGGCACTTTCACGGCAGGCGAACAGCCTTCCGGCATCCCGTCGCATCCGTGCCGGCCGTCAACACGCCCTGTGTTCTCCGTCCGCACAGCCGGTGCCAAGCACCGGCACACTGCTGACGACAGGAGAGACGGCTCTCCCCCGTCGCAGGGCTGCCGGCCGGCCGATACGGGAAACGTTTCCCGGACAGCCGGCCCATAGCCCCCCAACGCCCCGAGGACGGAAGAGGGGGGCTACCGTATGCTCCAGCTGCGGATCATCTGTTCCGCCGTCTTGTTCTCCACGTTACGCTCGATGTCGTCGGGCAGATTGCAGAAGAAGTCGATGCCGGTCCGTCCCTCGAGTTCTTTGATGCTGACGACGTAGGGGCTGAGAGCAGTGCCGGGATTCCCCTCATTCCTGAACCAGAAACCGATGGCCTTGTACTGCCAGTCGTCCTGTCCTCTGACCTTGTATTTCATCAGGGCGGCAGAGAAGAAATAAGCGGGGACTATGAACCGGTTTCTGATGTAGCTGAACTGCCCCTCCCGGTCTATCGTTCCGCCACGGCAGATAAACAGGGTGTCTTTCAAACCAACGGAGAAGGTGATATAGGTTCTCATCTTTCTCTCCATGACCTCCCAGATACCTGCATTGAAGTCGTGGACCTGCGGCTGCATATTGCTCAGATAGAAGGTCTGATCGTTGGACTCCCGGCTGTTCACCCTGTCCTGTGAGGGGCAGAGGTGTCCGTGGTCGTAGCCCGACCCCCGGTAAGGGTCGTAAGTGAAGAAGGCATTGGCCGGCCAGAGCGGATCCATGGGATAGAGGTCGCGGCTCTTCTGGTCCTTTCTCCTGACGGCTTTCTTTGCGTTGCCGGCATAGATCTGGTAGCAGGTCCAGCGGTTCGACTTCTTCTCCACATCCCATTCCACGCTGTAGTTCACCTCCCCGTCGCTGAGCCTGTGGGTGAGGATGACGCTCCTGCCGCCTTTCAGCTTCGGAAATTCCAGCCGGTGGGTCGCCGGCTGCGGGTCAAGGAAGTTGGCGTTGGCATTGTCAGCCAGTCCCTCTTTCCGCCCTGTGCCGGCAGAACCATCATCCTCCTTGCTGCATGAGGTAAAGGCGGTGAAGGCAAGGAGTGGAAAGAAGACGGTGATCATTCTTGTTCTGTTCATTGTTCTGTCTTTGTCGGATGAGGTTATGAAGCGCATCTCGTTGAAAGCAGAAGTGCGGACAGACGCATATGCAACTACGTCTGTCCGCACTCCATGTAAACTTTATCGAAGGGGTATTGCCCGATTACTTCTTCAACTTACCGTAACGGCTCATGAAGCGGTCGACACGACCGGCTGTATCGACAAGTTTGCTCTTACCAGTGTAGAACGGGTGAGAGGTACTTGAGATTTCGACTTTTACCACCGGGTAAGTTTCGCCTTCAAACTCTACTGTCTCTGAAGTCTTGCATGTAGACTTTGTAAGGAACATATCGCCGTTGGACATATCCTTGAATACGACGGGGCGATAGTTTTCTGGATGAATACCTTTTTTCATTTTTTATTTATCTGTTTGTTAATAATTCACATTTCGATCCCTGCCCTCCCAAGCAGTAAAGGACAGATACTTAACAGGGTGCAAAATTACGAATAATTCTGCACCCTGCCAAATATTTCAAGTTGTTTTTTACTTCACTTCCACGTCCTTGATTTCCCATGTACCTGCGGCATTGGCACCATCGCAGGCGTAAAGGAAGCCGATGCGGACGGTAGACTGGCCGGCATATGCCGAGAGGTCACAGGAGGTGGCAACAAACTTCCAGTCCTTGGCAGGATAGGTCGACAGGGGGACATCATTCCAGGTCGTTCCGTCGGTAGAAACCTGTACCTTAAAGTTGCTGGCGGCATTTGAGAAGTAGTTGCCAGCGACCATGAATGTGAGCGTTGCGGAGGTCCTGCCGGCAAGACTGAAGACAGGCGACTCCAGACGACTCTGTGCAGCATAGTCGGAAGTGCCTTTATGCGAAGTGGCCTTCATGTATTTCCTGGAGGCATCGTGTTTCCAGATGTAGGTGAGCTGGGAAGGCAGGCTGATGTCGTTGACGGTGAAGTTGTCCATGCCGGCATCGAACTTCGCCGTAAGCGCCGCGACAGATGGCTGCGGAGAAGGTGTCCCGCTGATGGAGACGATCTTGCTGCCCTTGTCGACTTCCATGACGACCTGTCCCTGCTTGTTGGTAAAGGACTTGAGGTTTCCTTTGACAACGACGGTCTGACCAGCCTTCAGGTCTTCCTTCGAAGCAAAGTCGGCACCGTTCAGCCCCTTCCCCGAGTAGACTTTGAGAGTCTTGTCCGTTCCGTTGTCAGAGAGGTAGTAGGTAAGGCTCTTGTGGGTTGCATCGTAGAAGTTGACATCAGAGATGATTCCTTTGACGTATGCCTCGCCGCCGGCAGTCTGCCCTGCCTGTATTTTCTGCACGGCTTCAGCCACAGTCCATGCCGTCGCCTCCGTGTTCAGGTCGGCAGCAGGCGTATCCTCAGCTTTCTTGCCGTTGAGGGAGTAAATATAGTTGCCCTGCGTGAACTCCTTGGTACCATTGAAGTTGACGAGCTTCCCGTATACGACGACCTTGTCGCCGGCCTTGAGCCTGTCGGCCGCCGTAAACTTCTTGTTCCCCAGGTCGTAGCCGCGGTAAACCGTCAGCTGACCGCTCGCCGTACCGTCATCTGAGATATAATAGGTGGCATTGCCGTAGTTCGTCGCATCGATTTCCTTGACGCTCACGATGGTTCCGGAGACATACACCTGCTTGTCGAGGTTCTGTCCCGCCTCGATGTATTTCAGTGCAGCTGCCACGTTGAAGGGGTCAGCCTCCGTGCCGGAACCCTTCGGATCGGCAGCGGGCTTGGGGGTCGGGGTGACATTGCTGTCGTCAAAGTTCATGCTGTAAGGTGCCGGAACATCCTCGCAGCCTGTGAAGGCGGTGGCAGTCAATGCCAGTGCCATCATGGAAAAAATAATCTTTTTCATATTCGGTTTTATTATTTGTCTTGTTAGTTAATGGAGATGATCTTGCTGCCCTTGCCGACCTGTGGCGTAGAGGTAGCCTCATAATAATCCAAAGTGCCGAGGATAACGACCTTTTTCCCCACACTGATCTGCGATGCCGACGTGAACTTGTCGCCATTCAGATAGAAGCCGCGGAACACCTGCAGCTGGTTGGCCGTCGTTCCATCGTCAGACAAGCAGTAGCGTGCGTTGCCATACTTGAGTGACACCTCGTCGATCTGCGAGATGATACCCTTGATATAGTAGGGCGTGGCATCCTTCTTGTTCAGCTTCGCATAAGCCAGCGCCCGTGTGATGTCCAGAGGCCTGCCCTGCGTGCCGTCGCCCTTGCCGGGGAGTCCTTTGAACGGGTCTGTCTTCTCTGCGGATTTGATATCGTCAAGCGAGCGAATGAGGATTTCCCACTGGTTGTTGAAGCGTTTGAAGATACCGGTGATGTCCACCTTGCCTGCCGGTATCCTGCTGTTGGCGAATTTGGCGAAGTTGCTGTTATAGACAATCACCTTCTTTCCGTCCTGCTCGTTCAGCGTCCAGCTCACGCTGCCCGCGCCGCCATTCGCATCGGCGAAAGTGCTGTCCACCTTCGGATTGTTGCTGCTCTTGAAACTTACATTGCGGAGAATCCCGAGCCTGCCGCCGTCCGCATCGAGGCTCCATGTGGTGACATTGCTGCCGACGGCGAACTCCGCCGGTTCCACCTTGTTGCCCGTCGAGAGGATCTTGCAGTGCCGGTCCCATGTGAAACGGCTCATGCGGCCGACAAAGGTCGCACCGTTCTTGTTGGTTGTCGGCACACCGATTTCAGCCTGCTTGCCATAGTTGCCGACATAGAGATCCTTCAGACTGACAAGAACTTCCGTACCGACCGGCAGCGAGCCATGCAGTCCGCCTTGTGCGACAGCCACGATGACGGCTCCCGTTGCGTCCTGCAGAGCCAGTTCCTGATAGATGTTCCCATCAGCGTCAGAACTGGTGACAATACCTTTTATCTTGATGTCGTCAGCGACTTTCGCATAGCTGTCGCCGTCCCGGTAGTCGGTGGCGAGATAGGTCGCATACCTGCTTTTCAGCTGTGCGATGGTGATGACATTCGTTTCGGTCAGTTCGTTGTTTCCGAAAGGCGCCGGTGCGTTTGCATCCGGCTCGGCGTAACTGTCGCCCATGCAGGATGCAAAGAGGGCGCAGACAGCGGCCATCGTAATGATTTTCAGTTTCTTCATAACTGTTCTTGTCAATTAGTTTTAGAATTTATAAGCAATGTTCAACATGCCGTTGATGCCGTTCACATAGTACTTCTTCGGATTGCGGTAGAAGTCGTAGGCACGGGTCGTCGCCTCGCCGGTCGTCCTGTTGACGGTATAGTTGCTGCGGCTCTGCTCGTAACCTCCGCTGACGATCTTCCGGTTGTTCAGCAGGTTGGTGACCATCAGGTTGACGGACAGACTGCCATGGCGCAGGTAGATGCTCTTGCCGACAGAGGCGTCGAGCATGAAGCCGCCCTTGCCCTCACTCTGTGCATACGGCGTGTAGTTGCCGTCGGCATCCATGCCCCCGAGAGCCGTGCCCATAGTGCGGAGCGTGCTGCCGTAACGGAGACTCGGCGCATAGGAAAGGTAGATGCGGTCGTAGTAATTGCCGCTCAGGTCGATGTACCATCCCGCCTTGTGGAAGCTCAGAATGCCGCTGTAAATGCTCAACGGGGTGCTTGCCTCGTGCATTCCCTTGTTGTAGACGACATCCCTGTTGTAGGTGCTCTTCGTAGAGTTCAGGTAGACCACATCCGCATTGTTGGCATTCTCTGCTTCGCTCCATGTGCCGAGCGCCTTGAAGTTGAGGAAGCTGGTGAGTTTGAAGTCAAGACCCAGCTCAATGCCGTAGTAGTTCTTCCTCATGTTCGTCATGCTGACATACGTGAAGGAATTGGCATCATCGAAGTAGAAGTTCTGCCACTCGGTCACGTGGGTCATGTGGTTGTAATAACCGCTGACATTGGCATGCAGCCAGCTGCCGGAATACTGGTAGCTGAGCTCGCTGGAGAAGATGCGCTCGTTGCGGAGGTCGAGCACGAAGTCGTTGTTCATCTCCGGAGAGGCGAAGGCCGTGCTCGCATTCGGCGCACGGTGCTCATAGCCCAGGCCGAGGGAGAATGCGTTGCCGCCGCCGAGTGTCAGCGTGGCATTCGTCTTCAGTCCTCCCGACACGAATTCCGCATGCCGGCTCCTGCCGTCGGAATTGTCAGCGAACATACCGTTCCGCATGTGACCGACACGGTACATGTTGTCGTACCCGATCCTGCCAGCCACCATGTAGTGCAGTTTCCCGAGGGTCTCGGTGTAGCTGGTCCACAGCTGGCCGCGGCGTACATTGATGTTGTAGTCATAGCCGAACCGGTCGCCTTCATAGACGAGCTTGCCCAGTCCCAGCGTACCTGCCGTGTTGAGGTCGTACTGGATGCGCGGGTCATTGGCGGCATAGCTGCCGATGGCGTAGGTATTCACGTTATGGAAGCTCCGGGCACCCAGCAGGTCCTCCATCGTCTGATAGTGCCGGGCAAGGTTCTGTCCGAGGAGGAAGCCGACGTTGACCACCCTGTTCTTCCCGACATGGCCGGTGAGCGTAGACGAGAGGGACACCGTCATGTTGTCATTGTGCTTTGCCTGTACATAGTAGAGGGCATCCTCTCCGTTGGCGGCTGCCTGACGGTTGGCATAGTAGAGACGATCCCACTGGATCTGCCGGTTCTCCTTGCTGCCCCACCACTCTACGGCCGTCTTCCAATCGGCATACGCCTGTGCGGTACGGTAGCGCGCATTGCCCTCGCCCCACACGTCGTAATAGCTGCTCGGGAGATTCTTCCAGTAGTCAGGCTGCGGGTTGTCGCTGTTGTTATAATTCAGCTTCGTGCTCTTGTACATGGAGTATTTGGCGAAGAGGCTTGTCGTCAGCTTCGTCTTCTTGCTGATGTCCCAGTCCCAGGTGAGGACGGCGGAAGGTGCGAAGTCGTTTACCACACGGCTGTTGCGCCTGTGACCGTTCTGATAGCCCCAGTAAGGATTGTACTGGTAGTCGTTGGCGAGCCAGTAGGCCTCATCCGTACTCGCACCCTGTGAGGCACGCTCGGTCGGATTTCCCCAGGTGGACAAAGACAGGGAATGGCCGTTGTTCCACTTCTTCTGCACGCCGAAGTAGTAGGACAGGGAGTTGTAGAAGGTCCCCTCGACGTAGCCGCGGTTCGCCCAGCGGTAAGCCACGCTGGCCGCCACCGCCCAGCCTCTGGCATTGAAGCCGCTGCCGTAGTTGTACATGCCGCGGAGGGTATAGTTGCGGTTGGCAGCGGAAAGGGTGACACGGTGTCCGGCTGCCATCGACCCGGCACGGAAGTCGTAGTTGTTGCTTCCCGCCAGCCCCGTCATGGAGAAGCTGTTGTCCTCGAAGGGAAGCGCGAAATCAACGTTGCGTGTCTGCTGGTTGATGCCTCCCACCATGGAATAGCGGAACTGCCCGCTTTCCAGGTCGTTCACGGGGGCGCCGTTGATATAGATGTCGTTATACTTCTGGTTCAGCGCACGGTAACGGAAGCGCATGGGAGAATACAGGAACCCCACCTGTGAAGCATAGACGTTACTGTTCGAGTTGAGGATCGTGACGTTGTCGTTCATGTCGTTGTCCTCGCCCAACTGCGCCTCGGTAAAGGTAAACGCTTCCTCGTCCATGGCATGGGCCGTCTGCTCCTGCTTGCCCGCGTGGGTGTTCTGTGCGACCACCAGCGACGAACTGCACAGTGCCAGCACGGCGAGTTTCAGCTTTTTCTGCATAGTAGATTACATTAATATATGTTATACTTTGCGTGCAAAGTAACAAAATAAATTTTAAAAAGGAAAGACTTTTTGATTAAATTTTCAGGAATCATGCCTAAATCTCGGATTAATTACCGATATTTGCAGATCCAATAAGAAGATAAACGAAACACGGCACGTGTCGTCCGGCACGCCTGCCACCGGGACAGACGACGGCGGACCGGCAGCACGGATGCCGCTGCGAACGTCACCGGACACAGCCCCTCATGTCTGAAACCTCTAATTACGAACTACAACATTTAACAAGAATGAGAAAGTTACTATTTGTTCTTTTCTGTACCGTCCTCCTCGGTACGTCCGCCTCGGCGCAGAAGAAGTTTTCCGTTTACGCCGTCGGCTTCTACAACCAGGAAAATCTGTTCGACTGCACACACGACGAGGGGAAGAACGACTATGATTTCACACCGGACGGAAGTTACCATTGGAATGAGATGAAGTACACACACAAGCTGCACAACATGGCGACCGTACTGTCCGAGATGGGGACGGACGTCCTGCCGAAGGTGGGATGTGCGCTCATCGGCCTGGCGGAGGTGGAAAACGACCATGTCATGCGCGACCTCGTCGCCCAGCCCGAACTGGCGGCCCGCGGCTATCACTTCGTACACATCGAGGGACCCGACCACCGCGGCATCGACTGCGCCCTGCTATTCAATCCGAAGTTCTTCACGATCCGTAACACGAAACTGGTGCCCTACGTGTACGACCTGCCGAAGGACAGCACCCGTGCCACCCGCGGATTCCTTACGGTCAGCGGCACGATGGCCGGCGAACACGTGACGGTCGTCGTATGCCACCTGCCGAGCCGCGGCGCCGATTCCTACTACCGGGAGCTGGGCGGCAGACAGGTCAAGGCGCTGAAAGACTCCCTCTTCCGCGACGACAAGGACGTGAAGGTGATCGTGATGGGCGACATGAACGACGACCCGACGGACAAGAGCATACACGACTGCCTGTCGGCAAAGGCTGAAATCAGCGAGGTAGGACCGGGCGACATGTACAACCCCTGGTACAACGTCCTTGTGAAAGAGGGGACAGGCACCTTGCAGTATCAGGGCAAGTGGAACCTCTTCGACCAGATCATCATGACGCCTAACCTGCTCGACAAGGAAGGCAAGAAGGACTTCAGGGAACTGAAATTCTGGAAGAACCAGATCTTCCGCCGCGACTATCTCTTCCAGGAGACAGGCAAATACAAGGGGAACACCAAACGTACCACGGCCGGCGGCGTATGGCTGGACGGCTACTCCGACCACCTGCCGGTTGTCACTTATTTTGTCAAGGAGCAGTAAAGAGCCCCTGCCCAACAGTGGGAATCCCGGCCGCCGTCCGCAAGCCCGCTTATGACGCACGCCGCCCGGGAGGCTTTGCAGGACCGTGAGGATTCCCGGCCGGCGGCCGGGAATCCCCGTCCTCCTTTAGAGAGAAGAAACCGGACGGACGGTGTAACGGAAACAGGGGCCGGACAGCCGCTGCGGCAACTGCCCCCCGTATCTCTCCGCACCCGACAGATACATCAGGGCTGCCCCCTTTGACTCCCCATCACTCCTCTAATCCTATTCTCAAAAGAAACAATGGAAACAGAAACCCATCCCTTCGAACCATGGCTGCCCGCCAATGCCCGCCTCCTGCTGTTAGGGACTTTCCCGCCTGCACCGAAGCGGTGGTGCATGGAATGGTACTACCCCAATTACACGAACGACATGTGGCGCATCTTCGGCCATGTGTTCTTCGATGACAAACAGCATTTCGTGGACGAAGAGAACAAGACCTACCGGCTGGACCTGCTCAAGCCGTTCCTGAAGGAGAAAGGCATTGCCATCTTCGACACGGCACTGCGCATCCGACGCACCACCGGCACCGCCTCCGACAAAGACCTGGAGATCATAGAGCCGGCCGACCTCGACGGCATGCTCCAGGCCCTCCCAGAGTGCAAGGCGGTACTGGCTGCCGGACAGCTGGCGACAAAGGTTTTTACGGATCATTACGGGATTGATGCACGCAAGATGAAGATGGGAGACCACAAGGAGTTCCGCTTCGGACAGCGCGTCATCCGCCTGTACCGTGAGCCGAGCAGCAGCCGCGCCTACCCCATGAAGGTGGAGAAGAAGGCGGAATACTACAGGCAGATGCTGGCAGAAGTGGGAATCCTGAAGTAAGCCGACTGACGACAGAAGAACAAAAAACAGAGAAAATGAAAGACAAGACAACCATCATCGGAATAGCCGGCGGAACCGGTTCGGGGAAGACCACCGTTGTGAAGAAAATCGTCAAAAGCCTTCCGCCCCATTATGTGGCCGTCGTCCCGCTGGACTCTTATTACAATGACACCACGGGGCTTACTGACGAGGAGCGAAAGGCCATCAACTTCGACCATCCCGACGCCTTCGACTGGAAACTGCTGATCAAGCAGGTCAACGAACTGCGTGAGGGGAAGGCCATCGAGCAGCCCACGTACAGCTACATCCTCTGCAACCGACTGCCGGAGACCATCCATGTAGAGCCGAAACCCGTCATCATCGTCGAGGGAATCATGGCACTCAGCAACAAACGCCTGCGCGACATGATGGACCTCAAGATCTTCGTCGACTGCGATCCTGACGAACGCCTCATCCGCAACATCCAGCGTGATACGATAGACCGCGGACGTACCGTCTCGATGGTGGTAGAACGCTATCTGGAAGTGCTGAAGCCCATGCACGAACAGTTCATTGAACCGACAAAGCGGTATGCCAACCTGATTATCCCGCAGGGAGGCGAGAACGTGAAAGGCATCAATATCCTCTGTAAATATATCGAGGGACTGATGCCGAAGAAATAGGCGAGAGGGGGGGCGAAGGATTCTCCCGCCCCCGGCCGTGCCGGCAGTGGACACCAGCCGTGTTGCCGGTGAACACCCGCCGTGCCGAGGCTTCGCGCGATCCGACAAGCATTACCGGTTCTTCTGAGCCGGCAGGACTCTGCAGAGCTCTCATACCGCCTGGGCATTTAACGGAAAAAGACAAACGGCACCTGTCCGCCGGACAGCATCTGCCTGCGTTTCAGGCGGCATTCCCCTGCCCTTCAAATGACTCCCGGCCGGACTTCAAACGATGCCTGTCCGGACTCCAAGTACAGTATTCTCCATTTCGGATGACATTTTGCCACCTAAGCCGACACAGGCCTGACCTTACGCCCGTTACACCCCGCAAAATCCTTACATCTTATTATATTACAGCCCCGTAACATACGAATCGATAACGAAAAAGGCTTAAATTCAGGGATATATAACCAAAGCGTCCTCCGCTTTTATTTTATTAACATCATTTTATCTGATTTTCTTTTGTGTCTTCATTTCTTTTATCTATATTTGCACGCAAACATAAACCTAAGCCAGTTTAAACATAACCGTTACTGCCAGGAGAAGAACAAAATTTAAAGCCTAAACAAATATGACAAACAAAAGAACTTGCCTGTACGACAAACACGTTGCATTGGGCGCACAGATGACCCCATTCGCCGGTTTTGACATGCCTATTCAGTACACCGGGATTATCGACGAGCACAATGCGGTGCGGGAGCACTGCGGTGTCTTCGACGTCTCCCATATGGGAGAGGTGATGGTTTCGGGGCCGGAAGCGGACAAATACATCAACCACATCTTCACGAACGACGTGACAGGACTGCCGGCCGGGAAGGTGCTCTATGGAATGCTCTGCTATCCCGACGGAGGCGTGGTGGACGATACCTGCATCTGCAAACTCGACGAACAGCTCTTTCTCATGACCATCAATGCCGCCAATATCGACAAGGACATGGCATGGATCGAGCAGAATGGAAAGGGTTTCAATGTTGTCATCGAAAACAAGAGCGATGCCTATGGCCAGCTGGCGATACAGGGGCCGGAAGCCGAAGAGAAGATGGAGAAAGTGCTCGGTCTTGCCTGCAAGGACCTGAAATTCTACGAAGTAAAACAACAGGAGAAAGACGGTGAAAAAGTCATTGTCTCCCGCACCGGATATACCGGTGAGGACGGATTTGAGGTCTATGGAACACCGGGATACATCGTCAAGGCATGGGACAAGCTCATGGATGCCGGCGTGAAGCCGTGCGGACTGGGCTGTCGTGACACGCTGCGTTTTGAGGTCGGACTGCCGCTCTACGGCGACGAACTTTCCGACAAGATCTCACCGGTCATGGCAGGCCTTTCAATGTTCGTGAAGTTCGACAAAGAGGAATTCATCGGCAAGGAGGCGCTCCTGCGTCAGAAGACGGAGGGTGTCACCCGGCGTCTGCGCGGCATCGAGCTGGAAGGCAATGCCATCCCACGCCATGGCTACAAGGTACTCAAGGACGGCAAGGAAGTAGGGGAAGTCACCACAGGCTACCGCCTCATCTCGACCGAAAAGAGCTGTGCTGTCGCTCTGGTAGATGCCGCCATCAAGATGGGGGACAGTGTCGAAGTGCAGATCCGCAAGAAGACTTTCCCCGGCACTATCGTCAAAAAGAAATTCTACGAGAAGCACTACAAGAAGTGAAATGAAGTGAGGTGAGACATAGCCCCGATAGCCGCGTACCATTCCCCATCACCGCTTATCACCGCCTATCACCGCCTGCAAAAAATAAAACCCATCTTAAAAGAAAACATATTATGGCAAAAGTTATTGAAGGACTCTACTACTCTGAGTCACACGAATTTGTGAAAGTCGCTGGAAACACCGGCTACATCGGAATCACCGACTATGCCCAGCATGCTCTGGGCAACATCGTCTACGTGGATATGCCCGAGGTAGATGACGAGGTAGAAGTCAACGAAGACTTCGGCGCTATCGAGAGCGTCAAGGCTGCTTCCGACCTCAAGTCTCCCGTTTCAGGAAAAGTCATCGAAGTCAATGAGGCACTGGAAGATGAGCCGGGCTTACTCAACAAGGACGCTTTCGGCAACTGGATCATCAAGGTCGAGCTTTCTGATACTTCCGAGCTGAAAGACCTCATGGATGCCAAGGCCTACGAGGAGTTCTGCGCAAAATAGTCTCCTCACGAGAAACCATGGGACGGGGTAGACGGTGACGCATGAAGGGGGCAAGCCTGCCTTCACGCATCACCGCCTATCACTGCTTATCACCGCCTGCCCTCTCCTATCACTACCTATCACCGCCTACCCTCTCCTATCACCACTCATCCCCGCCCATCCCCGCCTACCCACAACCAACCTAACCAATCCCTAAGAACAATGAACCACAAGTTTTTACCTCACACCAATGAGGATATCCAACAGATGCTCGACCGGATCGGCATCAAAGACCTCAACGGTCTCTATGCAGAAGTTCCAGAAAGCATCCGTTTCAAGGGAGACTACGACCTCCCGGAAGCAATGAGCGAGTTGGAAATACGCGCTTTCTTCGAGAAACTCGGACAAAAGAACAGTCTCTTGACCTGCTTTGCAGGCGGCGGCGTGTACGACCACTATGCGCCGAGCGTCATCCCAAACCTCCTGAGCCGGTCAGAGTTCCTCACCTCCTACACTCCCTACCAGGCTGAAATCTCACAGGGAACACTTCATTACATCTTCGAGTTCCAGAGCATGATCGCAGAACTCACAGGCATGGACATTGCCAATGCCTCCATGTATGAAGGGACGACAGCCACGGCAGAAGCCATGATGGCAGCATTCCACAATTCCAAGAAAGCCGATACCGTACTGTATTCCGAGACCTTGTCCGAGAACATCATCGGTGTTCTCAAGACGTATGCTCATTTCCACGGAGTGACGCTCAGACCGGTCAAGGCCGAAGAGGGGGTGACTTCCCACGAAGAACTGAAGAAACAGGTTGAGGCCGGAGGAGTAGCCGGCGTCATCGTACAGCAGCCGAACCGCTACGGTATCATCGAAGACTTCACCGGCTTCGCCGATACGTGTCATGACAAGAAAGCGCTGTTCATCGTCAACAGTGTGGCTTCCGACCTGGCCCTCCTGAAGACACCTGGGGAATGGGGAGCAGACCTGGCCGTAGGCGACATCCAGAGCCTCGGACTGCCGATGGCCTTCGGCGGCCCTTATGCCGGCTATATGTGCTCGACGGAGAAACTCATGCGCAAGCTCCCCGGACGCATCGTCGGAAAGACCTGCGACAGCCGTGGCCAGCGCGTATTCGTACTTACACTGCAGGCACGCGAGCAGCATATCCGCCGCCAGAAAGCCACCTCCAACATCTGTTCCAACCAGAGCCTGATGGCACTTTATGCAACCATCTACATGAGCATCATGGGGAAAGAAGGCATGAAAGAGGTCGCCCAGACCAGCTACGACGCTGCACATTACCTCTGTGAACAGCTCACCGCCACAGAAAAGGCAAAGCTCGTCTACGACAAGCCGTTCTTCAATGAGTTCCTCGTACAGATGAAGGAGCGCGACGCCTTCTTTGACAAAGCGGTCAGGAACGGAATCCTACCGGGCATCAAGGTCGATGACGACAGACTGCTCATCGCCGTGACAGAGAAACGGACGAAAGAAGAGATCGACACGCTTGTCGGATTATTATAGTCAACCATCCTAAACCTAAGCAACAATGAACAACAAACTATATGGCAATCTGATATTCGAATTGTCGCATCCAGGCAGACGTGCCTACAGCCTTCCGGAAAACCGATTCGGGCATCATCCCTTGCCCGACGCCTGCAGAAGGGCCAAAGATGCCGAACTGCCCGAATGTGACGAGATGACGGTCGTACGGCACTATACCAACCACAGTGAAAACAACTTCGGCGTTGACAACGGATTCTACCCTCTCGGTTCCTGTACGATGAAGTACAATCCTGTCATCAACGAGGAAATCTCATCGTTGAAGGCCTTTACCGACCTTCATCCACAGCAGCCCGTCGAAACGGTGCAGGGAGCGTTGGAGGTGGAATACAACATCCAGCGCGCACTGGCCTCCATCACCGGCATGGCGGATGTCACACTCAATCCTTACGCCGGCGCACACGGCGAGCTGACAGGGCTGATGATCATCACGTCCTACCACCAGCAGCGGGGGGACACGAAGCGTACAAAAGTCATCGTACCCGACTCTGCCCATGGCACCAACCCGGCTTCCGCAGCAGTATGCGGACTGGAAGTCGTAGAGGTGAAGAGCACACCGGAAGGACTGGTAGATGTCAACGACCTCAGACCGCTCTTAGGGGACGACATCGCCGGAATGATGATGACCAATCCCAATACCCTGGGACTCTTCGAGAAGGACATCCCGGAAATAGCAAAGCTCGTGCACGACTGCGGCGGTCTGCTGTATTATGACGGGGCGAACCTCAACCCGCTGCTGGGAGCCGCACGCCCTGGCGACATGGGATTTGACGTCATCCACCTCAACCTCCACAAGACCTTCTCTACACCGCATGGCGGCGGCGGCCCGGGGTCAGGGCCTGTCGGGGTCTGCGAGAAACTGATCCCCTTCCTGCCCAAACCTCATGTCATCAAGACAAAGGAGGGCTTTGCCATCGAGGACTGCAGACTGACCGAAGAATATTCTACGGCAGACAACCGGATAGGCGGCTATCTGGGCAACTTCCTCATCATCCTGCGTGCATACACCTATATCCTCTCCCTTGGCAGAAACCATATCAAGGAAGTCGGGCCGCTCGCCACGCTGAATGCCAACTATATCAAGGAGTGCCTGAAAGACGACTACGAACTTCCCATCGACACGCTCTGCAAGCATGAGTTTGTGTTCGACGGACTGAAGGACAAGAGCACCGGCGTGACGACCATGGACGTAGCCAAGCGTCTGCTCGACTACGGCTACCATGCTCCGACCATCTACTTCCCGCTGCTTTTCCACGAGGCTATGATGATCGAGCCGACCGAGAGCGAAAGCAAGGATACCATCGACGGCTTCATCAAGACGATGCACGTCATCGCCAAGGAAGCCCGCGAGACACCGGAACTTGTCAAGGAGGCTCCTCACAGCACGCCTATCGGACGGGTAGACGATGTCCTGGCTGCCAAACACCCTATCCTCACTTACCGCCAGCTCATCCATGACATGGAGTCGGAAGAATAAGGACGGGACGACAGGAATCCTACACAATGAATACCATCACGCTATCAGAAGAGGTATAACATGGAGAAAACAGATCTATTGATAATCGGTTCGGGACCCGGCGGTTACCGGACCGCCTCCTATGCCGTGCAGAACGGCCTGCAGGTAACCATCGTCGAAAAAGGCCAGCCCGGCGGAACCTGCCTCAATGCAGGCTGCATCCCCACCAAGTGTCTCGCTCATGATGCAGAGATGCGGCTTGCCGCCTCCACGCTCTATGCGACAGCTCTCCCACTCGACTTCACAAAGGTCATGGAGCGGAAGGAAGCAGTCGTCGGCCAGCTCCGGGAGGGCGTAAGGGCATTGCTCAGCCAGCCCGGCATCACCTTCCTGAAAGGCGAGGCGCACTTCGTCTCTGCCCATGTGGTCGAAGTAAACGGCGAACAGATCGAGGCGACGAACATCATCATCGCCACCGGATCACGTTCCAAGATGCCGCCATTCCTAAAGGAAGCGGAAATCCAAGAGCAGCCGGCAGATGCACGGCATATCGTCACTTCCACCGGCCTGCTGTCCATCAAGGAAGTGCCACAGCGTCTTACCATCATTGGGGCAGGGGTCATCGGAATGGAGTTCGCCTCCGCATTCGCCGCCTTCGGGAGCGAGGTGACCGTGATCGAGTTCATGAAAGAATGCCTGCCGCCTGTTGACAGTGACATCGCCAAGCGGCTGAGGAAGACGCTGGAGAAGCGCGGGGTCACCTTCTTCATGCAGAGTGCCGTCAAGCAGATCGTTCCGCCTGCCGGCAAGGAACAGCCTGCGGCGACCGTCGTCTTCGACAGGAAAGGCAAGGAGCAGACGGTAGAGACCGACCTTGTACTCATCGCCACCGGACGGCAGCCCAATGTGGAGCAGACCGGTCTGGAGACGGCTGGCATCGGGTTCAGCCCCAAGGGAATCGCTGTCGACGACAACATGGAGACAAATGTGAAAGGCGTCTACGCCATCGGCGATGTCAACGCACGGCAGATGCTGGCGCACGCCGCCACGTTCCAAGGCTTCCGCGCCGTCAACCACATCCTCGGAAAAAAGGACTTCATCCGCCTTGACATCATGCCGGCCGCCATCTTCACCTATCCGGAAGCTGCCTGCGTAGGAAAGACGGAAGACCAGTGCAAAGCCCAGGAAATCAAGTACACCACCCGGAAAGGCTTCTACCGGTCGAACGGCAAAGCACTGAGCATGGGAGAGACTGAGGGAATGGTAAAAGTCCTCGTCGGCGAAGGCGGCGAGATCCTGGGCGGCCATGCCTACGGGGCACACGCCGCCGACCTCATCCAGGAACTGGCGGCACTGATGAACCGCAATGCGACGCTGGAAGAGATACGCGACATCATCCACATCCATCCGACACTGGGCGAAATCCTGCAGGATGCCCTCATCTGAAAAGGAAGAACGCCCGCCCCTGCAACAGAAACAGCGTCAGGCCGCTTCCCGGCAAGAAAAGACAGTCAAGGACGGACCGTAAACATGACGAAACCGTTCCTTTCCGGAGCAGAAACACGAAGACGATCCTCCGAAAACAGAACATTTAAACATGAAATGTTTGGAGGATAAAAATCTTTATACTAACTTTGCACATAGAAAGGATACGGATCCAGTCGTATCGATTCGATCGGGATAGTCATCAAATAAATCAGAAAACCCGAGATGACTTCTTCTGTCAATGGCGGGCCACATAAACCGCATTCCTGCGACTAAGCCGCAAGGCCAGTGGATTACAAAGACGAAGAGCTCTCCTATCATTGATACTCGGACTTTTCATCACATCGTCGGTACGACTTTTCTATTTCCCCTTCCGGAAAGAAAGTGGGATTGAGGTGGGGTTCCCCAAAGGAACTCCACCTTTTTTTGCCCGGCAGACCACAGGCGGTACAGGCTATCGGAAGGATTGGCAGATCCAATTGAAAGCACCTGCAGGTCACATCAGAAAAGAACCGGAAGACCCAGACGGGAATCCGGGCAGGTCACATCAGAAGAAAAGACAGC
Source organism: Prevotella multiformis DSM 16608 (assembly GCF_000191065.1). Taxonomy (GTDB): domain Bacteria; phylum Bacteroidota; class Bacteroidia; order Bacteroidales; family Bacteroidaceae; genus Prevotella; species Prevotella multiformis. The sequence continues at coordinate 540,023 of NZ_GL872282.1, forward strand.
CCCAGACAGGAGTTCCGGCAGGCCGCAATGTGATGACAGACACCGGCCGGGAAACTCTGCGACAGGCTTCATAAATAAAAACAATAACAACATGCCCTCCTCTTACAGCATCTGCCTGTGCCGGCGGGAAGAAAGACCGACGCCCCCCAACCCAGACAGGACGGAGGCCGGGGAGGACAAAAAAGAAAGGAAACCTACAACCATGTTCTCAGGAATCGTAGAAGAAATGGCGACACTCACCGGAATCGAGCACGAAAAGGAAAACATCCACTTCACCTTCCGCTGCTCATTCGCAGATGCGCTGAAGATCGACCAGAGCATTGCCCACAACGGCGTCTGCCTTACCGTCGTACGCATCAAGGACGGCAGCTATACGGTGACGGCCATGAAAGAGACCCTCGAACGTTCCAATCTGGGACTGCTCAAGGTCGGCGACCGTGTCAATATCGAGCGTTCCATGCTCATGAACGGACGGCTGGACGGGCACATCGTACAGGGGCATGTCGACAGGACCGCCCGATGCGTCCATGTGGAAGATGCGGACGGAAGCACTTATTTCACCTTTGAATACCCTTACAGCCGAGAGATGGCACAACGCGGCTATTTCACCGTCGACAAAGGTTCCGTGACCGTCAACGGTGTCTCGCTCACCGTCTGCGAACCGACCGACAACCGTTTCAAGGTCGCGATCATCCCCTATACCAGAGCGCATACGAACTTTGCCGACATAACCGTCGGAACGGTCGTGAATCTCGAATTCGACATCCTGGGGAAATACATCGCCCGCCTGAACAGCCTGTCGAAATAGCCCGGACGGACTCCACGACAGGACATGGAGAAAAAATGAAAGGACACCTGCTTCCGCACAGCGTTCTCAACGAGAGGCTGTCCGGCGGGCAGGTGTCCTTCATGTGTTATGGCTGGTATGGATTGTCTCTTACAGCGTATGCCCGTCCAGATAGTCCTGAATGGTCGTCTTGTAACTGTCGGAGATCGGCAGGACGGCATCGCCGATGACCACGCGGAAACGGTCGATCCCTTCTATTTTCTTCATGTGGACGATATAGGAGCGGTGAATGCGCATGAACTCCGGCCGGGGCAGCGACTCCTCGATCTTCTTCATGTTCATCAGGCTCATGACCGGTTCACGGCCGTCGGTAAGATAAATCTTGACATAATCTTTCAGCCCCTCGATATAGAGGATGTCGTCGAACATGATCTTCACCAGTTTGTATTCGCTCTTGACAAAGATGAAACGGTCGTCCGAGGCGTTCTCCGACTGCCGTATGCTTCTGAACCATTCCAGTGCCCGGTTGGCACCCGCCAGAAAATCATCATAGCTGACAGGCTTCATGAGATAGTCGATCGCATTGGCCTTGTACCCGTCGACGGCATACTGGCTGAATGCCGTCGTGAAGATGATCTTCGTCTCCTTAGGAAGAATCCTGGCAAATTCAAGCCCGCTGAGTTCAGGCATCTGAATATCTAAAAATATGAGATCGACCCTGTTTTCACGGATGACTTTAATCCCCTCTACCGCACTGTTGAAGACACCTATCAGGTTCAGAAAGAGCGTCTTCTTGGCATAGCTTGCGAGCAGGTCGGCCGCAAGGGGTTCGTCGTCAATGATTATGCAGTTTAGTGTCATAAATAATTATTTTGGATGAATAGATATTTCGTTTACTGTCAAATCCTTTCTCCCATTTGTACTTGCCCGGATAAGCAAGTTCGAGCCTGCGCTCCACCTGCTTGAGCCCGATTCCGTGTCCGTTTCTTTCAGCCTCCCCCCGGGGGTAGTTGCTGTTCTGGATAGAGAAGACAATGCAGCTGCTGTCCGCATCCAAATGGATATGGATGAAGTTCTTGCGTCCCGGACATATCCCGTGCTTGAAGGCGTTTTCCAGAAGCGAGATGAAGATCATCGGAGCGACAAGCACCTGACAGGAGTCCGGGATATGGCAATCACGGGCGATCTCGACATTTTCGGGTATGCGGATCATCATCAGGTCCACGTAATTATGCAGGAACTCCACTTCCTCTTTCAGGTTCACGTAAGGCTGCTGGTAATCGTAGAGGATATGGCGGAGCATCTTCGAAAGGTCGATAATGGCCTTCTGCGCCTTCTCCGTGTCGAATGCCGTCAGCGCATAGATATTGTTCATCGTGTTGAGAAGGAAATGCGGATTCACCTGCTGCCGCAGGTTGACCAGCTCCGCCTTCGTCATGGCCGTCTCCGCCTCCCGCTTCTCCGCTTCCGCCTTCGACAGCCGCTGTGCCATCAGGACAGACGTAGCCGCCCCTGCACAGATACTGAGGTTGAAGAAGTTGCGGATAATGAAGAAAACGTGGGGATTCAAATCCTTCTCCGTGGGCAGCATCTGGTAAGGAAAAGCCACAATCAACCGTTCGTTCCCTATGTGGTAAAGCCACTCATGCTGCGCAATAGACAGCAACAAGATAAGGAGAGCGTTGAGCGTCCAGAACTCTTTCTTGTTTCCTTTCAGCAACATCGGCGAAAGCACGAAATAATTGAGATAGGCCACAATCACCATGGACAACGGAACAAGATACTGTGAAAAGCTGTTCCTCAACGGGCTGATCCCATGAAGGGCGTACATCATAGGAATGAGGAAGAGCGGGAGCCAGATAATGACCTGGTTCCATAAATTCCTGGAAGTATAAATCTGTTTCCTCATTTCTCGCCCTTGTTTGCTTATATCTAATACAAATCTGCAAACAAAGGTAATAAAAGTTTCTGTAAAATAAAATGTATTCTCAAATTATGTGAGTTTTTTTTACATTTACCTGTGTTAAATTATATACAGAAGCCGCACAATTAACTTCTTTTTATACAACAAAGAACGGCAAAGCTTCATGTCAGACCTCCCCGGCACGTCTCTTCCCGTCCGGCAGACTGTCCGCCGGCCGTATTCCTGTCCGCCGCCCTCCTGCCGCAAGACACGGCCGGAGACAGGCAAGAACACGCAACAAAGGAAGATACCCTCCTCTTTTTCCCACCTGCACCATCCACGTACGCTCCTGCAAAAACCGCTCCGAGACGGCAACGGCAGGCCTCCGCATCCTCGGGTATCCACCGTCACAGCCCCCGCACGGGAAGACTGCCCATGCCTGTACGACAGCATCCGGAAGTCTGGCGGAACGTGACCGGAGGGCGACAGGACGCTATGGGAAAGTATTTGACAATTCACCGCCGTCAGGACTCCCTGCAGACGCACGTCCCCGACGGCCGGGAGCCATGTTCCCAACGGTCGGGAACCGCAGTACCAGCGGTTGGGAATCGCAGTACCAGCGGTCGGGAACTACGGTACCTCGCCCCCTTGTAGGCGGCGGACCCGCACCGCTTCGGAAAGCTCCCTGCAGTCTTTCAAACGTCCTTACCGGTAGAAAGCTGTGTCCGCTCGCCTGAAAGGCAGAAATCCCCCAAGGGGTTTTCAGCACCTGCCGACAATGACAGGAATCCCCGTGCGCAACCTCCTCCCAGCTGTCAGCCCCTCATAGAGGCTTTGGAAAAGCAAGCCGTCCCATCCGGCCAAGTACGTCCAGCCTCGGACTTCCACAACAGCCTGTCTCCCTCCGGGCAGCCGATTGCAAGCGTGCGGATCCCCGCCACGGCTGGTATTTACCATCGGCACGGCCGGTGTCGGGCATCGGCAAGCCTGCAGAAGAACAGATGCGTTTCCGGCTCACTGTCATACACCGAACAAGGAAGCAGGATCGCCTTATGCGGAGCATGTTTATGGGACAGCAATACCACCGAGGCTGCCTGCGCAGTCCCTGACAGCCCGGAGGACAACGAAAGAAGCCCCGCCCCTCTCCGTCTGCCGGGTCTGGAGACGAAGAGGAACAGGGCTTGTAGTGTCCTGCCATCCGCTGTCTATCTGGAGACAGCAGGATAGAGGACAAACTCAAAGGTTGTAGATTGTATGGGTACTCTGTACTGCGCTGCTACGCCGGGACCGCAGGTTGCGGTGCCGACACCGCTCTGGTCGGCATCCAGATGGATGGTGAGCAGGCCGTCGCGCGAGAGCTGGTTGATATGGGTGGCACGGTCGATGACAGGGTCGGAGAACGGCACTGCGGAGAACTGGAACGGACTGCGTGCGGCCACCATGAGGCGGTTCTTCGTATCGGAGAACGACGCCCAGCGCACATCGGTACGGTTGCCGGTGGCCTGCGGCTTCACATAATAGTGGAACATCGCCTCCGCCGTCGTCCGGTAACGCCCTATCCGTCCCGCCTGCTTGCGGTCGTTGTAGGTCTCCACATCGCCCCGGCCATAGTATTCCACCTTGCCGAAGGAATCGTTCATACGGAAGGCAAGACCGATGCGGGCCACCGACTTGATTACCGCCGTGTCCGGGGTGAAGGTCGTCCTGACCGCCAATGCGCCGTTCTTCTGCGGCCGGTAGGTAAAGACGGCTCTGCCGATGACATTGCCCTTCCTGCCCAGTATCTCCGTTTCCGCACGTGTCACGTCTTTGCTGCGGACGATTTTCGTCACCCTCTGGCTGATGGAGTCGATCCCCTCCTCACGCCACAGCCTCAGCCCGAACCGGTCGCGACCGTCGTTGTCGGTGGCCGGGCGGTAGAGGCTCAGTGCCATCGGCGTGGCCAGGAACTCCCGGCCCCCACTCTTCAGGGAGAGGAGCGCGCCGGTCTCCGGATCCACCTTGTAGCTGACGTGCTGCTTCTCCCGCGGGAGGAAGACGGTGCAGTCAGGTGCGCTCTTCAGGCAGAACTGGTCGTAAGCCACGGTGTTCTCCCGGGTGAGGATCAGTCCGTCACGGATCGGATGCCACTCCAGGTCCAGGTACAGCTCCCCGGCGGCAGGAGAACAGACGGCAGGAAGAATCACCGTCGTCGTCTCGTGCGGGGCACAGTCCACGTGCTGCGTGCCGTGGGAGAGCGACTTCCCGTTCTCATCCACAATCCGCCAGTCGAGCTGGTATTCGTTGAGATTGGTGAAGTCGAACCAGTTCCTGACCTTTACGGTGATTTCCTTCCCGTGTGCGACCAGTTCGGTCTTGATGTTCTGGTAGACCTTCTTCACCTCCTGCAGATGCGGGTGCGGCGTACGGTCGGCCGCCACCAGACCGTTGCAGCAGAAGTTGCCGAAGCTGGGGACATCCTTCGGGCCGTAGTCGCCGCCGTAGCTCCAGTACCAGTTTCCGTCCTTGTCAATCTCACGGAACGACTGGTCCACCCAGTCCCAGATGCTTCCTCCCTGCAGGACGGGCTCTCTCTCTATCAGGTCCCAGTAGTCCTTCATGCCGCCGCAGCTGTTCCCCATGGCATGGAGATACTCGCACAGAATGTAGGGGCGTGTCGTGTCCGTCCGCTTCGCATAGGCCTCCATGTGGCTCAGCGAGGTGTACATCGGGCAGTATATGTCGGTATTGAAATTCTCCCCGGAGCGTTCGTATTGCAGGGGACGTGTCGCATCCTTCTGTTTCAGCCAGCGGTAGGTATGCTCGAAGTTCGTACCGTTTCCGGCCTCGTTGCCCAGCGACCAGATGATGATGCTCGGGTGGTTCTTGGAACGCTCGTACATCCGCCGTGTCCTGTCCATGTGGGCAGTGAGCCATGTGCTGTCCTTTGCCAGCGACTCCTTCCCATAGCCCATTCCGTGCGACTCGATGTTCGCCTCGTCGATGACGTACAGCCCGTACTTGTCGCAGAGCTGGTACCAGTAAGGGTCATTGACATAATGAGAACAGCGCACGAGGTTGATGTTGTTCTGTTTCATCAGGCGGATGTCCTGCTCCATGAGTTCCTTGCTCACGGTGCGTCCGCGCTCTGAATGTTCATGCCTGTTCACGCCCTTGACGAGGATGGGCACCCCGTTCACGCAGAGCTGCCTGTCCTTTATTTCGACGCTCCTGAATCCCACCTTGCTTCCGGTCTGTTCGGTCACCTTGCCGTTCTTGTCCTTCAATGTGACGAGCAGCGTATAGAGATTCGGATGCTCTGCACTCCACGCCGCGACACCCGGTACCGTCTGCGGGGTGAACTCCGCCGTCCCGCCGCTGTCCTTCGCATGGACCGCCTTCTCCTCCGCCAGGACCTCAGCCCCTCCGGCATCGGTCAGCGCATAGCTTACCGTGGCGTCTCCGCCGCCCTTCACACGTACCGAAAGGCCGAAGCGGCCGTTGTAAGTGCCGTTCTCCTGCCTGTCTACCCCTGCCGAAACATTGTAGTCGGCAATGTACTGCACAGGCGTGGCATAGAGATAGACATCCTGCTCGATGCCGCTCATGCGCCAGAAGTCCTGACACTCGAGGTAAGAACCGGCGCTCCAGCGGTAGACTTCCATCGCAATGACGTTCTCGCCGTCGCGCAGGTAGGGGGTGACCTCCCACTCGGAAGGCATCTTCGACCCCATGTTGCAGCCCACGTACTTCCCGTTGACCCACAGATAGAAGAACGACCTCACACCCTCGCAGCAAAGGACGATGCGCCGTCCTTTCCACGCCGCAGGAACGGTGAATGTACGGCGGTAAGAGCCGACCTCGTTCTCCGCATACGGCACAAGCGGCGGATTCTTCTTGAAGTGGAAGAGCTTGTCATCGAACTCGTAGGTATCATTGACATAGATCGGCAGCCCGTACCCCTGCCGTTCCCAGTTGCCGGGCACGTTGATGTCCGCCCATCCCTGCACCGCATAGTCGGTCTGGTAGAAGTCCTTGGGCCGGCGGTCGGGATTCTTCGTCCAATGGAATTTCCATTTGCCGTCGAGCGTCATGTAATACGCCGAATGTTCGTAACCGCCGGGCTGCTGCAGGTCGTCCACCGAACTGTATGGCTGTACATAGGCGTGCGGCTCGAGTTTGTTCATGCCCGTGCAGTACTGGCTCTGCCACTCCGGGGCGGCGTTCTGTGCCATTGAGCACAAGGGGATAAGTGCTCCCAGGAGGAGCGCGGAAAGTCTTTTCATGTTGATGTCAGGTAATGAAATTTCAGAACAGATTTAGTGAATGAGGGCGGAAAGGGCCGTCTCTCCCGGAGTTCATTCCGAGAGGGCGATTTCCTTTCCGTCAACGGTATAATGGAAAGAAACGGTATAAGAGAGTCCGTCCAGCACGTTTCTGATGTCTTTGCTCTTCTTGATCACGCCGGTATAGGTCTTCCCGTTGTCCAGCCCGGGGGCTACCGTAATCCTGCAGCCGTAGAGCTGTTCCAGGATACGGGCAATTTCCCTGATGCGCATATTGCTGAAAGGAATCATATTGTCGCGCCATACGGCATCGACAGGGGCATAGGTGTTTTCGGTCTTGATGACCTTCACGTCTCTGCTGACAGTGGCTTTCTGGTTGGGATGCAGGACGACCTTCCCCTGTCCGTCCAGTCCCGTCACCTCCAGACGGCCTTCTATCAGACTGATGACACTGGCCTTTCCTCTGCCTTTCGCATTGAAGTTGAAGGTAGTCCCCAGCACTTTCGCCGCCGCCCCTTCGCTGCTTACGATGAAAGGTTTTTCGGGATTCTTCGTGACATGGAACAAGGCCTCTCCTTCCAGTTCCACCTTCCGTTCGTCGCCGTCGAAATGGTCGGCATAACGGATGGCGGCTCCTTTGTTGAGCCATACGGTGGAACGGTCGGGCAGCGTGACTTTCTTCACACCGTCCAGGGCGGCGACCGTAAGGATCTCCACCGACTGGCGGAGATAGGCGAACAGCCCCCCTCCTACCAGCAGGACGGCCGCCAGCACGGCTGCCGCATAGCGCAGGAGGCGGAAAGAACGCCGACGGTCTTTCTGCGACTCGTAGTCCGCTATCCGGGCGAAGAGCCTGTCCTCTGCCGCAGCGGTCTTCTCCCGTGTGGCGAGCGGGTTGGGTTTTCCCAGATGGTAAGCCATCTCCAGTCTGAAGAGTTCCTTGCGGTTCTCCTCCGAGCGTGCCAGCCATTCGGTCAGCCGCACCATCTCCTCGTCTGTCGCCTTGCCGGCGAGATAGTCCTTGAGGGTCTTATCGTTTATATCGTCCATGTTGTTCTTTTTCAACTGAGGTATCTGCTTTTTCTTCCCGCAGCTATTTCCCTGCTGCTTACTCTTATAACAATCCGATACGCCTATTTACGTAAAGGGAAATAATAAAAAATGTTATAGCACCTGCATAGGGACGGAATCCCTGACAGGGGCACGCCACGCTTCTCCGCCCGCCCTGCTTCCGGCCGGCATCCGCCGCCGGTGCCCGTCCTCCGTCCGGACACTCCCTGCACGGAGAAGGACAGGGGCGCAAGGGATGGCCGGTCCGTCCCAGACAGTCGCCGCTTCCCTACCGGCAAGCCAGGGAGCCGGTCTCCGAGGGCTCCACTTCCGGCAGACGGAGGGGACAAAGGGCATTCTGTCCTGTACAGGGGATCATTCTCCGTGCTTCAGTTTCTTCCGCAAGGACTTCAGCGCCTTGTACAGGTGTACCTCCACCGTACGTATCGAAATGCCCAGCTGCTCGGCGATCTCCTTGTTTTTCCTGTCATGTTGATAGCTTAGGATAAAGACTTCACGGCATTTGGCCGGGAGCTCGCCGATGGCATCGTTGATACGTTTCCGCATCTCCAGTCCCTCGATATACCCCATCACATCGTTGTTTTCAGGGTTATAGTACTCCAGCCTGAACTGCGTGAACTTCTTCACGCTGTCGGCATGACTGCTGACAACCGTTCGGTGCTTGAGGAGGTTGAGCGCCCGGGTATAGACCGTCCGATAGAGGAACGCCTTGACATGGCTCTCGTCCTCGATGTCCTCCCTGCGCTTCCACAGTTCCATGAAGGCTTCCTGTACGACATCCTCCGCCTCATCGTCACGGACAAGACGTGCGGCATAGAAGGAAAGAGCGGGGTACGACTCCCGGAATATCTGTCTGAACCTTTGTTCTGATAGTGTCATTATTGATACTTTTTCCTGCCGGCTACGGATGTTGTCAGCATCTGCAGGAGAGCTTCATTGAAGGAATGATGACCTTTTTATGTGACAAAGTTACACTTTTTATACTTGTCAACGGATACGGGGTGGTTAATTTATGTGAAATAAGGAAGCGGCACACCTTATATTAATATAATTGACTATCTTTGTAAAAGTAATCTCATTATTTTAACAGCATGGGGAGAGGGCGATGTGCTGCCCGTTACCCTTGAACAGGATGAAAAGTGACCGTCTGAAAATCAATTCCGGCCTCAGGCTATGCGTGTGCGCCCTTCTGCTGATGCTGGGCGTACAGCGGGCTGCCGCACAGGTGTCGCTGACGACGAACCGCACGGCGTTGAAGACGGTCATCCAGCGCATAAAATCGAAGACCCGCTACCGTTTCTTTTACAGCGACGAGCTGGGCAGGGAGCAGGTGAATGCCGTCTCCATCCGTGACCTGCCGATAGACTTCGTGCTGGACCGCCTCTTCGCCAACACGGGAATCACGTACAGAATCATTGACAACATCATCTATCTGAAAAAAGGGAAGCCGGAAACAGCCGCCCCGGAACGTGCGGCGGCCGCCCGCAAAACGCCGCAGCAACAGGAAGAAAGCCGCAGGAAACCTGCCGTCTACACCTTCCGGGGGCAGATACAGGACGTGGCAGGCAACCCGCTTATCGGTGCGACCGTCACCGTGAAGGGTTCGCCCAGGGTGCACGCCGTCGCCGACCTGGACGGCAGATTCACGCTGGACACCGAGACCCCCTCCCCGCTGCTGACGGTATCCTGCGTAGGCTTCACGTCTGTGGAGAGACGGGGAGAAAGCCGGCACAACCAGCTGTTCGTGCTGAAAGAGAACCCTTACGAACTGGGCAACGTCGTCGTGACGGCAATGGGCATCAGCCGTTCGGGCGCCGCCCTGAGCTACAATGTGAAGCACGTGGAGCAGGAAGAAGTGAACACGGTGCGGACCACCAACCTCGCCAACATCCTGGGCGGAAGGGTGGCGGGAGTCGCCGTCAACGAGTCGGCAGCCGGCATGGGCGGCGCGGCACGCGTGGTGATGCGCGGCCCGAAGTCGCTGGCACAGAGCAACCAGCCGCTTTATGTCATTGACGGGATTCCCGTGAACAACCGCAGCAACGACGACATCAAGAGCGGCATCTACTCCCAGCAGCCCGGCGCAGAGAGCATGGCCGACATCAACCCCGACGACGTGGAGAGCATCTCGGTGCTGACGGGGGCTGCCGCTGCCGCCCTGTACGGCTCTGCCGCCGCACAGGGCGCCGTGATGATCAGGACGAAGTCGGGCAGAACAGGGAAACTCTCCGTAGAGCTGTCGTCGGGAACGCAGTTCCTCTCGCCCTTCATCCTGCCCGAGTTCCAGAACGAATACGGGAACCGCCCCAACGAAATGAAGTCGTGGGGAGCAAAGAATCCGGACGGTTTCGCACGCTATACGCCGGACGACTTCTTCCGCACAGGCGTGAACTTCACCAACAACGCCACCCTGACAACAGGAACGGAACGCAACCAGGTCTACCTCTCCCTGGGCTCGTCAACGGTGAGCGGCATCATCCCCAACAATGACTTCCAGCGGTACAACCTGTCGTTCAAGAATGTCTTTTCGACGCTGAAGGACAGGCTGCGCTTCACCTTTTCCTTCAAGTTCATCAGGGAGAACGACCGCAACATGCTGGCGCAGGGACAGTATTTCAATCCGCTGACCTCCGCCTACCTCTTCCCCCGAGGCGAGCGGTTCGACGCCATCAGGGACTACGAATACTTTGACGCGGCGCGGAACGTCAGCCTGCAGAACTGGAACTATGGCGACGACCTGAAGATGCAGAACCCTTACTGGGTGACCCACCGCATGGTGAAGACGACGAAGCGCAACAGGTACCTCACCGACCTGGGCGTGAAGTACCGGCTGACCGACTGGCTGGCATTCGAGGGACGCTTCCGCCGGGACGAAGCGGCGAACAGGATCGAAGACAAGCGCTACGCCTCCACACTGGACATCTTCGCCCATTCGCCTTACGGATATTACGGCTACTGCAAGGTGAACGACCGGACACGCTATGCGGATTTCATGGCGGATGCCGCCCGCCACTGGGAGGACTTCTCGGTCAAGGCGAATTTCGGAGCCGCCTTCTCCTACACGTCGTATGACGTGACGGGATTCCAGGGAGGACTGAAGGCACCGTCCAACCTCTTCACGCCGAACGCCATCGACTACAGCAAGGTGACGGGAGACAACCGTCCCATCTTCGAACTGACCCGCCACACGGTCAATTCCGTCTTCGGGAGCATGGAGACTGGCTGGAGGGAACGGCTCTTCCTGACACTGACAGGACGCTCCGACTGGGACTCCGCACTCAGCAATACCGCACGGCAGTCGTTCTTCTATCCTTCCGCAGGCCTCTCCGCCATCCTCTCCAGACTGTTCAGGCTGCCACGCTTCGTCAATTACCTGAAGGTCCGCGCCTCATGGGCTTCCGTCGGATCGGCCATCCCGCCCAACATCTCCTCCGCCTGGCGGTATGAGTATGTGCCCTCGACTGGCACTTACCGCACCGTCACCTACAAGTTCCCCGACACCTTCTACCCTGAAAGGACCAACTCGTGGGAGGCCGGCTTCACCGCCCATCTCTTCAAGGAGGCGGTATCGGTGAAGCTGACCGTCTACCAGTCGGATACGAAGAACCAGACCTTCCTCCGTCAGATCACGCTCGGCGGCGCCTACGACCGGGAGTACATCCAGGCCGGAGACGTGCGGAACAGAGGACTGGAAGTGGGACTGGGCTACCAGAAGGCATGGGACAGGCTGCGCTGGACCATGGACATGACGTACAGCATGAACCGCAACCGGATCGTCAGCCTGCTCGACAATCCCAACGAGACCCTGCGGCAAGGCGGGCTGAACGGCTGTGAAGTGATCCTGACACAGGGAGGGACGATGGGCGACCTCTACACCTTCACGGATTACAAACGTGATGCGAAAGGGAACATCCAGCTCAATGCCGACGGACAGGTGATGCAGATGGAACTGCCGTCGCCGAAACTGGCAGGCTCGGTATTGCCCAAGGGACAGCTCGGCCTGAACAACAGGGTCTCATGGCGGGGACTGGAAGCCGGACTGCTGGTGACCGCCCGGCTGGGCGGCATCTGCGTGTCGCAGACGCAGGCCTTCATGGATTCCTACGGTGTCTCCCGGAAGACGGCAGACCTGCGGAACGCCGGCGGAGTCGCCGTCGGCAGCCGGATGATTCCGGTCGAGAAATATTATACCGTGGTGGGAGGCGAGACCCCCATCTGGGATGAATATATCTACAAGGCCACCAACGCACGGATCAAGGAGCTCTACCTGAATTACACGTTCGACAGGCTGATCCGCGGCGCAAAGGTGACGCTGGGCGTCACGGCAAGAAACCTGTGGATGCTTTACTGCAAGGCTCCCTTCGACCCGGAGTCGACCCCTTCGACGGATGTGTACTACCAGGGATTCGATTATTTCATGCAGCCCAGCCAGCGTTCGCTGGGCTTTTATGTCAATGTAAAACTGTAGGCTATGACCATCCATAGAAAAATCCTGCTGCCCCTGGCCGTCCTTCTGGCGGCTCTGTCTTCCTGCACAGGCAACTTCACAGACGTGAACCGGCCGGGCAGCAGACTGTCGCCCGAGGAGCTGCAGCGCGACAACTATGCCGTCGGCTCCTTCCTCATACAGATGCAGGGCGTGGCCTTTCCCGAACAGGAGAATGCCTACCAGACGATGATCGACTTCGTGGGCAACTACCTGGGACGCTACACGACCTACACCAAGGTACTGCCGAAGAACCACACCCTGTTCAATGCCGCCAACAACTGGTGCGCCTGGCCGGCATCGTATGCACCGGGGCTGGTATCGGCCTTCAATGCGGTGGTGAAACTGAACGGAAAGGAAAAGGTGTCGTACGCCTGGGCGCTGATACTCCGCACACAGGCCTTCCTCCGCTTCACGGACATCTACGGACCGTTCCCGCTCAGCAGGGATGCCCATCATGCTGAGGTGTATTCCTCACAGCGGGACATCTATCTGCACCTGATCGACGACCTGAATGAGGCCACGGCCTTCCTTGCTTCAGACCGCAGCCTCGCCGAAGAGAAGGTCGTCTTCGCCCCTTACGACCTCGTCTACAAAGGCGACTTCGACAAGTGGCGGAAGTTCGCCAGCTCGCTCAAGCTGCGCATCGCCATCCGCATCAGCAACGCAGAACCGGCCATGGCACGCGCACTGGCCGAGAAAGCCGTAAGGGAAGGGGTCATCGAACGGAATGCCGACAACTGCACGGTCGCCTGCAACAAGTCGGGGCTGTGGACGACGGCCGTATCATGGGGCGACAGCCGCATCTGCGCCGACCTCGAGAGCTACCTGACGGGCTACAAGGATCCGCGGCTGGACAAGTATTTCCTGCCGGCAGGACAGCCGGGACCGCGCAGGTTCATCGGCTGCCGGGCCGGCGCACTGACAGGGAGCAACTTCCTCGCCAAGCGGCTCTACTCCACCGCCAACGTGTCGGAGACGACACCGGGGGTATGGCTGACGGCCTCGGAGATGGCTTTCTGTAAAGCGGAAGGCGTGCTCCGGGGATGGGACATGGGCGGCGGAACGGCAAAGGCATACTATGAACAAGGAGTGACCCTCTCCTTCGAGCAGTGGGGAGCGAACGGAGCAGCCGACTACCTGCTGGACTCCACATCCACGGAGGCCGACTATACAGACGCCCCCGGCGGATTCGGAGGCGACTGCCCCCGGCAGTCGGACATCACAATCCGGTGGGATGACAGCGCACCGCCGGCCGAGAAGATGGAGCGGCTGATCGTACAGAAATGGATCGCCCTCTATCCCGACGGACAGGAGGCATGGAACGAGATACGGCGGACAGGATACCCGCATATCTTCCCCGTTCCGCAGCCGACGAACGGATACAGCCTGCTGACTCCCAACAGAATCCCCTTCGACAAGAACGAACAGATCAACAACCCCCGAAATTACTACAAGGCGGTGGAATATCTGGGAGGAGCAGACGACTATGCGACACCGATGTGGTGGCAAAGGTAAAAAAGGCTCTTCAGGATTTCGGAGTGATGGGGGTGTCTCGTAAGTCGATGACTTTGATGAAATATCACACAGAGGCAGGGAGCTGTTGAAAAGGTAAAAAGGTAAAAGAGTAAAAAGGTAAACATGACTCTGTCATGCCGCCGCCCTGCCCTCCTGTTACTCCTGTCCTACTCCATTCTATCTTTATCAGGGTTTCTTGTCCGCTTGCCTTACCCTCCAGCTCCTTTCTCTCCCCTGACCTTCAGGGTTCTCTGTGCCCTGCTTCCCCTCAAAGGCTCTGTGAGTTCCGTGGCTCCGTGAGAAAACACACCCCGGAAGATGGCGTTTCCGCACGAAATCAGGCTCTTCCGTTAAATGCGCAGATGCTTTTCATATAGCTTTAACGGATGAACCGAAGTGATTGATGAAACAAAAACATGGCCAAGACTGTCAACTGCCGATCCTGTCATCAGCCTCCGAGTCAAAGACCTTTTCATTTTAATACGTTGAAAAGACAGATAGGATTTTGAAAAACCATTACATAATTTCAAACAGATCATCTGTAAATGTAAAGAACACGTGCAAAAAAACGAGTTTGTAACCAGCAGTCAATCAATCGGTTGTCAAGTCGTTTGTAAAAGGTGCCTGATTGGACTTCAAAAGGGCGTTGGTAACACGCTAAAGGAGCACCCATTGCAGATCAATCAGGCATCTTTCAGGAGCCAGAAGAGCATGTGTCAGCTTTGAACTGCATAAAAATATTTACAAACACCGATCATCTGAGAATAAGTTGTTTGTAGAAGACGGAAAGACAGGCTGACGGGCAGGCATCGTATCAATTTGTCTTTTCTGCATTTTATCCTGTAGTTTACCCTCCTTTGCAAGACCCTCCGTTTTGGGAGAGTCATACTATGCAAGTACACAAGCCCTTTATTCTATTCCTGTCCATCCATTTAACGGAAGAACCCATTTTTTGTCCGGAGGCGACAAGACAGCAGATATGTGATGCTTATTTATGACAACCCCTCCTTACAGGGTATGCAGACAGAGAACCTCCCCGAAAGGCAGCCGCTTCTCAACGCAGTTTCTTGCTCATCCTGCCGTCCGGTGTCACGCGCAGTTCTATCACGTAAGTCGTGTCGGCATCGGGAATCCCGATGATGACATAATAGTACAGTGCCTTCGCATCGGCACGGGTGAAGTACATCTTGCGGAGAATACTGCGTGAGAGAAAATCCCTCGGGACAAGCGACTGGAACTCCTGCTTGCGGAAGTCATGGGCGAAGACCGGAGTACCATGGTTGAAGAGACGCAGGGAAGCCACATTGTCAAGATACATATTGTCAACCTCTACGCCATTGTCATTGTAGGTAGACTTGATGACCTTGTCGGAGGTGGTCTCCACATGGACCCTGCTTTCAAAATATCCCAAGTCCGTGCGGATTACCGTGTCCTGCGACTCCTCCCGGAAAGTATTTACCGCATAGACATGATAGCTGAAGGCCGAACGGAGGGTCTTGTCTCCGCTCTTCACCAGTCTCACCTCGTCGCCGTTCTGGTTGGCGAATTTCAGCAGATGGGGCGCCTGCTTTTCTATCTTATAGCCGTGCAGCGTCTTTCCCTGCAGGTAGAGCGTGTCCTGATAGACCCAGAAACGCACAGGCATGCTGGCCGAATCGGGATAGAAGATGCTGTCGCCCTTCACCAGCATGGCAGGGTCGCTGCTCTCGCCGTTCGTCCACAGCCCCTGCAGCATCTCCTTCGCCTGCTTGTCCTCATGCGACTGCTGATAGTCGGCACCGCGGTTGCGGCAGGCTGCCAGCAGCAGTGTCAGCAGTACCAGTACACTGACGATTGTCTTCTCTTTCATAAGCAAGGATCAATAGATTTCAACATACTCTCCGCGGCCGGAATGCCTGACGGACATCCACGGCTGCCCTTCGCAAGTCTCAGTCAAACAGCCAGGCGTCCTTCAGAGCCACCCCCTTGTTGAGGTCTTTGTCTGAAAGCACGACATCCTTGGCATCCACAGGCCATTCAATGCCTATCGTCCCGTCGTTCCAGCGGATGCTCGCCTCGGCCTGCGGCGCATAGACATTGTCTACCTTGTACGTGAAGATCGCTTCATCGGAAAGGACGAGGAAGCCATGGGCGAAGCCCCGGGGAATGAAGAACTGACGTTTGTTGTCTTCAGACAGCTCCACCATAACGTACCTGCCGAAGGTCGGTGAGTTCTTGCGGATGTCGACAGCCACGTCCACGACCCTGCCCTTGATGACACGCACCAGCTTGGCCTGCGAGAAGTCGCCTTTCTGATAATGCAGTCCACGGAGAACCCCATAGCCCGACTTCGACTCGTTGTCCTGGATGAACTCGACGTGATGTCCGATATGCGCATCGAACTCGGCCTGTTTGAACGACTCAAAGAAGTAACCTCTTGCGTCATTGAAAACCTTGGGTTCAATGACCCATACCCCGTCAATGTCAGTCTTTCTATACTCCATCGTATTTGTTTTTAGATTACAGCAAGGCAGCAGCACAGGCAGCCTGCCTTATGCAAAGGCAGAGCCAGCGAGCGCAATGAGAGCCTGCTCGCAGATTGCCGAGCGCAGCCTGCCTTATGCAAAGGTAATAAGAATTGTTGATTATAAAAAGCTTTATCGACTTTTTCAACCTCCGCAGGAGATTTTAAGATACGGCTCTTGGAACTTCCGAATAAAATAAGTAATTTTGCAAGCGTGATAAAACTCGACCGACATATTGAGATACTCCTGCTGGAGAACGACTGTGTCATTGTC
The DNA here is from genome assembly GCF_000191065.1 of Prevotella multiformis DSM 16608. Classification (GTDB taxonomy): domain Bacteria; phylum Bacteroidota; class Bacteroidia; order Bacteroidales; family Bacteroidaceae; genus Prevotella; species Prevotella multiformis. The sequence goes on from NZ_GL872282.1 coordinate 556,830, forward strand.
CCGGGGCTGGGAGGCTTCGTCGCCCATCATGTCTCTGCAAGATATGATGCAAACGACGGCCTGTTCCTTCCGCCTTACCGTACCCTAGGGTTCAATGTGCAGCTGAGGATGAACGACTCGCTGCTGGTGCAGTCGTATGTGGATGCGTACGACATGAGCTACCCCGAGGCGCTCCGTCAGATCGAGCATGAAGTCGATGAGATTTACCACACGCTCGGCGAGGAAGGCTCCGTCGAGCTGTCCGACCTCGGCTGCCTCTCCAGAAACCCTGAGGGGAAACTGGTGTTCGAGCCTTTCGAAAGCGGCATCCTCACCCCGTCTTTCTACGGTCTGAGCAGCTTCGACTTCGGGAAGATCGTCGCCGGCAACGCCGATGCGGACCAGCCGGAGACGGCCGGACGCAAAAGCTCCAGGCACAGGATCGTGTACATCGACCATTCGGACGGACAGGACAAGCGGATCAGCATCAGCATGCGTGCCGTCCGGAATGTCACGGCAGCTGCCGTCTTCCTCACCGCCGTCTTCCTCGTGGCTTTCCCCGGGACGACACGCAGGGGAATGCCCGAACAGCAGATGAAGAGCGGTGTCCTCTACAACATCTTCGACTCCAGCGACACCCCGAATACGTCCGAACTGTTCAGGCCCATGAGGGCGGAAAGCCGCTTTGCCGCAACCGCCGGTACACGGACTGCCCCGGCCTCCACGTCCCATTACTGGACCATTGTCATGGCGAGCCACGTCACGGAAAAAAACGCACGTGCCTTTGTCGCCCGGCTGAAGAAGCAGGGGCTCGAAGATGCCCGTGTCTACGAGGGGTCGGAAAGCACGAAAGTACTTTACGGCCGCTTCCCGAGCCGGAAAGCAGCATACGACAAGATGAAAGTCCTCACCTCGACTACCGAGTTCAAGCAGGCGTGGGTGTTAGAAATCGGAAAGTAAGAATCTTCCCGCCATCCTTTCAGGAGAGAAGCGACCGCGGAGAACCCGCCGGGACAGCCTCCCTGCCACCCCCACTCCGTTTTTTCACGTCCGCCCCCTCTGCCGCCTCCCGTCTCCTCTTCCCTCTTTTCAGAGGAGAGTGCCGCCGAAGGGGCTTTGTCATTCCACCATTATCCATTCTATATGAAACGCGTCAGATGTCCTAAATGTGACAACTTCATCACCTTCGACGAAACGAAATACAAGTCCGGACAGCGGCTTGTCTTCCAGTGTCCGCAATGCGGAAAAGAGTTCGGCATCCGCATCGGCGTCTCCAAACTGCGCAAGACACAGAAGGAAGAGAACCGCACCCCTGCAGCATCCGAACAGGAAAACGAGTTCGGTTCACTGCACGTCATCGAGAATGTATTTCATTTCCGGCAGGTCATCCCGTTGCAGATGGGAGAGAATGTCATCGGCCGCTACATGAAAGGAAACCCCATCAACTGCCCGATAGAGACGGTCGACCCCAGCGTGGACATGACGCACTGCACCGTCACCGTCAGCCGCGACAAGCACGGGAGGCTTCAGTATGTGCTGCGCGACGGACCGTCTAACACCGGCACTTTCGTCGACAATGAAATCCTCGGCGACCGTGAACGGAGGGTGATCGAAGGGGGAACGCTCTTCACCATCGGTGCGACAAGCATCATCCTCCATACACCGGAAGAGGATTGACAAGGAAAGACTTTCCGCAAGTGCGGACCTTGCAGGGCAGAGGGCGCCGCATAGGAACGTGATGCCTGCCGGACGGCTACGGCCGGACAGAGGGCGGAAACGGCGCCGTCCCGGTAGGATCCGGACCGTTTCATCTTCCCCTTCCCGCTGATTCCGGACCGGCCGGGAGGACTTCATAAGCAGGCAAAACCGCAGGAGGTGTGCCAGACATTGCCGAGTTCAGGCGATGTCCGGCACACCTCTTTTTTGTCGGAAGCTCCCTCCTTGCAGGAGAAGCCGGCTCCACGTCACAAGAAGCCGGCATACAGAGACCGCCCCTCTGGCCTCCGCCACAGGCACTGCCGTCCGTCAGGCCTTTGCCTTGCGCCGGGCAAGGAAGTTCCTGTAGATCTTCTTCACCTGCGGGGCCAGAAGCACGATACCGACCAGGTTGGGGATGACCATCAGACCGTTGAATGTATCGGCAAGCTCCCATACGATGTCAGCCGCAAAGAGACAGCCGACGAAGATGCAGCCGACGACGACCCCGCGGAAAGGCTTCACCCCCTTCTTGCCGAACATGAACTTGATGTTCATCTCAGCGAACATATACCAGCCGATGATGGTCGTGAAGGCGAAGAACAGCAGGCTGACGGCCAGGAATATGATGCCGCTCTCTCCGAACGCCGTCTCGAAGCCGGCCTGCGTAATGGCGACCGACTTCAAAGACGTATTCTCGAAAGAACCGGTCAGCATGATGACAAAGGCGGTCGACGAACAGATGAGCACCGTGTCGACGAACACACCCGCCATGGCCACGAAGCCCTGCTCCGACGGATCCTTCACATCGGCAAGCGCATGGGCATGAGGAGTAGAGCCCATACCGGCCTCATTGGAGAACAGGCCGCGGGCCACGCCATACCGGATGGCATACTTCATCACCGTTCCGGCCGCGCCGCCGCCGGCCGCCTCCATCGAGAAGGCATCGTGGAAAATCGTGCGGAAGACGTAAGGCAGATGGTCGGCGAACATGAAGATGATGACCAGTGAACCAATGATGTAAACGACCGCCATGAACGGTACGAGCAGCTCGGCGAGGGAGATGATGCGCCGCTGTCCGCCGATAATGACGACGGCGACCACCGCCGCCAGCACGAAGCCTACGATGTAGGGAGAAATGTGGAAGGCGTTTGTCAGGGCAATGGAGATGGAATTGGCCTGTACCATATTGCCTACACAGCCCAGGGCGAAGACAATGGCAATCGAGAAGAACACGGCCAGCCACTTGCTGCCCAGACCGTAATAGAGGTAGTAGGCGGAACCGCCCACCGTCTCGCCGTGGTACTCTTTCTTGTACTTCTGCGCCAGCACGGCCTCGGAGAAGATCGTACTCATGCCCAGCAGGGCGGACAGCCACATCCAGAAGATGGCCCCCATGCCGCCGGTGGCGATGGCGGTCGCCACGCCGCCGATGTTTCCCGTACCGACCTGTGCCGCCACGGCCGTGGCAAGTGCCTGGAAGGAACTGACCTTGTTCTCGCCGGGGTTCTTCTTCTTGAAGACAGGCCCGAAGGCATACTTGAACGCCAGGTTCAAATGCCTGATCTGCGGGAATCCAAGATAAACCGTGTAGAAAATGCCTACACCCAGCAGAGCATACATGAGAAAATGATTCCATAGCAACTCGTTAAACGCTTTCACGATGTCTAAAGCAGTCATAGTTTTGTTTAGATTTTGATATTAGTAATAGAAAGCAGCGTATCCGCTGCCCGATTGTCTGTGACTTCCAAAGAATAAATTTCGGCGCAAATATAATATTAATTCTGATACAATGCAAGTATATCAGATGGAAAAACAAAAGATTATAGAAATTCATGCCTCGCTTGCAGACGGATGATAGTTTTTGATATATGGACAATGACAAGCAGTGCCTGAAAAAACAAGGGATTGCCAAGACTTAGCGGGCATGGCCTCCGATGCGCAGCTCCCTTTCAACAGGCTTCGCCATATCGTCCGATGCAAGCAGCCCCCTTTCCTTCCAAGGAATGAGGCGATGCCGAAAGCAGCCTCCGTCTTGACAGGCTGGACTCCTCCAACAGAAACAGACTGTTTCAACACGCATTCCCGAGTGAGGAAACGGCCTTCCTCCGTTAAATGCGTGGATGCTTTCCGTATGGCTTTAACAGGAAAACCGGAGTGATTCATTTCGGATAGTCATACCCTGCAAGCGTATAAGCCTTTATCCTTTCCAATCTACGCATTTAACGGAAGAACCGGAAACGGCCTTCTATGTCTTCCGTGAACCCTGCCGCCAGACAGGAAGCCGTCAAGCCGTTCATCTGCATTCCGCCACGCCCTCCTCCTTTCATGGCAAGCCGTCCGCTCTACGGCGGCAGACCGCAAGGGTGTGAACGCCCGACACGGATGGCATTCACCGCCCGCCCGACCGGTGGCGGACACCGGCACACCGGCGGAAGGGGGAAAGCCGGTCCGTCCCGGCCGCCGTCCTCCACCGTCCGTACTGTGATGCCGAAGGCACGGTCATCCGTCAACCGACTTCCGATACTGCCTTTTGATTTCCTCCTCGACCTCCTCCAGTGTCTCTTTGCCGCCCAGCAGGCTCCTGACGAACCGGTAGCCGAGCCAGATCAGCACCATGCCGACGAGCGCAAGGAGATATTGCAGGAGAATATTCTTTACGAGCGTCTTCATAAAGTTCTCGCAGATGACGAAGCCGGCGATGAAGACGACATAGTCTGTCCAGCCCCAGCTGCTGTAACTGCGTGCAATACGTTGATACGTTTCGTTGTTGGCGAGAACCTTGTCACGGTTCTCCGCCCATTTCACTTCAAATTCTTCGTTGGTCATGATGATGAATGGTGATTGGCAATGGCAGGACTGTCAGCGGCGGCAGGCGATGCAGGACGAGAAGGAAAGGGGATGGCAAGCAATGGCGGGAGGGAGAGCGTCGGCCTACACTTTCATCAACTCGCTCATCACCGAGTCGCTGACATAGATGCCTTTGCGGGTAAGGTGCAGCCATCCGCCTTTTTCTTCCAGCAGCCCCTGCCGCTGCAGCGGCAGGGCAAGGTGCATGAGGTAGGTGCGGTATGCGGCGGAGAGCGAGGCGAGTTCTATACCCTCGCAGGTGCGGAGAGCCGTCAGTACCGTGTCGTTGTAATGAGTGTCAGCATCGATCCGCTCCTCCTCGCACGGCAGCCGGTCTTCCCGGATGGCGTCCATGTAGGCCCTGATGTCCGATACGTTCCAGCTCCGTTTTCCGTTGCCGTATGAGTGGGCGGCGGCACCGATGCCGATGTAAGGGACATCATGCCAGTACGCACTGTTGTGCCGGGAACGGAAAGGACTGGGGGATTTGAGGGTTGAGGTTTGAGGTTTGAGGTTTGAGGTTTGGGGTTTAGGGGCCGGGCTTTCATCGTCGGGAGCAGGCGTGAGCCGGGCGAAGTTGCTGATTTCATAATGCTCGTAGCCGGCATCGCCCAGCCGGTCGACGAGCGTGTCGTACATCCGCCGGTAAAGTTCGTCATCAATCTCCCGGACCTTCCCGGCCCGGAGAAGGCGGTGGAGCGGCGTCCCCTCCTCGTACATGAGGCTGTAGGCGGAGACATGCTCGACATCCAGTCCGAGCAGGCGGTCAATGTCTTCGTTCCACTCTTCGAGCGTCTCGCCCGGAAAGCCGAACATCAGGTCCACGGAGATGTTTCCGATGCCGGCCTCCCGCAGGCGGCTGACCGCCGTCCCCACCTCCTCTGCCGTATGCCGGCGATGGAGGAACCGCAGGCGGCGGTCAGAGAAAGTCTGCGCCCCCATGGAGATGCGGTTGACAGGCAGCGAGTGCAGGCTGCGGGCGAAGGCCACGGTCACATCGTCGGGATTGCACTCCATGGTGATCTCCATGGGAGCGGCGGATCCGCTGCGGCCGCCCCCCCCGCCCCACCGGTTCTCCGTGCGGTACACCCTCCCGATTGTCCGGAACAGCTTCTGAAGGCTCGGGAACGAAAGCTGCGAGGGCGTGCCCCCGCCCAGATAGATGCTGGACAGCTCCGCCGGTGCTCCGCCGTCCCTGCCGCCTTCCTTCAGTTCCATTTCATGGCAGAGGGCATCCACATACCGCTCTTCGACCGGGCGTGCCCCGACCCTTTCGGACGGGACGGTAGAATAAAAGCCGCAGTAGATGCAGCGGCTGGCACAGAAAGGGATGTGTATGTAAAGTCCTGCCATGATGCCGGGGATACGTATATATATAATATGTGAAACACGATAAGCACTGCAAATGTACTAATAAGTTTTAAAAGATAGTACTTTTCCAGCAGGAACTTTTGGCACTCTCGCAGGAAATGCCTAACTTAGACGGCTGAAAAGACGAGTTCCGGCTTGTCCCATGAGACGAATAAGCAAATTATTACTAACAGCTTAAATCTATCAGATATGAGAGTATATCAGACAAACGAGATCAAGAACATTGCCTTGGTCGGCAGTGCGGGTAGCGGCAAGACGACGCTTGCCGAAAGTATGTTGTTCGAAGCTGGTGTAATCAAACGCCGCGGAACGGTTGAGGCAAAGAACACGGTCAGCGACTATTTCCCTGTCGAGCAGGAATACGGCTACTCGGTGTTCCCGACGGTGTTCCATGTAGAGTGGAACAACAAGAAGCTGAACATCATCGACTGCCCGGGCAGCGACGACTTCATCGGCGGCGCCATCACGGCACTGAACGTGACCGACGAAGCCGTCATCCTCATCAACGGACAGTACGGCCCGGAGGTAGGCACACAGAACAACTTCCGTTATACCGAGAAGCTCAAGAAACCTGTCATCTTCCTGATCAACCAGCTGGATTCCGACAAGTGCGACTTCGACAACCTCATCTCCAACATGAAGGAGATCTACGGATCGAAGTGCGTGCCGGTGCAATACCCTATCGAGACCGGACCGGGATTCAACAGTCTGATAGATGTCCTGCTGATGAAGAAATACAGCTGGAAGCCGGAAGGCGGCGAGCCGACCGTCGAGGACATTCCGGCCGACCAGATGGACAAGGCGATGGAACTGCACAAGGCGCTCGTCGAGGCGGCTGCCGAGAACGACGAAGGGCTGATGGAGAAGTTCTTTGAAGAGGAGACCCTCACGGAAGACGAACTGCGCGAGGGCATCCGCAAGGGGCTTGTCACCCGCTCCATCTTCCCGGTCTTCTGCGTATGCGCCGGCAAGAGCATGGGTGTGCGCCGCCTGATGGAGTTCCTGGGCAACGTCGTTCCGTTCGTCGACGAGATGCCGAAGATACACAACACGCGCGGCGAGGAGGTCGCTCCGGACAGCAAGGGTCCGGAGTCGCTTTACTTCTTCAAGACGGGCATGGAACCGCACATCGGTGAAGTGAGCTACTTCAAGGTGATGAGCGGATGCGTGAAACCGGGCGACGACCTGACCAATGCCGACCGCGGATCGAAAGAACGCATGGGGCAGATCTATGCCTGCGCCGGTGCCAACCGCATCCCGGTAGAGCAGCTGAATGCCGGCGACCTGGGCTGCACGGTGAAGCTGAAGGACGTGAAGACGGGCAATACCCTGAACGGAAAAGGCGCTGACCAGCGTTTCGACTTCATCAAGTACCCCAACTCCAAGTACTCACGTGCCATCGAAGCGAAGAACTCCCAGGACACGGAGAAGCTCATGGCCGCCCTGCTGAAGATGCGGCAGGAAGACCCGACATGGGTGGTGGAGCAGAGCAAGGAACTCCGGCAGACCATCGTCCACGGACAGGGAGAGTTCCATCTCCGTACCCTGAAATGGCGGCTGGAGAACAACGAGAAGCTGCAGGTTGTCTTCAAAGAGCCCAAGATTCCTTACCGGGAGACGATTACCAAACAGGCAAAGGCCGAATACCGCCACAAGAAGCAGAGCGGCGGTGCCGGCCAGTTCGGCGAAGTCCACCTGATCGTCGAGCCCTACGCAGAAGGAATGCCGGATCCGACAACCTACAAGTTCAACGGACAGGAGTTCAAGATGAACATCAAGGGGCGCGAGGAGCGCGACCTGCCCTGGGGCGGCAAGCTCGTCTTCATCAATTCCGTTGTCGGCGGTGCCATCGACGCCCGCTTCATGCCGGCTATCCTGAAAGGTGTGATGGACTGCATGGAACGCGGGCCGCTGACGGGCAGCTATGCACGTGATGTCCGTGTGATCGTCCACGACGGCAAGATGCACCCGGTCGACTCCAACGAGCTTTCCTTCACCCTGGCAGCCCGCCATGCCTTCTCGGACGCCTTCAAGGCGGCAGGCCCGAAGATTCTCGAGCCTATCTACGACCTGGAGGTATTCGTGCCCGGCGACTACATGGGCGACGTGATGAGCGACCTGCAGGGCCGGCGTGCCATGATCATGGGCATGGACTCTGAAGCCGGTTACCAGAAGCTGCAGGCGAAGATTCCACTGAAGGAACTTTCCAATTACAGCATCTCGCTGAGCTCGCTTACGGGCGGCCGTGCAAGCTTCACGACCAAGTTCGCAAGCTATGAGCTGGTTCCGAACGACCTCCAGCAGAAGCTGATTGCCGAGCATGAGGCGGAAGTGAAGGAAGAGGAAGAATAAGACGGAAGAGGGGGAGAATTCCCTCCGTCCGGCAGACAAGCATGAGAGAGGGTGTGTCAGGACGACTGTCAGCAGCAGTCATCCCGGCACACCCTCTTCCGTTACCACCGGGCAGGCGGCACGTCCGTTTCCTCTGTACGGCCGGCCCCGCCCGCATCGTCCGCCCGGCCCCGGACAGGCACGCCAATGGGAAACGGATATATCAGATTTATTCCCATATCATCGGTGTTTGTAAACTGTTTTCATGCAATGCAAAGCAACACATGCCCTTCTGGCTTCTAAAAGGTGCCTGATTGACTTGCAGCAGGTGCTCGCTTAGCGTGTTGCCAACGCCCTTTTGAAGTCCAATCAGGCACCTTTTCGGGGCGGCTTGGCAAGCAATTGATTTACTGCTGTTTGCAGACTTGCTTTTGGCACGTGTCTTTTATATTTGCAGCTGATTTATCCGAAGTTATGTAATGGTTTTTCAAAACCTTGTCTGTATTTTCAACGCATGAAAATGAAAAGGCTTTTGTATCGGAGGATGACAATAGAATAGACAGACAAGACCGTCCTGGCTATGTTTTTGTTGAATGAATCACTTCGGTCTTTCCGCTAAAGCCAAACGGAAAGCATCCACGCATTTAACGGAAGAACCTCAAATAAGGCATACGCTGAAAGTCCACCGGATGGACTTTCAGCGTATGCCCTTATCGTCTGCCGCATCTCTTCCCTGCGGCAGGGTTTCCTGTCCGTTACGGTCTCGGCCGGCTACCGTTCCCTTCTCCCTCCACAAGCTGGAGAAGCCGGAACCGTCTTCTTACAGCAGCGCCTCAATCTCACGGGCGATATGTTCGATCTTCTCCGTCGGTTCGAAGCGGGCAACGACCTGCCCCTTCTTGTTGATCAGGAACTTGGTGAAGTTCCATTTGATGTCCGCCTTCTCCTTGTAGTCAGGGTCGGCTTCGGAGAGCATCTTGTCGAGAACAGGATAAAGCTCGTGCGTCTCGTCCCAGCCGGCAAACCCCTTCTGCTCCTTGAGGAACTTGAAAAGCGGATCGGCATCGTCGCCGTTCACCTTCACCTTCTTGAAGCGCGGGAACTCCGTACCGTAAGTGAGCTTGCAGAACTGATGGATACTCTCGTCAGTACCCGGAGCCTGCTGCCCGAACTGGTTGCAGGGGAAATCGAGAACCTCAAAGCCCTGTGCATGGTACTTCTCGTAGAGTGCTTCCAGCTGGTCGTAGGTCGGGGTGAAGCCGCACTTGGTGGCTGTGTTGACAATCAGCAGCACCTCGTTCGCATACTCTTTCAATGATACTTCCTTACCTTTTCTGTCCTTGACAGAGAATTCATAAACTGTTCTCATTTCTGTTTTTATCGTCTCTTTATGTAAAATGCCTGTTTGGTTACACGTTGCAAATGTACGAATTTTATTTTGTTTTCAACTTCATTGTCCGAAAGATTTTATCGGAACGGACGTAGGGCAGAACCAGCCGGCGCGGATCCGGACGGCCGCCGGACGTTCCGTAAAGCGCCAGGCCGCCGGCTCATCCGACGCAGAGAGGACTTACAGGAGTGCCAGCACACAGCCGATGACGGCAAGCACGACAAGGGTGATGAAGATACGGACAAGACAGCCGGTCACTTTCCTGACGAGAAAGAGGCCGAGCACAAGTGCCGCAAGCAGGGCGATGTAAAGCTGTAGATGTTCCATGGGGAAAGCCGTTCTCTGTTATTTGAACAGATGCCGGAATGCGGTCGGAACCGGCGTCTCGAACTCCATACGCTGATGGTTCACCGGATGATAGAAGCAGAGCACATAGGCGTGCAGGCAGAGCCGGTGCAGCGGGTCATCGCCGTTGCCGTACTTCACATCGCCGCAGACAGGATGCCCCATGTCGGCCGAATGGACACGGATCTGGTTCTTCCGTCCCGTCTCCAGCCGGTATTCCACGAGACTGTGCGCCACCGTGCGGTCGAGGACACGGAAATGGGTGACGGCGTACTTGCCGCCATTGTCTACCGGAGAGCTGTAAGTGACATACGCCTTGTTGTCCTTCAGCCAGTTGGCGACCGTCCCCTCCTCCTGTTCCATCTCACCGCTCACGACAGCGATATAACGGCGGTCGTAGACGATGTTGTGCCAGTCGCGCTCCAGAAGCTGTTCGGTCTGCATGTCCTTGGCGTAGATCATCAGGCCGGACGTGTCACGGTCGAGACGATGCACCACGTGCGCCGTACACTTCTGCCGGGTCATGCGGAAATAATCGTCGAGGACGGTCTTCACGTTCAGCGAGGCGTGCCCGGCGGCCATCGAGAGGATTCCGGTGTTCTTCTCTACGACCACGAGAAAACGGTCTTCGTAGATGATCTTCACATACCGGCTGCGGAACTGGTCGTTCTTCTTGCTCTTGCTGACCGATACCTTGTCGCCCGCCTGCAGCGGATGGTCGAACTGCGTGACGCACTTGCCGTTCACTTTGATGCCGCGGTTCTGCAGCGTCGCCTTCACCTTGCTCCTGCTCTCCTTCAGATTCGCCAGCAGCCATTCGAGCAGCGGCGCCGACTCCGCCACCCGGTAATGTGCATATTTCTCCTGCGTGTAGGGATTCTTTCTTATCATGCTGCAAATGTACAAAGAATAAATAGAACAGCAATCCATTTTACGGCACAATCTGCCGGACCGCAGCCAGCCGCCGCCTGCAATGCAGGAGAATCCATGCGATACGGCTTATTGAAGAGAAAGAGACCGGGCGGCTGCAGGGAAAGGACAGGGAACGACCGGAGGAGAGCCCCCATCCGCCCGCTGCCCCCCCCGGATGAACAGAGGATGCGCCATCGGGGGTACCCTGTCCGCAGGAAAATCCCTGCAGGGCGGACGGCATCCGGGAAGATGAGGCAGAGCGTTCCCCGCCGGACAGAGCCGTCCGGTCTGTCCGGCAGCCTTCCGTCCCGTCCGCACGTCTACAACTTGTAGACAGAGGTGTCCTTGAAAGCCTGCCGGTTGAACCGGTACAGGGCGGCACCCCGCTTGCTTGTGACCTTGTCGATGAGGTCGGTCTTCTCGATGAAGTCGGTCTGCTTGATGCGTTTCCGGAAATTCCGCTTGTCGACCTCCGTCCCGAGAATCGCCTCGTGGACGTGCTGCAGCTGTGTGAGGGTGAACAGTTCCGGCAGCAGGCTGAGGCTGACCGGGGTTCTGTTGAGCAGCTTGCGGAGCTGGCTCAATGCCATCTGCACCATGGCGATGTGGTCGCCGTAAAGCTCGGGGATCTTGTCGATGTCCACCCACTGCAGGTCGTTCTTCTCCAGCAGCTGCCGGTCGTAATCCGGTGCGTTGATGAGTGCGCAGTAGGCGATCGATATGACGCGGTCGCCGGGGTCTCGGTCAGTCTCCCCGAAGGCGCCCACCTGCAGCATATAGATGTCCTTGATGCCCGTACACTGGCAGAGCACCCGGTTGGCGGCCTGCTTGAGGCTCTCGTCTTCCCTGACGAAGCCGCCGTACAGGGACAGCTTCCCGCTTCCCGGTTCTACCTTCCGTTTGCCGACAAGCAGTCTGAGCTTCTTGTTCTCGAAACCTAATACGATGCAGTCCACCGATACCAGAATCTTAGGTTCTCCCTTGTAGTATTCGTTCATGTTGTAGATTTTTTGATTAGCGATGTAATGTTGTTTCCTTTACATGGTACAGATCCGCATCCGGCAGACGGCTCCAGACATGAAGAGCTGAATCCCTCGCGAGGAATCCAGCTCTTCCGTGTTTCCGTCCTGTGTGTCGTCCCTGCGAGAGGGACCTCATGTCCAGATGTAGAAGGCGTTTCAGCACACTTTGTGCGAACCCTCACTGATGACCACGGGATATACCTCGGGGGCGTGGCCATACTTCGCATTGAACTTCTCGGTCGCATCGGCGACGAACCTGTCGTACAGCTCGTCCTTGACGAGGTTGATGGTGCAGCCGCCAAAGCCGCCGCCCATGATGCGCGAGCCGGTCACGCCGTTCTCACGGGCGAGGTCGTTGAGGAAATCGAGTTCCTCGCAGCTTACCTCGTACTCCTTGCTGAGGCCGTGGTGGGTCTCGTACATCTTCTTTCCGACGGTCTCGTAGTCGCCTGCCACGAGGGCGTCGCAGACAGCGAGGACACGGTCCTTCTCGCCCAGCACGAAGTGGGCGCGTCTGTAGTCTTCGGCGCTGACTTCCGCCTTCACGGCCTCCAGCTCGTCCCAGTCGGCATCCCGCAGCGTCTCGAACTTCTTGCCGGGGAAGTGCCTGCCCAGTGCGGCGACGACGTTCTCGCAGCTTCTGCGGCGGTCGTTGTAGGGGCTTCCTGCCAGTTCGTGCTTCACCTTCGAGTTGACGAGCACCAGCCTGTACCCCTTTGGACTGAACGGGAAGTACTCGAACTCACGGCTGCGGCAGTCCAGGCGCATCAGCTTCCCTTCCTGTCCGAAGACGCTTGCGAACTGGTCCATGATACCGCAGTTCACGCCGATGTACTTGTGCTCCGTTGCCTGTCCGGCGAGAGCGATGTCCCATTTCGGCACCTTGTTGCCGGCAAACAGGTCGTTCAGCGCACAGCCGAAGCAGCTCTCCATGGCTGCCGATGAGCTCATGCCGGCACCGAGAGGGACGTCGCCGGCAAAGGCGATGTTGAACCCTTTCACGTCGACGCCGAGTGCCTTGAACTCCTGTATCATGCCGTAGATGAAGCGGGCCCATGTGGCGCGCGGCCCTTTCGGGTCGTCTACTTTGAACTCCACCCGGTCCTTGAGGTCGATGGAGTAACACATCACGGTGTCCGTACCGTTGGGGCGTACTTCCGCCATGATGCCTTTGTCTACGGCACCGGGGAAGACGAAACCGCCGTTGTAGTCGGTGTGCTCGCCGATGAGGTTGATACGTCCCGGCGAGAAGTAGATGCTGCCGGTCTTGCCGTCGAAATGTTTGATGAAACGGCTTCTTACAAATTCTATATCCATGTCAGTAAGGTTTTTAATTGTTTGTCAGCGTTATGTGATAAGGCAGGTGCCGGGAATCCTCCTCGATGGGGATTTGCCGCCGTTTTCTTTCAATCCTTTTTCACCGGCCGTGAACCTGCCAGCGCATAGAAGAGCATGTAGCCCAGCATGGCGACAATCAGCCAGTAGCTCTGGATGTCGCCGACTTTGGTCGCCGTCAGGTTCTGGATCAGCGGCATGACGCCGCCGCCGACAACCATCGTCATGAAGAGGCCGGAAGCAGTCGCGGTGTACTTGCCGAGTCCTTCCGTCGCAAGGTTGAAGATGACACCCCACATGACGGACGTGCAGATACCGCAGAGAATGATGAGCAGCACCTTTGTCGGCACCTCCGCCCGGATCAGCGTGCTCTCGGCCAGATCGGGTACGGTCAGGCTCATCTTGCTTGTCTCCGGCATGAAGATGGCGACAAGGAGGAGGACGATGGCCACGGAGGAAGTCACAGTGAGCTGCATACGGGAGGACACCTTGCCGCTGATGAAGGCACTCACGAAGCGGCCGACGAGCATCAGCAGCCAGTAGACACCGGCGATCAGACCGGCGATGACGGCACTGCCGAGCACGCCGCCCTCTGCCACCGGCTCGCTGAGGTAGAACAGGAGCTGGCCGGGGATGCCGACCTCGATGCCTACGTAGAAGAAGATGGCCACGATGCCGAGTACCAGCTGACGGTAGCCCAGTGCGCCCTTGATGCCGGCCAGCACGTCCGACTTCTCCGTCTCAGGCTCTGTCAGCTGTGTGAACCATACGATGACGAACGATGCGGCGAAGATGGCGAGGGCGATGAGCAGCAGCGGCGTGACCGCCTTGAGGGAGGTGTCCTTCGTGATCTCGCTGATCATGGAGCCGGCCAGCATCGGGGTCAGCGTGGCAGCGAGCGAGTTCAGCGAACCGCCGGTCTGGATGAGCTGGTTGCCGCGGTTGCCGCCGCCGCCGAGCAGGTTCAGCATCGGGTTGACGACCGTGTTCAGGATGCAGACGCAGAAGCCGCATACGAAGGCGCCGAGCAGGTAGACGACATACGTGCCGAGGGCATCTCCGTCCATCGTACTGGAAACATACTGGATGGCGATGCCGACGAAGCCGAGGGCCAGGGCGACGAGGGCGGTCTTCTTGTAACCGTATCTGGTAATCATCATGCCTGCGGGAATGCCCATGAACAGGTAGGCGGCAAAGTTCATCATGTTGCCCATCATGCCGGCCCATTCATAGTGCTGCTTCCAGATGGTGCCGAACGGTGCGGCCATGTTGGTGACGAATGCGATCATCGCAAACAGGAACATCATGGTGATGATGGCCACCAGCGTCCCTCTTTTCTTTGTTTGATTTTCCATTTTTATGTTTATTGATTTGATTCTATGCGGGTTGCCTATTTCTCCACCCCGAACTTATAGATGGTCTTCTGCGTGTATTCCCGGCCCGGCTCCAGTACGACCGACGGGAAGTAAGGATGATTGGGACTGTCAGGGAAGTGCTGTGCCTCGAAGCAGATGGCACTCCGGCGCGGGAAGGTCGCCCCGTGCTGCCCCTTGAAACCGTCGGCCCAGTTGTGGGTATAGACCTGTACACCCGGCTCGGTGGTATAGACCTCCATCGTCCTGCCGCTCTCCGGCTCTCTGATGCGGGCTGCGAACGACAGCTCGCCCTCCTCCTTCTTGTTCAGGACGAAGCAGTGGTCGTAGCCGGCACCGATTCTTATCTGTTCGTTGTCGGCGTCAATGTCCTGTCCGACCGGTTTCGGCGTGCGGAAGTCGAACGGCGTGCCGGCCACCTTCAGGATCTCGCCCGTCGGGATGGAAGTCTCGTCGATGGGGAGGTAGAAGTCGGCGTTGACCTGACACTCCAGGTTGTCCACGGTCGGCGTGGGATCGGCGATGCCGGCTAGCGAGAAGAAGCCGTGGCTGGTAAGGTTGAGGACCGTTCTTTTGTTGGTTTTGGCAGAATACTTGATGACAAGCTCGTCATCGTCAGTGAAGGAGTAGGCCACCCAGACTTCCAACTCGCCGCTGAACCCTTCTTCTCCATAAGGAGAGGTGTACTTCAGCACGACAGCGTGCCCGTTTACCTGCGTGGCATCCCATACCTTCGCATTGAATCCTTTCCGCCCGCCGTGCAATGCGTTGGGGCCATTATTGACGGCGATGTGGTATTCCTTTCCGTTCAGCTGGAAGCAGCCTCTGGCAATGCGGTTGCCGTAGCGGCCGATGAGGGTGGAGAGATAAGGCTCCGGGGAGCTGATGACGTCCTGGATGTTGTCATGCCCCTGTATGACGTTCGCCAGCCTGCCGTCTCTGTCGGGAACCATGATGGCGACGATGGCTCCGCCGTAGTTGGTGACGGCAACCTCGTTGCCCTTGGCATTCCGGAGTACGTAGAGGTCTGTCTTCTTGCCGTCGAGCGTGGCCTGGAAGTCCTCTCTCTTCATGCCACAAGCATATCGCGTCTCTTCGCTGTTTACCATGATGTTTTGTTTTTAGTTACTGTTCAATGACCTGCAAAGTAAATAAAAATAAACGGAAACAGCAAACGAAATGCAGGAAATAAGCCTTTTGGGGTGTGTTAAAAACAATTAACCCTCCATCCGGGGGTGCCTGCGTGCTCTGCCGCTGCCGGTATGCGTTCGTGCAGGAGGTCCGCCTCCTCTGGCCTGTCTGCACAAATCTGCCCGATTTCCGCCGGCTGTCCCTGCATCCGTCGGACGCTGTCCGGGCAACAGAACAGACCGGGGGCAGACCGGACAGAATCTTCCGGATCCTCACGATGGGAAAAGGGCGAAATGATTTCCGTTCCTCAAAAGAAAAGAAAAAGGTATTTCCTTTATCCGGGATGCAAAAAACAACAGTATCTTATGGGCGGTTTACGGACTATTCAAGGAGCAATGCGACTGGCCGTCGGCTATTGCCGACGCACCGGATATCATCCTCGGTTTCGTAGCCGCTTTCACGGCATCGCAAGTCCGAAACAAAACAAAACACTTGCTCTCTTCATTCTTTCGAGTGAAGAGAACCGGTGTTTTATGGCTTGATAATCAGCCGAAACACATTGCCGTATGAGAAACTTTTATTACCTTTGACACAGCTAACAGAATCCATTTGAAGACAAGACGAACTGATAATTAAAAACATATGAAAGCTGAATTACTCATCTTTTCCTGCTTCTTTCTGCTCAGTTGCACAACAGGAAAGAGAAAGGCGGCAACCTTCCGCTCTCAATACGACACCGTATATATTTATGCGAAGGACGAGAAAGGACAGAAGATTTTCAACGTCATTTCCGAGAAGGCGGTAACAGACAACGGCGACCTGCTGTTTGACGAGGTAAGGACAGAGCGTCCGAGACAACTGAATCACAAAGAGTTTGAACTTGCCAGAACAGTTGTCAGGAAACATATCAAGGCACATCAAGATGAGTACCTGCCCTTTGATTCCTATTTCCAGCAATATCTGGGCTACGAAAGGGGGGGTGCTTTGATGGCTGATGTCATCCTGTTTTCAGATTACAGAATCATCTATCAGAAAGGGTGCGCAGGCATAGCCCGCGAAGATTACAGAATCAAATTCAGATTTCTCAAGGAACTCAGGAAAGAGCGTAAGATGCTGACTGTAAACATAGACAAAGGAATTGTAGTCAAGAAACAGGAGGTTCCCGAAGGACCGGCTTAATCCTTTGTCCGTACGAACGTAACAGCTTTCTCCCCATGCCACAACAGTCCCCTGACAACCAGCACACTGCCGTGCAGCTCCACAACCTCACAGCGGCTGGCGTTCTTTCCGTCATACATCAGAAAAAGCGAGTCGTCCGAAAAACAGTAACTCCTGAACCACCTGCAGGTATCCCCTATCCCCGGGTCGTATGCCACAGCAGAATCCGTCACCTCAAGTGTCGGATACATGCCGACAGCTGTCTTTTCCACACCTCTCCAGTTCCCTGCAAACTCTTTGGGACAGACCGGCCCGTGCTTTCTGCCGCAACCGCAGAGCAGAGCCGATAAAAGAACAGAATATAACAGGTATCTCATACTGCACGATTTTACAGAAAACAGCAGACAAGACAAATCCAAGTCCCATCAACAGCCGCCCAGAACACGCCAATACCATAACTCATCGGAGTATGAAACGAGTTCCTCAGCATAAAATTGTGCGGAACAACACTTTTCTTTTAATAAGAACATAACCGGCTGCCCGCCTGAACACACGTCCTTGCAATCTGAATTTTATTTACAAAGAAATTACGCATTAACTTCTGAAAACAGAAAAAGCAACCTGAACCCCCTACCCCACAACCAACAGGCAATCAAACATTTACATTCACAAAAAGAACAGGTGCTTAATTGGACGCTTAAAGGGCGTTGGTAAGCCTCCAGTTAACGCCCTTTCGCACCGCAAGTAAGGCTTAATTCAATCGCAATTAACCGTATATCCACTCTCCTGACTTGAATTTTTATTACATCAC
Organism: Prevotella multiformis DSM 16608; assembly: GCF_000191065.1. Taxonomy (GTDB): domain Bacteria; phylum Bacteroidota; class Bacteroidia; order Bacteroidales; family Bacteroidaceae; genus Prevotella; species Prevotella multiformis. The sequence goes on from NZ_GL872282.1 coordinate 574,533, forward strand.
AAGGGATGAGACGGATTAACAGGTTGCTTGCCATGGGGGAAGAAAGAGGAACCTTAATTCCGCAACAAAATACGCAATTTATTGTTAATGTGTTTAATAGCTCTCTGAGAAATAATTAATTAATTCTTATGACCTACTTACCATGTAAGTGCGTAAGCCTTTATTCCCAATCTATGTATTTAACGGAAAAACCGTATTGTTTTACCGCAGGAAGTGTTAATTCCGCGCATTTCCGGTTCTGTTATGTTTCTTTTTTGTATTTTTGCCCTATCCTAACAATATAACCACAGTGTATGAGCATGATGAAAACAGTCTTGAAAGCCGCAATATTTTCAGTATTATTCCTTTCTGGGGGAAACTTGTCAGCACAGGTTTCACCTATTCGGTTAGGTGTCCGTTTAGGTTGTGGAATGTCTGTCAACACAGGAATGGATAAAATCCTTGTTCCTGAAGACTATTATTCCAATTACAATTTCAAAGACAAGTGGCAGTTTACTCCAACAGTTGGTGTATTTGCTCAGTATCATGTCGATGGTTCCATCATAGGTGTTGAAGGTGGATTTAGCTATTGGCAGAAGGCATCACAGCTTGTCTATAATGATAATAAGGAGTTAAACTATAAGGTTACACCTCGTTATAATTACATCGGTGTATCTGCTCTGTTGAAGATCTATCCTTGGCGCAAAGGCTTCAATATCTCAATTGGTGGACGTGCGGGAGCTAATCTTAATGGCAAGGGCATATCTTACGAGAGTAATCAGGAAGACAGTAAGTTTGCAAACTATCATTTTGCCACTGTCGCAGAGACGGAGCGTCTGATGAAGGAGAAACTGACGGGGCAGCCGGATATTGCCGTTGGCGGTGGCTTTGGTTATGAAATTGGCAACCACTGGGCTTTAGATTTACGTTACTTTCACGGATTGAACTCTACCATTAAGACAGAGCGTAATGACTATAACTGGGCAGAACACTCAACCCATGGACAGAACATAGAGCTTAGTATCAGCTATCTTTTTAAACTTTAACCCTTATGAGTTTATCTATGAAGGACAAGAGCAACAGAAAAAAACGTTATATTCTGGCAGGAATCTTTCTTGGCATAGCTGCTCTTTTGGGTATAGAACGCTGTGTTAATGACGAACCAGAGCCTGAGCAGAGTATAGAACAAAAGACAGCAGACAAGGCTCCATCACTGTCTACTACACCACCAGTCTCTTTTTCTTTAGACAAGACAAATGTGCAGAAGGATTCGGGACGTTCAGATTGTGTATATAATAAGCTGGGGAATGTGCCCCGAAACGTTACAAGTATCAATACAAGGAGAATTAAAAAATCAAGCATGACAAGGAAAACCGCTAATGGCAAACATTTTTCGTCAGAGCAGCCTATCCTTTCTCCATCATTATCAACTGACGTTTCATCTTTAAACGATAAAACAGCCAGTATAAAACACGAGACGAAAGAACCAGGCAATGAACCTACTAATCAGAAAACAGGTGAACATGTTCTTGAGAACTCTATGAATAGTCAGCCCTCCATCGTACAGGAGAATCCGAAAGAATCACCATCTTTGATAACTTATTCTTTTCCTCACTATCACCTTTTTCGGATAGGACTCAGAGCTGGAGCTGGTTATTCCAGCATTTCAGGATTAAGCAGTATTATTGAGAACTATGATATACGTCCTACTTTCACAATGAATGAACGTGGTGGTATCAGTCCTCGTATTGGTGTCTTTGGAACATGGCAATATCGTAGGTTAGGTGCAGAGTTGAACATTGATTATACTCGTATCTCCAGCAAGCTGACGGAGCGCAAGATACCGGATAATGTAACCGAGACTACACGGTTTCATTATAATTTCATTACTCCACAAGTCCTGCTTCGTTTCTATGCTTTCCCAAAGTTCTATATGGGAGCAGGAATTAGTGCTGCTATTCCGTTTGGCAGCCGTAATATCGACTTCACCAATGACCGCGTTGGAGAGGTGTACCGGCAGCAGGCGGAACGTACGCAGGACCACCTGAGGGAATCCGTCAAGGCACGGGTGACATTTATTCCTACTATAAAAATTGGCTATGTTGATATAAAGAACGGTCTGGAGGCAGGACTGGAATACGGTTTCGGATTCAATGACATGCTCCGCACCTGCGCCAATGACTACGGGTATCAGGAACGTACGAACAATCTGCAGACCGTCAGCCTTACCATCGGGTACAGTCTTCCACTTGGCAAAGCTAAATAAGCCGCATAACAACAATCCTATTAAAACGGTCTTTAAATGAAACATAAATACCTCACGGCAGTTTCCTTCTTTATATCCGCTCTTTCCGCCACGGCCCAGACCCCCGGTGGTGTAGACGGGCCGACGGTCTGGTCACGTGATTCCGCCTCTGTCCGTGTCTCTGCTGGTGCTGGTCTTACCTATATAGGCGTAAGTAAGGTATACGGCGAAAAAGAGCAGGCTATATGGTCTCTTGGAAGTGGAAAAGCTATTACCCGTATACAGACAACTGAACGTGCTGCTAACCTTGGCGATGGTACTTTCATGAATTATGCCAAGGACACGCTGTCCGAAATGCGACTTTACAGCTATACGACCTCTTCCAATATGGGTAATGGTCAGACTTTACATATCGGTCGGAATGGGAACGCCAAGTTGCCTGTAAAGAACCTTGATGGCAGGACTATTGAGTATACTGTCTTCGATCGCCGCCTTTCTGATACTGAACGGTGCCGTGTGGAAAGCTATCTTGCTTTGAAATATGGTGTGAGCCTTCGCAGCAGTTACCTTAATTCAAGGAGCGAGGTTATTTGGAATGGTTATACCAACAAAGCCTATAGTCACCGTATAGCTGGTCTTATCTCAGACAAAGCCTCTGCCCTGCATAAGACAAGAGCCAGGAGCTGTGAGGAAGACGGTTTTCTTACTGTCAGCATGAGCAGGCCGCTTCAAGATGGGGAGAGCATTCTCTGGGGTGACGACAATGGCAGACTTTCTTTCCATTCGAGCAGGGCCTACGGCAAGTGGCTCGGCAGACGGTGGATGGATGCAGCGACACGGATTCCCAATCCAGGTGTCGACATTGCAGCCGACAGCCGGCAGCTGCGCCAGATACGGCCGCTATCTGAAGGCGAGAACTATTATCTTGCCGTCGACCCCACGGGCACGGGCAGTTTCCCTGTCAAGGCTCTGAGTTATCACAAGGCCGACAGGGTCACGGCCGACAGCATCGTCTTCAGGGACGTGCCGTTGGGCAGCCATTCCGTCTTCACGCTACGGGCTGCCAGAGACATGTTCACGACGATAGAAGTAGTGCAGCCAAAGGAGAAGAGCGGCAGCACAGGAACACTTTCTGTCAGAGTAACAGGCGGTATTGCCCCTTACAAGATGACTCTACAGAGAGAACACATGTCTGTTTTCAATCGTACTACAAGCGACAGCATACAGTCTGCCGACGGACTCATGGAAGGGAAATACCTTCTTACGACGACAGACCATGTGGGCAATAAGTCTGAGAATGAGTTTCAGTTATCTAAGACGGGTATCACAGAAATTCCTTCCATGAATCCTTCCGACGGAAACAGTGACTTCTTTGCGAATGTAAGTGCAAGTCCTAATCCAACGGTGAACGGATATGTCAGCGTGCAGATAGAACTGAGCGAAACAGCTCCATTGGATATGGCACTCTATACGGCTGGCGGGGCTCTCGTCAGCCGCCGGACGTACCTGCCTGATACGTATTTCTCAACCGAAGTCTATCTTCCACAGACCGGTGTTTACTTATTGACACTGCAGAGCGGTAGCAGAGAAAGGACATTCAAACTGATTAGGAAGTAAATTCCTCTGTCATCCTTTATAGAGCCTGCCAACGCAAGTATGTATATTGAAGACCTCCAGGCCTGAAACAAAACAGAAAGAATAATGACGCATTCTGCACATTCACTCCTCCTTCCGTTCCTGCTGCTAGCAGGGATCATGCTAAACTCCTGTAATGGCGGCGGCCGGCAGGCAGGGCAGGCTGATGCCACTACGGACACGGCTTCTTCCGTGCGGGGAGACTGTACTTCCCGACAGGCTGCCCCCTTGCGGAAACAGGTCAAGGACAGCATCCAAGGCTCATCCCTGAAGAGCAGCTCCAAGGGCGTAGTACCAAACGACAAGGAGAATCGTGTAGATACTCACAAGGCGAACAGGAAATCTGCAAGACTTTTTGCAGACTTAGGCAGACGTACCGTCAGCAAGTTCTTTGCCAATTCCGACAGCGACACGCTCAATGTCGGACGTGCCCGGCTTGCCGTACCGCGTGAGGCGATGGCAAAGGGCAAGGTTCTCAGTATTACTCCACTTAGAAGGGGAGAATTGCCGACCTTGCCTACAGGTATGGTGAACGTCACAGGCGGCTGTGACACGCTGATGGCAAGAACGGACACCGTGTCAGGTTACCGCTTCCTGCCTCATGGCAATCACTTCGTCCATCATCCGGCAAGTATCGCCGTACCTTACGACAGCACGCTGATACCGGAAGGCTATACCGTAGATGATATCCACACCTATTATTATGATGAACTGCACCAACGCTGGACCATGCTCCGGTCGAAAGGTATTGATACCAAGCGTGAGGTGGCAATGGCAGAGACTTCACACTTTACGGATGTCATCAACGGCATCATCAAAGTGCCGGAGAGTCCCGAAACACAGAACTATGTTCCCACAGGCATCAGTGAACTGAAGGCCGCCGACCCTGCGGCGGGCATCCAGCAGATCGAAGCCCCGTCAGCCAATCAGAACGGTACGGCAACACTGTCCTGTCCTTTTGAAGTTCCTGCAGGGCGTAATGATATTGGTGTAAGTGCCGGCTTACAGTACAGCAGCGAGGGCGGCAGCAGCTTTGCAGGCTATGGATGGAGCCTTCCTGTACAGAGCATTGACATCGAGACCCGATGGGGTGTACCACGTTTCGATGATCAGTATGAAAGTGAGAGCTATCTTCTCATGGGACAGCAGCTCAGTGACCGGCTCTACCGCAGGACTGACTCTCTGGCAAGACAGGCGGACAAGCAGTTCTATCCAATGACTGAAGGCGGGTTCAGTAGGATTATCCGAAAGGGTAACAGCCCGAAGAACTATTACTGGGAAGTGACCGGCAAGGACGGCACCGTCTACAGTTACGGCGGACACGGCGGCCATGTCAGTGACGCCACGTCTCTTGCCGACACCAAGGGCAACCGTATCAGATGGGCACTTGACCGTGTTACCGATGTTCACGGAAACTTTGCCGCATTCCATTACATGAAATCTGGCAATAACCTTTATCCTGAACGTTATACCTGGACAGGATTCGGGGAGACGGAAGGACTGTACAGCATTGAGTTTGATATTGACTCTACAGCCGCAGAACGAAAAGACGTGACGAGTAGCGGAAGACTTGGCATTATGCAAAGGGACAAAGGGCTACTCCGTAAGGTCACTGTGAAGAATAATGGTCAGCAGCTCCGCAGCTATACCTTAAACTATGAAGACGGGCCGTTTGGCAAAATGCTGCTAAAGAGCATTGATCAGAACGATAGTAGGGATGGTAAGGTTGCTACACAATCCTTTGACTATTACAATGACCTCAAAAATGGGCTTTTCTCTTCTAAGGCAGAACTGTGGAAGGCCCAATCTGACGACTATGAGTCATTCCTCAGCCATTCGGTTCGTGGGTGTGATGACTATCTTAGTCTCCTTGGTGGTGGAGCTTCGAAAAGCCATACTACAGGTAGGGGAACAATGATAGGTGTAGGTTTCACTGGGGGAACAGTAAACGTCGGTCCATCTTTCTCTAATAGCAAAAGTTCAAATACAGGTAAAGTTGCTTTCGTAGATATTGATGGTGACGGACTGCCTGATAAGCTTTTCAAACGAGGTAACAAACTTTTCTATCGTAAAAACATGAATGCAGATGGAAAGGATTTACTCTTTGGTAAAGCGTTACTGATATCAGGAGTAAACTCTTTCTCTGAAGGTAATAGTATCAGTCGTTCTCTTAATGCAGATGCTGCTGTTGAAGTTGGTATTACAAATAAACTTGGTGCTTCTGTTGGAATTTCCTATACCCATTCAAAGGATCAGGACAAGACTACCACCTATCTTTATGATTTTAACAGTGATGGACTCACCGATATAGCCGTCAATGGTCAGGTATATTTCAATCATGTTGTAGACGGAAAACCAGCATTTAGTCCTGCAAGTAGTGTGACTGCCAATCCTATTATTGGTGAAGGAGCGCCTATTGATAAACATTTTATACCAGACTATAAGGTTATCCGTGACTCCTTGGAAAAGGAATATCCTCTGAATGATGCCGTCCGTATGTGGTGCGCACCTTTTGCTGGCAGGGTCAACATACAAAGTACTATAAAGAAGCTTAGCAATCAAGGTGATGGTATCATCTACAGCATTCAACATGAGGGTGGCGGTTTCTTGGTTCGTGACTCTTTATTGCAAGCTGGTAGCAAAACCAACAATCTTAATTGTAATGTAAAGGTAGGCGACCGTATCTTCTTCCGTCTTCAGTCTCGATATGATGGTGAGGACGACAGGGTTCTTTGGAATCCTATAATTACTTATGTCTCTTTACCTGTTGGCAAGGATCGGTATCTGTCAGAAGACTTAAAAACATATAGCAGCAAAGCTGATTATATAGAGGGTGAAAACAATGTAGCTATCTTTAATCGTACTGGTAAGGTTACGCTCCACGCCCCTTATAGGAAAGCAAAGACTACTGATGATGTTACACTTATCGTCACACGATTGGATCATCATGGTGAAACGATTGTAAAACGACTTAAACTTCCTGCTGACAGTATCGTCAATGATTCCTATGACTATACCGGTAACATAGATGAGAAAGATTCTGTTTCATACTTCTTCGAAATCACGACCACTTCTCCCCTTGATTGGACTAAGGTACAATGGGCAGGTAACTATTTCTATGAGACGGATCAAGACCGTGTACGTTTTGTGGCATCTCGTAGGATGTTCAACAAGCCTGTTAGTATAGCAGGGAGCAAGGTGTTGAAACAGGGTGTTACCGTATTGAATAGACAATACCGTCCTAAACTTTTTATTGTTCCAACACTATCCGTTGTGCGTGAAGATAAAAAGAATGACACAGATACTGCTACAGTTTACCTCACTTTACATGATCAAAACGGACTTCCCGTATTGCGCCACACCTGTCGTCTGAATACTTCCAATACGCTCAAGGTAGATACTATCATAGTTACAGACACAACACTTATCAAACGATTGAGTTTAGGCAAGATAACGGCAACCTTTGCCATAGAGAATGAATTGGCAAGTGTGAGACAGGCTAAAGTAAACTTCCTTCGAGACAGTCTTTCTTATCAGAGTGCAACATCAATGGTAGTAACAGGTGAACAACGTGTACTTGTTGATACATTAGAGGCTTGTGTTTTCTCGGGGTATAACTCTATTGATTATGGCAGGCTCTACCGAGGATGGGGACAATTTGCTTATAACGGCAATAAAGCTTATGCCTCCCAGCCAATAGAAGTATCAGCACTGACCATTGACAGAGATAAATATAAGGATATAGCCGAGCATTATCATTCTACCCACGATGGCAATCAACTTGCAAAGAGTCTTACTCCTGTCAATGAACAGCGTTTCTTTGTTATGGGTTATGATACTAACAAGAGAATGTATGTTGGCGGCTCTGAACATGTTTTTATCTCTTTGGATACAATCTGTAGCTCTCGTATTGGTGAGGATGCTATTATAATAGACAGTGTGCATTATGCTAAAAATGCGGGTGAATTGTCTGCACCTGTACTTATGAGTGAGTCAAAGAGTAATGGCTATGGTGTAAGCGGTGGAATCTCCTATGCAGGACTCAGTGGCAGCAAGAGTACACAGACTTCTTATAGCAAGGTGTCTCTAATGGATATCAATGGTAATGGCTATCCTGATTGGTTAGAAGAGGTAGATGGCAATATTGTTACTCAATACACAAAAGCAACGGGTACACTTGGGGAAGATCGCATGAAACTAAATGTCACGCACCCAAAATTTAAAGCAAGTTCCTCTACTATTGGTGCAGATGCAAGTCTATCAAAACAGGCTTCGTCAAAGAGTGCTTTAGCTATCAGTATCAACCCTAAACCACAAGACGATGAAACTCCAGGCGGTAGTGATACACATAATTCATCCAATGGTAATGCTATCTCCAGTGTGTCTGTGAGTGCAAGTGGGAACTTTACTTCTGGAACCTCTCATACAGAAAGTGATTGGACTGACCTTAATGGTGACGGACTTCCTGATATGCTCTTTGGTGATAAAGTGAAGTTCGGTCTTGGATATGACTTTACAAATGAGGAGAGTAGCGGTGTTACGTCATTGGAGTCTTCTGAAAATAGCACATGGGGTGCAGGACTTGGTACATCCATCGAGGTACTTGGTAATGCCGATATATCTTTTGGCGTCAATGGAACGAAGACAACAACAAAGTATAATGTATCTTTTATAGATGTTAATGGCGATGGCTTACCTGATATGGTAACTCGTAATGCTGACAAGTTCACCATAATGTTGAATACGGGATCTGGATTTATTCCTTATTCCGAAGAGCAACAAGGTCGTTTCAATGAGTCATTGGCAACGTCTGTTTCTCAATATGGTAATTTTGCTGTTTCCATTCCAATACACATTCTGTTTTTAAAACTGAGATTTACAGCTAAGGCTACTAAATCTTGGTCAAGTGGTGTTAGTTTCACAAGTGCAGCCTTGAGAGATATCGACGGTGACGGACATCCAGATATTATTGTCGCTGATGGGGCAAAGCAGCTTATTGTTTATCGTAACCTTACGGGCAGAACGAACCTGCTGCGCTCCGTGACACTTCCTTTCGGAGGACATATCAATATCGGCTATGAGCAGACAACTCCAAGTTACGATTTGCCGGGACGTCGCTGGGTGATGTCATCTGTTGAGACTATAGGTGGATACAAGGAGAACGGAGCGGTACGAAGCAGGAATACTTTTGAATACAGCGGTGGCTATCGTGACCGTCGTGAGCGTGACTTCTATGGTTTCAGGCAGGTACGTACCAATCAGATAGATACCGAGAACGGTGACAGACTCTATCGTTACTCGGTACAGACCTATGGCAAGAACAGGGATTACTATACGCATGGACTTGTTACGAGTGAGTATCTCTATACCGCTGATGGAAAGAAACTGCAGGGATCTCTATATGACTACGACCTGAAGACACTTTCCGTTGGTAATAATACGGCTGACGCTGTTGTCTTCCCTGCCCTGAAGACGCTCGTTCAGAGTAACTTTGATGAAGTCAGTGGGGACAGTCTGTCGGTTGCTGTCAGCAATACTTACGATGACTATGGTAACCTGCAGGGATATAAGGAGACGACAACGGGCTATAGCTTAGAGGCGGACATCAGCTATCATAAGATAGCCGACAAGTATATCGTCAGTATCCCGAGCCATATCACTGTCAGCAGTGGCGGTAAGACTTACCGTGAACGCTCAACGAAGGTGGACGGCAACGGTGAGATAACGGAGATCATGCTCCATAACGGTGACAAGCCTTCTGTCTATAACATGACTTACGATGGCTATGGCAACATCACACGCATGACGAAGCCGGAGAACTACAATCATCAGCGTATGTTCTATGCCTACACCTATGATGACCGCTATCACAGTCTTGTGACAAGTGTCAGGGATGCATACGGCTATAGCTCCAGCACGGCTTATGATGGTCTTTGGAATGCTCCGTCTGTAACGACCGACCTCAATGGGCAGAAGATGGAATACACCTACGATGCACTGGGCAGACAGATGACTATCCGTGCTCCGTATGAGATAGAGAGCGGTCAGCCGTTTACTATCCGCTTTGAGTACTTCCCTGCAGAACGTAAGGCTCATACCGTCCATTATTCCAAGGAGGGGAACATTGATACCTATACCTTTGCCGACTCGCTGATGCGTGCCGTCCAGGCAAAGCAGACGGGTGTGGTGTGGTCTGGTGGAAGCAATCAAAAGGTCTCCATCGTCAGTGGAAGGGCTGTCATCGATGCCTTCGGACGTAATATTGCGGCTTATTACCCGATGACGGAGAGCCATGGCAGCATCGGCACTTACAGCCCTGCTGTGGGTGATCTGCAGGCAAAGACGGAGTATGATGCGCACGACCGTACCACGGGTGTGACGCTTGCCGACGGCAGTGTGACACGTACGGCTTATACTGTCGGCAGCCATGACGGTGAACCGATGCTCCGGACAACGGTCACGGATGCACTGGGACGACATGCGGAGAGCTATACGGATGCCAAAGGACGCAACCGGGAGACGGTGCAGCATGCCCGTGGTGAGGATATCACGGTGAAGTACGGCTATGACCCTGTCGGTCAGGTGATGACCGTCCAGCATCCCAACGGCAGGGAGACAAAGTATGCCTATGACCTGCTCGGTCGAAAACTGATGGTGAATCATCCTGATGCGGGTGAGACGGACATGACTTATGATGCGGCGGGCAACCTCCTGACGAAGCTCACGGCAGAGCTCAGGAAGTCGATATCCGACAAGGGCTGCATCTCCTACACCTACGACTTCGAGCGGCTGCATGAGGTGCTCTATCCGGAGAATCTCTTCAACCGTGTCACCTATACCTACGGCAAGGCCGGCGACAAGTACAACCGTGCCGGTCGCCTTGCCCTCGTTGAGGATGCTTCGGGCGGTGAAGCGTATTACTACGGCAGGCAGGGAGAAGTCGTAAAGACCGTGCGCACGGTGATGGCGAGCGTGGCGGATATCCGTACTTACGTCTATGGCGCATCGTACGACAGTTGGAACCGTGTGCGGACGATGACTTATCCTGACGGTGAAGTGGTTACCTATCACTATAATGCTGCAGGACAGGTGGAGAGTCTGACAAGCAATAAACAGGGACGTCAGAGCGTTATTGTTGACAGGATAGGTTACGACAAGGAGGGTCATACGGTCTATACGAAACTCGGTAATGGCACGGAGACTACCTATACCTACGACAGGCAGCGTGAGCGTCTGCAGGTGATGAACCTTACAGCGGATGGTCAGACTGTGATGGAGAACAGGTATCGCTATGATGCTGTGGATAATATCCTCGGCATTACGAATGCTGCCAACCCAACGTCGCTGACGAAACTCAACAGGGCGAAGCTGGGAGGAAGGAGTTCGCATACGTATGAGTATGATGAGTTGAACCGCCTTATTCATGCAAACGGTAAGGCTAAGCGTGCATCGTATGATATGGTGATGTCGTTCGGACGGATGAGTGAACCGCTGACCAAGGTGCAGAAGGTGGACTCAACGACAACTGCCAAGTCTTATGACTTTGCTTATAAGTATGAGGACAGCAGTCATCCGACGGCTCCAACGCAGATTGGTCACGACCATTACACGTATGATGCCAACGGTAATCCAACGCTGGTGACGAATGATTCAACCAACATGACCCGCGAGATGTACTGGGATGAGGACAACCGTCTGATGGTACTCTCTGACAATGGCAAAACGAGTCGTTATACTTACAATGCTGCTGGCGAACGCATCATGAAGAGTTATGGTACGATGGAGGGTGTGTATATCAATGGTGCGCCGCAGGGTATCACGTTCCACGAGACGGATAACTTCACGCTCTACCCTGCTTCGATAATCAGCATCAACAAGAATCGCTTTACGAAGCATTACTTCATTGGTAACAAACGAGTTGCTTCAAGGATAGGAACAGGTCTGTTTAACAACGTTTACGGAAGAAACGGCTCATATGTAACGGCTGGTCAGCAGGACTATGCTGAGCGTATGAATCAGATCCAGAAGCAGAAAGAGGCATACTATAAGCAGCAAGGCATTGCACCTGGTGTTCCTACAATGAAGGGTGCGTATGGTGACCCCGAGAATACAAAACGAGGGTATAACTCTATCATTGACACACTCGGCAACCATGATGTTCCACAGGGTTGGATTCAGACTCCACGCCCCAACACCACACCGAATACCAACCCCGGTCCACCTGTAAGCTGGAACGACCCGACAAGTCCCGATGACCCGCAGGCTGGCTACGGCTATATCCCTAATGACACTAATCGTGAAGAGACTTTCTTTTATCATAGTGACTACTTGGGTTCTACTTCTTATATAACAGATGATAAAGGAAATATAACTCAATACGACTCTTATTTACCTTATGGCGAGTTACTTGTCGACGAACATAGTAGCAGTGAGGACATGCCGTATAAGTTCAATGGCAAGGAGATGGATGCAGAAACGGGTCTGTACTACTATGGTGCGAGATATATGAATCCTGTGACTAGTCTGTGGTATGGAGTGGATCCATTGGCAGAGAAGTATGCAAGTATGGGTGGATATGTGTATACGCTGGATAATCCGGTGAAGTTAGTGGATACTGATGGACGTATCGTAAATTATCCGAAGAATCAACGTACAAAAAGGACAAAAGTATATTATAAAAAAGTTGTTGTCTCATCTCCACATGGTTCATCCACAGCTCAAGCAATTATGACCTTTGCGACATCTAGTATTATTGTTTTAGGTGCTGATGATGCTACAGGTATTGGAACTGTGGATGATATAGCAATACCAATAGTAGGCTTAGTCGGCTTCGGAGCATACGTCTATAATGAGTTTGTAAGTGCAAATAGCAGTCCCAAAGAGTCTATCTTCTTAGCTGCAGAGCATACAAAAGGTGCTAGAAAATCAACTAGTGATAAGCACACTGCTCATCGAGCCGGATCTTCATATGGACAGAATCGAAATAGTAACCGGGGAGACAAAAATAAAAAATATCAAAAGAAAGCAAATCCAAATAAACGTAAAAATGGGAAGTAATGGTTTCTTACTGCAAGAGGAGACGAAGCGAATAGATGAAAGATTGTCACTTCTTAAAGCCGAATCACAATGGGATAATCTTAAACTATTCTTAGTAAAAATGTCAAAAAAATATTATAATGAATCATTCTTCTTAACGGAACTATCCAATGTTTGTACTAAGTTGGAACAATTGGAAGAAGCATATGAATATTCACGAAAAGCGTTTGAGTTGAATTCCGCAGACTACTTGGTTAAGTATAATTATATATTTGCATTGCTGAACTTGGATAGGCTAGATGAAGCTTTTGTCATTATTAAACAAATTAAACGTGTTAGTACAATACATATAGCCTATAGTAAATCTGGAGAAGGTTTAAAATGGGCTAAATCTATAAAGAATGACACGAAATATCTTGAAGGAGTATATTATCTAAAAAAAGGTTTATTGGCTAAAGCCCAAAAATGTTTTACTCTACATTTAAGGAATAGAAGAAGAGGAATATATAGTGATTTTACTAAAAGGCAAGTTATGAAGAAAATTAATGAGTGCCTACACCATCCAAAGCCATGGGGGTGAAACAATGCTGGAGACCAAGGTAACCGATGCCCTAGGCCACACGGCAGAGAGCTATACCGATGCTAAAGGCAGGAACAGAGAGACCGTTCAGCATGCAGGGGGTGAGAACATCACCGTCAGCTATGCCTACGACCCCGTTAATCAGGTAACGACAGTTACCCATCCCAATGGCCATACTACTACTTACGAGTATGACGAGCTGGGCAGAAAGCTAAAGGTGAACCATCCTGATGCAGGCAAGACGGATATGACCTATGGCCCGGCAGGTAACCTCTTAACCAAGCTCACAGCCAATCTTAAGAAGAGTATCTCCGAGAAAGGTACCATCACCTATACCTACGACTTTGAGCGTCTAAAGGAAATCCTCTACCCCAAGAACGTCTTCAACCGTGTTACGTACACCTACGGACAGGCAGGCGACAAATATAGTCGTGCCGGCAGTGTCGCCCTTATTGAGGACGGCAGTGGCGGCGAGGCTTACTATTATGGCCGTCAGGGCGAGGTAATAAAGACCGTATGCACTGTTGTGGCCAGCACTGCTGACATCCGTACATGGGTATATGGAGCAACGTATGACTCATGGAACAGAGTAAGGACGATGACCTATCCTGACGGTGAGGTGGTGACGTATCATTACAATGCAGCCGGACAAATAGAAAGCCTTACAGGCAATAAACTGGGTAAGCAGAGCGTTATAGTAGAAAGGATAGGCTACGACAAGGGCGGTCACACCGTTTACCAAAAGCTGGGCAACGGTACCGAGACCACCTATGCCTTTGACAAGCAGCGTGAGCGGTTGCAGAACGCCAAGCTGACGATCGAGGGTCAGACGGTGATGGACAACAAGTACCGGTATGATGCCGTGGATAATATCCTCGGTATTACGAATGCTGCCAACCCGACGTCGCTTACGAAACTCAACAGGGCGAAGCTGGGAGGAAGGAGTGCGCATACGTATGAATATGACGAACTGAACCGCCTTGTCCATGCAAGCGGCAGGGCAAAGCGTGCATCGTATGATATGGTGATGTCGTTCGGACGGATGAGTGAACCGCTGACGAAGGTACAGAAGGTGGACTCAACGACAACTGCCAAGTCTTATAACTTTGCTTATAAGTATGAGGACAGTAACCATCCGACGGCTCCAACGCAGATTGGGCACGATCATTACACCTACAATGCCAACGGTAATCCAACGCTGGTAACGAATGACTCAACGAACACTACCCGTGAGATGTACTGGGACGAGGACAACCGACTCATGGTCTTAAGCGATAACGGTAAGACAAGCCGTTATACTTACAACGCTGCCGGTGAACGTATCATGAAGAGTTACGGTACGATGGAGGGTGTGTATATCAACGGTGCACCGCAGGGAATAACCTTCCACGAGACGGACAACTTCACGCTTTATCCTGCTTCGATAATCAGCATCAACAAGAATCGCTTCACAAAACATTACTTCCTTGGTGACAAACGAGTTGCTTCAAGAATAGGGACGGGTCTGTTTAACAACGTTTACGGACGCAACGGCAGTTATGTCACTGCCGGTCAGCAGGATTATGCTGAACGTATGAATCTGATACAGAAGCAGAAGGAGGCATACTATAAGCAGCAGGGCATCGCCCCCGGCGTGCCGACGATGAAGGGTGCGTACGGTGACCCGGAGAACACGCACATCGGCTACAACTCCATCATCAGGGAGCTGGGCAACCACGACGTGCCGCAGGGATGGGTACAGACACCACGCCCTAACACCACACCGAATACCAACCCCGGTCCACCCGTAAGCTGGAATGACCCGAGCAACCCTGATGACCCTCAGGCTGGTTATGGCTACGTCCCTAATGATACCACAAAAGAAGAAACCTTCTTCTATCACAGCGATCACCTCGGCAGCACGTCTTACATCACAGATGACCACGCCAACATCACACAGTATGACGCTTACCTGCCGTACGGTGAACTGTTAGTTGACGAGCATTCATCATCCGAAGACCTACCGTATAAGTTCAACGGCAAACAGTTCGATGAAGAGACCGGCTTGTACTATTATGGTGCAAGGTACTTGAACCCTATGGCAAGTATTTGGTATGGGGTGGATCCGTTGGCAGAGAAATACGCTAATATTTCTTCATATGCGTATTGCTTAGATAATCCAATAAGATGGATTGATAGAAAGGGCATGAAATGGGAAGATCCTAAAGAGGCCGAAAAACTAAAAAGTAAAATTGAAACAAAAATAAGTTCTATAAGTAAAGATATATCCAATTATCAGAAGAAATTGGCGAAAGAAGGCTTGTCAGAGAGGAAAATAGAAAAATTAGACAAACGAATTAATGAAGCAGAAAGTAGAATCTCTAATCTTAACAAAAGTAAATCTGACATAGATTTGTTAGGCCAAGATGAAAATAATATATATGTTCTTACACGAATAAATGGGGGGGAGGCATACCGTTCGGCAAGGAGATGATGAAAAAGTATATATAGAGACCTCCTCTGATGCACTTTCAATCAACGAAATTACTCATGTTAGACAATCGTTAACTTCAGGAGGACTTAAGTTTGGGAAAAGAGGAGAGTTGCTCAATGCGGGAAAGTCTCTGAAAGCTATTGCAAATATGGAAATAGAGGCATACAGAATGCAATACTCTTTCGATACTACATTCCCAGGCAACACATACGGAAGGGGACTAAATGGTATAGATCTTCAATCTGTTGGTAATATAATGGATGATCAACATCAGATAGTTTATCCTATAATTTACGATTATGCTGTCAGTGTTAGAAAAGCAAATGAAAGAAGTTTGAAAATAAGTAAATCAAAAATGAGATGAGAAAAAGTTTAAGTATTTTGTTTATCCTATTGTATAACGTTACAGCCTTAGCACAATTAAACAATATAACAGGAAAATATTATAATATAGACGGTTCAGAAATTGAGATAAAAGAGAATATGTTTTATTACATGCTACATCAGGGACATAATGCTGTATGGAGTAATGATACTTTAGCGAGATGTAAAATCCAGAAAGTAAATACCGATTTTTTAAAGATTAGCTCAGATCCATTAGAGACAGTGATTCGTAAAAGTATCTATGTCAGTCAATTTTCAGAAGAAACTCTTTCTGATAGTATTAATGTTACTTTCCAGATTCCTTGTAAGAAACAAAACTTAAGGATAGAAATATATGATAATAACTTGAGGGTATACAAAATATCGTATTCAAAAGCTAACACGAGTTTAAAACTGCCTATTAATACGATTTCATTTTCATTTATAATAACTCCAGAATATATTATACCTCATTCTATTGATGGATGCTTCTACGGTATTGTCTCATTTGACTCACAACAAGAGTATACTATTAAAAAGGGAAATAACTTTGTCCTTATTAAAATCCCGATGATAGACGATACTTTTTTTGAGCGGTATTATATAGTAGGTGACTATCTACAAGTAACACGGAAGAGCATATGTTGGAAAGGTAAGACTTATTTAAAAAAAGATTGACTTTTATTCTAATTATCATAAAAATGTCAGCGAGCGTATCATGAAGAGTTACGGTACGATGGAGGGTGTGTATATCAATGGTGCACCACAGGGTATTACTTTCCACGAGACGGATAACTTTACACTTTATCCTGCAAGAATCCTCTCTGTAAACAAGAATCGCTTTACAAAGCATTACTTCCTTGGTGACAAACGCATAGCATCAAAGATAGGGACGGGTATGTTTAATAACGTCTATGGGCGCAACGGCTCATACGTAACTGCCGGTCAGCAGGACTATGCGGAGCGCATGAATCAGATTCAGAAGCAGAAAGAAGCGTACTATAAGGAGCAGGGCATTGCACCTGGTGTACCTACAATGAAGGGTGCGTATGGTGACCCCGAGAACACGCACATCGGCTACAACTCCATCATCAGGGAGCTGGGTAACCACGATGTGCCGCAGGGCTGGGTACAGACACCACGCCCCAACACCACGCCGGACACCAGCCCCGGCCCACCTGTAAGCTGGAACGACCCGAGTAACCCTGATGACCCGCAGGCCGGTTACGGTTTTATCCCTACTGACACTACGAAAGAAGAAACCTTCTTCTATCACAGTGATCACCTTGGCAGTACGTCCTACATTACAGATGATAAAGCCAACATCACGCAGTATGACGCTTACTTGCCATACGGTGAGTTGTTGGTTGATGAGCACAGCAGCAGTGAAGACCTTCCATATAAGTTCAACGGCAAACAGTTCGATGAGGAAACTGGCCTGTACTATTATGGTGCAAGGTAC
>NZ_GL872282.1:595840-610129 GCF_000191065.1 Prevotella multiformis DSM 16608
AACGTCGCTGACGAAACTCAACAGGGCGAAGCTGGGGGGAAGGAGTTCGCATACGTATGAGTATGATGAGCTGAACCGTCTTATTCATGCAAGTGGTAAGGCGAAGCGTGCATCGTATGATATGGTGATGTCGTTCGGACGGATGAGTGAACCGCTGACAAAAGTTCAGAAAGTGGACTCAACGACAACTGCCAAGTCTTATAACTTTGCTTATAAGTATGAAGACAGTAACCACCCGACGGCTCCAACACAGATTGGTCACGATCATTACACGTATGATGCCAACGGTAATCCAACGCTGGTAACGAACGATTCGGCGAATACTACCCGTGAGATGTATTGGGATGAGGACAACCGACTCATGGTCTTAAGCGATAATGGCAAAACAAGTCGTTACACTTACAACGCTGCCGGTGAACGCATCATGAAGAGTTACGGAACGATGGAAGGTGTGTATATCAACGGCGCGCCACAGGGTATTACCTTCCACGAGACGGACAACTTCACGCTTTATCCTGCAAGTATCCTCTCTGTAAACAAGAATCGCTTTACAAAGCATTACTTCATTGGTGACAAACGAGTTGCTTCAAGGATAGGAACAGGTCTGTTCAACAACGTCTATGGGCGTAACGGCTCATATGTAACGGCTGGTCAGCAGGACTATGCTGAACGTATGAATCAGATTCAGAAGCAGAAAGAGGCATACTATAAGCAGCAGGGCATTGCTCCTGGTGTACCTACAATGAAGGGTGCGTATGGTGATCCAGAGAACACTGGTTTAGGGTATAATGCCGTCCTCACAGAACTCGGCAACCACGACGTGCCACAGGGTTGGATTCAGACTCCGAAGCCCAACACCACACCGAATACCAACCCCGGTCCACCTGTAAGCTGGAATGACCCAAGCAATCCTGATGACCCACAGGCTGGTTATGGATATATTCCAAACGACACCACAAAAGAGGAAACCTTCTTCTATCACAGTGACCACCTCGGCAGTACGTCCTACATCACAGACGATAAAGCCAACATCACGCAGTATGACGCTTACCTGCCGTACGGCGAACTGTTGGTTGATGAACATAGCAGCAGCGAAGAACTACCGTATAAGTTCAATGGCAAGCAGTTCGATGAGGAAACAGGCTTGTATTATTACGGTGCAAGGTACATGAATCCTATGGCAAGTATTTGGTATGGAGTGGATCCGTTAGCGGAGAAGTATCAGTTTTTAGGTTCTTATGTATATTGTAGTGCTAATCCCATTAAAATTATTGATGTTGATGGCAACGATGAGTTTCATGTAAATGGTAATGGAAATATAATTAAAGTCGTAAATAATAATTCTGTGAATATAACAATTGTTAGTCCAGATGGTTCTAAAAAATATTTTTCAGATTATGAAACTAAGTCCATTTTCCTTGGTTGGGGAAATGGGAAGAATAGACAAATAATTGCGAACGTTGCAGCGTATTATGCCAAAGCTATAGGTATAAAAGCGACCGTAGGCACTATAGGTGACATTAGAAAGGATGAACCTGCTTATTATGATCCTAAAGATAATGGTATCTGGATTCCAGCAGGAGAAAATGGCACACCGGATATTCTTCTTAAAAATAAATATAATTTAATGAATACGTTGTTTCATGAAGACATGCACTTTCAAGATAATCATAGAGGGATGGGGGATAGTCATTTTCTTCATGCATCGGTTGTATCTCGGGCAAGTAGTCATTGGACTTTTGCTAGGACAACTCAAGCTTACAAGGGTGGTCAGGCAATTTATTTCTCACAATTAGCTATGAATGCCTATTACAATCCTCCTAAAGATGCTAATTATACCAAACAAGATGTACTTAAACTTATTTCAAATTTTAATAAAACAAATAAAGGTAACATAAGATTACATTTTGATGAAAAAAGGAAAATAATGAATATTAGTATTGACAATAATAATCTCGGATCATTGAGATATAAAAGAAGTAATAAAACAATGAACTTATAATAAAATGATAATATTTAACGGACATATTATAATTAATGATGGTGAAGTATGAAAACAAAAACGATAATAAGTAAGATTGTTATGTTATTTTTTTCAATTGTTATTATATCCTTAATAATTATGTCTGGTAATTATTATGAAATTTATTCAGGAAAAAAGTATGGTAAAGATATTATAAGTAGATTAGAACAATATCGTCATTCTCATGGAATATATCCCATAAAATTAGATTCTATTGATTTACCTGAAAGCCAAGAGACCTCAGAAGTTATATTTCATGGTTATTCTTATATTTATTATTTCATGAGTGACTGTGAGTTTTCGCTCTCTTTCAATAAGAAAGATGGGACTTGGACATATTACTCCAATTCTAATAAATGGTACGAAGGTGATGGTATAGACTCAATAAATGCATTCAGGCGCAAATTGTACTCACAATATTTACATGAATCTCGTAACAATAAAGAAAGAACTATATTACGCATCAAAATTGAAAGAAAAGAACGGGACAGTGTTCTGTCATGCAACAATATAGAATCAGGTAGTGTTGTATATGTAATAAAGAAATATGAAAATGCAGGTTTTGCAGGAAAAGGACACGCTTTATATGACAGTAGGACAAAAGAGTTAAAGCAAATTGGAACCTGGACCTTATTCACGAAAGCCGGCTTAAGCTTACTTGCTTTTTATGGTTCGGGAACTACAAATAAGCCTGTAATTGATTACTTGCAAAGTAAGATAAATCTTTAGATGGTAGGATCGAAATAGACTGCTTCCGATGGATTACCATGCGCATGGACTTGTTACGAGTGAGTATCTCTATACCGCTGATGGAAAGAAACTGCAGGGATCTCTATATGACTACGACCTGAAGACACTCGCCGTTGGTAATAATACGGCAGACGCCGTTGTCTTCCCTGCCCTAAAGACACTCGTTCAGAGTAACTTTGATGAAGCCAGTGGGGACAGTCTGTCGGTTGCTGTCAACAATACTTACGATGACTATGGTAACCTGCAGGGATATAAGGAGACGACAACGGGCTATAGCTTAGAGGCGGACATCAGCTATCATAAGATAGCCGACAAGTATATCGTCAGTATCCCGAGCCATATCACTGTCAGCAGTGGCGGTAAGACTTACCGTGAACGCTCAACGAAGGTGGACGGCAACGGTGAGATAACGGAGATCATGCTCCATAACGGTGACAAACCTTCTGTCTATAACATGACTTACGACGGCTATGGCAACATCACACGCATGACGAAGCCGGAGAACTACAGTCATCAGCGTATGTTCTATGCTTATACGTATGACGACCGCTATCACAGTCTTGTGACAAGTGTCAAGGATGCATACGGCTATAGCTCCAGTACGGCTTATGATGGTCTTTGGAATGCTCCGTCTGTAACGACCGACCTCAACGGGCAGAAGATGGAATACACCTACGATGCACTGGGCAGACAGCAGACTATCCGTGCTCCGTATGAGATAGAGAGCGGTCAGCCGTTTACAATCCGCTTTGAATACTTCCCTGCAGAGCGTAAGGCACATACCATCCATTACTCTAAGGACGGAAATATTGATACCTATACCTTTGCCGACTCGCTGATGCGTGCCGTCCAGACGAAGCAGACGGGTGTGGTCTGGTCTGGTGGCAGCAATCAAAAGGTCTCCATCGTCAGTGGAAGGGCTGTCATCGATGCCTTCGGACGCAGCATTGCGGCTTATTACCCGGTGACGGAGAGCCATGGCAGCATCGGCACTTACAACCACGCTACGGGTGATCTGCAGGCAAAAACAGAGTATGATACACACGACCGTACCACGAGTGTGACGCTTGCTGACGGCAGTGTGACACGCACGGCCTACTCTATCGGCAGCCATGACGGTGAACCAATGCTTCAGACAACGGTCACGGATGCACTGGGACGACATGCGGAGAGCTATACCGATGCCAAGGGACGCAACCGTGAGACGGTGCAGCATGCCCGTGGTGAGGATATCACGGTGAAGTACAGCTATGACCCTGTCGGTCAGGTGATGACGGTTCAGCATCCCAACGGCAGGGAGACGAAATATGCCTATGACTTGCTTGGGCGCAAACTGATGGTGAATCATCCTGATGCGGGCGAGACGGACATGACCTATGATGCGGCGGGCAATCTCCTGACGAAGCTTACGGCAGAGCTCAGGAAGTCGATATCTGACAAGGGCTGCATCTCTTACACCTACGACTTCGAACGGCTGCATGAGGTACTTTATCCGGAAAATCTCTTCAACCGTGTCACCTACACCTATGGTAAGGCTGGCGATAAGTATAACCGTGCCGGTCGTCTTGCCCTCGTTGAGGATGCGAGTGGCGGTGAAGCCTATTACTATGGCAGACAGGGTGAGGTGACGAAGACTGTCCGTACGGTCATGGCGAGCGTGGCGGATATCAGGACTTATGTCTATGGTGCTACCTATGACAGCTGGAACCGGGTGCGGACGATGACTTATCCTGATGGTGAAGTGGTGACTTATCACTACAATGCTGCTGGACAGGTGGAGAGTCTGACGAGCAATAAACAGGGACGTCAGAGCGTTATTGTTGACAGGATAGGTTACGACAAAGAGGGTCATACGGTCTATACGAAGCTCGGTAATGGCACGGAGACGACCTATGCCTACGACAGGCAGCGTGAACGTCTGCAGGTGATGAACCTTACAGCGGACGGTCAGACTGTGATGGAAAACAGGTATCGTTATGATGCTGTGGATAATATCCTCGGTATTACGAATGCTGCAAACCCAACATCGCTGACGAAACTCAACAGGGCGAAGCTGGGAG
This sequence comes from Prevotella multiformis DSM 16608, assembly GCF_000191065.1. Classification (GTDB taxonomy): domain Bacteria; phylum Bacteroidota; class Bacteroidia; order Bacteroidales; family Bacteroidaceae; genus Prevotella; species Prevotella multiformis. Next base: position 600,674 of record NZ_GL872282.1, read on the forward strand.
GAAGGAGTGCGCACAGCTATCAATACGATGAGCTGAACCGACTTATCTCTGCAAAGGGTAAAGCTAAGAACGCTTCTTACTCAATGCTAATGTCGTTCGGTCGTATGAGCGAGCCACTGACTAAGATACAGCGTGTAGACTCTTCACTAACAGCTAAGTCTTACTACTTTGCATATAAGTATGAGGACAGCAACCACCCCACCGCTCCAACACAGATTGGTCATGAGCATTACACGTATGATGCTAACGGTAATCCTACGTTGGTAACAAATGACAGTACGAATATCACGAGGGAAATGTATTGGGATGAGGACAACCGTCTCATGGTCTTAAGCGACAACGGCAAGACAAGCCGTTACACCTACAACGCAGCCGGCGAGCGCATCATGAAGAGTTACGGTACGATGGAGGGTGTGTATATCAATGGTGCACCACAGGGTATCACCTTCCATGAGACGGACAATTTTACGCTCTATCCTGCTTCGATAATCAGCATCAACAAGAATCGCTTTACGAAGCATTACTTTATTGGGGATAAGCGCATAGCGTCAAGAATCGGTACAGGCTTGTTTAACAACGTTTACGGACGAAACGGTTCATACATCACCGCTGGTCAGCAGGACTATGCAGAGCGTATGAATCAGATTCAGAAGCAGAAAGAGGCATACTATAAGCAGCAGGGCATCGCCCCCGGCGTGCCGACGATGAAGGGTGCGTACGGTGCCCCAGAGAATACGCACATCGGCTACAACTCCATCATCAGGGAGCTGGGCAACCACGATGTGCCGCAGGGATGGGTACAGACCCCGAAGCCCAACACCACACCGGACACCAGCCCCGGCCCTCCTGTCTCCTGGAATGACCCGAGTAACCCTGATGACCCGCAGGCTGGTTATGGTTATATTCCAAATGACACTACAAAGGAAGAGACCTTCTTCTATCACAGTGACCACCTTGGCAGCACGTCTTACATCACAGATGATAAAGCCAACATCACGCAGTATGATGCCTACCTGCCATACGGCGAACTCCTTGTAGACGAACACTCTTCAAGTGAAGACTTACCGTATAAGTTCAACGGCAAACAGTTCGATGATGAGACTGGCTTGTATTATTATGGCGCAAGGTATATGAACCCTATGGCAAGTATTTGGTATGGGGTAGATCCGTTAGCTGAGAAGTATGCTAATATTTCAGCTTTCTTGTACTGTCATGCGAATCCAATACGTCTTCTAGATCCAAATGGTGAATACGATTTTGAAGGGACTATAAAGTCTAATCAATATTATCCTGTAATAGCAGTTTTTCAAAGTGATTTATCAAATAATGAAGCACTTCAGATAGATTATATCAAAGCATTAGAGGCAGGAATGCCTATAATGCGAGTTGAAAATATGCAGGATTTTGCTGATGCAATGCTAGGACTTAAAAATCTAAATAGTACAACTAGCACATATACACTTAACAGTCACGGAACATCAGGAATTGTAGAAGATTTTGAGCGCGATCCTGCTAGATTTTATATAGGTGATGATAGAATTACCTATAAGACAGACTTCTCTATTCTCAAGGATGGATTGAAAGGACACAATATATTTATTGGTGCATGTAACGTTGGCTCGACTCGGGGTAATGGCTTTGAGTTAATTGAGAAAATGTCAGGCCAAACCTCATCAACAGTTATCGCCTCTGATCATCCACTTTCAGCTGGTTATACGTACGATGGGAGTAACTATTTGAATATTACAGCCAAAATACCTCAACCTGCAGTCGTACAAAATGGCTATATTATATCCTCAAATGGAAGTTCCTTTAACAACATATCTAATGTTACAATAGATAAAAGCAGAGGTATTTCATGGGATTATGATTTTACACTTCCATTTTATAATAATCCATGGGTAGCTGGTAGTTCTTATTCGTGGTAAAAAATAATATATAATATGAAAAGTCTACTTCTTTTGATAATATTAATCCACATAAGTTGTGGTAATAGAAATAATCATTATAGTTACAAAGCTCAAAAAAAAATATTAAAAAAAGAAAGATATTGTTCTGCCCCCATTCGAATGGTACAGAATAGTTATAGGAGTATCAATTTGTCAACGTTTAATAAGTGGCAAACATTTAATGAATTTAAAATGAGAGGTATGGGGAAAGCCTTATTATCTCCTTTTGTTTACGTAAAAAGAACTAAAGATTCTATTGTTGTTATTAATTCAGAACAAAAGGAGGATATTAGAACATATTATAAGGTTGGTAACAAATGGTATAATTATTTAGTTTTAGAGCCTTGGAAAAAACAAGTAATAAGTACTAAGAGTAGTACGGAAGAGCCAGCAAGAGATTATTATCGAATTTGTGGTAATGACACTATTTTAGAGCTTAAATGTAACTATATTCGTGATATCGTCTTATATGAATTTTATATTAAAACGAGACAAACATGTGTAATGATAGTACCTGTTTATGGTATCGACTTCTGCGACCATAATAAGGATATTTATAATCAAATGTTACATTTTCTTTATTTCTACAGAAACAACCGGTCGCTTTTTTTATCTCAACATGGGAAGTCAATATATGATAGAAGGAAAATATATACGTATAAACTTTATTCTTATAAGAACAAATTGTTATATAAATGTCTTGAGAAGGAGAATACACTTTACTTCTCCCATACAAGCTTAGGTCTTTTTGGTATTCAGCCTGGGCTTGAAAAATATGATAGGAGCAGGTCTGTCTTAGAAGGGTATTAGTCCATTGAGATTTTCTCTGTCAACAAAAATCGCTTTACGAAGCATTACTTTATTGGGGGCAAACGAATCGCCAGCCGTATCGGTACAGGCCTGTTCAACAACGTTTACGGGCGCAATGGCTCATACGTTACCGCTGGTCAGCAGGACTATGCTGAGCGTATGAATCAGATTCAGAAGCAGAAAGAGGCATACTATAAGAAGGTGGGTGTAGCTCCTGGTGTACCTACAATGAAGGGTGCGTATGGTGACCCAGAGAATACAAAACGAGGATATAACTCTATCATCGACACACTTGGCAATCACGATGTGCCACAGGGCTGGGTACAGACTCCGAAGCCCAACACCACGCCGGACACCAGCCCCGGCCCTCCAATCTCCTGGAACGCCCCGAGCAACCCCGATGACCCGCAGGCTGGTTACGGCTATATCCCAAACGATACTACGAAAGAAGAAACCTTCTTCTATCACAGTGACCACTTAGGAAGTACGTCTTACATCACAGATGATAAAGCCAACATCACGCAGTATGACGCTTACCTGCCGTACGGCGAACTGTTGGTTGATGAACATAGCAGCTCTGAAGACCTACCGTACAAATTCAACGGCAAACAATTTGACAAAGAAACAGGTTTGTACTACTATGGTGCAAGGTACATGAATCCAGTCACGAGTTTGTGGTACGGGATAGATCCGTTGGCAGAGAAGTTTCCCCTTATTTCTGGATATTCTTATTGCGGAGGAACCCCCATAATATTACGTGATAAAGATGGTAGGCGTCCTACTGGACACGAGGCCGCTTTAATGGCAAGGGCTGTCTATAAAGATGAAAATGAAAAGAAAGATCTAAAGGAATTGGCAAAAGCTGGCTGGTTCATATCAAATATTAAAACCTCTATTCGTTCTAAGATGAACTATACAAAATTAGGTGAGAATGGTTTGCAATCAACAATCTTTCAACGCACGAATGTAAAAACAGGAAGAACAGGATATGCCTATGTGTTTGCCGGTACAAACTCTATAGAGGATGGCATAGAAGATATTTCGCAAGTTACCTTAGGAGCACCACAATATAACGTGGCTATAGATAATGCTCGAAAATTATCTAAAGAGTTGAAAGATTCTGAACTCACATTTGTAGGACATTCTTTGGGAGGAGGATTAGCTGCCGCTGCAAGCATGGCAACGGGAAAAGCTGCAATTACTTTCAATCGGGCATCGGTAAGTGAACGGACGAAATCCATAAATAATCTTGGAACACTACAAAATGTTACAGATTATCAAATAATTGGGAAAAAAGCCCTGTGGGGGCTAATACGTTTAGGTGGAGATCCTCTAAGCAATTTACAAAATAATATTGGAATAGGTGCAAAAGGAAGAAGGATTCTAATAGAATCACATGACTATTTATGGCATCATTCTATAGATAACTTTGTTCACATTAAACTTCCAAATTAATTAAGTTTAGATGAAATTAAAAAAATATATCCCACTAATGGTATTATATTTAGTATCCTGTGGACTTCCATATTGCAAAAAGACACATCTTTCTGAAGAAGAGATGAATTGGATTAATATCTATGATGAAAAAGAAAACATACGATTTACAGATGGTTTTTCAATAGATTCTTTTGCTCTTATTGAAAAAAAAGTTTGTAATAAAAAAGATATTCCAATTACAGACTTAAAATCATGTAATTGGTTAGAAGGGCAACATGAATATATAGCCAATGCATCTATAGATTTCAAAATTAAGCATGGTTCCAAATGGTGGAAAGGTGTCTTTATAATAAGTAAAAACATGGATTCTACGTTTGTCGCAGAAATCTCTTTCGGGGGGTTATATTCAAATGAAGTATGTTTGAATAGAGCTGCCACCAGCATTTCCTTCAAAAATGAGGTTAATTCAGAACAGGGAAGCAATCAACCTTTATTGGGTATAGATGAAGTGATATGGGATAAAGGAAAAGGAATAGTCTGTTATAAATTAGAAGATGGAAGAGCCTTTCATTTGATAAATGAGTGAATGTACATACTTTATTTCCGCTTCTTGCCTACAGAAAACAGCTCCGGCGCAGATAGGCCACGATCATTACACATACGATGCCAACGGTAATCCAACGCTGGTGACAATGGCAGTACCAACACCACAAGGGAGATGTACTGGGATGAGGACAACCGCCTCATGGTCTTAAGTGATAACGGTAAGACAAGCCGATACACTTACAATGCGGCCGGTGAGCGTATCATGAAGAGTTACGGTACGATGGAGGGTGTGTATATCAATGGTGCACCACAAGGTATTACCTTCCACGAGACGGATAACTTCACGCTCTACCCTGCAAGTATCCTCTCTGTCAACAAGAATCGCTTCACGAAGCATTACTTTATTGGTGACAAACGAGTTGCTTCAAGGATTGGAACGGGTATGTTCAATAATGTCTATGGACGTAATGGCTCATACGTCACCGCTGGTCAGCAGGACTATGCAGAGCGTATGAATCAGATTCAGACTCAGAAGGAGGTGTACTATAAGAAGGTGGGTGTAGCTCCAGGTGTACCTACAGAGAAGGGTGCGTATGGTGATCCGGAGAATACGGGTGTTGGTTATAATGCCGTTCTCACAGAACTCGGTAACCATGATGTGCCACAGGGTTGGATTCAGACTCCACGCCCCAACACCACACCGAATACTAACCCCGGTCCACCTGTAAGCTGGAATGACCCGAGTAACCCTGATGACCCGCAGGCTGGTTATGGATACATCCCTAATGACACAACGAAAGAGGAAACTTTCTTCTATCACAGTGACCACCTCGGCAGTACATCCTACATCACAGACGACAGAGCCAACATCACCCAGTATGATGCTTACCTGCCGTATGGTGAGCTGTTGGTTGATGAACATAGCAGCAGTGAAGAACTACCCTATAAGTTCAACGGCAAACAGTTTGATGAAGAGACTGGGCTATACTATTACGGTGCAAGGTATATGAATTCTGTGGCAAGTATTTGGTATGGGGTGGATCCGTTGGCTGAGAAATATACAACCACTGGTGGATATGTCTATACTTTTGGCAACCCAATTAAGTTGATTGATCCTGATGGGCGAGGACCTGGTTGGAATAGATTTACGGGAGGGTTACGTGTAATTGGAGGTAGTCTACAAATAATAGCTGGTATTACAGGAGGTATTGCTACATCTTGGTCAGGAGTAGGTGCTGTTGTAGGGGAGTAGCTGTAGTCCACGGGATAGATGATGTTCAAGCTGGTGTAAGACAACTTTGGACAGGTAAAAAGGTTGAATCATTTACTTTTCAAGGAATTAAAGCTGGCGCACAACTTGCTGGAGCTAGTGCCAATACTGCAAATAGTATAGCAACTTTTTCAGATATCGGTTTAGGGCTCGTTGGTAGTGGAGCAGGCTTATTTAAAGTACTTAACAAAGGAACTAAAGTTGCAGAATTCACAGTTGCAGAGAGTAAATTTGATTATTTCCTCGGCAGAGTAGTTGAAGGCAATGTGCATAGTGTCCAAAGATCTGCCCAAAACCTGAGGGATTTAACTACCTTAGGTATTAGGTCTAAAAAGCAATTAGCACAAATATTTGCTACAACATTAATCAAAGGAACTGAAGTTTCTAGAAGCACTAATAAATATGGTACCACAATAAATAAAGTTTTAAAGATTGGTAAGAGAGGGCAGATTCAAACTAGTTTCTTCTACGCTGATGGAGATATGACAAAAGCACCAAAAGTAATAACTATCATTCTTAAAATATTTAAAAAGAAATGAAATTTGAGATTATAGATTATTTTACATATAAAAAAATAAATTATGATTCAGTTTTCGATGATTCCCATAATAATTCTTATCGAATATATGGGAAATTAGTGGAAGGCGATTCTTATGCAAAAATAGCTTGGTCAAGTGACTTATTACAACCTCAATTCCTAAAAATTTTTCCTAAGGTATATGCTATAGGAATTGACCAAAATTTTGCTATTTATGATTTTAAAAAGAAACATAGAATCATGTGTTTGGACTTAATGTTTCTTTTTTGTGAAATGGTTATGTATAACAAAAAGATATTTGTAGCTACAGAATTAGAAGTTTTTGTTATAGATATACAGCAATATAAAGTTGTACATACAATATCATTATCTGATACATACAATAAAATTGAAATTAATTGTGGGAATGTTGAAATTCATTGTATGGATAATACTTTTATAAAGTATCATATTAGCAATAATTAAAATATATACAATATGATATTTCCTGCATTTATGTTGCAACTGAAATGAAATAATTTGATAAAAAAGTATTGTGAAAACTAAAAGGAAGGCGGACTATTATCTTATGTAAGTCCTACAAAGAATGAGACTCACAGTTTCACCCTATGAAACGCACCGTTCCATCCTATGAAACCCACCGTTTCACCCTATGGAACGCTGCGTTTCATTGCTTGAAACTCTATGGACATTCGTAAATGCAATAGTCCGTTAAATATTATGCTGCGTCAGCATCGAAACTAAATATCTCATTAATACTTTCTTTATTTAAAGGCGTGTTCGGGTTCTTCTCGAACACGTCAATAATTCGTTGCGCATAGTAGGCATTGACCATCTGCGCTTTAAGTCGACCGACGGACGTGCCAAGTTCCTTGCACATGATCTTGGCCACATTGAGTGCCGTGAATGAAGAGTTGAAGGCAAAGTCAAGTTTTCTCCTGTCGCGTGCCTGACAATCTGTAAGGCCGAGGAACTGCTTTGCGTCGCGAAAGCAGAACTCCTCTTGGAAACGTGTGGTGTAATATTCCACCACGTCGCGTCCGCTCATGTTCTCATCCGTAGCGAAGTACAGACGGCGGACACCGTTGGGCAACTCGTGGATGACAAGCGAAACGACCCTGTGCAAGGACTTGCACCATGCCTTGAGCGCATAAGCCTTGCCGGAGGTCTCCTCCAGCTCAAGCTTTTCGACTTTAGACATATCGATGTTCCTCACGTCAATCTTGTCACCTTTGACGCGGGGACGGCCGGGCTTTCCCGTGGGTTCCCCGTCCCATGTGTAGAACAAGGCTGAGTCATGACGCAGGCGGCTCACAACATGGAATCCCATCTTCATTACCTTGTCGATGAAGGGTCTTTTGGAGAAGGCTGAGTCGGCGACAAGAACCTTGCAGATACGCTGTAAGGTTACCTTGTCGTCCTGCAACACCTTGGCATACCAGTCGTATAGGCTCATCTCTTTTTTCTCCTCGCCTTTTTCCAATGTGGTCTGCACCGCCTTGAGCATCATACACTCATGCAGGTCCACGTCTATCACACCGATGCCGAGGATCTCAAGACCGTGCTTTACCGCACCTGCACAGCCCGACCAGAACGTACCCACGTATGGGGTATGCTTCCCAGCCTTCTTGATGAAACTCGGGTCTATGACGATGGCATTGCGACCCTTGCCTTGTTTGAAGGCGAAAGCACTCAGCCACATGTTCATTTCGAGCCAGTTCACGCTGCGCTCTGCCGTCTGCCGATAGCATTGCTCGCCACGCTTGCCATAGCGTCCCATCTGCGTGAAATTGCATCTCCTTGGGATGACCATCAAAAGAAAAGGCTTTTCCATGACGTTTGTCTGGATACTTTTGCTTAACTTTGCCCCGTCTTCGGCACTGAATGCTGCTTTGCAGAGCTTCATATATCGGCTAATCAAGTTGGTTATCAGCATAAACTTTATTGTCTTTTTACATCTGTAAAGTTACTGAAATTCAATGAGATAGACGATTTTATTATGTTATATTTTGTTATTTGATCTACTCTTTTTCAGAGACTTATCATGTTTTCTTTCTGCCACAATTTCTGTTGCCTTAGGGACGAAAGATTCGCAAACCGCGAAAATTTAACGGACTATTGTAATGAGAAAGATGACTCCTTCAAAAGTTCTATCGGACAGATCTATCAGACATTTGATGGTACGGAACTCTATCCGAGTGTGGAGGAGAAAGCGGCTATGCTCCTCTATCTTGTAACCAAGAATCACTCGTTCAGCGATGGCAACAAACGCATTGCAGCCACGCTGTTCCTATGGTTTATGAACAACAACGCTATCCTCTATCGTCCCGATGGCACTAAACGAATTGCGGACAACACCCTCGTTGCCCTCACCCTGATGATTGCCGAAAGCAAAACTGAGGAAAAGGATATAATGGTAAAGGTAGTGGTGAACCTTATCAACCAAGCCAATTAGCCCACTTTCTTGTAACGACATGTTATACAACAAAATCTAATTTATAAATATAATCATTAAACCACCTTATTAAATTATAAGACTCTTTTATATCCTTTATGAAAAAGCAAAACAAGGTAAGAACTCTATAAAAGTACTATGCAATACAAAGAACATACAAAAGATTATAGAAAAAACAAGTTTTCCAAAACATATCCGATAATTAATAAGACGTAAAATTAGCATTTATACATTAAACCACATACGTTTTCATATAAAAAATAAATATTTATAAATAAAAATTTGTGGGTATCAAATAAAAGGCTTAACTTTGCGAAAAATCTCTGAATCAGAGAATAAGGGTTGTTGCATTATGAAACCTGAATTAAATGCATCTATCACATTTTAAAAATACTAAGATTGTATGATATACTCATATAATGCGTACGACTATATACATATAAATATTAAT
>NZ_GL872282.1:610446-738125 GCF_000191065.1 Prevotella multiformis DSM 16608
ACTGACCCATATTAATCACATTTAAATGATAAACATGGTAAAAATTAAACTTTTATTATTGGCATTGCTATTTGCGGCAATACCTAATTTCCTTTGGGCGTATACAAAGGACAAGGTTGTCACGTTTGAAGGACTCAGCTACAAAGTCCTGGAAGAAGATGGTCATGGCAAAGATCCTAAATTGATGTTTGTTGGCACAACGAAAACTGGACATGTGGATATTCCTGCTACAGTAAATGATGGTAGGGGAATAACTTTCAAGGTTACAGAGATTGGAGCAGAGGGTGATTATAACTGTAAGAATGTTACGTCAGTTACAATGCCCGAATCAATAGTGAAGATTAATGATGGCAGTTTTTCTGATTCTAAAATTACGCGAATTGATATTCCTAAGAATGTAGCTGAAATCCAAACAAATGCATGGATAAAGTTATCAAAAAATCCAGAGTGCCATGTTGCTTCAGAGAACCCTAAGTTTGAATCAGATGAAAATGGAGTACTCTACACAAAAGGTAAGACAGAGTTGCGCACAGTTCCTTATAACATTATGAGCAAGGTGGGCGGTGATACTTATACCGTAAATATAACTGTAAAGTATATAACCAAAGCTGCTTTTCGCGATTCTGAAAATCTGAAAAAAATTAAATTACCTACAACCTTAGAAAAAGTGGATGATTTCTGGCCTACTATTGCTTCAACATCTACGTTAGAGGCGTTTGTTATGGATGGTGTTGGTACAAATTACCAAGTAGTAGATGGAGTTCTTTTCACCAAGGGACCTAATAAATTGATTCGTTATCCACACGCAAAGAATCAGGCAACATATACAGTTCCTGCAGGAGTTGCTGGAATTGCTGGTAATGGCTTTAGTGGAACTCCTTCCCTAACTGATATCAATTTAAATGAAGTGACAAAAGTGGATGTCTCAGCTATTGCACACCTTCCAAACCTAAAGAAGATTACTCTTCCTAAGAATCTTAAGAAGGACGGATTAGTCCAGGGTGCTTTCGAGAACTGTCCTAAACTTGAGGCTTACGCTGTTGCACCTGGTAATCCCGATTTTTCTGCAGAAGATGGTGTTCTCTTCTCAGCTGATAAAAAAATACTTTATTTTTATCCGATTGGAAAGAAGGATAAGTCTTATACAATCCCTAATACGGTTGAGGAAATTGGAGATAAGGCATTTCAGGGCGCAAGTTGGATAACCTCTCTGGTGATTCCAACTAACGTCAAGAGAATCAAGGGTGAAGCTTTCCGTCAGAATTACAATCTTAGCTCAGTTGAATTCAAAGAACCATCCAACCTGACGAAACTTGAAAATTATGCATTCTGGACTTGCCCTAAACTGAAAGAGGTAACCTTGCCTTCTTCTATTGATAAAATAGGCAAATCGTTTGTCGATTGTGATATTTTGGAGACGATTAATGTTCCAAATGGTTCGAAAATAGAAACTATTGAAGAAGATGCTTTTAAAACCAACAAAAATCTGAAGAACTTCAATTTTAAAGGAACTTGCCCTCTGAAAACAATCAAGGCAAATGCATTCCAAGATCTTAAGAATTTTGAAACATTCAATTTCCCTAAAACGGTAACAAATATCGAACGCAACGCTTTCACTGGTTGTGCGAATATGAAGACCGTAAAATTCGATGAGAATGCTGATATTGAAAAAATTGGAGAAGGTGCTTTTGCTGACTGTGGTTTAACAACTATTAGTCTCCCTGAGAAGGTTAAAGAAATTGAAAAAGAGGCTTTCCTTAAGTGTAAGGCTCTTGAGGTAATCAATATTAAAAAATATACCACCCGCATTGACCCAGAAGCATTTAAATACTGTGATAACCTCACAGATATTAATATAGATAAAGAAAATACAGTATACTCAAGTATAGATGGTTACTTGCTTTCTCCAGATAAGGAGACTCTTATTCTCTTCCCTCCAGGCAAAGCAAACAGCAAGTTCACCTTGCTCCCTCCATCTATTAAGAAGATTGGTGACAACTCTTTCTTAAATTGCGAGAAGCTGACTAACGTGACCATCCCTAACAAGGTGAAAGAAATTGGTCGACGTGCTTTCGGTCTCTGTAAGAACTTGAATACTATCACTTTCCTCTGCGACGATATGATTGATCCAAGCAAGATTAATCAGGCACAAAATAACATGTCATTCGATGATGGTTCTCAGGCTGATGATATGTTTAAGAACATAACTATCAACGTTCGTAAGGAACTTTATGATCAATATGCCAACAATGAATTCTACAAGAAGTTCAAGGGTGGTATTAAAAAGTCATTCTTCGTAAACGATGAGGAATACATTGCGATGTCTGATAAGAGTGTGAATATGCTCAAAACGAAGCGTGAGGATTATACCTTTGTACTTCCTACAGAAATCGAGCACGAGGGTAAGAAGTATGAAGTAAACTTGATTGGTGATTATGCTTTTGAAGGCGTAAACAATAAAATTAAGGAAGTTGTTGTTAAGAAGAATGTAGAGTACATCGGTGCTAAGGCTTTCGTTACAAACAAGGACAAGAATAACCTTCAAAGTACTGTTGAGAGTGTGTTCTTCATTGAGAGCGAACCTACTGCAAAGATGTTGAGTACTACTCGCTTTGAACTCGACGAAACAGGCACCAACTATAACGAGTTTGCACCTACAACTAAGGTATATGTAAAGAAGTCTGCACTTCCAATCTATAGAGAGAAATGGAATAAGAAGGTTTATGACCGTGCTATCCATAAATTCAAAGAGAGTGAATTCAACTTCATCAGTCAGATTGACTATAAGATTCCTGTTAAAAAGTTCATCACAAATAAGTACGGAACATTTGCTCGTGAGTTCGATACAGACTTCAGTGCTTACAAGGCAGAGAATAACAACACCGATGTTGCAGCTTTCGTTTCTAAGAGAACAGATATAAAGATTGGTAACGGTGACTATGGTATTTCTACATATCACGTAAGTATGACAAGTGTTGACGTTAACGGTGGTGTAAGAGGTCACTATGGTTATGTACCTGCTGAAACAGGCGTATTGCTGAAGGTTCTTGACAAAGAGGCTACACCAGCCGATTTCTTCTATACTATCGGTGAGAAGGATGATGTAAAATATACCATAAATGGTAACGTCATGCGTGGTGTTACTGTAAATTCACGCAGTGTGTCACCTACTGAGGAAGGCGGTCCTGTTTATGTGATTACAAAGAAAAAAGGTATCTTTGAAAAGCTTACACAAACGGTACAGTTCCCAATCCATAAGGCTTATGCTTCACTTGGAAATATACCTGCAGGAGCTAAGGTTATGTTCTCATTCTCTGACGATGACTCATCAACAACGGGTATCATGTCAGTTGATGCAGAGAAGCCTGCTGATAATGTTTACTATAACCTCAATGGCCAGCGTGTAACCACACCACAGCGTGGTATCTACATCCAGAACGGTCGCAAGGTAATTGTTAAATAACAACAAAGGAATTATGGAAAAAAAGAAATATATTATCCCAGTAACAGAGGCTGTTCGCATGAAGAATGAACACCTCATGCTGACTGCCAGTCCTGGTGTAGGTGGAAACTACGATCCAAATGAAGAGATTGGAGCAAAGGAGAACAACATGTTTGACGAAGAGACTGCTAATGAGTGGTCAAAACATAGCGTTTGGGAAGATTAACCCATAGCTATATAATTAGAAATTACGCGGAACGATAGGGTCATCTATACGTTCCGCGTTTTTTATTATTGATGTCCGATTATTTGGAACCACCAAATAATTCGACGACAAATTTACAAGAAAATTTCGATTTCCCTGCTCCGTACCCATGCATTTATTATACAAAGACAATGGTCGTAGAAAAAAACTCCTCTCCAACTTGCTCACTTGTCAATAGTTATACCGGCTGCAAAGATAACTAAAGTTTCCGAAACCCGCAAGAAAAAAACAGAAATAGATGTGGATATGGCGTGCAAACGAACGCACGTTCCCACATCACACGCTTATTCCTTTTCTGTCATAGACGTATTATGTAATCATTCCGCAGTAACAAGGCTTTTTAATGCTCAGCTAAAGCTTCCCACTTAACAGGGACAAGTGTCATAAGTCATTGAAACAAAATGGGGAAGAAGAAATGCCAATTGTTTTTCTTTGTATATTTGCACGTGTGATCAATTGTTATGCAGAACATTGACATTTCTTCTGTGAATACAGACATACAACAGATTTCAGACCTATCCAAGGTTCTGAGTGATAAAAGTGCCACGAACGACAGGATATTGGTCCCTTTTGGGAAAGTTTGTTCTTGGAAGGACTCTTTCAAAGTTTACCTGCAGGGTATGACCGTCCCAAAACGGATGGTCTTGCAAAGGAGGACAAACTGCAAGATAAAATGCAGAAAAGACAAATGGATACGATGCCTGTCCGTCAGCCTGTCTTTCCGTCTTTTACACACAATTTATTTCCATATCATCGGTGTTTGTAAACATTTTTATGCAGCTCAAAGCTGACACATGCTCTTCTGGCTTCTAAAAGATGCCTGATTGACCTGCAACAGGTGCTCCTTTAGCGTGTTACCAACGCCCTTTTGAAGTCCAATCAAGCACCTTTTGTAAACGGCTTAATAACCGACTGATTGACTGCTTGTCGCAAACCTGCTTTTTGTACGTATTCTTTTTATTTGCAGATGATTTGTTTGAGATTATGTAATGACTTTTCAGAATCTTGTCTGTGTTTCCAACGTATTGAAATTGAAAAGGTCTTTGTATCGGAGGAGGAGGACAGAATGGACAGTTGACGGTCTTGGCCATGTTTTTGTTTAGGGAACCACCTCGGGTCTTCCGCTAAAGCTATACGGAAAGCATCCATGCGTTTAACGGAAGAACCATTCGGGGGTCTTCAGGAATCTGGCGTGATGAGGTCTGTCCCGTGCGTTGACGACTTTGATGAAATACCACACAGAGGCAGGGAGCGGAGGTAAGCCCCTATAACGGAGGCAACGTCGGTGCGCGGAGGAGCAAAAAAAAGAGAGGGTGTGTCTGTTCCGACACACCCTCTCGGGAAGTGAGGCATTCTCCGCCTATCGCTCTATTGCCTTGATGGTCTTTCCGTTCGACAGCCTGATGACGTTGACACCCTTTGCCGGTGCAGAGAGGCGGTTGCCATTCAAGTCATAACGTGCTGACTCGGAGACGTTGTAAAGCTGATCTGCGGTCTTGATATCCGATGTAGTAATATCGAGGACATCGTATCGGCTGCCCAAGACAACTTTCTTCTTCGTGATGGTCTCCTTGAATTTCGCAACCATCTCAGCAGGTACATAGATGGAGAGCTGCGTGCGAAAAGCTGTAAAGACAGACTCTCCGAACTCCGGGATACCCGTACCTGCGAAATGAACAACGGCCAGCTTCTTCGCACCGAAGAAAGCTTTCTTCTCGATACCGGAGACGGCTCCCTTGAAGTTGACGCTTACCAGGTCCGCACAACCCGCAAAGGCCTGCTCCTTAACGGACAACCCAGAGGCAAGAGACGTTATATGCGTCAGGCCAGCGTAAGCAAACGCGCCCTCGCCTATGTTGGTAAGTCCTTCAGGCAGGACAAGCGTCTTCAGGTTCCCGGCATAGGCGCAGGCGTTCGCTTCGATATCGGCGATCTCGTCCGGGAACTGTATTGTCGTCGCCGTGCTGCCGGTAGGGTAAGCAACGAGAGAAGTCCGGTCCTTGTTATAGAGCACCCCCTCAACAGCAGCATAATCATCGCTTTCCTCCGATACAGAGAATGCCGTCACGGCCGTCTTGTAAAAGGCGTTCTCCCCTATATCCGCCAATGTCCGGGGGAACTCGGAAAGTGTGGAAAGGGCGGAGCAGCCCTCGAATGCGTGCGCCCCGATCTCTTCCAAAGCAGACGGGAACGCTGCCGACGCGAGCTTTTCGCACTGTGCGAAGGCGTAATCCCCAATGACTGTTACCGCCTCAGGGATGGCACATTCTGCCAGAGCCGTACAGCCCGTCAGAGCGGACTTGTCTATCTTCTTTGCCGAAGCAGGGAGCTGGATCTTCGTGAGCCGGGCGAGCTTATAGAACATATAAGGAGGTATGACATCCTCTTCCACAGGCTTATAATACTTGGTTGACAGACCTTGCTTTATCGCGCAATAGTTCTCTCCGCCTTCAACGACACGTACCTCCGAGAGGTCCAAAGAGGTCAGTCTGCCCTCCGTCTGATCGTCCTCCTTGAGTCCTTTGCCTGCCATCTGGCGCAGGAGAAGGATGTCGGTCCCGTCGATTTCGCCCGATACCTTCAAGTCGGTTATCTGATACTTCCTGGCAGCAGGAATATGCTCTGCGAGCTTCCCAGCCACTGTTGTCACTGTCAATGACTCCTGGGCATGGACGGTGAAACACGCACATGCCAGTGCAATTACGGTCAATACTTTCTTTGATGTAAAGATCTTCATTTGTTTCCGATTGTTTTTTATGTTTTTAAAACAGATGCCTCAGGATTCCAAGGATCACCTTTTCTCATAAGGAATAACGAATTTATAGCCACGGCCACGCAGTACGACGTCCTTCTCCCGGACCTCTTCAACGTACAAACGATGCGTCCCCTCTTTCAGTCCACTGCTACTGAACTCGTCTGGATAAAGCATTGAGAGCGAGACCGAGACGTACGTTCCGGCAACAGGGTTGACGACAGCCGGGGTAATCTTAACGACCTTCCGTGAAGAATAAGGGCGCGCTCCGTTACAGAGCCAGACACCCACGCCGGGGCGGCGGACCGCCATCACCGTGTTCATCTGCGCATAGAGGCTGTGCGAAGTGGTGCCATACACTCCCACGCAAGCGGCTGTCCCCTCGCAACGTACCGTCACTTTCAACGTCTTCTCCTGCCTGTCCTGCGAGATGACCCGTATCTTCGCCTCCCCTTCATAGTGTGCCTGGATCTCCAGGATATTGGTCTTCGCATTCCATTTGACGCTTATCACTTTATCAGGGTCGTCCACTTTCAGGTCGGCAATATCGCCCCCGCCATTCAGACTGACGAATCTGCTTTCATCCCGCGGGAAGAGTCTTACCTCCGACTGACTGATGCTGATTTCCGGAGCAACCACATGGATGTCTATCCGCCGGCGCACATCGCCGGAGATGATGGTCGCATAGGTGTTTCCCTCCAGGATGCCGTTCACGCGCAGGGTGTCCTTGCTGACACTCACTCCCGCTACTTTTGAATCGGCGACATAAGAGACATATTTCCCGGTACCGCCCGTCAGCAGGAACATACGTGTGGACAGTTTCGTGAGCGAGACTTCGTCCGGATTCTCTCCGCTAAGCTGTATGTCCTTCGCTTCCTGCTGATTGTCTTTGTCGCAGGCTGCAGGCAGGATGCTGCAAGCAAAGAGTAAGAAAAGATATAGCTTCTGTTTCATAACGTCTTAATCTACCATCAGTTTATATTCAATCTCCCACTTCCGTCCGGGCGTTTCCACAATCTCAATCTGCAGAATATGCTGTCCCTTCGTTGCGAAGACAATCTTTCCGTCAACCGGCGTAACCGGCGTGCCGTCTACCTGATAAGCAATGGCCGCATTCGGATCAGCCAGGTCGTGATAATAAAGCGGCAGGCTTCGAGGACAGGTTCCAGCCTCTTTCACCCAATACAAATAAGGTATGCGTCCTTCTTCCTCAACGCCCATGTTCATGCTTTGCGTCTGCTGCGTGACAGCGTCAGAAGGTTTCGACTGCTCCGCCCCTTTGACACTCTTCACGCTGAACCTGTGAGAACTGCCGGGTTCGAGCCCCTCGACGATGAATGACACAGCCTTGGTTGTGGCAACAGGCTGCCCGTCCACCAGCACCTGATACTGCACATCCGTATCGGCAACAGGCCTCCATGAGAGTTCCATCTCACGTTGCTGCGGATGCGCCGTGAGGTTAGAAGGAGCCTCCAGAGTGGCCGTCCCCGTTCCCTCCTTTGTCATTTTGAAGGAGATGTCATCGATGAGGACGAACCCGCCCGACTCTGCCGACTCATAGTCATTCTCAATATACAAGCCCACACCGGCACGGTTCACTCCCGCCGGCGCTTTGAATGTCATGGTCTTCTTCTGCCATTGATCCGCAGACGTCCGGACCTTGTCTTTCTCGCGCGAATCCTTCTTTATGGATGTCAGGTCACGATACCAGTCCACCGTCACGGTGATGTTCGGACGTTTCAAAGAGCCTTTGTACCAGTAAGTAAGCTGGTATTCAGCACCCGGTTCCACCACGATGTGATAAGGATTGAAGTCCTTGTCGCGTGAGAAGAAAGAGCCCCCATTGGGATAGAGTTTTATGGCGTAAGTGCCGTCATGGGCATCTTTTGTCCTCGAGTAAGCCAATGAGGAATTGAAGTACCAATACTTCGGTTTGAGATAAGGGTCATAATAGTCAGGGGCTTTCCCCTCGTCTTCTTCCTCCTCATCGCCCGGCTGCTTCGTCTCAGGAGGATATTCTTCAAATCCTCCATTGGGTATCAGTTCGTGTCCTATCTGCCCTTCCGCCGTATAAGAGAAGGACAACAGGCAGAACAGAAAGAGATAGATTTTATTTGTCATAGGATACGTGTTTATTGATTAAACGGATTGATGTCTGCAAGCGTCAGACCATAGTGCCTGCCGATAGCGGAAGCTATATTGCGCAGCGACCCCCCGGTCGTCTCCGGTGCCAGAAGCCGCTGCTTATCCCAGAGCCCGTCCCCTGCCGTGAGCTGACTGATATATTGTCTCACCTCTTCATAACCGAGGTGTGGCTTGCCGGAAGACTGTACGGTGAACTGCAGACCATATACCGCTCCGCAGCCACGGGACAGGAACACAAGGGCGTTCCGGGCGTCTTCATCGAGATTGACACGGGTGATTTCACCCACAAGGAACGTCATGGCCTGTACGGCGGCGACCTTTGACAACTCGCTTCTAATCAGCCGTAACTGCTCATGTACATCGTCATAACGATACTCCGTGAGCGACTGCCGCCCTCGTGCAAAGGCGTTATAGATCCTGATGCGGCTCTCGCGCAGCACAGGCAGGCCGCTTGTCTGGATCACAGGCAGCCAATACTGATAGTAGCCATAAGCCAGGTCCCAATGGTGTTCAAGCTCCGTGTAATTGCGGCCAGGCAGCAGTTTCGTCTGCTCATGGTCGTGCCGCAGACGGCCGTCATTATACAAGCTGTCATTGAGATGCACGTTCAGCACCTTGTCAAGGTACACGCCTCCCCATACGATACCATTAAACAGTTCTGCCACGACAAGCCCTTTCTCGTTGACAAAGGCGATGTTGACATCACCGATGTTCGTACCCACATAGCCTGCCACTCCCCGTTCCGCACGATGGTTGCGGGCCGTCCCGGGACTGGGCTGGGACAGACCGCTCAACCGGCCCGTAGTGGTGAAGATGTCGTCAATATCGGCCAGGATGTGTCTGCGGTCGGCCCTGTGCAAAGGGGAGGCTGCAATCTCCTCTATGGGTTTCAAGCCGAACTCGCCATTGCGGAAATAGTCCTGTACCTTCGCCATGTTGGCCGGATACATGATGGCGGCAATCTTCAAGTAGCTGTTATAGATATAGTCCATGGGGTCGCGCAACAAGCTGCACTCCAGGTAATCGACGCTGCTTGCCCCATTGCGTTTAAACTGATAGACAGGATCAGGGACGGTCGGTTCACGATAAGCCGACTCCACCGTCTCCCCCTCCCATTGGCTGCATGCGGAGAATGCCAGCGGCAGTAAGAACACTAAAAGATATTGGATTGACTTCTTTCTCATCTTTTCTCTATTATGGAAGGATAATATAACCACAGAAAGGAGACTTTATCTTGTCGATTCCCTCTTCGTTCTGATGCTGGTTGACTGTGAGCGGCTTCACGATCGTGAGCCCGTCTTCTGATACGGCAGAGATGGCCGCCCTGATGGAAGAGCCACGGGGACCGACGCCGTTCACGCAGATATACATGGGATAACCGGAGCGCGCGGTAAAGGAGAGCTTATGCTCTTTTCCATTCGCCAGGAAGGTCGTCGCCGTATCATCCCGACGGCTGCTCGCAATG
Source organism: Prevotella multiformis DSM 16608 (assembly GCF_000191065.1). Taxonomy (GTDB): domain Bacteria; phylum Bacteroidota; class Bacteroidia; order Bacteroidales; family Bacteroidaceae; genus Prevotella; species Prevotella multiformis. The sequence goes on from NZ_GL872282.1 coordinate 620,516, forward strand.
ACCTGCAGCTTTTTATCGGGCGAAATGTACCTCACCGTGTACCGGGAAGAGATGTCGTTATCCGGCACGAGCTGTCCCAAGAGGTCCACCTCCGTATAGGAACACGTGAGCGTAACGGTGTATTCCCGCACGTTATCGGCGATCTCCACACCCGGATACACATAATCCGTAACAGGCGCATCGGGATTCCCGAGCTGTATGACCTGGTCTTCGTATGAGAGCTTCGGCTTGTCTATTCCCTTGAAAGGAAACAGTTTGCCGTAGTCTTCCTCGGCATAGTCTTCACTGCCTCTTGTGCAACTCGTCGCAAGAAGCAGTATGCCTATCAGCATATAATCAATTATTTTCTTCACCATGATTGATATTTTTATCAGCTGTCATTATCTATGTTCCGTCATCGGACTAATCAGTCGGTTCGTCCCAGATCTCGGCTTCCAGACCTGTAAACTCACCTTCGGGATGCAGGTGCCTGCTGACAAGCCGGGTGGTGCGTGACATCGGGTCGTAAACCGACACCAGTTCGGCTGTGAAGCGGTCGCCCTGCCGCTGGAAGTCGAAGAACATCGTTTTACTGTCGTAACGCAGCCCTGACCGGAAGGTGATGCCCTGCTCCGTGCCTGCATAACCGGAGCCTAATCCGGTCATCTCCTTGGCCGGATAGCCCGGAACAGGGTTCTTCTTCTGTGTGAAAAGGAAGAGGTAATACCGCTTCGCAACGATCTCCTTCAACAGAGCCTGGTTGGTCTCCACATTGCGTTTGATGTATATGTCGCTTTGAAAGAAGGTGCGCCCGCCACGATGGATACGCAGTTGCGGGTTCTTCATACGCTCGAAGAACGCCCGGTTCTCATACGCTTTCTGCACGAAGGAGGTCGTCTCCTCCGGTGCTTTCAACTTCGAGAAGACAATGTATTCACGTGCGGGTTGAAGATAGGAGGCCGTGCGGAAGACAAGGTCGCCGTCCTCGTTCCGCCCCATATAAAGGAAGTCTGAAGACCCTTCAAAGCGGTCGTTGACCAGTTGATGGATATAGTTATAGGTGGAGAAGGTCAGCTGCGTGAAACTGTTCCGGCCCACGACATACTCGCTCGTCATCGGCTGTGAGGCGGTCTGCTCGGTATAGTCGGCACGCATTACGACTGTGTTGTCGTCCCTGAACTGCATTGTATAGCAGTCGCCCCCATAGCCATAACGCCCCCTGAAAGCCTGTTGCGAGATCAGTTCCGACGGGTTGGAAAAGAGCAGGGAGTCGGTCTTCGGGAAGTAAAGGACACGCCATCCGTAAGGTGCCTGGACGAGTTCCTTTTTCAAATCAGCGATGCTCTCCTTGTTACGCTGTGACGGACTCTTGTCGAACACATCGTCATTGGCGGTGCAAGCCGTCAGCAGGCAGACCAGCGCAAAGAGGCAGTATTTCATTCTTCTGTAATTCATCTCTGGTGTTGTTTAACGTAAGCATTGATTCTCCTAATGCTGATTACCTGCATTTGCTTCAGGTCTATATGCCAGTTCTTCAGCACATATTCGTCCACAAATGACTGTTTCTCAGTAAACTCCTTGTAGGCCTGCTTTGCCTCTTCTGCATAGCGGGCGTTGACCTCGGGATCGATGTCTGTGTCGGGAGTCCGGGCTGAAACAGCAGCATCGTACAGCTCTTTAGGGGTACTGGTGAGCGTGGCGCTGATGATTTCGGCAAAATCATCTTCGGGCGAGAGGAAGCCTAACATGGTGTAAAGACCGCGTTTGTTGGCATAGGAGTCAAGTCCGAACCGCTCCTTCCCGGTGCGTGCATAGCTCAAAGGGGCGGCCAGAGGCTCTGTCGAACCCGTGTACCGCTGTCCGCTGATCATCGAGAACCTGTCGCGGTCATAGGCGATGTGCAGCATCAGGCACCTGGCCAACTGATGGTGGACGCTGCGCATCAGGACAAACACCTTGTCGTTGTCAGCAGGGTTGAAATCGTCTACGTGATAGACACACATCTCCTTCGCGGTGAGCTGGGGATTGTCCAGCCGTTCCACACCATGCGTATCCGGGTTGCCGCCTCCATACAGGTACAACCTGACGGGAAGCCTTCCGGGCAGCAGTTTCTCCCCGCCCGTCTCTTTCAACCGATAGGTCTCCAGGCCCATCGTCCGTACAGCCTCAAGCACCCTGCGGACGTTCTCCAGCTTCGGAGGATAGATGAAGGTGCCTGTCGAGCCTGCGTTCTTTTCCCATCGATAGACCACTTCTATTCCATAAGGAACCGTGATATTCTCAATGATCCACTTGTCCAGTCCGGTGGCTGCGATCTGTTTCTTTCCTTCGTCGATGACGCTTGTCTCACTCAGTTTCTCGCTGTCGCAGGCAGCAAGAACGACGACTGCGGACAGGAGAAGGATTGTCTTTATCTTTATCATCTTACTAATCTGTTTACTTGTTCATCCTACTTATCGCGGCAATTGCTGACGATCACGGGGGTTGGGGGCAAGCCCCCGCTGGATGGCTTCCGCCGGTATCTGAAGCACTTTCCGGGGGTCGTCTTTTTCCAAGGGGAAGTAATAGGCACTCTTCGACGAACGCTTCACAGCGATGTGGAAGCGGCGTATGTCGAACCAGCGCAGACCCTCCTGATAGAACTCCTTCTGGCGGAAGTCGAGTATCAGCTGCACCATTGCAAGCTGCTTCAAGGTCATCCCGTAGAAGGGGGAATACCGGTTGTACCGATTGCTGTTAGTCGATGTGTACACTGCCCGTTCGACGGACGGCATGAAGCCGAACTTACCTTGCATGTACTGCAGGTAATCGTCAATGGCATGGTCGTAGTTCCTCAGCATGGCGTAAGCCTCCATCCTGTTGAGGAGCACCTCATCGACGGTGAAGAGCGCATTGGTCACATAGATGCCGCGCGGCTTGGTACCTGTCTGCTCCGAACCGGCCAGTTCGTCGAACTTAGCCATATACCGTCCTGTGATGGTGGGAGCCGGTGAGGAGGTGAAGAGGTAAGTACCGACAAAATTCATCTTTGCGTAGTCCCCGCCCCCTTCGATGCCTCTTTTGGCAAAGATGTCATCGACCGTGTTGAACGTAGAGCCATATTTCTCATTCACCACCGAACGGACCCAGCGCGATTCCGTTGCCGTCAGCAAGAGGTTGGCAGGTTCATCCACGGCCATGTACCGATGGTATAGGTTCTGTGGAGAAAACTCCATCTCATCAGCGTAACGACGCCATGACCGGAGCTGGCGCTTCGGGTCGCTCCCCAAGACATAATCGGCATATTCAATCACATTCCGCCATTCCCCTTTCATGAGATAGAAGCGGGTCGCGAAGGCGTAAGCGGCTTTCTTGTTGAAATGGAACTTAGGGTGTGCATAATAGTCATCCGTCACCAGGGACACACCCAGGCGCAGGTCTTTCTCTATCTTATCGTACACCTCATTCACAGTCCCGCGGCCGTAATCCACCAAGGCATGCTTCTCCGGCTTCGTGATATAGGGTATTCCGGGATTATCCGAAGCCCCGCCATAAGGCTCCGCCCATATATTCACCAGCATGAAATGCAGGTAGGCACGCAACAGGAAAGCCTCTCCGTACAACGCCTTCACACGCTCCGTCTTAGGGTAGCGGCTTAACAGTTCCAATGCCTTGTTGGCCTGCGCAATGCCCTTGTAACACGCATTCCAATAATTGAGAGGCGTATCCAAGTCCTCCTGATCATAGTCTTCCCAGAAGAACATGGCCTCATTCAGTCGTGTATGAACGCCGTTCGCGCGTTCCTCCACATCATCCGTCCTCGGTTCAAGAAAGGGTATGTAGCTTGCTTCGGGATAGGCGCCCGTGAGCAGTTCGGCTATCTTCTTTTCCGAGTCAATATCGACATCCAATTCCGAATCGGGGCTCTTGTCGAGAAAGTCGTTACAGCCGGCAAACAGAAAGCCGGCGGCCAAAAGCAGCAGTGATATGTATTTCTTCATCTTCGATCAATTAGAAACCAATGTTCAACGTCAGGGTATATTGCTTTGGAGTAGGCAGTGACACGCCGCCCGACTTGTAGTACTCCGGATCCTGTCCCTTGAGCTTCTTGTCCGAATAGAGGAGGAAGGGATTGGTCACGTTAAGGCGCAGATCCATCGTCTGCAGCCTCATCTTCTTCAGGAAGTCACCGGGCACATGATAGGCTAAAGAGACATTCTTCATGCGCACGAAACTGCCGTCTGCGACCATCATCTGCGAGTAGTTATAGGTATTGTACGCCCTCTCGATGTTCTCCCTGCCCACTTTTCCGATCAGCTCTTGCGACGGAAGCACCGGGACATCCGTCCTTCTCTCGTCTCCGGGGTTGAGCCAGCGGTTGTAGTAGGACTTTGAAAAGACGTTCAGATCACCGAACTCGGGATCGAAAGTGGGGTTCAGCCGGATCTTGTTGCCCGCCTGCATGGTCAGAAAGAACGACAGTTCCCAGTCTTTATACTTGAAGGTATTCGACAGGCCCCCTATCACCTGCGGTTCAATAGGCCCGTAATACAAGAGGTAAGACTTGGCATACTGCGTGTCGAGGAAGTCTGCCCCGGCATTCTTCGCATACTCCCCCTGATTGGAAGGATAGAGTCCGAAGTCGAAAGTCGGCAGACCGTTCTGGTCCAGCCCCTGGAAGTTAAAGGCGAAGAGGGAGCCCCGCGGATAGCCGACAATGTTCCCCCTGCCTCGTCCGGCGACCATGTCGAAGGCATTCGGGGTGTTCAGCAGGCGTGTGATCTTCTGGTTCATGGCACTCAGGGTGAGGCTCGTCGACCACTGGAAGTCCTTGCTGACAATGTTCTTCGTATGCACTCCGAGTTCCACGCCCTGTGTACGCATATCACCGAAGTTGGCGTACTTGTAGTATTCACCTCCTACTCCCGATGTACGGACGAGGTCGATGAGATCGAATGTATTGCGCTGGTAGACATCCAAGGTCGTGCTGATCCGGTTGTCGAACAAGCCCAGTTCCATGCCGATGTTCAGTTCGTACATCTTCTCCCAGGTCAGGTCTCTGTTCTCTAAGTGGAGGATGCTGAGCTTGTTCTCTCTGTCGCCGAAATGGAACCGATTCGCTATCCCGCTCTTATAGACGGCATTGGCATTGACGGCCTCTTCGTTCATCTTCGCAGTCAGACCGTAACTGGCTCTCAGGGCCAGGCGGGAGACGGTCCGATGATCCTTCAGCCATTCCTCCCGGTCCAAGTTCCACTTTCCTCCGACGTTCCAAGTGGGCAGCCACAGTGCACGCGCGCCTTTTCCCGACGTGTTCGATCCTTCGGTATTGACCACGACATTGAATATGTACTTGCCGGCATACCCATAAGTGCCATTGAAAGAGAAGGTGATCCCGCGGTCATTCCGCTTGTGGTAGCTGAAGTAACTGTTCCCTTCATCAATGAGCTTATTGAATATCAAAGGATTGGTATATACCTGACTGCCACGGTCATATTGTATTCCGTAACCCTGGAAAGGATTGGTTGTGCGGACAGCCGAACGCAGCTCCGTGAAGGCGAAAGCCTTCAGGTCGTGTTCTCCCAGCCGCTTGTCAAAGTCGACGGCGATACGTCCCAGAAAACTCTTCAAGGAGGCTTCTGTCTTGTTGAGGATGCCCCCGTGGGTCAGGCCGATCTTCGGTTGCAGCTGCGGATTGTCCTTGTCGTGTATCAAGTAGATGTTCTCTTTGGCCACAAAGGGGTTCTCGTTCGCACGGAAGGCCTGTATGATGTTCGAGCCTTCACGCACCTCGTGCGTCGTGCTCGTATAGGCCTGCCGCAAGGCCACCAAGCCTTTCAGGGCAAGGTCAGGATTGATTCGACAGGTGGCTTCCGACTGTATCTTGAAGTCCAGGACATTGATGTCCATCTTGTTGTTGGCATACTCGTTGAAGATGTTGAAAGGCGCCCAGTTATTGCGATAATACGCCAGATCGCCTTTTTCATCATAAGGGCTCAAAGTCCTGCTCGTACCCAGAGCATACGAAAACGGGTTGATATCGAAGTCGCGTTCAAACACTCCCAAGGTGTTGTTCTTGCGCTGCGGCATCGTTCCCGGTGCTTTCTGCGACCGGATGTTGCCCTGTGCCGTGAGCGTGGCCGTCAGCCAGTCGCTGATATAAAAGGTGTTCTTTACGTTCGCCGTGAAGCGGCTCACCTTGTCGGCTATCGTCCAGCCGGCATCATGATAGAAGCCGAGCGAGGCGTAAGTAGCCGTGCTCTTGCCGCCGCCTGACAGGGTTATCATGTGGTTGGTGGCAGGATTCATCGTGAAGAGGAGGCCGAACCAGTTGGTATTGGCATACTCTCTCTTACGCAGGAAGTCCATCTTTGCCTCGGGCGTATTGGGCAGATAGAAGGTGCCTGTCGCCGGATTGACGGTGCTGACAGCCTTGTATAACTGGTAATAGATACCGCTCCGCCGTCCATACAGCGACTGGGTCACGCCGAAATAGCCCTTGTCATTCATCTCCTGATAGAGCGACATGGTCTCCTGTGAGTTCAGCAGGTCGAAGTCCCCGTACCTCGGTTTCAGACGGATGGAGTTCTCCGTGGAATAAGTCACACGCAGGGGCGACTCCCGTCTGCCTGCTTTCGTGGTGATGACGATCACGCCGTTCAGGGCGCGGGCACCGTAGACGGAGGTGGCGGAAGCATCCTTCAGCACCTGGATGTCCTGTATATCGGCGGGATTCAGACCTGATATTGCCGAGGAGATGAGCGTCACGGCGTCACCGGAGGCGAGCTGGTCGAGGCTGAGGTGCACCAGGTCTTCATACACAGCACCGTCTATCACGTACAGAGGCTGCACGTTTCCGATGATCGAGGCGCCGCCACGGATATTGATGCGAGGGGCCGAACCGAATGTTCCCGATATGCTCTGGATGGACAGACCGGGAACCCGTCCTTCCAGCATCCGCGATACGTCGGCAACGCCTTCCAGCTTGATGTCATCCATCTTGACCGATGTCGCCGCACCGGTATATACCCGGTTGCGGATGTTCTGATAGCCTGTTACGACCACTTCATCGATCTCCCGCGCATCGGCTTTCAGCGTGACGGCCATGTCCTGGCCGTTCACCTTCACCTTCCGGGTCGTCATGCCGATGTAACTCACCTGCAAGGTCTGTCCCTGCGAAGCGTTGATGGCGAAGCGGCCGTCCATGTCGCTCACTGCCTTCTGTTTAGTTTCCATTACCTGTACAAAGGCGCCGATGAGCGTTTCTCCCTGTTCGTTCCTGACCGTTCCAGTGACGGTTCCCGTCGTCTGAGCCGTCAGGGCAACGGCAATGAACAGCAGCAAAAGGGTGAGCAGGGACTTTCGTTTGTTGACAAGTCTGTCTGTTTCTATTATCATGATAGGTCTTTTGATTTTTATATAATACAGGGTTGCATACGAGTCAGAGCTTCAGCAGCAAGCCGCCGTACACGCCTAAGGGATGACCGGCACGCAGTCCTGACGGGTGACGGGATACGAGGTATCGTCTGTTCGTCAGATTGATCGCATTCAGCGTAAGCGTGAGATACTTGTTTACACGCCCCTTCAATGACGCATCCAGAATAAGATGATGCGGAATCTTCTCGCTTTCGGCAATGCGCCCCTGTCCTGCCGTTGTGCGCATGTCACCATTGTACCGTGCCCCGAAATTGGCTTCCAGCCATTTATACTCAAGTCCGATCTGCAAGTTCAAAGCGTGCTTATATATATAAGGTATCTCGTCTCCATAGACGACATGCCCCCAGGCCGAACTGACGAAATCGTTTTTCATCTCCGTATGGGTGTAGGTGTAAGACAGCTGCAAGGGCAGACGGAGGGCGAGATGCTGCGGGACAGGCTGATAATGGAGCATGAACTCCAGTCCATTGACCAGTGCCCTGCCCACGTTGAACTGCTCCAGTGTCCCCTGACCGCCCTGTGCGGCGAGGTCACTCCCCAACATGTTGGAGTAGTTGTTGTTAAACACGATTGCCTCGGCCTTCATCTTCGCGGTGGTGTACCGCAGTCCGGCCTCGACGTTGACGCTGCTCTCCGCTTTCTGATTCAGCGTGACACTTGGAGGCGCGAAGCCCTTATGAAGACCGCCGAAAGCCGACAGTGCCGGCAGGAGCCTGACGTTCACCCCAATGCCGGGCAACAGTGCTCTTGCACGGTTGGAAGTCTCGATGCGCACCATTCCCGTCCGGCGGGGATCGGCCTTGGTGTAGTCTCTCTTCAACAGATCGACGTCTTCGTAGCGCATGCCGGCAGTAAGGGTGACGATCCCTTTCGACCACTTCCCCAGCCAGTAACCGGACCAGGCGTGCGCAGTGGTAATGCGGTTGGCATTGCTTCCGGGAAGCCCCGCCCGAAAGAGCCGCATGCGCCCTCCCTGCATGGAATAGCCATCATCCTGCTGAAAACGGTCTTCGCTGTCAGCGTGATAACGCAGTCCGAGCTCGGCAGTGAGGTATCCGTTCCACAGCATCGTGCGGTATTCTCCCTTCGACTGGATGCCTCGCGAGCGGTAGACACGGTGGTTGGCACGCAGCATCAGAGCCTCGCCCATGTAGTCGGCCTGACCGGTCACAATATCAAAATAGGATTTGTTTGTCTCGGGATCGGCCAATACCGCATCAATGGAACGGCGCTCGCCTTTGGTGTTCCCCACCCTTACCTCGTTGAGTTTATACCAGTTACGAAAAAAGTAATTATAGTATAAGTCGGTCGTGATCTTGAGTTTCCTCGGCGACTCTATGACGTAGGTCGCCACCCACTGGGTATGTCTCGTCTTGAGGTTGTCCTTCTGTGCTCCGGCGTAACGAAAATACGGGCGGAGTGCGAAATCGTGTTCGGTCAGACCGAGATAAGTCTCGTCTGAGGTCTCATTGGCAAAGCCGAACTTCAGTTCAAACAGGTGGTTGATTCCTTCCTCATGACGGGTCTGGGCCGAAAACTTAGCGATGATGTCATTGCGTCTGAATCCGGTCCGCTCGTTCGGAACGTCCTTCCGGAATCCATCGGACTGGTAACGCAGATACTCGATAAGGAATCCGGTGTACTTGAAGCGGTTGCCTACGCCGAGGTAGGACTTCAAGGTGTTGTAGCTGCCATAGGATGCGTTCGCCTTCAGACTGAACTTGGAAGGGATGGGAGTAGACACCATATTGATGGCGCCGCCCGTCGTGAAAGGACCGTATTGCACCTGACTGCTGCCCTTCAGGACCTCAATGGCATACATACGGCCCGCATTCGGGAAGTAATAAGCGGCAGGGGCGGCATAGGGAGCAGGGGCGGCCAGCACGCCGTCCTCCATCAGGGTGATACGCTCACTGCGCTCGGCTTTGGTTCCCCGAAGGCTGATGTTCGGGCGAAGACCATATCCGTCCTCTTCGTAGACATTCACCCCCGGCACGCTCTTGAGCATGCGGTTAATATCGGTGTAACCGAACTTCACGATCTCGGCAGGAGAGATATAATAAGCCGAACCTGTACGGTTACGGGCTTCAAACTTGCTCCCCAGCATCTGGTTGGAGCGTACAATCACTTCGGTCATCCTATGCACCGAGTCCGTCAAGGCACTCTTCCCTGCTGCCTGCAAGCTGTCTTGCGCCTGGGCACACATGCCCATCGGTGTCAGAGCAAACAGCAGCGACAACATCGGTCTTGTATTATAAAACATAATAAAGGTTATCAACCATATAGCAACCCACGCATCGGGTTGAGAATCCGGAGATTCATCTTTTATGACAGCCAAGCATCAGCATGTCACGGCCTGTAGATAAGTTGCTTATATCTTGTTTGTAAATTCTCTGCAAAGGTAATACGTCTTGCCCATTTCCACAATACCTATTTGTAAGTATTTTAAATGATGCCTTCATTCAAAATGAAGCCGTCATCGTAACTTCCCGCCCTTCCCAAACGCCTCGGAAAAGAGGGGGGATGTCTCCCCGAATGCAGCCCGTGTCCACTTCAAAACCCACAATTCAGAATCATGATCGCCCTCCCTCTAACGCTCTGTCTGCGGACAGACGAGGGGATGCGGTTCTGAAAGCGTGTAAGCACCATGTTGCCTTTATCGGTTCTTCCGTTAAATGTGCAGATGGGAAATGGAACAAAGGCTTATACGCTTGCAGGGCATGGCCGTCCAGAATCAGAGGGTCTTACAAAGGAGGATAGACTACAAGGTAAGATGCAGGAAAGGCAGATTGATACGATGCCTGTCCATCGGCAGGTCTTTCCGTCTTCTACAGACAACCTGTTCCCGTATTATCGGCATTTGTAAACTGTTTTCATGCAGTGCAAAGCAGCACATGCCCTTCTGGCTTCTAAAAGAGGCCTGACTGGCCTGCAGCAGGTGCTCCTTCAGCGTGTTATCAACGCCCTTTTGAAGCCCAATCAGGCACCTTTTACGAACAGCTTAATAACCGATTGATTCACTGCCGGTTGCAGACCTGCTTTTTGCACGTGTTTTTCATATTTGCAGATGAATTGTTTGAAATTATGTAATGGTTTTTCAAAACCTTTTCTGTATTTACAACGTATTAAAATGAAAAGTTTTTGTATCGGAGGAGGATAACAGAATGGACAGCTGATGGTCCCGGCTATGTTTTTATTTAGTGATTAACTTCGGATCTTCCGTTAAAGCCATACGGAAAGCATCCGCGCATTGAACGGAAGCACCCTTTTATTTTCGGCTCTTCAGGAATCTGGAGTGATGAGGTCTGCTCCGTGCGTTGACGACCTTGATGAACCGTCACACAGAGGCAGGGAGTGAACTCCGCCGATGTCAGGTCACTTCAGCAGAGTCATCTTGTGCAGCATGGAATTGTAGAAGTCGGCTGTGACGCACCTGCCCCGCAGGGAACGCACACGCGGCATATTGCGGAAGAAGTCATCCTCCGACCTGTACCAGCCGTAACGGGCTATCTCATGCGCCTGTGCGAGCGTGGCTGCCAGTCTGCCGGCAGCGGACGGGTTGACGGAAGAAAGGTAGCATTTGCCGTCCTTCATCTCCAGTGCCAGTACCAGACAGTCTGCGGGCTGCTGCGCCTCCCGTGCGTGCAGGTCACGGGTGTTGACGGAGACGGTGACGTGTCTTCCAAAACGCCGGTTGATCTTTTCCATCATGCTGCGGAAGATGACACCATGCGGAGAGGTGTCTTTCAGTCCCGTGTAGGCAATGGAATAGTGAATCATCTCATGGATGAGCACATCGTCTGTCTGCTCTTCCGTGAGTTCATAATAAGTTGAGACGGAAAGGGTGTAGTCGTAGTATTTTGTGCGCCCCAGGCTTGTCTTCCGTCTGCATGCCATCTGTCCCAGACGGGTTCTGGCACGCGACCATCTCAGCCGGGGGACAGGAAGCCGTCCGTCGAAGATGAGGGCATTGTATCTGTTGAAGCGTTCAAGCAGGCTTCCTCTCTCCGGCGTTCCGCTTGCATCGGGCCGGGAAGAGGAGTCCTGACGGCATATCTTTGAGAAAGAGGACATCGAGACGGATCTGTTTTTGAAAAGGGTGGTGCTATAGGTGGAACCTGTAGCCCAAGGTTATGGCGAAGGTACTGTTCATCACTTCTTTGTCATCGGGATCGTTCGTGTCGGCAATCTTCGTGACTCCCCACAGATAACGGGCATCCAGCTCTATGTTCTTGTAGTTATAGGAAACTCCTATGGGAATGGCAACGGCATCTTTGTGGAACTCTTTTCTTATGTTCCGGTCATAATCGCCGAACCTGACAGTCCCATTGATTTTCGTTTCCTGTTTCGCTTTCATGTGAGCACTTGCCAGGTGATCCCATTGTGCTCCGAGCCTCAAGGCCAGTCCTTTCCACACATGAGCCTGTACGGTTACAGGTACGCTGATGTAACTAAGATGGATTCTGGGACTGGTGAGATAGAAGTAGCCCGGGCTGGTGTCCCGGTCGAAATCAATGTGTGCATTCTTACCCGTGACGATACGCAGGGTGCTTCCGGCAGGACCGGTATAAATTGTTTCTTGGTCTGGAGTCTGGGTGAAGGTCGTCAGCATGACTGCGTTCTCCCTGGCTCCCTGCATGCTGTAGAAGAGTCCTGCAGAGAGGGAAAAGGTCCGGCTGAGGCTGTATTCGAGATCTGCACCGGCGATGAAGCCGGCTTTGGGACCGTACTGGTCGTGGATGGGACAACAGGCGAAGTCGGAGACTGTCATGCCGATACGTGGTGTCAGGGTCAGTCTGCCGCGACTGTTCTGTGCTGCTGCAGTCCAAGGCATGACAAGTGCCGCTGCAAGATAGGCGAGCTTCTTCATTGTTTTGGATGTTGGATAATATCAGTATATGGACTTCTTGAGAATTTATACAGTCTTTGCTGATGATGCTGCAAAGTTAGAAAATAAAATTGTAAAAGCAAAGGCCGGTATGTGTTTCCCATGGGCAAGGACGTGTTATAAACAACAAAGGCAGGCTTTCCAGCCTGCCTTGATGGGGACTTCTGTCCTTGCCTGATGGAACATCGGGTATGCCTTTTGGCTGATGGAGCAGAGGTCAGCCCTGTATAAGTGTCAATGTATAGAGGTACACCACGGCTGCCGGTATCGCCATGAGCGACGAGTCGAAACGGTCGAGCATGCCGCCGTGTCCCGGCAGGATCTTCCCGCTGTCTTTGATTCCGAGTGTCCGCTTGAAGAGGCTTTCGACGAGGTCGCCCCATGTGCCGAATACCACCACGACCAGCCCCAGCCCCATCCAGGCGGGGATGCCCAGCAGATGAGGGACAGCCCCCGTATTGGCGAGACAGCCGATGACGGCTGCCACGATGAGTACGAGGATGCCGCCTCCGATGCTTCCCTCCCAGCTCTTCCCAGGGCTGATGCGCGGGAAGAGCTTGTGCCTGCCGAAGAGCGATCCGCTGAGGTAAGCCCCGGTATCATTCGTCCACAGGAAGACGAAGACGCTCAGAGGCAGCAGGAAGTCGAAGGTCGTCTGTCCCAGTCCGTTCTGCTGGAAGGCCAGGACGTTGATCAGCGAGAAGGGCAGGGCGATGTACAGCTGTCCCAGCATGGTGTATGCCCAGCTGTTGACAGGATTCTCGTTCTTCAGGTACAGCTCCGCCACGAACAGGTAGATCAGGGTCAGCACGTAAGGGACGAATACGACGAACCCCTCTGCGGGTGTCAGCCGCAGGACGGCAGTCGACAGGAAGAAGCAGATTCCTGCAATGGTGGAGATGAAACGGTTGACCTTCACCCCTTTGATGCTGTTTGCCAGCCCTGTGTATTCCCACAGGGTCGCTCCCGTGATGAGTGCGAAGAGGGCAATCAGACCGTAAGGGTGCAGGATGCCCAGCACCATGACGACGACGAAGACGATGCCTGTGGCGGCTCTGACCATCAAGTTTTTCTGTTTATCGCTCATAACTGTACGCTAATTTATAGATCACTGGCTTTGTCGCTTCCTTCCCGTGCCACACGCGCTTCGTGCTCGGCCTGGGCTTTCTTCACCTCCTCCGGCATATCCTCGAGCCGGGGCTGCGCCTTCTCCTGCTGTTCAAGCAGCTCCTGCGTGCGGCTGACCCAGGGCCGTCTGCCGAAGATCCTCTCCACATCCTCCGCCATGATGACCTCCCGGTCGACGAGGAGCTGTGCCAGCTGGTTGTGTCCTTCCCGGTGCTCGGTCAGGATCTGCTTGGCACGCGCATACTGTCCGTTGATCATCTTCAGGACTTCTTCGTCGATGGTCTTGGCCGTCGTGTCAGAGTAAGGCTTCTGGAAGCTGTACTCATCGTTGTTGTAATAGCAGATGTTCGGCAGCCTGTCGCCCATGCCGGCATAGGCGATCATGCCATAGGCGCTCTTCGTCGCCCGCTCGAGGTCGTTCATGGCTCCTGTTGAGATATGGCCCGTGAAGAGCTCTTCCGCCGCACGGCCTCCGAGCAGCGAGCACATCTCGTCGAGCATCTGTTCCTTGGTGGTGATGGGGCGTTCTTCCGGCAGATACCATGCCGCACCGAGCGCCTGGCCGCGCGGGACGATGCTCACCTTGACCAACGGATCGGCATGCTCGCAGAACCAGCTGATGGTGGCATGGCCGGCTTCGTGGATGGCGATGGTGCGCTTCTCCTCGGCTGTCATCACCTTCGTCTTCTTCTCCAGACCGCCTACGATACGGTCGACGGCATCGAGGAAGTCCTGCTTCGACACGTCCTTGCTGTCGTGGCGGGCCGCGATGAGGGCCGCCTCATTGCAGACGTTGGCAATGTCGGCGCCCGAGAAGCCCGGCGTCTGGCGTGCGAGGAGATCGATGTCGAGGTTCCTTTCCAGTTTCAGAGGACGCATGTGGACCTGGAAGATCGCCTTGCGCTCGGTGAGGTCGGGCAGATCCACGTGTATCTGCCGGTCGAAGCGTCCGGCACGGAGAAGCGCCTTGTCGAGCATGTCGACACGGTTGGTCGCCGCAAGGACGATGACGCCGGAATTGGTCCCGAAGCCGTCCATCTCGGTCAGGAGGGCGTTGAGGGTATTCTCCCGTTCGTCGTTTCCGCCCATGGCGGGATTCTTGGAGCGGGCACGTCCCACGGCATCGATCTCGTCGATGAAGATAATGCAGGGGGCTTTCTCTTTGGCCTGCCGGAACACGTCGCGCACACGGCTCGCACCGACACCGACGAACATCTCCACGAAGTCGGAGCCGCTCATGGAGAAGAACGGCACCCCCGCCTCGCCGGCGACGGCCTTTGCCAGGAGGGTCTTGCCCGTTCCCGGAGGGCCGATGAGCAGCGCCCCCTTGGGGATCTTGCCGCCCAGGTCGGTATATTTCTTCGGGTTCTTCAGGAACTCGACAATCTCCTGCACCTCCTGCTTGGCTCCCGTCTGTCCGGCTACGTCCTTGAAGGTGATGCCCATCTCATTGGCTTTCTCGTAGAGCTTGGCCTTCGACTTTCCTACATTGAAGACCCCGCCGGCACCGCCGGCACCGCCGCCCATGCGCCGCATGAGGAAGTACCAGATGCCGAAGAACAACAGCCACGGAGCAATGGAGCCGAGGATGTCGAGGAGGGTGTTGCCCGACTTGTTCTCGTAGCTGTAGCTGGCGATCTTCTTCTGTTGCACGGCCTGGTCGAGGAAGCTCTCCACCTTGTCTACCGAACCGATTTCTACGGTCACGTACGGAGCTGTCCCCACCTCCTGCGTCCCCTGCTTGAAGATGTCGCGGATGTGGTCGGGGCTGACGTACATGCGGAGGGTGTTGGTGCTCTTGTTGACAACCACCTTCGTACCATACCCTTTGGCAACGTATTGCTTGAAGGTGGTGTAGTCTCTTTCTACGCCGGCGCTTGCGGACATCAGTCCGTTCCCTCCGGCAAAGAACACCACTCCGAGGGTAATGATGACGAATATGTAGAGCCAGTTCATGTTGAACTTCGGCATATTCGGCTTGTTGTTGGGAGTTGATTTGTCCATTTCTGAGGTCTGAATTTTTGGATATGAAAAGGTCGATTACCGGGTATCAGCATCAGTCTACGTCGGCCAGCCGGGTCAGCCGGGCATCTTCCCAGAGGTGCTCTATGTCGTAGAACGCACGTGTCTCCGGGAGGAAGATGTGGACGATGACATCCACATAGTCGATTGCCACCCACTGGTTGTTGCCAAGTCCCGCGCAGTTGACCGGTTTCTCGCCGGTGGTCTCGCGGACGTAATCGCTCACCGATTCGGCAATGGCTTCTACCTGCTGCGGGGAGTTGCCCTGGCAGATGACGAAACAGCGGCAGATGGTACCGTCGATCGCAGACAGGTCTGCAATAACTATGCCATGTCCTTTTTTGTCTTGGATGCCTTTCGTGATCAGTGCTATTAAATTCTTTGTTTCTTCCATTCAGCTACATTATTACATAGGAACTGCAAAGGTAGCGTAAAACGGATGAAGCACAAAATAAATTTGTTTTATTTTGCAAATCGCAGGAGACTGACATATCGTGGAGTTTCCTGTCAGCATACCGGCACGACGAGACCTGCCCGCTCTCCGTGTCTTCCATGCGACCTCTTCCGCTTTCTCCTTCAGCACATCCCGCTCTGTCCTTCCGCGGAGAAGACCGTCCCCGTTCCGTCTAAAGCGGGAAAACCGACAGCGGTGATGTCCCCGCCTGCCGTATAAGACTTCGGCCCGCAGGGCTCTTCCGCCCTGTCCGTGCTGCACACGGAGACGAGACGGCAGAACGGTGCGGACTTTCCGGTCTATGGAGGCCATACGGCGGAGCGCTGTCTGACGGCAGGCGGCATGCCGTGCCGTTACGGCTCACGGTAGCTGTCGAGCTTTGCCAGATAGAGCCTTTTGAAGTCGGACCACCTGTAATAGAACGGCGTGGCGGTGGCCGGCAGCGGCATTGTCGCCTCCTCTTCGTTGAGCAGTGCCTTGACAAGAACGTCGGCATGGGGCCGTCTGGGGTTCCTGTAGAAGACGAGCTGGATATTGGCGGCCATCGGGAAGATGCGCGAGCCTATCCAGCCTTTTGCCTCAAGGCTGTCGACACAGAACACCTGTATGCCGCTGCTGTTGAGGTCGAGCAGGCAGGTCAGCGGCATGACCATTGTCTCGTGCCCGAAGCGGAGCGTGGCACCGGGACGGGACAGGGCAAGGCACGAATCGGCCGTGGTGATGATGTTGCGCAGCAGGTTCCGCTGCGAGAAAGGCTGTGTGCCGCCGTTCTGGGGCGCACCGCCATAGTGCAGATACCACCAGATGTTGGCACGCTGCCAGAGCCGGTACCGTTCGTCGGGGGTAAAGAGGCTGTACAGCGACAGCGAGTGGCGTATCTCTGAGTTCTGGACGATGCCTGCCAGACTGAAGAGGTCGTGTGCCAGCTGCGGCGCGTCGATGTTCCGGCCGGCATAGGCCGTGTCTGTAAAGAGCCGTGACAGCAGGGGGCGGCAGTCCAGATGCTGCCCGTCCCATTCCTTCATGGTCGTCTTCACCTCGTCATTCTCTTTCTGCCGGGCGAGTTTCTCGTCGGAGAGGTTCATGTAGTACATGTCATGTTCGCTGGCATCGTGGCGGATCTGCAGCCGGGGATTGCAGCGGAGCAGCTCCTGCAGTTCGTTCTCCATGGAGAGGATACAGCGGATGACGACCGTCGAGCGGGCGTCTATCCACACCGGGCCGCTGAAGACGGAGGGGAAACGCTCGTACATCCGCCGTGCGATCCGGCGGTGCTGCTCGGCTCCCAGGGGTGTCAGCTCGCCCCACCTGTTGTACGATTCTGCCAGCATCCGGCGTATCTTCGCAGCCGCATCCCTGCCGGCATCGGTGAGGACACCTGCCGAGTCGGCACGTTCCAGCACCCGCAGGGGGCGGATATACTGCTCCTTGCGGATGAGGTAGCGGGATCCGTGCCGTCCGTAGTGGGAGATGTAAACCGGGACATAACCTGCCGGAGGCGGCGTGAGCCTGCCGGACGGTGCCGGATAGGCAAGGTAGTTGCTGGCCGAAAGTTCCGGCTGTGCGTCAATCTCCTTTCTGAACGACTGTGCAGAAAGGTACAGCGACGGCAGAAAAGACAGCAGGAACAGTAAAAGCCTCACCCCCAGCCCCTCTCCGAATGGAGAGGGGAGTGGAATGTACCGTCTACTGAGGAAGGATTGGAAGGGGAATAGAAGCCTCACCCCCGACCCCTCTCCGAATGGAGAGGGGAGTGAAATGTACTGTTTACTGTGGAAGGATATGAAATGGGACATATAGTTTACTGTGGAAGGATATGAAATGGGACATACCGTTTATTGGAGAGGGATTTGGAATGAAATGGAATGTTTACCGAGGAGCGGCAAGAAATGTACCGTTTACCGTGGAAAGGAGCAGCAGGCACGGTGGGGAGCCCCGGTGTCCACTCCCCTCTCCATTCGGAGAGGGGCTGGGGGTGAGGCTGTATGCCGTTTATTCATCCTCCTGGAACAGCGGATCCTCGGGCACGACCATCACCGGCTTCTGCTGTGCGGCTTTCAGGATGTCGGCCGGGACATACTTGTTGTCGACCACCAGCCGGAAGGTATACTCGTTGAACCAGCGGTCGGTCATGATCAGGCAGCCCTGCTGTCCGTAGGCAGCCCCCCAGGAGTTCTCCACCTTCCACTTCTTCGGCCGTCCGTTCTCGTCGAGGTCTACCGCCGTGAGTGTCATGGCATGGGTGGATCCGCTGTCGAAGGTGGCGATACGGTCGGCCTTGTCCATGGGGAACGTCGTTCCGTAGAGCATGCCGTAGTCATAGTTGTCCACGTCCAGGAAGCCCCGTTTGCGGTCGAGCTGCTTGCCCACGTCATAACTGGTGTACATCTTCGTCGAATCCTTCAGCGAGGCGATTGCCATCCGGGCGATTGCCTCCATCGGGAGGTTGACGTATCTCCAGTTGTGCCCGTCGTAGGTATGCCGGTCGTATTCAATCTCGTAGGTCTTGTAGTAAGGACGGCGCGGGTCGTTCATTGCCATGATGAAAGTCCCGTTGATCGGCCCGCCCACGGTCTCCTTGTAAAACTCCTGCGGCGTATAGGTCTTTGCCTGTCCGATCTGCTTCCCGTTCTTGTCCTTGAAAGCGTAAGTGAAGCTCTTCACCGGCTCGCCTAACGAGAGTGTCAGGATATGGTAGATGCCGGCGAGCATCTCCGTCTTGCGAGCCTTGACGGCGGCCTTCGGCTTCTTCTCTGCCACCATCTTACGCAGTTCCAGACCGTATTCGCGCAACTTCGACGATACGATTTTCGCCATGCGGGAGGTGTTCTCGGCCGAGTAGGTCTCCGGCATCGCCTCCATCGGCACGACACCGTATTTCTCGGCAAGGTCGGACAGACCGCAGAACGTGCCGCCGTCGCTGATGGGATTCTTGAAGAAGAACTGCACACGCGGGTCGTCCAGGGGCTTCCCGGCATTGTCGATCACGTTCTGCAGCATCAGGTTCGCCTTCTCCAGCTGGTCGTAGAACGAGAGATACACGTGCGAGTACACCACCTTCAGCGTGTCCTTGTGCTGCCGGGCGAATTTGGAGCGCAGCACGTTCAGGCCGGTGAAGAGCCAGCAGCGTCCCGAGCTCTTCTGGTCCTGTATGCTCTGCTTCGGCGTCTCCACGCTGAAGTAGGTGTCCACCGGCCCGGCATTGCGGAAATTGCGCGCCAGATCGTCAATGGAATTTGTCGCAATGGCGTTTGCCAATGCACGGTCGGCCGCGGTCAGTCCGTTCTTCCGGATCTGCTGCAGCATCTGCCGGTCGATACCGCCCTCCCCCGTCTGTGCCTGGAGCGTGAGTGCAAGTCCCAACAGACCGCCGGCAATCAAGATGTTTCTTTTCATTGTTTTCGTTTTATATTTATAAGGTAAAGGATTGTCATTCTCCATGATGCAGCAGCATACGGCTGGCTTCATGTCCCCAGTGCAAATTTAGATAAAATTCCCGAACTACGGCCCGGTCGGGTGAAGAAAATGCTTTTTCTTTAGAAGAAAGACAGGAGAAAGACGGTGCTGTTTTTCCGACACTTCCGCAGGAACGGCGGAGCGGACAGAAGGTCTCTCCGCTGAACACATAGACCGGAAATGAAGACCGCCCGGCATTCCCTTCCCCGGACGTTCTTTCCCTCCCTGCACCGGATGCGTTTCGGCCGCCGTGTCCGCTGCCGCGCTGTGCGGGGCAGGCTCTCCGCTCTCGGCCTGCCCGGAAGTGTCCTGCTGACAGGTAAAATCCCGCAGAGGCACGGTCCGGCGACCGACGCCGCGAAGCTAAAAGGCCTCACGGTATTTGTTTTCGTCTTTGTCTTCCAGCATGGAAAGATAGCTGTTGTACCGGCTTTCGGCGATATAGTGCTCCTCCACCGCTTTCCTCACGGCACAGCCCGGCTCGTGCGTGTGCGTGCAGTTGGAGAAGCGGCAGTCCTTTGAGAACTTGAAGATCTCGCGGAAGTAGCTTGTCAGTTCTTCCCGCTCTACGTCGAATGTCCCGAAGCCTTTTATGCCCGGCGTGTCAATCAGATAGCCGCCTCCCGGCAGCTCCAGCATCTCGCTGAACGTCGTGGTGTGCATCCCCGTATTGTGTGCATCGGAGATGTCTGCCGTGCGGAGGTTCGCATGGGGCAGGAGGGCATTGATGAGCGTCGACTTCCCCACACCGCTGTTGCCGCTCAGCAGCGTGACCCTGCCGTTCAGCAGCGGCTTCAGCTTCTCCACGCTGAAGGCATCGGCAGGGGCAGCGCTCGCCTGCACCTCCACACACGGATAGCCGATGGTCTCGTAGAGATTCATCACGGCATGCTGATAACGCAGTTCGTCACCCGAAAGCAGGTCATGCTTGTTGAACACCAGCGTCACAGGAATGCGGTAGGCCTCTGCCCCGGCGAGGAAACGGTCGACGAAGACGGTGGAGGTCTCCGGATAGTTCACCGTGACGACTAAAAACGCCTGGTCGATGTTGGCAGCGATGATATGGCTCTGCTTCGACAGGTTGGGCGACTTGCGGATGATGTAGTTCCGCCTGTCTTCTATCTCCGTGATGAAAGCCGTCCCCTCCCGGTTGGGCGTGATGACGACGTAATCGCCGACCGCCACCGGGTTGGTTGAGCGAATCCCCCTCAGCCGGAAGTTGCCCTTTATCTTGCTGTCTATCGTCTGGCCGTCCTCGGTCTTTACCGTGTACCAGCTTCCTGTGTTCTTGATTACTAAACCGCGCACTGTTTTAAAAGTAAAAGAGTAAAAAGTAAAAAAATAAAAGGGGGGAGAGGATAAAAAGGAAAAAGGTAAAAAAGTAAAAAGATAAAAAGGTAAAACGATAAAAGGATAAAGCGGTAAGAAAGTAAGGTGGCAAACGGTAAAAGGCAAGAGAAAGGCGGGATAAAAGAGTATGGGGACGTGATTTGATGGATAAACCTTGACAGGGGCAGTCCTCTTTTTCAGACGCCTGCACCCGCCTCCTTCTTTCTTTTCGACTTTTTACTGTTTACTTTTTTACTTTCTTACTGTTTACCATTTTACGTTCTTACCTTTTTGCTTTTTCATTCAGACGGTCATGATTTCCTTCTGCTTCTCGTCCAGCAGCGCATCCACCTGTTTGATATACTTGTCGTGGATCTTCTGCAGATCGTTTTCAGCATCCTTCTCATTGTCTTCCGAAAGGCCGTCCTTGATGGCCTTCTTCAGCTTGTCCTTGATGTCAGAGCGGACGTTGCGGATCTCCACCTTGGTGCGTTCGCCGATTTTGTTGCACTGCTTCACCAGCTCCCGGCGGCGTTCCTCGGTCGGCTGCGGCAGGTTCAGGCGGATCATCTCACCGTTGTTCTCCGGTGTGATGCCCACATCCGAATCCATGATGGCCTTCTCAATGTCTTTGATGGCCTTCCTGTCCCAAGGCTTGATGGCAATGGTACGCGCATCGGGCACCATGACAGTAGCAACCTGGTTCAAAGGAACTTTTGAACCGTAAGAATCAACCCGCACACCATCGAGGATGGCTACGTTTGCCCTGCCGGCACGGATGCGCTGCAACTCATCACCGAGATACATCGCCGCCATTTCCATGCGCTCGCCGGCATCTTTTAATGTCTGCTTTACGTCTAACATATCAATCGTACTGTTAATTTTATCTGCTACAAAAATAATTATAATTTTGTTTTCATACAACATTTTGCGCTTATTTCTTTGCAAATACCGTTCCGCCGCCCTTTCTTTCCCGCATCCGGCTCGTCCGTCTTTCCAGGAAGCTGCCGGGAAAGAAGAGGCTGCCGGCAGGATCTGCAGCCGTCGTCAGCAACGATTGAAAACAAGTACCTGACCCGTCAACCAAGTCAAAAACAAGACGGAAAGCGGTCGGCCCAAAACACGAAACGGCACGCCCCCGGACATGAGCCGGCAGGGAATCCTGTTCCCGACCGGTCGGGAACAGGATTCCCAATCGGTCGGGAGCAGGATTCCCGACCGGCTGGGAACAGGATTCCCGGCGGCCGGGAACAAAATACGCTGTCGGATGTCTTTAGCCGGAACCGGATGGCTCAGCTCCTGCCGGCAGGATGCGGCATGCACCTGACCGGTGAGGCGCATCCGCACGCGCTGCGGGAAAGAGCCGTCCGACAGGTTCATTGCTTGATGCCGATGGCATCCAGGATACCCTGTATCTCGCTGCCGATGCCCAGCACGTGATCCATCACACCGTCCTTTGCTCCCCGCACCATGTAGCGGGCGCAGTCGCCTTCGAGTTTCCCGATGCGCTGCCGTTCGGCCACGGTGTAATCGTGCCGGGCTATTTCACGACGTATCCTGCCGAACTTCGTCACGGCCTTCTTCCACTTCTTCGCAGTGTAATACTGACTGTTGTCACGCAGCTCATACGAGAAATTCTGGAGGTCGTTGATTGCCGACTCACGTGTAGCACAGGAACTTACGGAGATGGTCGCCGCGAAAAGGGCAAGTCCCGCAAACACTTTCTTCATCTGGTTTCTCATTTTCATAACTTCTAATTCAACTTCTGTCAGCTCCCGGTCCGCCACGGGAAACGGCCTGTTCCGAGAGGACGGCCGTGCCGGACCACCGGAATCCCGCAGGGGAGAGACAGGGCAAAAGTAGGAAATAATAATGGATCCCACCATAAATCGCCGCCCTTCTTTTCATTCTTTTTCTACTTTTTAACTACCTTTGCACCATGATTTTTTCAGCGGTTCTTCTCCAATGGTTCAAGGAAAACGGACGCCCGCTGCCCTGGCGGCAGACGGACGACGCCTACGCAATATGGCTCAGCGAGGTCATCCTGCAGCAGACGCGCATTGCGCAGGGAACGGCCTACTGGGAACGGTTCATGGCGCAGTGGCCCTCCGTCGATGACCTGGCCGCCGCAACGGAAGACGAGGTGCTGAAGGCATGGCAGGGACTGGGCTATTACTCCCGGGCGAGGAACCTCCATGCCGCCGCCCGGCAGGTGGTCGGGAAGGGGGGCTTTCCCCGCACCTTCAAGGAACTGAAGACCCTGAAGGGCGTAGGCGACTATACGGCCGCCGCCATCGCCTCCTTCGCCTTTGGAGAACCTGTCGCGGTGGTGGATGGCAATGTCTACCGTGTCCTCTCCCGTTACTTCGGCATCGATACCCCGATAGACTCTACACAGGGGAAGAAGGAGTTCCAGGCCATGGCGCAGTCGCTCATTCCACACGGCGAACCGGCCGACTACAACCAGGCCATCATGGACTTCGGAGCCATACAGTGTACACCGGCATCCCCGAGGTGTGCCGCCTGCCCGCTGTGCGAGACGTGCATTGCTTTCCGTGAGCACCGTACCGAGGGGCTGCCCGTGAAAAGCAAAAAGGTGAAACAGCGGGAACGCCGTTTCACCTATTTATATATAGAACATCAGGGACATATTGCCATTCACCAGCGGGGGGCCGGAGACATCTGGCAGGGACTGTGGGAACTGCCGCAGGACACGCACCTCACGTCGCCCGATGCCGCCGGATGGGAGGGGAAGGCAAGGCTGCTGAAGAAAGGGGTGAAGCACGTGCTGACCCATCAGGTCATCCTTGCCGACCTCTATCTGTGGGAGCCGCATACACGCCCCACGCTGCCCGAAGACTTCATCTGGGTGACACGAGACGAACTGCAGACCCATGCCCTGCCCCGGCTGACAGAAATCCTGCTTGCAGACATACCGGCCGACTGACTCCGAAGACGGCAGCGTGCCGTCATGCAGCAGCCGGTGCCGGGAAGCTACCTCCCTGCAAGAGCCGTCGTCCGGGAAATGTATCAAAGAGGCTGATGACGTGCTCAGGCCGGAAGAGAACCGGTTTTGACTTTCTTCACTGAGGGAGGCGACGATGCTATTTCTTCCCGAAGTCGCCTTCGATGCGCAGCCGGTGGGCGACAAGGAACGGAAAGACGCAGACCGCCATCACGATGACGAAGAACCATCGGTAACCCACCGCCTCGGCCAAAGCGCCGGCAAACAGCCCGGGAATCATCATCGAAAGAGCCATGAAGCCCGTGCAGAGAGCATAATGGCTCGTCTTGTGTTCACCCCGGCTGAAATAGATCATGAAGAGCATATAGGCACTGAAGCCGAAACCATAACCGAAGTTCTCGATGAACACCGCCGCCCCGACGGCGAAGACACTCGACGGAAGCCGGTAGGCCAGATAGACATAGGCGATGTTGGGCAGCGTGATGGCAGCCGTCATCGGCCACAGCCAGCGGCGCAGACCGTCGCGGCTGACCATCATTCCGCCGATGATGCCGCCTGACAGCAGGCCTGCGACACCCACGATGCCGTTCACCGTACCGAACGCTATCTCCGTAAGAGCCAGTCCGCCCTTCGCCTGCGGAGTCTGGAGGAAGAGCTGGGAAATCGGCATGATCAGTGCTTCGGGCAGCCGGAAGAGAAGCAGGAAACAGATGGTCGTCAGCGCCTGTTCCTTCTGGAAGAACGATACGAAGGTCTGGCCGAAATCGTGCAGCAGCCGGCGGGCAGACAACCGTTCCCGGTCTGCATCCTCCTGCGGACGGGGGAGGATGAAGCGGTGATAGAGTGCCAGACCGATGAAAAGCGCCGTCAGACCGTAGAACACCAGCGACCACGTCCACTGCACGTCAAACTCCCGATGCAGGAAACCGGCAAGCGCAATCAGGCCGCCCTTGCCCACGACCATCGAGATGCGGTAGAATGTAGAACGTATGCCCACGAAGAAGGCCTGGTCGTGCGGATTGAGCCCCATCATATAAAAACCGTCGGCCGCCACGTCGTGCGTCGCGCTGCTGAAAGCCAGCAGCCAGAAGAAGCAGATGGTCCCCTGAAGCCACAGCGACGTGTTGACCGTGAAGGCCACACCGGCGAAAGCCGCGCCGACAAGCAGCTGCATGACGACGATCCACCAGCGCTTCGTCTTCACGAGGTCGAGGAACGGACTCCACAGCGGTTTGATGACCCACGGCAGATAGAGCCACGAGGCGTAGAAGGTGATCTCGCTGTCGGAGAGTCCCAGCTGCATATACACCTGGATGGACAACACGGTTACAGCGATATAGGGCAGCCCCTCGGCGAAATAGAGCGAGGGAATCCATGCCCATGGGCTTGTCTTTCTTCCTGTCTTCAATGTTTGTTGCGTATTTGATTTCCGTACTCCAGACCGCCGGGAGGATGACGGACACCGTGCAGGCAGCCTGCCTTCCTGCCGGAAAGGGCCTCAGCCCCTGATTCGTGAATATCCTCCGGCGATTTTTCAAGCAACGGCAAAGATACACAAAATTAATGAGACAGGACAGAGATAGGTGTTATATTTGAGGTTTGAGATTTGAGGTTTGAGATTTGAGGTTTGAGATTTGAGGTTTGGACTTTGAGGTTTGAGGTTTGAGGATTGAGGATTGAGGCTTGAGGTTTGAGATTTAAATTTTGCACTTTAAGGATTGAAGATTGAACTTTGAGGTTTGAGGTTTGAGGATTGAGGTTTGAGGATTGAGATTTAAATTTTGCACTTTAAGGATTGAAGATTGAACTTTGAGGTTTGAGGTTTGAGATTTGAGGTTTGAGGTTTGAGGTTTGAAAATAGAGAATTGGACTTTGCACTTTGAGATTTGAAGTTTAAGGATTAAGACTTAAGATTTATGATATGCTTTCATCTGCTCCCCGGGCAGGGGAAACCCGGTGTCTACTCCCCTCTCCATTCGGAGAGGGGCCGGGGGTGAGGCTTTGTTTTTCACCTCACCTGCACCCTCACTCCGACGCTGAGATTAAATCCCGTGGGCTTGTCCTTGTATATATCCTCGACGGCACTCCCATTGTTGAAATGCCGGCTCACGCCCGGTTCGACATAGACACTGACCTCCCTGCCGAACCTGTACTCCGCACCGAGGGCGGCATTGACGGAGAAGACCGGACGGCTTTCCTTCACGGGCGTGCGCTCCCCGCCGGCGGACAAGTCCTCCGCCGTCTGCCGGCTCTCTCCTTTCACGAGTTTCTCTATCTCGCCGCCCGCCGTCGCATAGACATGGACTTTCCCTTTCCTGACGAGGCTGTAACTCGCCCCTACCGGCAGACCGACATAATGCAGATGCTGCTCCACGGTATGGCTGCTGCCGTTCCTGTTATAAGTGAACTCTGAAGAATGCCGGCTGTAGCTGACACCGGCCAGCAGGCTCCACCGGTCGCTGAGGGCGTATTTTGCCGACAGGCCGAACTTGACCGGCTGCCGGTGCTTCGTATGTGTCCGTGTCTCATCCGCCCTTATCGTCTGGTTCCGCACGTTCACTCCGGAGAACTCCGGTCCGTAGCTGCCGTAAGGGTCGGCCGTCGCCAGCATCATCCCTCCCCCGTCGGTACTTGTCCCCGCAGTACCGCTGTAAGAAGTCCCGATGCTGAACCGGGACGGACGCATGCCGTCACGGACATACGCCCCACCTCCTGTACGGAAGCCTGCGCCGGCAGGGTTCTTCTCTCCTTCCGAAGGCCGCTTCCCGGGCTGCCGGACTGCCGGCAGACCGCTGTCCGTCCCTCCGGGCTGCTCCGTTCCGCTGTCCGGCTGCGGCGGCCGGACTGCCGTGGCGGCGGTGGCTTCTCCCTGCTCCCGGTCCTCCCGGAGACGAGACGACCCGCAGGAAGCCGCCCCTTTCTCCCCACTATAAGACAGACTGGCAAAAAGTCCGTACGCTGATGCCTGCTCCGGCATTCCCCCGCTCATGGCGGTGCGTGCCCCGGCAGGATGCCGCACGGCAGGATCCGTCTGCCCCGGACGTGCCGGAACAGCCGCCGTCCTGCCGTCCGTCTGCGGCGATACGGGAGACTGTCCGCCGAACCTGCTGCCTATATACAGGACCATTGCAACAACGGCGGCGGCAGAGGCTGTGCGGCGGATCCACATCGGAACCGTCATCGCCTTCTGCCGCACCGGACGCACGGGAGCTGTTCCCCGGCGTTCCATCTCTTTCCGGATGTCGTCGAGAAGTCCTCTGGGTGCTTCCTCGCCGCATTCTCCGTGCAGGCGCGTCCGCAGTCTGTCAAGCCACTCTTCCTTCATACTTCATGTCCTTGTCTGTTCAGGTCCTTCAGCATTCCCGCAAGCAGATTCCTCGCTTTATGGAACTGCGATGCGGATGTGTCGGGTCTGATATTGAGCATTTCCGCTATTTCCTTATGACTCTTCCCTTCTATCGCAAACAGGTTGAAGACAGCCCTGTAGCCCGGCGGCAGCCTGCGGATGGCGTCGGTGATCTGCGTGATGGTCAGGCCGTCCGTCTCCGGCCCGTCGTCCGTGCTGTCAGGCAGGTCGATGTCCTTGTCCACGAAGAGTTCCGTATTATGGTCCCGGAGAAAGCGGAGCGATTCGTTGACGACGGTCCGGGTGAGCCATGCCCTCAGAGAGCCTTTCCCTCTGTACTCAAAGGAATGTATGCCGGTGAAGATTCTGATGAAAGCCTCCTGCAGCACGTCGTGCAGGTCCTCCCGGTTGCCGATGTAGCGCAGGCACACCTGTGCCAGATAATCGGCATACGTGCCATAGAGCTTGTCCATGGCACGGTCATCACCCTTGGCGAAAAGGCTCAAGATATGCTGCTCTTTATTATTCCCAAACAGTCTCATTGGTCATCAGGAGATCACGCTCCCCGAAGGCTCGTTCTGTCTATTTACGGCTTTTGTATTTGAAGGTGACGCTTTTCATGCCCGAGAACGACTGCCACTTCAGCGTGAGGTCGACGGTCTTCCCCTGCGTGTCGGGCAGGTCGTTCAGCCTGAATGCCACGAGTCCGTCGCGGATGAAGCCTCTCGTGTCGCCTGCGGCATTGTGGTGAAGCACCACCTCATAGGGCTTGTCCCCCTTGACGAGGTTCACGATATGCTTCTTCCCGTTGCCGTAATAAGTGCGGAAGCGCAGGGTGAGATAGCCGTCCTCGACGACCGTCGTCCAGTCCTTGACGATTTCCACCGGATCCTTTCCGTACTTCTCGTCGTTCTTCTTCCCGAAGCTCTGCGCCATGTTCTTCGTGAGGAGGGTGTCAATCCTGTTCACGTACACGCTCTTGGAGTAGTGTCCGCTCTGTCCGTCCTGCACCCGGATGTTCGTGAGCGCACGCACCTCCCTGTTCCCGTAGGGCGAAGTCTTCATGTTCGTCGGAAGGAGGGTCGTCTCGTCGTCCAGCTGGAAATACACCTGTCCGGTGGAGCTGTTGGTCTTGATGGTGACAAGTGCGTTCGGATAATTGACGGAGTTGTCCGTGTCGTCATCGTTCAGGCACGACTGCACGGACAGCGTCCCCAGCAGTACACCCAGCACAATAAGATAATTGAAAAAACGCTTCATTTTCTTTCCTCCATGATTTTATGTTGCAAATTTACAAAATATTTCTGACGTATGTACCGTTCCCGCCTTCCGTCATTATCCGCCTCCGCACCGGACGGCCTGCGAGCCTCTGGAGATGCGGCTGCGGCAGCACGTCGGACCGGGCGGAATCCTGTCGGGTATTGCCTGCATTGCAACCAAGGCCTGATTGAGATGCAACCAAGGCCTGATTGAGGTGCAATCAAGGCTTACTTGGGACGCAACTAAGCACCTTTCCGAAAGGTTTCCATAACACATTGATAGTCAAACGCCTGACAGGGCCGTTTCCCCAGCACCTGCGCCCGGTGCTCCGGCAAGGCTTCCGGCGGCGGCGGACAGGGAAGGGTGGATGTACCCGTTCCCCGTCCGGCAGAGGCAGGCGGCCGCTCCGGTCAATTCACGGTGACGGTGACCGTCCCGGCCAGCTTGTCCTTGTCAAGCACGCTGACGGTGGTCGTTCCCTTCTTGACACCCTTTACCGTGACGGCGGCATCCTTTACCGTCGCCGTGGCGATCCGCTTGTCCCTGACCGTCACCGTATAAGGTGCTTTCCCCGACTTGACGGTGAACATCCCCTCCTTCCCGGCGTCAATCTTCAGTTCGGTCTTGTCGAAAGCGAGGGGCTTCGCCACGGTGACGGCGACAGTCGCCGTCTGCCGGTTCTTGTCGGTGACGATGACGGAGGCCTTGCCCTCCTTGACACCCGTGACGGTGACGGTATTCTTGTCGGCCTTCGCCGTAGCTGTCTTTTCGTCGGTCGATTTTACCGTGAGGGGCTGTGCGGCGTTGGCGACGGCCACGCTGGCCGTGGCACCGGGTGCGACCATGATTCTGTCGGCACTGAGCCGCAGCCCATTGCTCCTGTTGTTGTCATTGTCCTTGTCGCAGGACGCGAACACTGCTGCTCCCAGGCAGCATGCCGCCACCGTCATTGTCTTGAAGATTGTTTTCTTTTCCATTTCGTTTTTAAATGCTTGTTTTCAGTTTTGTTTGCTTGTTCAAGATGTGATCATGATTCATTGTCTTGTCACTCATTAAAACCGGAAAACGCAGAAACTTGCCTGACAGGACGGTTAAATCATGTTAAACAGAAAGACGGCCCCAGCCTCGGACAAGCGGGATTATTCCGGGCCGGCTGTTCAATAAAAACAATAAACTTGCCGTACTTGAAAAAATTTACTTACCTTTGCACCATCTTTCAGAACATGACATTTCAACGAGAGAAAATAACAGAAACATCGCAAAACAGCATCTATATGAAGAAAATCATTACACTTCTTGCCGGTATACTGCTGGCGACGCCCGCTTTCGCCATCCCTGCCATGCGCGTCTGGCGCACCTGCCGGCAGGCAGACGGAACCGTGCTGAAGGTCATGACCGTGGGCGACGAGCACTTCAACTATGCCCTCACGGAAGACGGCATCCCCGTCCTGCCCTGCAAGGGAAGCTACTACTATGCCCGCATCGACGGCAGCCGGCTGGTGGCCTCGGACGTACTGGCACACGCAAAAGACATGAGGAAAGGCCGGGAGGAGCAGGCGGCAGCGGCTCTCGGACAGATAAGACAGCTGGAAACACTGACACAGCAGCGGATGCAGGCGACCGCCAAACCGTTCGGACAGGGCTTCGGCGACACGTGGGAAGGCCGGAAGAAAGGGCTTGTCATCCTGGTCGAGTTCCAGAACATGAAGTTCAAGGATCCCCGGAACGTGCTGACGCTCAAGCCGCGCGAGAACGATGTCAGGACCCTCTACGACAAGATGCTGAACATGGCGGGATATACCAACAACAACGGGACCATCGGCAGCGTACACGACTACTTCCTCGACCAGAGCGGCGGCCGGTTCGACCTCACGTTCGATGTCGTCGGGCCGGTGAAACTCGGACATCCTTACAGCTACTACGGTGAACGCACTGCCGCCGGAAACGACGAGCGGGCACCGCAGATGATCGCCGACGCCTGCCGGGCCGTCAAGGACAAGGTGAACTTCGCCGACTACGACTGGGACGGCGACGGCGAGGTGGAGCAGGTATACGTCGTCTATGCCGGCGAGGGAGAGGCCACCGGAGGCGAAGCGGACACGGTATGGCCGCACAAGTACTCGCTCGAGGATGCAGGCCTGCACAGGCTGTCGTTCAACGGCGTGAAGATCAACACCTACGCCTGCAGCAACGAGATCATCCGTGCCCGCCTGGACGGGAAGGAGCGCGTCTTCTACTCGGGCATCGGCACCATCTGCCACGAGTTCTCCCACTGTCTCGGCCTGCCCGACTTCTACGACACGCGCGGCGGGAGCAACGTAGGGTCCGGACGGTTCGACCTCATGTGCTCCGGCAGCTACAACGGCGGACCGCAGAGCCTCAAGAACGTCTACGGCGGGACAGGCATCGGGACGGTGCCGGCAGGGTATGACGCCTACGAGAAAGCGTACATGGGATGGCTCAAGCCGGTCGCTCTCGGCGATGCCGCCGTGGAAGTGAAGAACCTGAAAGGGCTCTCCGAAGGCGGCGAGGCCTACTTCCTGTACAACCCGGGCAACAGGAACGAGTACTACATCTTCGAGAACCGCACGCCGCACCGGTGGGACAGCGAACTGCCCGGGCACGGCCTGCTGGTGTTCCACGTCGACTACGACGACCGTTCGTGGCAGACGAACATCGTCAACGCCGCCGCCTATCAGGACCACCCGCGCTTCACGATCGTCCCGGCAGACGGACAACTCGACAATGACACGCAGGACGGCGACCTCTTCCCGACCGACCTCAACAACAGTCTGACCACGGGCTCCGACCCCCGCCTGTTCTTCTACACCGGCTACCGCATCGGCGACAGGGCCGGCATCCGTCAGGTGACACGCGGCCATGACAACACCGTCTCCTTCAGCTATCTGCCGCTGAACACCACCGCAGGCATCCGCTCCCTGCCGCACGCCCGGCCGTCCGCTGCCGCCGCCTACACGCTCTCGGGCATCCCGGCCGGCCGTGACAGACGGGGCGCAAGGCAGATCGTAATCGTCAAGGATGACGACGGCAGGACGCACAAGGAGGCAAGATGACGCCCGCACCTCCACGTTCCGGAAAGTAGGGACGGACAGCGGAGAGGGAAGCAGGGACAGAACAGCAGCCCCTCCCTCCCCCTGCTCCGGCCGTCCGGCCTCTTCCCCTTCCGGGAAACACAGGATAAGGCTGCAAATCTTACAAATTTACAACACAAACGATAAAAAAGGATTTAAAAAAGAGGGAAAACGGTTTCTTCTTTTATAATTTATACCTACCTTTGCACACGGATGTCTGAAGACAGCCGGCCTCTCTGCCCGACCGGCATCTACAAGAAGCTGCCTGCAACAGACTCTTACCAGAAAGGACACTGTGAACAAAAAAACATCGTTTTCCCATAAATAAACCCTACTTGCGGATTCCGACCGATCCCATCCTGCGGATTCCGGCCGACAAGCCCACCGGCTCCCGGCATGCAATCACAATCAAAACGTAATATATGAAACAGGTTTACTATTTCCTTCTGCTGGCGGTACTGGCTCTGTCGTCAGCAACGGCAAAGGCTGACACGTCCGTGAAAATCAAGGTGGACGACGCCGCCCGGGTGACCGTGAAAGTCAACTACGCACCTGTCGCCGTCGTCACCGGAACGAATACGGTGAATGTACCCCAGTACGGTTCGGTGCAGATCGAGGCCAGGCAGGGCTTTTACCTGAAGAGCGTCACGAAGAAAGGCACGCAAGGCGATGCCGCCCCGCAGACCATCTCCGGACTGACGAGCTGCAGCCTCTACATCTCCGAATCAGACCGGAACGCAACGTTCACCGTGAAGAGCGGCGACCTGAACGCTGACCGCACAGGCTCGTGTACGGTGACGGTCGACCATGCCGCAAAGGTGAAGATGATGCGCTACGAGTCGCAGACCGCCGTCGACCTGACGGACGGCGACAACACCGTGAAATGGATTCCCGGCACGGAGAAGACCCTCGTCATCAGCAACAGGAACTACGGGGAAGCCCCTATATATAAGGTGGCGGTCGACGGACAGGACGTAGTGCCCTCTGACGGCCAGTACTTCGTCGTGCCCAGGCAGGGCAGCACCATCGTCATCACGGCCGGCTATCCCGATACAGACTGTCCGGTGACCTTCGGGTTCAACGACGCTGCGGCAAAGGGTGTCCTGTCAGGAGTGACGGTCGACGGAACGGCAGTCGGCGACTTCCTGGAGGCCGGCTTCACGGTGAAGGCCGGTTCGAAGCTGTCGCTGAAATTCGACAAGACGAACTATTCCCTCGATGCCTTCAAGGTGAACGGCACCCCCGTGACGGTCTACGGCACCTATGAGTGCTACGTCAGGGAAGCCACCGCCTTCGACATCCAGGCGCACAGGTACGCCACCGTGAAGGCCACGCTGACCGTGGACAAGGCGGCCAACATCACCGCCTACGAGGGCCAGAGCTATGACAACAAGGTGATCACCCTCCATGACGGAGAGAACACACTCGAGCTGAGCGAGAAGAACAGCCTCATCCAGCTGAAGCCCAACAGCGGCTGCAGGATCGAGTCGGTGAAGGCAGACGGCACGGCGCAGTCGGCCGATTATGACGGAGCCTACAACATAAGACTGACGGAGGGAATGAAGATCGACGTCACCACTTCGGCTGTCGTGCGCGACCAGAAGGCAACCGTCTTCATCGACGACATCAGCCAAGCCGGCTACGGCTTCAACTTCTACCGTTCCGACCACAGCACCGTACCGATGCAGACCGGCGAGAACACCGTGATGTTCTCGGCCGACGACCATCACTTCCTGCTCGCAGCCTACGGCAACGACCTGAGCAGGATGGAAGTGAAACTGAACGGCACGAAGCTCGCCCCCTCCTACCCCGGCGGCACCAGCTTCGAGTTCGACCTGAAGAACAACGACCGCCTGGAGGTGTTCCTCAAGGGTGCCCCCACAGGCATCGGAACCATCGGACAGGCACGCGGCGGAGAGGCGGAAGTCTACCGCCTCGACGGCACACGCGTACAGGGAACAGGCCTGTCCAAGGGAATATATATTATCAACGGTAAAAAAACAGCAATCAACAAGCGATGAGAAAGATTCTACTCACAGCATTCTGCGCCGCTCTCGCAGCCGCAGCCTCCGGACAGTCGAAGCTCGACCTGCAGAGCCAGATGGCCCTGTACAGGCTCCGCAACACGGCCATCCCCACCTACAACAGCCGCACCCGCGCGTTCGAGCGGCGGCAGAGTGTCCCGCAGAGCACGATGGCAATGATCGAACTCAAGGGCGGCAACGGCCGTGCAGAGCTCGAAGCGGAGGGCGTGGAGGTGCTGCGCATGCGCAGCGGCATCGCCATCGCCGTCGTCCCCCTGGCCGATGTCGAGCGCATCGCATCCCTGAAATGCGTCCACCGCATGGAGCTGCCGCGCCGTATGTACCAGAAAATGGACGTCGTCCGCAAGGAAATCGGCGTCGACAAGATCCACCAGGGCATCGACCTGCCGCAGGCCTATACCGGCAAGGGAGTCGTGACGGGCATCGTCGACGGCGGCATCGACCCGAACCACATCAACTTCCTCAAGCCCGACGGCACGACCCGCTTCGGCTACATCAGCAAGATCACCGCAAGCCAGCAGGATCCCAAAGGCTACCACTACGACAACTACTACCCCCGCGCCGTGCTCGACACGATGAAGAACCGGGATGACACCTACGCCATCGAAGACTTCACGACCGACAACAACACCAACTTCCACGGCACGCACACAACGGGCATCATGGCCGGCGGGTACAAGGGCGACATCACCTATGCCGTGACCGAGGACAACGACGTCTCCCACAACGTGCAGAAGCCCAACCCCTTCTACGGCTGCGCCACGGAGTCGGAGCTCGTGGCTTCCTGCGGCGACCTGCGCGACCAGTACATCGCATTCGGCGTCGACGACGCCGTGCAGTACGCGCTCCTGTCAGGCAAGGAGCCCAAGCCCTGCGTCATCAACCTGTCGCTGGGCAGCAACCTCGGCGCACACGACTCCACCAGCGTGATGAACAGGTTCCTGGCCGAAGAAGGCAAGCACGCCATCATCTGCGTGGCGGCCGGCAACGAGGCCGACCGTGCCGTGGCTCTGAAGAAGACCTTCGACAAGGCCGGCGAGACCGTCAAGACCTTCCTCACGCCGATGCAGACAGGGGAGCTTCCGTCGGGCAAGAAGACCTACTACAACCTCCGCAACGGACAGATCGCCGCCTACAGCAACGACAGCACCGAATTCGAATTCCAGATCGTCGTGACCAATAGGAGGCGCGACAACCGCGCCGTCGTACGCATCCCCGTGCTGACGAACTCGAACGGACAGGCGACGACCTACGCCTCCGGCGGCGACTACTCCATGACGGGGGCCGTCATCAACCAGGCCTTCGCCAAGGCCTTCGACGGCTACGTCAGCGTGGCCTCGATGAAAGATCCCGAGACAGGACGCTACTATGCCATGGCGGAAATCATGACCAGCGACAACCAGACGACCAACAAGGACGGCAACTACAAGCTGTCGCTGGAAATCAAGAGCAAGGAAGCCGGGCAGCGCGTCGAGGTCTACGGCGACGCACAGCACATCTACTTCGACGACGACAAGCAGGATGGATTCGTCAGCGGAACACGCAACGGATCGATCAGCGACATGGCCTGTGCGGCGAACATCATCACCGTAGGCAGCTACAACGTGCGCAACCACTGGCCTTCCATCGACGGATTCGTCTACGGATACAACAAGAAAGGGCAGGAAGACGACTTCCCCGCAGGCGAGGCATCCCGCTTCTCGTCGTTCGGCACGCTGGCCGACGGCCGGAATCTGCCGCTCGTCTGCGCGCCGGGCGCGTCCGTCATCTCTTCGGTGAACACCTACGCCGTGGAGAACCCCGACCTGGGTTACACGCAGGCGGCTCTGCAGGGCAAGCTGACGAAAGGCAAGAAGACCTATTACTGGCACCAGTCGCTCGGCACGTCGATGGCCACGCCGGTCGTCGCCGGAGCCATCGCCCTGTGGCTGGAGGCGAACCCGAAGCTGACCTGCAGGGACGTCGAGCGCATCATCAGGGAGACCGCCCGCAAGGACGACTTCGTGAAGAACACCGGCGACCCGGTACAGTGGGGGGCCGGCAAGTTCGACGCCTACGCCGGACTGAAGCAGGTGCTGCGTGAGAAACAGTCTGCCGGCATCAGCGGCGTGAAGGCATCCGAAGGCACGGGAAAGGCCGTCATCACGATGACGGGGGAGCGTTCGTTCGATGTCTTCCTCGCCGGTGCGGCACCGCTCACGGTGCGTGTCTACTCGCCCGGCGGCCAGCTTGTCCACGTGCAGTCGGCACAGGGCGATGAGACCAGCGTCAACGCCTCCGCCTGGCAGAAGGGTGTCTATCTCATCCAGGTGAACGGAGGCAAGGCACAGCGCATCGTCATCTACTGACCGGTGCGGGCATGCCGCCGGACGGGCGGCGGAACAGGGTACACCCTCCGCCCGCATACCGGGAGCCTGCGTACCGGCCGCCGGGAACAGGAGTACCAGCCGTTGGGAACAGGAGTACCGGCCGCCGGGAACAGGAGTTCCGGTCGCCGGGTACGGCTCGAAGCCTGCCGGCAGCCCGTCAGCGGCATCCGTGGCAAGACGGACAACCGACAAAAAACAAACTCAGAACATAACATTTTTTCCTAATCGTATGAAGAAAAAGTTTACTTTCCTGCCGTCAGTCTTTCTGCTGCTGATGGCAATGCTGTGGAGCTCCGCTGCCGTGCATGCACAAGAAGAGCAGCTCATCAGGTTCCACACCAACGTGCCCGCCAAGGCGAAAAGCAGCGGCATAGCGGCACAGGTCTCCTTCGTGCTCGGTGCGACGGACCAGGACATGACCGTCAGCATCGACTGCGGAGCCGGCGACCAGGAGTTCGACGTGAAGAAGGCCAAGGTAGAGTCGGACAACGGCGACATCTCCATCAAGGGTTCGCTCTTCACCGGCACGGTCTCCGACGAAGGATGGGTGACCATCACCGGCGACCCCGACAACCTCTACTTCTTCAATGCCTCGGGCAACGAAATCGATCAGATCGAGTTCAGCAGCAACCTCAAGCTCCATGTGCTCAACCTGGAACACAACGCGCTGAACGCACTCAACATCGACCGCCTGCAGACGCTGAACGTCATCTACCTGCAGGACAACCCCTTCACGAAGTCCACACCGCTGATGATCGGCAGCATGCCGGAACTCGTCGTGCTGGAGATTCCGCAGATCGGACACCTCTCACCGGACTTCACGCTCCGCAACTTCCCCAAGCTCCGCTCCTTCGACGCCTACCACACGCTGGGACTGAAGGCCGTCGACCCGACCGCCTGTCCCAGGCTGCAGCGGCTGAGCCTCGACATGACGAGCGTGGAATCGGTCGACCTCTCGCAGAACCCCGAGCTGCAGATCCTGAACGTCGGCGACTCGCGGGTGAAGACGCTCGACCTCAGCCACAACCCGAAGATCACACAGCTTTACATCTCCCACTCCTCCGGTACGGTGAACACGGACGTGAAGTTCGACAACATCGACGTGACGCACTGTCCGGAGCTATACTACTTCTACTGCGGCGGCAACAACCTCAAGACGCTCGACCTCAGCCAGAACCCCAAGCTCTTCACCCTCTCGTGCGACCGCAACCTGCTGCACAGCCTCGACGTGAGCCACAACCCCGACCTCTACAGCGTCAACGTGCGCTACAATTACATGGACTTCGCCACGCTTCCCTGGCCGGGCAACTGGTTCGAGTACTACCATGAGCAGAACCCGATGGAGCTGAACGACACCTACAAGGTGGGCGATGTCATCGACCTCAGCAGCCGCGTGCTCCGCGCGAAGACGACCACGCAGGGCAGGCTCTTCCGTGTCCCGAAGAAGGACCCGACGAAGCCCGTCGAGCTGGACGACACCTATTATGACTACAAGGACGGCAAGGTGACGCTGAAGAAGGCACTCGACGACGAGGTCTTCGTACAGTACACCAACAGCGTCCTCAAGGACTACCCCATCCGCACGGAGAACTTCCGGGTGAAGACCGCCGAAGACTTCGGAAAGGACGTGAAGGCCATTGAGCTGTCAAGCCTCGGCTCGGAAGGCTCGCCGGTGAAGATGTCCGTCGGCATCCTCGGCGCGACGGAAGACAAGCCGGTCACGGTGAAGGTCGACCTGGGCAGCGGCGAGACGAAGCCGCTCAAGGTGACTTCCGAGCATCCCGCGACGCCCAACATCAATGACGTGCGCACGGGATCGGGCAACATCATCGTCTACGTGCCGCAGGACCATTACGTGACGACGCTCGAGTCCGACGGGCAGTACATCGACAACATCGACCTCTCCGCACTGACCGAACTCCGCACGCTCTCGCTCCGGAACGCCGGCCTGACCGCCATCGACATGGGCTACAACAACAAGCTCGAGAAGCTCGACCTCTCCGGCAACAGCCTCCGGTTCGTCGACCTCCGCGGACCGTCGTCCTACTTCTACAAGAGCAAGCTCGCCGACATCGACCTGAGCCACAACCAGCTGGACTCCATCCGCTTCAACGACCTCTATGCCGTGCGCCGGCTCAACGTCAGCCACAACAACCTGGAGAAGCTGGATGTGTCTGATGCCGACAACCTGCGTACGCTCGACCTGTCGTACAACAAGTTCACACGTGTCCTGCTGAACCACAGCGAGCTCATCGAGGACGTCAACGTGTCGAACAATGAACTCGACGAGGTGAAGATTCCGCCGGTCGCACCGGTCGCAAAGCTCAACGTCAGCGGCAACCGCTTCACGCTGGGCAATATGCCTTCCGACTTCGGACTGCCGCAGGGCAGGTTCATCTACGCACCGCAGCATATCCTGCAGATTTCCACCTCCTCGCCGGGCATCGACCTCTCCGAACAGAACATCACACGGAACGGCGCCAAGACGCAGTTCGTATGGAAGAAGAAGGGCGGAGAGACGCTGAAGCCGGGCACCGACTACACCCTCACGGACGGGTCGGCGAAGTTCCTCAACCTCGCACTCGACTCCATCTACTGCGAGATGACCCATCCGGGCTATCCCGACTTCAAGGGTGCCGACGTCTTCAAGACGACCTGCGTGCATCCGATCGCCATGCCGCAGCACGAACTGGCCTCGTTCACGACGGTCAGCAAGACGGACAGCGTGCAGCTCTCTCTGGCCAGCTACGTGCCGGGCAAGTCGGTCTACTTCGAGTGGAACGGCGACGGCAACGTGACCCAGTACACGCTCGGGACGACTTACAAGCTCTTCCGCGCCAAGTCGAAGGAGAACACGAAGGTGCGTGTCCTCGTGGCCGAGGCCGACGACAAGCTCAAGGTATTCAGCGTGTCGAACGTCAAGATGAGCCAGGCCGACCTCTCCGGGCTGAAAGACGCCAAGCTCATCACGCTGGCGAATACAGGGCTGGAGCAGATCACACTCCCGGCTTCCTCAACGCTGACCGACCTGAACCTCGACGGAAACGAGCTGAGCGAAATCGACCTGACGAAGTTCCCGAAGATCCACTCTCTCTCGCTGATCGGCAACAAGCTCAGGACATTCGACCTCTCACAGGCGAAAAGCCTTGAACTGGCCTACCTCTCCAGCAACAAGATGAACAGCATCACACTCGACAATCCGAACCTCTGGAACCTCGATCTGAGCAACAACGAACTGGAAAGCGTGTCGCTCGACAGGCTCCCGGCACTGGAACAGCTCTGGCTGAACGCCAACAAGCTGACGAAAGTGGACGTGTCGCAATGCCCGAATCTGTCGGTATTGAACGTCGTCGGCAACCGGCTGAAGTTCTCTACCATGCCGCTGCCGAGCAACAACGGCAGACCGTTCAACCGGTATTCCTACAACCTCCAGGCACCGCTCGACGTCAAGTGTGCCGACGGAAAGGTCGACCTCAGTTCCGAGGCCGTCGTAGGCGGTGAACCGACTACCTACCGATGGTTCGTCGGCAAAGTACAGTATGTGGACGGCGAACTGCAGGGCGAGGAACTCGTCAAGGACGAAGAATACACCATCGAGAACGGTGTCACCACGCTGAAACTCAAAAAGCCGTTCACGAACCTCGTCTGCGTGCTGGCAAACGACAACTTCCCCAATGCCCTCCTGCACACGAACTACATCGAGTTCACGCCGACCGGCATCGATGATGTCCGTGCCGGCGAGGACGTGAAGGTACAGCTCACCGACGGCGGCATCACCGTCCTCGGCGCAGGAAAGCACACTGTCGCCGTCTACACCATCGACGGCAAGGTGGCCTATCAGGGCAAGGCTGCCGGCGATGCTGTCCGCATCAGCCTGTCCCGCGGCACCTACATCGTACGTGTGGGCAACAAGGCTGCCAAGGTCGGCGTAAGATAAGCCGCCGATAAACCCACTGATAAGCCACCCATCACCGCTTATCACCGCCTATCACCGCCTACCCATCCCCTCTTTCGGAGGGGGCTTGGGGAAGGCTTCTCTCCCCTTTCATCCCCTCCCCAATCCCTCTCCGAGCGGCTTGGGGAGGGCTTTTTATAGTGTATCGGAAGCCCTCCATTGCTTAAAATTAATAACAAATCAACCGATTTTAAGAAAGAAATGTAATTTATTCTGTCAAAAACTTGCATCTTCTCTAAATATTCATTAATTTTGCAAGCAAAGGAGACAGAACCTTTAAAGTTTCCTAAGTAAACCGCAGCGGACCTTACCCCCATCCGGACCTCACATAAACTATATACGCTCCATCGCCCTCAAAACCCATCACCCCATCCCCCCGTCATCGCCCCTCATCGCTTATCATCGCTTATCACCGCCCATCACCGCCTACCCCGCCTACCCCGCAGCCGGGAAGGGGCGCAGATTGAGAGAAACTGTTACACAACAATAATTCATTAACATTCAAGAAAGAGTTCTATGGAGAAAAGATTCGCTTTATTTTTGTTTGGACTTGTCCTGTCTATCGGCACGGCATTAGGCCAGGCAAAAATCAATGGTACCGTAGTTTCTCAGGAAGACGGAGAAGCCGTCGCCGGTGCTTCGGTCATGGTACAGGGTACCACGACTGGAACGGTCACCGACATCGACGGAAAGTTCTCGCTCAATGTTCCTGCAGGAAAGAAACTCGTAGTCAGTTACATCGGCATGACCACCCAGACCCTCACCGCCAGGGACGGCATGAAGGTGGTGCTTGCCAACGACAACCACCAGCTCACCGAGATCGTCGTGACGGGTATGACCCAGCAGGACAAACGTCTCTTCTCGGGTGCCGCTACGAAGATCGATGCCTCCAAGGCGAAGATCGACGGTATGGCGGACGTGAGCCGGTCGCTCGAAGGCCGCGCCGCCGGCGTGAGTGTCCAGAACGTCTCGGGTACATTCGGTACGGCACCGAAGATTCGTGTGCGTGGTGCCACGTCCATCTTCGGTTCGTCAAAGCCGCTGTGGGTAGTCGACGGCGTCATCATGGAAGACATCGCCAATGTCGATGCAAGCTCCCTGTCGTCAGGTGACGCGAAGACCCTGATTTCCTCCGCCATCGCCGGGCTGAACGCCGACGACATCGAGAGCTTCCAGATCCTCAAGGACGGTTCCGCCACCTCTATCTATGGTGCGCGCGCCATGGCGGGCGTGATCGTCGTCACGACGAAGAAGGGTAAAGCCGGCCAGAGCCACCTCAGCTATACCGGCGAATACACGCTGCGCCTGAAGCCGAGCTACCGCAACTTCAACATCATGAACTCGCAGGACCAGATGGAGGTCTACCGGGAACTGGAGAAGAAGGGCTACCTGAACTATGCCGAGATCGCCAATGCCTCGACGAGCGGCGTCTACGGGTATATGTACCAGCTGCTCTCCGAGTACAACGCCACCAAAGGACAGTTCGGACTGGAGAACACGCAGGACGCACGGGATGCCTACCTGCGGGCTGCCGAATACCGCAACACCGACTGGTTCGACCGGCTCTTCTCAAGTTCCATCATGCACAACCACTCCGTCAGCGCATCGGGCGGTACGGACAAGGGGCAGTACTATGCCTCCCTCTCCGCCATGTACGACCCCGGATGGTACAAGGCGAGCCGTGTACAACGTTACACCGGCAACCTCAACACCACCTACAACATCAGCAAGCAGGTGGGCCTGAACCTCATCGCCAACGCCTCTTACCGCAAGCAGCGCGCACCGGGCTCGCTGACCCGGACCGTCGACCCGGCATCGGGAACCGTGAGCCGGGCGTTCGACATCAACCCCTACTCCTACTCGCTGAACACGTCGCGTACACTCGACCCCAACGTGTTCTACACCCGCAACTATGCGCCGTTCAACATCTTCAACGAGCTGGACAACAACTACATGGACCTCAATATCCACGACCTCCGCATCCAGGCGAGCGTCGACTACAAGCCCATCTCGAAGGTGAAGCTCACCGCCCTGGTGGCCGTCAAGAGCGCCGCCTCGACGATGGAACACATCGTGCGCGAGAACTCCAACCAGGCGCTGGCTTACCGGGCCATGGGGACGACGACCATCCGCGACGCCAACCCCTACCTCTATACCGACCCTGACAATCCGTTCGCCCTGCCGGAGTCTGTCCTGCCGGAAGGCGGTATCCTTGACCGCACCGGCAACCACTTCTTCGGCTGGGACTCGCGTTTCTCGGCATCCTACAACGATGTCTTCAACGACACGCACATCGTGAACCTCTATGCAGGTATGGAGACCAACAGCGTAGACCGCAAACAGACCTTCGACCGGGAATGGGGCATGATGTTCGACTCCGGCGAGATTGCCAAGCTGAACTACCGTGCCTTCAAGATGTTCCAGGAGGAAGGAACAGACTATTATTCGCTTGCGAACACCCACATCCGCAGCCTGGCTTACTTCGGAACGGGCACCTATTCCTATAAAGGTCGCTACCAGGTGACGGGTACTTTCCGCTACGAGGGCACGAACTATCTGGGCAAGGCGACCTCCGCCCGCTGGCTGCCTACCTACAACG
Organism: Prevotella multiformis DSM 16608; assembly: GCF_000191065.1. Lineage (GTDB taxonomy): Bacteria > Bacteroidota > Bacteroidia > Bacteroidales > Bacteroidaceae > Prevotella > Prevotella multiformis. The sequence continues at coordinate 662,819 of NZ_GL872282.1, forward strand.
TCTCCGGCGCATGGAACGCACACGAGGAGGGATGGTTTGCCGATGTCTTCAAGAAAGCCCTCACCCACGCCACGCTCCGTCTGAGCTACTCGCTCACCGGCGACCGCCCGCCGGTCACCAACTCCCTGCCGATCTTCACGGCGGTAGTGCCCTGGCGGCCGTTCACGACCGTCCAGGAGACCGGCTACGACGAGCGGTTCGGCAACAAGAACCTCACCTACGAGAAGAAACGCGAGTTCAACCTCGGGTTCGACTTCGGCTTCCTCGACAACCGCATCAACCTCACCGCCGACTTCTACTGGCGGCGCAACAAGGACCTGATCGGCTACGTGAACCATCCGAACCTCGGGTCCTACAACCTCGCCAACGTCGCCGCCATGAAGTCGAACGGCGTCGAACTGTCATTGAACACGCAGAACATCAGGAGCAGGGACTTCAGCTGGGAGACCAACTTCATCTTCTCCTGGACACACAACGAAATCACGAGCCTCTTCACCCATGCACGGGTCATCGACCTCGTACAGGGAACGGGCTACAGCCTCGTAGGCTATCCCGTGAACTCCATCTTCAGCATTCCGTTCGCAGGACTCAGCAGCGACGGTCTGCCGACCTTCCGGGACGCCGACGGCAACCGGACGACTTCCGGCATCTACCTCCAGGAACGCGACCAGGAAAAGATCGGATTCCTCAAGTATGAAGGACCGGCCGACCCGACGACGACCGGCTCGTTCGGCAACGTCTTCCGCTACAGGAACTGGGACCTCAACGTCTTCATCACCTACAGCTTCGGCAACAAGGTGCGCCTCAACCCGGTCTTCAGCAACCGTTACGACGACATGGACGCACTGCCCAAGGAGTTCCGCAACCGCTGGGCACATGGCGGCGACGAGGCGACGACCGACATCCCGGCCATCGCCACACGCCGGCAGAACCGCAACGACTCGCAGCTCAACGTGGCCTACAACAGCTACAACTACTCCGACGCACGCATCGCCAAGGGCGACTTCATCCGCATGAAGGAGATCTCGCTGGGCTATACCTTCCCGGCATCCCTCATCAGCCCCATCGGCATCAGCAGCCTGGCACTGAAGCTGCAGGCCACCAACCTCTTCCTGTTCTATGCCGACAAGAAGCTGAACGGACAGGATCCGGAGTTCTTCAACACAGGCGGTGTAGCGGCTCCGGTACCGAAGCAGTTCACACTGACACTGAGATTAGGTCTTTAAACTCTTAATACAGACGGAATTATGAAAATAAAGAATATCATATACAAGAGCGGCCTGATGTTCGCATCGATGGCACTGCTCGCCTCCTGCTCCGACGAGCTGGACACGCTGCCGGACAACCGTACCACCCTGGACACCCCGGAGAAAGTGGCCGGCCTGCTCGTGACGGCCTACCCCGACCGCACCCCGACACTCATCAACGAGTGGATGTCGGACAACACCGACTACATGGGTCCCCGCAACAGCATGGGCGACCGTGAAGGCGACCAGATGTTCTTCTGGGAGGAGGACACCGAAGGCGGAAACGACTCTCCGGAACACATCTGGATGATCTACTATGAAGGCATCTACAAAGCCAACGAAGCCCTGAACGCCATCCAGGAACTCGGCGGGGCCGCCTCCAACGCATCGCTCCGCAACTCCGAAGGCGAGGCACTGCTGCTGCGCGCCTACAACCACTTCGTGCTCGTCAACGAGTTCGGACGCGCCTACAACTCCAAGACCAGCCAGACCGACCCCGGCATCTTCTATGCGACCACCGTGGCCGACTTCTCCGAGACGACCGCACAGGCCAACCGCGGCACCGTGGCAGAGGACTATGCGAAGATGGCCGCCGACATCGAGGCCGGCATCCCGCTGATCAACGACAGCTACAAGGTGCCGAAGTACCACTTCAACAAGAAGGCCGCCTACGCCTTCGCCACCCGCTTCTACCTCTATTACGAGAAGTGGGACAAGGCCAAGGAATACGCCGACAAGCTCCTGGGCAGCAGTCCCGGCGCCTCGCTGCGCGACTACCGCACCCTGCAGGCCATGCCGCTGAGCAACTCCTCGCAGGCCGTGAAGATCGCCGAGGCCTACTGCAACGTGGAGGCGGAATGCAACCTGCTCATCCAGACGAGCGTCAGCTACGCCGGCATGGCACTCGCCCCATGGGGGCTATACAAGCGGTACGCCCTGACCAACTACCTGTCGCAGACGGAGCTGACGGAGAGCGAGAACATCTGGGGGTCGGCGTCAGGCCTCATCTGGAAGCCGTTCACCATCAACCAGGGCGAGGTAGACTGCGCCATGACGATGAAGCTGCCGCGTGAAGTGGAGATTCTCAACAAGACGACCGGCTCGGGCTATCTGCGCACGCTGAACGTCGACTTCACCATCGACGAGGCACTCCTCAACCGCGCCGAGGCCGAGATCATGCTCGGACAGGACGATGCGGCCTGCGCCGACATGACGACGTGGATGCAGAACTACTTCAACACGTCCGTCACGCTCACCCCGGCAGGCGTAAAGGCCTTCTTCGATGCCCTGCCCTACGCCTACGACGACGCCGAAAAGCTCGTGCCGAGCATCAAGAAGCACCTCAGCCCCCGCTTCACCATCGGCGCTGAAGGATCCGTACAGGAGTCGCTGCTCCAGTGCGTGCTCGACCTGCGCCGCATCGAGACCGTACTCCAGGGGCTGCGATGGTTCGACATCAAACGCTACAACATCGAGATCCCGCGCCGCCTGATCGGTGCCGACGGGAAACCGCTGCGCAACCTCGACTGGCTCAAGAAAGACGACCCCCGGCAGGTGGTGCAGATCCCGCAGAGCATCCGCGAGGCCGGCGTAATGGGCAATCCGAAAGCCGTCGCACCCAGCCAGTACACGAAGCCGGACTATACGTACACCCCACGGCCGAAGTACGCAGGACAGGCCCGACTCTAACCGAACAGAATGCTTCCGGCATCCGGCCCGGCCGTTACCGAACGTCGGGAACATGATTCCCGGCCGTCGGGAATACGATTCCCAGGCATCGGGAATACAACTCCCAAGTACCGGGAACAGCAGGACCGGCCGGCAGGCGGCATCCTGCAGGACCGGATTCCGGAAACCGAATGACGAATCAATAATCAAGGAATAAGAAATGAAAAAGAACATATTGGCTTTATCGCTTTTGGCGGCCGTTGCGGCAGGCTTCACCTCCTGTTCCGAAGACGACCTTTCGAGTGAGAGCGTCATCAAACGTTCCACGACAGAAAAAACGGCCTTCGACAAGTGGCTGTACAAGAACTTCGTGTCGCCCTACAACATCCAGGTGCAGTGGCGCTACGAGGACAACGAGTCGGACATGGCCTACTATGACGTGCCGGCCGACTCGGCACAGTCCGTCGAACTGGCACACATCATCAAGTACACCTGCGTCGAAGCCTACACGCAGGCTGCCGGCATCGACTTCACACGCCGCTACTTCCCGAAGCTCTTCAGCTTCCTCGGCGAGTTCGAGTACGAGAACAACGGCAACATCAAACTCGGTACGGCCGAGGGCGGAAAGAAAATCCGCCTGCTCGGCGTCAACCACCTGGACAAGTTCAAGAACAACCGCGCCTACCTGGACGAGTACTACCTGAAGACCATCCACCACGAGTTCGTACACATCGTCAACCAGACGAAGGACTATCCGCGCGAGTTCGGAAAGGTGACTCCCAACGGCTATGTCAACGACTCCTGGAGCTCGAGCAAGTACGGAACGGGCTTCGAACAGCGCGGCTTCGTGACCGCCTACTCGCAGAAGGAGGAGCGCGAGGACATCGCCGAGGTCGTCAGCACCTACATCATCTCGACACCCGCACAGTGGGAGGCCATTCTGGCAAAAGCCGTCATCAAGGATGCCAAAGGGAACGACGCCAAAGAGCAGCCCGGCGTGACAGCCATCAACAAGAAGCTCGAAATCTGCAAGCGATACTACAAGGAGTCGTTCGGAATCGACCTCGACAAGGTGCGCGACGCGGTCATCGAACGGGAGAACGATGTCGTCAGCGGAAATTACAATCTGACGAATCTCAACTAATTGAAGAAAGGATCACTTATGAAAGCAAATAGAATATTTATCGCGCTTCTGCTTGCCCTGCCGGCACTCTTCCTGCAGTCGTGCCTGAAGGACCAGGAGGATGTCTTCGACAGTCCTTATTCGAAACGTGTGTCGGATTTCCTCCAGCAGGCGCAGGACACGCTCGTGAAGGCCCCCTACGGATGGGCACTGGACTACTACCCGGAGAGCAACCAGAGTTACGGCGGAGTGGCCTACACCATCCGCTTCACACGCGACAACGCCATCGTACGCTACGAGAACAATCCCGACGACGGCGAGGTGAAGTCGCGTTACAGCATGAAGGACGACAGCGGTCCCGTGCTGTCGTTCGACACCTACAACGACTTCCTCCACGTCTATGCGACGCCGAAGGACGGCGAGTACCGCGGCAAGGAGGGCGACTTCGAGTTCGTCATCGACAGCATCGGATCCGACCGTATCAAGCTGAAAGGCAAGAAGTCGGAGAACACGATGTACCTCCGCAAGCTCACGGCTGATGCGGCGGAATACATGGAGAAAGTGACGGAGGTGTCCGCCGACTTCATCTTCTCTGAGATGAAAGTGACCGTCGGCGGGAAGCCTTACAGCATCGTCATCACCGACCTGGACAACCGCCAGCTGGCACTCTACGACGGCAACACGCTGGTAGGCACATCGGCCTACGCCTTCACCGACCACGGCATCCGCCTCTACCTGCCAGTCACTGTGAACGGCGTACGGCTGTACGACTTCACCTATGATTCCGCAACGGCGAAGCTGTCGGCCGGCGGCGTCGAGACGACCGAGAGCTTCGTCGACGTCAACGCCATCGCCAGGCTCATCGGTTCCGTCAGCGTGTCGAACGGAGCGAAAACCGTCACGAAGACCGTCCCGCACCTCGACAAGCTCCAGCTTGCCTGCGACGCCTCATGGGTACACCTCTCCAAAGACGGGAACACGCTGACCATCGCGGTGGAGGCCAACCCCGTGGCCACCAAGGCCCGCGGCTCGAAGATCAAGGTGTCGAACGGCACCGACGAGGCGCAGGTACAGGTGCTGCAGTACGACCTGCCGGCGCTCCTGGGTTCCTACAAGCTCACGATGACCGCATACGATCCGGACGCCGAGGCATTCAGGCAGACGACCCGCAATGCGAAGATCCGCTACACGGGCAGCGGCAAGAACCGGAAGTACTTCCTCAACGTGGAGAGCGGCTACGGAGCCGACTACATCTTCCCGCTGACCTACGTGCAGTCGGCCAACGCCTTCCTGATGCAGTCGGGACAGAAGGTGATCACGCTCCACGGACAGAGCAAGACCTATTACATCGGCAATGCCTTCAACATCAACAAGAGCCAGGGAACGGGTGTCGGCACGAATGCCTACAACCTGATTTCCTTCGAGATCTCCGACAACGGCGACATCAGGGCCTCGCTCTGCGGCCCGCTGTTCGTCATCAGCGGCGGACGGCTCCAGTACACCGGACTGACCACGCAGATCATCGTCCTCTACGCATTCACCGGCGAACCGTTCTCAGAGGACAACCTCGCCGGATGGTTGGACAAGTGGCAGAACGCCGTAATCGAGAAGACCTCGACGTCTTCGCCGGCAAAGCCCGCCCCGCTGTTCGATGACGACGCTGCCGGCAGCGGACACGATACCGCCCTGCCCCAGTACAAGGCGAACCGTGTCGCACGCTTCGACATGGACTGGAGATCCATCCTGCCGGCATGGAATGCATCCCAAGTGAAACTAAACAAGTAAACGCTTTATGAAAAAGATATTCAATATTTGTCTTCTCTCCGTTGCCGCCGCAGGCTTCATCGCCTGCAGCGACAACGACGACGCTGGCAGCGGATACCTGCGCGAGAACTCCGTGCAGATCGTCAGCTCCAAGCTCTTCTTCAATGCCGACGCACAGAAGGGCGGCGTGAAGTTCAACGCACCGGCCGGGTCGACGGCCTCCGTCAGCGAGGCATGGGCCAAGGCCGAGGTGAAGGACGACTCCGTCATCGTCAGCGTGACCAACAACGCCGCACCCGACAGCCGCGCCGCCGTGCTGACCATCAAGAACAGCAGCGACTCCACCAACCTCTCCATCCTCCAGTCGGGCGCCGAGTTCAAGTACACGGGCCAGGAGGACATCGCCGTCAATGACAACGACACCGCCCTGGCACTGCCTTACACGAAGGTGGGGGCAGAGCCGGTCATCGACGTGGCGGAAGGCACCCCTCCCGGCATCGTCGCATCGACCGAGGACAAGGGCGACGCGTTCGTGGCGCACATCAATGCCAACAAGACCGGCGAGCCGCGCACCTTCAACCTCGTGATCACCAACCGGCAGAAGACCGACACCGTCACGGTGACACAGGGCTGCCTGGACGATTTCGTCGGCAAGGCGTATTTCCTCCAGGGCTATGACCTCCTGAAGCTCACCCCGCAGACCAAGGATCTCAGCGAGCTGCTGACCCGGATGAGCGGTACGATCAAGAAGAACACCGACGGCAGCGTCGTCTTCGCCGTCAGCGGATCGCCGATGGTCGTCCATCTCGGCTTCGACCCCAAGACCCTCGCCTTCTCGCTCACGGGCGCCGACCTCCTCTCGTCGACTCCCCGAGGCAGCGGCTCTCTGCTCCGCGTGACCTCCGTCTGGGACAGGGACTTCTACCTCGCCCTGCAGAAAGCCATCAGCCAGATCGAAAGCCAGCACAACGCAGGAAAGATAAGCGATGCCGACTACAACACATTCAAGCAGTCTACGCTGCCCGGCATCTACAGCATCTTCGCATCCAAAAAGCTGTCGATGAAAGCCACGATGATGGCCTCCGAGGAAGACGGGGTCGTCATGGGACTCTTCGAGGACAGCGGAGCGAACGCCGACTACATGAGCCAGCAGAGCGGTCTGGCACAGATGGGATTTGCCGTCAACAGCTTCAACGCCAATACGCTGGGGATCTACGAGTACCTGCTGTCCGGCAAGAAACTGACATTCAGAAAGCCGATGCTCATCCTGACGCTGCCGGTGTTCTACCACCTCCTGCCCTCTTCAGGCAGCGCAAAGCCTGCACTGCCTATGCCGCAGAAGGCTGGCGCCGGTCTGTCTGCACTGAAGGCGCTCATCAGATAAGATCGATCACCGGATAAGATCGAGCAGCGGAGGCGCTCATCAGAGGAAATGAAGAAAGGGAGACAGCACCCCTTTCCTGAAGACCTCCCTGTTTTGATGAAGCAGAAAAGAACAGCCCTGTCCAAGCACGAGATGCGAGGACAGGGCTTTTTTTCGGCAGCAAGAAAAAGGGCTTCCTGCAGGGCACGCTCCCGCAAGCCCCGTTTTACAGAACATTACCATTGAGAAACAACGGATAACAGGCATGATTCTGCCATCGGGACAGGATATTGCAGAGGAATCAGAACAAGACTTCGCAAAGCCCCGTCCAAAAAAGAAAAGACCTGAGTTCAGCTGAAACAGATTAGAGAGGACAAGCTGCATTTTACTTTATTATATATATTTAACGCTTTAGGGGGGGTAATTGAAGATATGTCACTAACTTTGCAGCAAAATCAGCCATTTAAAGTTATACAAAAAGGAAAAGGCTTTCGCAGACTCCAGTTGTACGCACTGCAAGGCAGAGCAAATGACTTCATCTTGCAGAAACCAGACAGCACATGCGGAAGCATCGTCTGCAAGACCGGATACAAGGAAGCGGACAAAACTGGTTTTAAGGAAAACGGCAGAGACAACAGAAAGCCGGCACCAGCCTCGCAAAGAACAGTTCACCACGGATAACCCCTCCTCAACGCTGACTACGGACAGCCGTCATACAACAGGCCTCGCAAAGAACAGTTCACCACGGATAACCCCTCCTTAACGCTGGCTACGGACAGGCGTCATACAACAGGATATGCAGACGAAACCATCCACTAACAAAATTAAAACAAAATTGAAATGAGCAGAATGCAAATCAAGACCACGTATCAGAAACCTGAGGTCGAAGTCGTGTACATCCGTACAGGCAGCCAGCTGCTGGATGCTTCGTTCCCGGGAGACCACCACAAGGGAGAGCACAAGTCAGGACCGACCGAAGAGTCGAGCGAAGGAGCCAAGGGCGCTTTCTTCAGAAGCGGCGGCGAGAATGTACCGGCATCATGGGAAGACTAAAACAAAAACATGAAGATGAAGATCAAATTATCCTATCAATGGGCTGTGACAGCCCTGCTGCTTGCAGCCGCCGGCTGTTCAAGCGACGACATAACGACAGAGAAAACTGCAAAACCAGCAGCCGAGGGAAACGAAACGGCACAGACGGGCTTTGTCGCCGGTACGGAAGGTACGCGCACGTCACTGGATTATGACACAAGAGACTTCTTCTGGGAAGAAGGCGACAGAATCTATGTGCAAGACGACGGCAACGTCTTCCAGCACAGCAGCAATGCCGTAACGGGGACAAGACAGGCTGCATTCAAGTTCCTGATGCCCGGCACCTACGCCCACAACAGCTACTTTGTCTACTACCCCGGCAAGAACGGCACCGGAAACAACGTGACAATCGCTTCCGCCCAGACCCAGAACGGACCGGACAACACCCTCCACTTCGGCATATCCGGCGACTGCGGTACAGGCACGGCCACCCGCCAACCCAACGGACAGTACAAGTTCCAGCTCAATCATGCTGCCGCCTATCTCTGTTTCAAGCCCACTTACAGCCATCCGCTTGCAAGCACCTATGTCACGAAGATTGAAGTGACCGCTAATAAGAACATCGCCGGAGCCTACACACTGGGCACGGACGGACGGCTCACCGGAACAGGCAGCAGCCAGACAATCACGCTGACGCCCAAGACGGCAGGCAGCAGTGACGGATTCGCCATGCAGAACAATGCAGCCGGGACAAGTTGCGAGGCCGGCCGGATGTTCATGGTCATCATGCCCGGAAAGTACAAACTCACCATAAAATACTACGTCAGGGACAAAGAGACAGGCGTTTCGGGTGTCATCACAAAGACGTTCGGCGAGTTCCAGTATGATGCCAACGGCTACTATGACATGCCGGCAGCATTGTCCATAAGGTACTATGATGATAAATATTATACCTGGGATGCCAAGAAGGAATACTGGTTCGGACACAAGAACGACCAGCCGAAGAAAACGGGAGTACCAGGCAGCAATTATCCTACCAGTGCGGATGGCGACCGCTGGTACAACACTTCCAAAGACCCGAATGCCACTGCCAACACCGCCAAGACCTGTCCGAATGCCAATGAACTTATGTGGTACTGCCTGAAGGGCGACCCGCACTGGGACAACAAGACGCTCTGGACCGTATGGGGACATCTGTACACAGGCGGTATGTGGTTCAAGAAGGCAAGCGTCATCGCCTCGGAAAACGGAAAGAGCAGTGCTGATAAACTAAAAGAAAAAGCACCAAGCGGAACAGACCATGTTCACAATCAGCCCTTTATAACTCCTCCGGATAACAAGAACATCACGCAGAAGGCTCCGGACAACCGCAGCAATTATTTCTTCCTGCCTGCCATGGGACGCTATGAGGAAGGCAAACTTATAGAGTTCGGTTCGTATGGACGTTACTGGACGAGTACACCATATAAATGGGGTAAGGATGTTTCCTACAGCCTTTATTTCAATTCGCGTGATGTCGTCGTAAGCAATATCATCGAAAAGAAGAACGGTCTCCGCCTGTGGAAGACCGAATAGGCCGCCCTTACATACAATATAGACAACAGGTGTGCGGAAACGGGGACTTTCCCGTCCGTACACCTGTTGCCGTTTTCCGGTCCTTCCGCTAAATGCGTGGATGCTTTCCGTATGGCTTTAACGGAAGGATCGAAGTGGTTCATTCAACAGAAACATAGCCAGGACCGTCAGCTGTCTATCCTGTCATCATCCTTTGATACAAAAACCTTCTCGGTTTAATCTGCCGGGAATACAGACAAGGTCTTGAAAAACCATTACATAATTCCAGACAGATCATCTGCAAATATAAAAAACACGTGGAAAAAGCAGGCTGGTAACCGGCAGTCAATCAACCGGTTATTAAGTCATTTCTGACAGGTGCCTGATTGGGCTTCAGAAGGGCGTTGGTAACACACTGAAAGAGCACCTGCTGCAGGCCAGTCAGGCCTCTTTTAGAAGCCAGAAGGGCATGTGCTGCTTTGCGCTGCATGAAAACAGTTTACAAATACCGGCGGTATGGGAATCGGCTGTCTGTAGACGACGGAAAGGCCTGCCGATGGACCGGCATCGTGTCAATCTGCCTTTCCGGCATCTTACCTTATAGATCATCCCCCTTTGCAAGACCCTATCTGATTCTGGACGGTCACGCCCTGCAAGTGCAGAAGTCTTTATTCCCATCTGCGCATTGGACGGAAGAACCGAAAAAAGGCAGGGAAAGACGCGGAGGTCTGTCCCTGCCAGATGGCTGCGATGCTGACACCGGAGGGATTATCCCTGCCGGTTCAGACGGTATGGTGAAAGCCGGTTTATTCCTTGATGTTCGGCTCTTCCAGTCCGAGGTGGCGTTTCTTGTCGACCACCTTCAGGATGAGACCGATGACGAGGGCGACGACACCCAGTCCGGCAAGCATGATCAGCGGTGCCGTGTAATTGAGCTGTGTCGGGTCGGTCACACCGACGTTCGTCTTGTCGAGCACCTTGCCGATGAGCAGCGGGAACAGCCACAGGCCGATGTTCTGAATCCAGAAGATCAGTGCATAGGCGGACCCGATGATCTTCGCATCCACCAGCTTCGGCACACTCGGCCACAACGAGGCAGGTACAAGCGAGAAGGAAGCACCGAGGACAAGAATCGTGACATAGGCCACGATGACGCCGCCCACCTGGCTGGTCTTGAACAGCGGGAGGACGAAGGCGAAGGTGAGGTGGCAGAGAATCAGCAGCAGCGAGCCCAGCACGAGCATGGAGGCCGCCTTGCCCTTATGGTCGACATAGCTGCCGAGAATCGGGGTGATGCCTACTGCCAGCAGCGGGAACACGGCGAAGATCGACTCTGCCGACTGGCGCATATAGCCCATGTAGCAATAAAGTACAAGGCTGAGTATGGAGAGCAGGAGCATCGTGTTCTTCAGCGCCTTCCGCTTCATGAAGTTGTACATGAAGGCGGTGGCAGCGACGACGAGCATGATGACATACTGGACCATCGTCACACTGGAAGACGCCCAGAACGAACCGGCCGGAAGCTCATGGAACGTAAGGTTGCACTGGAGCATGTTCACGGCATACTTCTGGAAGGGGAAGATGGCCGAATAGTACAATACGCAGAGCAGGGCGACGAGCCAGAAGCCCATGCTGGTGAGGATCTTCCCGAGGTCGCTGATCTTGAACGGATCTTCCTTCTCCTCTGCCTCGCCGGTCTGTGCGTCGAGTTTCCTGTCCATGAAGAAGTAGACGACGAACATCATCAGGGCGATGCAGATCAGTACGACACCGAAGGCTACGGAACGTGACACATCGACATGCCCGCCTAACTTGGCAAAGAACGGAGAGAAGATCATGCAGGTGGCGACACCGAGCCGGGCCAGCGCCATCTCGGAACCCATTGCCAATGCCATCTCACGTCCCTTGAACCATTTCACGATACCGCGTGAGACGGTGATGCCGGCCATCTCCGTTCCACAGCCGAAGATCATGAAGCCGCAGGCCGCCACCTTCGCCGATGCCGGCATGCCCTCGTAGAAAGGAGAGACACCCAGCTGTTCGAAGACAGGAATATGGTTGAGGTTGTTGGTGAACCACGCTTCTACCGCACTGCCGCCAAAGCTCTCGCTGATGGCATAGTACTTGATCAGCGCACCGGCCAGCATCACTGCACCGGAGAGTACGGCGGTGAAGCGGACACCCATCTTGTCGAGGATGATTCCGGCAAAGATGAGGAAGAAGACAAATACGTTCAGGAAGGTTTCCGACCCCTGCATCGTTCCGAATGCGGTAGAGTCCCATCCCCTCTGTTCCTGCATCAGTTCCTTGATCGGGGAGAGGATGTCCACGAAGATGTAGGCACAGAACATCGCCAGTGCCAGCAGGAGGAGAGCCGTCCAGCGCATAGCCGCTGAATCTCTCAATGTTGTTTGAATTTTTTCAGTCATGATGAATTATTAAAAGTCTACGAGTAAACGGGTAGACGAGTTGTCTGTCAGATTATCAGTTAAAAGAGGTTGACGGGCTGACAGGTCGACGGGCTGGCAGGTCAATGCCATCAGGCAACTTGACTACCCGCAAACCCGTCGACCTGTAAACTTACTTCTTCAGCCAGCGGTCGAGCCAGCTGAAGAATGTGCGCTGCCAGAGAATACCGTTCTGCGGCTTCAAGACCCAGTGGTTCTCATCGGGGAAGAGGAGCAGCTCTGCCGGTATGCCGCGCATACGGGCTGCATTGAAGGCGCCCATGCCCTGGTTGGCATTGATGCGGTAGTCCTTCTCGCCGTGGATGCAGAGTATCGGCGTGTCCCACTTGCCGACGTTCAGGTGCGGACTGTTGGCGTAGGTGCGCCGGGCTGCTTCCGTCTTGTCCTTGTTCCAGTAAGCGTCGTCATACTCCCAGTTGCTGAACCACGCCTCCTCGGTATCGGTGTACATGCTCTCGAGGTTGAAGGCACCGTCGTGTGCAATGAAGCACTTGAAACGTCTGTCGTGGATGCCTGCCAGATAATAGACGGAGAATCCGCCGAAAGACGCACCGACGGCACCGAGCCGGTCCTTGTCCACGAAGGGCAGATTGCGGGCCGCATCGTCGATGGCGGAGAGGTAGTCGTTCATGCACTGACCGGTCCAGTCGGTACTTACCTCCTCGTTCCATGCACTGCCGTAACCGGGCAGGCCGCGGCGGTTGGGTGCGATGACGACATAGCCGTTGGCGGCCATGATCTGGAGATTCCAGCGGTAGCTCCAGAACTGGGAGACAGGACTCTGCGGTCCGCCTTCGCAGAAGAGCAGCGTCGGGTACTTCCGGTTCGGATCGAAGTGAGGCGGTGTCACCACCCACTCCTGCATCTCCTTTCCGTCGGTCGTCTTCACCCATCGGTCGTGTACCTCGCCCAGTGCGAGCTGGTCGTAGATGTGCTTGTTCTCGAAGGAGAGCTGTGTCTGAAGGCTTGTCTTCTCCTTCTTCGCCGGCGTGACGGCGTAGATTTCGTTGGCCTGGGAGAGGCTCTGACGGATGGCCAGCAGCTTCCTGTCGCCCAGCAAGGCAATGCTGACATAGTTGTGGTCGCCCTCCGTGAGCTGCTTCACCTCGCCCTTGAGACTGGTCTGATAGATGTTCTCCGTCGCATGCCATACGCCGATGAAGTAGAGGACCTTGGAATCGGCCCCCCATGTGTATTCGTCGACGTTCGAGTCGAAGCTCTCGGTGACGTAGGTCTTCCTGCCCGTGGCCAGCTCGTAGACGCAGAGGCGGTTGCGGTCGCTCTCATAACCGTTGTTCTTCATGCTCTGCCAGGCGATGTACCTGCCGTCGGGCGAGAATTTGGGATTCACGTCGTAGCCCACGTTCATGTCGCCGGCCTGATGGTTGACTGCCTGGTTGCGCATGCTCTTCGTCGCATCGATTGCCGGTTCCACATAACCCTCGGGCTTGCAGAGGTTCTTCGTCCGGCGGGTTTCCACATTATATATATAGATGTCGGCATCGGTCGAGATGGCATACTGCGTGCCCTCTTTCTTGCGACAGGTATAGGCGACAGACTTGGAGTCCCTGCTCCAGTCGATCTGTTCGATGCCGCCGAACGGTGCCAGCGGACTTTCGTAAGGCTCGCCTTCGAGCACGTCGACACCGTCGCCGATGCCTCCGTCAGTGACGTCAGCCACGAACGGATGGGCGTTCGCCGTCACGTAATGGTCCCAGTGACGGTAGTTCATATCCGTGATGACCATGCCTGTAGCCTTCGGCAGATCACTCGGGTTCTGCCTGATCGTGCCGTAGTAAGGGATGCTCTTGATGAGCACGACGCGACGGCGGTCGGGCGAGAAGCGGAAGCCCTCGATGTCGATGTCCGAGCGGGTGAGCTGCCGGCGGTCCGTGCCGTCGGCCTTCATCGTCCACAGCTGTCCTCCGGTGAGGAAAGCCAGGGTGTTGTTGTCGAGCCATGCTGCATCGCTCTCGTTCGCTGCGGAGGTGGTGAGCAGGCGGTCGTTCCTGCCGTCGGCATCCATGATGCGCAGCACCTGGTGTCCCTTGTTCTCCTTCACGCTGTAGTACCCCACCTGGTAGACGATCCGTCTGCCGTCAGGTGATGCCTGTGCGGCACCGATGCGCCCCATGGCCCAGAGAGCCTCGGGTGTCATGAGGTCGCTCTTCAGCGTGATGCTGCTGCGCCCGATGTTCACATCCTGTGCCTGTGCGCCGCCGCTCATGACGAGTGCGGCAGCCATTGCGACTGTCAAGTTCCTGTTCATAGTTATAGACCTTTCTTTTTGTTGTTGAGTTCTTCCTTTCTGTGCCTCAATTCTTCCTGCTGCTTCTGCTGCATTTCCTGCAGGGCCTGCATCCGGGCGAAAAGTCCGCCGGCCTTCTGGTTCGGGTTGTTCTTCTTCTCTTTGCGCTTCGCCTCCAGTATCCGGAGGAGTTTCTCGTCATCGGTGGTCTTGCGCAGCGTCCACATGATGGCGGCCGAGAAGAAGAGCGAGACGAAGTAATAGAAGTTCAGACCCGACGAGTAGTCATTGAACATGAAGAAGAAGAAGAGCGGCATGGCGAACATCATCCACTGCATCATCTTCATCTGGTCGGCCTGCTGTCCCACCATCTGGTCCTTCTGCTGCTGCATGGTGAACCATGAGTAGAGCAGGTTGGCACCGCAGAAGAGAATGCAGGTGAGCGACAGGTGGTCGCCGACGAGCCATAGGTTATGCCCCCACGAGATGATCGGGTCGTAGGTGCTGAGGTCGTCCATCCAGAGGAAGCTCTGCCCGCGGAGCTGGATGGCGTTCGGTACGAAGTTGAACATCGCGATCCAGATAGGCATCTGTATCAGCATCGGCAGGCAGCCGGAGAGCGGACTGACACCGTACTCGGCATACTTCTGCATCATCGCCTGCTGCTTCTGCATCTGGTCCTCGGGCTTGTTGAACTGCCTGGTCGCCTCGTCGAGTTTCGGCTTCAGCACGCGCATCTTCGCCGAGCTCATGTAGCTCTTCTTCACCATCGGATAGGTGATGAGCTTCAGCAGCAGGGTGATGAGAATCAGCACGACACCCATCGGGAACACCTTGCTCAGCCAGTCGAAGACGTAGAGCGTGAACCACCGGTTGATGATGCGGAACAGCGGCCAGCCGAGGTAGACGAGCCTCTGCATATCCAGGTCCTTGCCGAAACGGCTCTCCTTCTCTACCGACTGGAGCAGGCGGAAGTCGTTGGGACCGAAGTAGAACTCGAACTCTGACGGACGCCGGCCCGTAGGATCGAAGCCGGTCTTCATGCTGGCTTCGTAGTGTTTCAGGTAGTGCGACTCCTTGTCGAGCGGCGTGCTCTTGAGCTTTGCGCCTGCTGCGAAATTGTCCCTGGCGATCATCACGGCAGAGAAGAACTGGTTTTTGAAGGCCACCCAGTCCATGGCGTCCTCGGTCGTCTCCTCCTTTTCGGCCGTCTCGCTCAGGTAATCCGTACTGCCGCCGTGCTTCCTGTAGGTGAGCGTGGCATAGCGGTTCTCGAACGTGAAGCCGCGCTCCTGCTGGCGGCAACGCTCCTGCCAGCTGACGTCCATCTGGTTGCAGTCCGGTGCGAACAGCCCGCTCATACCCTCTGCCTGCAGGGAGGCGTGGAGCAGGTAGTCCCTGCCGAGGACATAGTTCAGCGTGAGCGTCCTGCCCGGTCCGGCCACGGCGGTGAGGGTGACGGTCGTGTCGGTCACGTTCGACGGGATGAAGACAAGGTCCTTCGTCTCGATGTTGGTGTTCTTGCCGGCCAGCATGAAGTTCAGGCTCTGGTCGTTTCCGCTGAACAGGGTGACGTCCTTCCGGTCCTTCGACCCGTCCTTGACGGCGATGTCATGCCCCACGTAGTTCCTGATGACAGCCTTGCTGACAACGCCGCCCTTGGTGTTCAGGGTCAGTTCCACCTTGCTGTTCTTCAGCGTGATGTCCTGCCCCTTGCCGTTCAGGGCCGAGTGGAACAGGGCCGTCGTGTCGGCTGCCGCGGCAGCCTTCTGCTGTGCCTGCTTCGCTGCGGCGAGCTTTGCGTTCTGCGCTTTCCGGGCTGCAGCGACGGAGTCCTTCACGAACTCGGCCCGCTGCTGTGCCACCTGTTCGGCCGACGGCTGCTGCCACCAGGCGAACCCGAAGAGTACCAGGGCGATGAGAACAAACCCTGCAATCGTATTCTTATCCATTTATTTCTTTTTCTGGTTTTCTATTGATGTCTTTACGAAGTCGAGGAACAGGGGGTGCGGATGGAGCACGGTCGACTGGTATTCCGGATGGAACTGCGTGCCGATGTACCACTTCAGACCCGGTATCTCGACGATTTCCACGAGGTCGCTCTCGGGGTTGCGGCCGACGCACATCATGCCGTTCTTCTCGAATTCCTTCTCATAGTCGTTGTTGAACTCGTAGCGGTGGCGGTGGCGTTCCTGGATGTGTTCCCGGCGGTAGATGTCGAAGACGCGCGACCCCTGGCGCAGCACGCACTCGTAGGCGCCGAGCCGCATCGTGCCGCCCATGTTGGTGATGTTCTTCTGCTCTTCCATGATGTCGATGACGTTGTGCGCCGTCTTCCCGTCCATCTCACGCGAGTTGGCGTCCTTGTAACCCAGCACGTTGCGGGCGAACTCAATCACCATCATCTGCATGCCGAGACAGATGCCGAAGGTCGGGATGTTGTGGGTACGGGTGTAGCGGGCGGCGACAATCTTCCCCTCGATGCCCCGCTGGCCGAAGCCCGGACAGATGACGATGCCGTCCTGCCCCTGGAGCTTCTCCCCGACGTTCGCCTCGGTCAGGTCCTCGGAGTTGATGAAGGTGATGACGGTCTTGTGGTCGTTGTAAACGCCGGCCTGCAGCAGTCCCTCCCGGATGCTCTTGTAAGCATCCTGCAGGTCGTACTTGCCGACGAGTCCGATGTGTACCTCTTTCGTCGCCTTGCGCTGCCGGTCGAGGAATTCCTTCCACGGACCGAGGGCCGGCTTGGGTCCCACCTTCTCGCCGCATTTGCGCAGGATGGCGGCATCGAGCCCCTGGTTCAGCATATTGACCGGCACGTCGTAGATGCTCGGCAGGTCCTCGCTCTGCACGACGCAGTCGAAATCGACGTTGCAGAAGGCCGCCACCTTCTTGCGGATGTCGTCCTCGAGATGCTTCTCCGTGCGCAGCACGAGGATGTCGGGCTGGATGCCGACGCTCTGCAGTTCCTTCACACTGTGCTGCGTGGGCTTCGTCTTCAGTTCGCCCGCCGCCTTGAGATAAGGGATATAGGTCAGGTGGAGGTTGATGGCACGGCGGCCCAGCTCCCACTTCATCTGCCGGATCGCCTCGAGGAACGGCGCCGACTCTATGTCGCCGATCGTACCGCCGATCTCCGTGATGACGAAGTCGTAGTGGTATTTCTGTCCGAGCAGCTTGATGTTGCGTTTGATTTCGTCCGTGATGTGAGGCACCACCTGGATGGTCTTGCCCAGATAGTCGCCGCGGCGTTCCTTGTCGATGACGCTCTTGTAGATGCGTCCGGTGGTCATGGAGTTGGCCTTCGTGGTCTTGATGCCCGTGAAGCGTTCGTAGTGCCCGAGGTCGAGGTCGGTCTCCATGCCGTCCACCGTCACGTAGCACTCCCCGTGCTCGTAGGGGTTCAGCGTCCCCGGGTCGATGTTGATGTACGGGTCGAATTTCTGGATGGTGATGTTGTAGCCCCTTGCCTGGAGGAGCTTACCGATTGACGACGAGATGATTCCTTTGCCAAGCGAGGAAACCACGCCGCCCGTAACGAAGATGTACTTTGTTTCAGCCACGATTTTATGTATGTTTTAATTTATTGTCTTCTGAAAAACGAATATCGCTGGTTATGAACTAAAGTGCAAAGATACTAATTTTCCGTGAATCAGGCCGGTTGCAGGGAATAAATTTAACAGGTATCTTTCCCCGACTTTCCCATCAGGGGGAGAGCGGGAGAGAAGCCGGACTGTTTCTGTCCTGGTATTCCGAATGACAGGCGGCCGACAGCCTGGCCGGAGAGGCGGGAATCCGTCAAAGGTGATTTTTAAGATTCTTCCGTTAAATGCACGGATGCTTTTCGTATAGCTTTAATGGAAAAACCGAGGTGATTCATTCAACAAAAACATAGCCAAGAATATCAACTCTCTATTCTATTATCCGCCTCCGACACAAAAGGACTTTTTCATTTTGATACGTTGAAAATACAGATAAGAATTTGAAAAACCATTACATAATTTCAAACAAATCATCTGTAAACATAAAAGACACGTGCAAAAAATCAGGTTTGTAACCAGCAGTCAATCAACTGGTTATTTAGTCGTTCGTAAAAGGTGCTTGATTGGACTTCAAAAGGGCGTTGGTAACACGCTGAAAGAGCATCGATTGCAAGTCAATCAGGCATCTTTTAGAAGCCAGAAGAGCATGAGTCAGCTTTGAACTATGCAAAAATATTTACAAACACCGATAATATGAGAAGAAGTTGTTTGCAGGAGACTGAAAGACAGGCTGATGGACAGGCATCATATCAATTTGTCTTTTCTGCATTTTATCTTGCAGTTTATCCACCTTTGTAAGCCCCATCTAATTTGGGATAGTCATATCATGCAGGTACATAAGGGGCTTCCGCAATAGGAAGTGACGGCGGTGCCTCCGTTATAGGGGGGTCTTACCTCCGTCCACTCTCTGTCTCTGTATGATATTTCATCAAAGTCATCAACGCACAAGACAAACCTCATTACATAAGCCTTTATTCTATTTCCTATCTACGCATTTAACGGAAGAACCATTTTAAAAACCTGCCGATAATAAAAAAAACGAGTAACTTTGCATCAGAAGACAGACAAGAACCATGTACATCGAGAAGATACAGTCGCCAGCCGACTTGAAACAGCTGGACATCGAGGCCTTGAAGACCGTGGCCGACGAGACACGCCAGGCCATACTGAACCGTGTAAGCAGACGCGGCGGGCACGTAGGGCCGAACCTCGGTTTCGTAGAGGCGACCGTCGCCCTGCATTACGTGTTCAACGCACCGGAAGACAAGCTCGTGTTCGACGTAAGCCACCAGAGCTATCCGCACAAGATACTGACGGGGCGTGTGTCGGGATTCCTCGGCAGTGCGGAAGAGATGGATGCCGTCAGCGGCTATTCATCGCCTGCGGAATGCCCGGAGTACGACAACTTCGAGGTGGGGCACACCTCCACTTCCGTGAGCCTTGCCACCGGCCTGCAGAAAGCCCGCGACATCAAGGGTACGAAGGAGAACATCATCGCTGTCATCGGTGACGGTTCGCTCTCCGGCGGCGAGGCTTTCGAGGGACTGGACGAGGCGTCGGAACTCGGCACCGGCATCATCATCGTCGTGAACGACAACGAAATGTCCATCGCCGAGAACCACGGCGGCATCTACAAGAATCTGCGTGCCCTGCGTGAAAGCCGCGGCACCTGCGGGCACAACTGGTTCAAGGCATGGGGATTTGAATACAGATACCTGGAAGAGGGAAACGACGTGGAGAAGCTCATCGAGGTGTTCAGCAGTGTGAAAGACACGGACAGGCCGACGGTCGTCCACATCCACACCGAGAAGGGACACGGCTTCGCCCCCGCCGTAGAGAACAAGGAGGCATGGCATTACGGCATGCCGTTCAACGTGGCAGACGGCAGCCGTCCGGAGCAGCCTGCATGCGAGTCCTACGGGCAGCTGATCAGCGACTGGCTGCTGCGGGAGATGAAACGGGACAGCCGGCTCGTCGCCGTCACGGCGGGAACGCCTGCGGCGGCAGGCTTCACGCCGCAGAAACGCCGGGAGGCCGGCCGGCAGCACGTCGATGTGGGGATTGCGGAGGAGCAGGCCGTGGCGATGATCTCCGGCATGGCGAAAGGCGGACTGCATCCTGTATGGACGGTGTTCAGCACCTTCCTCCAGCGCACCTACGACCAGATAGCGCAGGATCTCTGCATCAACTCCAACCCGGCGGTCATCAACGTGGCAGGGGGCGGTACGGCATCGATGAACGACATCACGCACATCTGCCTCTTCGACATCCCGATGCTGTGCAGCATTCCCGGCCTCATCTACCTTGCCCCCGCTACGTGCGAGGAATACTTTGCCATGCTGCGCTGGGCCGTCTGTCAGGACAGGAAACCCATCGCGATCCGCATACCGGGCAACGGAGTGAACCATACGGCAGCACCTGTCGACACGGAGTACGGCTATGAACCGCAATACAGAACAACGCACAAGGGGGAGAAGGTGGCCGTCATTGCTGCCGGCTCTTTCTATCAGAAAGGAGAGAATGTGGTCCGTCTGCTTGCCGGAAAGGGCATTGATGCGACGCTCATCAATCCCCGCTACCTGAATGCCGTGGACGCAGAGACGCTCGACGCATTGAAGGAGAGCCACGAACTGGTCGTGACGCTGGAAGACGGCTGCAAGGACGGCGGCTTCGGCGAGCGCATCGCTTCCTATTACGGCACGTCCGGCATGAAAGTGCTTGTAGGCGGCGTGAAGAAAGACCTCTACGACCGCTTCGACCTCCACCAGCTGCTGTCTGACAACCGCCTGCTCGACGAGCAGATCGTCGAGGACGTGATGGCACTCATCTCGTAGGGAGCCAGGAAAACCGTCTGGACAGTTTTCCTATCCACCACAACACTAAATTCAGCAAGAAATACTCGGGATATATGGATAATACAGCTGCACTTTCCGTGCATCATTTGAAAAAGACTTTCAGGACCTCATCCAATAGGAATGAGGTCCTGAAAGACGTGAATATCGTTTTGGAGAAAGGCGTTGTCGCCATCCTGGGATCGAATGGAGCAGGCAAGACGACTTTTATCAGATCCTGCACAGACCTGCTGGACTATGAAGAGGGGAAGATAGAATATTTCGGGAAAGGCCTCCAGACAATGAGCAAGGAAGAAAAGAACAGGACCTTTGCGCTGCTGTCTGAAGGCAGCCGGAACATCTACTACAAGCTGACGCCATGGGAGAACATAAAGTATTTCGCCGCCGTGCGTGGCGTCCCGTTCAATGCCGTAAGAAGTCAGAGCAAGGAACTCCTCAACGAATTAGGATTATACGACAAAAGGAATCAGCTGGTAGAGAATCTGTCTCGCGGGATGCAGCAAAAGGTCGCCATCATCTGTGCGCTGAGCATGAACACCCCCGTCGTATTCCTTGATGAGCCGACCCTTGGGCTGGACATTGAGAGTGCATTCGGACTGAGCAGTTTCCTGTCATCCCCGGAAATCACTTCAAACAGATTGATCATCATGACTTCTCATGACTTTAACTTCATAGAACGCACCGCCCGGCAGATATTCAAGCTGCAAGACGGAGTCATGAAAAGGAAAGAAGATACAGCGAGCTTCGACAACGCTTTCATCCTTAAAATCCTGCATCCTGATATTGACAAGTTACAGGCCGCCAGATATGAAATCCTGGAACGGCACGACCTCTATTGTACAATCAGACTTCTCACCACCGCACTCCTATTGGGCAAGGAAATCGACAGACTGAACCAAGAAGGACACGAGGTGACAAGCGTGGAGATAGAAGGAGAGAACCTAAAAGATTTTTATTTAAACTGATTCATCATGATGTATTTCCGGGGACTTCTGAAGGCAGAGTTTGTCAAATCCATCAAATTGGCTTTCAGGTATAAATTCAACACGCTGTTCAATATTCTCTTCTGGGCTGTGCTCATGGTATTGCTCTCCCATGTCCTCCTCCGGGGGAAACCGGAGGTCAAGACATGGGCGTTTATCTGCTCGTTCATGATCTGGCTCATCGCCAACAACTCTTTCATCTCCGTGGTGGATTCCATCGTGTCGGAGACTGTCCAGGGAACAATAGAACAGCTGTATCTCAATTCAAGATCTTTCTTCACATTACTTCTGGTCAAGGGGCTTGTGTCAAGTGTGATTACCATCATCCAGTCCGTTCTCACACTGTTTATCTGCGTTCTTCTGGTCCCTTCCGTGCAAGCGGGTCTTTTTATTCAATGGCTCTCTGTACTTCCGCTGTTTCTCATATCCATCTTCTCGCTTATAGGTCTGGGAATCATGTGCGCCTCACTGGCATTAAAATACAAGAGCATATCGTCATTCTACAGCATGGTATCCTCCATCGTCTTTGGTATCCTGACCTACGGGGCAGTCTTTATCTCTTCCAAGACAGCACTCATGCTGCTGTTCCCCTTTGCAGAGGCGAATGCGGCCATACAGCAGTTGTTGCTCCGTGGATCATCTTTGACACCGAATACCCTGATGGTCATTCTCTGCAATGATGGATTATACTTGCTCTTAGGGTATCTCTGCCTGAAATTCTTAATCATCAAGAGTAAAGAAAGCGGTTCACTGTCAAAATTCTGAAGGCAGCCTGCAACGGCTTCACTCCTTGGTCTCATCAATGCAATGGTTCATAAAGGACAAGGTAGAATCCGACTCCTTGCTATCCGGTCAAAGCACATGAATTTCCTGAAATTACAGCTTCTAATCGTTTACCGTCTGATGAAGGGACTTGGAACAATCGTCTCTGTCCTTCTGCTGTGTGTCGCAGGCTTATTGCTCTATATACTGTCATTGGCTCCGCAGACGAATATCATACTGGTTGATGCCGCTCTCGTGGCCGGATTCCATTATAGCAGAGGCGACAGGGAACTCCTGCAGACATTGTACGGAAGTGAGAAGAGGCTGCTGATGGCAGAGTATGTCCTCCTTTCCACTCCGTTCATGGCCGTCTGTGCGCTCCGCCTCTATTGGGTGCCACTTCTCATGTGTCTGGCAACAGCGATTGCCCTGCCTATGCTGCCCAGACCCCGGCTGCAGTTCACAATGTTCACTTATCCTTTCCTGCTGAAAGGCTCTTATCAGTATGCCGGCAGTATGAGGACGCTGCTTATCCCTTACCTGCTGGGGATATTCGCCTCCTGCATGGGGCTGCTGTACCATAACATCAATATCACCTATGCCACACTCCTGCTCTTCGTATATCTGCTTGGATTCCTCATCTGTCAGCCTGTCAGGAAGAGCCATCTGATGTTCTACTCTTCCCCTTTGAGAATGATTCATTTACAGTCAATATATGCCATCGGGAATACATTCGCACTGCTGTGTCCCTTCTTCGCTATCCTCCTGATACACAAAGCCGACGCCCTTGTCATCGGAGAAGTCGTCATGATATATATCCTTGCCACGCTCTTTCTTTTCCAGTCGGAGCTTATCAGGTATTTCAAAATAGACAATCCGATTGTAATCATGATTGTGCTATCAGCTTTGTTCATGGTCGATGCCGCAGGATATATGAAGACCGTGATGATTCCCTTGGCTGCGTTCACCACCCTTCTGTTATCTTTTATGGTCTACAGCAAATATTCAGCATGATTCAGATAAACAATATCAGGAAGAAATACGGCTCGTCCGTCATCCTTCATGGCATGACCCTCCGGTTAGAGAAAGGTAAAGCGTATGGCATCGTAGGAGAGAACGGTGCCGGAAAAAGCACATTGTTCAGATGTCTTGCGGGCCTGGAACATTATCAGGGCGACGTCATCATGGAAGAACATTGCAGGATTGGCTACCTGCCCGATACGCCTTACTTTTATCCGCTGGTCACCGGCAAGGAGTTTCTGGAATTCTGCCTGAAGGCTGCCCATCTGCCGTGTACCGGTGAGGAAATCAATCAGTACAACAAGCTGTTTCATCTTCCGTTGGACAGCTATCCGTCGAAATACTCTTTGGGAATGAGAAAGCGTCTGATGCTCATGGCACTGATGATGCAGAAGTGCGACTTCTATATCATGGACGAGCCTTTCAACGGACTGGATGTCGCAGGTGTCATCCTACTGAAAGACTGGATAGTCAAAAGAAAGAGCGAGGGAAGCACATTCCTGATATCCTCTCACATCATCTCTGCCTTGACCGGTATCTGCGAGACTCTGGCATACATCCACCAAGGCAAGCTGATGAAGACCTATGAGGGCAGAGAAGCCGTTCCAAAAGTCATTGAGGATGATCTAAAGAAATACATACTCAAAGAGGACATCTGAATTTGCCCGTGAAACGTCCTGCGGCTTGCAGGCAGACAGCACTCTCCCCCCTCCTCCCATCCGGAAAAGAGATGGAATGAGGCCGCCATGTCACAGCACCTCCTGCACCTCCTGCATATCCTTGATGTTCTTCATGCTCTCCACGATGAACTTGACGTCCCTGCGGTCGTAGACCTGCATCTCGATTGTCCCTTCGAAGATGCCGTTGTCACTGGAGATGGTTATCTTGCGGATGTTGATGCCCAGCTGGTCGGAAAGCACGTCGGAAATGTCGTGCAGCATTCCGCTGCGGTCGATCCCCCGTATCTCTACTGTCGCATCGAAGAAGAGCCGGCGGTGCATATCCCACTTGGCATCCAGGATGCGCGTACCGTAGCTCGCCTTCAGCTTTGAAGCCACAGGGCAGGACCGCTTGTGGATTTCGATGTGGTTCTTGTTGTCTATATAGCCGAGGATATCATCGCCGGGAATTGCATGACAGCAATGCGGGAAAAGATAGCGATGGATATTCTCCTCGCTGATGAAGACCGGTTTCTTCCGGTTGAAGTCCCTGGTCACGACAATCAGTCCCTCTGCCGAAGCCATATCGTCAGCATCCACCGACCCGGTCACTTTCTTCCCATTCGACTTCAGGAACGGCACGTAACGCCGCCACTTGCTCACAGAGATGGCCTTCTCCCCTTTCTTCTTTCCCCGGAGTTCGTCCAGATCCGTGTCGCCGAGGATGACCGTCCTGTCGCCGACGGCAAGGAAAAGACTCTCATGCTTCTGAAGATCGTGCAGGTCACAGAGCTTGTCCAGTACGGAGGTGGTCATCTCAAGGTCGTTCGCCTTCAGCCACTTCGCCAGCTGCTCCTCCCCCGTCTTCTGTATCTCACGGCTCTCGCGGCGGAGGATGGCCTGTATCTTCGCCTTGGCCTTCGCCGTAGAGACGAAGTTGATCCATGACGGATTGACGTGCTGCGACATGGAGGTCAGAATCTCGACCTGGTCGCCGCTGCTGAGCCTGTGGCTCAACGGCACGAGTTTGTGGTTGACCTTCGCACCGATGCAATGGCTGCCGAGGAAAGTGTGTATCTGGAAGGCAAAGTCGAGTGCCGTACATCCTGCCGGCATCGTCTTGATTTCGCCTTTCGGTGTAAAGACGAAGATCTCGGAGGCGAAGAGGTTGAGCTTGATGGCATCGAGGAAGTCCATGGCATCCGGCTGCGGGTCGTCGAGGATTTCCTTGATGGTACTGAGCCACTCGTTCAGTTCGCCTTCATCCTCGGTTATTTCACCGCCGTCCTTGTACTTCCAGTGGGCAGCGAAGCCCTGTTCAGCCAGTTCGTCCATGTGCTCGGAACGGATCTGCACCTCTATCCACCGTCCCTTGGCCGACATGAGGGTCACGTGCAGAGCCTGGTAGCCGTTCGCTTTGGGATGGTTCACCCAGTCGCGCAGACGGTCGGGATGGCTCTTGTAAATCTGGCTGATTGCCACGTAAATCTGGAAACAGTTGTTGATTTCCTCTTCCGGCGACTTCGGCCTGTAGATGATCCGTACGGCAAGAATATCATAAATCTCCTCAAAGGTGACGTGCTTGTTCTGCATCTTGTTCCAAATGGAATAAGGACTCTTCACGCGCGCCTTGATTTCATACCGGAATCCCATCTTGTCAAGTTCGGCACGGATAGGAGCCGTGAACTCTGCGAAAAGCGCGTCACGCTGCGCCTGCGTGGAAGCCAGTTTCTTCTCGATGGAGGCGTATGCATCCGGATGCTCATAGCGGAAACTGAGGTCTTCCAGTTCGGTCTTGATCTTGTTCAGTCCCAGCCGGTTGGCAAGCGGCGCATAGATATAGAGCGTCTCACTCGCTATCTTGTATTGTTTGTTGGCAGGCTGGGAAGCAAGTGTACGCATATTGTGCAGCCGGTCGCATATCTTGATGAGGATGACACGGATGTCGTCGCTCATCGTCAGCAGCAGCTTCTTGAAGTTCTCGGCCTGTGCGGAAGCCTGCTCGCCGAAGATGCCGCCGGAGATCTTCGTCAGTCCGTCGACGATCTGCGCGATCTTCGATCCGAAGATGTTCTCGATGTCCTCGACGGTATAGTCGGTGTCTTCCACCACGTCATGCAGCAGGGCGGAGCAGATGCTCGTCGCACCCAGCCCCATCTCCCCGCAGGCGATCTGTGCGACGGCGATGGGGTGCATGATGTAAGGCTCTCCCGACAGTCTCCGCACGCCCTTGTGCGCCTGCCGCGCGAAGTTGAAGGCCTTGGTGATGATGTCTACTTTCTTCCGGTGTCTCGATGCGAGATACGTGTCTAAAAGGTGTCTGAAGGCATCGTCTACCATTTTCTCATAGTCCACTCCCTTCACGTCTGTCTTCTCCTTGTTCTTGTCCATTGTGCATCCTCCCGTTACATATTATAATAAGGTGATCAGTAGCCTGTCGTCAATGCAGCAAGACACCCTGCCGGTGGGGTGCGGCCTGCCGTTCCGTGCCGGTGGCTGCGACGGTCCTTTCCGTTCCGTCGCAGGGTGTGCCGTCTTCGTAAATCTCTTCTTTGCAGTATCTGAACTTTTCCGCCATTTCCGCCGGCAGGTGCAGCCGCGCCGTTCCTCCGCCGGGACACGTCCTGACGATCCCCTGCCGGTACTGCGGGTTGAGCGTCTTCAGTTCGTCCACCGCCATTCCCAGCACGCCGGCGATCCGCGCGAGGGAGACGTCCTTCTCCACGAGCACCGTATCGCACCGGGCGGGCAGTCCTGCCGGCTGCGGGATGATGCCGTAGTCGCCGTAGAAGTTCATCACGTAGCCGGCGGCGATGAATGCGGGCACATAGCCCCGTGTCTCCTTCGGCAGATACCGGTAGACCGCCCAGAAGTCGGCAGCGCCGCCGGCCTTGCTGATGGCGTTGCTGACACGTGTGGGGCCGCAGTTGTAGGCCGCCAGTGCCAGCGTCCAGTCGCCGAAGCGGTTGTAAAGGTCGTTCAGCATACGCGCCGCGGCGTAGGACGACTTCTCCGGGTCGCGCCGCTCGTCGACGTAACAGTCTATCCGGAGGTCGTACTGCCGGCCGGTCGCCGCCATGAACTGCCACAGGCCGGCCGCCCCCACCCGCGACGTGGCATTGGGATCCAGTCCGGACTCGATCACGGGGAGGTATTTCAGCTCCAGCGGCAGCCCGTAGGAGCGCAGGGCCTTCTCGAAGAAGGGGTCGTAGTACCGGGCACGCCCGAGCAGGCAGCAGGTGGACTGCCGTCCGGCCTTCGTGTACCGGTCGATGTATCTTTTCACCTCCTCGTTGCAGCCGAGCGCCATCACGTCCGAGAGGCTCCGTATCTTGCGGTCGATGCCCTCCATGCCGGCCTCCGTCTCCCCGGCGGCGGGCACCGGTGTCTCCCCTCCTCCCGCCTGCCTGCCGCCGCTGTAAAACCTGTCGTCCGAGTACTCCACGTCCACGTATCCCGCCATCGCCCCGTCGGCCGACGGGATGCACACCTCCACCGCCCGGCCGTGGTCGTCGACGACGGTCTGGCGCTGTGCCGGCAGGGTGCAGGCCGCCCCGGCGGCCATCAGGAAGGAGAGTATGTATCGTCTGCTATTCATTGTTTCTTGTCGTTCCGGCACGGATTCCGTGCGCTGCTGTTCAGAATGTCAGGCTGCATCCCACGCCGATGGCCGGCGAGCGGAAAGCGCCGCCGGGCGTGACGATGCTCCTGTCGGGGATGACCGCCGGGGCGATGTGCAGCGACAGGTCGTCCGAGATGTCGAAGTCGGACAGCGAGGCGTCCACATACGCATCGATGACGGACAGCGCATAGACGGCGATGGTGGTGAAGACACTCAGGTCGCGCCAGCGGCGGTAGCGGTCCTTGCGCTGCTTGAAGATGCTCTTGTACCGCTCTTCGTTGGCCGGGGTGATGGTCGTCCCGAGATGCAGGAAGCTGTTGTAGCTCTGCGTCGCCGGGTCGTTGTCCATGATGTCGATGTAGGCCTGGGCATAGTCGTGGTACATCTGGTTGTTCCACGTCATGGCATAGATGCAGCCCACGAAGCCCCCGTAGAAGATGGGCAGCTTCCAGTACTTGCGGTTGTAGACCTGCCCCGCCCCCGGCAGGACGAGCGCCAGCCAGAGCGCCCGCTTGGGGCTGGGGCGCCACTTTGCCCAGTCGCGTCCCGTCTTCCCCGCCGCGCCGAGGCCGTCCTTCCGAAGCACGGCGGTGAGCTTTCCCTCATCGCCGGGGGGGAGGACGGACTTCTCTTCCATGTACCGGTCCTGCGAACCGGGCACCTCGACGACTGCCGAGTCGCCGGGATAGACCACCTTCACCGTGTCCCGCGTCAGCACCTGCGCCTGTGCAGCCGCCGCGCCGGCAAGCATGCAGGCGGCCATCAGCCCTCTGCGGATCCTATCATTCAATTTCATCACTACCCTGTTGTCTTCGTGCAAGTCGCCGCTCTTTCCGTCCCCGGCGGCCGGGAATGCCGTTCCCGGCGGCCGGTACTCCTGTTCCCAACGGCTGGTACTCCTGTTCCCGGCGGCCGGTACTCCTGTTCCCGGCGGCCGGGAGCCGGCGGCCTGCGTGACTTGCCGTCTGTTCATCTGTATTCATGCCACGTACCGGGGCGGCTACTTCATCTTGTCCATCACCTCCATGATGTGGAGCAGTTCCTCTTCGGAGGCGAACGGAATGCTGATCTTGCCCTTCCCGCTGGCGTTGCAGCTCATCTGCACCTTCGTGTCGAAGAAAGCGGAGAGCCGCTGCTTGAGGAGATTGAACTCCTCGGGCAGGCGGGTGCGCGCGGCGATCTTCTTCTTGGCTGTCTGGATGTCTTCGCCGCTGTTGAGCTGCTGGCACAGCTCCTCTACCCTCCGGACGCTGTAACCGTTCTTGAGGATTTCGCGGTAGAGCTTCAGCTGGAGCGACGGACTGGACAGCGAGAGCAGGGCACGGGCGTGCCCCATGTCGATCTCCTTCTTCTGCAGTCCCATCTGCACCTGTGCCGGGAGCTTCAGCAGGCGCAGGTAGTTGGCGATGGCGGCGCGGCTCTTTCCGACACGCTCCGCCACACGCTCCTGCGTCATGCCGCTCTTCTCGAGCAGATGCTCGTAGGCAAGGGCGATCTCGATGGCGTTCAGATCCTCGCGCTGGATGTTCTCCACCAGCGCCAGTTCCATCACGCTCTCGTCCTTGATGGTGCGGATGTAGGCGGGGATGGCGGTCAGGCCTGCCAGCTGGCTGGCCCGCCACCGGCGTTCTCCGGCGATGATCTGAAACCGGTTCTCGTCGGTCTGCCGGAGCGTGATGGGCTGGACGAGTCCCAGTTCGCGGATGCTGTTTGCCAGTTCCTCCAGGGCGACGGGATCGAACTCCCGCCGCGGCTGGTTGGGATTGGCTTCTATCTGGTCCAGGGCTACCTCGTTGATGGTAGAGCTGCCCTGTGTGCTGACTGATTCTGTCGAGATCAATGCGTCCAGGCCGCGCCCGAGGGCGTTGGTCTTCGCATTGCGGTTGTATTTCTTGTGTACGGCCATGTGTTCTTTTGATTGGTGGGTAGGCGGGGATGGGCGAGAATAAGCGATGATAAAAGGACCGGGGGGCTTGGATTCTGCTGCCTGCCCGTGTGCTGCCTGCCCTTGTCTTTACCTTGATTCCTTGTTCTTTTCGATGATTTCCTTTGCCAGGCAGAGGTGGTTCTTGGCTCCCGTGGAGTCGGCATCATAGAGGATGACCGGCAGGCCGTGGCTCGGGCTCTCCGAGAGCTTCACGTTGCGCTGGATGACCGCCTTGAACACCAGTTCCTGGAAATGGCGTTTCACCTCGTCGTAGATCTGGCGGGCAAGGCGCAGACGGCTGTCGTACATCGTCAGCAGAAAGCCCTCGATCTCCAGCTTCGGATTCAGCTTGCTCTTGATGATCTTGATGGTGTTCAGCAGCTTGCTGATGCCCTCGAGCGCGAAATACTCGCACTGCACGGGGATGATCACGGAGTCGGCGGCCGTCAGCGCGTTGACGGTGATCAGTCCGAGCGACGGACTGCAGTCTATCAGGATGTAATCGTAGTCATCCCGGACAGAGGCGAGCAGGTCGCTCATCACCTTCTCACGGCCGTTGATCTTCAGCATCTCGATCTCGGCGCCGACGAGGTCGATGTGGCTCGGCACGATGTCCAGCCCCTCGATGTCGGTGGTATAGATGGCATCTTTTATGTCGGCATGGTCAATGATACATTCGTAAAGCGAACAGTCCACCTCCTTGATGTCCACCCCCAGGCCGCTGGATGCGTTGGCCTGCGGATCGGCGTCAATCACCAGCACGGTCTTCTCGAGCGTCGCCAGCGAAGCCGCCAGGTTGATGGTGGTGGTCGTCTTTCCGACGCCGCCCTTCTGGTTGGCGAGTGCGATAATCTTTCCCATTTTTCTATTTAATCCAAATACGTTTATTAGGGTACAAAGATACATATTTTATACGAGACAGACAGGCTTTGTGAACCTTTTTTCGTACTTTTGCACGAGAATCAAAACAAAAATTATGAATTCCAAGAAACCGCTCATACTTATCTCCAACGACGACGGATACCACTCCAACGGCATCCGCACCCTCGTCTCCTTCCTCTCCGACTTCGCCGACATCGTCGTCTGCGCCCCGGAGGCCGCCCGCTCCGGCTTCTCGTGCGCCTTCTCCGTCGTCGACTATCTGCTGCTGAAGAGACGGCACAACATCCCGGACTGCGAGGTGTGGTCGTGTACGGGGACTCCTGTCGACTGCGTGAAGCTGGCACTGGACCGCATCTTCACCGGCCGCCGCCCCGACCTCATCCTCGGCGGCATCAACCACGGCGACAACTCCTCGGTGAACAACCATTACAGCGGGACGATGGGCATCGCGTACGAGGGCTGCATGAAGTACATCCCCTCCATCGCCTTCTCGAGCTGCGACTACGACCCCGGCGCCGACCTCTCCTACCTGCGCGGCTACGTGCGGCGGATCGTCAGCAAGGTGCTTGCCGAAGGACTGCCGAAAGGGGTCTGCCTGAACGTGAACTTCCCCAAGGCGGAACCGTTCGCCGGGCTGAAGGTCTGCCGCATGGGGTTCGGCAGCTGGACCAACGAGGTGGTGCCGTGTAGGCATCCCCGCGGGTTCGACTATTACTGGATGACGGGACACTACCGGAACGACGAGCCGGAAGCGACCGACACCGACCGCTGGGCGCTGGAGCACGGCTATGTCGCCGTCACGCCGACGAAGATCGACGTGACCGACTTCGAGGCGCTCGGCAGGATGAAAACATGGGAAACCCTTTAAGCCACTGATGCAATGAAGTATTACCTGATAGCCGGCGAAGCCTCCGGCGACCTGCACGCCTCACGGCTCATGCAGTCGCTCCGGCTGTACGACCCGGAGGCGGAGTTCCGCTTCTTCGGGGGCGACCTGATGACGAAAGCCGGGGGGACCCGGGTGAAGCATTACCGTGAACTGGCCTACATGGGATTCGTCCCGGTGCTGCTGCACCTGCCCGCCATCTTCAGGAACATGAAGATGTGCAAGGAGGACATCGTGCGGTGGAAGCCGGACGTCGTCATCCTCGTCGACTACCCGGGCTTCAACCTCAGCATCGCCAAATTCGTCAGGAAGCGCACGGCGATACCCGTCTATTACTACATCTCGCCGAAGATATGGGCCTGGAAGGAGTGGCGCATCAAGGCCATCCGGCGCGACGTGAAGGAGCTGTTCTCCATCCTGCCGTTTGAAGTGCCTTTCTATGAGCAGAAACACCACTGCAAGATACACTACGTCGGCAATCCCACCGCCGAGGAGGTAGACAACTTCCGCCACGTCTATACGGAGACGAAGGATGAGTTCTGCCGGCGCAACGGCCTGTCCGCCAAGCCCGTCATCGCCCTCCTGGCAGGAAGCAGGAAGCAGGAGATAAAGGACAACCTGCCCGCGATGCTCGAGGCGGCCCGCCACTTCGCCGACTACCAGATGGTGGTGGCGGCGGCACCGTCCATCGGCGAAGCCTACTACCGGAAGTTCATGGGACAGACCGAGGCGAAGATGGTGCAGATGCAGACCTACGAGCTTCTCGCCCACGCCACCGCCGCCCTCGTCACCAGCGGTACGGCGACGCTGGAGACCGCCCTGCTGGACGTCCCGCAGGTGGTGTGCTACGAGACACCGGTGCCGAAGCTCATCCGCTTCGCCTTCCGGCACATCATCAAGGTGCGGTTCATCTCGCTCGTCAACCTCATTGCCGACAGGGAGATCGTGCAGGAACTTCTTGCCGACCGCTTCTCCATCCGCAACATCGCCAACGAACTTTACCGCATTCTCCCCGGACAGCCCGGACGGGACCGTATGCTTGCCGGATACCGGCTCGTACGCGAGCGGCTGGGCGACGAGGTGGCACCGGACAATGCGGCGAGGATCATGGTGGAACTGCTGTCGGGCAGACAGGCGGAAGAACGGAGGGAATGAGCCGGCGGAAAGCGGTCTGACGGGGGCGTTCCGCCTTTCCTGGCCGTTCCAGACAAGGTCACACCGGTGCGGCGCCGTCCCCCGATCCGGCCGGAACAAGAAACGGATCTGCTGCCACTCCCGGCATGCACCGCCAGCCCACAGTGCGCTGTATGTCAGCCGACTGCCGGGAATGTCAGGAATGACGGCAGACCGTTTCAGAACTTATTGCCGTTCCTAAGCGGATGTCAGGAGGATTCTTTACGGCACCTTCCAGGCAGGCTGCGCCGTGCTTCCCTCATACGCATGACAGGACTTCCTGCCGGAAGACGGCCTCACCCGTAGAGGATGTGCCATCACTCAGGATCCAGAAAAGCCCCCCTTCCTGCTGGCAGCTTCCCCCATAAACATCAAAACCACCGCTATCATCGAGTTGTCAGCTCTTTGATAGCGGTTTTTCTTTTCACATGACAGCCGCTCTCGGTCGGAATCGGGTGCTGACCCCTCCCGTCTTTTCCATCGGACTTTGTTTCACACGGATACACGGAGGCACGGAGAGGAGAGAACGTGGAGGGTCTTGGAGAGAAGAGGATGGAGAGCGGAGAGAGAACTTGAAGAAAACGGAGAGAGAGAACTTGAAGAGAACGGAGAGAGAACTTGAAGAGAACGGGGAGTAGAAGAAGTTCTCGGCAATGCGCCAGACGGCTCTTGAGGAGAATTGGAGGGGAACTCGGGGAGGATTTTGGGGAACTTGGAGAGGACTTGGAGGAAGACTAAGAGAACAGAGAAGACAGAGGATGAATTGATTAAACTACTGTCCACTTGGAGGAAGGCTAAGAGAACAGAGAAGACAGAAAGGGAACGCATCAGACCCCTCCGGAGAAGGAAAGAAAGGGAGGAGAGAGAAAGAAAAGGGGAAAGATCCGGCATCCTGTCTCCGAACGGGAACAGCCTGTGCAGGGGGGCTTTTCCGGCAGTCTGAAGAGATAGGCAGGTGTCTGTAATGAAAGCTGTTATCCCTTCATGGAGGACTGTTCCGACACCTCCGGAGAGAATCCGGACACAAAGAAGCAGGAAAAGAAAAATGAAGGAAAATCGCCTTTCATCCTGTTTTTTCCGCCGAAAAACTTGCAGGTATCAAATAATCGTCCTACATTTGCAGTGTAATATCGAAACAGTACACATATACTGACTGTCCGAAAGAGAACAGACAAGCAACAGAAACAAGACCCTTAAAAGAAAAAGCCAAATGATTCAAGCAAACAACCTCACCTTCGGCTACCGGGGAAGCAAGCACAACGTGTTTGACGGCCTCAGCCTCCGGCTCGACGAAAGCCGCATCTACGGCCTGCTGGGCAAGAACGGAATGGGCAAGAGCACACTGCTCTACCTGACAGCAGGACTTCTGAAGCCGCAGAAAGGCAGCATCACCGTAAACGGATTCGACGCCGGCCGCCGCCATCCGGAAATGCTCCAGGAGCTGTATCTCGTGCCCGAGGAATACGACCTCCCCGACATGAGCCTCGAAAGCTACACGAAAATCCACGAGGATTTCTATCCCCGCTTCAGCCGGGAGATCCTCCGGAAATGCCTGTCCGACTTCGAGATGCCGGGGGAAGTAGACATGAAACAGCTCTCCATGGGACAGAAGAAGAAGGTCTACATGAGCTTCGCCCTCGCCACAGGCTGCCGGCTGCTCCTGATGGACGAACCGACCAACGGCCTGGACATCCCCTCCAAGGCGGGCTTCCGGAAGGTCGTCGCCGGCAACATGGCCGACGGCTCGTCGCTCATCATCTCCACCCATCAGGTACACGACATCGAGCAGCTGCTGGACCATATCCTCATCCTCGACAACTCCCGGCTGCTGCTCGACGCATCGACGGAGGAGGTCATGGAGACTTACAGCTTCGGCATCCGGCAGCCCGCCGAGATGGACGACACCGTGCTCTATGCCGAGCCGTCCGTACAAGGCAATCATGTCATCACGCGCCGCAGAGAGGGCGACGGCGAGACCGTCATCAACCTGGAACTGCTGTTCAACGCCGTCACATCGGGAAAACTAAAATAAAAACAAGGAGGACACACCTATGAAAAGACCATCCATCCACATCCTCACAGCCCTGCTGTCCATGGCAGCCTGCACGCTGCCGCTCAGTTCCTGTCTCATGAAAAAGGCCGACTACGGCCCGACCGTCAGGAAGACCATGCCCGCCGCCGACTTCGACCGCGTGCAACTGGACGGGAACATGGCCGTCTACTTCCTGCAGGGCAAGAAGCCCGGCGTAAGACTTGAAGGGAAGGAAAAGCTGCTCCGGGGCATGAAGGTGAGCGTGAAGAACCACGTCCTGAACGTTTACAGCACAGACGAGGCCCGTGCGAAAGACATCATCTACTTCAGCAGTTCCCATCAGGGAGACAACACCGTCAAGGTGTACATCACCTCCCCCACCCTCACGCAGATCAGCCAGGACGGCAACGGCCTGCTGGTCTTCCCCGATTCCGTCACGCTCGACAGGCTCAGCCTCGACATCGAAGGCAACTCCGCCGTCAAGGCACACCGGATGACGGTGGGACAGTTCGACATGGAGCTGTCGGGCAATGCCGGAGTGAAATTCCAGAACCTCACCGCCCGCCGTGCCGCCTTCGACATCAGCGGGAACGCCGGCATGGAAGTGAACTTCGACAGGACAGACACCGCATCCTTCGACGTGTCGGGCAATGCCGGCATCAAGCTCACGGGGACGACCCGCCGGCCCGTACAGCAGAACGTGACAGGGAACGGCGGAATCACCGACCACACAACAAGAACGAAATAAAGAACAAGGAGGAAAAGAAAATATGAAAAAATTTGATCTGAACCGCTTCGGAAAAGTAACAGGCCGCCTCATCCTCGTGCGCCGCCGCTCACTGTCCAACACCTTCCTGGGCTTCGCCATCACCTTCTTCATCATCGTCATGCTGGACAGCCAGCCTTTCAACTGGACGGCCCTGTCGCATGATGACATGGCATGGCGGATCGCCGGCGCACAGGGGCTCATCAAGGCCATCTGCCTCGTGGCGTTCTTCGTCATCGCCACCATGGTCATCAAAGACCTGTCGACCCGTCAGGCCCGCATCAGCGAGATGATGCTCCCCGCCACGAACCTCGAGAAATTCCTCGCACGGATACTGCTCGTCACGCTCGTCTTCCCCGCCGCCATCCTGGCGGCGCTCCTGGCGGCAGACTGCGCGCAGCAGCTGCTCAACATGCTCATCCACCACGGCGGAAGAGCCTCCCTCATCGGCATGATGCCCGGGTTCTTTCTGACGGGCACGGGGCCGTCGCCGCTATGGGCGAAGCTGGAAGGCATGCTGCTGTTCAACGCCTTTGCCATCCTGGGCGGCATGCTCTTCCGCAAGAGCGCATGGCTGAAGACCCTGGCGGCAATGACCCTCATCGGGATTCTCGCCGTGGCAGGCATCACGCTCGCCGCCTACCTGATTCAAGCCAACACGGATTACGTCGTCTATCTGCCGGACTCCCCACGGTACATCCTCCTCAGCAACATCATCTGCGGGGCGATCATCCTGCTGGCGTACTGGGGAGCGTACAGACTCTATACACGCATGCAAGTAATCAACAACCGCTGGATAAACATCTGAACAGTATGAAATTCGAGGATAACAAGGCCATCTATGAACAGATGGCAGACCGTCTGTGCGACGAGATCATTGCCGGGACCTACAAGACCGACGACCGCATACCGTCCGTCCGGGAGTATGCCGTCATGCTGCAGGTGAACACCAACACCGCCGTGAAGTCATACGAGCTGCTTGCCCGTGAGGGAATCATCTACATCCGGCGCGGACTGGGCTACTACGTCTCGGACGGTGCAAGGGAACAGATCATGACGGCGCGCCGCAAGGCCTTCCTCTCCCAGACGCTTCCCTCCCTCTTCCGCGAGATGGAACTCTTGGGAATCACCCTGGAAGAGATCGGGAAGGAGTGGGCGAAGCCCCGGCGGCAGTGACCCCCTCCCGAAAGAAACAGACAAGGAAGCCAAAGGAGCACGGCCGGAACGCAGTCGCCCGGCCACCGGCCCGCTCCTCCGGCTTCTTTCCGGTTCTTCCGTTAAATACATGGACTGGAAACAGAATAAAGGCTTACGCACTTGCAGGGTATGACTGTCCGAAAGCAGAGGGTCCTGCAAAGGAGAACAGACTGCAAGATAAAATGCAGAAAAGACGGACAGATACAATGCCTGTCCATCAGTCTGTCTTTCCTTCTTCCACAAACGACTTATTCCCATATCACCGGCGTTTGTAAACATTTTTATGCGGCTCAAAGCTGACACATGCTCCTTTAGCTTCTGAAAGATGCCTGATCGGGATGCAACCGGTGCTCTATTGCCGTGTTACCAACGCCCTTTTGAAGCCCAATCAGGCACCTTTTACAAACGTCTTAATAACCAGTTGATTGACTGCCGGTTACAAACCTGCTTTCTACACGTTTCTTTTTAATCTGCAGATGATTTGTTTGAAATTATGTAATGGTTTTTCAAAACCTTATCCGTATTTCCAACATATCAAATTGAAAAGGTTTTTGCATCGGGAGATGATGACAGAACAGACCGCTGACCGTCCTGGCCATGTTTTTGTTCAACAGATCACTTCGGTTCTTCCGTTGAAGCGATGCGAAAAAACATCCGCGCATTCAACGGAAGAACCTTTTTCCTGCCGCTTCCCTCACGGCGGACGGCTATCTGTTGTCCTGCAGCAGTTCGAGCAGCTCCTCCTGCGTCATGGCGTGCGAGATGTCGGTTCCTTCGAGGAGCGAATCGGAGAGATTGCGCTTCGTCCGGTGCAGCCGGAGGATCTTCTCCTCGATGGTGTGCTGGCTGATCAGATGGTAGACCGTCACCTCCTGCTTCTGCCCGATGCGGTAGGCGCGGTCGGTGGCCTGCTGCTCGATGGCGGGATTCCACCAGGGGTCAAGATGGATGACGTAGTTCGCCCCCGTGAGGTTCAGCCCCAGTCCTCCGGCCTTCAGACTGATCAGGAAGAAAGGACACCTGCCCGTCTGGAAGTCCTGCACCAGCTTCTCACGCTGCGCCATCGGCGTACTGCCGTCAAGGTAGAGATAAGGCAGCCGCGCCTTGTCCATGGCCCGTCTCACCTCGTCGAGGAAACTCGTGAACTGGCTGAAGACAAGGGCGCGGTTGCCGCTGTCGTTCAGGCTCTCGGCCAGGTCGATGAAGGCGAGCACCTTGCTGCTGGGGAGTTTCCACTTCCTGTCGACCAGCGAACAGCTGCACGCCATCTGCCGCAGGCGGGTGATCTCCGCCAGCGTACTCACCTTGTCGGCGGCGTTGGCACGCACCTTTTCCTCCGTCTCCCGCCTGCGGACTTCATACATCGCCATCTCGTCGGAGGACAGTTCGACCGGCAGCCTGATCTCGTTCTTCGCAGGCAGTTCGTCGATGACCTCGCTCTTCGTCCGCCGCAGCAGGAAAGGCGAGATCAGCTTGCGGAGCTGGCTCTGGCGGCTCTTGTCGTTGTCGCCCTCGATGGGCAGGATAAACTTCTTCTTGAACTGTTCGGCACTCCCCAGAAGACCGGGATTGATGAACTGGAAGAGGTTCCACAGTTCCGCCAGGTGGTTCTGGATGGGCGTACCCGTCAGAATGACCTTGCGCTGCGCCTGCAGCTTCATGGCCGCCTTCGACATCTTCGTATTGGCATTCTTGATGGTATGCGCCTCGTCCAGGCAGAC
The DNA here is from genome assembly GCF_000191065.1 of Prevotella multiformis DSM 16608. Classification (GTDB taxonomy): domain Bacteria; phylum Bacteroidota; class Bacteroidia; order Bacteroidales; family Bacteroidaceae; genus Prevotella; species Prevotella multiformis. The sequence continues at coordinate 701,310 of NZ_GL872282.1, forward strand.
GACGTTCCACTCCCTGTCCGTGAGGTCGTCCTGCTGGATGTTCAGCAGGGCATAGGTGATGATGATGACTTCGCCCGACTTCGCCGCCTTGATGTCGCCCGGGCGGTCTCCGCTCTGGTTGAGCACCGTTACCTGCAAGGTCGGGGCAAACCGCCGGAGCTCGTTGCGCCAGTTGGGCACGACCGATGCCGGGGCGACGACCAGCGAGGCCCCTTTCTCCTGCTGTTCGAGCAGCAGGGTGATGGTCTGGAGGGTCTTGCCCAGTCCCATGTCGTCAGCCAGGCAGACCCCTGCCCCCCATGCCGTCAGCTTCGACATCCATTCGAATCCCTCCTCCTGATAGTCGCGCAGCTGTACCTGCAGGGTCCTGGGGACGGCGGGGACGTGCCTGCTGCTCTCCTCGATGCGCCGGCGCAAGGCATCGACCGCCCCGTCACGCCGGATGTGCAGGGAGGCGTCGTCCAGCACGTCGCCCAGCAGGGACACCGCCGCCGGTGCCATCTGCAGATGCGAACGGTTCTCGTTCGTCACCGTGTCGAGCCGCTTCAGAAGATGCGAGAGCCGGTTGCTGATCGTGATGAACTCGCTGTCGCCGATGCGGATGTACTTCTGCCGGGCATTCCGGTGCATCAGGTCGAGCAGCTTCTGCAGCGAGAGGACCTGTCCGTCGCTGATTTCGACATCGCCCTCCACCTCGAACCAGTTGTTCTTCGACTTGAAGGCTATGTGCGCCGCACTGCTGCTGATGCCCGGATGGAAGGTCACCTTGCAGCCTTCCGCCCACTCCAGCACACAGACCTCCCCGTGCTCCTTGCACCACTGGATGAAAGGGAGCATCGTCTGGACAGGAAGCGTCACCGACTCCGTGATGCTCTCGGGCATCCAGTCCTCGTCCTCTTCAAGGAAGTCCAGCGCGGCCAGTTCCCGGCTGATCTCCGTCATGCTCTTCCGCTCCTGCTTCAGGTTGCGTACCAGCTGCACCTTCCTGCCGTCCTGTTCGACGATCGAGGTGATGTTCCCCTTTCCCGGAACGAAGAGGAGACTGTCCGAAGCGCGCACCACCGCCGCAAGCTGGAAGCTGTTGTCTGCCGCAGGGCCGACACGCAGCGTGACGCAGGGCGGGACAGGCACCTGCTGCAGGTCGTCCAGTTCCGCCACCATGTTGGAGTGGATTTCCGTCTTTCCGCCGATCGCCGTGATCAGCCTGACGAGCAGCGGCTCGGCCTCGGCCGGATAGACCCGCTGTGCGAGGATGTTCTTGTAGGTCTTGTATTCAAAGGCGGAAGGCATGAACACGGAATAGTCCGTTTCCGTATTCTTCCTGTAGAAAAACGAACTCTTCTCTCCTTTCTCCAGTTCTTCGACATTCGTCGATACCCCGAAAGAGCCGTCCTTCCGCTTGTCGATGATAAGGTAAGGTTTCTCGCTGTGTACCTTCACCGGCTGGAGTTCATAGGCAGAACCCGTGTAGACATGGTCGCAGCCGACGAGGAGATGGATGTACTTGTCTACATAAATGCTGTATTCCCACGAGAAGATGCCTTCCCTGACACGCTGGTCCGCGGCATCCAGACAGGGGTCGTCGAGATTGAGCAGGTCGCGCACGGACAGCTCCTTCCCCACAGACCAGCTGCCGTTCTTCAGCCGCCGCTTGAGGATGGGGACGATCGTACCATAGCGGATGAGGTAGACAAGCATCGTCTCCCGTCCGTCCCGCTCGTCCTTGCCGCTTCCGGCCTGGTTCTCGGCAATGAGCGTCTCCAGCCGGAGCTGCCAGACCGACTTTATCTCCAGCCGGTCGAGCACGGAGGAGCCGCCGAACTTCCGCTGCAGCTCTCCGGCATGCCCCTCGTCTTCCGGGAAACCGGCTTCATGCCGCAGGTAAGCCCAGTTCGGCTTTTCGAGCGGCCTGGACACCTTGCCGGAGAGGATGCCGAGACGGCTGTACAGCTTCCCGGTAAGCCAGCGGACCATCTTTCCATAGGAGCTGTCGAGCAGTGACCGATAAGCCGACGGGGAGACTGCCGGCTCGGTTTTCCCGCAGAAATAATCCTTCAGGGGCGATACCAGGAAGTAGGTCGGCGTGTAAGCGCCTTCCCCGTTCCGCTTCACGATCGTCTCGATTTTCTTCAGGGAAGTCTCCGTGTTGGTCAGGATAGCGGCGAGCGCGAAATAATAATTGGAAACGGGATTCAAAAAGATCCCTTTCTGAGGAGCGACCTTGTTGTTCGCCGCCATCGCCTTGGCGTAGAGCTTGTAAGCCAAAGCATTGTCGCCTTTATACAAAGCTTCAATGGCTGCTATCTGGAGACTGAAAGGATTGACAATGGACTTATGAAGATCGATGCAGAATTCCCCGGTCCCCAAATAATAATAGAATGCGAAAACGGATTCCAGGGTGCGCTTCTGAAGCAGCGTATTCTTCCTGGAGTCTGATACAAGACCTTTCAGATAAGCCCAGTCAATCTCCTTATCCTGTATCAAAGCTTCACCGAGAGAGAGATTCAGAATTCCGGAGAACACATCGTCAGAAACAGACTGGAAGAACAAAGCATACTCCTTGTCACAAAGCAGGACGGAACAGCTTCTGCAAAAATCATCAACAGTCTGCCCATAAGCCGACTCTATCGCCTCCGGTTCGGTCGGCGCAGCAAAATAAGCTGTCAGACGGACCAGCGATGCCGGTTTACCATATCTATGTTCTGCATTATAAGCGGAACGGATGCTGGTCAACAGCCTTTTGTTTTCCGCCTTGAAAAGACTGATGACAGCCGGTATCACCATTTCCTTCCCTATCTGGTAGACCTTAGGACCATTGTAATAGTATTTAAGTTCTTCCCGTAAGACTTTCTTTTTCCTCAACGAAACAAAGACCTGCTCAAAGAGAGCCGGGGACATTATCATGGCTGACAGATTCCTAAGCTTGCCTTCTGTAAGCTTGTCACTATAAAAATAAGCCATCAGCATAAGAAGCGCACGCTCATTGGAAGAAAGGGAAGAGAACGGTAACATGGGAGTAAAAAATAAATTATGATGGTACTTTAAGCAAAGAAAGACAAGGCCGGATTCACGAAAGGAGCACTGTTCCTGCCTTCATTCCTGCAAACAGATGTCATACCGACACCCGGGAACACGATTCCCGATGCCTGGGAGCAGAAGTCCCGATGCCTGGGAACAGGAATCCCAAGCCTTGGGAACGGGTGTCTCAATGTCTGGTAGGATACGTTATGTGCAGAGACTGATGAAAGACAACGCCTATGCCATCCATGGATGGATGCCTGACTACTGTTCCATATAGGAAGAAAGCGCACGGGACCATCCGACACAAAACGGCAGGACAGACGGGTTGTCTGCCCTGCAGAATTGACATCCCCGACACGCTCCGTGCGCTTATTTCGTCTGTGCCGAGATGGCCTCCTTGATCAGTCCCTCCAGCTCCTCGGCCAGTTCGGGATTGTCCTTGATCATCGTCTTGGTGGCATCACGGCCCTGGGCGAGCTTCGTGTCCTTATAGCTGAACCAGCTGCCGCTCTTCTTGATGATGCCGTACTGCACGCCCAGATCGACGATCTCGCCGATCTTTGAGATTCCCTCACCGAAGGTTATCTCGAACTCCGCCTTGCGGAAAGGAGGAGCTACCTTGTTCTTGACAACCTTTACACGAACTTGGTTACCGATCACCTGATCGCCGTCCTTGATAGATGTAACACGGCGGATATCAAGGCGGACGGAACTGTAAAACTTCAGGGCGTTGCCACCCGTTGTTGTCTCTGGGTTACCGAACATCACACCAATCTTCTCACGCAACTGGTTGATGAAGATGCAACAGGTGTTGGTCTTTGAGATGGTGGAGGTGAGCTTGCGCAGAGCCTGACTCATCAAGCGTGCCTGCAGGCCGACGGCAGAGTCGCCCATGTCGCCTTCGATCTCCTTCTTCGGCGTGAGGGCCGCCACGGAGTCGATTACAAGAATGTCGATGGCGGAGGAGCGGATCAGCTGGTCGGCAATCTCCAGAGCCTGTTCGCCGTTGTCAGGCTGCGAAATCCAGAGGTTATCCACATCCACGCCGAGCTTCTCCGCATAGAAACGGTCGAAGGCATGCTCGGCATCGATGAAGGCAGCGATGCCGCCCTGCTTCTGCGCCTCGGCGATGGCATGGATGGCGAGGGTGGTCTTACCGGAACTCTCCGGACCGAAGATCTCGATGATGCGGCCACGCGGATAACCGCCCACGCCGAGTGCGGTATCAAGGGCCACACTGCCCGTAGGGATGACCTCTACCTGCTCTATCTGTTCATCGCCCATCCGCATGATGGACCCTTTCCCAAAGTCTTTCTCTATCTTGGACATCGCGGCCTGCAAGGCTTTCAGTTTTCCCTCAGCAGCTGATGCAGCGCCTGTATCTTCTTTTGCCATATACTATATATCTCGTTTTTGATTGATAAAACATTATTTCTTCTTTCTGCTTTTTGGATAGGGCAAAACCTCTGCTAAGGTCTTGACAACCCTGACTGCAAAATCAGACCTTGAAACATCTAAAACGTAGTGTTCCTTGGCACCTTCGTAGGGGAATCCACGTTCGGCAGACAGCATCATCGGCTTGATCGCCTCGTGTTCTTTCACGTAAGGTATATTGTCGCAGGCTGTGATGACGGGCTTTTCGTCAACATAAATGATGTAACCGCCAAACATTTTCCTGTATCTCACAGTCCCTGCCGCAGCTATCTGACTGCAGACAAATTCGATAAAATCCAAAGAGCAAGCCATCTTCTTATAGTTCTAAATCACCGCCGAACACTTCATGCCAAGGCAGGCCCTGCTTATTGAGCACCTCCAGGAACGGATCCGGATCGAAGTCCTCCACGTTCCATACACCTGGCTTGCGCCACAGTCCCTTGAAGAACATCATTGCACCAGCCATTGCCGGCACGCCTGTCGTATAGCTCACGCCCTGCATACCTGTCTCATTATAGGCATCCTGATGCTTACAGTTGTTATAGATGTAATAAGTCTGTTCCTTACCATCCTTGATACCACGGATACGGCAGCCGATGGAGGTCTCGCCGTCATAGTTCTCGCCGAGGTCCTGCGGGTTAGGCAACACCGCCTTCAAGAACTGCAGAGGCACGATCTTCACCTTCGCCGTCTTGCCGGAGCCGTCAGCCAACGGTGCTTCGTATTCAATCTCGTCGATACGGCTCATGCCGAGGTTCTGGATGCAGTCGAGGTAAGTAAGGTACTGCTTGCCGAATGTCATCCAGAAGCGGGCACGCTTGATAGTAGGATAATTCTTCACCAGTGACTCCAGCTCCTCGTGGTGCATGAGATAAGAGTCACGGGGGCCGATGTTCGGATAGGTCAGATCCTGATGCACAGCCAGCGGCTCTGTCTCAATCCATTTGCCGTCCTCATAGTAAAGTCCCTTCTGAGTGATTTCACGGATGTTGATCTCCGGATTGAAATTCGTGGCGAACGCCTTGTGGTGATTGCCGGCGTTGCAGTCAACAATATCGAGATAGTGAATCTCATCAAAGTGATGCTTTGCTGCGTATGCAGTATAAGCCTGCGAAACACCCGGATCGAAACCGCAGCCGAGGATAGCCGTCAGTCCCGCCTTCTCGAACCGGTCCTTGTAAGCCCACTGCCAGCTGTATTCGAAGTGCGCTTCGTCCTTCGGCTCGTAGTTGGCGGTGTCGAGATAGTTGCAGCCGCAGGCCAGGCAGGCGTCCATGATCGTCAGATCCTGATAAGGCAGAGCGAGATTGATCACCAGCTCAGGCTTGAAGTCGCTGAACAATGACTTCAGCTGCTCCACGTCGTCCGCATCCACCTGTGCGGTCTTGATGTCGGCCTTGTAGCCCTTGTCATGGATGGCCTTGACCAGTGCGTCGCACTTTTCCTTGCGGCGGCTGGCAATCATGAACTCCGTAAACACGTCCCGGTTCTGGACGATCTTGAAAGCGGCTACGGTGGCCACACCACCTGCACCGATCATTAAAACTTTTCCCATTTATCTTACTTGTTATTTTATCTTACCGTCTATTTCTGAAGAAGAGATGCCCATTGAATTCAGAAGCGAATACCCCAGAATCTGCTGCCTGAAGTTGCCGCCCTCGACAGGCTGCATGGCAAAGAGCGTGACATGCTTCAGCTCATCATCGACCTCCTCAAAGATTCTCTTAATGGAATGCAGCAGGGAGCTGTCCTCTGCATCCGGCACGACCATGATGCGTTTCACCTCCTCATGACTGCAAAGGACATTCAGCAGATCGAGCAGGACAGCCTCCTTCCCGCTCTCTTCATGTCCCGTGGCAATGGCGTTGATGATGAACTCGCCGAGACGGGCGTCCCTGAAAGCCTGTCCGTTCAGCTCCTTCTCATAGTCGGACGGGGCGAAGTTCTCCAGCTTCAGGTGCTTCCTGTCGTGCAGCAGAACCACCTGCGTCTCGTGGTCACCGGGCTTCAGCCGTCCGTCAAGAGCGATGTCAACAGCCCACTGACTAAAGTCGGCGGCAGGAATCCGACGGTCCAGCATCCGCTCAAAGTTCACGATGAGGTCGAAAGCGACATGGTCTATATAATCACCGTCTGCGATGATGATGTTTTCACTCCAACGTATATTCTGTGCCTGCTGTGCATTCATAGCCACAAAGATACACTAAATCAAGCGAACTGCAAAATAAATGCAGCCGTTTTTGATTCCATGCAGGAGGAGAAAAACGGAGTCTGAGGCCGGCGGACCGGAGAGACGGAGCGCAGGCCGGCGATTCAAGGCCAACAGGCGGGAAGGCAGGAACAGTCGGCAGGCAGAGGGACAGGGGCAGCAGACAGAGATATTGGAAAATCCATACGGCCGTGCGTTTCATCGGCATCCGTCCTTACGCAGAGCCTCCTCCGCAGGCGGATCCGCCCACAGGGCGGCAGAAAAAAGGGTCTTTCGTTCAATGCGTGGATGCTTTCCATATAGCTTTAACGGAAGAACCGAAGTGGTTCATTCAACAAAAACATGGCCAGACCGACAACTGCCTGTTCTGTCATCATCACCTGATACAAAGACCTTTTCATTTTGATACGTTGAAAAGACAGATAAGGTTTTGAAAAACCATTGCATAATTTCAAACAAATCATCTGCAAATATAAAGAACACGTGCAAAGAGCAGATTTGTAACCAGCAGTCAATCAACTGGTTATTAAGCCATTCGTAAAAGGTGCCTGATTGGGCTTCAAAAGGGCGTTGGTAACACGCTGAAAGGGCATCTGCTGCAAGTCAATCAGGCATCTTTCAGGAGCCAGAAGAGCATGTGTCAGCTTTGGACCGCATAAAAATGTTTACAAACACCGATGATATGAGAATAAGTTGTTTGTAGAAGTCGGAAAGACATGCTGACGGACAGACATCGTATCTGTTTGTCTTTTTCCGGTATTTTATCTTGCAGTTTATCCTGTCTTTTAAGACTGTCTGATTCTGGACAGTCATACCCTGCAAGGGCATAAGCCTTTATCCTGTTTCCAATCTACGCATTTAACGGAAGAACCGAAAAAAGGCGACGGTCATTGCGACCATCGCCCTCCTATCAATGATTGTTTCAGATAATTACATTCCCAGTGCCTTCTTGGCATCCACGTTGTCAGGGTTCACTTTCAGCACCTTGTTGAAATACTGGTCAGCAAGCTCTTTGTTGCCCTTCTTCGAATAGTAGTAGCCGAGGCCGTAGTACACGCTCTCCAGATAGCTCTTGCTGTCCTCATCGAGCTTGGGCTTCTTCTCCTCATAGGCAGCCACCTTCTGATAGATCTCAGCCACCTTGTCCGGGTCGTTCATGAGCTGTGCCACATTCGCCTGGTTCAGCCATACCCAGTCGGAGATAGACGGGAACTTCTCGACCATCTGCTCGTAGACATCCAGCGCCTTCGCCAGGACGGCATTCTTCTCGTCACGGTCCGTCAGAGCCTCCGCCTTCGTCACGTACGTGTTGGCAAGCGTCGCCCAGTCGTTGTTGGTAGCCTTCCTGCTCTTGGAGAGATACTCCTGCTGCACCTCGAGCGACTTGTCCTCATTGCCCTGTGCGGCATAGATGGCAGCCAGCGTCTTCAGAGGCTCCACGTTCTTCGCATCGACCTCGAGCGCCTTGTTGACCGTGCTGACGGCCTCGTCATACTGCTGCGCACCGCAGAGCGCCTTGGCATAGACATCATAGTCGTTGGCGACCTTCTTGCCCGTACCGGCGAAGACCACCTTTCCGTAGCTGATGGCAGAAGGATAATCCTTCAGTTCGACCGACGCCATCATGGCGATACGGCTGAGGTATTCGCTGTTCGGGAACTTCTGCAGACCCTTCTTCATGACATCCAATGCCTTCTGGTAGTTCTTCGTGATGTAGGCGGCGAAACCGTAGTTGTAGAAGTTGTCCTCGGACATATAGGCAGGATTCCCCTTGTCGTACCATGCGAGCGCCTCCTTGTACTTGCCGTCGCTGAGCATGATCTCCGCAGCCGTCGCCTCAACCGGGTAATCCGGCTTCACCTTGCGGAGCTCTTCGAGCTTGGCGACAGCCACCTTGGAGTTTACATGGCGGTAGACCTTCGCATAACGCTCGTAAGCCGCGACGTTCTGCGGGTCGAGGCTGATGGCGGTCTGGTACTGCTGTGCGGCGGCACCGGCGTTGCCGATGGAGTCCTGGAGAGCCGCGATGTCGCCCAGGAGGACATACCCCAGACTTCCGTTGAACTTCTTGTTGTTCACCACGCTGTTGGCAATATCGGTCGCAGCGGTGAAATTGTGCTGCAGCAGATAGACGTTGCCCAGTGCGACGATCGCCTCTTCACTTTTCTTGAAGGTCTTCTGATACTCCTTGATGAGATCCTTGGCCGCCTTCGGGTCGTTCGGTGCGGCCTGGATGGCAGCGGTGATGGGTTTCAGTGCCTCGGCATAGTTGACTTCCTGTGCCGTTGCCGGCGCAGACATTGCCAACATCAATGCTCCGGCGATAAGATATTTCTTTGTATTCATAATTCTCGTTCTTTAAAGGGTTACTTTCTGTGAGGGGATGGGTGATAATAGGTGATGATAAGCTGGGATGGGCGGAGAAAAGCGATGATAAGCGGAAATGGCAGGGAGAGGAGAGACTCCGGAGCTGTGACCGCTCCTTTGTGACCGCCGCTTTCATGGGTGCCACTTTGATGCCTGTCGGATGCCGCCTGCCAGCGCTATTCCGTCTTCACCTCCACTTCCCGGATGTTGATCTCTCCCCGGTAAGGCAGCAGACCCGCCTTGAAGATGATCTTCTGTCCGATCGGATTGGTGACGAAATTGGCAAAAGCCCACGGCAGCGCCTTGTGGGGATCAGCAACGATGGCATAGATCGTCCTGACGAACGGGTATCTGCCGTCGAGCAGGTAAGCCTGATAGGGCTGCCAGCTGTTGCCGGGCTGTGCGACGGTGGTCTTAGAGATGCCTACCACCGTGATGTTCTTCTTGAATGTGGTGTTCGTGGAGTCGCGGTGGTCGTTCAACCAGTTGGATCCGATGACACCTATCGCATTGGGAGTCTTGTGAACATAGTCGATGACCGCCTTGCTGCTGCTGGCCGCGACGATGTTCGCGCTCTTGATGTTCTTTCCGCCTAAGATGGAATCGACGACATAATGCAGCGTCGCCGAAGCCCTGTTGTCGAAGACGACTTCGATGTCGCCCCGGCCGCTCTTCGGATCCAGCTGTTTCCATCGTGCAATCTGTCCGCTGAGAATCTTCTTCACGTCGCCGACCGTGATGCAGGAATCGCTGTTGGCACGGTTCACGATGAAGGCGATCCCGTCATATCCTATCGGGAATACCTCCGGAATAGGACCTTTCCCCCGTAACATGGCGTCCTCTCCCTTCGTCAGCTTGTGCGAAGTGAAGAAGAGGTTGACCTTCTGGTCGAGGATCAGTTTCATCCCCTTGTTGTCGTCCGTATAGATCGGCAGCAGGTGGGTCTGTGGATAACGGAACTGATACGTCTGCAGCAGTTCCTCGATAATAGGACTAAAACTTTCGTCAGAGGCGAACTTAATCGTCCCTGACGTCGGTGTATCTGTTCTGCCGTCCCTGACCTTCTTCTGTCCGCAGGCGGACAGAAGGAAGCCGAGGGTCAGCATCCATCCTACTGTAATGTAGAATCTCGGTCTTTTCATATCAGTCGTGCTTTTACTGCAGCTTGAAGGTGATGGGCAGGGTGAACCAGACGTTGGCCGCCTGGCCGTTGTTCATGCCCGGGTTCCACTTCGGCATGCTGTTGACAACACGCAGCGCCTCACGGTCGAGCGACGGGTCGACGCCGCGGAGGACCTGTGCCTGGCTGACGCTTCCGTCGCGTCCGACAACGAACTTGACGATGACGCGTCCCTGGATGCCGTTTTCGGCAGCCACAGCCGGGTACTGCAGGTGCGAGCTCAGCCATGCGTTCACATTGCCCTTGAACGAAGGCATCTGCTCCGCCACGGTGAAGATCTTGTTCTCCACCTCTTCCTTGGGTTCCGGCTTCGGAGCCTCAACGACCGGCTTCTCGATCTTCGGCACAACCTGTTCGGGAGTAGCGACGGTCGTACGTGCAGCGACTTCGGTACGGTCCTCCGTACCTTCCTTGTTCTCCACGCCGACGGCTTTCGTCTCCTTGTTCATCTTGACCATAGGCGGCATTTCCTCCTTCACGTCCTTGTCGTCCTTGATGACAGGGGCAGTGAACTTGACAGTGGCACGCGTTTCAGGCACCACCTTCTCCGGTTCGATCTTCTTCTGTTCCGGTTTCGGCTGGTTCTTCTTGCGTTCCGCCTGGTCCTTCTTTGCCTGTTCGAGGGCTGCCAGCTCCATCTTGGCCGCATACGCCGCCTGGGCTGCCAGTTCGTCGTTGTGCTTCTTGATCTGGTAAGCCAAGTAACCACCGCCGAGGAATGCAGCACACAGCAGAATAGCCAATGCTTTGATGTTACGCTGGGAGACGGTCTTACGGAGCCTGTAGGCACCGTATTCCTTGTTCTTTCCGGCGAACACCATGTCGACCCATTTCGGATCGTATAGATCTATTTTTGCCATTGTTTCTTTCTTTAATTGTTTACGAATCAGTGATTAAGCCTTCACACCTTTCTTGGCCAGAAGAGCCTTGTCCTGGTCTGTCAGCTTGTCAATGACGTAAGTTCCAATATATGAAATCTGCATTTCATCGAGAATGTCTACCAAGTGACGATAAGAAGCCTGATCGGTCGGCTTGATGATAACGGTCATTGTCGATACCTTCTTGCCGTTGATCATACCGCTCTTGATGGCAGCGATCTCCGACTGGTAGATGCTGTCCGGATAAGCCTTCGGATCGGCCTGCTTCTTCTGGTTCAGCTCCTTGACGGCAATTTCCATGTCCTGATACGGGACGGTGATTGCCTCGCCGGTAGAAGGATCGCCCACCTGCTTGTGCTGGAGAACGTACCGGATGCCTTTCGGAGTGTTGCTCCAGTCGGCGGGTTTCAGCCAGTTCGCATTGTCGTACTCGGGTTTACCGTTGCCGTAGAACATCTTGTCTCCGTCGGCGATGTAGATCGTGATGGAGTGCGACTCCTTGGCTTCGTTCTTCTTCGTATCGTCCTGCGTCTTGTCATTGCTCGGCATGGTCAGCTCCATCGTCGAAGGCTTGCTAAGCGAGGTACAGAGCATGAAGAAGGTGATGAGCAGCATCAGCATATCCACCATCGGCGTGAAGTCCACGCGCACGGTCATCTTCTTCTGCTTACTTTTCTTTTCCTTTGCCATTACTTAGCCCCTCCGTTAGCTGCCTGGGCAGCCTTTTTAGCGTCCAACTGCGTGATCATGTAGTAATGGCTCTCGTCCATGTCCTGGAGCTCGCTCATTACTTTCTTAACTGTTCCATAAGGAGAATCGGCGTCGGACTTGATGGCAAGTCTCACCTTCGGGTTCACCTGGCGGGCTGCGTTGACCCACTGCTGGAACTCCGTCATCTCCTGTCCCTGGATACTGTCGAGAGGAATACCCATCTTAGGGAGTTCTTTGCTCCGCTCTGCGGCCGGCTTTGACAGGTAGGCTGCCAGCTTGTCGAGAGGAGTACCAAATGTGGACTCTGCCACGAAAGTCTTCTTCTGTGCGGGTGTCAGGGTGGTCATCTGGTCTACGATCTGCGCCAGTTCGTTGGTGTTGTCGTAACTCAGGAACACCTGTCCTTCGCCGGTCGGCTTGCCGTCAGGTCTCTTTTCAGGACTGACGAGAATCGTCAGGACGCCGTTCTCCGGCACCTTGGTCTCGGACACGGAACCCGGGGTGTTCACCTTCACCGGCTCGTTCTTTACGAACGTCGAAGTCAGCATGAAGAAGGTAAGCAGCAGGGTCATCACGTCGGACATAGGTGTCATGTCGATCCAGACGTCACTCTTCTTAATTTTTACTTTACCCATAGCGATAAATATTTAAAGGGTCAGCAAAAATTAAGCCTCTTCCGTGTGGTTTACTTCGTATGTCTGAGCGATAGAATAACCAACCTCGTCGAGTGCGTAAGTCAACTTGTCGACCTTGTTTGAGTAGTAGTTGTAGGAAACCACTGCGCACCAGGATGTAGCGATACCGAATGCGGTGTTGATCAGGGCCTCGGAAATACCGGCAGACAGTGCGGCAGAGTCGGCGCCGCCGCCTGCGGACAGAGCGGAGAACGACTTGATCATACCGGTTACCGTACCGAGAAGACCGGTCAGCGTACCGAGGGTGACGATGGTGGCGATGATCGGGAGGTTCATCGTCAGGGTCGGCATCTCGAGCTGCGTAGCCTCTTCGTGAGCCTGCTGGATCTTGGATACCTTCTGTGCTTTCTTCAGGTTAGCGTTGGCACCTGTCTCCATGTCCTTGTAAGCGTTCAGGGAAGCCTTCACCACGTTTGCCACAGAACCCTTCTGCTTGTCGCAGAGCTGGTTGGCCTTGGCGAGGTCGTTGGCGTTGAGAGCTGCCTTGATGTTTGCAACGAACTTGGGAAGCGCACCCTTGCCGAAAGCGGTCTTCAGCGCCAGCCAGCGCTCGATGGACATAGCCAGCACGGTGAGCAGGAGGGTGTGGATGACCGGAACGACAACGCCGCCCTTGAAGATGGTACCCCATACGTCAGCCGGTGTCTCGTTGGTACCCGGATCCTGGAAGTGCATGTCGTTGCCGAACCATGTGAAGAACAGTACGAACGCAACGATGGCGCAAACGACGATGATCCAGAATGCACCTCTAACTCCTGTGAAGCCCTCGGACTTTTTCTTCGGGGCTGCTTTTTGTTGTGTAGTTGCCATAATTTGATGAAATTTTTAATTTTAGGTTATTAATGAATTAAATTGTTAATATCTTTCTGATTCTTAAGTGTTTGTAAACAGACACGCTACGGCACACCGCCGGAAAGGGGGTCTTATCTCCGCAAAGATAGCAATTAAAAGAAAATTATAGGTACGATTAATAACATTTAACAATCGTGGTTGTATAGTTTTTGCCTGTACTTCCTTACAATTTGCTTTTCCGTTCTCATTCCAGCCTTGAGAGTACGCCCTTGATTCGGCGAAGTGCTTCCTTTATGCTGGCGTCGTCCGTCGCGTAGCTCATCCGGAAACAGCCGGGTGCGCCGAAGGCTTCGCCGCCCACCGTCGCCACGTGTCCCTCTTCGAGAAGGTAGAGGGCGAGGTCGGTGGAATTGCGGATGACCCGCTTCCCGTCGCTCCTGCCGAAGAAGGCGGAGCAGTCCGGGAAGAGATAGAACGCTCCCTGCGGCACATTCACTTCCAGTCCCGGGATGTCCTTCGCCAGGGAGACGATCAGGTCGCGGCGGCGGCGGAAGGTCTCGCGGAACGCTGCCACGCAGCTCTGGTCGCCTTCGTAGGCCGCCAGGGCCGCCATCTGGCTGACGCTGCTCGTGCCGGAGGTGTACTGTCCCTGCAGCTTGCCGAGTCCCTTGACGATCCACTCCGGCGCGGCCACCCATCCGAGCCGCCAGCCCGTCATGGCGTAGGCCTTGCTGACGCCGTTGCAGACCACCGTCCGTTCCTTCATGCCCGGACAGGCGGCGATGCTGCTGTGCCCCCCTATATAATTAATGTGTTCGTAGATCTCGTCCGAGAGGACGAACAGGTCGTCATGGGCGAGCACCACCCCGGCCAGCTCCCCGAGTTCCTCTTCCGAATAGACGCTCCCCGTAGGATTGCTCGGCGAGCAGAGGATGACCAGCTTCGTCTTCGGCGTGACGGCCGCTTCGAGCTGCGCGGCGGTGATCTTGAAGTCCTCCCCGATGCCGGCCGGAACGATGACCGGCACACCACCCGCCAGCTTCACCATCTGCGGATAGCTCACCCAGTAAGGAGCGGGGATAATCACCTCGTCGCCGGGATTGACCAGTGCCAGGATGGTGTTGCACACCCCCTGTTTGCCGCCTGTCCCGACGATGATCTCGGAAGCGGCGTAGTCCAGACCGTTCTCCCGCTTCAGCTTCTCTGCGATGGCTTTCCGGAGGGCGGGGTAGCCGGGGACGGGCGAATACTTCGAGTAGTTGTCGTCGATCGCCTGCTTGCCCGCCTCCTTGACGAAGTCGGGGGTCATGAAGTCCGGTTCGCCCACGCTCATGTTGATGACGTCGATGCCCTGCGCTTTCATCTCGCTGCTCTTCTGCGACATTGCCAGCGTTGCGGAAGGTGCCAGCCTGTTCAGCCGGTCTGATAGTTGTGCCATTGGACTTTCCTTTCTTTGTAAATGATTTCAAGTACAAAAGTACGTAAATTCATTCTCATAACGTAAGATTTCTTTCTTTATTTTATCTTGCCGGCATTTTTCCTGCCTAATTGACAGCCGAAACCGCCCTCCGGGTGTCATGGGGGCAGTCTGCGGACGGAAAAAGAGGGAAAACGGGATTGCGGTTTCCTGAAAAAATCACCGGTCAATTGTCTGCCTTACTTTCCTTGTGGACGGCACTCTCCATCGCACATAAAAAGTTCGAGATGACGGTTACACCGAAATAAAAAAAAGTTCGGGTCGAAGAGACTTCAAACCTAATTTTAGGTTGAGAATCAGGATGCCCGAAATTGAATTTAAACTTTTATGAATATAGCATAGGAGGTTGTCAGATCTTTCAATCTCCCTGAAAATATCTTTGTTGAATATAATGTGATAAATGTTTTGTAATCCGAAAATAAAGTCGCACCTTTGTAAGTAGATATAACTGAACGTAAACGATAGAAAGGAAATTAATCATGATTGAATTAGCAGTATGTGCCTGCATCTTCGGGGCAGGAATTAAGGCTGCGTTAGGCGGGGGAAATAGCCGTAAGCGTGGGAGAAGAAATAGCAACTATAAGGATGCTATGGGATGGTCACATGATAACCATCAGAAGTTATTTTAAGATGAATCATTAACTATGGGTACGCTTTTATCGGCGTACTCATTAACGTTTATATGTTATGGGAAAGATAAGACTGTTTCTTGTAGCTCTGCTCATGGCGATTACATTAAATAGTATGGCACAGGGCAAAACGGCACCTGATACGCAGAGAGACTATTATATGTATTCTTACATTGAAGTTAGATGGGCTAATAAGGCTAATGGAGAACAGTGCTTTGTAATATTGATGTCTCCGGGAGAAAATGGACAACAGCGTCCTTCTATCATGAAAACTACTGATGGGAGAGCTATCGTTGTGCGAAATATGATGGAAGGGCTTGCATATTTGGAAGTGAATGGCTGGGAGATTTTGGAGCCAAGATCGGAGGGAGGAACAGGGAAATGGATTGTTAGGAAAAAAATATCATTTGCAGATCTAAGCAAGATTGTTGAAGCAAATACAACATATGAGACTATAATCCCAAAAGTTCAACTCACTTTGAGCGAGAAGACTTTAAAGGTAGATTATGAGTAATTACTTTCTCTTCATGTAATAATACATTATTTGAGGTAAATAAGATATGATTTAATATATCCGTGGGGAAGATTTTTCTTCTCCACTTTTTTATTATAGTAAACCCCCACCGACGCAACTCTTCTACGCCGGCAGGGGTGCTAACAAGTATTGATAGTAAGAAATTATTTCATTCCATAACCTCGCTGTCGCTCTTGTTCTTCCTGTGAAGCTAAAGTCCTGTCATAGCTATTAGCAGCTGAAGCTCTGTTTTCGTCATACTTTCTTAACACCGCATTTGCAAGCGTGTTCAAAGGTAGGGCTTTTTTTCAAATGCGTCTACTGCGGTATCTGAAATATTTATAACGACAGGTTGATTGTCGATATCTGCTATTAATGATCGCCCTCTTAATGCCACATTGTTTAAGCGTGGGTTGAGTGGCTCATCATCATATTGCTTGTAGTTCCTCCTGGGGGCAGACGGCTCAGGTACTCCTAACATTTCATGTCCTGCATTGTTTAAGAGATTCATGCCTCCAAAGCCGAGGAACATTAATTTCAACAGTGGGTTCTTACTGAATAAGCCTGCCGCGTTCGCTGCGAGCAAGGCGGCAGCCATGGCAAGGAGTATTCTTTTCATATTCATTCTACGAGCCCTCGGTAAAACTCCATTACATGAGACTCTCGAAAAGTGTAACTTATTGATAATCAAATATGATGTTCTGATATAAATAGAGTTTTGCAGGGGTCTCTCTACTGTTGTAAAGGTCGCTTTCTGCAGGTCCTCGTCCCGGCTGCTGCCTCCTACCAGCACCTCGAAGTCCCCCGGTTCTACGACGGACTTCATGTCGGGGCCGCAGAAGGAGTAATAAATAAGGTGAAAACACTTCTTCTGTTCATGCTGTTATCTTTGATTTCTGGTTTTTAGGATGTTACGCTTCTTTGGCCCCCTCGGCAGACATCATCGGATGCCCCGCCTGCGGCCAGTCGGAAAGACTGCTGCAAAGATAAGGGTTAAAAGCGTAAACTGCAAATACTATTTTAGCCAAAGTTGATACTTTATGGACAGGGTGGGCATTGCCGGTACTGCTGTTCCCAACCGGTTGGGAACAGCAGTACCGGACGCTGGGAATCACATTCCCAAGCGCCGGGAATCCCCGTCCCGGCCTTCGGCGGGATTTTCTTCCGTGCAGTTTAACATGTCGGGTCTGTGGTTTGACGTTCCGGGCCGACAGCTTTTCCGCTTACTTCCAAACTTGGCTGACGGGTTGAGGACTTATTTCTGATTGCTGCTGACAGTATATGCCTTTCCATGCAGGTATATTTCTGCTGAGGCCCTGTTCTGAAAAAACGCGTCGGTCTGTCGTTGACAGGGAATCTGTCCGCTCTTTGTGTCTTTACTTTTATGCGGCATCTTCGGCTTTTCCTTTCGGCCATATAGACAGAACCCATTGGGATCAAGCGTGTTATTTATAGTTAAATTATTTTGTCATTCACAAAAACAGCACTACCTTTGCACACCTGTCATTGGAATCCGGAAGGATTGACCGTATGGATAATGGCATCCTTATATCGTATTATAAGGTGTAAAACATCCCGCAAAGAGATTCTTGCTGTCCCGGCATATGCTCCGGACGTGCGCATGATATTCATCAGACATACACGGGAACGTGTCATGCCGCAGCCGGACGGACAGGGATTCCGCAAGGGCTCCGGACGGCAGCCAGTCCGGTTCCGGCTGATGCACGCATCAGCCGATTATAAAGAGAGATGCCGGCAGACGGCAGTTTTCAAAATCGTAATCACTAACGAAAGTTGACAATATGGAAAGAAAAATGTATGTTAAAGCTGAGACAGCTGTAATATCCATCGGCGAGAAGGAATATCTTCTCCGGACTTCTGTAAGCGGAGGGCATCACAGCGCAGAAGATGACGGCGAGTCTTTAAATGCAAAGCCGTCAAGCTTTTTCTTTGAGGAAGAATCTGCCGAAGACAAGAACTAAAGTAGAATGGAACACAAGTTAAGAAAAGGTAGAAAAATGAAGTATTCTTATTTTTGGGCTTTACCGGTCGCAGCCTTGCTTTCACTGGCAGGCTGCTCCAATGACGACACTTTGCAGGCGGACAACGGGAAGCAGCAGAACACGGTGCCCGCAGGAATGACAGAGTTCGCAGACGGGGGGCTGACCCGCACAGCAGGCACTTACGACGGTTCGGCGATAAAGTTTTATTGGACTTCAGGAGACAGGCTGTGGATCAACGACGCCGGCACTTTAACAATAAGCACAAAAGACAATATCACGGGCAAGGCTCCTACGGCCAAGTTCTATTTCCCCGGGATACTCACCGCGTCGAAATACAACGTACGTTATACGGGCAACGGCAACGCCCATGGCGACAAGGTGACCATAAGTACGGCCCAGTCGCAGAGCGCTCCTGACGATGCCTCGCACATCGGTACAGACGGAGACTGCGGCACGGCGGAAGCCACCAGGCAGGGGGACGGGAGCTACACCTTCACGCTCGCTCACAAAGCATCCTACCTCGTCTTTACGCCTTATTACAGCCCTGAGTTTGCAGAGGACGTGAAAGTGACGCAGATCAAGGTAACGGCAGACGAGGCAATTGCCGGAGAGTTCAAATTCGATGACAATGGGATAAACACGACACCCCGCCCCGCCGCAACTGCTGCCAACAGGAGCATAACGCTCACACTGAACGGCGGTTCGAATAACGGATTCGTCATCCCCAAGGCAGCAGACCATGAAAAGAACGCGGCCATAATGGTCCTTGCACCGGGAGAATATCATCATGTCACCGTGGAATACACCCTCTACGACCAGAAGACGCAGGTCCGCGGGACAGTATCCAAGACTTATAATGACATTACCTGCAAGGCAGGAAAGAACAAGAAAGTAAGCACCGATCTGGCAATCACACACTATTCGAGCGACAGATACTATATGTGGGACGCTGCCGTGGGAAAGAACGCATGGGAAGGTCATGAGAACGACCAGCCGATACTGAACGGAGGATCGAACGCCAGCTATCCAAAAACATCCGGTGATTCGAGATGGTATAACCCTGCTCCGTTCCCGACTTCTGCAACACGTTCGGCAGCCGCCTGCCCTAACGCCAACGAAATGCTGTGGTATGTCATGTATGGAGATCCTCACTGGGATCCTTCTCTCTGGTCCATCATGAAACATCTGTATGCCGGAGGCATGTGGCTGAAGAAACTCAGCGGTATCGCTGCAGACAAACATACGAATGTAACAGAGATGAAGAAGGCGGCTCCCGGTGGAACGGATTACACGAAGGAACAATCATATAAAATATATGATCAGTTTATTAAAGACAATAAAACCATTAAAGACGGCAGACCCGACAACCCGAATGATTATGTCTACTTGCCAGCTATCGGCACTTATATACTAAATAATGGGGAGTTGCGAAATGTCGGGGTCAGAGGATATTATTGGTCAAGCACACCACGCCCCTATGAAGCATTAAATGCCTATAATCTGTATGTTCAGAAAAATGAGGTACATACCGGATATGGGCCTCGCAACAATGCGCACTGGCTGTGGCCGCAATAAGACATACGCACCATCAGGCAGTCAACAGCAACCGTTGACTGAACCAAAGAAAACTCCTTATATGCCCGGCGGGCGTATAAGGAGTTTTCTTTGGTCCAAATCGGTATGTGCCGGAAGCTGCCGGCCGGCCTGTGTCCAGCCGGTCCATCAGGAAAGGGACGGAGGTGTCCCTATGCCTGCACCGCACCGGAGGCTCTCCGTTCCTGTGCGGATATGCCGGGCCGTACCTTGCAGGAGACCGTGGCGAAGGCGGGGGGAATACGCTCCGGATCGGCCAGAGAGGACGTTCCGGACGGATGCCCGGGAAAGAGAGACTGCCCCTTTATCCGATTCTTGGGAAGGGAGTCCGGCCACTATGCCCTGCCCTTCCGGGAGGGAATACGGCCACCATGCCCTGCTCTTCCGGAAGGGAACACGCTCCTTTATCCGACCTTTTAGAACTTTCAGGACAGAGAGGAGATTGTATTTTTCCATTCCAGAGACCTGTAATAGAAAGTTTTTTCCTATTTTTGCAGGCCGTAAGCCGCATCCGGCAGGCAGCTTCCCGCTTCCCGTCTGCCTCGTCTCCGCCGGCTGAAACGAAATACAGAACAGAATATGTCCATCCGAAAAAGACTCCAGACGCTCTCTTTCCGCACAGGTGTCATCATCCTGCTCATGTGCGTACCTTTCTATGTCCTGTCCTTCTCGCAGATGCTCCTTCCCCTTCCGGTCGCCACGAAAGGAATACTGTGGGCGGTGCTGTTCGGGCTGGCAAAGGCCTTCCAGTACAGTGGCATCGCCATCCTCGGCGTGGAAGGCTACAAGCGTGTCAAGGGCTGGTTCCGGCGGAGAGAATCCGCTCCCGGCGGCACAGACGCGGCGGCGGTACGGCAGACCCCGGCACGCTGCCGCCCCGATCTTTTCTCAGATCCGTCCCTCCTCGAGGGCATCCGCCTTGTCATCTTCGACTTCGACGGAACGCTCGGCGACTCCCGCCGGCTCATCACCGACACGATGCTCGCCACCATCGGGCGGCTGGGACTGCCCCGGCGGAGCCGTGAGGAGTGCGCCCGCACCATAGGACTTCCCTTGAAGGAATGCTTCTCTTCGATGATTCCGATGGACGAGGCGCAGGCGGAACAATGCGCCGCCACCTATACGGAGATCTTCAACGTGAAGAATGTGCCGGGTGCGGTGACGGCTTTCCCCGGTGTCGAGGAGACGCTCGGACGGCTGTCAGAAAGGGGGATTGCGATGTCCATCGCCAGCAGCCGCAGCCACCGGTCGCTTGCGGGACTGGTACACGACCTGCATCTGTCGGACTACATCAGCTACCTCATCGGGGCCGACGACACAGCGCATCAGAAACCGGCAGCCGACCCTGTCGTCCTTACGCTGCACCATTTCGGTGTCCGGGCGGACGAGGCGCTTGTCGTAGGCGACACCGAATTCGACATCCTCATGGGACGGAATGCAGGGACGCATACCTGCGGCGTGACATACGGAAACGGCAGCCGGGAAAGTCTGGAAGCGGCCGGCGCAGAGCGGATCATCTGTTAAATAATGTATATTTTCTTGGCATTTCCATGAGAAAGCCGTACCTTTGCATCCGCAATTCGGAAATACGGCTGCAAGGCCGTGAAGGATTGTCAACATATCACATCGCGGGTTGGAGCAGTTGGTAGCTCGCCAGGCTCATAACCTGGAGGTCGCACGTTCGAGTCCTGCACCCGCAACCATATCGTCTGGAGTTCTTATTGCTAAGAACTCCAGACTTTTTTGTGGATTCCCCAGAAAGCCTCCCCAAGCCCCTCCGAGGGAGGGGATGCAGCGCGATGACAAGCGATGATAAGAGGGAATAAGAGAGGATAAAAGGGGATGAGAGGGAATAAAAGGGAATAAAAGAGGATAAGAGAATAAGGGAACAGAGGACGGGGATTCCGTCAATTCTCGACCTTGTCAATCACAGGCTTCTTGATTTCCGGGGCAGGAGTCCGGACGACAGGAGCGGGGTCGGTCTGTCCTTCCGGGACATCAGGGACGATGACCGGCTCTTCGGCGGCGGCCGGTTCCTCCTCCTCAGGAGCAGCAGGGACAGGCTTCTCCCGCTTCTTCTCTTCTCTCGTTTCCTCTTCCTTCGTTTCCTCTTCCGTCAGGACAGGAGTCTTCGGACCGTTGTCGATGCCGATGACCTCTCCGGACATATCCACCTCGTATTTGCGGGGCGGAGCCATCTGGCGTGTCTCCATGAGCACGGCAAGGACGACCGCTCCTGCCGCCAGGACGATGGCACAGATGGACACGGGGAGCTTGTAGGTGGGTTTCTTCTTCATTCTGTTCTTTGTTTTCTGGAGCCTCCGCAAGCCCTCCAGCAGGAGGGAATGTGGCAGGCGGGGACGATAAGCGATGACAGGCGAGGATAAGCGGCAATAGGCGAGGATGACAGGGGGGGGCGGGGTGCGGCTACTCGGTAATCTGCATGCAGTAGGGCAAGGGCTGCTGGAGGGTGAGGAAAGTAATGGTGGGCTGGTTGTCCTTCGTGCAGATCAGCGTCCCCTTGTCAGCTTTCACGGCCCTGCCCATGTCGTAGCCCATCGCCTTCACCTGTGCCTGCAGTCCGGCGAAGGCGGTGCGGTTGAAGACATAGACGTAGACGGTCTTTCCGTCCTGTGCCAGCAGTACCATGCTGGAGTTTCCACGTCCCATGGCCGTGGGGACGAAATCCTTGGTCAGGTCCATGTTCTTCACCCAGTTGTGGTCTTTCCCGAACTCGTCGGACGACAGCCCCTTGTATCTGTAGCCCTGCTTCTCCAGCACCTGCCGGCCGGTGTAGAGCGTCTTCGTCTGGAAAATCCGGATGGCGTCGGCCACCGTGACGACATCACTTTGCGCCTGCATCCCCACGGTGATGAGGAGTGCGGCGATCAGGGAGAGTATCTTTTTCATTCTGTCTCATTAGATTGTCCTGTTCCGAGCGCCGCGGACATGCACCCGGACACGGCACTCCTTGCAAATTTATGAAAATTAATCAGGATGCGGCGGTGTCGGTTGTTTTTTTTAGTTTTTTTAATTCGAGGAGGGATTTCACCGCTTTCCGGGAGGCTGCCGGGGGATTTGGATGTTCCGGAAGTTTTTCGTAATTTTGCAGGGAAGTGTAGGAGGGGATAACAGGCGGTGACAGGCGGCCATAGGCGGAGAAGAAAATCAATGACAGAAGCCCGTCATGGTCTTTCCCGACTGCATTTTTCAAGAAACCAAAAAGAAAACAACAATGGCAAAATTAACAGTAAACAACTACGATGAGCTTGCTGCCCGACTGGGCGAGAAGCTCGGAGAGAGCGAATGGCTCCTCGTCGACCAGGAACGGATCAACCTCTTTGCAGACGCGACGCTCGACCACCAGTGGATCCACGTCGACCCGGAACGCGCGAAAGCGGAGAGCCCCTACAAGAGCACGATAGCCCACGGCTACCTGACCCTCTCGCTGCTTCCGCACATGTGGCAGGAGATCATCGAGGTGAAGAACCTCAAGATGATGGTCAACTACGGCATGGACAAGATGCGCTTCGGCCGCCCGGTCCTCGCCGGCTCGCGTGTTCGCCTCGTCGCCACCCTCGCCGGCATCGAGAACCTGCGGGGCATCTGCAAGGCCGGCATCAGCTTCCGGATCGAGATAGAAGGCGAACGCAAGCCGGCACTCGAGGGGATCGCCACCTTCCTTTACTATTTCGAGTAGGCGAGCACAGGCAATCACGGGCGGATAAAGTAGGGAAAGCACCCTACTTTACCGCATTCCCCTTGCTGTCCTTCCTCGACAGCGAGGCGACCTTCACTTCAAAGTCGGCAGTGGTATTGTTGTCGTCCACGAACTTCTTTCCGTCCCATTTCCTCATCAGCGCAAGTCCGGAGAAAATGGGGTAATCGCTCTGTTTCATGCTGGCGGACGACACGTCCGTGACGGCATTGTATCCACGGTCCAGCTTGCTCGGGCGCATCTGGAACATACGGCGCGGGCAGATGGTGATGCAGTCGATGACGTTCTCAAAGGGAATCTCTATCGCATAGAAATCGCCGAAAGCACTGCTCGTGACGGTAATGTAGTGCAGATAGCCCTTCCCGTCTTTGGTGTCGGCATAGTTCTTCCGGAAGTCCTCGGGTGTCCAGGGCAGTTTTATCAAGGCGATGCCGTTGCTCTCCGATATGTTGGAGAACTCGTAGGAAGGACCTATGTTGCCCTTGCTGTCCGTCGATGTGAGAATGGCGTTCAGGTCCGGCACATCCGGATTGTTCTTGTGTCCGGGGTCGTAATTGATGTTCGTCCATTCAAAGTCGGCCTTGCTCAGGTCCAGGAAAGCCCCCAGTCCGCCATACATCTTCAGGTCTTCCCCCTCCAGTTCCGACTCGAAGCGCGCCTTGTGGTCGATGGCATACTTCGCCACGATGATGGTCTGCCCCGGCTTTACGGGATAGTCATTGCCCTTTCCGGGGAAATAGGAGATGCCCGCCGCTCCGTAATAGCGGTTGACGAAGTCGTCCTTCGGGGCGAACTGTATCGCCTTGCTCGGGTCGATGGCATTGTCGCACAGAGCCAGTCCGTCCAGGTATTTCACCTCGCCGGTAGGATTGTAAATGGCGATGTACTGGTCGTCGTTGTACATCTGGTTCATGTTCTTCATGCCCCATGCCTTCACGTCACGGTACCAGTAATGGCCTACGTAGAACACTTCCTTGATGATAAGGTGGTCCAACTTCGTCTTTGAGGTGGACTGCTTCACGGGCATTTCGTTGCGCGTACAGCTGCCCAGGCCGAATAACATCAGGCCGAGGAGCAGGTATGCGGTCAGTCTCTTTTGTATCATTTGCTTTGTCATATTCTTTGATGATTATACGTTTTATTCTGTTCCCGACCGTCAGGGAATGCTGTTCCCAGTGCCCGGTACAGATGTTCCCGGCCGGTCGGGAACCTGCAGTCTGTCTACAGGAACCAGTTGCCGAAGCCTGATCCGCCGCCGATTCCGTGCGTCTGGACATTCTGTGCGGCCTCCAGCGCGTCGAGCGGCGACAGACCGATTTCGTGTCCTAAGTAGAAGTAGAGCGGGTCGTTGGGGTCGATGGTCGTAGGATCCGTGTCGAAACTGCTGCAGAACACCTTGATGGGGATGTTGAACCGGAACAGCTCCTTCCATTCCGAGTCGGCCCCGTACTCCTTCGGCTCGTCCGGGTTGTAGAATTCCGAACAGATGAACGGACTGCGGAAGACGTAGGTGGAGTGGCGGTTCAGATACTCCTCTTTCGGTATCAGTGCTTTCTTCCCTTTCGGGCATTTCATCACCCGCACGGAGAGATAGAACTTGGGCAGGAGATAGGACGGACGGGTGTAACGGCCCGCCTCGCCCGTAGCAGGATCCGTACGGCGTGTGATTTCCAACGGCCATTCCTGATGGAGGGCGTCGTTCTCGTCGGCCTCGATGTCGAAGTTGAAGTGCCCCTTCAGCCCGACACGGTCCTGGTCGTAAGGTGCGACGGCCCAGTCGGCATCCTCGCGCGTCAGCGGCGGGAGCAGCCGCTGGTTGAACAGTTCGCGTGCGCCGTCGGCCATGGCATCCTGGATCCATGTGTCACGATAGGTGTACTCGAAGATCTTGGGCGTCAGGCCGGCCCTTTCCTTCCACGTCTTCGAGTTGGCGAAGTACGGTGACGGAACAGGGGTCGTGTCGACCGTTCCGCCTTTCTTCCAGTCGCCGAACTTGTCCCTGTTCGGTTTCCACGTCCCGCGGCAGTCCATCACCTCGTAGGGATTCCCCTTGTCGTCCACCTCGCTCACGGTGAAGAATATCTGGTATTCGTCCGAACGGTTCAGGATGTCATCGTTCATCAGCCTTCCCTCCTTGTTGAAGAAGTACAGGCAGAGTCCCCATCGTTTCAGCTTGCCGCCGATGATGCGGATGTAGTCAGGTCCCGTCTTCCCGTCGGCCTGTTCCAGATAGGTCACCGTGCTCTGCCGCTGCACGTCCACCGTCGGCCATTTGCCGGTGTTGTTGTGTACGATGACGAACTCTTCCTGCTTCCAGGGAGCGTTCTGATAGACAAAGTTGCCGTGCATCAGGGCATCGCCGTGCGAATGTCCCTCCTTGAACATCGCCAGGCAGGTTGCCCATCCGTTGAAGGCGCCGTCGGGGTCGGGGTTCGCCATGTCGCCGGACACCTTCACTTTCGACAGGCTGTCCACGTAGCGGTCGGCTCCGCTGCGGGCGACGCCCTTTGCGCCCAGCGGGTTCTCATTGTAATCGACGTGTACGTTGCCGAAAACGAAGTCGTCGCACGCCGTGAAGAGCAGGGCGGCAGCCGACAGCAAAAGAATATTCTTGAATAGCTTGTTCATCTTCCCAGTCTTTTTTTTACATCAATACTACGTTCTGTCTGTACTGTATGAAGAAGTCGCGGGGCTGCGTAAGCATACGCCACAGCTGCGCCTTGTCGGCTGCCGGATAGAACCGCTTTACGTCTTCAAAGCACTTGTCTTCTCCGTCCTTCGTGTTCGCTATCACACGGACAGAGAGCGGATAGTCAATGTCGAAGCTGTCCCAGCCCGGCTGCAGCTGGTTGAAGTCCCACAGGAATCCGTGCTCGCTGTTGTTCGTATTGCAGTATTTCGCCGGCTTCTCCGACTCTCCTGCGTGCTGCTGCCCCTTGTTCATGATATGGCAGATGCGCACCTGCAGCTGGAAAGCGATGTCGGCCCGGTGGAACTGCATCACGCCCTTGAAGCCGAGACGGTCCATGTCCGAGCCAACGTCGAGGCTGCGCTTCTGGCGGAGGAAGCCTACCGTGTGGCCGTACCGCTGGCGCGGCGCTTCGGTATCGGGGTCGGTGAAGTCGTCGTTGTAGGCCTCGGTGAAGAGCTTGCCCAGTTCCTCCTCCACAGGGTCGGTGTCTCGGTATTCGTAGGTGAAAATCTCCGGGGTGATCCTGTTCAGCTCCATCGGGTCGATTGTCTTGAAGAGGCGGTAGGTCTTTCCGCCGACTGTGTAAGGCTGCAGAGCTTCCGGTTTCCCAGACACCTCGATGGCTTTCCAGGCCAGGTCGACATCAAACGGCACCTGGTTTTTCCCCAGTACGAAGCCGTCAGGGGCATAGATGTTCGAGGTGGAGAACTTGGTTGCCGGTTCCGGATTGCCGTCTTTCGCACGGAAGGTATAGCGGTCGTAATAGGTAGGCTGTGCCGCCAGAGAGCGCGGGTAGGCCATCTGCAGGCCGCGCACCTGCTGTCCGTGTCCGGCGGAAGTGCTGTCTGCCACCTCCTTGTCCAGCGATGCGTTGCCGATGCCGAAGAAATGCTGGTGAACCAGGAGCGTCGCATTGTCTTCGTCGGGGATGTTGACGCCCTCCTTGTCCTTTGTGAAAGGATAACCGGAGAACTGGTGGTTGATCAGCATGCCGTTCTGGTCGTAATACTTCAGTTCCAGCCCGTAATAGATGTCGTCTGAAGCAATCACGTCGAAGCAGTCGCGCTCGGTCGTGATGGTCATCTGTCCGTCGTCATCCTTGGCTATGTCAATCTCCTGCATGACAGGGATGGACGTGGCACTGCTGACAAGATGATAGGTGTTGTAGGCCTGTACCGAGTCGTTGCCGTCAGGTCCTACGCCGATCATGCCGCCTTTGTAACCCATTCTCAGGATGGCATGCACGGCATAGATCTGTTCGTGTCCCTTCACGTCACGTTCGATGGACGAAGGAGGCGCCTGTACGATCTTCTTGAAGAACTCGTCCACGCGGTCGTTGGAGCAGCCTGCGAAGAGCAGTCCTGCGGCCATGACGGCCGACAGAAGCCGTATGTTTTTATGCTGTTTCATATTTTTCCTGTTATTTAGAACTTAAACAATGTTCGCAAGGAGAAGTTCGCCCCACGCTCGTGGGCGTAGTACCTGAAGCGGTCGGTGTACTCCTTGTAGAGTGCGTTGAGGATGTTCTCTCCGACGACCATGAACTTCAGTTCCCGCTTCTGCGGCAGTCCGATGCGGAACTCCGCCGTGCCGTTCAGCAGGAAGTAAGCCGGCGGCGAGTCGGGGACGAGGTCTTTGTCCGGGTCGAAGCGTGTCTGCTTCGTGACGTAGATGCCCGACAGCGAGAGCGACGAACGGTACTTGTGGTCCTTCGTCAGCGGCAGGTCGTAGGTGGCGGAGAGGCCGTAGCGGTCGGAGGGCATGAAGGGCAGCCAGTCGTCGTGGGTGATGTTGCGTGCGAACATCCATTCGCCCTTGCCCACGAAGGTGAGTCCCTGGACGGGCTTTACCGTCGCCTCGATGTCACCGCCATAGAGTTTCACATCGTCCTGGTCGTAGATGAACTTCGGATATTTGCCGCTGGGGTGGTTGTGGAAGCGGTCCTTGCCGGTCCCGATGTGGTCGTAAATGTAGCTGTTGATGCGCTGGAAGAAGAAGCTCGGTTCTATGGAGAACCATGTGTTGCGGTATTTCGTACCCAGCACGAGCTTGTAGCCGCGTTCACTGGCAAGGTTCTTGTTGCCTACCACCCAGTAGGAACCGTCCTGCAGGCCGATGGCGTAAAGTTCGTTGATGTCGGGCGGCCGCCATGACCAGCCGATATTGGCACGCGCGTCCCACTTGTCGCTGAACTGGTAATGCGTGGCGAAACTCATCGTGAAGTTGCTGTAGAGCTTGAAGTCATCATAGTAAGTGTAGTTGCTCAGGCTGCTGTAGCCGTTCACGGACAGCACCCGGAAGTCGTAGCGCATGCCCAGCGCACACTGCAGCCTGCCGAATTCCGCCTTGTGCAGGAAGTATCCGCCCATGGAAAGGGCAGCGAAATTGGGCACGAAAGCCGGCTGCTTGGTGCCGGGATAGTTGAAGTTGGTCTGGTAGGTGTTGGAGAGTCCGGCATCCGTCGTCATCTTCCACAGTTTCCACTTCGCATGCCAGAGCACATCGAACTTGTAGGTCTTCAGCATCAGGTCCTGCACCGGAATCCAGCTCCACTGCGCCTTCTTCCTGTTCTCGAACTCCTGGCGCAGGTTCTCCTGGAACGACAGCGTGAAGTCGAGCTGATGGTTCTGGCTGATGTTCCACTTCAGCTCCCCCTTCAACGTCACGTGCTGCGACTGCTGGAAAGGAGGCTTGATCTCGTAGGAGAAGGGCTTGACCGTCTCCGGGTCAGGCCGGCCGTATTCAAAGCGTTTGATCAGCTGTGACAGGTCGGAAATCTTGCTGGCATAATAGATGCCGCTGCGCTGGTAATAGATACTCGTGAAGAGGGTCGCCGTCAGTTTCCTGCCCTGCCAGCCGGCAAGAGCCGACAGGCTGACGGTGTTGTAGCCGGTGTTGTTCAGCACGTAGTCGGCCGTATGGTAGTCGCCGCCCTTGGTGTACATTCCGTGCAGGCGCAGACCGAACTTCCGGTAGCCGGTCTCTACGCTGCCCGACCCGCTGAAGCCGCGCGCGTTGGTGTCGTAGCCCATGTTGACGTTTCCGCTGACCTTTATCTTCTTGTTGTCGTAAGGCAGGGGGGCGTCGTTCAGCAGAACGACACCGCCCATGGCGCCGAAACCGTAACGGATGCACTCTGCTCCCTTCACCACTTCCACCATGCTCGACCCCGTATAGTCGAGCTCGGGCGCATGGTCGGCGCCCCAGCTCTGGCTCTCCAGACGCACACCATTGTTCATCAAGAGAATACGGCTGCTGTGCATTCCCTGTATGACCGGCTTTGCAATCGTGTTTCCCGTACTGATGGAACTCACGCCGGGGACGGTCTCAAGCAGCTTCGCCAGGGAGGTAGCCCCGCCTTTCTCAAGTGCTTCCTGACTGATGGCCGACGACTGCTGCAACACGCTTGTATGGCGTTTCTGTGCTGTGACGGTCACGTTGTCCAGCAGCTTGGAGTCGTCTTTCAGCTGCAAAGTCACGGTGCGGTCCGCCGGTATGACAACGACCTTCGTCATCGTCTTGTAACCGATATAGGAGACCGTGACTTTCACCCGCTCTGTGGCGCGCCGGAAATTGACGACGCAGCGGCCGTCGATGTCGGTGACAGAAGGATTCGCGACACCCTCACAATGTACGACGGCACCGATGAGCGGATCCTGTGACTGTTCGGCGACGACCCGGAAGGTAACGGATGATCCGGCATCCTTGTCCTCTCCGCCGGCAAGTTCCTTCCCATGTGCCGACAGCGATGCGGCAATGGGTGGCGAGAAGAGGAACAGGGAACAGAAGATGAGGGCGGAGAAGACGTGTCTGCCACGCCGCCTTTCATAGTTCAAATTCGATTTGTTCATATACTCAGATGATACTTTTATTTATGTGCCCAGATGACATCTTTCACGTATTCAGACAGTTTCTTCTACGTACCGGATTGCATCTGTTTCTCAGTTGATATTTTTGTCCATGTGCTCAGACCGCATCTTCCGTCTGCTTATCCAGCCTGCATTTCTTTGCTTTCGGACAAGCCCGCTTCCTCTCCTGTTGCTGCAGAGGAGGGAAGGCAAATCCGTATGTTTTACCCAGGTTCAAGACTGAGTCCACAAAGGTTGTAGATGGAGTCTGTCTTGTCTTTTCAATCTTTTACGATTTCACGGCTGCAAAGTTAAAAGAATAAATCGTATTGCACAATACTTACTTTTAGTGAAATTGAGTTCCCTCTGGTGAGTCTTGGCGATTCATCTGCCCTGGGGAACTCCTCCGCCCTTTCCCCAAGAGGAAGGGAAGAGGCGGTGTGCGACCACCTGACCGCCCCCGGCAGTAATCATTGTGCGGTATCCGCCATGTGTGTGATACGGGTACGGTTCTGCATACCGCATCTGCTTCTTGTAAATACCGACCATAAGGTTCTTTCCGCTGCGTACATCTCTCTGCTCGGTCCATCGTATAATTTTCTACGGAAAACATTTGCATATCTTGTTTTTTTTTACGAATATTGCAGACGAATATTGTTGACTGTTGAAAGTCTTGAAAACTAAAAACAAATCTATGAAGAGAATCCTGCTGAGCCTGCTGCTTGCGACTGTCAGCTTCACCGCCTATGCACAGCACTTCATCACAGACACCGCCTTCAGGCAGAAAGTTGAAAATGCGTTCCATGCCAAGATGAAACTGATCGGCATGAAGTTCTATGACACGCACGGTCTACGCGTCTCTCCCGAAGAGGAAGAGGCACTGCATTTCCTGTATGCCTATATGCCCATAGCCGATGCCACGGACTATCCTACGGCTTACCACCTGAACAATGTGCGCACAGCCCTGCGTACAAGGACGGCGATGGCTTGGGGCAAGACCGTACCCGAACTGCTCTTCAGACACTTTGTCTTGCCCATGCGTGTGAACAACGAACCGCTTGACAGCTCGCGGGCCGTCTTCTATCGTGAACTGAGCGGGCGGGTGAAGGGCCTGTCCATGAAGGATGCCATACTCGAAGTGAACCACTGGTGCCACGAACGTGTCACCTATGAGCCTTCCGATGCACGAACATCGTCGCCCCTGCAGTCTATACGGACCGGCCGAGGACGCTGCGGAGAGGAGAGCACGTTCACCGTGGCCGCCCTCCGTTCCATCGGCATTCCTGCCCGACAGGTCTATACCCCCCGTTGGGCACATACCGATGACAACCATGCCTGGGTGGAAGCCTGGGCAGACGGGAAATGGTACTTCATCGGTGCCTGCGAACCCGAGGCGGTCCTCAATCTTGCCTGGTTCAACGAGCCGGCCTCCCGTGCTATGCTCATGCACACCCGTGCGTTCGGTGACTATGAAGGCCCGGAGGAGGTGATGCTGCGCACCAGCAACTTCACGGAAATCAATCTTATCGACAACTACGGCAGTACGGCAAGGATTGATTTCAAGATTGTGGACAGGGAAGGAAAGCCTGTCGATGATGCCCGGGTCGACTTCAAGATCTACAATTACGCCGAGTTCTACACGGCCGCATCGAAATATACGGACAGAAAGGGGGAGACCTTCCTCTCCGCCGGCAAGGGCGACATGATAGTCTGGGCATCCAAGGACAACCAGTTCGGATATGCCAAGGCCTCCTTCGGGAAAGACAAGTCCGTCACCATCAGGCTTCTCTATAACGAGAAGAACATCCCCAGGGAGACGGACATGGACATCGTCCCGCCTGCCCAGAACGCTGCTCTCCCTTCCGTGACCAAGGCACAGCGAGAAGAGAATGCACGCCGGCTGGCTTATGAGGACTCCGTCCGCCATGCTTATATCGCCACGTTCCCGACCGAAGAGACGATGAAGAACTACCGTTACCCGGCAGCCACACCTTATATAATAAAGGCGCGCGGGAACTGGAAGACCATCAAGGCTTTCGTGGAGAAATATGCCGGCAGACAGGAACGCGCCCTCCGGCTGCTCTCCACACTGAGCGACAAGGACCTGCGGGATATGCCGATGGACATTCTGGAGGACAACATGAACGCCCGAAGCAGCCAGCTGTGTCCGCGCGTGGAGAGTGAGATGATTCTTGCCCCCTACAAGAGGTTCTTTGAGAAGGTCTTTGCCAAAGATTCGGCACGCTTCAGAAAGAACCCTGCCCTGCTGGTGGAATGGATCAGGAAGAACATCCGCATGAATCCCGACGGGCAGGCGATGCGGATTCCGCAGACACCGACAAGCGTATGGAAAAGCCGTATCACCGACTGGCGCAGCCGTGACATCTTCTTCGTGGACGTGGCACGCAGTCTGGACATAGAGGCACGCATGGATGCCGTGACAGCGAAGATACAGTACCGTCAGGGAGGGAAATGGGTGGACGTGGACTTTGAGTCCGAGGCGCAGCAGACAGCCAAGACAGGCAGGCTGGTGCTCAGCTTCAGGCCTGACGGCTTCCTCGATGACCCGAAGTATTACAGCCACTTCACCATCAGCAAGATCGTCAACGGGCGCACCTGGCTGATGACCTTCGACGAAGGACAGCTGGATATGGGAGGCGGAGCGACATGGTCGAACACTTTCAGGAACGGATCAACGCTTGATGAAGGAACTTACCTCCTCGTCACCGGACAGCGCATGGCAGACGGCAGCGTCCTTGCACACAGCCGTTTCTTCCGCATCGAACCGGGGAAGACGACGACACTGCCGCTCGACATCCGGCAGGAGAGCGAAGGGGTGAAGGTCATCGGCAGCTTCAACAGCGAGGACCTGTTCGAGAAAGACGGCGGAAACGTGTCGATACTGAGCCAGACCGGACGCGGCTACTATGTCCTGGGCATCCTGGGCGTGGGACAGGAGCCGACCAACCATGCCCTGCACGACATCGAGAAGATGAAGGACAAGCTGGACAAGTGGGGCCGCCCGTTCGTGCTGCTCTTCAAGGACGAGACGGAGGCACGGAAGTTCCAGACGCAGAAGGGGGAGTTCCCGAATCTGCCGAGAAAGACCATCTTCGGTATAGACAAGGACGGCAGCATCCAAAAGGAGATCGCCAGGGAGATGAAACTGCACAATGCCGGCCAGCTGCCGGTATTCATCATCGCCGACACCTTCAACCGGATCGTCTTCCTGTCGCAGGGCTATACGATAGGACTGGGCGAGCAGCTCGTGAAGACAAGCAGCAGACTGTGAGATGAATCACGGATGAAAGAGTGAAGCCGACACCCCACTGCCTCCGCATGCCACGAGGCAACCGGCGCCGGCTTCATCCCCTGGACTTTCTCTCTGACTCCTTAAAAAATGAAACGAACAGACTTTGAGATAGAAATCTGTGCCAACAGCGTGGAGAGCTGTCTGGCGGCACAGCAAGGCGGAGCAGACCGCGTGGAGCTCTGCATGGGCATCCCCGAGGGCGGCACCACCCCTTCGTACGGCGAGATAAAGATGGCAAGAGACGTGCTGACGGAGACACGGCTGCACGTCATCATCCGGAACCGGGGGGGCGATTTCCTCTATACGGAGCAGGAGCTGCGGCGAATGGCAACGGACATTGACCTTTGCCGCAGGCTGGGCGTGGACGGTGTCGTCTTCGGCTGCCTGACGGCTGAAGGCGACATCGACAGGGCCGCCAATGCGTTCCTGATGGCGCACGCAAAAGGGATGAGCACCACTTTCCACCGCGCCTTCGACCGGTGCCGCAATGCCGGGAAAGCCCTGGAGGAGATCATCGGATCGGGATTTGACCGGATCCTTACGTCGGGACAGCAGCCCACAGCAGAACAGGGAATCCGACTGCTCCGGCAGCTCCACGAACAGGCGGGCGGACGTGTGAAGATCATGGCAGGCTGCGGGGTGAACGAACAGAACATCGCACGGATCTGCCGGGAGACGTCGCTCCGGGCTTTCCATTTCTCGGCACGCGAGCCGCAGCACAGCAGGATGGACTATGTCAACCCCTCCGTCTACATGGGGGCGGAAGGGGCTGACGAAGACACGGTCATGCTGACGACAGAGCGGAGGGTGAGGAACACCATCGAGGCGCTGACAGCCCTGCCGTGAGGAGGAATCATCCCCGGAAAGAGCTTCGCAGCAGCCGGAAGCGGAAGAATCTGGCTGAAACCGCAGCCGGAAGAGCTTCACAGAGGCTGCAACCGGGCAGGCTCCGCAGCGGTTGCAGTCTGTCTGCCCGAGGCTCTCGAAAACAAAAAAGGTTCTTCCGTTAAATGTGTGGATGCTTTTCGTATGGCTTTAACGGAAGAACCGGAGTGATTCGTTCAACAAAAACATAGCCAAGACCGTCAACTGGCTATCCTGATATCATTCCCCGATACAAAGACCTTTTCATTTTAATCCGTTGAAAATGCAGATAAGATTTTGAAAAAGGATTACACAATTTCAGACAAATCATCTGCGAATATAAAAGACACGTGCAAAAAACAGGTTTGCAACCAGCAGTCAATCAACTGGTTATTAAACCGTTTGTAAAAGGTGCCTGATTGGACTCCAAAAGGGCGTTAGTAACACGCTAAAGGAGCACCTGCTGCAAGTCAATCAGGCGTCTTTCAGGAGCCAGAAGGGCATGTGTCAGCTTTGAACCGCATAAAAATATTTACAGACACCGATGAGATGAGAATAAGTTGTCTGCGGAATCCGTCAGAGGGCAGTCCCCGAACCGGACCGCGCACTTGAAAACAAAGCTGGCTGACCCGTATGTGGCGATACGGATCAGCCAGCCTGTAATTCCTTATTCAGCAGCCCTGCGGTACTGGGCGAGCAGCCACTGCTTCTGCTGGGCGATCGTCAGATGGCTGTTGTCGAGTTCGACGGCATCGTCCGCCTTGCGGAGGGGGGACGTCGCCCGGTGCGAGTCGATATAGTCGCGTTCCTGTACGTTCCTGAGAATCTCGTTGAAATCGGCTTCCATTCCCTTTGCCTTCAATTCGTCGTAACGGCGGCGGGCACGCACCTCGGCGGAAGCCGTCACAAAGACCTTCAGTTCGGCATGGGGGAACACCACCGTGCCGATGTCGCGTCCATCCATGACAATCCCTTTCTCCGCCCCCATGCGCTGCTGCTGTCCGACAAGCGCCTCGCGGACGAAAGCGAGAGCGGCGACAGGGCTCACGTGCGAGGACACCTCCATGGTGCGGATGGCACTCTCTACATTCTCTCCATTGAGATAGGTGTCCGGCCGTCCCGTCTCGCTGTTCATGCAGAAACTGATGCGGATATGCTCCATCTGCCTGCGGAGCTCCTGCTCGCGGACCGTTCCGTCGGCATTGAAGAGGTGGTGGCGCAGCGCATAGAGCGTGACCGAACGGTACATGGCGCCTGTATCAACATAGATGTAGCCGATTTCCCTGGCAAGGTCTTTTGCCATCGTGCTCTTCCCACAGGAGGAGAAACCGTCGATGGCGATGGTTATTTTCTTCATTGTTCGTTGTTTTCTTTAGATGTTGAGGGTGCTCCGGCCTCTTCCGGGAGGGGACGGCCCTGGTCTTCCAGAGGGGAAGCGTGACAGAAGCCGGGAAGCAATGACAAAATCCGGCGGGCCGTCAAATGGCGGCTATCTCGTCAAGGGAGAGGCCTGCCGCCCGGGCGATGACTTCGGAGGAGGTCCCCAAGGGACGCATCCGACTGGCCGCCCAGTCGAACCTTACGTATTTGTCGTGTTCCTCCATCTTGCTGTCCTCCCGCATTCTCCGGTCATCAAAAGACATGGCCTTCTTGCAGGCCGCCCACATCGGTTACCGGCCTCCTGCGGCTTCAGTCTCCGTTCTGCTGCGACTTTTCCCATTCCTCCCATGCCCTGGCACTGGCCTTCCAGTCGGTCATCTCGCCCGCCTCGATGGCGTGCCGCTCCCGTTCGGCCTGGTCGTGCGCCTTGTCGCGTGCCCGCTTCGCCTTCATGTCGGCAATGGTGGCATCGTCGAGCACCTGGATGACACCCCTTCGGATAGCCTCCTGCAGGTCGGCCTCGCCGAAAGCCCTGCCCGGCTCGTTGAAGTCGGAGATGTTGAACTCGTAGACCGTGCGGAGGTCGTGGCGCACCAGCTTCTGCCTGGCCCGGTTGCCGGCGTTCTTCAGCCGGAGCAGCCTTGCAATCTCCTCGATTTCGTCCTGTGCGAACTTGTTTCTTCCCATTGTTTATTTTCCTGTTCTGTCAGCCGTCCCCGGACTTCCTGTCTGCGAAGATACCAACAAATTTGCAATGCTGCAAGTTTTTCAGGCTGAATATGCAGCACGGCGGCAGGTTCCAGATCGTTTTCGGATTGTCGGAAAGACAGGAACTTCTTGCCGGGACTTTCCAATAGGGACTTTCAGGGAGAGAGGTCCGCAGAAAATCATCTGGAAATTTGGCGGTTTCAAAAAGTATGGTTACATTTGCAGTCCGATTCAGCGGAATCTGTCAGAGGACAGGAGGGATACGGGATCCATCTTCCGGGATATGCCTCCTCGGACATCCTCATCACCATGGGCTTGTTTGGATTTGACGGCAAGACGAAATGGTACGTAAGCACGCGGAGCATCGTTGACTGGCTCCTAAATCTCAGTGATCGAAAAATTAATTGGCGAAAACAATTACGCTCTCGCTGCCTGACCGAAGTACAGTAGGTTACCGGCTTTATCCGGCTATCAGATAGCCGGACGGGACATCGCTCCGAGGATGTGTTTCCGAATCCGGAGATCAAGCGATGCAGATTCAATCGGAAATAGTCTGTACAGGCCTCGCTGCACAGATGAAACTTTAGAGGATAAGATGCCGGTTGGTGGTCCAGGTCTTGCCGGCATACGAAAACTGAAGGCTGGAATAAACGTGTAGAAAGCGTATGGTTTCCTTGTGCGGACGTGGGTTCGACTCCCACCAGGTCCACCAGATGTACACTGAGCAAGGGTTTTCAGGGTATGGTTTCAATCAGATAATCGCCTCAGCTTGTAGAAGCTGAGGCGATTA
>NZ_GL872282.1:738809-766122 GCF_000191065.1 Prevotella multiformis DSM 16608
GTTGCTGGAGAAGGAGTCGATGCTGTTCAGCACGTCGGCCGTCGCCACCTCCTCGGTGAGGTTGGGCAGGACGTAGTCGTCGCGCTGGAGCAGTTCCACGAGGTAGGTGGGCGTGCCGGTCTCGAACCAGTAGCTGCCGAAGCGCAGCCGCTGGAAGGTGTTGAGCAGGCTGAAGGGGTTGTAGATACCGACGCCGTTCTCCACGAAGTGGTAGCCGTCGTACTGCTCCCTGAGCCGGGCGAGCGTCTCCTCCACTGTCAGGCCCAGCCGGCCGGCGAGCTCACGGACGGACTCCCCGAAATAAGCGTGTATCTCCTCCTCCGTGATGCCGCAGAGCGACTGGTAGCGTTCGTCCATCGAGAGGTCGAAGAGGTTGTTGAGGTCGGAGAAAACGCTGACCTTCCCGAACTTCGTCACGCCGGTGAGCAGGGCGAAGCGGATGTACTGGTCCTGCGACTTGAGGACGGAGTAGAACGCCTTGAGGGTGGAACGGTATTCGGCCTGCAGGGCCTTGTTGTCGAGCGTCTGCAGCAGGGGTTTGTCGTATTCGTCCACGAGGATGACCACTCTCCGGCCGCTCTGCTCCACCGCCCGCCGCACAATGCCTTTGAAGCGCAGGGCGAGTGTCGTCTCCGCCGGCTCTCTCCCATAAGCCTTCTCCCATGTCGTCAGCGTGTCGTTGAGAATCTCGTCAAGACTCTCCCTGCTGCTGTACCTTGCCGTGTTCAGGTCGAGGTGCAGGATGGGGAAGGCCGTCCAGTCCTTTTCCAGCTTCTCCACCGCCAGTCCCCTGAACAGCCCGCGCTTCCCCGCGAAGTAGGCCTCGAGGGTGGAGAGGAGCAGGCTCTTGCCGAAACGGCGGGGACGGCTGAGGAAGTAGTATCTTCCCTGGGAGGCCAGCTGATAGATCATGGCCGTCTTGTCCACATACGTGTAGCCGTCTTTCCGCAGACTTTCAAAGTTCTGTATTCCGATAGGATATTTCATTGTTCGTTCCTCCTTGTTGGATGGGTGCTACAAAGATAAGCATAATTTTTGTATCTATCCCCGAAAGGAAAAACATTTTCTTTGTTCCACCGGCTTCATAAAGCGATGTCTTTATGTAAAATTCCCCGAAATGGAAAAAGCTTCTTCTTTGTTCCACCGGCTTCATAAAGCGCAGCCTTTCTGCAAATTCAGTCAAATCAGGCGGATTCCGGAAGCCCCTTTCACCGCCTCCCGTCTCTCTGCCCGCATCTGATACAGACACCCTCCTGCACAGTCCCCGGCAACGGACACCGACGTTCGGGACTGTCCGGAAACCCGCAGACCCGCAGGAACAGAAAGCCCCGGCGGACAGGCGCACCCGGTCTCCCGCACCGGCGGATGCGGACTCCGCACGGCCGCACCCTGTCCAGAGAAACGCCCGTGGATTTTGTTATCTATCCGACTTTTACTACCTTTGCATAGTATTAAGCTGATCAGATTATGAACATAGACAATCTCTGGAACAGTATCCACCAGGAAGACGGACTGAGCCGCACGCTCGGCATGGAGTTCATTTCCACGCCCGAAGACGATACGCTGAAGGCACGGATGGCCGTCGACGACCGCAACAAACAGCCTTTCGGCTTCCTCTCCGGCGGCGCCTCGCTGGCACTTGCCGAGAACCTCGCCGGTGTCGGCTCCATGGCGCTGTGCCCGGGGAAGATGGCGCTGGGCATCAACGTCCACGGCAACCACGTGAAGGCCATGCCCTACGGCGGCACCGTGACGGCCTACGGCCGACTCATCCATAAAGGGCATACGCTGCACGTGTGGAGCATCGACATCAAGAACAGTGCGGGCGAACTCATCTCCAGCGTCCAGGTCACCAACTACGTCATAACCCCGCAGGAGAAGTAAATGGAACCGTTCTTTGTCTATCGTGAACCGTTCGAGAAGGTCTGCCACTGCTATACGCAGCCGGAACCGCCGGCGGTGATCCGTCAGCTGTCGGAACTCGACGGACGGGAGGGATTCGTCATCGCACCTTTCAGCTGCAGCACGGACTGCCCCGCCTGTCTCCTGGACGGACAGGGGGGAGCCCTCCGTCATCTGCCGCTGGACAACAGCAACGGCTTCGAGGCCATCCCCGACTGGCAGCCGGACGACCTCACGGCAGAGCCGGCCGACTGTACCCGGGCGCATTATCATGCCGACTTCATCCGCTTCCACAGCGAGCTGGAAGCCGGAACATACCGCAAGCTCGTGCTGGCGAGGTCGGCCGTGGAGCACAAAGCCGGAACGCTGACCCCCCGCACCGTCTTCCTCAAGGCGTGCGAGCGCTATCCACGGTCGTATATCGCCCTCTTCTATACGGCGCAGACCGGTATGTGGCTCATCGCAAGTCCGGAGATCCTGCTCCGGGGCGGTGCGGAGGGTTACCAGACAATGGCACTGGCAGGCACCATGCGGTACGAGGGGGCAGACAGGGCCTGGTCCGCCAAGGACCGGGAGGAGCAGCGGCTCGTAGCCGACTATATCCGTGCCGGTCTGCAGCCGTTCGCCGACGGAATCGCCGAAAACGGTCCTTATACGGCCCGTGCAGCGCATCTGGCGCATCTCCGCACCGACTTCCATTTCCGTTTCAGGGACACCCTCCGGCTGGGAAGTTTCCTCTCGGCGTTCCACCCCACACCAGCCGTCTGCGGCATGCCCAAGGAGGCGGCCTGCCGGTTCATCCTCCGCAGCGAGCATCTGTCACGCAGTTATTACAGCGGCTTCAGCGGCCGGATCGGCGACGGCCGTGCCATGCTCTATGTCACCCTCCGCTGCATGCAGCTCTCCCGCACCGTCTGCCGCCTGTATGCCGGCGGCGGCCTGCTGAAAGAGAGCATTGAAGAGAACGAATGGCAGGAGACGGAAGCCAAGCTCGACACCATGCGTCAGCTGCTCCGTTCCGATTAGCCTCATCGCCCATCCCCGCCTGTCATCCCCGACTATCCCCGCCTGTCATCATCTCCTATCCCCGCCTATCATCTCCTATCCCCGCCTATGTACAGCTCCAAAGAAAACGTAAACATCCTCACCTCCCTGCTCCTGAAGGGAGGCATCACGAAGGCCGTAGTCTGTCCCGGATCCCGCAACTCGCCCATCGTCCACAATCTCTGTGCCTGCCCCGGCATTGCGTGCTACCCCGTGACCGACGAGCGGTCGGCGGCATTCGTGGCACTGGGCATGACGCTGGCCGAGAACGAGCCGGTCGCCGTCTGCGTCACGTCCGGATCGGCATTGCTCAATACGGCACCGGCCGTCGCCGAAGCCTGCTACCAGAACCGGCCGCTGATCATCCTCTCGGCCGACAGACCGGCACAGTGGATCGACCAGCAGGACGGACAGACCATCCACCAGCAGGGGGCGCTGGCACCCCATGTCCGCAAGAGCGTCACGCTGCCCGAACCGCACGACGACGAAGAGCGGTGGTACTGCAACCGGCTTGTCAACGAGGCGCTGGACGCCTGCATGCTGGAGGGCGGCGGACCGGTACACATCAATGTCCCCGTCAGCGAACCGCTGTCCGGCTACGGGACCCTGCAGCTCCCCGACGAGCGGCGCATCCTCCTGCACCGTTCCGTGGCCGATGCCGCACGGGTCTCGGACATGGCGGCCGACTTCTTCTGCGGGGAGAAGCCGATGATCGTGCTCGGACAGATGATACCCGAAGTCGTGGGCGAATCGCTGGAGGACATCGAGGCACTGAGGAGGGTCGCGGTCGTCCTGCAGGAGAAGCTGGCAGACGACGACCTCCGCCCGGCACAGCCCATCGACGAGGTGCTGGAGAGCATCGGCGACGACACGTCCTACCGCCCCGACCACCTTATCTACATAGGGGGCACGGTGGTGAGCAAGCGGCTCCGCCACTTCCTGCGCAAGTGCGCATGCAGGATGTCGGTCACGGTGAACGAACGCGGCGACTGCTGCGACACCTTCATGCACGCGACCGACATCCTGCAGGGAGCACCGGAGGAAGTGCTCGCCCTTCTGGCCCGCGAGGCCAAGGGGGTGGAAAGGAAAGCCTTCACCGACCGGTGGGAAAGGGCGTTCGACAGGGCCGCGGCCGTCCGGCGGAATTTCCGTCCGGACTACTCCCAGCTGGCTGCCGTCAAGGCCTTCCACGAGAAGATGCAGGCGGAGGACATCGACGGCGAACTGTTCTATGCCAACAGCTCGGCCGTGCGCCTGGGCAACATCTTCTCCAACCAGTACCTCTATGTCAACCGGGGGGTGAACGGCATCGAGGGAACACTGTCGACGGCTGTCGGCTATGCCCTTGCCCGGCAGGACGAGGAGGATGTCTACTGCGTCATCGGCGACCTGAGCTTCTTCTACGACCAGAATGCACTGTGGAACGAGCAGCTGCCGCCCAACCTCTCCATCCTGCTGCTCAACAACGGCGGCGGCGGCATCTTCCGCCAGCTGCCGGGACTGGAGCGATCGCCTTACCGGGACAGCGCCATCGCAGCCGGGCACACGGCTTCCGCCGAGGGCATCTGCCAGGCGTACGGCCTCGTCTATCTCTCCGCCCGCAACGGACAGGAGCTGTCCCGGGCACTCGACAGCTTCTTCCATGCGGAGGAGGGACCCGTCCTGCTGGAAGTCTTCACCCGCCCCGAAGCCGATGCCCGGGTCCTGAAGGATTATTATCAGTCCTTTTAACCGCCCATCATCGCCTATCCCCGCCAATCCCCGCCTATCATCGCCTAAAAAAAATAAAATTCCTATGGAGAAAAGAGACTGGAAGCCCATAGCAGGCTTCGACTTTGAGGAAATCCTCTTTGAAGAGTATCATCACATCGCAAAAGTGACCATCAACCGGCCCCGTTACCGCAACGCCTTCACGCCCCGCACCGTGTGGGAGATGTCGCAGGCGTTCAATTACTGCCGGGAGGCGCTCGACATACGGGTCGTCATCCTCACCGGGGCGGGCGACAAGGCGTTCTGCTCCGGCGGCGACATGCACGTGAAGGGGCGGGGCGGATACGTCGGCGGCGACGGGATACCGCGCCTCAACGTACTCGACCTGCAGATGCAGATCCGCCGGCTGCCGAAGCCTGTCATCGCCATGGTGAACGGCTATGCCATCGGCGGCGGACACGTGCTGCACGTGGTGTGCGACCTCACCGTCGCTTCAGACAACGCCGTCTTCGGACAGACA
Organism: Prevotella multiformis DSM 16608; assembly: GCF_000191065.1. Lineage (GTDB taxonomy): Bacteria > Bacteroidota > Bacteroidia > Bacteroidales > Bacteroidaceae > Prevotella > Prevotella multiformis. Next base: position 743,986 of record NZ_GL872282.1, read on the forward strand.
GGCCCCAAGGTAGGCTCATTCGATGCCGGCTTCGGCGCCTCTTACCTTGCCCGCATCGTGGGACAGAAGAAGGCACGCGAAATCTGGTTCCTGTGCCGCCAGTACTCCGCCGTCGAGGCAGAACGCATGGGACTCGTCAACAAGGTCGTTCCCTTCGACCGTCTCGAGGACGAATGTGTAGAATGGGCGGAGACGATGATGGAGCGTTCGCCGCTGGCTCTCCGCATGATGAAGGCGGGATTCAACGCCGAACTGGACGGACAGGCGGGCATCCAGGAACTCGCCGGAGACGCCACCATGCTCTATTACACGCTCGACGAGGCACAGGAGGGCGGCAGGGCCTTCCTCGAGAAACGCAAGCCTGACTTCGGCAAATACCCGCAGTTCCCATAAACGGCCGACACCGGCAGAACCCGCAGGACCGCCTGACGGAGACCTGCCTGCCAGGTGCGCAGAGGCCTTCCTTCTTCCTGGAAGGAGGCGGACGGGTCCTGCACGTGGAAAAGCGGAAAAAGACCGCAGGGAGGCAGCCCTGCAAAAGGACGGACGGTCGTTCATAGCATGGACAGGACAATGCGGGATTTCCGGAACGGCCCCGTCAGGACCTGTCCGGAAGACCGGCGGCGGAAGAGCCGGCACGAGGGCGGCAGCCCCCTTTCGCATCCCGACGCCTGGGAATCCTGTTCCCGGCCGTCGGGATTTCTGTTCCCGGCCGCCCGGTACTCCTGTTCCCGACCGGTCGGGAACAGGAGTACCGGCCCGCCGGGATTTTTCCGTTTCCGACCTGACCGCCGTTCCGGCGGCCGGGCAGACAGCCGGGGCAGCGGCTCGTGCCGGGGATGCGGCACCGCCCTACAACGACAGGCGGCGGCGGTTCAGGATCCGGATGTTCTTCCCGTGGATCTCGATCGTGCCCTCCTTCTCCAGACCGGACAGGACGCGGAGAAGCGAGAACTTCTGTATGCCGAACGAGTCGGCGATCTCCTGGCGGGAGCGTTCGAGGTGGATCTCGTCGCTGCCCTGCTCCCCGGCCCGTTCGAGGAGGAGGTACGCCACCTTCTCACGGACGGTGAAGAGGCTGAGGATCTTCATCTTCTTCGTCAGGAACACGTCGATGTTCGAGAGGATCCGGATGAAGTTCATGCGGAGGGTCTCGTCCGTGTCCATCAGGGCTTTCAGCGTCTCGGGCTTCATACGGAACAGCTCCACCGCCCCCTCCGTCTCCACGCTCACCGGCAGGCAGCGGTCCTTCGAGAAGAAGAAGGCGGGGGCCACCAGGTTGCCGCTGCGCAGCCGGCTCACCTCTACCTGCTTCCCCGACAGGGCGGCCATGCGGCAGATCAGCTTGCCGCTCACCACGATATCGACATGGCGGCAGGGCATGCCGGCCAGGGCATACACCTCATGGGGAGGAAGGGAAACGCACTGGTGGGGGACGTTGTCGAGCGTAAGCTCTATCTCCATCTCACGCATCCCCGCAAAAAGCGGACAGGCGCGGAGGGCTTTCATCACATTGTCATTCATGGAATGCAAAGTTAGTGGTTTTCTCATGAACACCAATGCTTTAACGAGCTTTAACTTTACAGGGACACAATTGTTACCCTGTATCACAAATCTTGTTTATACTTTTGCCCTGTAAAAACATTGATAATGTCACAGAAAGAATTTAAACCTGCGATCCCCTTCGATACCTGGGATCTTGACCTGCTTGTAGACTACGTACTCAAGTTCCATCACCGCAACACACGCAAATACGGCGAGGAGCTGCTCGGCAGACTGACCACGCTCGCTGCCGGACACCCCGAGCTGGAGCGTGCGGCGGACCACTTCCGCAACAGCATGGCCGACCTTGACGTACACTGCCAGAAGGAGGAGAACGTGCTCTTCCCGTTCATCCTCGAACTGTACCGCGCCGCGGAGCTGGGACGGGAGCACGCCCCCTTCCACTGCGGGACCATCCAGTACCCCGTCAATGCGATGATGGCGGACCACAGCGACGAAATAGAACGGCACGAGCGCATCGCCGTCCTGACCAACGACTACACCGCACCCGAGGGCGCCGGACCGGAATACGTCAGGGTGCTCGCCGACCTCCGCCGCTTCCGTGACTATCTGCTCGAACACGTCTACGTGGAGAACATGGTCATCTTCCCGCGGGCGCTGGCACTGGAATAGACCGGCAGGACCACGGCGACGGCACACGCCCCGGAGCCGCCCGGCACGGAGCGCCCGAAACGCATCATCCATCATTCATCATAAAACATCCCACAATGAAAATCAAACGTGCATACGCCCCGGCCGAAGCCGCCGACGGCTACCGCATCCTCGTCGACCGCCTGTGGCCGAGGGGCATCAGTAAGGAAAAGGCCAAGATCGACCTCTGGCTGAAGTCGGTCGCACCGAGTAATGAACTGCGCAAGTGGTTCGGACACGACCCGGAACGGTTCGCCGAGTTCGACCGCAGATACCGTGCGGAACTGGCGGAAAGCGGTGCGCTGGACGAGCTGCGGGCCGTGCTCAGGGAGCATCCCGATGCCACCCTGCTCTTCGCCGCACACGACGAGGCGCACAACAATGCGGCCGTGCTGAAGGAACTGCTGGGCGATTAGCCTCCGGACACTCCTCCGCAGCCATGGGACGGCATGAAGAAGACAGAATGTCAGCACGGACAGACAGATTGTCAGTGACGGCCGGCTGGTACGCTCCTTGCATGAGAGTCGGTACAGAACATCAGTAAACAACTAAAGTATAGGAGATTAAGATATGTACAGAAATTCATGGTTACCAGAAGTTTTCAATGACTTTTTGAACACAGCCAACATGCCCAAGGCAAATGCGACGGCACCGGCCATCAACGTACAGGAGTCTGACAAGGATTACACCGTAGAGCTTGCAGCACCGGGCCTGAGCAAGGAGGACTTCAATGTGAACATCAACAGCGACGGCGACCTGACCATCAAGATGGAAAAGAAGTCGGAAGAGAAGGAGGAGAAAGGCCACTACCTGCGCCGGGAATTTGCTTACAGCAAGTACGAGCAGACCCTGATCCTGCCGGATGATGTCCAGAAGGACGGCATTGAGGCCCGTGTCGCAAATGGTGTGCTGACCGTTGTCCTGCCTAAGATCAAGGTCCAGGAACAGAAAGTCGCACGTCAGATCACCGTCGGCTAAGCCGCGGCCCGCCGTGACAGGTGTGCCTGTCTTGCAGGACGGAGGCACGCCGATGTCACGGCACCGGTTATGGAATTAAGGTGTTAACAGCCCCCGGACGCAATGCGTCCGGGGGTTTTCTGTGCCGGTACCGCCCGGCCGGACAGGAGGAAAAGAAAAAGAGGATGCACCCGGCAGGGCCGATAACCGGTCTGCCGGGTGCATCCTCTCCGTCGTCTCTCCGGGGCGGGAGGCAGGGTCATGCCCTGTCCTCTACGTTGTCGCCCTCGGTGGGTTTCATCTCTTCCTCAAAGTCGGTGATGCCTGCCTTGACGAGGATCTCGTACCACTGGAGGAGTTTCTTGATGTCACTGGAATGCACGCGGTCGCGGTCGAAACCGGGCAGCACCTCGGCAAAATAGTCCTGCAGCTCCTTGGCAGAAGCCTTGCGCCAGTTGAGCGAAGCGACCTTGCCCTCTTCCTTGTCACGTACCTTTGCCAGCACATCGCCCAGAGGAATGTCCTCGCTATCGGTGAACATGGCAATATCTGCCAGGCTCGTCACACGGTCGGTGGCGAAGGCAGGCTGGCGCTTGTGGGTTTCATCAAGCGCCTCAACGATAAGATTCATTTTGCCGCGGCTTACCAGCTTGTAAAGACCTGGACGCCCTGCAATGGAAAGAATTGTCTGTAACATTTTGATATGATCTTGTTTGTGGTTTACTTATTCTGAAATGAAAGACAGCAGCCGGTCCACCTGCGGGGCAAGCGGACACACGCCGTCGTTGACGATCTCGTAATCGCTGCGCCTCAGCACCTCCTCCTGCGGAAGCTGCCGTGCCATCCACCCGAGTGTCTTCTCGCGGATGATGCCGTCGCGCTCCATGACCCTCCGGATGCGTGTCTCGGCAGGAGCCGTCACGCATACCACCTTGTCTATATGCGTACGGCGGTCGAAACCGCTGTCGAAGAGGATGGCACTCTCAAGCCATGACAGTCCGGACTGCTCGAAGTCGCAGGCCACGGCCGGATGTATCACGGCGTTGACGGCCTGCACATGGCGGTCGCTGCGGAGGAGGAACTCGGCGAGGACCGCTTTCTGCAGAATGCCGCCGCGGAACACGCCGTCGCCGACAAGCTCTTTCAGCTGCCGCCGGAGCGGAAGAGACGTGCGCATCAGTTCCTTGGCATGGGCATCGCAGTCGTAGACCCTAATGCCGCGTTCGGCCAGCAGCCGGCAGACATAGGATTTCCCGCTGCCTATTCCTCCTGTCAATGCAACAATCATCGCTGTTCTATGAGATAATCAACCGTAGTGAGCGCCGGACGTACATTGCGCACACCGTTGGGGGAAACAAGGACATAGACATGGCACTTGTCGGCAGGATGTTCCTCGACCTCCTTATAGTTGACGACGACCCGGAAGCCCGCCGGCAGCAGTTCCCTTGTCTCGGCATTCTTCGGCATTGTACGCAGCCGGTAGGCGCCGACGACGAAATTCACGCGGACCTTTCCGGGAAAGGTCCGCAGGACCTTGTCCGCCGGCATATTGATCGCCTCAATAGGCACTTCTACGCTCTCTTCCGTGAGCACATCGGGATAGAGCCTCATCTTCACCCTGGCAGGAATGCACTTGGCATCGGCGAACCTGCGGAGGTTCACCGTCAGTTCCTTGACGTCAGTGAAATTGCTGACGTGCTGCCGCTCCGTATAAACCGTCTGGATACTGTCCAGCACACCACGCGCGGCATATACCTGCACACTGTCGGGAACAAACTCGACGTGGGCAAGATAATAGTTGTTTCCCGGCGTGACGGTCCCCAACAGCCGGACAGGCACTTTCTTGTGCCGCCCGAAATTGAAAGAGAAAGAGAACTTGCCGTTCTTGACCGAAGTGATCTTCGAACTTTTAGACAGCTGGAGATAAATCTGCCGCTGTAAGTCGGCCGGGGAAATTTCCCCTCTTCCTCGCCCGTCAGTATAGAGCCGGTAATCAGCGAAGACAGGCCGGAAAGCATCTTCAAGCCCATAAGCGGCAATCAGATACCCTTTGTCACGGACGGTAAAGCGGACAACAGAGTCCGGGCTGCTGGTAATGACCACATTACGGGGCACGTCGGCCATACGGAGCGGGATGCTGAATTCTCGCTCATACGTCTCGTTCAGCGTCATCACCAGCCAGAACCCGCCGCTCAGCACCAGGAAGAACAAAAAAATCAGAAACTCCTTGTTGAAGATCCTCGACAGGAAGTTTCTGAAGATACCGAACGTAAAATGCGGTCTGCTAATTTTCATCAAAAGCCCTGCTCCTTTCCCTGCCGATAAGGCTTATTTACCCTGGTTCTGCTGCGAAGCCTGCACACTTCCGAAGACGTAACTCTTGTCGACCGTTATGACGACCCCGCGGGCGATTTCCACGTCAACCTTGCCGGTCGTCAGGTCGATGTGCTTTACGGTGCCGTAGATGCCGCCGCCGGTCACGACGCTGTCGCCGGCGGAGAGTGCGTTCTGGAAGGCGCGGATCGCCTTCTGCTTCTTCTGCTGCGGGCGGATCATGAAAAACCACATGATGGCGAAAATGGCAACCATCATGATAATCATAGGCATGGGACTGCCTTGACTGGCAGCCTGGGCTGCGAGGATAAGCGCTGTATTCATTCTATTTCTGTTGTTATGTTTTCTTTTTTCGGGGGGGGACAGGCGATGATAGGCGATCATAGGCGATGATAGGCGGGGACAGGCGTTGATGGGGATTGCCACAGGGATGACCGTTTATCATCGCCTGTCATCGCTCATCCGCGCCGGCAGCCGGCCTGCGACTGCCCATGGCAACCTATGCCTGCCCTTCGCCCGCCGGCTGTTCGCCGGCGGCCTGTATGCTCTCGGCCTGGGCATTCTCGGCCTGCACATTCTCGGCCTGCACATTCCCAGCCTGAGCGTTTTCAGCCTGGGCGCGCCGGGCGGCGCGCTGGGCGGAAGTCTGGGCGATGGTGGGGCGGCGTCCCTCACGGCGGGGTGCTCTGTCGTCCGGCCTGACATTGTGCGGACGGCGCTGACGGGGCTCCGGCATGGGTTTCAGCATCTTGCCGGTCTGGACAAGATGGCGCGCGATGGTATCGAGCATGCCGTTGATGTACCCGCCGCTGCGCGGCGTGCTGTACAGCTTGGCGAGGTCGACGTATTCGTTGATGGTCACCGACACCGGGATGTTAGGGAATGTGAGCATCTCGGCGATGGCGATCTGCATGATGACGACATCCATGTAGGCCAGACGGGAGAAATCCCAGTTGCGGCTCGACTCGCTCATGTAATGCTGGTAGTCGTCGGCATTGAGGATCGTAGCCCGGAAGAGCTTGACGGCAAAGTCACGGTCCTCCTCGTCCCGGTACTCCGGCAGCAGCTCCTGGTCCTCCCCGTTGGCGGGGTCGAAGCGTTTGATGGTCTTGATGACGAAGGTGTCCACCACCTCCTTGTCGTCGTTCCAGTAGAGGCTCTTCTCCTCCAGCACGGCATCCAGGTCGGCATTCTCCTGTATGAGCGTGCGGTAGATCCTGCGCCACACCTCCCGGTCGGCCTCGTACGAGTTCTCCTCGTCCTGCATGTATTCCTGGTAGATGGTGCTCTGCTCTATCTGGTCGCAGAGCTTGCGCACCGCCTCCATGTCGTCTTCCCAGCGGCGTTTCTGGTTTTCCACGAAGAGGTTGAGCTGCTTGTTCGCCTCCAGCTGGACGGCGAACCTGTTGTCTGCGAAACGGCGCGAGGGAGCCTCCGTCCCCTCGCGGGCGGCACGGGCGGCGGCGATTTCCACACGGTGCCGCTCCTCCTGCGTGACAGATACAATCAAAGCCAGGAGGTAATTATAGAGGTCGTACGCCTTCGCCAGACTGAAAAGCAGTTCCTTCTCAGCGTTGTCCATATTCCTGTTGCCGTTCTGATAGTATGCGTAGGTTAACTGGACAATCTTGATTCTTATTAATTCCCTATTGATCATTGTCTGTTCTAAAGATTGTGTTTCGTATTGAATTCTTTATTTTGCAAATGTAGGGATTTTCCGCCGTACGTGCAAACAATACCGTCTTTTTCTGTGTTTTTTAAGACAATACTTGGTCAATCCGGGGAAAAGAAGTATCTTTGCAGCGCTTTTTGCAAATTGAGGATTGAAAATTGCGGACACCCGTCGGATTCCCGGTTTCCGGTCTCTCAGTGTGTGATGGCGAATTAACGTTCATATTAATTTAGAGTAACACAGAATTATGAAAGAAATCAAAGTATCAGGTCAGAAGCGTACGGACCTTGGAAAGAAAGCTTCAAAACTGCTCCGCAAGGAGGGTCTCGTTCCCTGCAACCTCTATGGCGAGGCGCACAAGGACGGCAAGCCGGTAGCAGTCTCCTTCGCCGCTCCGATGGCGGAACTGCGCAAGGTGGTCTACACACCGCACATCTACGTCATCGAGCTGGTCATCGACGGCGAATCGCACACGGCGGTCCTCAAGGAACTGCAGTTCCACCCGGTAACGGACGCGCTGCTCCACATTGACTTCTACGAGGTCAACGACCAGAAGCCCATCACCATCGGCGTTCCCGTGAAGCTCTCCGGCCTGGCACAGGGTGTACGCGACGGCGGACGCATGAACATGTCGATCCGCAAGATCAACGTCAAGGCACCGTACCAGCAGATTCCGGAGCACCTCGACATCGACGTGACGGGTCTCCAGCTGGGCAAGAGCATCAAGGTGGGCGAACTGAGCTTCGAAGGGCTCGAGCTGGTCACGCCGAAAGAGGTGGTCGTATGCTCCATCAAGGCGACACGTAACTCCATCCAGGCCGCAGCTGCCGCCGAGGCGGAAGAGGCTGCCGAATAACATACAGGCCCTGTCCTGAAGATTCCCGTGCGGAAGACGCCGGAGGGAATCTCCGGCAGCTGCCATGACGAAAAAAACAGAACTTTGGACAAGTATTTGATCTGCGGACTGGGCAACCCCGGACAGGAGTACGAGGGGACCCGGCACAACACAGGATTCATGGTATTGGACGCTTTCGCAAAAGCGTCCAATATTGTTTTTGAGGACAGGCGCTACGGATTCATCGCCGAGACAGCCGTCAAGGGGCGGAAGGTCATCCTCCTGAAACCCACCACCTTCATGAACCTCTCGGGGAACGCCGTGCGCTACTGGCTCAACAAGGAACACATCGACCAGCGCCGCCTGCTCGTCGTCTCGGACGACGTGGCCCTGCCGGCGGGCGCCTTCCGCCTGAAAGGGAGCGGATCGGACGGCGGCCACAACGGACTGGGGCACATCCAGCAGCTCATCGGCAGCGACTACGCCCGCCTGCGCATGGGCATCGGCAACGACTACCCGCGCGGCGGACAGATAGACTGGGTGCTGGGACATTACACCGACGAGGACCTGGAAGCGCTCCGGCCGGCCGTCGACACGGCCGTGGAAATCATCAGGAGCTTCGTCCTCGCCGGCATCGACATCACGATGAACCAGTTCAACAAACTCGGAAAGAAATAACCTACCCACCGATTGCAAACACAGGAAGAGCAGATGAACGACATCGCAAGAATAGACAAATGGCTCTGGGCAGCACGCATCTTCAAGACCCGCTCGACAGCCGCAGACGCCTGCAAGAACGGACGCGTCACCATCAAAGGCGTGAACGTAAAGCCCTCCCACACCATCAAGGCGGGCGAGGTGGTGTGCGTCAGGAAACCTCCCGTCACCTACTCCTTCAAGGTGCTGAAGACGATCGAGCAGCGGGTCGGTGCGAAATCCATCCCCGAAGTCTATGAGAACGTGACCGAGGCCAAGCAGTACGAGCTGCTGGAGATGAGCCGCATCAGCGGATTCGTCGACAGGGCGCGCGGCACGGGACGGCCTACGAAGAAGGACCGCCGGCAGATGGAGGCCTTTGTCGACCCTGCCCTCTTCGGATTTGAAGACGACGGGGACGACGAGGACTTCTCCTTCTGACCGTCCCGGCAGGGCGAGGGATGCCCTTCCGGCGTTCCCTAAAGCGTCCCCCCTGCCCGGGGATCTTTTGGTTCTTCCGTTAAAGGGGAATCTTTTGGTTCTTCCGTTAAATGCGTAGATGGGAGAATAAAGGCTTATGCACTTGCAGGGTATGACAGTCCAGAACCAGACGGTCTTGCAAAGGAGGATGAACTGAAAGATAAAATGCAGGAAAGGCAGATAGATACGAAGCCTGACCATCAGCCCGTCTTTCCGTCTTCCACAGACAACTTATTTTGTTCCCATGTCATCGGTATTTGTAAACTGTTTTCATGCGGCCCGAGCTGACACATGCCCTTCCGGCTTCTGGAAGATGCCTGACTGACTTGCAACAGGTGCCCTTTCAGCGTGTTGCCAGCGCCCTTTTGAAGTCCAACCAGGCACCTTTTACGAACGGCTTGACAACCAATTGATTGACTGCTGGTTACAAACCCGGTTTTGGCACGGACTCTTTTTATCTGCAGATGATTTGTTTGAAATTATGTAATGACTTTTCAAAAATCCCGTCTGTATTTCCGACGTATTAGAATGAAAAGGTCTTTGTACCGGAGGAGGACAATAAAATAGACAGTTGACGGTCCTGGCTATGTTTCTGCTGAATGAATCACCTCGGTTTTTCCGTGAAAGCCATGCGAAAAGCATCCACGCATTTAACGGAAGAACCAATCTTTTTCTCTTTATTTGGCCATTTCGTTTTTTTTGTATAAGTTTGCGGAGAAAAGGAGAAGAAGCGGGAGAAAAGGCCATCCGGACGGACCGGACGGCGGCCGTGTACCGTCCGGCGGCGGCACGGCGGCGCATCCCGATGCCGCTCACCTCATTACAGCTAACCCCATCATGACAGATATGAAACAGAACCTCAAGAATGTCGTGCTTGCCGCAGGGCTTGCCTGCACGGCACTGACGGGTCAGGCGCAGAACGCAGGATCCAAGACCACCCAGACGGTCACGAATTCGCTCATGAAACAGAGTACACTACCTTTCAATGCTCCCGACTTCAGCCGTATCAAAGATGAGGACTATCTCCCTGCCATCAAGGCGGCCATCGATGAGCAGAGAGCGGAGATAAAGAAGATTGCCGACAACAAGCAGAAGCCTACCTTCGCAAATACCATCCTGGCTTACGAGCGGAGCGGAAAGGATCTGGAGCGTATTTCAAATATTTTCTATGCGCTGGTATCAGCTGACAAGACGCCTGAGATTGAAAAGGCGCAGGGAAGTATCGGTCCGATGATGACGGAGTTTGAGAACGAGACAAAGTTCAACCAGAAGTTCTTCCGGCGCATCAAGTATGTCTACGACCACGAATACAAAACCCTCAAGGGCGAGGACAAGAAGCTGCTGGAAGTCATCTACAAGGACTTCACCCACGCCGGTGCCCTGCTCCCGAAGGAGAAGATGGCACGCATGCAGGAAATCAACAGGGAACAGGCGAAACTTCAGCAGGAGTTCGGCAATATGCTGCCAAAGGCTGCCAACGAGGCCACCGTGTGGGTCAGCGATGTGAAGGAACTGGCAGGACTCGGCGAGACCGGCATCGCCCAGTGCAAGAAAGACGCCGAAAGCCGCGGCGGCAAGGCGCCTTACTGCATCGTGATTACAAACACTACGCAGCAGCCTGTCCTCGCAAGCCTTGAGAACCGCGCCCTGCGCGAGCGTGTCTATAACGCTTCCATCCACCGTACGGACGGAACGGGGGCTTACAACGCCTTCCCCGTCATCGTGAAGATCGCCCGTCTGCGTGCGGAGAAGGCGCAGCTGATGGGATACAAGAACTATGCTTCTTACTCGCTCGAGAGGGCTATGGCGAAGAACACGGACAACGTCTATGCCTTCCTGCGCCAGATGATTGAGGCATACAGGCCAAAGTCGGAGGCACAGACAAAGGCCATCGAGGAGTATGCACAGAAGACAGAGGGCGCAGACTTCCGTCTCCAGCCTTACGACCGCTTCTATTATTCGGCAAAGATGAAGAGGGACCAGTGCAGCTTCTCTGATGATGACGTGAAGCCTTACTTCAACCTTGACTCCGTGCTCGTGAACGGCATCTTCTATGCTGCTCACCGTGTCTACGGCCTCAGCTTCCGCGAGCGCAAGGATATTCCTGCCTATCACAAGGACATGAAGGTGTTTGACGTGATGGATGCCGACGGCAGGCAGCTGGCGCTGTTCTACTGTGATTACTTCCGCCGTCCGACAAAGCGCGGAGGGGCGTGGATGAGCGCCTTCCTCAAGCAGAGCGGCGACCGCCAGCAGAAGCCGCTGGTCTACAACGTATGCAACTTCGCCAAGGCACCGGAAGGTCAGCCGACACTCCTTACATGGGACGAGACACAGACGATGTTCCACGAGTTCGGACACGCCCTGCATGGGATGCTTTCAGACTGCAGATACAACACGCTCAGCGGTACGTCCGTATCACGTGACTTCGTGGAGATGCCGTCACAGTTCAATGAGTCGTTCGCAAGCATACCGGAGGTGTTCAACCACTATGCACGCCACTGCAAGACCAACGAGCCGATGCCGGACGCCCTGCGCGAGAAGATGCTCGGCTCGCTCAACTTCCTTTCGGCTTACGCACTGGGCGAGAACCTTGCTGCCACCTGTGTGGATATGGCCTGGCATTGCCTCACACCTTCCGAGGTGCCGACAGCCGAGGAGGCGCCAGCCTTCGAGAAGAAGGCGCTGGCTGAAATCGGCCTGCTGAACCATCAGATCCCTCCACGCTACTCTGCCTCTTACTTCAACCACATCTGGGGCGGAGGATATGCAGCTGGTTATTACAGCTATCTGTGGAGCGAGGTGCTGGCCGTGAACATCGCCGACTACTTCGAGGCTCACGGTGCCCTGACACGCAAGGTGGGTGATGACTTCCGCCGGAAGATTCTCTCACGTGGCAACACCTGCGACCTGATGACGATCTTCTCCGACTTCACTGGGCTGAAGGCGCCTGATACAAAGGGATTGCTGAAAGCAAGGGGGATGTAATGCCTCACCCCCAACCCCTCTCCCGTACCCCTCCCCCGAAGGGAGGGGAGTGATTACTCTCACTTGCCAAAAATAAAAACTGCAATGAAAAGCAAGCCACAATCAACAGGACATATCACTCCCCTCCCTTCGGGGGAGAGGCAAGGGGGAGGGGTTCTTCTTCTTTTTTTCATCTTCTTCTTGGCCTCCGCCACACGTGCCCAGAGCCTATGCGTCATTGACGGCATACCCTTACCCGACTCCCTCCTGCATGTCACCGTCACCGAGATGCGCTCGGATTCTGCCAGACAGATTGTTTCACATAGACTGGGACTTATTCCGCCCCAAGCCATCGAATCCATACAGACATTCCCGGCAGAAGAACAGATAAAGAAAGGTAAAAACACCACATTCTGCAAGCCGCCAGAAGACATCATCATCATAAGAACCAACTCCCTTGCAGAGCTGCAGTGGGTAATAAACGGAAAACCGAGGAAACCCCGGAAAAAGTTGACCATCATTGATTATAAGCTCTCACCCCAACGTATGACGGAGGCATTGCCGAGGGGCATCAAGTCAACGGACATAGTCTCTGCCGACATCCTTACTTACGCAAACGATCCACGGCTGGAAAAACATCCGACAATCGTCATCAAGACAAAGAACAGAAATGAAAGATAACAGCGTTCTCAAAAACACAAAAGAGAAGCCGCAGGGGGCTTCCTTCATCTCCCGCTCGCTTTCCCTCCCTCTCCAAAGCGTATCGGCCGTTCTCACCTTACTCGATGAGGGCTGTACGATTCCCTTCATTTCCCGCTATCGTAAGGAGCGGACGGGGAATCTTGACGAGGTCCAGATAACCGATATCAGCGAGCTCAATGAACGGCTGGAGGAACTTGGCAGACGGAAAGAGACGGTCGTCAAGACCATCCGTGAGCAAGGGAAGCTGACAGCGGCGCTCGAGAAGCAGATCCGTGCGTGCATGGACGCCGCGGAACTGGAGGACATCTACCTCCCCTACAAGCCGAAACGGCGCACAAGGGCACAGATCGCACGCGGGCAGGGACTGGAACCCCTGGCTGCCCTGCTCCTCCTCCAGCGTGAACAGCATCCCGGGGAATGTGCCGGACGATTCGTCAAGGGCGACATCAAGGATGCCGGCACAGCCCTCGCAGGGGCTTCGGACATCATCGCAGAGATCGTTTCCGAGAACCAGCAGGCACGCAACACCGTCCGGGCCGCTTACCGGCGGGAGGCCGTCATCACGTCGAAGGTCGTCAAGAAGATGCAGGACACCGACGAGGCGCAGAAGTTCTCGGACTACTTCGACTTCTCCGAACCGCTCCGCCGATGCAACAGCCACCGCCTGCTTGCCATGCGGCGAGGCGAGGCACAGGGCATCCTGCGTGTAAGCATCACGATTGACGGCGAGGAATGTATCCGCAAGCTCACCCGACAGTTTGTACGTGGACACGGAGCCTGTCAGACCCTCGTCAGCCAAGCCGTTGAAGACTCCTTCAGACGTCTTATCAATCCGAGCATTGAAAACGAATTTGCCGCCTTGAGCAAGGAGCGTGCCGACGAAGAGGCCATCAAGGTGTTCGCCGAGAACCTCCGCCAGCTGCTCCTCTCCCCGCCGCTCGGCCAGAAGCGCGTCCTCGCCCTCGACCCGGGATTTGCCAACGGATGCAAGATCGCCTGCCTGGACGGACAGGGCAACCTCCTTCATCACGAGGTCATCTATCCCCATCCTCCCCGCAATCAGGTAAGACAAGCCGCGGAAGCCCTCCAGAGGATAATACGCACATATAAGATTGAGGCGATTGCCATCGGTAATGGTACGGCAAGCAGGGAGTCTGAAACATTCATTAGTAATATTCTCCAAAATTCGGCAAATAACTTTGGAAACATCTTAAAATATGTGGTAAGTGAGGACGGCGCCTCCATCTATTCCGCCTCTCCCGCGGCCCGTGAGGAGTTCCCCGACGAGGATGTGACCACACGTGGAGCCATATCTATCGGCAGACGACTGACGGACCCACTCGCTGAACTCGTGAAGATTGACCCGAAGAGTATCGGTGTAGGGCAATATCAGCACGATGTCGACCAATCAAAGCTTAAGCGTTCACTCGACCAGACGGTGATGAGCTGTGTCAACCAGGTGGGGGTCAACCTCAACACGGCCTCCCGGCACCTGCTTGCCTACGTCAGCGGACTGGGACCCGCACTGGCCGGGAACATCGTAGACTACCGGCGGGAGCACGGCCCCTTCACCTCCCGGACACAGCTCAGGAAGGTGAAGCGCCTCGGCGAAACGGCCTACCAGCAGTGTGCCGGCTTCCTGCGCATCGACAATGCCGAGAACCCGCTCGACAATTCCGCCGTACATCCGGAGAGCTATCCCATCGTCGGGCAGATGGCCAGGGACCAAGGCTGTACGATAAAAGAACTCATCGCCTCTTCCGGACTCCGCAGGAACATCCGGCTCGACAGATACGTCACAGACCGCATCGGGCTGCCCAGCCTGAAAGACATCCTCGGCGAACTGGAAAAGCCCGGACGCGACCCCCGCGGAGCGGTCGAGGCCTTCGAGTTCGACAAGAACGTCCACACCCCCGGCGACCTCACCGTGGGGATGGAACTCCCGGGCATCGTGACGAACATCACCGACTTCGGGGCTTTCGTCGACATCGGAGTCCACCAGGACGGACTGGTTCACATCTCCCGGCTCGCCGACCGCTTCGTCGCCGACCCCACGCAGGTCGTCCGCCTCCATCAGCACGTCCGCGTCCGTGTCGTAGAAGTCGATATGCGGCGCAAAAGGATCGGACTGAGCATGAAGAATATCAAACAATAAAAATATATGAATCAGACAAAGAAAATCCTTGTTTACTCAGGCTGCATCGCATTTACCGTCCTGGGCGTATGGCTCCTTACCGCAGAAGCGCCCACCGCAATGTATCCGCTCTGGAAGACAAGACTTGCCGGCATCCTGTCCATCATCTTCTTCGGCGGGGGCGGTTTGTTCATGGCTTGTAAAATGGTAAAGCTCCGCATAAACCATAAGAAAGAAATAGAATTTACCGACACGGGCATCTCTATCTGCGGATCCAGGGAAATACCATGGAACGAGATAGCCGGCTTCGCCCTCATACGTTTTAAAGGCAACAGGTTGATAACCATCCAGATGAAAGACCCTGAAAAGGTTATCGCCAACGAACCTTCGTGGATAAAACGCAAGACCATGGAGTATAACCTGAAGACCATCAACGCCATCTACTCCTTCCCGGCCTGTATGATGGATGGACGGGCAGAGGAAGCACTTGCACTGTGCAGACTGAACCTGGCGGAACATCAATGCCATAACCGATAACAACTCCCGACAGTCAGCATTAACCTCTATAATATGGATGAAGACAGATTACTCTACATCAGTTCCATCATCTGCGCACTCCTCACCCTCTATCAGATGTTCAGCCGTCAGAAAGGAACAGGTGTCTTGTCTGCTATCGTATTGTCAGGTTACTCTCTCCCGCTCTACTATCTCCTCTTCTTTCGTTCAGAAAACGGGGCAGGACTCACATGGTGGTTTTGCCTCCTTGTGCTCAACCTGATGTACACCCTCTCAACAGCGGCACACATCATTTTCAAGTACATCAAGGGGAAACGGACGGCAATGTACCCCCCCTGAAATCAACAGACCGACCTATGGGAATGATTCTTGTTCTTGCTTTCTGGGCCGTCGCCATCCTGCTGCTGTCCCTGGCATCAGGCCTGCTGACGCTTCCGTTTTCCTGTCTCCTCTGCAAAAGACAGAGGAAAAGAAAGATGCTCCTCTGTTTCCTCACGCCGGGAACAGCCCTCTGCACCTATGCCGCAGGCAGTTTCGTATGTATGGTTGTCATAGCGGTCATCCTCGGGACGGATATAGGTATTGGCGACAGCTGGAGCGCAGCACTGAAGAATCATTACGAACTTGCCAGCACGGATGCGCCCGAAAACGGAGGCATCTGCAGGAAAGACGATCCCTGCGGCGAAGTGCTGGTATCGGAAGTCACACACCTGCAAGTTCTTGGCGATTCCGTCATCGGAAAGGCAGACGGAAGCTACTTCATCTTCAACCTGAAGAACGGCATCCATACTGACAGCCTTACCTATCAGGAACTTACAAGACATATCAGCCCTTCCACCATCCACCTTGTTGACAACAGCACCTATTACCGGGAACAGAGAAAAACCGCCTATGCCATCGCCGGCATCCTATGCCTCCTGCTGACCGCTCTCTCCGTATGGCTTCTCTGGCGGATAGGTCTGCACGGCTTTCAGAAAAAGTTACAGGAATTATGAATCGAATCTTCAGGGATCTGGCGTGATGAGGTCTGACCCGTGCGTTGATGACTTTGATGGCATACCGCACAGAGGCAGAGAGCGGACGGAGGTAAAAACCATAGAGCGGAGGCAACGCCGGCGCGTGGGCAACGGAGGTCATCGGAGAGTTTTATCAGGGCATTTGCCGGTGAGAATGATGAATGGCGTTTATCCAAAAAACAAAGAAACCCTTACGTTACTTCTCTGTCGCTCTTTTGTGCCGCCGGCATCTCCGTAACAGCCTTTTCCCTCCGCTTCTCCGTGTGCCTTATTATGCAGCAGGCCTGCTTTGTCACTCCCTATTCCGGAAGAACCAGAACGACAAGCCGCACCCTTTCCCATCCGAACGAATCCGAGCGGACGCCGGTATCCATCAAACACAGAACCGACCGCCATCCAACGCCCGGGTCTGAAGCCGGTCCGTCCGGAAGTACCCCTCCCATAACTCCCGGCACTGACCGGATGAATCATGAGAGCGCCACCTCCCGGACTGACTGCCGGTTTTCTACCGGCAAGATTCAGCAAAGGCGCAGAGGGGAGACAGGCCTCTCTTGAGACATTATCTTAAAAGAACGTCTGAAGCCTGTGATGAGACCGAAGCAGGACTCCCTTATAGGGATCCTCGGAAAGCGTAACCTGTTGATGATCAAATATGCGGTTCCGGGACAAACAGAGTTTTGCAGCGGTTTCGTAATATACGCAAGATCGTACAGGAACACCCCTACCTCCTGAAGAAGGCGCCGGAGGAGACTTTCCGCCTCACGGCCTCAATCAGAGAAGCCGTGTATCTGCCCTTGGGAATCCTGTCGATGACGGCCTCTTTGAATCCCGTCGGCAGGAATCCTCCGGGAATCCATAACGCATTCGCCCCGGCTTCATTCCCCGACGGCATCCTCAACCTCAGTTTCCTGGGCGAAGGGATGTCGATCCGCACCAGGATCCTGCCGTCCCAGGCACCGGGAGGAATCCCCAGTTCGCGTTCTATCAGAGACAAATCACCATGACTTATCAACAAGACGCTGTCCATCTCGGCCTTTGTCATGACGAACTGGCTGTTGTCCGACTTCCCGATAGAGTCCCCGCCATGACGGTCTAACAGTTCCTTGGAAACGATACAGGAGGCTCCACGCCTGAAAGATTTCAGATGCCGCCTTATATACCTTCTTTTCAGATAGGTTCCGGGGGCAGGCCTTTTCCCTTTCGTCAGCCTCAGTATGATGTCTTTCGACCAGCCCTTGAGGAAACATTCGGCGGGAGCACCGCCGTGCCCGATAGACACACGGCACGCAGCCTGCCCCTCTGTCGCCCGGACGACGGCCTCCGATAATGCGGAATCCTGCGCGGACAGGCAGCAGGCAGAGTCCCGGACAGGATGATATTGGGCGCAGACGGTCTGCCCCGCCCCCATATAGAAGAAGAGGAGCGATACGAAATAGCTGAACCATCTGCCTGCACTCATGCCCATACCGTCTTTTAAATACCGCAGGGTCTCCTTCGTACCTGCCTTCCCGACACGCAGAGACTCCGGCCTCACGCATTGACGGACAAACCGTAGACGAAAGGCCGCCCTGCAGATGCAAATTTAATGGATATTCTGATAATACAGCCATCTTATTGAGAGAAAGTTCTGGTTTCCCTACTTCTTTCCGTCCCCTCCTCCTGTCCGATCCCTACTCCTGTCCGTCCCCTACTCCTATCCGTTCCCCACTCCTGTCCGTTCCCCACTCCTGTCCGTTCACTACTCCTGTCCGTTCACTACTCCTGTCCGTTCACTACTCCTGTCCGTTCCCCACTCCTGTCCGTTCACTACTCCTGTCCGTTCACTACTCCTGTCCCATCTTTCCGTTCTCCCTCTTCTTTTCCATTCTCCCTCTTCTTTTCTGTTCTCCCTCTTCTTTTCCGTTCTCCCTCTTCTTTTCCTTCTTCCTTTTCTTTTTCTTCTTCCTCTTCTCCCTTTCGAGTCTCCCCTGCCTCCCCGGTCGGCTTTGTCGAAAAACCGTAACGGCGCAGGAGGAAAAGCACGGGCAGCAACAGCGGCAGATCCTAAAGATACCGCTGATGAATTTTCCCTTTCAGGCGGCAGATTCTGCTTTCCTCTTAAAAGCACAGAGACCCGAACGACCGGAAGAGAAAGCTGAAGATGCCGTATAAAAGCGAAAATCACAATGTCTGCAAGAGCGGACGGCGGATAATCCGCATTCGCACGAAAGACACATGGCATCGACGATGCCCTCGCGTCAACGCACCCTCGCCGACCGCTATCCGGTGTGGAATCTTAGAACACACTTCAATTGTTTTTCCTATCACCGTCCGGCAACACTTAAAGGTCGCGGATTTCCATACGTCACAACATTCAACCGACAAGCCCGAAGGGTCTTTGGAGAAACTCCCTGCACCAGAGAAAGTACATCGGCCTTCTCCGTTCATCGCAAGTCGCCGCAAGTCGTCCCCATCCAGACTGCGAATCGCAAACGTGTGCGCCATCCATGCGTCCGGCGCTTACCGACAGCACGATCACTGTCGGGAATCAGAACGGGCGGTGTCGGGAATCAGCATGGTCGGTGTCAGAATCAGCATGGTCGGTGTCAGAATCAGCATGGTCGGTGTCAGAATCAGCACTGCAGTGTACTGGATTTAGTTGACAGTTTTGGTTCTTAAATTAAATACTGTTTGACAATAAATTTGCTTAACTCCAATGTTGGTTGACACACGATTCTCTTAAGTCAGAGTGTTGTTGTCATTAGCTCGGTCGGTGTGAGAATCAGCTCGGTCGGTGTCGGGAATCAGCATCGCAGTAAGTCAGGTTCATTCCTGTCACCGTCCCACAGATAGCAAGAGAAAATGACCGACCTGCACGAAAAAAAATTGCTGCACAGCAACAAACATTGACTTTTTATGCCCCTTGAAACATCCCTCCAAACATCTCTCCCTCCTCACCTCCGACATTCCACCATATTTCTCTCTGACACCTCTCCATATTCTCTTTTGGCATCCATCTATATTTTACGCTGACATCCCATCATATTTTCCTTTGGCATCCCTCCGTGTCTTTCTCTGACATTCCACCATATTTCTCTCTGACACCTCTCCATATTCTCCTTTGGCATCCATCTATATTTTACGCTGGCTTCCCATCACCCCCCCCTCTGGCATCCATCCACCTCCGCTTCTGATGCCCATCAGAATTTCACCCGGACCGCCCACCGATTCCCACCCGGACACCCATTCAAGTTCCATCTCAACAGCCTTCCGATCTTCACCCTGACATCTTAAAAAAATGCCTCTGACCTGCCTCCCATTTTCATCCTGACATCCCGCCAAAATCTCATTCTATCCCCAGCCTTGTCTTCAAAGAAAAATATTTACTAAAAACACACCGTATTCTCACCGTCCCAAACTCGTCCGCAAACAAATCTCCCAGCTGGTAAGCCGCACACCCCCCAGTCGTCCAACGAACTTCACCCGACCTCTCTTGCCGGCTACGATATGCTTACCTTGTCTGTTAAAATGCCATTTTTCACTTTTTTGTCGCCGTTGTCCGCCTCCCTCACAAGGCGCATTAAGACCTGTCTTGTCTTCCCTGTCCGGCACCTTCCTGTCCGTACTTGGGAGCGAAAACAAATGGTCGTCACGGACAAAAACATATATATGTAAAAACGCATTTATAAATCTTTTCCCCTATCTAAATGCCGACTCGATTCAATATTTCAATACTTTAAAAAATATTCAAAAATTCACATAATTATATATAGATATAATTTTATTTGAGTATTTTCATATAAACATATTTTTAACAGAAAAGATAAAGCATTTATATATTTATATTTTCTTACACATAAGCAAATAAATACTTTTTTATATCTTTATATACTATAATAAAAAAACAAATAAAATTTAAACATCAATGTTTATATAAAAATACACTATTGAGAAAAAAGAAGGAACAGATAAAGATAGAATAGAGCAAACAAGAAAAAAATCTGAAAGAAAGAGAACAACCATCCTGGCATATTGATAAAATCTGGAAACAGGAAAAACAGCGAAAAGAAAAGAAAGAAGAGATAAACAAGAGGAAAAGAGAAATGCAGATATAAAATATTTTCATACAAAAAGAAAGAAAAAACAGGATAGCAGAGACCGAGAAAAAGAATGCCCAGCCCCTAAGAGAACCCGCCTTTCTGCAGGACGCACACATCTGCAAACAAAATACAAAACCTCATGATGTACAAAACAAACAACAAAGCAAAGGAAACAGACATCAGAGGAGCAGTGAGGAAACAAGACGGCAAAATATGTAGTTCTCTCCCATTCCATCGAATCCAAAACAAAATAATGTAGAAAAAGAGACAACACATCAACTGCCGAATTGGAACAACTTCCTCTACCGACAACTGAAATCGCCTGACAAAAAAGAACACTTACATCTTGCTCAATCAAAGAAAAGCAACATCCAGTCATACAAAAGAGGAACTGTGAGAGCCACAATCACCTGTAATACATATTTTTAAATATTTACATGAAAAGATAAAAGACTATTTAAATGAATTTGTTTTTATGTGAAAAATTGGCAAACGATGTCCGATACAAACAAACCGACCACCCAAGCGAAGGAAGCACAAATTGAAAAAAAAAAACACAAGAAAAACATATTTTCCGCTTCAAAGCATCGGAAAATGAAAACGTGAAAGTGGATTTGCACCAAAGATGATCTGAAAGATTGATTGATTTCATCGGGAACACAAACGCACAACAAACAAAGAGAGCATACAGAAAAAACGTAAAGAGAAACTGAAGAACCTTCCCGATTGAAAAAGAGAAAACGAAAAAAACTCACCCGGCATTCAGAAAAAAATAAGAAGAAAGAAGGTAAACGTCTGCTAATAAGTAATATCTATTTTTATATATTAATATATCAAAATAAAAAATCAAAAGAAAACAGAACATGAACGGTGAAGGGAAATATCAAAAAAGGACCGATGCGAGATGTCACCTTTTCAGTTGGCAGTTCCCAAGGCAGAGCTTGCAACGATGCCATAGTACCCCACTCCACCAGCAGACACCAGACACACCGACTCAAGGATGCAGCAGGAATACGGCAGAACAAGGTATCGACGGCAAAACACCAGACTAAATAAACCACAGCTGTCTGACAACAAGACAGATACATAACAACACGGAATGCTCGCAAAAGAAAAGGCTGCACGACAGCCCCCAGACAGAAAAAGAGAGCCGAAGGCACAGGCAGAAGTCAAAAAGCCATCCCTGACAGCATCGATCCGCTTCTCCCGACTTCCCAAAACAAAAAAGAAAGCTACGGAAGAAAGAGACGGAAGGGAACAGGCTGCACGGTCTAATACCGACCTGCAGAAGACTGAAAAACCAAACGAAACACCAAAATCAGAACCTGATAAATGTAAAATAAAGCGACAATAAATAGATGAATAGAAAAATAAAAGAACAAATATATATAAATACAATTACACAGAAAACGAGTGATTGGAAAGAGATAGAAAAAAGGAAATCATATAAAAGAATAAAGACATAAAACAATAAATAAACAAATAAATAAAAACATTAAATCAAGCGAAATTAAAATGTAAAATATATTTATATATTTATACTAAATAAAAGATTA
>NZ_GL872282.1:766172-769199 GCF_000191065.1 Prevotella multiformis DSM 16608
AAAGAAGAGCAAAAATCAAAAAGTAAAAGAATAAGGAAACACATTACTATATAAAATATAATCACATTTTTATATATATACATTAAAGGATAAAACAACAATTATTTTAAAACACTTCTACTTTCTTATCTTTTTATTTTTCACAATAAAAATGTTTAGACGTATTTGCGTGTTTCAATAAATAAGCGTATATTTGCAAGCATAAAAATATAACCACACTTTTATGTGTGCATTTAGCTGAATTCATTTAAACATATTTATATAAATGAAGTTGAAGACATTTCCCGTTTCAGGGATCCAGAACGAGGTGCTGAACTGGAGCATGGGGCTGTTCCTTGCCTTCAGTGCAGTAGATCTCATCGACCACTGGACGGCAGCACCCAATGAAGGACAGAGCCTCTTCGTCGAAGCATTCGCCTCCATGCAGAGCCATACCGGAATACAGATTGCGGAGGCAGTCCTGCTGCTGGCAACGAAACTGGCAATGTGGGAGGTACTGCGAAGAGGACTGAAGAAAACAAATCATTTTTTCTTACAATTAGGAGTCATCCTCCTGATGCTGCTCGACACATTCATGACCGTTGCTTCCTGCCTGCCCTCGACCGTCATGGGAACGGATGGAAACACGGTACATGCGGTCTGCCAGAGCACCGCTCATCTGCTTACGCAGTTCTATCTGTCCTGCTACACCGTCTCCTTCCTCATACAGGCGACATTGGGCATCGGACTGGCCACAGTCTTCGCAGGCAGGATACGCTGGTATGGCGCATCGCTCCTTCTCTGTCCGCTGCTGACATCAATCCTCAACATGGTCTACCTTTATATATATAACAATGTGGGGGGCGTATCCATGCCCGACATCATAAAATATGGAACAATCGTCTCACTGGCAGGCTTTTCACTCGACCTGATTCCTTTCATACTCCTGCGACGGAGCATGTGTGCAGAGGAGGGATAGCCCACTCCGGACGGTTAAATCCCTGCCGTCACTCCCCGGCATCCACGAAAATCCAGAGGAGCAAAGCGGAGAAAAACATCCTCTACCTCCTTCAAAAAAACAGAGAAAGAGAGAACCAACAGCCCTGCTCTCCTCACCGAAAGGGGGAGATAAAAGAGGAGCGTTCAACCTTCAGGCGCTCCGGAAGACAACGACGGAAAGAGCCGAATCCCCTACCCTACCCCTAAAAAGGGCATGGGGAACGAAGAAAAAAAGTCCATCAACCTGATCTCAAAAGAGCAAGGGGACGAAGGAAAGACAAACCGCCCCAGCTTTTCAAGGCAAGAAAAAACATTACAAGCTGCCCTACTCCACCGATGAAGCGGTCAGGAAGAAACAATCCGCATCCTGCGCGGGAAGTCAGGGAAGGGGGGGATAAAAAAGGAAAGAAACCCCTCCTAATCCATCCCGAGGCAGCATCAGAAAATACAGCCTGTATTTTGCATATTTACAGGCAGACGGCCGAAAAGGACAGAATATCGAAGAAATCACAGGCGAAAAAGCTGTCAGAATCTGACAAAAAGACAAATAGAATCGCAGAAGAAAGGCAAAAAGGAAAAAACAAACAGATTAAAGGACGCAAAGTAAACAAAACGGATGTCAAATTGACAGCTTCCCACATTGTCGCCAACAGGAGCAAACAGGCGTAAAGAGAGAGATCTCAAGACCAATTCGGCCTGTTCAAGGAAAAGATAGAAGAGGACACGACAGTCGGACGCCAATCAGAACACACAGTTCTAAGGAAGGAGACGCAAGGCTGCTCCGGGCTGTAGAAGGCAAAGATGGGAGAAGACGGGACTGTCGGACGCCGATCAGAGCAGACAGGCACGGAGAGAGAAATCTCAAGGCCGATTCGACCAGCCTGAGAGAAGAAGAGGCCATACATAAACAAAAAGAATTATAACAATATAAAAACGTAAAGACATAAATATATAAATAATGAAGAACAGGAAAGTTGTTTTCGCAAACCAGAAAGGTGGGGTAGGGAAGAGCACACTGTGCATTCTCTTCGCCAACTATCTCGCAGCAAAGGGGAAGTCGGTCTGCATCATCGATACCGACCTGCAGAAGACGATCCTCATGCAGCGCCGCAAGGACAAGCAGATCTATGAAGGCGAAGAAGAGCCCTACAACATACAGGACTTCGACGTGTCGGATGTTGAGACAATGCAGAAACTCGTCGATTCGGCATCCGAGGTCGACGGCTTCGTACTGTTCGACTCGCCGGGCAACATCAGCGAGGACGGCCTGGCACCGCTGTTCGTGGGTGCCGACTATATCGTCTGCCCCTACGAGTACGAGGACAAGGCACTCGATTCGACTGGCGTCTTCGTGCAGGTGCTCAACGTGCTCCGCGAGCACAACCCGCAGATGACAGCGCAGCTCTTCTTCGTGCCCAACCGCATCGACCCGCGCATCGGCACGGCCGACGAACAGGAAATGTGGCGCAGAACCGATGAAGTGTTCGGAAACTTCGGGAAAGTAACGCCGGTCGTCAACAGCCGTGCCACGCTCAAGCGGACGAACACCTACGAACTGCTCGGAACACAGCGGGATGCAGTCAAGAAGGCATTTGAATACATGCTGAGAAGGATGAAGTAAAAAAAAGAAGCCTCACCCCCGGCCCCTCTCCGAATGGAGAGGGGAGTGAACAGCGGGATGCCCCTGTACGGACTGACGAAAGGACGGCAGCCAAACGCTGAACGAATTCGGATGACCGAGAAAACAACATCCCAAGCTGAATATGGTAATCCCGGCTGGCAGGCTTTAAGGAAAAGACAAAAGGGAAAAAACCGGACTTCAAAGCTCGAAGCTCAAACTCCAAAGGTCAAGCCCAAAAGGATAAGCCCATACCTCAAAGGTCAAACAACAGAGAGGAAAAAGGGGGAAAGGGAAAACCTCAAACCTCAAACCTCAAATCTCAAATCAAAGGGGGAGGGAAACCTCAAAGGTCGAACAACAGAGAGGAAAAAGGGGGAAAGGGAAAACCTCAAACCTCAAACCTCAAACCTCAAATCTCAAATCAAAGA
>NZ_GL872282.1:769249-790901 GCF_000191065.1 Prevotella multiformis DSM 16608
CAAACCTCAAATCTCAAATCAAAGATATGGTGAAGAAAAAGAAAACGAAGGTTGTCATGCCGGCAGGGCTGACCAACCTGACGCACAGTGTGCAGAGAGGAAATGTAAATGCACCTGCGGCAGAGATAGAACCGCAAGATACGGACGAACAGGACGAACAGGACGAACCGTCCGCACAGGAAGACGTCGCACTACCGGAAACAGAAGACGACGGCCGGCACTCATCCGCCCCGGCAGAGCCGGAACGGCAGCCGACGGACTACGAGTACGAACGCAGTACCGCCCGGCAGACACCACAGACCAGCCGGTTCGGACACGTCAGCCCCAAGCAGGAGGCTTCCGACAGAAAGAACCGCACGGCACCCGCCGCAAAGAAGCTCCCCAAGGCAGAGGGCAGGCAGCTCGCCCGCGAGTATTCCCTGGCGAAGGACAGCGGCGAGGACAGCTGGCAGATCTTCCTCGACCTGGCACGCGACTACAAGGCACGCGACTCCCGACTGGCAACCGTCTACATCGATTCCGACCTCAAGGGTGTCCTCGACCGCCTCAAGTCGGCCACAAGCGTCAAGCTGCCCTCCACGGCACTGCTCAGTGCCATCGTCGCCCGCTTCGTCTTCGAACACGAGAAGGACATCAAGAACGCCATCTTCGGAGAAAGCCTGCTGTAAGGGAAAGCCTCCCGAAAAAAAGCCTCCCCAAGCCGTCTGAGAAGCGACAGCCTTCCCAGCCCCCTCCAGCGGAGGGGATTCGCCGCACAGAAGTAGCGGGGCGGTAACGTCTGTTACCGCCTATCCTCGCTTATCCGCACCTGCACATCCCCTCCGCCGAGATGGCTTGTGGAGATCCCTTCCCTCAATGCACCTTCTTCCGCTTCCCGCTGAACTCCGTGAAGTCCACCCGGATGATCTCCACCCGGTGGAAGCTCTTGTGCGCATATTTGTCGCCGATTTCCTTGAAGTCGGCCGACAGCTTGTCGATCAGCAGGTGCAGGGCGCGCATCTTCTCTTCGTCGCTGAGGTGGATGTGCGCCTCGCCGAAGAAAATCGCACTCTCATACTCCGTCGTGAAATTTCGGGGCAGCAGATGCACGTTGCCGATGATGCAGAGCGACACCTTCGGGTTCTGCCCGATGGCCTCCAGCTTGCGGCCCGCCGGCGCACAGTGGATGTAGACACTGTGGCCGCCGTCCCACACGAAATTCACGGGGATGCCATAGCCGCCCCCCTCCGACACCATGCTCAGCACGCCATACTCGCCCTCGCGCAGCAGCTCCAGGGCACGTGCCTCTTCCAGCAGACGATCCTGTCTGCGGACGCGTTCATTCACATATTTCATTTTGTTCATCATTTTATGGAAAACACAAATCACCGATGGGCAGGCACGCTCGTGTGCGGTTGCGAAAAAAGACGACAAACAGACAGCCGTACCTTTCCGTCTTCAGTCTTCCCATCAACACAAAAAAAGAACCTTGACTGATTCACATCACCCAAGGTTTAAATACTAAAACTAAATTAACCACTAAAAAAACTTGATGCAAAGATAAAGGGTTTTCCTGAAAAAAGCGAATATTGAACAGGACTTTTTTTGTATCCAACGCCGTCTTTAACTTTTATTAAGTTGCAGACTGTCAATTTTATCGACAAAGACGTTAATTTAATAGAATCCAAGTCTCTGAACCAACAGGGAAATGTCAGTAGAAACCGAAATTCCATGTTCTGCAGAACGAAAAGAAATGACATTTCCCGTACAGATTGTATCCGATTATCCCACAGAATTTCCCGAAACACACACACTTCCCAGCAGACGGGTCAGCCGCCCATCACATTTCCGCAGCCCATCCGCCCACAACCGTCCCCGCTTCCTGCCTCTCCGATTTTCATACAACAGCACAGGAAAACCGGCCGCTGCAACGACCCGACACCATCCCCCGGCATTCCTACGGACAGGTGCCCGCCCCACACCCACAGCAGCAACAAGACGGGGCATCACGGATCTGGAGTGATGGGGCTGCCTCGTGAGCTGATGACCTTGATGAAACATCACACAGAGGCAGGGAGTGAATGGAGGCAAAATCCTATTACGGAAGCACCGGCGGGGCTTGCAGCAGAGGCCGTCTGAGAGCTTTACCAGAGCATTCGTCGGTGAGAATCATGAATGGCGTTTGCCACGAAAATAAAAGAACCCCGTACCCCCTCTGTCACTCTTTTTACCGCCGGTACCTCCGGGATAGTTTTCTTCCTCTCTTTTATCCACTTCTCCATGTCCCGTATTATGTAACAGGCCTGCTTGACCACTCCCTGTCTCGGAAGAAGAACAAGATGTACCTGCCCTCTACATCCCCCCAGACACCGTCCGACCGGCGCAGACCCGACCCTGACCCCGTCCCCGCCTCCCGGCAAACGCAGCCTGTAACAGCACCTGCACCGGCAGACCAGCGCAGACCCGCCATGAGACACCCGCAAGGCATTCCCGTCCTGCCCCCGGATACCCCAAAGGAAACTCCGGGAGACGAACCCTGCAGCAACGACAAGAAGGGAACTTATATAGTAGTCGGCTATATATAAGGTATACAAGGAGCGGAGAAACACGCACGGCAAAAAGGGGCAGGTCTCCTGCCGCCAGACGGCCGACAAAAAGGGAACATATCAGGAGAAAGGTTTGTAGTCGTGTAAACCGTTGATAATCAGCATCCATGTCGGAGCGCACAGCAGCTAACTGCGACAAAAAAGTGACAAGTTTAGCGTTTGGCTCAATCAAAAATCAAACATAAAGCAGACAAATCATTGTGAATAAGCGGATTATGCGGAAGAAACATCAGGATAATCCATCCGTATGTTCCTGATTTGTCGCCCTGCGTTCGGGCAGAAAAGGAAGGCAAACGGACGAGGAAAAAACAGAGGGAATACGGGCCGTGCGACAGATAGGGAAGTAAAAACTCAACGCCCTTTCCCGTCTCTGGAAAGACAGACAGGGAACAGCCGGAAGCCGTCTCCGGGCAGACAGCCGGGTGCATCCGCCATCATGCGTCCTACGGACGACCCGCATCCGCCGCCGCTCCCGGCCTCGGACCGGATCCTGTCGGTAAAACCTAAACCGCTGTATCCATGCAGGATACGGATGTCTTAAGCCGGCTCTTCCCTGTACTTTTCTCCGGTTCACGATGCCTTGCCGGACAGGGGGAAGACAACCGCAGAATCCCTGTCCGCAAACAAGGAAGACACCCCCGAAAGCGAAGTGCGACAAAAAGGGAGGTTCGCCCCAAAACTTTTGTTTAAAATCATCTTCCCCCGAAGGAAAATCCTGTTTTCTTTCCGAACACAAAACTTCTTCTCAAGTTAGAATATCGTTATATAATCTTTATTAGATATTAGTAGGGGATCCGCAACCTGCTGTCAACCAATCTGCTGCAACCCTGTCAGACGACAGGAAGGGAACATGGCGGCGACAGACAGGGAAGAGGCGTGCGACAGATAGGGAAGGGGACAGCGACAGATGAGGAACAGTTCCGTCTGCCTGTCCGACAAGTTGGGAGGATGGGTGCGACAGATGGGGAGGAACTCTGTTGTTTTGTTGAAATATCATGACAAAACAGCTTGTTTCCTCTCATTTCCCCTTTGTCTATGCTGTTTGGACGGGGGAGGGTAGGGGAGAATCCAGCCGGATTCTCCGACTTCTTCAAGGTGTGATTTCTGTTAATAACCCCCATATTGTCAGTAGCTTGTATTCCATGCCGGGGAAGACTGTCCGACGAAAAGGGAAGTTCTGCAGTGTCGGAAGCAGCCTCCTTTAACGACAAACAGGGAAAATACTGAAAATAAATTACATGAATCCCTTCCCGTAGCCCCCCTATTCCCTCACCGGATCCCCCTCTTCCCCTCCTGAAAGTCCCCCTTCTTCCTTCACCGGATCCCCTCTTCCCTTCCTGAAAGTCCCCCTTCTTCCCTCACTGGAGATTCCCTCTTTCCTTCCCGAAAGCCTCCTTCTCTCTCACCAGAATCATCCTCTCTTCTCACAGGAATCCCCCTGCGCCTCTTTCCCGTCCTCGCCTTTCCGTTCCCTTTCTTCCTTCCGGCTTCCCTCTGTCTCCTCTGCTTTCTGTCCTCCGGAAACGCCGGCCTTTTTCCAGCCGATGCCTGTCCGTATTCCAGCCAACGCCCTCTTGCCGTCCAACCAAGCACCGTTTGCATTGCAACCAAGCACCTTTTGCCGCCCAATCAACGCCCTTTTGCCGCCCAATCAAGCACCTTTTGCACCGTCTTTATAACCTCCTGTCAATCAGACGGTCTATACTTGGATCCGTTTTACCTTTCTTGTGGGTCTTCAGGAATTTGGAGTGATGAGATTCGTCCCGTGAGCTGATACCTTTGATGGAATACCATACAGAGGCAGGGAGTGGACGGAGGTAAGAACCCTGTCACGGAGGCGCCGCCGGTGCATGGAGCAACGGAGGCCATCTGGGAGTTTTACCGGAGCATTTGTCGGTGAGAATCATGAATGGCGTTTGTCACGAAAATAAAAGAACCCCGTACATTACCTCTCTGTCGCTCTTCTGTACCGCCGGCATCTCCATGATGTCTTTCTTCCTCTCTTGTACTGCCGGAACCTCCATGCCGTTTTTCTTCCTCTCTTTTCTCCGCTTCTCTGTGCTTTCTATGTGACAGGCCTGTTTTATCACTCCCTATTCCGGAAGGACTTTTTTTGTTTGCTGTTACTGGAATGTTTTTACTGCCGGTTCTGAAAATCCCGCATGGGTCTGTCGCTGACAGGGGATCTTGTCAGCTCTTTCTGTCTGCCCGCTTTTTTATGCAGCACCTCCGGCTGTCTCTTTCAGTCGAAAGCGTGTCCCAGCTTCATCTAAGAAATTTACGGATTTTATGGATGCTTAAAACAATGTTTCGGTCTTAGAGGGTTACGTCCGAGAAAAATTGATGGAAACTAAAGGGAAAGGAAGGGAGCAAGCACTTGAGGAGAATGGTGTAAATTGAAAACGATTACGTTTTATTTTCGTGTACACAAGTGTGTGATATTTTATAGTTTACAGGATGATTTCGTATGAAAAATAATGGAAATGTACACGAATGTTTGCACATATCAAAAATTACTGGTATATTTGTACCAGAACTTAGATTTTATCAATATGCAGGTAATCAGTACGAGAGAATTTAGAGCCAATCAGAAGAAGTATTTTGATCTGGCTGCTCACGAGACCATTTACGTGGCCCGTAGGAATCAGGCTCCCATACTCATCAGTGTGGCGAAAGACGAGGACATGCTTTCAAGAGAAGAACTTCTGTCCATTCAGAGGGGATTAGACGATATAAAGAAGGGGCGTGTTAATCGTATGGAGAAGTGGGAGAGTCTTGATGATTTTTTAGAGCGTATGGATCATGTATGAATTAGATTTCACCGTGCAATCTCAAAAGGAAATTGCTAAATTGAGGAAGTCTGATATACAAGCATACAAAAAGTTAAAACTTTTATTGGCAGAATTGCGAGAGCACCCATACACAGGAACTGGACATCCGCACCAGCTTCGTTATATTGATGGTATATGGTCGAGAGAGCTCGACAAGAAGAACCGTATCCGTTACATGGTTAACGATACAACAATCGTAGTACTTGTTTTGTCGGCCCTGGGACATTATGATGACAAGTAAGGCCGATCTTCTTGTCCCTACTTTGTTGCCGTTCTCTTTTTCCTTTCCGAGACCAACCGTGCGGTTGATTGTCTGTTCCTGCATGGATTTTTTCATGGATAAGTTTTATGGTTCTTCCGGGAATAGGGAGTGATAAGGTAAGCCTGCTACATAGCATGCACAGAGAAGTGGAGAAAAGAGAGGGGAAAAACCATCGCGGAGATGCCGACGGTACAAAAGAGTGATGGAGAGGTTATGTACGGAGTTCTTTTATTTTTGAGATAAACGCTATTCGTCATTCTTACGATCCGATGAATCTGGACGGTAAGTTCAGCGTACCTGCGGCGGTATTCCATGGCGATTTTGTCCACGGTGATCCCCTTGAACTGCTCCCGAATAATCTTGCACATACGAAATCAGACCGGGGACATTGCGCCTGCCAAGTGGATGGAAGTCTGTCACGAGAAGCAGGACTTTCGGATCGGGCATGTCACCGTATTTCTTCGATACCCTTTCCCTTGATTTTCCGCTTGCTATGCGCTCTGCTTTCGAGACCTGTGCTGTCTGCACGTCCTGCTTTTTTCTCGTCTCTCTTCCGCCTTCCGGGGCACTCCAGTCTTTTTCTCTTTCCGCTTTTTTCTTCGTTCCTGTCCATTCTGTCTTCTGTTGATATGGAATGGAAAATAGAACAATTATGAAATTTTATATTAGAGATGTATGCAGTATACAAGAAAAATTATGTATCTTTGATGTTCAAAACCTCCCGGGCCGGTTGATTCCGGTAGAGAATGGGAATCATTTTAGAATAGACTGTAGAAAGAAGATGGCGACGAAGACATATAATGTTCTTGATTTGTTCTGTGGATGTGGCGGTATGTCGTATGGCTTTGAGAAAGCCGGATTCGACGTACTGCTTGGCATTGATGTATGGAAGGATGCCTTGGTTACATATCAGCACAATCATAGGTCTGGCGGTGTTTTATGTGCCGATCTGTCTGTCATCACGGGAAAGGAGGTTGGACAGCATCTCGGTGGGAAACAAGTTGATGTCATCATAGGCGGCCCTCCCTGCCAGGGTTTTTCGGTTGCAGGAAAGCGTATTGTCGATGACGACAGGAACAAACTCTATAAGGGCTTTGTGCGTATGGTATCCTGCTTTCATCCGAAGGCGTTTGTCATGGAGAATGTCCCGAACATTCTTACAATCGGGAATGGCGTAATTAAGGAGTCTATCATCAAGGATTTCTCGGAGTTAGGATACAAGGTATCTTATAAGGTGCTGCTGGCTTCCGACTATGGTGTCCCCCAGAACCGTAGACGTGCGATTTTCGTCGGAATGCTTGACGGTACGGAGTTCGTGTTTCCCTCTCCTACATTAGAAACCCCCGTTACCTGCAAGGAAGCGATATCCGACCTTCCCGAAGACAGCCTTCCCGAAGGCGGTGAATATCCCGCAGATCCACAGAGCGAATACCAGAAGCTGATGCGTGAGGGCTCGGACGGTGTCTATAACCACGAGATAACCGTTCACAACGAACGGACAAAGGAAATCATCGCCATGGTTCCTGATGGGGGGAACTACAAGGATCTGCCCATAGAACTGCAGAACACGCGGAAGGTTCACATCGCATGGACACGCCTGAACAGTATGCGTCCGAGCCTTACGATCGACACGGGGCATTTCCACCATTTCCACTATGAATACAACCGCGTGCCGACTGCCCGCGAGAGTGCGAGGATCCAGTCTTTTCCTGACACTTTCGTTTTCATAGGAAACAAGACGAGCAAGTTGAAGCAGATTGGCAATGCCGTCCCACCTTTTATGGCTCAGGCAATCGCTGGACAGATATTGAAACATCTCAAACAGAAATAATATGTACGACCCGACTCTTCAGTACAGGTGTACCATCATCCGTGGCAAAAGCCAGACGGACATGGAGGATCTGTTGCCTTTATATGCAAACATCGTTCACAAATATTGTCCTTGTGAGGAGAAACAGTTCAGAGCTTCTTGCTGCAAGGCCTTGTCGAAGGCTCTGTTTTCCACGGAGGCTTATGATCGGTTGTCCGACAGCAATCAGAAGACCGTTCTGAACCATCTCACCGAGATTGCCGGTACGTTGTTGGGTCTGTATTATCCGGCTTATGATGATGAAACCAAGACCAACTATATCAACGAGTCCGATTCCTGCAAGTATCTTATAGAGAGCGGTGATTATCCTACTTTCTTCAAGAATCTCTGTCTTAATTTCCAGTTCCCCAATGGTGCGAAATGGCTTCAGTTCATAGAAGATGACATTAAGAACAAGATTCGTATCAAGCCGTTCTGTTATGTAGTCAGCCTGCTCTTTCATGCCCAGCAACAGGTGGAAAGAGAATTGCTGACGAAGCAGGAAATAGGTTTTTATGTGCTGAACAGTCTGGAAGTCCTTCAAGGGAAGGTGCCTTGCAGTGACGTCTATGACCGCATCATGGCCGACAGGAAGAACAAGGTCAGGCGGGAAAGGCTGTCCGGTTCGCATGACTGGCAGCATATTAAAGAACAGTTCAACCTCCTGGAACTGGCTGACATCATCGAGACGGATGCTACGTATATCTGGCTCAATAAGAATGCGGCTGAAAGTATCGCCTGCTTCATAAAGCACAAGGATGATTTCATCTTCGATGCCTATAAGTATGATCTGAAGTCGAAGGCGGGTAGAATTCAGTACATGGAAGACTGGAAGAAGGCTTATGGTATGTTCAACAGGGAACTTCAGGGCTACCGCATCTTGTTTCAAAGTGATGTCGTGGTTCTCGGGAAGGATGCCCAACGGGCGCATCCCGGCGCAACCAAGTCGTCGGTTGATCTGGGTGATGAAGGCGAAGCACTTGTTTTCAGGATTGAGCAGGAAAGGGTCAGACGATATCGTAGCCGGCTTGTCAACAAAGTACTGCTGCTTGGGAAGACCAAGGGGCTGGGTTATGACATCTCCTCCATTGAAGCTGACGAAAATCCCTCCCATCCGGAATTTGCACGTTACATTGAAGTGAAGTCGACAAGACGTGTTACCGAGCCCTCTTTCACCAGCAGGTCCTGGATGGACTCTCTGAACGTCACGGCCAAGGAATGGGTTGCGGCAGAACAGTATGGGGATTATTACAATATATACCGTGTCTACTTTACTAAGACAAAGACCTTCATTGTCCGGATCCGGAATCCGTTCCGAAAGGCGCAGGACGGTGAGATAGAAGTGTACCCAACTATCTATCAGATGAACTTCGGTTCATCGGTAATCGAACTGAGATATGAAAAATAAGAAATACAAAGTCGCTTCGCTGTTTTGTGGTTGCGGCGGGTCCGACCTCGGAATCGTCGGTGGTTTTGAATATCTTGGAAAGAGATATGATGAGTTGCCTTTCGAGATTGCTTATGCCGTTGATTTTGACAAATGGGCGGTTGACACTTACAACAAGAACTTCAGGCATAAGGCAGTCTGTGCTGATGTAACCGAAGTCGACTTTGACGAGACAGCCGATGTAGATGTCCTTATCGGAGGCTTTCCCTGCCAGTCGTTCAGTACAGTTAACCCGACAAAGGACACTGATGATGACAGGGCGAACCTGTATAAGCAGATTGTCAGGTTTCTGCAGGTGAAGAGACCAAAGTACTTCATTTGCGAGAATGTCAAGGGACTGGTGACACTCAAGGGTGGAAGTATCATCGGCAAGATTATCGGGGAGTTCCGCCGGTGCGGCTACCGTGTACGGTTCAGGCTGTTGAAGGCTGTTGAATACGGAATCCCCCAGCGAAGGGAGCGTGTAATTATCGTCGGTATTAGGGACGACCTGACATTCAATTATGAATATCCTGCACCTGTTTGTACGGAAGCAGAGGCTACACCGTTAAGTGCGGTGATTGACGAACTCGCCATAACGGATTCGAAGTATTATTTCTCGGAGCGAGCTGTACAGGGCGTGAAAAAAGCAAAGAACAACATGAAGCGA
Source organism: Prevotella multiformis DSM 16608 (assembly GCF_000191065.1). Taxonomy (GTDB): domain Bacteria; phylum Bacteroidota; class Bacteroidia; order Bacteroidales; family Bacteroidaceae; genus Prevotella; species Prevotella multiformis. Next base: position 778,873 of record NZ_GL872282.1, read on the forward strand.
GGCTTGTGGCAGAGCCTTTCACAGCCGTGTCTTACTATTACCGCTCATCTGGCAAAGACGAGCATGAACTCGAGAGACCCCATCCTTCTTGTTGATCCTGACCGTGAGCTTTATCGCAGGTTCACGCCCCGCGAAGCTGCAAGGATACAGTCTTTTCCTGACAGTTTCCTGCTGAATGATTCTGAGCCGAAATCATACAGGCAGATAGGCAATGCAGTGCCACCCGTTTTCATGTGGTATGTAGCCCGGCAATTGGAGAAGGCCATTATGGGGCATGACAGTCCAGGCATTTCCGTATGCAACGTAATAGGCAGTGACGGAAACGTTCCCGAGAGAGAATTCTGTCCGGAGACGGTGGGAAAGCAGACCGCCAGCTGCCGCCAGCTGGATCTGTTCTGATTCTTCTTTTGGAATTGTGTCTGTGCTCCCCTGTCTGCAAATATGCCGCCCCGTCTGCACGGATATGGGAAAAATTGCTTACTTTTGTCTTTTGAATAAAGACAGAAAGGAAGCGACATGGAACCACTGGCAGAACGGATGCGGCCGCGCACCCTCGACGACTATATCGGACAGCAGCACCTCGTGGGCGAGGGGGCCGTGCTCCGGCGGATGATCGACTCGGGGCGCATCGCGTCGTTCATCCTCTGGGGACCGCCGGGCGTGGGCAAAACGACGCTGGCGCAGATCATCGCCCACCGGCTGGAGACGCCGTTCTACACCCTCTCGGCGGTGACGAGCGGCGTGAAGGACGTGCGCGACGTCATCGAGCGGGCACAGAAGGGCCGCTTCTTCAATTCCGCCTCGCCGATCCTCTTCATCGACGAGATCCACCGCTTCTCCAAGTCGCAGCAGGACTCGCTGCTCGGCGCCGTGGAGAAGGGGACGGTGACGCTCATCGGGGCGACGACGGAGAACCCGTCGTTCGAGGTGATACGGCCGCTGCTCTCCCGCTGCCAGCTCTATGTGCTCAAGCCGCTGGAGAAGGACGACCTGCTGACGCTGCTCCACCGGGCGGTGGCGGAGGACACGGAACTGAAGAAGCGGCACATCGACCTGCACGAGACGGATGCCCTGCTGCGTTACAGCGGTGGCGACGCCCGCAAGCTGCTGAACATCCTCGAGCTGATCGTCGATGCCGCGCCGGACGGCACGGTCACCGTCACCGACCGCATCGTGGAGGAGCGGCTGCAGCAGAATCCCCTTGCCTACGACAAGGACGGCGAGATGCACTACGACATCATCTCGGCGTTCATCAAGTCGATCCGGGGCTCCGACCCCGAGGCGGCTCTCTACTGGATGGCGCGCATGATAGAGGGAGGCGAGGACCCGAAGTTCATCGCCCGGAGGGTCGTCATCAGTGCGGCGGAGGACATCGGACTGGCGAATCCCAACGCCCTCCTGCTGGCGAACGCCGCCTTCGATGCCGTGACGAAGATCGGATGGCCCGAGGGACGCATCCCGCTGGCCGAGGCGGTGGTCTACCTGGCACGGTCGAAGAAGGACAACTCCGCCTACAAAGCCATCAATGAAGCCCTGGAGCTGGTGCGCCGCACCGGCAATCTCCCCGTCCCGCTCCATCTGCGCAATGCGCCGACGAAGCTGATGAAGGACCTCGGCTACAGCGACGGTTACAAGTACCCGCACGATTACCCCGGCCATTACGTCGAGCAGCAGTACATGCCCGATGCGCTAAGCCTCACCCCCGGCCCCTCTCCGAATGGAGAGGGGAGTGATTAGCGATGAGGATTAAGATTAGCTGCTATCCATCCCGCTTATCCTCGCTTATCCTCGCTTCCTGCCATCCTCGCCTATCCCCGCCCATCCCCTCTTATAATCGCCCATCATCGCTTATCATCGCTTATGAAAATCTCCATCCTCGACTGCCATGCAGTCAACCCCGGCGACCTCTCCTGGGAGCCGGTGAAGTCGCTCGCCGACTGTACCATCTACGACCACACCTGCCAGGAGCAGGTGGTGGAACGTGCCAGGGAGGCCGACGGCATCCTGATCAACAAAGTGCGCATCACGCGCGAAGTGCTCGACGAGCTGCCCCGCCTGAAGTATATCGGCGAGCTGGCGACCGGCTACAACAACATCGACCTCGAGGCCGCCCGTGAGCGGGGCATCGTCGTCTGCAACATCCCGGCTTACAGCACCGACAGTGTCGCACAGCACGTCTTCGCACTCCTGCTGAACGTCGCCACCCGGGCCGACCACTATGCCCGGGCCGTGCGGCAGGGCGAGTGGAGCCGACAGCGGGACTTCTGCTACTGGGACACGCCGCTCATCGAGCTGGCCGGCAAGACCATCGGCATCGTCGGGCTCGGCAACATCGGGCAGCGCGTGGCGCACATCGCCCACGCCATGGGCATGGACATCTCCGCCTGCACCAGCCGGAACAGCAGCGACCTGCCCGAGTGGATCCGCAAGACGACGCTCGAAGGGCTGCTCAGCACCTCCGATGTCATCACGCTGCACTGTCCGCTGACGGCCGGCAACACCCGCATGATCAACGCCGGAACGCTGGCGATGGTACATCCCGGTGCCATCCTCATCAACACCGGACGCGGCGGACTCGTCGACGAACAGGCCGTGGCCGCCGCCCTAGAGAGCGGACAGCTCGCCGCCTACTGCGCCGACGTGCTGACCGACGAGCCGCCCCGCCCCGACAACCCGCTCTTCCGCCAGCCCAACGCCTACATCACGCCCCACATCGCCTGGGCGACCCGTGAGGCGCGCCAGCGGCTCATGGCGGTCTGCGTCGAGAACATCAGGCGGTTCATCGCAGGGAATCCGCAGAATGTGGTGTAATGCCATCACATTCTCATCCCCGCCCATCATCGCCTATTCCCACTTATCATCGCCTCTCATCGCCCATTATCGCCCATTATCACTTATCCCCGCCCATCATGCCCTACACCGACCCCCAGCTCGTCCACACGCTCCAGGTAATCCTGGAGTTCCTCGGGACATTCGCCTTTGCCATCTCCGGCATCCGCCACGCCGCACAGAAGCACTTCGACTGGTTCGGAGGCTACGTATGCGGCTTTGCCGTCGCCATCGGCGGCGGTACCATCCGTGACACCATGCTCGGCGTGCGTCCGTTCTGGATGACAGACATCATGTACGTCCTCTGTACGGCGCTCGCCCTGCTGCTCGTCATTCTGTCGCGCAAGTGGATCAGGCGGCTGCGCAATGCCTGGTTCGTCTTCGACACGCTCGGACTGGCACTCTTCACCATCGCCGGCATCCAGAAGACCATCGCCCTCGGACATCCCTTCTGGGTGGCCGTCATCATGGGCTGCATCACTGGTGTGGCGGGCGGCGTCATCCGCGATGTGCTGCTGAACAACGTGCCGGTCATCTTCCACAAGGAGATCTATGCCATGGCCAGCGTGGCAGGCGGACTGCTCTACTGGGTGCTCCTCGCCCTCGGACTGCCCCTGCCCCTGACAGTCGTCGTCACCTTCCTCACCATCTGCATAATCCGCTTCATAGCAGTGGGTTATCACATCTCCCTGCCGACACTCCACGGTGAGAATGAAAAAAAACGGGAAAAAAGACACTGAAACATTTGGCAGAACCGATTAAAAGTCCTACCTTTGCACTCGCAATTAAGGATTGAGGCTTCGGCTTCTCCGTCGTTGCGACCATAGTCTTATGGTTCCGTAGCTCAACTGAATAGAGCACTTGACTACGGATCAAGAGGTTACAGGTTTGAATCCTGTCGGAATCACACAAGGGAATACTCGAAAGAGCATTCCCTTTTTTCATCTCTCCCTCTCCTCATTCCAAACTTTCTTCCTACCTTTGCAGGTATCATCCATCACACGTCAACCGCTATGTTACGTTATATCAATACAGATATTGTCTTTCAGGAGTTTCCCGACGAGGTGACGCTCGCCATCAACATCTCCGGCTGTCCCTGCCACTGTCCGGGCTGTCACAGCAGGTTTCTGTGGGCAGACACCGGCACAGCACTGACGGAGGATGCGCTCTCGGCCCTGATCAGTGCGGCGGCCGATACGATCACCTGTGTCGGTTTCATGGGCGGTGACGGGGATCCGGCGGCGGTCGACAGGCTTGCCTGCCACGTCCTGCACTGCCACCCGGGACTGAAGACGGGATGGTACACGGGGCGCACGGCCGTCTCGCCGCTCGTCTCGCCGCAGCATTTCCATTATATAAAGGTGGGACCCTATCTCCGCCATCTCGGCGGGCTGGACTCTCCGCGCACCAACCAGCGTATGCTCCGCCGCCGCCCTGACGGCTCCTTCGAGGACATTACCGCACGCTTCTGGAAGAAGTGAGGAGGGCGTTCCCCGACCCTTTGGAAGGATGGGAAGCTCCCCCCGCCCCCCTCAGAGGGAGGGGCGTGCAGGACGGGGTGGGGTCGGAAAAGACAGGGAAAGGCCCTGATAAGCGGTGGCAAGACACTTCCTGACCGGCTTCCGTCAGGCACTTGTCTTCTTCTAAGGGCTTGAGGGAGGTTGTCCTCGGAGGAGGAGGAGGCGCTCTTCGGATGGTCGGGGCGGGTCTTTTATCCGCCCTTTCCGTTTTCTATTGACACAACTACACAGTTCTTGTTTGGAAACGGCTCATTTCTGCCGTACCTTTGCATCGTCATCAGGAATAAAGATGACGGCACAATCTCTATTACACTGACTGAAGGGTCTTTAATAAGAATTTATACTGACTGAAGAGCCTGCAAAAATTTACACGGCCTGAAAGGTCTATAATAAAAACTGGAAGTTCTATAATAATTATGTATATGGCAAACGAAACGAAATCTACAGACCTCGATTACGAAGAGCGGCTCTCTCCCCACTTCACCGTGGGAGAGATGCTCCGCTCGGGGACAGCGCTCACACTGGGCATTCCGAATCTGCCGCCGGAGCAGTCCGCCGGCGACGAAACCGGCAGGGAGGAAGTCATGGCGAATCTCCATGCGCTCTGCGAGCAGGTTCTCGAACCGCTGCGGCGACAGGTAGGGAGGGTGATCATCACGAGCGGTTACCGCTGCGAGGCACTCAACGAGGCGGTAGAGGGCGCACGGCATTCACAGCATCAGAGAGGTGAGGCGGCTGACATTCACGTCACCGGGACGGAAATGTGCCGCAAATACGCCGCCATCCTCCGGCGCACCCCCTTCGACCAGCTGATCCTCGAACCGCGTCTTTCGGCGAAGAAACGGTGGATTCACGTGAGTTACAGACGTACAGGACACAACCGGCACCAGCTGCTCGGGATGGGGTAGGGGCGACATAAAGGGAAGATGTGAGATGTTCCCTTTTTGTCGGAGAAAGATGGGAGTCAATTGCGTGGAAGCAGGACTGCCCCGCGGAAAACGTATGGGATCGGCGCAGGAGCGGATGCCCGAAGTCCCCGGAACCGGCACGGTCGGCATGGTGCCGGAAGCTGAAAGGGGAGCCGGGAAGCGGCTGAACGGCATGCTGCCGGAAGTCGGAAACAGAGCAGGGAGATGCCGAAGAAAGCAGACACGGATGCAGGCTGTGGTACGCAGCGGCCCCGTGAGGAGGGACTGGAAATGCCGGATAGTAAACGGAAACAGCTGTTTTCCTGTTCCCGGTAATCTCTCTGCGGGATCTTTTCCGCTGCCGTGAGATTCTGTCAGTGCGGGGCGGGGCAGCCTGTTCAGTCCTCTTTTCTGAAAGGCAGAGGAGACCTGATTGTTCTATAAGTCACTTATCTGCAAATTTTTAATTAATTGTATTTTTAATTTTATACATTTTTATATTTATGATGAATTATGTCTATACGTTTTTGTGCTTTCCGCTTTTTACCTTTATATTTTTATATGTTTTTGCATTATTGACTATTTAGGTTTTCATTTATTTGTCTTTTCATTTTTTTACTTTTTTACCTTTTTACTTTTTTGTCTTTTCATCTTTTTACTTCTTTTATTTTTTATTTTTTCATTTTTTTGTCGCATTATCTTTTTATGCTTTTATAGGTTCAGTCATTTTATTCTTTAATTTTCATTATTTATTCACCTTTTAAATTCTCAAGTTATGTCCATCAAGTATTGTATGTATCAAGACAACCGTAAGAACAGCAAGCGTAAGGGTTTCTGGTATGCCCGCGCCATTTCTCCCGACGTGGTCGGTGTGAAGGAGCTTGCGCAGCGCATCGGCAACCGGTGTACCGTCACCGAGCCGGACATCCTGGCAGTGATCAGCGCCCTGGTGTTCGAGATGAACCAGGTGCTCAAGGCCGGCAGCCGTGTGAAGATCGACGGATTGGGAACATTCCGTGTCGGTTTCCATTCGCAGGGTGTCGAGCACGCCAAGGACTTCAATGTCCAGAAGAACATCTACGGTGCGCACGTGCTCTTTGCGCCGACCGTGACGGTCGATGCCACACGCCGCCGCATCAAGACGCTCATCAGCGGTCTCCGCATCCAGGAGGCTGTCAAGTACGACGCCCCCGCGGGGAAGGGAAAGGCCAAGGACGACGGCAAGGTCAAAGAGCCCGAGCACAGCACGCCGTCCGGTCCGCAGGCCGGTGAAAACAACGGCGGTCACGAGAAGGACACCCAGCCGCAGGCGTAAGCAGTTAGGGCGGAGGTGGCCGGTCGGGTGAGTAGGGGAGGGGAGAGGCCGAAAAGGGATGTGGGAAAAGCTGCGAGCCTGCTTTTCCGCTGGTCTTCAGAGGAGACGGCGTTCTCTTCCGGACTTCAGGCCGGCAGGTTCCGGGAGCGGCTCCCGCTGTTTTCCAGCAGTCTCTCCCACCTCTTCCGCTTCCGGCCTCCTCCTGCCTTTTCCGGGTGCTTGCAGATTCTATTCATTCATTTTTAAATTCTTTCATCTTATGAACAAACCAGTCTGGAAAAACATTCTGAACATTCTGATCTCCGTCCTCACCGCTTTGGCGACGACCCTCGGTGTGAGTTCCTGTCTTTAAGCCCTCACACACACAACCGTCTCGGCCTTAGACTTTCTTTAGGAAGTCAGGGTTCATAGACTTATTTGACAGGTTGTACCTCTTTGTACGGCAGATACTTACACTGGCTGTGAACGACGCATGGGTAGCTTTCGTGCGACACTTTGGGAAGTTCTCTCCGACAGACCGGTAAGTTCTGGCCGACAAAAAGGGAGCCTGTTTCCTGTCTGGGCGACAGAAAGGGAGGTTGTGGGCGACAGAAAGGGAGCTTTCCGTCCTCCGGTTTCTTTATTCTTTACAAAGGCAGCCTTTCTGTCTTCTTTTCTTTGCGATTCTGTCGTTACTAATTTGTCCTCTGTCTTATGACCTTTGATTTGTCTGTTTTCTAATATCCTATCAATCAACGGTATATAGATGTGTGCGACAAATTAGTAACATTCTTCAAATGGATCGCCCCTGTATCTGCGACAAATCAGGAAGTTGCTGAAAATATTTGAAAACGATTCCGTGGACTCCCCCAGCGGTTCTGCGGCTTCCCCTTTGCGTTCCATGGACTCCCCCGGCGGTTCTGCGGCTTCCCCTTTGCGTTCCATGGACTCCCCCAGCGGTTCTGCGGTTTCCCTCCTTGTGCCCCATGGAATCCTCCAACGGTTCTGCGGCTCTCCCCCTTTGTGATTTCGTGGTTTCTTCAAAAGGTTCTTTAGAAGTCCTCAACGGCGGTCTGTATAGTCTGTCTGGAATGATTTTTTACACTTTTTTGTCGCCGTATTATATAAATATATATTCCTTTGTTTATGCTTCCTGATAAAAATAGGCTTTCATCCGGTTTTCTCCCTTATGGGTCTTCGGGAATTTGGAGTGATGAGGTTTGTCTCGTGCGTTGATAGCTTTGATGAAATGTCACACAGAGGGGCTAAAGGAGGTAAAGACCCCATGGCGGAGGCGCCGCCGTCATTCTATATTTCGGAAGAACCTCCCTGATTCCTGCCCGTCTTGTTCCTTCTCATAATAGTCTACGGAGCAAGATGGGCAACATAGTGTTAGCAACCGACAAGAAAACATCATCTTTATTCGACATTTAAGATTATCTTTGCACCGAGATTCATTCCCGGAGCAGGATGCCCGGAGAATGCAACCTAAATCGGACCAACGGAAGGTTGCACCGCCCGTACCGGGACGGCAGCCGGAGAGACAGGCAGACCACCGGAAGCTGTACATTCCGGTTCTTCATATTGCTGAACAGGACAGACAGGAAGGTACCGGCAGGCGAAAACGAAGAGACAATCTAAACCCTATCATATATGGAATTTAACAACAGTAAAACCACATTACTGGCAGGATGCCTGGCACTGACGCTGCTCGGGTATTCTCCGGAAGTACAGGCGGCCGGCGGAGGTGTCGTGCAGGCCGTCGCCCAGCAGGTCCGGAAGGTCACCGGACAGGTCACCGACGGCAAGGAGGCCATCATCGGCGCCACTGTCAAGCAGAAAGGTACGAACAACGCCACCGTCACCGACCTCGACGGCAACTTCACGCTGTCCGTCCCTGCGGGCAGCGTGATCGAGGTGTCGTACGTCGGCTATGTCACCCAGGAGGTGAAGGTCACCTCCCAGACCGCCTATACCATCAGGCTTGCAGAAGACAACGTCGCCCTCAATGAAGTCGTCGTCGTGGGCTACGGTTCGATGAAGAAGAGCGATGTCTCCGGTGCGTCCGTCACCATGGACGAGAAGAAGCTGCGCGGCTCCATCGTCACCTCGCTCGACCAGACGCTGCAGGGACGCGCGGCGGGTGTCACGGCGACCAGCACGTCGGGTGCTCCCGGCACGTCGTCGAGCATCCGCGTCCGCGGCCAGGCCACCATCAACGCCAACGCCGAGCCGCTCTACGTCATCGACGGTGTCATCGTGCAGAGTAGCGGCGCAAGCGGCTCGTCGTACGGACTGGGCGACGCGCTGGGCAACGGAAAGGTGTCGACCATCTCTCCGCTGTCGACCATCAACCCCAGCGACATCGTTTCGATGGAAATCCTGAAGGACGCCTCCGCCACCGCCATCTACGGCGCGCAGGGTGCGAACGGCGTCGTCCTCATCACCACCCGTCGGGGAAAGGCCGGCGAGGCGAAGTTCACCTACGACGGCATGATGGCCTGGAGCCGGCAGACACGCCGCCTGGACATCATGGACCTGCGGGAGTTCGCCGACTACTACAACGACTTCGTGGCCACGGGACAGATCAATCCCACCACGGCCGACAAGCACTATGCCGACCCGTCGCTGCTGGGGAAGGGCACGAACTGGCAGGACGCCATCTTCCAGACCGCCTTCCAGCACTCGCACCAGATTTCCGCACAGGGCGGTTCGGAGAAGGTGCAGTACTACGTCTCGGCCAACTACATGGACCAGGAGGGAACGATCATCGGCAGCGAGTTCGACCGTCTGGGAATGCGCGTGAACCTGGATGCGAAGCTGAAGCCCTGGCTGAAGATGGGGCTGAGCACCAACTTCTCCACCACCCACGACAACCTGAAGCTCGCCGACAGCGACCAGGGCATCATCAACTACTCGCTGACCACACCGCCCGACATCCCCATCTATGACATGGACGGCGGCTATTCGTCGGTATCGAAGGAGGGCTTCACCAATCCCAACCCCATCGCCATGGCGATGCTGAACCAGATCAGGCTCGACCGCCGCAAGCTCAACGGCAACCTCTTCTTCGAGGTCACGCCCGTCAAGAACCTGGTATGGCACGCCGAACTGGGCTATGACCTCAGCGCCGACCGCGGCCGCCGCTTCCTCCCCACCGTCGACCTGGGCAGCTGGAAGCGCAGCATCAATTCCGCCTCCGTGCAGAAGGGGACGGGCACGTTCTGGCAGCTGAAGAACTACGTCACCTATTCCAACACCCTGGGCAAGCACAGCTTCTCGGCCATGCTCGGCCAGGAGATGTGGGAAAGCAAGTACGACAACAACCGGACGGAGAACACCAATCTCCCCGCCAACACCGTCAACAACCCGGCGCTGGGCACCGGCACGCCGTCCATCGGCGTAGGCTTCGGAAGTTCGGCGATGGCCTCGTTCTTCACCCGTCTGACCTATTCCTTCAACGACCGCTACAACGCCACCTACACCTACCGTTACGACGGCAGTTCCAACTTCGGGCCGAACAAGCGGTGGGCCGGCTTCCATTCGTTCGCCGCTTCATGGCGGTTCACCAACGAGAAGTTCTTCCGGAAGAGCTTCCTCGGGCCGTATGTGTCGAACGGAAAGCTGCGGGCAGGCTGGGGACAGACCGGCAACTCGGCCATCGGCTCCTACAAGTGGGGCACGCTGATGAAGGCCATGCCCACCCTGCTGGGGAAATCGTACCGGCCTGACAACATCCCGAACCTCGACGTGCAGTGGGAAAGCCAGGAGCAGTGGAACGTGGGCCTCGACCTGGGACTGTTCAACAACCGCGTCAACGTGACCCTCGACTGGTACCGCAAGGAGTCGAAGGACATGCTCATGCCGCTCCAGCTCCCGTCGTACATGGGCACCTCCGGCAACGTGTCGTCCGTCCTCGCGCCTCCCTACGGCAACTACGGGACGATCCGCAACACCGGTGTCGAACTGACTGTGAACACGCATCCGCTGACCGGACGCTTCCAGTGGGACTCCGAGTTCCAGATCTCGTGGAACAAGAACCGCCTGGTGGCACTCTCCGGGACGAAGAACGCAGCCATCGTGGGCTACGGACAGTGGAACGACGTGGTCAGCCTGTCCAGCGTGGGCGAATCGCTCTACAGCTTCTACGGATTCGTCACCGACGGCGTCTACAAGGACCTGGCCGACCTCGAGACCTCGCCGAAGACCTCGAAGTATCCTGCCGACGGCAAGAGCTTCGACCGCAACACCACGCCCTGGATCGGCGACCTGAAGTTCAAGGACATCAGCGGACCCGACGGAAAGCCTGACGGCAAGATCGACGACTACGACAAGACCAACATCGGATCGCCGATGCCGAAGTTCACCTTCGGATGGACCAACACCTTCCGTTACAGGGACTTCGACCTCAGCATCTTCGTCAACGGTTCCTACGGAAACAAGGTGTACAACTACATGAAGATGAAGCTCACCCACATGAATTCCCTGTGGAGCAACCAGCTGAAGGATGTCAAGGGACGTGCGCGCCTGGAGCCCATCGACCCCGCGAAGACCTATCCGGCAGGCAGCTACTGGTACACCGACGCCGGCAACATCCGCGTGGCGAACCCCGAGACAAGCATCCCCCGCGCCACCATCACCGACCCGAACGACAACGACGTGATCAGCGACCGGTACATCGAGAACGGTTCGTATATCCGCCTGAAGAACATCGCCCTGGGCTACACCTTCCCCAGGAAGTGGATCACGAAGTGGGGTATCGAGAACCTCTCTCTCCGCAAGTAAGGGTGTAAATCAGCAAGTTACGTGATTTACACCTTTTTTACACCCAAAAACTTGAGAGCGGTTAAAAGGGTCAAAAGAGTTGTCATTGGGAAAACATCAATAACAAATCGTCTCAGCGAAAGGTTCATAGGGGCATCCTTTGTTGACCAATTCCTGTGCCTGGTATATCTCCTTTCCATTATTTGATTCTTTCAATTAAAGGTCTCATCTTTAAATCGTATTCTTGATTTCCGAAATTGATCACAATAAGATTACGGCGGCATCTAGTGAGACCAGTGTATAGCAATTCATCAAATGAAAGATTGAACGATGTAGAAGACTCATATTTGGGTTCCAATATAAGGAATACAACTTCACTTTCCCATCCTTTGAAAGAGTTGATGGTTGAAATCTTCAACGTGCCACTATTCATCCAGAAATGTAGTTTTTTATTGTCACGGATGTTTTTATAACTATCTGAATATACCTCTTGCTTGAATCGATCAAGTATTTTCGCGTAATGCTTTCTGAATGCTTTAAATGCATCAATACTTATTCTACACTTCTGACACTCTTCTGCTAAACGAGAATCAAAGGTATCTGCGAAGTTTGTGCTCAAATCATATATCGAAAATAGCATAGCAACATGCTGCCGCACTTTAATGATGTCGTTATCATATAGTTTTTGTCTATTTGGGAACAGTTTCTTCTTAA
>NZ_GL872282.1:791098-793688 GCF_000191065.1 Prevotella multiformis DSM 16608
TTGAGGCTTAAAGTGTTTGCAAATATTGTTAAACCATCCGGAATGTGGATTGTTATCACTATTCTTGCCAATGTAGTTAAGATGCGTCATGTACATTATCTCTACAGTTTCAATCATAGAACTTGTCTTTTCACGGCTTGCATAGCGGTAATAAAGATCAAATGTACGTAATAGGCTGGTTGTATAACCTAGAATGGTTATGTCATTAGGAGAGATATTAGAATTTTTATTGAGAATGTTATCTCTAATTATATTATATAAGGTAGTAACAGGTTGATCTTCCTGCAGGTACATATAGTTGATATAACCTTCTTTTTCTTGCTCTTGACCAAAGAAAGAGTAAGTACTATTTTCAGAAAAGTCATCAACGTCATATTTGTTCTTAAAAATATTCTTTTGGAATGATTGTGCAAGATCTCGGACTTTGAAGTCAGAGCGATAGCAATATTTCAAGTCATTTACACCTCGAACATTTGTTACAACGTCTTTGTTTTGTGTTGATTGTCCATAGATATTTTGTTTTACATCTCCAAAAAGGACGTAATCACCCTGAGGATCACGAAAATAGTTTTTTACTATTTCCATCCATGAACGATGATAATCCTGAATCTCATCAATCAATACTGCATCATATTTGGTGATTTCATCCTTGTGCTCGTCAAAGAGTTTGATGTTGCCATAATATTTTGATTCTAGATATTGTGACAAATGCTCGGGATTTATATCCTCAGGAATTTCAAATTCGATATTTAAATTATTCAGTTCTGCATTAATGAACTGATGATAGTTAATAATAATAAAGTTTTCAATTGGGAATGTCTCGTCAACTCTATTCATTTTGTCATGAATAAAGTTCTTTAGAGTAATGTTAAAAGTTAAAATGAGCACCCTCGGATTATTATTCCTTTCCAAGGCTCTTTTATAAGCTTGTACGGCACGGGCTGCTAAAACGGTTGTCTTGCCAGATCCAAAGACTCCGCGAACTCTTTGCTCAAGAGTTGTTGAATATATAATTTCTTTCTGTTTCTGAGAGTAACTATATGGAACACCTTGAGAACGTAGATGAAGAGGAGGAGAAAGAAGCCGTTTGAAATTATCATACAATTTGTCTGTGAAGAACCAAGAAGGACGCTCCGCTATCATATACCTGTTCTTCAACAATATATTAAAATCTTCTTGGTTTAATGAGTCATGTCCAAGGAAATCAATGTTGTATTTGAGGAAGGTTTGATACTTTTTATCGTCTTTATATGGTTCTACAAGCATTCCTTCAAGGTATGATTTGCTGGCGCAATGAAAATATACTGCGCATGACACAATGTTAAAATTGCGAAAGTCCTTGATTTTTACTTGCAATAAATCAGCCACATGGAGGTCAAATAGATTATTTTTATACTTTAAGACTTGGTCTATGGGTGATTTAACGACAGAGTTGTTAGGTGTATAAACCCATTTTCTCTTTTCATTCAGTTGAAAGTTGTCAAGATTCCAATCTTTGACCTCTATTACCATCACACCATAGCCTTTCCTCATGATTAGAATGTCCGGGCGATCCCCATTGAGGAAAGGATTGAAATAAATCTCGAACGAATCGTCAAGAGTGCGTTCAAGAAAGTTCAGCAAGGATCTTTCACCATCTGTGGGTTGAACCTTGAACTGGTTGATTTTTTCTATACAAGGGTAAAAAATAGCCATTATACTAACACACAAGTAAGGGGACTCTGATTTAGGGAAATGAGGGATAAAAGAGTGGGAGATTAGAACGTTGTTTTAAACTCTTTGGCGAGCCATGTTTGGGTGATACCTCGTTTCTTCAAATGCTCCTTAATGAGGTTGCTATGCTCTTTCTTTTGTTCCATAAAGCTGTTTTATATCTATTATAGCTGCAAAGCTATGAACTTATATTGAATATAGCGAAAGAAGGTGAGGGTTTAACACTACGGAGAACCGATTTTCTTGAAAAGCAGAACAAAAGAACCTCTTAAGATTTCAAAAACGATTATCTATGAGCTTTCCAACCTTAGATATTCGTCCATTATTAAATGCGCTACAATCGTTTCTGAGACCTCTTGATTTCCCGATTTATCCCTATTATTCCCACTATATCTCTGAGGCTTGGAGACTGTCTTTTTGCCTTCTACATTTGCATCGTCAGATCTGACAAATGCCCTATGCGCAAGGGCAAGTTATTAACTTCAAGACAAAAGAAAGTATGACGATAAATGAATTACTGGACAAGCCTGTGTGGCAGATGACAGGTGAAGAATTACTCTTTCTGGCACAACATGGTAATACGTCCCCAAAAGCAAGGGAAGAAAACAACTCCGCCAAAGAAGAAAGGCTATATGTGTATGGATTGGCAGGTATCGCACGCCTATTTGGATGCAGTTTACCTACTGCCAATCGTAAGTAGGTCGTAAGAATTAATTTATACTAAGCTACATGGGTAAAACTGATTTTGAGTCCAGACCCGATTGCCTCCAAGGCTCTGTTTGTGGCATAGAGCAGGGAGTCTGTGTAGAGATAATCCACAGGTCTGAGCCACTTCCCCTTGAGGATGCGCCAAAGAGTCTCAGCAATATTGAGATGC
>NZ_GL872282.1:793927-909724 GCF_000191065.1 Prevotella multiformis DSM 16608
GTCTGTCAGTTCTATAATCTTGATCTTTCCGATAGTTGTACTTCTTTTATATGTTCGCACAAAGGTACGCAAAAAATATGATATAAAGTGTTTTTCAACATCTACTTAGTATGTAAGGATGCTGAAGAAAAAACCATAGTTTCCCTCCTAAATCAGATAGGCTGGAAAAGCAAAATACAAAATATTGTCACAGAAAAAGAGTTGATAAAATGGTATAAGAAAGCCTTAACAGGCACTTACTCTGAATTACTGGCAAGCAAGTTGCTTAACACATTATCAGAAGAGATGCAGTTAGAGTTCCCTTCTCTTGATGCTTTACCAGATGCACTGACTCAAAGGCATTATGAAAAAATATCAAATGACTTTTGGCAATAATATACAAAATAAAAGGGAAAGTAAAAGCTAAAATTCAGAAAAGTCTCCTTTCATGTTGACAGTTTCAACCCCTCATAAATATCAGAACAACCGCTATCATTGAGTTGTTGACTCTTTGGTAGCGGTTGTTCTTTACAAATGACTGCTGTCTTTAGTGGGAATCGGACTTTGACACACCCTCTTTCTCGTTCCGTCCAGGCCTCGACAGGACACCAGGCTGTGCCCGCAGTCGGGACACAGAAAGCCGCAAGGGAATCCGGGAAGAGAAAATCCATCATGCAGATGTAAAACTTCAGGTCACGGCTCCGTCCATTTCGAAGCAGATTCTGGAGATTCCGCATTAGGCTTTTGTTTATATGGGCATTGTCAAATTGCGGCAGACCCCTGCCCATCAGTCGGACTGCAGATGCCGCACAAAAGGCCAAAATCCATCAAAGGTATTTCTCATGACCTGTCGATGCAGGAATCCGGGACGAGACGGACAAAAAAACTGAAGTCCAACGGAATGAAAATAATCCGTATCTTTCCTCTGAAGAAAAAAAACTTTCTTTGTCCGATGGGCTGATAAATCACAGTCTTTGTGTAATTTTGCAGTGTTTTTAAATAATTAGACAGATGTCTCAACTGCGCCTTGGCAGGCGGCTCGCATACATAGGAGGCGGCATGACGGCCGTTCTCCTATTTGCCTGTCTCATCATCCGTAGTCTTCCTCCCTCGCAGCGGGAGGTGGAAGAGAGTGCCGTGTCTGTCGCCCAGACCTCGTACTACGTGCTGGAGGCGGACGGAAAGACGGCGGCCTGCTTCGCCGACTATGCCGATTCGGTCTTCACGGGCGGGACGGTCGGCCGGGACTCCATCCCTGCCCGGCGCATCGTACAGCGCGGCTACTGGGTGAACCGGCTGCCTGTCGTCCCCTCCTGCTTCGGCCGGATCGTCATCCGCTGGAACTGCCGTCCCGACCCGGTCGTCAATCTCAGGGACGCCGCTCTGCGCCGGGTGCTCTTCCGCACGCTGGCCAGGATGGATACGGAGCTGGGCGGGCTGCAGACCGTGCGCAACGAGACGGGCTATTACCTCCGCGTACACAGCGTGCAGGACTACGGGTACAACAGAATCGCCGGCTATCATGCGGAGGTCGTGCGCCGGATGGACTCGCTCCGCAGCGTGCTGAAGACGGTACACGACCTGTCCGCCTCGCCTGTCCGCCTCCGTGTCCGGCAGGTGAACCGTTATTCCATCGCCTCCGGTCCGGGGGAGCGTACCGTCTGCAACCGCCTGAGAATCTACAAGGAACGCGGTGCCGTGCTCTTGCAGACGGCAGACGGCATGACACCATTCCGTGTCACGACCCGCCTGCGGTCCGGCAAGGCGATGGACGAGCTGGAGAAATACCGCCGGAAGCATCCTGCCGTGGCGGCGGGGCCGCAGCCCAAGGGCATCCGCGTGGCCGGCGGCCGCTACGACGGTGAGGTGCGGAAAGGGCTTCCTGACGGCTACGGACGGTTCTACGGCGATGACGGCGGCTTCTACGACGGCCACTGGAAGGGCGGCCGCCGTGACGGATTCGGGATCTATGTCGCCCCGCATGAGTATCTGCAGGTGGGCGAGTGGAAGGAAGACGTGTTCAAGGGCGAACGCCTCACGTACAATGCGGACCGCATCTACGGCATCGACCTCTCGAAGCACCAGCACGAGCAGCGCGGCCGGTACTATCACATCTATTGGAACCGGATCCGCATCACGCACCTCGGCACGCTGAGCAGCAAGACCGTCAGGGGCCGGGTGGACTATCCCGTCTCGTTCGCCTATGTGAAGTCGACGGAGGGCTGTACGGTGCGCAACGCCTATTATCTCACCGACTATGCCGAGGCGCGGCGGCACGGCATCCGCACGGGGACCTACCACTTCTTCTCCACCACGTCGCCCGGCGGGGCGCAGGCCGGCCATTTCCTGCAATGCAGCCGTTTCGGCAAGGGCGACCTCCCGCCGGTGCTGGACGTGGAGCCGAGCGACGCACAGATTGCCAGGATGGGCGGTGCGGCGGCGATGTTCCGCAGCATCCGTGCATGGATGACGCATGTGCGGCGGCGCACGGGTCGCCGGCCCATCCTGTATGTCAGTCAGATGTTCGCCGACAATTACCTGCCGCTGGCACCCGACCTCGTCGACAACTACCTCGTCTGGATAGCCCGCTACGGCGAATACAAACCCGACATCAAGCTGGCTTACTGGCAGCTGAGCCCTGACGGGAAGGTGCGGGGCATCCACGGCGACGTGGACATCAACGTCTTCAACGGCTACCGCAACCAGTACGAGGATTTCCTGAAGCGGCACTGCTTCTGACCCGTGCCGGCATCCGCCGTCCTGTCCATTTCCCGTCTGTCATTGCCGGTTCTGCCGTCCTGTCCGGGCGTGGGGCAGGGTCTCTGCCAAAGGGAATTTATCGGATCTGCCGGACTTCCAAGGCAGAAGGGCAGTGCCTCCTTCTGTCCGCTCCCTCTCCCTTCCGTTCTGGAGATTCTGAGGATTCGGGCTGCCTTAAGAAAAACTAAATTATATCCTTTTCAATCCGCCGTCTCAACTTAAAATGTTACCTTTGCATTTATGGAATTGAAAAAACTATTGTTCTTTATCCTCTGCATATTCTCCTTCACAGGACTCCGGGCACAATACAACATCCAATGCGAAGACACCTGCAGCCACATCCACGGACTCGACATGAGCCATTACCAGGGTGACGTATGGTGGGAGACGGTGGCCGAAAACAGCAACCACAAGCTCAACTATGTCTACCTGAAGGCGACGGAAGGCGGTTCGCGCACCGACCAGCGTTACCTTGACAACATCGAGGCGGCGCAGCGCTACGGCATGAATGTAGGGTCCTATCACTTCTACCGGCCTGCCGTCCCGCAGGAAGAGCAGCTGCGCAACTTCCGTATGCAGTGCCGCCCGCAGGACCAGGACCTCATCCCGATGGTCGACATCGAGACGACGGGCGGCCTGGGACGCGAGGCGCTGCGCGACAGCCTGCAGCGGTTCCTCGTCCTCATGACGAGAGAGTACGGCGTGCGGCCGCTGGTGTACACCTACACCAATTTCTACGACCGCTACCTCAGCGGTGCGCTGGACGGCTACAAGCTGTTCATCGCACAGTACAACGGACGCGAACCGGTGCTGCAGGACGGCAGGGACATCTTCGCCTGGCAGTACACCGGAAAGGGACGCATCAACGGCGTGAACGGCTACGTGGACAAGTCGAGGCTGATGGGAAAGCACAGCATGAGGGAGATACGCTACCGACGGCGGCGATAGTATGCGTGGAGAGAGACTGCGACAATTGACAACACAACTATAATCTTACATTACGTAAATGATCATCAAATGCCCTGAATGTGGCCATCAAGTGAGCGACAAGGCACCTGTCTGTCCGAGCTGCGGCGTGGAGATCGCCGGACACATCGTCAGATGTTCCCACTGCGGCGAACTCTACCTCAAGGAGGAACCGTCGTGCCCGAACTGTCACCATACGGAGACGGAGAACCCGTCTGCCGGAAAGAGAGGCGGGACGGACGGGACGAAGGCGGCTGGACCGATTGTCGTCCTGCCTATGGAAGAACATCCGGCGGACGGGAAAGAGACTGCCGGCGCCGGCGCACAGAAGCCGGCCGGCGAAAGGAAAGAGGTTGTGCGCGATACTGTGCGTACTCCGTCCGCGGATGCCGATGAAGCGACGGTAGACGCCGATTTCCTCATGGAGGACGATGCCGATGAGGATGTGATCGCTGCCGCTGAGGCGGTGCAGGAAGCGGACGAAGCCGGTGCGGAGAAGCCGGCGCAGAAGCACGGCCATGTATCGCTGGCGGTGTCGCTGCTCATTGCGGCCATCACGGCCGCCGTCCTGCTGTTTCTGTACAACCAGGGAGCCGGGGTGAGCCGGGCGAACGGCGAGCAGGAGGCCTATGCGCTGGCGCTCTCCAGCGACGAACCGACCGTCCTTCAGAACTATCTCTCCGAGCATCCCGCTGCTCCGAAGACCCACCGGGACAGCGTCTCCGCCCGGCTGAAGAGGCTGGTGGCAGCCGACCGCAGCCTGCAGACTGCCGACAGGGAGCTGGCAGCCGCCATGTCGGGCAATTCGACGGAAGAACTGAAGCGGTTTCTTGCGAAATATCCCGCCTCGAAGCACCGCAAGGAGGTAGAGGCGCGGATCGACGAGATGGACTGGGCGCAGGCGGCGGCGAAGGACGACGAGAATGCCTACCTCGGATACAAGGCGCAGCATGCGGACGGCATACACAGCAGGGAGGCGGATGAGAAGCTGAAGCGGCTTCTGGTACATACCGTCTCAGATGACGAGAAGTCGTCTGCCCTCGGGGCTGTCCGGCAGCTGCTGCAGGGTATGAACAGCAAGAGCAGCGACAAGATAGCAGGCGCCGTCGCACCCTCGCTGAGTTTTCTCGGTGCAGGCGGTGCAACGGCGAAGGACATCCGCCGCTACATGACCGACAGGCTCTATCAGGCTGATGTCAAGACCATCAACTGGCGCCTCGGATCGCCGGCCGAGATTACCAAGGACAGCAACGACGAGGGGGCGGAGCTCCGCCTGAAAGTGCCTGCCACGCTCGACATTGAGCGTAAAGGCGGCAGGTCCAGACGGAGCTATGTCATTTCGGCCGTTGTCAAGGGCGGAAGAATCACAAGCGTGAACTGGAACCAGATATAGACAGACGGGACTTCAAGGAAGCTGCACACCGACAGGATTCATGACCGGATCCTCTCGGTGTGTTTCTTTTTACAGGGGGCTGTTCTGCGGGCGGTCTGCCTCTGCGGTTTATCCGTCCCCGGTCTCCCGGTGTGTTTACGGAGACCTGTTCCCTGGAAGAGGATGCTGTTCAGCCGTCTTTCCCATGGGTCTGCAGATGACCGCCCCCGTCGCCCGGAAAGACGGTCCGTCCTTTCAGCGGGAAGTGCAGTCCCGGACGTTGGCCTGCTGCGTCCTCTGCTCCACGCACTGGCAGTGCCTCTGTCATGGGTTCTTGCCTCCCTCTCTGCCTCTATGGGGTATTTCATCAAAGTCATCAACGCACGAGACAGACCTCATCGCTCCAAATCCCTGAAGTCCCTGATTTCTCCCGATAAAATTTGCATCATTGTAAATTTGTTGCTATCTTCGCAGACAGGAAGTCCGTGCAGGAAGCCGGTAACCGATGTGGGCGGCCTGCAGAAGGGCATGCTGCGGGATGGGCCGAGGCGATGTCCGAGATTGTCAAGCGGATGCGGGAACTGGGAACACCGACCGACATCATCGCCCCGGCCACAGGCCTTGCACCGGAAGAGATAGCCCGTCTGTAATCATCCCGTCACCCCCTGTCCTTCCATCCCCGGCTTCCCGGAAACTTCATCCCCCGTCACCCCGTCAGACATTCCTCTCCGTCGGAGGGGGGACTCTCTAAGACATCAAGAAAACAATGACACTATATCCAAAACTCATCACAGAAGCCCTGGAGAAAGTAATCTACCCGGGCACAAAGAAGAACATCATCGAGAGTGAGATGCTGGCGGACACCCCCAGCATCAACGGCAACAAGGTGCGCATCACGCTCATCTTCCCGCGTGAGACGGATCCGTTCCTCAAGTCCACCGTCAAGGCGGCCGAGGCGCAGATCCACTACTCCGTGGGCAAGGACGTGGAGGTACACATCACCACCGAGTTCCGCAATGCGCCGCGGCCGGAGGTGGGCAAGCTCCTCCCGGAGGTGAGGAACATCATCGCCGTCAGCTCCGGCAAGGGCGGCGTAGGCAAGAGCACCGTCTCCGCCAACCTCGCCATCGCCCTGGCACGGCTGGGTTACAAGGTGGGGCTGCTCGACACCGACATCTTCGGACCGAGCATGCCCAAGATGTTCGGCGTGGAGGACGAACGGCCGTACGGCATACGGAAGGACGGCCGCCAGCTCATCGAACCGATCGAGAAATACGGCGTGAAGCTCCTCTCCATCGGATTCTTCGTCAGTCCTGACACCGCCACGCTCTGGCGCGGCGGCATGGCGACGGCGGCACTGAAACAGCTCATCGCCGATGCCGACTGGGGCGAACTCGACTACTTCATCCTCGACACGCCGCCGGGGACGAGCGACATCCACCTCACCCTCATGCAGACGCTCGCCATCACGGGAGCCGTCATCGTATCGACACCGCAGAACGTCGCCCTGGCCGATGCGCGCAAAGGTATCGACATGTACCGCAACGACAAGGTGAACATCCCCATCCTCGGGCTGGTGGAGAACATGGCCTGGTTCACGCCGGCCGAACTCCCTGAAAACAAATACTACATCTTCGGCAAGGACGGCGGCAAGAACCTCGCCAGGGAACTCGACTGCCCGCTGCTGGCACAGATTCCGATCGTGCAGAGCATCTGCGAGAACGGCGACAACGGGACGCCGGCTGCCGCGCAGGTGGACACTGCGACGGGACGGGCTTTCCTCAGTCTGGCACAGTCGGTCGTGACGGTGGTGAACCGCCGCAACAAAGAGCAGGCCCCGACGAAGATTGTCAATGTGAAGAACGAATGATCCGTTGTCTCCGGAAATCCGGCAGACCTGCCTGAGACCGGTTCTGAGAAAGCACAAAGAACCGGCAATCGCCCTCAGCGGCAGACCGACGTGAGGTGCCTTTGCATATTCCTTATGACATCCGTTCATCGAGAGCCTTGTCAGTACTCATCGTCAGAGGCTGGCAGGGCTCTTTTTCCATGGAATCGGGACAGGGGCAGTTTCGTTTTGGCGGTATGGCGGCATGAAGCCTTCCGGACGGTCGCTGTCCGGCAGGAACTTGGAGGTCATGGACTTCCCTGCGCTGCGTGGATGCTTTTCGTATAGCCTTGACGGATGAACCAAGGTGATTCATTCAACAAAGACATAGCCGGGACTGGCAGCGATCCATTCTGTGATCCTCCGCTGATACAAAGACCTTTTCATTTTAATACGTGAAAAAGACAGATAAGATTTTGAAAAAGCATTACATGATTTCAAACAAATCATCTGCAAATATAAAAGGAACGTGTAAAAAGCAGGACTGTAACCAGCAGTCTATCAAATGGTTATTAATCCGTTCGTAAAAGATGACTGATTGGCCTCCAAAAGGGCGTTGGCAACACCTCAAAAGAGCACCTGTTGCAAGCCAATCAGGCATCTTTCAGGAGCTAAAAGAGCATGTGTCAGCTTTGAACCGCATAAAAATTTTTACAAACACCGGTGGTAAGGGAATAAATTGTTTGTAGAAGATGGAAAGACAGGCTGATGGATGGACATTGTGTCAATTTACTTTTTCTGCATTTTTTCCTGTAGTCCATCCTCCTTTGTACGACCATCCGTTTTCGGAGAGTCATGCTATGCAAGTGCACAAGCCCTTTATTCTATCCCCGCCTATCCATTTAACGGAAGAACCGGAAATGTCTGCCGGACAGCTGTCTGTCAGAACATCGTCTGAAAATTTGTACGATCCGTTGTTTTTCCGTAACTTTGGATACGGATTCGGCTGCACACGGGGGCTTCCGGATCCGACAGTTCTGTCCCCCCGTGCGCAGACCGGGACCTGCGTCTTGGACAGACGGAAAAGGAACGGGGACCGGAACGGATGAAAAAGGAACAGAAATGTACAGCATAGCAATCACCTCAAGGACGCTTCACTTTCTCCAGCCGGCAGGAACGTCAAGGGGGGTCTACACTACAAGGAAGAGTTTTTACCTCACCCTGTCGGACAGCGGACGGCCGGGCGTGACGGGACTGGGAGAGTGCGCCACCCTCCCGGATCTGTCGTGCGACGCGCTGCCCGACGGGGAATACGAACGGACGCTGCGCCGCTTCTGCACCGACTTCTGCCGCACAGGCCGTCTGGACATCGATGCGCTGCGCCCCTATCCGTCCATGCTCTTCGGTCTGGAGACGGCGAAGGCGCAGCTGGATGCAGGGGGCAGCACCGACTTCTTCGGCACGCCGTTCGGGCGCGGGGAGGAGGGGATTCCCATCAACGGCCTCGTCTGGATGGGGACTTTCGACGAGATGTACAGGCGGCTGGAAGCGAAGCTCGAGGCGGGATTCCGCTGTGTGAAACTGAAGATCGGAGCCATCGACTTTGACAGGGAACTCGACCTCGTCCGGCACATCCGCCGGACGTTCCCCCGGGAACAGGTGGAACTGCGTGTAGATGCCAACGGCGGCTTCCGTCCGGAAGAGGCGCTGCAGCGGCTGGAAGCCCTGGCACCGTATGGCATCCACTCCATCGAGCAGCCCGTCCGGCAGCACCAGTGGCGGGAGATGGTGCGCCTGTGCGCCGCATCCCCCCTGCCGGTAGCCCTCGACGAAGAGCTCATCGGCGTGAACGATTCCACGGAGAAAGCGAGGCTGCTCGACACCCTCCGTCCGCAGTACATCGTCCTCAAGCCGAGCCTCCACGGCGGCATGGCGGGCACGAGGGAATGGATCCGGCTGGCCGGGGAACGCCACATCGGGTCGTGGATAACCTCTGCCCTGGAAAGCAACGTCGGGCTGAACGCCGTCGCCCAGCTCACGGCCGATGTCTACGGACCGCACATCAGCCTGCCGCAGGGACTGGGTACAGGCCGGCTCTTTGCAGACAACATTCCCATGCCGCTGGCGATAAGGGGCGACCAGCTGTGGGCATGCCGTCAGGAGAAGGATCGCCCGGACGTGACGGCGCCGGCTTCCGACAAAAACCGCTGGCAATGACACTACAGGATTTCCTTTCCGAATGGCGGAACGACAGTCCGCGGCTTCTCGTCCATACAAGCGGATCGACCGGCCGGCCGAAACCGCTGTGGGTGGAGAAACGGCGGATGCTTAACTCTGCCCGCATCACCTGCGATTTCCTCGGACTGAAGGCCGGCGACACAGCGCTGCTCTGCATGCCGCTCGACTACATTGCAGGGAAGATGGTCGTGGTGCGAAGCATCGAACGCCGGCTGCATCTGCTTTCCGTACCCCCTTCCGGGCATCCGCTCTCCGACTCCTCACTGTCCCGGCTGCCCGACCCTGACGGCGAGATCACCTTCGCCGCCATGGTACCGCTGCAGGTTTACAATTCCCTGCAGGTCGCCGGGGAGCACGAGAGGCTGCGGCGCATCCGCCATCTGATCATCGGCGGCGGAGCGGTGGACGACAGGCTGGCTGCCGCCCTGCACGACTTCCCCCATGCCGTATGGAGCACCTACGGGATGACGGAGACGCTCTCGCACATTGCCCTCCGGCGGCTGAACGGCCCCGGTGCCGACGGCTGGTACCGGCCTTTCGAGGGCGTGGAGGTATGGCTCGACGAGGACGGCTGCCTCGTCGTCAATGCCCCGGCGGTCTGCTCCCGTCCGCTGGTGACCCGCGACAGGGCCGAACTGCGCCCTTCCCGTCCGGCGGATGCTTCTCCGCTCTGCGGCTTCCGCATCCTCGGGCGGAAGGACAATGTGATCGATTCCGGCGGCATCAAAATCCAGACAGAGGAAGTGGAACGCCGTCTGAAACCGCTCCTCGCAGGCGGTTTCGCCGTCACAAGCTGCCCGGACGAGCGGTTCGGCGAGGCGGTCGTATTGCTTACCACACAGACCGACACCCCTGCGGTCGATGCGCTCTGCCGGCGGTGTCTGCCTAAGTTCTGGCAGCCCCGCCGCATCCTCCATGCCGCCGTCATCCCGCAGACGGCGACCGGCAAACCTGCGCGGGCGGAAATCAAAGCCCTGGCCCTTGCGCTGTGCAGGGCGGGCGACGGCTCCATCCGCTGACGACGCTGCCGTCCGGTGACCGGTCCGCATACCGTCTCTCCGGACCGGCGTGCACGGCGGCGCAGCCCTTTTCGGCATAGACACGAGAAACCCCGGAAGTCCTTTTGTCAGACTTCCGGGGTTTCTTCATGTCTGTTGCAGCCCCCGGCGGGTCGCCCCGCCATGTCCTTCTGCCGTCCCGGCGGCCGTGGGATGAGGCTGCCGCCGTGGTCTTAGAAGTTGTTCTCCTGTACCTGGAAGAAGCTCTGCGGATGGTTGCAGACCGGGCAGACAGCAGGTGCCTTCTTGCCGACTACGATGTGTCCGCAGTTGCGGCACTGCCAGATGCAGTCGCCTTCGCGTGAGAACACCACGCTGTCCTCGATGTTCTTCAGGAGTTTGCGGTAACGCTCCTCGTGGTGCTTCTCCACCTGGCCTACGCCGCGGAACTTGACAGCCAGCTCGGGGAATCCCTCCGCCTCGGCATCCTTTGCCATCTGGTCGTACATGTCCGTCCACTCCCAGTTCTCACCGGCAGCGGCGTCTGCGAGGTTCTGGGTCGTTGTCGGGATGTCGCCCTCGTGCAGGAACTTGAACCAGATCTTGGCGTGTTCCTTCTCGTTGCGTGCTGTCTCCTCGAAGAAACCGGCGATCTGCTCGTAGCCGTCCTTCTTGGCCTTGGAAGCATAGTAGAGGTACTTGGTGTGCGCCTGGCTCTCACCGGCAAAAGCATTCTTGAGATTCTGCTCGGTCTTCGTGCCCTTCAGGGCTGCCGGGTCGAAAGCCTTGAACTTGCCGGCTTTTGCGTGACATACCGGGCACTCTGCCGGTGCCTCTGTTCCTTCGTGGATATAACCACAGACGGTGCAAATAAATTTCTTCTTCATAATGTCTTTGTATTATAATGTAATCCAATCTTGTTCTTTTGTGGCTGCAGGCCGCTTCACCCTACTGGTGTACAGCCGGATAGGGCATCGTCCGATTCCTGTAATTATTTCAACCTTTCGGGTGCAAAGTTAGGAATTTAATCCGATACTATCCAGGTTTTCATCGATGTTTTTTCTCGGATCCGACCTATTTAGACGGTGGATAATTAAAAGGGAAAAGCCTCACGCCGGAATCACCTTGAAGCGGATGCGGAAGGCATGCTTCTGCTCGTCCCAGTTGGTGCCTAACAGCTCGAAGCGGCCGATCTGTGCAGTGGAGCGCACGTGCCTGCCGATGCAGGGGCACACGTCATAGTCGCCGATGCGGACAAGACGCAGCATTTCCGATGCGTCCTCGGGCAGGCGGTCAAGGCTGACGCCTTCGGGGAGGCTGTCGCGGTCGACCAGCTCGAAGGTCACCGGCAGGTCGTCGGCGATCAGCCGGTTCATCTCGTCCTCTATCGCCTTCTCTTCCTTGCGGTCGGGCTTGTGGTCGAGGATGAAGGTCATCTTGCTCTTCTTCCGTTCGATGTGCGCATTGGTGCTGCGTGCCGCGCCGAACAGACGGAACATCACCTGGTTCAGCAGATGCTCGGCGGTATGCGCCGGCGGGAACTCCTCTTTGTTGTGCGAATTCAATACGTATTCCACGGTCTTCTTCTTTATGTTGAACTTGTAAATCCGGCCATAGTTCCCGGGGACATCCAGTGCGATCTGTCCGTCACGTTTCAGTTCCGCTGTCTTCGTGAAGCCGGAAAGCAGGTCGGTCATCTCCACCTCCTGCTCGGGCAGACCGAGGAAATCGTAGGCATGGGCCGGCACGGTGACGCTGATTTGTACACGGCGGTCGTCGAAGTTGGCGACGACCAGCAGCACCTCGTCATCGGCCTTGCGCAGGAAGGCGAACTGCCGGCGGGGATTGAACTGGTAGCTCTGGTTGTTGGCGTACATGAGGTCGAAGGTCTGTCCTTCACGCACGGCCTTCTCCCGGTTGCAGAAACGGAGGATGCCCTGGTAGACCAGCGACAGCTTCTTCTCGTCGGTCGTCAGCGTGTCACGGTGGAAGAATCCCTTGTAGACGGCCTCGCACGTCCAGTAGTCGAAGATGGTCGAACGGCCGTCACGCCCCGAGAAGCCTTCCTTGTCCATGCCCCTTTCGCCGAACTCCTGTCCTGCATAGACCATGACGGGGTTCTGCTGGAGGAGTGCGGAGACGATCATCCCCGGCACCCCTTTCCACGGATTGTCGGCGAAGAAGTCGGAGGCGATGCGCTGCTCGTCGTGGTTCTCGAGGAAGTAGAGCATGTGGTCGCGGATGTCGTCCACCTGCTGCCACTCGCGGGTGATGGACGATGCCGGCCGCTGGTCGCAGATCACGCCGCGGATGCAGTCGTACATCCCCACCTTGTCGTACAGATAGTCGAACCCGGACTCCACGTACATGCGGTACTGGCCGGGGTCATAGACTTCGCCGATGAAGAGGGTTTCCGGATAAAGGGCCTTGACCTGCCGCGTGGCGTATGCCCAGAACTCATGCGGCACCATCTCGGCCATGTCGCAGCGGAAGCCGTCGACACCCTTCGCCGCCCAGAAGAGCAGGATGTCGGTCATCTTCTTCCACGTGGAGGGGACGGGATTATAGTGGCAGCTTCTGCCGCCCGCGTCGCAGTAATCCACACCGTAGTTCAGCTTGACCGTCTCGTACCAGTCGTTCTGCTGCGGATGGGCGTCGAAGCGGTCGTTGCCGGTACACTTCGCGGGGAACTCCTCGTAGGGTCCGGCACCATGGGCGTACTCGCTTTCGGAGATGCTGGAGAGGTCGAGCCGTTCGCCCGGACAGTAGTAAAAGTTGTTCTGCGCATCGAAATGCTTGCCGGTGTCGTCTCCCTCGCCGAGGTCCTCCACGCCCTGCGGCCGGGCGATGCTTCTGTACTGGCGTGCGACGTGATTGGGCACGAAGTCCATGAGTACCTTCATGCCGGCCGCATGGGTGCGGCCGACGAGCGCCTCGAACTCTGCCATGCGTGCGTCTACATCCACGGCGATGTCGGGGTCGATGTCATAGTAGTCGGTAATGGCATACGGCGACCCGGCACGTCCCTTCACGACCCGGGGGTTCTGGCACGGTATGCCGAAGGCGGAATAGTCCGTACACGTCGCATGGCGGATGATGCCGGTGAACCAGAGATGGGTGACACCGAGGTCATGGATGCGCTGCAGCACCTTGCCGTCGAAGTCGTTCATCTTCCCCGCACCGTTCTCCTCCAGCGTTCCGTATGCTCTGCGGGTAAGGTTGCGGTTGCCGAAGGTGCGGGTGAGGATCTGGTAGATAACTAATTTAGTTTTCATTTGAAATCGCCTTTCCGCTCTTCCGGGACGGCGGAGCGGAAAGGTCTGTGCTTACAATTCTTGCAGGTGCGCCGGCCGGCGGACGGACCTCCTGTCCTGACAGACCTGCAAATCCATATTCTTGTTCTTGACTTTCCTGCGGCTCCTGCCCTCTCTCCAGAGGGCAGGGTGGGGGCTTAATCTATGCCGTGCGCATTGACATTGCGGTCGATGCGGGCGAGCATGCCCTGCAGGGCCTTGCCCGGACCGCACTCGATGAACTCGTCGGCGCCGTCGGCGATCATGTTCTGCGCACTCTTCGTCCAGCGTACGCTCGAGGTGAGCTGTGCGATGAGGTTCTTCCGGATCTCGGCCGGATCGGTGTGCGGGAGGGCATCCACATTCTGATAGACAGGGCACTTCGGCGTGTTGAACTCCGTCGCCTCGATGGCTGCCTGCAGCTCGTCCTTGGCCGGCTGCATCAGCGGAGAGTGGAACGCACCGCCCACCTTCAGCGGCAATGCACGCTTGGCACCGGCAGCCTTCAGCAGTTCGCAGGCCTCCTCGATGCCTTCCTTCGAACCGGAGATGACCAGCTGGCCGGGGCAGTTGAAGTTGGCTGCCACGCAGACTTTCCCTTCCTTGGATACCGTTGCGCAGACTTCCTCCACCTTCTCGTCAGGCAGGCCGATGATGGCCGCCATCGTGCCCGGGTTCTTCTCGCAGGCCTTCTGCATGGCGTTGGCACGTGCCGCAACGAGTTTCAGTCCGTCCTCGAAGCTCAGCGCGCCGGCGGCGACCAGTGCGGAGAACTCGCCCAGAGAGTGGCCGGCCACCATGTCGGGTTTGAACGCATCGCCTAAGCAGAGGGCGGAGATGACGCTGTGGAGGAACACGGCAGGCTGCGTCACCTTGGTTTCCTTCAGCTGCTCGTCCGTTCCGGCAAACATGATGCCGGTTATCTTGAAGCCAAGAATCTCGTCTGCCTTGTCGAAAAGTTCCTTTGCCAGCGGGTTGCTCTCATAGAGTTCCTTGCCCATGCCGACAAACTGAGATCCCTGTCCTGGGAATACAAATGCTTTCATCTTTTGTCAATTGTTTAATTGTTAATACTCTACAGCGTGCAAAGATACAGAAAATAAAGCAGATAAAGAAGAAATCGTCCTGAAAAGCCCCTGCTTGTCCCTCACTTTACGAAGAGAATGCCCGACAGAAAGCCGTTCTCGTCCTTCTCTTCCTCGTAGCAGGTCAGACCCGTCAGGTACAGGCAGGTGTGCCGGCCGTAGAAAAGAGCCGGATGCTGTATGCGGCTTTCGTTCAGTTCCTTCAGCTTCGCAACCGGCATCCGGACAGTGTCGGCCGTCTTTCTGCCCCGGTACTGATAAGGTATCGTCACGCTCAAGGTGTCATGCTTGACGTAACACGGCAGGAAGCCCGTTTCATAATCATACCTGACCGTCCGGAAAGCGGCATATCCCTTCGGTATCTCCAATACACTGTCGGAGGCAGAACACTGGATGTTGAAGTAATACATATCGTTGACTGTCGTGAAGGAAGGTTCGCCGGAAAGAAAATCCTGCATCGGGACCGCCTTCGCATCAACGACCCTGCTGATGTCTGTTGTGTCATAATGGGTATAGAGATAGACGAGTTTGTCTTCAAGGAGCTGGGACTGCCCGTCCTCCGGACCCTCCCATATCTGTCTCAGCTCCGCATCCCGCATGGGGAAGTGACGGATGCCCTTCTTCTCCGCAAGGCTTCTGATGTCCCGGCACAGCTGGCCGCACGTGAACGAATAGACATTGTAAGGCAGGACCGAGAGGAGCAGCAGCACGCCGGCAAACGAGCCGCCTATCCACCACAGCCGTTTCGCCCTCGTCACACAGAGCCCTATGCAGACGGCATAGCACCAGACGTTGAACGCCAGCAGATAGACACGCAGCACCGACACGCCGTAGTCGCTGAAACGGCGGACGATGCCGATGGTCATCAGCACCAGCAGCGGCAGCACGGCAAGCGGCAGCCAGCGGAGGACCCTCCTGTCGAACCGTCTGTCTTCCGCCTGGAAACGGACAGGATAGAGCAGATGGACAACAATGACGGTAAGGAACATCAGCGCCGTTACCAGCCAGCTTACCCATCCGTCGGGCAGTGTCCATTCGAGGATGATCTTGAAGACGTAGAGATACAGCGTGGCGAGATAGGCGAAGAGCAGGGGGAGGAGCAGGAAATGGATGACGCCGTTCATGAACCTGTGCTGCATCCAGTCGCGGGGCGTACGGTTCTTTTCGGCCGAAGGTGTCTGCACGACGACCAGCGTGGGTGCCAGGAACACGAAGCAGAAGACCAGAAGATAAAGGAAATGGCTGTCGCTGACCTGGGCATCGAACAGATAGAGAAAAGACAGCACCAGCAGCTCCAGCCCCAGGAACAGGAGTCCCGAAACGGCTATGGCCAGCCCCGCACGCCCCAGGAATCCGATGGCAAAGCGGATGGCGGGCCGGTCGTCCCCCAGCCGGCGGAAAGGAACGATGAAGAGGCTCACCGCAACGGCCACGCAGCAGGCTATGCAGGCGGCCGTCATGGCACCGTCCAGCGGATAGTGGCAGGCGAAAAACGAGCAGACCGCAATCCACACGATGTTCGCCGACAGCATGACGACGTGCTGCCGGCCTCCCGCACGCCCCTCCATGAACAGATGGAGCATATAGGAGAGTACGATTCCGCCCAGGGTCAGCAGGTCGGCCAGGAAATCGATACAGGTATAATCGTCCCCCGGCATCTTCCCGCAGACGAACCAGAGATGCACCGTGGCAAGGACGATATACACGAAAGTAACCGGAAAGCGGCCGACCGTCTCCACAAGACGGCTGCTCCAGTCTGCAAGGCTTGGCTTCTTCAATGGTGTCATACGCTTTCAATGTTTCAGCACCGGCTTCCTGTCTGCCTGAAGGCAGGTGCGGAGCCGGACTTTGTGTTGATTCCGCAGCAAATTTACATAAAAACCTTGGTTTATGAGCCGATTGGGTAAGGAAACTGCTTTTCTTCAGAGGAAAGTCGGGTAAAGGAAGTGTTTTCCTTATTTAGATCCAAGATGATCATTCCCGATGAATGCGGTCCCGATCAGTCCGTTCTTTAATGGAGGCTGCGTTTTTCACCGGCGTACCTGCTCTGCACCCTGTAAATCCCGGTCTTCCGCTGAATGTATAGGCAGGGATTAGAAAACGGCTCTCCCTCCCTTCTCGCTTCCCCTCCTCCTCTCTTTCCCTCCAGTCCTCCCTTCCTCTCCGCACCGGAGCTGCCTCCTTCTCCGTGTCCTCCGTGTCTCTGTGTGAGCAGGATTCCCGGCGGGGCCGCTGTCGTATTCTCCGGCGGGCTGCCGGGAGCTCGGATACCGGCGGCCGGGAACTCGGGTACCGGCGGCCGGGAATCCTGTTCCCAACCGGTCGGGAACCGTGTTCCCGCCTGCCCGGGGACGTGCTCTGCCCTCCCGTCCGTTTCTTCCCCGCCGTGCCTCTTCCGCCGGAAAAGTGGCCGCCGTCCCTGAAAGGACGGGCCGTTTTGTGCCCTCTGTCTGAATTTTATTGTAACTTTGCACGCACAACGCATTTGCGATGAAGATACAGGATATACGGAAACTATACGCTATGCTGCCGCAGGCAGAAGCGGTACGGAAGGTACAGGAAGACGCGTCGGTGAAGACGGTTTTCCTGCAGGGACTCGTGGCGTCGGCGGCCCCGGTGTTCTTTGCATCGGTCGCTGAACGGTGGAAGGCGACGACCGTCTTCGTGCTGAACGACAGCGATGAGGCCGGCTATTTCTATAACGACCTCAGGACGGTCGCCATGCCGGAAGACGGCGAGGACAGGGTGGCGGATGTGCTCTTCTACCCCTCGGCCTACCGGCGCGCCGTGAAGTACGGGCAGCGCGATGCCGGCAACGAGATACTGCGGACGGAGGTGCTGACGCGGCTCTCCGCCCTGGCTTCGGAGAAGGAGCGCCCGCTGCCGCTCTTCATCGTGACCGAGCCGTCGGCCCTGGCGGAGCTGGTGGTGTCGAAGCGGCAGCTGGACGAACGGCGGCTGACGCTGGCCGTCGGACAGCACACCGGCATCGTAGAGGTGGAAAAGACCCTGCGGTCGTTCGGATTCAGCGAGACCGACTATGTCTACGAACCGGGGCAGTTCGCCGTGCGCGGCAGCATCATCGACGTGTATTCCTACTCGAACGAGCTGCCGTTCCGCATCGACTTCTTCGGCGACGACATCGAGACCGTCCGCACGTTCGAGGTGGAGACGCAGCTCTCTGACAGGAAACTGGAGCGGGTGGAGATCGTACCTGAACTGACGACGCTGTCGGAAGAGAAGGTGCCGTTCCTGCATTTCCTGCCGGAAGACGCCGTGCTGGCTTTCAAGGACTTCCTCTATGTGCGCGATGCCATAGACCGGATTTACCAGGAGGGGTTCACCTCGCAGGCCGTGACGGAGAAGCTGGAGGGAAAGACGGAGATGGAACAGCGCGAGCTGGAGCAGGCCTTCCGCCGGGAGGGACTGCTCGTCCCGGCCTCGCGCTGGATGAGCGACGCCCTGGACTTCCGCCGCATCGAGTTCGGCGCCGGCCGTTCCGTCCCCGAACCGGCCGGGAAGGGCGACGGCAGCCGGGCGGCGGTCGGCTTCGCCACCTCCCCGCAGCCCCTCTTCCACAAGAACTTCGACCTCCTGTCGAAGACCCTCCGCGACTACCTCCTCCAGGGGTACAGGCTCTACATCTTCGCCGACAGCGAGAAGCAGACGGCACGCCTGAGAGATATTTTCGACTCCCGGTCCGGCGGCGGTCCGGCGGCAGACTCCGAGAACCTGTCGGTGGCGGACGGCGTCGCCGCCTCTGCCGGGGCGAACGGGGGCTCCATCCCCTTCACCCCGGTCAACCGCACGCTGCACGAGGGCTTCGTCGACGGCACGCTGAAGGTATGCTTCTTCACCGACCACCAGATCTTCGACCGTTTCCACAAGTACAGCCTCAAGTCGGACAGGGCGCGTCAGGGCAAGATGGCCCTGACGATGAAAGAGCTTCAGGAGATGGAACCCGGCGACTTCCTCGTCCACGTGGACTTCGGCATCGGCCGGTTCGCCGGACTTGTCCGTGTGCCGGCCGGCGACTCCTACCAGGAGATGATCCGCCTCGTCTATCAGCACAACGACATCGTCGACGTGTCCATCCACTCGCTGTACAAGATCAGCAAGTACCGCCGCGGCGACACCGGCGAGCCGCCCCGCCTGTCGGTTCTCGGTTCGGGCGCATGGGACCGGCTGAAGGAGAAGGCGAAGAAGCGCATCAAGGACATCGCGCGCGACCTCATCCGCCTCTATGCCAGACGGCGGCGGGAGAAGGGGTTCGCCTTCTCGCCCGACTCGTTCATGCAGCACGAGCTGGAGGCTTCGTTCCTCTACGAGGACACCCCCGACCAGCTGAAGGCCACGCAGGAACTGAAGCAGGACATGGAGAGCGCACGCCCGATGGACCGCCTCGTCTGCGGCGACGTGGGCTTCGGCAAGACGGAGGTGGCCATCCGCGCCGCCTTCAAGGCCGCCGCCGACAACAAGCAGGTGGCGGTGCTCGTGCCCACGACCGTGCTGGCCTTCCAGCATTACCAGACGTTCCGGAAGCGGCTGAAGGACATGCCGGTGCGGGTAGACTACCTCTCACGGGCCCGCAGCCCGAAGCAGACCCGGCAGGTGCTGGCCGACCTGGCGGAGGGGAAGATCGACATCCTCGTCGGCACGCACAAGCTGATAGGGAAGTCCGTGAAGTGGCACGACCTCGGGCTGCTCATCATCGACGAGGAACAGAAGTTCGGCGTGGCGACAAAAGAGAAGCTGCGGCAGCTGAAGACGAACGTCGACACGCTCACCATGTCGGCGACGCCGATCCCGAGGACACTGCAGTTCTCGCTGATGGGGGCGCGCGACATGAGCATCATGCGCACGCCGCCGCCCAACCGCTATCCCATCCAGACCGAGATAGCCTCCTTCTCGCACGAGGTGATCGCCGACGCCGTCAACTTCGAGATGAGCCGCAACGGACAGATCTACTTCGTCAACGACCGGATCAGCAACCTGCAGGAGATCGCCGACCTCATCAGGAAGTACGTCCCCGACTGCCGAGTCGCCGTCGGGCACGGACAGATGAAGCCCGAGGAGCTGGAGGAGACCGTGATGGGGTTCATGAACTACGACTATGACGTGCTGCTCTCGACGACCATCGTGGAGAACGGCATCGACATCCCCAATGCCAATACCATCATCATCAACGACGCCCACCGCTTCGGACTCTCCGACCTGCACCAGATGCGCGGACGGGTGGGACGCTCCAACAAAAAGGCCTTCTGCTACCTGCTGGCGCCGCCGCTGGCCGCTCTGAACCCCGAGGCGCGCCGCCGGCTGGAGGCGCTGGAGACCTTCTCCGACCTCGGCAGCGGCTTCAACCTGGCCATGCAGGACCTTGACATCCGGGGGGCCGGCAACCTCCTGGGGGCGGAACAGAGCGGATTCATGGAGGACCTGGGCTACGAGACCTATCAGAAAATCCTCAGCCAGGCGGTGATGGAACTGAAGAACGACGAGTTCCAGGACCTTTATGCGGAGGAGATGGGCGAGGGGAAGCAGATCACGGGCGACGACTTCATCGACGACTGTGCCGTGGAGAGCGACCTCGAGATGTACTTCCCCGACAACTATGTGCCGGGCAGCTCGGAACGGATGCTGCTCTACCGGGAACTGGACAACATCGAGAAGGACAGCGACCTCGAGGCCTACCGCCGCCGGCTGCAGGACCGCTTCGGCCCCGTCCCGCGGCAGGGCGAGGAGCTGATGCAGGTCGTGGCCCTGCGCCGCGTGGGCAAGCGGCTGGGCTGCGAGAAGATCATCCTCAAGCAGGGACGGATGCAGATGCAGTTCGTGTCCAATCCCCGCAGCATGTACTATCAGAGTGCCGCCTTCGGCAAGGTGCTGGACTATATCGGGCAGCATCCCCGCCGCTGCAGCCTGAAAGAGAAGAACGGCAAGCGGTCGATGGTGGTCGGCGACGTGAAGACCGTGGAAGACGGCGTGAAGGTGTTGAGGGAGATCGAGAGCGGGACGCGCGCCCTGCCGTCCGCCGGATAGCGGTATTCTGTTCTGGCGGGTGTGTACAGCCTCCGGATAAGCACGGCCTGGAAAGTCATCGGACTTCTGGCAGACTGTGCAAGACGGGCAATGGGAGCAAGGGAACAGGTGGAAGCATTGTCAGTGTCTGAAAGGCGGAAGACAAGCGGAAGCCTGTGTCCTTGTTGCCCCGGGTATTTGAAACTTCAAAGGGAAAAACATACGAATACGGAATAAATTTATTAAATTTGCCCGAAAAAACAGAAACGTATGACACAGCCGCTACCCTCTTTGTTCGGGCAGAAACATTCAAGCCGTGATTACACGCAGAAGCGGAGCTGGGGAAAGAATATGTTCAACAGTTCGTTCCCTGCCTCTCTCATAGCTTATATGTATTCCCGGAACATCAAACCGGTCTATCTGAAAATAGACCGCAACTGCAAGGTCAGGCACGGGTATATAGCGGCTGACAAGCTCTTTGGCATTGACCCGCTCTCGGACAGCGCCTATTACAGCTACGAGGCAGAGTTTCCCTTTTATTCGACGCTTTACACCGGCCCGCGTGAGAAAATGGATCTTGTCATGATGAACAATGTCTCCAAAGAGGTTCTCTCGGGATTTGAGATAAAGCTTACTGCCATGCCCGACAATACCACCGCAGGGAAGAGGGAAGAAGAGTATAGCTGTGAGATCGTGGTGCGTCCGCCGACTGTCTGGAACATCGCCTGTAGTATCTGTTCAGCCTATGACACGGTAAACAGGCGAGAGAGACTGCGTAGGTTTCTCAATCGTGTCCCTATGATCAACAACTGGGCGGAGGCAGGTGAGGTGCTGCCGCATTTCGAGGAAATCAGACAGAGCATCCTCGACATCTGTTCTGACCTCTCGGCCAGGCAGAGGCCCCTTGTCATTCAGCCTGTATGGAAAACGGACGGCAAGAAGATGCGTCTCAAAGACGATTGCATGGATGTGTTTGTCTGGTCGAACCTCGCCGTCATACAGATGTGCGTCAAGGACGCTCCCGTCACGGAGATAGACCGTTCCGACCGTACCCTTGTCTGGATTTTCCGGATGTTGCTGGAGTATGTCGCCCATGGCTGTTTCGACTACCGGCGCATCGTGCGCTTGCAGTCTTACAGCCTGGCCAATGACAAGGCTTTCTCCATTCCCGGCAACCGTTCCTATCACTTTCTGAAATCGGAAGAGCAGCATCATCCGAGAATCCGGAAGGAGGAAATCAAGAACGTCATCCTTGGAGGGGGGCAGAACCTGCTGAGTCCGGAGAGGAGGTTTGATGCGGTCTTGGTAAACAGTCCCGATTTATTGAAGAATAATAGATGAAAGCAGTTGATTTGTTTTGCGGATGTGGAGGCTTGAGCCTGGGCTTCCAGCAGGCCGGATATAATGTCGTTGCAGCTTATGACAACTGGGATGCGGCGACCGATGTCTATCGCCTCAATTTCTCGCATCCTGTTCATAAAGCCGACCTGATGGATGCAGGCAAAGCATCGGAAAGCATTGCGCGGTATGCACCGGAAATAATCATAGGCGGGCCGCCGTGCCAGGATTACAGTTCGGCGGGAGGACGCAACGAGGAAGGCGGGCGTGCCATACTGACGGTGCGTTTTGCAGAGATTGTCGCTGCGGTACGCCCTGGATGGTTCGTCATGGAAAATGTATCCAACATCATGAAGTACGGCAAGGTCTTTGAAGCCATGCAGATACTTCACGATGCAGGGTATGGTCTGTCCTGCCATGTGCTCAATGCCGCCCTGTGCGGCGTCCCCCAGCGGCGCAAGCGTTTCTTCATGGTGGGACGGCTCGGTGCCGCCGATGGTTTTCTGGACAGGTATTTCATACGGCATCTTGCAGGCCGGGAAATGACGATGCGCGACTATTTCGGGGACAGGCTCGGCATTGATGCCTATTATCGTCATCCTCGCAGCTATGCCCGCCGGGGCGTGTTCAGCATGGACGAACCGTCGCCGACCGTCAGGGGCGTCAACCGTCCCATGCCTTCGGGTTATACACTTCATCACAATGATCCTGTCAAGACCCTCGACGGCATCCGTCCGCTTACGACGATGGAGCGTGCGGCAATACAGACTTTCCCGTCGGACTATCACTGGACGGGCAACAAGACGGCTGTGGAGCAGATGGTCGGCAATGCCGTTCCTGTAAGCCTGGCGGCTTATGTCGGTAATGCCATCAATGAATATATTGTTGAAAACGAGCAAAGGGCTGCCAGGCATGGAAAACAGGAACCGTCAATGAGGACACATGGACATATTGCCGTCTAAGGCATTCCGTGCGATTCTCCGTCTGCATCCCTGCCGGCCGTCTCTGCATGGGCAGGGATGATTCTGCGGAAATATGCGAATGAGAAAAGCCCCTTCCGCTACTCGGGCTGAGTAGCGGAAGGGGCTTTTCTCTGTTTTCCGGGGCCTGGCGGTCCTGCGGGGCGGAAGCTGTCAGGCTGCGGTTTCGCATTTGCCGTCTCGGCATCCCTGCCGGCACGTCCGGAAGTCCGGCCTGCCGGAGATGGCCGCGGAGGACGTTTACTGCTTCAGCTTCTCTGCCAGCACGTCCAGCAGTTTTGCCTCCCTGAGATCCATGGCGACGATCCTGCCTTCGGGATCCAGCAGGATGTTGGACGGGATGCTGCGGATGCCGTAGACGGCCCCGGCTGCCGACTGCCATCCCTTGAGGTCGGACATCTGCGGCCAGGTCATCCCCAGCTTCTCTACGGCAGCCGACCACTGCAGCTTGTTGCTGTCGAAGCTGACGCCGATGATTTCCAGCCCCTTGTCCTTGAAACGCTTGTAGGCTTCGACGACGTTCGGCATCTCCGCACGGCAGGGACCGCACCAGCTGGCCCAGAAGTCCACCAGCACATATTTCCCTTTGCCTGCCCACTGGCTCAGCTTCACCTGCTTTCCGTTGAGGTCGTCCATGGTGAGGTCCTTGTACAGGGATCCCGGCTGGCGCAGCTTGTAGGAGTCGAAGAGCTGTTTCACCTTCGTCATCTCCGGCTCGTTGTAGTAGCCGGTCCCGGGGTCGCAGAGTGCCTTGAGCTGGTCGTACTCCACGTCGTACATGATGTCCGCCACATACTTTGCCGGGAACCTGGTGTTCCGGAACTTCTCCACGATCTCCAGTACGGTGGCCTTCTGCACCTTGTCGAGGGAGTCGGCCTTCACCATGATCTCGTTCATCCGGGCCTTTTCCGCATCGGTGAATGTCGTGGGGTCCTTCTTTCCGAAAGCCTTGAAATCGGCTTCCAGCGTCTTATACTGTGCCTCGATCCGGGACATTTTCTGCTCGTAGGGTTTCGTGTCCTGCGCCTTGGCCGTCCATGCGGCGGCGGCCAGCAGGGTCATTAAAAAGATCTTTCTCATGTTCTTCCTTAAATTTAGTTCGATAATCTGATGAGGGTACAAAAGTAATGATTTTCCGCTTATCTCAAGGCCTTGTTATGTTTTTTTATGTGTTTTGTCCTGCCGGCCGGATAAAAATGCGTACCTTTGCAGCCGCTTAATTTCAACAGGGGTACTTGCTCAACCCCCTTCAACAAAACAAGACAATGACAAAGAACAGACAACAGGTGAGTGTGCTGTTTATGCTTTTCAGCATCCTCTTCTGCGTTTGCCTCATTGCGGCAAACATTCTCGAGACAAAGCAGATTTCAGTGGCAGGCATCTCCTTGACAGGCGGTCTGATCGTCTTCCCGATTTCCTACATCATCAACGACTGCGTCTGTGAGGTGTGGGGATTCCAGAAGGCGCGCCTGCTGATATGGACCGGATTCGCGATGAACTTCTTCTTCGTGACGATGGGTGCGCTGTGCGACTGGATTCCGGGTGCGCCTTACTGGACGAACGACGCCGGTTTCCATGCCATCTTCGGACTGGCCCCGCGGGTGGCGGCAGCCTCTTTCGTGGCGTTCATCGTGGGGTCGTTCGCCAATGCCTACGTGATGAGCCGGATGAAGATCCGCGACGAGGGCCGTCACTTCTCCTGGCGCGCCATCCTGAGTACGGTCGCCGGCGAGAGCTGCGACTCGGTCATCTTCTTCCCCCTGGCGCTGGGCGGCGTCGTGCCGGCCGAGGAACTCCCGAAGCTGATGCTGTGGCAGGTGCTCCTGAAGACCGTCTATGAAGTCATTGCCCTCCCGGTCACCATCCGCGTCGTGAAGGCGATGAAGGCGCATGAGGGGGAGGATGTCTACGACAATGACGTGAACTACAGCATCTGGAAGATATTTGCATTGAACTGAGGGACGCCAAGGGCGTTGGAGGGG
Source organism: Prevotella multiformis DSM 16608 (assembly GCF_000191065.1). Classification (GTDB taxonomy): domain Bacteria; phylum Bacteroidota; class Bacteroidia; order Bacteroidales; family Bacteroidaceae; genus Prevotella; species Prevotella multiformis. The sequence goes on from NZ_GL872282.1 coordinate 818,765, forward strand.
CAGGCCGGCGGCTCTGGCCGCCCTGTCGTGCAGGAATCCGCTGCCGGCCTGCCCCCTTCGGCTCCTTGACTACCCCGGATTCCTCACACCCCTCCCTCCCTTCCCGGGCGGCCGCCGATTCCTTTGAATCCCCCCACCGCCCAACTCCTATAACTCCTGAAACAGATGGAAAGAAACGAAGAAGGTCTGAAGTCCTTGGGGACGAAGACCGCATACAAGACGGACTATGCACCCGAAGTGCTGGAGACTTTCGCCAACAGACATCCCGGGAACGACTACTGGGTACGGTTCAACTGTCCGGAGTTCACGAGCCTCTGTCCGATTACCGGGCAGCCCGACTTCGCCGAGATCCGCATCTCCTATGTCCCCGATGTCCGCATGGTGGAGAGCAAGAGCCTGAAACTCTACCTCTTCAGCTTCCGCAATCACGGCGACTTCCACGAAGACTGCGTGAACATCATCATGAAGGACCTCATCCGGCTGATGGATCCCAAGTATATTGAGGTGACGGGACTGTTTACTCCCCGCGGCGGCATCAGCATCTACCCGTACGCCAACTACGGCCGCAAGGGTACGAAGTACGAGAAGCTGGCCGAACAGCGGTTTGTGGATCACGTGTAGCCGGAGCTGTCTGGTGCGGAGACTGTCTGCCGGACGGCAGCAGCCGCGCATCGCATGGTCGGGAATGCACCAGAAAAATCCCTTTGGAAATTTGTATATATTATATATATTTGCAGTGGATTAAAAGCAAAGTCTATGGAAACAGCCGTATTACCCAACAGAAGAAAGGTCATAGACCTGAAAGGCGACACTTTCCGTTCCCTCTCTCTAATGGCAGCGAACAAGGGGACGAACCTGAAGCGTCTCATCGAGGGGCTTCTCGACAGAGTGGCGGAAGACTATGACGACAGCAAAGCATATACGTGGCTGGTAGAAAACCGTCCTGACGGACAGGTATTCTTGAACGAAGAGGAAAAGAAAGACTTTGAAAACTGGCTTGGGGTATGAAAGTCGAATATTCAAAGGACTTCGAGCGTACCGTCAGGAAACCCCCTTTTGCAAGAACTTCCATTTATCCTTTGATGTCTTTGCCTTTGTTATCTCCTGCAAGTCCATGTTACAATCAAATACAATATACTTTCCCATGGATGTCTTTGCCTTTATTTTCGGGTCTTCCGTTCAATGCGCGGATGCTTTTCGTATAGCTTTGACGGGAGAACCGGCGTGGGTCGTTCAACGAAAACATAGCGAGGCTGTCAACTGCCTGTTCTGTCATCATCCTCCGATGCAAAGACCTTTTCAATTTAATATGTCGGGAATACAGACAGGATTTTGAAAAACCATTACACCGTTTCGGACAGATCATCTGCGAAAATGAAAAACACGTGTAAAAAGCAGGTTCGTAACCAGCAGTCAGTCAATGGGTTATTGAGCCGTTCGGAAAAGGTGCCTGATTGGACTTCAAAAGGGCGTTGGTAACGGCTCAAAAGAGCACCGGTTGCAAGTCAATCAGGCATCTTTTAGAAGCTAAAAGAGCATGTGCCAGCTTTGGACTGCATAAAAATGTTTACAAACGCCATTGGATGTCTGTAAAAGACGGAAAGACATGCTGATGGACAGACATCGTATCAATCTGCCTTTTCTGCATTTTATCCTGTAGTCTATCTTCCTTTGTAAGGCCATCTGACCTTGGATAATCCCACCCTGCAAGCGCATGAGCCTTTATTCCATTTCCCATCTGCGCATTTAACGGAAGAACCATGAAAAAAGACCCTTCCGGCACTCGCTTTTGAGTACCGGAAGGGTCTTTTCCTGTTCGGGGAGGAGCTGTCTGCGGCCGGTGGCCGGCACATTGCCCGGCAATGGCGCCGCCTTCAGGCGGATGCCGCATCTGCCGTTCTGAAGGGGCGGATGCCCCGTCAGAGGCAGTGCCGTCCCCCCTTATTTGTTCTCGGCATCGATGGCCTTGATCTTCTGCTTCACTTCCTCCATGTCGTCCTTGAGCTTCTGGATGCGGCGGTTCATCTCGTCGATGAGGCTGTTCCCTTTCTTTGAACTGATGTTGAGGAATCCGAGGTTGTTCTCGTAGGTGTTCACCTCCTGTTTCAGCTGTTCAAACCGGCGCATGAGCCTGCCCCGCTCGTTGTCGAGGGCGTCAGCTCCCCGGTCGGCCACCTTCTTGAGGTTGTTGCGGAAGTTGTCCATGCGTCTGCGTGCGGCAGTCACATGGAGGTCTTTGTACAGTCTGTCCAGCACCTCATGGTATTCCTTGTAGAGCTTGTCCTTCTCCTTGTAGGGTACATGGCCGATCTTGCCGTACTGTTCGGTCAGCTGCTGTACCTTCTCCTGGAGGTCGTCGCCTGCATCCTCGAGGAGCTGCTGCAAGCGGGCGATGATGTCACGCTTCCTGTTCAGGTTCTCGTGTTCCTCGTTGCGTGTGCCGGCGTGTACGGCGTTGCGTGCCTCGAAGAAATGGTTGCAGGCCGTCAGGAAGTCGTGCCACAGCTGGTCGCCCAGCTTCTTGGGCACCATGCCGATGGTCTTCCATTCTTTCTGCAGGGCGATGAGCTTGTCGGAGGTCGCCTTCCAGTCCGTGGAGTCGGTCAGCGCCTGCGCCTTCTCCACGAGCGCCTTCTTCTTCTCCGCATTCTCGGCGAACTGTGCCTTGAGCTGCTTGAAGAACTCTCCTTTTCGTCCGAAGAAATCGTCGCAGGCGGCGCGGAAGCGTTCGAAGATCTTGACGTTCATCTTCTGCGGGGCGAAGCCGATGGTCTTCCATTCCTGCTGGACGGCGATGATCTCCTTGGTGTGCTTCTCCCAGTCGGCCGAGGTCTTGTTCTCCTGTCTGGCGATCTCCTCGACCTTCTCGCAGAGTGCGGTCTTCTTCGTGAGGTTCTCCTCCTCACGGCTCCGCAGTTCCTCGAAGTGCTGCTGGTGGCGTTTGTTGATGACGGTGCTGGCGGCCTTGAAGCGTGCCCAGATCTGTTCGCGGAGTTCTTTGGCGACAGGCCCCGTCTCCCGGTATTCCTGGTGCAGCTCCTGCAGCTGGTGGAAGGCGCTGATGACATCCGGCTCGTCGGCCAGTTTCTCCGCCGCCTCGCAGAGGCGGGTTTTCTTCTCGAGGTTCTTCTTGAAGTCGTATTCGCGCGCCTCCCGGTTGAGGTTCAGCAGGTCGTAGAACTGCTCGACGTAGAGCTGGTAGTTCCGCCACAGTTCGTTCGCTTTCTCTGCCGGCACCATCTTGATTTCTTTCCATTCCTGCTGCAGCTTCTTGAGCTGGTCGAAGTTCTTGTTGGCTTCCTCGGGTGTCGTCACCATCGCCTTGATCTGTTCGATGATGCCCTCCTTCCTCTTGAGGTTCTGCTGTTTCTCCTCTTCGAGGGCGAGGAACGCTTTCTGGCGTTTCTCCTTGATGATGGTCATCTCGGCCTTGAAGGTCTCTTCGTCCTCGTCGGGCAGCACCTGGAATTTCTCCGGGTCGCCTCCGTCTTCGAGGTAGGCCTTCTGCTGTGCTTCCCGCTCGGCGAAGTGCAGCTTGTAGAAGGCCGTCTTGAGATGGTCCACTTCGGCCTTTTCGGGTGTCTCGTCGCTGCCGGCGATTTCCTTCAGGCGTTCTATGATTTCCTTCTTGGAACCGTATGCCTTCGCCGCGGGGTTTTCCTTCCCGTCTTCAGGTTGTGTTTCAACTGGCTGGTCCTGGCTTTCATCAGCCGTGTCAGCCTGTCCGTTCTGTGCCCCGGCCTCTTCTGCGGCTGCGGGTCTGGCAACTTCTTCAGACAGTTTAGCTTCTTCCGTACCCTGGTTCAGGGCATTCTCTTGAGAGTCCATCATTTCACTTGTTGTTTGTGATTCGGGTTTTTCCGCATTTAAGGTTTCCGGCTGCTGCGCGAAAGCGCAGCAGTCGTCCACCATCTTATATATCAACTGCAAACTTATATAAAAAGTTTGAAAATACCTAATATTACGTTGATTTTTTTCGTTTCTTCGTTCTAAAGCAGGCGTTTGCGGCGCAGGAACCACCAGGAGGCGGCTGAGACGACCACCGACATCAGCAGTGCGATGGGGAATCCCCAGGAGTAGGTTTCCATGCCGTTGATGAGGTTCATTCCGAAGAGGGAGGAGATGAGCGTCGGCAGCATCATCACGATGGAGACCGAGGTCAGCGTCCGCATCACGGTGTTCATGTTGTTGTTGATGATGCTCGAATAGGTGTCCATGGTGGATTCGAGGATGTCCGAGTAGATGCTCGTCGTCTCCCTGGCCTGCGACATCTCGATGTTCACGTCTTCGATCAGGTCGGCATCCAGCTCGTCTACCTGCAGTTTGAACTTCAGTTTCGCCAGCAGGTTCTCGTTGCCCCGGATGGAAGTAATGAAGTAGGTGAGCGAGTCCTGCAGCCGGCTCAGTCCGACCAGGCTCTCGTTGTCCACTCCCTTGTCCAGGTTGCGCTTGGCTTTCTCTATCAGGGTGTTGATCTGCTTCAGCCGTTTCAGGTACCACACGGCGGACGACAGGAAGAGGCGGAAGATCAGGTCGACGTAGTCGGTGAATCCCTCCCCCCGTTTCTGCTGGTAGCTGACGAAGTCGAGCATCATGTTGGTCTCGAAGTTGCACACCGTGATCGTCACGTCCTTCTTGTGGATGATGCCCAGCGGCACGGTGGTGTAGGGGGTGCGCGAGCGTATCTCCTTCACGTAGGGGATACGGAGGATGATCAGCATCCATCCGTCGTCGTACTCGTAACGTGCACGCTCGTCGGTATCGCTGATGTCCGAGAGGAAGTAATCGGGGATGTGGAAGGTGTCTTCAAGCTCCTGCTGGTCCTGCTCTGTCGGGCAGGTCACCTGAATCCAGCAATTCGGCTGCCATTCCTTAATGACATTCAGGTTTCCGTTGATGTTCCAGTATGTCTTCATTTTGCTAATCTCCAAAGTTAGGGATGGTGTGGGGATCAGCAGCTCACGGTTGCGGTCCTCACGCCTACAGATTGAAATTCTCCGCGTGATAATCGTCCATTTATAATGAAGTATTGGTTTGTGACTGCAAAATTAGACAAAAAAAACGGTTGGGGCAAACAAACGCATAAGTTTTTCGCAGGGGGAGGATTCTTAAGGCTTCTGGGGGGAGGGTAGGCGGGGATAAGCGGTGATAGGCGGGGATGTGCGGGGGAAGGCGGTGATAGGCGTTGATAAAAAAAAGTACCAGGCCGGAACGGCCTGGTACTTTTATGATAGGTGATGGGGCAGGATTACTTGCCTTCCTCCATTTTCTTCTTCAGGTCGGCCAGTACGCCGAGGTCGCCGAGAGAGGTGCCGGCAGCGATGTTGTTGATGGCTGCTGTCTCGTTCTTCTGCGGCTTGTTGCTGTTGCGCTGGCGGCGCGGTTCGTCCTTCACCTCCTCGAACGTGCGGGAGTGGGAGAGGATGATGCGCTTGGTGTCCTTGACGAACTCGATGACCATGAACGGCAGTACCTCGCCCAGCTGTGCCTGCGTGCCGTCCTTCTTGACGAGGTGCTTCGGCGTGGCGAAGCCCTCACCGCCTTCGTTCAGCGTGATGACGGCGCCCTTGTCCATGGACTCGGTGATCTTGCCCTCGTGAACGGAGCCCGGCGTGTAGATGCGCTCGTACTCGTCCCAAGGATTGGTCTCGAGCTGCTTGTGGCCGAGGCTCAGACGGCGGTTCTCCTTGTCTATCTCGAGTACGATGACGTCGATGTCGGCACCCTGTGTGGTGAACTCTGAAGGATGCTTTACCTTCTTCGTCCAGGAGAGGTCGCTGATGTGGATCAGGCCGTCGACGCCTTCCTCAAGCTCTACGAAGATACCGAAGTTGGTGAAGTTGCGTACCTTTGCCGTGTGCTTCGAGCCTACCGGGTACTTCACCTCGATGGTCTCCCACGGGTCTTCCTTGAGCTGCTTGATGCCGAGCGACATCTTGCGCTCCTCGCGGTCGAGGGTCAGGATGACAGCCTCTACCTCGTCGCCCACCTTCAGGAACTCCTGTGCGGAACGCAGGTGCTGGCTCCAGCTCATCTCGGATACGTGGATCAGGCCCTCTACGCCCGGCTGGATCTCGACGAATGCGCCGTAGTCGGCCATGACGACAACCTTGCCCTTGACGTGGTCGCCCACCTTGAGGTTCGGGTCGAGCGAATCCCATGGGTGCGGTGTGAGCTGCTTCAGGCCGAGTGCGATGCGCTTCTTCTCCTCGTCGAAGTCGAGGATGACGACGTTGATCTTCTGGTCGAGCGAAACGACTTCATGCGGATCGCTTACGCGGCCCCATGACAGGTCGGTGATGTGTACGAGTCCGTCGACACCGCCGAGGTCGACGAATACACCGTAGGAAGTGATGTTCTTGACGGTACCCTCGAGGATCTGTCCCTTCTCCAGGTGGGAGATGATTTCCTTGCGCTGTGCCTCCAGCTCGGCCTCGATGAGTGCCTTGTGTGAAACGACTACGTTGCGGAACTCCTGGTTGATCTTGACCACCTTGAACTCCATGGTCTTGCCGACGAATACGTCGTAGTCGCGTATAGGATGAACGTCGATCTGGCTGCCGGGAAGGAAGGCTTCGATGCCGAACACGTCAACGATCATGCCGCCCTTGGTGCGGCTCTTGATGTAGCCCTGGATGACCTCGTCGTTCTCCAGTGCCTTGTTGATGTTCTCCCAGCTCTTCTGCAGGCGTGCCTTCTTGTGGGAGAGGACGAGCTGTCCGCGCTTGTCCTCCTGGTTCTCTACATAGACCTCGACCTTGTCGCCGGGCTTGAGCTCCGGGTTGTAGCGGAACTCGGAAGCGGGGATGATGCCGTCGCTCTTGTAGCCGATGTTGACGACTACTTCCTTCTTGTCGACCGAAATGACAGTCCCTTCAACTACCTGGTGTTCCTGGATCTTGTTGAGCGTCTCGTCGTATGCCTTGGTGAGGTCGTCCTTGCTGGCCTCGTTCTTGGCACCGTTCTCGAACTCGTCCCAGTTGAAGTCAGCTAAAGGCTGTACATTCTGGACGTCTTTGAAATTTGTCATAAAGTGTTTAAAAAATAATTGAATTAATAAAGTTCGACTTTATATTGCCTGTGAAATGGGCTGAAACGGCCCAAGTCGGCTGCAAAGTTACGAATAATATTCTGAACGTCAACGTTCTTGCCGGGCTTTTTTTGTCTTTTTCTTCCTGTGCCCGAAGATGTCGCCCAGGTTGTTGAAGTCTTTTTTCAGGATCAGTCCTATGCCCTGCGTGGTCAGCGAGTTGCGGGTGAAATAGCGGTCGTTGGTCTGGTTGTAGACGCGGAAGGCGACGTTGCCGCTCGGGAAGAGGAGGTAGCGGATGTCGAAGTCGCCGATGAACGACGCCTTGTCCTTCGCCACGTTGTTGCGGTAGCCGAACTGTCCGTTGAAGAGGAGGCGGTTGTTGAACATGCTTCCCGAGAGCATTCCCTCGTATTCGGCGTTGTCGAATCCCTCGTTGCCGGTGGCGATGTTCGCGCCGAAGTTCCAGTTGTTGTCCTTCACGACGTTGGACAGCACGGTGTTGATCTGCTGCGAGAGCGTCCCCGAGAGGAGGCTCTGCATGGCGAGCGCCGCGCCGCTGTGTTCCTCGTTCTTCTGCGCCGTGCTGTTGTTGTTGGTCTGCGGATAGAAGCGTCCCACGGCGAGGAGGTAGAGCACCTGCTGGTTGAGCTCCTGTTCGGAGTTGAGGACGGAGCGCACCATCTGCTGCGCGTCGGGCGAGAGGGAGGGGAGGTCGAGCCCGAAGGTGACGGCCGGCGCGCCCGGTGTCCCCCCGATGTCCAGCAGGCAGTTCACCTTCGTGTTGTTGCCCGAGAAGGTGCTGCCCAGCCCGAGGTCGCCCAGCGGGACGGAGTTGATGATGTAGCTGGCCTTCAGGTTCAGGGCGGCGTTGAACGGGTCGCCGCCGAAGGCGATGGTCGAGCCGGGCTGGAAGACGAACTGCTTCTTGATGATGTCCTGGATGGTGAGGTTGTATTGTCCCCGTCCGACGTTGTAGTTCCCGTAGAGCTGGAAGGCCCCCTTATTATAATAGGTGGCGCGGATGATTCCCGATCCGTTCAGGCGGATGTTGTCGCCCGTCGTCTCGTCGAGCAGCACGCCGAGGGTGAGGTCGGGGGTGGTGTGCAGGAGGAAGTTCATGCGCAGGTCGCTCGGGATGTCGTCATATCCCGGGAGGACGACCGCCGCCTTTTCCGGGCTTCCGGCGGCATCGGCCGTTGCGGCGTCCGGCAGTCCGGTGCTGTCCTTGGGCAGTCCGGTCCACCGGATGAAGTTGTTCGGCCCCGCATCGCCGGCCGCGGCGGCATCGTAGGTGAGGCGGGTGTTCTTCTCCGGCGTGAGTTCTATGTCCATCGTCGTCTCTCCCGGGCCGCCCTTTATGCGGCAGTCGCCGGTCCCGTAGACGACTCCCCAGAACGTCTCCTTTCCCTGTTTCTTCGGGTAGTTGTAGGCCAGGAGATTCTTCGCCTCGATGTTGATGTCGTAGGTGAGGTGTCGCAGGCTGTTGTGGTGCAGTCCGCCGGTGACGATGCCGATGTGCGACTGCGGGTCCGTGAGGGTGTCCCTGTCGAAGAGGATTTCGTCCGGGATCATGCGGATGCGTGCGTTGCGCAGGGTGTAGACGGCTCCCGCCGGCTTGACGAAGACGCTGCCGCAGGCCTCCATGTCGCCTTCGAGGTTGACGTTGCTGAGCGGCCCGACGACCTTGCACCATCCGTTCGCCCGCACCTGGATCCGGTCCATGAACGACCCGCAGAAGCTCCGGAGGAAGTAGAGGTGGGTGTCGTGGGCGTAGACGGGCAGGTTGATGTAGCTGTTGCGGAGGTCCACGTAGCCCTTGATGTCCGTGCGGGCGTCGCCGTCGTCGGCCCGTGCGTCGATGTGGATTCTTCCGTCGCGGCCGTTGTATCCGACGCTGGCGGTGAGCGTGCCCATGTCGCCTTTCTCGAACTGGAAGCCGTTGACCTTGAGGCGGGCCTCCATCTGCGGGCGGTGGAAGAACGACCTGACGGAGGCCGTCCCTGTCGCCGTCCCCGAGAAGCTGACGCTGTGGAAGTTGACGAGGTTGAGGACATACGGGATGTCGATCTCCCTGAACCTGATGAGGATGGAGTCCTCGGGGTTGCCGGAGGTCTGTCCGTTGACGATGATGTGCTGGTTGCGGTTCGACAGTTCGAAATGGTCGATCATGAGCCTGTTCCGGTGGCAGGAGAGGTCGGACGGCTGCACCTGCAGGGCGATGGAATCGAAGTGGATGGTCGAGGGGTTGAAGTGCAGGCGGGTCTCCAGTCCGCCCCGGCGGCGTTCGAAGGCGGCGGTGCTGCTGATGTGTCCGCGGACCGGCGACGGCCCCGGCAGCTGGAAGTCGATGTCCGAGTCGATGCGGTTTCCGGCGATGTGTCCCTGTGCCGTCATGCGGACGTGCGGCCCTGTCCCGCCTTCCCGTTCGGCGGAGAGGACGGCATGCAGCCCCTGCGGCCGGCTGCCGACATCCAGCAGCAGGTGGCGGAGGCGCTGTCCGGCGCAGGTGAGGTCGGGTGCGTCGACGTGCAGGTCCAGGCCGTTGTGCCGTTCGTCCACCTTTCCCTCCACCCGGACGGGGCGGGATGCGTCGAGCGGTGTCCGCAGCAGGCGGTTGAGCATCCGTGTGTCGTCCAGCTGCAGGGAGAAGGCGTAGGCCGCCCGCCCCTTTGCGATGCTGTACTCCGGACGGGGGTAGACGATCCCGGGGAGATAGTGCCCCAGCACCCGGAGGAGGCTCTGCGGCAGCGTCGCCGGGTCGTACTGTCCTGCCAGGTGCGCCTCGCCGAAGTCAGTGCGTACGTCGAGCGACCTGCCGAGGAGGCCGTTGTCCGCCGTCGCCTCCAGCCGGTCGAGGGCGATGTCCTGCCCCTCGCCTGCCAGATTGAATCCGCTGACGGCGAGGCTTCCGGTCAGGTCGTCGAGACCGGTCCCCTGCCCTTTGATCACGGATCTGAACGACAGGGTGCGGTCGCCCAGTGCGTCCGTCAGCTGCAGACGGTGCAGGTTGACGGCCCGGGCGTCGACCGTGAGGTCGGCCTTCAGCTTTCCTTTCCGGTGCAGGAAGGCGAGGAGGTTGGCGGCCCTGCCGTCGATGGCGAGGCTGCCGTTCGGGTCGTCTATCGATGCCTTCCCGCTGAAGGCATCCCCGGCGTAGACACCGTCCAGCCGGATGTTGCGGTAGGTATAGCCTTTGTAGCGGAACGACCGTATGTCGCCCTTCGCAAGGAGGCGGGAGAGGTCGGTGCTCCCCTCCGCCAGCAGGTCGGCGCTGACCTGCCCGAAGTCGGGATTGTCAAGCACTTTCGCCATGTCGAATCCCTGTGTGCGGACGCTCGCCCGGACGTTCTTCCCCTGTACGGCGGCCGTCAGCCGGATGTCGCCGGCTCCTGTCCTGAGCAGTCCCTTTGCGCTGTATCTGCCTGTGGCATGGGCGAAAGAGCCGTGGTAGAAGATGCCGCCGAGGGACTCCAGCGGCTTCGGCAGCGGCTGCCGGAGCGCCTGTGCGATGCGTAGGATCATGGGGCGGCTGATGCGCAGCGGCGTAAAGGAAATGTCCCATGCGGGGCGGGTGTCGAGATGCCGTATCCGTCCTTTCGCCCTGACCTGTGTGGCCAGTGTCCTGTCGGCGACGGAAAGGCTTTCTATGCGGAGCGAGCGGCGCGTGCCCTGTGCCTCCAGGGAGGCTTCGCAGGCGGTCGTGAAAGGGCGTAGGGCGGGCAGGAGAGCGGCGAAGTCGGCCGGCGTGACGGTCGCCTTGAAGCCCCTGACGGCATAGTGCAGCGTGCTGCCGTCAGGCCGTCCCCTTTTCATGCGGTAGTCGGCCGACAGTTCCTTCAGGGCGATGCGGCTGGCGGGAGTCTCGAGGCGGAAGCCGTGCAGCGAGGCATGGCGGCGGTCGGCCTTCAGGCCGAACGTCAGCTGCCGCACCTCCAGGCCTGCCGCTTCCCTGAACGCCAACGTACAAAGGTCGGCCCACAGGCTGGTGTCCTTCAGCTCGTGGAGGACGAGATAGGCCGAGATGCCGCTCACGTCGATGTGGTCCGGATTCAGCCGGCCGGGCGTGCGGGGGGCATCCAGCCGGTCGTAGCGGATGCTTCCGTGGCGGACGACAAGGCTGTTGATGGAGAGGCGGAGCGGGGTATGGGCGGTGGTGTCTTTCGAGGCCAGCGAGTCCAGGGCGAACTGGAAGTTGGGGCGGGCGTTGCGGCCCGTCTTGTAGAAATCCGCCTTCAGGCCGAATACCTGTGCCGACGAGATGTCGATCTCTCCCGTGCGCAGCAGGTGCCAGAGGTCGACCTTCGCTCCGATGCGCGAGGCGGAGAGCATCCGCTTCTTCTGCTGGTCGTAGATGAGGACATCGTCCAGCACGAAGCGGTTGAAAACGCCCAGGTCGATACGTCCTACACGCACCTCCGTGCCCAGCTTCCGGCCTGCCGCACCGGCCGCCTTGCGGGCGAGGAAGTCCTGTACTGCCGGCAGGTGCAGCAGTACGATGGCGGAGAGGTAGAGACCTGCCACGGTCCATACCATCCACCGGATAAATGTCCTGAGTTTCTTCAATTCGTCTACAAAACTACTAAAAAAACGTTTTATGCTCAAATTATTACATTCAAATATGCCAAATCTATTTAAATTTTGCTACATTTGCAGAAAATAAGCTGCGCTCGGCAAATTGAAAACAAGTTTTCTTTGCCCTCGCTTGCATTATTTTTGCAGAAAATAAGCTGCGCTCGGCAAATTGAAAGCACGCTTTCTTTGCGCTCGCTTGCATTATTTTTGCAGAAAATAAGCTGCGCCCGGCAAATTGAAAGCACGCTTTCTTTGCGCTCGCCTGCATTGTTTTTGCAGAAAATAAGCTGCGCCCGGCAGGGCGGGGCGCTGTGCGGCTTGTTCCGAAAGAGGAATCTTAAAGATGAAATAATATAAAAAATCGGATTTATCATTGTTATGGCAAATGTAATTAAGTTGCGGAAGGGCTTAGACATTCACCTTGCAGGACGTGCGCAGGAACAGCTGCTGCCCGTGAAGGCAGCCGTGGAGTATGCGCTCGTGCCCGACGACTTCGTGGGCGTGACCCCCAGGGTGACCGTCCGTGAAGGCGACCACGTCCGTGCCGGCGATCCGCTGTTCGTGGACAAGGGCTGCCCGGAGGTGAGCTTCGCCTCCCCCGTGAGCGGCACCGTCTCGGCGGTCGAGCGCGGAGAACGGCGCAAGGTGTTGCGTGTGAAGGTGACTGCCGATGCGCAGCAGGAGTATGCTGACTTCGGCGTGAAGGACGTGGCGGGCCTGTCGGCAGACGAGGTCAAGGACGGGCTGCTGAAGGCGGGCCTGTTCGGGTATATCACCCAGCTGCCGTATGCCGTCGCCACGCGTCCCGACACGGCGCCGAAGGCCATCTTCGTGTCGGCTCTTCGTGACAAGCCCCTGCAGGGCGACTTCGAGTATGAGCTGAAAGGGCAGGAGCACGACTTCCAGACGGGGCTTACGGCACTGTCCAGGATCGCCCGGGTCTGCCTCGGCATCGGTGCGCGGCAGACGGCGGAAGCCCTGACCGGGGCGAAGGATGTGGAGGTGAACGTCTTCGACGGTCCGTGTCCGGCCGGCAATGTCGGCGTGCAGGTCAACCACGTCGCACCGGTCAACAAGGGCGAGGTGGTGTGGACGGTCGATCCCACGGCCGTCATCTTCTTCGGCCGCCTGTTCAACACCGGGCGGGTGAACCTCATGCGCCGTGTCGCCGTGGCCGGCAGCAGGGTGAAGCAGACCGGTTATGCGGACGTGCTCGTGGGTGCGCCGCTGAAGCAGATTCTGGCCGGCAACGTCGCCGACGGCGGCCGCCATGTGCGCATCCTCAACGGCAATCCGCTCACCGGTGCCGTCGCCGACGAGGCCGCCGTGCTCGGTGCCCACACTTCTGAGGTGACGGTGATTCCGGAGGGCGACGACGTACACGAGGCGTTCGGCTGGATGCTCCCCCGGCTCGACGACTTCTCCACCTCGCGCAGCTACTTCAGCTGGCTGCAGGGCGGAAAGACGTACGACCTCGACGCCCGCATCAAAGGCGGCGAACGCCACATGATCATGAGCGGCGAGTACGACAGGGTGCTGCCGATGGACATCTACGGCGAGTACCTCGTCAAGTCGATTCTCTCCGGCAACATCGACAGCCAGGAGCAGCTGGGCATCTACGAGGTGAGTCCGGAGGACTTCGCCCTCGCCGAGTTCGTCGACAGCTCCAAGCTGCCGCTGCAGAAGATCGTCCGCCGGGGACTGGATATCCTTAGGAAAGAAAACGCATAGGGGACTTGACGGACCCGCAATGATGTCAACTTCAGCTCCCTGTCCGGCCTCCGCAGCCGTCTGTCCGGCAGCCTGCCGTCATTCCTCGGCGCGGACGGAAGATTCCCGGACGGCCGGGACCGGGATTCCCGACGGCCGGGAACACGGTTCCCAAGGGTCGGGAACAGGATTCCCAACCGGTTGGGAACAGGATTCCCAACGGCCGGGACGGTTCCGCCGGAGAGGAGCTTCAGACTTTAAGAACCCTGTAACAAAAGTAATATGAGTTTAAGAAATTATCTCGATAAGATACGCCCGAACTTTGAAGAGGGCGGAAAGCTGCATGCTTTCAAGAGCGTCTTCGATGGTTTCGATTCGTTCCTCTACGTCTCCAGCGAGACTTCCAGGAGCGGCGTCTCCATCCACGATGCGATCGACTCGAAGCGAATCATGAGCCTGGTGGTGCTGGCGCTGGTGCCCGCCATGCTGTTCGGAATGTACAACATCGGCTACCAGAATGCCGCCGCCGCCGGGAAGCTGGCGGAAGCAGGCTGCTGGGGGATGTTCCTCTACGGCCTGCTGGCGCTGCTGCCGAACATCCTCGTCTCTTACATCGTCGGCCTGGGCATCGAGTTCGCCTGGGCACAGTGGAAGGGCGAGGAGATCCAGGAGGGCTATCTGGTGTCGGGCATCCTGATTCCGCTGATCATCCCCGTGACCACGCCGCTGTGGATCCTCGTGCTCGCCGTGGCCTTCGCCGTCATCTTCACCAAGGAGATTTTCGGCGGTACGGGCATGAACATCTTCAACGTGGCACTGGCGGCGCGCGCCTTCCTCTTCTTCTCCTACCCGAGCCGGATGACGGGCGACAGCGTCTGGGTGGCCCGTGACTCCATCTTCGGACTGGGCTACACGCTCCCCGACGGCTTCACCATGGCGACGCCGCTGGGGCAGATAGGGCAGGGCGTGACGGTCAATGCCTCGCTCCAGGACATGATCACCGGACTGATTCCCGGCTCCGTCGGCGAGACGTCAGTCATCGCCATCGCCATCGGTGCGGCCATTCTTCTCTGGACGGACATCGCCAGCTGGAAGACCATGCTCAGCGTGTTCCTCGGCGGGACGGTCATGGGACTCCTCTTCCAGGCGACGGGAGCGACCCCGGTACAGTGGTACGAGCACCTCGTGCTGGGCGGCTTCTGCTTCGGCGCGGTCTTCATGGCGACCGACCCCGTCACCTCGGCGCGCACCGAGACCGGCAAGTGGTTCTACGGCTTCTTCATCGGTGCGATGGCCATCATCATCCGTGTCCTCAACCCCGGTTACCCAGAGGGCATGATGCTCGCCATCCTCTTCGGTAATATGTTCGCACCGTTGATCGACTACTGTGTCGTACAGTCCAACATCAGCAAGCGCGCCAAGCGTGCCAAATAAACAAGGAGAAACGAAATGAAAACAAACAGCAATTCCTATACAATCATCTATTCCGCCGTCCTCGTGCTGGTGGTGGCCTTCCTGCTGGCCTTCGTGTTCCAGGCGCTGAAGCCGATGCAGGATGCCAACGTGCAGCTCGACCAGCAGAAGCAGATTCTCTTCGCGCTCAACCAGGACCGTGACATGACCGACGCGCAGGCGGTGGAACTCTGGAAGAAGATCATCGTCGCCGACGACGTCATCGACGCCGGCGGCAAGGTCGTCGAGACAGGACGGCCGGGCGGCGTGGAGGCCGGCTTCCGGCTCGACAGCAAGGATGCCAAGGCCGGACGGCTCGCCCTGTACCGCTGCAAGGTGAACGGCGAGGAGAAGTATGTCATCCCCGTCTACGGCAACGGCCTCTGGGGTCCCATCAACGGCTTCATCGCCATCAACGGCGACCGGCGGACGGTCTTCGGGGCCTATTTCAACCACGAGAGCGAGACGGCCGGCCTGGGCGCGGAAATCAAGGACAACGCGGCCTGGCAGGCGAAGTTCAAGGGCAAGCACCTCTTCGCCGGCGGCAACGACAGGCAGATAGCCCTCTCCGTGGAGAAGAAAATCTCCGACCCCGGCACGCAGGTGGACGCCGTGACCGGCGCCACGCTCACCAGCAACGGCGTGACGGAGATGCTCCATGCCGAAAAAGGCGGTCTGCAGCCCTACGTGAAATTCCTGAACAGCAAATGAAAATCCCAACCATTCAGAACGTAAAGAAAAATGGATTTATTCTCAAAGCAAAATAGAGAGGTGTTCAGCAATCCGCTGAACCTGGACAACCCCATCCTGGTCCAGGTGCTCGGCATCTGCTCCGCCCTCGCCGTCACTTCGCAGCTGAAGCCGGCGATTGTCATGGGGCTTGCCGTCACCATCATCACGGCATTCTCCAACGTGATCATCTCGCTCATCCGCAACACCATCCCCAACCGCATCCGCATCATCGTGCAGCTCGTGGTGGTGGCGGCGCTGGTGACCATCGTCAGCCAGATACTCAAGGCCGTGGCCTACGACGTGAGCGTGCAGCTCTCCGTCTACGTCGGGCTGATCATCACCAACTGCATCCTCATGGGACGGCTCGAGGCGTTCGCCATGACCAACCGGCCGTGGCCCAGCTTCCTCGACGGCATCGGCAACGGACTGGGCTATGCCCTGATCCTCGTCACCGTGGGGGCCGTGCGCGAGTTCTTCGGCCGCGGGTCGCTGCTCGGCTTCAAGATCCTCCCGCAGCGTTTCTATGACGCCGGCTACATGGACAACGGCATGATGACGATGCCGGCCATGGCGCTCATCCTCCTCGGGTGCGTCATCTGGGTACACCGTGCTTATTTCTATAAAGAAGACAAGAAGTGATTATGGAACATCTTATCAGTTTATTCTTCCGGTCCATCTTCGTGGACAACATGATATTCGCTTTCTTCCTCGGCATGTGCTCGTTCCTCGCCGTGTCGAAGAACGTGAAGACATCGCTCGGGCTGGGTGCGGCCGTCACCTTCGTGCTGCTCGTCACCACGCCGGTCAACTACCTGCTGCTGACGAAAGTGCTCGGACCCGACTGTCTGGCCGACGGCGTCGACCTGACCTATCTCAGTTTCATCCTCTTCATTGCGGTCATCGCCGGCATCGTGCAGATCGTGGAGATGGCGGTGGAGAAGTTCTCGCCCTCCCTCTACGGCGCACTGGGCATCTTCCTGCCGCTGATCGCCGTCAACTGCGCCATCATGGGCGCGTCGCTCTTCATGCAGCAGCGCATCGGCCTCGACCCCTCGAGCACGCAGTACATCGGCTCCGTGTGGGACGCGCTCGTCTACGGCCTCGGCTCCGGCCTCGGCTGGACGCTGGCCATCGTGGCGATGGGCGCCATCCGCGAGAAGATGGAATATTCCGACGTGCCCAAGCCGCTGCAGGGACTGGGCATCACTTTTATCACCGTAGGACTGATGGCAATGGCAATGATGTGCTTCTCAGGTCTTAAAATCTAAGCGAACAATCATGGGACAATTCATAACAACAAGTATTGCGGTATTCCTGATTACCATCCTCGTGCTGGTAATCCTCCTGCTCGTGGCGAAGAAGTACCTCAGCCCGAGCGGAAAGGTGACGATAACCATCAACGGCGACAGGCAGCTGACCGTCGACCAGGGCAGCTCCGTCATGGCGACGCTGAACGAGAACGGCGTCTTCCTGCCTTCGGCCTGCGGCGGCAAGGCCAGCTGCGGACAGTGCAAGGTACAGGTGGTGGAAGGCGGCGGCGAGATACTCGACTCCGAACGCCCGCACTTCAGCCGCAAGGAAATCAAGGACCACTGGCGGCTCGGATGCCAGTGCAAGGTGAAGGGCGACATGGCGCTGAAGGTGCCGGAGTCGGTCATGGGCGTCAAGGAGTGGGAGTGTACCGTCATTTCCAACAAGAACGTGTCCAGCTTCATCAAGGAGTTCAAGGTGGCGCTGCCACCGGGCGAGCACATGGACTTCCTGCCCGGATCCTACGCGCAGATCAAGATTCCGGCCTACGACTGCATCGACTACGACAAGGACTTCGACAAGAACGACATCGGTGAGGAGTACCTCGGGCCGTGGAAGAAGTTCAACATCCTCTCGCTCAAGGCACACAACCCCGAACCGACCGTCCGTGCCTATTCCATGGCGAACTATCCGGCCGAGGGCGACATCATCATGCTGACCGTCCGCATCGCCTCGACACCGTTCCTGCCGCGCCCGCAGGTGGGCTTCCAGGACGTGCCGACGGGCATCGGGTCGTCGTACATCTTCTCGCTCAAACCGGGCGACAAGGTGATGATGAGCGGCCCTTACGGCGACTTCCATCCCAACTTCACTTCCGGCAAGGAGATGATATGGATCGGCGGCGGCGCCGGCATGGCTCCGCTGCGGGCGCAGATCATGCACATGACCAAGACGCTGCACGTGCGCGACCGTGAGATGCACTTCTTCTACGGGGCACGCTCGCTCGGCGAGGCGTTCTTCCTCGAGGACTTCTGGGAACTGGAGAAGGAATATCCTAACTTCCACTTCCACCTCTCGCTCGACCGTCAGGACCCGAAGGCCGATGAGGCCGGCGTGAAGTACTACACCGGTTTCGCCGTCAACTGCATCCGTGACGAATATCTCAGCAAGCATGAAGCACCCGAGGACTGCGAGTATTACCTCTGCGGACCTCCCATGCTCATCAAGACCGTCACCGACTATCTCGACAGTCTGGGCGTAGACCAGGATGCCATCATGTACGACAACTTCGGATAACAGGTCGCCGGTCTTCAGGAAGCTGCCTGCCGGACTTCAGACGGCAGATTCGCTGATTTCCCAGACGGCCGTCTGCCGGACTTCAGACGACGGTCTGCCGGTTTCCGGGCGATCTGTTTTCCTGATAACGAACAAGCGGGGATGCCACCGGTGGCATCCCCGCTTGCTGTTCCTTCCGCCTTTCCGTCTTTCCTCCGTGCGCCTTCTGCTGCAAAATAATGTCTGTGACTACACGCATTCCAACAATTATTCGTAATTTTGCACCGTGTAAGGTGAAATCATTTATCCCTTTCTACCTATGGCGGAAAAGATCAGAATCAAAGACATCGCGGAGCGCGCCGGCGTAAGCGTCGGGACGGTTGACAGGGTGCTGCACAAACGCCCCAACGTGTCGGCGGCAGCCCTGAAGCGGGTGGAGAAGGTGCTCAAGGAGATGGACTACCAGCCCAACGTCTATGCCAGTGCGCTGGCCTACAACAAGAGCTACACCTTCTACTGTCTCCTGCCGAAGCATGCCAGTGAGACTTACTGGGAGGAGATAGAGACGGGGGCACTGAAGGCGGTCGAGATGCGCAGGGACTTTGACGTCGACCTGGAAATCATGTATTACAGCCGGCTGGACTCCCATTCCTTTATCACGACCTACCAGAAATGCCTGGAGAAGAACCCGGACGGCGTGATTCTCGTTCCTACGACGCTGGAGCTGACGCGTCCCTTCACCGACGAACTGCACGAACGCAACATCCCTTTCATCCTGCTCGATTCCTATATGCCGTCCCTGCAGCCGCTGTCGTTCTACGGACAGGACTCCATTCAGAGCGGACGGTTTGCGGCGAGGATGCTCATGCTCGTGGCGGGAAAGGAACAGGCCGTCATGCTCATGCGGCAGACGAAGGACGGGAAGATGGCGAGCCGCCAGCAGGAGAACCGGGAGGTGGGATTCCGGCGTTACATGGAAGAGAACTGTCCGGAAACGGAAATCCTCGAGGTGAACCTGCCGCTGGACGAGGAGCGCAAACGCTACGACCGCATCCTGGAGAAGTTCTTCTCTGCCCATCCGGAGGTAAGGCACTGCATCACGCTGAACTCTAAGGCGCACATCGTGGGCGAGTTCCTCCTGAAGACCGGACGCCGCAATGTGCAGATTATGGGCTACGACATGGTACACAAGAATGCCGACTGCCTGCGTGCCGGGAGCATCTTCTTCCTCATCGCACAGCATGCCTACCAGCAGGGGTTCTTCAGCGTCGATTCCCTCTTCCATGCCATCGTGCTGAAGAAGAAGGTGGAGCCGGTCAACTACATGCCCATCGACCTGCTGACCCCCGAGAACATCGACTTCTACCACCGCTCCTGGGGCTGATCGGTATCCCCTCTCCCCCTTTTGTAATCGCTTATCCTCTCTTATCATCGCCTATCCCCGCCTATCCCCGCTTATTATCGCCTATCATCGCCCATCCCCGCCTATCATCGCTTATCCCCTCCCACAAATATCCCCCCCAATGACAGAAAACAAAAAAGGCCTCCTCGCCCTGAGTCCGCTCATGGTATTCATCGTGCTCTATCTGGTCACGTCCATCGTGTCCGGCGACTTCTACAAGGTGCCGATTACCGTGGCATTCATGGTCTCCAGCATCTTCGCCATCGCCGTCTCCGGAGGCTATCCGCTCTCGAAGCGCATCGAAATCTACAGCAAGGGAGCCAGTACGGACAACATGATGATGATGCTCTGGATATTCGTGCTTGCCGGGGCTTTCGCCAATTCGGCCAAGGAGATGGGCAGCATCGACGCCACCGTCAACCTGACGCTGTCGGTCCTGCCGGGCAGCCTGCTGCTGCCGGGGCTCTTCCTTGCCGCCTGCTTCATTTCCATCAGCATCGGGACGAGTGTCGGGACCATCGTCGCTCTGACACCCATCGCTGCCGGCGTCGCCACCTCGACAGGCAGTTCGCTGCCCTTCGTCGTGGCGGTGGTGGCAGGCGGGTCGTTCTTCGGCGACAACCTCTCCTTCATCAGTGACACGACGGTCGTCGCCACACGGACGCAGGAGTGCAAGATGGCCGACAAGTTCAAGGTCAACTTCTTCATCACCGCACCGGCGGCCGTCCTCATCCTCCTTGTCTATGTCTTCATGGGCGAAGACCTGCATACGACGGGGCAGGCGGCATCTGTCAGCATTTACAAAATCATCCCGTACATGGCCGTCCTCCTCTGTGCCGTCTTCGGCATGAACGTCATGGCGGTACTGACGATCGGCATCACCCTGACAGGCATCATCGGTATCGTCGACGGCACTTACGATGTCTTCGGCTGGTTCTCGAGCATGGGGACAGGCATCACGGGCATGGGCGAACTGATTATCATCACGATGATGGCAGGCGGAATGCTGGAAATCATCCGTGAGAACGGCGGCATCGACTATCTCATCCGCATCATCACACGCCACGTCAACGGCAAGAAGGGGGCGGAGCTGACCATTGCCTTCCTCGTGAGTCTGGTGGACATCTGCACGGCCAACAACACGGTGGCCATCCTCACCGTGGGCGGCATAGCACGGCAGATCGGCGACCGGTACGGCGTGGACAGGCGCAAGGCGGCCAGCATCCTCGACACCTTCTCCTGCTGTGCGCAGGGCCTGATTCCGTACGGCGCACAGCTGCTGATGGCTGCCGGACTGGCCAAGCTCAATCCCGTGAGCATCATTCCTTATCTGTATTATCCCATGGTGCTGGGCATCGCAGCCCTGCTGTCGATCCTCTTCCATTATCCCCGCCGCTACTCATAGTGTCCCTCTCTCATCCCTTCTTATTACCGCCCATCATCGCCCATCATCGCCTATCCCCGCCTATCATCATGCAGACAATCGATTCTTCTTCAATGGACATCATACAGCGTAATTTCTTCCGCATCCTCTGCTCAGGAGCGTTCGGCACGCAGTCGAGCATCGAACCGATGTCGCCTTTCAAGTGGCGGAGGCTCATGCAGATGGTGGAGGCGCAGCAGGTCATGCCGGTCTTCATCAACGGCATTGCCCAGCATGCCATGGACGAGGGACTGAACCTCCCGGAGGGGATCATCGCCGACCTCAGGGGAAGGCAGGACGAGCGCAAGTCGCTGGCGGCGAGGATTCCGAAGACCGTCAGGCTCAGCAATGCCTTTCTGAACCGGCGGCTGAAGAATCTCATCTACAGCGAACTGCACAGCATCGACACCTCTGTGGAGGCGCTCGATATGCTGAAGCTCATTGTCTCCAACTCCGAGGTGATGTTCACACGGGGGATGAACCTGGGGGGAATCATCACGATGGGCGAATACCTCCGGACACGCGGCGACAAGGTGGACTTCGTGAAA
Source organism: Prevotella multiformis DSM 16608 (assembly GCF_000191065.1). Lineage (GTDB taxonomy): Bacteria > Bacteroidota > Bacteroidia > Bacteroidales > Bacteroidaceae > Prevotella > Prevotella multiformis. The sequence continues at coordinate 840,163 of NZ_GL872282.1, forward strand.
CTCGACAACTGGCTGACGGCTCTTCAGCTGCACGGGATGGCGGAACTGCAGGGCAACGTCCTCATATCGGTCTTCGGCTTCGAGCAGGACGAGCTGCCTTTCGTCACCAAGAGCGATCCGAAGGCATACCGGCTGACCCTCCGCAGTGTGTCGGACCTGGCGAAGGACACGGCGCAGGAGTGGCATTTCAGACAGAACTCCGCCGGCTTCGTGCAGAACAACAATGCCGTTCTCCGTCGCAACCTCAGCCGGAGTCTGCGTTACGTGGGCTATGCCCCTGTCGAGACCACCAGCAATTTCTTCCACAACTTCGTGAAAAGCCTGTCTGAAATCGAAGAGTAGACCGGCGGCAACACGCCGTGATGTTTTCCTGTTGTCTATCCCCGCCCATCGCCGCCCATCCCCGTCTATCCCCGCTTATCATCGCCCATCATCGCCCCTCCCCGTCCCCCTCTTATCCCCGCCCATCATCGCCCCCTCCCCGCCTATCACCCCTGAAAAACTCCCCCCTTGATTAAACCTTATCCCCTCTCAGACGTCATATTTCACGTTTAGATCATCAAAAAGGAGACATTTATGGTAAAAAGACTGTTGACACTTGTCCTCCTGCTTCCCGTCACCGTGGCGGTGCTGGCGCAGAACAGGACAATTACAGGAACGCTCTATGACGGAGAGATGAAGGAACACGTGCCCTTTGCCGTCGTCCAGCTGCTGAAGCAGGACAGCAGTTACGTAGTAGGAGCCACCTCCGACGAGACCGGTACGTTCAAGGTGACTGCCCCGGCAAACGGCAGATATATCCTGAAGGCATCGTATGTAGGCTACAGGACGATCTTCCAGAACGTGACGATTGCCAATGAGCAGGATGTCTCCGTCGGACAGCTTGACTTCCAGACAGACACACACATGCTGAAGGAGGTCAAGGTGGTGGCGAGCGCGCCGAAGGTGGTCGTGAAGGCCGACACCTTCCAATACAACGCCTCGGCCTACCGCACACCGGAGGGCTCGACCATCGAGGCACTGGTGAAGAAGCTGCCCGGGGCGGAGGTGTCGGACGACGGGACAATCAAGATTAACGGCAAGGAAGTGAAGAAGATCCTCGTCAACGGAAAGGAATTCATGGTGGGCGACACGAAGACCGCCATGAAGAACCTCCCCACTTCCATCATACAGACCATAAAGGCCTACGACCAGCAGAGCGACCTCACCCGTGTGACGGGCATCGACGACGGCAACGAGTCTACGGTCCTGGACTTCGGCGTGAAACAGGGGATGAACAAGGGGCTTTTCTCCAACATCGACCTCGGCATCGGGACGAAGCACCGTTATTCCGAACGCGGCATGGCGGCCTACTTCAACGACAAGTTCCGGATGATGGGATTCGTCTCGGCGAACAACGTCAACGACATGGGCTTCGGCGGCGGACCGCGCGGCGGCTTCGGCGGTGTACGGCAGGGACTGAATGCGACGAAGATGGTCGGTCTGAACATGAACTACGACAACGGACAGTCGCTGCAGTGGGATGGCAGTGTTCGGTGGAATCATGCCGACGGCGACCTGAACGCACGCATCGCAGCGGAGAACTTCGTGGCGCAGCAGGGCTCTTTCTCCAACCGCCTCTCACAGCAGTACACCCGGACCGACTCGTGGGATGGCCGGTTCCGTCTGGAGTGGCGGCCCGATTCGGTCTGGAACATCATGTTCCGCCCGAACATACAGGTCAGCAAGAACGACGGACAGACTGTCAGCACGTCGGCTGCCTACAGCGCCGATCCTTACGAGACCGTCGACGACCCCTTGTCGGCAGCGGCCGTCGCACAGCTCAAAGCCAAGGGACTGATGGTGAACAGCCAGCAGAATACGACCATCACCTACGGCGACAACACCTCGCTGGGGGCGATGCTGCAGGTGAACCGCCGGCTGGGGAAAAAGGGACGGAACGTGACGCTGCGCATGGACGGTGACTATACGGATGCCGACTCCAGGACTTTCTCGACACAGGACCTCCAGTATTTCCAGCTGCGGGACGCACTCGGCAACGATTCCACCTACCGGGCGTACCGGTTCAACCTCATGCCGACGAGGAGCTGGGACTATGCCGTGCAGGCGACTTACAGCGAGCCGATAGCCCGGAAGACCTACCTGCAGTTCAGCTATCAGTTCAAGTACGGTCTCTCGAAGAGCAACCGCGACACCTACGATTTCTCGGCACTGCCCGCAGCGACATTCAGCTGTGTGCATCCGGCTTACCGCTCGTGGAACAGCTATCTCGGTCTGCTGGCACAGCCGGTGGACAGTTACCTGGACGGCAGTCTGAGCCGCTATTCGGAATACCGCACCTACACACACGACGTGCAGGTGATGCTGCGCATGATCCGCAGCAAGTGGAAGATGAACGTGGGCGTGATGCTGCAGCCCCAGCGTTCCACCTATAGGCAGGATTATCTCGGTGTACACGTCGACACGGCACGGACGGTGGTGAACTGGAGCCCGACGTTCGACTTCCGTTACCGTTTCAGCGAGCAGAGCAACCTGCGCATCAATTACAAGGGAACGGCGACACAGCCGACGATGAGCCAGTTGCTCAATATCACCGACAATACCGACCCGCAGAACATTTCCGTGGGCAACCCCGGGCTGAAACCGGCCTTCACCAACCGTTTCCGACTCTTCTACAACACTTTCCGGCAGAGCCATGCACAGGCACTGATGACCTTTGCCAATTTCTCCGCCACACGCAACGCCATCGGCAACAGCGTCAGCTATGATGCGGCGAGCGGAGCACGTACGGTGAAACCCGTGAACGTGGACGGAAACTGGGATGCCGATGCGGCTGTGATGTACAATACGAGCATCGATTCGGCCGGTGTATGGAACATCCATACCTTCACGCGTGCCGGTTTCAACCGTTATGTCAGCTTTCTGCAGCCGGACTTCGCAAGCAGTCTGCAGAAGAACATCACGAAATCGCTGACGCTGGGCGAACGCCTCGCCGGCAGCTACCGCAACAGCTGGCTGGAACTGGAACTGGACGGGTCGGCCGACTTTACCCGGACGAAGAACAACCTGCAGAGCTTCAGCAACCTGCATACCTGGCAGTTTGCCTACGGCGGCACGTTGAGCCTGAGCCTGCCGTGGAACATGAGCCTGTCGACCGATCTTCACCAGACCAGCCGCCGCGGTTACAGCGACGCCTCGCTGAACACGAACGAGCTGCTGTGGAATGCACAGCTGTCGCAGAGCCTGCTGAAAGGCAATGCGCTGACGGTCAGCCTGCAGTTCTATGACATCCTGCACCGCCAGAGCAATCTGTCACGGGTCATCAGCGCCGTGAGCCGTACCGACACGGAGTACAACAGCATCAACAGCTACATCATGCTGCGTGCCACCTACCGGCTGAACCTGTTCGGCGGCAGGAATGCCATGCCGAGACCGAAGGATGCGCCGCCTTTCGACCATCGCGGACCGGGCATGAGACCGGGCGGCCCGGGTCCTGGCGGTCGTCCGCCTGTGGGGGGAGGGTTCTGAAAAGGGAATCGCCCCCGAGGAGGCAGACTGCAAAGCGGCGGCCTGACAGCTTCCGGCGTGTAAGTTGAATTTTCTGAAAACAAGGAAAAGTCCATTTCTCTGCTCACAGACGGGTTTTGAAATGGACTTTCCGGTTTTTCCGGTCAATGCGTAGATGGGAAACAGAAGAAAGGCTTCTACGCTTGCAGGGCATGGCCGTCCAGAATCAGATGGGGTCTTGCAAAGGGGGATGAGCTACAAGGTAAGATGCAGGAAAGGCAGATTGATACGATGCCGGTCCATCGGCAGGCCTTTCCGTCTTCTACAGACAGCTTATTCCCATACCGCCGGTATTTGTAAACTGTTTTCATGCAGTGCAAAGCAGCACACGCCCTTCTGGCTTCTGAAAGATGCCTGACTGACCTGCAGAAGGTGCTCTTTCAGCGTGTTGCCAACGCCCTTTTGAAGTCCAATCAGGCACCTTTCAGAAATGAATTGATAACCAGTTGATTGACTGTCGGTTACAAACCTTCCTTTTGCACGTTTTTTTTATATTTGCAGATGATCTGTTTGGAATTATGTAATGGTTTTTCAAAACCCTGTCTGTATTCCCGACAGATTAAACTGAAAAGGTTTTTGTATCAAAGGATGATGACAGAACAGGCAGTTGACAGCCTTGGCTATGTTTTCGTTGAATGAATTACTCCGGTACTTCCGTTGAAGCCATACGGAAAGCATCCGCGCATTTAACCGAAGAACCAAAAAGAGCCCTGTCAAAACTCGCCGTCCGAGTCTGACAGGGCTCTTCCCGTTATAATGGGTATCGGCAAAGCCCTATACCCTGTGATTTGCTTGCGGAGGAGTTCTGCAGAGATTCCCGTCTGTGTTGTTCCCTGTCATCCCTCCTGTCCGTCTTCCTTGTCCCGTTGGTTCTTTCTTCCGGGGGATGGGGTGTCAGAAGTCTGCGCTCCAGATTCCTCTGTAGAAGACGAAGGACACCTCGTCGTGGCTGTTGCTCGTCATGCGCAGCCACAGCGGATGCTTCGGGTCGTCGATCGACAGTGTATAGTCTGTCGCCTGTCCGTTGACGAGGAAGGTATTGGCGATGTCCTTCAGCTTGTACTGGTTGTAGTAGACGGCGCCGTTCCTCTCGTTGGCCGTACCTTTCGGATTGGGCCTGAAGCCCTTGATGGTGATCTGGTTCTTCCCGCTGGTGCTGTAGAGCGTGCGGAGGTTGCCCCAGTCGTCGCCCACATAGGATGACAGGCTCAGGAAACCCGGTGTAGTGCTGAAGAAGACGGTGACGATCTCCATGTTCTTGCTTGCGGCATAGGCGGCGGCGGCCTTCCATATATTCATTTCCGCCGTGCTGCTGTAACCCACGTTGATGGTCCAGTTGTCGCTGAAGAAAGCTTCGAGCGGCGTGATGTCGCGCGGGGACAGCATGACGCCCTTGTCATTGGGGTCGACCCACTTGTCGTCTGTGGAATAGGTGAATGCCGTCAGTTTCCTTCCGTTCAGCGAGTCGCCCTTCAGCACCTCGATGCCCTGCGGCGTGTAGATGAACGGAATGGCGACGGCCTTTCCGTTCTTGTCCGTCGTGTGCAGGGTATGCAGGTTCATCCTGGCAGGCAGCGTGTCCTTGTCGATGATGATGTTGTAGCGTTCGGAACTCATGCCCGACGCAACGGTGGCAATCTGCGTGAAGAAGCTGTCCCACGTGAGGTCTTCCGGCATAGGGGTCATGACGACCCGGTCGCCGTGCTTGCGCCCTTCCAGGACGATGCTGTCCTTCGTGCAGGACATGACGCGGAACTCGAAGTCGCCCTGGAAGCCTTTCCCGTCCTTGCCGACGGACTTCCCGTTGATCTTCCCGACAGGGTCTGAATACTTGTGCAGGGCGGCATTGAAGGAGTCGAAGGACAGCAGCACGCCCTGTCCCTGCTGTACGGTGTAGTGCGAGGTGCCCTTGGCGTGATCGCTTTCCTCTTCGCAGAACACGTTGTCCTCCTTGTCGAATCTGCAGAGGATGTTGAATCCGCCGAATCCGCCGGAGCCCTGGTAAGCCATTTTCCATCCGTTCGGGGCAGCCGTGAGGATATCCTTTGTCTCGCTGATCGCCTCGGCGATGCGGTCGGGAGACGGCTTGTCGAAGGCATCCTCCACCTCCGGCGTGCAGGAAGCCGTGAAGACGAGTGCCGTCAATGCAAACAGTAATCGATATGTCTTTTTCATAACTTAAGTCTTAATTTAATGTTTCCAGATCCAGTGTGCTTACTTCGCTTGCACGGCGCAGCACGATGGTGCGCAGCTTGTCGATGTCCACGCCCCACGCATCCTTCAGGTAGGTGCGGATGATGCTCAGCTTGGCAAGGATGGCCTTTTTGCCGCTCTCGTCGCCGTTGGCTGCCGTGACGGCCTGTGCGAGCCGTTTCTGCCACATGGCGTCGGTGTCGGTCACGTAGCAGGAGAACACCTCGGCGAAGTCCTCGTTGTATTCGCTGCTGGCATAGCCCGTGACAAATCCTTCCGCTCCCGAGTTCAGGTCCTTCACGTTCACCCAGTCGGCCGTGTGGTACTTGCCGGCGGAGATGCCGCGGAAGTCGGTCGAGTAGTCCTTGAGCTGGGTCAGGATGTGTGCGAACTCATGGTGCATCGTGTGGAAGTAGGCCCGGTTCAGGTCGAAGGCATCCGACGTGCCGTAAGGTGTCGTCTGCTCGATGTAGATGTGGGTGGGGTCGAGTGCGTTCACCTGGAAGAGGTTGACACGGATGCCGCCCTCGGCGAATCCCAGTACGATGGAGCCGTTGCTGGTGTATTCCGCCGATCCGATGAGCTGGAACTCACGGAAGCAGTGCTGCTTGAGGAAGTCGGGACCCATCAGTTCGGTATAGGCGTCGAGCCACACGTGCTTGATGATCTTTGCCAGGGCGATGGACTTCTTGATGTCCGCCGGACTGACGTTGTATGACATATCGCTGTTCTGGTCGATGTAAAGGTAGTCGAACCGGATGTTGTACGGGTCGGCGAAGTTCTTCCGCAGCCATTTGTCGAAAGCCGTGCTGTCCGCCTTTGCCTCTCCTTTCTGGAAGATGGAGCGGGACGTGTCGACATCGTCGTTTGAACAGGCGGCAGCCAGGGCTACGACGACTGCCATGAGCAGGAATTTTATTGTTTTCATACGTATAGTCCTCCTTTTGTTTAATTTTCTCGTGGGTTAGGTTCCATTCCGGCCTCGATGACGTCGCCCGGCAGCTGCAGGGCACCGCGGAGGTCGCCCGTCTTGAAGTAGATGGGGTTCTCGCCGTCGAGCAGATGGGTGAAGGCGATGCCGTAGCGTTTGAGGTCCATGAAGCGCAGTCCCTGCATGCAGGTCTCCAGCCGGCGCATCTGCAGCAGGGCGTAGAGCAGGTTGGTCTGGGTCTCGTCAATCGTGAATCCCTGTGGGTGCAGTGCCTTCTTGACGCCCATCTGGTCTTTGCTTTCCATCTTCTCCGGCACCGTTTCCTGGCTGTCGAAGAACGCCTTGATGGACGCGATGGTCAGCGTCGGACGTGTCGCCGTACCGGAGGACGGGGCACAGTGTACGGACACCCATGTGTTCATGTCGGCCAGTGCCTCGGTGTATTTCTTCAGCAGGATCTCCGCCTCGGCACGCACGAGGAGGGTCTCGTCAGCCGTGAGGACGGGGTCGACGACATGGATGTAGCCTCTCGTCTTGGCGGCATTGGTGTATTCCCATTCGTCCGCCAGCTTCGGATAGACAACCACCTGGTTGGGTCCGTAGAGGAGCTTCGTCTCATAGAGCGTGTTGTTGATCGAGCCGGTGCCCCAGGGCATCTCCGCCCAGTACAGCTCTCGGTCGACGAGGTAGTTGGCGTAGTTGTAGCGGTTGAAGGCGCCTGAGGTGGTCGCATACCCGAGGTAAGAGACCGCCGTCTGGAGCATGAAGTTGGCATTCTCGCTGGAACTGATGTAGTTGTTGTGTATTTCTCGGCGGCCGCCCGACAGGCTCTTGTAGTGCGAGACGGTGCGCATGAGCGACGCCGGCTGCGTGCCGAGTGCCTTGGTGGCATACTCCAGTGCCTTGTCCCACTTGTGGTAATAGAGGTTGAAGCGTGCGGCGAAGGCATAGGCGGCCCTCGGGTTGAAGTGATACTTGGGCACCGTCATGTACTCGTCGCTGACATGGGGCAGTGCCGCCTCGATGTCGGCGTTGATGTTCTCGTAGAGTTCGCGCAGTGTACCCCGCTTGTCCACCGACCGGTTCGCCTCCTTGGGGTAAGGCAGTCCGAGATACTGGTCGGCTTTCGACTCGTCGTAGGCCATGCAGAAGGCATTGGCGATGCTGAAGACCGCCCATGCCCGGCAGAGCAGCGCCTCGGCGCGTACGGCTTCGATGTTGCCGCTCTTCACCTTGCCGAGGTCTTCCAGCGCCTGGTTGGCGTTGCCGACGGCGTAGTAGGCGTAGCCCCATACGTGCTGCGGGTCGTCGTTTCCGGTCGTGTTGACCGCCTTCCAGCGGTACACCTGGTCCTGGTCGGTCTGGTAGTAGAAGGTCTTTCCGTTGTCGGTGACGTTGTCGCTGCTCCACTCCATCATGAAGGCCGGAGAGGCTGTGGAGTAGGCGGAGGACACGAGCTGAGTCGCTTTCTCGAAGTCGTTCACCTCGGCACGGTCGTCAGGCAGACGGTCCAGGAAATCGTTGCAGGAGGAAAGACCGAGGAGGCCTGCCCCCAGAAGCAAAACACTTATCTTTTTCATTTTCGTTTTCTCCTTATAGTTTTTGTATGTATCAGATTCCAAGCCGCAGCGTCAGGGTGAACTGGCGGGGTACAGGCAGGGCCACGCCTCCTGAATTGAAGAACTCCGGATCCTGTCCGTTGAGTTTCTTGTCAGAGTAGATCAGGAAGAGGTTGGTCGCCTGCAGCTTCAGGCTCATCGAGCTGAGTGCGATGTGCCGGATCAGCTGTGCGGGGAAGTCATACGCCAGGGAAATCTCCTTCATGCGGATGAAGTCGCCCTTGGCGATGCGCTCTGTAGAGTAGTTGTATGCGTTGTAGGCACGGTGCAGATAGCCGTCCTGCTGGATGGAGCGGAGGTCGGCGATGGCGGGGATGGTGGTGTGGGCCTCGTCGCCGGTCTTTGTCCATCGGTTGCGGAACTCCTTGGGCATGGCGGACATATCCGAATAGCTCGTGCTGAAGAAGGGGTCGAGGCGCACTTTGTTGCCGAAGGCGTAGGTGGTGAAGATGCTCAGGTGCCAGCCCTTGTAGGAGAAGGTGTTGCCGAAGGAGCCGGTGACGGTCGGGTCGGTGGGGCCTTCATACTTCAGGTGGTCGAGGTCGTAGCTCTGGAAGTCTACGCCGCTGGTGGTGAGTTCACCGTCCTGGTTGATGACCTGCGGTATGCCGTGCTTGTTGAGTCCCTTGAATTCCCAGGAGAAGAGGGCGCGGTAGGGATAGCCCACCATGGTGAATCCCGACCCGCTGACCATCGACATGATGCGCGAGCGGCTGTCGAGGTCGGTGACGCGTGTCTTCACGTGGGAGAAGATGAAGTCGGTTGTCCACTGGAAGTTCTTTGTCAGGATGTTCTTGCTCGAGATGGAAAGCTCCTCTCCGTGCGACTTCATGCTGGCCACGTTGGCATATTCGGTGATCGTACCCTTCGTGCCGTTCGTCGTGCGCGGCCCGATGAGGTCGTAGTTGTTGCGGGTGTACCAGTCGAAGACGACGTTCAGGCGGTTGTTGAGGAAGCCGAGGTCCATGCCGATGTTGAACTCGTGCTTCTTCTCGTAGGTCAGGTCGGGATTGGCGAAGCGGGAGATGTAGAGTCCCGTCTCCTTGTCGACGGCGAAGGGCCGCCAGATGTTCGAGCTGCGGATGATGACCTGCGAGTTGGTGACGGCCGGTTTGTCGCCCGTCAGCGAGTAGGAAGCGCGCAGCGTGGCGTGGGTCATGGCGTTCTTGAAGGTCTTCTGGAACCACGGCTCTTCATGTGCGTTCCACACGCCGGATATGTTCCACGTAGGCAGCCATCGTGCCGTGCGCGCCTTTCCGAGGCGGTTGCTGCCCTCGTAGCGTGTGGTGAAGTTGGCGGCATAGCGTCCTTTCCAGGAGTAGTTGGCCGTCCCGAAGAAGGAGACGTCGCGGTTGTACGAGTTGTAGAGGTCGTAGTACAGGTTGTTGTCCTCGATGGCATGCTTGAAGTAATGGTAATCGTAATTGGGGAGATAGCCCATGCCGTACTGCATGCCCACACCCTCGAAGTAGCTCTGCGTGCGGACGGTGTTGTTGATTTCCATACCGCCGTAGAAGTTGACGATGTGCCGCTCGTTGAAGACATCGTTGTAACTTGCCGTTGCACGGAAGTCCCAGCTGTTCATGCGGTACTTCGTCTCGTCGTAGAATCCGCCCTTCGGCAGCACCGAGAACTTCAGCGAGTTGGGCTGGTCGGGGTCGAGGTAGAGCCAGGGGTTGGCGTTGCGGATGGTGGCATCGTCCATGGCACGGTAGGCCATCGCCATGTTGGAGCCCTCACGGATCTGTGTGGCCTGCGAGGTGATGGAGTATTTGTAGGCCCCCAGCACGGACAGCTGCACTTTGCTGACGGGCTTGTACTTCAGTTCCGCCTGCATCTTGAGGTCGAGGACATCGAAGTCGATGAAGTTGTTCGCCAGCTCGTGGTGGATGTTGAACGGTGCGTAGTTGCGCACGTAGAATGTGTTGGGATCCAAGGCCCTTGAGGAGTTGATGGCATAGGAATAGGGGTTGATGTCGAAGTTGCGGTTCACTGCCCCCGACACGACATCCACGTCCTGGTTAACCGATCCCGGTGCCCGCTGCTTGCGGTAGGCGGTGTTGCCGATGAGGTTCAGCGTCACCTTCTTGCTGATGTTGTAGTTGGCGTTGATGGAGTAGGTCAGACGGCGTACCTTGCTCTGCTCGGCCCATCCGGGGTCGTCCATGAAGGAGAAGGAGGTGTAGTACTGCGCCTTGTCCGTACCCGACGACATGGAGATGGAGTGGTTCATCGAGATGGAATTGCTGAACAGCTCCTTGAACCAGTTGGTGTTGCGCATTTCCGCCTCCCGGAGGTAGGCGTTGATGGCGTCGTCGTTGTGGGCGATGCCGAAGCGGCCGTTGGTGGTGTCGTAGGTGTTGAGGAGGTTGTACATCTTCCCGTAGACACCGCTGGTGGATGCACGCAGCGTGCGCGAGAAGGAGAACAGTCCGTCTGCGGCCATCTCCTTGTAGATGCCCATCTGCTCCTGGGAGTTCATGATGTTGAACTGCGAGTAGCTCGGGCGGAGCCGCATGGTGTATTCTCCGGTGTAGCTGATGCGGTTGCTGCCGGCCTTGCCCTTCTTCGTCGTGACGACGATCACGCCGCCCATGGCGCGCGCACCGTAGATGGAAGTGGCGGAACCGTCCTTGAGAATCTGGAAGCTCTCGATGTCGTCGGCGTTCAGTCCGGCGATGGCAGAGGAGATCAGCGTGGCCGCATCACCCGAGGAGAGGTTGTCGGCATCGACTTCGGTGACGTCTTCCATGATGACTCCGTCGACCACCCACAGCGGTTTCGACGAACCGTAGATGGACGTGGCGCCGCGCACACGGATCTTCGGTGCCGTTCCGAACGTACCCGAGACGTTCTGGACGCTCACGCCGGCGGCGCGGCCTTCGAGCGACCGGCTCACGTCGGCCATGCCGTCGAGTTTCGCCTTCGAGGCGTCGATCTTCGTGGCGGCACCCGAGAAGAGGCGTTTGTCCTGCTGGGTCATACCCGTCACGACGACCTCCGTGAGCTGGTGGTTGTCGTTGGTGAGGCCCACCTTCATGCCGTCCTTGGGCGTGAGGGTCTGCGTGACCATGCCGATGTAACTGACTACGATTTTCTTTCCTGCAGGCACGTCCAGCGTGAACTTTCCGTCGATGTCGGTGACGGTTCCCGCCGTGGTACCCTGTACCATGACGGATGCGCCGATGATGGGTTCGCCATCGTCCTGAGAAAATACAGTACCATTGATCTTTGTCTGACCGAACGCCGTGCCGATTGACAGGACGAGCCCAAACAAAAAGAGCGCAAATCTTTTCTCCATAGATTTTTTAAAATTAACTGATTTGTTTACTAAGGCATTGTTTTCAAGGCATCTTCCTCCTCCCTTCCTGGAGGCGCACAAGGCGGACGGCATGATGCGGCGGCAGATGCGGGTATCATGGGGGTGCGGCGGCACCTCGTCGATATTCCGGCATTGAAGCGTGATTGTTTAGGTTTCTTTATGCTTTGTTACTGCCGTTGGGTGCAAATGTAGCGAATATTTATAAAAGAACCAAGAAAAAAACGAAAAAATGTTGTGGGGGGAGGAGAGGGATAGGCGGTGATAGGCGGCAATAAGCGGGGATAGGCGGTAATAAGCGGCAATAAGCGGGGGTAGGCGGTGATAGGCGGCAATAAGCGAGGGTAGGCGGTGATAAGCCTTATCCCACCTTACCCACCGCATCCCCTCCTTCGGAGGCCTTCGGAGGGGCTTGGGGAGATTCTTCACATCACCCACATCCCCACCTGGAACACGGCGGCACTGACCACCCAGGCCAGCACGGTGGTGTAGCCGGCGGCGAAGAGCGCCCACCGCCAGCTGCCGGTCTCGCCCTTGATGGCGGCGATGGTGGCGATGCAGGGGAAATAGAGCAGTACGAAGAGGAGGAAGCAGAACGCCGTCAGCGTGGCGACCGGCTCTGCCTCACGGTAGCTGATGCCGTGCAGCTTGGCGACATCCTGCGTGATGAGGCGGTGCAGTTTGGTGTATTTACCCGTCTCGTCGCTGTAGCCGTTGTCGTCGGAGAAGCTGTCGTCATCGGAATAGAGCACGCCCATCGTCGAGGCCACGATTTCCTTCGCCCCTACGCCGGCCAGCAGTCCCACGTCCAGTTTCCAGTTGAATCCCTGCGGCCGGAACAGCGGCTCTACCGTCTTGCCCAGCTGTCCGATGTAGCTCTGTTCCTGCCGTGCCTGCCGGTCCATGTGCGGGTCGTCGGGCAGGGGGAAGTAGCCCAGTGCCCATACGATGATGGATGCCACGAGGATGATGCCGCCCATCTTCTTGAGGTACTGCTTGCCTTTCTCCCAGGTGTGCCGTCCGATGGCCTTCCACGTCGGGAAGCGGTAAGGCGGCAGCTCCATCACGAACGGCGTGTCCTCGCCCTTGACGACGAAGACCGAGAAGAGACGGCTAATGACGACCGCCATCACGATACCTATTATATATAAGGAGAGCATGGCGAGCGACCGGTACTTCATGGCGAAGAACGATCCGGTGATCATGACGTAGATCGGCAGGCGCGCCGAACAGCTCATCAGCGGCAGGATGAGCATCGTCACCAGGCGGCTGCGCCGGCTCTCGATGGTGCGTGTCGCCATCACCGCCGGCACGTTGCAGCCGAAGCCCATGATGAGCGGTATGAACGATTTTCCGTGCAGTCCCATCTTGTGCATCAGGCGGTCCATGATGAAGGCGGCGCGCGACATGTAGCCGCTGTCCTCCATGTAGGAGATGAAGAAGTAGAGGATCAGGATCTGCGGCAGGAAGACGATGACCGCTCCCACGCCGCTGATGATGCCGTCTACGAGCATGTCCTTCACCGGTCCGTCGGGCATGTGGGTGGCGATGAAGCCGCCCAGCCGGCTGACGGCGGCGTCGATCCAGTCCATCGGGTACTGCCCGATGACGAACGTGGCGGTGAACATCACCAGCAGGATCAGGAAGAAGATGGGGAAGCCGAGGTACTTGTTCGTGAGCACCTTGTCGATGAGGTGTGTCGTCTGGTACGTGTCCTTCTTGTCGCCCGTGGAGAAGTCCGCCTCTTCCAGCGCACCGTGGATGAAGCCGTACTTGGCATCCATGATGGCCGTCTCGCTGTCGCTGCCCGTCTCCTCTTTCACGCGTGCGGCGGCGTTGTCGCGGTGCCGGAAGATCTCGGCCGAGTCGCCCAGCGGTGCGATGAGCTGCTCCACGTCCTTGTCGTGTTCGAGGAGTTTGATGGCGAGGTAGCGGGTGGAATACCGCTGGCGCAGCTCGGGGTATTTCTTCAGGTGCTCCTGCATCTCCCGGATGCCGTTCTCTATCTCGTGTCCGTGGTTGATGTGGATGTGGCGGAAGCAGGGCGACTCGTCCTCCTTGCCCTCGTAGACGGCGATGACCTGCCTGAAAAGCTCCTTCACGCCGCGTCCGCTGGTGAACACCGTCGGCACCATCGGCGCGCCGAACAGCTCGGAGAGCTGCCGGACGTCGATGTTGTCGCCGCGCTGTTCGGTCTCGTCGAACATATTGAGTGCGCAGACCATGCGGACGTGCATGTCGATGAGCTGTGTGGTGAGGTAGAGGTTGCGCTCCAGGTTGGACGAATCGATGACGTTGATGACGACGTCCGGCGTCTTGTCTACGAGCTGCTTGCGCACATAGAGTTCCTCCGGGCTGTAGGCCGAGAGACTGTACGTGCCGGGGAGGTCGACGAGGTTGAACTGGTAGCCGTCGTATGCGGCGTGGCCCACCTTCGCGTCGACCGTCACGCCCGAGTAGTTGCCCACCCGCTCGTGTGCCCCGGAGGCGAAGTTGAAGAGCGATGTCTTGCCGCAGTTCGGGTTGCCCACGAGTGCCACGCTGATGGTACGGCTCTTGCGGTCGGCGGCATCCGACAGCTCGGCGGGGGTCAGCTCCTTGTCGCTGCCGTCTCCCGGGTCGGCAGGCAGGGCGGCGTTGCGGGCCGTACGGACCTCCGCTTTCTCCAGCCTGCGGGCCTCCTCCTCCGAGAGCACTTCGATCTGGTCGGCCTCGCTGTGGCGCAGACTGACTTCATAGCCCATGATCTTGTATTTCACGGGGTCGCGCAGGGGAGCGTTGAGCAGTACCTCGACGGTCTTGCCCTTGATGAACCCCATTTCGATGATGCGTTTCCGGAATCCGCCGTGTCCCGATACCTTCACGATGACGCCGGTCTCGCCGGTCTTTAATTCTGATAGTTTCATAAGCTCCTGATTCTGTGATCCGGCCTGCAGCGTCCCTCATCCGGAAGAATGGTTCCGCCGCCGTCTCCTCCTTTGCTTCTTGCCGCTGCTCCGGCCTTGCGGCCGCCGCATGCGGCGGTGTCTGTCCGTCCGCCGTCCTGCTCCTGTCCGCTGCGCAGGGCTTCGTCCGGCTTGACAGGCAAAGGTAATGAAAAAAATCAGAACGGCCATTCCCGACAGTCTAAATACCTAATAATGGGGATGCCGGTTGCGGCCGGTCGTGTGCCTGCGGGCAGACTGCGTTTCAGACCGTGTGCGGAAGCCTGCCGGCCGTCCTGGCCACTTCGTTCCCTTCCATTTTATATCAGTCTGTCTCACAGAAGGTTGCAGACTGCAATCGAACAGGTGCTTACTTGCACTGCAACTAACGCCTGATTGAACCCTGGGTAAGCCTTGGTTGCAATGCAGTTGACGGCCGTTTGTCAGGTGAGTGGTTATCTGCAATAGGCCATTCTATCCAGACAGGAAAAATCAATCACGAAAGATGCCTGAGTAAGGCAAAGAAACCATATGAAAATACAGATGTTCCCTAGTCTGTGAGAATGATAAATGGCGTTTATCCGGAAAGCAAAGGAAATCCGTACCTCTCTGTCGCTCTTTTGTGCCGCCGGCACTGCCGTGACGGTTTTCCTCTGTTTTCTCCGTGTGCCTTGTTATGGGCGGGCTTGCTTTTTCACTCTCTGTTTCGGAAGAAACAGGTGGAATCCTCCGGGAGACCTTCCGCCACATGGAGAAAACAGGGAAGCCCTGCCGGGCAATCACCGGAATGATTGTCTGACAGGGCTTCCGCTTATCCGCAATGCCGCGGCTTACAGCAATGCCTTGAACTTCTCGTCCAGCACATTCTTCGGAGCCGCGCCGACGAACTTGTCGACCAGCTTGCCTCCCTTGAAGAAGAGGATGGTCGGGATGTTGCGCACGCCGAAGTCGATGGCGACGTCATCGTTCTCCTCGATGTCGCACTTGCCGACGACGATCCTGCCGTCATACGCTTCTGCCAGTTCTGAAATGACAGGACCCAGCATCTTGCAGGGGCCGCACCAGGGCGCCCACAAATCAACTACCAACGGCAGATCGCCGTTCTTGTAAGTCTCCAGATTCTCGGATGTGATCTTTACTTCCATGTTTGTCTTCTTTTTATGATTCTGTTTATTATCGTGATGATTCTTCTTTCTTGTCTTCTATCAAAGACCGTGCCACTTTCTTTCCTCCGGCGGCTTCTTCTCACGCTGCGCCTTGCCGGCTCCAGACCGGCCTCCCGTCAGTTGATGTGGAACTCCATCTTCTGATTGGCGTCGATGAAGTCGACCAGCTTGCGGTCTACGTTCACACCGCCGCCGCGGCTCTTCAGCACGACCGTCGTGTTGTCGGGCGTGCGGAGCTGGATGAAGAGCTGCGTGCTGCCCTTGTGCTGCTCCACGAAGGTCGACAGCTCCGATACCAGCGCGTCGTCCATGGCGGCCGCGTCCATGGAGACGGTAAAGCGTTTCAGCCGGTGTGCCTTCACGTCGTAAAGCTGTTCGATGCTCTGCACCTTCAGTTCGAGTACCGACGGATTGTTGCGGTAACGGGGCTGGCATCTTGCCGTGAAGTAGACGGTGTAGTTCACCTTCAGGAGGTTGTTCCACCGTGCCCAGTCGTCGCCGAAGAGCGCCAGTTCGCCCGAGCCGTTGAAGTCCTCGATGGTCACGAACCCGAACGGCTTTCCGGTCTTCTGCGAGAACCGTTCGTTGACTGCTGTCACGATGCCGCCGAACGTCACCTCGTCCAGCGCCGAGAGGGCGGCGAGGTCGGCATCGCGCCCTATCTGCGGGCATCGGGTGTTGCACATGTTGTTCAGTATGACGCTGTATTCGTCGAGCGGGTGGGCCGACAGGTAGATGCCCACCAGCTCGCGTTCCTTGTTCAGCTTCTCTATGGCGGGCCAGTTCTCGGTCTTCGGTGCGACAGGGTGCATTACCTCTACGGCATCCATGCCGCCGAAGAGAGAGTTCTGCTGCTCTGCCTTCTCCGCCTGGTAGAGCTGCCCGTAACGGACGATGGTGTCAAGGAACAGGCTTCCTTTCCCCGTCTCGGCAAAGTACTGTTCACGCTGCAGGCCGAAGCTGTCGAAGCCGCCGCTGTAGGCCAGGCTCTCGAAGGCCTTCCGGTTCACATTGCTGAGGTCGACGCGCTCGGCGAAGTCGTAGATGTCCTTGTAGGGGCCGTTCGCCTCCCGTTCCCGGACGATGCTCTCGGCGGCGCTGGCTCCCATCCCTTTGATGGCGGCCAGTCCGAAGCGGATCTCGCCCTTGCCGTTCACGCCGAATCCCGTCCGGCTCTCGTTGACATCCGGCCCGAGCGTGGCGATCTTCATCGCCTTGCACTCCTCCATCAGCTTCGTGATCTCGGTGATCTGGCTGAAACGGCGCGTCATCAGCGCGGCCATGTATTCGGCAGGATAATGCGCCTTCAGGTAGGCCGTCTGGTAGGCCACCCAGGAATAGCAGGTGGCGTGCGACTTGTTGAAGGCGTAGCTGGCGAACTTCTCCCAGTCGCTCCATATCTTCTCCAGGATCTGCGGGTCGTGTCCGTTCTCCTGTCCCTGCCGTATGAACTTCGGCTTCATCTGGTCTACGATGGCTTTCTTCTTCTTTCCCATCGCCTTGCGGAGCGCATCGCTCTCGCCGCGCGTGAAGTTGGCCAGCTGGCGGCTGAGGAGCATCACCTGCTCCTGGTAGACGGTGATTCCGTAGGTGTCCTTGAGGTACTTCTCCATGCAGGGGATGTCGTACTTAACCAGAGAAGGGTCGTGCTTGCGCTTGATGAAGTCGGGGATGTAGTCCATCGGCCCCGGCCGGTAGAGGGCGTTCATGGCGATGAGGTCCTCGAAGACCGTCGGGTGCAGCTCCCGGAGGTACTTCTGCATGCCGGCCGACTCGAACTGGAAGGTGCCGACGGTCTGTCCGCGCTGATAGAGCCGGTAGGTCAGCTCGTCGTCGATCGGGATGTTGTCGAGGTCGACCACGTCGCCCGTCGTCTGCCTGATGACCTTGCAGGCCTCCTTCAGCTCGGAGAGGGTCTTCAGCCCGAGGAAGTCCATTTTGATGAGCCCGGTCGATTCGATCACGTGTCCGTCGTACTGTGTCACAGGCACTTTCTGCTCCGGGAAGTCGGGGTCGGAGGCCGTCGACACCGGCACCCAGTCGTCGATGGGGTTGCGGCAGATGATGAAGCCGCAGGCGTGGATGCCCGTGCCGCGCACCGTTCCCTCCAGCATCTTGGCGTACTTGATGGTGTTCCGTTCCCTGGCGTCTTCGCTGACCTCGGCATCCTGCAGTCTGGGCGTGCACCTGATGGCGTTCGTCAGGTTCATCTTCATGCCGTCGGGCAGTCGGTCGGGAATCGCCTTGCAGAGGCCGTTCGCCACGTCCAGCGGCAGCCTCTCCACCCGGGCGACATCCTTGATGGAGTTCTTCGTCGCCATGGTGGAGTAGGTGATGATGTGCGCGCAGTTCTCGTGTCCGTACTTGTCCATGACCCACTGCAGCACCTTCCCGCGTCCGTCATCGTCGAAGTCGGTGTCGATATCCGGGAGGTTGACACGGTCGGGATTGAGGAAACGCTCGAACAGGAGGTCGTATTTCAGCGGGTCGATCTTCGTGATGCCCAGACAGTACGCCACGACGGATCCGGCGGCCGACCCGCGCCCCGGCCCCACCATGACCCCCAGCTTCTCGCGGGCGGCATTGATGAAGTCCTGCACGATGAGGAAGTAACCGGGGAAACCCATGGTCTTCATCACGTGCAGCTCGAAGCGGATATGGTTCTTCACCTCGTCGGACAGCGGGTCGCCGTACAGTCTCTTCGCTCCGTCGTACGCCAGCTTCGCCAGATAGTCGGCCTCGAACTTGATGCGGTAGATCTTCTCGTAGCCGCCCAGCCGGGCGATGACCTTCTGCCCCTCCTCGGGCGGAAGCGGATGTTCGCCGTTCTCGTCGGTCGTGAACTCCCGGTACAGGTCGTCCTCGGAGAACTTCTCCCGCCACTCTCCCTCCGTCCCGAAGTCTTCGGGGATGGGGAAGAACGGCATGATCGGGCCGTGGTCGATGCTGTAGATCTCCACCTTGTCGAGTATCTCCAGCGTGTTCGTCAGTGCCTCGGGGATGTCGGAGAAGACCTCGTTCATCTCCTGGCGGGTCTTGAACCACTCCTGCTTGGAGTAGCGCATCCGCTTCGGGTCGTCCAGGTCCTCGTTCGTCGAGATGCACAGGAGGTGGTCGTGCGCCTCGGCGGTCTCCTTGTCTTCAAAGTGGCAGTCGTTGGTGCAGATGACCTTGATGCCGTACTCCCTGGCGAAGCGCAGCAGCACCCTGTTGGCCTTCTGCTGCAGCGGGTAGGCCTCGCGGTTGGCCGCCAGCGTCGGGTCCTTCACCTCGTGCCGCTGCAGCTCCAGGTAGAAGTCGTCGCCGAAGACGCGGTGGTACCATTCGCAGGCCTCCCTCGCCCCCTCTATGTCGTCGTGGATGATCTTGCTGGGTATCTCGCCGGCGATGCAGGCCGAGCAGACGATCAGGTCCTCGTGGTACTTCTCGAGCTGTTCCCGGTCGGTGCGGGGTTTGTAATAGTAGCCGTCCACCCATGCCTTCGACACGAGCTTGATGAGGTTCTTGTAACCATGGTGGTTCTTCGCCAGCACGATGAGGTGATAGCCCGAGTTGTCGTGCATGCCCTTGTCCTTGTCGTGCATCGAGCGGCGGGCTACGTACATCTCGCAGCCGAAAACCGGCTTGAAAGGCGCTTCGCCCTTCTCCTTCCTGCCTTTGTTGACCTTGGCGCAGTAGTCCGAGAACTCCTTGATGCCGAACATCACGCCGTGGTCCGTGATGGCCATGCCTTTCATCCCGTCGGCCACGGCCTTGTCGACCAGCCTTGTCACCTTCGACTGTCCGTCCAGGATGGAGTAGTTCGTGTGGACGTGCAGATGTACGTAATCTTCCATTGGGTTATGCGTTTTGAGGCGTAAAGTTACGATGAAATACCGACATGGCAAAAGAATGAGAGTGAAAATTTGTGCAAATGACAAAAAAGGAGTACCTTTGCAACAAATCAAAAACGTCGTTCAACGACCATGGGAAAAATAAAAAAGAAACTCAAAAAGATAAGAATCCATCGGGAAGGCACAAATACATTGCTTTACGGAGCAATCTGTCTTGCCCTCATTGCGCTGGTTCTCTGGTTTGCTGTTCCGTCAAAGATACCCTTCTGCATTTTTGCAGTTCTATCCGGTACCGTCTATGGCATTGTGCTCAACTTCTACCGCTGTCCTATCCGCTACTTCAACAGCGAGGAGACGGAGGGCGTCGTCGTCGCACCGGCCGACGGGCACATCGTGGTCATCGAGGAGGTGGACGAGAACGAATATTTCCACGAACGCCGGCTGATGGTCTCTATCTTCATGAGTCTCTGGAACGTCCACGCCAACTGGTTCCCCGTAGACGGCGTGGTGAAGTCGGTGAAGCATTTTGACGGCAACTACCACAAGGCGTGGCTCCCCAAGGCAAGCGAAGAGAACGAGCACGCCGACACCATCATCACCACCCCTGACGGGACCGACATCCTCTGCCGCCAGATTGCCGGGGCGGTGGCGCGCCGCATCGTGACCTACGCCAAGGAGGGCGAAGACTGCTACATCGACGAGCATCTGGGCTTCATCAAGCTGGGCAGCCGGGTAGACCTCTTCCTCCCGGTCGACTCGGAGGTCTGTGTGAAGATGGGGCAGGCGACGACGGGCGACCAGACGGTCATCGCCAGGATGAAGATCCGATAAACAACATAAAAGAAGGAAAAGATGAAAAAGCACATTCCCAATTTTGTCACCTGCTGCAACCTCTTCTCCGGCTGCGTCGCCACGGCCTTTGCCTTTGCAGGCGATGCGAAGCTGGCCCTGCTGTGCATCATCATCGGAGCGGTGTTCGACTTCTTCGACGGCATGACGGCACGGCTCCTCCGGGTCTCTTCTCCCATCGGCAAGGAACTGGACTCGCTGGCCGACGACATCACCTTCGGGCTGGCTCCGTCGGCCATCCTCTTCTCGCAGCTGCAGGTCATGGACTATCCTCAGTTCCTGGAGCCGCTGCGCTCCTGTCTGCCTTCCGTGGCTTTCGTCATGGCGGCATTCTCGGCGCTCCGCCTCGCCAAGTTCAATCTTGACGAGCGTCAGGCACTGGGCTTCATCGGGCTGCCGACTCCTGCCAACGCCCTCTTCTGGGGCTCGCTCATCGTGGGGCTCGGCGACAGACTGGAGGTCTGTCCCTGGGCGGTCCTCCTCGTCCTTGCCGGAATCTTCGTCAGCTCCTGGCTGCTGGTTGCCGAAATCCCGATGTTCGCATTGAAGTTCAAACACTGGGGATGGAAGGGCAACGAGGTGAAATACATCTTCCTTGCCACGTGCGTGCCCCTGCTGGTCGTCTTCGGCATCTCCTCGTTCGCCATCATCATCGCATGGTATGTAATCCTGTCGGCTATCGTAAAACCTTCCTCCGTCCAGCAATAGAGGATACAACCTGAAAGGACATGACGTTTATTGCTTTCCTGCTGAAGTTCGCTTTTTTCATCTTCATCGCCTTTCTGGCGATTCTCGTCTGGATCGCCTTCTCCTTTTACAGGCAATTGACCAGGGTGCGCCGGCAGTTTGATCCTTTCGCACAGCAGCAGGAAAGGAAAGAGGACGCTGGAAGCACCGTCATCGACAAGCGGACGGCGGAGCAGCGGAACAGGAAGGTCATCCCCGACAGCGAGGGCGAGTATGTCGACTTTACGGAGGTCGACGATCCCGGACGCTGAAACGGCGGAGGATTATTAAAAACAAAGCAATGGTCCTCACGGAGGCACCGTCTGTGCGTGGAGCAGCGGAGAGTATCTGAGAGTTTTATCAGCGTATTTGCTGGTGAGGATCGTGAATGGCGTTTATCCCGAAAATAAAGGAAATCCGTGCATTGCCTCTCTGTCGTTCTTTTGTGTCGTCGGCATCTCCGTGATGTTTTTCCTCTATTTTCTTCGCTTCTCTGTATGCCTTATTATGTGTTCTTCCGTTCAATGCGTGGATGCTTTTCGTATTGCTTCAACGGAAGAACCAAAGTTATTCATTAAACAAAGACATTGTCAAGACTGTCAACCGTCTGTTCTGTTATCATCCTCCGATACAAAAGCCTTTTCGTTTTCATACGTTGAAAAGACAGATAAGGTTTTGAAAAGTCATTACATGATTCCAAATGAATCATCTGTAAATATGGAAGACACGTACAAAAAGAAGGTCTGCAACCGGCAGTCAATCAATTGGTTATTCAGTCGTTTGTAAGAGGTGCTTGATTGGACTTCAAAAGGGCGTTGGTAACACCTCAAGAGAGCACCTGTTGGAAGTCAATCAGGCACCTTTCAGGAGCCAGAAGAGCATGTCTCAGCTTGGGTTGCATGAAAACAGTTTACAAACACCGATAATATGGCAATAAGTTGTTTGTAGAAGACGGAAAGACATACTGATGGATAAACATCGTGTCTATTTACTTTTTCTGAATTTTATCCTGTAGTTTATCCCCCTTTGTAAGACCATCTGATTTTGCATGGTCATACCCTGTAAGTGTATAAGCCTTTATCCTGTTTCCAATCTATCCATTTAACGGAAGAACATTGTTATGCAGTGAGGTCTGTCTCGTGTATTGATGGCTTTGATGGAATATCACATAGAGGCATGGAGCTGTTGGAGAAGTAAAAAGTTAAGAGAGTGAAAAGGTAAACATGGTTCTGTCTTTCTGCCGTCTTCCCCTCTGCTCTCCGCTTCTCCGTGCTCATTATGTAGCAGACTTACTTTATCACTCCATATTTCGGGAGAACCCTTTTTGATGGATGCAATATAGTGGACAAACCTCAAACCTCAAATCTCAAACCTCAAATCTCAAACCTCATTATGTAGCAGGCTTACTTTATCACTCCCTGTTTCGGAAAAACCTTTTTTATAGAAGATACCTTGAGATCCGGCAGACAGGAACAGGGGCGGAATCTGTCTGCCTGGAAGCGGGATTCTCTGCCTGCTCTCCGTCCGTCGACACAAAAAAAGGCGGGTCTCACGACTCGCCCTGTGAATTTAATCAGTAACAGGTCTGCACCTTATGGGAGGCTGATCGCCTCGTTGGGGCAGACAGATGCGCAAGTGCCACACTCTGTGCACGCGTCTGCATCAATCTTGTAGATGTCGCCCTCGGAGATGGCTCCTACCGGACATTCATCGATACATGTACCGCAAGCGATACAGTCATTACCAATTACGTAAGCCATAATGTTCTTGTTTTATGATGTGAATAATGTTTTTGTATTACAAACAGGCTTGATACCTAACTTTGATGGTGCAAAGATAGAAAGAATTTCCGTAATACCTAAATATTGTGAGCGGAATTGTAAATATTTAGACGGCATAAAAATAGAAAATCCCGGCTCTGCCGCCCCTCCCTTCCTTTTGTCTCAGGCGTTCCCGGCAGGGGCTGCCCGCCGGAGAACCGCCCGTGTGCGGCCGCTCTTCTCTCACCTCACAAGCACATACAGCAGCGACATGTACAGCTGGACACCGATGACGTAGGCCGGAACCAGATGGGCGGCGACCACAAGGCCGCTCACCAGGACACGGTGCATGGCGGCTACGCTGTCTACCGTGCCGCTCGCCACGCCGTACGACAGCGACATGATGACAAGGACGGACGACAGCGAGGGGATGAGGCTGGAGGAGAAGGCGCTGGGGAAGAGATGTCCCGTCACGCTCAGGAGGATGGCATGGGGAACGGCCGTGAGCAGCAGCATGATGACGGCATAGACCAGCAGCTCCAGCAGCGCTAGGCGCAGTCCCACCCGCTCCCGGTAGTGGAGGGCCGTGCGTCCGCCGTCCGCCGTCTTCCCGTGTGCCAGCTCCTTCATCCGTGTGCGGAAGGCCGCATAGAGGCGGCTGCTGACGCACGCCCCCGCCGCCATCGCCGCCATGATCAGTGCCACCAGCAGCGGCGACAGCTGGTTGTCGGAGAAGCATCCGAAGAACCAGCGGATGCCCTCGCTGCTGAGCAGGGAGCGGATGGGCAGCTCGGGGAAAGCGGCCGTCAGCACCCACGAGAGCAGGATCAGTGCCAGCTGGGCGGTGAGCAGCACGAGGACGAGCCAGCCTAACTTACTCTTCATCCGCATGGAGGTTGTCGATGTCGATGATGCGCAGCTCCAGTGCCCGTACGACGAGGCGGGTCGCATTGACGCTCATGCCGTTGTTGCCGTCGGGGAAGAGTTTCTGCACGAGTTCGTTCTGCCGTTTCTCCAGGCTCTTCACGCCGAAGGGCATCCCGCGCAGGTTGGTGATCTGCTCCTTGGTGTAGCCGAGGGCAAGATGGCGGAGGAAGCGCTCGTCGTACTCGTCGATCTCGTAGCCTACCATCGCCTCCTGGTGCATGAGCATGCTGCTGACGCTCTGCTTGAACCTGCCCACGATCTTCTCGAGGATGGGCTGGTTGAACACCATGCGCTTGCCCGACATGACGCTGGCCACGTCGCCCCGCGTCAGGAGCTCGCCGCTCTTGAGGCAGATGCCGTCGGCGCCGGCGTCGAGCACGTCGACCCACAGTTTCTCGTTCAGTATCTCGCCCGTGAAGATGAGCACCTTCACGTTGGGATAGGTCTGCTTGGTCTGCCGGCAGATTTCCACGCCGACCGTCGTCGAACCGCCCAGGCCGAGGTCGAGCAGTACGAGGTCGGGCAGCTGCCGCTTGATGAGTTTCCAGTAGGCCGGTTCACTCTCGGCCGTCCCGATGATCTCGGCTTCCGGGATTTCGTTTCTGAAGATGCCTTCCGTCCCTTTCAGTTCCAGAGGGACATCCTCGACGATGATGACTCTAAAATTCTCCATACGTATCTTTCGTTTTTGTTTCTTGACTGGATTGCGAGAGGACGACCTTCACGCTCGTGCCGTCGGGCGTGGCCGTGGCCGATATGCCGCATCCCCGCCGGTTGGTCGCCTCGCCGTTGTCGCGGACGATCTGGCGGCAGATGAATGACATCAGATGGTCGGCGGAGGGCTGGAACAGCTGCCGGCACGCCTCGTCCGACAGGTGGAGTGCGGACATCAGGACGTGCAGGGTGACATAGCCCGGCTGCCCCTCCCCGGCGCTGACCGTGAGGGGACGGCTGTGGTTGCTCTGGTACAGGATATCGAAGAGGTAGGCGATGAGGACCGGGTCGCCGCTGACGGGCGGCACCGCAGGGACGGGAGCCGTCAGCTTCGCCGTGCTTACGAGTGCGGCGAGGTCCAGGGGACGTGCGATGAGCTTCACGCCTTCGACCTGGTGCATCGCCTGCTGGCTCAGGATCAGGTAGAGCTCCTTGTAGTAGACGGCCAGCTCGTCGATGCTGTCGAGCTGGTTTCCCGGCTGGTCCACGAGCTGCCGGATGCGCGAGGGATAGTACATCGTCTCGTGCTTGAGCGTCGACAGGCAGTTGTCGAGAATGCTGTTGCTGATGTGCAGGCGTTCGTTCTCGTATTCCGTACACCGCACCTCGTCCTCCAGCATCTCTATGTCGGCCTGGCTCTTCTGGTCCTCCTCGACCGATGCGAGGAGGGCGTCTCTGATCTGCGTGACGATGGCAAGCAGGCGCGGCGGGAACCGGTCGCTCGCCGCGCGTTCCACCTCCCGGAGCTTCTCCTGCACGTCCATGTCGCTGAGGAGGATGGTGTTGATGCTCTTCACCCGTTCCAGGCAGAACTGATAGGACAGTCGGCGGCGGTAGTACATCACATAGTAGACCGGGAAGATGGACAGCAGGAAGAGGATGAGCAGGGCGACGGCGACGTTCTTGTTCGTCTCCGACTTCATCATCATCCGGCAGTACTCGCCCAGCGACCTGTCGGCGTAGCGCTCCTTGAAAAGGTGGGTATAGACGGAGTTGTTGTACCGGTAGAGGTCCCACTCGTGCAGGGCCAGTGCCGCCACCGCGCTCTCGTTGCGGATGTCGAGGATGACGGCGTAGTCCATCGGTATGCCTTCCTGTATCCACCTGATCTCCGCCGGGACATTGGGGAGGCTGCCTGTGCGCAGCATCAGGTCCTTCCCCTTGGGGCGCAGGCGGCGGTAGAGCTGGTTGATGTAGTACCGGCAGGTATCGGCATAGGCGAGGGTCTGGCTGTAGGAGCCGTTGATGTTGGAGAAGTAAGCCGAATCGGCATAGATGCCGGCAAGGGTGCTGTAGTCGTGGCGCGCCAGTGCCGCCGCCTTGTCGATGGCTCTGACGGGACGGGCGGAGGCGGCCGTCAGGCCGCAGACGGCGGACAGGAGGAGCACCGCCATGCGGCTGATGCCCTTCGGCAGGCGGAAGAAGAAGCGGCTCCCTCGGCCTTCCCGGCTCTCTACGCCGATCCGGCAGACGGAAAAGATCTGGCTGATCTTGCGGTATTTGTTGATGATGCCGTTGCAGTTCATCAGTCCGAAGCCGTGCGACGTGCAGTCGCCCTGGTCGCGGATGGGCTTGTAGTCGAAGATGTGTGCCTGCTGTGTCTCGCTGAGTCCGCAGCCGGTATCGGCGACGGAGATTTCCACATAGCCCTCTTCCTCGGCCGCACGGATGGTCACCCGGCCCCCTCGTCCGGTGAACTTGCGGGCATTGTCGGCGAGGGTGTTGACCATGAAGAGCGTCAGCACACGGTCGGCCTTGACGACGGCGCCGGTGTCTTCTACCCGGAGGTCTATGCCTTTCATCTGGAAACCCATGCGCCCTTTCTTCACGATGTCGAACACCTGCTGTACGGGGAAGCTCTCGATGTGCAGTGACAGGCGTCCCTGCCGGAGCTGTATCCACTGGGTGAGGACCGTGTTCAGTTCGTTGATCTTGTCGGTCAGTTCGCAGATATAGGTGTAGCGTTCCGCTTTCAGCGTTTCGCTCTCACCGCCTTTCTTCAGCCTTCCGATCTCGTGGAGCATCCGGTCGATGAGGGGGATGACGCTGTTGACAAGCGACACCTTCGCCCGCTGCTCGAGGTTCTTGCGCCGGTTGTCGACGAGGTGGAGCCGGCAGAGGTCGAGCTGTTCGGCGATTTCGCCGTACTTTTCCGTCATCGCCGCCCTGTGCTGCCCGTTCTGTCTGCGCCACTGTTCGAGCGGGAGCAGGAGGTCGTCCAGCGAACTGCGCCGGTCGCTGCGCCGCCGAAGATAGTGGAAGAGGACAAGCAGGGCGAGGACGATGAGGATGGACAGTCCTACGGCGGCGATGATGAGGTTGAGCTGCTGGGAGGTGCGGTCCAGCTGCTCGGCGCGCGACGCAAGGTAACGGTCCTGGCGGGTCTCGTCCTGCAGGTCGAGGTAGATGTTGCGGTTGTAGTCGCTCTGCTGCTTGTTGTTGATGGCGGAGTACGTCACGCTGAGCTGCTCGCGGATGGAGGCGACGAGGTCGGGGGCCTGGCGGATGGCGGGGTTGTCGTTCAGTGCCTTCTGCAGGCAGATGATGGCGGAGCGGTAGTCCTTGATCTGCCAGTAGCAGGAGGCCAGCGTACGGTAGGAGCCGGCGGTCTGGTAGACGTCGCCGTACTTCCGGAAGATGTTGAGCGACCGCTGCACCAGGTTGCCTGCCAGCAGGCTGTCGGGCATGTTGTCGAGGTTGAGGAACTGGAACGACGGCAGGTTGTCGCGCATCAGCGTCCTGCGGCTGCGGTCGTTGACGAGGTGCTCGCTGAGTGCCTGCAGCGAGTTGGCCTCCCAGTAGGGATAGCCGTGCTGGCGGGCGAGCATGTAGCAGCGCATGAGGTAGTCGAACTCGCGCTGGCTGACGGCTTCCTGTGTCCCGGTGGTGAAGATGCCGCCTGCGCCGATGTTGTAGTAGTAGTCCAGCAGCTGCGCCATGTCGGTCTGTATCTCGCCGTCGGGATTGATCTGCCGGATGGCCTTGACGGAAGGCTGTTCCAGTCCCACATAATAATAATAGGTGGAGGTGACGATGGCGAACTCTGTCCGCGCATACACCATGCGGCGCCGCTGGCGGGCGGAGAGCAGGCTCTCGTCCTCCTCGATGCGGTGGAGCCGCTTCTGTGCCTTCTCGTAGTAGTCGTAGAACTCCTTGTTGAGCGACTCGCGCTGGCAGAGACGCATGAGCTGGATGTCCGCCACCAGAAGCTCCACCTGGTTGTCGGTGATCTGGAGTACGGAGTCGAGCTTGGCAAAGGCTTCCGTGAAGCGCATCTTCATCAGGTCGGCGAACGCCAGGTTGTTCAGGGCCTCTGCCCGTCCGGCATCGTACCGCTTCGCCAGCCTGTACGCCCGCCGGGCATACAGGTCGACCGAGTCGAGGCTGCGGTAATGGAAGGCGTAGGCCTTGTCGTTGCAGGCATCCACCTCCTGCTGGTGGGGGATGCTGCATGCCGTCAGCAGCAGGCACAGGCCTGCCGCCCATCCTGCTGCCGTTCTGTATAGCCTTCTTTTCTTCATCTGTCTTGTTTCGCCTTGCTGACTTTCTTCTGTGAAATTGAAGGCAAATATACAAAACTTTTCCCAAACGGCGGACTGCCGGCGGGAGAATCTTCCTGTGCCCGCCCTCTCCGGCTCTGTGGACCGGTACAGGTCTGTGTCTGGCCGGAATCCTTAGGGGCAGGTGGATAATGATGTCGCACAGGATTTCACGGCATCGCTGAATCCTTGCGGGCAGGAGGATGCGGGATGTGTCCTGGACTTTGCCGCACCGCCGGTCAGACATGAACATCGTGAACATTCCGTGAATATCCGTATGTTCAGAAGGAATCTTCCGTGTTTCCCGGATGCCGTCCGGACGGGTAGGGGAGACGGACCGGTTCCGCCGGAAAGCGGCCTTTTGGGGGATGCGGAACGATTTTATGAAAAATGTAACCTGATTATTTTGAGTTCTCCTTATTTATCTTTATATTTGCATTATAATAAATTAAATCCAATCTATATATGAATGACAAGAAGCTGATGAACCGCGCGGCAGACAACATCAGAATCCTCGCAGTGTCAATGGTTGAGAAAGCCAGATCAGGTCATCCGGGAGGTGCCATGGGCGGTGCAGACTTTATCAATGTCCTTTTCTCTGAATTCCTCGTCTACGATCCGGACCGGCCGGAATGGGCAGGACGCGACCGTTTCTATCTCGATCCGGGACACATGTCGCCGATGCTCTATGCGGCGCTGACGCTCCAGAGAAAATTCACTGTCGACGACATCAGGCAGTTCCGCCAGTGGGGATCGGTCACGCCAGGCCACCCGGAACGCGATCTGGCACACGGCATAGAAAACTCGTCGGGGCCGCTTGGACAGGGACATGCCTATGCGGCAGGAGCCGCCGTGGCGGAGAAGTTCCTCGAGGCACGCCTCGGGCATACCATGATGCAGCACAAGATATACGCCTACATCTCCGACGGCGGCGTCCAGGAAGGCGTCAGCGCAGAAGTCGGAAGACTGGCAGGCGCATTGGGCCTGGACAACCTCATCATGTTCTATGATTCCAATGACATCCAGCTCTCTACCGAATGCGGTGCCGTCATGGCGGAAGATACGGCCATGAAATACCGGGCATGGGGATGGAACGTCATGAAGATTGACGGCAACGACCCCGATGCCATCCGGGAGGCACTCGCCGCTGCCAACAGGGAAGAGAACCGCCCCACCCTCATCATCGGTGACACCGTCATGGCCAAAGGCGCACGCCAGGCCGACGGCAGCAGCTACGAACACAGCATAAAGACACACGGCGCACCGCTCGGAGGCGATGCCTATATAAATACGGTGAGAAACCTCGGCGGCGACCCTGACGACCCGTTCAGAATCTTCCCCGAAGTACAGCAGCTCTACGACGACCGTGCTGCCGAACTCCGGAAAATCGTGGCGGAACGCCATGCCGCGGAGGCCGGCTGGGAAAAGGAGAATCCGGAGAAAGCGGCACAGATGCGGCAGTGGTTCTCGGGCAAGGCGCCGGAGATCGACTGGAGCGGTCTTGTGCAGAAGCGTGACATCCCGACACGCAACGGATCGGCAGCCTGCCTCGGCCTGCTGGCAGAACAGGTGCCGAACATGATCGTGTCGTCTGCCGACCTCAGCAACTCCGACAAGACCGACGGCTTCCTCAAGCACACGCATTCCTTCGTCCGCGGCGACTTCAGCGGCGCCTTCTTCCAGGCCGGTGTGAGCGAACTGGCCATGGCATGTATGTGCATCGGCATGATGCTCCATGGCGGTGTCGTCACGGCAATGGGTACTTTCTTCGTCTTCTCCGACTACATGAAGCCGGCCATCCGCATGGCGGCCCTCATGCAGGTGCCCGTGAAGTTCGTGTGGAGCCACGATGCGTTCCGTGTCGGCGAGGACGGCCCTACCCACGAACCTGTCGAACAGGAGGCGCAGATCCGCCTGATGGAGAAGCTGCAGAACCATGCCGGACAGGATTCCGTCCGTGTGCTCCGCCCTGCCGACAGCGATGCGGCGACCGTCTGCTGGCAGATGGCCATGGAGAATACTGACACGCCGACGGCCCTCATCTTCTCCCGGCAGAACGTGAAGAGCCTGCCGGAAGGAACCGACTACCAGCTGACCCGCAGGGGGGCATACATCGTGAAAGGCTCTGACGAACCGTTCGATGTGATTCTCCTCGCCAGCGGATCAGAAGTGGCCACCTGTCTCGACGGAGCGGAGCTTCTGCGCAGGGACGGACTGAAAGTGCGGGTCGTCAGTGCTCCGTCGGAAGGGCTCTTCCGCCGGCAGAGCAAGGAGTATCAGGAGCAGGTACTTCCGGAGGATGCAAGGATCTTCGGTCTCACGGCCGGCCTCCCCGTGACGCTCGAGGGAATGGTCGGTGCACACGGCATGGTGTATGGTCTCAACAGCTTCGGCTTCTCCGCTCCTTACAAGGTGCTGGATGAGAAACTGGGCTTCACCGCCGAGAATGTATACAGACAAGTGAAAGAATTTTTAGCATAGACGTTTAACCTGGGCCTTTCGTCCGCCGGAGGCGGACGGAAGGACTCATAAAACCTAAACAGCTTATGGAAATTAAGACAGTAGGAGTTGCCTGCGACCACGCAGGCTATCCGTTGAAGCAGTTCGTCATCCAGTATCTGGAAGAACACAAGTACCCATATAAAGACTTCGGTTGCAACAGCGACCTGAGCTGTGACTATCCCGACTACGCCCATCCGCTGGCTGAGGCTGTCGAGAAGGGTGAGGTCTATCCGGGCATCGCCATCTGCGGAAGCGGCGAGGGAATGGCGATGACACTCAACAAGCATCAGGGGGTGCGCGCCGGACTGGCATGGAACAAGGATGTTGCCGAACTGATACGCCAGCACAACGATGCCAATGTCCTGGTACTCCCGGGCCGGTTCATCGACAACAAGACCGCCGGAAAAATTCTCGATGAGTTCTTCAAGGCTGGATTCGAGGGCGGCAGACACGAACGGCGTGTCAAGAAGATTGCCATGCAGCAAGGATAGAAAGCTGACCGGCAGGCGGACTCAGGCAGAGGGCGGAGGCTGCCCTCTGCCCTTTGGGTGAGGCTGAGCAGCCGGTCAAATGGCTGGTCCAGCCGGCAGAGGCAGAAGTTTGTCCTCTGCCCTTTGAGTGAGGCCGAAGCGGCCGGTCAAATGTCTCTGATCCGGCTGACGGCGACTGCGAGTTCTTCCTCTGCCCTTTGGGTGAGGCCGAAGCGGCCGGTCAAATGTCTGATTCGGCTGGCGGCGACTGCGAGTTCTTCCTGTGTACTTTTAACGGCGTCAGAATGCGAACTGACGGCCAGACGACTTTTAGTCTGTAAGTTAAGACTCTCTGAAGGCAAACAGTCCATTTCTTTACTTGCAAGCGAGTTTAGGAATGGGCTTTTCCTGTGGTGATTCCTCTGTAAAGCTCCTTGGTATAGCTTCCCTCCCCAAAAAACTCTGCCAAAAGGAAATCCCTCCCAGTCCCAAAAAGGAAACTCCCCTCCCCGAAGGAGGCAACTGCCTGACGGAAGTAACTTGGGATAATGCCAACTGCCGTTTATCCACGCTTATTCCCGCTTATCCACGCCCATTCCCGCCTATTATCGCCCATTCCCGCCCATTCCCGCATCTCCTTACCCGTTCTCGCCTATATCTCCCTTATCCTCCCCGTTCCCTCCTTACTGCTTCTTCCTCTTCATTCCCTCTTCATTCTCTCTTCATTCTCTCTTCATTCTCGTCTATTCCCGCCTATCCCTGCTTTTCCTCACCCATTCCCAACCTACCGCTTCTTCCCACTCGTTTCCTCCTTACGGCTTATGCTTGTCAAGAGGTTGTAGATTTTAAAGTCTCTTTGCGAGAGAGTTTACTCTTCAATCAACAGAATGGGACAGGCTGACATTCTTCATGACAAAATGGTTAAAAAGTGTTTTAATCCTCAAAACGCCTGTCTCAAATTTCACATTCTCGAGAATTATTCCTACCTTTGCACCGCTTTTCACAAGGAAGCAGGAACGCTTTACGGTTCCTTTTATGGAGAGATGGTAGAGTGGTCGATTACAACGGTCTTGAAAACCGTCGTACCGAGAGGTACCGGGGGTTCGAATCCCTCTCTCTCCGCAAACAAGGGTGTAAATCAACGGGTTACGTGATTTACACCCTTTATTACACCCGAATTTTCTATTACCTAAGAAAACTTATAGCATTTCCTTTATTACAATATCCGTTTGTTTTTGTGAAAGTAATAATTATCACATATACAATTATGATTTACGGATATATCAGAGTTAGCAGCGATAAGCAAACAGTAGAGAATCAACGCTTCGAGATTAGCAACTTTTGTAAACATCAAAATCTTTCAATTGACGATTGGATAGAGGAAACTATCAGTGGTACAAAGAACTATAGCAAACGGGAACTCGGCAGATTACTCAAAAAGGTAGGAAAGGACGATATTATTATTTGTAGCGAGCTATCACGTCTTGGCAGGAATCTCTTTATGATTATGGAAATACTGAACATCTGCATGACTAAGGAATGCAGAGTCTGGACTATCAAAGACAACTATCGCCTTGGGGATGATATTCAGAGCAAAGTTCTCGCTTTTGCATTCGGACTATCGGCAGAGATTGAGCGTAACCTTATCAGCCAACGCACAAAAGAAGCGTTGGCGAGAAAGAAAGCTGAGGGTATTGTACTTGGTCGTCCTAAAGGTCGCAAAAGCTCCCCCGACAAATACAAACTTTCTGGTAAGGAAGTTCTCATATCAGAGTTGTTGAAGAATGGTACATCCCTTCGAAAAATAGCGAAGATTTGCAAGGTTGATAGGAATACCCTTGCACGGTTTATTAGACTCAAAAGATTGGTAGAAAACTAATGAGCGATTTTGTGCGGCAACAAGATACCATTTGTGACTTTTCAACATCGGATAGTTGGGTCGTGCTTTCACCGATTGAGCAAAGCATTAAAAAGAAGATAGAAGCAATAGGCACACCATTGAAAGATTGGGATATCCAAATCAACTATGGCATAAAGACAGGCTGTAACGAGGCTTTTATAATATCGACAGAGAAAAGGAAAGAAATCCTTGATAACTGTCAAACTGAGGACGAACGCAAAAGAACGGCTGAACTTATTCGACCTATTCTGCGAGGCAGGGATATAAAGAGATATGGATATGTTGACAATGAATTATTCCTAATCAATACTCACAATGGCATAAAGGGCAAACTCCTACGTATTAATATCAATGACTATCCTGCTGTAAAGGCACATTTAGACCAATATTGGGATAAAATATCTGTTCGTTCGGATAAAGGAGATACACCATATAATCTCCGTAACTGCGCTTATTTGGACTTATTTTTTCAGCCACATATATGCTGGAAAGCTGTAGGGCGTAATCTTTCATTTGCAAAAGTTGATAGCGGAATATTTTTAACAGCCCCAGCAAGTTTCATCTCGGCAGGAGAATACAATGATTATTTGTTGGCATTACTATGTTCAGATGTTAGTAAATATTTTATTTTTAAGAACAGTGATACAACAGGCGCTGGCGATATTATGCTTAATATCCAATCGCTCATTAAATTTCCAATACCTATAGATTTTGACATGAAATATATATCTAAAATCCTCAACATGCCTAATAAAGAGGAAATGGTAAATTTGTATGTTAAACAGTTGTATGGATTTAGTTATGACGAATGGGAATATATAACAACATATCGGATTTGATAACACGCTACGAACAGGGAGAATTAGAAAGCTCCCTGTTCTATAAAATTAAGCTCGTCTGCATTCAAATTATACCATGAACAAACTGCACGATTAATTTTTTCTTCTAATTCAGAATTGCATTTATTTATATTGTATTCCACAGCTTTAATGATATAATCTATTTCATTCTGTGGTAATTTGGGAATTGGGAAGTTCTTAACATATTGTGCAAGCATTCTAAACTGTCTTTCTTGTAACTGTGAAACATATAGTTTTGTAAGGAAGCGTCCCATCTTGGAATTAATAACACCAAGAATAAAGCGCACATCTTCCGTATTACTACTAATGATGTATGCAGTATTTAATACTATTTTGTTGCTATTATCATAGGAAAAACATGGGAATAGATAGCCTTCTTTTTCATTATCTGTTTGTATTTCCATATATACAATCTTTGGCTTAGAAAAATCCTCCCAATAACTGATACTATCCTGTGTCTCAAACCATTTATTATGGGTTTTCTTACGGGCTTTCACTTTCTCACCATTTACAATATGCGTTTTACCTGTTTGCTCCAACCTTTCAATACCGAAAGAAAGTAAGTATTGTTTAACTGCTGGGTACTCATCAATACTGTAATGGCGTGAGGGGAAAGTGGCAATAAGCCATAGTTCAGCCCACTCATACCCATATCTCTTAATATCCCTGCCTCGCAGAATAGGTCGAATAAGTTCAGCCGTTCTTGTCCGCTCGTCATCAGTTTGGCAATTTGCCAATATCTCATCACGCTTTTCGGTATTGATAATAAAGGCCTCATTGCAACCTGTCAGCACACCACGATAGATGTTTATATTCCAATCTCTCAATGGCGTACCAACAGCTTCTATTTTCTTTTTGATGCTTTGTTCAATAGGTGAAAGAACCACCCAACTGTCAGACGAGCCAAAGTCGCAAACGGAGTTCTGTTGCCGCACAAAATCGCTCAAATTCTTTACACTATCTTTATTCTGCTTATTGGTAATGGCGCAGGTTGTTTTATGCTGGTTATTAGACCTTGAGATAAGTAAGATATTTGTGTCAACAGTAGCACTCTCAAAGATCTTCACTCCAGCAAAGTCTATAAGCAGTAATGGGTTTGTCTTATTTGCAAAGAAGTCTCTTGTCTTCTCTCCATATCCTGCACGCATCCATTTGTTGGACGTAATATAGCATAAGTGCCCATCTTTCTTCAATAGCTGCCATCCACGTTCATAGAACAGACAATAGATATCACCTGTACGTGCAAAGGTGAAATATCCACACCCTTCATACAGTTTCGCTAATTCTCCACCATTATTTTGAAGTTGTATGTATGGCGGATTGCCAATGACGATATCAAAACCATCAGCTACTCCGAACATCCATTCTGGGTCAAAGAATGAGCTTGTATCATTCTGGTCGTATGGATTCCATTCTGCAAGTTGTTTGGCATCATCAGATGCAAAGTTATTCTCATCAGATAAAAGTTCTATTAGTTCTTCGCGTAAGGCTAAATCCTTCTCTCTTAAGCGGTGTTTTGTAGAAGTCGACTTAGCAGAAAAATGTAGATGACGTATCTGATGTAATTCTTTCTTTATTGACTCTATCTCCTCACTTTTAAAGAGGTTTAACTGACGATCTTCCTTCTTCTTTGCAATAAGTGAGTTTGCTGAAACAAAATTAGTTTCAAGGTTAGGCAATGTTGGGATGCCGAAGTTTGGTTTAGAGGCATCTTTCTCACAATTACATATTAAGGAAATGAAGAAGCGCAGTTTTGTTATCTGTGCTGCAATACTCTGTATATCACAGCCGTATAGGCAGTTCTCTATAACAGACAGTTTGAGTTCATAAATATCTTCATTAGGTGATATTCGTTCAAGGATGTCAATTATTCTGTTTAACAGTCCCATAGGAAAAGCACCAGAGCCACAAGCAGGGTCAAGTATCTTGACAGCCTTTAGTTTGTCAGCAATCTTTAGATATTCATTACTCTTTGCTTTGTCAAAAGTGAAATCATAAGAAAAAAGTGAACGAACAAAGTCATTGTTTCCCAAATAGGCAATGAGACTTTCATCAACCATATAATTGACAATCTCACGTGGTGTATAGAATGAGCCACTTTGGTTGCGTGCCGTCTCTTTTGTTTCTGGGTTATAGGCACCCAACAAGTTTTCGAAGACTTTACCTAAGAGTTCAGGGTCAAGTGCTACCTGCTGTTCCTCAGGTGAGTTCTCCTCAATAGTAAAGTTATATCGGCTCAGAATGGAGAGCAATCCTTTCTCTGGTTCAAAGAAAAGAATGTTCGGAACTACAGCACGATGCTTGTATCGACCATCCGCAAAACGAGCATCATTACGACTGAACCCATCAAAATTATAGCATTGTTCAACACCATCAATATAGCGTGTCTTATCTAAACACTCAAAGAGGCCTCCATTCAAGAACGGAACTTCAGAGAAGAGGTTGACAATTTCCTGTTCGCTGATAGAGAACATTTCAGCGTATCTATATAGTGTCTTGACATCTCGTTTAGTTGAAGTGGCAAATTTACGTGTATTGCCATTCTCGTCCTCAATGGCACAATTCAAGGTAGCAAAGAAAAGATTCTGGAGAATAGCATTATAATAGTTACCGACAGTCGTGCTATATGGGTCGAACTCTTTCAGTATTGTTGAAAGATATTCAATATCAAAGATTCGGTTTGGCACCAATTCTTTCTGTTTGATAAACCATACGAACATAATACGGGTTATCATACGTATAACCTTCTTTTCTACATCGTCCCTATCATCATCTTCCGTAGTTATATTATTAGGGAAGGTTACCTGAGTAGAGTCGTCTATAGCCCACTGATACCACTCAAACAAGTCTTTGTAGAATTGTTTGGTGAGTGTCTCAACAGAAAAGGCCTCGGTGATGTCAGTTAAAGCTTGTTTACTTTCTTTCAACTTTCCAAACTGCTTTATAGCTGTGTGGCATCCACGTCCTTCTCCAAGCAAATAGGTATAACGTTTTGTATCAGTAGATATTTTTTCATATTCTCCCTGTTTGTTGAAGCCCCAAGTCTCGCTTACATAGGAGAAACGTAGTATGCTTTCATTCTTGCGATAGCAGAACATAAAAGCACCTGCATGATTGGTGCGCCAGTCCGTGGTGAGCATATCACGAATGCCACGCCGATTACGCTCTATATCTACATTGTCTGAGAGTTCTACTTCGTAAATGGCAATAGTCAAGCCATCTGACAATTTTATATAACCCAAGTTTAATGCTTCTTTAGCCAAATGACTGCTTACATGAACCTTTCCTGGACTATTATGAAAAGTAACCTTGTTCAGGAATATGTCATGAAGCAGTTGCTGCCATGATTCACGGTTATATTTTGATTCAATAATCTCTTTGTAATTCATTGTTCGATATTTGATTTATTGGAAACTTTCGGAAAGTATAATTTCTGCGTCTGTTTCTTGTTGATTCAACATTGTTTCTTCTGCAATATAATAAGGGGCATACTTTTGCGCCATTGTGATGATTTCGCTGAAAGCCTCATCATGTGTCATTCGAGCTTTACCGCCAGTACGTCGAAGGTTTTTCTGGATACGTTGTAAACGCTTGGCAATATAGGTGATAACACCACGCTCCACCAATGTTTTTAGATGTGCAACTTTGATGTAAAGGTCATTGTCTCCAATCTCATTCATAAAATTGTTCAACAGATTGATAGCCGTACTAACCTGCGCACCCAAATTATAGAGATCTTTCTGCGAGGTTTCTTGTATACGGATTTCCTCGTCTTGAATAGTACGGAACTTTGTCAAGACTTTCTCCACATGCTTGTGATGGTTGCTTATACGAGTAACAGGTTTCTCATCCTTAGTTGCTTTGAAGTAATTAAGTGCATCAAGAACGGAAATTTCTTGAGCATTTTCCGACACAAGGAAGAACACTTTTCGGAAGTTTGTCTTTAAGAATACCAGTGTGTCTTCAGATAGCGTAACACCATTAATAGTTTTAGACTCTCGCCCTGTTCGACTGCGTAAGGAAATCTTAGCAATACGGTTGTATTCCTGTCGGTTCGTCTTAAAGAGAGTACGAAGCTCCTCATAGAAAGGTAGTTCCTTGTTAATATCTTTCTTTTGCTCGTTCACTCCTTCTTCAAACAATTTACTTAGGTTACGGTCTATAATTTCTTCTTGAGAATAAATTTGATTATCCTCACCAAATGTACTATGAAATGATTGGATTTTGCTTAATGCAATCTGGTTCAGATTAATTTGTTTATTACCTTCCCTTGAAGGGTAGAAAACATAGTTATAGATATGCTTTGAGGCAGAACCAATACGATTAACACGACCAATACGCTGCATCAGCCTTGTCGAATTCCACGGCGTATCATAATTCACAATCACATTAGAACGATGTAAGTTGACACCTTCTGCCAGTACGTCTGTCGTCAGGATGATATTATACTCGTTGAGTTTCTGCTTGTAGTTAGCATCAAAGTTCTCACGTATTGTCTTAAATTGTTTATTGCGATTCTGTGCAGAGATTACCAATACGTCCTTACGATTGATTCTACGTTTTAGATAGTCAACAGTATCAACTGACTCAGAGAACACAACTAACTTTTTCTCTGGGTTTCGATCACTTCTGAAAAGTTCATGTTTTAGTAACTCATTAAACTTGGCAAACTTAGAATCATCTTCATCAGAAATATCTTTCCAATCAGCTAACATTTGTTCAAGGATAGCTTGATCATTATGTAGCATATCTATAAACTCTGGACGGAAATCAGCAGCATGAAAGATTGCGTTCTTAGGATTGTTAGAAGCTTTAGCGTTAAGTTTCTCTTCGATTTCTTCTTCGGATAATCCAGACTCCAATAGCAGATTGATGTCAAGGTCTGGTGCAATATAGACCTTGTCATTATCAAACATGTCAATCATATTCTGATTGGCTTGATGGAAATTCTCTATAGAAACTTGAAATGCATAGAAACTACTTTCCAAACGCTTTACAAGTCCATTCTTTCGAATTCCTGCAAGGCTACGGCTTATCAACTCTGCATTGTCATAAAGACCATTTGCGACTTCTGGTTTTAAGTATGCAATAGCTTGATAACGTGCATAGGTAAGCTGCTTATCAAGAATCTGTATAGCCTGTTCAAAGAGATTGGCTAAATGCTCATTTAGCTCATACTGGTTCTCAATTGGATGTTCAACTTTAGGAAATCCATTCACATCCTTGTTGTATCGGGGTATACTTTCTATATCTGTTCGGGTACGACGCACAGTTAATGGTTTAATGATACGGTCTCTTACCTTCTCTGCTAATCGTTTAAAATCCTCAATACTTGTATTGTTATTTTTTCGTAGTCTCTTGAATTCTTTTATCAATGGAGAAAAGAATGCAGTAAGGTTGCTAACTCCATCAATGGTACAATGACGAGGGTCTTGGAAAAGTAATATCTCCGTATAGATATCAGCTGGAGAATTGTTCATAGGAGTTGCGGAAATAAGCATGACCTTCTTTTTGTAACCAGGAATATTACCTGCTTCTAAGCGTGGCATCTTGCAAATTTCTTGAAGTTGCTCAAAAGCTGATGTGGTATGACTACGGAATTTATGAGCCTCATCTACAAGTATGAGATCATATTCTTCTGCATTCCAATAATTATAATCCTCTTCATCAAGAACCTTGCTTAAGCTACCGTTTGTAATGAACTTGGCGTATTTGTCTATACCAAAATCTTTGAAAGTAGACTTCCAGTTCTGTTCTACTGCTGGAGGGTATACTACAAGAATCTTGGTGTGCTCATAACCATTCTCTATAAGGAATTTCTTTGCAATCATAGTTGCAACAATGGTCTTACCCAAGCCAACCACATCCGAGAGAAAGAATCCATCATAGCGAATAAGCTTTTGATAGCCTTCTATGACGGCATCCATCTGATAATCATATTTCGTATAGCCCTCTGGCATATCAAAGGGATCAGCACTGTCGGTCTCAAGTACACGGTCAGCATAATACTCCATTAGCATCTTAATGTAAAGATCATAAGGAGGAACATCGCCTTTAAGATAGGTCCTGTCAATGGCTGCTTTTATATCTTCAGAAGTTATTTCACAACCTTCAGCTTCGTTCCATAACTGCTCGAATTCATCTTTTGCAAATTTCACATCATCATATCGGTCCAACTTTACATTGAACTCATATTGCTTGTCCTGTGTTATTCCTAATCCATTCCCTGATAAATTACTTGAGCCTGTAATGGCCATACTTTGAGAGTACTGATTAAAATTATCGGGATATAGCACATATATCTTTGCATGAATCTTTTTGGAAGGATGAGCGCGTAATTCAAGTTTTTTGTCAAGAAGGTCTTGTACCATTAGATACATTCCATCTTCTATATCCTTACGATAGTTGGAAGTTTCTATGTCAGTTCTTATCTTTCTGAGATACTCTTCTTTAACCTCTTCTTCTGCTCCAAAAAATAGTTTTCCTTGCTGTGCCGCTTTAGCGATATATTTGTCTACATCTATGCCTATCAGTACTCTCACCTTTCCAATATTATCAAGGAAAGGGCGTAAGGAGAAGTAGCCAGATGCACGAAGAAAGCCTACAACAGCATCAAGGTTTCTGATTTGAGGGTTATGCTGCAATACCCCCTCAAACTCTTTTATTAATGTATTTCCATCCTTATTGGTAAAGATGTGGGAATTGGGCTGCTGAATTGTATTCATATATTCTTATTCGTATATAGATTATTCATGTTTACTTCTATAGTTTTAGAAATTGCACTGAGAATATCTATATTGTTGTTTTCATAAACTCCTATTTCACTAATTCTTTGGGGGACACGCCGAGCAGGTCTGCTACCTTGAAGATGGTAGCAAGATTAGGCTGCTTGCGGTTACAAACGTAGGCGTTGGTGATGCTGAAACTCATACCCAACTCTTTGGCGAGCCATGTTTGGGTGATACCTCGCTTCTTCAAATGTTCCTTAATGAGGTTGCTATGTTCTTTCTTCTGTCCCATTAGATGATTGTATATCTCAATATTAGTTACAAAGATATGAACTTATAATGAATAAAACGAAGAAAAATAGAGCTTTAATGCAATTCAAATGATTTTTTCTTGTGTGAAG
Organism: Prevotella multiformis DSM 16608; assembly: GCF_000191065.1. Taxonomy (GTDB): domain Bacteria; phylum Bacteroidota; class Bacteroidia; order Bacteroidales; family Bacteroidaceae; genus Prevotella; species Prevotella multiformis. The sequence goes on from NZ_GL872282.1 coordinate 881,091, forward strand.
ACCCAAAAGTAATTTATTAAGTAGTTAATGATGATTGGAAATGAATATGCCTTTGTCCGAAACCATCCACTTTTTGAGTATGTATTGAGCGTTTTTGATAGTTGTTGATTTCCTTACATTTTCCTATACTTCCCGCTATATCCCAGCCTCTTGGAATAACATCAAAAGCCCTCTACTTTTGTACTGTCAGAGCTGACTGAATGCCCTATGCGCAAGGGCGAGTTATTCATTTCAAAACAATTGAATTATGACGATAAATGAATTACGAGACAAGCCTGTTTGGCAGATGACTGGTGAAGAATTGCTTTTCCTTGCACAACACGGTAATATATCCACGAGCAGGGAATTAACAAAGGCTTCTTCCTCCAAAGAAGAAAAACGATATGTGTATGGATTGGCTGGTATAGCATGTCTTTTCGGATGCAGCTTGCCCACAGCCAACCGTATCAAACAGAGTGGCAAAATCAATCGTGCCATTACACAAATCGGTCGTAAGATTATTGTTGATGCAGACCTTGCACTCGAACTGGCAGGACGAAAGACAGGAGGACGATGATGAATACAACTGATTATGAAAACATTTGGCGAAAGTCGCTCATTCATGTAACGGACGAGTTCTCGCTTCCGCCCGTTGTGCTGCAAGCAGGCGAAGCCATCATCGGCACGTTGGGCAATTTCAGTGTATCGACAGGCAAGGCGAAAGCTAAGAAGACTTTCAATGTGAGTGCTATCGTTGCAGCAGCCCTTGTCAATGGGCAAGTTCTGGAGTATCGGGCGTCATTTCCCGAGAGCAAGCGCACTATCCTCTACTTTGACACTGAGCAAAGCCCTTATCATTGCCAACTCGTGATGCAACGCATTCTGCGATTGGCAGGATTGCCGACTGATAGAGAGCCAGAACATTTGAAGTTTAGCCATCTCAGAGCCATTGCCGATCCCAACGAGCGTAGAGAAATCATCCGTTACGCCATTTACAATACTCCTAACGTGGGCTTGGTAGTCATTGATGGCATTCGTGATTTGATGCTCGACATCAACAATTCAACGGAGGCAACCAAGTTAGTGGGCGACCTAATGCAATGGACGAGCGAGCAAAACATCCACATACAGACCGTGCTTCACCTCAATAAGGGCGACGACAACGCACGGGGACATATTGGGACGGAACTCAACAACAAGGCAGAAACAGTTCTTCAAATCACGAGGGATAACACTATGCCTGAACGCAGTATTGTTGTGCCCTCCATCATCCGCTCCAAACCCTTTGAAAAATTTGCCTTTCGGCTCAAGGAAGTTGAAGACGATATTTGCATACCCCAAATAGATCTCTCATATTCGGACAATGAGCGAAAATCACATCGCTTCTCCTATCAAGAGTTAAGCGATAACGAACATCGAAAGGCGTTGGAATCAGTTTTCTCTACAAGCGAAATTTTGCCATATAGTAAACTTATCGTAGCTCTTAAAGAGGCTTATGCAGAAGTTGTGGGACAATCCTACGGACAAACAAAGCTCAAGGAGCTTTTGCAATTCTTGCTCAACAAAGGCATAGTGGTTAAGGAGGAACGAGGAAAATATCGGCTCAACCATAATTCTCTACAATAAAACCTTTGGTCGGTTGGACACAGGCTATATATACCTGAACTAATTCGACCAAGGAGAAACAAACTTGGTCGGACGTAAAGGGGTGCCTATAGTGTACGACTGTCCGACTAATCCTAAAACCTTCAGCCTCCAAAAGAAAAAGGCTGAGAGTTATTCATTTCAAACATCAATACAAAATTACAATGGAAATACAAAATATAAAGCAAATCTCTATCACAGATTATTTGCAGCAACAGGGTTATTCACCTGCACGAGTACAAGGAATTCATTTTTGGTACTGCTCCCCACTTCGTAACGAAAATACTCCATCATTCAAAGTAAATACAGAGCGCAACCAATGGTATGACTTCGGGACAGGAGAACATGGCGACATCATCGACCTTGTGTGTGCCTTACAGCATTGCACCATTAGCAAAGCCATCGAACTTTTGGGAGATATAAAACAAGTAGCGCATAGAGATTTTTCTTTTGGCGGTGAAAGAAAAACCTCTAAGCACAAATTAGAAATCATATCTGTGCAATCACTTACCAATCCTTATTTGTTACGTTACATCGCAGAGCGAGGAATATCTCTCAGCATCGCTAATAGATTATGTTCTGAAATTCGATACAATAATACCAATCGAACATACTATGCCATTGGATTTTCAAACGATGCTGGCGGATGGGAAATTCGTAGTCCTTATTTCAAAGGCTGCATTGCTCCAAAAGCGATTACAACTATTAGTAAAGGCACAGACGTTTTACAAATCTTTGAAGGGTTTATGGATTTCCTTTCGTGGCAAACGCTAAATCTTTCTTCAACCTGCGACACCATAGTTCTTAATTCTCTGGCTCTTTTGCCACGCATTCAAGAGAAGATAAAAGGCTACAAGCAAGTTGAGAGTTTTCTAGACAATGATGAAGCAGGACGAAAATTGTTTGAATTTTTGAAACAGTTTTACCCATCTGTCATAGATGGATCTGTTCGCTATCAAACTCACAAAGATCTCAACGAATGGCTTGTTTCTCAATCCAAAGTGCAAGAAAGTCAACCTTCGTTACCGACCACGAAGCGTGGTATCAGAAGATAGTGTTTATCAGGGAAGCAAGTTTGTGTTTTGAGTATCTCAAAACCTACTTGCTCCCACCATTGGGAGGTAAAAATCCCGTTGGTCTCATCAAAAAATAAAAATATGGAACAGAAGAATAAAGGTGGGCGACCCACCAAGACATTATCAGAGAAGCGGAAATATCAAGTGCTTCTTCGGCTTAATACGATGGAGTACTATACTTTGTTGGGCAAAGCGAGAGAAGCCTCCATCACTCATACCGAGTTTCTGCGTCGGCTCATTGCAAAAGCAGAAGTTAAGGCACACATCAAACCCGAAGAGATGCAACTCATTCGCACGGTGTCAGGCATGGCAAACAATCTTAATCAGATTGCCCATCGACTCAATGCTTTCGGAATCTCTGCACTCAATGAAGATTTGAATGCTCTGAAACAACTTATTCACGAACTTATGAAACGCTTGAAACCATGATTGCCAAGATTATTAAAGGAACAAACTTCAGTGGAGTTGTCAGTTATATGCTTAGCAAGCGTGAAGATAAAGTCAAAGTCTTACAAGCCAATGGCGTGCGCAGTTCTTTTCCATATGACATTGCATACGACTTCAACTTGCAAGCCTCTATGCGTCCAAGTGTACAGAAAACAGTTTGCCATACCATACTCTCATTCTCGACACATGATTCAGAACGACTAACAGATGCAACAATGGCGAAGATTGCCAACGAATATCTTCATAAAATGGGCTATGGCGACACACAGAGCCTTATCGTAAGGCACAGTGACCGCCAGCATCCTCACCTGCACATTTGTATCAATCGCATTGGTAACAATGGCAAAACCATCAGCGACCACAACGAAAAGTATCGTTCAACTAAGATTTGTAGAGAACTGACTGAGCGTTATGGTCTATCCATTGGCGAAGGAAAGCAAGAGGTAAACCGCTCGCGATTAAGAGGTGAAGATAAATTGCAGTATGAGATATTCGATGCTATTAAGTCTATATTACCTCAATCTCAGACTTGGAAAGATTTTGTTGCAGAATTAGAGCAACAAGATATTACCACTCGTTTCAAGACGAAAGGTAATACCGATGTTGTTCAGGGGATCATCTTTGAAAAAGACGGATGCAGTTTCAGTGGCTCAAAGATAGACCGAACGTGCTCTTTCTCTCGCCTCAAAGTGGAGATAGAACAAAATTCTCACAAACAAGAGCAAATTCATCTACAAAACGATCCTATGGTACATTCTGTAGATGAAAGCAATTTTATTACCGACCTATCCGAAGCAATTAGTGAAGTGTTTTCTATGCCAACACCAAGTAATGGCGTAGATGTTGATGAGCTCCGCTTCCAAAAGAAACTTCGCAATAGAGCTAATCGCAAACGTAGAATTTAATCACAGCAAATTTATATCAGTATGAATAACGAAATAACACCTGTTCTCGATATTCTCGAAGAACTCAAACAAGATTGCAAAGTCATCAGTAAGGCACAAGCAGAACTGCGTACTACTATTGCAGAAAAACTGTCCAGTCCAAGAGCAGATAGTATTAAAAGGCAAGAAGCCATACAAATCCATCTCTCGAAAGAAACTCAAACCAAAATCAAAGAACATCAACTTTTTGTTTTGGAGGCACTATCAGAGTCGAATAAGAAACTCGATCCAAAGTTTGAAACGCTGCATGAACTCATCAGCAAGCAACAAAAGCCTGTAGAATTTAAGAACTACTCGCTCTTTGCAAGCGTACAATTAGCCGAGCGTATTCTACTTGGATTGGTTTGCGGATTGGTCGTGGTTAGCTGTTGGTTCTTCGGTATGGGAGCCAACAAGCTGCAAACAGCCTCTGATTTCGACCTACGTTATCGTTATCTACGTATGCAGGGCAAAGCCACAACTTTGGACTTCGCTCATCTTGACAGCATATTTTTAACGCATCGCAATCCCAAAGCTATTCACCTATTGAAGGAGAAGGTCACTGATTATGAGCAAGCCTTGCAACGGCAAGCTGAATTGTTATTACAACAAGATAGGATTAAGCAAGAACAAAGAAGGCTAAGATTTAAACTAAGAATTCGATAGGCATAAAAGATACGGTAATGTAGAACGTTTACTGTATCTCTTATCTTTTGTATGGCTTATATTTGCTTAAATTCCAATGTTTCCATAAAAATGCATATGGGCACAGTGCTTTTTCAGAAATCTTTAGCCATGGAGAAGTCTTGCATAAATCATTCGGAGTTGATAAAGGAGAATTGCAACACCAGTCATACATGTCACAACTGACTTTACCTTTACTCAGTAATGTATCTATTTGATAAATTGCTTTAAAATACTCAACATCCATGCCATTTTCTGTTTGTTCTTCACCTATTGGTATTTTAAAATAGCACCCACGAATATTATTACTCATAAGAGGCGTACCAATTTTTTTAATACAATAACCAAAACAATCATTGGTAAATAGCTGATTATGGCGTGCCATTTTTAATAAGAAATACATGTCATATTTACGCCAGTCTATTACAAATTTCATAACGAGATCTATCCACTGATAATATGGTGTATTAATCTCATCTATGGTCAAATAATTTTTGAGGCATTGCACTACCGTGTTTTGTAATGTGATAAATGCATCAATCAAAATCGTTTCTTCGCCCGTAACTTTTGCAGTCTTGTTCTCATAAAAGTAGTCGTAGACAGCCTCAGGAGAAGCAAAAGATAATTCTTTCTTCCGAATGCTATCCATTACTCTTACGAAACAAATTCCAGGGTTAGAAGACATTAAACTCATATCGCATAGAGCTAAAATCTTTAGTTTGTCTTTTACAAATTCCTCATCATAAAACGATGCAACTTTTTCTGCAGCCATATAAGGGTATTCGGGAGATTTCTTATATCCATTGGGAGAGCACAACCGCTCTAATAAGTATGCCATACTTTCAGAAATAGCACCTGCGCCAAAGGTGACAATATCATTGTCCGAAAATTCTAACATAACAGAAGGTATAGTCTGTAGATCCTCATTTTTCTCAAGGTTATCTTCTAATATATTTATCCCATTTATACTAATCGTGGCTTTGTTCGCAACATCTCCTTCTGTTAGTTTAATTAGATCATTATTTAATTTAACATTATCATTGCTATGTAAAAGAGTCATAGGGATTTGGAAATCTCCCTGTGGCATCTTGTATATCTCATTGATCATTTTATGCATATATTCGCTATAGGCATATATTCGGCTCAATCCATAATATGAGGAAATGTCTTGTAGAAAATGAATGTACTCATGAAATAAAACCGTTGCATCCTCTATAGGCATTTGATTGATAATCATATCCTCACTTTCTGTATCAATATGCATTTCAAAAAATGCAGGTACATAGTAGCCTAATAATTTATGTCTTTTCATAATAAGGTTTCTTTGCTGTTATTGTATACACTTTGATAGTTCTTCTTCCACTTCCTCCACCGTAGGCAGAGCCGATTTTAGATTATCGGGGATTGCCTTTGAGAGTTGATAGTCGCTCACACTTATAGGCTGGTCGTAGCCAGAGAGAGCGTATTGCGCCACAACCTTGTCGCCACCATTGCAGAGGAGTAAGCCGATAGTCTTGTTGTCGTGTTCGTCACGGAGAGTTTCGTCCACAACATTGATGTAGAAGTTAAGTTGGCCCATATATTCGGGCTTAAATGGTGTGGTTTTAAGTTCGATAACTACGTATGCGTGTAGTTGGATATTATAGAGGATAAGGTCAGCATAGAAATCAGAATCGCCCACTTCAAAATGCTTCTGCTGTGCTACAAACGCAAAGCCGCTGCCCATTTCCAAAAGATATTTGGTGATATGAGAAACCAATTGTCGTTCAATGTCTCGTTCTGCCATTTTATCCGTTTGCCCCATCATGTCAAAGATATAAGGGTCTTTCATCAAATAGTTCGCGAGGTCGCTTTGCGGTTTGGGTAATCGTACAGAGAAGTTGCTCACTTTCGTTGCCGTAATCTGCCGAGCGAAAAGATTGGTTTCAATCTGCATTTGCAGAACATTACTACTCCAACCATTGGCAACCGCCTGCGTGATATACCAATAACGTTCACCCAAAGGCAGCTTGCTATTAAGCAATATAACATGGCTCGCCCAGTTAGTGCGAACTACGGCAGACTGCTTAAAAATGTCTTCTATCAGATTTATGTCGTGTTGGTAGATGACAGACACTGTTTCTGAAATCTCTCCTAATTGTGCAAGAGGTTCTTGCGTAATTATATTTCCCTGATTATCTGTAGCTTGAATTTGCGCAAGAGGTTCTTGCGTAAATTGATTGAGTTCGTTTGTAAGTTGTAATACATTATCTACCGAAGGACTATTAAGCTGTTTTTCAACCTTACCCATTTCTAATAGAATCTCCATAGGATAAGCTTTGGCGAATTGGCACATATAGATAAGGTTACGAGTGGAATAGCCTTTCTTATCAGGATATTTAGAACGTATCGCCTTAGAAAGATTATCTATTACTTTGCTTCCCCAACCCTCTTTTTTTTGGAGGTAGAGAATAAAATGCCCTACTTTCCAATAGTGGAAAAGCATATCTGCATTTGCAGAGGCTATCATGCGTACTTGCGTATGCTCAAGGTCAGAACCGATGGCTCGAACAACGAGAGATAAATATTGTTTCTCTGCTTTATTTATTTCCTGGCTCATATTGTTTCGGTGTTATAATTGATTGAATTTACTCATGGCATTTGCCTTGATGTCGTCTGCAATATCTATGTAAGGTTTCATAGCCTTATAATCGCTATGTCCAGTCCATTTCATCACAACTTGAGGTGGAATACCCAATGCAAGCGCATTACAGATGAACGTTCTACGACCAGCGTGTGTTCCAAGTAAGGCATATTTAGGTGTAACTTCATCAATGCGTTCATTACCTCTATAATAAGTTTGACGTACAGGCTCGTCAATGCCTACCAGTTCTGCTAATTCTTTAAGATAATCGTTCATTTTCTGGTTAGTAATAACAGGCAACACCTTGTCATCTTCAAATGCCACATCCTTGTATTTATCAAGAATTGCTTTACTATGGTTGTTCAACTCGATAATCAGGCTATCAGAAGTCTTAACTGTTGTCACCTCAATGTGGTCGCCCTTTATATCACTTCTACGAAGATTAAACACATCGGAGTAGCGCAAGCCCGTGAAACATTGGAAGAGAAATACATCACGCACCCGATCTAAAGCTTGCTTGGCTGCTGGTATTTCAAACTCTCGGAGTTTGTTCAGTTCCTCCCATGTGAGGAAGATGATTTTCTTCTGTGTGCTTTTGAGTTTAGGTTTATAACTATCGTAAGCATTGTTCTGATGCAGACCTTTCTTGAAAGCCCAACGTAAAAACCATTTTAAGAAACTGAGTTGCTTGCCAATAGTAGAATTGCGCATTTCCTTTACATCACGGAGATAGGTAACATAATCGTTTAGACCTTTTTCATCAAAGAAATCAAATGTAAGTTCATCTCGAAAGTTCATCAGATGATTTTTCACCGCAGCAAACTTCTCGTAGGTGGAATCCGTCCAATCATTTTGCCGTCCACAATCTCGCACAAATTCATCAAACACTTTGTAAAAAGTGTTAGGCATTGATTTTCTCGGTTTGACTTCTTCCTCAATAGGTTTGTGCAGCGCATTGAATGCTTCTTTGATTTGTTCAGGGGTTGGCATTATTTCTTCTACTTCAAACTTCTTGAAGATTTCCTGCACCTCTGTATAATAGCTCAATAGTGAAGCATTGATTTCAGAAGCTGATTGTTTCAGTTTGTTTGTACAACCATTTCTTACACGCTGCTTATCAGAATCCCATTTCGCAGCATCAATACGATAACCTGTTGTAAATTCAATTCGTTTGGAAGCAAAATTGACACGCATACGGATAGGCACATTCTCTACAATGAGAACTCCGTCCTTTTTCCTGCTTTCCAACGTGAAAATAATATTCCGTTTGATGTTCATACTTTTGGGTATTTTGATTTCTGCACCCAAATTTACACCCAAAAATTAATTCTACCAAAGATTTTCCATGAAATCTTATTTTATTAACATTCTACTTAAAGGACTATTATACAACAGATTGAGCGTTTATGATACTATTTGAAGGTTCAAGAGAAAGAGCCTCTCTCTCCGCTAATAGGCTTCAAAAGGGCTTCACAAGGGTTGTCAATTTAGCCTTCAAAAATTAGCTAATCGTTGTAAAATCAAGGTTTTACAACGATTTTTCTTTGTATAAACCTCTATCGCCTGACGGCATAACCCTATGTTTTGACAGTCATTATTCGGTCAAATTCTGCTACATAAACTGCTACACAAAAATTGTAGCAATAAAAAATGTAGCAGTGACGGGATTCTGAATACCATATTGACGGCATCAATTCTTTCTGTTTCAGTATGTTATATATTAACTTTGCAGCCGAGTGCTACACAAAAGAATGATGCATTATGAGAACAAATTTCAAGGTATCCTTCTACCTACGCTCAAACTATGAGAACAAAGAAGGAAAGTCGCCTGTAATGCTCCGGGTATTCCTTAACGGAGAGATGGCTAATTTTGGATCTACGAAAATCTTCGTGGACAAGACTGTATGGAACAATGCCACAAGCAGGCTCAAAGGTCGGACGGCAGAAGCCTTATCCGCTAATGCCGCATTGGACTCCATTTCCACAATGCTGAATAACATTTACCACAAATTCGAGGATGATAAATCCTTGTCATTGGATAAAATCCGCTCATTCTTTGTCGGGAAAGACAGGGAGTACACGACCTTTCTCCCTATATTCGACAAGTTCAACGAAGATGTCAGACAGCGTGTCGGACATACCATCAGCAAGGACAGCCTGCAAAAGTACAGCGTTTTAAGAAGGCATTTCGCAGAATTCCTTATCTATAAGTATGGGAAGAAAGATATTGGACTGGCAGAGTTCACGCCATCCGTAGTACAGGATTTTGAGTTATATCTGAGTACGGCGGCTGGGTGTGCCTATAACACATCAGTCAAGAAATTGAAGGCACTGAAAACCGTGACCATCTATGCGCAAAAGCGTGGCTATCTTCTTCACGACCCATTCCTCAATCATCGTTTCCACTTGGAGCCGGTAAACCGTGGCTTCCTTACGGACGAGGAAATTATGAAGATAGCCAACAAGGATCTTGCTATTCAACGCTTGGAGTTAGTAAGGGATGTTTTCATCTTCTCTTGCTTTACAGGTCTGGCATATATAGACGTGTCCAACCTTACGCCGGACAACATCGTTACGCTTGACGACAAGCAATGGATTATGACCAAACGACAGAAGACAAGCGTGGAAACCAATGTGCTGCTTCTTGACATTCCTAAGCGTATCATCACCAAATATGGGCATAAGACCTATCGGGACGGTAAACTCCTTCCGGTACTTACAAACCAGAAGATTAACGCTTATCTCAAGGAAATTGCCGACCTTTGCGGTATCAAGAAGAGGCTGACCTTCCACCTTGCACGCCACACATTTGCCACAATGTCGCTGAGTAAGGGCGTTCCGATGGAAAGTGTGTCGAAGATGCTGGGGCACACCAACATAAAGACTACACAAATCTATGCTCGCATCACCAACAAGAAGATAGAGCATGATATGGAAGAACTGGCTGGAAAACTCAGTAAGTTCAATACAGCCATGGGCATATAATATATTAATGTATAACCCTAAAATAATAGACGATTATGGAAACAAAGAAAGAACTATCTTACTTCCGATTGAAATTAGAGAATTATCTCAGTGAGCATTTCCCCGAAATGCTGGGTGATAAACCATTCATAACGGCAAGAGCCGGTGAAGCCCTTACTACCTACTGTGATGCAGTAGCGCAAGGCTTCTCGCATCCCGAAGCTGAGAGTATGGCAAGCGAAGTGTTGTATAGAGGACTGCATTTCTCAAAGTACGACACGCTTGTATCTGTCTTGGAGAATGAGTTTGAGAAAGAACTGCCCTCCCCACTCCCCGAAAGACTATCCCCGATACTCCTGAAGAACAAGGCTGTGCAAAGCGTTTTCGACAAGTATGAACTCACGGAAGATTTTGGCGCAAGTCCTGAGTATGAGAAACTCTACACCGAACTGACAGGAACAATCGTTCTGCTCATTGAGGTCAATGGTCTGCCAACGATAGGCGGTGAGAACATGACTTGATGCAGCACCATCGGGAGCTTTTGTAGTATCAAGAGCCAAGATAAACGCTCCGCTCCACACGCCAAGAGTTTGTACCAACACTTGTCTTTGTGTAGCCTGCGCATCTTGTTATTGCTCTTGAACTATTCAAAGCTCCGATTATGAATACAATCATCATGAATCAAGATGTCCACACACCTGCCTTCATCAAGGCAGACGCATCGAACAAAAGCAATAACATCAAGCAGCAGCCGATTTCTTTCAAGCAAGTCCGCCGTTTCAGTTGGACACGCTTCATCGAACTGGTCATCCTGCTTTCCATCGTTATCGGTGTCGTTTGGCTTATCTCAAAGATAGTAACGCCACAGGTCGTTACCGCCGTGTCAGTCATTGCAGGCTTTCTGATACTGCGCTTTATTGTCAGAGTCATTCTCCAAGTTACCTTTACGCTGCTGAGCTTTCTCTTCTGGCTGGCGATACTCTGTGCCATCCTGCTTTGCGTGCTTTGAGAAGCACGACGATGTAATCTGTAAACACTTTCATTTATCGTTCATCAGGTGGTTATCTCGCATTTTGAGATAGCCACCTTTTCTGTTTTCCACTATGGGCGTTGCACTTTCGCTTCCTTTCCAATGCTCCACGATATGCGAAATGAAGAAGACGGATGCTGTTCCCTTTTTATCCGCAAAGGTAGTACGGGGCTTGTGGCTTTCAAAAGGTCAGTGCCGCTGGGTTTGTCTGGAAAATCTCCACACCTATGGGTAGTATTTTCCGCCAAAACCTTGTGCAAGCCTCGCCCCGCTACCTCTATTTTGCTACAAAAAGGAATCAGCATACTCCGATCTTTGGACGCATAAAAAAAATGTCGCTATGGATAAGCAGAAAGTAAATACAACATCTTCGATGAAAAGAAAAGGATATAGCTCCTCCTCTCATTACCGCATTAACTCTGTGGTTGGAAAAAGTGAGCAAGTGTTGGCAATTAAGTTTGTACAATGGGACGTACCCTCTTTGGAGAGCCTTTGTAATAGCAAAGTATATCTCCTACGTGTGAAACTCTATTGTGGCGAGCGTATGAGCCGTGAGGAAAAGAATTGGCTATGTGAAGCGGTGAACTCAAACACCTATTTCCGCACAGCCGTTCCCCTGCAAGGCTATCGCTTTGACTTCTTTGACGTGCTGAAGAAATATCTTGTCAAGCAGTATGGACAATGGACAGAGTATTACGCACCCGACAGAACAAGCCTAAGAGCCTACCTATATGGACGCATCAATCAAATAGTAGAAATTCCCAAGTATTAACAACATCAAAACATATACGACAATGAAAGGAACAGAACATTTCACACGGACAATAGCCGAGTATCTCAATCAGCGTGCTATGACAGACCCCTTGTTTGCCCCTAACTTGATGAAGCCGAACAAGAATATCGAGGAGTGCATCACCTACATTCTTAATGAAGTGCAGAAAAGCGGTTGTAATGGCTTTGATGATGATGAAATCTTCTCTATGGCTGTTCACTACTACGATGAGGACGATATAGAAGTAGGTAAGGCTATTTCTTGCCAAGTTGCCGTTAATCACATTGTAGAACTCACGGAGGAAGAAAAAGCCGAAGCAAGGCAGGAAGCCATTAAGCAATATCAGCGGGAGGAACTTGCCAAGATACAGAGCCGTAACGCACGAGTGAAAAAGACTGAGAACGCGACAACCCAAGTACAACCATCACTATTCGATTTTTAAGCCTATGAAACCGAGAAACAAATTTGAAAAGGCGGTTTTGGAACAAAGCAAGTATCTTCGTCCGATAACCAAGACACAAAGCAAGTGGGCATTCCGTGAGTGCATAGACCACTTAGCCTACCGCTTGCCAAAAGGTCGCACCACTTGTATGGATTGTGGGCATAGTTGGGTAATGAACAAACATAGAGAAGCTTGCACTTGCCCTCATTGCAGGGCAAAGTTGCAGGTCAAGGGAACCTACGAACGCAAGTTGCAGCAGAAGCAGTATTTCACTATACTTACCACTTGCGGAGAGTTTCAAGTATTGCGTATGTTCCTACTTATTGTGGGTATGGAGAAAGGTTACAAAGCACAGACTTCCATAATAGAGATTGGGCAATATTGGTGGAATATGCAGGGACGAAAAGCTGTGGTTGCCATACAGAGGGTATTGGGACACTATGTTGATACCTTTTCCTATTATAGTCCTATGGCGATACGCAACGATAATGAAGCCTATCAGCATATTGCCTACTCACCGATATTTCCGAAGTTCAAGGTTACAGACATACTTCGTAGAAATGGTTTTAAGGATAATTTCTATGGCATCGTGCCTACCCAGCTTATTCCTGCATTGCTTACAGACAGCCGAGTGGAAACATTGCTAAAGGCAGGTAGCACAGACCATTTACGTTACTTTCTTGGCAACAGGAGGACTTTTGAGGAACTATGGCAGTCCTACAAGATTGCAGTTCGTAACGGCTATGATATTACAGATATTTCCCTTTGGAGTGATTATGTAGATACACTTAGAAGATTAGGTAAGGATATTCATAATCCAAAATATTTATGCCCAACAGACCTTAAAACAAGGCAATACAAAGAGCCACGCAAACTTAAAATTTGCATGGCTTATTTTCTCTACCTTTAAATCAGCAGGCTTCGTTAATTTTGAATTTCATTTTTTGGGAAAAAATCTTTTTCTAACATTTTCTCATCAATCATTCTTATTAATTTTTTCACTTTGTCTTTTATATCATTGATTGGTAATTTTAAAAGATTTATTTTTTTCTTCTCATCTAATTTGAATTGAGGGTATTTCTCTTTAAATTCTTTATCAGGCTTCCCGTCTGAATGGACAAATATATGCCTAATCAGTAAGTATGGCAAAGCTTCTTTTATAATGTTTTCAGGAATTTCCAACCCCAATTTATTGTTAATTTTCTTAATTAAATCCAAGGTACTTTTTTCATTTTCTAATTGTTGGAATATACGCTCTGTCACAACTTTTCTAAGTGTATCATGGTTAGGTGCGGATAGTATGAAATTAGCATCAAGGTTAATCTTGTTATTTTCTCCTATAAGGCGTCGAGTTGGTGCTCCATTTTTTGCGGCATGAAAAAGAACATACCTCAAGTATTCAGTTACTTCTTCGTACTGTTCCTTTATAAATGAAACTAACAAGGTTTTTCTTAAATGATAAATTGTTATTTTACGGCAATGTGGGGTGTTAGCATATGAGGATAATACGGGACTATCTTCTTTTGTTACACCTTTAAAAATAGCATCATCTCCTGCAAGAAGCTCCTTATTTTTCAACAAAATGTTAATCATTTCATTGTCAGCCATGAAGTATTGTAATCTATTACAAAACCTCGAATACCCTTTACTTTTCATTCTTATTAGTTTTGGTCAATAATGTGTTTAGATATATAATAACACCGCAAATATACGCAAATATTGTGAAACTAACAAAATATTCGATGGTTTTCTATTTACTATATTTCAATTATATGCGGATAACCATATCTAAATCTACAGAAGAGGTTTGACGGTTTATTCAAAAAAGGTCTACCTTTTCGCCGAAAAAGGTAGACCTTTTTAATTGAAAAGGTAAACCCTTTTGGCGGAAAAGGTAGACGGTTTTCTGATAATAGGTAGACAATTTTATTGAAATAGGTAAACCTTTTAAAAGAAAAGGGTTGAGAAATATCAAAAAAGTATGTGTTTTCCTTGGAGACAGTCGATAATTTTCTTACCTTTGTGATATAAATCTATTAACAAGTTGAGGAGGATAAAGCCCCAGCCTCCAAAGGCTTAACAATCGGGGGCAACACTAATGACTATGGCGAACAGACCCATTGCTTATACGCTAAAGGAGCGTAAAGGAACAGTTGGAAACTTGAAAGGGAAAATCGTTCTTCAGGCACATCCTACAGGACGAAAGAGAGTTGATCATCGTAGTTTCTGTGATGAAGTGGCACACGCTACAACGTTCACAGGTGCAGAAGTCGAGGCTGTTCTCAGACTTGCAGCCGAGATAGCAAAAAAGCACGTTGAGAACGGAGACATTGTAGACTTCGGAGACATCGGGACACTTACACCTTCTTTCCAGAGTAAACTGGTAGAGAAAGGAAAAGCGGAGTTCAACCCAAAGGTTCATATTACGAAACCTGTGGTACACCTCACTCCCTCAAAGAAGTATTTTACACTTACTGGCGTGAGCTACGAACGTGTTGCTGCACCTGACAAGAAGTCTGGTGAGAAACAGCCTAATCCAGGACCTCAGCCACAACCGCATCCATAAAATAAGATGTATGTGTGATTGCTAACTATAAAATTGATGCGTGGAGACGATGTACTCCACGCATCAATTTTATTTAGTAGTATGACTACTATTTTACAAATCCATTCTTATAAAAGTCATACCAAGCTGCAATCTTTTCCGAGGTATTGGCTTTCAGAAGTAAGAGCATTTCACGAGTGGACTCCAAGTGACCAGTAATATTTGCTGTAACGATGTTTTTATCACTTACAGCCTGTGCGTTCACATATCCTGTTTCGTTCGTGTATCTTTCACCACCCCATTGTTTAAGTTGGTCGAGACCATTACCCGTATGTTTTACGTTGTTCAAGAAGCCATGAGCACACAGAAACGATGCTCCGTTGCATATCGCTCCTACTATTTTACCCTTATCCAATGCTTCTTGTACCAATGGCGCAACAAGTTCTGCTTCAGGTGAATCCCATCGATTGCCACCGATAAGGACTAAGGCTGCATAGTCTTTGGGCATATTCTCAAAAGAATAATCAGGTAACGTTTTGAATCCACCAATGGAACAGACTGCATCTAATGTCGGAGCAACTGTATGCACTCTGTACTTGATTTCACTACCTGGTATTACGCCAACATGAAGGGCTGTAGAGAGAAAAGCACCTTCCCAATCTGTGTACTCATTCAATAAGACGAAGAGTACCTTTTTTGTTTCTTTATTCATTGCTTATCCTATTTAATCGTAATACAAAGTTACAATTTTTCAGCAAAATAGAAACAACATCATAGGAATAATTCTTGGTTTAATATAGTCAGATGATAAAGAACAACGCAAACTCAACCTTTCGGCATTTGACTAACCCATTCAAAACTTTACCCTTATATCGGCAAAACGAAACATACTCCCAATAGAAGTTTCTATCTCCAGCCTCTATCTTTCGCAGTAGCTTACTCTTTGGGTGCTTACCATATCCAAGCAATCGCCCTACACCCACATTGTAGGCAAGCAAGGTCAGCAGCAGGGCATCCTTACCATACCCTTTGAAGTGTTCAAAGCATTTCCAAAGGTCGGCACGGAGCAGGGAGTCTGCCTGCCGTTCCGTCATATCCGCTGTGAAACGCTCTCCTGGTTGCAGCTGATGCCCATATCCAACATACGGATAATTCTTCCAGCCGTGCATACCCTCAAAGTATTTCACTACGACAACTGCACGCTCAAAAGGTGGCAAGTCTGCCAGCCGCACCCTGCGCTGGGCAAGGGTCGGCTGACAGAACAGGCAGAATACACAAAGTAAAATGAAAGCATTTATCGTTCGCATCAATTATGGTCTTAGTGGCGAGAAGATGCAGGCTTATCCTTGCCCTGTTCTCTCTCGTTGTTGAAACTAAAGGTCAACTGCTGCACCTTTCCGAAACTATCCTCCACGTATACATCAATCGTCTGGCGGTCAGATGACAGAGAAGTGTAATATAGACGGAACACATCCTTCGTCAGCGGATAGCGGTCGTTCGGTTTGAAAACAGTGCCGTTATCATTTCTTAGCAAGCCCTTACCGTCAGACTGGAAGTAGCGTATCGTATAGCGAGTGTCGGCAAACTCACCGCCCCGCTTCAGCGTGCAGCGTATCTCAGCCGTCTGCCCCCTTATAATGTCCTTCTGAACCGGCATTGTTTCCACCGTAAACGGATAAGACTGCTGAACATCCAAATCCCTATCACAAGCAGATAGGCAAAACACGGCAAGGGTCAGCACACCCATTACCCATATCGTATTCAATATCTTCTTCATCTTTTCTTCTACTTAAAAGTTAAACCTTAGTCCTGCTGAAACAGCCGGACGGAAACGATGCACGTCCGTTCCAAAGAGGAAACGTCCCTGCGCCTTTACAAGAAAGAGAACCCTGTCCGTGAGGAACACTTCCACCGAGCCATGCACGGCACCGCCATAGACAAGGCGAGAGCGGTCGAGCAGTGTTGCCCCATCGGGCAGCAACTTCTTGTCCTCGTTCAGTTGCTCATAGCCACCCAAAGCGGATATGCCGCCATAAAGATGCACATTCTTTCCTCTATCAGAAAGAACAGGGTGCATATAGCCCACCTGCAAGAGTGCATCCTTGAGTTTTACGTTATAACTTCTGTACGGCATATTCTGCTGTTCATACTCTGCCATAACAAAGGTATAGTTCTCACGACCCAGATAGCGGGTGAGTGATGCTCCTATACCGAAATTGTCAGCTGCATGGAACTTTTCTCCCTTAATAAGCGGAACACTCCCTACGACCTCTATTCCCCTTTGCTTGGGTATCAGTCGCTGTGCCTGCGATGGCAAACTGAAAGTCATGGCCACCGCAATGCATACTGTCAGAATGATATTGTTCTTTTTCATTACCATTTCAGTTTGAGGTTATCAATCTTCTTTGCCAGTTGCAGGTCTTCTGCCGTCACATAAAAAGTCAGCATACGACTGCCATTTCTCTCATAGAGCGTCACTTCAAGCTGCTTGTCTTCTGCAAGAGAAAACTGCTCGAGCGCAAACACAGCGTGTTCACTACCCATGCCACGCACCTGCATCACCTGATGATAGGCACGAAGTGGCTGAAGCACCTGCTCTTGTATGGCGGTGCGCTTTGCCCCCTTCTTATCCACCACTTTGAATGTGATAAAATCCACTGAGTACGGCATATTTGTGCCGTTTTCCATACGAGTGTGGAAATACAGCAAGCCATTGTGGGCATACAAGCCACGAAGCAGGAACTTCATGCCAAACTGCTGTGCACCGATGTGCTTGATGCAGCGTCTGTCATTCTGATAGATAGTCTGCATCATCAGTTTTACTAATACAGGCGACTCGTTACCGAGTTCCTTAAAGTAAATATCAGAGCGATTGCTTGGCAGCCTGCCTTCTGTTGTAGAGAGAAAGTCCTTCATCTCGATGCTTAACTTTTCCGGTTCATCGGCATATTTTACATTAAAAGCGTAAAATGAGCCGTCCTCACAGATAACACTCATGTTAGTCTCTGTCTCAAAGTCCTTCACCGAAGCCTTTACACGTAGTACGTTCTCTGCATCCTCCGCCTTCCCTGCGATAATGTTCTGTGAACCCAAGTCTACATAACGAATGGCAGAAGGGAAGATAAGATGCACGGTCTTGTCAAAGGTTACGTCCAAGCCGTATGGCAGGACGACACGCCCGTTAGGAATGGAACGGCTCATACCTTGAAAAAGCTCTCCCGAAGTAAGCGGACGGCTTGGTGTCAGACCATCATTGTTTTCCTGTGCTGTGGCTGTTGCTCCCACCAAGGTAAGCATAGCCATTGATAAAATAATTTTCTTCATTGTTCCTTTTTGATTTGATGTTATTTTTACTTATCATTTTCGATTGTTTTATTTGGACTGAACCAAGAAAAGGCGGTAGCCACCCTTGAGCGTTACCTTGATAGTACGCAGTTTCTTCTGAAGCAGCTGACTTGCACCCTGCATCACCCCACGGGCAGCCTCTGAGATAATCTGGTCTTTGGCAGAGGAAGCGAAGGTAAAGGATGTTCCCATTGAACCGCCGATGTTCGCCCCGACTTCCTTAAGCGCATTGATGTCCTCCGAACCTGGTATATACACTCCCTCCTGTCCGTCTGTGTCGTATGCCGAGAGTTTGACGGCTATGATATGTCCGTCCACCTCAATGCTTTTGACAAGCAGGTGCATACGGTTACCTTCTATCTTGGCGACGGCTATGAGTCGGCTTTGACGTGAAATGTGCAGCCCCTCTACCTTGGCACTTTCAAGCAGACGGAGTACGACATTGTCACCCTCCTTAAGAACAGTAGTCCTGTCCACTACTACTTTGAGCGTATTGCACAGCAAAGAAGGAGAACTGCCGGTAAGCGAATGAAAGCCCATATTACGAGCCTTCTTGCCGTATTCCTCCATAAAGTACACATCGCTCATAGGCTGATTAAGTGAAGATACTAACTGCCTACGCTCCGGCAGCACCTCCATTGCAGGCTTTTCATTCTGCATGGTCTTGCCCTTAGCGGCTTCAGAGCCACCTGCAGCCCCTTCTGTCTTCTCTTTTTCAGCAGTCAGACCGTTATTGAGGGTAGGTGGAGTTGATGCTTTGGAAAGATACTTCGCTGCCATCTGATAGCTCTTTTCCATCAAGGCAAGCTGTCGTTTCTCTTCATTGTCCTCCCTGCTGTCTTTGACAGAGAGTTCATTTTTAAGGGTTCTTCCGTTAAATGCATAGGTTGGAAACAGAATAAAATCTTATATCCTTATACGATATGACTATCCGAAGTTAGGCGGTCTCACAAAAAGGGATAAAGCACAAGATAAAAATGCAGAAAAGACAAGTTAACACCACGTCTTTCATCTTCTACAAACAACTTATCCCCATACCAACCAACGTTTATAAACTCTTTTTATGCAGTTCAAAGCTAACACATGCTCTTTTGGTTTCATAAAGACGCCTGTTTGTCGAGCAATAGATGCTCTTTTGAAGTCTAAATAACGCCCTTTTGAAATCCAAACAAGCACCTTTTCTTACAAGGCTTTATAACTAATTGATTTACCGTTGTTTGCAAACTCGCTCTTTACACAAATTTTGCCTTTATTGATAGATGTTTTATCCGAAATAATGTCATTCTTAATCCATTGTTTGCCATCAAAGTTTTCTGTGTTAGAGGGTGATAATAAAGTAGGTAGTTGACAGTCTTGTCTATGCCTTTTTTAATAAATCTTCGGTTCTTCTGTTAAAGCTATACGAAAAGTATCCACGCATTTAACGAAAGAATCTTTTTACTATTTGTAATGATATACTGGAGAAATATGTTCTATTAAGTTATTATGAAAAGGTTAGCATGTAATAATAAAAGGTTGTCTCTTTTGTTTGAAATATAAAATTATAAATGTAACTTTGCGCAGTTATAAGCAAAAGGAGAAATGAAGTAATATCTTTTTTAGATATAAATAAACTCATAATCATCATGGAAGTAAATATAAAACAGGCTTTGAAAGTTTTCTTTTCTAAATCATCATTTGAGATGATTTATTTTGAGGCATTTGCCAATGCTCTTGATGCGGGTGCAACTGATTTTTATATTGATATAAAACAAGGGAATGAGCTAAAGGAGTTATCCTTAGTTCTAACAGATAATGGTATAGGTTTCACAGATGAACGTTTTCGAAAATTTGGAAAGCTCTTTGATGTTGAAGAAGAGCCAAGTCATAAGGGACTAGGACGCCTAGTCTATTTGTGCTATTTTGGTAAGGTACATGTTGAGAGCTGTTTTAACAATTCTGTCACAAGAGTTTTTGATTTTGATGAATCCTTCAGCGGAACAAGTCAAACTATACATACGGGTAATGAAGACAATGGCACGGTATTGACTATGACGGAGTTCTTAGGAACAAAACTTGGAAGAAATGATTATATAAAGCCATCTTATATAAAGAATGCACTATTGGAAAATTTCTATATGAAGTTCTATAAAGCGAAGTTGGCAGGTAAACAACTCAATATCTTTATTCGCTTATTTGTTGATGGGCAAATCGTTTCAGAAGAAACAATTACCACTGATAGTATGCCTTCTTTCTCTGTTAAGGAATTAACTACACAAATGGATCTTTTTAATAGTATAGACCTTTATTACTATGTCAGAGAAGTAGAAATAAAAGAGACAAAGGTTATAACAGCATTAGCTATTGATGACCGTAGTCATAGAGTAGAAATAATTGCAGATGAAAATCTACCTAAAGGTTATGAAATGATATTTTTGCTCATTTCTGAATCATTTCAAGGAAATATAGATGGAACTCGTCAGAATCTTACCATCTCAGACAATGAATTGACTATAATAAAGACTATTTTTAGGAATGGAATATCAGAAGTCATAAAAGAGCAGTTCCCTCAAATAAATAAGAATAATGAGAAAAGAGTTACTTATTTAAAACAAACCTTTCCACATCTTTGCGGTTATTTTGATAATAATGACATAGGATATTCTTCGCAAACTGATATTCTGAAAAAAGCTCAAGATAAGTTCTTCAGAGATCAGAAAGAAATTCTTGGTGCCAAGGAGTTAAATGACGAACAATTTAACAAATCATTAGACCTTTCTGCACGTGCTTTAACTGAATATATTTTATTCAGACAGAATGTAATCAAAAGAATGAAAGGATTAGATAAAAATAATAAAGAAGAGGAACTGCATAATCTTATAGCACCTAAATACGCAGAATTTCATGGACAAGATGTTGTTACAGATATGTATAGAAATAACGTCTGGGTCCTTGATGATAAATTTATGAGTTATAGCACAGTACTTAGTGAAGCAGAAATGTCACGAGTAATAGATGTCCTTACTGAAGGGGAAGTTAGAGATAAAGATAATGATCGTCCAGATATAACGCTCTTCTTTTCGGGAAATCCAAACGAATCAGACAAGAAAGTAGATGTTGTTGTTGTTGAATTAAAACGTTTAGGCTTAAGTGCTGAACAAAATTCTATTGTTGAATTTCAATTGGATACTCGAACGCGCAGACTAGCTGAATATTATGGTAATCGTATACAGAGAATGTGGTTTTATGGTATTGTTGATTTCGATGATCAATATGAAATGCATCTAAGGGATAATTATTTCAAGCCTTTATTTTCAAATGGGAAAATATATTTTCGTTCAAAACAAGTGTCTTTAAATTTAACAAGTTCAGAAAGTGTTATTCAAAATGCTTACATACTTGATTTTTCTGCTATGGTTGAAGACGCAAATTCGAGGAATTCGACATTCTTAAAAATACTCCAACATAGTTTCGAAAAACGAAAACAATAAGTGAAGTTTGTGCGTTTCGAGGTTAGGTACATTATCACCTCAATTATAACTACAAATCTAGGCTGTTCCACACTGAAATCATCATAATGTCAGCATTCCTACGCTACGGAGAGCAGTAGAAACTTCGACTCTAAAGAGGTTGTCTTGTTTTTTCGGTTAAAAACCTCAACAGCACGTCTCATTTCTTCGCTTTCTTTGGTTGAAGGTTACGGATAAGGTGGCAGACCGTACGGCGGTTCACAAGGTAGCGTGGGTGCATACGCACTGCTCCTTTTTTCATCAGCCCGTATTGCCCGTACTTTCTGTTCATGGTGAACGTTTGCCATACCACAAGGCTGGCACCCACTACGCCTATGACAAGACAGGCTATCTGACTGATGCCACAGAGATAGAGCACGACAACGAGAATGAAGACAGCCAGCAGCCCTCCTGCAAAGAGGAAGAGGTACTGTGCCTTCAAGCCCTTGAACTCCACCGTCCGACCTACGCCCTTGTTGATTTCAAATGATGCCATCGCCTTACAGGAAGAAGCTTCTCAGGATAGTGGCAGCCACGATGAGGAAGATACACGCACCGAACCAAGAGGCTGCGGTCTTGCTCGTATCGGGGTCGCCACTTGAGAACTTGTTGTACACTTTTATTCCTCCTATCAGACCTACCACAGCACCGATAGCATAGATAAGCTTCGTTCCGGGATCAAAATAGCTTGTTACCATTTTTGTGGCTTCATTGATACCCGCCATGCCGTTGCCATGTGCGTATGCTCCTATGGCGGTAGCCGTCAGCAGGAACAGCATTGTGATTTTCTTTTTGTTGTTCATTGTTTTTTTTATTTTAAGTTGTTAAATGAATTGTTTTCTTTTGGGTAGAGGTGAAAAGGGGTGGCTCGGTTTTATCGTATGACAGATATAGTTTGATTGTTTTACTTTTGAGCCACCCCTCGAACACTGTACAATATGAACAAAAACAATAGTTTTACAAATAGTATGACAGTGAACGCGCGGCTTCTTCCGAAACATCGCTGTTGCTGCTCAATATGCTATAGTCTGTTTCTGAATTAGGAGAAGCCCCTATATAGCCTTGCTGTAATTCCGCTTCTTCCGCCTTGCGAATGGCAGCAAGTAGCTTTTGATGGTCTTGCTCCTGTTTGAGCGTTGCCTCCTTAATGTAGTCCATGAGCTGTGTGCCTCGTATCGCCTGCAGTGTTTCGTGATAGAGAAAGGCTTTGCCATGTATATCTACGATTACAAGTTTCCCGACCTTTCCGAGATTGCCTATAATCACCTGCTCCAGCATTTGGACGCTTACAAGGTAAAACCACAGTTCTATGTGATTAACTTTGACGACCCTCGCAAGTCGCACCGTTGCAATCCCATCAATCCAGCCTTTATGACGGATATATCGGATGCCTATGAGAGTGCCTATACGATTATGCTCAATCTGAACCGTTCATGGATTCAGAAGCAGGGAGATTTCTTTGTGGAGTCGCCGATTATCTTGCTGGCAGCCATCATCTGGTTTTTGAAAATCTATGAGAACGGGAAGTATTGCACTTTTCCGCACGCCATAGAGTTTCTGAACCGCCCCTATGCACAGATATTCCCTATACTCACTTCCTACGATGAGCTTGCCAACTACCTTTCTCCTTTATGGACGCTTGGGAGGGCGGAGCACAGGATCAGTTGCAGGGGCAGATAGCCAGTGCCAAGATACCGCTTTCCCGTATGATCTCGCCAGCTCTTTATTGGGTGATGACGGGTGATGATTTCTCGCTCGACATCAATAACCCTAATGAGCCGAAAGTCCTTGTTGTTGGTAATAATCCCGACCGTCAGAATATCTACTCGGCTGCTCTCGGTCTGTATAACAGTCGTATTGTGAAACTCATCAACAAGAAGAAGCAACTCAAATCATCAGTAATCATCGACGAGCTGCCTACCATTTACTTTCGTGGACTTGATAATCTTATCGCTACTGCCCGAAGTAATAAAGTGGCAGTCTGCTTAGGCTTTCAGGACTTTTCACAGCTCACCCGTGACTATGGAGACAAAGAAAGCAAGGTGATTCAAAATACGGTGGGCAATGTTTTCTCTGGTCAAGTAGTAGGCGAAACTGCCAAGACATTGAGTGAGCGCTTTGGTAAGGTCTTGCAACAACGGCAGTCTATGACCATCAACCGCAATGACAAGTCTACGTCTATCTCCACACAGATGGACAGCCTTATCCCTGCAAGCAAAATCAGTAATCTTACACAGGGAATGTTTGCCGGTGCTGTGTCGGACAATTTCAACGAGCGCATCGACCAAAAGATATTCCACGCAGAAATAGTCGTGAATAGTGCTAAGGTATCGGCAGAAATGAAAGCCTACCAGCCCATACCTGTAATAGTAGACTTTACAAATGAAGTTGGATCTGATAATCTCAAAGAGACTATCGAAGCCAACTATAAACGCATCAAACAAGAGATTCTATCACTTGTGGAATTGGAGGAGGAACGCATCAAGGCCGACCCGACTCTTGCCCACTTAAACAAGGAGTAGACCATTTACCAACCGATGTCTCCGAGCATCTGTTTCTTGCAAAGGTATCCGAGAATAGATACCTTACCATTAGGAGGCTAAAGATTAATATTCGAGAGAATATCTATCGGATTGTATATGTGCGTCAATTTTTTAATCATCGGGAGGGCGCGGCACCTGTTGCGTGTCGTGCCCCGATGAAAAGATAGCGTTAATCGTCCCACAGCGAGGACGAGGAACTGCCGCTGTTGCCCTCGTTGTCCTCGTCGTCGTCGAAGAAGCTGTTACCCTTCGACAGGGCCGGTCCCGTAGCGGGGTCTTCACTGATGCCCACGCTGATGGAGCCGGCGAGTATAGAGTTTTCTAATGTGATGGGGACCACTTTGATTTCCGGTTTGATGTAATTGTTCATTTTTTATTAATTAACTGTTTGTTTTAAATCATCGGGGGGAGCGCACCACCCGTTTCCATGGGATTCGGAACGTGATGAATCACGCTCCAGCGGCGTGCCGCACCCCCGATGAGAGAGACATCTTTTTATTTCACAACAACCTTGCGGCCGCCGACGATGTAGACGCCTGCGGGCAGCCGGTGGCGTGCGTCATCGAGGCGATCGGCCACGCGGCGGCCTTGCAGGTCATACACCGGACCGTTCTTTCCGTCGGTCGCCTCGTTCGTCGTGCTGCCGATGCCGGTGGTCTCGCCGTCGAGGACGACAGAGAGCTGCTTGGCACCTGACGCCTGCGGTGGACAGATGATGTAGGCACGGTAGGCAGGAATGGTGGCGGCGGAATTGGTCGTCGTTACCTTGTGGAACTTGCCGTCGTCCTGCAGAATGTAGGCGTTGTTGGCGGCAGCGGTGGCGTTGCTCACGCCGGCTACCGTACCCGTGAATTTGTAACCTGCGGCGGGGATCGTCATCTTGTCGGCCTTGTAGGCTTTCACCTCGATGTTTCTGCCGCCGAGCTGTGGCATACCGTTAGCCGTGATGTAATACGGCGTGTATGCCGTGAGCTTGTCGTCCACTTCCTTGAAATGGACTTCGTTTTTGTTGCCGCCCGAGAGGGTGTAGGCCTTGAACCCCTGAGCATACAAGTCGTAAGGCAGACACAGCGTGGCATTCTGCGTGCCATTGAAGTTGCGCTCGTAGGTAACGGTGGCGGCAGTGAAGTCGAGCCCGATGGGCAACGGCTGTCCGTCGGTGAGGCGGAAGTCGTCGCACGCCCAGCCGTTCTTTGCCGCGTCGTAGTACACGTAGTTCGCCTTGCTCTTGTCGGCTGCGTTGTAGAAGTCGGGCATTTCACCCAACTGCTGTGCCCAGTAGCACTTGTCGGTGCGGTCGGCCTGCAACTTCTTTGTCACCTCGCCGCTCTTGAGCTGCTCGGCGGTTATCTTCGTGCCTTGTGCCTTGCCGCAGGTGTTGAGGTAGTAGCAGTTGTTGAGGGTTGTGGTTGCGCCGTAGTAAGCGTCACCTACAAAGGTTCTTGAAAATGTATCCCCATTGCCGCTGCCAAGATATAGGCAGTTGTTCAGAGTGCAGGTGCCTTCCTGACTTCCTACGAATCCCGCCATTTTATCCTTTCCTATATCCGTCGTGGCAGTGATATTACCCTTTACAACGCAGTCATCGATGGTAACATTGGCACCGGGTTTTACAAAGTAAATCATGCCCGCCGCGTCGCATGCGCTAATTAGAATACTGCTCGTGATGTTCACATTGCTGACACAGTTAGTGAGGGTGATGGTGCCATAGGCACTCATAAGCAATCCAGACAAAAACTTTTCGTTTGAGGTTATCTGCCCTTCGGTGCGCAGGTTTTTGATGGTGGCGCCTTCCACAACGCTGAAGGGAGCTATGTACCCGTTTGAACCGCTATCCCAGTTGAGCTTCAGCGTATATCCCTGCCCGTCGAACGTGCCGCCGTACTCTTTCGAATCATTTCCCACCATGTTGATTTCCGAGCCGAGGTCGACGTTGCGCATGAGCTTGGCGTCGATCTTGTTCTGTCCGCTGTTTACAATGTCGCAGAACGCCTTCCAGTTCTCCTTTGATGCGATTTCGTAGCAGTCCTTTTCGGCGAGGTTGATGCGCACCTGCTTGTCGGATGTTACGGTGGTTGAGCCGTTGAAGCCGTCCTCAAAGGCGATTCCGGAGTAATAATGGTGCTCGTTGTAGTCGCTGCCAAGGAGGTCCTTTGGTGTAAAGGTGGGCATGGAGCCGTAGATGGCCTTGTTGCGCGTGGCGTAGCGCGTGGCGCGCACCTGGCTGTTGAAGGTGAAATCCACCTTATAGACCCGCTTCGCGCCGTCGTCAGTGAGCAGGGGCTCGTCGTTCGTGCCGAGCATTTGTCCCCAGACGGTGTTGTTTCTGCCGTTCTGCAACTTATAAGCTACTTCGCCGCTCCGCAGCTGCTCCTCGGTTACTTTCGTGCCCTGCTTGTATTCACTACCGCAGGCGTTGAGGTAGTAGCAGTTGTTGATGGTGGCGTTGGGGGCGATGGTGTAGCTATATTCGTTGCTGCCGTTGTTCGTGCCAGCGTAGAGGCAGGTGTTCAGGGTGCAGGTGCCATACTGGTAACATACAAATCCGCCCATGCCTGTCCTGCCTGCACCGGTGGCGTTGATTGCGCCCTTGACGAGGCAGTCGGTGATGGTGACTTGGGTGTTGGTGTATATATAGGAAATCAAGCCTCCAGCCCCGCATCTGTCGCTGGTATAGCTGCTCGTGATGTTCACCGCGCTGACGCAGTTCGAGATGGTGTTGTTATCGCCGGATGCCTCGTCAATCAGCCCTGCCAGAAAGTGACCGCTCGATTTGATAGTCCCTGCGGTGCGCAGGTTCTTGATGGTTGCGCCGTCCACCCTGCGGAAGGGGGCGATGTCGCTTTCGCCGGTGTTCCAGTTGAGCGTGAGCGTATGGTTCTGTCCGTCGAACGTGCCGGCATACTTATGGTCATATCTGCCTATCATCGCGATATCTCCACCGAGATTGATGTCGGCTTCGAGCTTGGCGTTGAGATTAGTCATGCCCTTTTCATTGACGAGTTTGCAGAACAGCTTCCACTCGTTGGCGTCCTTGATGAGTATCGTGCCGTCCTGGTCACGGCGCATCACGATGATGGTATGCGAGAGGGAGGCCGCCTCGTAGAAATTGGTCTCTTTCTGCGTGAAGGTGATAGTCGCCTCGCCTGCCGTGCCGCCGAACTTGAGATAAGGCATATCGTAGCGGAGGACGGCGTTGTTGCTGCTGGTAACGCTGAAGGACTCATCGTTATAATCAAAATTCTCGCCGCTCTTTGTTTTGCTATTATTGAGATAGTCGCGTAAGTTGTGAGGGGTGTTACTGAAAAGCACATCGGGCAGGCCTACTGAGGTAAAGGTTACTCCGTCGCGCTTCGTGGTGACCGTCGTGCTGCACTGCGCTTTGGCACAGTTCTCACTGGCACTGCAAGTGGCGGTGAAGACTACCGTTCCGGGGCGCTTGAACTTTAGGAATCCGCCCGAGGTGACAGTCGCAATATCATTATTGTCCACCTTGAACTCGGCATTAACGTTGTGAGTATCATAGTTGAGGACGGGCTTAAAAAAACTTGATGGTATCGATGTGTAGTACATATCGTACCTGTCCCGCTCGAACCTCACCTTGGGTGCCCTGACGTAACCTACAATGATGTCGCGCACCTTGAACTGGTCCCACTTGGAATTGTTGTGGCTCCACATATAGACAATTTTTTCTGGAGCATCATAATTGTAGACAACGATGTTGTTGTCGTCGTCATTGAGTTGATTTTGATTGCCTCCGCTTATATGCGAATTCGAGATGGCATTCCTCTCGAAGTAATATTTATAGCCCGGTGTAACGCTGCTGATGCGCTTGATACCTTCAGGATCGCTATAGCGCTTTCCACCCTCCGTGTCGCGCAGGATGACCCAGCGGATAGCATAGCCTTCGTCAACCTCTATTTGGATGCGGGTTCCCTTTTGCAGCTCAAAGATGGCATCGCTGCCCGTTCCACCGGAGGTCTTGCAATGGCTAAACCAGACTTTCACAGGTCCCTTTCGGAGTGTTGTTACTGTCTGGTGCTTGCCTAATTCGCGTGAGCGGAATATCTCATAGCCCTCACGATTATAATTTGTCGCCACTGCCGGCAGGGCCAGCATGAGGGCGAAC
>NZ_GL872282.1:909864-914222 GCF_000191065.1 Prevotella multiformis DSM 16608
CTGATCGTATCTTTGGAAAGAGAATCCAAAAGATGCTTGTGCGCCAAGCCGTCGAACGGTTCTTCAAACGGACGGAGATAATACAGCTTTTCCTTTCGCATGGAGATTTCGGTGAACTTTTCATCCATATCGACCGAAAAGCCGATGGTTATTTCTCCGGTTTCATTTCTTAAGATATATACCCAACAGTTCTTTTTCATCTTTGCTGCTCGTTGATTCTGTTGCAAAATTATTCCACGAAGACCAACAGGGCGTTTCATATTTGAAAAAACTTGTATCATATTTGTAATTCACAAGGAAACGGCGGATTATAGATGTCCGGAACACCTATGCCTTCTCATCGGATGAGTCCTTTTTCGTTTTCTTTTTTTCTTTGGAAACGGCTTTGTATTCTGAAGGCGACATCCCGAAGAAAGCCCGGAAACAACGGTTAAATGTGGCTCGGGAATTGAATCCTGACCTATATTCCACCTCGTTGATGTTCAAGTCGGGATTGTTGGTGAGCAGCGAAGCCGCGTGCCGCAGCCGGTAGCCGTTGATAAATTCGTTGATTGTGGCTCCATCGGCATACTTGCGCACGGCATTGGTGATATAGACGGCATTTGTTCCAATCCGCTTTGAGAGAATGTCGCGGTTCAACTCCGTGTCTTTATAGACTTTCTCTTTCTGCATCAGCTCGCACAACCGGCGATAGATTTTTCCTTCACGGTCGAGCTCTTCCTCGGGAACGAGCCTTGCCGCGGTCTCCATGTCGCTTTCCGCCTTGCGGTATAATAGAATGGAGTCGTACAAAGCCCTGTTTTTGCGGCGCAAGCGGCGGGTGTAGATGATGTAAAGTACGACGGTGGCAAGCAGCAATGCCACGATGATGAGTGAGAGATAGAGCCGTGTTGTGATGACCTCGTTTCGGAGTGTGAGCTTGTCAACCTCGAAGATGGTGCGCAGTTCGTCGAGCTGCTTGGCAAGTTCGGTGTTGCGCAGTTTGTCTTTGTGTGGGATGACGAGGCTGTACAATTCTGCGGCTTCCTTGTATCGTCCGGCCTGCGTGTAGAGGTCGGCTTGCTGCATCTGCACGGTGAGCAAGCTGACGGAGTCGCCGGCGGCAGTCATGATGCCCATGTTCTCGTTGTTGCAGGCAATGGCCCGGTCGTACTGTTTTGTGGCTGCATAGTAGCGGGCTTTCACCTGAAGGAGCTTGAATCGGGCGACGGCTTTGCGTCCCTCGGCATATTTATCGGCGAGCTGCAGCAATCCCTTGGCGCGGTCGTAATGGCCTGTTTCCAATTCAGCGACGGCAGTTGCCAGCGTGCAGTAGAGATAGCGTCCGTTGAGCGAGGGTGTGTAGCCTTTTCGCAGGGCTTCGTTCTTGTATTTGTCGATGACCGCTTTCCATTCCGCGCATTTCTTCCTTAGCTTTTCATATTTCCGCAGTCCGTCGAGCGTTTCACCCAAGACGTTGTAGGCAGAGAGCAATTGTGAGATTTCATCGGCCTTGGAAAGGGCGGCGATGCTCTCCTCGATGGTCTTCTCGGCTTCGCGGAAGCGTCCCATTGTCTGATAGATGCATGCCATGCCGTAGGTGGAAGTGCCTAACCCATAGTTGTTCTTTCTCTTTCGCGCGTCGGCATACATCTTTTGCGCTTCAAACAATGCGGTCTGCACCTTGTCTTCGTAGAGATAACTCTCGATGAGCACGTTCCACGCATTGTAGTAATAATCCCATGTGCCGTTCTTTTTCATTGCACTGAGGACTTCGGGCAAATAGTAGCTGATGCTGTCGGTCATCTCGTAGTTGTAATAGCAATACAACTGTGTGACACGCGCCCGGGCTTCCGCCTCCTTGTCTTTTTGGCGTAAGGATTCGGCAAGATATTCACGGATGCAGCGTAACTCATAGCCCATATTATCTTCGGCAGCTGCCAACCGGCAAAGATGATGGTAGGCCTGCAAAAGTTTTTCTCCTTTGAGGTGCTTCATCTCCTTGCGGATGGAGTCTGCCGGAGCGGCGGCATACATTTCTCCTGCGGAGAGTGTAATGACAAACAGTAATGTGACAAAATGTTTCATTTCCTGTATATATTCAGTTTTTACAGTTTCATAGACATAGCAGTTTTCTTGTCCTTCCTCGCCCCCCTAAAGTATATCCCGCAGGTTGTAGCAACGACTGCTCTGTTTGAGCTGTTTTCTATCCCTGCCGTGCCACCAGTATCAGGACGAAGAGGTAGGTGCTGAGCCTGATTCTCTGAATGATGCCTGTTGTTTTTCATTTGCCATAATCTCATTCTCTTTATGAATAACTCTTTTTGCTAATTATGAATTAAATATATTTCTACGTTCTCATTTTCTCATTTCGCATTCCTTTCTGCTGAATTTCGTATGCTGGACAGTTCTTTTCTTGGCTGTTCTGCAAGGAATATTTCTGCGAGAACAGCAAAAGACTATACAAAAATAACAAACAGAATGTTATAAATCAGAGTTTCTTAGCAGAAAGACCATTTAAAAGTTTTCATTACACCCCTAAAAACCTTAATTACCCCTTAAAAACACTTAATAAAAAGCTTGGTAAAGAGAAAATAAAAACGTATCTTTGCAGTCGTTATAAAAAGTAAAAACGGCAACAATGATCATTCATTTTCTCACAGAAAAGGTATCGGCATTCCTACGGTCGCGCACTACAAACACCATTGAGCGGCACCGCGTCATCGTGTATTTGCTCCACTCTGTACTCGTTGTTACCGTCATCTCCCTGCAGTTCATGGGGCTTGGAGGTTCGCAGGAAGCGTTGCCCCAGACGATGAGTGGCATCCATCTGGCGATGTGCCTCCTTTCGCTGTCGCTCTACCTCACGCGGCGGCTGACGCTTTCCAAGGCTTTTTCACTCGTGGCGCTCGTGGCACAGTGTACCATCGCCGTGCGCTTCTTTTATTTCGCTACGGTGCGCCCCGACCATTTTCTGCAGCTCATCCTTATCAATCAGATAACATCCCTGCTGGCGATCTTCTTCCTTGTGTTGAGCTTTGTCCGGCTCACCCCCTTTATCGTCTCTGCTATCAGTGTGGTTAGCTACGGTTGTGTGGCAGCCTATCTTCAAGAGCCTTCGCTTTGGCGCCTGTTCGGTTTCTTCCTCTTCGTGCAGTTTTTCCTCTGCACGCTGGGCGAACTGCTGCGATATAATGTGATGAGTGTAACGAAGGAAAATACCGATTTGCATCACCGTGAGACGACACTGATGCGCGCTGTCAGACTGAATAAACGGGAAATAGAGGCCTACCTGCGCATGAGCAGCAACGACCACCCATCGCCCGAGGACACCGACTGCCTGTTTTCCATGCTCAAGCCGAAATCGCAACGCAACCTCGTCAACGCCGTGCGCCTGCATCTGAAAAAACACTTGATGGATGACTGCGATCTGGGGCACCACTTTCCCTGTCTGACTAAATCAGAAACGGATGTGTGCCGCCTCATTCTCGCGGGAAAGAAGCGGAGCGAAATCGGCCTGCTACTCGACAAAACCGAAAACAACGTCGATGTGACGCGTAACCACATCCGCAAGAAACTCAATGTACCTACTGACCAAGACTTGCAGAAATTTCTCATCAATTTATTGATAGAAAAAGAATATTCGAAAAAGGAGGAAATAAATAAATAAGTTCCTCTACCGGAAACGTTCATATTTATTTATAACATGCCATTATCCGTTTTCCATACAGATTCGGATAATGGTTTCTTGTTTTTTCCCTGTATTTCCCGCTTTTCCCAAAAGTTTTTTAATCTCTTCATATACCTATAATTTAGCTGCTTGATTACAGTATTCACCATATTAAAATTTAATGGAATCAAACACCAATGACAATTATGTGCTGGTATTGGAAGACCGCACGGAAGTGAAAAATGAACAGGAAGTAGGCAAGCTTTCTGTTGTTTCCGGTGTTGACGACAAGGGAAACCTTAAAACCACCGAGGCTACCGCTGCCAATCAGGCAGCGTTCTTGAAGTTCAACAACAAGGATGGACTTCTCAAAAACTTCATGACCGACTTCCTCAAACAGTTCAATAACCCGACTCATTTCGGGTTGTACAAGGTCGTGGCAGACAATGTGGAGCAAGGCGTGGACAACCTGCGCACCATGCTGCAAAGCCGTGAAAAGCCCGAAAGCAAACAGCAACTAGCAGAGATGGGCATTCCCTTTGGGGACTATCTGCCCCAGCAGAAGAATGCCACCACTATCGATCCTGAAAAGGTGGATTGGAAGATGCTCGGCAATCTCGGTCTTTCCCGTGAACGATTGGAACAGAGCGGAGAATTGGAGAAACTGCTTAACTGGCAGAAGAGCAACCTCGTTACAATAAGTAGGTCG
>NZ_GL872282.1:914272-976047 GCF_000191065.1 Prevotella multiformis DSM 16608
CCGATATGTGTGTCATTTCTGTCTGAATCCCGACATCTTTTGATTTCAGACCGTTGGATTTCAACAGTATGGCACGGCAACGCATACGGAAGGAATGGCTTTTGCCACGGCGGAAGCCCTCCTCCAACTGAAGACGCTCTTTGTCTGTCAGTTCTATAATCTTGATCTTTCCGATAGTTGTACTTCTTTTATATGTTCGCACAAAGGTACGCAAAAAATATGATATAAAGTGTTTTTCAACATCTACTTAGGAGCTTTGACTGCATGGCATGAGAAATGGAAGGACTTCATAAACGAAGGGGCAAAAGGAGCAGATGGGAAAATGCATTATGTGCATAAGAACGCAAGAAGCGCATATTTGAGTTTAAAGAGAAATACACCGTGGTTGTGGACATTCTATGATTTCCCTGAGCTGCAAATGCCGAATACAAACAATGAATTGGAAGCACTCAACTCTACTTTGAAAGCAAAATTAAACCTACATAAGGGTATTAGCAAAGAAAGGAGAAAAGTCATTATTCAAGACTTTTTAAAGAATCATTCCCTTCGTAGATAAAGGGATACAAGATGTTTTAGGTCTCTTTTTGTCATATAAGAGCAAAATAGACCCATTTTAGGTCTCTTTTTGTCACTTATGCCCAAAAACGATGGCCTGCACAGTGGGTGCAGACCATCGTTTATTTTGATGCTTTTACGTTATCGTATGGTCATGCTGTTGCAGGCGTGAAGCATGACGATTGGCGTATTTTAATCTTTGATATATTCGATGTGCATGGGATTGCCGGCAGTCTTGATGACGGGACCACGGGCGCGTTTCGTCTTTGTGTCATAATAGAAGAAGCCTGTGGCGTTGTCGCTCGAACAACCGAAAATGATGATATCGTTGTATTTCGTGACGGCGAGACCGTGGGGACTTGATACGGGGATTCCTTTGATGGCCGTGATGGTTTTGTGATAGAGATCAACGGCCACTGCGACGGATGTCTTCGCGCTGTAAGGGTTGGCTGTTGCCGATGGGTCTAACGCGTTGCTGCTCACATGTCCGTAAGCGATGCCATTGCCGGCATACTTAAGGCTCGCCACATTGTCGGCCTTGATGTTGAGCCCTTCGATGTTGGTCTGATCAAGCCTTATACTATAGGTGGGATCGATGTCGGTTTCGCCCTTTTTGATGCGTGCAAAGCCGGCGTTGATGCCGGGAACCAAACCAAACGAGCCGATGCATGCGAAGTAGATGTCGCCTTTCTCATCCATAAAGAGCGTTCCACTGTCGATGGGGCGTGTGGGGAACGCCAAGCCGAGTGATTCATTCTTGATGTGCTTCTCGAGGCGATTGGTCTGGGCATCCACCATGGCAAACTCGATGCTGTTTTTAGCCGGCATCCATTGCGCATTGAATTGTGAGAGTGCGATGAATACTTTCCCGTCGCGCACAATCATGCACGAGGGACCTACGCGTACTCCTGCACCCGACAGACTGTTTAAATCGATTTCGCCGGTTTGCTTCATCTGTTTAAAGTCGAAGACGAGCACTTTTCCTAAGTTCTGGCACGAAACATAAGCTGTGTGATCGTTTACTTCGATGACCTGCGAAGCTGCAGAACCGGCCGGCAACATCATTTCGCCAGCCTTCACGAGCTGATGGTTGGCGTCGATGACAAAGCGCTGTAACGCTGCTTTTGACTGTCCCATGTAATCGGGAAAGATGTAAACATTCTTGCCTTGCACAGTGAAAGGATTGCCAAATCCGCCCGGTATCGCGCGGTTGTTGTCGATGGAAACGTCTGCGGTGTCGGTTAGCGTCTGTACATAACAACTGCCGGAGTTTCCGCTGGGATTGAGAACGGTTGTCGCCATGACGAGTGTGCCGCCGATGCTCGATGGCTGCGGAGCCGGTGTTGGATCGTCGTTCTTTTCGCACGCTGTCAAGCAGCACATGAGTGCAAAAGCACTGAATAAAAGATGTTTGTTCATACGTTTTGTTTTTATATTACATAAAATTGTGAATGTTCGATGGGGTAGGAGTGGCTCAATGCAGTAAGTAGCGTACTTTGAAGGCTACATAACGCCCCGGGAGCGGGTGATTGAGTTCGCTCACCACTTCACGGTTGAGCACGTTCTTGATTTTGAGACTGAACGTGAGTGTTTGGTTCATCATGCTGTGTTCGAGCGCCGTGTCGAAGGTGATCGCTGTTGGAATTTTGCGATCTTGGTAAATGGTCATCTCGTAGTCATAGAAGTATTGGTGCACATAGGAAGCATCGATGAGGAAACGAGTATTGCTGCGCTTGCCAATGAGGTTTTCGCGGTGACATTCGATACCGGCGTTGCCCAAAAGATAAGGTATGTTGGGGATGCGCTTACGATAAGTGGGGTTGGGCACGGTTGAACCTTCGGTGAAGCGTTGCGTATCGCGCAAATTCTGATAAGTGGCGTTGACGTAGGTATAGAGCCACGGCAACACGTCCCACTTAACTTCGCCTTCGATGCCGTAAGTGGTGGTTTCGCCGACATTGACGTATTGCGCGAGTGTGGGAACCATTGACGGCGTGTAACGAATCATGTCGGTGAGATGCGTATAGAAGCCGTTGACCTCTGCTTCGAAGATGCCGTCGGTCTTCAGCGTGCGCCGATAGAGTGTGCCGAGGTTGCAGGATCGCACATGCTCGGGTTTGAGCGTTGGGGAAGGCAGGATGGAATAGCCGTTGCCGACAAGTTCCTCATCGCTGGGAATGCGCATTTCATCGCTATACGACGCTTTGAACATGAGTTCGGGGGTGAGACGATAACGCATGGATTCGTTCCATCCGAAGGAGTGTTTGGTGACGCGCACTTGCTCGGGTGTTGGTACATAGAAGGAGGGGAGTTGCTCGGTGGACGAATGATAGTGATAGCTGCGGAGGGTGAATGCGCTTTGAAAGCGATCGCGGAATAGGAGGAGGTCGTAGGAAAGTCCAGCAGTGAGACTGTTCATATAGCTGTCGAATTGAGTACGGAAACCATAGGCCGCGTCCATTAATTCATCGTGCGGCTTGAGCTTCGTGTAGGCTTCATAGAGATTAAGGTTGAGGGAGTGATGCCGATTGATGGTGTAGTTGAGATTAAGCTTGCCGGTGCCATCGAGATTCTTGTTGTGTCCGTCATAAGGATGCGTGCTGGTTTCGCCGCCGAGGGGCGATTGCGATGGGCGGCTGTTGCCAAACCAGTCGTATACGGTTTTTGCGTAATCGCTGACGCCGTAGTTTCCGATATCGAAGGCTGCTTCGAAATCGAAAGCCAGTCCGTCGATGAAAAACGTCTCACGCTTGGCTTTGAGTGAGGTGGCGATAGCTTGCGAATGGGTGTAGGCCTCACGCACGTCTAAGTCGATGCCCTGCAACTGCTGATGCGTGGCGGTGTAGATAAGTTCGGCTTTCAACTCATCGAACCACCACTTAGTAGCTTTAATGCTCCCTGCGATAACACCCTTTCGAAAGGCATCATGGTTGCGCCTCACACGCAAATCACCCAAATTGTGGAGTGTCATGTAATAGTTGTTTGCCGAATAGGTGAAGAAACCGCCCATGCCGAATTGCAACCCTGACGGCGCATACGTGCGCTTGAACACGGTGTTGAGGCGGTGAGTGTTAAACGAGCCAATCTCGTATGATGCATCGAAATAGATAGGCGGATATTCCTTCGTCACGACATTGATTGCACCGCCTAATGCGCTGCCGCCGAACTTATAGGGAACAATGCCTTTGTAAATTTCGATGCGCGCAATCATATCGGTAGGTATATCGTTGAGCGTGATGAAATTGCTGAATTGATTCATCGCTGTCTCATCGACGAATAGGCCCAAGCGCTTTCCTTCCAAACCGCGCACAGAGAGCCTTGATGCGCTGCCGACGCCGCCCGTATTGCGAATGGTGACACCTGCGACGCGCGCCAACACATCGTTCATAGATGAGGCGGTACCCTGCAACTCTTTCGATGTCATCACTGATACGGGCATGCCGCTTTCGCGCAACTGGCGCGCTTCGTTACGTCCCATGACGGTAATTCCTTGTAGGAGGATGGTTTCGTCACCGATGTGCTTTTGTGGTTTCAGCGAGTCGCGTTTGGTTGTAGCTGCGTTGGTGGTTGTTGTCTGCGCCATCGTGGCTAACGATGCTAAGAGGAGGAGACTAAGTAGGGATAGTCTGTTGTGGAGTATGTACATACTGTTTGATTGATGGATTTGATGACGCAAAGGTAGCGACAGTGGGGGGAGGTAGGCAATACCTAAAAGTAGGTAAATGTGGCTGTAGCGAGCATTTGCAGCAAGGGCTTCTGCGGTCATCCGGCACAAGCGAAGAGAGGTGAGAAGGGATGCTGCGGCAATGAAAGGGTTACTTTCTCCTCATCGGGGTAAATCATTTCCAATAGGCGATTGTGGCTGTCATATTTCCACTGTGTTACGTAGGTTGCCACAGCCTGATTAGGCACAATCAGCGTGCGTACCGTCTTCAAGACCTCACCCATTTTACCGTAGTAATACTCGATAGCACCACTGCCGTCCTCACGAAGCATCAATCTGCCGATACGGTTGTAAGAAGAGTTGATACCACCGTAATGGTACTTCACGTTATTTTCCGGATGGTCAGGATAGTTGATTGCTGTCAGACGACCGTAATCGTACTCGTAATTGATGGTCTTGCCCTCCTTTTTGAGGTTGGCTGTCTGCTTCGTCACCACGTTGCCCAAAGCATCGTAGGTGAAGCCATTACTTGTTGTGTATATAGCTAATTTTTTCAATAATCCCATCTTTATCAAGATACAAGATTTTCCCATATTGCATATTATTTTCGTATTTCTTGATTGACTGCAAATAATGATTTACAGAATCAAAATAATAACCCTCTCCACATTTTAAAAAATGGGAGCCACGCCTACTACATTGTGTGAAGATAGCTTCCAAAGTTCCTTTCCGACCTATAACAAAGCATAATGTTCCTATAAACAAAATGCCTTTTTCCTTTCGTTTGTAGTAAGCTATAGAAACTTTGTTAAAAGATTTTTTATTTATTCCTACAATTTTCAATGAATCAATATTGTTATATATAGTTTCCTGACAAGCCTTTTTGATTAATGATACAGAAACTTTTTTGTCTAACTCAGTCGGTTCTCCCTCCTCATCATAATATACAAGTTTTTCCACTTCTCCTGAATCTGTATAATATACTGCCATTCCATGGAGCTTATTTTGAATTTTTGTAAAGGAATGCGATAATCTATGCGTTTCATCGTCAAAGTGATATACCCGTTCTATTGTATCCTGCCCTTCTACAATATTTTGTACACTTATGCTAATCAAACATGACCAACGTTTACTAAACACTATTCTTCCATTACCGACAGTAATATAATCCTCTAAATAACGTTTACCACCAGAATAGTATTTAATATTAAAAGAGCTATCAATCATTGTAATATCCGCATCTTGCACGATATCACCTTTTCTGCTGTTGGGAGTAGAATTAGGCGATACCGAACAAGATGTAAATATTATAAGTAATAACAAAGAATATATTTTTTTCATTATTTCTTCCTTGTTGGAGTAAAATTCAAACGAATTGCGCTACTTCTATGCGGAAGTATGGGAGTAGAAAGCAGAATATGGCATAAAATTCATATCTGACTGAAATACAGCGGATATTGCTTGTTTCTTCTTAGGGTTGCATCATAGAAAACAGGCAGAAAAGGGAGCGAAAAGGAGG
This sequence comes from Prevotella multiformis DSM 16608, assembly GCF_000191065.1. Lineage (GTDB taxonomy): Bacteria > Bacteroidota > Bacteroidia > Bacteroidales > Bacteroidaceae > Prevotella > Prevotella multiformis. The sequence goes on from NZ_GL872282.1 coordinate 920,011, forward strand.
GAGTTCAGTTACCAAATCGTTCGACAAACGATGAAAGGAAAAGGACGGCTGAAAGTGGTAACTAAAACGGTGTTTTCTCTTTCATTATCAATGTTTTGCATCGCTCAAAGTTCCTCAAAGAAGTGTAATTTTGCAAGTAAAAAACAATGGAAAAAGAAAAATTCAAGCTGCTTTTCTACCTCAAGAGAGGTACGCAGGACAAAAACGGAAAAAGTCCCATCATGGGACGCATCAGCGCAGGACGCTCTATGGTACAGTTCAGTTGCAAATGCTCGTGTACTCCTCGTTTGTGGGATAGTCGCAAGAACCGACTGCTGGGCAAGAGTGCCGAAGCCGTATCGGTAAACAAGGAACTTGACCGCCTACAAGTGAGCATACACAAGGTTTATGAGTCTCTTTCGGGTAAATCCGATGCTCCCATCACGGCAGAGCGAGTACGGGAATTGGTGTTCGGGCTAAACAGCGAGGCGCAGGGACTGCTTTATCATACGGACGAGTATATCGACCGCTTCCGTGAGCGTGTGGGCATAGACCGCAGCGAACGCAGACTAAAATGCCTGTTGCTCTTTCGCAAGCATCTGGCAAACTTCGTCAGGTATCGCTACCATGTGGAGGATATTCCCGTACAGAAAGCCGATGCCGCCCTTGTCAAGGACTTGGAAGACTACTTCGCCAAAGAAAAGGGCTTCAAGCTCAACACTTCGGCTGGTTATCTCTCCATGCTGGCTTCCTTGCTCAAAGACCTGCATAAACGGCATATCATTGACACCTATCCTTTCATCAACCATTCCATTCGTTGGGAAGTGGGTACTCCACGTTACATCACGAGGGAGGAGGTAAGTCGTATCGCAGCCTTGGGAGAAGATAAATTGCAAGGCTATGAAAAAGTGTCGAGGGATATGTTCCTTTTCTCCTGCCTGACGGGACTTTCCTATACCGACGTGTATCACTTGACGGAGCAGCACATCTTTCACGAAGCGGGAATGACTTGGATACGCAAGCCGAGAATAAAGACGGGCAACGTGTGCCACATCCCCCTACTTCCCGAAGCCGCTGCCATTATCAAGCGTTATCGGGGCATTCACACGAGGGCTTTCCGACACGAACCGCCCAAGGGGTATCTGCTGCCCATACCCGGATGCGACACGGTAAACATACACCTCAAAAAGATAGCACGGCTTTGCGGTATTCAGAAAACGCTGACCTATCACATGGCACGGCATACCTTCGCATCGCAGATGACACTGTCGAAGGGCGTGTCCATTGAGAGCGTTTCCAAAATGCTCGGACACAGTCAAATCAAAACCACGCAAGTGTATGCGGAGACTTCTCCCGAGCGTGTCTTTCTGGACATAGAGAAAATACTTCCACAACTCGCACATTATCAACTGACCAACTAAAACCGCAGCACAATGAAAAGTACATTTTCCATACTATTCTACACGGACAGAAGCAAGACCAATGAACACGGAGTATGCGTAATCCGTTGCCGTATCACCTGCAATGGTACGTCCTCATCGTTTTCCACGCAGTTGCAAACTTCCCCCGATGAGTGGCTTGCCCGAAAAGGGCGCATCAAGGCGACAGCAGGTAATTCAAGCGGCATCAATCTGCAACTGAACTCAATCGAAGAGTGCTTGCATTCACTCTATGAACGTACACTAAGGGAAGAAAACTATATCACGGCGGAATACCTCAAGGAGCGTTATATGCAGCAAAGTCGCCCTATGCCAACACTTGCGGAGCTATATCAATCCGTTTGTGAATACAAGGAGGAATTGCAGGGCAGAACCTTAAGCAAGGCAACCGTCAGGGCTTTTAAGGACAGCTACAAGAGTTTTGTTCATTTCCTGCAAGTAAGGGACAGGGCAGACTGTATGCCCACAGAGGTGGACAAGACTTTGCTTGAGGACTATCGCCTTTTCATGCTTCGGGACTTGGGAAACAAGGAAAGCAGTGTCGGCAACCGCCTACGCCACTTGCATCAGGTCATTCGCAAGGCATTGCAGGAGCGATACGTTCGTGAAGACCCTTTTGAACTCATAGACATAGAAACGCCTACCTACGAGCGCAATGCACTTACGGCGGACGACCTGCAAAAACTCTTGGCTTACCGTCCGCACCGCTCAGTGGACAACCATTGCAGACTTATTTTCCTCTTGGGCTGTTTCACGGGGCTGGCATTCTCAGACTTAAAGAAACTCCGAATGGACGATGTTTATACATTCGGGGATGGGCGTAGGTACATATCGCTCTGTCGCACAAAGACACAGAACAGAAGTATTGTCCCGTTACTGCCCATTGCCGAGAAAATACTCGCCATAGTGAGCCCCGGACGAAGGGAGGGGCTTTTCTTTCGAGAGTTTCCCAGCAACAGTAATTTCAATAGAACTATTCAGGAGATATGTATTAAGGCAGGACTGCCACCGCATACCCAAGCGACCTCGCACACCGCACGGCACACCTTTGCCACGACCATCTGTCTGGAGAACGGACTTCCGATAGAAACGGTGAGCAAGATGCTGGGGCATCGCTTTATCTCCACGACCGAGATTTATGCACGGGTGACCAAGAGCAAGATTGCCAAGGAAATGCAACCCCTGATGGGTAGTGAGCATACAAGGGTACTGCGTAAAGCCTTACGGCTGTGTCCGTCAAGAACACCGAAAAAGTCAAGTCCCATAATTGGGATGTAACAGCCGTAATGAATGATTCAAAAAAAGAAGTCCAACTTTTTAACAAGAAGAACAATGAAACAGAAGAACAAAAAGGAAATTTCCTACTTCCGATTGAAGTTGGAAAGCTATATGAGTGAACATCACCCCGAGCGATTGGGAGACAAGGAGCTTATCACGGCAAGAGCCGACATGGCACTGACAGCCTACTGCGATGCCGTGGCGCAAGGTTTTAATCATTTAGAAGCAGAAAGAATAGCAAGTGAAGTGCTTTTCAGTGGACTGCATTTCTCAAAGTACGATACCCTTGTTTCTGTCTTGGAGGACGAGTTTGAGAGGGAACTTCCTACACCGCTCCCCGAGAGGCTTTCGCTTTTATTGTTGGCGGACAAGGCTGTTCAAGCCACATTCGCCAAGTATGAACTGACGGACGCATTTGCCGCAAGCGGACAATACGACCGTCTTTACACCGAACTGACAGGCACGATAGTGCTGCTCATCGAGAGCAACAACCTGCCAACGGTCAAACAGACGGAGGAGGCAAGCCCGAAGGCGTTGTAGGCAAAGGCGCACGCAAAGTTCCTGATGCCGTTTCTTATCGTGCAAAGGTACAACGGCAGCCTGTCTGCCCTGCAAGGTCGAGTCCTGCGGATGGAGAGAAGAATCTCCACCGTAGGATTTTTCTGTTTCAAGGTGGTATTGCCATTTTCTATATCCATGCGGTCGTATTCATCTCTCCCAACCTTGCAGGGCTGGGCTGCCGTAGAGAGTATAGGCACGACAAGAATACGGCATACTCAGGCTCTTTGGACGCAAGGCGTAACAACTAACAACAGATAGGACTGACGATAATACGGACAATCTATTGTTTGTACAATTTGTTGTCATGACTATCTGTTGTCAAAACTATATATCGTCAAAATAATCTATCGATAAAACTATCTATCGACACTTCGACATCTCGATTTGTCGAACTATCGAATTATCGATAAAACAACAAAATAATAAAAGGAACGAACCGGCACCTCATCTCATTACCGCAATAACACAGACGGATTTCCTTTGTTTTTCTATTGCTTTCTTTCTATTTCCCTGCTTATCCTCATTTCTTGCAGCGGTGCTTCCGAGGGTTTACTTTTGCACCCGAGAAGTACGGCAATGGACTGCATAACAGTTTGTTTGCTGAGTAACAATAAAGTAATCAAAACAAAATTAAGGCAATGAAACTCATTATCATCGACCGCAAAGCGTGGGAGCGACATCGCTCCGAATTTGCAGACTTTATCCATCGTGTGGAGAAACTCATCGGTAATCCTCCTGAGACCGAGCAATGGCTCGACAACGAAGCCGTGTGCAAGCGTTTGGGCATCAGCAAGCGTACCCTACAATCATACAGAGATACGGGTAAAATTCCTTATTCAATGATTGGACATAAGTGCTATTACAAGGAGAGTGACATCATGGAGATACTGAACTCAAAAAATGAATAAACAATGGCAGAGAACGAAATCATTACACAGCAAGACCCTCAGATGCAGATGTTTGCACAACTGATGGAGGGCATCTTAAAGAAACTGGAGCGTTATTGCGCCACTGCCCGTCCGATGTTGGGTGGAGAGGTTTACCTCACTGGTGAAGAGGTTTGCAGCCAATTACAGCTCAGCACACGTACGCTCCAAGAGTACAGAAACTCAGGAACGCTTCCTTTCTACAAAATCGGAGGGAAGATACTCTACAAGCAGAGCGACATACAAGCCATGCTTGAAAAACACTATAACCCGATACCCAAGAAATTATGGCAAGAATAGATGAACAAAGGAAACAGCGCTTGGAACAAGCCATTAGAGATATGGGAAATTATGGCGTTAAGCTCCGCAAGCCCGAAAAGTTGCCCGATTTTGACCAGCCCTCCGATTATGAAGAGGAGAAGAATAGATTTGAGCCTATAAAAATGGATGAAGATGATGAAGAAGAGGCTTTGTCCGAAGAGCCATTGACAGCGGAAGAGAAGCGAGAAAGAATATTGGAAGAAGCACTGAAACGGATGGCAGAGGACGGAACTACCGGGATTCCTTCACGGCGCACTGCGATGTTTGACCCTTCAGATGATGAAGATGCTTCGGAGGAAAAAATAATCAGCTCAGAGAAAATTAAAACGGGCACGGAAGAAGTTTCTCGTCAAGTGGGTAAGAGCAAGACGAAAGGCAAGGACAGAGAGGACTTAGCCCGGTTTCAAGGGAAATACCTCCGCCCCTTTCGCAACAGCCATCGCAAAGCTGTGTATGTGTCAGAGGAAACCCAACGAAGATTGGACTTCGTGGTGCGGAAAATCGGTGAGCAGGGAGCGAGCGTTTCAGGATACGTGGAACAAGTGCTTCGGGAACACCTCGACCAATACAAGGAGGATGTGGAAAGATGGCGGAAACTCTGAACCACTGCATTCCTCGAATGCAAACCCCTGCCGAGTTACCGCATTCACAGAATGCAGTAACACAGCTGGGGCTTATCAACCTCTTTCTTGATATTGGCAAGGTGTGTCTTTGTACCACAAATTGCCATTTGTCCCACAAAGACCCTTGCCCCGAAAGGGGATTAAATCACTCCAAAGTCGTGATTAGAAAACATAGAAACAATGAAAAGAAAGAAAACAAACAAGCCTGATGGCAAATGCACCACCTGCCCCAAATGGAACAGATGGCATATCAGAATACCTAATCCCAAAGACCAGCAAAAAGTCATCGAATTATATCGAAAGTCTGGAGCAAAAACAAAGAGCGATTATCTAAGGGCAAGATTACTTGGAGAATCTTTCAAGGTTATCACAGAGAATTCTTCTAATGAGAAATACATGCGTGAACTCACTAACATAATATCCCAAATTTATAAGATTGGTGTTCTCTATAATGAAGCAGTCAAGACACTTAACTGCTACCACTCAACAGCTACCGCCCAAAGAATGCTCCGCAAAATCGAAACTTATTCTGAAGCAATCATTAAACTGCAAGTGCAAGCGATAAAACTAACAGAGGAGTATTCCATGATTGTTGGGTAAATCATAATTTAGTCGAGAACGCTCGACACCGACTTTTACTTGTCCGTTCATCAGAAGGGGGAGAAGTTCGTCGCGCTGCTTAGTCAATTTTTCGATTTCTTGTAGCCTCAATAGTTGTTCATCGAACATAGGCGTTACTGTATCTACAAATTTCTTACAAATCGTTTCATTAAAGGCAAAACGGAAATCAGCCAAATCACCTAAGACAATATATGGAATAGAAGAGCCATGTTTACCACCGCTATATATAGGTTGAAATAAGTATCTTAAAGTATAATAGAAGAATGATACGTTACGCACCTCTTCATCTAAAACGCAAGCATATGTCCTTTGATATAAATCGAATTTACCTCTATAAAAACCTACTCGTCCTGTATAACTCCCATTTCCTGAAACCAACACTGCATACCCGTCATAAATGTATTCGTTAGAAGTAATAGCCTCCGGCGCACAAGAAAAGAATTTATAATTTCCAGGAACAGCTTTGGACACATCTTTCTTACCAGTGAAGATTCTCATAAAGTCTTTGATTTTACAATCTTTCCACCCTTGTGGTATCTCTCTCTTCAACTTCTCATTCCACCCCATCTTACCACCGCTACTTTTGTACGGCTTCCCATTCTCATCGGGAAAGTCAAATTGCACAAACCAGTAGTCGTAGAGTTGCTTTGCCATCGCCTCTAAATTATGATTTACCGCACGATTAAGGCTTAATTTATTAGTAATATCTATAATCAACTTGCCGATATTCTTTTGCTCATGCAAAGTGAATGTCGGCAATTCATATCTCATAATCTGATCTTTATCTCCACGAGGCATTTTACTGCCTTTAGCTCCTTTCATTGCATATGCAAAAAAACTATCTTGTAACAGTAAGGCATAAAGGAATGTACTATCATTGCCTTGTTTTGCACGAAAGACCAAGACATCTGCCGAAGCTCCTCCATTTATATTTGCATACCAAACTTTTTTCAAATAGGGGCGAATATTGGCTACCAACACATCGCCTTTTAGGTAATGCGTTAGCGGACATACAGTTGGCGGAAGGTTTGTTGCTACTGCTTTTCCTTGCTTGTTTTGTAAGATAGAATCAGTAGTAACATATTCTTCTAATGTAATTTGACTACTACTTATTTTATCTTCTACATATTCGGCAATTTGTGATAGCTTCATTTTACTTCATTCTTTTGTTTACGATGCAAAGATACAGAATGAAGCTCATAATTAAGAATTTTCATAAGATAAAGTGGCTATTATCAGCCTATAAACTTGCGATGTGCAATCTTGACATTGGTTTGATTGACCATAGCATAATGTAAAGTAGTATCAATCTTTACGTGTCCTAATAGCTTCTGCACTTGTTCTATCGGCATTCCCTTATCAATAGCCATCGTTGCCAATGTGCGCCTGAACTTATGTGGGTGCACTTTGCTAATGCCAGCTTTTCGCCCTAATTGCCGTAATCGCACTTCTACACCACTTATTGTTAGGCGATTATGTGGTGAAGATAATGATACAAAAAGTGCAGGGTTATTGTCTTTACGGCTTTCCAAGTAGCGTTTAAGGTGGATTTTGGTGCGAGCATTAAAATATACCTCTCGTTCTTTATTGCCCTTGCCAAAGACCACGCATTGCCGTTCCTGAAAATCTATATCTTCTCGGTTCATCTTTGCTAATTCACCTACACGCATACCCGTAGAAGCCAATAAATCAATCATCGCAAGGTCGCGTATCTCGTGGCAGGTATCACGCAATACTTCCATATTTTCATCACTCAGCACTTCCTTTACAAGGCTTTCCGTTCTAACCTTGTGTATTCTTCGCACAGGGCTCTTACCAATATAGTCTTCATCTTCCAACCATGCAAAGAAGCTGGAAAAGATACGCCGAAGGTTATCGATGGTAACACGGCTTGAAAGTCTTTCTTCTTGATAATCAGAGAGGTAATTGCGAATGTCGTTTGTAACTATCACGTCTATCTTTTTGTTCAACTTTGCAAGCAGGGCTTCTATTGAACTGCGATAATAATGCAAAGTTTTATCAGAACAGCCTTCTATCTTCTTGGCAGCAATAAAAGCATTAAGCAATTCATTATTAGCCTTATTTCTTTGCGACACTTCATCGCCTAATGGTTTGATTTCTACGTTCTTAAAGTTGTCATTCAATACTGTATTAAGAAATAGTAATTGTTCTGGAGTCAAATTTTGAGCCATTGCAGTTACTATTCTCGTTTTTACTTCTTCTTTCATAGGATTTTTAGTCGCATTATACAAAATTTGAGCGAAAAGACAAAGAAGTAAATCATAATTTAACGTGAGTTCGACGGATTAAAACATCTGATTTTGTCGAACTCACGTTAAGTTACAATTTATTTTCTGTTTAATACAGATAAAAGATGGATAGAGGATAAGTAGTATTGCTGTTTTTACTTACCCTCTATCTTTATAACAACAGTTCTTACATTTAGTTCTTATTAGGTCGTCCACCCAAGACTAATCCAAGGGTTAAGCCATAGGTGTTAAATCCTTTACGTGTTACCATGACATGTGTGTTAACTCTAATTATATGCCATAATTCCACACCAATTTTAGGCATTATTACAGGGGATGTTGCATTTATATCCATGAACTCATCTCCCACGGTTTGATTAAAACCAACACCTAAGGCGACATTGATGAAAGGATTTACTTTTTGCCCCTGTCGAAAATTGTAACCACCCGTAGCGGCCAAAATCATAGTTCTGTTAGTCTGCCATTTATCGCTATTCCTATCATGCCAGAAATCACGCCGTGCTCCATCCGTCTGCAGTAGAAAGCCACAATCCCAAGGTGTGTTCTTGATGTTGTATCGAAGATTCACTGCTAATGATGGTCCAACTAATTTATCCCCACCATGATACTGGTCAAGAGGCAAAGTAATACCAAAGCCAAATTCAGTTTCAAGACATTTGACAGGTATCTCTTGCGCGTTACACGCAAAAGATACCATTATCATGATTGAAAAGACAATACATCTTAACATAATTCTTAATATTTATAGAAACGTACTCCACGCCATTGATTGTCATAATAAGCGGCACCAAACACATCCAGTTTATTAATGTCAAACTCGGAAGGAAGGAAACCTGTAATGCCTCCAGCATTAGTAAACGAAAATCCGAATGATCTATCAAAGATTACCGATTTTGATTTACAATTAGTGTATTCTTTCACTCCTGTAATATACGGATGTTCCTTATTAAACTCAATATTGGTATTACCCCATACTAAGTAAGCCATCATAGGATCTGTTGGTGTAATTCTTTTCTTTACTGGAGAATAGATATACTTATTCTCCAATGATTTTAATTGAGAATAGACGGCCTTCGCTGGTGCTTCATAAAGTTTGTTGCCTACCTTCTCACGCCAATCTTTATCTCCAATCTTAATTTCGGGAATCAGGCATATTATATCGTCTGTCCAATCTTTTATGAACTTCAATTTATGATAGTTACCATAGAAGAATTTTGACTGAATATTATTTATTGCACCCGTGAAAGTATTCCAATTCGTATTCATTGTAGGGTTAATGGTGGAATAGTTTCTTGGATTGTTGTATTTCATAACTCCATCTAAACCATTAAATCCAATTACGATCTTGGAAGCTTTTTCACCTTTCCAATATGGGATGCCTAAGAACTTTTTCCTTTTCTGCATATTTACTTTTATACCAGCACTAGCATAAAATCCATAGTTCACATCAAACACTTTCATCTGAACACGATGTTTTTTAGAGAAGTTGTTTTCGCGAGACACATCCTTGCCCCTGAGCCAATCGAAAAACTTTTGTACCACGCTATGATTCTTCCATAAATATGAGTTCGTATTATAACCCACGTGAAAAGCATTCTCTGTATATGTGTCATTAGATGCTGCTCGAGTTAGAGTTGCTGTTATTGGTTCGTCTACAGCCTCAAATTCAGAATATTGAATACTTTTATCAGAGAATGTTCTTGTGAAAGTAACATTCTCATCAAGAGCGACAGAAGCTCCTGGATTTACTTTAAGCTTAAGTTCAGGATTAAATGTTCTGATAGATTCATCAAGCAGCTTCTCTTTCTTGACATCAATGGAGAATGTCCCCTGATCTGTGATTTTATAAAGTCTACCTTCCACGCATACACGAAGAGTTGTGTCAACCATGTGTGTCATAATATCATCAAAGAGCAGATTCTCTGCCTTCATAACATTATATTCGTCTTGGGTCATCTCTTCCAACTCATCCAGTCCTTTTAGGTCCTCATTGGATATGCTGTTGACTTTTTGATCAATACTAGCTTCAGAGTTCGCGCGTGTTATATGGCGACCATTAGCAAGACGTTCACTCAAATCTGCTACAGATTCAAAATGAGCCCCACCAATTGCTCTTGTGTTAGGGAGAAATTTTTGACACGCAGAGGCTCCTGCGCCGTCTTCCGAATATTGCTCCACGAAATTTTGTAGACTCTGGACTGTGGGAAACACCAAGTAACCCTCGTTCGAAACTGAAACTGACGAAGTCGCAGATTGGTTAGTGGTCTGTGCTGTTTCAGCACCTGGACTAAGGTCTTCTGACGAACAAGCTGTAATGAGACTTGCAGTCAACATAAGAAATACTAATTTTTTCATGTTGAGTTTTATTTAGGATTAAACGATTAGTGTCCCAAAAGTAAATTATATATAGTATTCTGCAAGTCGAAATGTCATGAAACGGAAATAAATGACGGTGAAACGGAAGAAATCGCGTTCAAACTTTTTATCTACTTTCTAATAATTGGCAAGTTTTGCTACTATGGATCGATTTTTTGAGCAGATTCCGTAATTTTGCACTTGCTTGTTGAATCCGCTTTTATTTGTTGCGCACTATCGGTCTGTTCTATCTCGTAATTCTCAATTAATTCCCTTTTCTTTTTCTTCTTTTGTTCTTTCCTGGCCCTTATGATTTCTCCAACATTAATTTGATAAGGTTTCGTGTCATACTCTCGCGTGAAAACAGGGGTACCTGTTTTGGGGTCAGTGATTGATTCCACGACCTCCTCCTTTACTATTTCTTTAAAAGTGTTGCATGATGACATTAATAGTAAAACTATCAATGAACCAAAAGCATAAAAACACAAAGAAGTTTTCTTTACTTTTCCCATAAGGCATGAGTTTATTTGTTAAGCCATTGCTTGAATTTGCTGGCTCTGGTTTTGCTGATTATTATATTATTATCGCTGCATCCCTTGATCCTAACATGAAGTTTAGAGCTGAAAAAGAATGAAATCTTTTCTAAGTAATTGATGTTGGCGATATATTGTCGATTAATACGAAAATATATGTCAGGATTGAGGGTTGTTTCTAAATCTGACAGACCGTCGTTCATGACATAGACTTCACCATCATGTGTATAAGCCACTACTTGACGTTCTCCACTATAAATGCAACTGATTTCGTCAGCTTTCAATGGGACTAACTCGTCACCCTTGGTAACCAAAAAGCGTGAGCGCCATATTTGCATATCCCGTGCCACTGCAGACAGTGCGGTAGGTGGAGTAGCTTTATGTAATAGCATATTGATTTTATCCAAAGAGTTGAACAGATCTTTACTATTCACAGGTTTAAGCAAATAATCTATGCCATTTGATTTGATAGCATTCATTGCATATTCATCATATGCAGTTGTAAAAATGACGAAGGAGGTTGGCATGTTCAACTCAAAGGCTTCAAATACAGTATGTGCACCAAGCCTTATGTCTGATATGATTAAATCATAATCGTGGTCACTTGTAAGAAAGTTCTTGACCTCATCAGTTGTTTGGAATGGACCAAGGATAGTAATGGAATCATCGTAATCCTTTATCAATCTAATGAGGCGATTGGCACTTAATGTCTCATCTTCTATAATAACAATCTTGTTCATTTTTCAATAATTGGAACGTATACTGTAAATTCTGTGTTGCTCTCCCTAATATCAATACCTGTCCCTGTCTCGATGATGTATCTTTGTTGCAAATTTTGCAATCCCATACCTAAGGAAAAGGAAGGTTTCGTCACATTGTCTTTGTTTGTTTGAATATTGTTTGAAACTAAAATTTTATTATCCTTGCGATCTATACATATAATCAATGGGCTTTCACGGGAAGCCAAATTATGTTTAATCGCATTTTCCACAAGGACTTGTATGCTCATTGGCAACATATACTCATTACTATTTATAGGGAAATCAGCAATACGGAATACAACTGACTCTCCGAACCGCACATGCAATATCCCGGTATAATTCTTTGCAAAAAGCATTGCTTCTGACAACGGAACTATATCCATGTCAATTGTTTTTAATACATGTCTGTACACATTTGCAAGACGAAGCGTAAATTCTTCAGCCTTAGCCCCGTTTTCTCTTGTCAACTCAGCCAAGACACTTAGGCTGTTGAATAGAAAATGTGGATCTAACTGAGCTTTGAGAGATTTCTTCTTAAACGATATATATTCATTATAGTGACTTTCAACGATCTTTGTATAGTAATGATTCACGTTGATCAATCCTATGAGAGATGCAATTAAGGCAAAGATATAAGAGTTTCCCCAAAAATCATTATCAGGGACATTGCTACAAATTACGCCCTCATAAATAAACTCACAAATAAAAGCAAGAATTATATTTATAAAAATCACGCACCATGCAATTCCTGTTAATTGCTTATTTGTTATATGCTGACGTTTCTCAGACAGTTTAATAAGCTGATTACATATAAAAATGCTTGTCAAGGAGAATAATGAGCAATAAACAAAATCTTCAATAATTTCACTTGAATGGTTTAAAACACTCCGTGAAAAATCATCATAATCTCCAGCAAGCCATATCACATCATAAAGAAAAAATGTTATGATAGTGATTAGCAACCATTGTTTAATCTGATGTTTTGTTTTCATTTTTTGCTCTAAATTTATAACGAATTGTCAAAACACTCAATTTTATGATTAAATAAGTGCAGGAAGGTACTGACATACTTCGTTTTTAGACCTTTAAAGGAAACATACTTGATTCATACCCATAAGATACATGAGAGTTGGAATTTCACCCTGACGTCCTCGCAGGAAACAGACTTTAATATTTTATCTTCCATACCTACTTCTTATTTATCGACAATTAAGTCCTTGATATTCACGGATAGATATTCCGCTATTTTATTCAGCAAGTCTAAAGAGGGTTGTTTGCGATTGCTGCAATACGCATTGATTGTACTGAAACTCTTGCCAAGTTCCTTTGCCAATTGCGTTTGGGAAATTTCTTTTTCCACAAGCACAAGTTTTATTCTGTTCAGTTTCATCTTCCAAGTCTTTGATTTACAATTATCAAATGCAAAGATAACAATTATATTTCATCAAACCGCTTGTTTTACGATATATTTATAGATTTATTTTGTATATCTATCCTTTTGTAATTATTTGAAAAGTAAAAAGAATGGAACAACAAGCACTTTTTCTCTAATTCCTACTGCTTTTCATAAAGAAATCATTATCTTTGCAACATAGAATTAACGTGTTCTTTGAAGCATTGCAGAATAAAGAAAGGAAAAGAAACTCGCTCGTTTCTTAATCGTTCACCTTATTATATCATATATTCTGTTTTCTATTAGTAATCAGCCGATTACATTCACAGGTACTACTTTTATGCGGAGATTTGCGATTTTCGTACAGCCAAGGACATCGGTATTGACAGACCGGAGAAGAATGAGATACTGCATAACATACCACCGACACCCGAACAGGAGGTTTTTATCGGCAAACTGATGGAGTTTGCCAAGAGTGGCGATGCCACGCTTTTGGGACGAGCACCACTGAGTGAGAGCGAGGAAAGGGCAAAGATGCTTATTGCAACCGATTATGCCCGCAAAAGATTCAATAAATCTGTATCTTTCAGATAATCAATAGAGTAAGAAAGAATAAAGGATAAAAGGGTTACGAGTTGGAAACGAGCGAGTTTCTTTCTCCTTCTTTATTCTGCAACACCTCAAAGAACACACGAAGTAATATGTGCAAAGGTAGTAAATTAAACTATAAAAAACCTCATAAACTATATTAAATGTTTTTGTTCAGAGATAATTCTGACAATCAAGTAGATAATTAAAGATAAATGTTTATCTTTGCACGAATTAAGTATAACATGATGTGCTAAATATGAGCATGAACAATTATCCAAATCGACTACGCGTTGTCATGGCAGAGAAAAACATCACCAATCGGTGGTTGGCTGCACAATTAGGCGTTACGGAAATGACTGTGTCAAGATGGTCTACAAACAAGATGCAACCCTCTGTTGCACAGTTTATCAATATCGCCAAGATTTTAGACGTTACACTTGAAGATTTGGTAGAACCTTATAAATAATAGGCTCGTTAAAGATGAAAAATAAAATAAAGATAGCGTCATTATTCTCTGGTTGTGGAGGATTAGATTTGGGATTTATAGGAGGATTCGATTTTATGGGGAAATCTTATCCGGAATTACCTACTGAAATTGTATTTGCAAATGATTTTGATACAGATGCAGCAACCTGCTATAATTCTAATTCTTTATTGGCCAAAAATAATCACGCAAAATGCCTTTTAAGGGATATTCGTTCGGTTAATGTTGAAGAAATTCCCGATTACGATATTCTTTTGGCAGGCTTCCCTTGCCAACCATTCTCAAATGCTGGAAATAGAAAAGGAATTCATGATGACAATGGTCGAGGTACATTATTTGAAGAATGTGAACGAATATTGAAGTCAAAAATTCAGATAGGGAAACGACCCAAAGCTTTTGTATTTGAGAATGTGCGTGGCATCTTATCTTCAAAAATGCCTTCGGGTGTAACCGTTCCACAAGAAATTAAAAACAGAATGGAGAATATGGGATATAATGTTGCAATTCATTTGGTCTGTGCAAAAGATTATGGTGTTCCCCAATCACGTTACAGAGTTCTAATAATCGGAACAGAGCGTAATTTACCCACATTTGATTTTGCCGAAATGGCTAATATTGTTGTAGACCATAATATTCCATCTTTCTGCCACGGCAATTATGAAAATCTTTTAGTTGGAAGTGTACTCCAGAATCTCAATGGCGTAAGCGGGTCAGAGTATTGGGAGTATACTGCTGCAACACAGTATATGGTTGATATGATTGGTCCTTGCAAAACTGGTAAAGAATATCTGTCTTTCTTTGCAAAACCATTCCATATAACAGAGATACCCCAAATTTCTACAGAGGGGAAATCGTGGAAGGACATTCCTTACGAAAAATTACCTCCAAGGTTTAAACGAATTTATGACAACCCCAAAAAATATCATGCTCCAAAGTTCTATAGGCGTTTTGCATTGGGCGAAATAAATGGGACGATAACAGCATCAGCTCAGCCAGAGAATTGTGGAATTACTCATCCAATAGAAAATCGGAGGTACACTGTGCGCGAAATTGCAAGAATTCAATCTTTCCCTGATAATTATCATTTTGATTCTATTCCATTACAATCTCGCTACAAGGTAATTGGAAATGCAGTGCCACCTGTTTTAGGATGGGTTATAGCATCGGCTTTAATAAAAACTATAAGCAATTATGGATTACATAAATAAGCAGGATATACTCAATGCGTATAGAGTATTATCATCAATTTCTCCTGACCCCAATTTACAAGGGGCTACACAAAAAGTTAGTGCAATAAGATACTTTATTGCATTAGATATGTTCTGCAATAAAAAAGGAATTAGCGAGTGCAGTTCAAGAGAAAAAAACGATAAAGAACTTTTTGAGAGCTTTGTTGGACAGATTTGTTCTGTCCGGGAAAAATTCTATACTCCTAATTTTTATTATCCACTCAAATATCACAATGGCGATTATAATGTAGGGAGTAATTTTTATTCAGCAGGGCAGGTAAAAGCCTCTTTAATTAATCCAACAAATCGTTTTGATTATCCAAAACGGGGTAATTCTCCTTTGTTTCGCATTCGTGATGGAATTTTGATAAAAGATTCAGGGCTCTATCAGAACATAAATTCTTATTTAGAAACGGATAAGGTTAAAGCTGCTTTAGTTATTTGGATAAATAGAGATGTTGCTATTCTTCAAGAAAGTTCTGTTTTTGCTCGCTTACAAAACACGCTAAAACAAATAGTTTCTTCTGAAATGATAGACTTATTAATGCCTGACACAGAGAATTATCATCAAGAAATAGAAAAGCTGATTAAGAGTCCTTTTTCAACATCACCATCTCTACTAACAGATGAAGATATAGCAGAACTATTCCCTTCTAGTATAATGAAGGTATCATATCACAGCAATAGCCTTCCCCACCAGGTAATTTACTATGGTGCACCAGGTACAGGTAAGTCGTATAAAATAAAAGAGTATTTGGAAAGCAACGATGTGCCAAAAGAAAACATCTTCCGCACTACTTTCCACCCTGATAGCGATTACGCTACTTTTGTGGGGGCTTACAAGCCTGCTATGGAGAAACAATACCGCTACACAGATGCAGGGGTAAAGACCAAATACTACGAGGACGATGATCTGGCACAAGCAAAGAAGAATGAACCTATCGTTGATAAGACAATAGGCTATCATTTTGTGCCACAGGTTTTCCTCAATGCTTATGTGCGTGCTTACCAAACGGATGAGGATGTTTTTTTGATAATAGAGGAAATAAACCGTGGTAATTGCGCACAGATATTCGGTGATTTGTTTCAACTACTGGACAGAAATGCTGAAGGCGAGTCGAGCTACACTATCAAGGCAGACACCGATCTCAAGGCTTATTTGAAAGAGACATTGGGGACTGAGAACGACGGAATTAAAGATGGTGAACTGCACCTACCTGCAAACCTCTTCATCCTAGCAACGATGAACACCAGCGACCAGAGTTTATTCCCCATTGATAGTGCCTTCAAGCGCAGATGGGATTGGGAGTATGAACCCATCAAATATAAGAACAAAAAATGGAAAATCGTAGTTGGTAGCAAGGAGTATTCTTGGGTATCGTTCCAAGAAGAAATCAATAAGAGGATTTTTGACACAACGCACAGCGAAGACAAGATGCTGGGCGACTATTTTGTGAATCCTCACGATAGCATTATTACAGAAAAAATGCTGCTGAACAAAGTGCTTTTCTATCTTTGGAACGATGTGTGCAAAGATGGTGAGGGCGATATTTTCATGACAAGCGAAACGGGAGAGGTGTCTTTTTCGGAATTATACGGTGCAGAGGGGCAAACGAAGCTTATACAAATGCTGGAAACGCTTGGCATAGAACTTGTTTCTGATACAACAAATGAAACAGGCATTGAGGATAATCAAGATGATGACTCCAATCCATCAAAGGATTATACAAAATATTCCATAAATGGAGGTATACCGGTGGCTAAGAGAATGGCAGCTGCAACATTAGTGAAGCAGTACATAGCGAGTCACCCTGCATTGACCGCAACTGAAGTTGTTAATAATTGGAAATCCCTTGGAACATTTGTGTCTCACTTTATCGAAACTCAAGCTGAATACGAACTAAGGACGGATATAGAACCGAGAGTGGAAATAATAGATTGCAATGGAGAAAAAATTTATGTATCTACGAACGGATGGGGCGGAAAAGTTATTATAGACAATTTGATTTCTGCTATTCCTGCTGAATGGAATTTAAAGGTTGAAAAAGTAAACTAAACACGCTCCCTCAATGCTATTATTTATAGAAGGATACCCATACGCACTCAATTACAATGTTAGAGGCGGCCTGACTGTGAAGGACATTCTTGAAGGCATTGTGTCGTTTCCCAAAATAGAAAAGACACAATTGTTCACCTATGTGGGGTACTGCTATTCAAAGACTGCCAAGGATGTAGTGTTCTTCTTGCCCAAAGTGGTGCTGACAGGTGAAACGGAAGGCAACGATCAAACCGACACCATTTTCGGGGCTTCGCCATTGGAGATTATAGACTTTGAGAATGAGCGGATAAAGGAGAAGTTTACGGAAGAAGGGTGCAAAGAGTACAAGGCATTTCTGTCCAACCTTTCCATTTGGATTTATCGCACCATCAGCGTGTATCGGAAAACGAACAATGACAACATTCTCGAAAGCAGGGAGCATCAAAAAGAAAGCAGTGGCAGAAAGCAAAAACACAACACGCTGCTCGATGTTATTATAGCCTTGAGAGATTTCAATAAGGACAATCAAGATTATTTCACCTTTATTGCAAAGAATCTGCATTCGGGGAATAATAAAATTCAGTGGACGAAAACCATTGCGAATTCGCCTGCCATCATTCAAAGAGGAAAACCTATTTATGTTTCGCCCATCAACAAGAAAAAAGTTATGAACTTCGATGAAGAGCTGCTTGTTATCTATTTCTCCATTCTCAACTATATCAAGCAGACGCATGGTTTTAGTTTTGAAATCAATATACAATATCCTTTGATTGGTATTGAAAGGTTACGGAGGGCATATATAGAGCGGAATGTTGGGTGTAAAAGACTGAAACAGATAAAATATAAATATTTCAGCGACAAGGCGTTGCGGATTTGGGATTTGTGCTATGCTTTCTTTGACAGAGAGTACAAGATTGCCATGAACCAATTTGAAACAGACTATCTGCTGACCAAGGACTTTGCTCACATTTTTGAGGTGATGATTGATGTTCTTATTGGTGGAAACGACAAAAAAGACTTACCAAAGGAACTGTTGGAACAAAAAGATGGAAAGTTGGTTGACCATATGTTTATTGGGCAAGGGCTCATAGAACAATCCGACATTCCCGCCGAACTGACCTATTATATAGGCGACAGCAAGTATTACAAGCGCACGAAGAGCGATGCGGTGCATTTGGGTACAAATTCCATTTACAAGCAATACACCTACGCCAAGAATGTGATTCAGTGGAACCTGAACCTGTTTTTGGATGGTGCTGCAAACGAACAACCGCAACTGCGTGATGCACTCACAGAGGGCTACAATCCCATTCCTAATTTCTTTATTAGTGCCAGAATCCCCAACAGGGCGAACAGCGGTGATAAATTCCTTTCATTCAACGAGGGAACATTGAACAGCCAAGATAGGAATGTGCAACTCAACAGGCAGTACGAGAACAGACTGTTTGACAGAGACACGCTGCTGCTGTGTCACTACGATGTTAATTTCCTTTTTATCGTGTCCCTATATGGACGTGATAACAAACGTCAGCAATCGAATTGGCGGGCCTATGTGCGGAAGGAATTCAGATTGAGGATTCAAGCCACGCTGAACAAGCTATATGACTTCCGCATCCTTCAGCCGCGCGATGGAATGGATTGCCATGAATACGTTCAAAACAACTTCCATTTGCTGAATGGCAAACTGTATCGTCCGCATGCAAACAGCAACTACCTTATCTTGGCATTGCTAAAGAAGGAGGATAACGGATTGTGGGAGCAAATAAAAATACGCCCCGAGGTGATAGCGAACGAGGTGGTAAACAATGATGCGATGATAGAGAATGTGGAGCGTTTTTTTCATGTAAGTCCTTCTTTCACGCTTGATTCGGATTTGAACATTCCAGCATTGGGGCAAGTGGGAACTTTGGACCCCATCCCTAAGAAAGAGGTAAAGAATGTGCTTACAGGCTTTGTGCGCGAAACAGACAGAGAATCTGAAGCGTTTGCCAATCATCAAGCCACCACCTACGTCATGGAAAAGATTCCCACTATCAACCTGATGGATATCGAATATTTCTTGCCAATGGTGGCAGGGGCTATTGATGGATATTACAAGGTGGAGAAAGTATATTTCGGCTCATCGAAAGGAAGTCCTTGCTTGAAGCTCAAGCTTTCAACTTACATACCTCTTGGCGAAATGCAAGTATTAATCTATCGCTTAAAGATGCAACCTGGAGAGTTAATTTCAGAAAGCTATATGAAAAAATTATATGAATGAAGAGTTTTATAGGATGCACAGAAGGCAATAGATGGCAAAAACAAAATAAATGTAACCTAAATAACTTCAATTATGTTCGAAGATGCTAATAAATTTGTGGAATATAAAGATCTTAGATGGTCGGGTATTTTAAAGAGTATTAAAAAATCTGCTAATATTTTTCAACCCTTATTCGAGGGATTTACAAATAGTCTTGAAGCAATAAGGCTGCGACAGAGAAATAATGTTGAGTTTGCTCCTTATATCAATATCATATTAAATTTTAACGCTTCTTTGGGCGGTAACCGTGTGACACTCGCAGATATTACAATTGAAGATAATGGTATTGGTTTCGATAATAAGAACTTTGATAGACTTTCTATTTATAAGGATGATACAAAGGGCTTTAACAATCGTGGTTCTGGTCGTATCCAGATGATTCACTCTTTCCAATATGTAAACTTTGATAGTATATATTGGGATGGTACACGTACAATGAAAAGAAAGTTTGCACTTTCAAAAACAAACCCTTTTTTAAGGAAAAACACGATTCTGTATAAGACAGAAGAGCCTTCTCCTGCAGATGGAGAAGAAGTGAAAACCACTGTCAAAATGGCACATCCTATAGAAGCCAAGGATGCTAAAATATATGCAGAACTGGGTTGTGAAGACATTAAAAAAGCCTTGTTTAATCATTATTTGCTTGCCTTTTGTAATATAAAGTCGTCTTTCCCATCTATCAATATCATATATTTTGTTGGGGGGATAGAAAAAGACCGCGAAAGAATCGCTGCAGATGAGATTCCTGAACCGACACAAAAGGACATAACTATCTCGGTACCAGTGTGCAAGATGTCGGAAGATATGAAACGTGTAGAAAACGTGGAGAACACCTCGGTATCTATTAACGTTTTACCATATAAAATCAGCTCAAGTATTCTTCCTGCGAGTGCGATTAAAATTACCAGTAAGAATGAAATTTCTGAAACAACCAAAATCAAATTAACTTGCATAGATCCCAATGCATCCTTAAATGGCTATAGATACTTGTTTTTACTTAAAAGTGATTACTTTGATGCACTTGACAGTGATGAGCGAGGTAACATTGAAATTATCGATAAAACTGATTTTAAAAAAATAGCCAAGGCACAAGGCTATATTGATGAACAAATTGTATTGAATGACATACAAGACGGCGTTAACAATAAAGCTCGTGAAATTTACCAAGAAATATCAATTCAAAATGAACATTTTCATGAAAAGATCGAGCAATTAAAAAGAGACTACTTACTTTCCGAAGAAGCTTTAGCGGATGTTTCGTTATGCGATAGCGTGGATGAGGTGTTTAAGAAGGCTTATGCGTATGATGCCAAGATAATGGCAAAAGAAAGTGCGTCATATGAAAACAGCATTCAAAATCTAAATAATTTAGATCCTTCTTCAGATGACTATCAAGGCAAACTTTCAAATATTGTTGATCAATTAGTCGAGTCTTTGCCTATTCAGAACCGTGCTACACTTTCTAAATACGTTGCACGCAGAAAAATGGTGATAGAACTGATGGATAAAATTCTAAAGCGTATGTTAGTCTGTCAAGATGCAACTGAAAGAAATGTGGATGAAAAACTTCTTCATAACCTAATCTTTAAGCAACATAGCGACAATCCACTTACTAGTGACCTATGGGTGATTAATGAAGAATATATGTATTTCAAAGGTTCTTCTGAAAGTATGTTATCAAAGGTGAAATTAAATGACGAACGAATTTTCAGAGATGATTTTGATGAAGAGGAACAACGTTATCTTACATCTTTAGGCGAAAATCGTGAGAGAATGCGGACGGATGTGCTTTTGTTTCCATCGGAGGGAAAATGCGTTATTATAGAGTTTAAAAATCCGAATGTAAATTTGGCAGATTGCCTACTTCAGATATCTAAGTATGCCTATTTCCTTAGGAATTTCACTAAACCAGAATATAAATTTCTTACCTTTTATGGTTACCTTATTGGTGAAAGTTTAGAGAAGAGGGATGTTAGAGCTGCGGATGGTGATTTTAAGACTGCACCTAATTTAGATTATCTCTTTCGTCCAATGAAAACCGTACCAGATGATAGTGGTTCAAATATTGATGGTTCTCTATATATGGAGGTAATCCAGTTCTCTGTCTTAAAAGAACGTGCAGAACTGAGAAATAAAGCTTTCATTGATCGTCTAATGGACAATGCTACGGAAAGCGATAATATTGGTGAAAGAGTATAATAAAAGAAAATGCAATTTTACATTCTAAAAATCAGACAATTCAATTATGGAGAGCAGTATTATATTATATACTAATGACAATGGCGATGTAAACATACAAGTGCATTATGAGGATGGTACTTTTTGGCTTACACAAAAGCGCATGGCTGAGCTATTCAATGTAAATGTTAGTACCATTAATGAACACTTAAAAAGTATCTTCAGCACTGGGGAGTTATCAGAAGAGGGAACTATTCGGAAATTCCGAATAGTTCAAAATGAGGGCACTCGCCAAGTGACACGGGAAGTCACATTCTACCCTTTAGATGCCATTATTGCAATAGGGTATAGAGTAAATTCAGAGCAAGCGACACGCTTTAGAAAATGGGCTACGAAAGTGCTTAATTCGTTCATAACCAAAGGTTATGTACTTGATAAAAAACGATTGAAGCAAGGAGAACAGTTTGGACACGATTATTTTAAGGAATTACTGGAAGATATTCGGGAGATACGTGCCAGCGAGCGACGCTTCTATCAGAAAATTACAGATATTTATGCGCTGTCGATAGACTACGACAAACAAGCGCCAGAGACAAAACGCTTCTTTGCATCGGTGCAGAACAAGTTGCATTGGGCAATTTCCGAACAGACGGCAGCCGAAATTATTTATGGGAAGGCTAATGCAAGCCAACCTCACATGGGACTGACCACATGGAGGCATGCCCCAGACGGGAAGGTAATGAAGTCGGATATAACAATTGCCAAGAATTATCTCGACCAAAGGCACATGACGGCAATCAATCGTCTTGTATCCGCCTATCTTGATTTGGCAGAAGATCGTGCTGAACAAGAAATTCCAATGACCATGCATGATTGGAGTACACTACTTGATGGATTTTTGACTGTTGCTGGTCGTCCTATCCTTGACGGATTAGGGAGTATCTCCGCATTGGAGGCTAAGGTGAAGGCGGAACGAGAATATGAGGTGTTCCGCCATAAACAAGACGCAGAATATATATCTGATTTCGATAAAGAAATAAAACGATTAAAAGGAGAGGAATAGCGTCGAGTAAGTACTTAGGTATGATTAAATGCTTCACAACTTTGCTCTCTTCCTGAATGCTGCCAGAAGAAAACTAATGGAAAAGAAATAAAGAATTACTACGAACTTTTATAACAAAATAGGAATTACATGAAAAGAACTGCCCTCTTCTTTCTAATGATAGTGTCATCTATCACTATGTTAGCTCAAAACAAGAAATACTATTGCGAAGTCAAAGGTATTGAGAAGGAGTTATCATCTGGTCTAACAATTGTTTTTGATTTTGGAAATAATCCCGTGTACTCTGTATGGAGTGGACTTAAAAGTAAACAAAAATTAGTTGATGAAAAAGGCGAAGAAATCCTTTTTAATAGTATGGTTGATGCAGGTAATTATATGTCCGACAAAGGTTGGACTTTCATTCAAGCATATACATCAGTTTATAGTTCCCAGGCTATAGTTCACTGGATTTTCTACAAGGAAGCACTAAGCCCAAATGAAGCCATCAAAGGAATAATGACTAAAGATGCATACAACAAAGCACGGAAGAATGATAGAAATCCGTAAAAAACTTAGCTATTAAAATGTTACTTCGTAAAAGTAAAAATGCTTGGCATGTGGTTTAGCCCATTCTATCCTTGTATTCATTACTTAATTTTAAGGTCTTTTCTTTCAGGACAGTAAGTTCTTTTGTCTGCTGGATAAGTTCTTGTAACAATGCTTTTACACTTTTCTCTGCCGTATAAAGATGCATCAAGCGGACGACTTGATTATAGTTTGTGCCTATCTTATGTACTTGGGCTGTGAGTTCGGAGAGCTTGCGGTAATACTCTACGGCAGATTTATCCACCGTTATCACTTTGAAACTCTCCCCAAGAATGCGGGCACGCACGAAATCAGACTTGCTTATTGCCCCGGATTTGTTGTATAGGTCGATGGCACGCAGTTGGTCTTTCACATTGGGCATACGGGTGTCCCATCTGTCCCAGTGTGGAACTTCTACAGTGTTTCGGTGTCCGTAACGATTCTCATTGGCTATTTCTAATTTGGTCATAATTGTATTGTTTTGTTTGTTTCCTAATCACGACTTTGGAGTGATTTAATCCCCTTCGGGGCAAGGGGCTTTGTGGGACAAACGGCAGTTTGTCGGACAAAGACACACCTTGCTGATGTAGAAAATGGGATTATAAGCCCATGCCGTGTTACTGCATTCATTGAATACAGTAACTCAGCGTAGGCTTGCATTCGAGGAATGCAGTACTTCAGAGTTTCCGCCATCTTTCCACATCATCTTTGTATTGGTCGAGATGTTCTCGAAGTACCTGCTCCACATATCCTGAAACGCTTGCTCCCTGCTCACCAATTTTCCTCACCACGAAGTCCAACTTTCGTTGAGTTTCCTCTGATATATACACGGCTTTGCGGTGACTGTTGCGAAAGGGCTGGAGATATTTCCCCTGAAACTCGGATAATTGCTTCCTGTTCTTTGTTTTTCCCATTCGTTGATGATTGGTAGAAGTAGCCCTTTCCGTTGGTGACAACTCTGTTTCTTGATAGGACGGTTGAGAATAGTCCTTGTGACTCTCCTTGTCATTTTGTTCCTCAACTTTAACAGGCTCAAATCTTTTCTTTTCCTCTTCATAATCTATGGGCTGATCAAAATCGGGCAACTCTTCGGGCTTGCGGAGCTTAACGCCATAAATGCCCATATCTCGAAGGGCTTGTTCCAGACGTTGTTTCCTTTGTTCATCTATTCTTGCCATAATTTCTTGGGTATTGCGTTATAATGCCTTTCAAGCATTGTCTGTATGTCGCTCTGCTTGTATAGTATCTTCCCTCCGATTTTGTAGAAAGGAAGTATTCTTGCATTTCTGTACTCTTGGAGCGTGCGTGTGCTGAGCCGTAATTGGCTGCAAACCTCCTCGCCCGAAAGGTAAACTTCACCATTCAGCATCGGACGGGCGGTAGCGCAATAACGCTCCAATTTCTTCAATGTACTCTCCATCAACTGAGAAAACATCTGCATCTGAGGGTCTTCCTGCGTAATGATTTCATTCTCCGCCATAATTCATTCATTGTTTGCGTTCAGCAACTCCGTGATGTCGCTCTCCTTGTAATAGCATTTATGTCCAATCATGGAGAAAGAGATTTTCCCCGTATCTCTGTATGATTGCAGGGTACGTTTGCTGATGCCCAAACGCTTGCACACAGCTTCGTTGTCGAGCCATTCGTCCGTTTCGGGCGGATTGCCGATGAGCTTCTCTACACGATGGATAAAGTCTGCAAATTCGGAGCAGTGTCGCTCCCACGCTTTGCGGTCGATGATAATGAGTTTCATTGCCTTGATTTTGTTTTGATTACTTTATTGTTACTCGGCAAACAAGCTGTTATGCAGTCCATTGCCGTACTTATCGAGTGCAAAAGTAAACCCTCGGAAGCACCGCTGCAAGAAATGAGGATAAGCAGGGAAATGTCAGGAAAACAAGAGAAAAAACAAAGGAAATGCGTCAGTGTTATTGCGGTAATGAGATGAGGAACCGGCTCTTTCCTTTTTTGTTCGAGAATATAAGTGCTATATCTGTCGTCTGATTGGGAGGGTTCGCAAAACAGTGGATTACAGTTGGGAACAGCGCCTTGCGTCCAAAGAGCCTGAGTATGCCGTATTCTTGTCGTGCATATACTCTATACGGCAGTCCTACCCTGCAAGGTTGGGAGAGATGAATACAACCGCACGGATATTGAGGATGGCAGTACCGACTTGAAAAAGAAAAATCCTACGGTGGAGATTCTTCTCTCCATCCGCAGGACTTGACCTTGCAGGGCAGATTGGCTGCCATCGTACCTTTGCACGATAAGAAACGGCATCAGGGACTTTGCGTGCGCTTTTACTTACAACTACTTCGGGCTTGCTTCCTCCGCCTGTCTGACCGTTGGTAGCTTATTGCTCTCGATGAGCAGCACAATCGTGCCTGTGAGTTCGGTGTAAAGACGGTCGTATTGTCCGCTTGTGACAAATGTGTCCGTCAAACCGAACTTGTCGAATGTGGCTTGAACAGCCTTGTTCGACAACAATATGCGTGCAAACTTCTCGGGGAGCGGTGCAGGCAGTTCCATTTCAAACTCGTTTTCCAAGACAGAAATAAGCGTGTCATACTTGGAAAAGTGCAAACCTTGATACAACACCTCACTTGCCATACTCTCTGCTTCGAGGTGCGAAAAACCTTGTACCACGGCATCGCAATAAGCAGCGAGAGCCATGTCTGCCCGTGCCGTGATAAATTCCGTGTCTTTCAATCTTTCTGGGTGGTGCTCCCTCATAAAACTTCTTAACTTCAACCGAAAGTAGGAAAGTTCCTGTTTGATGTCCCGTTTTTTATTCATGATTTTTGGTGTTAAATGTGATAGTTACTGCTGAATTGAATGTCTTTTGTTTTTATTTCATTCCTCATGTCTACGTTGCAATATGTTCTGCCGTGCAATCGACTTGCAATAACCCTCAAAGGCTGAATGCTCCCTGTCAGTGAGTGCAGTCATATCCTCTTGTATCTTATGGTCGGTTATCTTTCCGTAGATTTGTGTCGTACCTATATTGCTGTGTCCGAGCATCTTGCTGAGCGTTTCCATCGAAATACCATTGGAAAGGCAAATCGTGGTTGAGAATGTGTGGCGAGCCATGTGAAAGGTCAAGCCCTTATCTATCCGGCATATCTGCCCGATGTTCACACACGCAAAGGATGCTTTCCTTATTGTAAGATTGGGAAATATCAATTCGTCTGCTTTCTTGTCCTTGATATAAAGCGAAAGGATTTGGTTGGCAATGGGCAGGAGTGGAATGATGGCTTCCACGTCTGTTTTCTGCCTTTTGATGCGGATTTCCTCCGTACCATCTGCATTACGGATGATATGCTTCGGTTTGAGCCGTTGCATATCCACACGAGCCAATCCTGTAAAAGCGCAGAAAAGAAAGAGTTGCCTTGCTCGCTCAAACTGTCTGTCAATGATGGGAGTTTGCAGTACCCGCTGCAGTTCCTCTGTTGTGAGATACCTGCGTGTGCGGTGTGGCAGTTCTGCCTTGTAATCCACAAATGGATCGATGCGGATGTATTTCTTCTGCTGACCGATGCCGATGAGCTTTCTAAGGAAGATGACCGCTACCTGAATAGTGGCAAGAGAAAGGTTGCGCTCTGATTTAAGATAGAAGTCCAGCCCCTCGATAAAGCCATAGTCCAACAGGGAGTAACGAATATCCTCTAATCCTAAGCGTTCACGCAAATAACCCTCTATGAGTTGTGTGGAATAGATGTAGTTGGCAAAGGTCGGCTTGGCTACCGTTATTCCTACACAAGGACGCTTTTCCTCTATGAAAAGTCGTGCTTCCTCCATAAGAAAACCTTTGGGATTGTCTTCTTCCATGAGTTCACGCTTCAGCAACTCAGCGGTAATATAGCCACGTTGCCAGACTAATTCTTGATACTTCGCTTTGGCTTGTTCCTCTTTGGTTTGCAAATAGCGGTTAATTTCCTTTGTTTCTCCTCCTGTTCCCTTGCACCGTCCCTTACGACTGTCCCAAAGTTCGGGAGCGATTTCCTTGCCCGTGCTGTATTGCACCTGCTCACCGTCTATGGTGATGCGTCCCATAATCGGGCATTTGCCGTTCTTTTTCTCTTTGGAGCGATTGATATAGAATAGTGTCTTGAATGTACTTCGTGCCATAATGTCAAAGTTTTAAGGTGAATGTATCTTGTATTCGCTGCTGTATCGCTTGCATATCCCGATGGATTCTTTCGGAGGAAACCGCTGCATATACCTGTGTTGTTCTCAGGTTGGTGTGTCCGAGCATACGGCTCACCGTTTCGATAGGTACACCTGCCGAGAGCGTGATAATCGACGCAAAGGTATGGCGAGCCATATGAAAGGTTAGCGGAGTTCCCATGCCGATGTTTCGTTGTATGTAGTGCATGCCATTGAGGACAATGTCGATGGTCGGCACGTCAAAGACAAAGCCTGCCCTTATCCCTCTATAACGATTCATGATAGTCAGCGCAGGGGGAAGCACCTGTACACGGTACGGTGTCTTGGTCTTCATGCGTCTACCCTTGATGCAGAGTTCCCCCTCTTCCAAAACAATGTTTTCCTCACGAAGATTGCGGACATCTGAGATTGCCAGACCTGTGAAGCAGGAGAAGACGAACAAATCACGCACAATGCGGTAATTCTCCCACTCAATCTCCAAGTCAATTATCTTTTGTAGTTCGTCTTGCGTGATGCATCTCGGCTCTCCCTTAGGGCGTTCATAGCTGTAACCAAAGAAAGGATAGAAATCCGGGACGCCTTTCTTCACCGCCATACGGACAATGGTCTGCAAGGTAGATAGGGCGCTTGATATGCTGCTGCGTTTCAGCTTGCGGTCGATGGTGAGATAATACTCGAAGCCCTCGATAAAGGATTTGTCCAGTTGTGAAAGTGGAATGTCGCTTACCCTGTGTTTCTTCTGCACATACTCATGGAGCAGGGAGAGCTGGTAGGTACGGAGCTTGAATGTCTTTAATTCTCGGTCGATACCGATACGTTCCTTTGTCTGTGTGAGATACTCGCTGAAACTCTCCAAGAGCAAGGCTTGACGGTGGATTTGTCCCTGATAGGCATCCCTCACATCGGTGGCGGTAAAAGATTCTTCCCTTTCACTGAGTTCGTGAAAGCGTGAGTGGATGAGTGCAGTACATTCACCGAGTTTCTGATTGACGGACACCGCCATTGCACTCTTGCCGACGAGCCGTTGCTTACGACTGTCCCAAAGAGTGAGCGGAGTCTTGCACTTGGTAGAAAAGCCAGAATGGGTTCTGCCAACTGAGATGCGCCCGATAACAGGCACAAGTCCTTTCTTGTCGGTTCGTTTCGCCTGAACGAAGAACGATACTTTGAGTTTGTTTTCCTTCATTTTTCTGTCGTTTTTTCTAAATTTCCTTTGCTTGCAAAGGTACAGATGAACAAGTATTCCTGAGCGATGCAGAAAAATGAAAGATGAAGAATAAAAACCTATGACACAGTTGTTTACATTCAATTCGTAACCCCTTTTTGCTTTTTCCCTGATGGGTTACGATTTGGTAACGGAACTCCTGCCGTTTGATGCTCGTTTTTGCTAATCCCCATAATGGCAGGAAAATGCTAAATAATGATATTTCAAATAGTTACATTCCCTATATTTCCCTCTGTTTCCCTTAATTCTTAATGACTGATTATGCCCGCAAGATGAGCTTAGATTTACGCATGATTGATGAAAATAGTTACTCAGACCATATCGACAACAAGGCAAGCCACTGTGCGAAACTACTCAATGACTACTATCGGAAGTATGATGCACAAAAAGGTACGCAGTTTGTGTTCTCTGATTTGGGCACTTATAAGCCAGGTGGAGACTTCAATGTCTATTCGGAAATCAAGCGCAAGCTGGTAGAAGACTATCATATCCCTTCCTACGAAATACGCTTTATCCAAGAGTGTAAGAACGAGAAGGCAAAAAAAGCGATGGTAGATGCGATGAACCGTGGAGATTTTCGTATTATTTTCGGCTCTACATCCATGTTGGGTACTGGTGTGAATGCTCAGCAACGTGCCGTAGCGGTCCATCATTTGGACACGCCTTGGCGACCTTCGGACTTAGAGCAGCGTAACGGACGAGCTGTGCGCAAGGGAAACCTTATTGCCAAAGAATTTGCGGACAACAAGGTCGATGTCATCATCTATGCTGTGGAACGCTCGTTGGACAGTTACAAGTTCAACCTGCTACACAACAAACAGCTCTTCATCAATCAGCTGAAGACCAACACGCTCGGCAGTCGTACCATTGACGAGGGTTCGATGGACGAGGACAGTGGCATGAACTTCTCAGAGTACGTGGCCGTACTTTCGGGTAATACCGACCTTTTGGAAAAAGCAAGACTTGACAAGAAGATTATCACCTTGGAATCCGAGCGCAAGAACTTTCTCCGTGAGCGTGATGCCGCAACGGGCAAGTTGGCGGAGATTGACAGCTCCGTGTCTTTCCATTCAGACAAGATTAAGGAAGTCAAGGAAGATTTTGCGTGCTTTGAAAAGCGTGTGGAACGTGATGCAGATGGCAATCCCATCAACAAACTGGTCATCAAAAGTGTGGAGGACAGCATGGACGTCAAGGTCCTTGCCGCACGCCTACAGAAGATTAACGATAAGGCACGCACTAAAGGCGAGTACAATAAAATCGGTGAGATTTATGGCTTTTCCATCATGGTGAAGACGGAGAGTACCTCAAAGGACTTATTTGACTGCTCCGTGAACCGTTTCTTTGTCAAAGGGCAGGAGAGTATCTACTACACCTATAATAACGGTAAGTTGGCTACGGACCCGAAACTTGCATGCGAGAACTTCTTGGGCGCGTTGGGGCGCATCCCGAAAGTGATTGAGTCGCACGAGAAGGAGAAAGAGAAGGTTGCTGCCAACAAGGAAATCTACACTGCTATTGCTAATGGGACGTGGAAGAAAGAGGACGAGCTTCGCTCGCTCAAAGGGCAGTCGGCAGAGTTGGACAGAAAGATTGCCTTGACGATTACTGCGAACAAAGAGGATAAAGAGGAACAGGAAAATAGTCTGTCCGATAATGAGATTTCTACATCAATAAAAAATGGCAATGAGCAGGCGCAAGAAGCGGATAATCGCTCACTGGGTTTTCGTCCGAAATGGCGGCTCTAAACATATAATTCTGAAACAAAATGCCCCAAAGGTTAGATACAAAACTTTTGGGGATTTTCGATAAATTTTTCAGGTTTCCCCTTACTTAGAGCTCTTTATTTTCTAAATGTTTAATTCTCTTGCCGTCCTAAATCAATATTTTCTATTGAGTGGAGAATCTTGGTGAAAGAGGTTTTTATATTGTCTGGTGATGGTATCGTTCGGTATGCGATTTTAGATAAATTCTCAATATATTTCGGTGTTAGAGAACTCCATATATTTTCAAAGTCTTTTATCAAGGGAGATTGATTTAGGCTGTTTAAAAGTCTCCAACCTTGTGGCTCATCAAAGGCTTGCTGATCGTGTCTTATCAATGTTGTCAAATCTGAAACAAACGCATCGCTGGAAATATAGTTTTGTAATTGTTCTATACTTAGGAGTGCATCCAAATCATAGAAGTGACGCACTTTAGATGTCAATGATGCCAATGGGGTGTCGCTCATTGAAAAACGAATGAGCGATACGACTTTCTCACATAAGGTTTGTCTGAGTGACAGCACATTTAATTCAAAGGGGGCAAGATTATACTGTTCTATAAAGTTGCTCATTCCCTTCTTTCTCAGAAATGTAGTTACAAACGGCTCAATTATTCGTCTCTCGTGGGGAAATGGATTGGCAAATGCACTGATTTCCACTATAATTCTTGCGGGTACAGGGTTGGATAATTCGTCCAATCCTACTTGAGTTTCATAGAGAAAAGCCTGTTTCCGATATTTTGAGCCTTTGGAAATATCTCCAAAACATCGATCCTCCTTCAAGTTGGCTGTAACTTCTTTCATTAGGTGTGAAAGTAACATCTTTACTTGATTACCACTCATATTTTCGCTTATGACTGCAAAATCCACGTCCTCGGAAAATCTGTTTATCAGTTGATAAGCCTTAGACAAGGATGTTCCACCTTTGAATACTATCTGTTCGGTATAGCTACTTTCATAAAGAGCGCGGAGTATGGACGAGATGTAGTAATCCTTCTCTACCAGTTGGATGGGAATGGCCAGTTCCTCAGAAGTTGCATGAATCAGGTCTCTAAAGTTTTCTTTTTCCAAATGCAGTTGTTTGTCTATTGTATGTTCCATTGTTCTTTTGCAAGTGATGATGAAAGTCCAATTCTAAATTGCGTTAGCGGACTAAGCGATTGATATAATTTATCTGTCAGTGATTTGTCAGAAAGCATCGAGCCAAGTAGTGCACGGGTTAAAGGAGAGTATTGCATAGAAAGCTCTACAATCCGTTCCTGTTCTTTTTTAGAATATGCCTTTACCAAGTTTTTTAACTGAGAATAGGATTGGTCAACAGTTGTGTCGGGTATCTTTTTTATCCATTTAAGGCAGTCCAGCAGGCGCAGCATATCAATGTTGTCTTTGTTTATCTCATTTTTCTGTATTACAAACCGGACTGCATACATACCTCGTTTTCTATTTCGACGGGGGAAGTTCGTTCCTATTTCAAGAGTGGTGGATTGCTGCGTGGTAAGTCCCAACAAGTTGAAAGCATAGAATCCTGTCAGATAACCTATAGGGCGATTATCTTTGTATAACAAATCTCGAAATCTTTCGTCCATAGTAGGCCCGACCTCTCCGAAGCGTGTTATTTTAGGTTTATAGTAGAGTCCCGGACTGAGCCGCTCTATTTCTCCTTTTTCCACAAGTCTTCGTAAAGTCATTACTGCTGCTTGATGTTCGGTGTGCAAAAGCCCTAAGTCTTCTAACTTAAAGACTTTTCCCATTTCAAATTCTGATATTTTTTTCTTGATTCCCTTGCTTGTCATATAAGTCAATCTTGGTGCAAAGATACTAATTTTGTTATGTAACTGCAAGCATTTACATAACAAAACATGTATCCTAATCGTGAAAGATGATTACCAACCGTCACGCTTGCGTAGCATCTCGTCTATTTCTTCACGAAGGAAAAGAAGTCTTCCATTAGCTTTTAGGTATGGTATCTTATGGGCCCAAACCCAGTTGTAAATGGTTTTCTGTTCCACTTTGAGAATTTTCGACACGTCAATGATGTCAAGATACTCTGGTTTAAGAGGCGGATGAATAGTTGTATCAACGGACTACTCTTTCAGTACGAGTAGTTGGTCGATCTTATTCTCAACAGTTCTCAATCTGTCAAACAATCGCTTGCACCAATCATTCTCTGTTGTTTGTTCTAAGTATGGCATAGTTCACCCTTTTGATAGTTACCATTTGTGTCCTGCGACAATATACGCTGCTCTTTCATATAGGCAATGTACTTCTTTGCTGTTCGGTCTTTGATCTCCATTTCACGCATCAATACATCACATAACTCTTGGTATGAAAGTCTTACTTTAGTACGGAATGCAGATTTTACAACTGACAAAAGTTCATCCGTCTTGCGCTTTTCCTTGTCCTCTTTCGATTTCTCACCACGGTAAACGTGCATATCTGCTTGTTTGTCCCAACCGAAAAGCATCATCGGTACGTCCAACGGACTTCCGTCACGGACTTTCAATGCCTTTACAACCGAGTATTCGGGATTATCGTCTTTCTCAATAGAGAGAATACCCGCAGCCTTACGCTGTAATTCAGATCCAATATGTCCACGCAACTTAATACCGTTAGGAAAAAAATGAAGCACGCAAATTATGCAGGTGTTGTAGATTCCTGCCAAGCGATAGAGTTCATCCACAATGGCGATACTGTCCGTTTCGTCATTGGCAGAGCGTATCAAGTCTGCAATTCCATCAATGACTACAAGGTGAATGCCACCGTGCTTGTGATGGAACAAGTCCATGCTCTCACGAATAATTTTCAGTCTGTCCTTGCGGGATAACGATGCCAAGTAGAGCGAATGGTAGAACTCTGGAACAGTCTTTACTCCTGCACGACGAAGTGTCTTTCCCAAGTTCTTGTGCAGTTGTGCTTCAGACTGCTCCGTATCATAGTGAAGAACCGCTAAGCCTTTTGGGTTAGCAGTTATCTCTAATCCCAATGTCTGTTCAGCTTGTAATCGTTCCGAACCAAGTGTGCCAGAAAGAATTCCAGAAATATAGTTACTCTTACCTGTTCCTTCTCCACCAGTGATGAATATGATATCTCCTTTACTGGGCAACTGTTGGAAGCCAAAGACATAATCGGTCACTTTCTCGCCACCATAAAGAAAGCGTAGCTTGCTTTTGGGGCGATAGATCTTTACAAACGTCCTCATATTGTAAGCAAACATCGGCTCTTCATGTGTCGCTCCTAATGTAAACGGCTTGCCCTGATTGGAGATAGACTCATAATGGGCAAGCGACTTTACATGAAAACGTTGTAAGGTATTGGAATCAATACCATATTGTTGCCAATATTTCATTTCCTCGATACTAAAAGATTGCTCTATCAGTTTATACCACTTCTTCTCTTCCATTAACTTTGGTTGGTCTGCAGGTTGTGAAATAGTCGGTTTAGGCGGTTTCATTATCATAGCTCGTTGTTCAAAGCGTTCTTGCTTTCCTATGTAGATTTTTAGTTGCAAGTCTCGAATAATAGTTTCAAGTACCTTAACAAAATCTTTCTTCACATCCAGTCCAATCATTGTGGCAGCAAACCAAAAACAATCTCCAGAATAAGCATCATTTCCAAAGTCTTTCATGCGATAGCAGTCTGACTTTTTATCAAGATATATATTGCATGAAGCACGTTTATCGTCATACAAAGGGTTACGGAAATTACGCTTAATCACGAAATCAATAGGCATATAGAAACAGAATATTTCAAGTCCTTTGTTGGTACGCAATAATATTTCTTCTTTGATGTTCATAGCTCTTCGAATAAGGTTTGAGATTCTCCCATATAGCCTTTTAGCACACCTTCCTTGTAAGCGTTTAAACGCTGCAAAGCCTCTAAACGACGAAAGCCGTTGAATGTGGCTCTACCCGTCTTGACAGAGAGATAGAGTCCTTTAAATGGATAAATTACATGGTTACTTGATACATACCTATACGGAATTGAGTTAGATTCCCTCCATCTTGCAAGTGATGCCTTTGATATTCCAAGCAGGTGCAGAACATCTGCCGAACTCAACTCAATCTTTTCCTCCAAAACGGAATAATCAAGCTTTAGCTCCCTGATAAAGCAGGCTATCTGTTTGAATTCTTCACGAAGTGCTTGAAGTTCATTTATTAAGGAGAGTGTTTCGTGGTGTTCCATCTTCTTTAAGTAGGATTTGGCAAAGATTAATAATAGCTGATAAAAATGGTTCTTCTGTTAAATGTGTGGACGCTTTTCGTATTGCTTTAACAGAAGAACCATAGCTACTCATTAAACAAAAACATGGCTACGACAGTCAACTATCTATCCTATTATTATCCTCTGTCATTGAAAATCTTTTCGTTTTAAGACTTCGAAAATCTGCAGACAAGAGGTTTGAAAAATCATTACATAATTTCAAAGAAAACATCTATAACTAACGCAAAAACACACATAAGAAGCTGGTTTGCAATAAACAGAAAGTCAAGTAGTTACCAAGTAGTAAAGTAAAAGGTGCTTAATAGGACTTCAAAAGGGCGTTAGTAATAGCCTTAAAGGGCATCTTTTGCAACCCAAAAGGGCGTCTTTTAAAAGCCAAAAGAGCATGTGTTGGGTTTGAGTTGTACGAAAATAATTTACAAATATAATTTAATAAGGGAATAAGCAGGTTGTAGATGACAGATAGACATCGAACCTAATTACATTTATCATGTAGTTTATCCCCCTTTATAAAACCATCTAATTGGAGGTAAGCTTATCATGTATGTGGATTAATCTCATTCTATTAACATTCTACACATTTAACGGAAGAGCCATAAAAATGGTTTCATTAGATGTTCTTTATCGTGACTTGTTAGGTGTTTCTTGAAATCCTCCATGAAGTTAAAAATTTTTATTCCGCACTCGGCATAACCGCCATCAGCACCTTAATCAATTTATCTTGCTCAATAGTTTCATAAAAACGTTCACATGAGTCTTAGGCTCAATCATTGACTCTATGGTTCCCAAAGGAAGATGGATAACCAGAACTTTCTTCCCCAAGCCTGCTACACACTTTCGATATGTGCTAAATCTTATATCCTTTTCCATCTTGCAAGCCTTAAGGAAATTTGAATACTCGATGCCACTTATATGAGCAGCTTCTTTTGCATTCTCACATAAAAGAACTAAATTCTCAAGTGTAGGGCTACTAATATAAAGATGCCCTTTGGGTTTTAATTTGTTTTTTATTAGCCATAATATATATAATTGTAATTATTATGGCTGCAAAGTTCCTAATGAAACAGGTTTTAGATAGAATATTAAAATACCATTTTCTGGTAGTATAATACCATTTTACGTGTTGATAATCAACGGTATAAAATATAAGGTAGGGGCCCTCAGTGCAAGGTGCAAGACCTATCTATATATATAGGCTTGCACCTTGCACTGAAAATTGTAGCCAAAGAATCTATAAAACATTTTCTATCAAATATTTGGAGGAAGTTCATTTTTTTTAGTACTTTTGAACCCAAGAAATGCAGGAGTGTATTTCAAGCAGCAATGTCTGCATGTATTCTCCAAATACTCTGTTGTGGCTACAATCGGGCTACACAGAAAAGAAGAAAGTTTATAAAAGACTATGATACAAGGATTTGCAAGGAAAATTCATTTTCCTCTCTCCGCAAACAAGGGTGTAAATCAGCAAGTTATGCGATTTACACCCCTTATTACACCCACAAAAAAGTAAGATTGAGTGTTTTCTATTTGACTAGTCACAAGTATAGCTTAAATTGTAAAAAAGAGTGGTGGACCATATTCTTTCTTTGAGCAAGTCTCACTCATCACAGCCTTTTCCTATCCAACATCTCCAAATTCTCAAAAACTTCATCAAACCAACGTGTCTTTTTCAACTCATACCCAACCTTTCTCGCTTCTTGAAATATGTATTTATTGAAAGGAAACACTTGATTTAATTCAAACTCTTCCTTATACTCAATATAGCTATTTATTAGATAAGCCAAATCCAACTTCTCGGCAGCAAAGAATTTTTCTATTCTCATCAACTGCTCAATATTCACCATCACTACATCCTTCACTTCGTAATCTGCTGAAACTTTCTTTTCACTAATGATTCGTTGAAACTCTTTATTCAGCAAATAACTCGGGTCTTCTACATCAAAACAATCATCGAAGTACACTATCACGGGGTAGATAAATTTCACACCATTAGCGGCCCACTTATCAACTTCGCTCAATATGCTTGGTATCTTTTTGCCAATCACATTTGCCAACTGCCACCCCTTTCGCATGCCCCTTGGAATTTGTGACATACTTCTCAAAAAATGTTTTTTTTATCGTCTCATAATCACCGCTTAATTTCATTTTTGCAGCCATCTGAACATCCTTACATCCAAATACGAATACCCTATTTCGATATCTCAGATAATAATCTGGCATTCCCTTCCCTAGAGTATTTTCCAGTTCTTCTCCACTATAATTCACATAATTCAAACCAAAACATCTTTTCATCAAGGAGTAAAAGAAGAATCGTTCCGAGAACTCCTCACCCAAAAACTGTACGTTGTCAAACAAAAGTGCATGCGAAAATGTCCGTATACGGTTTTGCAATGAAGAACCTTTGCTGTGAAGAACGATAAAACTGGAAGCATATACCATTGACAACCAGTCTTAAGCTTATAAAGAATGTATGGAATTACCTCTTACAGTCTACTTTGGCAAATATATCCACGTTTTACAACTGATAAATGAGGTAGAATTTCATTTTTATTGTATCTTTGTATAGTACTTTGTACATGAGAAGATTTTGAGGCTTGGTTTGCTAATACAAAGATAAGAAATCCTCTCGATTTTAACAAAATAAAAAGTCAAGACAACTTCAATATAAAAAAGTAATAGGAATCGTTATAGGGCTTGCCATCGGCTTCTTCCTGGGTATCGACGATCTGATAACTCGTCTTTCCAGGACCTTCGATAAGACAAGGTAGCAGCTTTACGATGGAAGCGGCAACGTGATGCGCAGGGTGGAGAGCTTGAAGGGACTCGGCATAACGCTGAAGAAGCAAACCAAGGGACTGGAAGAAATTAATACATTGGAGCGATAAATGAAAAATAAAGGCTTATCATATTTCCTAAGATTACAGGTTGATTTCCTGTGGCTCTTGTGCATGGTGCTGTGTTCGCAGCTCCATGCTCAGGAACATTTGACCCGCAATATGCTGATGTTGTCGAATCTCAATACGGACAATGGGCTCTCCAGTGCCCGTGTGTATTCGATAGTTGAGGCTGAGGATGGTGCTATGTGGATCAGTACCAAGCGAGGCGTTGACAGGTACAATGGTCAACAGGTACGGAACTATACCTTGGCTACGGATATGCAGTTTAGTGATGCCAGTGGCAGAAACATCAAGTTGACTAAGGATAGCCAACAGCATATCTATGCCTATGATAATAAAGGAAAGATCTATATATATAATAAGGTGAAAGACACATTCCAACTCCAGGTCAATCTGATGAATGTGCTTGGAGGAAGTGTGGTGCTCAATGACTTGCTGGTCGATGACAAGGGATGCTTTTGGATGGCATTGGATAGGGGAGTGTATAGGATGGCTCCTCTATCTATTGCTGGTAGCAAAGACAAAACAGCGTATAGTTCGCCGAACAAAGGAAAATACATTCTGAAGAACACATATGTCAATCATATCCGATTCTTCGGCAAACAATTATTGATAGGTTCTCCTTCGGGAGTCTTCGCCTATTCACAAAATGCAGCCCAGCCTCGATTGCTCTTGCGAGGGTATTCCGTGCTTTCGTCTTATCACGACGTGAAGACTCATCAGATATGGTTGGGAACTTTCCATCGTGGCATTCTCTTGCTCGATGACAGAACATGGAAGCCATTGTCTTCTCTCGCGCAATTCTCATCCTTATCAGATATTCCGCTCATCCCTGTTCGTTCCATTATCCCCTATGATGCAGCCACCATCTTGATGGCAGTGGATGGAGCAGGTGTCTATGCCTACGACAAGAAGACTTGTAAGACGAATCTACTTTTGAATACGGATGGCAGACCGGAAAATGTATTGCATGGCAATGGCGTCTATGCCCTTTGCAAGGACCATCTTGGCGACCTTTGGATGGGTTCCTATTCGGGAGGTGTGGATATGGCTATTCCAATGGAGCATACCTTGGAGTTTGTGCGCCATGAGTATCTCAACAGCCAGTCGCTTATCAATAATGGTGTGAACGATGTCATGCAGAGCGTGGATGCACAGGGCCGCAATAGCAAGATATGGTATGCTACCGACAAGGGGGTGAGCATCTATGACGAGCAAACCCATCTGTGGCATCATTCCCTATATAATAAGGTGGCGCTTACCCTTTGTCAGACTGCCGATGGCAAGGTCTTGGTGGGAACCTATGGTGATGGCATCTTTCAGGTTCATGCCGATGGAAGCAGTAGTCGGGCTTACTCCGTGTCGAATGGCAAGTTAAAGACCGACTATGT
This sequence comes from Prevotella multiformis DSM 16608, assembly GCF_000191065.1. GTDB lineage: Bacteria > Bacteroidota > Bacteroidia > Bacteroidales > Bacteroidaceae > Prevotella > Prevotella multiformis. The sequence goes on from NZ_GL872282.1 coordinate 959,180, forward strand.
GTATAGCATTTTCAAGGATAGCGAAGGAAGCTTGTGGATAGGTTGTTTGGATGGAGACTTGGTACATATCCCATCATCATTAGAAAAGAATGGAAATGTGGATAACTCCTTTAACTACTTGCCAATCAATGAAGTTCAGAGTATCGTGGAGTCTCCTGATAAGAAGATTATTGCGGTGGGAACGACCCATGGATGTTATCGTATCGACAAGCGAAGCCTTCGTGTCAGTCGATTCTTCTATCCGTCGGAATTTCCGTCAGTCGATTATAATTTCTTTGTCAATGCGATGGATTTTCAGGATGCACGGCATATCTGGATAGCCACCGATGGAGGAGGCTTGTACCTCTACGATTGGCAGAAGCATCAGGTTAAGAACTATACCATCTCGCAGTCTTTGCCTTCCAACACCGTCTATGCCTTGGTCAAGACTCCCATTGGCAAGGTGTGGATGAGTACCGACAAGGGACTGGCTTTCATCGATCATGGAAAGGTGACCAATCTCAACTTCTTCAAGGGATTGGAGCGGGAGTACAAGCGTATGGCTGTGGTCCGAACCCAAGACGGGCGAATGATATTCGGAAGCAGTGAAGGAGCTGTGGTCTTGGCATCCAAGTTTGCCAGAGGATTGAACTACAAGGCTCCTCTTCATATCACGGGTGTTGAGGTGGAAGGAAAGACTTTCGATGAGGCTGCCCAACTGGAAGATTGGAATGCAGAACTCTTCAAGATGTTGCAGACTGGCAAGATGAGCTTTTCACACAGCGAGAATACTCTCATCGTGCATTTCGAGAGCATCAATTACCAGTATCAGCACGACATCCAATACCAGTATTATTTGGAGGGGTATGACCATCAGTGGAGTGTGCCTTCTGCCTACCAGCAGGCTCGTTTCGCCACCTTGCCTCCTGGCAGTTACACCTTGCATGTCAAGGCAATGGGTAGGAGCAACGGACGCATTTTGGGAGAATCCACCTTGCGCATTCATATCGCCCAACCATGGTGGAACTCTTGGTGGGCATGGATTGTCTATCTCAGCATCTTTGGTGCTATCGTCTATTTCGGCTGGGATTACTACAGGGAGCGTTTGCATCGCAAGTACTACGATGACAAGATCAACTTCTTTGTGAATACCGCTCATAACATCCGTACCCCTTTGAGTCTTGTGCTGGCACCTCTTGCCGACTTGGCGAAGGATACTACACTGGGCGATAAGAGCCGAAAGTTCTTGGAGATGGCACTGCATAATGGCGACAAGCTTCTGAGGATGGTGACCGAGTTGCTTGATTTCCAGAAAATAGCCGTAGCGAAGACACAAGTCCACTTGAAGAATGTGGAGCTGTCTGTCCTCTTGCGTCAGCAGGTGGATAAGTTCCAGATGTCTGCCCAGGAGAAACATATCAGTCTTCGGTTGACAACCTGTGGACAGCATACCTTCTCTACCGATCTTTCTATGATGGATTTGATATTCGAGAATCTGCTCTCCAATGCCGTAAAATATACGCCGGTGGGTGGAACCATCACCGTCTCTGTTTCGATCGATGAGGTTGGCAAGCAGGTCTGCATCCAGGTAAGCGATACCGGCATCGGTATCCCGAAATCCGAGGCAAGGCATATCTTCCAGAGTTTTTTCCGTGCCTCCAATGCAGTCAACTCTCAGGAGATGGGTAGTGGCTTGGGCTTGATGCTCACTCGCCAGCTTGTGCAGAAACTGGGAGGAAAGTTAACGTTCGAGAGCGAGGAAGGCAAGGGAACTGCTTTCTTGGTTGTGTTGCCTGATAACGGAAATGTTGATGTTCCCGTTTCTTCCAAGCCAGCAAGTCTGCCAGAAACTTCAGATACCTCCGTGTCTGCCGATGAAAAAATAAAATCAGAGGAATCCCTTAAGGACACGCTCCTTTTTGTAGATGACAACGAAGACCTCCATCAATACATCCGTATGGCTTTCGCTGACCAATATCATGTGGTGGATGTGGAGAGTGGTGAGGCAGCCTTGAACTATCTGGCAGAGAATGGCGAGTGCGACATCGTGGTATCCGATGTGATGATGCCGGGTATGCAGGGCGACGAACTCTGCCGTCGCATCAAGGAAAACAAGGAGACCAGTTGGCTGCCTGTCATTCTCCTGACGGCGAAGGCTGGTCGCGACTTCGTGATAGAAGGCCTAGGCCTTGGAGCAGACGATTACATTGCCAAGCCATTCGACTCTGCCATTCTTGCCAGCAAGATAGCGAGCATGTTGAAGAACCGTTGTCGTCTGAGTCAATACTATATGGAGCGAAGTCTCGCCATCGTCAGAGGAGAGGACTCTGGGCAATCGTCTCAAAAGAGCCTGTTGCCAAGCGAACCTTCCGTGCCATCCGCTTCCGATGAAAAGAATAAATCTTCCGATGAAAAAGAACCGGAATTGGATCCGATGGACCAAGCTTTCGTTGAGAAAGCAACCCGTCTCGTCCTCGATAGCCTGAGCGACACCGACTTCACCATCGACCGCCTTTGCCGGGAGATGGCGATGAGCCGCACCCTCTTCTATGGCAAGTTGAAGACTCTGACTGGGCAAGGACCGCAAGACTTCATACGACTCATCCGTTTGGAGCAGGCAGCCCAGTATCTGAAGCAAGGCGATAGCGTCTTGGATGTCTCTGTGAAGACAGGATTTGTAAACGTAAAGTACTTCAGTACAGTCTTCAAGAAGCATTTCGGGGTGTCACCGAGTAAGTATGAATAAAATGAGCAGTGTAAATTGCTGGTAAAGAAAGTAAAGTTACTACTATCTGATATTCAGTTAGTTATATACAAATGTAAGGTTTCAGACCTGGCGATAAGTCAGATTTGAAACCTTTTTTGTTTGCATTCTAACCTAGTTTTTTCCTCTTTTCTATACTTTTGCAGCCAAGTCTAAACAATAACTCGCAATGAATAAACAATTAAGCATAAACAACAATAAACTTAATAATGAAAAGGAACCTTTTGAAAATCTGCTTGCTATTTGTAAGTATGTTTACTGCATTTTCTTGCAGTGCTAGTCCTTCGGTGGTGGATACGCCTGATACAAGCGAATCGATTCCTACCGCCAAGCAATGGAACAAGGATGTAGTAGGTTGGAATCTCGGCAATGAATTCGAGTGCTCAGCTCCTGGACAGGATGGCGAGTCGATGCAGATTGGCAACCCTGATGGTTCCATTCATGCAGAGACAGCTTGGGGCAATCCCGTTGTCACCAAAAAAATGATACAAGCCGTGAAGAAGGCAGGTTTCAATGCCATCCGTATTCCAATCCGTTGGCAGTGCCACATTACCAATGCTCAGGCGATGAGCATCGACAAGGCTTGGATTGCTCGTATCAAGGAGGTAGTGGGTTGGTGTCTGGATAATGACCTCAAGGTTATCATCAATGCGCATCATGAAAAATGGCTCGAAGGTCGTCCTACCTATCAATATAAGGATGAAAACTGCCAAAAGCTTGCGCTCCTCTGGATGAATATCTCCTCTGAGTTTGCCAATTATGACAGCCGCTTGGCTTTCGCCGGTACCAATGAGGTTCACGTCAGGGACAACTGGAGCAAGCCTACTGCCGAGAACCTCGAAGTGCAGAATGCTTACAATCAGATATTCGTGGATATGGTTCGTGCCACAGGCGGCAACAATGCCAAGCGCCACCTCATCTTACAGACTTACGTTTGCAACCCTTGGTTTGGCATCGAGAATGGAGGATTCATCATTCCGAAGGATGCCGAAGGCAATGGCAACAACTATATGAGTGTGGAATTCCACTACTATCAGCCATGGAGTTATGCCGGCGATTGCGCTTACGATTACTGGGGTGATGCTTACAAGGATGTTGGCAAGATACCTGCTGAAAACGAGAAGACGATGACGGATTTCTTCGATAAGGCGATGAATACCTGGAGCAACAAAGGACTGGGTGTCGTAATAGGAGAATGGGGAGTAACCGACCACTATAAGTCAAACTCAGTGAAAGTGCATGAAAACATGACCTACTACTGTAAGTTCTTGACTACGGAGGCTCGCAAACGAGGCTTCTCTACTTTCGTTTGGGACAACAACCACTTTGGCAACGGCTCTGAGAAGTATGGCGTCTTCGACCGTTTCAAGAGTATGAAGGTGAATGCTCCTTGGATTCTCGAAGGAATCTTTGGGAAAGAATAATGTTAAACTAAAAACAAAATATCTATTATGAGAAAGAAAACCATGTTTCTCGGCATGCTCGGTGCAGGTTTGATGTGGATGCCTACTTCTGCCATCCTCGCTGCTCAGATGAACAATGCTGCTATGAGCGTTCAGCAGAACCAAGGCATCAAGGGTACAGTGGTGGATGCCACTGGCGAAACCTTGATTGGTGCAAGCGTGAAGGTGGCTGGTACAACAAACGGTGTCGTTACCGATCTGGATGGTAACTTTACGCTGAATTGCAAGCCTGGAGCTACACTCGAAGTGAGCTACGTCGGTTACAAGACGATGACCGTGAAAGCTGTTAATGGTATGAAAATCAAGATGCAAGAGGATAGTAAAGCCTTGAATGAGGTTGTTGTCACCGCCCTCGGTATCAAACGAGACCGCAAGGCTCTCGGCTATGGCTTGGAGGAAGTGAAGGGTGAGGAACTCACCAAGGCGAAGGAAACCAACGTCATCAACTCTCTTTCAGGTAAGGTGGCTGGTCTCGTCGTGCAGAATACGGCTGGCGGTGCTTCTGGTTCTACCCGCGTGCTCCTTCGTGGTAATACAGAAATGGCAGGCAACAACCAGCCTCTCTACGTGGTGGATGGTGTGCCTTTGGATAATACAAACTTTGGCAGTGCTGGTGAAAGTGGCGGTTATGATCTGGGTGATGGAATCTCTGCCATCAACCCTGATGATATTGAGACGATGACCGTATTGAAAGGTCCTGCTGCCTCTGCCCTCTATGGTAGCCGTGCTTCCCACGGTGTTATCTTGATTACGACCAAGAAGGCGGAGAAGGATAAGATTTCCGTGGAGTACAATGGTTCTTACACTGTCGATACCCAGTTGGCTAAGTGGGACGACATCCAGGAGATATATGGCGCTGGATACAATGGCGAGCTGCCTACATCCAGCACCTCTGGTACCAATGCCAGTTGGGGACCTAAGGCCGATGATTTCATGTTCAAGTATTTCGATGGCGAGGAGCGTCCATTCTTGATGCACCCTAACAACGCCTCCGATTTCTTCCGCACAGGTTTCACCACCCAGAACTCTGCCATCCTCTCTGTTAATTCCAGTAAGACGGGTATGCGTTTTTCTGTTACCGATATGCGCAACAAGGACATCCTGCCTAACACCAATATGAGTCGTGACAACTTCAACCTCCGTGTTAATACCTCCGCAGGTCCTGTTGACTTCGACTTCACCGCCAACTATACTCGTGAGAAGGTGAAGAATCGTCCTGCCCTTGGTGACTCCCAGAGCAACGTGGGTAAGAACCTCATGACCCTGGCGGGTACCTACGACCAGGCTTGGTTGAAGCACTATGAGGATGCCGACGGCAACTATTCCAACTGGAATGGTAACGACCAGTATAACAAGAACCCATACTGGGATCTCTATAAGAACAGCAATACATCCGACAAGGACGTGTTCCGTTTTACGGGTAAGGCCATCTGGAACATCGACAACCACCTCAAGTTGCAGGGTACCATCGGTACCGACATCAACAGCATGAACTTCGAGGACTTCATCGCCAAGACAACTCCAGGTACTCCTGCCGGAAAGCTTACCGACCAAATCTTCAACAACCGCACATTCAACGCCGAGATACTCGCCCTCTACAACAACTCATGGGGCGACTTCGATGTCAATGCTACCGCTGGTGGTAACATCTTCAAGGTGAACAACAAGACCACTACCAACGTCGGTCTCAACCAGCAGATGAATGGAATACAGAACATCATGAACTATCTGGAGCAGAAAACTCGTGAGAACATGTATAAGAAGCAGATTTCTTCCCTCTATGCCAGTGCGAGCCTCGGCTACAAACATACTTACTATCTGGAGGGAACCCTCCGTGGCGATAGGTCATCTACGCTCCCTACCAATAACAATACATACGTATATCCTTCGGTATCTGGTAGTTTGGTGTTCTCCGAGTTTATCAAGAACAAGAAGTTCATCAATTACGGTAAGATTCGCGCATCTTGGGCAAAGGTAGGTAGCGATACCGATCCATACCTGTTGGCACTCAACTATACCACGGGCAAGTACAGCTACTCGGGTTATACCATCGGTATGATAGCCAACTCAACACAGCCAAACAAGGATTTGAAGCCTACTATGACAGATTCTTACGAGGTAGGCTTGGAGATGAAGTTCTTCAACGGACGCTTGGGTTTGGATGCCACCTATTACAACCAGAACTCCAAGGACCAGATTTTGAGCTTGGCTTCAACCACCACCTCTGGCTATGCTTACCGCCTCATCAATGCCGGTGAGATTCAGAACCAGGGTATTGAGATTGCCCTCAATGCCCGTGCCTTGCAGATCAAGGACTTCGCTTGGGACTTGGGTGTCAACTTCTCGAAGAATACCAACAAGGTGAAGTCGCTCACCAATGGCGTGGACTACTTCGAGTTGGCGAAGGCATACTGGTGCGGTGTTTCTGTTGGTGCCAAGGTAGGAGAGAACTATGGAGCCATCCGTGGACACGACTTCCTCTACAACGACAAGGGTCAGGTGGTTGTCGATGCAGCTACTGGTCTTCCAAAGGTTGACCAGAAAATCAAGACCATCGGCAACTCTTCTTGGGACTGGACAGGTGGTTTCTACTCAACCTTCAGCTACAAGAACTTCCGCCTCTCTGCTGCATTCGATGTTAAGGTAGGTGCCGACATCTACTCTATGTCCATGCGTTCCGCATACCAGACAGGTAAGGCAAAGGGAACATTGGCAGGCCGTGAGGAGTGGTACACTTCTGAGGAGGCTCGCAAGGCTTCGGGTATGGACCTTGCCGCATGGCGTGAAACAGGTAACTGCAAGGGATTTGTCGTAGAGGGTGTCATCGACAATGGCGATGGTACTTATCGTAAGAACGACATCGCCGTGAACCCTGAGGATTACTGGAAGCATGTGGCAAATGGCGTGCAGAGTGCCTTCGTTTACGACAACTCTTACGTGAAGTGTCGTGAGATTACTTTCGGCTATACCTTCCCAGAGAGCATCCTGGGCAAGTATGTCAAGGGCTTGACCGTATCCTTCGTGGCTCGTAACCCATTCATTATTTGGAAGAATATTCCTAACATCGACCCAGACTCCAGTTACAATACCTCTGGTCTCGGTCTGGAATATGGTTCCCTGCCATCTCGTAAGAGCTATGGTTTAAACGTGAACGTGAAGTTCTAATCTCGAAAAAATAAATCAATTTCTTTAGAAGAGTTCTAAAATATAATAATGTAAGAAAATGAACAATATAATCAAGAAATATATAGGTAAGAGCAGCCTGCTGATGGCTTTCGCCCTGATGACAACCGGCACTGCGATGACTTCTTGCTCAGATGAAACCTTGAGCAACATCAATACCGACAAGACCAAGGTGGGCGAGCTCGACCCTAACGCACAGTTGACTACTGCTTTGTTGCAGACTTACGGTGACTTCAGTTTGATGGATACCTACCGTAACTATATCTCAGGTTTTCCACAGTATTTCGCTGGTGGTTGGAACGTAACCAACTATGCAGGTTCCAACTTCCGTGAGGACGACATCACTCGTCGTGTCTGGGACCGCTACTATGAGGTCAGCATCAAGAACCTTGTGGATGCCATCCACAATTCAGCAGACAAGGCAAACTTGAATGCGGCACTTCGTATCCATCGTGTCTATCTCACGGCGGTCTTGGCAGATACCTACGGCGACGTGCCTTGTTTGGAGGCAGGTCTGGGTTACATCTCAGGCATCTCCACCCCTAAGTATGATACCGTAGAGGAACTCTACAGCTGGTTCTTTGAGGAGCTTGACGCTTGCGAGAAGCAACTTGGCACTGGTACCGACCGCATTTCTGGTGATGTCACCAGCATGGGTGGTGATGTAGCCAAGTGGAAGAAGTATGCCAATGCGCTCCGTATGCGCTATGCCATGCGCATTTCAGATGTTAATCCACAGAAGGCAAAGGAAGAGTTTGAGAAGGCTGTTGCTGCCGGTGTTATCGCCAGTGCAGCAGATGATGCTTACATCAGATATGCTGATACTCCTTATACTTATTATGATGGAGCCAACGACTACGATTTCCGCACCAATGCCTTAGGAGAGATTCTCTATGGTCAGGATGCCACATCGCCTACCATGGTATGCTCTACCTTGTTCTATCAGTTGCAGAATACCAACGACCCTCGTCTCTATCGCATCTGCCGTCACTACTACAATATCAAACGTAGTCAGGTGAAGCCAGACAAAGAGCAGAACATCGACTTGACCGATGATTTCCTGGCTTACTTCCAGAGCAAGAATCTCGGTGAAGAGCCTTGCAACCCTGGTGCTACCTGGTACACAGACTGGATGAATCCAGCTACGGTTGATGACCTTCCCACTTTGAAGAAGTATGCGGAGATAGACGAGAACACTTATGCCAACTCTGATTATATAGCCCGAGCAGGTCGTCCTTGCCTGAACATCGACTTCGAGATGCCTTCTTGTCCTGGCGACTTGATGAGCTATGCCGAGGTGGAGTTCCTCAAGGCTGAGGCTGCAACCAAGGGTTGGAATGTTGGGGGTGGTGATGCAGAGAGCCACTACGAGGCTGGTGTTCGTGCCAGCATGGAGTTGCTCAACAACTACTATCTTACATCCAACAAGATTTCCAAGGAAGAGATAGATGCGTTCATTGCCAATAATCCGTTGGGTGACAATCCTAAGGAGACCATCAACACCCAGGCTTGGATTCTCCACATGATGAACCCTTCTGAGGGTTGGGCAAACATGCGCCGCTCTGACTATCCTGCTATCTTGAATCGTGATCTCTTGACCAAGAATGGTTTTACTTACACAGATTCTAACTGGTCAATGCCTGTCCGTTTGCAGTATCCTGAGTTGGAAGGTCAGTACAACAGTGCCAACTACAAGGCTGCCATCGACCGCATGGGTGGTGCAGACGACTGGCACAAGCGCCTCTGGTGGGACAAGGCTGATGTAAACCTTCAGCCAGACTTCAATCCTCCATTCGGAAAGGGATACAGCGAGTAGTGTTTAATGTTTAATGTTAAATATTAAGTGTTAAGTGTTAAGTTTTATAGGACAATAGATAGAATAATTAATTATGAATAAGACAATGAAACAATATAAGGGAAAAGTCTTGAAGGCTATGATGATGCTCTTCGCCATGAGTTTCGCACTGGCTGGTACATCTACCTTGTCTTCTTGCTCTTCTGACGATGATCCATACTTCACTGTCAGCGAAAATGACGATCCACGTATCTTGAACACCGACTTGGCTGATTCCAAGATAGACCGCAAGACAAATTATAAGTTGGAAATCAAGGTGACTCCTGTTCACTACACCACAGTGACATGGTTGCTCGACGGCACTCAGATTGCCGCAGGTACTACCATCGACCAACCTTTGCCTTTAGGTAATCATGAACTGAAGATTGTGGCAACCACCACCAAGGGCAAGACCACATCCCGCACCTTGAACGTTACCGTGACTCCTGCTGCCGATGACCCAGCCTTGGGTACCAATGCCATCGAGCTTAGGGTAGCTCCAGGAGAAACTACAACCATCCACGAGTGCAAGAACCTGGGTCTCGTTCAGAAAGTTCTCATCGCTGATAAGGAGGTTGCCTTCGAAGTTCTCGATGAGGGTACAACATTGAAAGTTACTGCTCCTTCCGACCTCGCCAATGGCGATTACGACATTACATTGGTAGATGGCAATGGTGTACAGTTTGCTGGCGGTACCATCAAGGTAACCACCGAGGCTCGCCCATCTATGGAGAACACCATCTGGGAAGGTGAGTTTGCCGTGACATGGGGTACACCATTCAATGCCTTGAAGGATACCTTCCTCTCAAAGGTGAAGGCTGGCACCATCCTCCGTGTCTATGTGAATGGAAATGGTCAGGGTACTGCTGCAACTGCTTGGTGGAACAACATCCTTACTGGTAAGGGCGACCCAGAACGTGGCGACATCATGGTGGATGGACCTGCTAAATGGGAGTTTAAACTGACCGACTTATCTATCCAACTTTTGACAGAGCAGGATGGTTTCCTCCTCGTGGGTGACGGTTACACCGTAAAGAAAGTAACTATCGAATAAAATATTAGAAAGATTTCCGTTTTATCATAAAACGTCAAACCTTTGAACTTATGAAGAAATTATTATTATCTATTTCAATGTTGGCATTTGCTTATACAACCAGTGCCAATGTTCCAGTTATCAAAAGCAACCCTAAGATAGAGGCTCAAGTAGAACAAACCCTGAAGAAACTCACCTTGGAGGAAAAGATAGGTCAGATGATGGAATTGGTGACCGACCTCTTTGGTGCCAACGACAAGAACGGTGTGTTCTATATCGACGAGCACAAGACCGATTCTATCTTTTCTCGCTATAAGATTGGCTCTATCCTCAACGCTCCTAACACTTGCGCGCCAACCGCCAAGCAGTGGGAGAAGTACATCGAGCAAATTCAGAAGATTTCGATGAAGCGCATCGGCATCCCTTGCGTCTTCGGTCTCGATCAGAACCACGGTTCTACTTATACACAAGACGGTACCCTCTTCCCGCAGAACATCAATGTAGCTGCCACCTTCAATCGTGAGATTGCTCGCCATTCGGCTGAGGCTACTGCTTATGAGACTCGTGCGGTGAGTGTGCCTTGGACTTACAGTCCTACCGTTGATCTCGGTCGTGATGCCCGTTGGCCTCGCATCTGGGAGAACTTTGGAGAAGATTGCTATCTCAGTTCAGAGATGGGCAAGGCCATGGTCTATGGCTTCCAGGGCGAGGACCCAAATAACATCGACCAGTATCACATCGCCACTTCATTGAAGCACTTCATGGGCTATGGCGTGCCTTGGACTGGTAAAGACCGTACACCAGCCTATATCTCTCCTGCCAACTTGCGAGAGAAGCACTTTGCTCCTTTCCTGGCGGGTCTGCAAGCTGGAGCCTTGACCGTGATGGTGAATTCCGCTTCCGTCAACGGTATGCCGATGCACGCCAACAAGGAAATCCTGACAGGATGGCTGAAGGAAGAGACAGGATGGGATGGTGTGCTTATCACCGACTGGGCAGACATCAACAATCTCTATACTCGTGAGATGGTGGCAAAGGACAAGAAGGATGCACTCCGCATCGCCATCAATGCTGGTATCGACATGATTATGGAACCTTATTCTTGCGATGCTTGTGGCTACCTTATTGAATTGGTGAAGGAAGGCAAGATTCCGATGAGTCGCATCGATGATGCCTGTCGCCGTGTGCTTCGTATGAAGTACCGTCTCGATCTCTTTAAGAACCCAACCCAGAAACTGAAGAATTATCCTAAGTTTGGTGGCGAGGAGTTTGCCAAACTCGCCTTAGAGGGAGCTACCGAGAGTATGGTACTCTTGAAGAACGAGCGTAATATCCTTCCTTTGCAGCATGGCAAGAAGATTCTCCTCACGGGGCCTAATGCCAATCAGATGCGCTGTCTGGACGGTGGATGGAGCTATACCTGGCAGGGCCATCGTACCGATGAGTTTGCCGGCAAGTATAATACCATCTATGAGGCATTCTGCAATGAGTATGGCAAGGAGAATGTTATTTTGAACCAGGGTGTTACCTATAATGAAAAGGGCAAGTATTGGGAGGAGAACGAACCTCAGATTCTGGGGGCAGTGGCTGCAGCGAAGGATGCCGACGTCATTGTGGCTTGCATTGGCGAGAACTCCTATACCGAGACTCCGGGCAACCTGACAGACCTCTGGCTTTCTGAAAACCAGCGCAATCTGGTCAAGGCTTTGGCTCAGACAGGCAAGCCTGTCATCTTGGTACTGAATGAAGGACGTCCACGTCTCATCGCCGACATCGAACCATTGGCACAGGGTATCATCGATATCCTTATCCCTGGCAACATGGGCGGCGATGCCTTGGTAAACTTGGTATCGGGCAAGTCAAACTTCAGTGGCAAGATGCCTTACACCTATCCTAAGGAAATCAATTCGCTCGCTAACTACGACTTCAAGAAGAGTGAGGAGGTGGGTACGATGGAAGGGGCTTACGACTACAATGCGAAGATTACCCAGCAGTGGGGCTTCGGATATGGTTTGAGCTACACCTCTTATCAATATAGCAACCTGAAGGTTTCCAAGTCTGACTTCCGCCACGGAGACATTATCAAGGTGAGCGTGGATGTGAAGAACACGGGCAAGGTAGCAGGCAAGGAGAGCATTCTCCTGTTCAGCAGCGACCTCGTTGCCAGCATGGTACCAGATGGTCGTCGTCTCCGTGCCTTCGACAAGGTGGAACTTCAGCCAGGTGAGACCAAGACTGTGACCTTCGAATTAAAGGCAGACGACTTGGCTTTTGTAGGTTGGGATGGCAAATGGAGATTGGAGGAAGGCGACTTTAAGTTGATGATTGCCGACCAAACTGCCTCTGTTCATTGTGCAGATACTTATCTGTGGCAGACAGCCAATAGATAAGCATATATAAAGATTGGGATCCATTCCTGCAAGAATATTCTATGTATTCTTGTTAGGAATGGATTTTGGTAAAATCTTTGGTGAATATGGGGTAGAGAAATATATTGCTCATATTGAACTTATTTTGACTTTTGTTTCTTTTTCACTTTCTTCATCAGAATAACAATAAATGCTATATAATTCCATGCTTGCCAACTTGTCAAAGTAACATCAAATCTGTTCAACAGACTTCTGTATGAATCTAACCACGCATTTGTTTTTCTATGCTGTACCTTTCTTTATACAGTATATCGTCAAACAAATAGCAATCTTCCTCACGTGCAAGTTCTAAAACGAAGTGCAATAAAAGAGTGCCTCTCTCGGAGAGGAAAAAGAAACAACCAGCAATACAAATAAAAAAAAGGAGACCGAAGTCTCCCAAAGATTAACTAACTTTGTATTGCAAATGTATCATCAATTAATCTCGGAGCAAAGGTCGCAAATTTTGGTTCTTTCGTTAAATGTGTAGACAGGTTAATAGAATGAGATTAATCCGTATACACGATATGATTAGCCTTAAATAGATGGTTTTACAAAGGTGGATAAACTACATGATAAATGTAATTAGGTGCATCGTCTATCTGTCTTCAATAAACAACGTATTCCTTTATTATGTGAAGTTTGTAAATTATTTTCGCGCAGTTCAAACCCAACACATGCTCTTTTGGCTTCTAAAAGATGACCAATTGACTTGCAAAAGGTGCCCTTTAAGAGCCTTACTAACGCCCTTTTGAAGTCCAATTAAGCATCTTTTACTTTACCAATTTATAACTAATTGACTAACTGTTGGTTGCAAACTTGCTTCGTATATATATTTTTGCCGTTATTTATAGATATTTTCTTTGAGATTATGTAATGATTTTTCAAATCATTGTCTGCATATTTTCGAAGTATAAAAAGAAATAATTATCAATGTCAGAGAATGAGAATAAGATAGATAGTTGACAATCTTAGCAATGTTTTTGGTTTAGCGAGTAACTTTGGTTCTTTTACTAAAGCAATACGAAAAGCGTCCACACATTTAACAGAAGAACCCAAATTTTTGCCTTACTCCAAAAAAAACAGCGAGAAAAGAAATTGCCGACATCGTCGGTATTAGTCAGTCAACACTATTACAACAGATAACGGACCTGAATTTGCGGTACATAAGGACATCACCAAATACTTAGGCGTGCCCGTGTACTTCGCTGACCCATATTGTTCATGGCATAAGGGAACTGTTGAGAATACAAATAATTAATCAGGCAGTATATACCTAAAAAGGATTCGTTTGATAACTATACGGAGAAGAGAATTATGTCCATACAAAAGAAATTGAACGAAAGACCAAGAGAAAAATTAAACTTTTCTACTCCAAAGTGCGAGTTCTTTAAACATCTTTTGTAATTTTGCACTTGCTGGTTGACTCTGCGGGTTCAACAAGCAAAAGGAAAGTTTATTGGAGGATTAATTGGCTTTGGAATGGGTGTTGGTGGAGCTGCGATTAATATGCTTATTGACAGTAAATTCAAAGAAGAAGAGTATAATATGACAAAAAGTACTATTTCGAATATAGAAAAAATACATCTTTTAGATAAAGAAAAATCAAAAATAGTATCAGATGGGAAGTAATGAAGGAAATTGGGGAAGATACGGATTACAAGCATTTGGAATTTCAGTGCTTGGTCCCCTCTTATTTTATCTTATTAATCCTATCATTGAACATTTTAAGGGTAATCGTGATGCTGTAGCATATACAAAGACATACGTAAGTCAGTGGGATAGTATAAAAATAGTGCTACCCACTAACCTATTTGATTTCTCATCTGGTGAATTTACTCATCGAACAGAAGTCTTGACTGGTGATGGTAAGCAAAAACAAAGGATATATGCAAGCTTTGAAAAGTGTTATATTTCACAATATAAGAAATATTTTGAAATTATATGGATCGTAGGTATAGATGAAATTGTTGGACTTTACAATCGTCATCATGATGCAGCAGGTGTTCAAAATAGCTTAATGCGTCCAAACATGGTACTATCAGTCTATGTCAATCGTAAACAATGGAAGGATAAATCATATGGAACGTTAGAAAAGCCTATGCCAGTCTTTCTACATAGAATTATCTCAGGTGATGATATAGAAGAGCGGAATAAGAATGCGTTAAGGCAAGATAGTCTTTTCCCTGGAGAAATTATGGTATATTTTTATCTCCCACCCAAGGCTGTTCAACGTATGCGCAACACGCCAGACTCTGTTAACTATAAGTTTGCAGAGTATTACTTGCGTTATCTCTTACCCGAAGACGAGTTTGAAAGACTGTTTGAAGAAGAATAATCTAAGAGTTCATTATGATGAGAAGTAGCAAAGGAAATTGGGGAAGATACGGATTACAAGCATTTGGAATTTCAGTGCTTGGACCACTTTTGTTTTATCTTATTAATCCTATCATTGAACATTTTAAGGGAAATCGTGATGCTGTCGCATATACAAAGACATACGTAAGTCAGTGGGATAGTATAAAAATAGTGCTACCCACTAACTTGTACGACTTCTCATCTGGTGAAATACCTCGTCGAACAAAAGTTTTGACAGGTGATGGTAAACAAAAACAGAGGATATATGCAAGCTTTGAACAATATTATATTACACAATACAAGAAATATTTTAAGATTATATGGATTGTAGGTGGTATAGATGAAATTGTTGGGCATTATCAACGTCGTCATGATGCTGCAGGTATACAATGTCGACTGATGCGTCCAAACATGGTGCTATCAGTCTATGTCAATCGTAAACAATGGAAGGATAAATCATACGGAACGATAGAAAAGCCAATGCCAGTCTTTCTACATAGAATTATCTCAGGTGATGATATAGAAGAGCGAAACAAATTTGCACTCTGGAGAGATAGTCTTCAACCTGGAGGAAGATTTGTAGATTTCTATCTCCCCCCCAAGGCTGTCCAACGTATGCGCAACACGCCAGACTCTGTTAACTATAAGTTTGCAGAGTATTACTTGCGTTACCTCCTACCCGAAGACGAGTTTGAAAGACTGTTTGAAGAGGAATAATTATGCTTCCGAAAATTATTTATACACTTATTCAATTCTTGGCAAATGTGCTTCCGCCTAACAAAAGAGAAGAAAATAGGAAATACCTATGGAAATGAAGTATATAAAATATTATGTTTCATTACAGTATGAAGAAACAGATCTTTAATTTCTATGCCACCCCCTTGAACATATGGTCCATAGTAGGCTTTATGTTTCTTGCAATGATTTGTAGTGGAATCATTTACGAAGTTTTCTTTGCTCTTGCATATGGAATAGAATCAACATTACGTTTTATTAGTATCACAGGATTGGTGACAGGGGGTATCTTCCTTTTTTTAATCATTGTAACCATTCGAAAGAAAAGCATTGAGGTAACTGACGATAATCTATTTAAGTATTATTCGGGAAGAAAGTTAATATATACAAACACCATGGATAATCTGTATTATATTGAGGCTGTGGATATAAGCAGAGGGATAATTGGAGAAATGGCCTTCTGTTTTAATGATAAGAAAATCAGAATCAGTATGCCCTCCCATCTACCCCATTTCTATGAACCAGGAAAATATGAATGGATATTTTCATTCTTTGTTAAAAGTCTAAATCTTAAGAAAATGCATCATCATACGCTATTTGGAAAGTCTAAATATGTCTTTGGCTATTGGAACCCTGTGAGAAATGCAAATTATGAAATATATAGCAAGTCAAGAGGACAACGATTCCTTTAAAAGGGGAATGGACATCCTTGTTTATTAGAATCTCTATCGTGACAATGAAAAAACTATTTAACGTGAGTTCGACGAATTATAAGTGTCTATAAATTTGGTGATTGGCGAAATTTGTTGTAACTTTAAAGAACTAATATACAAACAGTTACAAACAAAAATCGCTATGATCACTGAGGACAAAGTTACTGAAAGATTTTGTATGGCAGATGACTTCTGCAAGTTTTTTGATGCAATGACAGCAAAATATAGGCTAAAACCTACAGGAAAAAGGAAATATCATCGAAATTCTACAATGTCAAAGGCAGAAGTTATGCTGATAATAATCCTTTTCCACGATTCTGGTTATCGTTGCTTCAAACATTTCTATCTTGAAAAAGTATGCAAGCAGCTTCGCCATCTGTTTCCAAAAGTTGTTTCTT
>NZ_GL872282.1:976482-978787 GCF_000191065.1 Prevotella multiformis DSM 16608
ACATCTTAATATTGCCGAGACTCTTTGGCGCATCCTCAAGGGGAAATGGCTCAGACCTGTGGATTATCTCTATACAGACGCCTTGCTCTATGCCACCAACAGAGCTTTGGCGGCAATCGGGTCTGGACTCAAAATCAGTTTTACCCATGTAGCTTAGTATAAATTAATTCTTACGACCTACTTATTAATAAATCGTTTAGGTTTTCTTAAAGTACATCTTGATATGGACACGCATTTCTTGCATAGCGACTCCATGTTTTCTGCTGTTCTATGGAAAGATTTGAAGGGAGTTAACAACAAGAGCATATCTTCAAGTATCAAGAAATTCTGCAAGTACACTCGCCCTGAGATGGAAGCGTTGTCAAGCGAAGTAGACTTGCTTTATTTACTGGGTGTCCTCAATTCCTCAATGGCTGGTAAATTGTTGGCTGACCAACGAGGCGGAGATTATCACATCTACCCCGAGCACATACGCAATCTGCCTATCCCTATTGCGACTTCCAAGCAGCAAGAGGAGATAGCTCGGCTCGTCAGAGTCATCATGGAAAAGATACATGGCGGGCAAGACAGTGAAACGGAGCAACAGAAAGTCAATCAGATAGTTTCCGCACTATACATATAATGCATTTTCCTATTTCCTGATTAATGCGTATTTACGCAGAAAAAACGAATGGAATCTTGATATTGTGAGAAAATAGTCATATCTTTGCAGTCGCAAAGAATGCGTCTTTACGCATAAATAACTAATAGGAATGAATATAGAACGACCAATATATCTGCAAAGGTTAATTGGCCGACGCCACAATGGAATGGTAAAGATCATTACTGGATTGCGTCGGAGTGGCAAATCGTATCTGCTCTTTACACTTTTCTGCCAGTATCTTAAAGAACAAGGGATAGATGATACCCAAATCATCAAGTTGGATTTGGAGAACATTTATAATGAGCGTTATCGAAACCCTTTACCCTTGTTGGATTACATTAGCCAAAGGGTAACAGATACGAAGGAATACTTTATACTCATAGACGAGATACAGTTGCTTGACCGTTTTGAGGAGGTGCTGAACACGCTGCTGAAAAATCCGCAATTAGATGTGTATGTCACGGGCAGTAATGCACGCTTCCTGTCTAAAGATGTTGTGACGACTTTCCGTGGCAGGGGCGATGAGATACGCATCCATCCATTGAGTTTCAGCGAATATATGTCAGTGAAACCAGATGCTCCTTTCTTGGAAACACACCTCAATGAATATATGCTTTTAGGAGGATTACCCCAAACGGTAACGATGCCAACGGAGCAACAGAAGAAGAGCTATCTCCAGCAGCTTTTCTCTAACACCTACCTTATCGACATTAAAGAAAGGTACGGCATACGAAACGATGATGATCTGGAAGAGCTCATTGATGTCATTGCAAGCAGCATCGGAAGCCTTACCAACCCACAGAAAATAGCGAACACCTTCCGTTCCGCAAAGCGGAGTACCATCACCAGAGACACCGTCAAGACTTATCTGGACTACATGCAAGACGCTTTCCTAATGGAGCGTGCCGTTCGCTACGATATCAAAGGGCGTAAATACATTGATACTCCAGCAAAATACTATTTTGAAGACTTGGGATTACGCAATGTCCGATTGAATTTCCGTCAGACAGAACACACACACTTGATGGAGAATCTTATATACAATGAATTGCGAATGCGTGGCTATTCTGTGGATGTAGGACAGGTTATCCAAAACACGAAAAACGAAAAAGGAATAAGTGAACGAAAGCAGCTTGAAGTAGACTTCGTATGCAACAGAGGGCAAGACAGAATCTATATACAGTCGGCTTACGCTTTGTTATCTGAAGAAAAAACGGAACAAGAACTACGCTCACTCAAACAGATTAAAGACAGTTTTCTGAAAGTTGTCATCGTAGGAGGCATGCAGCCCACTTTCCGCAATGATGATGGTATACTCATTCTGAATATTTTTGATTTTCTGCTGAATAGAAGTGGACAGAATCTGTGACCCTCAAAAGAGGGCTTCGATATTGTTATTGGGAACCCACCGTATATTGACGCGAAAAAGCTAAAACACATTGCAAGCACTCTTAAAGAAAAATTTACTGTATATTCAGGTACGGCAGATTTGAGCATTTATTTTAATCAATACTCCGTTAATTTTTATGCTGCGTCAGCATCGAAACTAAATATCTCATTAATACTTTCTTTATTTAAAGGCGTGTTCGGGTTCTTCTCGAACACGTCAATAATTCGTTGCGCATAGTAGGCATTGACCATCTGCGCTTTAAGTCGACCGAC
>NZ_GL872282.1:979230-1017973 GCF_000191065.1 Prevotella multiformis DSM 16608
CCAGCCCAAGCATTTCGACTTCAGACATATCGATGTTCCTCACGTCAATCTTGTCACCTTTGACACGGGGACGGCCGGGCCTTCCCGTGGGCTCCCCGTCCCATGTGTAGAACAAGGCTGCGTCATGACGCAGGCGGCTCACAACATGGAATCCCATCTTCATTACCTTGTCGATGAAGGGTCTTTTGGAGAAGGCTGAGTCGGCGACAAGCACCTTGCAGATACGCTGTAAGGTTACCTTGTCGTCCTGCAACACCTTGGCATACCAGTCGTATAGGCTCATCTCTTTTTTCTCCTCGCCTTTTTCCAATGTGGTCTGCACAGCCTTCAGCATCATGCACTCATGCAGGTCCACGTCTATCACACCGATGCCGAGGATCTCAAGACCGTGCTTTACCGCACCTGCACAGCCCGACCAGAACGTACTAACGTATGGGGTATGATTCCCAGCCTTCTTGATGAAGCTCGGGTCTATGACGATGGCATTGCGACCCTTGCCTTGTTTGAAGGCGAAAGCACTCAGCCACATGTTCATCTCAAGCCTGTTCACGCTGCGCTCTGCCGTCTGCCGGCAGCACTGCTCACCACGATTGCCATAGCGTCCCATCTGCGTGAAATTGCATCTCCTTGGGATGACCATCAAAAGAAAAAGCATTTCCATGACGTTTGTCTGGATACTTTTGTTTAACTTTGCTCCATCTTCGGCACTGAATGCTGCTTAGCAGAGCTTCATATATCGGCTAATCAAGTTGGTTATCAGCATAAACTTTATTGTCTTTTTACATCTATAAAGTTACTGAAATTCAATGAGATAGTCGATTTTATTATGTTATATTTTGTTATTTGATCTGCTCTTTTTCAGAGACTTATCATGTTTTCTTTCTGCCACAATTTCTGTTGCCTTAGAGACGAAAGCTTCGCAAACCGCGAAAATTTAACGGACTATTGTTTAAGTGGACAGCAGTGAAACCAAATATAATTAGGAGAGCGAAGATTTAGTAAAGATTAAAGTAATATAAAAATCCCCTCTAAATCTTTCATTATAAGAAAAGTATTATGTACCTTTGTATATAGAGCTATAAGTTCTGCACACAAATCATCATTATACGGTGATATATAATGGAGTTATATGGGCATATTTATATGCCCCCTTCCAATTTCCTTATTTTGATAGAAAAAAAACATAGCACTGATTCTAACTTTGACTAATAATATTATTCTTTTATTATCTCTAACATTTCTAAAAAGTTTATATGAGTTATACGCTTTGAAGAAACGTGTCAATCCGAAATAGAGATGAATGCTAATATAAAATTCAGAAATGGCAACTTGGGAGTATACTGATATTGTAATTGATGGAAGAACTGTGAAAGCACAGGTTCCAATTATCATATCTGCAAGTAGAAGTACAGATATTCCTGCTTTCTATGCAGATTGGTTCTTTGACCGATTAGAGAAAGGATATTCCGCATGGACTAACCCCTTTAATGGTGTAAAGTCGTATGTTTCTTACGAGAATACACGCTTTATTGTGTTCTGGTCGAAGAATCCACGCCCTTTATTGCCATACTTGCCTATATTGAAGGAGCGTAATATTAAATGTTACATTCAATATACACTGAATGATTATGAGGGCTATCAGTTAGAGAAGGTTCCCCCTCTCTCCACCCGTATTGAGACCTTTAAGTTATTAGTTAAGGAATTAGGAGTTGGAAGTATTGTTTGGAGATTCGACCCAATGATTCTAACAGATGATATTTCCATAGAGACCTTACTTGATAAAGTAAAAGGTATAGGTGACTCTTTAAAGGGTTATACAGAGAAACTTGTGTTCTCGTATGCAGACATTGCGACCTACAAAAAAGTTAAATACAACTTAGAGAAAAGCGGTGTTCCCTATCATGAGTGGACCGTGGAGCAGATGCAGGAGTTTGCTGCAAAACTCTCCGAAATGAATAGAGAGCGTGGATGGAACTATCAGTTGGCAACCTGCAGTGAGAAGATTGATATTGAGAGATATGGTATTCTCCATAATCGTTGTATTGATGCAGACCTCATAACTCGCTTAGCATGGGATGATAAAAGGCTGATGGACTTTATGAAGGTAAAGGTTAAGCCAATGCCTTCCCCCTCCTTGTTTGACGATGCAGATGATTTGCTTCCTGAAGGAGCCATTCGTCTTCCTCATAATCAATACTTTATTAGTGTGCATAAGAAAGATCCTGGTCAAAGGGCTTTATGTGGTTGTATGGCAGCAAAGGATATCGGTGAGTATAACACTTGTCCACATCTTTGTGAATATTGTTATGCCAATACAACCAAGGAACGTGCTATAGAAAACTGGAAGCGACATCAACAAAATAGGAACGCAGATACAATTACAGGTAAATAATTATGTCCGACTTTATACGATTGTTTAAGGAAAAAGGTAATTTATCATTCATAGGAATGAGAGAAACTGCGGAGTCTCTCCTTCCTGTGGAGCGGGTTGAACGTGACAAACTTTACCACGATTTAGACAGGGGTAAAGGGATTTTAGACGATGAGGCCCACCTGAATATGTATTTGCATAGCTTTGGAAAGATGCACAAAGCTAAGCTTGATGTTGCATTTTATGCTATACCCAATTTTGCGCAATTACTATCAGAAGACTTTGAAATCTACGACTGGGGTTGTGGGCAAGGTACGGCAACTATATGTCTTTTAGATTATCTATCTTCTTATAAGATTGCACCAAAGTTATTGAACATTAATCTGATAGAACCATCTAAGGCTGCTGTTAAACGAGCATCAGACGTTATAGCTTGTATTAATCCTAATTATACTGTCAAGACCATCACGAAAGATTTTGATAGTCTATGTGTGGATGACTTTGAGAAATCTAATCATAGAAAGATTCATTTATTCAGTAATATCTTGGATGTAGAGGGCTTCGACTTAGCTAAATTCATCCTTCTTTTTCAACAATCGTTTAATGCAGCCAATACATTCATCTGTATTGGTCCCTATTACTCAAACTCCCGAAGGATTAGCGAGTTCATTGCTGCAACTGATCCTGACGAGATGTTTGCTATAATGGACAAGGATAGAGGAGAATGGTTAAATCAATGGACAATCTCTTTGCGTATATTTGATAAGGCATTCGAGCGTGTAGAGGCTATTAGGGATATTAGAAAACGTATTGAGGAGTCCCACAAACAAGATCAGTTCTTTGCGGGTTACGTATTGGATGCAGTAGCCGAAGAATATCAAAAAGCTCAAGAGTCTAACGAGGCAGAGAGTCTTTATCGTTCATTATCCGTATTCGATGTAAAATCAAACATTCAGTTGGGTGTATATGATAAGTGTGATGCTCAATTAGCTGTACTGGCAAATATTGTTTCTCGTGGCCTTCCGACGAAAGCTCCTTTATTTGTAGAGGACACGTTCTCAAACTTATTTGGTATCTCACAAAAACCTGTAGAAGGGGCGATACTTAATTATGAATCAACTCATTCTATTTCTTCTCAACAAATCTATGAAGCCTTACACATTATAGACCCACGTTTTAATGCTGAATACTACAATGGGGATATGTTGGAAAGTAGCTTTGAAAAAGGCTTCATAGAGCATACCTTAAAGAATAGTGAAAACGAGTATTTGATACAGGTTCTTGAACCTCATCGTCCTCTTTCGACAATTGTTGACATTCCTGACAGCAACTTTCACAAAGAACAATGTGTGGACTTTGCTATGAATATACCGTATGATAACCCTCGTACAGGCTTTATAATAGAGAAAGGCGGTAAGCTCTATCACAGTAATATCTTCCAACGGCATCGTGATGAACAGCAGGGCGAAGAATCTACAACACAAGGCGAGAGGACATACAACATAAAAGAGTTGAAGGCTAATTCTTTCCTTCACAGCTGGAGAGAAGAGGAATCAACGAGGCAGTATCTGCAGATATTAGAGGCAAATTGCAAGAAAGAGTTATCTGGGACGTGGAATGAAACCTTACAGATTGTGCTTTGTCCGTTGGCAATAGCAAGACTTGAACGAGTCTTGATAGAGGCTTTAATGGCAGGATGTCTTAAGAAAGGCGCTAAAGAGTGGAATGTTGCTGTCGTAGAACGCGACCTACCTTGTGCAGCGATAGCCGTAGAGGTTCTACAAGAAAAGATTAGGAACATCTATTCTCTATCAGGGAAAAGCAATCCTTTGCCCAGCATTAATCTTTGTGTTGTCTCTACTGCTGAATTTGCTGAGTCACCCTTACACTTGGAGCAGACGGTTAATTTGGAGATACCCCACAAACATTTTGATGTTTGCGTGGATATCTCTATGTTATTGCGTGATAATATTGATGCCCTTCCACTTACTATCAAGGCTGATGCTGTTTATATCGTTCGTTCTTCTCACTATCAGAAGAGACATCGAACTATCTGTTCTGCAAAGAACATTCAATATCCTCCGTTGGTGGTTAAAGATACTACTGGTAAATATGTTAACATACCAGAACGCGAAAATGTCTTGACTTATTTCCTACGTGACATATTCCGTAAACCTTCCTTCCGACCTGGCCAGTTGCCGATTATCAGTCATTCTTTGGCAGACAAAACGACTATCGGACTACTTCCTACGGGTGGTGGAAAATCTCTGACTTATCAGATTTCATGTATATTACAACCCGGTGTATCGATTATAGTTGACCCATTAGTATCATTGATGGTCGACCAAGTCAGGGGCTTACGCAGTGTTAGAATAGATGCCTGCGAATGCGTTAACAGTGGTATGAGTAGTAGGGAAAAAGCCGATAAGCTGAATATGTTGCAGCGGGGAGCCGTACTATTTATGTTGCTATCTCCTGAGCGGTTTATGATGCCAAACTTCCGAGAAAGTTTAGTTTCTATGACCGAGAAGAACCATGTCTATTTCTCTTATGGTATCATTGACGAGGTGCATTGTGTCTCAGAGTGGGGTCATGACTTCCGCACATCCTATCTTCATTTGGGCAGGAACATGATTAACTTCATGCACACAAAGTCTAAACGCCCGTTGTCTATCATCGGACTTACTGCAACGGCCTCTTTTGATGTGTTAGCCGATGTCGAACGGGAACTTACTTTAGGGGGTAATCTGACAATTGACAGCGAAGCGATTGTCCGACCAGAGAATGACGCACGCCCTGAATTGACCTATCGTATCATAGAGGTAAAAGCAAACTTTGACTCGATAAAAGAAGATGGAAACCCTTACTTACTGAATGCCAGTGTTAATGAGTGGAAACTCAGAGATGTCGTTGCCGACGCTAAGATAAAAGAGATGTCTGTGCTTCTCGATACCATACCTTCGCAACTTGAGGAAATGAACAGACACAACGCAGAATGTGCGCTGGAGTGTTTCGATAAAGAGAGTTTCTATAATTCCGACGAAGAAAACAAATACCCTTATGCAGGAATCATTTTCTGTCCTCATGCTAAAGGAACCTTTGGAGTAAACGATAATGATTGGGGGACTCGAGCAGGTATCTCTACTGTCCTAAAGTCAAAAAAGAAGAAGTTAAAGATTGGTACTTTCGTGGGGGGTGACAAACCTTCTGGAGCTATGGCGTCATTCAATAATAATGACATGAATGTAATGGTAGCCACAAAGGCCTTTGGTATGGGTATTGACAAACCAAACATCCGCTTTACCATTAACGTAAACCATCCTTCGTCCATAGAAAGTTATGTCCAAGAAGCCGGACGTGGGGGGCGCGACAAGAAGAATGCTATTTCTTATATTCTTTACGAGCCTACGGAATTTATCCATCTGACCATGGATAAAATAAATGACATCCGATTCTATATGGGAGAGGATGACCCTCGTTGGCTTTGGAATTATAATAATCGATATGTTCTGTCCGATGATTTCCCTTCCTTTTGTAAGGAGGCAGGGGGAACGGACGAACAGGTTAAGAAGCTTGTCGACATAATTCATAGGAATGGTTATCTTGAGAATGTTGATAAAGGCATCGACCTGTGGTTCCATAATAATTCATTCAGAGGCTTGTTGAAGGAGAAAGTTATTCTCCATGAACTGACTGATCGCATCTTGAATATAAAGCCAACTTATGTCGTGGAGATACAAGGGAAGCTACGTGAAATCATGGGTAATGACGACATCTGCTTGAAGGTTAATCCGAAGAAAGATACTATCACTATTTTCTCTAAGGAAGATAGTAAAAGACAGTATGGCTATGTCTTCTTGAATTCGTTGCGTCCGTCCTACAATTATGTTGGGTTTGAATATGGCGTATGTGTAAACGTTACAAATGCACTTATTAATATTCTTTCAACTTACTCAGACCATTCAGCAACAGGACTTCTCACTCCATTGGAGGGGGGAAGTAACCTAATGGCTGGTATTTACCACGCTATGTCTCAGGCTGACAAAGATGGGTATGTCTATGTAACGGTATCATGGGAAAATCAAATAAAACAATCCCCAGACAATTTCGATGCAATGTTGAAAACCGAAATTACAAATATTGCTAAGAAGCAAAACTGGAAAGACATAGATGAAAACAGATATGGAGCACTACAAACAAATAAGATAGGAGACTTCAACGATTTGCTTACGCAGATTGCAAAATGTTCCAACGATCCAAGATGGTTATGTTATCATGCTGACAAGGCTACATATCAGAAACTAAAATTTATCTTTTACCAGAAACGAGACAAAGACGATACCGATAAGGCTATCTATCGACTTTGTTGTATAGGACTGGTGGAGGACGTTACCATTGACTATCTTTCAGAAACCTATGAGCTTAAGATACGTAACCGTTCAGACCAAGAGTTCCGGCAGTGTATGCTCGATTTCTTCATGAAATATTACTCTTCGGAGCAAGCTGAGAAGAAGGTCGCTGAGATTGATAATCAGAATGGACGTAACTACCTCGATAAGTGTTTAGGCTATCTGACGGCTTTTGTCTATACTAACTTGGAGAAGAAACGTTATCGTGCCATTGATGATATGCGTATTGCCTGCGAAGATAGTATCACCGAGAGACATAATAGTGGCAATGATGAATGGCTGAAGGAGTTCATTCATCTGTACTTTAACTCTAAATATGCACGCAAAGGCTACAAGTTTGGGAATAGGCATTATTCGCTTATGGAAGATACTGACGAACAGGGACTGGATGGCTTTGACGTCGTAGAGAAATATATACGGGCCATGACGGCAGATGGCTCTGGCAGTGAGGTCGATAATGTCAAACACCTCTATGGTGCAACATTACTTTGCCTGCGTGCTCATCCTGAAAATGCTGCACTGCAGTTATTGCTTACCTATTGTATCACATTCCTTGGTGCTGGAAACAATGAAACACTAAAATCAACGGCCTATAACAGTTATATTGAAGGGTTTATGACGCTTTACAGAAACATAGGGAATGATATGTGGAGCTTACTTGAAGTGTTCAATAATAAACTCCGTACAAAAGTTCACGATGCTTACATTCAAGACGAAATCTTGGATAAAGGTAAGGACTCTATTATGCTTTTCATTCATGAAGAGACTTTTAATAAGATAACGAAGAAATATTTAAATAAATAACTATGGCATACGACATAAATGTCGCATTAGAGCGACTCGAGAAGAATCTCCAAGACATCAGTTCTGCTAAGCAACAGGTTGAAGACACGGTCAACGCAAGTTCACAACTACAGAACGTTGTCAATAATTATGTTGCATCTATTAATGATGTCCTACAGGAAACATTACGCCTGAAAGAGGAAATCGGTAAGATGGGAAATCAGAAAGTAACAGAAATTAAAGAGGCTGTTACTGCTATAGAGGCCAATTGTAACACCATTATTACAGAGTTCAAGAAAGATACTTCTGACATACTTGCTGATTTTGTTTCGCAGAATAATAAGCTTGCTAAAAGTAGTGAAGTATTAAACACTTTCAAGAAGAGATTAGAACAGTCGATAGATATGTCGTCTGATTTAATTACAAAATTAGAACATACAATAGAAATAACAACTGCATTAAAGACCAAGCAGGACAAGATTTCTACAGATGTCCTTTCCATCCATAATAGCCTGAAAGAAAGTTCAGAAAGTATTTCCAAGCAGTGTGATCACCTTTCACAGAGGGTAGATGCCAGTAGGACTATGCTCGCTGATGCTATGAGTAAGGAGTTTCGCAGACTCTTTATTCAAACAGAAGATATCAAAAGGAATATAAGTAAAAACGAGAATGCCATAGAGAAATTAGGGAAGCAGATCGCTGACCAGTATGCGGCGAACCGCAAGAGTATCCTAATTAATCGCTGGTTAATATTGATTGCTATTCTTGCCCCATTTGCCTTAAAGGTCATCAGATTTATTATTCATAAGTTCTGAGAGTGCTTGCTGTCATCACAGATGCCGCTACATGTAAACGCATTAGCGCTGACTGTAATACTCTTCATGATGGGCCCTCACAACAAAAGGCGGCTGCGTCCGAAATACTATTAGTGTTCTGCAGGTAGAAGAAGGGGCCTTTCTGCATTTGAGAACATGCCCTTCATGCATCGAAAAGACGCCCTTCTTGAAGCAAGATAGGCATGTTCTCGAATGGTATGTGTAATAGTCTGATTTCTTGTGGGTTATAATTTTGAAACTATAGAGTAAAGTACGAATATGCTTACATGAGAAAACGTGACAAAAGAAAGTATGCTAAGGATATGGCCTAAATGGTTGTTAAGATACTTATGCCGTATAAAAAGTATATTAAAACAATGACGACAGATAACGCTACTAAACGTTGCTTGTCATGAAAAAATAACCAAGGTGACAATACACGAAAGTCTACATCGTAGGCAGTTAAGCCTCAAAGCAAAAAGGAGCTATTGTAAACGAGAATAGACTTATCTGATAGTATATAGCTTAAGGAAATTGTTTTAAAGAATATTTACATCAGAAATGAGAAAAATCATGTACCTGATTAACATGACACTAAGAAAATTTTTTGAAGTTTGTATTACCAATTCAATGCTTTTATAAAAAGAACACTTAAATTTGCACTTACTTGTTGAATCTGCCAATAGGGTCTTTGCCTAAAAGTACAATTGAACTATTTGATGACCGGTATGGCATTAAGAATAGGAAAAAAGTGTTTTTTTGTGGATGTATGAAAAGTAATAACATAGTTAACAATAACACCTAAGCTTATCTGTGTGAATAGTGCAACGTAAATCCGAATGAAGCAATCGCCTTGGCAAATTATTAAAAGTACAGGTACAAGCCTTATACCGAAATACAGTATGATGGAGGTCAATAAAATAGTTGAAGAGTGCTACAGTAGACTACCCTATAAATGGAAAAGCCGTCCTTGGGGGTTGACTGACCATGGAAGAAAGGTACTTCAAACAGAAACGGAACTTGATGGATATCTTGCTGCCTATGGTGAAATGCATATCGTTAAGCGTAGGGTGGCCTTGCAGAATTTCCCATGTAGGAATGCGAATGATGAGATTAGAAGTCATAACTTCGAGATTTTTGATTGGGGCTGTGGCCAAGGTATAGCTACTCTCACCCTCCTTGAATTTCTGAGAGAACGCAATCTTCTCGGTCGGTTGAACGGCATTACGCTAATTGAACCCTCTAACATGGCACTTGAAAGGGCGAAAAAATGGGTAGCTCAAAATGCAGGACCAGGTGTAAAGGTTAAGGCTGTAGAGAAACTTATCCCTGCTGATATTGAAGGACACATGGATGAGGTCGATTGTACTTCTGCAGTGAGTATTAATCTTTTCTCCAATATTTTGGACATACGTAGTATCAGCCTTCAGTGGTTAGCTCACAAAACGGCTTCATTAGCCAATGTAAACTACATGATTTGTATTGGACCGAAGTTCTCAAAGAATACTCGTATCCAGGATTTCTGTGGCTACTTTAATCCTTCTTCCTATTTTTCCTGTATTGATTCATATTGTTATGGTTATACGCAGAAGACTAATCATCCCTATGGTTGTGAGACAAGATGTTTTGTACATCATAGGAAGGAGCAACTGAATGATGGCTATGTTGAGATTGCCAGCGATACCAGACAGAGTGATGATTATGAATATTCAGTTGAATGTCTTAGAGGTATAGTGGAGGACAAAGCACTATATTTCTTTAATAAAGTAAAGAGTGAATGCGCTGCCCTTTTTAATGTTTTCGTTCGCCCTTCCATTGGTGTAGATACGACTGATGTCCTAATGACGAGTGCAAGTCGTGGCATTGTATTGGTTAATATATGCCACGATATATCCATATTAGAGGATGATTTCAAATATGTCGAAAACATTAAGAGTTATATTTTCAATACCCACCTTAAAACAATCAAGGTAGATTCGATAATAAACAAAAGTGTTTATGGCTGCGTTAAAACGGCTCTTTATTTCCCTAATGCGAGTAAAAAGGAAGTTGCAGATAAAATTGAAGATATAAAGAAGGACACTCAAAGTGCAGGTCGTGGCTATGAGTTTCTTATCAAATTATTTCCATCAGATAATTTTAGTGATGTCTTTGAAAAGACTCATGCTTACGGTCTGAGACATGATTACATTGAAGAATTGGTCGGGATTATCGTTGGACATTGGCATCCTTATACAGAAGGTGACACTAACTTCCGTCTTACTGACAGACAGAAAAGCATTGTGAGGAGTGATAACAACCGCCTTCGTGTAAAGGGCGTGGCAGGATGTGGCAAAACGCAAACAGTTGCTAATAGAGCTGTTGAAAAACATTTGCAGACAGGAGATAAAGTCTTAATACTAACCTTTAATATATCTTTGATACAATATGTCAGGATGAGGATAAATCAAGTGCCAGCCGATTTCTCTACATCTAAGTTCGAGATAGCAAACTATCATCAGTTTTTTATCTCTATGGCAAATAGATACTCTGGCAGAATGTTTAATCTTTCAGATTTTGATGACCCTAATTATTTTGCATCGTGTGCTGAGAAGATAAAAAGATATAAGACTATCATCATTGACGAGGTGCAGGATTTCAAAACCGAATGGCTGGCTTCTATCATCACGTACTTTTTGGCACCAGATGGGACGGTTTCTGTCTTTGGAGATGGTGAGCAGAATATATATGGCAGACAGATGGAGGCCGAAACAAAAATGCCTTCAATACCCACCTTCTTAGGTAGATGGAATGAGATGAGCGAAAGACTGTCTATGCGTATTATCAATACGGAGATTGCTTCTCTCTCTCATAAGTTTATGAGAGCATTCGTTGATAGTAATATCCCACCCATAAATATTCAGAAGGAATTGTTTTTTGAAACTTATTGGTTGAAATATTGGAATGTTTCAGCTGATACTAACGCTTCTCAATTATGTCAATATATAAGATGGATTTTGCAAGAATATAAACTCAATACACGTGATGTAGTTGTTATGGCCGAGTCTATCAATATACTCAGAGATATAGAAAAGCTTTATATGACTACTGGCAAAAGGTGCATGACTAATTTTGAATCTGCTGAAGAATATGGAAATCTTATACATGCACAAGCGGACCCCAACCACTTTCAAAAAGATTTGACGGAGATACGCCGTGCTGCGAAAACGCATTTCACGACAGATGCAGACGACATGAAGCTGTCAACCATACATAGTTTCAAAGGTTGGGAGTCCGAATCTGTTATCCTTATCTTACAACCAGAAATGTCTGGCAATGTTAGGCCTAATGGCTATTATATTCAGGAAAGGGACAATACTCCAGCTCTTATTTATACAGCTCTGACAAGGGCTAAATGTAATCTCTTTATCTTGAATCTTGGCAACACCAAATATCATTCATTCTTCCAAACAAATATCAGATAATCAATACTCCGTTAATTTTTATGCTGCGTCAGCATCGAAACTAAATATATCATTTATCCTTTCTTTATTTAAAGGCGTGTTCGGGTTCTTCTCGAACACGTCAATAATTCGTTGGGCATAGTAGGCATTGACCATCTGCGCTTTAAGTCGACCGACGGACGTGCCAGGTTCCTTGCACATGATCTTGGCCACATTGAGTGCCGTGAATGAAGAGTTGAAGGCAAAGTCAAGTTTTCTCTTGTCGCGTGCCTGACAATCTGTAAGGCCGAGGAACTGCTTTGCGTCGCGAAAGCAAAACTCCTCTTGGAAACGTGTGGTGTAGTACTCCACCACATCGCGTCCGTCCATGTTCTCATCCGTAGCGAAGTACAGACGGCGGACACCGTTGGGCAACTCGTGGATGACAAACGAAACGACCCTGTGCAAGGACTTGCACCATGCCTTGAGCGCATAGGCCTTGCCGGAGGTCTCCTCCAGTTCAAGCATTTCGACTTTGGACATATCGATGTTCCTCACGTCAATCTTGTCACCTTTGACGCGGGGACGGCCGGGCTTTCCCGTGGGTTCCCCGTCCCATGTGTAGAACAAGGCTGCGTCGTGACGCAGGCGGCTCACAACATGGAATCCCATCTTCATTACCTTGTCGATGAAAGGCCTTTTGGAGAAGGCTGAGTCGGCGACAAGAACCTTGCAGATACGCTGCAGCCTTACCTTGTCGTCCTGCAACACCTTGGCATACCAGTCGTACAGGCTCATCTCTTTTTTCTCCTCGCCTTTTCCCAATGTGGTCTGCACCGCCTTGAGCATCATACACTCATGCAGGTCCACGTCTATCACCCCGATGCCGAGGATCTCAAGACCGTGCTTTACCGCACCTGCACAGCCCGACCAGAACGTACCCACGTATGGGGTATGCTTCCCAGCCTTCCTGATGAAGCGCGGGTCTATGACGACGGCATTGCGACCCTTGCCTTGTTTGAAGGCGAAAGCACTCAGCCACATGTTCATCTCAAGCCAGTCCACGCTGCGCTCTGCCGTCTGCCGATAGCACTGCTCGCCACGATTGCCATAGCGTCCCATCTGCGTGAAATTGCATCTCCTTGGGATGACCATCAAAAGAATCAAAAGAAAAAGCATTTCCATGACGTTTGTCTGGATACTTTTGTTTAATTTTGCTCCATCTTCGGCACTGAATGCTGCTTTGCAGAGCTTCATATATCGGCTAATCAAGTTGGTTATCAGCATAAACTTTATGTTTCTTTTTCAACCCATAAAGTTACTGAAATTCAATGAGATAGCCGATTTTATTATGTTATATTTTGTTATTTGATCTACTCTTTTTCAGAGACTTATCATGTTTTCTTTCTGCCACAATTTCTGTTGCCTTAGGGACGAAAGCTTCGCAAACCGCGAAAATTTAACGGACTATTGTAATGAGAAAGATGACACCTTCAAAAGTTCTATCGGACAGATCTATCAGACATTTGATGGTACGGAACTCTATCCGAGTGTGGAGGAAAAAGCGGCTATGCTTCTCTATCTTGTCACCAAGAACCACTCGTTCAGTGATGGAAACAAGCGCATTGCAGCCACCCTCTTCCTATGGTTTATGAACAACAATGCCATCCTCTATCGCCCCGATGGTACCAAACGAATTGCTGACAACACACTCGTTGCCCTCACCCTAATGATTGCTGAGAGCAAAACAGAGGAAAAGGATATAATGGTAAAGGTGGTGGTGAATCTTATCAACCAAGCCAATTAGTAAATACAGTAAGAGAAATACAGCACAAAGCAAAGCTATTATAGAGTCTATTATATGCTTTTTCACCCTAAACTAATAAAATTATAGTATAGAAACATATCATTGAAAAAAAATATATATATTTGCAACAGAGATTAAAAGCACAAGCCAATGAGTTGACAAGAACGTGCCAATTACAAAATTATAACACAAAAACGGGACAATGAAAAAGACTATTACAATCGCACTTCTTACTGCAGCAGTAATAGGTGCAACATCTTTTTTTTCATCATGCAGTAACAAAAACGATGATGACTGGATTATTGATCGCCGGCCAGATCCTGTAACAATTGACCTTTCAAAGGTATTCACTAATGGCATGCCTAAAGAGGTGGACAGTATGACTATCCAAACAGATGAAAGAGGATTAGTTACAAGTATTAAGACTAAGGATGAAATGGTATCTTTCAAATACATTAATACAAAAACACGTGCTATTGTAATCCCAAATGTCTTCATGAAAGTAGAACGTAATGGGAAAGCAACAGTCTATATAATGTATCTGAACAACAACGGTTTTGTTAGAGGATGCATGATAGAGCAAAAGGAAAATACAAAGGAAGATACATGGAGGTTCACTTATAACGATAATGACCAACTAATTAATATAATCCATTCAGCAGATGACTACAAAGAATTTACTTTGACTTATAAAGATAGCAACATCTCTGAAATAGAGACAAAAACTATCGTCTCACAAACAACAACAAGAAAAAAAGATACTTGCAAAGTTGCTTATACGTCAACTGCCACCCCTACTCCTATAGTGAACAAGGGTAACAT
Organism: Prevotella multiformis DSM 16608; assembly: GCF_000191065.1. Taxonomy (GTDB): domain Bacteria; phylum Bacteroidota; class Bacteroidia; order Bacteroidales; family Bacteroidaceae; genus Prevotella; species Prevotella multiformis. Next base: position 993,660 of record NZ_GL872282.1, read on the forward strand.
TATGCTCTTCAATACAACGTTTGGTATTGACATTGGCGCAATGAAATACGCCTACTATGCAGGATTGCTTGGAAAAGCAACTAAGAACTTGCCTGTACAGCTTATTGATAAGAGCGGCAACAAAACCAACTTTACATGGACTTTCAATAGTAATGGCTTCCCAACATCAATGACAAGTGGTAGCCATCAATACAAGTTCGTGTGGTAAAAAAGTATTTTATATCATTACATATATTTATCATCCCCCTTCTATAAAGTACACTCGGAAAGTAAATCAATAGGGGGTTACTTTCAAACCATAGCTCTCAGACCATACCCCTCACTGGTCTGAGAGCTTTTCTTTTACCCTTTTACTTCCCCATCCCAAATCTAAACCCATGCAAAATAGCACAAATACAGACATTACTACATAGCTTATCCTTGCAAAGCGGACAACGAACCAGTATCTTTGCAGCATGAATCACGAATTATTTTCATGAAAGAAAATATTTTTCTTCATGAAAAGAAATATTTATTTTCACATAAATAATTTCTTTCTTTCGTGAAAAGAATTCTGTCTAAGCTAAAAGTATGTGATTATAGAGACTCGTTTCACACACTAACGGCTCACGGAAAAGATGATTATTAACCCTTATTACAAACGTAAAGCTATGACTGTAAATTACAAACTATTAAGAACAAGCGGTAAACTCGCACAACGTAAAGCACTAAGAATCGTACCTATCAAGAAAGATGTCACGGGAATAGAGAGAATCTGTCAGCATATCCAACAAGCAACAACGCTTACAACAGCCGACATTCTTGGGACTATCTCGGCATTAAAAACAGAATTAGCAGAGGAGCTAAAAAGTGGGAATACAGTTCATTTGCCAGGCATCGGTTTCTTCTCCCTTGCCCTTAAAGGCGACATGTACGAAGACCCTAAGACGCATCGTCATCACCTCCGTAATGTTGCTGTTCGCAAAATCAGATTCCGTCCCGACAAGTATTTTCATGAAGCATTAGGAGAGATGGAGTTTGAAAACAAGACCTACAAAGACGGTACGCCATCACTCCCCATGAGACTAACCGTCAACGCTGCACTAAAAGAGTTGTTTGATGAGAGTCCGATAATAACCGTTAACGACCTCCGTCGCCGTCTGAACCTTTCTTCCACCTATGCCTACCAGCTTGCGGCACAACTGGAACGTGAAAAGAAAATCATCAACATCGGTTCACGTTACCGCAAAATCTACAGAAAAGCATAGGACGAAAAAAGCAGACGGACGGCATCCGTCATGCTGGATAAAGTAATCTGACAGGTATAAAATCTCTTCCGAATACTTTGTTTTTCAGAAGGAAAATGTTATTTTTGTAGAAACATAAAAACTGACAGTCTATGCCTGCAACTGCGCAACTAACACTTAACGGTCATCATTATGACGTTGAACTGCTCAATCAGAGTTTTCACCTGCCCACAGGTTGGAGTGGTCACCCCAGGCAAACCTTACCCGGTAATCACTGAATACAAAGGTAAGCAGATATGGAATGTATATCAGCTTTAATACAAAGTACTGAAACAGTACATGATCCTGCTATCTATGTTCAAATATTTAACATCCTTAAGAGGCTTAAACGATTAAAAGTAATTTCTCAAAAGGTAAAAGGGAAAACAGTGTACATGATCGCTGATGGAAATATTATCTGGCATAAGATTGACAACACATTTGTAGTTAATAAGAATACTAAAGTTTCCCACCCTAATAAATAGATAGTAAAATAACAGTTTGTCGAATTTTCTTTGTAGATTAGTAATCGCTAAACAACTGATTTTAAAGACAAGACAACAAAACTGTTATGGAGGCAAAAATAGAGAAAATAAGTGAGTTATCCAAACTTCTGAGTGTTAAAACTCGAATGAGTGATGATTTATTTCATCTTTTTGGCAAGTTTGGTATCGGTCACCTGTTATCTCGCCTGTCATTGGAGAAACATGACGGGGTTTCCGCTTCGGAGTTGATCCTTTCTCTTTGCCTCTTCCGCATTGCGGGTAAGAGCATCCACAGCGTATGCAAGCATAAGATATATGAGCTTTCAAATCATGGCAAGAACTGTTTCTATCGGATGATGATTCGCCCGCAGATGGATTGGAGGCGCCTGATGAACCACTTTGCCTTGCGTTATATGTGCCTGTTGCGTAAGTATGGCGAAGCTCCTCGATCTGAAGCCACGACATGTTTCATCATAGATACGTGAGTTCGGGTTAAGAAAGTCCTTATAAAAGTTGGTAATCTCGTTGGTTTTTTGTAATTTTATGGTTGAAAATCAATAACTTACAAAACAACCAAGCGATGATCATAAAAGACAAGGTTATAGAATTTTTCTGTATTATTGATGAGTTTGACAAGAATTTGAATGTTGAACTGAGTAAAAATCTATGTTTACCATCCTATAATAGCAATGGTAAACGTTGTAGAAATCGTAAGGGAAGGCTTTCTGAAAGTGAAATCATGACTATCCTTGTGTGCTATCACTTCGGTACATATCGTAATTTCAAGGAGTATTATCAGAACTGTATCCGTGGCCGGCTCAGGCATGAATTCCCTGCTGCCGTCTCCTATAATCGTTTTGTAGAACTCATGCTGCTTTTATGAGAATAAGCCGGAGGCACTGCCTGTATATGTGGAAAAGTCAAGGCAGTTAGAATTATTTGCATGCTAAACTTATCCCGAACTCGCGTAGTATATGGATGGAAGTTAAGTAGATGATAGGTTTTGCAGAGGTCTCGTCCTGGCTTTTTGATTTCTATTTTAAACGGCGGATCATGGTCTAACGAATCCGATTAAATGGTTGAAAAGTTTTGCTGTTTGAATTATAATATCTATCTTTGCCAAAGATAGGAACGTCTGAAAGAATTAGAAGTAGTTTCCGGCGTATTCGCTGGAGTTTGATACGAAGTATCGTTACTATCGTTAACGAAGGTTCACGATAAAAGTAATTCCCTTACAGCGTTCCTATTTTTTTTGTTTAGAACAAGCGCACTATGGCTACCAGAACAGTAAACGGAAGAGAATACACAAAGGCTGATTTTGAGAATCGGTTGCGTTATTTAAATGATGCACAGGAACTTGCTAAGCTGCTGAATGAACTGAAAGAACCATTAATATATTCTGACTTTCGCGGGAAACAGCTTAGTTTCTTTGCTGATACCAATAATATACGGCGACGCTGCAAGACATTCCGACTTCGCAAGAAGCACGGCGGCTATCGTGAGATTACTGCTCCGAAAGGAAGACTGCATGATGTTCTTCACATATTGAACATCGTCCTGCAGACCTATGATGAGCCTACCCCTTGGGCATACGGCTTCGTCTGTGGTCGTTCTGTGGTAGATAATGCACGTCCACACGTGGGCAAACGTTATATCCTGAACCTTGATTTAAAAAACTTCTTCCCCACTATCACACGCCGTCAGGTGGCTGACTGCTTGATGGCAGAGCCTTTCGGCTTCTCGTCATTGGCTGCAGAACTCGTTTCAGGACTGGCTACTGTGCGCACGGATAACGGCGAGGAGGTGCTGGCACAGGGCTTTGCAACATCGCCGACACTGTCGAACTTCATCTGTCGGGAGATGGATAAGGAGATTGCGGGTGTAGCTGCTGCACAAGGAATCACCTTTACCCGCTATGCTGATGACCTCACTTTCAGTTCTGATGCAGACATACTTCGTCCACAGGGAGAACTGGCACAGCAGGTAAAGACTATCGTTGAGCGTTACGGCTTCATACTGAATGAGGCGAAAACCCACTTGCAACGCCGTGGAAGACGGCAGGAGGTAACGGGCTTGATGGTAACGGAGAAAGTGAATGTCAGCCGCCGTTACGTGCGTGAAATCCGTTCACTGCTGTATATCTGGGAGCGTTACGGCTATGAAGATGCCTGTCAGGCTGCGTGGAAGAGCTACAAGTTGCAGCACGGAAAGACAAAGGGGCATCAGCACCACGTACCTCTTAATAAAGTTCTGGGTGGTAAGCTGAACTATATGAAGATGGTGCGTGGAGCCGATGACCCACTCTATCAGCGTTTTGTCAGTCGTTATACTTCTTTGCAACAAACGAATAAGAGAGAGGTGAAAGAGGTGGAATATAAGGCTTATATGGGTGAGTATCTTTCTATATCGGCCAAAGATAGGATGACAAGAGCTGCTGTTTTGTCAAATGACAACACATCAACACGCCAGCGCGGAGCTACAAGCAGCAATCCTTATGACCCAGGGAAAAAGAACAAACGCATTCTTAACTTCATAGTGATGGTGATTATATTGGTTGCTATTATACTCATCAAATTGTTTTTAAAATCACGTCTGTAAGCAGTAAAAAGGCTGTCTAATATAGATTCTTGAAACCAACCTTAATACTTCCAAAAGAGTTTCCGTTATTCACAGAATATAATTACATTTGCAAAGCTCTTATGAGAGAATAACCTTTCAATTAAAAAGCTATATCTTCAGCTGCTACATTATTAATGAATATGACGAAAAGAACAATCGTCTTGTCTGGACTACTTTTGATGGTGCTTACAGTTGTTGCTGGCGGCAGAATCAAGGTGGCGTGTGTGGGGAACAGTGTGACATGGGGCATGACAATAGTCGACAGGGAGAAGAATTGTTATCCGGCACAACTGCAACGGATGTTAGGAGAGGGGTATGAGGTGAGAAACTTCGGACACTCTGGTACTACGTTGCTTCGTCGCGGACATCGCCCTTATGTGGATCAGAAAGAGTATAAGGAGGCGTTGGCCTTCCAGGCAGACCTTGTCGTTATCCATCTCGGACTCAATGATACCGACCCACGGAACTGGCCGGAACACAGCGAGGAGTTCAATGCAGATTATATCAGTCTGATCGACAGCTTCCGTCAGGCAAATCCTAAGGCAAAGATTTGGATATGCCTGATGACACCTATCTTTGACCGTCATCCTCGTTTTGAGAGTGGTACACGTGACTGGCATGAGCAGATTCAGAAGCATATACGTCAGGTAGCTAAGGCGGCACGGCTTCCATTGATTGACTTGAATACGCCTTTGTACAGTCGTCCTGATCTTCTTGCTGATGCAATTCATCCGAATGCCGAGGGCGCAAAGATTATCGCCGAGACTGTGTATGGAGCCTTGACCGGCAACTATGGTGGTCTTGCTCTTTCTCCACTTTATACGGATGGCATGGTTGTTCAGCGCAACAAGCCTGTTGTCTTCCGAGGCAAAGCAAATACAGGTGAGACTGTCAAGGTGAATTTCAACGGTCGTACACTCTCAGCCATAGCTGATGGGGCAGGGAAGTGGAGAGTTTCTTTCCCGGCAGAAAAGGCAGGTGGACCTTATCATGCAGTGATAAGTACGAAGAAAGAGAAACTTACAATTAGGGATATATATGTCGGTGAGGTGTGGCTTTGTTCGGGGCAATCGAATATGGAATTGCCTGTGAACGCTGTACAGAGCAGAAAACAGGACTTGGACGAAGCTGACAGACAGACTCGCCTGCATCTGTTTAATATGTCTGCCATCTATCCAACAAACGCCGTTGTATGGTCGGCTGGTGCCTGTGACTCAGTAAATCGTCATCAGTACCTTCGTGTCGGACCATGGCGCAACTGCTCCCGTGAGTCATTGAGTGGCTTCTCTGCCGTTGCTTATCACTTTGGTAAGAAGTTGGCTGACAGTCTGCAGGTACCTGTGGGCATCATTTGTAATGCTGTTGGCGGAACGACTACGGAGTCGTGGATTGACCGTAGGACGTTAGAACAGCGTATGCCTGCTATCCTCCGCGACTGGTATCATGGTGATTTCGGTATGAAATGGGCACGAGAGAGGGCGTTACAGAATATCAGTGTGAGCAAAAATCCGCTGCAGCGTCATCCCTATGCACCGGCTTATATGTTTGAGGCAGGTATGCTTCCTTTGAAGGGTTATGATGTCAAAGGCGTTGTATGGTATCAAGGTGAATCCAATGCGCACAATATGGAATTACATGAACGGTTATTCCCCATGTTGCAGAAGAGCTGGCGCAGGTTCTTCCACAACCCGGAACTGCCGTTCTATTTCGTACAGCTTTCAAGTTTGAATCGTCCGTCATGGCCACGTTTCCGTGACTCTCAACGTCGTATGGCATCAACACTGCGTAATACATGGATGGCTGTGACAACGGATGTGGGTGACTCCCTGGACGTACATTATACGAACAAGAAGCCTGTTGGTGAGCGGCTTGGCTTGCAGGCATTGCATCATAGTTATGATTACAAGATTGAGTCTGAGGGACCTGTCTGTCATTCGGTTTCGGTGAAGGACAATGGTCTTGAACTTCAGTTCACCCATGCTCAATCGCTGTCTGCTAATGGCAGCCATCTTGTTGGCTTTGAAGTAGCAGGCGCTGATGGCATTTACTATCCTGCTGAAGCGCAGATAACAGCGTCAAACACACTCTTTGTCAGGTCTTCCTCTGTTACACATCCTCTCTATGTCCGTTATGGCTGGCAACCCTTCACGCATGCCAATCTTGTGAATGAAGCGGGACTGCCATGTAGCACATTCCAATGGAGGGTCAGGAAGTAAACGTTTTAATCAGCCGTCCCTTAGATACGTTATATTATACTGTATTTAAGGGATCGGCCTGTCTTTCCGTCTTCTACAGACAGCTTATTCCCCTATCATCGGTATTTGTAAACTGTTTTCATGCAGTTCAAAGCAACACATGCCCTTCAGGCTTCTGAAAGATGCCTGATTGACTTGCAGAAGGTGCTCTTTCAGCATGTTACCAACGCCCTTTTGAAGTCCAATCAAGCACCTTTTACGAGCGGATTAATAACCAGCTGATCGACTGCCGGTTACGAACTCGCTTTTTGCACGTGTTCTTTATATTTACAGATGATTTGTTTGAAATTATGTAATGACTTTTCAAAATCTTGTCTGTGTTTTCAACGTGTTAAAATGAAAAGGTCTTTGTATCGGAGGAGGATAACAGGATAGACAGCTGTCAGTCCTGGCTATGTTTTTGCTGAATGAATCACCTCGGTTCTTCCGTTCAAGCTATACGGAAAGTATCCACGCATTTAACGGAAGAACCAAAATAATTCTGGCCATGAAACTTGGGCTAAACTCGGTGGCATGTTCATCCATACTTATCAATACGGTGCCTTCAACCGCTTGATCTCTGCAACAGGTAAAGCCAAGAACGCCTCTTACGCCATGCAGATGACTTTTGGCAGGATGAGCGAGCCGCCGGCCAAGGTACAGAAGGCGGACTCTACAACGACTGACCAGTCTTATGACTTTGCTGATAGGTATGAGGACAGCAACCATCCGACGGCTCCGACGCAGATCGGTCATGGCCATTACACCTACGATGTCAACGGTAATCTGACGCTGGTAATGAATGATTCATTCAATACTTCTTGCGAGATGTACCGGGATGGAGGCCGTCTCCGTCATACCCTTCCAGACTGTCAGAGCGGAATCGGGAATCGTGCCTGCTGGATGGAGGCGCAAAACGGTTCTCCGCCGGCACGCCTCTTCCCGTCCCCAGTTCAATAGAATAGCAGGCCTGCTATTCCGCAGACGAGCATCACGAGGATGGGATTGGTCTTTCTGTACCTTGTAAAATAGAAGGCCGCCGCAAAGAGGACGATGCTCAGTCCGAAGAGATAAGGATTGTCCGCCGGCGATCCGAAGTTGTCTTTCGTCATCAGCAGCAGGGCGGCGGCGGCAATCAGTCCGACAATCGTAGGGCGCAGGGCCTTGAAGACATCCTTCACCTCGCGCGAGTCTTTGTGGGCAAGGAGGTATCTGCTGACGCAGATCATCAGGATGAACGACAGCCACATGATGGCCAGCGAGCACATCACGGCACTGCATACGGCCGCCCAGTGGGGGTAGCCCGCATTGACGATGGCCGTATAGCCCACGTACGTCGCCGCGTTGATGCCGATCGGCCCCGGCGTGCTCTGGCTGATGGCCACGATGTCGGTAAACTCGGCGTTCGTCAGCCAGTGGTTCTTCACGACGGTCTCGTTCTGGATGAGCGAGAGCATGGCATAGCCGCCGCCGAAGTTGAAGATGCCGATCTTCGAGAACACATAGAACAGCTTGAAGAATATCATCGTTCTTTCCCTTTCCGTTTCTGATACTGTCCCCACAGATAGCCGCCGGTGCCGGCAGCGATGATGACCCAGATGGGGGAGACGCCCATCAGCCATATCAGCAGACAGCTGGCAAGGGGGATCCAGCCGGTGCCCCATGTTATCTCTGCCGTCTTCGCCATCTTGAAGCAGGGGGCGGCGATGAGGGCGACGACGGCAGGGCGTACGCCACAGAAGAACCTGTTGACATACACGTTGTCCTTGAAATTGTGGAAGAACATGGCTATCAGCGTGATGGCGATGATGGAGGGGAGGGCGATGCCCAGTGCGCCGACGATGCCGCCCCACACGCCCCGCAGCTTGTAGCCGATGTGGCTTGCCATGTCCACGCTGAAGATGCCCGGGGTTGTCTGCGCCACGACCATGATGTCCATGAACTCCTGCTTCTCCATCCAGTGGTTCCTGTCGACGAACTCGCGTTCCATGATGGGAATCATGGCATAGCCGCCGCCCAGGGTGAAGGCTCCGATCTTGTTGCAGGTAAGAAAGAATTGCAATAACATCCTGATGATCTTTTTTCCGGGCACAAAGGTACGCCTTTTTTTCGATACTGCCGTCTGCCATGCCGTTTTTATGACCTGCATTTTTAATTCTCCGGCAGCCCTGCTTCCGGATTGAATCTTACAGAGACTTTCTTATTCTGAACTATATTTACCTGTCCGTTATATGCAATGTCAGCTTCATCATATTTCCTGTCCGGTCTGGCATAATACGCTTTCAGATGATAGCTGCCTGCCGTCAGTCTGCCCATCTTGAAACGGACGTCGTATTTGCAGATGCAGTCGGCAAATGCATCAAGGACGTTATGGTACACGACGAGGGTAATCTGGTTGTCCTGGCTGGCGATGTCCACATGGATGTTCCTTACGGCACAGTTGGCTTTCAAATCTTCCAGTAGACACTGAGCTATACCGTCTTTGTCCAACTCTATACTTAATTTTGCTGGAATAGCATTGTTTTCTGCATAGAAGTCAGGACGTGTATCTGTCGGAGAGATGCTTAATTTACAATTAGAATTTGCAACATCATAAATTCTTAATGGCTCAAGAGCTACCTTCTCTGAGGAACATGCAGATAATCCACTGAAAAGGATTAGGCTGTAAAATACTTTTTTCATAATTACAAGGATTTTATATGTTGATATTTATATAAACGCAATTACAAGTTATTTCTTGCTTATATTATTACGTATTTCTGTTTACTATTCAATCAACTTCCCGTGTTTTTTGAGTATTGAGAGAAACTCTCCCCATTCTGCCGCTCTTTTTTCTTTTGCTTTTTGAATGGCCTTGTTCTCTTTAACATATTGACTATTGTCCTCAATATTGCGTGGGTAACAGTCACTCAGATAAAACTTGCCAGATTCTGAAACTAATGATAAGTCTGTGAAGATTTGACTATTGAAAGATGACACAAACGTTGAGATATGGAGTAGAACCTTACCATACGAATGTATTTCTATGTTACGATAAATGGGAAAGAGCAGACTTGTCGGCTCAAAATCTTGAAAAATAATCTCACGGGTCTGCGCGTTGAAAGACTTGATGTTGTCAAGTGTAAAGAGATAGGGGCTTGAAGCGGCTCTTGTCATTCGGGCTGTCCCTATAGCAAACAATTCCGTTTTCGATGCTTGCACTGTGGGAGTTGAAGCAGACTCATCTTCATTGCTGCAACCAATAAACAGCAACGAGAAGATGAACGCCTGTAATACACAAAAGTACCTTTTCATAATTTGTTGGATTTAATTAGTTATTATAATATGTGGTCGTCAATTATATTCATATACTTCTTTATTTCTGCCATTAAGGAATAAACATGCTTGACACTTTCCAAGCAAAAGGCATGATTATCCTCGCATCTGTTTTCAACCATATCGGCAAACGCTTGAATCTCCGAGAAGAACCCTTGTGACACAATTTGGTTATTCCCAACCGTTGGTACAAAACCATTCCTTCCGTATAGGCTGACAACGGTTGCATTATTTTGGAAGACCTTTTCCAAAGGGATTCCCCATATAGCAGAGTGTCTTGGGGAAAAATCGAGTCTTTCCATTCTGTCCAATACATATTGTCCTTTGTCCGTACTAATACTTAATTGTTCCTGTGCATCCTGCCAAGAGTAATCTGTTGATAGTTCCAACATTCCTACTATATCTTGGTGTTCTAATATAAGGAATAAGGTCTGTCCACCATCTCTACTGAGAGTAATATCCAAACCCTTTATCTTTGCCTCTCCAAAAAGGAATGTTACATAGTCAAGAGGATGGATGAACAGGTCAAGCAAAGTATCTCCTTCAGGGTATAATCCTGTCAGATAGTGATAATGGTAATGCCGTTTGCCATCATCTTTCAATCGCTTTTTCAGAATTTGAGTGGCTGGGGCAAAACGTCTTTGCAGTCCGACAACGATATGCTGTGAGCCATATAGTTTGATAGTATCAGTCAAAAACATTAGTTCCCTTTCATCCTTACAGGGTGGCTTCTCTATGAACAAGGATTTACCTGCTTTTATAACTTCAGTTGCAATATGAAAATGTGAATGTGGATTAGCTGCCACGAAGACTCCTGAGATTGTATCATCAAGCAGGATATCTTGTAAAGAAGTTGTTCCTTTGATCCCCTTGTACTTTTGAGAAATCAGTTCAGCTTTCTTTTCAGAGGTACAGCAGATATATTTCAGTGGCAGCTGAAGATACTGTATGACGGGCAGCAGGTTGTTTGCACAATGATTGCCAAACCCCACAAGAGCATACTGCTGTGTGTAGGTATATTGCAGTTCTCTCATGCTGCGTATGCGCTTGTATCTGTCTATAATGTTATCTAAATATCCCATTTTAGCTATGCTTTTATTTGCTTGAAATGTTTCTTATAGGTGGTTTGCCTATTGCTGGTCCATTGATACTTCCCATAAAACAACTCTATCAGCCGTTTGGGGATTATTCTTTCTAAATTTCTCAACAGGATAATATCGTATTTACGATGATAGTTAATCCAGCATTGATTACACGCTTTAGAGTATTGACACTGGACTTCGCAGCTCTCCTTTGAGTTGAATATCTCGTCAAGCGTGTTCTCATGTATATTTCCTAATATCACATCCAGGTTTTGGCATAAGGGAACGTCTCCATTAGAATGGATGACCAATTCACTGAAAATACTATGACACCGCAGTCTTAGTCTATTATTCTTCCACTCGTCATACAAAGCTACAAAGTCAAAGTTCTCATATGTTTGATGTATGGAAGAGGGTATCTGGCTGATGAAATCAGCATCATTGGATTCCATTAAATCTTTGGTTGTGTCAAAGAATGACATTGTGCTGTAAATGCCAATACGTACATCAATGTTATATTGTTTGGCACAATCTATGACATGCTTCATATCCTCAAACGAGTTCCACGGAGAAAGACAGAACATTAGGGAGATAGGTACGATGTCTTTACATGTCTCTATAACCTTAATCACTTTGTCATATCCATCTCTCCCACGCATATAGCGATAGGTTTCTCTATTGCCGTCAAGTGATATGTATAGATGTTTGGGATGATGATTCTTTACGGAAGAAATTACCTTGTCTGCTGCAAGGCAATTGGATAGCAATGTATAGTTAGGGTGGTTAGTATCAAACCATCCCAATATCTTGTCTGCTTTGGGATGGAGGATAAACTCACCTCCTTCCAAACCGACCATCGTGCGTTTTGTTACACATTTGCTGTTCATTATTTTGATGATGTCATCTAAGCTGAGATTTTCTATAGGTTTCTTCCAAATGGAACAGTGCTTGCAACGAGACTGACAGCTTGTTGTGGAATATATCATCAAGGATGTGAGTTTCTTGTGCTGTCTGCGTACTACATTGTTGACAAATACAATTCCATTGTGGATGTAGTCATAAATACTGTACATTCTTTCTTTTGAGTTTTATCTTTTATTGTTAAGAGTAGAAAACTACTAAAAGACTGCACTGTATTCATGACTTTTTATTTACTCATCATCTCCATTTACCAAGTAAGCCGCAATCCAAATGGTACCGTTATGATGAACGGATGCTCTGTGCGGTAGGTTTCAAGGCCGCTGCCATTCCCGAAGTAATAGAACATATTAGGTTCTAAATACAGACTGAAAGGCTTGAATAGCCTATACTGAACACCAATACCTAAGTTCACAGACCATTGATAACGTGGCTTGATGTCACCCTTTAACGTGTAGGACGAGTCAGACGTTATGATATACTTCTTATCAAGTGAACTGTGAACTGGCATCTCGAATGTCACTCCACCGGTCGTATAAGCATTGAATCGTCCCTTGCTCCATATACGATAGGTCAATCGCAATGGTATGCCCACATAATCAATCTTCTGGGTCTTCAACAAGGTCGCACCATGAAACTCACTCTCAAAATCAGACTTTATTCTTGTGTAAGTCAATCCTGTTCCAAAAGTCCAATGGGAACTTAGTTGCTTGTTGAGCGACAAACTAAAGGTCTGGGGGCGGTAGTGATGCGCCTTCTCACCTAAGGAAGCGTTGCCGTCTGTTGCATTATTCAGTGCTATCCATGACATTTTTGCCCTCTCGACGGAATCCATCAGTGCATTGTTCCGAACTAAATAATTTACATAATCATCCCATGTATATAATTTGGCCGCAGCCCCACCATTAGCGTAATCTACTACTGATAGGTAGTTCAAATTGGACATGGCTCCATTTGCACCGGCATTAGATGAATAACCCATATTGAATGTCCACGGATACTTCTTCTTATTGCAGACATTGAAGTTCATTCTTTCATTCAATGCTATCATCTTATCTTGTGGTGTCTGTGGAATGCAGTATAAAGAATCGTTTGTTCCGATACCTATAGCCAAATGTTTTTGCAGGGAATCCACATTAAAGAGTAATGCTCGTTGTTCCGTTATAGCACTGTCTGTTGATACTTGCAAAGCAATATTTCCTTCAGGGACAATCGCACCGGTAGAACCTCTTCCTGCATTACCAGAGATACTTGGCGAGGTAGAATATTTTGACTCTTCTTTCTTCAGAGTTCCTAATCCTTTTTGAACATATTTTAATTGACTCTTATGAGTGTTTGTAGCAGTAGGTTCGTTATCGGAAGTCTCAACAGTTTTATCTCTCGTAGCGATATATATATAAACTGGTATAAGAATTGGAAGCAAGAAGAGCATCCAATAGTTAATCAACATTGCACGCAATGTTTTCTTTGCCCTGAACAACTGGGAAGAAGAACTGTGCGGATTGATGCCGAGCTGCTCTCCTATCTCCTTGTGGGAAAGACCTTCTAAGACTGAGAGCTTGAAAACTTCACGATTCCCTTCTGGTAAGGACTCTATCGCTGACAATAATAGCCCGAACTCTATCTTTTTCTGTTCCTCACATGCTGTTTCCTGAATTTCTATATTCAAGCAAGATAAGGGTATGGCTTCTTTTTCTGTGTTCTGGAGATATTTTAAGGATAGATTTCTTACGATTGTTATCATCCAACCTTCCAATTTTGATTCATCTTTCAAATCTTGAATAGACATGAAGATTATAATAAATGCATCATGCAAAATATCGTGAGCTGAATTATCATCTTTTACATAATGCCGACATACGCCTAAAAGTTTATTAGCGTATGTCGTATAAAGTTCTCCGAGGGCTTCCTTATCCCCATTTTTGCAAGCGTCAATCTGTATCATATTATTTTAAGCAAAGGAACATCTTCTTTTTATTAAAAGGAGTCTGTTTGCTCTAAAAGACTGCACTTATTTTTATTGATTTCCTTTATTTTAACCTTTCATAACCTTTCAAAAGGAGCTTGCGGACACATTGCGTTACTTCAAAAAAACCCTTGCAAATTTACATGAAGAATGTGATTGATAAGTCAGGGGATAAAGAAAACGTTTTTTAGGGGAAACGCCAAAAGGGGCTGTAGCAAAAGCAGCCTCGGGTTTCGTCCCGGCTTTTGATACAGCCCCTTTCGTCCATGTGTCATCGTCCGGCGGGGTATGCCGCAGTCTGCAGGGAACGGATGACGCTATGCGTAAATCCTATTGTCTCTCCGCCGGGTAGCGCTCCAGTCCCTTGTCGAGGAAGCTGAGGTAGGCAGGCACATCCTCCTTGAAGCTGAAACTGCCGTTCAGCGGCTTGCCGGCATTGTCCAGAGGGACATAGAACGGCTGTGCCAGATAGCCGAACTTCGTCTGCTCCAGATAGCTCCACTTGTCGCCGACAGTACGCAGCGTGCGGGTGCCGCCGTCAGCAGATTTCACCTGTACAGGCTGCTTCAGCGGCGTCTTGTCGTCTACATAGAGCGAGATGAGCACGTAATCCTTCATGAGCCTGTCGGCCACGCGTGCGTCGGTCCATACGGATGCCTCCATCTTCCGGCAGTTGACACAGCCGAAGCCGGTGAAGTCGATCAGGACCGGCTTGCCGGCTGCCGCCGCCGCGCGCATCCCCTCCTCGTAGTCGGTGTACTGGGCATGGACGCTCTGCGGGGCAAGATTGAAGTCCTGCGTGTTGATGGGGGGAGCGAAGGCGCTGACCGCCTTGCAGGGTGCGCCCCACAGTCCCGGGAGCATATAGACGGAGAAGGCCAGAGAACACAGTCCCAGCATGATGGCCGGCACCGGCATCGCCTTCTGCTCCGGGTCGTCGTGCGGGAACTTGAGTCTGCCGATGAGGTAAAGGCCCAGCAGACCGAAGAGCACGATCCAGATGGACAGGAAGGTCTCACGGTCGAGGATGTGCCAGCCGTAAGCGAGGTCGGCCACAGAGAGGAACTTCAGCGAGAACGCCAGTTCGATGAAGCCCAGGACGACCTTGATCATGTTCATCCACGAGCCGGACTTCGGGGCCTGCTTCAGCCAGGAAGGGAAGAGGGCGAAGACCGTAAAGGGCAGGGCGAGCGCCAGGGCGAAGCCGAACATACCGACTGCCGGTGCCACCCAGTCGCCGCTTGTGGCTGCCTGTACAAGGAGCAGGCCGACCACCGGTGCCGTACAGGAGAAACTTACCAGCGACAGGGTGAATGCCATCAGGAAGATGGAGAGCAGACCGGTCGTGGCGGAAGCCTTGTTGTCGACCGCATTGCCCCATGAGGAGGGCAGCCGGAGCTCGAACCAGCCGAAGAAGCTGAAGGCGAAGACCAGCAGCAGCAGGAAGAAGAAGATGTTGAAGGGGGCGTTCGTGGCCAGTTCGTTCAGTTTCTGCGGCCCGAAGGCGGCCGTGATCAGCGTTGCCAGTCCCATGTAGATGACGATGATGGACAGCCCGTACGTGACCGCATCGCGGATGCCCTTCCTGCGGTCGTCCTTGGCCCGCTTGAGGAAGAAGCTGACCGTCATCGGGATGATCGGCCATACGCACGGGGTCAGCAGAGCCACCAGGCCGCCTGCGATGCCCATGAAGAAGATCGCCCACAGGGATCTGCTGCCGCCGTCCTTCGTGTTGTTGAACGCTGACAGTTCCTTGATGACGGGCTTCCACAGGTCGGCGTCCGGCGTGGCCTGCACGCTTGCCTGCTGTGCGGAGACTGCCGAATCGGCCTGCGGGGCCGTACCGGTTCCGGCGGTGTCGGCCGTCATGGTGGCAAGGGCAGATAAACCATCAGCTGCCACGGGGGTGGCAGCTGTTGTCGTTTTATCGGTTTCCGTGCTGGCTGCCGTCGGTGCGGCAGCCGGTGCGGAGGCGGGTCCGTTGCCTTTGAAGTTGAACTCTTCCTGCATCGGCGGCATGCACATCTCGTCGTTGCAGGTGCCGTACTCCAGATAGCCTTTTATACTGTAGGTCTTGGCGGTAATCTTGTAACGCTGGACGAAGCTGGCGCTGTGCTCGAAGTAACGGAGCGTCATCTCGAAGTTCTTGTCATACGCGCTGGTCTCCTTGCCGTGGGGCGTCAGCCTGCCGACAGGCGTCAGGCCCTCGCTCTTCTCTACGTGCAGGCTCGCCGATGTAGGGCCGCCTGCCGGCAGGTTGGTGGAATAGATATGCCATCCCTGGTCGATCTTCGCCGTGAAGATGACGTCGACTTCCGTCGGACTCACCTGCTTCTGCTGCACGGTGAAATGGACAGGCTTCTGCTGTGCCATGGCGGTAAGGCTCATCAGCAGTGTGAAAAGGAACAGTAAGGTATTTCTTTTTTTCATTGATTTATACAATTAAAATTCGGCTGCAAAGATAAGAAAATTATTTCTTACTGTCCATGGACAATGTATAGATTAAGGAATTATAACAGCTGCTTTCCATACGTATGGAAAACAGAGGAGACAGGAGGACTTCCACTGCCGTTATGTCAGGAAGACGGCAAAGACAGAGGAGGGTGTGTCAAAATGCAAATACCGTTTTGATCATCTTACAGTTTGAAACCATTCATTAAAAATGACCATTTCCGTACTCGATTTTGAGTAAAGAAATGGTCTTTGCTTTTAGGAAAAACCTGCTTATAGCTTGAAAGTTGTCAAGTTGTTAATCTGCATTTTGACACACCCTCGTTCCTCTTCACAGGCGGGGTGGCTGATGCTCCCCCGCCTTTCATGTTCACGCTGTCGTCAGTTATGCACCAGCGTGCCGATGTCTTCGCCGTCCATCACCTTCTTCAGGTTGCCGACGACATCCATGTTGAAGACGTAGATCGGCAGGCCGTTCTCTTTGCACATGGTCGTTGCCGTGAGGTCCATCACCTTGAGCCCCTTGTTGTAGATTTCGTCGTAAGTGATTTCGGTGAATTTCGTGGCGGTCGGGTCTTTCTCGGGATCGGCCGTATAGACACCGTCCACACGGGTCCCCTTGAGCATGACATCGGCCCCGATCTCTATTCCCCGCAGGCTTGAGCCTGTGTCGGTGGTGAAATAAGGATTCCCCGTCCCGGCCGAGAAGATGCAGATGCAGCCGGCCTCCATTGCCTCTATCGCCTTTCCCTTGCTGTAAAATTCTCCGATCGGCTCCATGCGGATGGCCGTCAGCACCTTGGCCTTCACGCCGATCGCCTCGAGTGCCGAACTGAGCGCAAGGGAGTTGATGACGGTGGCGCACATCCCCATCTGGTCGCCTTTCACACGGTCGAAGCCCTTCTGGCTGCCGCTCAGCCCGCGGAAGATGTTGCCGCCCCCGATCACGATACCGATCTGCACGCCCATGTCGTGTACTTCCTTGATCTGCCTGGCGTAATCGCCGAGCCGCTCCGGGTCGATGCCGAAGCCCTGTTTTCCCATCAGGCTCTCCCCGGAGAGCTTCAGGAGTATTCTGTTGAATCTTGCCATTGTATTTAGTAGTTTGTTTGGGAGTTGAAGAAGTCAGAGGAGTTGATGTCCAATGTGATGTCAACTTCTTTGACTCCTTTGATCACATTAACTTCTGATTAAACAATAAATTCCACCTCTTTGAACTGATAGGAACGGATCCTGCCGTCCCGGTCGCGGAGAATCAGATGGCCGTCGTCCTCCACCTCGACGATGGCTCCGTCGAACTCGCCGTCCGCATCACGGAACCGGTGGAAGCCGCCGCGGCGGTACAGGGCCTCGTGGTACATCGCACTGATGTCGTTGTAGCCGCCCATCTCCAGCAGATGGTAGAAGTCGGAGAACTTCCTGATGATCTTGTCCAGCAGTTCGTCCTTGTCCACTTCGTGCCCTAAGATCTGGCAGAGAGAGACCGGGTTGGGCGCATCGCCGCGGAAGACGGTCTGGTTGACATTCAGTCCCACGCCGAAGATGCAGTCCTTGATGTGGCCGCCGCCGAGCTTCGTCTCGATCAGTGTCCCGCTCAGTTTCCGGTCTTTCCAGTAAACATCATTCGGCCATTTCAGGCGTATGCCGTCTTTCACATAGTCTGCCAGCGCCTCCTTCAAGGCCAGCGCACCGGCCTCCGAGAGCAGGAACTGGCTGCGGACGGGCAGCATTACGGGGTGGACAAGGACTGAGAAGAGGAGGTTCTTCCCGGCTTCGCTCTCCCAGGTATTCTCTCCCTGTCCCCGCCCCGCCGTCTGATATCCGGCTACCGCCACGGTCATCGGCTCATCGGCAGCAGGCGTGTAGTTGCGCAGGAAGGAGTTGGTACTGTCGACCGTCTCCAGCCGTATCCTCTTCACTTGGGGTTCCGTCGTTATGGCATCGGGCCTGAACCAGCCCAGCACAGCATCTATTATCTTCATCGTCTGTCAGTTTCTTTCTCAGATATAAGGCAGGAAGGCATCTTTCACATGACGCACTTCATTCGCCCCTGCCGGCTCTCCCACGACCGTGATGATGTCGAAGCGGACCTCGAGGCTGATGCCGTACCGCTTGACATAGGCGTTGGCGGCAAGAGAGATCGAGCGCACCTTCTGGGGAGTAACAGCCTCGTCGGCATCGGCGAACCGCTCGTTCTTCCTGGTCTTCACCTCGATGATGACGAGCACGCCGTTGTCCATCGCGACAATGTCCAGGTCACGGTGGCGATAGTCCCAGTCACGGTGGAGAATGGTGTAACCCAGCTGCCGGAGGTAGCTGGCGGCCACCTCTTCCCCCCATTTTCCCAGTTCATTGTGGTAGCCCATACATCCTTTCTGTAAAAGCCGGGAGAGACGGAAATGGGACATGCCTTCTGTCCGCATCCATGACCGCCATGGTGTACGAGGAGGCTGGCCCGGCTCTTCCGGGGGTCTCTGTCACCGCTCCCGTCATCTTCGGTTACATTGTAAATAACCGTACAAAGATAGGCGAATCTTTTGTAAAATCAAAACAAAACCTGTATTTTTGCAGCATGAGTACGGAAGAACAGATGAAGAAAGACCTCTACTATATGCGGCAGGCTCTGGCAGAAGCCGAAGCGGCATACAGAGAAGGAGAGATTCCGGTCGGTGCCGTGGTGGTCTGCCGGGACCGCATCATCGCCCGGGCACACAACCTCACCGAGACGCTCAACGACGTAACGGCCCATGCGGAGATGCAGGCCATCACGATGGCTGCCAGCGGACTGGGGGGGAAATACCTGCAGGACTGCACGCTGTACGTCACTCTTGAACCCTGCACGATGTGTGCCGGCGCCATCGGATGGGCACAGCTCCGCCGCATGGTCTACGGATGTCCGGATGAGAAGCGGGGCTATCGCCTCTATGCCCCCAGGGCGCTGCACCCCAGGGCGGAAGTCGTCTGCGGGGTGATGGAAGAGGAGTGCAAGGCGCTCATGCAGCGTTTCTTCCGGGAGAGGCGGTAGCGGCGGAACGGAGGCGTCGGCTGGCCTTGTCCTGACAGGTCCGGTCTGCCATGCCCGTCTTGCCGGTGCGTGATCTGCCCCTTTGTGCGACCGGCTCTGAATAAAAATCCCCAATTATCACGCTGGATAAGTGGGGAATATACTTGTTATGTATCGTTCAGTTAAGGCATTTTTTAATGATTTCATCACTGATGCCGTTTTCTTTCATTTTCTCTGCGACAGTATGTCTGTAATCAGTCAGATCTTGATAGTGGAATATCATGTTTCCTAAATCCTCCAAAGCTTTTTCTATGCGTTTGCGCCCAACCTCTGTGTTTAAGTCTATTTCTGCAAATTTAGAGCGATCCCTATGCAGGTTAAGGTAATATATGCCACCGATAATCAGTGCAGATATGGCAGAGATGTCTATATCCTTAAATTTCTCCTCATAGATATTGGCAAGAGGCAATGTGTGCATTTCCCTGAGCATGGCTGTGCGGACCGTGGTCTCATTTCCCTCTGCAATTTCCCAACGTAACAGTTCTAACATCACAGATTTTTCTTGAAGTTCTTTCTGTAGATTTTTGAGAATATTGATATACCCCAATTCTGAATCTGTCGGAAATTCAATTTCTGTCAGGACATCCTTAAACCAATAGTCATATCTCTTGACGAATTCATCATAAAACCCGCCAAGATTGTCATATCTGTTATAGAAGACAAGCGGTTCAATTCTGGCTTTCTTGATGAGTTCTGTCACCAGCATTGATGCAAAGCCTTTTTTCTTGATCAGACTTTCTGCTGCCTTGATAATGTCTGCCTGTATATCGACGTTTGTCCTTCTGTGTCTTTTGGGCTTGTTTTCTTCTTCTGCCATTTAAAAAAGGTATTGATTTCCTGATTTCCACAAGAGCGGTTACCAATTGTTCCAGCCGTACTGTTTCATAGGAAGCCAACACGCCGACGCTAACTAAGCCGTGCTTCCTCGGTTCTTACCGCAGGGTATGTGATACCGCTTACAAAGATACATCTTTTCTGCAATTCTCGTGCTATTTCATATACTTTTTTATTGTCCCTGACCATAATAGGGAATATGGCTGATACGGAGCAGCCTATACCAATGCCTTCCTCTGTCAGTCGTTTGCGCAGACAATTGACATTAGCCCGCAATTTCTTGCGGATCTCAGGACGTGCCTGTATGGGTTCCCAGTGCCTTCAGTGAAGATGCCGTAACCTGTGGGGTAATTGCAGCGGAAAAGACATTGCTGTCGGCATAATATCTCAGATACTGTGAACGGAAGACCTGAAGTGATTCATCAAACAAAAGCATAGCCAAGACCGTCAGCTGTCCATCCTGTCATCACCCTCCGATGCAAAACAACCTTTTCATTTTAATACGTTCAAAATACAGACAGGATTTTGAAAAGTCATTACATAATTTCAAACAAATCATCTGCAAATATAAAAAACAAGTGCAAAAAGCAAGTCTGTAACCGGCAGCCAATCAATTGGTTATCAAGTCATTCTTAAAAGGTGCTTGATTGGACTTCAATAGGGCGTTGGTAACACGCTAATAGAGCACCTGTTGCAAGTCAATCAGGCATCTTTTAGAAGCCGGAAGAGCATGTGTCAGCTTTGAACTGCGTAAAAATATTTACAGACACCGATGATACGGGAATAAGTTGTCTGTAGAGGCGGAAAGGCATGCCAATGAATAGACACAGCGTCAATTTGCCTTTTCTGCATCTTATCTTGTAGTTTGTCCTCCTTTGCAAGACCATCTGATTTGGGGCAGCCATACCCTGCAAGCGCATAAGTCTTTATTCTTCTTCCAACCTACGCATGTAACGGAAGAACCGTGTTTCCGGACGGCATTCATGCCAGCCTCCTTGGTCTCAGTCCTTTGCGGAATGCCTAAATAATCATTGGATATATATGCCGAAACCTCACCGTCATAACCATCTATCTGCATTTTGGCTCCAACTCCCGTTCTTGCCATGACCTAATAACTCTTGCAGCCAGACTGGGTCGTCTGGTCAATGCAGCTTTGGAATTTTTGGCCACGTTCGATAACGTTCTCGTTGGATGTAACCTCGAAGTCTTTTAATGAAATAAGTTCTTTTCTCATATAAACAATGTAAAAATAGAAAATGACACAACAGTATGTTTTATAAATACATGTTTTTGGAAAATTAAAAACTGATTTTTCTTGTTTTAAACAATATGTATATGTATATTTGCAGTGGCAAGAAGATAATTTGTCTACAAGATTATTGAACAGACATTACAAAGCAATGCCGGAAGCTAAAAGAAGGTAAACTAAACATCAAAATTATGAATAAGATGAATAAAATCACAATTCTTAGTGATGACTTCTCTCTGAAACGCTCGGAGGATTATCCAATCGGACAGAATTTAGCTTTTTATCAATAATTTAATGCGTCTATATATATGAGGTATCTTCTGCTAATTCTTTTTGGGACTATATCATTTACATCTTTTGGTGAAGGACTTAAAGGTAGAGTAATAAATGCAAAACAAGCAACAATACCTTTCGTGAATATTTTAATATATGCACAGAATAACAATAGACCTTTGGGGGGAACGACAACAGATGAAAATGGAGAGTTCACCATTAACAACCTTACCAAAGGGAATACATTAACATTTTCCTCTATCGGTTATAAAACTAAAACATGGCTGTATAATGGACAGGACTCTGTAAATATCATGTTAGAAGAGGAGACACAAGTGCTTGAAGAGGTTGTTGTCAAAGCTTCAAGATACAAGAAAATGGTGGATAGATTAATAATATATCCAAATAAAGAGCTTAGGGAAAGTACTGACAATGTATGGGGGGTACTTGATAAGCTCCATTTGCCTAATGCTATTATTTCCAAAGAGTCAATGGGAATTACGATGTTTGATGGAAAAAGCGTCGCCTATCAAATAAATGGTGTGCCGGCTACTGCTGAAGAATATCTTGCAATCTCCCCCAACCAGATAAAGTCAATTGAGTTTATAGATAATCCTGGCGTCAGATATGCCACTCAAAATTTTGGCGGAATCCTTAATGTCAAGACTAAGGAAGGGGTAAAAGGTTATGGATTCGGATTCAAAACAATGGATGCTGTCACGACTTTATCAAGTGAAAATAACATCTTTCTGAAACTTAATAACGTAAAGGATCAAATCACGTTTATTTATGGCAATAAGCTCAGGCATTATACCAAGAACAGAAATGACACAAGGCTTGCGTCCGAGCCGCTTTCGCTCTTACAGATAAAAGAAGGCGACAACTCGGTTTACAGTTATCGGCAACATAGTCTGAAAGGTGTGTATAGTCATGTTGCTGAATCACTTCTTTTGAACGTTAATTTCAACACAGAACTCTACGATAATGACAAAGATGAAACCTTACAGAAAGTGTACGCATTCAATAACTTCATAAGTAACACCGCTTTGACACCCACGTACAAATCAAATTTATATTCATTAGACATATATGCGGCTCAAAAGATTGCAAAAAAGGATAATCTGATATTTGACTTGTTAACAACATACAGAACCAGCAATTATAGATATAATTTTATGGAGACGGACCAGTCTTCCATGATTTCATTTAACTATCAGTATGGTGTGCGTGGTAAGCGTCTGTCGTTTATTCCGGAGCTCTTGTACGAACATAAGATAAATGACCTGAACAATCTTACTATTGGAGTAAGGATAAATTATGCCAAAACAAATAACAACTATAGTCAAGCCATAATGAAGAAAGACCACTCTGACAGTTATGACATGTTTAGTTATGCACAATTTCTTGGTCGCTATAAGAATCTAAGTTATCAGATAGGACTTGGAGGAAATATTGTTAGCTATGACAAGGACAGCATTTCCTATACGAAAAGATTCATGCGCCCCATGATTAAATTTTCATATACGCCAATTAATTATTTTACTTTCTCTTTCAATGCAGAACTTATTCCCCATGTACCAGAGTTGACAGATATGGCAAATATCACAAGAAAGTTGAATTCCATAGAGATAGAAAAGGGCAATCCTGACTTACGTCCTTACATAGAATATAACAATAGACTTGATGTCACCTGCAATATCAGCAGATTTTATTTCCAGTTAGCATATCTGTATAGCTTTAGCCGCCATCCTTTTGCCCCGAACAGCTATATTGATGATTGTGCTATTTATTATGTTACGGATAAATATAATAAAAGTCGAGTCCATACCCTAAGTACCTTTCTCAATTATGAAGTTATTAAAGATCGATTAACATTATCGGGATCCTGCGCTTTTTCAAAAACTTTATTTCAGAAAGACAATCTCGACTACTCGAAGAACATATGGAACTACTACGTAGAGGGTAACTTGAACTTGACAAAGAACTGGAGTATGAATTTTGGTATTATCAATAACCGCAAGGAACTTAGAGGTAATCTTTACTTAGCACAGGAAGATGCTGTCTATTTCTCTACATCTTATCACCTTAAACAATGGATGTTTACCGCAGGGATATGGGATCCATTTAGAAGTAAGATTAAACTTTCCGAAAGGAATTATGCTAATAGCAAATTTACCAAAAGCATCATATCGTGGAATGCCGATAAAGCCAATATGGTGTATATACAAGTTTCGCTTAGCCTCAATAAAGGACATAAAGCTCAAACATTGAGGCAAAAGATTCACAATATTGACGATGAGGATGGCATTGTTAAATAAAAGTTATAAATTTCCAAATCAATTGCAACAGTATACCATGCAGTGTGGAGTAGCATGCTTAGAAATGATATGCAAGTATTCTAAAACAATAGTCCGTTAAATATTATGCTGCGTCATCATCGAAACTAAATATCTCATTAATACTTTCTTTATTTAATGTCGTGTTCGGGTTCTTCTCGAACACGTCAATAATTCGTTGCGCATAGTAGGCATTGACCATCTGCGCTTTAAGTCGACCGAT
>NZ_GL872282.1:1018023-1033229 GCF_000191065.1 Prevotella multiformis DSM 16608
TCCAGCTCAGGCTTTTCGGCTTTAGACATATCGATGTTCCTCACGTCAATCTTGTCACCTTTGACACGGGGACGGCCGGGCCTTCCCGTGGTTTTCCCGTCCCATGTGTAGAACAAGGCTGCGTCATGACGCAGGCGGCTCACAACATGGAATCCCATCTTCATTACCT
This sequence comes from Prevotella multiformis DSM 16608, assembly GCF_000191065.1. GTDB lineage: Bacteria > Bacteroidota > Bacteroidia > Bacteroidales > Bacteroidaceae > Prevotella > Prevotella multiformis. Next base: position 1,018,193 of record NZ_GL872282.1, read on the forward strand.
TGTCGATGAAAGGCCTTTTGGAGAAGGCTGAGTCGGCGACTTTCCACGCCGAAGATGTCGGAAAAAGCGTCTGCAAGTTCCTCCACACCGATTTCTCCATTGTTGATACAGTCGCAGGTGTCAAGGGCATAGAGCAGTTCCACCAAATCCACGACCTTGCCTGTCCAGCGGAACTTCTTGGCAGGAGAGGCAAGGACGGATTTCGCTGTCGGCAGCAGCCCTTTGATACGCATGTCGAGGAGTTCCAGCTCGATGGCGGCGATGTCCGAAAGTTCTATTACAAATTAGCGCACTATGCCCACAGGGGCAAGGAAAAATCTATGGGCGGACAGGCCGAACCGAGAACCCGAGGTAGCGTCTGCTGTAGTTGTACTTGTCGTGTCTATCCGAATCGAAGTTGAGGTTGCAGGCGTAGTCGTTGTACCCTATGTAGAGCGACCTCGACCTGAAGTAGCCCCAGCTACCGGCATTGTTGAGTACGGAACCTTTGCGGTAGCCGGCGGCAGGCAGGAAGATGGAGTTGCCGTTCTTTTTGCTCTTCACTTCGTAGCCTTTCACGCCGTTTTGCGTGGTCCACGTCCAGGTGCAGTTGTCTCTCAGTTCCTGGATTTCGTAAAAGCTCGGCATGCGCCACGGCGAGCCGAGGTTGGCGATGGCGGCGTCGTCGGCCGCTTCGAGGGTGGTCTTGTTGTCGCCGATGAAGGTGCCGCCGGCGTCATACCAGATGCCCTCGGTCTGGCCGTCGGCGATAGTGTACTTGGTGATGTGCATCTCGTCGGACTGCCCCGCCTGCATCCACTTGTAGGTTGCCCAAGTGTATTCTGCTTTGGGCTCGGTCTCTCCCCAGGCGTAGTAGCTGCCGTAGTCGCTCGGCTTCGATGCGCCGAGGTTGCACTTGGCCCACTTCACGCTCAGGCCGAGGTCTACGTATTCTTCCGTGGAGCCTCCGCCGCCTCCGATTTCCGTCATCGTGCCGCTGTAGTTGGCGGTGAGGGTGTGCTCCTTACCGTCTTTGCCTTTTACGCGCCCGTTCTCGAGCTTGATATTGATGGTGCCCTCGGGCGAGCCGCTGACGGTGAGTGTGCCGGTGGTGAAGACGGGGAAGTCGCTATCGTCGGGGGCGGCATAAGTCTTGATGAGGCTGGTGCCGTCGGACTTATAGTACTCTACCACCCAATACCACCCGCCGTGCTTCTTTTCCTTTTTGGTCAGGTCGATGGGGCTGCCGGTGATGTGCTGGGCTTTGTTCAATTGTATTTCCACCTTTTCCTTACCGTCGGCCGAGAGGTTGAGGTAGAGGCTGTAGTCGCCATCGCCCTCGTCTTTGTACTCGGCCTTGAGGATGGGCTTCTCCTTGCCGTCTATGGTCACGGTCTGCGCCTTGAGCTCGGGCTTCGGGTCGGGTTTCGGCTCGTCGTTATCACTCGAGCAGGCGGTGAACGCCGCGCTCATCATCATCACTGTTGCTGCGAGGGCAAGCGTCCTGCCTGCCGCTTTCGCAAAGAAATTATTTCGTTTCATTATTGTTGAATGTTTTGCGATGTTGGTTGCCTTCCCGTCGCGAACGATTCGAAAGGCTTATATCACTGTTTTACATATACCGTCTGCAACCCCACGCCCTTATAGCGCATTGCCCCATACTTGCCGCCGCCCTGATAGTCCTGACAGAAGCTGTAGTCATGGGCTTCGAGCTTGCCCTTCTTGTTGCGGTAAACCACCCATGCCCGCACGGCGCGATCGGTCGGCACACTACCGTTGTAGTGAACCTTCCACGCTTCGTTGATGACCACCACGCGGAGTGCGCCCGGCACCTTCTGCCTGGCTATGCTCAGCACCTGTGCATTGAGCTGCTTGTCCATTGCGCCGGGCTTCAGATCCATTGTCGGGGGCTCGGGCGTCACCACTGCCGCATTGACTATCTCTGCGTACTCGGGCGTATTGTTGTAGCGGGTGTAAGACATCAGCTGACTGTTGAACTTGCCCTTGTTGCGTTTGTAGTCCTTGTGCTCTGTCAGTATGTGTTTGTACATCTCGTTGCCGGCAAGCATATACAGCACTTTCAGATGCGGCTCTTTCGAGGTTTCAACCATTTCATAGAAATCGTTCACTGTCGTGGCGATGAGGTTAATATCGACCGCCACGCACGCCACATCCCGCATCAGCACCTCGCGGTCGTACGGCGACACCCCGGCGGCATAGGGGAACATCAGGCCTGCCTTCGCGTCGGCCACTCCGGTATTGCCGCTTACCGCATACTCCCTCACCGCCGTTACGCGGGTGCTTTCGTAGGCAAGGAGCATGCCCAGTGCCCATACCGATGACTTGCAATTGGGGTCGGCAAAGAAGCGTGCCGCCATGGGATAGCGGAACAGTTCATCTACCTGCATGGCCAGTTTCTGTCCGTCGGCAGAAACGAGTTCCGGGTTCTTCGTTGCGTTGTAGCCCACGATGCCCAGTTTCTCATAGCCCTCATAGCCCATCGGGGCCGTGAGGAACATCTTGATCATATCGAGATAGTAGGCAAGAGGGTTAAAAAGCCGGTCTTTCCCAAGGGCGTAGAAGGTGGGATACTTGTAGTAGGGCTGCAGCGGGAAGAGCTTCGGGTCGAGGTGCTCGTAGGCGGCGTACATCTGCTTGTACGACTTCGAGTAACCGCTCGGCACACTCTCGTTGTTGGCAAACGGCTCGTGGGCCAGTGCCTCTTTCGAGGGCTCGAAGTTCTGCTTGTAGAGGTTGGTGAGCTTGCTGTAAGCACCGCTCTTGCTCAAGTTGCTCCCGTGGAGGTAAGGCATGTCTGCCGACGGCTGCCCGGTCAGCCTGGCTGTCATGTCAATGCCGGTGAGGTTGCCGACGGCATCGGCTGCCTTGTTCATGGCCTTGTTCACCGCCTTGTCCTTGGCTTCCGTGGCTTTCTCTTTTACCTTCTCTTTCACTGCGTCTTTGGCTTTCTTGAGAATGTTGCCAAACTGTGCTTGGGCGGGTGTGGCAAAGGTGAAAGCCAGCACCATGGCGGTTGTTGTTGCTATGATTCTGTTCAGTTTTACCATGATAGTATAATGCCCCCCCTGTTGAGTCTCTTTTCTGAGCAACGCCGTGTCGGAGGCTTGGGCGTTAGTGGCTGTTTGTTGTTTTTTGTTTCTTTCTCTGCCGTCTTGCCCTTGTTCGTCAGGGTAAGAATGGGGTTCTTGTCATCGGCATCGTTCCCGATGCCCTTCTTCAGTCTGTAATGTCTTGAATGTCTGTTTGTGATTCTGATTTATATAGTTAAGCGGCTGAGCGTTGTTCTTATATCTCCCTCCCGCCTCCGTGGACGGGAGGAAGAGGGTTTAATCGTCAGTTTATTGTGTCATGCCTGTGGGGGCGGGGCAAGCTTATGGATGGACGGGGCGAATCTGGAACCCATAGCAGCGGTCGTCGAAGCCCCAGTTTTGGTTGTTCGAATCGAAGAAGAGGTCGCGGGCGTTGACGCCGCCTGGCACATTGCTGAGCGAATTCGACCAGTAGTAGCCCTTTTTGCGGATATCTTGGGATTTGGAACCTTTGCGGTAGCCGGCGGCAGGCAGGAAGATGACGTTGCCGTTCGTGCCTTTCACCTCGTAGCCTTCTACGCCGTCCTTCTTCGTCCATTTCCAGGTGCATCCGCCGATCAGTTCATTGATTTCGTCCAAGGTCGGCATACGCCATGGCGAGCCGAGCTTGGCGGTGGCGACATCATCTTCCGGATCGAGGACGGTCTTGCCGTCTGTATTATACTTGGTAAAGTTGTTTTCCTTTCCCCACTTGTAGGTATCCCATGAGTAGCCGGCCTTAACCATTGTTTCGCCCCAGGCGTAGTAGTGGCCGTAGTCGCTCGGCTTCGATGCACCGAGGTTGCAGGTTGCCCATTTCACGCTCAGGCCGAGGTCTACATATTCCATCGTGGGCTGCGGTGTCGGGGGTGTTACCCCTCCGCCGCCGTTGCCAATCTTCTCCTTCAGTTCCTCAAGCTTCTGGATAATCTGCGCGAGGGCTGCGGCTGTATCGGCGTTGCCACTGTTCACGGCAGCGATGAGGCTGTTGATGGCGGCTGTCGTGTTGTTGATCGCCGTAACGATGTCGGCCTGCCCCGTGCCGAGCGCCTCAATCTGGGCCTTCATCGCATTAAGGGCGGCAACCACGGCGTCGAACTTGTCGCTGTAGTTCGGCATGGCCTTGATGGCGGCTTCGATGGCAGCGAGCTTGTCGCCGTAGTCTGGCAGGTTCTCGATGGCCGTCTGGATGGCAGCGAGTTGCGAGCTGTAGTCGGGCAGCGCCTTGATGGCGGCTTCGATGGCGCCGAGCTTTGCCTCGAGCGAGAGGGTCTGCGCCTTGATGGCCGCCTCGATGAGGGCGAGCTTGCTCTGGAGCGTGGTGTTCACGCTGTTGATGGCCTCGGCGATGGCTGCTATCTTCTCCTGCATGTCGCCTTGCAGGTTTTCGATGGCGGTGATGAGCTTGCCTGCCATCTCCTCCTGCCTGAGGGTCTGGTTCTTGATGGCGGTCTCCAAGAGGGTGAGCTTGCTCTCGAGAGTGAGGGTCTGCGCCTTCATCGCTGCCTCGATGGCTGTGAGCTTGGTCTCGAGCGTGGCGTTCACGGAGTTGAGCACGTCAATGATGGCCTGCAGCTTGGTCTGCTGGTCGGCGTTCATCTTGTCGATGGCCTCGGTGAGCTTCTTTATTGCTTCCTCGTTCTTCAGGAAGCCGTTGTTGATGGCCTCCACCACCTTGGTGAAGTCGTTGATGACCGATACGTTCATCGTGTAATTGATCTCGGGTGCGTCCTCCTGACACGAGGTGAGGAACGCGGGTGCTGCCAACAGCATGGCGATGGCAAGCAGAATGGATTTGATTCGTTTCATCTTACTATGATTTTAATGGGTTGTTTACTTTGTTGTTGCTTGCTTTTCCACCTTTATGGTTACCCTGCGCCCTTCGGCGGCAGGCTTGCCGTTGCGCTCGCCGATGGCTGTCTGCGGGTGCAGGTCGGCCCTGTCGAAGCCCTCCCTTACGAGTGCCTCTGCCACACGGGCCAGGCGACGCTCGGAGAGCTGCTGGTTGTAGCCGTCCGCACCCGGCGTACTGGCCTCGGCCACGAGGGTGAGTCTATGGCCGCGCACGCTGCGGGCAAAGGCTTTGAGGTGTTCGGCCTCCTCACGGCTCATGTAGGAGCTGTTGTGGGCAAACTGCACGAAGTGCGAGGGCTGCACCGTGGCGGGAGACTCTGCCTGTCTCTCTTCACAGTCGGTCAGGCGGCGTTGCAGTTCGGCCTGCTGCTGCTCTGCCCGTTGGCGGTCTGCCGCTTCGCGTTCGGCACGTGCCTTTTCCGTTGCCACGTCCCGTTGCAGGGCGTTCATGCGATCGTTGAGTGCGGAGAGTTCGCCCTCGTAGTAGGCTCGCTGCACCTTGGCACGGCTCGCCACGAAGTTGTAGCGTACGGTGGCAAGGGCGAAGATGAGGTTCTTCGGGGCGATGTCCTTGCGGTTCATCAGCCAGTCCGCCTCGCCTTTCAGTCCGACGGTGAAGCGGCGGCTCACGTCGGCCTCGATGTGGAGCGAGGCGGGAACGTAGAGCGTGTTGGACTTCTCGTGGCGGTTCGTCGTGCGCACGTTGCCCGTGACGGTTATCTCCGAGTCGTTGCCGATGGCCGTACCGTCGCCGATGGGCGCGGTCTGTCCGCCCTGCGTCTGCGTGTTGCTGATGTAGATGCCGTACTCGTTGCCCTTGGCAAAGGTGTAGCCTACGCCCGTGCCCAGCCAGATGTTCAGCCACTGCGCGCGGCGGCGGGGCCACAGCTCCATCAGGTTGAAGCCTGCGCCCAGCTTGGCGTTGTGGCAGTTCATCAGGTAGTTGCCATACACCTTGACGGGCATCGTCTTGGTGTCGAGCGTGGAGAAGCGCTGCTCACGGCGGTAGTGCGACCAGAGATACTCGGCACCCACACGCACCCACGGGCGGATGGTGAAGTCGATGCCGCCGCCCACGGCGGGCGACTGTTTGTAACTGCGTTTGGCATCGAGGTTCTGATACCACACGTCGCTTGCCCACGACAGTCCGCCCTGGGCATAGATGCTCCAGGTGCGGGTGCGCAGCTCGCTGTTTTGGTCTCGCGGCGGCTGTGTCCCGCCCCCGTCTGTGGCCTGCGCCTGCGCGCCGACGGTTACGGTTGCGGAGAACAGGACGCAGAGACCCACTCGTGCCCATCGGCCGCTGAGCGGCGGGATGAGCGGTTTCGTCCGTCTTTTGTTCATACTTGCTTGAATTAAATTAAAAGGATGGATGATATATATTGTCTTGCCCTGCATACCCTATTATAATAGGCTGGTTGTAAAGATACCCATGAGCCGTTGCCAGAAGGTTCGGCGGGGTGGCTTGCGGTCGGGAGGCTCTCGCCCCGTGCCCTCGGGCGGGGGATTCTCGGAATGAGGGTTGCCCTCGGTTTTCACTCCGCGGCGCTCGAACTCAAAGTCGATCATTTGGCGGACGGTATCGAGCAGCTGCATACGGTCTTCCGAGAACCGCTGTGCCTCGTCGGACTTCCGCCGTCGTTCTTCCGATTGTACTTTTCTTTCTGTTTGGTTCATAGCTCATCTGTTTTCCTGTTGCGAAATTAAAGATAAAACGATGGGAGGGGACTATGCTAATCGGACAAAAAACTATTCTAATCGGACATTCTGCACCTGCCCCAATTATTCTAATCGGACATTTCAGGCTTGTAACTCACTGATAATCATAAGAAACCCATGAATAGTTTTACATCTTTTAAGAGATGGGTACTTTGGGGCTCCGAGACAGGTCTTTTCGCATTTCATGGTTGGTTTCAGAGCAGAAGACAATGAGCCGATAAAAGAAATATTTGACGAATTATGGAAGTTTTCTCGGTATCGTATTGCGGATTATGGAACTTTTCGCTATCTTTGCAGGCAGTTAAAACATCATGATGACATGGATGCAAGAAGACTGATGACCGTCTTTTCCGACCAAAAGGAAGAATTGCCGGCACACGACCTGTCGCTGCTGTGCGACAGGATGGAGGAAGGGCAGCTCTCGCCGTCGAGCAACCTTGCCCAGATTGTGATAGGTGTGCGGAGAAGCGGAAAATCCACTCTGTGCGAGAAGTTCATACGGCAGCAGGGAGTGGAATTTGCCTACGCCAACTTCGACGACGACCGACTGACAGGGCTGGAAACCGCCGATTTCGACCGCGTGCTCGACGCCTTGTATCAGATATACGGCGATTTCAAGTATCTCTTCCTCGACGAGGTGCAGAACATCAAGGGCTGGCAGCTGTTTGTCAATCGGCTGCTTCGCCAGAAAGTGCACCTGTTCGTCACGGGATCCAACTCCAAGTTGCTGAGCAGCGAACTGACCACCCACCTGACGGGACGGCACAACAAGGTGGAGCTCTATCCGTTCTCCTTTGCCGAATATGCCACGATGCACGGCGTGGAGCTTCGATCCCTCTCTACCAAGTTTAAGGCCTTGCGCAAAAAAGCCCTGCATGAATACCTGACGGACGGCGGTTTTCCCGAACTGCTGAACGAGCAGAACAAACGGGGATACATAGAGGCGCTGCTCAATTCCATCATCAAGAACGACATTGTCCGGCGATTCCGCCTACGGCATGTGGAGGTGCTCCGGCGGATGGCAACCTACCTTGCCGACAATTTCTGTCAGGAGTTCGTGGCTACGGATCTTGCCCAGATGTTCGGCGTATCGAACCATACCATAGAAAACTACTATTCCTATCTGAAGGAAGCATTCCTGCTGCTGGGCGTTCCCAAGTTCTCCTACAAAAGCCGGGAACGCGTACGGAACGAAAAAGTGTATGTCGTGGACGTGGCCTTCGTGTCGGAGCGCAGCGGTACTTTCTCCACCGAGAACACGGGCTGGCGACTGGAGAATGTGGTTTATGTGGAACTGCTCCGCCGCTACCGCCCTGAATATGCCGACGTGTTCTACTACCGTGACAAGCAATGGGAGGTGGACTTCGTCATCGCCAAGGGCGGCAAGGTGGAACAACTGGTGCAGGTGTCCTACGACATCAGCGCGGAGAAAACTCTGAACCGTGAGATCAACGCCCTGCTGAAAGCCGCCACGAAATTCCACTGCGAGAACCTGCTGCTCATCAACTTCGATGAAGACCGTGAGGTGGAGAAGAACGGACATACCATCCGTATGGTTCCTGCCGCCGAATGGTTGACCCGACAATAAACACACTCATGAATAAATATAAAATGTTACGCTTATGCAGCACCACAAACGCGGTCTTAAAGCCTCCTTACAGCCTCTCAATGAGCCTTTTAGTGAAACGGGGGAGGGTAAAAACCTCCGTTTGATTTTAAGTGCGTTAGCGGCGCTTATTTCAATCTGTTTCCTGCTCGTTTCGTGCGGGAGGAAGCCTGTGTCATTCACCCCTGACGAACGAAAGGTGGCGGACAGCATCGTGCGCTCCACCCACGGCATCGATTCACTCGCCTCGCTGCAAAAGCGGTTGGAAAGCGAGGGCGACAGGCTCGGCAGCATCATCGCCCTGCGGGAATGGGGCAAGGTATTGCGCAACGAGAGCCGCTTCGAGGAAGCCCTGAACGTACACAGCAAGGGACAGCAGCAGGCGGAAGCCATCGGCGATACGCTTGAGTGGGTGCAGGCGCTGAACAACATCGGCACCGACTACCGGCGGATGGGCGTGCTCGACGTGGCGCAGGAATACCATTACCGGGCATGGACACTCAGCGAGGAATGCACCGACACCTCGTTCACCGCCAGGAAAAACCGGGCCATATCGCTCAACGGACTGGGCAACATCTACATGACACTGGGCAACTACGAGCGTGCCGACAGTGCGTTGCGCCTTGCATTGAAAGTCGAGCAGCAATTACATAGCGCATTGGGACAGGCTATCAACTACGCCAACCTCGGCTCCATCTTCGAGCATCACGGAGAGATAGACTCGGCGTGGGTGTATTACCGCAAATCTATGGCGCGAAACCAAGAGGCGGGCAGCACACTCGGCATATCGCTCTGCCACACTTACTTCGGCTCTCTCTACAAGGAGTCACGGCAATACGACAAGGCAACCGAGGAATACGAAACCGCCTACCGGCTGATGAAAGCCTCGAAGGACGAATGGCATGCCCTGAACTCGCTCATTGCCCTTGCGGACATCTATCACACCACCGGCAACGACGCAAAGGAGATGGAATATCTCGGCAAGGCAAAAACGATAGCCGAACGCATCAAGTCGCCGGAGCATCTGACGGAAATCCATACCTTATATTACAAGCACTATAAACGGACGGGCGACTACCGTACGGCCTTGTCCTCCTACGAGCAGGCTACCGTCCTGCAAGACAGTGTGCTGAACATGGAAAAGGTGAACCGCATACAGAACACGAGCCTGAACATCGAGCGCAGCCGGCAGGCGAGGGAAATGGGCGAGGCACGGCACAAGCTGGAACAGGAACGGACGACACGCTATGTCGGCTTTGCCATTCTGGGAGGTGTGTTGCTCATCTTGTCAGGAGTACTGGCAATCGTTCTTTATACCAACCGATTGCGCCGTCGCAGCCATCTGGCGTTGAAAAGACTGTCAGCCTTGCGCGAGAACTTCTTCACCAACATCACCCACGAGTTCCGTACGCCGCTCACCGTGATACTCGGGCTGAGCCACAACTTGCAAGAGAACGACACCGAAGAGGTGCGGGAGAACGCACGCACCATCGAGCGGCAAGGCAAGGGTCTGCTCACGCTCATCAACCAGCTTCTGGACATCTCGAAAATCAAGTCTTCCGTGGGCAATCCCGATTGGCACAATGGCAATATCACGGTGCATCTCACCATGATTATCGAGGCCTACCGCGACTATGCCCGCAGCCGCAACATAGACCTGTACTTCTTTGCCAAGGAGGTGGTGGAGATGGACTTTGTGCCCGACTATGTGAGCAAAGTAATGAACAATCTGCTCTCGAATGCCTTCAAGTTTACGCCCGAATACGGAAAGGTAAGTGTGTCGGTATGGCGTGAAGGCAACCGCCTGCTCTTGGATGTATCCGATACGGGAGAGGGTATGGACAGGGAGACGCTTTCCCATATCTTCGAGCCTTTCTATCAAGCAGAGACTGAGGTGCGAAACATCGGTACGGGCGTGGGGTTGGCGCTCGTCAAGCAGATTATAGATGCAGTAGAAGGCTCCATCACGGTAGAGAGCACAGTGGGAAAAGGCACCACATTCCATATCCATGTGCCGATTCACAATGACAGCAAGCGAAAGGTGGCCCATGAAATGATTGACAGCACCCCGCTCCTGCCCGAAAACGAGGCAACGCCTGCCGACAGTGAGAGTGAGGACAGCCGGTGCCGTCTGCTTGTCATTGAGGATAATCGCGACATTGCCGCCTATATCGGTTCGCTCTTTGCCGACCGCTATGACGTTTCCTATGCTTCCAACGGTAAGGAAGGAATGGAGATGGCGCTCGACCTGATGCCCGACCTCATCATCACCGACCTGATGATGCCCGGCATGGACGGTCTGGAAGTGTGCCGGCAAGTACGGGGAAACGAAATCATCAACCATATCCCTATCATCGTCGTTACGGCGAAGATCACGGAGGAAGAACGTATCAGGGGACTGGAGGCAGGGGCCGACGCCTATATTGTCAAGCCGTTCAACGCCGACGAGCTGCGCACAAGGGTGGAGAAGCTGCTCGACCGTCATCGCCTTCTGCGTGACAAGTTCAGCAATAGTACTGATACGGACAAGGAGCAGAAACTCACGGATGCAGAGCGACGCTTCCTTGCCAAGGCGGTGGATTTCATCTATCAGCTCTTGGACAAACGGCACTTGGAGGTGAACACGCTGGCAGAGAAACTCTGCATGAGCCCACGACAGCTGCACCGTAAACTCGTTGCCATTACAGGCGACTCCCCCGCCTCATACATGCTGAAGATAAAGATGCAGAAGGCACGAAACCTGCTGGAAACCAAACCCGGACTTACGATTGAGGACATCGCCGATCGTTGCGGTTTCGAGCATACGCCCAATTTCTATAGTGCTTTCAGGAAGATGTACGGCGTCACGCCTATGGATTATCGCAGGGGAATCGGCATTTGAGCCCACATAAGTCGTAGATAACAGCATTTTACATTAATGTGAGTTCGACGAATTTATCGGTTGTTTCATCTTGTGCGAAACCGCTTTCATACCCCATAAACAGGGTGTGCTTATACCCCACTCGTGGGGTACAGTATCCCCCCTTTCACAAACAATTATAATTCGTGTTACATTAAATACGATCTCCTACCGAACGGACATGTTCACACACATGTCCCATTCGGTATTTTCTTTTTTCAATAGTCCGTTAAAATTTCGCAGTTTATGAAGTTTTCACCCAAAAGCCAACAGAAATTGTGGCAGAAAGAAAACATGATAAGTCTCTGAAAAAAAGTAGATTAAATAACAATATATAACATAATAAAATCGGCTATCTCATTGAATTTCAGTAACTTTACAGATGTAAAAAGACAATAAAGTTTATGCTGATAACCAACTTGATTAGCCGATATATGAAGCTCTGCAAAGCAGCATTTAGTGCCGAAGATGGGGTAAAGTTAAGCAAAAGTATTCAAACAAACGTCATGGAAATGCTTTTTTTTGATGGTCATCCCAAGGAGATGCAATTTCACGCAGATGGGACGCTATGGCAATCGTGGCGAACAATGCTGTCGGCAGACGGCAGAGCGCAGCGTGAACTGGCTCGAAATGAACATGTGGCTGAGTGCTTTCGCCTTCAAGGAGGGTAAGGGTCGCAATGCCATTGTCATCGATCCAAGTTTCATAAAGAAGTCCGGGAAGCAGACCCCATACGTGGGTACGTTCTGGTCCGGCTGTGCAGGTGCGGTAAAGCACGGTCTTGAGATCCTCGGCATCGGGGTGATAGACGTGGACCTGCATGAGTGTATGATGCTCAAGGCTGTGCAGACCACATTGGAAAAAGGCGAGGAGAAAAAAGAGATGAGCCTGTACGACTGGTATGCCAAAGTATTGGAGGACGACAAGGTAAGGCTGCAGCGTATCTGCAAGGTGCTTGTCGCCGACTCAGCCTTCTCCAAGAGACCTTTCATCGACAGGGTAATGAAGATGGGGTTCCATGTTGTGAGCCGCCTGCGTCATGACGCAGCCTTGTTCTATACATGGGATGGGAAGCCCACGGGAAAGCCCGACCGTCCCCGTGTCAAAGGTGACAAGATTGACGTGAGGAACATCGATATGTCTAAAGTCGAAAAGCTTGAGCTGGAGGAGACTTCCGGCAAGGCTTATGCGCTCAAGGCATGGTGCAAGTCCTTGCACAGGGTCGTGTCGCTTGTCATCCACGAGTTGCCCAACGGTGTCCGCCGTCTGTACTTCGCTACGGATGAGAACATGAGCGGACGCGACGTGGTGGAGTACTACACCACACGGTTCCAAGAGGAGTTCTGCTTTCGCGACGCAAAGCAGTTCCTCGGCCTTACAGATTGTCAGGCACGCGACAAGAGAAAACTTGACTCTGCCTTCAACTCTTCATTCACGGCACTCAATGTGGCCAAGATCATGTGCAAGGAACCTGGCACGTCCATCGGTCGACTTAAAGCGCAGATGGTCAATGCCTACTATGCGCAACGAATTATTGACGTGTTCGAGAAAAACCCGAACACGCCTTTAAATAAAGAAAGTATTAATGAGATATTTAGTTTCGATGCTGAAGCAGCATAAAAATTAACGGAGTATTGCTACTTACGACCTACTTAAAATTATCTCACAAGGAAAAATGCTGCGGAATTGGGGTGTTGCGATATCCTCGGTATTATTTTGGTTCTTCCGTTAAATGCGTAGATGCTTTTCATATGGCTTTAACGGAAGAACCGAAGTGATTGATGAAACAAAAACATGGCCAAGACCGTCAACTGTCCATTCTGTCCTCCTCCTCCGATACAAAGACCTTTTCAATTTCAATACGTTGGAAACACAAACAAGATTCTGAAAAGTCATTACATAATCTCAAACAAATCATCTGCAAATAAAAAGAATACGTGCAAAAAACAGGTTTGTAACCGGCAGTCAATCAGTCGGTTATTAAGCCGTTTACAAAAGGTGCTTGATTGGACTTCAAAAGGGCGTTGGTAACACGCTAAAGGAGCACCTGTTGCAGGTCAATCAGGCATCTTTTAGAAGCTAGAAGAGCATGTGTCAGCTTTGAGTTGCATAAAAATGTTTACAAACACCGATGATATGGAAATAAATTGTGTGTAAAAGACGGAAAGACAGGCTGACGGACAGGCATCGTATCCATTTGTCTTTTCTGCCTTTTACCTTGTAGTTTGTTCTCCTTTGCAAGACCATCCGTTTTGGGAGAGTCATACTATGCAAGTACACAAGCCCTTTATTCTATTCCTATCTATCCATTTAACGGAAGAACCATTATTTTTACCGCAGGAAGTGTTAATTCCGTGCATTTCCGGTTCTGTTTCTTTTTTGTATTTTTGCCCTATCCTAACAATATAACCACAGTGTATGAGCATGATGAAGACAGTCTTGAAAGCAGCGATATTCTCAGTATTATTCCTTTCCGGGGGAAACCTGGCAGCGCAGGTTTCACCTGTCCGGCTGGGCGTCCGTCTGGGTGGCGGAATGTCTGTCAACACAGGAATGGATAAAATCCTTGTTCCTGAAGACTATTATTCCAATTACAGCTTCAAGGACAAGTGGCAGCTTACTCCGACTGTCGGAGTGTTCGCACAGTATCATGTCACCGGTTCCATCATTGGTGCTGAAGGCGGATTTAGCTATTGGCAGCAGGCATCACGGCTTGCCTATAATGACAATAAGGGGCTGGACTATTGCTATGATATATTAGAGAATTTATTGTACTTTTGCAAGTATAACCGTTGTAAACGTATGTTTGTAGTTTAATTTATTTAATTCAGTTATGAGGTATAAGATATTATCAATCTTTGCAATAGTTTTTATCTTCACTTGTTGTAATAGATATATTGACCATTTCAAGATAGAAGGGTATTGGCGTATTATTAAAGCTGATGATTCGTCTAAAGGAACAGTGATATGTATAAGTAAAAAGAAAGATGTTTATGTAGGGAGAATCTATAAAAAAAATGATAATAAATATGTCAAATTATTGGTTGATAGTAATGACGTTTTGTTCACTTCTATATACAAATTATCTAAAGTACAATATAAATTTGTAAAAACAAAAATAGGTGCTACGCTGCTATCAGATTATGGATTATCTACAGAACAAGAGTATTCTGCTATGACAGATAATGCTGATACTTTGAAGTTAATAAGAAAAGATAATTATACACATACCCCAGATATTATATTAGTGAGGTATAAGTATACCCTCTAGAGCCTTGACACAACAGGAATGGACGTATCATTGACACACTCGGCAACCACGATGTGCCACAGAGTTGGATTCAGACTCCACGCCCCAACACCACACCGAATACTAACCCTGGTCCACCTGTAAGCTGGAATGACCCGAGCAACCCTGATGACCCACAGGCTGGTTATGGTTATATTTCAAACGACACAACGAAAGAGGAAACCTTCTTCTATCACAGTGACCACCTCGGCTCAACGTCTTACATCACAGATGATAAAGCCAACATCACACAGTATGATGCTTACCTACCGTATGGTGAGCAGTTGGTTGACGAACATAGTAGCAGTGAAGAACTGCCATATAAGTTCAATGGCAAGCAGTTCGATGAGGAAACTGGCTTGTACTATTACGGTGCAAGGTACATGAATCCTGTAACAAGTATTTGGTATGGAGTGGATCCGTTGGCAGAGAAGTATACTGCGACGAGTGGATATGTGTGCACATTATCAAACCCTGTCCGCTTGATAGATATAGATGGACGCAAAAATCTCAACTTTGATGAAGATGGGCGATTTAAAGGTGTAACACATGATAACTGGTGGCATAATTTATGGTTTGGAACACGTGGAGTAAAATACAAA
>NZ_GL872282.1:1033966-1046845 GCF_000191065.1 Prevotella multiformis DSM 16608
CTATTCACAATAATTAATTGGAGGGTGTGTCTGAATAAAAAAGATATTCGTGTGGTTTCTGAAATGCAAGATTACATTCAAGGAGGATTTGCTTCTGACGGCGTCAGCTATACCGAGGCCGCGATGAGGGACATTGACGGTGACGGACATCCAGATATCGTCGTCGCTGACGGAGGGAGGCGGCTCATAGTCTACCGCAACCTTACGGGCAGAACGAACCTGCTGCGCTCCGTGACGCTTCCTTTCGGCGGCCATATCAGTATCGGGTATGAGCAGACAACTCCGAGTTACGATTTGCCGGGACGTCGCTGGGTGATGTCATCGGTTGAGACGACAGGTGGATACAAGGAGAACGGAGCAGTACGAAGCAGGAATACCTTTGAATATAGCGGTGGCTACCGTGACCGCCGTGAGCGTGACTTCTATGGTTTCAAGCAGGTGCGTACCAACCAGATGGACACGGAGAACGGTGACAGACTCTATCGTTACTCGGTACAGACCTATGGTAAGAACAGGGATTACTATACTCATGGGCTTGTTACGAGTGAGTATCTCTATATCGCTGATGGAAAGAAACTGCAGGGATCTCTATATGACTACGACCTGAAGACCCTCGCCGCAGGCAGCAACACGGCCGACGCTGTTGTCTTCCCTGCTCTGAAGACGCTTGTTCAGAGTAACTTTGATGAAGTAAGTGGCGACAGTCTGTCTGTAATCGTTAGCAATACTTACGATGAATACGGCAACCTCCAAGGTTATAAGGAAACGACAAATGCTTATAGCCTAGAAGCAAGCTTCAACTATCATAAGATAACTGACAAGTATATTGTCAGCGTTCCGAGTCATATCACCGTCAGCAGCGGCGGCAGGACTTACCGTGAACGCTCAACGAAAGTGGACGGCAACGGTGAGATAACGGAGATCATGCTTCATAACGGTGACAAGCCTTCTGTCTATAACATGACTTACGATGGCTATGGCAACATCACACGTATGACGAAGCCGGAGAACTACAATCATCAGCGCATGTTCTATGCTTATACGTATGACGACCGCTATCACAGTCTTGTGACAAGTGTCAAGGATGCATACGGCTATAGTTCCAGCACGGCTTATGATGGTCTTTGGAATGCTCCCTCTGTAACGACCGACCTTAACGGTCAGAAGATGGAATACACCTACGATGCGCTGGACAGACAGCAGACTATCCGTGCTCCGTATGAAATAGAGAGCGGCCAGCCGTTTACCATCCGTTTTGAGTACTTCCCTGCAGAACGCAAGGCGCATACCGTCCATTATTCTAAGGAAGGCAACATTGATACCTATACCTTTGCCGACTCGCTGATGCGTGCCGTCCAGACGAAACAGACGGGCGTGGTGTGGTCTGGTGGCAGCAATCAAAAGGTCTCCATCGTCAGTGGAAGGGCTGTCATCGATGCCTTCGGACGTAATATTGCGGCTTATTACCCAAT
This sequence comes from Prevotella multiformis DSM 16608, assembly GCF_000191065.1. Classification (GTDB taxonomy): domain Bacteria; phylum Bacteroidota; class Bacteroidia; order Bacteroidales; family Bacteroidaceae; genus Prevotella; species Prevotella multiformis. The sequence continues at coordinate 1,035,439 of NZ_GL872282.1, forward strand.
GACGGAGAGCTATGGTAACATCGGCACTTACAACCACGCTACGGGTGATCTGCAGGCAAAAACGGAGTATGATACACATGACCGTACCACGAGTGTGACGCTTGCTGACGGCAGTGTGACACGTACGGCTTACTCTATCGGTAGCCATGACGGTGAACCGATGCTCCAGACAACAGTCACGGATGCACTGGGACGACATGCAGAGAGCTATACGGATGCCAAGGGACGCAACCGTGAGACGGTGCAGCATGCCCGTGGTGAGGATATCACGGTGAAGTACAGCTATGACCCTGTCGGACAGGTGATGACGGTTCAGCATCCTAACGGTAAGGAGACGAAGTATGCATACGACTTGCTTGGTCGGAAACTGATGGTGAACCATCCTGATGCGGGTGAGACGGATATGACTTATGATGCAGCGGGTAATCTCCTGACGAAGCTCACGGCAGAGCTCAGGAAGTCGATATCTGACAAGGGCTGCATATCTTACACCTACGACTTCGAGCGACTCCATGAGGTGCTTTATCCTGAAAACCTCTTCAACCGTGTTACTTATACCTATGGTAAGGCTGGCGATAAATATAACCGTGCCGGTCGTCTTGCCCTCGTTGAGGATGCGAGTGGCGGTGAAGCGTATTACTATGGCAGACAGGGTGAGGTGACGAAGACCGTCCGTACAGTCATGGCGAGCGTGGCGGATATCAGGACTTATGTCTATGGTGCTACCTATGACAGCTGGAACCGGGTGCGGACGATGACTTATCCTGACGGTGAAGTGGTGACCTATCACTACAATGCTGCCGGACAGGTGGAGAGTCTGACGAGCAATAAACAGGGACGTCAGAGCGTTATTGTTGACAGGATAGGTTACGATAAGGAGGGGCATACGGTCTATACGAAACTCGGCAACGGCACGGAGACTACCTATACCTACGACAAGCAGCGTGAACGTCTGCAGGTGATGAACCTTACAGCGGACGGTCAGACTGTGATGGAAAACAGGTATCGCTACGATGCCGTGGACAACATCCTCGGCATCACGAATGCTGCCAACCCGACATCGCTTACAAAACTCAACAGGGCGAAGCTGGGAGGAAGGAGTGCGCATACGTATGAGTACGATGAGCTGAACCGTCTTGTCCATGCAAGCGGCAGGGCGAAGCGTGCATCGTATGACATGGTGATGTCGTTCGGACGGATGAGTGAACCGCTCACTAAGGTACAGAAAGTGGACTCAACGACAACTGCGAAGTCTTATAACTTTGCTTATAAGTATGAGGACAGCAACCATCCGACGGCTCCAACACAGATTGGTCATGATCATTACACGTATGATGCCAACGGTAATCCAACGCTGATAACGAATGATTCAACGAACACTACCCGCGAGATGTACTGGGATGAAGACAACCGCCTGATGGTACTCTCTGATAATGGCAAGACGAGTCGTTACACTTACAATGCTGCTGGCGAACGCATTATGAAGAGTTACGGTACGATGGAGGGTGTGTATATTAATGGTGCACCACAGGGTATCACGTTCCACGAGACGGATAACTTCACGCTCTACCCTGCTTCGATAATCAGCATCAACAAGAATCGCTTTACGAAGCATTACTTCATTGGTGACAAACGAGTTGCTTCAAGGATAGGAACGGGTCTGTTCAACAACGTCTATGGACGCAATGGTTCATACGTCACCGCTGGTCAACAGGATTATGCTGAACGTATGAATCAGATCCAGACACAGAAGGAAGCGTACTATAAGAAGGTGGGTGTAGCCCCTGGTGTACCAACAGAGAAGGGTGCGTACGGTGATCCGGAGAACACGGGTGTTGGTTATAATGCCGTCCTCACAGAACTCGGCAACCATGATGTGCCACAGGGTTGGATTCAGACTTCACATCCTAACACGACACCTGGTACCAACCCCGGTGCCCCAATCTCATGGAACGACCCGAGCAACCCTGATGACCCGCAGGCTGGATATGGCTACGTTCCTAATGATACTACAAAAGAAGAGACCTTCTTCTATCACAGTGATCACCTCGGCTCAACATCTTACATCACAGATGATAAAGCCAACATCACACAGTATGATGCTTACCTGCCGTATGGTGAACTGTTAGTTGACGAGCATAGTAGCAGTGAAGAACTTCCATATAAGTTCAACGGCAAACAGTTCGATGAAGAGACAGGTTTGTACTATTACGGTGCAAGGTATATGAACCCAATCACGAGTTTATGGTATGGGGTGGATCCGTTGGCTGAGAAGTTTCCGAATATAGGGGCGTATGTTTATTGTCATGGGAACCCTATTAATATGATAGATCCTGATGGGAAAGATGATTATAAACTAAATAAAAATGGGCAGATATCTTTTTGGAGAAGGACAAATGCTAAAACTACAGATAGGATCTTTTCTGGTAAAAACAATATTCTCGTAAATAAAGGACTTGCTTCTCAGTTAGTCAAAAATCAGACACGAAATGGAACAATTGCATTAACTAATAAGTCTGATGATGCTTTTAAATTCTTTAAATTCGTAGCAGATAATACTAATGTAGAGTGGAATCTTATAGGAGAAAGAAGTGATAATGGGGGAGTTGTTTTCAAACTTAATTCTGATTTTCAATCGAAGACTGCTGGTGTCAATCTTGTAAATGCGGGAAAATTTTTATTTATGTTACACAGCCATCCGTGGGGAAGCAATAAGGGAGTAACAAGAGCATCAGGTAACTATAATGAGTATAAAAATACACCTGCAGGAGAATTAGTAGAACAGCCTTACAGAGACGGAGATGTGTGGACATTAGATGATATTTATGGAAGGTATAAACAAGACCATCCTCGTCAGACTTTGGATAACTATCCCAAGGCATTTATCTATTATGCTGGTGACTCGAAACAAGCAAAACAATTATATCAATATAATCTTCAAAAGTCAAAGATTAATCCAATTTTTAATCCAAGCTATCAACGAATAAGAAAATATGTCTATAGATAACATAACGAAAACGGTTTTTGTTCTGGTTCTCTTTTTTGCACTTTCGGGTTGTACAATCAAAAAGGAACCATTTTCCCCATCTCTACAATATGTGCTTAACCAATTCTCTAAAGAGCATCCAGAATATAATGTGATACAAATACAAGTGTCTAAAATTAATAATTATAACTTGTTATTTATGAATGGGTTAGGTGCTTATGACCCAGACATGATTGATGGTTATTATATCTATAATGGAAAGTTAATAACATATTTCCAGACGGATAGTTTAGATAGGACACATATAGTAGATACAAAAGTCTTAAAAAAATATAGTGGCAAAATAGATGGCTACAGAAATGTTTTCCAATCAAAAGGTATAACGGAGCCAATTCAACGAGCATTTCTTATCACTAATGAAAATAGAATAGTTAGAATTCCCAAAGGTTTCTCCTTATTATCTAAGGGAGGCTATGTTGATACAAATATTATAAAGAATACGGGATTAAAGAAATTTCTTCATAACTATATTGAAAACGCCCCTTCAGTATTATATGAGCTTCGTTTTAAACAAGAGAAGGGTAAGCAGTATGTCATCTTCCGTCCAATGATTTTTTATGATTCTTCAAAATTTAATGGGTATTTCTTTTGGAATGGGCACTTGATAGTGTTGTATAATTTAAAACAATCAGGAGATTTATTGAACAAACAGAATATTTTGCATAGTCATAAGATACCCAATTATCGAAGTCTATTGATTGACGATTGGAACTTCCCTTATCCTATCAAGTTAGAAATAATAAATGATAAAGCGATAAAAGAACTTTCTTTAGAAGAAGGATACTTTTTATAATTAGGTGGTTTAGAAATACAAAAACATGACATCTAACCTCAATAGGATAGAATAAAATTGTTGTCCGCTAAACATTTTATTAGATATGATTCAAGGCTGAACTCCTCAATAGGGATTCAGCCTTTTTGGTTTTCTTTGTTCCAATGTAAAGAACATTTATAATCATGAGGGAAGATACACTTTTATTCTAATAATGCAGAGAAGCCAGTAATCTGTTGTTACAAAAGAAAAAAGAATATTACCAGTGTTGTAATAAAGATTTACAAATTGAAAATAGTAGGTACTCTTGGATATTTACAAAATAAGGCTCTATAACGAATCGTGTGGGTTGTGTTGATATTCCATCGGTTTGGTGCGGGTGCTTAGCACATGTTGTGCGGATGGTATGCACCACATGTGCGAAGGACTAACACCATTTCTATGTATGGGAGGGTAGGGATTTAATGTGAGTTAAGCGTATTAAGCCTAAGGTCAATTTGGAGTTGTGTTTAGTTGGAGGCTATTCTTTTATGATTTAGCGGGTCCTAATTATAAACCGCAATGGCATTCGGATCATTTTTAGACAAATCAAAGAATGCGGCAGAGAAAGCTACAGCAGATGCAAGCAAGAAGGCGGCGTAGCTATCAGCTCAGGCTGCAGAGTTATCTGTTCATCTGGTTCGTTCAACTCTTCCAACCAACTTGCAGTCTTTATAGTTACTCTTATGCTGGATTTTGTTGTTTTTCATTTACTGTCACTTCTGTCACTCTGTTCTCGCCTTTAATCACCTGAATATAAACCTAGTATGCGAGATGTTAAAAATGACAGCAACTAAAATTAAAACTTAATTAGGGGTTTAGATATCATACGAGAGTGTATTCATAGGCTTTGGGTACAAATGTATATGTCAATCTGTTAGCTCAGTGTTTTGATTCAATCAAAGGTGTATAACACACCCAATATAGCTTTTCTTCCTTGTACGAATACATTTACAAAATAAAGTTGTATATTTGCCTTAGAAAGTGCTATGTCGGATTATTTATTCTTTTCAAAAAGAGAATAACATAGCCGGCATAGTTACGATAAAACACATAACACTGAGCGTCTGCAGGCATTGAGCCTTACAGTGGATGTCGGGTTGTGGTGCAAGAGAAACAGGTCTCTTTGTGCTGTGATTGGAAATCACAGCAGGGACAGCTGTCTCTCGTATCTATGCCCTAACTTCACTACAAACGCTACTCTGACGCTCCAAACTATTAGTTGACGAGCATTCTTAATCCGAGGACCTATCGTATAAGTTCAACGGCAAGCAGTTCGATGAAGAGACTGGTTTGTACTATTATGGTGCAAGGTACATGAATCCAGTCACGAGTCTGTGGTATGGAGTGGACGCTTTGATAGAAAAATACACCACCATTGGTAGTTATGTTTATTGTTCTTCAAATCCGATTGTATTTATAGATCCTGATGGAAACCAAAAAGTTGTAGTTACAGGGGGTAGAGATAATCATAACAAAAATAGTATGAATTTTGTTGAAGCATCTAAAATACAAATAAAAGATTATATAAAACAAATTAAGCAAAATGGGTATAATGAAACATTAAATTGGCTTGTGTTTGATTTAGATTACAATTTTGAAGATAAAGAAAATATGAAAAAATGGGCTAAGAATAATAATGTAAAATTAGATTTTATAGCAAATTCCTCTGATCTTATAAAGAAGATTAATTCATATAGTCAAACTTCAGATTTGATTACTAATCTTTCCGTTTTCTCACATGGTACAGCAAGTAATATTGCTTTTGGGTACGAGAATACAGGATATGAATATACTCTAAATGATAAAACCAGTATCAATCATTTAAACGTGTATCAGTTATCAAAAAAATCATTTGCAGATAATGCTATGATTCATCTATACTCTTGCAATTCTGCAACTCCACGTGGTTTTGAAGGAAAGTATTTTCAATCAAGAAAAGCACTTATTAATGCTGTTGATAGAGGAAGAAGTCTTGCTGAAGATCTGCATAATGCGACAGGTGTTCCTGTGTGGGGAACAATTAGACGAACAGATTACTCTCCTGTAGTCAATGGACAGTTGCCAAAGTTAGGAGGAATGGGAGGTGACAATAGTCCATTTGTGAAAGGACAAACAAAAGCAATCTATGTGAGATATGGAAAGAAAAGAAATTAAAACAATAAAATGTCTGTGCCTAATTATCATTGTTTTCCTCTGTGGTTGTAAAGAAAAACATGTCCCCAAACGAACCAGTTCTGGGAACGATCGTATATGGGAAATTATTGATGTCAACAAACACATCTATTATATGAAACCTTCAATAGCGATTAGCCCCATTATAAAGACAGATAGTACAGTTATACATTTATACAATGATGGGACATTGCATTCTATTGATACACATATAAAAATAAAGAAAGATGTTTGGGTAAACGACGGAAAGAAATACCATTTTAATGAGATCTCACATCATATAGAAAAATGTGTTACTTATACGAACAACAAGTTGGATGGCTCAACTATTTACTATTATGATAATGGCTTAGTAGAACATATAGAGCAATACTCAGAAGGTGCAAAATGTGGCACATGGAAGTATTTTAACAATCAAGGTGAACTTATTCGCAATGTTTATTATTAGAGATTCAATATAGAGGTCAACAAGGAAATGGAGAAAGGTTTGATAGACAGTGCATTCTGCCACACTATACTATCTGATAAAAGCGAACGGTAAGGCTAAGCGTGCATCGTATGATATGGTGATGTCGTTCGGACGGATGAGTGAACCGCTGACAAAAGTTCAGAAAGTGGACTCAACGACAACTGCCAAGTCTTATAACTTTGCTTATAAGTATGAAGACAGTAACCACCCGACGGCTCCAACGCAGATTGGACACGACCATTACACCTACGATGCCAACGGTAATCCAACGCTGGTAACGAACGACTCTACGAACACTACTCGAGAGATGTATTGGGATGAAGACAACCGTCTGATGGTACTCTCTGATAATGGCAAGACGAGTCGTTATACTTACAATGCTGCTGGTGAACGCATCATGAAGAGTTATGGTACGATGGAGGGTGTGTATATCAACGGAGCACCACAAGGCATCACCTTCCATGAGACGGATAACTTCACGCTCTACCCTGCAAGTATCCTCTCTGTCAACAAGAACAGATTTACGAAGCATTACTTTATCGGTGACAAGCGCATAGCATCAAGGATAGGAACAGGTCTGTTCAATAACGTTTACGGGCGTAACGGCTCATATGTAACAGCTGGTCAGCAGGATTATGTTGAACGTATGAATCAAATCCAACGTCAGAAGGAGGCATATTACAAGCAGCAGGGCATTGCCCCTGGAGTACCTACAATGAAGGGTGCGTATGGTGACCCAGAGAATACAAAACGAGGGTATAACTCTATCATTGACACACTCGGTAACCACGATGTGCCACAGGGTTGGATTCAGACTCCACATCCTAACACGACACCAGGCACCAACCCCGGTGCACCAGTCTCATGGAATGACCCGAGCAACCCTGATGACCCGCAGGCTGGTTACGGTTACATCCCTAATGATACTACAAAAGAAGAGACCTTCTTCTATCACAGTGACCACTTAGGTTCAACGTCTTACATCACAGACGATCATGCCAACATCACTCAGTATGATGCTTACCTGCCGTACGGCGAACTGTTGGTTGATGAACATAGCAGCAGTGAAGACCTGCCGTATAAGTTCAATGGCAAACAGTTCGATGAAGAAACCGGCCTGTACTATTATGGTGCAAGGTACTTGAATCCAGTCACGAGTTTATGGTATGGGGTAGATCCGTTGGCGGAGAAGTTCTTGCAAATATGCTCATATAACATTTGTCTAAGTAATCCTATTCGCTTTATAGATCGGACAGGAAAGGCTGCTGGAGATTATATTACTGGGGACGGTACATATTTAGGCTCTGATGGTAAAGATGATCAAAAACTATATGTGTTAAAGATGTCCAACAAAGAGAATATTGAATCGTATGGGAATGCCAAAATTAATGGGCTTGACAATAAGATAAGGAATCGTATAATAAAAGAAAAAGATATTAGTAATAAAGAGAACTTCGTAGAAATAGATGGAAGTCGCAGAGTCCGAAATGAAGTTGTATCAAAGATTGGTGATAATGGGATGGGAGGAACATCTGACAACAATAATAGAGAATATGGTTTATCCTTCACTCGAAATGATCCAGAGACCTCAGTCTATTGTAGGATAGGAGATGTTGGTGATCCTGCTAAAAACAGTACTGTCAGTGTTAGTTCGGGAGATTATCCTGATTTGGTATATATCCATACACACCCTAGCGGAACAAATGGAAATTCTTATTGGATTCCAGGACCGTCTGCAGTGGATATAGATGTAGCGTCCTCTACACGTTATGTTATTTCCATGCGAGATAAGAATGTATATATTTATAATCATACAGGAATCCTATCTAAGATACAAATAGATGTTTATCAGAATTTTGGTCAAGTAACAAGAAGAGGTCTTAAGGAGGTTTCCGTTACAGATCAATAGAAATCATTCAAGAAATGAAAAAGAAAATTGTTTTTATTCAGTTCTGTATTGTATTGATTATATCTAGCGTAAATGTAAAAGGACAGAATGCTTCTTTAAACAAAGCATTGGAAATCTCATACTATAATTTCTTAAGAACAGTACCTGACAGGTGGAAAGATAAATTTGACAGAAAAGACTTCTATCTCGTCAATAATTATAATCCATATGGTTTTAATGTTCAAAGAATAAAGGGCTGGAATCATTTATACCTTAAGAACGGCAAGCCCATAACAGGAAAGAATCATGTCGGATATCCGCTTTTACAAATGATGGGCAGGGATACATTGCTGATAAAGATAGGGCAGCTCTCATGCAGACAAGATGAGATGTATGCCTTTACAGACCAATATACATCACTCTTTAATGTAGATAATAAGGCTTTTAAGGAAATTAAAATCTCTCAGATGGACTTATGTTATAAGTATGAGAATGCTGTGAGGCAAGGAGAACTTATAGACTTTGACAGTATTTATGCTAAGGCCGTTAAGAGAGCGATAGGCTCTTTGCAGAGGTCGGGAGTCCCTCGGCATTTAATATATATAAATAAGGATTATTTCCCAAGTTGGCTTTTCAAAAACCAACAAAAGAATGTAATTGAAGGTTCTGAATATAAAAAATACACCAACAAGAAATGTTACATTATCGGTTGGCCTATTTTATTTATAAAAAAAGGGAATATAGTTGTCAGACTGTATTGCGCAGACAAATCTAGTATAAGAAAGAAAATTATTTCAGAAGTACAATATAGATTTGATGAAAATAAAAAAAAGTGGACACTACGCAATGAATATTCCACTACGATGTCTATTAATATGAAATGACCAACACTGGTAACGAACGATTCAACCAAAACTACCCGTGAGATGTACTGGGATGAAGACAACCGTCTGATGGTACTCTCTGATAATGGCAAGACGAGTCGTTACACTTACAATGCTGCTGGCGAACGCATCATGAAGAGTTACGGTACGATGGAGGGTGTTTATATCAATGGTGCACCGCAAGGTATCACGTTCCACGGGACGGACAACTTCACGCTCTATCCTGCTTCGATAATCAGCATCAACAAGAACCGCTTTACGAAACATTACTTCATTGGTGACAAACGAATCGCCAGCCGTATCGGTACAGGCCTGTTCAACAACGTTTACGGGCGCAACGGTTCATACGTAACTGCCGGTCAGCAGGACTATGCTGAACGTATGAATCAGATTCAGAAGCAGAAAGAGGCATACTATAAGCAGCAGGGCATCGCCCCCGGCGTGCCGACGATGAAGGGTGCGTACGGTGACCCGGAGAACACGCACATCGGCTACAACTCCATCATCAGGGAGCTGGGCAACCACGACGTGCCGCAGGGATGGGTACAGACACCACGCCCCAACACCACGCCGGACACCAACCCCGGCCCTCCTGTCTCCTGGAATGACCCGAGTAACCCTGATGACCCACAGGCTGGTTATGGCTATATTCCTAATGACACAACGAAGGAGGAAACCTTCTTCTATCACAGTGACCACCTTGGTTCAACGTCTTACATCACGGACGACAAAGCCAATATCACGCAGTATGATGCTTACTTGCCGTACGGTGAACTGTTAGTTGACGAGCATAGTAGCAGTGAAGACCTGCCGTATAAGTTCAATGGCAAACAGTTCGATGAGGAAACTGGCTTGTACTATTACGGTGCAAGGTATATGAATCCTGTGGCAAGTATTTGGTATGGGGTGGATCCGTTAGCGGAGAAATTTGTTGATTGTAGTGGATATGAATATTGTATGGGGAATCCAATTAAATTGATAGATGAAAACGGACTCTATCCAACTTCCGTGCTAAAATTACATAAAACAGGTTGGTGGATCTTTTCTCGCAGTTATTACACTTTTACGCCTCCTGCAGCCCACCTGCTTTCTCTAGTTTCTGGTATTAATGAAAAGCATATTAAAGGAATGAGTATTTATGAAAGGAGCCTGTCACATCCTTGGCCGTATTACGACTTTTTTGATAAAACTGATTTTGGAGGTGTAACATTGCCACATGGCAACTCATTTGAGACTACTTATACTAGTAATCTGTTTGATGATGAAAAATTTGGACAAAGTGTTATGGATTGGTTAGCCATAGCAAGCCATGAAGTTGGTCACATTAAACATATCATACAAAGTAATAAGTTGGCAGATCAAATCTATTTAACTTTATTGAAAGCAAGAGAAAATTCAAATGGGAGGGCTATCGTTCCGAGTAAAGATGAATATCGCCTCCAGTATTATGTAGGAATGTTTGCAGATTCATATATTAAGGCCGGTTCTCATGATGGCTCTACTTTAGAACATGAAGCGGAAAGAGGACGTGCTATCTTTTATGACTTCAGTAAATTCTTAAGTAAAAATAAAAAGTATGGATCTGGTTTTTTAAGAAATCTTTTCCATTCAAAAAGATCAGACTCATATAAAATAGGAATAATTGATAAAATATGGAAAGAATATGTTGAGTATCGTAAAGCAAATGATAAGAAATAACACATCGTTTTATATATTCCTAATAGGTGCTTTATTGATGCTAAGCTGTACTCATTCTAATAGATTTAGGTATGACTTTATTTCCCAAAAATTAATACCTGAAGGTACCTTCAAGCGCATTAGGATAATAAGTATAGACGGGAAAGACGACATTATAAAGAATAAATGCTATGATTCTTTGTATATCTATGTAAGGGGGTTAAGGCCTAATATGGTATATATTATTTCGAATAATGGAGGAGACAGGAAAGGTTACACATCATGTTTTGAGACTAATTCAGAAGGGAAAATATATAAGGAATTGGATGTAAGCATTATTCCCGATTCCTTAAAGGAATGGGCAATATACTAATAAAGTTACAGAGTATGCACGACTTTTACAAAAAACGGTCATTGCTTATTATGAATTAAAAAAATATTCGTGTGGTTTCTGGAA
>NZ_GL872282.1:1047649-1051855 GCF_000191065.1 Prevotella multiformis DSM 16608
GACGTCGCTGACGAAACTCAACAAGGCGAAGTTAGGAGGAAGGAGTTCGCATACGTATGAGTATGATGAGCTGAACCGCCTTGTTCATGCAAACGGTAAGGCAAAAAGTGCAAGTTACGACATACTGATGTCGTTCGGACGGATGAGTGAACCGCTGACGAAGGTACAGAAGGTGGACTCAACGACAACTGCCAAGTCTTATAACTTTGCTTATAAGTATGAGGACAGTAACCACCCGACGGCTCCAACGCAGATTGGACACGATCATTACACATACGATGCCAACGGCAATCCAACGCTGGTAACGAACGATTCGACGAATACTACCCGCGAGATGTACTGGGATGAGGACAACCGCCTGATGGTACTCTCTGACAACGGTAAGACAAGCCGTTACACTTATAATGCTGCTGGCGAACGTATCATGAAGAGTTATGGTACGATGGAGGGTGTGTATATCAACGGTGCACCGCAGGGCATCACCTTCCACGAGACGGACAACTTCACGCTCTATCCTGCAAGTATCCTCTCTGTCAACAAGAACAGATTCACAAAGCATTACTTTATCGGTGACAAACGAGTTGCTTCAAGAATAGGAACGGGTCTGTTTAACAACGTCTACGGAAGAAACGGCTCATACATCACAGCTGGTCAGCAGGACTATGCTGAACGCATGAATCAGATTCAGAAGCAGAAGGAAGCGTATTATAAGGAGCAGGGCATTGCACCTGGTGTACCTACAATGAAGGGTGCGTATGGTGACCCGGAGATCACGCACATCGGCTACAACTCCATCATCAGGGAGCTGGGCAATCATGACGTGCCGCAGGGCTGGGTACAGACACCACGCCCCAACACCACGCCGGACACCAGCCCCGGCCCTCCTGTAAGCTGGAATGACCCGAGTAACCCTGACGACCCACAGGCTGGTTATGGTTACATTGCCAACGACACTACGAAAGAGGAAACCTTCTTCTATCATAGTGACCACCTCGGCAGTACGTCTTATATCACAGATGATAAAGCCAACATTACCCAGTATGATGCATATCTTCCATACGGTGAACTCCTTGTAGACGAACACTCATCAAGTGAAGACCTACCGTATAAGTTCAACGGCAAACAGTTCGATGAAGAGACCGGCTTGTACTATTATGGTGCAAGGTACTTGAACCCTATGGCAAGTATTTGGTATGGGGTGGATCCGTTGGCAGAGAAGTATTTAAATATTGGTAGCTATGTGTATTGCGCAGGGAATCCTGTAAAATTAAAAGACACAGATGGCCGTAAAATAGTATTTGTTACAGGTTCTGCGATATATCAGTACTATAGAGGTAATTTCTGGAGAGCAAATATTGGTAAAAATGGGAAAATATATAGAACCAATGTAAGGTATAATCCTTCAAAGCAGAGTATAAATAGGACCATGTATCGCGTGTTAGCGGCATTAAGGAAAATAGAAAGTAGTGGAGATAAAAAACTATCAGGTAATTTAAAACATTTATCAGAAAGTCCCAATGCTAAAACACATTATATATTTGAAGAAAAAGAAATAGGTAGCAGAGTTTCACCATTGAATTCTATAAGTACAATAACGCTCATTAATTTTGATAAAAATGAGAAAGAACCAGCATTCTCAACAATAGGTTTAACCGATTTTGATATAATGGCCCACGAAATGCAGCACATGTACGACTTTGATAAAAGAATTATATCGGGTAATCCTGATAAGCAGAGAAAAAGCCATAATGTCGATATTGCTGAAATACGAGGAGGCCAGGCGGAGAATCATGCACGTAAAATAGAAAAAAGGAAACTAAGAACCTCATATGGTGGTATGCCAATCAATAAAGAAGATTTGAAAAATGAAAACATCAAACCATAAATATAGCTTATTATTAATAGCTGTTATATGTCTATTTTCTGCTGGTTGTAAGACGGACAGGAAAAAGAATAATGTGTCATTTGAAAAAAACAGTAGCAGCATCTACGAAATCATTACGAAAGGTAGAGATGTACATATACAACGAGGGAATGATGGGCATTTATATGTGTTTAATGGGGTGCAGCTTCATGATTTATTCACAAGAAAATATAAAGGGGTATATTATTCTTACGTGAAATTCGAGGAACTTGTTTTCTCCGGAAAGATTTTTCCTGATTTTCAAGAGACCGTAGAATTTGAGTTTTATTTAAAAAAATTTCATGTAAATAGAAAGATAGAAATGATCTACGATAAAGGAGGTTACAAGAGCTTATTAGATCAATTTTGTAGTTTAGACAAATCTTCAGATACATTTATTATGAATGTAAAAACGGAAGAAGAAGCATACAATATAGCTTATTTTCTATCTGTGTATGGATTTACGTATTACTTTGATGATATGACAGGAAAACATATATTACGACATAATAAGTAATGAAGGTTCTCCGTATATAAGAAAATAATAGTAGTGAAGTACACAGACTTTCGTCAGTATATGCCTGAATATGCATGAGGTACTTTATCCAGAAAACCTCTTTAATCGTGTTACTTATACCTATGGTAAGGCTGGCGATAAGTATAACCGTGCCGGTCGTCTTGCTCTCGTTGAGGATGCGAGTGGTGGTGAAGCGTATTACTACGGCAAGCAGGGTGAGGTGACGAAAACCGTCCGTACAGTCATGGCGAGCGTGGCGGATATCAGGACTTATGTCTATGGTGCTACGTATGATAGCTGGAACCGTGTGCAGACGATGACTTATCCTGATGGTGAAGTGGTGACCTATCACTACAATGCTGCCGGACAGGTTGAGCGTCTTACGAGCAATAAACAGGGACGTCAGAGCGTTATTGTTGACAGGATAGGTTACGACAAGGAGGGTCATACGGTCTATACGAAACTCGGTAATGGCACGGAGACGACCTATACCTACGACAGGCAGCGTGAACGTCTGCAGGTGATGAACCTTACAGCGGATGGTCAGACTGTGATGGAGAATAGGTATCGCTATGATGCTGTGGATAATATCCTCGGTATTACGAATGCTGCCAACCCGACGTCGCTTACAAAACTCAACAAGGCGAAGCTGGGAGGAAAGAGTTCGCATACGTATGAGTATGATGAGCTGAACCGCCTTGTTCATGCAAACGGTAAAGCAAAAAGTGCAAGTTACGACATACTGATGTCGTTCGGACGGATGAGTGAACCGCTGACAAAAGTTCAGAAAGTGGACTCAACGACAACTGCTAAGTCTTATAACTTTGCTTATAAGTATGAGGACAGTAACCACCCGACGGCTCCGACGCAGATTGGTCACGACCATTACACATACGATGCCAACGGTAATCCTACACTGGTAACGAACGACTCTACGAATACTACTCGTGAGATGTACTGGGACGAGGACAACCGCCTGATGGTACTCTCTGATAATGGCAAAACCTCACGCTATACATATAACGCAGCCGGTGAGCGCATCATGAAGAGCTACGGTACGATGGAGGGTGTGTATATCAATGGTGCACCGCAGGGTATCACGTTCCACGAGACGGACAACTTCACGCTCTATCCTGCCTCAATAATCAGCATCAACAAGAATCGCTTTACAAAGCATTACTTCCTTGGTGACAAACGAATCGCCAGCCGTATCGGTACAGGCCTGTTCAACAACGTTTACGGGCGCAACGGCTCATACGTCACCGCCGGTCAGCAGGACTATGCTGAACGTATGAATCAGATTCAGAAGCAGAAAGAGGCATACTATAAGCAGCAGGGCATCGCCCCCGGCGTGCCGACGATGAAGGGTGCGTACGGTGACCCGGAGAACACGCACATCGGCTACAACTCCATCATCAGGGAGCTGGGCAACCACGACGTGCCACAGGGCTGGGTACAGACTCCACGCCCCAACACCACGCCGGACACCAACCCCGGCCCTCCTGTCTCCTGGAATGACCCGAGTAACCCTGATGACCCGCAGGCTGGTTATGGCTATATTCCAAATGACACTACGAAAGAGGAAACTTTCTTCTATCACAGTGACCACCTCGGCAGCACGTCTTACATCACAGATGATAAAGCCAACATCACGCAGTATGATGCCTACCTGCCATACGGCGAACTCCTTGTAGACGAACACTCATCAAGTGAAGACTTACCGTATAAGTTCAACGGCAAACAGTTCGATGATGAGACTGGCTTGTATTATTATGGCGCAAGGTAT
>NZ_GL872282.1:1052831-1059611 GCF_000191065.1 Prevotella multiformis DSM 16608
AACTGCTGGTCAGCAGGACTATGCTGAACGCATGAATCAGATTCAGAAGCAGAAAGAGGCATATATTATAAGCAGCAAGGCATTGCACCTGGTGTTCCTACAATGAAGGGTGCTTATGGTGATCCGGAGAATACAAAGCGAGGATATAACTCTATCATTGACACACTCGGCAACCACGATGTTCCACAGGGCTGGATTCAGACTCCACGCTCCAACACCACACCGAATACTAACCCCGGTCCACCTGTAAGCTGGAATGACCCGAGTAACCCTGATGATCCACAGGATGGTTATGGTTACATTTCTAATGACACTACAAAAGAGGAAACGTTCTTCTATCACAGTGACCACCTCGGCAGCACGTCTTACATCACGGATGATAAAGCCAATATCACCCAGTATGATGCTTACTTGCCCTACGGCGAACTGTTGGTTGATGAGCACAGCAGCAGTGAAGACCTGCCGTATAAGTTCAACGGCAAACAGTTCGATGATGAGACCGGCTTGTACTATTACGGTGCAAGATACATGGACCCAATCATAAGTTTGTGGTATGGGGTGGATAATTTAACAGAAAAGTATGTGTCGGTAAGTTCGTATACATATTGTAACGGGAGTCCAATTGCGAATATCGATGTTATGGGAATGTTCCCTAAGGGCATTGTTGTAAAACATGTCGAAACCGTTGTTCTGTACCAAGCAGTAGGCTCCGCCAATACGTTAATGGGGATACCCCATGAAGTAACATACTATACCTTTACGGAATCAGCCGCTCACTTATTGTCTTTGGTAGCGAACGTTCCCATTACGTATGTGAAGAATGCAAGGCTTGAAGAATTCATTTCTCAACCCGAAGGCAATTGCATTACAATTGGCGGCTCTCCCAATAATGCACGAATCCTTGTGTCGCCATATTATCTTGATAATAGCAAAGGTGGGCAGGATTATGACCTCTGGTTCCGCCAATTCTCGCACGAGGTGGGACACACTAAGCAGATTGCGCGCGATAAGGGTCTGACAAAATATTTGCTTAAAACAATAGCAGGTTATATTAAGGCTGGCAACCACGACGATGCTCTTCGCGAAATAGAGGCTGAGCAAGGGACTAAAACATATAACGCTTTCCGCGGCTTCGTTAAGACACACTTCAAAGCATCTGTCGAGAATTTGTTTAAGAATGACAAACTGAAGGAGAAAGACAAAATCGAACAAATCAATAAATGGTGGAATGAATTCAAAAAACAGACAAGCAATAAAAAATAGAATAATATTGGTAACAATAGTGTTTACACTTTGTGCATGCGACAATCATGATTTCACGTTTGACGAAGAGAAACAGACTTTCTACGTGTATGATATGTTAAGTTTTTATATTGAGCCTGATGGCGAAAAAGAATTATTTTATTCCTATGATATAGAGTTAAAAGAAAAAAAGAAAGAAAAAGGAATTGACACACTTGATCTAAATAATATTTCTTCGAAATATCAAGTGGAGGCATGCTTTCCTAACATTGATACGGTTGTAAATAATCCAAAGCGTGCCGTATTGACACCCGACACTCGATATAGAGTCTTGCACATGGGAATGGGAAGAGTGTATGGTGTCAAATATTATCAGACAGATTCCACAGGGAAACTAAAAAATGAAGAAGAACCAAAGTCAAGTACAAGGTAAAGAAACTACTCTTGGAGAAAGACCAATACGCATTTATATCTATGAGGCGTTAAACCGACTGATTCATGCTACAGGCAAGGCGAAGAACGCCAGTTACGACATGGCAATGACCTTCGGCAGGATGAGCGAGCCGCTGACGTAGATCCAGAAGGTAGACTCTACGAACACAGCCAAGAGTTATAACTTCGCTTATAAATACGAGGACAGTAACCATCCGACGGCTCCAACGCAGATTGGTCACGACCATTACACATATGATGCCAACGGTAATCCAACACTGGTAACGAACGACTCTACGAATACTACCCGTGAGATGTACTGGGACGAAGACAATCGAGTGATAGTACTCTCTGATAATGGCAAGACGAGTCGTTACACTTACAACGCCGCCGGTGAGCGTATCATGAAGAGCTACGGAACGATGGAAGGTGTGTATATCAATGGTGCACCACAAGGCATTACTTTCCATGAGACGGATAACTTCACACTTTATCCTGCAAGTATCCTCTCTGTCAATAAGAATCGTTTTACAAAGCATTACTTCATTGGTGACAAACGAGTTGCTTCAAGGATAGGAACAGGTCTGTTTAACAACGTTTATGGACGCAACGGCTCATACGTAACGGCTGGTCAGCAGGACTATGCAGAGCGTATGAATCAGATTCAGACACAGAAAGAGGCGTATTATAAGAAGGTGGGTGTAGCTCCTGGTGTACCGACAGAAAAGGGTGCGTATGGTGATCCGGAGAACACGGGTGTTGGTTATAATGCTGTCCTTACAGAACTCGGTAACCATGATGTGCCACAGGGTTGGATTCAGACTCCACGTCCTAACACGACACCAGGCACCAACCCCGGTGCTCCTGTCTCATGGAACGACCCGAGCAATCCTGATGACCCACAGGCTGGTTATGGATACATCCCTAATGATACTACAAAGGAAGAAACCTTCTTCTATCACAGTGACCACCTCGGCAGTACTTCTTACATCACAGATGATAAAGCCAACATCACGCAGTATGATGCCTACCTGCCATACGGCGAACTCCTTGTAGACGAACACTCATCAAGTGAAGACTTACCGTATAAGTTCAACGGCAAACAGTTCGATGATGAGACTGGCTTGTATTATTATGGCGCAAGGTATATGAATCCTGTGGCAGGTATTTGGTATGGGGCGGATCCAATGAGCCTCACAAAGCCTACGTTACTTAGTTATGTCTATTGCTCTGATAATCCTATTAGATACTATGACAAAAATGGAAAAATAGGGATTGATGGCGTTGTTATCGGAGGGGTTGCTGGTGGATTATCGCAATATTTATTTAACGATTATCATGGATAAGATGGATAAGGTTTCTATAAACTCTTTTATCAATGCAAATAAAAAAATAGAGGGGGAGAGATTATTTGAGCATCACATGGGGTATTGCAACAGGTGCAGCAGAAGGCGCTATTAATAATGGAATTTCGAGCATTTTGAAGATTGTTAAAAACCCTGTAGCAAAGTTTATAGCTAAAGAGGGAATTGGTTTCTTATTGGAAGGTCTCGAAAATGTTGTAGGGAGAATTATAAATAAAGAAGATATGTCTGCGAAGTCCATCATAGCTGAAACTCTCATAAGCAAAGGCGTTGGACATATTCTCCCGTCAAGCTATCTAAAAAAAGCAACTGCAGAGGCTAGGCATAACTATAGTGTTGCTTTACATAAATTAGAAAAATTACAGTCACGTAGAACTCCTAACATGAAATTAATTAGAAATGCTAAATCAGCAATGAGAGAAGCGAGAGCATTATATGGGACTTTGGTCTCATTTACAACGGGGGTAGAGACGGTAAAAAAAGAAGTTGGAAAGAAAGTACAATCACAATTACCTAAAGATTATGGTGGTCAATAAAATAGAATATAAACAAGTCCATAGGTATCTTTTATTAATGATCTCAGGCTGTATTATATATTTATTCTACAGTATTATAGTTGTTTATTATGATGCACAGGCAATAAAATCTGGTCCAATTAAGTCATTTAAAATAGTGTCAGAACATAGTGGTGCTATAAATATAACTTCATATATTATAGTACGTTATATGGGAAAGGAATACACTGTCACGGTAAGTAGGAAAGATATAAATGAAAGGAATCTAAATAAAATTTTATACTATAATAAATGGAATGATACACTTTTTTATGATGAAAAAGAGGATATATATGTTAGATTGGGAATTCTTTCATTAGGCTTGCTCTCAGTATTTTGCATGAGACACTATATAAAAGGTTATCATGGAAGTAAGAAATGAAGCTTATTTTTGCCCATTTTGTCTTATCCTCATTGAGGACGCTTCGGGCGGTGAAGCGTATTACTACGGCAGACAGGGTGAGATGACGAAGACCGTCCGTACGGTCATGGCAAGTGTGGCGGATATCAGGACTTATGTCTACGGTGCTACCTACGACAGTTGGAACCGTGTACGGACGATGACTTATCCTGACGGTGAGGTGGTGACCTATCACTACAATGCGGCAGGACAAATAGATGGTCTTTCAAGCAATAAACAGGGACGTCAGAGCGTTATAGTAGACAGGATAGGTTACGACAAGGAGGGTCATACGGTCTATACGAAGCTCGGCAACGGGACGGAGACGACCCATGCCTACGACAGGCAGCGAGAGCGTCTGCAGAATGCTACGCTGACCATAGAAAGACAAACCGTGATGGACAACAGGTACCGGTACGATGCGGTGGACAATATCCTCGGTATTCCCAATGTCGTAAATCCACAAAATATCATCAAGCACAACCAGGCTAAACTTGGCGGTGCGTTCAGCCATACTTATCAGTACGATGACCTCAACCGCTTGATCTCTGCAACAGGTAAAGCCAAGAATGCCTCTTACTCCATGCAGATGACTTTTGGCAGAATGAGCGAGCCGCTGACCAAGGTGCAGCGTGTAGACTCCACGGCCACGGCGAAATCGTACAATTTCGCCTACAAGTACGAGGACGAAGCTCACCCGACAGCTCCGACGCAGATAGGTCATGACCATTATACGTATGATGCCAACGGCAACCCGACACTGGTAACGAATGATTCCACGAACACTACTCGTGAGATGTATTGGGATGAGGACAACCGCCTGATGGTTTTAAGTGATAACGGCAAGACAAGCCGTTATACTTACAACGCAGCTGGTGAACGTATCATGAAGAGCTACGGCACGATGGAGGGTGTGTACATCAACGGTGCTCCGCAGGGTATCACGTTCCACGAGACGGATAACTTCACGCTTTATCCTGCAAGTATCCTCTCTGTCAACAAGAACAGATTCACAAAGCATTACTTCCTTGGTGACAAACGGGTTGCTTCAAGGATAGGAACGGGTCTGTTTAACAACGTTTACGGAAGAAATGGAAGCTACGTCACCGCTGGTCAGCAGGACTACGCTGAGCGTATGAATCAGATACAGAAGCAGAAAGAGGCATACTATAAGCAGCAGGGCATTGCACCAGGTGTACCTACAATGAAGGGTGCGTACGGTGACCCGGAGAATACGCACATCGGCTACAACTCCATCATCAGGGAGCTGGGCAACCACGACGTGCCGCAGGGATGGGTGCAGACCCCACGTCCCAACACAACACCAGGTACAAACCCTGGTCCACCTGTAAGCTGGAATGACCCGAGCAACCCTGATGACCCGCAGGCTGGATATGGCTATATTCCAAATGACACTACAAAAGAAGAGACCTTCTTCTATCACAGTGATCACCTCGGTAGTACGTCCTACATCACAGACGATAAAGCCAACATCACGCAGTATGACGCTTACCTGCCGTACGGTGAACTCCTTGTAGACGAGCACTCATCGAGTGAAGACTTACCTTATAAGTTCAATGGCAAGCAGTTCGATGATGAGACTGGTCTATACTATTACGGCGCAAGGTACATGAACCCTATGGCAAGAATTTGGTATGGGGTGGATCCGTTGGCGGAGAAGTATATCCAAACGAGTCCTTATGTATATGGTGGTGGAAATCCCATTAGAATAATTGACCCCAATGGAATGGGATGGGTCGAAACAAAAGATAAGAAAACTTATTGGGATGAGAGGGTTAACTCAGCTAAGGATACAAAGTTTATTCCTAAGGGTGGTAAATTCTTGGGAAATACAGCAGATATGTTTGATGATCAGGGACAATATAAATTCGGAGACGAACAAGGCAATATCCTTTCGTCTCATCCAATGGACGATGTTGTTGTTACTGGTGATAAGGACTACAAATTCCATCATAGTTTCGGCTATCAACTCTTCGGTGATACAAGAAACTCAGATGGAGGTTTAGAACCTTGGAATCCAAGAAAAGTATACTTAGGGTTCACTTTCGATGCATCTGCAATGTTTATCAACTTAAGTTTTGACATGGGATTTGCCTTGACTCCTGGACATCTCAGTACTTATGGTGATTTATCTGCTGGATTTTCTCCCTCATATGTCGATATGGGCTTGGCAATGACTGCTGGATTTGATGATACTCCTACTGATTATAAGGGGCGAACTTGGTCCGCGAGTTCACCTACTATTGACGGATTAGGAGTATCTTTTGGCGGGACATACAACAAGACAGAAGGATTTAATTTCTCATCTGGAGCTATAAATTTTGGAACAAAGAATATAGTTCCAACAATAGGTGTGAAAAATTAGAAGGTGCTAGTATAAAATTTATTAATTTAGGATTTGAAAAAAATATAATTGGCAAATAGATTATGAATATAAAATATAAGATCTCTAAAGAGTCACTTGTTTTACAAGCCATAACAAGTTTCTTGCCATTAGGAGCATTTATGTTCTGCTTATTGAATATTAGTAAAAACTCACCAATACTTTATATTGTATTTAGTTATCTTTTTCTTTTAGTATTATTAGTATGTTCTATTAGTTTTTATTTTATATTCCAACGGTTATGGAATAAAGACTTCTTATATACTCAAAAGGATAGAATATATTTTTATGATTGTTTAAGAGCTAAGTATGTTGATGTGAAAATAGCCGATATAGCTGGAATTAATGATTATGGTCTTCCTATATATCCTTATAAGTAGGTCG
>NZ_GL872282.1:1059661-1142465 GCF_000191065.1 Prevotella multiformis DSM 16608
ACGCAAAAGTATGATGTAAACTAGTTTTCAATATCTACTTATCATAGTGATAGAATTGACGCACATGATTGTATATAATATTCAAGCATTGGATTATCTATTTTAAAGCAATACTTCGTTTGTTAAATTATAATAGAAAACAGCTTTTTCGCATTTGGAGGAAAGTAGGATACTATATCATTCCATTGTATGTCTGCTCACTTTTATAGCAAATAGAAATGTGTTAGAAACTAAAAAAAACAATTTATTCTGCCATTTGTTTTCTAATTTTGGTTAAAGTTCTTCACAACTACATAAAACAGATATACTAAAAATCAGAATTTTCTTCTATATACTTAATAGGCCCATAATATAGTACCGTATCGTATTTATTTGTATTCCTATTATGAACTATAAAAATCTTACCTAGTGGTTCATTTTTGTCAAGTGGATTTATTCCGAATTCATATCTTTTAAAGCCTGTATCATCTATGTATTCTCTTATAGTGCCATAATATTTTTCTTTTATTACATCTGCAAATGTTTCCCTTTTTGATTTTGCTTGATTAGATGTTAGTTCTACATCGGACAAAGATACCGCATACAAATAAGAACTATCATCCTTAAATCGGAAATTAAAAATACCTAAGCCAAATGGAATATTACCGATGTAGCCGTTAGTAACAAATATCTTGCCGTCTCGTTCCCACATATTATCTCCTACTGATCTAGTGTGTAAAAAATGTTTCGTCTTTTCATACGAACTTCCTAATGGTATACCCAATACAGATTGTCCAAAAGTGAATATTGAAACAAGAAAGAATAAAAAAAGAATTAGAAACCTTTTCATTGTTCTGTTTTTGTTTATAATATAGTTTACGCATTTTTATCATTTTGCGTTTCAATTGTATTTACTTTCCCAGGAATCTCTTTTTTTGCTTCTTTACTTTCATTCTCATGAAACAATCCTCGTACGAGAATGTAGCCTAAGGCCACAATATTAACTGTTGTAGTTGAGAGTATCGTTATAATAACACCCAAAGGTAAATTCCATTTTAATATATATGAGAGAATAATAAGAGCAAAAACCATCAAAAGATAGATGGATATCAATCTAGTTACCCAGCGTTCCAATCGTCTGCGAGCACGTGTATTTTCTATTATTCTATGAAGAAAAATATATCTTTCACAATAGTCTATTACATCTCCAGAGTCTCCAGTATTAATCAAGACCTCGACTTGTTCCAAGAGATTGAGTTCTCTTTTTGCACGCTTAAATGGGTTTTTGAAAGTGTAAATTATATTGTACCAAACTTTAAAGCCCAAGCACCTCCATGGTATGGTTTCTGTATCTTGTGTAGATATAGGAAGGTCTGGAGTTTCAATTTCCGTTCTAGGACTGCTTGTTTTAGACCTATTGTTTGTCATATTATTCTTTAGCAAAGTAGTTTTTTATGAGATCATCGCTTATTTCTTTGTTCCATCCAGAGTTTTTATCTCCTTTGATACCATATACCGTTTGACTCCATGGACCGCCAGGAAGATGTGACCACAGACTTAAGTCATAAGCACTGATGTGACTATATTTGTCAACAACCTGAGTAAGAATCCCTTTTGCCCTTTCGTCGTTTTCAAATTCCTTATTTTTCTCTTCAGGAATGTATATAGGTACTTCGAATAGGGAATATTGTTTATATACATTAGGGAAAACTGGGCCATACGGCCAAGCCTTAGGGGGTTCATGAAAAAGTCTTTGGTTGTAAAAAGCCAAATAAAAGCCATAGCACATAAACAGAAGTTTGTTTACCTGCGTCTTATTAAGATTAATAGAATGGCGTTTGTAAGCCATATTTCTTAACTGATTGGCGAAATCTACACTTGATAGAGGCATAATGATACAATTAGGACATATCAGTTTTAATACATGTCAATAGTTACGTCACAAAAATAATAATTTAATTTCATATGTTCAAGTGTTTACCAGTTTTTTTCAAACCCAGAGAAAATAAAGGTGTTAACACTTGGGCAAGCCACGCTTTTTCATAATATCGAAAATATTTTTCAACATCTACTTATCAAAACCATGGGCGGACTCTTTTCGGATATGGAGGACGATCTCATGGCACTCACGTTATGGAAGCGAGTCCTAGCCTGTATCGGACGCATTCTTCGCGTTTTAGGAGAAACACTTGGGATGACACCCCGACACCTTATGGAACGATCTGCGGCAACGACAACGAGATGGTCAAAATCCTTGTAATGGCGGAAGCATTGGAAAATGGGATGAAGTATATGGACAGACCACATAACTTTTATTAGCCATGTGTTAAAACTCAATGGATACGGGGGACGACAGCCAAAGTAAATGAGAAAAGCCTGTGTTTTAAGGGGTGGGAAACTTTAATGGATCACTTCGTTTCTTCCGTTAAAGCTATACGAAAAGCATCCACGCATTGAACGGAAGAAACTGAAAAAAGCCAGTGTAAACAGCAGACGGTTCACACAGGCTTGTTGCCTTTTATTAATATTCTGTCTTGTCGGTCTTTTCTGTCCATTGTTCAAAGACCTTTATCGCTTCACTGCGCAGGAGTATTTCCGACGGCTTTTTGCGATGCAGCGGTTCCAGTTCTATCTCCTGATAGATGAAGTCGTCATCGAACCCGATGGCGGCAGCGTCCTTGCGGTCGTTGGCATAGTAGATCTTGTCGAGGTGCGCCCAGTAGATCGCTCCCAGGCACATCGGGCAAGGCTCGCAGGAGGTATAGATTTCGCATCCGGTGAGGTCGAACGTATGCAGCTGGTGGCAGGCTTTCCGGATGACGGAGACCTCCGCATGGGCTGTCGGGTCGTTGTAGATGGTCACGCCATTGCTTCCCTCGGCGATGATTTCGCCATTGCGGGCAATGACAGCGCCGAACGGACCGCCGCCGTTGCGCACACTGTCGGCGGAGAGCTTGACCGCCCTCCGCATTAATTCTTCTTTCGTCATATTGTAGGATTGATGGTTTGTTATTTTTTCTTGTCTTGTATCTGCTTGTAGAAACGGCTGAACACTTTGTGGAGTTCCGTCTCGCTGTCTATCGTCTTGCGGATCACTTCAAGGTTCTTTGCATTCGGCGAACCGGGAATCCACAGCCGCAGGTATCCCGTCCGTCCGTATTTCTCCCTCATGTGGCTCTGGAAACGTTCCCACATCTGCTCCTCGTTCATCTTCGGGTAGTTCTCGAAGCCGAAGAGGACGGCACGTGAGAATACCACATTCGGCTCAAGGTCACGGTCGGCTTCAGCGACGATCTTCCCATAGATGCTGCGTGGCGCACGTGAACTGCTGGCGCGGTGGTCTTCGACGGCCTCCTTCATGATCTTCAGCTGTTCGGCGGAGAACCATCTGCGGAGCCGTGCATCGGCCATGAGGATCTTCCCGCCGGTGAGATGGTGGATGGCACGCGGCCCCTTCATGCCCAGGTCGTGGTAGGCTGCGATGACATAGACCATGTTCACATCGGCACCTGTGACGGCCGCCAGTGCCAGAGAGTTTCTGATGACCCGCTGGACATGGCCGAGGCCGTGGCTCTGCCCGAAGGCATTGTAGCGCGGCAGTATCTGACGTTCCACAAAGGTCATTATTTCGAGGTTGGGTTGAGGCATGATGAGAGGAGATAGGAGGTGATAGGCGGGGATAAGCGGTGATAGGCGGTGATGATAACGAGGATAGGGGCGTGGGATTTTACGAGACGAGGATGAGGAGGGCGGTTGAGAGTCCGTAGACGAACATATTGCGGGCAGTCTGTGCGAGAATGATGTTCAGGTCTCTTCCTTGCTTTATCCTCATCATGAGCGCACTGGTTTTCCCATGGAGAATCCCGTAAGGTGCATAGAGAATCAGTGTCAGGACGCAATAGAGAAATCCATTCTCCCTCCCGACGAACAGGAGGTTGTACATCAGCAGGATCCCCAGGACACCCAGCCATTGATACAGCTTCTCCGCCCGTCTTTCCCCTAAGTGTACGACGAGTGTCCGCTTTCCGTCCCTCCGGTCATTGTCCCGGTCGCGGTAATTGTTGACCACAAGGAGGGTGTCGATGACCAGACCGCAGGCCAGTCCCGACAGGATCACGTCTGCGCAGACTGCCTGAAGATGATCGGGAAGAATCACATAGGTGGTGAATGTCACGGGGACAAAACCGAAGAAGACAAGTACCAGCACGTCGCCCAGACCGAGATAAGAAAAGAATGTGGTATAGAGAAAGGCGAAGAGGACACAGGCTGCCCCTACGCCGATCATTTCCCAGCCGCCGTAGAAGACAAGCGGGAGACCGGCCATGCAGGCAAGAAGCGATGTTACGGCAAGGCCGGTACGCATCGCCTGGAGCGTGATCCAGCCTTCCGAGCAGGCCCGTCTCGGTCCCATCCGTGTCGCACGGTCATCATTCCCCCTCACACAGTCGAAGTAATCATTGATGAAGTTTGAGTCTATCTGCATCAGGAAGGCGAAGAGGAAACAGAGGACGGCAGGGACAATGCGGAATTGTCCGCTCCCCCCGATCTTCCAGGCCCATGCTGTCCCGATCATCACCGGCACCATGGCTCCCGTGAGCGTCTTGGGACGTGCGGCGAGTATCCATGCCGCAAGGCTGTTGGTCTTTATGTTGTTTTCTGAAATCACTTTATGGTACGAATATCTTTTTTCGGAGCCCACCTTATTATATCTTTATGATACGAATATTTTTTTCGGAAATCATCTTATTATATAATGTGTACGGATCAGTTGAAGAAGTTCCAGCTGATGCCGAACCTGAACACCCGCTGGTTCAGGGGATAATGCGGCGTATAGAAATAGTCGCCTCCATCCCCGCTGTTCACGTGCGTGAACATCACGAAGAACCGGGTGTGCTGGAGCTGGAAGTTGGCATAGGCGTCGAGTACCGGATAATTCCCGATTTTCGTACGGCTTGCTTCCGTCTCCTGTATGCCGAAGGAGCCGATTCCCGGGATGTACTCCGGCGCATAATAGTCCGTGAAGTAGCGGCCGTCCACACCGAGGTCGACATCCAGCACCCGGGCGATTCTGAGCCGTATGAAGAGGTTGCTGTAGGCATTGAACACAGGGACCGGAAGAATGTCGTCCTTGCTCGACTTCTGCACGGTCAGCACGTTCTGCCAGTTGAGGATGCCCAGCCGCAGGTCCTGCCGGAGCTGCAACGTGAGCAGGCTGACAGGACTCCCCGACTGGCGGACGTTCAGCGCATTGTGCTGTACAAGATAGCTGTCGCCGCTCTTCACCCGGTCGTTCTGGATTCCGAAATAGGTGTAGTTCTTCAGCACATCATAGCCCACACGCAGCCGCGTGCGTGTCTTTTTCAGGAAGAACTCGCCGAGCAGGCGCGAATGGATCTGCTGGTCGAGCTGCTGCTCCCACCAGTAATGCTTGCCGTGGAACTGCTCCATATAGAAAGAGGCGGCGGAACGGTGCAGGAACGCCGTGGCAGCCAGCTGTACCGTGTCGCCCAGAAGCGGGAAGCCGAGGTCGGCGTGACCGTCAAGATGGAACTGTCCGGCTCTGTCTCCGGCCAGCCATGCCTCTGCACTGATGTCATAATGGAACGTGCGCCCCAGTGTCTTCAGCAGCTGTCCGCCGACCGACACGTCATGCCGGTTCCACTTCTCCTCTCCGTCAAAGAAGGCGGCGGAGCTTCCTGCTGGAGTCGCCATGACGGGTAGCTCATAGTGGCGCAGCTCATGTGATACAAACGCCTTCAGCCCGGCCTTCGCCCATTTGTTGAATCCCTCCAGCAGAGCTACAGCAAACGTGTTCTTCAGCGACCAGTGCTTTGTACGGTCGTAGATGGAGTCGTTGGCCGTCGTGCCGTAATTGAAATAGTTCTGTGCATAAAAGTCCTTCGGGGTGTTGTAAGCCTGGTAGATGCGGCGGTAATTGTCGAAGCGGACCGTATGGATGAAACTCGTCACGGGCACATACTCCGTCTTCATCCACTTCTCTGTAGAGTCCTTTGCCTGCGCGTCCCGCCGCCTGAGGTCGGCCATCTGCAGGGAATCTCCCAGGTCGACCGTCACACGGTCGCCGGCTCCGGCACTGTCTGCCGCCTGCCGTGCCTGCGACACGTCGCCGGCTATTGCGGCATCCTCCGGCCGCCCCGACGAGCGTTTCTCCCGGTCGTATGCCTCTTCGTCGAAATCGTCGCCGTTCGCCTTCGCACGGCGGCGTGCCTTTTCCTTTGCCCGTTCCTCTTCCTGTGCTTTCTGCGACTTCAGGGCAAACTGCTTCGCCTTGATTTCCTCGGCCGTCATCGGAACCTTGCGGAAGAATCCCAGACTGTAACGGTGGTTGAAGAAGACGTGCTGGTTGTCGTTCCGGTTCCAGTTCTTCTGCAGGATCGTCGGAATCTCCTCCTCGCTGTATGAATCATTGAACGACTCCGGATGCGTGATATAAGCGTCATTGGCGATGCCGCCGTTCTCCGCCACCTTCTGATGGTTCAGCGACAGCAGCAGATGCGCCTGATACCGCTCGCCGAGATAGCTTCCCCACATGGAATAATCGAAGAGGGACGTGTTCTGGTTGCTGTAATACCCGCGCCCGTAAAGATAATCGAACTTGAATCCGAAGCCCCATTCCTTCCCCGCATTGACTGCAAAGAGAGCCCTGAAGCGGTCTTCTCCATTGGTCCTGTTGCCTGCCGTGTTATAGGTGAGGACAGTGATCGGCGACAGCGTGGAGGTAAACTGGAAATCGTCCGGCTGCACGATGAACATGTCATACGGATCGAGGAAAAAGAACTCCGATGCCGGCCGGCGGTCGACGAAGATACGGCTCTGCCGGGGAGATCCGAGGTTGCCCAGGGTGTTGTACGACCCGTACAGACCGGTGTTGAGTCCGGCATTCATGAACATATACGAGAGCGTATCGGGTACGGCAGGCCTGCGGTCGCCGAAGCGTTCGTCTATCGTCCATACTTTCATGCCGCGCGGAATCTCCTTGTGCTGGCTCTGTATGGAGTCCGAACGCCCCGTCTTCCGGCCGTTCCGGATGCCGTCTGCGGTAAACGTGCCGTTGTCGTCGGCCGTGTTGTCTACGACCTGCGCCACTGCCGCATGGGACACCAGCACGAGGAGGACGAGCAAAGAAACAAATCTCTTCATCTAACGGATAAAACGGAGTAGGCACTCGACGATCTTGAAGACCATCGCCGCAAGAATGATGACTGTGCCGGTCGTGGTGGTGTCGGCAAGGAAGTAGACCGCCACTCCCACGACCGCACCCAGCATAAAGATGATGTTAAGCCACTGCCGGATGTGCAGGAATCTGTCTGCCGGCTCACGTCTGTGCACGCGGTGGTCGGGCCGGCGCGCCGTACTGTTCTGTATTTCCATTATCTATGTTTGATATTTTAAAATGGGGAGCATTGAAAAGACACAGACCCGCAGGCGGCAGGCCTTCAGCCGGTCTTCTTCCTGGGGAACGGGCACTGCTGGCCGCGACCGGCTCCGTCGTCGTCATAGTCCCATCCTGTCCGTCCGCCTTCCGCTCCTTACTTCAATGTCTGGCGGAAGCCCTCAAAGATGCTGTTCTTGCGGTCGACCGTAGCACGGCGGAACTTCCCTGACACGGGCAGAAGGCGTGTCCGCTTTTTGTTCACGGCATACTTATCGGTGATCCACGTCTCTGCGGCAAAGTTCGACACGTTCCCCTGGACATCGTACTTGTAGGTCAGGCGGTTCATCGTCAGCATCGCCTGTCCCTCGCGGCATGCCACCTGGAGCACGTAATTGAACTGTGTGTAGTCCAGGGAGAGGAACGATGAGGAGAAGATCAGCTTCTCACGGACGGTCGCCACAATGCTGTGTTCCTTCTCGTTCACCAGAGCCACCTTGCTCCCCTCCAGCTGGTTGTCGGACTGTGTAAGTTCCGTAAGGTAGGCGAAGGCCTTGCGGTAGAGCTCGTCGGCCGATGTACCGGGCACACTGACGCACTCGGTCCAGATCACCTGACCGCCCGCCTCGGGGACCGTCCCCGGCTGAAGATAGAAGTCCTTGCTGTCTTTCTCTTTTAAGTCCGCCGTATTCTTCGTGCGTCTGGCAGCCGGAGCCGTCGGGACGGTCCATGCCGCCGGGTTCTCTTTCTCCACGGCGTTCCCGTCCTCCTTCGCCCCGTCCTTTGCGGCAGGGACGGCCTGCATCTTTCCGGCAGCCTCGCTGACTGCCGCAGCTTCCCGCCTCAGCCGTTCGGTTTCGGCCTTCGTCTCGGCGATTTTCCTTCTTATCTCCTTCGCTTCGGCCTCTGCCTTGGCGGCATTCTCCTTGGCCTCTGCCTCTGCCTCCGCCTTGGCTTTGGCTGCCTTGGCCGTTTCCAGGGCTGCCTTGGCCGCCTCCAGCTGCCGCTGCGCCTGTTCCAGCTGCTGTTCAGGGGTGAGCGTGGCCTGTGCCAGAGCCATCATGGGCAGGCACACGAACAGGAATATCAGGGTCTTCTTCATTGTCTCAAACTTTAACTGGATGATTAACTAATCAGCAAAGATACAAAATAATACTTGCCCTATCAAGACTTATAAATTCTTTTAACGTTTTCTTGGCAAAGTCCTGCACCGTACGGTCTCTACTTTGCCTCCAGTTCTTTCTGCAGACGGATGATTTCGTCACGGTACTGTGCAGCCTGCAGGAAGTCGAGGTTCTTTGCCGCCTGTTTCATCAGGGCTGTCGTATTCTCGATGCTCTTTTCCAGCTGCGCCCGGCTCATCTTCGCAATGACCGGGTCGGCTGCGAAGAGCATGCCGTCGCCCGGCTCCACGTATGCCCGGGCGGTTCTCCTTGCGGCGGAGTCGGCCGGTGCGGCAGCGTTCCCCTCGCCGCCGGTCGGCAGTGTTCCTTTGATGGCCCTGACGATCTGCTTCGGCGTGATGTGGTGTTCCTCGTTGTATTTCAGCTGCTTCGTGCGTCTCCGTATGGTCTCGTCGATGGTTTTCTGCATGCTCTCCGTGATGTTGTCGGCATACATGATGACCTTCCCGTGTACGTTGCGCGCTGCACGTCCCGCCGTCTGTGTCAGACTCCTGTGGCTGCGGAGGAAGCCCTCCTTGTCGGCATCGAGGATGGCAACGAGCGATACTTCGGGCAGGTCCAGTCCCTCACGGAGCAGGTTCACCCCCACCAGGACGTCATAGACGCCGGCCCGGAGATCGTTGATGATCTTGACACGGTCCAGGCTTGCCACGTCGCTGTGGATATAGGCCGTGCGTATGTCGTGGTCCAGCAGGTATTCCGTCAGCTCCTCCGCCATCCGTTTGGTCAGCGTCGTGACGAGCACGCGCTCTTCCTTCTCGGCACGCACGACGATCTCGTTCATCAGGTCGTCTATCTGGTTCTCCGAGGGGCGCACGTCTATCTCCGGATCGAGCAGCCCCGTGGGACGGATAAGCTGTTCCACCACGACCCCTTCGGACTCCTTCAGCTCGTAGTCGGCCGGCGTGGCCGACACGTAGATGACCTGATGGATAAGGCTGTGGAACTCCTCGAAACGCAGCGGACGGTTGTCGAAGGCGGCCGGGAGGCGGAAGCCGTACTCCACGAGGTTGGTCTTGCGGGCACGGTCGCCGCCGTACATGGCGGAGATCTGCGGTACGCTCACGTGGCTCTCGTCGATGACCATCAGGTAGTCCTTGGGGAAGAAGTCCAGCAGACAGTAAGGACGCTGCCCGGCCTGCCTGCCGTCAAAATAGCGTGAGTAGTTTTCGATGCCCGAGCAGTGCCCCAGCTCCTTGATCATCTCCATGTCGTATTCCACACGTTCCTTGATGCGCTGCGCCTTGATGTTGTCGCCGATGCCCTTGAAGAAGTCCACCTGCTTCACGAGGTCGTCCTGTATCTGGCGGATGGCACTCTCGGTCTGTTCCTTGGAAGTGACGAAGAGATTGGCAGGATAGATCTCATAATCGTCAAAGGAGGCGATGCGGTGGAAGTCGACCGAGTCGACTTCCTCTATGGTGTCTATCTCGTCGTCCCACCACGTGATGCGCAGCACGTTGTCATTATACGCCATGGCGATGTCCACCGTGTCGCCCTTGACGCGGAAGTTGCCGCGCTGCAGGTCTATGTCGTTGCGCATATAGAGTGCATCCACCAGCCGGCGCAGGAAGTCATTGCGGTCGACGGTCTGCCCTTTCCTGACAGGAATCACATTCTCCTTCATCGCCACAGGCGCTCCCATACCGTAGATGCAGGAGACGGAAGACACGACTATCACGTCCTTCCGGCCTGACAGCAGCGAGGAAACGGCAGACAGGCGCAGCTTGTCGATCTCGTCGTTGATGGCAAGGTCCTTCTCGATGTAGGTGTCTGTCGTCGGCATATACGCCTCCGGCTGGTAATAGTCGTAATAAGAGACGTAATATTCCACGGCGTTGTCGGGGAAAAAACCTTTCATTTCCTCGTAGAGCTGGGCTGCCAGTGTCTTGTTGTGCGAGAGGATCAGCGTCGGTTTGTTGACGTCGGCAATGACATTCGCCACCGTAAACGTCTTTCCCGACCCCGTCACGCCCAGCAGCACCTGGCTCTTGTCGCCGCGCTCCAGTCCGTCCGTCAGTTCGCGGATGGCCTCCGGCTGGTCACCGGTCGGTCTGTATTTCGATGTTAACTTGAAATTCATATCTATGTTCCGGGAAAAACAATCTTTGTCTGCAAATTTACACAAAGACTGTGATTTATAAGCCAATTGGATAAAGAAAATGCTTTTTTTCTTTGGAGGAGGCGCAGAAACCAGAGACGGTCCATCGCCAGAAAGTCAGCGTAGTGCCGTCGGCACGACCGGCGGTTACCATCGACACGATTCGGGTCAGTCATCAGCACACCGGCAGGAAGGAATGGCCGGCTGCGGCGGGAAATGCCTGCCGGACAGGCTGACACCGAAACCTGGGGCTCTTGTCCCGCAGGCCGGTCGGAGACAGCCCGGCAGTTGCAGATGGTGAAAATGTGCCGCGACCGTGCTGTACCCTGTTGAAATACGATAAAAAATCGGTTTCCTACTTTCTTTATAATATATTTTCACTATATTTGCACCTCGGATGGGCATCTTCCTTTTTATAGTCCCTTCCGTAGATAAAAACTATGGCAGGAGATGTGAAGTGTCCGTTGCCCTCCTCTGGCAATGTTTGCAAACAACCAAAAACCAAAATGAATATGAAGAAAAAGAAGTTACTGGGTGGCCTGTTCTTAGGCATTGCACTGGCATTCACAGCCGTCGGCTGCGGTTCTGACAACGATTCTGCCGCCCCCAAGGAGCGTTCGGAAGGACCTGTCCTGACGCGGGAACAGCAGAAGCAGCAGCTTGAGACCACCTCCAAGAAGTTCATGAGCAGCATCCAACCCAATGATTTCAAGGTGCTGGACGAGATAGCCTACTATGTCAATAAACACTATCTGGACGACCAGAGCGTGGAGCCGTTGAACAAATGGGCGAAAGGCATCCTGCAGTCGATGACGCAGACCATCGCCACCGGACAGCCGGGCTACACGGAGTATGCACGGATCATTGATGCGACGAAGTACAGAGGCCGCTTCGAGCATCAGGGCTACAAGTGGGTGCGCACGAAGGACTCGCAGAACCTTGAGTTCCTGTTCCGCGACCAGGAGGGCAACGACTGCCTGCTCGCCTTCACGGTCAGCGACAAGGCGAAGGAGGTGAGGTCGGAGTTCTTCAACAGCGAGGAAACCGAATATGTCCCGGGGACAGCGGGATACCCGGGGTACACGGAAAGGACGAAATACAAGAACACCGTCATGGTGCCGGAGGACGTGCGGATGACGCTGCAGCAGGGCGGCAGGCAGCTGCTGTCCACCGACATCCACACCGACCTGACCACCTCCGGCGACCTCAACCTCGCCGTAGACCAGCTGGCATTCACCTGCAAGACCGTCTTCCAGAAGTACGAGGTCATCGTACACCGTGCCTTCTACAAAGGGCCGGGCGATGCCGAGGCCGGTGTCGAACTGAAGGCGGACGGGAAGACCCTCCTCGGTGCCAAGGCCACAGGGCACGGGCTGGTCAGCAACCGGGGAGTTGACAACGTGGGCAGTGTCGACGTTGCTGCCGACGTCCTGGGCGAGCTGCAGGTAAAAGGAAAGTGCTCCAACGGCAGCCGGCTGGCCGAGATCATCGACAGGATGGAAAAGGACAAAGCCGTCTATACCGATGAGGCCCGCTTCAAGAAAGAGGTGGCCGATGCCAACAGCCTGCTCGACGTGAACGTCTATTACAGCTATGCCACGAAGCCTTCGGCCGGTCTGCTGCTGGGCGCGATGAAGACTGTGGACGACTACAGCGGGCGTGCTGAATGGATTTCCAATGCGCAGATCAAGTTCACTGACGGCACGACCTATGCTGTCGACGACTATTTCAGCCGGAAGAACTTTGCCGGAGTCTTCAAGGAAGCCGGCGATATGATCAACGCCTTCAAACGTCTTTTCAAGTTCTGATACCATCTCCTCAAGGCCGGGAGAGACACCTGTCCGTGAGGTGACGGCAGGTCCTGGAAATCTGTCAGAGTGGATTTCCAGGATCTGTCTGTGCCTTCTGGCGTGACCTCACCGTCTGTATGAACCCATCTTCCGACGACACGATGCACACCCTTCTTATCCGTCCGAAAGCCGGCAGACTGCTGTTTTCCCTGCTCTGCTCCCTGCTCTTCACGCTGCCTGCCCATGCACAGGAAGCCGACACGGCAAGGGTGAAGGAGCTGCAGGGCGTGGAGGTCGTCGGCCGGCACGTGACGGGGAAGCTGCGGCACGACAGCCTCGGAGGCATGAGCCTGGATCTGTCGTTCCTCGACGATATGCCGCGCATAGCCGGCAATGCCGACCCGATACGCTACACGCAGCTGCTGCCGAGCGTGCAGACCAGTTCCGAACTGGATGCCGGCCTGTATGTCCAGGGCTGCGACAATGCGCACAATGGGGTCAGCATCAACGGTGTCCAGCTGTATGACATCCAGCACATACTGGGCATCTTCTCCGTCTTCAATCCCTCCCACTATTCCCGCCTGCAGTTCGCCGGTTCGGCCTTCACCGCCTCGGCAGCCAACCGTCTCGGCGGTTTCATCGATATGCAGCGGCCGGACACGCTGGCAGGAAGGGTGAAAGGCGAGCTGTCCGTCGGCCTGATTTCGTCGCAGGGAACACTCCGCCTGCCCCTCGGAGGGAAGTCCGAACTCATCCTGTCGGGCCGCGGGGCCTATATCAACCTGCTCTACGGACGGTGGCTGAAGGTGGAGGAGTCCGCCATCCGGTATTCGTTCTGTGATGCCAACGTCACGTGGCTGTACCGCCCCGATGCGCGCAACACCCTGTGGCTGGACTTTTACGGCGGCAACGACCGGATGGATTATCAGGAAGACGGCGAGAACTATGACGCACGCCTCGGCTGGGGCAACCGGATGGTCTCGATGAACTGGGAGTGGAAACGGCGGGGACTCACCCTGCGCCAGACGGCCTATATGACCCGCTACGGGAACCGCTTTTCCATCGAACGGCCGGACTTCCGCCTGCGTATGCCGTCGGGCATCACGGACTACGGCTACAGGCTGTCGCTGCGGCGGGGCAGATGGACTGCCGGCACCGACTGGACTCTGCACAGCATCCGTCCCCAGCAGCCTGAAACGGAAGGAGAACGGCAGACGACGACCCTGTCGGCCACCCGCCGGCACAGCACGGAGGGTTCGCTGTGGGCAGACTGTAGGTTTGCCGTTGCCCGGAACATGGAGCTGCTGGGCGGACTGCGCGCAAACGTCTACACGATCCGCCGTTCCGCCTTCTTCAGTGCCGACCCCGTCCTGTCGCTGCTGTGGACGTCGGGGTACGGACAGTTCCGCCTCACGGCGAACGTGAAGCACCAGTACCTCTTCCGGACCGGCCTCTCCGCCGTCAACCTGCCTACGGATTTCTGGCTTCCGGCCGATGAGCGGCTGCGGCCGCAGTATGCCTATGGGCTTTCGGCCGAATACCGGACAGACCTCATTCCCGGGCGGCTGCAGCTGTCGGCCGGGCTGTATTACAAGCGGCTCTGTCACCAGACAGAATACATCGGGACACCCTTTGAGCTGATATACGGCGACTACGACTACCGCAAGAACCTCATCAGCGGGAAGGGAGAGAACTACGGACTGGACCTGATGATAGAGAAACGCACCGGCCGGCTCACGGGCTGGATGAGCTATTCACTGGGGCGGGCACTGCGCAGATACCCCGGCCGGTTCAGCGGGACTTTCCCGGCCGGCCACGAGCGCATACACGAGTTCAATGCCGTGGCCACGTGGAAGGCCGGGCGCAGATGGTCGTTCGGGGCCACGCTGGTATGGGCGGGCGGTACGCCGTTCACCCCGCCGAGCTATTTCTACCTGCAGAACGGAAACCTCCTGTCGCAGTTCGGCGACTACAACAGCGGCCGTCTGAGCACCTACATCCGCCTGGACGTGTCGGCAACCTGCCGAATCAAGGTACACGGCGGCCGGGAAAGCGGTCTGAACTTCTCCGTCTACAATGCGAACTGCCGGCACAACGACCTCTTCTGGCGGCTGAAGTTCAACAACGGACAGTATTATTATGCGCCGCTGCGCCCACTCCCGAAGAAGCTGCCTTTCCTGCCGTCCATCAATTATTACATCAAGTTCTGATCATGCACAGACTGTCTTTTCTTCTGCTCGCCGTTTCCCTTCTGCTCTCCTCCTGCTACCGCACGGAGATTGAGGAGGCGGCCCCGCAGCTCGTCGTAGAGGGCTGGATAGAGAACGGCCGGGCCCCTGTCGTACAGCTGACGACCACCGTCCCCATCACCACCTCGAAGCACAGTGTCGATTCTCTGGACCGCTACGTGCTGAAGTGGGCCAGGGTGACGGTCTCTGACGGTACGAAGGAAGTGATTCTCACAGGTGTCTACAACCGCCGTTACACCCCGCCTTATCTCTATACGACGGGCGATATGCTGGGCGAGACGGGCAGGACCTATACCCTGAAGGTGGACTATGCGCAGTTCCATGCGCAGGCCGAGACCGCCATCCCTGCCGCCGTCGGTCTCAGCGGCATCCAGGTCCGGCCGCTGGAAGAAGACAGCCGGCGGTACACCATCAAGGCCTCGGTGCAGGACGATCCGCAGACGGAAGACTACTACAAGGTGTTTGTCCGCACGTCGGAGAAGGACATGACGATGCGCAGCGCGTACTTCGGCGTGTTCAGCGACAGGACGTTCAACGCCGGCAACACGATCACGATCAACAACGGACGCAACAACCTCCTTCACCCTGCCCCCGACATTTATTTCTCAGAGGGCGACAGGGTGCTGGTGAAGTTCTGTCATGTCGATTCAACCGGCTACCGGTATTGGAAGGCCTTTGAGGACTATAACGCCGAGGGCCGCAACCCGCTGTTCAATACGATGCAGAACCTCCCGGGCAACGTCAGGGGCGGACTGGGCTGCTGGCTGGGCTACGGTGCCGCTTATTATGTCGTGCAGGCCGGCAGGAAATGAACGGTTGAGGCCTGACGTCTCCTCCAGCGATTCAGCCCTCGGGGACTGGGAGGAGAGTCTGCCGGCATGTCGCCCGGCCGTTGGGAATCGTGTTCCCGACCGGTCGGGAATCGTGTTCCCAGCCGCTCGGGAATGCTGCTCCCTGTCGTCAGCTGTTTCTGGCCGGCTCCCTTCTGTCTTCTTTTCAACTTGGCTGGCGGGACAGGGACTTGTTTTTGAATGTTGTTGACGGTATCTTGTCGGTCGGCGACAGTGTCACGAAATTTGATGCGCAGTATTTTGGGTCGTTCAATAAAAAAGTGTAATTTTGCCGTGAAATTCCTTTTTCATAGTTTACAAATCATTACCTGATCATATTCGTATGTGGCTGAAAACTCATTCTCGTTTCTTCAGAACAGCAGCGGCCTGTATGGTTCTGCTCTTTTCCGTGTCGTCGCTTCTTCCTGCCCAGGAGCAGAATGTCGTCGTGATCGATCCGGCGGACTCTCCGGCCGAAATCGTCCGCAAGGCTGCCAATGTCGTTCCGTCCCGCCGACAGTTCGACTGGCAGCGGCAGGAGCTGACGGCCTTCCTTCACTACGGCGTAAACACCTATACGGGCCGGGAATGGGGTGACGGTACGGAGTCGCCGGCCGTCTTCCGTCCCGCCGCCCTCGATGCCGACCAGTGGATCCGCGAGTTGAAGGCGGCCGGATTCAAGTGCGCCATCCTGACCTGCAAGCATCACGACGGCTTCTGCCTGTGGCCGTCGGCCTATACGGAGCACAGTGTGAAGCACGCCCCTTGGAAGGACGGTAAGGGCGATGTGGTGCGGGAGGTGAGCGATGCGTGCCGGAAATACGGTATGTCGTTCGGCATCTACCTCTCGCCCTGGGACCGCAATTCAAAACTCTACGGCACGGAGGCCTACAACGACTACTTCGTCAAGCAGCTGACCGAACTGCTTACGCAGTACGGCAAGGTGAGCGAGGTGTGGTTCGACGGAGCCTGCGGCGAAGGGGCGAACGGAAGGAAACAGGAGTACGACTTCGTGCGCTGGTACAGCCTTATCCGGCGGCTGCAGCCCGATGCGGTGATTGCCGTCATGGGCCCGGACGTCCGGTGGGTCGGGACGGAGACCGGGCGTGGCCGTGAGACGGAGTGGAGCGTCGTTCCCAAGGACAATCTCGACCCGGAGGCGATAGCGGAACACTCGCAGAAGGAGGTGCTGACGGCTCCCGTGGGCGACATGAGGGGGCAGGATCTGGGCAGCCGGAAGGTGATAGAGAAGGCGAAGTCGCTCGTCTGGTATCCTGCGGAAATCGACGTGTCGATCCGTCCGGGGTGGTTCTATCATGCAGACCAGGACAGCAAGGTGAAGTCGCCGAAGGAGCTGATGGACATCTATTTCACCTCTGTCGGCATGAACGGCGTCCTGTTGCTGAATCTTCCGCCGGACAAAGAGGGACGGCTTGCCAAGGC
Organism: Prevotella multiformis DSM 16608; assembly: GCF_000191065.1. Taxonomy (GTDB): domain Bacteria; phylum Bacteroidota; class Bacteroidia; order Bacteroidales; family Bacteroidaceae; genus Prevotella; species Prevotella multiformis. Next base: position 1,076,631 of record NZ_GL872282.1, read on the forward strand.
CGACGTGGAGAGTCTCCGTGGCTTCCGCCGGCTGTATGATACGACGTTTGCACACAATCTGCTGTCCGGTGCCCGGGTCAGATGCCGCCTTTCAGACGGCAAGGCAAGCAATGTCATTGACGGTGATTATGACACCTCTGTCCGTCCGGAGCTGAAGGGCGGCAAGGCGGTCTTCCTGTTCCGGACGAAGCGTCCGGTCACGTTCAATGTCCTTTCCGTGCAGGAGGACATACGCAGGGGGCAGCGTGTGGAGGCGTTTTCCTTAGAGGTGAAAGATGCCGGAGGAAAATGGAAAGAGGTGGCCGTAGGAACGACTGTCGGACACAAACGGCTGCTGAAGTTCCCCACACAGACCGCCCGGGAAGTGCGGCTGACCATCGGTCAGGCACGCGCTGTGCCCACCCTCTCGGAGATCGGCCTGTATCGCCTGGTGGAGTAGGGACGCCGTTTCGCATCGCCGGGAGGGGAGACGGCCGGATTCCGCTTTCCCCTTCCGTGTCGGAACAGGTGGAGAAAACGGTGCGCCGTTGCACTGTGTCCGGGAAGGAATGCGACCTGTTCAAACCCGGGAAAAGGAACGGATGAAGTCGGAAGCGCCTTCTCCCGAACCTGCGTCCGCACCAGAAGGGCAGGTGCTTCTCCTTGTTTTCGTACCTTCCGGCGGGAGGTGGCAGAAGTGTCGGTGCGTAAGTCGGGTTTCCCCCAATACAAGAAAAGACCATTTCAAAACTCGTTTCGAGTAGAGAAATGGTCTTTTTCCTGTCGTGCCGTTTCTGGTCGGAAGGCTCTCTGAAAGGCCTTTGGATGCCGGTGTGCCTCCTCGAATGTGTCCTGTCCCGGGAGAGTGTCATCGGATGACGACCGTACGGAACCAGTCGCGCAGGATGCCGCCGTACTGGTTCTGGCTGTCGGCGCAGAGCACGACGACCCGGCTTCCGTCGGCAAGGTGCGGCCCGAGGCACATTCCCTCGTAGTTGGCAAGGCTCTGCCGGAAGAGGGTAAGCGTCGTCTTCCACGCTGCCAGCAGTTTTTTCTGCAGATAGGGGCTGTCGGCATCAAGCCTTCTGTCCGGGCTGACCGGTGCGGACAACGCCGGATTCACACAGAAGAGCCTGTTGATGACAAACGAGCCGAGCTTGCCCGGCGTCACGAGGAACTCACGTTCCAGAACGAGCAGCCGTCCGTCGTCCATGGCTGCCATGGCCGGTACGCCCATCGCATAGTTCGAGGCGGAAGGATGGTGTTCCGGTGCGTCCATCTGATAGGCATACTGGCTGCCGGGCTGGAAATTGTCGTCAAAGCTCTGCAGTCTGATGCGGTTTCCGACCCTGTTCCCGGCATCGGCCTGTTCTCCGTCCCCTGCCAGCGTGCTCTCGGTAGTGGTCCAGAAACGATGCGTGACGGCATTGTAAGTCAGGGCTTCAAAGCCATACCGGGGGGAAGCGCTGTGGAAGATGCGGGGAATCGCCAGCCGCCTGCCTGTCAGTCTACCGTCCATCCCGTATTCCAGGATACTGTTGTCGGCCTCCCGTGAGATCAGCAGCGTGCTGTCTTTGGGAAAGAAGGCGATGCCTTCCTCGTCCCGGTTCGGTTCGCCGGACGGACAGAACCGTCCTGTCCTGATGCCGGTGATCTCTCCGCTGACGGCATCCGTCTGTATGTGGAAAATGAAGAATCCGCTCTGCGGTGCTTTGTCGGAAACGACGGCATAGCGGTCGCCTCCGAGCCAGGTCAGGCCGCTGTAATTGCCCTTCGGCACCGTATGCTGGAAATGATGCTGCGGATGGATCCGCACCCGCTGCGGCTCCTGGGAAAAGAGGAAACGTGGTGAAAGCAGGAGGATGAAAAGAAGCAGACTTGTTTTCTCTTTCATGATTCTGGCGAATGTGATTATGAACTTCGGCCGGTTCTGTCGCCCTCCCTTCGGCTCCTCCTTCCGGATGGTGGGCAACGCTCCCGGATTTGCGGCGGGCTTATCCCTCCCCTGTAAACTGTTTCAGCCGCTGTTCTTCCGAGAGCCGGCAGATGAGCAGCTTGCCGTTCTGTTCGGCGACGATGTAGCCGTCAAGCCCTTGGATGACGACCTTTTTCTCTTCGGTCGTATGTACGATGCAGTTCCTGCTGTCGAAGAGCCGTACGTCTTTGCCTATCACCGTGTTGCCGTAGATGTCGTGCTGTGTCTGTGCAAGCAGCGACCCCCATGTGCCCAGGTCGCTCCAGCCGAAGTCGGCCGGACAGACGAATATCTCTTCGGCTTTCTCCATGATGGCGTAGTCGACCGATATGTTTTCGCATTCCGGATAGACCTCGTCGATCACCCGCTGCTCGTCGTCCGTGCCCAGGACATCCATGATGCGTTCGAAGATGCGGGCCACGCCGGGCTGGTAGATGCGGAAGGCGTTGATGATGGTCGAGGCACTCCAGATGAAGATGCCCGCATTCCAGAAGAAGTTGTTCTGTCTGATGTAACGCTCGGCCGTCTCCAGATCGGGCTTCTCACGGAACTGGTCGACCCGGAAGATCTCCCTGTTCCTGGCGGAGGCGGCGGTGAGGTCGGCCTGTATGTAGCCGTAGCCTGTTTCCGGACGTGTCGGCTTCATGCCCAGCGTCACGATGGCATCCGTCTCGGCCGTGAACTTCAGGCAGTTCCCGACGACTCTTCTGAATTCCTTCTCGTCGGTTACGATATGGTCGCTCGGCGACACGACGATGTTCGCCTTCGGGTTCTCTTTCTTGATGCGCCAGCTGACATACGCCACGCAGGGGGCGGTATTGCGGCGGCAGGGTTCGCTCAGAATGTGATTGAAGGGAATGTCCGGCAGCTGTTCATGAACCAGTCCGACGTATTTCTGATTGGTGACGACCCAGACGTTCTTCGACGGGACAACGTCTGCAAAGCGGTTGTACGTCAGCTGGATGAGTGATCTGCCCACCCCCAGGACATCGATGAACTGTTTGGGACATTCTGCCGTACTCATCGGCCAGAACCTGCTTCCTACCCCTCCTGCCATGATGACAAGATGATTATCCGTTTGCGCCATAGCTTGTTTTAAAAGTTTATAATCAAAAAATTAATATAATTGCAAATATACAAATAAAATTGAAAAAAACAATTTTAAAAGCTGTTTTTTCCCGATAAGCATATCAGTCGGGGGCTATCAGTCGGGGTGGTCAGGGCGGAGTCCCGCCTCAGCAGGCTGTCTCATCTACGCAGCCTCTGCCGTCATTGACTTTCCGGAAAAGGGAAGAGCAGACTGTTCTTTGTCCGACGGTTTCCCCTCAGGCAGGAAGACCTGCTTCTATCTGACGGATTCAGATAGATTGTCTGTCCTTCTTAAACCCATACGGAAAATCGGGCGATCATTTAATCCTCAACGATCAACTCCCGGCAGTTTTCGAGTCTTCTCCGAAGTGCAGAAAATCATGGGGGCAGCACCCTGATTCCATCTATCCTTAACCGTCTGAAAACCAGTATGCTATAATCATGCTTCCAGAAGGTGCCTGATTGCGCTTCAAGTAACGCCCGATTGAAGCCCAAGCAGGCCTTGCTTGGATGCCAAGTGAGGCCTGCTTGCCAAGGTGCCTGTCAGATACCGGGCATCAGTACGACTCCTTCCTGTTTCTTGCCGTCCATCATGATCTTCAGCGGGCGGGGAAAGCGGACGTGGCGGACGTGGGCTGTCTCGTCTACGGCAGGCAGGGCGTCGAGGGCACTGCGCTGGTAGAAGCCGTCGTGCTTGTAGGGATTGATGGTGAAGTAGCCCACACCGAAGGAGGTGAGGTTCTGGAAGAAGTGCGTTCCCTGGCTCGGGTCTACACGGTAGTGCTCCAGCCCTTCTTCGACGATGACTCGCGCCGCGGAGATATGCGGCCACTTCACGGGAATGCCCAGCCAGGAATCGCTCGATCCCCAGCGGCCCGGACCGATGAGTACATAGTTGCGGCCGGCATCGAGGAACCTGCGGTTGATCTGTTCGATTTCGTCGGCGATGGCCGGGTTGTCCTTTGCGGTAAAGGAGGTGTCCGTCTTCACGTAGACGACATCCGTCACATCGTCCGAAATGCCGTGTCCGAGGGAGTTGTGGCTCCTGAGCAGACACCGTTCGTCTGGAATGGAAGCAAGGTCTTCCTCCAGCATCTGTTTCGTATCGACGATCGGGCGGATCTGGAGAAGGTAGAGCTCCCCCGTCCTGTCGCTGTTCAGATTGACGGCGAACTCGATTTCCACCGGCCGGCGCATGGCTTCCGCCCCGTATCGCATCGCCATCTGGAGCAGTTCGGGAAGGGGGAAGACCTCCTGTTTCAACACGCCGCAGAAGGAAACAATCTTGCGCCCTTCTTCGTAGGCTCCGTCGTAGATGGCCTGGTCGTCGGGCGAATAGGTGGAGGCGATGTACTGCAGGCTGCCGTCCGCCTCAGCCTCTTTCACCTGCAACTTGAGAATGTTAAAGCCGTCGTCCACCTTGAAGTCTTCGCCTACGTGCTGCATATCGAGAGCATAGAACTGCGTCTGAGTCTCACGCAAGGCCATCTTCAGCTCGCTCATCTGCAGCACCTGGTGCGGATGGAACGGACAGACGCGCAGGGTCTGGCCGCCGTCGACGATGTATTTTCCCAGGCCGAGCGCCAGGGAGGCGATGCCCTCCTCGGCCTTCTCTTCCCCGATGGGATAGTAGTTCAGGGAGCGGAGGACACCCGAGATGTTCGGGTAGAAGCGGCCGCCGTAGTCCTTGCCTGTCACCTGCTGGAGGATGACCGCCATCTTCTCCTGATCGATGACGTTGCTCGTGGCGGCCATGTAGGCCTTGGAGTCGCGGTAGTAGACGGAGGCATAGACCGCCTTGACGGCACACGCCAGCATCCGCAGCATCTCGTACTTGTCCTCCAGGCAGGGTATCATATAGGTGGAGTAGATGCCGGCGAACGGCTGGTAGTGGCTGTCTTCCAGCAGCGAACTCGACCGCACGGCGATCGGCGATCGTGTCGCCTCGAAGAATGCGAAGAAGTCGGGGATGAACGCATCGGGCAGCTGGGCGTGCAGGAAGGCATGGAGAATCTCGTCGTCGGGGGCATCGCTGAGGGCGATCTGGTAGAGGTTGTTCTGCTCCATGAAGCTGTCGAATACATCCGTACACAGGACGACCGTCTTCGGGATCTGCACCGTGGCGTTCGGAAAGCCGTTGAAGTCGGGATGCCGTTTGATGATGTTGTCGAGGAAGGCCAGCCCCCGCCCCTTGCCGCCCAGCGATCCGTCGCCGATGCGGGCGAAATGGGCATAGCGGTCGAACTTGTGGCGGTCGAACAGGGCGACGACACCCACGTTGCGCATCCGCCGGTAGGCGACGATGGCATCGAAGATGATCTGCCGGTGCATGTCCACGTCCTGCAGCTTGTGCCAGGTGATGCCCTTCAGGAAAGTCGATACGGGGAAGATGGCCCGGGCGGTGAGCCAGCGGCTTACGTGGTTGCGTGAGACGTGGTAGAGCATGGAGTCGCGCGGAATCTTGAAGATGTTGTCCTGCAGTTCTTTCAGGCTGTGGATGCGCATCACCTCCTCGTGTGTCGTCGGGTCGCGGAAGATGAAGTCGCCGAAGCCCATGTGCTCTTCGAGCAGATGGCGGAGGTCCACGCTCATCTTCTTCGAGTTCTTGTCTACGAACCGGAAGCCTTCCGCCTCCGCCTTCTCCCGGTTGTCGCTCTCCGAACTTTCGAGGATCAGCGGCAGGTATTCGTCCTCCTTCCGGATGGCGCGGAGCAGCTTCAGTCCGGCTTCCGGGTCTTTCGCTGAAGTCTTTTCCTTCCGTTCCACATTATTATTAATAGGGAACCTCACGTCGGAGATGACGCCCAGGCAGTTGTCCTTGTAGCGTTGGTATATCTCCCATGCTTCGTCGTAGGTGCGGGCGAGGACGACCTTCGGACGGCCGCGCTGGCGCAGCGAGGCATCGTGTCGGGTGAGGGCTTCCGTGGCGAAGTTCCGGCTTTGCGTGAGGATGTAGCCGTACAGGTTCGGCAGGATGGAGGAATAGAAGCGGATGGAGTCCTCCACGAGCAGGATCATCTGTACGCCCACCTCGCGGATGTCATGGTCGATGTTCATCTTGTCCTCCATCAGCTTGATGATGGACAGGATAAGGTTGGTATTGCCAAGCCAGCAGAAAACATAGTCGAAGATGCTCAGGTCTTCGTGCTGGATGCGCTGTGTGATGCCGTGGGAGAAAGGAGTCAGCACCACGCAGTGGATGCCGGGGAACTCCGCTTTCACGGCTCTCGCCACGTCGAAGGCGTCATTGTCGGCATTGCCCGGCATGCAGATGACCAGGTCGATGTCTACCGTGCTGAGTACCCTGGCAGCCTCTTCGGTTGTCGAGACCTGCGTGAAGGTAGGCGGATAGCGCAGCCCCAGCTCCATGTACTCGTTGTAGATCTTCTCTTCCACACGTCCGTCGTCCTCGAGCATGAAGGCATCGTAGGGGTTGGCAACAATCAGGACGTTGTAGATACGGCGCATCATCAGATTGACGAAACTGACGTCCTTCAGATAAAAATTGCTCCATTGCGGGGGAATCTGCTCACTCATCTTCAAAAACTTAATTTTCGACAAAAATACGAAATAAATACAAGACATCCTATCTTTTCGCTACATAAATGATATGTTTTTTATTACTTTGCACGCCAGCATCTTTCCCTGGTAATCATGGCGGCAGCCGAGAAGCCAGTGGAAAATTAAATTTTTTCGATTTTCATTTGGTGGTTTGACAGAATTTGGATATATTTGCCGTACCATTCTGAACCGGATGAAACTACCTAACATAAACAAATAAAAAGTCAATTTACTATGGAAGTCGAAAAAATCATGCAAGCACTGGAGCAGAAGCATCCAGGTGAGTCAGAGTATCTGCAGGCGGTACGCGAAGTGCTCGTTTCTGTAAAGGATGTGTACAACCAGCACCCCGAGTTCGAGCGCGCAAGCATCATCGAACGCATCGTGGAGCCGGAGCGCATCATCACTTTCCGTGTGCCATGGGTGGATGACCAGGGCAAGGTACAGGTGAACCTCGGTTACCGTGTACAGTTCAACGGCGCCATCGGCCCGTACAAGGGAGGTCTGCGTTTCCACGCATCCGTAAACCTCAGCATCCTGAAGTTCCTCGGTTTCGAGCAGACTTTCAAGAATGCGCTCACCACACTGCCTATGGGCGGCGGCAAGGGCGGCTCGGACTTCTCACCGCGCGGCAAGAGCGATGCTGAAGTCATGCGTTTCTGCCAGGCTTTCATGAACGAGCTTTACCGTCACATCGGTCCTGACGAGGATGTGCCAGCAGGCGACATCGGTGTCGGCGGACGTGAGATCGGGTATCTCTTCGGTCAGTACCGCAAGCTGACGCACCAGTTCCAGGGCATGCTCACAGGCAAGGGAAGAGAGTGGGGCGGCTCTATCCTCCGTCCGGAGGCAACGGGTTACGGCGCGCTCTACTTCGTTCACCAGATGATGGAGACGCACGGACTCGACATCAAGGGCAAGACTGTGGCTCTCTCCGGCTTCGGAAACGTAGCATGGGGCGCTGCCAAGAAGGCTACCGAGCTGGGTGCGAAGGTCATCACGCTGAGCGGTCCTGACGGTTACATCTACGATCCGGCCGGCATCAGCGGCGAGAAGATCGAGTACATGCTCGAACTCCGCGGCAGCGGCAACGATGTCTGCGAGCCTTATGCAGCGAAGTTCCCGGGTTCACAGTTCTTCAAGGGTCGCAAGCCTTGGGAGCAGAAGGCGGACATCTATCTGCCATGTGCGACACAGAACGAACTGAACGGCGAGGATGCCGACAGGATTCTGGCTTGCAAGCCGCTGTGTGTAGCCGAGGTTTCAAACATGGGCTGTACCGCCGAGGCTGCCGACAAGTTCACCGCTGCCAAGCAGCTCTTCGCTCCCGGCAAGGCTGTCAATGCAGGTGGCGTGGCAACGTCAGGCCTCGAGATGTCGCAGAACTCGCTCCGCCTCTCATGGAGTCCGGAGGAGGTCGACCAGAAGCTCCATTACATCATGAGCTCTATCCACGAGCAGTGCGTGAAGTATGGCAAGCAGGCTGACGGTCACATCGACTATATCAAGGGCGCCAACATCGCAGGCTTCATGAAGGTGGCGAAGGCCATGCTTGCACAGGGCGTCGTATAATAGAAACCGGTTTTCCTTCGCACTTCCCTGCCGCCAGGGCGGGGAAGCGCATGAAACGTTACAGGAGGAGGCTGGTGATGTAGAATGAATGTTTATGTATAGAACCAGGCTTCTCCTGACAGCGTTTTTCTCGCTGGTCAGCATCTTCACACTGACCGTCCAGGCACAGTCGGACGGTAAAGCTTCTTATTACGGCAGCGGTCTGCACGGCCGCCGGATGAGCAACGGCGAACGTTACGACCGTAACGGCTTCACTTGTGCGCATCGCACCCTTCCATTTGGCACGCGTCTTCGGGTGACGAATCCCCGTAACGGCAGGTCGGTCATCGTCCGTGTAACGGACCGTGGCCCTTTTGTGCGTGGACGTGTCGTCGACCTGTCCTACGCTGCCGCACGTGAATTGGGGACGCTGTCCTGTGGTGTAGCGTACGTGAAAGTGGAGGTCGTGCCGAAGGAAACCGAAGTCCCGTTTGTCTCCGAGTCAAAGGGCGGTATCGAAATGCCCGAGGTGGAGTATGGAACGGCAGGTGTATGTTATGAATTTATCCCCGAATGGGAGAAGCCCGAGGAAGACAGGCCGAAGGAGATTGAACGCAGGGTGAATACCCGTCTGGGTAACAGGAAACCCCTCGCACAGACAAGGACGGAAAGAGACGGAAAAGACAACAATACGGAAACACGCAATGCCTCTCAGCCGTACAGGGCAAAGTCCCAGCAGGCGGCGCACCCGGCACGCACTGTGGCGAACCGTCAGCAGCCGCCCTCACAAGGCAGTCAGGGCAGGCAGAATGGACAGAACACGCAGACTGTCAACGAAAAGAAGGGGTCGAGCCGGAGCTGGACAAACTTCTTCAAGCGTATCAAAGACGGTGTGGCAGGCCTGTTTGAATAGCCTGTGAGATCGGTCGTCCGGGTGAGGGAGTATCAGGATAAATCTCTTCTTGCGGGGCTTCCTGTCAGGAACCATCCGGCCAGAGGGTTTCTGCTTGCGGTCCGTCAGCGCTTTGTATTGCAGGATTTTTCCGTTGAAAGCGTATCCCTTGCATGATAGAGCGTATGGTGTCAGCGTGAAGACTCCCTTTGTTTCTCAATCCATTCATTACAAAATAAACATTATCCAATGGTTTGGATAGCAACATAGAAAAGTAAAAACAGATCAAACGGAAAAACAATGAAGAAAACGATTCTATCCTTCCTTGCCGCCGGTCTGCTGACCGCTTCCGGCGTGTCGGCAGGACTGTATCATGTTCCGGCAGGCCGCCGGGCAGTCTTCCAGCATGACAACAACCCTGCTGCCCTGACTCCGCAGCAGGCGACGGACAATCTCGTGAGGGAACTGGCGCTGAACGAGAAACAGGCAAAGAAACTTCTGAAACTCAATCAGCAATATGCGGACCTGATTGCCAATCCGCGCTTCAAGGGCAGACCGCAGCCTGTCAAAGAGCGCAAGGAGACCGGTGTCGACGGTTCCACTGGGGCTACCCAGCATGCGCAGTCAGAGGAAGTTAGGACGCATATCAGGCAGCAGCACGAGCGGCGCAATGCCTATAATGCCGCCCTGAAGAAGATTCTTACCAAGGAACAGTACGCCAAGTACACGAGCCATAAGTAGTTCTTTTCGTTCCGGAAAAGGCCGGATGCTCCCCGCGAGTACGGATTCTGTTGCCTGCAGGGGTGATTTTGGGGTCGTCAGGAATTCGGAGTGGTGAGATCTGTCTCGTGAGTTGACGACTTTGATGAAATATCACGCAGAGGCTGGAAGTGGACTTCGGATTCGGTTTTGCAGTTCTGTCGTGTCCGTGTAATTCCGGGACGGGGCAGACAGAAGTAGCTTGTTCCCCGTGTGCCCGGCCGGTGGGAGAGCAGCCGGTGGCAGCCTGTCCCCCCAGAGGGACGGCCGGTGGGAGAAGCCCCTACCGTTCCATATCCGCCTGCCCCGCTATCTGCGTCTTCGGCCAGTTGACAAGATAAAGATGCGTCGTGGCCCGGGTGAAGGCGGTGTAGAGCCAGTGGATGTAGTCGGGCGTGAGCATCTCGTCGGTCATGTAGCCCTGGTCGAGATAGACGTGCGCCCACTGCCCGCCCTGTGCCTTGTGGCAGGTGACGGCGTAGCCGAACTTCACTTGCAGGGCGTTGTAGTAAGTATCCTCACGGACTTTCTTCATGCGGTCGGCCTTCAGCGGTATGTCGGCATAGTCCTCCAGCACATTCCGGAAGAGCTGCTCGTTCTGTTCATGTGTCAAGGCGGGTGCTTCCGTCGTGAGCGTGTCGAGGATGACTGTCATTTCCTCCCCCTGAGTGTCATAGTCCGGAAACTCCAGCGTCACATCGGCAAACCGGAAGCCATGGAGTTCCCGCACGTTGCGGACACGGCGGACAACGGCCCGGTCGCCGTTGGCGATGAAGGCCAGGGAAGCTGTGGCAGGCATGGAATGCTCTGTTGCTGTTTCCCGAGAGAGGCCGTCCGGCGGAGTCATATACTTGTTCTTCACCACCATCAGCATATCGCCTGCCGTCAGTTCCTCCTCACGTCCGATCACCCTGTTTCGGATGCCCTGGTTGAAGACGTTGGCACGCCTGTTGGAGCGGGTGATAACCATCGTCTCGTCCATACCTACCTCCGAATAGCTGGAAGCGAGGCTCTCGATGAGTTCGTCGCCGGGGACAATGGAGATGTCGGCAAAGCCTTCGAAGTGTATCTTCGGCAGCTGTGTAGCTTCATTATGGGTGATCATCCGACGGATGAGGGTGGCGTTGTAGAGAATGCCGGAATCCTGGCTCTGCCGGAGTACCTCGTCCAGATCGCACGTATAGACAGCCAGTCCGTAAGCCTGCAGTACATCTGCACGCAGGGCAGGGCTCTCCTCCTCGCCTACAGGTGGCAGCTGTGCCTTGTCGCCCACAAGCAGCAGACGGCAGTTGCGTCCGTTATAGACATACTGGATGAGGTCGTCCAGCAGGCATCCGCTGCCGAAGATCGTGTTGCCTGCCGACAGGCTGATCATCGATGCCTCATCGACCATGAACAGCCGGTCGCGGAAGAGATTGACATTCAGGTTGAACGTGCCGTCCAGTCCTGTAAATGCCTTCTCCCGGTAGATAGCCCGGTGGATGGTGGCAGCCGGCTGACCGGCATTCAGCGAGAACACCTTTGCGGCACGTCCGGTAGGAGCCAGCAGCGATACCCTCTGCTTCAGTTCCTGCATCGTTCGTACAATGGCGGCGGCCAGGGAGGTCTTTCCCGTACCGGCACTGCCACGGAGAAGCATCACGGAACGCTCGTTACGGTCGGTCATAAAGCGTGCAAAGACTTCTATGGCGTTCCGCTGGTCGTCGGTAGGAACGAAACCGAAGTTCCGCAGAACCCTGTATGTTAATTCTTCGTTTATCATCGTCTGTTATTCCGGAATCAAGAAAGCTGGAGGTGAAGGATGTCTGTTTCATTGATTGGACTTCCTCTGCCGTTAAATCATATTTTGAAAGAAATATATTCTGTTTACAAATTTACATAAAAAAAGTGGATTGTATGCCAGTCTGTTGAATAATGCCTCTTTTTCTACAGAGAAATACGTCTCGCCGGTTCTGTCTCCATCATTTGCGCATGAAAACAGAAAGATACAGGGAGAGTTGACAATGCTCATATATGGACAGAAGTCCGGCGGTAGGAAGTGGCTGTAAAAACAAAAACAGCCATATCTCTGCAGCGGATGCATTGATATGGCTGTTTTAATGCCTTTTAGGTTACAGAAGTCTGTTTGTTCTGTAGGGGTGGTCTCCGTGGCGGATTGCCTTGTGGAAGATTCAGCGTACCGGTATGATCCAGAAGTGCATGGAGCGGTTCCCAGCCGGCAGCTGATACTTCTCCAGCGGTTCGGAACCCCAGCTGTCGATGCCGCCGACCCCCATCATCGCAGCGTCCAGGGTGAGATTCGTGTACTCCGATAACGGTACCTGGTAGCTGTGACGTTGGTGTTTCTCCTTTCCTTCGTCGAGGTCATAGATGTTATAATGCAGGGCGCTGGCAGAGAAAGCCGCCTCGTCAGGCTGTACACGGAAGCCACGGTTGCTGCTGTCAGTCTGCTGCCACCAGCGGATGTCGCTCTTCGTACCTGTTTCCTGTGGACGGATGTAGGGGAAGAACTGTTCGTCAGCCGTCTGCTCATAGCGTCCGATACGCTGTGAAAGTTTGCGGTCGGCATAGTTCTCTACAGGCCCGCGGCCGTAGAAGACCGACCTGTCCATCTTGTAAGGGAGCTGCATCAACATTCCGAAACGGGGGAGATTCGGTGTCTTGCTGCCTTTCTTCATTTCCATTTCCATACCGACATGGAGTGCGCCGTCCGGTGTGGCATGATAGACAAGACGCAAGCCAGTTCCTGTCTCCGGCATATCATACACTGCTGTAAGGCATCCGGTCTTCTTCTCAACTTCCAGCGATTTCAGCATCAGTGTGGGGTTGCGCCATACGGAAAGTCGGTTCTGGAAGTCTGCCCCCATGTCATTGTCTGTCACGGCCCGCCAGAAGTTGGGCTTCAGTGTTCCGCCTTCACCCAGCAAGTCGTGCCCGTCAACCTGATAACTCGTGAGGAAGCCGGTCTTGCGGTTGAACGTGATGCTGAAGCCGTTGCCGGAAAATCGGATAAGATTTTCCTTTATCTTGTCTGTGACTTTTATCTTGTCCTTCACAACCGGTTCCCTCTTCTGTACGGGCTGCCAGGGCTGCACCTCCATCTGCGCTTCTGCCACGGTCTGTCCTGCTGTCATCAGTGGCTCGGCATCCTTCAATTTGAAGTCTATATTCAGCAGGACTTCACCGTCGTATTCCTTTCCTGTGATAGGCAGGGTGTATTCGGCGGTCTGCTGCGGTGCAATGTCCAGCTGGTCAATCGTACCGCTCTTGACGGTTTCCCCTTCATTAACGAGACTCCACTCCATGCGGTAATTACCGAGGTCGCGGAAGAAGTATTCGTTGTGGATGCGTATCTTTCCTTGTCTGAGGTCGACCGGTGAAGCCCAGATGTTCTGGTATTCGTAGCCTACCTCATAAGCGTGCGGATTCAACTGGCGGTCGGGGCCGATCATGCCATTGCAGTTGAAATTGTTGTCTGACGGGTCATGCCGGTTGTAATCACCTCCATAGGTGTATTCGGTCTTCACGTTCGCTTCCTTTGCCATACGCTCATAGTCGGCCAGTGAGCGGGAAGCATCGAAATGAGGGGTGCGATGCAATGCCTGGTCGACAAAATCCCAGTCGAAGCCGCCTTGGTATTTCGGGTATCTGCGGACGAGATCCCAGTATTCTTTCAGGTTGCCGCCCGAGTTTCCCATTGTGTGATTGTACTCACACTGGATGAGGGGACGGGTATGACTGTCGTCCTGTGCATATTTCTCACAGGCTTTCGGAGGGTAGTACATCGGACAGAAGATGTCCGTAGCATATCCCTTCAGCTCCGCCCGTTCGTACTGGACGGGGCGGCTCTTGTCCTGCGACTTGATCCAGTCGTAGGCTTCATCGAAGTTCTTGCTGTACCGTGTCTCGTTGCCGAGACTCCAGATGACAATACTGGGATGGTTGAATTTCGTGCCTACATTGTGCTGGTTGCGCTCCATGATCTGTCTGGCAAAGAGGGGAGTGCCTGACACGGCGTCCTCACCATAGCCGAAGCCGTGGCTCTCCTGATTGGCCTCGGCGACGACATATAGCCCGTACTCGTCGCAGAGATCGTACCAAAGAGGGTCGTCAGGATAGTGGCAGGTCCGCACAGCGTTGACATTCAGCTGCTTCATAAGTTTGAGGTCCTGTATCATCCGTTCACGTGTTACCACATAACCACCGTCCGGATCCATCTCGTGGCGGTTTGCTCCCTTGAAGAGGACTGGCTGCCCGTTGACCAGCACTTGTGCGTTTTTGATTTCAACTTTGCGGAAACCGACCCGGAGAGGAATTGTTTCAAGCTCTTTCCCGGTCCTGGCATCCTCGGTATGTACATACAGATAATATAGATAAGGTGTTTCCGCAGTCCATTTCCTGGGATTCCTCAATTCCATGAAAGCCTTTGCCTGTCCGGTTTTGTTCGGACTGGCTGCAGTCTTGCAGACAAGTTGACGGTCGGCATCTTCCAATACAAGGAATGCTTTTGTTCTGCCGGAAAGCTGAAGGTTGACGCTGAGCGTTCCGTCCTTGTAGTCGTTTACGAGGTCTGGCGTGACACGTATGTCCTTCAGGTGCTGTCTGGCATCACGGGCGTAGAGGTAGCTTTCGCGCGCAACACCGCTGAGCCGCCAGAAATCCTGGTCCTCGCAGTAGCTGCCGTCCGACCAGCGGAACACCTGAAAGGCTATCAGGTTGTCACCTTTCCGGAGGTATCTTGTCACGTCAAACTCTGGTCCGATTTTTGAATCTTCACTGTAGCCGACGAACTGTCCGTTTACCCACAGATAGATGCAAGACGTTACCGAGCCGAAGTGGGCGATGACCTGCTTTCCGTCCCAGCTATCCGGAATGTGGATGGTACGACGGTACGAACCGACGTGGTTGTCTTTGACAGGCACTTCAGGTGGATTGTTCTTGAAGTTCCCTCGCCATGCAAAGCCGATGTTCACATAGACGGGGTCGCCAAAGCCGTTCATCTCCCAGATGCCGGGGACAGGGAAGTCCTTCCACTGTGAATCATCGTAATCTGTACGGAAGAAGTCGGTCGGACGCTGGTCGGCATTCTCCACCCATTTGAACTTCCAGTTGCCGTCGAGCGGGAGGTAGTTCTTCGATTTCTTTTTGTCCGGTTGTTGGCCAACGAGGTCATCTTCTGGAGAAAAGGCAAAGAAGTCCGTGTGTGTTGCTAAACGGTTGACGGCGTTCACCTGAAGGTCGTGCCATTCCGTGAAATCCGGCATCTGTGTGGTGTTCTGTGCCCGGCTTCCCGTCACGGACATCCCCATCAGCAGAGCCGCTAAAAGTATCTTTTCCATTTGGTAAGAATTTAGGTTTTTCCCTTCAGGCTCTCCATGAAAAAAAGATCCGTTGGGAGAATTATATCGACAAATTTAACAAAAAAAATGGTAATCTGGCGTTTGTCTCCCGGAAATTGTGTATATTTGCTAAGACAAACAGCATATATAACATTTATTACCTTTAATATGGCTGGACAATACATTTTACCCCGGACGCTCGTTTGCTGCCTTTTGATAACGGCTTCTACCGGCATGGCAAACGCGCAAAGACAACACAAGCCACGTGCTATCGTTCAGGAACAGCCGCTGTTCCACGTCAGTGATACCCTGCCCGTCATCGGGTCGATAGCGAAAGTGGGGGAGAAACAGATGAACAAAGGTCTGGTAAGTTCGGCACTCGATGCCCTTTCGGGTCAGGCGGTGGGCGTAAACGTCGTGTCGAACGGACAGGACCGCATGGCCATGCTGACGAGTGTGCGCGTGCGCGGTACCACCTCCCTTACCGGCGGCAACGACCCGCTGGTCATCATCGACGGTGTCTCCTCCGACCTTGCCGCCCTGTCTACCATCTACCCCGCCGACATCGAGAACTTCACGATTCTCAAGAACGCCTCCGAGACCTCCAAGTACGGTTCGCGGGGTGCATCGGGTGTCATCGAGGTGAAGACGAAGCGCGGCAAGGGCGGCGGGTTCCAGATCTATTACGACGGGACGATAGGTTTCGAGCACGTGTACAAACGGCTCAACATGCTGGATGCCGCCGGGTATGTCGGGGCGGCGAAGGCGCTGGGGCTGGTCTATGTCGATAAAGGATATGATACCGATTTCCAGAAGGAAATCGTGCGGACAGGCTTTGTCAATACGCATCACATCGCCTTCAGCGGCGGCAGCGGGACATCGAACTACCGTGCTTCGCTGGGCTATATGCGGGGACAGACCGTCATCAGGAACAAGGACTACAGCAATTTCACCGCCAAGCTGGACATCTCCCAGCTCGCCTTCGACGAGAAGCTGAAGATCGACTTCGGGGTCTTCGGAGCGTCCCAGCAGGACGACAAGATCTACGATCTGCAGATGCTTGCCTACTCCACGGCGGCGATGAATCCCACCATGGCGTTCGGCAAGGTCGGTGACGGCTGGCAGCGGAACAGCAATTCTTCCCAGATAGCAAGTCCCGCCCCCCTGCTGCTGGAGCGCAACGACGAGAAGAATCTCACGTTCAATACGCATCTGCAGCTGTCTCTGCAGCTGGGACACGGCCTGCAGCTCTCCACCTTGGGCTCTTACTCCTACACCTCGACGGAGAATGCGAAGTTTGCCCCTACGTGGGTGTGGGCGCAGGGCATGGCATACCGGGGCGAGCGGAAGACGGAAGAGATGCTGGGCAACATCTCCCTCGACTGGAAGCACCACTGGGGCGTACACGCCCTCTCTGCCACCTTGCTGGGCGAATACCAGAAGAAGAAGATGGCGGCTTTCTGGACACAGGTGAAGGGACTTGCCAGCAACAGCTTCGGGTACGACAATCTTGCGGCAGCGTCCGACAGGCCCTACGGCGGCACAGGCAGCAGCTATGCCGACCCCGGTCTGGCCTCCGTCATGGGAACGCTCACCTATACGCTGCTCGACCGCTATACCGTCAACCTGACGACCCGCGCCGACGGTTCGTCCATGGTGGGCAGTGACCACACCTGGGGTGTGTTCCCTTCTGCTTCGATGACGTGGAACATGAAGAAGGAGCGTTTCCTGCGCGGCTGCAGACCGGTCAGCCTGCTCGACCTGCGGACGGGCTACGGACGCTCCGGCAACCTCGGCGCCATCAGTTCCTATCTGACCATGAAGCAGTTCGTTCCGGTCGGGCTGATCTCCTACAACGGCACGCCGACCGTGACGATGGGAACGCTGCGGAACAGCAATCCCGACCTGCGGTGGGAGATACGAAGCACCTTCAACCTCGGTGCTGACCTCGGCCTGTTCAGCAACCGGGTGCTGCTTACGGCAGAGTGCTACTATTCCAAGACGACCGATATGCTCTACGAGTATGATGTGCCCGTACCGCCTTTCTCCTTCAACAAGCTCCTGGCCAACATCGGTTCGATGTCGAACAGCGGTTTCGAGCTGGGCATCGGGGTCGTGCCGGTCTCGAAGAAGGACATGGAACTCAACGTCAATGTCAATATGTCCTGGCAGAAGAACAAGCTGCTCTCGCTGAACGGAAGGTGCAACGGCAGGGAGATGACCGCATCGGACATTACGGCCATCGGAGGCATGAACGGCGCCGGCTTCCACGGCGGCAACAGCGACATACTGTACCAGATTGTCGGCCAGCCCCTGGGTGTGTTCTATCTTCCTCACTGCAAGGGAATCGTTGACAACGGGCACGGACACTACAAATACGACATCGCCGACCTGAACGAGGACGGCGTGATCGACCTCAGCGACCATGGCGACCGCTACATTGCGGGACAGGCCACGCCGAAGATGACGCTGGGCTCCAACATCAGCTTCCGCTACAAGAACTTCGACATCTCGCTGCAGATGAACGGAGCTTTCGGCCATAAGATCTTCAACGGGACGGCGCTGTCCTACCTGAACATGTCGAACTTCCCCGACTATAACGTGCTGGCGGAAGCTCCCGGGCGCAACATCGTCGACCAGAACGTAACCGACTACTGGCTGGAACGGGGCGACTATCTGAACTTCGACTACCTCGCCATCTGCTGGAACGCCCCTGTCAGGAGCAGGTACATCAGCTCCCTGCGCTTCTCGTTCAACATCAACAACCTCGCCACCATCACCTCTTACAGCGGGCTGTCGCCGATGATCAACAGCTACGTGGTGGACAATACGCTGGGCATCGACGACAAGCGCACCTATCCTCCTTATCGCACTTACTCCATCGGAGTGAGCATCAAGTTTTAAGCATGGTATCCTAACACAAACATCTGTTTCACATGAAGTATTTACGCCATTCTCTATTGATTCTAAGTGTCATGACACTGACCGGCTGCCTGGACGAGAACGCAAGGGACAGTCTCGACGAAAGTCAGGTCTATACCTCGGCGAAGGCTGTCTACGTCAATGCCGTCGCCACCTTATATAATTATATGGGAAGCGACAAGGACAGCGAGGGACTGCAGGGAACCTATCGCGGTGTCTACGACTACAATACCTTCACGACCGACGAGGCGCTTATTCCTGTGCGCGGCGGCGACTGGTACGACGGCGGCTTCTGGGAGAACCTGTACCTGCACCGCTGGAAGACGGATGACGGACCGCTTTACAATACCTGGTTATATTTCTACAAGGTGATCACTTTCAGCAATGACGGTCTTGCCACCATCGACAAGTACAGGCATCTGCTTACCGACACACAGTACAAGGCCTACCGGGCCGAGGCGCGTGCCGTCCGTGCCATGTTCTATTATTACCTCATGGATATGTTCGGCAATGTCCCGCTGATAACGGGCGTGGAGGAGACCCCGGGGAATGCCGTCCAGACAGGCCGGCCGGAAGTGTTCAGATTCGTCGTGAAGGAGCTGCAGGAGGTAGAGCCGCTGCTTCCGGCAGGGCACAGTAACTTCGAGGGCAAGGACTACGGACGCGTGACGCGCTCTGTCGCCGACTTCCTTCTGGCCAAACTCATGCTGAATGCCGAGGTGTATGCCGACGCCGACTGGACGGACGGCCAGCAGCCGGACGGCAGTCAGCTGTACTTTGCGGTCGACGGCCAGCAGATGAACGCCTGGCAGGCCTGCAAGCACTACTGCGACAAGGTGACGGCCGCCGGCTTCACACTGGCACCCGACTACCTGAGCAACTTCTCTGTCCACAACGAGAACTCGCCGGAGAACATCTTTGTCATTCCGATGGACAAGCACCTATATAAAGCCCAGTTCCAGTATCTGTTCCGTTCCCGCCACTATGCCCACGGCGGTGCGGTAGGCACTTCCTCGGAGAACGGATCCTGTGCGACGCTCTCCACCGTCCGCACCTACGGCTATGGAACCAGCGCGGTGGACAGGCGTTATGCCTATAACCTCTATTCCGACACGGTGCGTGTGAACGGTGAGATCGTCCGTCTGGAGAACGGCGACCCGCTTGTCTACATGCCGCTTGAAGTGGAGGTGAACCTCACGAACAGTCCTTATGTCAAGACGGCAGGGGCACGGATGGCGAAGTATGAGGTGGATCCCAATGCCTACAACGACGGAAAGAGTCCCGACAACGACATTGTCCTCTTCCGCTATGCCGATGTCCTGCTGATGAAAGCCGAGGCAGAGGTGCGCAACGGCGAGAACGGCGATGCCGAGCTGAACGCCGTGCGCAGCCGCAGCGGAATGGGCTACAGGGCGGCCACCCTGGACAACATCCTTGCCGAACGGCTCATGGAGCTGATGTGGGAAGGATGGCGGCGCAACGACCTCATCCGCTTCGGCCGTTTCCACCGGTCCTACGACCAGCGGACGGCACCGGCGACGGAAGCCGACCGCCACACCATCGTCTTCCCGATTCCGGAACGTGTCGTCGACCTCAACGGCAATCTGGTACAGAATAAAGGCTATCGGTCCGGGCGCAAATCCACTCTCCGATGAAAGCGGATTTCAAGGAACAGCTGCTGCCTGTCGTGCTTTTCCTTCTGCTGCTCGCCTTGCCCGACGGGTACGTGGGATGGCGGTATGTGCTGCCTTCCCGGGACTTCGGGCTGGGCGTTGTCTGGCTGCTGCCGACCGTGGCGACTGTCGCCACCTTCTATCTGTTCCGTGCGGGAATCTACCATAATGCGCTCCTGCGTGCCTTCACGGTACTCCTGCTCTGTCTCGACCTGCCCAGGCTGGTGTTCGTCCTGTTGCAGTTTGTCCTCCCGCCGGAGGCCGCCCTGCTGTGCGCTGCCGCCCTGATAGCCGTCTTCGTCTACGGCTTCTTCTTCGGCTGGCGGCGGATCATGGTGCGTACGGCGGTCTGCGAGTCGGAACTGCTACCCCCGGCTTTCGACGGTTATCGTATCCTGCAGCTGAGCGACCTGCACCTCGGCACGTATCTCCGCAATCCCGGATTCATCAGGAAACTGGTGCGGATGGTCAACGAACAGAAACCGGACCTGGTGGTTTTCACCGGCGATCTGGTGAATGTGCGGGCAGACGAGGTGCTCCCTTTCCTTGCCGACCTCAGCCGGATCACCGCTCCGGATGGCGTCTATAGTGTCATGGGCAACCATGATTACTGCGAATACGGCATGGAGGCGACTGCCGGGAACAGGGGCGGCGACCGGAAAGGGGCATTCGCCCAGGAACCGCCCGCCCTGCGCAACCAGCGTGTGCTGGAGTATCTGGAGGAGAAGATCGGCTGGCATCTGCTGATGAACCGCCATGTCCATATTGTCCGTAAGCGCCGGCGGGAGGGAGCGGACGAGAGCGAATCGATAACCCTGATCGGTGTGGAGAATATCAGCCGCCCGCCTTTCAAGAGCATGGGCGACCTGGGGAAGGCCATGGAGGGACTGGCCGCCGGGACGTTCAAGATCCTGCTCAGCCACGACCCTACGCATTGGCGGCGGGGCGTCCTGCACAAGACGGACATCGCCCTTACCCTTTCCGGCCATACCCATGCCGGCCAGCTGAAGATCGGCCGGTTCTCTCCCGCCAAGTGGGCGTACCATGAGTGGGGCGGCAAATACGTAGAAGACGGTTCTATGCTGTATGTCTCGCTCGGTATCGGCGGTACGGTCCCGTTCAGGTTCGGGGCGTGGCCGGAGGTGAACGTGATCCGTCTGGTCCGCAGGCAATGAGCGGGATTTTTCCTCCGTTCCTTCACGCCGAAGGCGGCGCTGCAGGCACGGCGGGAATCCGCCCGTTTGGCGGGCGAAGCATAAAAAACAGGCTGTAGATAGAAAAAAGTCCATGGAAATTTTGGCAGTTCGGGAAAAAGTGCTACCTTTGCAATCGCAATTCGGAAATGAGTTGAATGTTCATTGGGATATGGTGTAATGGTAACACTACAGATTCTGGTCCTGTCATTCCTGGTTCGAATCCGGGTATCCCAACAGAGAGAGAGTTGATGATTCAACTCTCTTTTTTTGTCTTATAACAAACCAGATGACGGCCGGTGCAGGGATCCGTGAGGCTCTCCGGGACATGCCCTTGCGTTGAGCAAGGATTGTCAGGGGGAGGAGAGGGAGGCCTGTGCAGTCCCCGTCAGTAGATAAAAGAACCAGAAGAGAGATGAAAAAGATGATTACAGCCCTGCTGGCAGCAATGGGCGTCAGTCTTGGCGCAACGGCGCAGGAGCTTTTCGAGAATGTAGATGTCAACCGTTTCGAGCAGGTCATCAGTTCCGATTCTGTCCAGCTGGTGGATGTCCGTACACCGGCGGAATATGCCGAGGGGCATCTTGCCGGGGCAGTGAACATCAATGTGAAGGATTCCGCCTTCCTGACAAATGCGCTCGCCCGGCTCGACAGGAAGCGTCCTTGCGCCGTCTATTGCCGTTCGGGCAAGCGTTCCGCCATTGCCGCTCTGCTCCTTGCCGGGAAAGGGTATTCCGTCACCAATCTTCGGGGCGGAATCATCGCATGGACAGAAGCCCGGAAGAAAGTCGTCAACGAATAGGGAGGCGGCCGGCGGTCAGATCACAGGTCGTCGGAAGAGCGGGATTCTGTCTTGAAACCGTCAACCCGGCCTGAGAGCAGGCCGAAAGGCGGTCAACCGGAAACATTGAACCGCACGCCCCCGGACATCAGGCGCGCCCCGGAATGGTCTCCAGCCAGTCGGGACTCGGCTTCCCGACGGCCGGGAACTGGATTCCCAGCGGCTGGGAACAGGAATCCCGACCGGTTGGGAACAGCATTCCCTGTGCCGGCGGAAAGCCTCTTGCCGTCGGTACCTGACATCCTGTCTGTCCTATTGGGTCAGACCGGCATCATCCACTTGCCTGCGGTCCGGGTATGTCTGTCCTCCGGCCTGTCAGACTGTATCCCGGGAATAGGACAACTGTTCCCCATCATACAGATCTGATTTGAGGGTGTGTCAAAATGCAAATACCATTTTGATCATCTTACAGTTTGAGACAATTCATTAAAAATGACCATTTCTGTACTCGATTTTGAGTAAAGAAATGGCCTTTTCTTTGCTTTTAGGAAAAACCTGCTTATAGTTTGAAAGTTGTCAGGTTATTAATTTGCATTTTACACATCCCCTTTTTTATTATCGGTCTGATGAGGTCTGCATGACAGATCCGCCTGCGGTTCATCCCTGCGTCATACAGAAATCTTATTCGTTCCATTCCGGCTGCCGGATAGCTGTCGGCTTCACAATGGGAATGGAAAATCCCCCTCCTGCACCGGTAGAAAACGTTTTGTCCCAACAGATTCCCACCCTGTCCAAAATGAGCAAAACATTGTCCATTTTGTGCTTGCGTTGTATCGGGAAGTCTATTAATTTTGCCACATCAAACGGATCGCCTCTCTCTCTGGCAGGCTGCTCCTGACCTGGACGAAGGTGTCATCGGTCAGCCTCTCCAGCCTTGTTGCAGGGAGGACAGGAGGCGGCCGGCCGGCTCTGGGGAGCACGATTTCTTATACCGGATACAATTATCTATATAACTAAAAACCAATATGATTTACAAAAGCAATTTCAAAGCGCGCTTGTTCTGTATGGTTTTCCTTGTCTTTCTCGTCACTGCGTCTTCTTTCGCACAGAATGTCAGGACGGTGACAGGCACGGTGTCGGACGACAATGGGGAAGCCCTTGTCGGTGCGACCGTGACGACAGGGAGGCAAGGGAAAGGCACTGTCACCGATCTTGACGGAAAGTTCGTCCTTGAAGTAGACGGGCAGACGGCAGAAGTGCAGGTCTCCTATGTCGGTTACAAGACCCGGACGGTGCGCATCCCCGCAAGGGGACCGCTGTCTGTCACGCTTGCCTCTGACGAGCAGGTCCTGCAGGAGGCTGTCGTCATCGGTTACGGTGTACAGCGCAGGAGCGATCTTACCGGCTCCGTGTCGAGTGTGGGCAGCAAGGATTTCAACCAGGGGGTTGTCAGTTCGCCCGAGGCACTGGTCAATGGCAAGGTAAGCGGTGTGCAGATTGTCAACAGCGGCGGCTCGCCCTCGGCGGGCAGTACGATCCGCATCCGTGGCGGCGCATCGCTCAATGCGTCCAACGACCCGCTGATAGTGCTCGACGGCATGCCCATGGAGGTCGGCGGGTCGGTTTCCGGCAGCGGAAACTTCCTGAGTCTCATCAATCCGAACGACATCGAGAGCATGACTATCCTCAAGGATGCGTCCTCGACGGCCATCTACGGATCGCGTGCCTCCAACGGTGTCATCATCATCACCACTAAGAAGGGCACCAGTTCCGTCCGCCCGAAGATCACGTTCTCCTCGACGAACGCCCTCCAGACTCCCACCCGGACGGCTGATATGATTACACGTGACGAGCTGTACCGTCTGGTGCGCACTTACGGCAATGACAGCCAGAAGTCGCTGCTCAACGACGGTGTCGACACCGACTGGAACAAAGAAATATTCCATACCGCTTTCGGAACGGACAACAACCTTGGTATCTCCGGCAGGGCTGGTGCGATGCCTTACCGCCTGTCCCTCGGCATAAGCGACCAGAACGGAATCCTGCGGACGGACAATGTGACCCGCTACACCGGCAGCCTTACGCTCACTCCCACCCTCCTGGACAACCGTGTCAAGCTGAATGTCAACTTGAAGGCGACCTATGGCGACAACCGATTTGCCAATACGGAAGCCATCTGGAGCGCTGCCACGCACAATCCCTGTTCGCCGGTCTATTCGGGCAGCGACGCTTTCCTCGGCTATCACGAAGCGGTCGATGCCAACGGCGTTCCTGTCACGGGTGCTACGGGAAATCCGGCAGGACTACTTTCCAATTATCATTCCACGAGCAAGGTCTGCCGGGTCATCGGCAGCCTCGATGCAGATTACAGCTTCCGTTTCCTGCCCGGTCTCCATGCCCACCTTACGCTCGGCTACGACGGGTCGCGCGGCCGGGGACACGTCTATGTGCCACACGAAGCCTACCAGTATTACAACACAGGAGGCCGCAACTACGGGTACGGGCCGCAGAAGAACCGGAACAGGCTGTTCACGTTCTATTTCAACTACAACAGATATGTGGAGCGTATCAAGAGCAACTTTGAGGTCACGGCCGGTTACGACTACCAGTTCTGGAAGTACACCAACGCCGCCTACACCGAACTCAATGACAGAGAACCGGCCGAGCAGCAGGCTGCCTCTGCCGCCGACGACCAGCGGCATGTCCTGCTCTCGTATTACGGCCGTCTGAACTACAGCTTCGACGGCAGGTATCTGCTCACGGCCAGTCTGCGCCGCGACGGTTCCTCCCGCTTCGGCAAGGACAGCCGGTGGGGTTCTTTCCCGTCGGTCGCACTGGGATGGCGGGTGTCTGAGGAAGGCTTCTTCAAGGTGCTCAAACCGGCTTTCAGCACGCTGAAACTGCGTGCCAGCTATGGTGTGACCGGGCAGCAGGACGGCATTGCCAATTACTGCTATCTGCCTTTGTACACGCTCAGCCAGCGCGGGGCCTATTATATGTTCGGAGGCATTCCGACGGCAACCTACCGTCCGTCCGCATACAACAGCGGTCTGAAGTGGGAGACGACAAAGGCCTGGAACTGGGGGCTGGACTTCGGATTTTTCGGCGACAGGCTGACAGGTTCCATCGACTATTACCGCCGCAGGACAGAAGATCTGCTGGCCACGGTCCCTGTTGCAGCCGGTACGAACTTCAACAAGCAGATGCTGAGCAACGTGGGGAATATCACGGGCAAAGGTGTGGAAATCTCCCTGTCTGCAACGCCTGTGCAGACAGACAGCTGGGAGTGGAGCCTCAGCGGTAATGCGACCTGGCAGCGCAACCGGATTACGAATCTCCGCCTCAACGCCCGTTCGGCATCGCCCCACACGCCGGCCGGTGCCATCGACTCGCATTATGTACAGGTGCTGTCAGAGGGGCATGCACCTTATAGTTACTACGTCTACAAGCAGATTTATGACGAGAGGACAGGACTGCCGATAGAAGGACTCTACGCCGACCTCAACGGCGACGGAAAGGTAGACTCGAAGGACCTGTACCATCACCATTCGCCGTCGGCCGACTGGCTCTTCGGTCTCTCCACGTCAGTGCGCTGGAAGCGGCTCACGCTGAGCACATCGCTCCGTGCCAGTGTCGGCAATTACCTCTACAACGGAATGGCGATGAATACGGGTGCATGGGAAACGATGTCGTACAACAGCTACCAGCTCAACCGCCTCAATGCCAGCTATCTGGAGACACATTTCCGGAAACGGCAGTTCGAGAGCGACCTCTATGTGGAGAACGCTTCGTTCCTGAAGATGGACAACCTGCAGCTGTCGTACAATTTCGGGAAGATTGCGAAGTGGTGTTCGCTCAACGCCTCGTTCATGGTGCAGAACGTGTTTACCCTCACGGATTACACGGGTGTCGACCCGGAGTGCCAGGGCGGCATAGACATGAGCGTGTACCCGCGTCCCCGTATCTATTCTCTGACCATAGGATTGGATTTCTAAAACATCGAAAACAATGAAGACAAAACATATCATTCTTATTACTCTGGCCGTATGCGGTCTGAACGCCTGCACGGCCGACCTCGACCAGACTCCCCATACCGACAGCCAGCATTCCGCCGGTGAAGTCTACGGCACGGAAGAAGGATACAGGCAGGCACTTGCCAAACTGTATGCCTCGTTTGTCATCACCGGACAGGAACAGGGCGGCGGCAATGCCGATCTGGCAAGCAACAGCGGCTACGACTTCCTCCGCGGCTACTTCAATCTCCAGGAGGCACCTACTGACGAGCTGGCGGGGACATGGCTCTCGGGCGACAAGATAGAGGGACTGACCTATATGTCGTGGGATGCCAGCGACCCCTGGGTGGCCGACACCTACTATCGTGCATACTATACGATTGCCTTGTGCAATGAGTTCCTGCGCCATGACACCGAAGCCGTCTCCGGGGGGAACAGCCGTCTGAAGGCCTACCGTGCGGAGGCCCGCTTCCTGCGTGCGCTGTCCTACTACTACGTGCTCGACCTTTTCGGGAAGGGACCTTTCGTGGATGAAACGATGGGCGTCGGATCTTACACGCCCGGGTGTTACAGCAACAGGCAGCTCTTCAGTTATATCGAATCGGAACTGAAAAGCATATCCTCCGACGGCCTGCAGGCCCCGCAGTCGTGCGAATACGGACGTGCATCAAAGGCTGCTGCATGGGCTCTGCTGGCGAAGCTGTACCTCAATGCAGAAGTGTACGGTGCCGGTATGCACTACACAGACTGCATTACCTGCTGCAAGAAAATCGTCAGTGCCGGCTTTTCCCTTGAGCAGGATTACGGCAAACTGTTCAATGCCGACAATGACAAGCGTACCAACGAGATTATCTTCCCGCTTGTCGTCGATGCCGTCCACACGGTCTCCTGGGGTGCCACGACCTATATCGTCTGTGGCGAATGCGGCAACACCAGCACCCAGAATCCTGCCCGCTATGGACTGACGAACGGATGGGGTATGTTCCGTGTGCGGGGTGAACTGCCGCAGCTTTTCGCAGGCAGGGAGAAGACCGACCGGCGGTACAGGTTCTATACCGACGGTCAGGAGCAATGGCTCGGAAAGGGCATCGACAACCAGTCGGAAGGTTATTTCGGCGAGAAATACTCCAATCTTACCGATGCAGGCGAGCCTGCCAGCAATACGGGAGCGGCAGGGTGCAGCATTGATTATCCTGTGTTCCGCCTTGCGGATGTGTACCTCATGCTTGCTGAGAGCGTGCTGCGTGGCGGACAGGGTGCGTCACGTGCCGAGGCACTGCAATGCGTCAACCGTGTGAGGGAGCGTGCCTTCGGCAATGCCGACGGCGACATCCGTGCGGCGCAGCTCACGCTGAAGTTCATCCTCGACGAGCGGGGTCGCGAACTCTACTGGGAGTGTACACGCCGCACGGATCTCATACGGTACGGCCTGTTCACAGGGGATGCGTACACGTGGCAGTGGAAAGGCGGCGTGGCAGACGGACGTGCCACGGACAGCCGGTACAATGTCTATCCGATTCCCGCGGCCGAACTGTCGGCCAACCCCAATCTTTCAAACGAAAATTATTAACTCCCTGATAGGTTATGAACAAAACAAAATATTTTTTACTATCTTTGCTGGCCGTCCTGTCCTCTGCCTCATGCAGCACCGATGCTGACCTGATTTCCTCCAGCGGAGCACAGGCCGTAGAACTGGACGGATCCGGCGATGTCGTCCTCGACAAGAACCATAAGCCGGATCTTGCCCTGACCCTCTACTGGACGGACAATTCCCGGCTGTCCACCAGCGATGAGCGTGTACAGGCACCGGCCGGTACGACAGCAAACACGTTGCAGTTCGCCGGTACGGAGGATTTCTCCTCTCCGGTGGAAGTCCTCACCAAGGCCGGCAGCACTTCCCTGCAGTACACGGTCGAGGCACTCAACACGCTTGCCGGACGGCTGGGGCTGGCGGGCGATACGCCGTCGCCCCTGTACATACGGATGAAGTCGGTGCTGGCGAACAACCTGGATCCCGTGTACAGCAACGTTTACCGCATACAGGTCACCCCTTACCGGATTGACATGAGCCGGGCCTTCATCCTCGCCTCCGACCGTACTGACACCGGCAGGCGGCTTTCTTCGCCCGAGTCCGACGGCATCTACCGCGGGTTCGTGGGGGCTGCCGGATGGTACAACTGGTGGCTGCAGGAAGGCGACGGCACGCTCTGGGGCAATGTCGGCGACGACGGCGGCGGCAAGGCGTTTGCGGCAGGCAGCGGCGAGACGCATTGGAACTTCTGGTTTCCGGGGCCGTCAGGCTGTTACTACACGGTCGTGAACACCCCGCGGCAGGAATGGAGTGCGCTGTACATTCCTTCGCTTTCCGTCAGCGGAGCCATCGAGGGCGAAATGACCTACGACAGGAAGACGGGCAGGTGGACGCTGCCCTTCCATGCGGCATCAGCCGGAGAGGTAAGGATCCGTATCAGCGGTACCGGCAGGCAATACAATGTCTCTACCGGGACAGACGACGAGGCTGCCCTCCGCACGGACGTGGCTTTTGGCATGGAGAACGGGAAGATCACATTCGGTTCTGTCCCTACTGACATCACGGTGCAGGTTCCTTCTGCGGGCGACCAGACGCTGATGCTGGATCTTTCCGATCCGACGGGCTGGACCTGCACGGCAGGCAAGGGCAGCACTCCGGAAGAAGTCCCGGGAAAGCTGTACATCCTCGGCAACGACGACCTGTGGGACTACACGGAATATCTGACGCTGTACGACGAGGACAATCTCTGCTATGCCGCAGCGGTCAGTTTCAATTCCTCATGGGGCTATTACTTCTCGAAGGCCTATCAGGACTGGACGGAAATCGACCAGGATCCCGCCACGGAGGAGAAGAAGCTCACCGTGAAAGGCCGGAACATTCCCCAGCCCGGCAAAGGCCTGTATGTCGTTTGCGCCTCGCTCGGTTGGATGAGCTACTGGTATCCGATGGACGAGGCTGTCACGGAAGTCGCATATGCCGGCTTCAACGACAGCTGGGAACCGGTCGGGATGTCCCCCGTAGCCGGCCGTCCCGGGGTATATGCCGCAACGGTCGCGGCGACAGCCGATACCCCGTGGGGCGTGCAGATTCTCCTCAATGGTTCCAGCAAGAATCTGTTTGGCACGCAGGCTGACGGCACGCTCCGGTGGGGCAGGAAGGAAGATGGCGCACCGAAGGGATGGAAGGTCGGGAAGACCTATGCCTTCACCGTCGATCTCTGCAAGGGCACTTATACATTAACTGAACAATAAACAACATCCTTATACAACTGTAAAAATGAAGAAGTTTTTTAATATGATCGCCCTGCTGCTGTTCATCACAGGCGTGCAGGCATCCTGCAACAAAGAAGACAGTCCCGTGACCTCCCCCCGGCAGCCGGAACAGACACCGGCCGCAGCCGGAACGTTCGCCAAAGGTGCGGACATAAGCTGGGTGACCCAGCTGGAGAGCGAGGGACAGAGCTTCTATGACGGGAACGGCGGGCGCACGGAACTCATGACACTGCTCAAAAGAGACTGCCATGTAGACGCCGTCCGGCTGCGTGTCTGGGTAAATCCGGCATCGGGCTGGAACAACGCCGACGATGTGCTGGTGAAGGCGCGCCGGACTGCGGCACTGGGGCTGAGGGTCATGATCGACTTCCATTTCAGTGACAGCTGGGCTGATCCGGGACAGCAGACCGTTCCGGCAGCGTGGGCAGGCTACGACCTCCCGCAGATGAAGACGGCGGTGGCCGCCCATGTCACGTCGGTGCTGACGAAACTTAAGTCGTTCGGCATCACCCCTGAATGGGTGCAGGTCGGCAACGAGACCCGCACGGGCATGCTGTGGCCGCTGGGCCGCATCGACAACGGGAGCAACTATGCCGAACTGACCAATGCGGGCTACGATGCGGTAAAGGGTGTCTTCCCCGGCGCCAAGGTGATTGTCCACATTGACTGTGGCGACAACCTGGCGTTCTATACCCGTGTCTTCGACTATATGCGGAAGTATGGCGGGAAGTACGATGTCATCGGTATGTCGCTCTATCCTGAAAAGGGAAAGGGTGCCGTCTATGCAGACAAATGTGTAGACAATATCAAGACGCTGTATGCCACCTATGGAAAACCGGTCATGCTCTGCGAGATCGGCATGGACTATGACAATGCCGAGGAGTGCCGCGACTGCATTGCCTCGGTCATCCGCAAAGGAAAGGCCACGGGACATCTCGAGGGGGTCTTCTACTGGGAGCCGGAAGCACCTGCCGGTTACAACGAAGGCTACAACAAGGGCTGTTTCGTCAACGGTACACCCACGGTGGCGCTGGATGCCTATGCGGAATAGCCCGCTGTGCAGCGGAGGACGGCGGGAAACCGCAGGCGGTGGGAGAACGGCTCGCTCTTCCGGACCGGGCTGGCAGACTGCCGTCCGCATCCGTCGAAAGTCCTTTTTTCCACTTCTTTTTCACGGTCTCCTCTTTCATCCGAAGGGCGGCTGGATCCGGACTTGTATCCATCTGATGAACAGTGCATTATAAAGCCGTTTTCAAAAGGTGCTTGGTTGCGGTCTAAGGAGGCGTTGATTGAAGGCTGATGGGGCGTTGATTGAAGGGCAAGAGGGCGTTGGTTGGAATGTCGGGGACGGCAGGTCACAAAACGGCCGGTGCAATCCTGTCCGTTCCTTGGAGGCGGATCCGTCCGGAAGAGGGCTGTCCGCCGCTTCCCTGCCTTCCTGTCCGCTGCCGTGCGGAAAACACATTAAAAACAAGAAGAAGCCGCCCGGAAAGCGGCTTTTTCTGTAATTTTGCAAATGATTTGCCGTACGGGGAAAACAGGGACGGTCCTGTCTGCTCCACGGCTGTAATCTTTTTGGTATGACAAAGATGTTCGGACATTTAAGACGAAGAATCCTCTCACTGCTGCTCCTTCTGTCGGGAGCAGCCTGCATGGCGTCCGGGTCGGCGCACTTCGCCCGGTTTTTCAACGTTTCTCTGCCTTATGCGGCGAACGAGGTGGAGCAGGTGTGGCAGGACCGCCAGGGGATGGTCTGGCTCATCACGAGGCAGGGCGTGTTCACCTACGACGGTTACAGCACCCGGAAGATTACCGGCGGCAGCTTCTGGACTGCTGCCGCATTGAACCGCGACATCCTTATACTGGGCGGTGACGACGGACTCCGGTTTCTCGACATCAGGAGCGAACGGCTCTGCAACCCTCTGGGCAATGTCCCGCAGACGGGCGAGGTACGTGTAGTCGTCATGTCGGGAGGAGTCCTCTATGCGGGGACGAAGTCGAACGGTCTCTTCAGCTTCGACACCCGGCGCCGGCTGTGGCAGCGGTATATGGTTCCGGGCGGCAAGGACAATATCATCTACGCCATCCGACCTGTCGGCAACGGCGTGTACATAGGCCATCTGAAGGGACTCTCTTTCATGGACGGCAGGGGAAACATAAGGGACACGGGCATACACGACAATGTCTACAGCATCGATATAGACCGGAGACGCAGGTGTCTGTGGGTCGGAACGGAGCATGGTCTCCTGCACCGCAGTCTGGTGGACGGAAAGACGGCTCGTGCCCTGTCGGGCAGCACGTACAACCATCCCCTCGTCCTGCCTGACGGCAACCTGCTCGTCGCTTCAGAATACGGCATGCTGGTGTTCAACCCGGAAAGCGGAAGCAGACGGACGGTGAGCCATGACGTGTCGTCGCCTCTGTACAGTCTGCCCAGCAACCGTATCAACAGCTTCTTCCGCGACCGCCTGGGCAATATATGGATCTCCACCGACCACGGGGCGGCATTCGCCCGGCAGGCGGATCCTTTCGAGTACACCCGCATTGTCGACATGATCCGCTCGAACGAGGGAAACACCTTCACGAACGTCCTCGAGACGGCTGACGGGGAGAAGTGGCTCGGAGGAGAGAACGGAATCCTGCACGTCACAAGGCGGGGCTGCAGATGGTTCAGGGTCGGCAGCGGACTGAAGAAGAACATGATACGCCATATCTATGAAGACCGTGACCATGACATCTGGATCGCCACGGATGCGAGTATAGCCAGGTACGACCGGCAGGCGGACCGGTTCGACTATTTCACCCTCACCGGCAGCGACGGACGGAATTCGGACTGGGCCTATGCCCTCTACGAAGACGACCGGCGGAGGCTGTGGGTGGCCACCTACATGGGCGGACTGTACGTCGTCGACAAGAAGGCGCTGCTGCGGAGCGGCGGGACTTACCGGATGCTGCGGTCGCCCTTCGGGAAGGATGCCGAGCTGGTAAGCACGGCCTACCGGCTTGTTCCGGACGGCAGCGGACACCTGTGGACCTATACCGGCAAGGGACTGGTGTCCATCGACACACGCAGTTTCCGCGTGTCGCTCAGGCGGAAGATGTTTCTTGACGGCATGACGGTGGCAAGAGGCTCTGTATGGATTGACGTGCAGGGTCGTCTTTACAGATACGAGATGGCATCGGGCAGGTACACCGATACCGGGTTCAGCGTGGATGACGGCATGATCTATGCCTTCGTGAACGAGAACGCCCGGGTATGGATGTCGACGTCAGAAGGACTTTTCTACATCGACCTGCACGACAATACGGTCCATTCTTCGGGCAAGCCCGAGTACAGGTTCACGGCCGGTACTTACGTGGGTGCAGACCGTTCGATATGCTGGGGCGGACAGGATGTCGTGGCCAGGCAGCGGATATCGGACGGAAGGAACAGCCGTGACGTGGATGTTTACGTCACGGGGATAAGCGTCGACGGCAGAGCTGTCGGCGGCATTGTCCCGCGCTTTGCCACGGATATCCGTCTTGGCGGAAGGAAGAACATCTCCATCTTCCTTTCCACCTACGACTACGGCAACGGCAGCTCGGAAGTACTGTGGTACAGACTGGGCGACGGCAGCCGATGGATGCCGCTGGCTGCGGGGACGAACAGCATCGCCCTGCCGGCCCTGCCGGGCGGTGCCTGCGAACTGTATGTGTCGGCCGGTCCCCGGTCGGGCAGTGTCAGGAAGTACACGCTCTGGGTGCCCTATCCCTGGTACCGGCAGTGGTGGGCATGGCTGCTGTATCTTCTGTCGTCCTCGTCGCTTGTCTATGCGGTCTTCTCCTTTTACAGAAGGCGTGCGCAGCAGGAGCTAAGAGAACGCGAACGGGAGAACGCCATCGCCCTGACGGAGCAGAAGATGGACTTCTTCGTCGAGATGTCGCATGAGGTCAAGACACCGCTCAGCCTGATCATAGCCCCGCTGGAGAAGCTGCTGTCGGAAACGACCAATGCCCGTTTCCGCGGGAAGCTGCGGTCGATACATGGCAATGCCATGCGGCTGAGCGACATCATCAACCGCATATTGGACTTCAAGCGGATGGAAGTCGAGGGCGATGACCGGATTCTCGACTCGCACGTCGATTTCGTCTCCCTGGTGGGCAACTGTGTCCGTGAGTTTTCTGACCGGGCACGGGACCGGCAGGTGTCGCTGTCGTTCCACAGCTCCGTAGAGACGCTCTGGATGGATGTTGACATCGTCAAGATACAGTCGGTCGTCCGCAACCTCCTGTCCAATGCTGCAAAATATGTTGACGACAGGACGGGGCGGATTACGGTCAGCGTCGGTACGGGACAGGGCTGCGCAACGGTCAGCGTTGCTGACAACGGGCCGGGTGTCCCGGCAGGCGAACTCCGCCGGATCTTCTATAAGTACTACAAAGGCGACAGCCAGCATGACGGTACGGGGCTGGGGCTGGCCGTGGCGAGGAAATATGTGGAACTCCATGGGGGGACAATCGCCGCCGAGAATGCCGGCGGGCTGAGGGTGACCTTCTCGATTCCTGTCGGCGAGGCCGGGTACGGACTGTCGGGCGACGGAAGTCGTACCGGCGATGCGGACGGACGGCCGACGGTGCTTGTCGTGGATGACAACCATGACATGGTGGACTTCCTGAAGTCTGCCCTGAACGAGAACTACAGGGCGATGGTGGCTTACA
The DNA here is from genome assembly GCF_000191065.1 of Prevotella multiformis DSM 16608. Lineage (GTDB taxonomy): Bacteria > Bacteroidota > Bacteroidia > Bacteroidales > Bacteroidaceae > Prevotella > Prevotella multiformis. Next base: position 1,110,359 of record NZ_GL872282.1, read on the forward strand.
GCGGTGAGGAAGCGATGGAACACGTGGCGGCGACAGTCCCCGACATCATCATCACCGACCAGATGATGCCCGGCATGGACGGGACGGAACTGTGCAGGCGGCTGCGGCATAACCATGCGACAGCAGACACGCCCATCATCATGCTGACGGCAAAAGATGACCAGACGACAGAACTGAAGAGCATTTCGTGCGGTGCCGACGTGTTCATTCCCAAGCCTTTCAATCTGCAGAAACTCCAGCTGCACATGGTACAGCTGCTCAGGCGGAAGGCTTCGATAGTCAAGAGTGCCCATATCGTTTCTATCGCGGAAGAGGGACAGGGGAGAATTGAAACGGTGAATGATGACGAGCGTTTGATGACCGAAATCATGAAGGCCATCAACAGCAATATGTCGTCGGAAGAATTCAATGTAAGCAGACTGTGCGAGCTGATCGGAATCGAACAGAAGCAGCTTTACCGGAAGATGAAGTTGCTTACAGGGCAGACACCTGTCAGTTTCATACGTGAACAGCGGCTGAAGCGGGCTGCCATGCTGCTTGGACAGGGGCAGCTTACGGTTTCCGAGGTGATGTATCAGGTGGGCTTCAGCAGTCTGTCGTATTTCAACAAATGTTTTACCGGGATGTACAAGGTGTCTCCAAAGGAATACAAAGGCAGCTGACGGCTTCGGCATCGGCGGGGAAGGGGGATTGATAAAAGGGAATGAAGGGACGTGCTTTGCAGCAGTCGCCCCTTCATTCCCTCTGTGTGTCTTTGTCTCTTTTTGCTTTTCTTATGTCTCTTTGCTTCCCTTGTGTGTCTTTGTCCTTTTGTGTGCTTCGTTGGACTTATGTTTGCTTTGAGAGCCTGTACCGAAGGCTGCCCGGAGGTCATCTGATGGCTGCCAGAAGGTCGGCCACTACATAGCTGGAACCTCCGACGAAGATGAAATCGTCCTTGTCGGCAGCATGAAGGGCGGCACGGTAGGCTTCCGGAACGGTAGGGAAGGTCTCTCCGTGCAGGCCGTAGCCGGCAGCTGTGGCGGCGACTTTCTCTGCCGGGAAGGCACGTCGGGTGGAGGGCTGTGTCCAGTAGTAGGCGGCATCGTCGGGCAGCATGGACATGACAGCGTGCAGGTCCTTGTCGTCTACCATGCCGAAGACGATGCGCCTGCAGCGGCAGGGCTGGTGACGGATCTGCCGGGAGAGGTACTGCCAGCCTCCGGCATTGTGCCCTGTGTCGCAGATGACCAGCGGACGGTCCTGCAGTTTCTGCCATCTCCCCATCAGGCCTGTAGCCTCGCAGACATCGGCGAAGCCTCGGGCGATGCTGTCGGTATTTCTGATCACGCCTTTATTATACAGGAGCATGGCGGCTGTCAGCACCGTGTTGGCATTCTTCTCCTGATAACTGCCGCCCAGTTCGCCGGTGATGTCGCCGAAGAAGCGTGTCCGGTAAGCGATGCCGCCGGTAGGGAGTGCGTGTGATGCGCATACGGCCGGAATGTCTTCCGCAAAGACGATGAGTGCGTCCATCTTCTGTGCCTTTGCCTGGAATACCGCCTTTGTCTCGGGTACGGCCTCGCCGATGATGACGGGTACGCCCTGTTTGATGATGCCTGCTTTCTCGCCGGCAATCGCTGCCAGGGTATTACCGAGGAACTGTGTGTGGTCGAGTGAGATGTTGGTGATGATGGACAGGACGGGGGTGATGATGTTCGTGCAGTCCAGCCTGCCGCCCAGACCTACTTCGATGACGGCGATGTCTACCTTCTGTTCAGCAAAGTATTTGAATGCCAGTGCTGTCGTCAGCTCAAAGAAAGACGGATGGAGCGGTTCGAAGAAGCGACGCTCCTGTTCGACGAAATCTATGACTTCCTGTTCCGGAATCATCTGTTCGTTGACCCTGATGCGCTCTCGGAAGTCAACAAGATGCGGACTGGTGTAGAGTCCTACTTTGTAGCCTTCGGCCTGGAGAATGGCGGCCAGTGTGTGCGAACAGGAGCCTTTGCCGTTGGTTCCGGCAACATGGATGGACAGGAAACGGGTGTGAGGATGGCCGAAGTGTTCGTCCAGAGCCTTTGTCGTACCCAGTCCTTCTTTATAGGCGGAAGCACCGATGTGCTCGAAGACGGGGGTGCTGGCAAACAGGTATTTTACAGTTTCTTGGTATGTCATGGGATGGGTGGGGTAGGAGGGGATGGGCGGTGATAAGCGGTGATGGCTGGTGATAAGCGATGATGGCTGTGATAAGCGATGATGGGCTGTGATAAGCGGTGATAAGCGTCTATGAGAACAGTTTACGGAAGTTCTCGAAGATGGAGTGCTTGGTCGTGGTGTCGCCTTTGAAGTTTTCGCTCTCACGCAGCCTCTCGATGGCTTTCCGCTCTTCTTTGTTCAGTTCCTTCGGGACATACACGCTGATGTGGACGATCAGATCGCCTGTGCCGATTCCATAGCCTTGGACGGCGGGCAGTCCCTTGCCGCGCAGGCGGAGCGTCTTGCCCGGCTGCGTGCCCGGTTCGATCTTGATCTTCACGCTGCTCCCGTCAATGGTCGGGATGTCAGCCTGTCCGCCCAGTACCGCCGTCGGGAAATCGAGCAGGAGATTGTAGACGACATTCTGTCCGTCGCGGATGAAGGTATCGTCGGGCTCTTCCTCTATGTACACTTGGATATCTCCCGTCACACCGTTGTGTCTTCCGGCGTTGCCCTTGCCCGGGACATTGACGACCATACCCTCGGCTACGCCTGCCGGGATGTTGATTTCAACGACTTCTTCGCCTTTGACGATGCCTTCTCCATGGCAGTGGCTGCACTTGTTCTTGATAACGGTTCCCTCGCCGCCGCAGACATGGCAGACGGTCTGGGTCTGCATCATGCCGAAGATGCTCTGCTGGGTGCGGATTTCCACGCCCGTCCCATGACAGTTCGGGCAGGTCTCGCTACCGCTGCCGGCCTCTGCTCCAGAGCCGTGGCAGTGGTCGCAGGTAACATCCTTGCGCACCTTGAACTTCTTGGTGACACCTGTCGCTACCTCTTGCAGGGATAGCCGGACCTTCAGACGCAGGTCCGTACCCCGGTATCTCTGTGCCTGATGTCCGCCTCTGCCGCGCCCGCCGAAGATGTCGCCGAACATGGAGAAGATGTCGTCCATGGAGAATCCGCCGGCTGCACCGAACGGACTGCCGCCGCCAAATCCGCCGCCCGGTGCATCGAAACCGAACTGGTCGTACATCTGGCGTTTCTGCGGGTCATGCAGCACATCGTATGCTTCGGCGGCTTCCTTGAACTTTGCCTCTGCCTCCGTATCACCCGGATTGCGGTCGGGATGATACTTGATGGCAAGTTTCCTGTATGCTTTCTTTATCTCGTCTTCTGAGGCGCTCTTGCTGACACCCAGCACCTCGTAGTAGTCTCTTTTTGCCATTCTTCTTTATGGAATTTAAGGAGGCAGGGAGAGCTGCAAAGGGGAAGGCGGCCGCCCCGACCCTTATGTCCGGAGTGCCGAGGGGACAGCCCCCGCATGAGTGGGATTTCCTTCAGCGCCTCTTCGTCTCTTTCTGTCTCCTTCCGATATTATTGTCCGACGGCCACTTTCGCATGGCGGATGACCTTGTCGTTGAGCGTGTAACCCGTCTGTACGCAGTCGATCACCTTGCCTTTCTTTTCGTCGCCCATGCCCGGAACCATTGCGATGGCCTCATGGTAGTCGACGTTGAAGTCGGCGTTGTCGGTTTCGATCTTCTTTACGCCTAACGTTTCCAGCACCTTGATGAACTTCTTGAATATCAGTTCAAAGCCCTCCTTGATGGCCTGCGGGTCTTCCGTCTTGTCAGCAAGTGCGCGTTCGAAATCGTCAAGAACGGGCAGGACTGCCGAGACGGTCTTCTCGCTTCCGTTGAGGATAAGCTCCGACTTCTCCTTCAGCGTGCGTTTTTTGTAGTTGTCGAATTCAGCCGCCAGACGGATGTACTTGTCTTTCCACTGGTCGGCTTCCTGCCGTGCAGCCGTTGCAGGGTCGGTCTCCTGTTCTTCCGGCACAGGCTGCTCTTCCTGCGTCTCAGCTTCGTTCGCGGCGGTATTCTGGCTGTTCTGTTCCAGCTCTTCGCCATCCACGTTTATCTTTCTCTTGTTCTTACTCATGTCTAAATTCTATTTCTCATAAGTATGTATTGCAAATTGTATGCCATCTTTGACGTTCTCAAGACCGGTTCTGCCGACCGCCTCTGACGGCTTCAGCCTTCCCGGCCGGCCGGGGATGCCGCATGAAAGCAGGAAGACACCGGCGGGCCAGCCCTGCCTCATGGCTCCGGCATGCCTGTATGGAATCCCCGGATTCTGCCTTAATACATCCCCGCCTTCTGCTCTTTGATGCGGTCGTCGTGAATGTATTCGTCATAGGTCATCAGCTTGTCGATGGTTCCCTTCGGCGTCAGTTCGATGATGCGGTCGGCCACGGTGTTGATGAACTCGTGGTCGTGGGAGCTGAAGAGGATGTTGCCCTTGAAGCTGATCAGGTTGTTGTTGAACGCCTGAATGCTCTCCAGGTCGAGGTGGTTGGTAGGCGTGTCGAGAATCAGGCAGTTGGCGTTCTGCAGCTGCATACGTGCAATCATGCAGCGCATCTTCTCGCCTCCGGAGAGCACGTTCACCTTCTTTTCAACCTCTTCCTGCTTGAAGAGCATGCGCCCGAGAAATCCCTTCATGGCGACCTCGTTGCCCGGCCCGTACTGCGACAGCCAGTCGACGAGGTTCAGGTCGCTGTTGAAGAACCCGGTATTGTCCAGCGGGAGATAGGCCGTCGTGATGGTCACGCCCCAGTTGTAAGTGCCGCCGTCAGCCTTTCGGTTGCCGTTGATGATCTCGAAGAGGGCCGTCATCGCCTTCGGATTGCGGGAGAGGAAGACGACCTTCTGCCCTTTCTCGATGTTGAAGTTCACGTTGTCGAACAGCACTGTGCCGTCGGCATCGACAGCCTTCAGGTTCTCCACTTCAAGGATCTGGTTGCCCGGTTCGCGCTCCATGGAGAAGATGATGCCCGGATATTTGCGGCTCGAAGGACGTATCTCCTCGACGTTCAGGCGTTCCAGCATCTTCTTGCGCGAGGTGGTCTGCTTGCTCTTTGCCACATTGGCCGAGAACCGGCGGATGAACTCCTCCAGCTGTTTCTTCTTCTCCTCGGCCTTCATCTTCTGGTTCTGGGCCTGGCGGAGAGCCAGCTGCGAGCTTTCGTACCAGAAAGAGTAGTTGCCGGCGAAGACGGTCACCTTGCCAAAATCGATGTCGATGGTCTGCGTGCTGACGGAATCGAGGAAGTGACGGTCGTGGGAAACGACCAGTACCGTCTGGTGCTCGTCGATGTCGCCGAGGTGGTCCTCCAGCCACTCGACGGTGTCGAGGTCGAGGTCGTTGGTAGGCTCATCGAGCAGCAGGTTCTCCGGTTTCCCGAAGAGGGCTTTTGCCAGCATGACGCGCACTTTCTCCGTATTCGACAGTTCCGCCATCTGCTTCTGGTGCAGGTCCTCCTTGACACCGAGGTTCTGCAGCAGCTGTGCCGCATTGCTCTCAGCCTCCCATCCGTTCATCTCGGCGAACTTCAGCTCGAGGTCGGCGGCGCGGTTGCCGTCCGCCTCGCTCATCTCCGGTTTGGCGTAAAGTTCCTCACGCTCCTTCATGTTCCGCCAGAGCGTCTCGTGTCCCATGAGGACGGTATCCATCACCTTGTATCCGTCATATTTGAAGTGGTCCTGCTCCAATACCGACAGCCGTTCGCCCGGCCCCAGTTCCACGGTTCCCTTGTTGGGCTCCAGGTCGCCGGAGATGGCCCGGAGCAGCGTCGACTTGCCGGCGCCGTTGGCACCGATGACGCCGTAGATGTTGCCCGGTGTAAACTTCAGATTAACGTCCTTGTAGAGAACCCGCTTGCCGAATTGGATCGCAAGATTTGAAAGTGTGATCATCTTTTTCTAATACCTTATTATATCGTAATTTGACTGCAAAGGTACTACTTTTATTTTATTTCCCCAAAAATCCTCCGTGCTACTACCGGCGTTGTGTGGCCAGCTGTTCTGTGCGTGGGGGCATCTGTCCTTCCTGTGTGTGACGGAGCGGCAACTCCCCGGCAAGGCCTGATTACAAGAGTGTGCTTTTCGGGCAGGGGTGTTGATAGGCCATGGGTGAATGACAGATGGATGGCTCACCCTGATGGAGAAGTGCTTATGGTTTCAGCCATACGCTTTGCGGCTTCACGATCAACCGGGCATTGTTATACGCCATTTTCAGTGTGAGACAGGTGCGGGCGGTATAAGTATCATCGCTGATTTTATGGATGACCAATGCCAAATCAGGATTGGGAGACCCTGGCGTAAGGTTCAGGGGTAACAATAGCTGGATACGGTTGTTGTAAAATTGAGGGACAGCCAGTTTGTAGTTGGTTTTTACTCTTTTCTTCACTTCTTCTATGGCTCCATCCAGTCTACGGCGTATTTCTCCCGAATCCAGAGATTGGATGTGGATGGGGAATCGTGTCAGGTTGTCTTCAATGATATGGTCAAGTTGTGGAATAAGTTGACATCGTGGATTGAAAATCAGATCCTCGGGTTTCTGAAAGAAGTCGGCAATGTCCGGGTGTCTGCTTGGAAATGTTTTTAGCAGTTGGATGTCACTTTCTTTTAGGAAAGCCTTGAAACAATATTGGGGATTGTCCTTTCCTTTCCGAGGTTTGCGGTATTCCTCAAAGAAAGCGAATATAGGCTCCAGATTCTTGGTTACCAATCCCGTATTGAAACAAGCGTGAGAGTTGTTGCTTGTGTATGCCACCTTGTTCTCTGCTTTGAGCTTTCTGAAAATATGTTCCAGATAACTCTTCAAAATTGAATAATGTTTTTCGTTTGCATCCGAGAATTCCCAAGCTTCAGGGTCTGCAAGATTCTCGGCCAGGAACTCAATGGCTTTGTCATAGTTGGGGAAGTAGGCAAACTTAAAAAGTGCCGATTCAAAAGTCTTTTTCATGTGTGTAATGAATCTAATGTTAATAAAAAAGGATTCTCAAAAAATCTGATGAGAATCCCTATTGTCTAACTTAAATTTATCTAAAATGGTTGTGGATAGACCCACACGTCATTATGTTTATGCCGCAAAGATAAGCATTTTCTTGTTCAGTTCCAAATTTTCCCCCTGTTTTTTGTTCTTCCGTTAAATCCATAGATTGGAAACAGAATAAAGGCTAATGCACTTGCAGGATATGACCGTCCGAAATCGGATGGCTTCACAAAGGAGGATAGACTGCAAGATAAGATGCAGAAAAGGGGAACAGATACGAGGTCTGTCCATCAGCAGGTCTTTCTGTCTTCTACAGACAACTTATTCCCCATCATCGGTATTTGTAAACAGTTTTCATGTAACGCAAAGCGACACATGCCCTTTTAGCCTCTAAAAGATGCCTGATTGACTTGCAACAGGTGCTCTTTCAGAGCATTACCAACGCCCTTTTGAAGTCCAATCAGGCACCTTTTAAAAACGGCTTGATAACCTGTTGGCTTTCTGCTGGTTGCAAACTTGATTTTTTGTATGTATTTTTATATTTGCAGATGATTTGTCTGCAATTATGTAATGGTTTTTCAAAACCTTGTCTGTATTTTCAACCTATTAAGTTGAAAGGCTTTTGTATCGGAGGGGGCTGATAGAATGGACAGCTGACCGTCTTGGCTCTATTTTGTTGAATGAACCACCTCGGATTTTCCGTAAGGCTCTACGAAAAGCATCCGCACATTTAACGGAAGAACCGGAAAAGGGACTCTGTCTCCTTCATCAGCAGGCCGACAATGTGCTCCAGCTCTTCTTTGTCCGTCTCGTTGAAGTCGCCGGGGCGGGTACTGTCGATGTCGAGCACTCCACGGAAGGTATGTGCGGAATCGTACATCGGGATGACGATCTCGCTGCGTGAGAGGCTGCTGCAGGCGATGTGTCCGGGGAAGTCGTCTACGTCGGGGACGATGAGCGTGTGTCCTTCCTCCCATGCCTTGCCGCAGACTCCCTTTCCGTAAGGGATGGTATAGCAGGCGACGGATCCCTGGAAGGGACCCAGCCGGAGCCGGTCTTTGTCCTGCTGCAGGTAGAAGCCAGCCCAGAAGAACCGTTCCGGGAAGGTGTCGTGCAGGGCCGCTGACACGTTGGCCAAGATGCCCACGAGGTTTTTCTCGCCTTTGATAAGTGCGGCAATCTGCGGTATCAGCTGTTCGTATTGTTCTTTTCGGGTCATGGGTTCCGGGGGGAGTAAAGGATTCATCGAGGATTAAAGGAGCCGGTCCGGCGGAGGGGAAGGGACAAGCCGAAAGTGGAGGGGGGAGGGGAGGCGGAGGATAGGTGGCGGCTCAGGAGCATCTGTCTACGAGGCATCTGGCTTTGCCTCCTTTGATTCCTTCAACCCCTGAGACCTCTCCCGGCTTTCTCCATTTCCGGCGGAAATGAGTTTCAGCTGTTCGTCAACTTTGTTCGTGAGTTCTACGAACTGTGGGATGGACAGCTGTTCGGGGCGTTTCGTCATGATGTCCTGTGCATAGAAGCTGTCGGCCGGTTTCCCGGTATTGAACAGCTGTCGCAGACTGACACGCAGCATCTTCCGCCGTTGGTTGAAGACGGCCTTTACCAGCCGTTTGAACAGCTGCCCGTCACAGCCTAAGTCGGTCACGCCGTTCCGTGTCATGCGGATGACGGCGCTCTTCACCTTTGGCGGCGGGTTGAATACGTTTTCATCCACGGTGAAGAGATACTCCACATCATACCACGCCTGCATCAGGACGGACAGTATTCCGTATGCTTTCGATCCCGGCCCGGCGGCCATGCGGAGCGCCACCTCCCGCTGGATCATGCCTGTGCAGCAGGGGATGAGATCCTTGTAGTCGAGCATCTTGAAGAAGATCTGCGAGGAGATGTCGTAGGGGTAGTTGCCCGTAAGGACGAACTGCCTGCCGTCGAACACCTGCGAGAGGTCCATTCGGAGGAAGTCTTCACCGAGAATATGCTCATGCAGCGTGGGGAATTTCTCGTAGAGGTAGGCGACACTTTCCGCATCGATTTCCACCGCCTTCACTTCCCGGGGCTTCCCCACGAGATACTGCGTGAGGACGCCCATGCCCGGTCCGATTTCCAGAATGGGGATGTCGGGACAGGCATCGACGGTGTCGGCGATCCGGCGGGCGATGCTTAAATCGACAAGGAAGTGCTGACCCAGATTCTTCTTTGGCTTGACTGATTTCATAATTTTTCTTTATTCGCCTACAAAGATATACATTTTATTTTGCATTTAAAAGCATTTTCCTTATCTTTGCTCCATTATATGAAGACGAAGAGACTGTTCAACTATACTGTGAAGATTGCATTGCCGTTACTGCTTGGAAGTGCGATCCTTTATTGGATGTATAGGGGATTCGACTTCTCCAGCATCCGTCATGTCCTCTTTCATGAGATGGACTGGACGTGGATGCTTCTTTCTCTCCCTTTCGGCGTTCTGGCACAGGCTTTCCGTGGATGGAGATGGAAACAGAGCCTCGAACCCATCGGCGAGCACCCCCGTGCGTCGGTCTGCGTCAATGCGGTCTTCCTGTCTTACGCCGTCAGTCTGCTGATTCCCCGTATCGGCGAGTTTGCTCGCTGCGGTGTCTTGAACCGGTACGACAAGGTGCCTTTTCCGAAAGCAATCGGTACGGTGGTAACGGAGCGGGCTGTCGATACGCTCATCGTTCTGCTCATCACTGCCGTCGCCTTCTTCATGCAGCTGGCAGTGTTTTCCAGTTTCTTCTCAAGGACCGGCACGCGCATCGACGACGTCTTCGGGATGTTCTCGGCAACAGGCTGGCTGGTGACGGCTGTCTGCGGCATAGCCTCTGTCATCCTCTTCTATTATGTGCTGCGTCGTCTGGCTTTATATAATAAGGTGAAGGAGATGCTGACCGGTATATGGCAAGGCATCGGTTCGCTGCGGAAAGTAAGGAACATCCCCCTGTTCCTTTTCTACAGTCTTGCGATATGGGGGAGCTATTTCCTGCATTATTACCTGACTTTCTTCTGCTTCGATTCGACGGCACATCTCGGCCTTTCCTGTGCGCTGGTCAGCTTTGTGGTAGGTTCTATTGCCGTCATCGTGCCGACACCGAACGGAGCTGGACCGTGGCATTTCGCCGTCAAGACGATGCTCATCCTCTATGGCGTGGCGGACAACCAGGCATTGTTTTTTGTCCTGATCGTGCATACTCTCCAGACGTTGCTGGTTGTCCTTCTGGGCGTATATGCGTGGATAGCATTGAGCTTTACCCATACGCCCGTCTCACTGGCGAGCCCGGCAGAGCTTATCCGGCCGGTAGAAGAATGAAATATCAGGGCAATGAAAGAAAAGGACAGATAAACAATCCATAACTTAATAACCTTTTAAAATCAACATTATGAGTGAAATCAGAAATCTTAAGCCGGAAGGTGTTTGGAGAAACTTTGATGATCTGACACAGGTTCCGCGTCCGTCAGGACATCCAGAGAAGGTGCAGAAGTTCTTGCTGGACTTTGCTGCAAGAGTCGGTGTCGAGGCATACGTGGATGCCGGCGGCAATGTCGTCATGCGCAAGCCTGCCACACCGGGATATGAGAACCGCAAGACTGTTCTGCTGCAGGCGCACATGGACATGGTGCCGCAGAAAGCTCCCGACAGCAATCATAACTTCGAAACCGACCCGATCACGACCCATATCGTGGACGGATGGGTATATGCCGACAATACGACGCTTGGTGCTGACGACGGTGTAGGCGTTGCGGCCATCATGGCGGTCATGGAGGACAAGAGCCTGAAGCATGGGGCTGTAGAGGCACTGATTACGCGTGACGAGGAGACGGGGATGTTCGGTGTCAACGAAATGCCCGGAGGCGAACTGCACAGCGACATCCTCATGAATCTCGATTCGGAGACATGGGGAAAGTTCGTCATCGGTTCTGCCGGCGGTGTCGACATCACATCGACCCTGGAGTACAAGGAGGTCGTCAACGACCAGCAGGCAGCTGTCAGGGTTACCCTGAAAGGACTGCGCGGCGGACACTCGGGCCTTGAAATCAACGAAGGACGTGCCAATGCCAACAAGGAAATGGTACGACTGGTACGCAAGGCTGTCACCGGACTGGATGCCCGGCTGGCTTGCTGGCAGGGCGGCAATATGCGCAATGCCATCCCGTTCAAGGCAGAGGTAGTCCTTGCCCTGCCGCAGGCCAATGTCGCTGCACTGAAGGAGATGGTTGCCCGCCAGAAGGCACTCCTCGAGGACGAGTTCAAGGGAATCGAGCCGAACGTGGAATTTTTTGTCGAGGAGACTGAAAAGCCCGGAAGCCTTCTTCCAGTGGAAATCCAGGACAACCTCATCGATGCCATCTATGCCTGTCACAATGGAGTATTGCGTATGATCCCGTCTTATCCGAATGTGGTAGAGACCTCCTCGAACCTCGCCATCATCGACATCGACCCGGCCAAGGCCGCCATCAAGATCCTGGCCCGCTCGAGCCGGGAGGATATGCGCGACTATATCTCTGCCCAGCTGGAGAGCTGTTTCAACATGGCAGGTATGAAGACGGTCTTCAGCGGACAGTACGGCGGCTGGGATCCGAACCCGGAGAGCGAGATACTCAACCTCCTGAAGAAAGTCTACAAGGAGCAGAACGGCGAAGAGGGCATCGTGCAGGTAGACCATGCCGGCCTCGAATGTTCCGTCATTCTCGGCAAGTATCCGGGCATGGATGTCGTAAGTCTCGGTCCTACGCTCCGCAGTCCGCATACCGCTAAGGAGCGTCTTGAGATTTCAACCGTCGAGCCTTTCTGGAAACTCCTGGTACAGACACTGGAGGAGATTCCTGTCAAGTGAATCGCCGTTCCATGACAGGAGGGCAGGGGATTTCCCCATCCCGTTTTTCTGTCCGGCAATTCATTCCTGTCCGGAGCGCAGAGGCGCATGGCCTCTGAACATCCCTCCGGAATACGGCGACCCGCCTTCCGTCTGGCAAGCAGATGGAAGGCGGGTCTTTTCGTAGAGACAGCCGGATCCGTATCTTCCGTTGAAGGGAATAACCGAGAGTTCTTTATAGGCAGCCGGTATATAATCCGATATTTTTTTGTAAATTTGCATTCTCCAAAACGCTATGCTTATGAACGAGGAACAGAAGCTGTCTATCATCTATAAAGGAAAGCAGTATTTCCGTGAGATTATCATACCCGACCCATTTGAAGGGACTAAGTTCTCTGCGACTGAAGAACTTTAACGTAAATCCTTTCCTGGTGAATTATCTTGCTTCTTTTTTGTGTGGCGATACCGAGCCGGAATCTATTGCAAAGGCTCTCGTATATCCCCGCATATTAGGTACGAGCATCAATACAAGCTTCGGTCAGAATGTGCAGATTTTCATTTCCAGTCTGGCCGAGGTCGTCGGGAACGCTTCGGGGATTGATGGCATAGACATAGAATTTGTCGATGCACTTGACGGACGCCGGAAATACTGCCAGTGCAAGGCAGGTCCGCAGACGATCAACAAAGATGATGTCGCGACGATATTGGGACATTTTACACATCTCCAGAACAAGGCTCGTCTGGATCGTCTTGACATAAGGATTACCGACATGATGGTCGGAGTACTTTACGGTGAACCGTCTGAATTGTCGGGAAACTATCGGAATGTAGACAAGTTCTGTCCTGTCTATATCGGTGCAGCTTTCTGGGAACACATAACGGGAGACAAAAACTTCTACCATCGTCTGGCACATGCCTTCGGTGAGGTCGTCGAGGAAGAGAAGATTGACGGAAGTCAGCTGGTCAGGGAGAAAGTGAAGTCGATTGCAGCCGAAATAAGAGAGAGAGGAGGAATTTAATGCCCATGTTTTTATCTGAAAATAACCTGGCGGACATCTTAGGGACTTCTCTGCGTACGGTTCAGACGTGGGGCGAACAGGGCGTTTATCCTGTTCGTATCGACAGGAATGGACGCAAAGGGTTCAATATGGAAGACCTCACGGACAAACCGGCGGTCAAGGCTATGCTGGAGTCTGGCTGGGATGCAGAAGCAACGGTAAAACCTCGCCGGAGTTTCACTTCTGTTGAGCTGTTCGCCGGCTGTGGAGGATTGGCCTTAGGTATTCACAAGGCCGGATTCAGACATGTTCTGCTGAATGAGATAGAGCCTGTGGCGTGCCGGACATTGCGCAGGAACCGTCCGGACTGGAATGTATTAAACGAGGATATTCACCGTGTCGACTTTTCACCGTTAAGCGGAAAGGTCGATCTTTTGACGGGTGGATTTCCCTGTCAGGCTTTCTCGTATGCCGGCAAGAAAGGCGGCATGAAGGATGCACGCGGGACGCTGTTCTTTGAACTGGCCCGTGCTGTGCGGGAAATACAGCCCAAGGTCTTTCTTTGTGAGAATGTCAAGGGGCTGCTGTCCCACGATGGGGGAAACACCCTGCGTGTCATCAAGGGAACCATTGCGGAACTGGGCTATACACTTGTTGAGCCACGGGTGCTGAAAGCTGTCATGTACAAAGTTCCGCAGAAGCGTGAAAGGCTCTTTCTTGTGGCTTTGCGTAATGACCTTTCTGGGCACGTCACATTCCGCTGGCCCTCGCCCTATCACCGCATAATGACCCTTCGGGATGCTTTCTTCAAGGGAGACCTGTTCTCCTGTGACGTTCCGTCTTCGGAAGGGCAGGCTTATCCTGAACGTAAACGGCGTGTGTTGGAACTTGTGCCCGAGGGACAGGATTGGCGCAGTCTGCCGGAGAAAGAACAGAAGGCCTATATGGGGGCGAGCTATTATCTGGGAGGAGGCAAGACGGGCATGGCCCGCCGGCTGGCAATGGACGATCCCTCGCTTACGCTGACATGTTCGCCCGCTCAGAAACAGACGGAGCGGTGTCATCCTACCGAGACGCGTCCGTTGACCGTCAGGGAGTATGCCCGGATTCAGACTTTCCCGGACGACTGGTCTTTCTGTGGTAGTCTGTCCGCACAGTACCGGCAGATCGGCAATGCTGTCCCCGTGAATCTCGCCTATGCGATGGGGCGCTCGATCATGCGCTTGATGAATGATATTGATGTCTTCCGGCCGGAAAAGAGCAGCTGTGCAGAAGCGGAGGAGGCTGCCGGTCGTATGCTTGCAATGGCGGGTAACGAAACGGGGATGTTCTGATAAATAGGGAGGTCATTTCTGCGGGGATGTTTATGTCACTTGTCGCATATCCGCGGCCAGACATTGTCGCACTTGTGCTGACCCTCAAAACGACTGGTGTTCGCCAACGGCACGGATGGTGGCGGGCACCGGCACGTCGGCAGGCGGTCAGGCTCATTCCGGTCACGACGGGCATATACAAGAGGGATGACCGTCTTATGTGCAAATGCCTACCGGTCAGCAATGATATTCTTCCCTGATCCGTTTTTCGTCCAGATACCGTGCTTATGGATGAGTGACGGCGGCGGTCCGTCATCCGTAAGGGAAAACAATGCCTCTGCGAGTGGATCGTCTCCTGCCATTGTCGGCTTTCTCTTTCGGCGCATAGTCCGTTGCCGTCTTTCACGGGAAAGGGAAATCCTGTCTGCAAAAAGGAGGGAAACTATTGGAATTTATTGATAACCTGCCTGTGGAATACCTGTTCCCAATTGTCCGCAAAGGCACGGATGGTAGGGAAGAGGAGGTCGGCTCCTTCCTCTAAAAGGGCGGCGTCGGGGAGCGGACCGCTGTTGACAGCCACCGTGTAGCAGCCGGCAGCCACACCGGCACGTACTCCGAGCGGTGCATTCTCGACGACGATGCCCTCTGACGGTGCATAGCCGCCGGCTTTCCGGAGTCCCGTCAGATAGGGGTCGGGAGCCGGTTTCCCCCGCTTCACATCAAAGGCTGTCGTTATCTGGTCGGGGGCGACATATTCGGCGAAGTCGCGTGTGATGCGTTCGATGAGGGGACGCTGTGCGCTTCCCGTCACGATTCCTATCTTCAGTCCGCTGGCCTTGATCTTCCGCATGAGGTCTGTTACGCCATCGAAGATCTTTGCTTCCGGCATCTCATGGAAGTAACGTGCCTTTACATCGTATATCTTCTGCGCCTCCGCTTCGCTCAGTTCCTTGCCGAGCTGTGCCTTGGCATACCTGCGGATGGTATCGACTCCGCGTGCCCCTTCCGTCGCATACGAATCTTCGAGGGTGAAGTGGATGCCGAACTCCTTCATGGCGCGCTGCCAGGCAATGCCGTGGTTGGGCATTGAGTCATAGAGGACACCGTCCATGTCGAAGAGGACGGCCTTGAAACCGTTGCGAACCCCTCCGGCGGAGGGGATGTCTTGCTGTTGATGGGATAACATTTTTACTTTCTTTCTTTCATGACCTGTTATTGTCCCCACAATGAGGGGGTGTTGAAATGTAGAACAGGGAGGAGAATCCTTTCATAGGGATTGGCTCTGACGGTTTTCATCAACCCAAACAACCGCTATCATTGAGCTTTTTGTTCTTTGATAGCGGTTGTTCTTTATGGATGACACTTGATTCCAGAAGGAGGGGGCTCCTGACGCACCTTTGTGGGGGAGGTCTTCCAGCTGGCCGCCTCCTCTGTATCCCCCTCTCTCGGAAGAGATTGGGTGAGGCGTTTATTTCTCCTTGGTCAGCCGCTCCTGGATGGCTTTGCTTTCAGCCTCGTAGCCCGGCTTGTTGAGAAGAGCGAACATATTCTTCTTGTAAGCCTCGACACCCGGCTGGTTGAAAGGATTCACCTCCTGGACAAGACCGCTGATGCCGCAGGCCTTCTCGAAGAAGTAGATGAGCTGACCGAGATAATACTCGTTCAATGCCGGAACGCTGATACGGATATTCGGTACGCCACCGTCAACGTGTGCCAGACGGGTACCCAGTTCCGCCATTTTGTTCACCTCGTCAACACGCTTCCCCTCAAGGAAGTTGAGTCCGTCAAGATTCTCATCATCATGCGGGAAGAGGAGCTTGGCGTCAGGCTGCTCCACGGAGATTACCGTCTCGAAGATAGAACGTTCGCCCTGCTGAATCCACTGACCCATCGAGTGCAGGTCGGTCGTGAAGTCGCAGGCTGCAGGGAAGATGCCCTTGTGGTCCTTGCCCTCGCTCTCGCCGTAGAGCTGCTTCCACCACTCTGCAAAGAAGTGGAGCTTCGGCTGGAAGTTGGCGACAATCTCGATCTTCTTGCCTGCCTGCGAGTACAGTCCCTGCCGTACCGCAGCGTATCGGGCAGCGATATTGCTTGCAAAAGGAACGTCGTTTGCAGTCTCTTTCTCCATCTGCTGTGCGCCCTCGACGAGTTTCTTCACATCGAAACCGGCTACGGCAATCGGCAGCAGACCTACCGGAGTGAGGACGGAGAAGCGGCCGCCGACATTGTCAGGAATAATGAAGGTCTTGTAACCTTCCTTGGTGGCAGCGGCACGTGCAGCCCCTTTGTGCTCGTCGGTGATGGCCACGATGACCTCCCGGGCAGCTTCCTTGCCCAGCTGGTCCTCACACTGTTTCTTCAAGAGACGGAAAGCAAGGGCGGTCTCTGTCGTCGTTCCCGACTTGGAGATATTGATGACACCGAACTTCTTTCCTTTCAGGTAAGCTGTCAGCTCAGCAAGATAATCCTCACCGATATTGTTTCCTGCAAAGAGGATAGTAGGATTCTTCTTGTCGTTGACAAGCCATGCGAAGCTGTTGCCCAAGGCCTCGATGACGGCACGGGCACCGAGGTAGGAACCGCCGATACCTGCGACGACAACCACCTCGCACTTCTCACGGAGCGTATCGGCTACTGTCTGGATCTGACCGAGGAACTCCGGCGTGATGCTCGACGGCAGATGCAGCCATCCGAGGAAGTCATTGCCAGGGCAAGTAGCCTTCTCCAGTGCTTCCTGTGCGGCAGCCACATGAGGAGCATAAGCCTCTACTGCGCCCGGATTCAAGAACTGGGCGGCTTTTGAAATGTCTAACTTAATACTTTCCATTTGCGTTTATCTAAATGAGTCTGTTAATAATTTTATTTCAATCTGCGGGCTGATGCGCTCGTAGAGGATATTGTAGACGGCATCGAGAATGGGCATATTGACGTGCAGCCGCCGGTTGATTTCCTTCATGCACTTCGTTCCGAAGTAGCCTTCGGCGATCATCTCCATCTCAATCTGCGCCGACTTGACGCTGTATCCCTTGCCGATCATCGTACCGAAAGTATGGTTGCGCGAGAACCTGCTGTACCCTGTCACCAGCTGGTCGCCGAGATACACGCTGTCGATGATGGACCGCCGGATGGGATTGATCGTATTGAGGAAACGTTCCATCTCCTGCATGGCGTTCGACATGAGTACCGCCTGGAAGTTGTCGCCGTACTTCAGACCGGAACAGATGCCGGCCGCTATGGCATAAACGTTCTTCAGGACGGAAGCATACTCTATGCCCAGAACGTCCGGCGAGGTCTTGGTCTTGACATAGCCGGAAGCCAGCACCTCCGTGAAGGCACGTGCCTTGTCGAGGTCTGCACAGCCCACGGTAAGATAGGTGAGCCGTTCCATGGCGACCTCCTCGGCGTGCGAAGGACCTCCGATGACGGCGAGATTGTCGTACGGGACACCGTAAGCCTCGTGGAAATACTCAGAGCAGACGAGGTTCTCGTCAGGTACGATTCCCTTGATAGCCGTCACGACCAGCTTCGTCGAGAGCTTTGTCTTCAGTTTCTTCAGCAATGCTTTCAGGTAGGGAGAAGGCGTGACGAACACCAGCGTGTCGTATTCCTGTACGATCCTGTTGATGTCGGAAGAGAAGACGATCTCGTCCAGATTGAACCGCACGGCAGTAAGGTAAGCCGGATTATGTCCTCTCCGCCGGAACTCCTCTATCCTGTCGTCACGCCGGAAATACCAGCCGATATGGTGCGTATGTTCCACGACGATCTTGGCGATAGCCGTTGCCCAGCTGCCGCTTCCGATGATTGCTATTTTACCGAGGTCGAACATAACTTTCAAAAGTAAAAAGGTAAATAAGGTGAAAAGATAAAAGGGTGAAAAGCAAGAAAGTAAAGCAGGCGGGCGATACATCATGACCTGACATTTTCACAACAGTCCTGCTTTCTGCCTTCCCTGTTACATCTTAGCTTATACCTCCCCTTGTCATCATCTTTCCATCCTTCCTTTTACTTTCACTTTTTCACCTTTTCACTTTCTTTCTTTTCACCCTTTTTACTCTTTTACTTTTCTTTTGCTCTTTCAATCCACTGCTGGATCTCGTCAACAGAAGGCTTCTCGTATCCGAGCTTGTACTTCTTGTTGATTTCACCGAGTTTCTGCTGCAGACCCTGTGCCTTCTCGTCCTTGATGTCGGAGATGAGGTTGAAACCGGCCTTGCGCAGCACATACACCCAGGATTCTGCCACGCCCAGCTCTGCCCACTCCTTGACGGACGACTGCGGAATCTTCGGTTCCGGCTTCATCTGCGGGAAGAGCAATACTTCCTGGATGTACTCCTTGCCGGTCATCAGCATTACCAGACGGTCGATACCGATGCCGATACCGGAGGTCGGCGGCATGCCGTACTGCAGCGCACGGAGGAAATCCCGGTCGATGATCATCGCCTCGTCGTCTCCCTTGTCGGCCAGGTGCATCTGGTCGAGGAATCGCTCCTCCTGATCGATCGGGTCGTTCAGCTCGGAATAAGCATTCGCCAGTTCCTTGCCGTTTACCATCAGCTCGAAACGCTCTGTCAGCCCCGGCTTGGAGCGGTGCATCTTCGTCAGCGGCGACATCTCGACAGGATAATCGGTGATGAAGGTCGGCTGGATGAACGTCCCCTCACAGAACTCGCCGAAGATTTCGTCAATCAGTTTCCCCTTGCCGAAGCTCTCGTCAATGCCTTCCAGCTTCAGTTCGTCTACGGCGATGTGGCGGATTTCCTCCTCCGACTTGCCGGCGAGATCGAAGCCCGTCTTCTCCTTGATGGCGTCGAGGATAGGCAGCCGGCGGAAAGGAGCCTTGAAACTGATGGTCTTGTCGCCCATCTGCACCTCCGGTTTTCCGTTCACTTCCGTACAGATCTTCTCCAGCAGCTGCTCGGTGAACGACATCATCCAGTTGTAGTCCTTGTACTGCACATAAAGTTCCATGCAGGTGAACTCCGGGTTGTGGAAGCGGTCCATGCCCTCGTTGCGGAAGTTCTTTCCGATTTCATAGACACCTTCAAATCCTCCGACTATCAGCCGCTTCAGGTAAAGCTCCGTGGCGATACGCATATACATGTCGATGTTGAGCGCATTGAAATGGGTGATGAACGGACGCGCGCTCGCACCGCCGGGAATGCTCTGCAGCGTCGGTGTCTCCACTTCCGTATATCCCGCCTCGTCGAAGAAGCGGCGCATCGTACGCAGGACGGTGGCGCGCTTGAGGAAAGTATCCTTCACGCCGTCGTTCACGACGAGGTCGACATAACGCTGGCGGTAACGCTGCTCGGGATCTTCAAACTTGTCGTATGCCTCGCCGTCCTTGTACTTGACGACCGGCAGCGGCTTCAGACTCTTCGACAGCAGCGTGATTTCCTTGGCATGAACAGAAATCTCGCCCATCTGTGTCTTGAAGACGAAACCCTTGACACCGATGAAGTCGCCGATGTCGAGCAGCTTCTTGAATACCTTGTTGTATAAGTCTTTATCCTCACCCGGACAGATGTCGTCACGGGTGATGTAAACCTGGATTCTGCCCTTGCTGTCCTGTATTTCTGCGAAGGAGGCCTTGCCCATGACACGGCGCCCCATCATACGGCCGGCGATGACGACCTCACGCTGCTCGCCCTCCTTGAACTGCGCCTTGATGTCAGTAGAGTAAGCGTTGGTGGGGAACTCTGCTGCCGGATAGGGATCAATGCCCATCGCACGCAATTCCAGCAGGCTCTGGCGACGGCCGATCTCCTGCTCCGATAATTCTAAAACGTTCATATTGATGATTAAATCGAATATATATTCTTACTGTCTGCAAATTTACTAAATTATTCGCAAACCATGGCTGCTTTTGCCTTTTTTTGATTCTTCCGTCAAATGTGTAGATGTCTGCCGTGCAGAACGCATGATATCAGTTGAAGACTCGTCTTGTCCTCTCACGAATAGAAAAGTTCCGGCCTGACGGGTGTGGTTTCTGCCCGCCGGGCACTCCCATGCGGTTCGGGCTGTACCCGGGAAGGTGCCTGCATGGAGGCAGGGGGAGAGGCATTGGGACTCCGGTTCCCGGCCGTCGGGAATGACATTCCCAGCCGTTGGGAACCGGAATCCCGGTGGCCGGGAACCGTGTTCCCAGACGGCGGTACCGGACCTTGGAGCGATGTGCCTTGGGGCAGACCCAAAAGAGACAGCCCCGGACGGTGCGGACCGTCCGGGGCTGTCTCTCCCAAGGGCTGTTTCTCTTATCGTATTCTGTCGGCCGCCCTCACCAGCGCCTCATCTGCAAGAATCGCATGGCGGGCAAGCCACAGGAGGATGAAGGCGACGAGCGGCAGGCAGGCGGCGAACGCCACGTGGAACGTGAAGCCTGTCATAAGCACCTGACTGAACACGCCGTAGACGACATACCAGCCTGCGATCATCAGCATGGAGAACATGCAGAAGCGTGCCTGACGCCTGCGGTTATGATAATCGAAAATCGCAAAAAGATCCATCGGGCACGTCACCAGCAGGATGGCGAACAGTGCCCATACATTGAAGTTCTTTCCGCCGTCCGCATCGCTCAGCCAGAGATTCATCAGCTGGTTTTCCGTACCCATCCCCTCCGGTTCGAAGCTGCCGACAGGCAGGCACAGGCAGGCGATGGTGACAAGCAGGGCGAGGAACAGGAAGACCGTTTGTTTCCGTTGTATCATGATCAGTATTCTTCCTCGTTCAGGGCATCCTTAGAAGGATCACGCCAGTAGACCTCTCCCTCCAGGAACTCCTGTGTGGCGAGCAGGGTCGGTTTCGGCAGTTTCTCGTAATAGCGGCTGATCTCGATCTGCTCGCGGTTCTCGAAGACCTCGTCGAGCGAGTCGTTGTAAGAAGCAAATTCTGCAAGTTTCTTGCTCAGGTCCTGTTTGATCTCAACCGAGATCTGGTTGGCTCTCTTTGCAATGATCGCAACACTCTCGTAGATGTTGCCGGTCTCTTTCCAAAGTTCCTGAACATCCCGGGTTACCGTATTCGACGGTGCTTTTGACTTCCTGTAATCCATTCTTGTTGTCTATGTTTTTTAAGTCTGTTATTCTTAATCCTTTGTGATTTCCTTACATTTCCGGATATACTCCTCGGCGGTCTTCCGTTCCTTGGAGTCGGGGTATTCATTGATGAATCCGTAGCATTCATCCTCGGCGTCCTGGAAGCGCTGCAGCTTCTTGGCCTCGACGCTCATCTGTGCCAGCTCGAACTTGCTCTTCATGACGAGAACGGCGAAGTCCTCGCGCATATTGCTGTAAGGATAGTCGTTCAGGGCGTTCTGCGCCGTGATGATGCACGCCTCGTAGTTGTTGCCGCCGCTGGTGCAGTTGCCGAAATAAGAGCCGAGGTTGTAGTACAGTCTCGCACTGAGATATTCCTTTCGGATGAGTTTGTCCTGCAGGGCGAACAGCCGCTGCTGGGCCGTTCCCTTCAGCTTTCCGTTCGGATAGATGTCGAGATAATCCTGAAAGGCGGCAATGGCCGCGACGGTAGGGGTCTGGTCGAGCCGCGGCTCCGGTGTCCCCTCAAAGAGGCTCTGTCCGATGTAGAACGATGCCATCTCGGCATACTGTCCGCGCGGATAGGTCTGGTAGTATTTCTTGAAAGTCTCCGAGGCGGCCTGATAGTCTTTCAGCCCGTATTCCGCCATTCCCAGCATGTAAAGACATTCCTGGGCGTTGTCTGTTCCTTTCTCTACGGTGACGAGATCCTGCAGCAGCGGCACGGCGAAGCCGTACTTGCCTTTTGTAAAGCATTCTTTTGCAAACTCATACTTATAATCATTGTTGGTTGTCTTGTAGACCTGATTATATTCATGGGCGCAACCTGTAAGGAGCAGCACTGCACAGAGGCCGGCGAGGATTCTTTTCTTCATAATCTGATTTTGAAGTGCAAAGTTACATATTATTCTATAAATACGCAAAGGAGGTTTGGTTTTTTAGCAAAAAATCACGGCTAAAAAACAAAAATTAGTAGAACACCGTTTCTGTTTTGAGTTTCAAGTGATTATGTCTGCCGTCCTGCCAGATGGCATGGATGAAAGAAAGAGTGTAGGAGAGGCGGATTGGTTTTGCCCATGCACGCTGTGTCCTGCAGATGTTTGCTTTTCTGAACGGTGCATGCTTTGATTTCTATTGAGTGCCGTCCGTTGGGCATTTTCGCATAAGACGGTCATTCACAGCAGTGCGTATGCCTGCACAGGATCTGCCTTCCTGCTGATGTGTTGATGCCTGACACCGCTCGTGTGGATGCCCGTCACCCGTCGTGTTGAGGGCGCACGCGCAGGCGGTCTGCCGTCTGGACGGGGACAGCTTGTGGCAGAAGGCAAAGGCTGGCGTTCTTCATTTGCTGATGGGAGCTTGCTTCCCCCGTGACAATGAGTGCGCTGCCGGTTGAAAGGAAATCACGCTTTCCCCCATGACCTTTAGGCTTTACAGGACGCAGACAGTGTAAGGCGCGTTCTGAAGGTTCCACGCTGGTCCGTCGTTGACAAGGGCATTTGATATTTGCCGGAATCGGGAATGTCCCCCCGCTGTTTACGGCTTCCCCTTGTCCCCTTGCTTTTTTCTCCATTGCTGCGGTGTCATCCCTTCCAGGGCAGTGAAGAGGTGGGAGAAGTTGCTGACGGATGAAAAGCCACAGGCCAGAGCAGCCTCCGTGATGCTGAGCGAAGCATTTTCTGCAAGCATCTGCTTGGCTTCTTTCAGGCGCAGCTGTGACAGCCAGGTGCCGAAGGGCATGTTCAGCTCCATGTTGATGTATTGTGAGAGATAGGTGCGGTTGGTATGCAGCTGGTGTGCCACATCGTTGAGTGTCAGCTGGCTCTTCATGTACCGCTTCTCACTTGTCCACTGCCGTATGTCGGTTTCTATCTTCCTGTTTTTCTTCTGTTGCCTTGAGCGTGCGGAGGGTTGTTGTTCCTGTGCTTCCTTTTCAAAGTGCATGGCATAGTTGAGAAGGGAGACAAAAAGGTAGCAGGGGTAGATGGCAAAACCGGACAGCAGCAGAAGGGCGACCTTCTTGCTGACCATCATGACGGCGACTCCCGTTACTCCAATGGCGATGCCCCAGTACATGGAACGTTGCAGCCACTGTATGAAAGCATTGACAGAAGGCTGTTGCTTCTGTGTCCTTGTTTGTCTGTTGAGCGATTTCCGCATCATCCGGCAGAGGATGACGATCTCTGTGAGGAAAACCGTTGAGACGACGACAAGTAGGGTGAGGCGGATGGCACTGCCGCCGAATCCTCCTCCCCACAGGAGGATGATGCAGGCGATGGCGGGGAGGAAATTGCGTTCCAGGTGTTCCGGCCTGATGTTCTCTTGGCGTATGATGGAGCTGAATGCCATGATGAATAGGACAAGGGCAGGGTACAGCGCACCCAGGCTGATTGCGACGGAATAGTAAAGAGACTGTTCTCTGAGACGGAAGTACCAGTGAATGAAGCAGAGGGCAGAAGCCAGCAGCAGACCTGTGGCGATGGCATAACGGGCCTGTCGGTAGCATTTGTCGGCGTCGTGGTTGGGAAAGACCGTGAAGACCAGGCTCAGTGCGAATATGCACGGGGTAATCGTCAGATAAAGCAGTATGTAATAATAGATGCTGTCGAAGAGCGGGCTGTTCATTCTGTATCCTCCTTTCCTTCGGCTTGTGTTGTTTTCCTGTGCCGGTTCTGTCTGCGCCATAGCTTTGGCGATAGTCCTTCATGCGCCTTGAAGTAATGGCTGAACGCCGAGGCCGACGTGAATCCTGCAGCCTCCGCAATCTGCTCCATGGTCATTATGGCATCGGATGCCAGCAGCGACTTGGCTTTCCTGAGCCGGATACGTCCTATCCACTCTGTGAAGGTCGTGTCCAGATACGTGTTGAGATAGAGTGAGAGATAGGCGCGGTTGGTGCCCAGCTGGCGGGAGACATCGTTGATCGTGATGTTCTTTGTCAGGGCTCCGGGCGTTTCCTGCCAGCGTCGGGTATGCCGCTGGAGTTTCTCTATGGTGCTTTTGCTGAGCCTTCCGTTCTCCTGGGGCAGTCCGACAGCCAGTGCGACGAAATCGACATTGAACATGTAATTGATGAACGACAGGAACACGTAGATGGCTGAGAGAAAGCAGAGCGTCTTGTGAATGGCTATTCCCCAGTGCGGAAAGAAAGGTGCGGAACAGCTTGAGATTCCCAGGATAACAATCAGCGTTACCGAGCTTGAGAGACGGGTTATGGACTGCTTGAAGTTGTCAGCATAGAAGTTGTCCATCTTCTGCTGTGCCTTCTGGTAGTAGCTGTAGAAGCGGATTCCGAAAAGGCAGACCGTCACCAGAAGCACTGCCGTCACCGCAATGCGGCTTGCCAGACTGAAGACACCGCCAGTGACAGCTCCGGAGAAGAGGGCGGAAAGGCTGCCGGCAAGAAGCAGGATGTTGAGGAATACCTTCTTGCGGGTGATGTAGTCAGGCTGGACAAACGGGATATAAGTCATGGAAAGCAGTACTGCCACAACAAGGTACAGACCCAGGCCGATGACTCCCAGCTGCGGAATCCGGCAGATGCCCTCCTCCGTCAGCCAGTAGAGAAAAGGATCCAGGGCGAAAAGCAGGAAGTCGATGGCGAGCAGGTAACGTGCCCTTGTATAGATAGGGTAGGTTGGCTTCTTGTGTTTCTGAAGCGCAAGAAGGCATATACCCAAGGTGGCAAGCGTGGCCCATTCGGTAAACAGGAGACTGTTGAAGAGGTTTATCTGCTGGTTCATGGCTGTTTCTTTAGTCGGTCGCATCCTCTATTCTCGCCAGTCGCCCGGCTGCCCGCCACTGGCTGACGCGGCTGCTGAAGCCCGACTGTCGGGCTATCTCGTCCTGACTGGCTTCCGGGTGTTCGTCAGCATAGCGGGCCGCGTAGGCCAGCCGCAGCCGGTTGATGTAATTATAGAATCCTCCGAACTCCTGTTTGAAGACCTTTGAGACATAGGTCCGTCCGTAGTCGGTCTGTGCCGCCACGGAGGCAAGTGTCAGATGGGGATTGAGAAAGCCTTGCCTCCGCTCTACGATCTCGAGAATGTCTGCCTTTATCAGGTTCACCCTTTCCGCACTGATGCTTACTGTATTCTCCGGCTCGTTGTAATCGGGTTGTGGAATGAGATGCTTTCGCTTGATGTATTGTGCTATCACCTCGTCCAGTTTCTGCATGGCATCTGCATTGCTGCGGTTGGGGTGGAGGGAGGCAAGCAGGATGACGATATGCCAGCCGCTGAGCAGGAAGTCGAAGCAGGCTTTCAGCAGGCGGCTGTCTGCGAAAAGTACGATCCAGCCTGTCAGCGTGTACGCCAGTGGCTGCCAGATAACGTAATTGGCGAAACGTACCGGGAACTCTTCCTCGTTGGAGTAGTTGTCCTGGTTGTATTCATTGGTCTTGCGATAGAGCCAGAAGGTCGAATAGACAAGATAGCCGAAAAGGAATGCGCCGATGCCGGTTCCGATGTAGGTTATCTGGTTGATTTGTTGTTCAGAAAGATTTTTCGGGACAATGCTCAGGACAAAGAGTAGCAGGACTGTCAGTATCGGAACTGATGCTATCAGGTGCAGCTTGTGTTTCTCCCGTTTATAGCCTGAAGGGTCAAAGTACTTGTGGAACAGCATTATCCATGTCGTCGGCATGACGAGAATACCGTAGAACTTCACCAGTATCCACGTCTCTGTACGCATCGGATGGAATACGTATGGAAACATGATGACGGTGAGGAGGAGAAAGAAAATGCTTATTTTCCGTGCGGGGAAGAACTGGTCTGCATATTTCACATAGGGAGAGCATACGTGTCCCCATCTTATTGCTGCGAAAAAGATGCAGGAAAGGATAAAGGAATAACACCCCAGGGAATATATCAAGTTGTGATCCATACACAGGTTCTTTGATTTTATTATTGTGTCAGGCCAGACGGTATGCCCTTTACGGCTGTTGGCTATGGCTGGGCAAATTTAATAAAAAAAAACAACACAATGTTGCTTTCTCTGGTTTAGTTTTATCTTTATGGGTGGTTGCCTCAGCAGTTTCTTCTGCATCCTCAGTAGTTTCTTCAGCAACTTCAGTAGTTTCTTCAACTGCTTTGTCTCCCCCGCCATAGATTCTGGTCTGTGCCATTGTATAGTACTTGTTGTAACGTTTTTTGTACGAATTGACGGTTTCAATTCTGTAAATTTAATTTCATAATTAGTTGAATAGCCGTCAAAATGTGTGTATGCGCATATTAGTCAATATTGCGAAATCAGTTGTCTGTAAAGGCTTTTGGAGGGTCTGGAATGTTTTCCTAAATTTGTGAAATCAATGTTTCAACTTAAAGGGTTGTCTGAAAAAATCAGTATGAAATTACTTTGATATTCATGAGACCAATACAAATATTTACGAACTTAAATTAAGTTTTTATGAAGCATTTGTCTTTATTAAAATTAAAAAGGAGGGGACGAAGGCTGAACCCGTTTCAGCGTGTGGTGATGTTATTGACAATACTTGTCTCTTTTTCCGTCTCTAAAGCGCAGAACGTAACCATCAGTCCCAGTTCTGGAAAGCTGGTCGCAGCTCTGACCTATGACAACGAGATCGGTTTCCAGCATGGCTGGAGTTCTCTGTGGCGGCACAACCAGCTGCCGCTGACGCTTACAGTCTCCGACAAGACGGACCTGGTGGAAGGCGGACAGCTGAAAGACCCGGCAGGAAACATCTCTCTGGATGCCGGGCAGGGAATGTATGTCATAATGGGTGGAAAGAACGTTACGACCAGTATGAACATCTCCCTGCCCAAGGGCTTCCGCTTTACCGGCTACCGCATCGTGCTGCTGAACAACGTTAATCGGAAAACGGTCAACACCATGCCGATTGCCAGCATGAACAAGGTAATGTACGAAACGGATGAAAAGTTTGATATTAGTCGTCCAAAAGCGAAAACAGATGAAATGGGAGGAAGCAATGAATCCAAGGAGTATGTCATTGCACGGACCAGCAGGGAAGAAACCGACATGGGCAACAACCTTTACTTCTACTTCTGGCGGCAGCGGGACGAGTTCTATGGAGTAACCATCAAATCGTGCGAGCTTTACTTCACGGCGGAAGGGCCTTTCCAGGCCAATGTGGCGCCGGGGTCGCCTTCCATGATCATCAAGGACGGTGTCAACATGGTGGATGTTCCTTTCGCCACCAGCAAACTGGACCTGGGTGTAATCAAACCGAACAGCAAAAGCGGCGTGACCTATTTCAGCTACGACTACCGGAATGTCAGAGAGCTTATGGCGAACAACCATCTCTATCAGCAGGATGCCGTCACAAATGACAAGAAGCTGCCGACAACCGCAAAGGCCGGTGACATCCAGGCAATCAGCAACGGCGGAAAACTCTATTATGCTGTGGGCAATAACACCTACTATATAGAGACACCCACCTCGACCAAGTCGCAGGACGAAACAGACATCCCGCTGGGGTATCGTATCACGGGTGCCAAGATCAAGTATCATTATGGTACATCGGCAGGGGAAGGAAGTGTCAGTCATGACGATGGCTTCTATATCACGGCAAAAGAAAGAAAAACCTTTGTTACTAAGACTTTCTATCTTCAGCCAGATGGCAAGTGGATGGAAAACAGGCCGGTGGTCTGGACAATGAACGTTACAGGTAATCTCTATAGCGAGGGACGTTATCTGTATGTTCATTATGCAAATGGAACGTATTATCTGTATCCGACCCAAAGTCCTGCACAGGCTTCTGTGTTTCAGAAGGATGGTGATCATATCAGAAGGCTGATTGATGGCAAGACTTTGTACATCTCTATGCCTGACCGCAGGGGCAACGCCCAGCTGCAAGAAAGGGGCAATTCTTTTGCCACCTACTCGCAGGCACATGGACAGACTGTCAACCCGGGCTTCACGCCTTCACCGTACACACTGAAGGTCTATGGAACGGACAAGGACACTCCTTACAAGGAGGTGAAGGTAACCGCAGGGGCTGACGGAACCATCGATGTGCCCAATCTGAACAACGATGCTGTCAAGTTCGAGGTCTCCGGTCTGGCTTCTGGTTCAAAGGCACTCGTCACCTTTGAACTGACACTCGAGGCACTGGACCCGTTCGTCAACTCCATCGACATCATCTGCCATTCACTGAAGGCAAACGGCCCTACGCTGATGCAGCAGTTCACCTCCAACGACTTCCAGGTCTCCGGCGGCAAGTTCCTTTTCTATGTGCCGAAGGACTTCATAGGTGACACGCAGCGGTGCAAATTCACCTTCGAGAACCTGTACAGCAAATATGGTGACAGCACTTATCCCGGTGGAACCCGCCATGCACGCTACTACTTTGTCAAGTCAGACTACTACAACAGCTTCGGCGACGGAAAGCAGTACACAGCTACGGGCAGGGAAGGAGCCGACATGAAGGTGAGCACCAAGATGTGTGGTGACAGACCTTTCAAGTACAGCAACATTGACGAGTTGGACAACGGTAATACCGGTGCGACACCGACCACATTGAAGGAGTATCCTTACTCTGAGGCACTCTATGGTGAGCAGGGAGGGACCTTTACGGAAGACATTGAGATTGCCGTCAACAATTCAAAGAAATGCTATCTCTTCACGGGAGACGAGACGCGATGGAACCTTGCTCCGACCACGGCAATGGAACACCGCTACTATGCCTACTACCTGATGGACATCGACCTCATCGTCAAGGACTACACAGCCAGGTGCGAGCTGACCAGGATTTACGACCACACCTGCTACAACCTCGACGGCAATGATACGGACAAGCCGATGTACGGCGGTAAGTTCATCGCACTTGATACGCAGACAGGGGCTAAGATTCCTACGGGCAATGCCTATCTGACGGTCCCGATGATGGAGAAGGCTCTCACGGAAGAGCTTGCCGCCAAGCATGCTACGGGGTATGAGGTGCTTTACCTTGACTATACCGACCTGTACTCTGTCCATATCCCGGAGAAGAAAGAGATGGACCGCATGAAGGGACTGCTGAACCCGAACTGTCTGATCTACTTCCCCGAGCGTTCCAACTACAATGAGGACAACTACGTGCAGAAGACGAAGAGCGGTGACTACCGTGCCTGCAAGAACATCGTCATCACCGACCGGCAGCCGTTCTATGCACCGTACAGGATTACCGTTCCCAACGAGAACTATGCGACCTACAGGCGCGAGATCACCATTCCGAAGAACGGAAAGGTGGTGAATGCTTCTATTATCCTGCCGTTCACGCTCTCACTGACAGACGGTGTCCACACCAATGCTACAGAGGATGCCTGTTCGTTCGAGGTGCTGAAGATGCACGAGACGGACTGTCTGTTCCTGAAGAACCCGGAGACGGCTTCAGCCCGCAACTATTATGCTTCGGCAAAGTTCGACCGGGTTGAGGGCAGCAGCACCGAGGCGAATGTACCTTACATGGTCAAGGTCGTCAACGCTCCTGCGGATGAGACGATCTCCTTCATCGCTACACAGTACGGTGCGGATGTGATGGCATCTGCCGACATACAGGATGCCTCCGGTTACACCTATCCTGGAGAAAAGGCGACCGGCACGATTGCCGGCACCGTTTATCAGTTCAGCAACTACGGATCCTATGCTGGCATGAAGCTGGAGAAAAATGCAGATAAGGTGTTCTACTTCTCCGGAGACAGGTTCCTTAGTTCCAGAAATCTCCTCCCGGCGTATCCGTCAGTTTACGTTTATCCGTTCCGCGCCTGCTACCGCTACACCCGAAGCGGTCAGGGTGCTAAGGAGATGATCGGCTTTGATGTCGTTGCCGATTATGACAATACGGCAACAGGCATCACCGACCTCGGCCATGAAGCCGACCTTGTCGTCCGGACCGGAAAAGGGCACATCACGGCAACGGCTTCGAGGCCGGTCCGGCTCAATGTCTACAATGCAAACGGCATGAAGATTGAAGCAGTAATGCTTGATGCCGGTGAAGGCAGAACGATGAAGCTGCCGGCTGGATTCTATATCGTGAATGGTGTGAAAGTTGTTGTAAACTAAAAAAATAAGATGATGAAAAGAGCATATATTCCGCCCAGGATCTGGGAAGTCCCGGTAGTGGTAGAACTTCCGCTTGCAGCAGGTAGTGGCAGTGAAAACGACCATGCGGACAGCAAAGAAAACCCTCTGATGTTCGAGGAAGGTGAGGAGAGGACATTTTATAATCCGGATTGGACAAAGGTGAAAGGTGTCTGGAGTGATTGACGGAATGCGCGGAGCGATGATACCTGCCGTATCGAAGCTCCGCGCATTGTCGTAGGCAGATGGGGTATAATTAAGTGGCGGATTTCTTAAATCCGCAGGAACAGCTGGCTCTTTTGATAGACTTGAATCCGGCTCTTGACGTTTCGGGCAGTCTTGCAGGTGTGTCAATGCTCAGGATTCAGGAACCCTTCTCTCCGATTAACAGTTTCAACCCCCTCATGAATGTCAAGACAACCGCAGTTGGCGGGGTATTAGCTTTTGGGTAGCGGTTATCCTTTACAGTTGGCTGAAATTTCCCGCTTGAACTCAAAAAATACGCAAGTCATTGGAATAAAGGAAAAAGAAGAAAGGCGCAGTGCAGAACTTCCGTGGTTAAGTCCAGTATAGTCTACCCAAATGTTTATACAATGGTATAAAGACAGAGTAGTTGCTCTAAGTCGGTTACGGGAAAGTGGAAATTATAGGATTAGGGTAGACTGTATGCTGCAAAAGCTGTCAATATAGGTGAAGTAACATATCCTATGGACATCGACAGCAATGTGATGAAAGGATTGGAACGGTTGCGGAATTAAGGAAGATAGGATCATAATAGTTTTCAGCTTAAAAAAGAGTTTCTTCCATTGAATGCATAGATTGGAAGAATAAAGGCTTATGTACTTGCAGGGGTTGGCTGTCCGAAACCGGATGGTCTTAAAAAGGAGGATGAACTGAAAGATAAGATGCAGGAAAGGCAGATTGATACGATGCCTGACCATCAGCCTGTCTTTCCGTCTTCCACAGACAACTTGTTTCCATACCATCGGTGTTTGTAAACTGTTTTCATGCAACGAAAAGCAGCACATGCCCTTCTGGCTTCTGAAAGAGGCCTGATTGACGTGCAACAGGTGCTCTATTGGCGTGTTACCAACGCCCTTTTGAAGTCCAATCAGGCACCTTTTACAAACGGCCTGATAACCAATTGATTTACTGCTGGTTGCGGACTTGCTTTTTGCACGTGTTTTTTATATTTTCAGATGATTTGTTTGGAATTATGTAAAGGTTTTTCAAAATCCTGTCTGTATTTCCGACGTATTAAATTGAAAAGGCTTTTGTATCGGATGATGATGATAGAATAGGCAGCTTAGACAGTCTTGCCTGTGTTTTTGTTGAATGGATCACTTCGGTTCTTCCCTTAAAGCTATACGGAAAGCATCCACGCATTTAAAGGAAGAATCCCCAAAGAGAGCCCCAGAGATTTTGTCCCCCCTTTGCCTTCTGTTTTTTGAATAGAAGCAGTCCTTTTATTATTGGTCACCTTACCCATATCCGTTCCCTTTGGAATGTATTGCCTTATAAGTCCTGTTTGCCCCCCTCTTCATCTATCTCTCCGGAAGGGTCTTATATTATAATGTGGAGGCTCGTTGCATAGCTGCTGAAGAAGAAAAATACATCTTTTTTGAAAAAATAATCCCCGAAACATTTGGAGCGTATGTTTTTTCTTTATACCTTTGCACTCGCTTTACGAAACGAGCCGCACGGCTTGTTCCGTCGGCACAGAAAGAAAGAGTTCTTTGAAAGGATTTACATAGACAGAGAAGTAGTACAAGAAGCGTCTGCGCGGCATGCGTGCCGCGCGGACGGGTAAAAGAAACGAACCGATCAATTCGGCATCAGGGCAGGCTTTCTGGCTTCCGCCATTT
>NZ_GL872282.1:1144648-1178387 GCF_000191065.1 Prevotella multiformis DSM 16608
CGATGATAGGCGGTGATAGTAGGCGATGATAAGGAATGATAGGCGATGATAGGGGGAGAAGAGGGTCAGTAGAAAATAAGTGGTGATAAGCGATGATAATAGGGTGTTAGAAGATGATGGGAGCGGATTATTGCTGTGTCAGCCTGATACCGATGTCACTGATTCCGGGGACGGCATCCTGGCTCATGATATGGTGTATGGTAATGTGCAGAGAGTCGTTGCGGTTCAGGTGGAAAGATGTGACGGGGCGGCGTATCTCGGTGGTGCTGATACCGTTCTGTCCTTCCAGCATCCCTTTTTCATTGATGATTTCACAATTGATGGTATCATGGAAGATCACCTCCTGCTTCTTGCGATGCCTGTAACTGGTTACCTTGCGTTCCATGAGCAGGCTTATGCTGCGGTAGGGATAGGTCTGCGCAGCACGTATGCAGAGATCCAGCTGATAGGTTCCTTCCCACTGTCGCGGGATATTGAATGTGAGTGTGTCGCTGCGTGTCCAGCCCTGGAGCGAAACGCTCTCGTAGTGATCGTAGGTACGAGAATCGCTGCACGAGGCAGCACCTGCGACAGCCGCCGTAAGTGCTGCCAAATATAATAAGGTGGAAACCTTAAGTCTCATTCCTGTGTTCTTTCCGTTTGCCGAGTTTGTCTGTTTTAGTTTTTCCGATCGGAAGCCGCCATCGTGGATCCGTTCTGCTGCTGTTCCGGATGCCGTCCGCTGTAAGGTCTCCGGTTGCCGTTCGGCATCCTGCGGTTGTCATTCTGGGGACGTTTTCTGTCGTTCTGTGTCTGGTAGGTGTTCTGTCCATCACGTGAATTGCGCCGGTTGGTCTGCTGTCCGTTGCCGCCCCGCTGCGGGTTGTTTTTCCTGCGTTTCTTTGCCTTGTCGAACCGGCTGAGGTCAGCGCCAGCCAGCAGGTCAACAGGTTTTTTGACAGGTCTGGCCTTTCCGTCTTCGAGGAGTGAGAGCGGTTTTTCGCCACGCCGGTTCATCTCTATGATTTCTCTGGCCCGCTCGGCACTGATGGTCTCGAGGTTGGCCCCGAGGTTTTTGTCGGTAGAGTAAGTACACTGTCCGCTGAGGATATCGGTCTTGAAGAGATGGTATTCACCGTCCATTGTCTCCAGAAGCACTTCCTTGCTCGGCAGCTTGCGGGCAGCCTCCATGTAGTCGTCCACCTCATAGTTCAGACAGCATTTCAGCTTGGCACACATACCCGCCAGCTTGGTGGGATTGAGGGAAAGATCCTGGATTCTCGCTGCCGTGGTAGAGACACTGGAGAAGTTCTTCATCCACGTAGCGCAGCAAAGTTCACGTCCACAAGGCCCCGTGCCTCCGATGCGTCCGGCTTCCTGCCGTGCCCCGATCTGTTTCATCTCGATGCGCACATGGAAGGCTGCTGCGAGGTCTTTGATGAGCTGGCGGAAGTCCACCCGCTCGTCGGCGATGTAATAGAAGATGGCTTTGTTGCCGTCGCCCTGATACTCCACGTCGCCGATCTTCATCTTCAGTCCCAGTCCTTTGGCAATCTGCCGGCTTTCGATCATCGTTTTGTGCTCACGTGCCTTGGCTTCATGAAACTTCTGCATATCCACCTCCTTTGCAAGGCGGTAGACACGCTTGATGTCGTCGGGCGACTTCACGCAGGAGGTTTTCTTTATCTGTAGCTTGACGAGCCGTCCCGTCAGTGTGACGACCCCGATGTCGTGTCCGGGATTGGCCTCCACGGCCACGATGTCCCCTTTCTTGAGGTCGAGGTTGTTGGCGTTGTGGTAGTAGCCCTTCCGGGTATTCTTGAACTGCACCTCGACGAGGTCAGTGGTCTGGTTGTTGCCCGGGATGTCGGCCAGCCAGTCGAAGGTGTTCAGCTGGCGGTTCTGTCTGCCGCATCCCTTGTGGCATAAACCACGGTCGCAACCGTGCCAGACCTTGAATTTCATATCTTTGTAATCCATTGTTTTGTATTTTAAGAAGCCCCCGGATTCCTCGGAGAGAGGAGATGTGGCGGGCGGTGATAAGCAATAATAAGCGGTGATGGGGAGGGGGGACGTTGATAAGCGATGATGGCTGCCGGCTGCCGATTTCATTTACTTCTTCAGCAGCAGGACAATGAGCTTCAGTGCCATGTCGTAGAGGACGATCTTGGCATTTGCATTCTGTCCTATGTCCCGGCCGGCCCGCTGGAACAGTTCGTTGATTTCGATGACGTTCGCTTCATTGATGAACCGGGCGAAGTTCTTTGCAAAGTTCTCCTCCTCCAGTGTCATGTAGTTGAGTTCCGGATTGCGGAAGTTGAACATGAAGTTCTCTCGTACCTGCTGCTGGAAATAGACAAGCATACGTCGTTCCTTTTCGCGTCCGTAGCCTGCCGTCACCTCGCTCCATCGCTTGAGGTCCTTCACGTTGCGGAGGTAGCAGAGGCGCATGAGCATCTGGAACATATTGAGGAACTCGCGGCTTTCATTGCCGGTGTCCAGCGACTCCAGGGCTTTCAGCCAGCTTCCGTGTGCGATGCGTGCAATGCGGTGTGCCGCATCGGCATCGATTCCTCTCCGTGCGATGAGTGCCTGTTCCACCGCTTCGTCGTCGATGCGTTTCACATCGATGCGCTGTGTACGGCTGACGATGGTCTCGAGCAGCTTCTCCGGTTCTTCGCTTACCATGAGGAAGACGGTGCCCTGCGGGGGCTCTTCGAGGAGTTTCAGCAGCTTGTTGGCCGAGGTGAGGTTCATCCGTTCAGGTCGCCAGATAATGGCGACCTTGTATCCTCCCTGACTTGATTTCAGTGCCAGTACACGTGCCAGTTCATCGCTCTCGGCTCCCGTGATGATGGCCTGCTGCGTGGTCGCTCCCATCTGCTTCATCCACTGGTTCATGGTGAAGTAGGCTCCCTGCATGATGAGAGCATGCCATTCCTTGGCAAAATCGCTGCTCACGGGCTGGTGTTCGCTGCTCATGCCGGGCAGTTTTATGGTGGGGTAGGAGAAGTGAAGGTCGGGATGTTCCCACTGCCGGAGCATGGCTCTGGCGTTGGAGACAGAGGTCGGAACGGTGTCTCCGGCTTCGTCACCGGCAAGCAGATAGCAGCCAAACGCCATGGCAAGCGCCATCTTGCCTGTCCCCTCTGGACCGCAGAAGAGCAGTGCGTGCGGCAGTCGGTCTTCCTTCACCATCTGCACGAGCCTGCTGCTGACCGCATCCTGTCCTATGACATCCGAAAAGTCCATCTTCCCTCTTGTTTTATGTTATTATGTTATTGTCCTGTGATGCAGGCGGCATATTCCCGTCCATCCTGCCGTTCAGCAGCCTCTTTATGTCTGTTGTGCCGACGGCATCGGGCTACAAAGGTAGCAAATAAAAGTGAGAAAATGGAAAGTAAGACTGAAAGAAACAATTTACGAGGAAGGATATTCTCAACAGCCGGGAATCCTGTTCCCGACGGCTGGGAATCCTGTTCCCGACGGCTGGGAACAGAAATCCCTGACGGTTGGGGGTGTCAGTCTATCGTTTGTCTTGACTTTTGCCTGTACCGTGCTTTCATGTGATTTCACGCATAAACTGCTGGAAATTACTCATAAATGAGTATTGCCGTATCAGCAGGAAGGGAGTACCTTTGCACAGGAATTTACATATCCTCAATAACCGATGAAGAATTATCACCTGTCCGGGCCGCTTCGCAAAGGGCTTTGCTCCTCCGTGTCGGGATGCCGGAGTGATGTCGTCGTGCCATTATCCATGTCCCTGCCGGGAACTATCAATATAATTTCAGAACAACATCCAAAATAATTTTTATCTGACAAAAACCTTGAAGAGTATGAATTTAAGAAAGACTTTTTACTCCCTTTTCCTTGGCGGAATCCTTCTTTGCCTGTTCTCCTGTGCAAAGGAAGACGAGTTTGAGCTGCCGACACTGGTTCTCTCGGAGAACAATGTTGCGTTTGACAAGGGAGTCGGTGAAAGGAACATCAGCGTGACAACGAACCAGAGCAGCTGGGTAGCTTCGTCTCCCCAGGAGGGCGACTGGATTTCGCTGGTGCAGGACGGCAATCTCCTGAAAGTGAAGGTGGGAGAAAACAAGATGGGGGCGGAGCGTACCGGGTACGTGCTCGTGAATGCCAACGGAGCCACGGGAAAAATAGAGGTGAAGCAGAGTGCGGCCGACGTGACGCTCGACGTTGTCCCGACCGCCATCTATCTGCCCCAGACAGGCGGCGAAAAGACAATCGACGTAACGACCAATTCGTCGGTTTATGAGGTTACGCCGAGTGAAGAGGTCGACTGGCTCAAGATCGTCAAGTCTGACGAAGAGATAAAGCTGGTTGCCGGGCGCAATGATACTTATCAGAAACGTGAGGTGAAGCTGTATGCCAAGAGCGGCAGCGTCACTCGTGAGATCGTCGTGTCGCAGTCGGGCATCCAGCGTTATATCCTTCCCATCAATCCCGGTGCGCCGCAGGATGTACACAGAATCATGGAATACGAGCTGGGACGCGGCAGCTATCTGCGCGAGTACCAGACGGCGATGCCGGCCTACGGTCTGGAGGAAATGTACACGTTCATCACTCCTTCACCGATTTTCACACTGATACAGTATTGCAGCTCTGACGGCGTTACGCCCTCGCAGATCATCACTGTCGGCGACGGCACCAAGGCCATAGCGGCCGTCAAGGACAAGGCTTTCGGGCGGTTCCTTTCCGACAACGGTTATGTGCGCAGCAACTCCGAGTCGGACAGGGAATATATGAACGAGAAGGAGCTGCTCTCGTTGAAGATCTACATCTCGGAAAAGGAGAACAACGAAGGCGTCAACCTTACCTTCACGCCGGTGATGAAGCAGACGGGAGAATACAAGACCTTCGACAGGATTCCTTATTATCCGCTTGAGCTTCTGCAGGCCGACAACGTGAAGGTTGCCCAGGTGGAACAGTATGAGAAGAATGCCGGCAGCAAGGAAGAAGAGCGCACGATGAACGAGAACAAGGACACGGAAGTGTCACAGCTTCAGTACACGTTGAAGAAGAACGAAAGTCCGTCGGCTCCCTATGCCCGCATCCACATCTTCTATACGACGGATAAGGACGGCAATGTCCCCGCAAAACTGGGGAGCGTACAGATCGGTGCGCTGCTCTTCAAGGACACGAGCCTCGGTGTATGGAAATATGGGAACAAATGGATTGCCACGAATGAAATCAAGAAGAAACTCGGTGAGGAAGGCTTCTCTTACCTCCGTTCTTCCGGCAACAATCACTTCTTCGCCCGCGAACGTGACCATCTTGTCATCGCTGTCACCTGCGTAGCCGACAACAACGTGCCGACACTCGCTCTGCTCTACAGCTACGACCCGTCAGTGTCCGGTGCAGGCAGCAAGGCCGTGAAGGCGCAGGCAAGGATGGTCCGGAACTTCATGGAGGCAAAGCAGACGTTGAAGTTTTAGCCAGGTGGTTATACCTTATTTAAATGTTATCCTGATATGCGTATAATGAATTTACATAAGCTGCTGCGGTTCGCCTTCCTGTGTCTGGTACTGGCGATGGTGGCGGGCTGTTCTGAAAAGGACAGCTTTGAGCAACCGCAGTTGAATGTCTCAGAGAAAGACATCACCTTTTCCAACCAGATGGGAGAGAAGACCATTACCGTAAACACGAACTGCAAAGAATGGATTGCCACGACACCCAAGCCGTGGATTCATCTCACACAGAGCGGGAACGAGATTGCCGTAAGGGTGGATGCCAATACGACCGGCGTGGAACGGAGCAGTTACATCCTCGTTGACGGCGGTCTGGCAGTGGAGAAAATCATGGTAAGGCAGAGTGCCGCAGACTTTTCACTGGATATTGCCAACGGCGAGGTTGTCCTGCCGCAGGCAGGCGGTACGACGACCGTCGACGTGAACATGGAAAGCAGTCTGTACGAGCTGCACCAGAGCGAACAGCCCGAATGGCTGCAGGTCATCAAGAAGAAGCGTGGCCTGAAATTCATTTCCAAGCCCAACTATGGTACGGTGGAAAGGACAACGAAGCTGACTGTATCAGTCGGTGGGAAAACACATGACATTGCTGTCAGGCAGCCGGGTGTGGCAACCTTCATCCTGGCCTGCAACCCGGGCAATCCTTTCAGCCTGCACAGGATGATGGACTTTGAAATCCGCCGGGGAAGTATTCTCTCGGAGTACGGAGCACCGGATGCAGAGAACGGAATCTATGAGGAGAGCTATTTCTTCAAGACCCCCTCTCCCTTGTTCAAGGATGTTGTCTACGTTCACGACACAAAGCATTTCGTTCCCACCCGCATTTATACGCGTTCGCTGGTAAAGGAAGGCGTCGATGCGGTGAAGTCGCAGGCTTTCCAGGACTTCCTGAAAGGCAGCGGCTACGTGAGGGACGAGAAAGACCCGAACCATTACATCAATGTGCGGGAGCACTTCACCATGGACGTCGACATTATGGAGAGCAACAACAGTGTCGTGCTGTTCTTCTATCAGATGCATGAGCAGGACCGTGATTATGAGACGTTCCGGCACCTTGAGCTTGGCCCGCTCGAGCTTCTGGACAAGGCTGACAAGAAGGTCGGTGCAGTAGAGGAGTACGAAGCAGGCAAGAAGAGCGAAGAGGTGAAGCGGCAGGTCTCCAAGAGCAGTGAGGTTGAGGCAATCGTCTACAAGACGACCGATCCGACGCTGGTAGCCCGCACCTACTACTTCTATACCCGTGGCGGTGACAGTCCTGCCCCGCAGGGCAAGGAAGGGAGCGTCGAGCAGTACAGCATGAGCTTCAGCCGGCCGAATCTGGGCATCTGGCAGTATGGCAACGAATGGTTCGTGACCCGTGAGTTTGACAGGCTGCTCACTTCAAACGGTTTCGAGTTCGTCAGTTACAACGGCCGGCATCATGTCTATGCCCGCCGCTCCGATTATCTGACGCTGGCTATCTCCGGCGGTAAGTTCTCCGATGTGAACGACGGACAGCCGGTCATGCAGGTCAGCGTGCTTTACAAGAAGAATGTCTTTGAAGGAAGCAAGCAGCAGCGGATGGCAAAGATAGAGCGTATGCTCAAGGAGCACAAAGTAAGGAAGTAATATAGAAAAGAACAGTAATGAAGAAAACCATTATATTTTTATGTGCGTGTGCGGTCTCGGGTATGATGCTCATGTCGTGTCAGGACAGTATCGACATGGAAGCAGCCGGCAGCGGTACACGCTCCGTTAACATCGACAAGGACCTCTTTGCAGTAAAGGGATGTGTCCACGTGAAGCTGTCGAAGGCCGCCAGTGCCGCCTTGCCTGCTACCCGCAGCGGGGAGGTAGAGATGCAGAGCGTGCCCTCGGCAATGTCTTCCGCCATGCAATACGCCGGTGCCTACAGGATGGAAAGGGTCTTCAAGCCCGCAGGAGTCTATGAGGCACGGACCGTGGCAGCGGGACTTGACCGCTGGTACACTGTCTATTTCGACGACAGCAAGGATGTTGCTGCTGTCGTACAGCAGTTCAGCAAGGCGAAGGGAGTGGAATACGCCGAACGTGTCCTGCCTATTGCACGGCCGGAAATCACCGCAAAGCCTTATACGGCAGCTGGCGCGGATGCCTCCATGCAGCAGGCGGCGGCAGGCGGATTTGACGACCCGCTTCTGGCAAAGCAGTGGCATTATTACAATGACGGGTCGGTCAGCGTCCGTGCGAAGAAGGGGGCTGACTGCAACGTCAGGCCGGTATGGGAGAAATACACGACCGGCAGGAAGAATGTCATTGTAGCCATTGTCGACGGCGGTATTGACGTTACCCATGAGGACCTTGTAGACAATCTCTACATCAACGAGAAGGAAAAGAACGGACAGCCTGGTGTCGACGATGACGGCAACGGTTTCATAGACGATGTCTACGGTTACAACTTTGTTGAAGCAAAGGATGTTGTCGGAGGAACGATAGAGCCTGATGACGAAGGGCACGGCACACACGTCGCCGGCACGGTCGGCGCACGTAACAACAACGGAAAGGGTGTTGCCGGCATAGCCGGCGGTGATGGGACAGCCGGAAGCGGCGTACGGCTGATGAGCTGTCAGATTTTCCGGAGGAAGAACGAGCAGGGCGATGCGGCGGCTGCCATCAAGTATGCGGCTGACAACGGAGCCGTCATCTGTCAGAACTCATGGGGATATGCGTCCACAGCGGGTGTCACGGCAATGCCGCAGCTGCTCAAGGAAGCCATCGACTACTTCATCAAGATGGCGGGCTGTGATGCCAGCGGACAGCAGCGGGCGGACTCTCCGATGAAGGGGGGCGTAGTCGTATTCGCTGCCGGCAACGAGAACAAGGAGTTCTCGGCTTATCCGGCCTGCTATCCCCCGGCCGTCTCGGTCTCTGCCATGGCCTGGGATTTCACGAAGGCAAGTTACAGCAATTATGCCAAATGGGTCACGATCATGGCGCCGGGCGGCGACCAGGATCGTTACGGTACGGAAGCTGGTGTGCTGAGTACTGTCCCTAAGCGCAAGGCTTCTTCCGGTTACGCCTACTTCCAGGGAACATCCATGGCCTGCCCGCACGTTTCCGGTATTGCCGCACTTATCGCCTCCTACTTCGGAAAACAGGGCTTCACCAACGAGGAATTGAAGTCGCGGCTGACGACTGCATACAGACCTTACAACATCGACGAACAGAACCCGGCATACAAAGGGAAGTTGGGTCGGGGATATATCGACGCCGAGGCTGCCTTTGAGACCGATACGGGGATTGCACCTGAGAAAGTCGGAACGTTGTCGCTGACCCCTGACTTCGTGGATGTCACCGCTGAATGGAGCATTGCGAAGGACGAGGACAAGACGGCAGCCTTCTACCGGCTGTACATCAGCCCCGGCGAGCTGACGGCTGAAAGTCTCAAGGACATGAGCTACAAGGAGGTGAACGGTGTAGGACACCGTCTGGGTGAAACGTTGAAATACACTTTCAGCGACCTTCAGGACAACAAGACGTACAGCATTGCCGTAGTGGCTGTCGACCGTTGGGGCAATCTCTCGGCACCGGTCATACGGCAATGTACGACGAAGCTCAACCATGCTCCGGAGACAAGCGGATTCCCGGAAGGAATCGTCGAAGTGGGCGAAGACGAGCGGAAGTCCTTCAGTTTCAATGTTTCCGACCCTGACGGACATGGCTGGGACATAAAGACTGCGGGCGAGACCCAGGGCGTTTCCTACACCTTGAACCGGTCTACGGTGACCGTACACCTCGTCCCTGTACTTGCGGCAGGCAGTTATACCTGTACGTTCATCCTCACAGACGACTTGGGAGCAAAGGCAGAGAAGAGCTTTACGTTCAGGATCGTCAAGTATATCCCGCCGCAGTTGGAAAAGCCGTTCGACAACTGTATCATCGGCCTGGATGAAGGCATCGTGACAATTCCCCTGACGGGACATTACGCATACAGCGGTAAGAACCGCCTTACGTACAAAGCCGATGTCTCTAACGGCAGCATCGCCTCTGCCGCCGTCAGCAATGACAATCTTCAGCTGCGGCCGCTGGCAAAGGGTGTCACACGTGTCAATGTGTCTGCGACAGATGGCCGCCAGACCTCCTCTGACGCTTCTTTCCAGATCCGTGTCGTTGAACGGAAGTCCGCACCTGTCTATGCGGTCTATCCCATTCCGGTCAGGAAAGACATCCATGCACTGCTCAACCCCGAGGTGAAGCAGGCGGAACTTGTCGTCAGCACGACCGTAGGCGAACGGCTGATGAAAGCTGACGTGACTCCTGACAGGAATCATGTGGCAACACTGGATCTCTCCAGACTGAATCCGGGAACCTACAGACTTACGGTGCATACGGGCAAGGGAAATCACACCCAGATGTTCATCAAACGATAATTACAGACGAGTATGAATTCAAAACATATCATTCTAACAGCCTGTACAGCACTCCTCTGTGCTGTGCAGGCCCATGCACAGGGACAGAACCTCCCGATATTGACTGCCAGCACCGATGCACGGACTGCTGCTATGGGCAATGTGTCGGCAGCGGCCGAAGGGATGTATCTGTACAACAGTCCTGCTGCTTTCTTTGCAGCAGACAGGAAGTTCACGGCAGACGCTTCCGCCTCATTATACGAAAAGGCAGAGGGGACTGACGGAACATTCGGACTCTATACAGCCGCCGTAGGCTGGCAATTCGCCAGGCATCATGCAGCGTTTGCCGGCTTCCGGTATGCCGGCGGTCTGAAGTTCAAGGGGTACGATATGCTCGGTGAACCGACCAAGGATTACAAGCCCTACGACTGGACCATCGACATGGGTTATGCCTGTATGATCGGCAAGGGATTCGCTGCCTATGCAACGGGAAGCGTCCTCTTCAGCCACCTGTCGAAGAACGCCGCCGGAGGTGCATTCACCGTGGGCGCATCCTATCAGAACAGCAGCGTGACCGTCGCCCGTAAGTCTGCACGTCTCATGGTAGATGC
Organism: Prevotella multiformis DSM 16608; assembly: GCF_000191065.1. GTDB lineage: Bacteria > Bacteroidota > Bacteroidia > Bacteroidales > Bacteroidaceae > Prevotella > Prevotella multiformis. Next base: position 1,155,098 of record NZ_GL872282.1, read on the forward strand.
CAAGGTGGGGGCAATCGGTCCCCGGCTCGACTATGGAAACGGCAGCAAGACATCAATGCCTACGTATGCTGCCGTTGGAGGGGCGTTGTCGGTGGATGTGGCGGACAGGCATCAGGTGGCGGCTGCCCTGTCTTCCCGCTACTTCTTCCAGCCGTCAGATTACACGGCCCTCATGGCTGGCGGCGGACTTGAATATACTTATGACAAGATGGTATCAGTGCGTGCCGGATATGAATACGGCTCTCACGACCTCAGCCATGTTACGATGGGTGCCGGCTTCAGGTATCACGGACTGCGCCTGAACGGAGCCTATCTGCTGAAAACGGCTGATGCCGGTAGCAGTTATTGCACCTTCGGCATCGGATATGACTTCTGACATAGACTAATAATTTATCTCATCTAAAATATCAGATTATGAAGAAAACTTTATTCTCTATTTGTGCATTCCTTCTGGCGCTCACCGCTTCCGCACAGCGGATGGATACGCCGGCGGGGACGCTGATTGATAACATGTACCGCACCAGCGATTCGTGGAAACAGAAGAGCTGGACAGGCACGGCACCAGGCAGGTACGAGGGGCTGGTCTCCAAGATCGTGGTGGGCGATGATGGCTGCCTCTATGTCTACAATCCGCTTTCAGGCCTTGACAGCAAGTCGTGGCTGAAGCTGGACAAGGTAAGCGACGGCCAGTACAAAGCCGTTCTGCCGCAGGACATCCACAAGGACGACAACGGTGACGACGATGACGATGATTCTGGTTCGGAGCGTATCTTGCAGCTTAATCGTCTGCAGCTCAAAGGCAATGACAAGTACGAGGTTGTTGCAAACGGCAGGAATTACATGATGTTCACCTGGGACGGCAAGACGCTCACGATGCAGGGCGTAGGCTCCAAGAGCGAAATCTTGGGAATGACTTACAAGAATGTATGGGAAGATCGCTACGGCGACTGGGCTGTCACGATTCAGACTCTCGAAGACAAGCTCGTCACCCCTCCGGCATCGGCCAGGAAGGAGCAGTACACGCTTACCTCCAGGGAAGTGACTTCTCCTCGCATCGTGGAGGCGGCTGTCGACGGCAACGACCTTTACCTGAAAGGAATCTTCAAGAGTGCGAAACTTGCCGGCGTATGGGTGAAGCTCACCAAGGACGGCGACAAGTACGTGATGCAGACGAACCAGTATCTGGGTACGACGAAGAAGACCGATTTCAAGAGCTATTCCTATGATAAGGCGGAGTATCACACCTATGCCGCCGCTTTCAATGATGCCGCAAATGTTGCTGACCATATCGGATTCAGTGTGGATGCGACAAGCGGCGTGCTGACGGCTGACAACATACTCGGTGTGGTGCAGGGCAGAAGCAGTGCGAAGAATCTGCTCGACAGCGACCTTGAGAGCTACGAGAACCTTGTGCTGACTCCTTACCAGCACAAGGCCGCCAAGCCGGAGACCCCGAAGCTGCACTACTGTTCGGCAGCGGAAAGCTACGACTACACCACGACCACCACGACCCTGGCTTTCTATGTGAAGAATGTAGATGTCGAAGGGAAGTACCTCGACCCGGCCAAGATGTACTATAACGTCTACGTCAATGACAGCAAGGAGCCGTTCAAGTTTCTGAAGGCAAAGTACACGGATCTGGAGAAGGACATGACCGATATTCCTTTCAGCTATAAGGACAAGCGGAACTACGACATCAAGGTGGTAGACAATCAGCGTATTATCCACTTCTACGATGCGTCCGTCAAGAAACTGTCTGTCGTGATGGTCTACGAGGAAGACGGCAAGAAGTATTCCAGTGATCCGATGACGACTCCGGTCGTCACTGCCGGCATCGAGGATGCCGCCGTCAACAAGAATGCCACCGAGAAGTATTATACGGTTGACGGCCGGCAGCTCCAGCACTTGCAGAGAGGCTTGAACATCGTGAAGTCTTCTGACGGAACAACCCGGAAGGTGCTTGTGGAGTAGTCTCCTCTGCACAGACAGGGAGTGTGCATCAGGCGTGCATGCGCATGACAGATACAGAAGGTCCTGTTGAGGCATAATTCGTCTCGACGGGACCTTTTTGTGTCAGTACAGCCTTTTCCTGGTTCTTCCGTTAAATGCGTAGATGGAAATAGAATAAAGGCTTATGCCTTTGCAAGGTATGACTGTCCGAAATCAGATGGTCTTACAAATGGGGTTAAACTACAGGATAAAATGCAGGAAAGACAGATAGATACGATGCCCGTCCATCGGCCTGTCTTTCCGTCTTCCACCGACAACTTTTTCCCCATATCATCGGTGTTTGTAAATATTTTTACGCAGTTCAAAGCTGACACATGCTCTTCTGGCTTCTAAAAGATGCCTGATTGACCTGCAACCGGTGCTCTATTAGCGTGTTACTAACGCCCTTTTGAAGTCCAATCAAGCACCTTTTAAGAACGACTTGACAACCAGTTGATTGACTGCTGGTTACAAGCCTGCTTTTTGCACGTGTTCTTTATATTTGCAGATGATCTGTTTGAAATTATGTAATGACTTTTCAAAATCTTATCTGTATTTCCAACGAATTAAAACGAAAAGGTCTTTGTCTCGGAGGACGATGATAGAACAGGCGGTTGACAGTCTTGGCTATGTTTGTGGTTAATGAATCATCTTGGTTCTCCCGTCAAAGCTATACGAAAAGCATCCACGCATTTAACGGAAGAATCCTTTTTTGATGGATGCAATACAGTGGACAAACCTCAAACCTCAAATCTCAAATCTCAAACCTCAATCCTCAAACCTCAAAGTTTTGCCATGTCCGGAATAAGATGTAACTTTGCAATGCCGAAGAATCCATCTGACGGATTCTTTGCAGATCTGTTTATAATAACCAAATGTAACAATAAAAATGGAAATGTTTAAGTTCAATCCTCTGTTGAAGTCTACCCTCTGGGGCGGTGAGAAGATAGTCCCCTTCAAGCATCTTGCTTCAGACCAGAAACAGGTGGGCGAAAGCTGGGAGGTCTCCGGCGTGAAGGATAACGAGAGTATCGTGGCAGGCGGCAGGTACAAGGGCTGGACGCTGAACGCACTTGTCGACACGCTGAAGGAGCGGCTGGTAGGCAAGGAGAACTATGCGCGTTTCGGCAACGAGTTCCCGTTGCTTGTGAAGTTCATCGATGCCCGGCAGCAGCTCTCCATCCAGGTGCATCCCACCGATGCGCAGGCACAGGCGAAGGGACTGGGACGCGGCAAGACGGAAATGTGGTATGTCATGGAGAGCGACGCCGACGCTTCCCTCCGAAGCGGACTGAAACGGCAGATCACGCCGGAGCAGTACAAGTCGATGGTGGAAGACGACACCATCACCGATGCACTGGCGGAGTATCCTGTCAAGGAAGGCGATGTGTTCTTCCTCCCGGCAGGGCGCATCCATTCTATCGGCGCCGGCTGTTTCCTGGCGGAGATACAGGAGACGAGCGACGTCACCTACCGTATCTACGATTTCAAACGCAAGGACAAGGAGGGCAACTACCGGCAGCTGCACACCCGGGAGGCGGCCGAGTGCATCGACTACACCGTCTATCCTGACTACCGCACGCGGTATGAGGCACGGAAGGACGAACCGGTAGAACTGGTGCGCTGTCCGTATTTCACGACTTCCGTCTATGACCTCACAGAACCGATGACGCTTGATTACAGCGACCTGGACTCATTCGTCATCCTCGTAGGGCTGAAAGGCGAGGGCGGACTCACCGATGCCGACGGCAATACCGTTGCTTTCCGTGCCGGCGAGAGCGTGCTTCTGCCTGCTACGGCAACCACCGTGAAGGTCTCCGGGACGGTCAAGTTCCTGGAGTCGTATGTGTGAGCCATGTCTTCTGGGAAGAACCATCAGGGCGATGCGTGAGGATCAGGGACGTACCGTGAAGGAACTCCGTGAACAGACAGAACGCTTCGCTGGCGAAAGTCTTCAAAGACAGCTCGAAGATGCAGGGTGGCCGGGGAGAAATCGTCCTCGGCAAGCTGCCTTGGAAAGCTGCCGGCTTGTAAAAGAGCCGGCAGCTTTTCCTGTAAGAGAACTGCAAGGACGAGAACCGTGACTTTCCCCATAAGGGCACAGGCTGTTTTCGCAACGACACGGGCATCTGGCGGACAAAGAGTCATGCAGAATGTGTATTCAGCATACAATAAACTGTGTATAAGCGACTTGTGAAGAAAAAGCTGCATGACACCTGCGAGCTGACGATAGTGAAACCATGTTTAAACATCGCTAAACGGTCTTGATAAATAATGCTTTTATACATTTTGTTTATAGTTTTGCGAAAACGAAGTAATTTAAACGACACAATGAAAAAAGTAATTGACAGAAACGCTATTTTTTCCTCAATGATTTTACTGCTCACGTTCTTTCTGTTCACAGGCTTGTTGAGTTCGTGCAGCCATGATGATGAAGACGGCCAGGGACAGGACTATACACCTCTGCAAAGTTGTAGGATTATGGGGTATATGAATGAGAGAAATATAGACATTACGGAGTCAGACACCACTAACACCGACCGTCTCAGCACGGTTATGGCATACAGAACTGCAGATGACAAGCAGAGCTTGACATTGAAAGTAAGACTGATAACGTCGAAAGATTCTACCGTAGACCTTTATCTTTATGTTCCTGACTTTATGGACACATACACAGCAACAGATAACCATCTTTATAGACCCCAAAAATATAGATACTATATTGAGGTCAATTATTCTGGCATCAAAACACCTGTCACTTATGTCTCATCGAAAGTGGGTTTCCCGGCAGATCTTCGTTTTTCAACTATAGCCTTAATATCGTACTACACAAATTCTGCTAATTCCTCAGCGCACATAAGAAAGTATAGGTATAATATAAAAGGAAGATTTGACGGTATGCTGGTTAATAAAAACAATGAACAAGACAAATTGAGGATAGGACTTTTTGTGGATTTGGATACGCCCATCACTGTAATCTGACATGGAGGATTTCGCATTCTGGCCTGTCATGCTTTCCTTTGAATGACAAGGGCATGGAAGTACGGTCATGAATCGCTCCCGGGCTTACAGCGGTGCGGCTGCATGGCAGCTGCCTGGGGAAAAGCAGACACCCTCGCTTTCCGCAGCACAACATAGTGTCTGTCGGAGAGCGAGGGTGTCTGTCCTAACGGTCTGCCCGTCATGCGCCTGTCGGAAACCTTGCAAGGAGAGACGGGACGGATAGGATGTTTACTGTTCCTCCTTTGTCACATACCGCTGCCAATAGGCAATGATGAGCGTGGTGAGCGGAAGGGCGATGATCAGTCCGATGAAGCCTAACAGTGCCCCCCATACGGAGAGGGAAAGCAGCAGGATGGCCGGGTTCAGTCCCATGGCTTTTCCCATGATCTTCGGCGTAATCACCATGTCCATCAGCACCTGCACGACGGCGAAGACCGCCAGGGCCGACCCGAAGATGATCCAGAAGTTCTGTCCTGTATCGGCCGCCTTGAGCAGGGCGAGGAACACCGTCGGTATGAGTGCGAAGGTATGAAGATAAGGTACGAGGTTGAGGATGCCGACAAGGATGCCCATGCCGATGGCCATCGGGAAGTCGATGATGGTGAATCCGATGCAGAACAAGATGCCTAAGCAGAGCGATACCAGTCCCTGTCCTCGGATGTAGTTGTTCAGCTCGCGTTCCACGTCCTGTGCCAGTCCGGCCCAGAAGGGGCGCACGTTCCTGGGGAATATCTTTATCCATTTCTCGGTCAGCGTCTCATAGTCGAGCAGGATGAAGAACATATATAACAAGGTGATGCAGGATGCGATGATCGACAGGACGATGCTTGCCGTCTGCCCGATTACCGAGAAGAGCTTCGGCATGGCGGTCTTGAGGGTATTGGTGAAGTCCGGACTCTTCAGGTAGCGTTCTATCTCGATCTGGTTCTCCATGACCCACCGCTGTACGATTGCCGACAGGCTGTCGGTATGGGTCGTCTCGTGCATATAGCGGTTGGCAACGTGCATGAGCCGGTCGATCTGGCCGATCATCGGGGGGACTATGAAGAGGAAGATGGCGGTAATGACCGCTGCGACGAACAGGAGGGTGACGAGGATGCTCAAGGCTCTGCCCGGCACATGGAGCCTGTACTGTACAAACTTCACAATGGGGTAGAGCAGGTAGGCGAGCAGCCATGCGACAAAGAAAGGCAGAAGCACCCCGGAGAGGGCGTTGATGATAAAGCCGACGGCGAGGATGGCAAGTGCGATCAATGCCCATCGTATGAACTTGTCGAATGTGATAGTCTGTGCCATAGTCCTTTTATTTTCTGTCTTTTCTTTCCTCCTGTATCGCTCTCTGGTAGCAGGCACGGCACAACGGCTCGTATTCCTGCTGTTCGCCCAGCATGACACGGCGGTCGTCGGCCACAAGACGGTGGCTCACGTATGCCAGCGCACCGCACTTCACACAGATGGCATGCACCTTCGTCACCTCGTCGGCGATGGCGCAGAGGGCGGGGATAGGACCGAAGGGGACACCCTTGTAGTCCATGTCGAGGCCGGCGATGATGACGCGCACGCCGTTGTTCGCCAGCTGGTTGCAGACATCTACAAGCCCGTCATCCAGGAACTGTGCTTCGTCGATGCCGACGACATCGATGCCTGCTGCAAGGAGCGGGATGCTGCCCGATGAGTCGATCGGTGTGGAGTGAATGGTATTCTGGTCGTGGCTGACGACATCCTCGTCGGAATAGCGGGTGTCAATGGAGGGCTTGAAGATCTCCACTTTTTGTCTGGCGAACTTCGCCCGTTTCATCCGTCGGATGAGTTCTTCGGTCTTGCCGGAGAACATACTTCCGCAAATCACTTCAATGCGTCCCTGCCGACGCCTTTCACCGTTGAGATTGTCCATCGTTGTCATTTGTTGATGCAAAGATAGATATTTTATAGAGAAAAGGTAAATGTTAAGCGTTAAAAGTTGCTGAAAGAGGGGGAAGCCGGGGAAGAAGCTGTCTTCCCGGTTGAATGTGTCGAGAGGTCAAGATTTCTGAATCTTTCCCCTGAAGGATGCCGTCTTTTCCTCAACCTGTGGCGGTGGAACATTCTCCTTTCCTCCTCTCATCCTGTACCTGCAGCCGGATGTGTCCCTCTTCTGAATGCCCCGGTCTCCGATGCTTCTGCCCCCTGCAAACGGAAATGATTGTTATGTAAAAAAAGCTAATTTATTTTGACTTTCATCCGATTTGACTTACATTTGCAGCTAAGAATGGGAATACTGTATCTCGTACCGACCCCTGTCGGCAATATGGAGGATATGACGCTCCGGGCCATCAGGGTCCTCAAGGAGGCTGATCTGGTTCTGTGTGAAGATACCCGCACCTCGGGTATTCTGTTGAAGCATTTTGAAATCAGGAACCGCCTGATATCTCATCATAAGTTCAATGAGCACAGCACTTCTGCAGGGATAGTCAACCGTCTGAAAGCAGGGGAGACCATTGCGCTCATCTCTGATGCGGGGACGCCGGGCATCAGCGATCCGGGCTTCTTTCTGGCCCGTGAGGCGGCAGCCAGCGGCGTGACTGTCCAGACGCTGCCGGGTGCGACGGCCTTCGTGCCGGCGCTTGTGTCGAGCGGACTGCCTTGCGACCGGTTCTGTTTCGAAGGCTTCCTGCCGCAGAAGAAAGGGCGCAGGACGCATCTTGAAAGCCTGTCGGAGGAAACGCGGACGATGGTCTTCTACGAGTCGCCTTACCGGGTGGTAAAGACCCTGGAACAGTTTGCGGAGGTGTTCGGAACGGAGCGGCAGGCAAGCTGCTGCAGGGAAATCTCAAAGGTGCATGAAGAGAGTGTACGCGGAACGCTGGCAGAGGTGATCGCCCATTTCAAAGAGACCGAACCACGGGGTGAGTTTGTCATCGTGGTGGCGGGAAAGGAAAAAGTCAAGTCTTCCGACAGGAAGAAGCAAACGGATAAAACATATAACGTATGAAGAAACTATTAGTAATGGCAGTATGTGGAGCTCTTGCACTGGCATCCTGCAATCAAGACAAGAAGTCGGCATTGAATCCTGCCGAGATACAGAATGACTCCCTGCGCTCTATCATCAGTGCACGTGACAATGAAATCAATGACATGATGGGCACGCTGAACGATATCCAGCAGGGCTTTACCGAGATCAACGAGGCCGAGAACCGGGTAACGATTGCGAAGGACGGTGAACGGCCGGACAAGGCTACGCAGGTGAAGGAGAATATACAGTTCATCGCCCAGCGCATGAAGGAGAACCGCGAACTGATCAAGAAGCTGCAGCAGCAGTTGCGCGAGACGGGCTTCAAGGGGGACGCCATGAAGAAGACCCTTAGCCAGCTGACCAACCAGCTGAGCCGCAAGGAGTCGGACTTGAAGCAGCTCCGCTCCGAACTGGAGTCGAAAAATATCCATATCAAGGAACTTGACGAGACCATCACGGGGCTGAATACGGATGTTGCGACGCTGAAGACGGAAAAAGAGAGCCTTGCTACGGAGAAGGAGACCCTCACCAAGGAAAAGGAAAATCTTCAGGCGGAAAGCAATCAGAAGACCGAGACCATCAACACACAGGACAAGCAGCTGAATACAGGCTGGTATGTGTTCGGTACGAAGAGTGAACTGAAGGCACAGCACATCCTCGACGGTGGAAAGGTATTGCAGGGTTCGTTCAACAAGAACTACTTTACGAAGATTGACATCCGTGTCAACAAGGAAATCAAACTTTACAGCAAGAGCGCCCGGCTGCTGACGGCTCATCCGAGCAGCAGCTACTCTCTGTCGACTGACACCAACGGGCAGTACGTCCTCCGTATCACGGATCCGCAGACCTTCTGGAGTACGAGCAAGTATCTGGTCGTACAGGTTCGATAGCTGTCGGAGAAGCATAAGAAAAGAGACATCCTCATCGTGTGGATGTCTCTTTTTTTGACACTTTCCTTCTGCTTCTCGCAGGATGGGACTTTACGGTTTCAGGTTGACCATCCTCATGGTGAACAGCAGGCTGAACGTGACGAAGGCGGCACCGATCGCCAGGCCGATATACCGGACGTTGTGAAGCAGGACAAGGATAAGTTCCGGTTCTGTCCCATTGACGTATGTCTCCATGATGGCAGGCAGTGTGAAACTTGCGAGCGTCACCATGCACCCCACTACAATGCCGACGGCAAGCATCCAGATTGACAGCCGTCTGTTCTTACGGGTCTCTGCGCGTTGATAAGCCTTTACTTCTTCTACAAGTTCCATCTGCCGTTGCAGCCTCCCCATGAACTGCCTGTCATCCGAAAGCCGGGGATGATAGTCTGCCAACAGGTCTTTTAAGAATTTGTCCTCGTTCATCTTCCCAGTAAGTTTTTAAGTTCCTCCCGTCCCCGTGAGAGCTGCTTCTTGATGGCACTCTCACTGCTGTCGGTTATCTCTGCAATCTCTTTTATCTGATAGCCCTGCATGTAATAGAGCAGGATGCTTGTCCGTATCGTTTCAGAAAGCGTTGCCAAGGCACTGTGCAATTCCTCGTAGCGGAAAGTATCATCGCTCCCATTGCTTCCCTGTAACGTCAAGGCTTTCTCAATAGGCTGTTCGGCCCGGTTCTTCTGTCTGCGGCGTGAATCGATGAAGACACGATAGGCGGTTTTCATCAGCCATGCCGGGAACTTCCCCCGTTCGTCGTACTGTTCGCTTCGAAGATAGGCCTTGATGAGTGCTTCTTGAGCAATGTCGTCAGCTTCGGCACTGTTTCCGCAGCACAAGGCCGTCAGGAACCGGCGCAATGCCGCCTGCTCCTGACCGACCCGGTTGACGAACTGTTCTCTTGTCATAGTTTCCTAATCGTTGTCGTTCAGCTTGTCCAGAGCCTTCTTGCCATTGTTGTAGGCTGCCAGCAGACCGCATCCGACAGCCAGTGGAAGTACGCCGAAGACGGCACCAATAGGAATGTACGTGTTGGCAAAGCCCAACACGAGCCACAGTGTTATAATCACCAAGATGGTTGCGGTCCCGCCTATCATGCAGATTGTTCCCCAAAGCATCTCGTAATGCACCATTGTCATCAACTTCTCCTTGTACGGTTTCTTCGGAGGATTTATCTGGCGGAGGAACTCCTGTATGTCGACATCAGGGTTCTTTTCGATGAAAGCCATTACAATCTGGCTTCTTTTGTCGGTCTCGTGCTGCTTGTTCCGGTAAGTGAGCCAGGTGTACACAATAGGAAGAATCACCGCGACGGCTATTGGGAAAACAGCGTCAGCAAGGGTGTGGAGAACTACAGAATCCATAATCATTCATTTTTAAGTAGGTTATACATTGAATTTTCTTTCTGAACCGATTCACATGTATAACGTTGCCGGTGCACAAAAGGTGACATGGACAGGTCTCATTTTAACAACAGACAGCTCATTTTGTTTTTATCCGCTCTGTTGAGGAGGGTTCTCCGGTCTTTTCTTCATCTGTCCCGGAATCCCTGTTTTACCTGGCTTCGGGTTCGGTTTCTCCTGCATAGAGGTTTCCTCCTTCTGTCTTCGGAATCCCAGCCTCACCCGAATCCTGTCGCGGCCTCGGTCCCTTCCACGCAGGAGTCTCCCGCCGTCTACTCCCCTCTCCATTCGGAGAGGGGTCGGGGGTGAGGCTTTTTTATCCCTCCATCAGCTTCCTGTACCTTCCTTTCTTTATCTCCTCATTACCCAATCGGCGTGCCTTATTGATCTCATAATCAGAGAAACCGCCCTCGAAGAAGACCACCTCGCCGTTGCCCTCAAAGGCAAGGATGTGAGTACAGATACGGTCGAGGAACCAACGGTCGTGACTGATGACGACCGCACATCCTGCGAATGCCTCGAGACCTTCCTCCAGAGCACGGAGCGTATTCACGTCGATGTCGTTCGTCGGTTCGTCGAGTAAGAGGACGTTGCCTTCCTGCTTCAGGGCCAGTGCCAGCTGCAGGCGGTTACGTTCACCCCCGGAAAGTACGGAACAGAGCTTGCTCTGATCCGTGCCGGAGAAATTGAAACGAGAGAGATAGGCACGTGAGTTGATGTCGCGCCCACCCATGCGGATCGTCTCATTTCCCTGTGCTACAACGTCATACACTGTCTTCTTCGGGTCAATATCCTTATGCTGCTGGTCGACATAAGCGAGCTTCACGGTCTCACCCACCTCGAATGTTCCGCCGTCGACCTGTTCCAGTCCCATGATGAGGCGGAAGAGCGTTGTCTTGCCCGCACCGTTCGGCCCGATGACGCCCACGATGCCGTTCGGCGGAAGCGTGAAGTTGAGGTCGTTGAAGAGCACCTTCTCACCAAAGGCTTTCTTCACGTGCTGCGCTTCGATCACCTTGTTTCCAAGACGCGGACCGTTCGGGATGAAGATTTCGAGTTTCTCCTCATGCTGCTTCTGTTCCTCGTTGAGCATCTGCTCGTAAGAGTTCAGACGAGCCTTACCCTTAGCCTGACGAGCCTTCGGTGCCATACGTACCCACTCCAACTCACGCTCCAGGGTCTTGCGCCGCTTAGAAGCCGATTTTTCTTCCTGTTCCATGCGTTTTGTTTTCTGGTCGAGCCACGAAGAGTAGTTACCCTTCCATGGAATGCCCTCGCCACGATCGAGTTCGAGAATCCACTCGCTCACATCGTCCAGGAAGTAACGGTCGTGGGTAACGGCGATGACCGTACCCTCATACTGCTGCAAATGCTGCTCCAGCCAGTCGATGCTTTCGGCGTCAAGGTGGTTCGTCGGCTCGTCGAGCAGCAGCACATCGGGCTTCTGAAGGAGCAGACGGCAGAGTGCGACGCGGCGACGCTCTCCACCCGAAAGGTTCGTTACAGGCAGATCGCCCTTTGGACAGCGCAGTGCATCCATCGCACGGTCCAGTCGCGAGTCGATGTTCCAGGCATCTGTTGCATCGATGATATCCTGCAATTCAGCCTGTCGCTGCATCAGTTTGTCCATCTTGTCGGCATCAGAGTAATACTCCTCCTGTCCGAACTTCACGTTGATGTCGTCGTATTCTTTCAGTGCATCATAGATCTGCTGTACGCCTTCCATGACATTCTCTTTCACGGTCTTTGTCTCGTCGAGCGGCGGATCCTGCGGCAGATAGCCCACCGAGTAGCCGGGACTCCATACCACCTCACCCTGTGTAGGTTCCACCAGTCCGGCGATGATCTTCATCAGCGTGGACTTTCCGGCACCGTTGAGACCGATAATGCCTATCTTTGCACCATAAAAGAACGAGAGGTAAATGTTCTTCAGGATCTGTTTCTGATTCTGCGGGATGATCTTAGACACCCCCACCATTGAGAAGATAATCTTCTTGTCGTCTACTGTTGCCATTGGTTGTTTCGTTTGTTTTGTTGACAAAGATAACGAAAATAATCCGTATCGGCAAATTTAGGGTTCCTCCGTTAACTGCATAGATTGGAAATAAAGGCTTATGCACTTGCATGGTATGGCTATCCAAAGTTAGATGGTCTTATAAAGGAGGAAAAAATGCAGAAAAGACAAATGGATACGATGCCTGTCCATCAGCCTGTCTTTCCGTCTTCTACAGACAACTTATTCCCATATCATCGGTGTTTGTAATCTGTTTTCATGCAACCAAAGCTGACACATGCTCTGTTAGCTTCTAAAAGATGCCTGATTGGCTTGCAACAGGTGCCCTTTTAGCGTGTTACCAACGCCCTTTTGAAGTCCAATCAGGCACCTTTTAAAAACGACTTGACAACCTGTTGATTTACTGTCGGTTACAAACTTGCTTTTTTGTTTTTGTCTTTTATATTTGCAGAAGATTTGTTTGAAATTATGTAATAACTTTTCAAAACCTTATCTGCATTTCCAGCATATTAAATTTAAAAGATTTTTGTATTGGAGGATGATGATGGAATAGCCAGTTGACAGTCTTGGCTATGTTTTTGTTGAATGAATAGTTTCGGTTCTTCCGTTAAAGCTATACGGAAAGCATCCACGCATTTAACGGAAGAATCTGAAAGTGTGCCCTGTTGAACCGTCCATTCGATGGGATTGCCTTGACGTAATCAGAGTCGGAGTCGCTCGACTGTTGCAGTCTACACCGCCCTGTCTCTCTGTCTTTCAGGAGAGAAACAGGGCGGGTTTCTTGCGGTTGCCTTATGTGGCGAAAGGGCTATATCGTTGCCCAATCGCCAGATCGGGCGTCGTGCCAAATGTTTTTCTTTCTTTTACTGATTTGGAGAATCGGCCAGCACTTTCCGTGCGCTTCCATCACTCATCTTGATGATATTCAGGCCGCGTGTCCTGTGCTGGAGCTTTCTGCCATCGATGCTGTATATGCCCGTTTCTACAACGTCGGTTGCCCTCTTGGTGACATTCTTGACAGATGTCGGTGTCAGATCGCCTACAATGCTGTCAAACAGACTTGACCCGAAGATGTCGTCTTGTTCGTATTTTCTTTCCGCTCCTCCCACAACGTGCAAGGTCACACTGTTGTCGAAGGTGTTGAAAGCGCCGGCTGCACAGGTAGGCGGTTCAGGGGCATAGATAGAAACGTCCGTGAGGGAAGTGTTGTAAACGGCAAAGATGTCATTACCTATATACGTCAGCGTGCTTGGCAAAGTGACGCTCTCCAGGCTGCCGCAGGCTCCGAAGGTGGCATCCTCCAGCCGGGTGATGCCCTCCGGAAGGGTGATCCGGCTTAGGTCTGTATAGTAGAAACAGCTGCTTCCGATGCTCCTGATCGTTTTGGGAAGTTCTATTTCCTCCAGTCCACTGAAGAGGAACGCATCTTTTCCGATGGTTTCAGTACCTTCGTTGACCGTTACCCTGGCAAGATTTTTCTCGCGTTTTTCTTTTCCTTTCATCCCGGCATGGGCATTCTGACCGCCCGCCTGGGAAAAGGCACCGTCGGCAATCTGTCTGACCGTAGCCGGAGTGGTATAGCTTTTTCCGTCCTTGGAAGCCGGATAGGTCCACAAGACTGACCTGTCTTTGCTGAAGAGTACGCCGTCAACTGCTGTGAAAGAAGGATTTTCCGATGCCACTTCAATCTTTTGCAGCGCATAAGTCATACTAAATACTTCACTGCCGATATGGGTGACAGAAGCGGGAATACGGACAGCCGTGACCTTCTTCAACGGAGAGAAGGCCTCATCACCGATGCTCTCCATGTCCTGCGGGACTTCCACGATGCCCTCGGACATATTGAAACATTGCAGTACCTTATGTCTGCTGACATCGCAAAGCATGTACCCAATCATCTTGAAGACGGTGTTGGCAGGGTCGACCTTCACTTCCGTATAATCTTTGCTGCCTGCAAAAGCCGCATCTCCGATATACTTTACAGAGGCCGGTATCGTCAGGGTCTTACTGTGAGTACTGTAGAAGGCACGCTTCCCAATGCTCTCCAGGCCATTGTTCAACACTACCGAAATCAGGTCGCAGTTCTGGAAGGCATTGTCAGAAATGGTCCTGAGCGTCTTCGGGAAGTAAATATACATGAAATAAGTCAGGTTCTGGAAGCAGCCTTCGGGTATGCTTTCAAACTCCGCATCATGCAAATTCGCCGAATGCAGGTCCGTCAGCGAACCTCCTTTCGCAAGTCTGGCCAGGAACTTCAGGTCAGCATCATTCATCGGTCCGGTGACTTTGATGCCCTGGACATGTACGTCACCATAGAGTTCCATCACGGTCTGTTCCAGCGTGCCGGCCTTGGTCAGCTGTACAACACGCTGATTGAAATAGGCATCAGTGGGAACTTTGTAATCGTCCTGTGCAAAGACAAACGTCGTACTGAACAAGACGAAGAGGGTAAGTAAGATCTTTTTCATACGCAATTGATATTTAATAAATGAATTCATTACAGGAGGCAATGCGTTGCCGCCTGCCTCAAAGTGTTACGCCCATTGAAATTTCAAGATTGTGGCCATGCTGGTGGTTGTCGTACCACCTGCGCCCCAGCTGCATCTGCATGAAAGCGGAAGTCAGGGACCTGACAAGTCTGAAATCATAGCGGATGTGAAGGCCTGCGTCCCAATAGCTTGCCTGCTGCATGAATGCGTTGTTGCGGAACATCCCGACGGACTTGTCGAACACCTGGGGTTCAGTGAAGACAAAATGATGGTGGACCTGCCTGCCTACATGAGACAGGAAGCCTACCGACAGCAGACTTCTTGAGAACATTCTCGACAGATCCAGTTTCAAGGAAGGTACGAGAAAAGCTGTTTTCAGTTGCCGAACAGGGGTCAGGTACTGCGTATTGTCTACGTCATAAGCCAGTCTCGGCAGCATGACGAGCCAAATGGCAGGTGTGAATTTATATAACGCCGAGAGCGACAACTGCATGCCCTGGTGCTGGTAAATGAAAGGTCTGGAGCTTGCTATCTCCTTGTAATTTGTCAGTCCGCTGTCATAATAGCGTTCCTGCCCCTCTCTTTTCGTTGTCTCGGCGGAGAATGTTGCCTTGCAGTCCCACTGTCTCCATTGCCCTGTCCAGCTTAGTTCACCTCTCCACTTCGTCTGGAAAACATCACAGATCGGAATGTCACGTTCGGAGGAAAGCCGTTTCTGGATGTTCTCATACTCGAGATCCGTTGAAGCCTGCAGCCCGAGTCCGTCCTTCGTATGTGTGGACAGCCCCGCCGAGTAATTTCCACCTTCATACTTCACGCCGTTCTGCAATCCTTTGAAACGGAAATACTGCATGCCCAGACCGGTGAGATGATACAGGACACGGTTGCCCTGCGGGTTCATAAACTGTACGTCACTCTGCTGTGTGTACTTCCCGACGCCGGCATACAGTCCTACGACACGCCGTGCAGACACAGCATAGCCTCCTCCAAAATGCAGCTGTACGTCAAGTGTCGTGTTCTTGGGACGTGGGTCACGGTCGCGGTACTCTATTGTAGAGCGGTAACTCATCTCAGCTCCTATGGAGAGTCTGTTCATCTGGTGTGCATACCCACCCCTGAACAAATAGTACTCGCGCCGCATTGATACAGTGGCTGTATCGGCAATGACGTAAGGGAACACACGCTGGTAATCGCTGTTCAGATTCCATGATATACCCTGCCTGCTGCCGTTCTCATAGACGGCTTCCCCCCATGCCACAGACTTCTTGCTGATTCTTAAGTGCGACTGTACTCTGAAGAACATCAACTCCGCACCGGTCCCCTGCTGCGCATCGACCGCGAGAGACGCTCCGTCATGGCGGTAGCCGGCCTGTACCTGCGAAAGGCTGGGAGTAAATTCATTCAGATTGGAGACTATGTCTGATGGGTTCAAGTAGCTCAAAGAAGGCAGCCGGAGGGTAGTCTCCCGTACAGCTTCCAATGAATGTGAATGCGAAGACAGGGACGGCTGTATGTGCTCTTGTGCGGCTCCACAGAGAGGGGAGACGCACAGAAGCACAAAGAGGGAATACCGGCATGGCCTATTTGAAGACATACCATGGATCAGCCTTAACCGTCTCGAAGTCATTTTGAGAGTCGTTAGTGTCAATCAGCTTATGTTTCCTGGCATCGTATTTCCTGCGCACCGACTTGCCATAACGCTGCTGGTCATGGTCGACTGTGGAGAACCAGGCATAGCCGTTGTCCAGTGTCGGACTGATTACATTCCATTTCTTCTTGTCTTTGATGGCCAGTACTACGGCATCTACAATCCATGTGTTGGGGACTTTTACAGCATGGAATTTCATGTCCTTGACCGTCGTCCCGTACACGAAACGGTAAGAATAATCGTATTGGTAGTCTTTTCCGGTCGTAAAGGTATGGTTGTCCACTCCCAGGAAGCCCATGACATAGGAATAAAAACCACGGTCGTGCGGACCCCATATCGTACGTGAATAGGTATAGAGACGCTCCATGTTGGGGACATCGGGGTTGTCAATGTCAGTGACCCTCGGGTTTGTCGACTCGTCATACCATTCGAAGTTGGCCTTTGAAAGATTGAAAGAGTTGGGATTCCTGCCGGCTGTGGTATGGTCAATGGCATTGTCGCAGATAATGAGCGAAGCACCGGGCTGGACAGGATATTTCTTGTCTACACCGTGCATTCCCGGGATTTTGGTGATGTACTGTACCGGTGTTTCCTTGTCCAGAACATACGGCTTATAGTCCTGGTGTATCATCTGCTGGAAGGCACTCTCCGCAATGAACAGCCCGTCGGCATAGAGCACCTCATCCGAATTATTGGTAATTCTGAAGTACTGGTCACCGGTATATGGGTCACCACTGGGGCGGAGTGTGCGGGCGGCAAAGATTTCAGCAATCACGAAGCCATTACCCATATTGGGGAAGAACAGGTCGATGGCGAAACGAGGCAGCGTAGAAGCAGTGCTTTTCACCAAGGACTGGTTCATCAGATTGCCACGGACAATGCTTTTAGTCTTCAGCTTGCTGTGATGAACGGCATTAGCCTCAAGCTCTACATTGTAAAGCCCTTCAGCGATATTGAGCGTATCAATACTGATGGACGACTGCAGTTTCCCCTCCGCATCAAGGCATTTGACGGACGGAACGGTAAAGGTGCTGTCCCTTCCTGTTGACACATTATGTACCTTTACCTTGATGGAGACAAGGGAATCGACACCGCTGAATGCCTGGGACAGGCTGATGTCAAGTCCGAACTTGGCATAGTTCACGGCAGAACCGCCAGGAGAAACATCATCATTGGTGCAGGAGTTGAAAAGAACTGACACCAATATGATGGCAAAGAAAGTTTTGATTAACGTTTTCATATCTGTCTGTTTATAATTAGGTTTATATCTTCAGTCCCATTTCCATTCCAAAATAAGGCGAGAACGTACGGCGTACAGTAAACCCGTTCACCTCATAATCAGGGGCAATGTAAAGTACCCTGTCGGCAAAGAAAGACAAGGAAAGATGCTTGCCGAACCTTTTTGTCGCCTTGAAATTGACCAGCATATAGCTGCGTTCCCTATTGCTCATGTCCTGTCCTGCCGTACCGCTCAGTATAAGCCAGCGCAGGTAAGGGTCGTTCTTGTCGGCTTCGGTATAAGGATGTACCGTACCTGTGATGTCCATATAGCCCATGGGGACACTTGAGGTTGGCGGGCGTTTCGTGCTGCTCATCCAGAAACATTCAGACGTTGCCGACAGAATCAGTCCCAGTCTGTCGATATACGAGTCAAAGATGAAATTAGATGTAAAGATCTGTTTGTCATATCTATCCGTATTCAGATAGTATCCGGCATATCTGTCGGCAACAGCCACACCGCCGACAACCACATTGGGTGCGGATCTGAACAGCGGAATGCTGTTCTCGTATACGGTCCTGAACCATGCTCCGTTCACGGTTATGCGGGTCTGGATGACAGGTATGCGCGGTGAGGAATACTGGAACTCTATGCCCCGCTTCTTTATCCTTGATCCGTTTTCGGTCGTTCCGTAACCGTCTAAGATGGTATCGGTAACAGATGGCAGGGCATCCAAGGCCGGCGGTCCGGTGAGTTTTGATGGGTCGATAACCGACGTAGCGTATTTCCTGTAAGTAAACGGACGTATTGTCGTGGTGCTTCTGAAGCCGTCCTTCATGTCTTCCTGGAAATAGGTAAGGTTGAAATGATGCGCACCTCTGTCTACTCCCATGCGTATTTCCCATTTCCTGTTGCGTGCCGGCTGCAGGTCGGGATTGACGGGATTCAGCTTGTACGTGCGGATATGGATACGTTTGTATTCGGGGCGGATGTCCCAGTAGTTCAGTTCCGTAATGTCCTTATAGATATAGTCAGGGTACAGATCAAGGATTGTCGGCATCTTCGTCATCATTCCGAAGCCGCCGGAGACATAGCACCTGAAGCCTGCAAACTGCGGAAAGTCCCATTGGGCATTGATACGTGTGTCGGTGAAGATTCTGCCGTGTATGGCGTAATAGCCCGGGATGTTGAGCAGCTGGGTAGTACGGATGCCGCCCATCAGCGTCAACCGGTGTCTGCCGACAGGCATGGTCGCATTGTCTTCCGCATAGAAAGACAGGATATCCGTTGCCGGGATTTCCTTGTACGATCGGGGACGGCGGGCTGTTGAAGCATGCAGGGGTCTTGTGATGTCGAATATCTGTCCTCTCCCATAGTTTTTGTTGAGCTGGAATTCTGCACCTGCCGTTATACGGTGGCGCATGGATGCAGTCCGTGCCGCCCATTCCGTCTCACCTCTGACAGTACTGTAGAACGGAATGCCTTCTACACGGTAGTCGCACACATACTGGAACGGCAGGAACAGTCCGTCGTACTCACCGCTCTCATAAGCCAGCGGGACGGCATAGTCCCGTTGCAAGGCGACGGCCTCGGTCTGGTGTATTCGGTCGAAGGCAATACTGGCGGCATAGGTCAGCAATGCACTTCTGAATCCGGTCTGCTCCTTTCTCCTGAACATGAGCTGCTGGTTCAGTCCCATCTTGAGGTACGAGGACCGGTAACGGTCGTCTTTATGTATCTGGATCTCCGGATCCGTCTTCACATTGTCTATGTTCAGGGCATAGTCCGTAGCTCCGTTCCATTCAAGAACATAATGTCTGCCCAATTCCCACTTGCGCTGCAGGCGGGCTGAGAAGGTGAGGCGGCGATAGGTCTCGAACCTGTTCCTCGGTTCTTTGCGGGCATCGAGCAGACCGCCGTCTACATTCAGGTTCCACTTCCCCGATAACAGGAAACCTTTTCCCAGCGACACCAGTTTTCCGTATTCGTCGGCCTTAAGGCGGAGCTGCAAGGGCGATTGTGTATGCTTTCTCGTGATGCTGATCAGTCCGCTCGTCAGTTCCCCGTATTTTACGGACGGTATGCCGCGGATGATTTCCACTTTCTCGATGTTGTCAGTAGGTATTTCCCGCATATCCACACCGTAGCTCGTGTGGTTTCTGCTGTTATCGGCATCCCCCTGGAATGTACCCGCAATGTACTGCATATTGGCATCCGTGCCGATGGCCTGTCCGTCTATCACGAACTTCGTACCCAACGAGGAGGTGGCATACTGTGAGCTTGGAGAACCCGCCTCGCGCAACGTAATGACATTGGCACTGCCCAGCGAAGGTGGCTTCGTCATTCCACCGGGCAGCAGTGCCAGCAGATCGGCAAACGAGGAAGGCTGCAGATGTTCCATGGCAGTCTGTCCGATGATGGTGGCGCTTGTCATCCCTTTCTGTTCGGATGCTGTCACCACTACTTCTTTCATGGATTGCCTCTTCGCGGACATATAAATCCGTATGGGACCGGATGCCTGGATCTGTATGGTGGTGTCAGCAGGCTGGTAACCGACAGCTGTAACATGAAGATGCAGGACATCTGCCGGGAGGTTTTTCATGACAAAATGACCGGCTGCGTCTGATACCGTTCCCCCCAGCAGTTTCTTCTGCCGGTACGCACGTATTGTCGCACCGGCCACCTCCTGTGCGTCATCGGAGGCGGTGACCGTCCCATGTAGGAGAAATGCAGGAGGGGAACCGTCTTGCTGTGCCTTGACAGCTTCAGCTATCAACAGCAACACGACAATAATGTAGGTAGACTTAGCCATTAGAATTGATTTGGTGGCAAAGTTAAGAAGATGAGACACTCCTGTCAATACCTAAAAGACATGATTTTATACAATTATGATGGGCGAATCTCCTGTCTTTGCTTCACGAATGGGGGGAGAGGTACACGTTCAGAACCCTAAATAAAATGACAGAAGTCGGTGTCAACAGCGTTTCAAAGGTGGAAGTCCCTTGACATAATCTATGATTGCCGTCCGATAAAGCTTAAATGGTAGTTTCTGAAAATTGCCTTTGCTGAATTTAATCAAAAAGTGAAAGGTCGTTGACAATACTCCTATTAGGGACAGGCCAGCGTGGATTTTTAGAGTATGCCCGATGATATTTTGTTCTGTACGGAGGATCTTTCCTTCTCCTCAGAACAGACAATTCTGTGTTGTCTGGGGGATGGCCGGTCTCCTGAACAAATAAGTTTTGTCAGCTTTTTAGCGATGAGTGGTTTTCGCTCAGTTGTCATGTTGTTAAGGTGTTGAGGAGGCACACGGCTGGAATTAAAGCTTCTTAAGAGGCACCGCCTTTCATCAATGTTTGCTCGTTTAATGTGTAATGACATTCCGGATAATTGCAGCATCCCCAGAAAGCTCCGTATTTTCCTTGTCTGTGAACAAGGGTTCCTCCGCAACGAGGACAGATGCCCTGCATGATTATAGCTTTTCGCTCTCTGATACCATCTTTTATCTGGTTAACATGATTCGATGCAGTCTCGCTTGTTTCAAAGCTCGAATAAGATAACTTGTTGATTATAGTGGTCAGGATTTCTTCTGTAAGAACTATTTTCCGATAAGCCTTTATGGTGCTTAACAACTGACGGGCATAAATAACATAGTGGTTCGGATAATGTCCTTTTATAGTTGCTCTCCCAGTGAAAACAACTATCGGCACAAAATATAGCATGGGAAAGCCGAACAAGGATTGCAGAGCTTTCACATGGCTGTAATTCTGTAATAGGGGATTGTAGAATCTATATTTTGTTCCGTATTTGTTCTTCGTCCAATATTGGGCATTCTCACTGCCGTAAATCCAACCGCTATAATTTTTTGTCTCTATTACAAATATCCCATAAGGCGACAAGATGACATGATCGATCTGGGTGCTCTTTCCGTTTTCCTCAATATAGATATTATTGAATACGGTGTATTCGTCAGGTAGAAATTTGAGGATTATTGATACGGCTTTCTCTCCAATCCACCCTCTGACTTTTGCTTGGATTAAACGTAAGACAAGGCGGACAGCAAGTATCACGACAATCGCAGTAATCAATAAAAAAAATAGAGTTTTCATTTACGATGTTTGTTTTCAATCATATCCCTTCAGTTCTCCCAGATTCGTTGTAATTCCATCGAACAGCTTATACATCAGCTCGGGTTCTTCTTTCTGCGGAATGTATGGGGGATGACACGTCTGTCCCTGCCCGCAAACCATCCGGCTTCTGTGTGTGGAAAGGCCGCATGGAAGGAGGATCGAACAGGTTATCGCAGGAGACCCATTGCTGTACTGTAGTTCCTGAACTGACTTTCGGCCATGGAGTGATCGGGGATGTTCCCGGTATTCTGCGGGTGTCCAGTCCATATAATTACGGTCAATGTTGCTCCATTTGAAAGTAGCGCCTTCTGCTGGTGGATTGCGGAAATCATAGACTTCATGACCTGCTGCACGGAGTGCTTTTGCCCCTTCGGGAAAAACTCGTTGCGCCGGCTGCTTGCTAAACAGATCTTTGCCATAATGGTGTTTTGTCTGTGAGGTGTCAGGGTGTACAAGAGAACGGCGAGAATCCCTGTCCCTGTATTGTCGTCAACATGCAATCAGGAAACATACTGTCGGACCGGTTCCCGTCGTCCCTTCAATCTTCCACCTCCGGCTCGGCTGCCATGCACAGTCCCGTCTCTTCTTCGGGAGATTGGTAAGTCACCGTGCGGTCCTTCAGGTAGATGCGGTTGAGCGTATAAGCCAGGGAGGAAAGAGTTCGTTCACGCTTGTTCTTCTTCAGTTCACATTCCCACACCGTGATGCAATGCCAGCCCATGCGGGCAAGCTGTTGTTGTTCTCGTCTGTCACGTTCCTTGTTGCGTGCCACCTTCTTTATCCAGAAGTCGGTGTGGGTCTTGGGGACGACATAGTAACGGCATCCTTCGTGTCCATGCCAGAAACAGCCGTTCACGAAAATGCAAGTCCTGTACTTGCGCAGTACGATGTCCGGATGTCCCGGCAGCCGCGGACTGTTCACCCTGTAACGGAATCCGCACCGCCACAGATATTTCCTGACAATCATCTCCGGCTTGGTGTCCCTGCCTTTGATGGCCGCCATGTTGTCGTGCCGCTGTTGCCTTGAGAGCGTGTCCATAACCGTACCTCTTACGCTATTACGGTTCAAAGGTAAGCATTAATTTGCAGAAGGGCAAGACCTGCCAGCTTTTTTACGGACTTGGCATCTGCTGGCCAAAGAATTGGCGGCCGACAGTCAAAAGATTGTCAAATGCCCGTGCTGTTTTCTCTAAGAGGCTGTTTCTCGCCCATGGGGTATGCAGCTGCTTTCGCAATGGCACGGACACTTGGCAGACAAAGAGCCATACTTAACCCGTTGGCGGAATTAAATTAAGTTGCCAAATGTGCTAAAAAGGTTGCACATATCTTTGATTTTTAGCAACTTAGTGGAGTGTGAATCATTAAGTTCAAACCGACAGATGCACGACCTTTACACAAAATTCATCAAAATCATCGGTTCTTCCGCTTTTCGGGTTGATAAGTTGCGAAATAAGCCTTCTTTCCAATAAAACCTCAA
>NZ_GL872282.1:1178720-1183244 GCF_000191065.1 Prevotella multiformis DSM 16608
TAAAAGGAGGCTGGGTTCCGTTATCTTTAGATTCACCACAAATCAAATATAAAAAAAATGGAATCCAGCCTCATGTATCATGTGTTCGGAATCGGCAGAGACTATCAGTATCATGCAACTGCGTACAAAAGATAACCCAATTGTCTTTAAACTCAAAAGTATTTCGGAAGAAAAATAAATATGAACGTTTCCGGCGGAGGGACTTATTTATGGTTCTTCCGTTAAATGCGTAGATGTTTTTCGTATAGCTTTAACGGAAGAACCGAAGTGATTCATTAACCAGAAACATGGTCAAGACCGTTCAACTGGCTATTCTGTCATCATCCTCCGATATAAAAACCTTTTCGTTTTAATACGTTGAGAATACAGATAGGATTTTGAAAAACCATTACACAAGCTCTAACAGGCTCCTCTGCAAATATAAAAAACACGTGCAAAAAGCAGGTCTGCAACCGGCTGTAAATCAATTGGTTGCCAAGCCGTTCAGAAAAGGTGCTTGATTGGACTTCAAAAGGGCGTTGGTAACACGCCGAAAGAGCACCTGTTGCAAGCCAGTCAGGCACCTTTTAGCTTCTAAAAGGGCATGTGTTGCCTTGCGTTACATGAAAACAGTTTACAAATACCGATGATATGGGAATAAGTTGAAGAAGACGGAAAGACAGCCTGATGGACAGGCATCGTATCCATTTGCCTTTTCTGCATCTTATCTTGTAGTCCATCCCCCTTTGTAAGACCATCTGATTTCGGACAGTCATACCATGCAAATGTATAAGCCTTTATTCTCCAATCTATGTATTTAACGGAAGAACCTTATTTATTTCCTTTCCCCCTTGTTCAAATATTCTTTTTCTATCAATAAATTGAAGAGGAATTTCTGCAGGTCTTGGTCAGTGGGCACATTGAGTTTCTTGCGTACATGGGTGCGCACCACGTCGACGTTCTTCTCCGTCTTGTCGAGCAGCCGGCATATCTCCCCCCGTTTCTTACCTTGCAAGATAAGGTTGCATACGTCCACCTCCGACTTGGTGAGTGTGGGGAGATGGCGGGCGAGGCTGTCGTCGTCTGTCAAGTGGTTCTTAAGATGCAGGCGCACGGCGTTGATGAGGTTGCGCTGTGATGTCGGCTTGAGCATGGCGAACAGGCGGTCGGTATCTTCGGGCAACGGCCGGTTGTTGCTGCTCATGCACAGATAGGCCTCGATTTCCTGCTCGTTGAGTCTCACGGCGCGCATGAGTGCCGTTTCGCGGTGGTGCAGGTAGACGTTTTCCGTCTGCACATGCTGCACGTTGCGGCGCAGCAGTTCGCCCAGCACGCAGAGCAGGAACTCCACGCCGAGAAAGAAACCGAAGAGCTTCCACAGAGCCGGTTCCTTAAGATAGGCTGTGACGCTTCCGTATGCAACTAAACTGATGGCGGCGACAACAGACGGCGTATATCTCACGAAGCACATCACGAGCAGCACCACTGCCATGAGCGACACCATCTGGTTGAGAATGATGAGTTGGAGGAAATGATCGGGGCGCACATGGGAGAAATAGATGAAACGGCACACGATGGTGACCTGTGACACGAGGGCTACCACTGAAAGAGCCATGGGCGCGGACACCCGTCGGGCGAAGAAGAGCGTCAGCGCCGTGAGGCAGGCCGTCAGATGGACGATGCTCATCGCCTGTGGCATCACTTCCTGCGAACCGCCTAATCCCATGAGCTGCATGGCAATGACGATGACGACGATGGCGGAGTGGAGCAGATAGACGATGATCTGATGACGTTCTACGGTGGTCTTGCTTCTTGAATTCAAGAAGTTTTTTACTCTTTCCAAGGGCGTATGATGGAGCATGTGAGCTGCGGTTTGTGTTAAAATCATGATGCAAAGTTACGTCTTTATTTTTGTATTTCCGAAAAAAATATTAGGGGTTTTTAGGGTAGCGTTAGGGTTTTTAGGGTGCGGTATTTAACAAAATATACTATTTTGCAAGAAGAATAATGTTCAAAATCCTTGTCTTTTATTAATTTTGTTATATAATCTTCTACCGAAAGGTATTCTACCCATGCCGGACAGTTAAAAGGGACGTACCATAAATGAACAAAAAACATCTGACTACGAAATGTCAGTCATAGCTCACCGAGGAGTCTATGGAGAGGCAAACAAACGTTGCGGCAAATGACGAGAGCCTTGCTGAATCTCAGCAAATGTTGCGACAAATGACGGTAGCCTTACTGAGCCTCAGCAAACGTCACAGCAAATGACGGGAGACTTGCTCGACTTGAGCAAACGCCACTGTTAAAAAAAGAGGCTTGCTGAACTTCAGCAGGTGCCAAGACAAATTAGAATAAAGAATTTACACTTAAAAACAGAGCAGTCGTTGCTACTACCTGCGGGATATACTTTAGGGCGAGGAAGGACAAGAAAACTGCTATGTCTATGAAACTGTAAAAACTGAATATATACTGAAAATGAAACATTTTATCACATTACTGTTTGTCATTACACTCTCCGCAGGAGAAATGTATGCCGCCACTCCGGCAGACTCCATCCGCAAGGAGATGAAGCATCTCAAAGGAGAAAAGCTTTTGCAGGCCTACCATCATCTTTGCCGGTTGGCAGCTGCCGAAGATAATATGGGCTATGAATTAAGCTGCATCCGTGAATATCTTGCCGAATCCTTACGCCAAAAAGACAAGGAGGCGGAAGCCCGGGCGCGCGTCACCCAGTTGTATTGCTATTACAACTACGAGATGACCGACAGCATCAGCTACTATTTGCCCGAAGTCCTCAGTGCAATGAAAAAGAACGGCACATGGGATTATTACTACAATGCGTGGAACGTGCTGATTGAGAGTTATCTCTACGAAGACAAGGTGCAGACCGCATTGCTTGAAGCGCAAAAGATGTATGCCGACGCGCGAAAGAGAAAGAGCAACTATGGATTAGGCACTTCCACCTACGGCATGGCATGCATCTATCAGACAATGGGACGCTTCCGCGAAGCCGAGAAGACCATCGAGGAGAGCATCGCCGCCCTTTCCAAGGCCGATGAAATCTCACAATTGCTCTCTGCCTACAACGTCTTGGGCGAAACGCTCGACGGACTGCGGAAATATGAAAAGCTAAGAGCGAAATGCGCAGAATGGAAAGCGGTCATCGACAAATACAAGAACGAAGCCCTGCGAAAAGGCTACACACCCTCGCTCAACGGACGCTATCTCTACTGTACGCTGGCAACTGCCGTCGCTGAATTGGAAACAGGCCATTACGACCGTGCCAAGGAATTGCTGCAGCTCGCCGATAAATATGCCGAGGGACGCAAAGCCGTTGCCCGATTCAAGTTCCTTCAAGTGAAAGCCCGCTACTATGCAGCCACAAAACAGTACGACCGGGCCATTGCCTGCAATAACGAGAACATAGGCATCATGACTGCCGCCGGCGACTCCGTCAGCTTGCTCACCGTGCAGATGCAGCAAGCCGACCTCTACATGCAGGCCGGACGATACAAGGAAGCCGCAGAATTGTACAGCCTCGTCATCCCACACAAAGACAAGCTGCGCAACACCGAACTTGCCAGGCAGCTCGACGAACTGCGCACCATCTTCGAGGTTGACAAGCTCACACTCCGGAACGAGGTCATCACAACACGGCTCTATCTTTCACTCATCATCGTGGCATTGCTGCTTGCCACCGTCGTACTTTACATCATCTACACCCGCCGCTTGCGCCGCAAAAACAGGGCTTTGTACGACTCCATTCTATTATACCGCAAGGCGGAAAGCGACATGGAGACCGCGGCAAGGCTCGTTCCCGAGGAAGAACTCGACCGTGAAGGAAAAATCTACCGCCGGTTGTGCGAGCTGATGCAGAATGAGAAAATCTATAAAGACACGGAGTTGAACCGCGACATTCTCTCAAAGCGAATCGGAACAAATACCGTCTATATCACCAATGCCGTGCGCAAGTATGCCGATGGAGCCACAATCAACGAATTTATCAACGGCTACCGGCTGCGACATGCGGCATCGCTGCTCACCAACAATCCCGACTTGAACATCAACGAAGTGGAATATAGGTCAGGATTCAATTCCCGAGCCACATTTAACCGTTGTTTCCGGGCTTTCTTCGGGATGTCGCCTTCAGAATACAAAGCTGTTTCCAAAGAAAAAAAGAAAACGCGAAAGGGCTCATCCGATGAGAAGGCATAGGTGTTCCGGACATTTATAAATCGTCAATTCTTAGTGAATTACAAATATGATACAAGTTTTTTCAAATATGAAACGCCCTGTTGGTCTTCGTGGAATAATTTTGCAACAGAATCAACAAACAGCAAAGATGAAAAAGAACTGTTGGGTATATATCTTAAGAAATGAAAGCGGAGAAATAACCATCGGCTTTTCGGTCGATATGGATGAAAAGTTCACCGAAATCTCCATGCGAAAGGAAAAGCTGTATTATCTCCGTCCGTTTGAAGAACCGTTCGACGGCTTGGCACACAAGCATCTTTTGGATTCCCTTTCCCAAGATACGATCAA
>NZ_GL872282.1:1183294-1202147 GCF_000191065.1 Prevotella multiformis DSM 16608
CTTTGTCCTCGTGCTGGCGGCACCGGCGTGGGCAACAGATTATGGTCGTTTCGACTATGAGACATTCCGCTCACGCAATACCGTGAATGCGGTAGGCAAGAAAAAGCCGGTAGGAACTCTCCGACAGGGGAGGGTGGAAATAAACTTCAGCGATTGCAGAACCACCAGCGGAACGGGCAACAGCGCCATCTACGAGCTGGCAAAGGGCTCCCACTTCAGCGTAAAGGTCGACGAAGGCTATGCCGTCCGCTGGATCATCCTGCGCGATACGGAGGGAGGAAAGGACTATGACGAACGGGAAGGCATCTGGCGCATCGACAGAGTTCCGCACTATGCCTATTTCTTCGAGAAGACTGCCATTTCGAACGCGCATATAAGCGGGGGCAATAAAGATGGTCTCAATGACGACAACAACAACATCGTTGTTTACAATTATAGTGCCCCGGAAAGAGTTGTCAACATCTACACCCACAACAATAAAGATTGGGATCAGTTCAAGGTGCGCGACATCATCGTGGGCTACGTCAAGGTGCCCAAGGTGAAATTCGAAAGAGACAGATATGACGTGTACACCGTATCGGGAGGGTTTTATGCCAACCTCGACAAGGATGAGTACGACGGCAAGGTAGAGTACAATGTGGCCAACTATGAAGATGTTGTGAAACTCTACGGGGATGGAAGCTTAAAGTTATTGCACCCTGGCACAGAAGTCCTCACCGCCATTTTCCCCGCCAATGAAAAGTTTGCCGGAGCGTCGTGCAGCACGACGATCAACGTGAAGCGCGACCGAGTAACCTTCAACTACCAGATCGAGCGGCCTAAGGTGTTGTACTACGAGGGTGAAGGATACGCCCACGAAGTCCATAACTTATATGATTATTCGGATTTTACGACGGAAAGTGGTATACCTTACAAAAGTGGTAATGACGGGTTTAACGTCGAATGCACTAATGACAACGTGCTGAGGCCCGAAGCAATGTCAGGAAAATGCTTCTTTGAAGGTACCGCAGGTACTGTAGACGTTACCATCAATCAGCGGAAGAACGACCTTTACGAGGAGTCTTCTCTTAAGCAAACATTCACAGTAATACGCACGGACAAGGGGGCTCATACCATGCTCATCAAAGACCTCAACGAATGGAAGGTATTCGCTCATCTGGTCAACGACGAGGGCATGACTAATCTCAACGCCCGTCTCGAAGCCGACGTCGACCTCGGAGGGGACATCGCGATGGTGGGGCATTGGCCCAATGTGTACACCGGCACGTTTGACGGACAGAACCATACGCTCACGATGAACTGGGATGCCGGCGCGCAAAAACAGATAGCCCCATTCCGGATAGTGAAGGATGCCACCATCACGAACCTGCGCACCGAAGGAGAGATCAACTCAAGCACCCTCTTTTTGTCAGGATTGATTTGCTACGTCTATGGCACCACCACCATCTCGGGCTGCGTCAGCGCAGTGAACATCACGAGCAGCTATACTGGTCAAGGATGCGACGCGGCGGGCTTGGTTGAATGTATAGGAGACAATGCCAATGTTACCATCACCGACTGCGTCGTCAAGGGCAAGTTCCACGCCACGACGGAGAATGGTCGGAGGGGAATATCGGGATTTGTAAATAATCAGTATGGCACCTGCACTCTGAACAACTGCCTCTACATTGGCGAGAACAACGCCACCGGCGGTAACACCTTCGCCGCCAACGCCACCATCAAAAACTGTTACTATCTGAACGCCTGTGGCGCGACGCAAGGCACGCAGATTACCAAGGAGCAGCTGCGGAACGGCGAGGTGGCGTATAAGCTGCAAGCCCGCAGAAACAACATGGTGTGGGGACAGGATCTCAATAAGGACACCGAGCCACTGCTCACCGGTAACGACGCCAAGCGGGTGCGCAAGGTGGAGTTTACCTACAACAGCCAGGTAAAAGCCACGCGCTACGCCACCCACGGCAAGGCCATCTACGGCTCCATGCCCACCTTTACACCAAAGGACCTCCTTGGCAGCGACTACAACGAGCACCATTATTACTCCGAAATCGCCTTTGAGGACGGCTTCAACGGCTCAACCACCGTCAACACCGACCGGACCGTGGCAGTAACCTTCAACAAAAAAGACTACTACGAAATCGCCACGAAGGCTGACTGGAAAGCGTTCCGCGACATTGTAAACAGCGGACAGAACGCTGTCGACGCGAAGATGACGCAGGACGTCAACCTCGGCGGGGACATCATGATGCTGGGCTATGACAAAAGATACTCCGGCACGTTCGATGGACAGAACCATACGCTGAAGTTCAACTGGAATAGCGGCGATCAACGCAGGATAGCCCCGTTCAATAGTGTGGACGGCGCCACTATCAAGAACCTGCGCACCGAAGGAGAGATCAATTCGAACACCTTCTTTTTGTCAGGATTGATTTGCGACGCCTATGGCAACACCACCATCTCGGGCTGCGTCAGCGCAGTGAACATCACGAGCAGCTATAACGAAGGCGGATGCGACGCGGCGGGCATTATTGAATGTGTAAGAAAAGATGCCAAGGTTACCATCACCGACTGCGTCGTCAAGGGCAAGTTCAACGCCACGACGGAGAAAGGCAAGAGATATATGGCCGGATTTGTAAATAATCAGTATGGCACCTGCACTCTGACCAACTGCCTCTACGCCGGCGAGAACAACTGCTCCAGGGGCTACACCTTCTGCACGAACTCTTTCTCCGGCACCACCATTACCAACTGCTACTACCTCAACGCCTGCGGCATAGCGCAGGGCACGAAGATAACCGCCGAGCAGCTCAAGAGCGGCGAGGTGATAAAGAAGCTACAGAACAACCGCACCGACAAGTGCTACTGGGCACAGCAGTTGGGTGAAATGCCCGACTTCTACAACGCAGCCGACAAGAGCAAGGCGAACTACGTGTATTACGACGCGGCAAAGAAAGGCTGGGCGTGTGAAGACTTCCGCCTCACCGACGGACAGCCGTTGCCCATCGGGCTCGACTTCACCGCCACCACCGTTACCTACGAGCGCAACTTCAATGGCACGCAGAATGCCACGCTGTGTCTGCCTTACGACTTGTCCGCTCAGGGTTTCAAGGCCTACACCCTCTCGGGCGGCAACAAAAACGAAGTCCATTTCAAGGAAACGAAAGATAAGCTCACGGCATACACACCGTATTACATCACTGCCGACGGCACGCCACAGCTCGGCGGCACGAACATCGAGGTGAAAGCCTACACCGGAGCTAATCTGACGACCAGCGCCAATGGCTACTCTATCAAGGGCACGGTGGTAAGCATGGACAACGCTACGGCTGCCGCAGCCAACGCCTACATCCTGCAGGACGATGGTATGTTTCACAAGGTAACGACCGACAACCCCGGTGCCACCGTTCCTGCTTATCATGCCTACATCATCTGTCCACCGCAGGCGTCAGGTGCCAAGCAGCTCTCTGTTGTCCTCAACGGCGAGACCACCGGCATCGGCGACGTGACGGACGACAATGCCGATATGAATGCCTCTGTTTACGATCTGCAAGGCCGCTACCTCGGCACCTCATTCAACCATCTGCCCGCCGGCATCTATGTCGTAGGTGGGAAGAAAGTGATAAAGAAATAAATCTCATATCACCTATATGATGAACCAACTCAAACTGGTCATGACAGTGTACTGCACCCTTATCAAAGAATGTAGTACACTCTTGCCAGAGAGTGTTTAACACCCATGATGGCGAGAACTCTTGTAACGCTTTCCTTGCAAAGACTCTCGTGAGAGATTGGGGATAAAGAAGTTGAATATATATATTCGTTATTATAAAACTTAATTCAATGATTACAATGAAAAAAGATTACTTACGCTCATGGCACTGGCTGCAGTCAGCATCAGTGCGATGTGCCAGGTCACATTCATCGCTGTCGAAGGGTCGGACTGGACCGACGGAGAAGGCTCGGCGAAAGCCTTCGACGGGAATCTCAACACCAAATGGTGCAAGGGAGCCAACAGCGATGTGAATAAAGCCTACCTGATGCTGGAAGCCAGCGAGGCCACTTACATCCAAGGCTTCAAGATGACTACGGCCAATGACAACACTGACGACCCTGGGCGCGTTCCCGAAGACTATACCATCTTCGGCAGTAATGACAAGGCCCAGTGGGACATCATTTACCACCAAAAGGAAGATCACCTCATCGAGGACAAGAACTTCACCGAATACACGGTGTATTGCAACAGCAAACAGAAGTACAAGTACTTTAAGCTCTGGATTAAGAAGAACTCATCTCGTTCTGCCGATTTTAAAAATCATCTTTTTCAACTTTCTGAATTTGCACTGCTGCCGGCTGCTTTCGGCATGACTTTGGAGTCGGGCAATGCCAAGGCAATGGATGGTGACACCGGAGAGAAATGGGAGGGAAAGACGCCCCAGACAGTAGTGGTGAAAGCCACGTCGGCTTGCCAGCTCATAGGCTACCAGTTCACGACAGGTAATGACAACCGCTTATATCCTGGGCGCAATCCCAAGGACTGGACGGTGGAAGGTTCCAACGACCAGCAGACGTGGACGACTATCGACACTAAGACGGACGACAAGGTGATGCAGGACAATAACTACTATCCCTATTTCTTCCCCGTAACCCCTCCGGAAACGGCTTACCAGTACTATCGCTTCACCATCACCCAAAGCGTAGGTGAAGAGTATTTCCAGATGAGCGAACTGGCACTGAAGACCATTGCGGCTCACACCCACAAATGGAAAACTACTCAGACGGTAGCTGCTACATGTGGGGCAGAAGGATATGAGATGCAAACCTGCTCCATCTGCGAGGCCACTCGAAAAGCAAATGTCGTACCTGCCACCGGAGCACACACCTATGTGGATGGCATCTGCACTGTCTGTCATCAAATCGATCCCTCCATCATGACCCTCAATGCCGAGGGAATTTATGAGCTGAGCACAGCCCTACAGCTGAAACTATGGGGTAAGGCGATTGAAAACGGTCAGTATGCCGCCAAAGCCAAACTGATGGCAGACATTGACCTGAAAGGGACGGATTTCAACGGCATCAACATTCCCGAAGGGTCTCCCTCCTTCGGCGGAGAACTCAATGGCAACGGGCACTGGATTCAGCATATGACCCTGAAGGGTGCTCGCAATAACCTCGCTTTCCTCAGCCGCACGGAGAACGCAAAAATCTACGACCTCGGTTTCCGTGATGCCCGGGTAGAGCTCAGCGGATCTTTCAATAATACGAGTGTCATCGTGGGTACTGCCGTCGGCACCAAGATCAGCCGGTGTGCCGTGATGGAATCTTCCGTAAGAGGCCATGACCATGTGGCTGCTTTCGTCGGCGAATCGAAAGCAACTACTGTCATTTCCGATTGTCTGGCCAAGGCCAAAATCGTATCGGACGAACATCAGGCCGGTGGACTGGTGGGCACCAGTACCGGACTGACTCTCACACACTGCCTCTTCAGAGGTACGGTGGACAACGAGGAGCTCCACGCTTCCGGTATCTTGGGGTTGATAGATGCAACCGCTGTCCCCACCCGACTGTCTCATAATATGGTGGCAGCCGATCATATCTTTAGCGTACAAAAATGGACTCATCCATTACTTCAAACTTCCGGAAGAGGTTGCTCCTTGAAGTCTAACTACACGCTGGCGACTACCCTCTACGGTTCTCCCGGCTCCCCCTACACCAATCGCTACACCAATCCGAATGACGAGAACGGCCAGCAGGTAACCGAAGCCACGGCCAAGTCCAACGCACACTATGCTACGACGCTCGGATGGGATATGGAGAAGGTATGGGCACACGTCGACAACGACTATCCCATCCTGCGCTGGATGAAGCCCAATGGCGGACCGACGGGCATCAACCATATCAAGACCACCGACCGCGAAGGCACCGTGCGCTACTACGACCTGCAAGGTCGCTACATCGGCATATCTCTCAACAGTCTGCCCGCCGGCGTCTATATCGGAGGTGGAAAGAAAATCATGAAGAAGTAACGGAGTGCCCTACGGGCGGAGGTATTTATTCGCCTGTCGGCCCATCAATTCGTCTCGGGCACAGCCCGATTGAATATCAGAAAATAAAGCATTCGTTTAAACTTTATCCATTCAAAACAAACATGAGAACAAAAGACATTCTTCGTAGATGCTTCGCCGCTATGCTGGCGGGCATCGCATGCCTGTCCATCGGCTCTTGCTCCGACGACAATGACCAACAGACGGGCGACCCGGGCGTGAACGTCAGCTTCGAGGTAAGCGTCGCACAGACAGAAATGCTGAACGATCCTGCCACGAAGGCTGCCGCCATCGCCCGCCAGCAGGCGCAAGGCCTGTCGGGCGAAGACCTGGCCACGCGTCGCATCGATGTGTCGGGGCTGCCCAACACCTGCCTCATTCAAACCACTACCGAGGGCATTAACGCCGTGCTGCCCCAGCCCGGCACACGCGCCAACGTGAAGACCGCCATTGATGCGCGGTTCAGTTCGCTGGGCTATCGCGGCGCGACGGCCGGTTTTAAGGTAGAGCGTCCCGAGTGGTTCCACAGTGCGCCCACCGATGCCGCCGGTACCCTCGTCACGCCGCTGCTATGGTCGTGGGCGGAGCCTTACGCCCGCTTCTATGCCGTCTTCCCCGAGGCTACGGCGGCCAACAGCATCGCCCTCTCGCCCGCCACGCATAGCGGCACGCCCTATGTGGACTTCGAGGTGAAACCGAGCATTGCCGACCAAGTAGACCTGATGGTGGCCAGCTCGGGCGAGGTGAAATATGAAACACGCGGTACGGCTCCCAAGGCTCGCCTTGAGTTCTATCACGCCCTTACGGCCGTGAAGTTTGCCGTGGGAGAGAATCTCTCGTGGAACAAGCACATCACCAAGGTGGAGCTGCGCAACGTATGCAGCAAAGGTCGGCTCCATCTCACCGACAACGCCAACGGCAAAGGCCTGCGCTGGGAGGTGGACGCCAGTTCGAAGACCACCTTCACGCTCACGCCCGAAACCCCTGTGAGCACCAACAGCCTACCCAATCAGGTGATCGTGGGCAAAGACGGCGATAACTACACGTTCTACATGATTCCGCAATCGTTGGAGGGCGTCACCGTTCACGTTGAGTTCAGCGAAGCCGATGCCCCCGCGATTGACATTCCCTTGAGCGATGCTTGGCAACCGGCCACCACTCGCACCTATAAACTAAGCAATGCCGCCAGCAACTGGGACTACAGTTTTACGGTGACAAGTCCCACCACTACGGCCGCCTACAACAGTACCGACGGCGGCACCTATACCGTGGAGAGCTTCCGCACAGACGCCTCCGCTCCCGGCGTGAAGCAGGCCGTGCCTTGGCAGATTGTGGGCTACGAGGAGTATAACTATACCACCGGCACTTGGGAGGACAAGGGCATGAACAAGCCCGAATGGTTTGACGGGATTAGCAACGTCCGCACGCAAGCCGAAGACTATGTGGCAGCCGACCAAGGTCAGGGCACGGTGAAGAAGATAGTCGTAAAAGACTTGCTCAAAGCGCGCAACGACAAACTCAAAGAGGGTGACAAGGGCAGTAGCTCTGCCTACTACGACCTCTCCACGCACAACATCAAAGGTGCCGTCACGCCGCGCAACACGGCCAACTGCTACGTCATCTCCCACCCAGGCTTCTATAAGCTTCCCTTGGTGTACGGCAATGCCATCACCAACGGCATGGAGAACACTGCGTCCTACACCGGCCCTTCTACCGTCGTAAAGTATAATAATACCGATGTCATTCTGCATAAGTTTAAAGACCATGCCGGTGCCGACATCACCAACGCTTGGATCGAGAAAACCAACGGCGGTGCCAACAGCGGCATCGACGGTGCAAGGATTGTTTGGGAAGACGAGAAGGACTTGGTACACCTCGATGCCAACGCCATCGAGCGCAACGGCAGCGAAACCTACCTGAAGTTCGAGGTGAAGGCCGCCGACATCAGAAACGGTAACGCCGTGGTAGCCGTCACCAAGAATGGTACCATCGTGTGGTCTTGGCACCTGTGGTTTGCTCCCGACAACGTGCTCGATCCCATTCCTGTGGTCAACTACAGCAAATCCCATACTTATAAATTCAGCACCGAACCCCTCGGCTGGAAATATACCGCTTGGAGAGGTTCTGACAATCAGCAGCCCCGTCGCGTGAAAGTGCATATCCGCCAGCAGGTTTCCAATCAGCAGGGCGACATCATCATCACGCAAGCCTCCGGCGTTGCACGAGAAGGCTGTTCCACTCACTATCAGTTTGGCCGTAAAGATGCTTTCCCCGGTGGATTGAAAGGGGATTTGAAAACAGGGAAAGCCGTGGAACCCACGCTTTATCCTGCCGACCATCTGTTCAACAAGAACGCAGGCGAGCAGATCTCTCTCACCAACGCCATCCAGCATCCCGGCAACTTCTACATTCGTGGAACCGGTGTGGATTGGTATCCTCATGGCTTTGGCGCCCCTGCAGGTTTTGCTTACTTTAATCTCTGGTCGACGCAGAACACTACGTGGGATGTCTACAATGTCGGTAACGACCTCCCAGTGGTGAAATCCATTTACGACCCCAGTCCCGCAGGCTTCCATCTGCCCGCCAGCAACGCCTTTACGCGGTTCACCACTACGGGCAAGAACTCCACCAAGGCGGAAGAGATGAACATACAGGGTTCAAAAGCTACTATCAACCTTGTTGTCAACTATGGTTGGAACTTCTTTGCCGACCCAAACAATACGTCCACCATCTTCTTCCCCGCTGCGGGCTACCGTCACTACGACGACGGTTCGCTCATTGGCGCCAACATCGTAGGCTCTTATTGGTCGGCCGCTCCGAACACGGCGAGCGGTGGTTTCTACTTTGCTTTTAATTGGCAAATCGCGCATCCGCTGAGTACGCCCCTTCGCTGTTTAGGCGCATCGGTGCGGCCCGTGACGGAATAGACATGTGCAGCACGCAGCAACACGCAGTCATCTTTTTAACCAACGGAGGTGGCTTCCCGCATATCGGGAAGCCACCTCTTGTATATGAGCATTCTTCGCACCAACCACACAAAAGGACGATAGATTTAGAGTATAACATATTGAATGGACATTGACGACAATACGATGAACGGATTAATGCGGTTGCGGAATTAAGGAACAATACGACTTAAAGACTTTGTAAGCATGAACAGAAATGAAATAAGGGATGCCCTTTCCCCCAACTGTCCCGTCCGGAACGTGTTGTCAAGGGTCGGTGATAAATGGTCGATGCTGGTGCTTTTCACATTGGAGGCGAACAGAAGTCAGCGATTCAAAGAGCTGCAGCGCAACATTCCAGTCGCAGCATCACCGGCTTCCTCTCATGATCTGACGGGTTATGATATTGTTGCAGGAAAAGAGAGTCTGTCAAAAAAAACAGTAGGAACAGCTATCTCCTCTCTCTCTGACCAACAGCTTGTCATAGACGAGGAATCCGTTCCTGCGGAATGGAAATCTGAATGGGAGTCTGGGCTTCCTCCTGTTACAGCTGTTCCGGTATCTGCTTCTTCGGCGTGATGCCCAGTGCCTTCATGCCTTCCAGACGGCGGATAATATTGCCCTTGCCTTCGTTGAGCTGTCCCTTGGCCTTGCTGTAATCCTGCTGGAGTCGTTCGATGCCAGTACCGACCTTGAGGAAAGTCTCGCCGAAGGTGACGAACTTGTCGTAGAGGTCGTTGGACTGCCGCAGGATTTCGTCTACGTTGTTGTTCAGACGGTAGTTCTGCCACATGGTGCGGGTCAGCTGCAATGCCATGAGCAGGTTGCTCGGACTGAGGACGAAGATGTGCTTGCGGAAAGCGTATTGCAGGATGGCCGGATCCGTCTTCATGGCAGCCGAATAACCGCTCTCGTAAGGAACGAACATCATCACATAGTCGATGCAGCCCGGAACGAGTTTCTCGTAGTTCTTTGCCGACAGCTCGTCGATATGCCTGCGGACCGATGCCGCATGCTCCTTCAGCAGCTTGTCCCGTTCGTTGTCATCGGTCTCCCTGAGCGCAGCCTGATACGCCGTCAGCGACACCTTTGAGTCGACGACCGTCCGCTCGTTGCAGGGAAAGACGATGACGGCATCGGGGCGGAAGTTGTTGCCGTTCTCGTCCTTGTAGTTCTCTTGCAGGAAGAACTGCTGGCCCTTTACCAGCCCGCAGTCTTCCAGGGTCTTTTCGAGAATCATCTCTCCCCAGTCGCCCTGCATCTTCGAGTCGCCTTTGAGGGCTTTCGTCAGCGAAGCGGCATCGTTGCCGATGCGTTCTGTCTGTTCACGTAGCTCTTTCACGGTGCGTTCCTGATCTTCACGCATCGCCTTGATGGTCATTTCCTGTTCGGCGTGCAGCCGCTTCATCGCCTCCTCGAAGGTGGTCTTTATCTCCGCCTTGTTGGCAGTGCTCTCCTTGCTGTTGTTCACAACGGTCTGGCTGAATGCTTCCAGCCGGTCTTTCAGCGGTGAGAGCAGGGCATCGAGCCGTTCCTTGTCAGCGGCGTTCATCTTCTCCCGGCTCTCTGCCAGCATCTGTGCAGCCATGTTGCGCACCTCCTCCTGCAACAGCCGGTTCTTCGCCTCCGTCTGCTTCTGCAGTTCGCTGCGCAGCTCCTCGCTGTGTCTCCGTTCTGTTTCTATCTGATTCCGGCTGCTCTCCTTCACTGCAGCGATGCGTTCGTCCATATTCTTCCGCTCCGTTTCAAGCTGACTGCGAAGTGCTGCCAGTTCCTCACCGGCTTTCCTTAGTTCTTGTGTTGATTTGTTCTTCATCCACAGCAGCATGATGGTTGCGCCGGTGATGATACCGATAAGTAAATACATAATTGCCATAGTTGTTGTCATTTTAGTTCTCTCACAGAAGGTACGGATAGACGGAGTTTACTTTTGGCGCAGAACCCTTGCGGGCAGGGATGGCACAGAACCCTGAGGGGATGGGTATGTACCAATGTCGTTTATATCCATTAACAACTCTGTGGATAGGATGTTTTATATCTTGCAGTCTGAAAGTTTGCGAGTACCTCGGGCTGTAGACGGGATAACCTAAGATAAGTCAGTTGTTGTCTGCCCCCAAGGTTGAGCAGGCTTTGTAGATTGCGGCTATAATACAATTAGGTGATATTGTTTTCTTCCATGGTAAATAAGATCGGGGTGAATGGATCCCTTGACTTTAGCTAAAATGACTGTATTGTTTCCGGCAACACTCTGCATCGTCTAAGTCCGTGAGGGGTCTCTGTGGCAGAACCCTGTAAGCTCTGTTTATCCGTGCCTTCTGTGTGAGAGAATGAAACTTGTCCCCCTCTTTCCCTCCCTGCGAGGAAGGGGACGAGGGGGGACTGTTTTCTCTTTTAATCCTGGAAGTAAACTCTTTTTACACGGTTGCTGACCGTGGTAAGAACCTCGTATGGAATGGTGTCAAGTACATCGCTGAGCACAGTGACCGGCAGGTGGTCACCGAAAATCTCGACACTGTCGCCTTCTTTGCAGTCGATGCCCGTGACGTCGACCATGGCCACATCCATGCAGATGTTGCCGACATACGCTGCCTTCTTTCCGTTTACCAGGCAATAGCAGTGCCGGTTGCCGAGATGGCGGTTCAGGCCGTCTGCATAGCCGATTGGTATGGCGGCAATCAGGCTGTCGTGCTCGACAGTCCCCTTGCGGGAATAGCCAACGGTGTCACCGGCAGGCACATGGCGCAGCTGGAGGATGGTCGTCTTCAGGGTAGATACGTTGTTGATGATCTTGTTCGTACGGGGATTGATGCCGTAGAGTCCCAGTCCCAGCCGGCACATGTCCATCTGCCGCTCAGGGAAATGTTCGATACCGGCGGAGTTGTCCATGTGACGGATGATCTTGTGCTTGAAAGCTGACTGCAGCTTTCCGCTGCCCTCCTCGAAGAGTGCGAACTGGCGGGCAGAGAAGTCGTCGAAGCTGTCAGCGTCGGAACCGACGAAATGCGAGAAGACGGAACGGGGTATGATGGCGTTCTGATGCTTCAGCCGGCTGATCAGTTCATCCATGTCTTTCTGCGGGTCGAAGCCCAGCCGGTGCATTCCCGTGTCGAGCTTGATGTGGACAGGGAAGCCGGTGATGCCCTCTTTCTGCGCCGCCTTTACGAGTGCATCCAGCAGTCGGAAGCAATATACCTCCGGCTCGAGGTCGTAATCGAAGAGGGTCTTGAACGAACTCATCTCGGGGTTCATGATCATGATGTTGCTCGTGATGCCGTTCTTGCGGAGCGTCACGCCTTCGTCGGCCACGGCCACGGCAAGGTAGTCCACACGGTGGTCCTGCAGCGTCTTGGCAATCTCCGCGGCGCCTGCGCCATAGGCATCGGCCTTGATCATGCAGACAAGTTTCGTCTCCGGCTTCAGGAAGGAACGGTACCAGTTGAGGTTGTCGACAACGGCGTTGAGGTTCACTTCCAGTACGGTTTCGTGTACTTTCTTCACCAGCAGCTCTGTCAGCCGGTCGAAGCCGAACTGTCGTGCGCCTTTCAGCAGGATTACTTCATCGTGCAGATTGGCAAATACATCGCTGTGGATAAAGGCATTGACGGTGGCGAAGAAATGCTTTTTCCCCAGATGCCTGAAGGCGGAACGCTGACCGAGCAGTCCCTCGCCGATGCCGATGAATTTCTCCACACCACGTTTCTCACACAGGAATGCTACCTTGTTATACAGGTCCTTGTCAGTGTCGCCGCTCTGCAGGATGTCGCTCAGAATCAGTGTGCGTCTGCGTCCCTTGTGGTCGGGACGGCGGTTCATGAAGTCGAGTGCGATGTCCAGCGAGTTGAAGTCGGAGTTGTAGGAGTCGTTGATCAGCGTGCAGCCGTGCTGTCCTTCTTTCACCTCCAGCCGCATGGCGACGGGTTCCAGCAGTGCCATCCGTTCTCCGAGGGCAGCCGGAGTGACGCCCAGCTGGAGTGCCGTCACGGCACAGGTGATGGAATTCACGACGCTGGCATCATCGATGAACGGAAGTCTGTACTGTGCTTCCTTTCCGTTTTTCCATGTGTAGGTGACGGTGGTTTCAACGTCCTTCTTTTCGATAGACTTGATGTAGAAGACCGCCTTTTCGTCCTTTGCCGACCAGCAGAGCTTCTCTCCTTTGTAGTCGTATTCGTCCAGACAGCGGTTCAGCACCTCGTCGTCCAGGGAGTAGACAATCGCCTGCGTGTCGTGGAAGAGGTGCAGTTTCTCCCTGCATTTTGCATCCAGGGACGGGAAGTTCTCCTGATGGGCCGAACCGAGGCAGGTGAACACACCGATCGTAGGCTGGATGATGTCGTGGAGTGCCGACATCTCACCCGGCTGGCTGATACCGGCCTCGAAGACACCCACCTGTGTGTTCTCGTTCAGCAGCAGTACGGACAGCGGCACGCCGATCTGTGAGTTATAGCTGCGCGGTGAGCGTGTGACGACCATCTGCGGAGAAAGCAACTGATAGAGCCACTCCTTGACCATCGTCTTGCCGTTGGAGCCGGTGATGCCGACAATCGGAACGAGGTATTCGTCACGGTGACGTTCTGCCAGCCGCTGCAGAGCCTCCAGCGAGCCGACGACCTTCAGAAAGTTGGAGTCGGGATAACGCCTGTTCCAGTCTTCCGGGACCGTTTCTACAACAAAGTTCCTGACGCCCCGTCCGTAGAGTTCCGGGATGTAGTTGTGCCCGTCGTTGCGTTCGGACTTGAGGGCAAAGAACAATGTTTCTTCCGGGAAACATAGGGAGCGGCTGTCGGTGAGGACGAAGCTGATGTTCGCTTCCTTGTCGCCATAACGGCGTGCGCCGATGAGCGTCGTTACTTTCTCAATAGTATAATTCATTACTATCTAAATTGTTTTTTAATCTTATGCAAAGGTAATCAAAAGTCTTAATACGGCCTATCATCCGCACTGTTTTTTCGTCTTGACGGACAGGTCATGGCCGTTGGGCAGATGTACAGGCTGGAGTTTCAGTCTGTCTGACGGTCTGGTGAAGGCGATTTTCAGAGCCGCCCGTCCTGCGTCCGGGGAGAGGAGGAACGTGAAAGAGCCTGACGGCAGGGCGAAGGGCGGAAGCCGATACCGGGCGGAGCGATACGTATGTGGCTGGGGGCGTCCGGGCTTGTCAGTCGTGATGAGGACGGCGGGAACAGTCGGGACAGATGCCTTTCACCATATAGTTGACGGAGGTCTGTTCGTATCCTTGGGGCAGGCTGACCCTGGGGACAGGCGTGTCGCTGAGGCAGAATGTGCGCCGGCAGCGTTCACAGTAGAAGTGTACGTGTACGTCTTCATCATCATCTGGATCATGGCTCAGGCACAGTTCGTACCGTGCCACG
This sequence comes from Prevotella multiformis DSM 16608, assembly GCF_000191065.1. Classification (GTDB taxonomy): domain Bacteria; phylum Bacteroidota; class Bacteroidia; order Bacteroidales; family Bacteroidaceae; genus Prevotella; species Prevotella multiformis. The sequence goes on from NZ_GL872282.1 coordinate 1,197,647, forward strand.
TCGCTGCCGTCCTCGAGCTGGTGTACCAGATGGTGGTCCTTGAACAGGAGCAGCGTGCGGAAGATGCTCGACTTGTCTATCGTCAGGATCATTGCTGTCAGCTCTTTCATGGAGACCGGATGATCCAGTGCCGCCAGCGTCCGTGCGATGAGGATGCGGTTGGCCGTTATTCTTATGCTGTGTGTCCTCAGTAGGTTCTCAATCTGTCTGTCATCCATATCTTCTCTTCTTATAGGTTCAGTTCCATGTCCGGATATTTCTTTTTCAGTGTCCTGGCCGCCTCCTTTGTCTTCTCCAGGAAGTCCCGGTATGCCTCCGACCCGGGATGGAACGGCCGGTGTCCCAGTGCCGCCTTGACCGGTCTCCATGCCTCGAGAAATACTTTCGCCTCCGCAGAGAAGCAGGCTTCTACGAGCCGTTCCCATATATAGTCTACTGTCTGGTCGCTGGGATGCAGCATATCGGGCTTGTAGAAACGGTAGTCGCGCAGCTCGTCATTCACAATCTCGTAGGCCGGGAAGTAATAGGCCGTTTCGCCCAGTTCCTTCACCAGCCTGTCGGCCGCCAGCAGCAGCACGGCCTTGGAAAGCCGGCTTCCATGATAGCCGTATTTGGCATAACGGATAGGACTGACGGTGAGGATGACCTTGATGCCGGGGTTGTTCTTCCGCAGCAGCAGGACAGACTCGTGCAGTGCGCCGGTACATTCCTCAACGGTAAGCTCCCGTTCTTCAAACAGCCGTTGCGGGCGTTTCCGGCAGTTGTCGACGATCTCGCCGGTCGTCCGTTCCACATAGACATGATTGGTCCCTAACGTGAATACGGCGGTGTCAAATACGTGTTTCTCCATCTTCTCCACCGTATGCAGGATGGATACAGGGTTGTACATCACGCCGGAGGGGTTTACAACAGCCCTGAACTTCTCTTCCTGAAACCGCCTGCCCATGCTGTCTGCAAAGCATGACCCTACGAAAAGAATCCGTTCGCAGGGCATCAGCTCAAATGCCGGCCGGGGAAAATGGACGATTGTTCTGAATTCCATCGTCGCAAAGTTAGCAAAAAAATAAGAGAGAATACTTATCCTTAAAGATTATTTTTCATACTTTTACTTGGCTGAATAGACTTGTTTCATATTTTTTCCGTCACATGATGTTCCATTTCATATATTATTCGTATATTTGCCCTGCTCCTGAATCTGTGTGTCTCTGCTCGGTCGGGCCGTTCCCATTTGCCGGCCCGCCTGCCTGGCTGAGGACACGAGAGAGAGGAGAAGGACAGATTGATCCCAGATGAAGAAGATGTACACTTATCAGTATCCGCATCCGGCAGTGACGGCAGACTGTCTGGTGTTTGCACACACTGCCGAAGGGATGAAACTGCTGCTGATACAGCGCAGAAATGAGCCGTGCAAGGGAATGTGGGCTTTCCCGGGCGGCTTTATGAATATCGATGAGACGACTGCCCGGGCTGCACGCCGGGAGCTGGAGGAAGAAACCGGTCTGACGGTCGGCGGACTGTACCGGGTCGGTGTCTTTGATGCCGTAAACCGTGACCCGCGTGAGCGGATCATCACCGTAGCATATTACACGGTTCTTGACAGCCCCGTGACAGTCAAGGGACAGGACGATGCGGCGCAGGCCGGATGGTTCCTGCTGTCAGATCTCCCTTGCCTTGCCTTCGACCATGCCGAGATACTCAAAGAGGCTGAACGGCTGATGGAGGGGCGTGCCACTGCTGGAACGGCATTCTGAACGCTTCATCTGGGAACAGGAAAAACATGATAGAAGCGTTTTCTGTCGGATGAGACAGGGTGGGGAAGACTTCGCTGAGAGTATGCCATTCTGTATTTTCTGTCCTGAAAATTCATATTCGAGAAAATCAAGAGAGACTGTCATGGGAACAGAAAGGATGCTGTTCTGACGGACTTGTAATAAACTGTATTTCATGAGTTTATATCTTTCGTGGAAGAAGGTGCTTGGTTGCGCCCCAAGTAAGGCTTGGTTGGGATGCAAGTAAGCGTCAGTTGAATCCTTATTAGTGCTTAGTTGCCATACAGGTAAGCATATGTACGGATTCTGCAGGTATGACAAGAGAAGTTTACATCTGCAAATGTAAACTTCTCTTACCATGCAAGTCGGGTCCAGGTCTCTATGGATACGGTGTGAGACCTGTTGTCACAGGCAGGCGACGGTCAGCCCTGCCATGACTATGCTGACCATGCTCATGAGTTTGATGAGGATGTTGAGCGACGGTCCGGAGGTGTCCTTGAAGGGATCGCCGACGGTGTCGCCCACGACAGTTGCCTTATGACAGTCGGAGCCTTTACCGCCGAAGTTGCCTTCTTCAACGTGTTTTTTCGCATTGTCCCACGCACCGCCGGCATTCGACATGAATACGGCGAGGGTGAAACCGGCAGCCAGGCCGCCGACCAGCAGGCCCAGTACTCCGGCAACCCCCAGCACGATCCCCACGACAACAGGGATGATGATGGCCAGCAGGGATGGGATGATCATTTCGTGCTGTGCGCTCTGTGTACTGATTTCCACGCATCGTCCGTAGTCGGGCGTGCCTGTTCCCTCGAGTATTCCTCTGATCTCACGGAACTGACGGCGCACCTCGGCCACCATCTTTCCGGCAGCCCTGCCGACAGCACCCATGGTGAGGCCGCAGAACAGGAAGGCGGCCATGGCACCGATGAACGCACCGACAAGCACCTTCGGGTTCATCAGATTCACTTGGAAGAAGTTCATGAAATCGGGGATAGTCGCCTTTGTGGCATCTATCGTTTCACCGGCAACGTTGGTCATCTGCTCTCCGACGCGTGCCATGGCAATCTTGATTTCTTCGATATAGGAGGCCAGCAGTGCCAGTGCCGTCAGTGCGGCCGATCCGATGGCGAAGCCCTTGCCTGTGGCGGCGGTTGTGTTGCCCAGTGCGTCGAGGGCATCCGTGCGGTGGCGTACTTCCTCTCCCAGCTCGCTCATCTCGGCGTTTCCGCCGGCATTGTCGGCAATAGGTCCGTAGGCATCGGTCGCCAGGGTGATGCCCAGGGTCGACAGCATTCCGACGGCGGAGATGCCGATGCCATAGAGGCCATGCTGGATGGATACTGCCGACATGGACATATCGAATCCGTTGGCACAGAGGTAGCTCAGCATGATGGCTGCCGATATGGAAAGTACGGGGATGCAGGTGGAAATCATGCCTGTTCCTATACCTTTTATGATTACCGTTGCCGCACCGGTCTGGCTGGCCTCGGATATGTCTTTCGTCGGACGGTAGCTCTGGGAGGTGTAGTACTCCGTTGCCTGGCCGATGACCACGCCTGCCGTCAGACCGGCGATGACCGAGAAGCTGACACCCAGCCAGTTTTCCAGTCCGAGAAGATACAGGATTACGAAGCTGGCAGCTGCGATGAGCAGGGCGGCCGTATTGGTGCCGAGTCCCAGGGCATGCAGCAGATCCTTCATTGTCGCCCCTTCTTTAGTCCTTACCAGGAAGATGCCGAACAGGCTGAGGAACACACCCACGGCGGCGATGAGCATCGGGGCGATGACGGCCCGCAGCTGCATGTCACCCGCCGAGGCGGCAAAGGCGGTTGCGCCCAGGGCTGCCGTGGAGAGAATCGAACCGCAGTAGCTCTCGTAGAGGTCGGCTCCCATGCCGGCCACATCGCCGACGTTGTCGCCGACGTTGTCGGCGATTGTCGCCGGATTGCGCGGGTCGTCCTCGGGGATGTTCGCCTCCACCTTGCCCACAAGGTCAGCTCCCACGTCGGCCGCCTTCGTGTAGATGCCGCCGCCTACACGGGCGAACAGTGCCTGCGTAGAGGCACCCATACCGAAAGTCAGCATGGTTGTCGTTATGGTGATGAGCATCTCGCTTGCCGTCATCTTGTCCGAGTAGAACCAGGTCAGGACGATGAACCACAATGCAATGTCAAGCAGTCCCAGGCCGACGACGACCAGTCCCATGACCGCTCCGGAGCGGAAGGCGATCTTGAGTCCGTCGTTCAGTCCTTTCCGTGCGGCATTGGCTGTTCTGGCACTGGCATAGGTGGCTGTTTTCATTCCGAAGAACCCGGCCAGTCCCGAGAAGAACCCGCCTGTCAGGAAAGCGAAAGGAACCCAGGCGTTCTGTGCGTTGAAACCGTAGGCCATGATGGCGAAGACAGCAGCCAGAATGATGAATACGATCAGGACGACCTTGTATTGCTGCTTCAGATAGGCCATGGCTCCTCGGCGCACGTATTCAGCAATCTCTCTCATGCGGGGTGTGCCTTCCTCGGCCTTGATCATGGACTTGAAGAAATACCATGCCATTCCCAGCGCGCACACGGAAGCAATGGGAATGAGCCAGAATACTTGTGGAATGTGTTCCATATTCAGTATGTTTTAGGTTATTGTAATAGATGCCCCTTTCTGTCCGCAAATATATAAAAAAATATCGAATGCAAGTGTTTTTATCCTTTTTATTTCTGAATGGCTGATCAAAAAAGCCC
>NZ_GL872282.1:1202197-1368087 GCF_000191065.1 Prevotella multiformis DSM 16608
GGCTTTTTAGGGGGTAAGTCCGGGCAGTGTGTGCCTGTGTGTTGCTTTCGGAGGGGGATGGGAAGGCAGCTCTTTCCGCCGCTTGCTCCATCAGCAATTCCGGCTTCTGATGCAGGCAATATTCTGTGGATGGGCTACAGAAAAGTCACTTCGCCGAAGAACTCCGGACAATGGAAGTCGGGAGCGGGCAGGCTGATGGGATTCCATGAAAGGAAATGGGGCTGACGTGTCTTGTCGCCGCATTTATAGAAGTTGGCTCTTACCGTCTGTCCGGAGAGATTCTTCAGCGTATGACGGAAGAATGCGCTGACGGGCACGGCGAGCGCAAGCTCCCATGCCTGTCTTCCGTCTCTCGTTCCGAACGGTTCGCGTCCCAGGGAGGTCCAGCGGTCGATGTCCGCAAGTGTTCCGTGAGAGGCCGGTGTACGGTTCTCACGGCCCTTTCCGTTGCAGAGCAATACCGTCCCGATGCAGTTGGTCTCGAGGTTGTAATAGCCTCCTTCTGTATCCGGACAGCAGAAGAACTCGCAGCAGGAGTCTTCCCAGACAGGACCCAGGTCGGCCCCCGAAACGGCTCGTACGCAGTCTTCTTCTACCTTGTAATGCAGCAGGAGACAATCGCCCTTATGGGCAATGGCAAACTTTACATCCGGACAATATGGATAATCTGAAGGCCAGTCCACCGTGTCTATCCTGTGGTAAGCTACCCCGTTCTTCCTGAAAAGGGCCGGAATGTCAGCGGCCTTCACCTGCCGACAGTCCAGACGTACTGCTTCTATCCGTTTCATAGCTTCAAGGTTTTCTCGACAAACTCCGCCATCATCCGGTCGTGACGGCGTACGTCACGGTAGAGCAGGAGCTGGTTGCGTGAGCGGACAAGGTTGTGCTCGGGATATTTTATCTTGTAATAGATGTCGCCGTTGATGTAATCAGTCAGGAAACGGACACACTGCATATAAGGGAAGAGTGCCACGGCGTAAGGCAGATGGCCTGTCTCTACCGGTGTCAGGAAGCTGCCTGCCGAACCGAGATAGCCCTCGGTAAACGAACGGAAAATATCCTCTTTCAGACCTACCGACTGGTAGTCGTCGCTGTCTTCAGCCACCCGGTTGGCACCTGTACGCAGGAAGTCGCCGTAGTCGGAGAAGACGAAGCTCGGCATAACCGTGTCGAGGTCGATGACGCAGAGAACCTTTCCGTCGGCATCGAACAGCATATTGTTCACTTTCGTGTCACAGTGGCAGATGCGCTTGGGCAGTGTCCCCTTACGGTAGAGCCGTTCGGCAAGACACATTTCGTCGGCACTGCATTCCAGCTCGCCGAGGATGTCACGTACCGAGGCGACACGTCCCATCCTGTCTGCCTTCACAGCTTCCTGCAGCTGGCGCAGACGGAGTTCCATGTTGTGGAAGTCGGGGATTGTCTCACCCAAAGGCTCTTTCAAGTCTACCAGCATCTGCTCGAAGTTGCCGAAGGTCTCGCCACAGCAAAAGGCATTCTCCGGGTTCACTTCTTCCTTGGTGCAGGTATCAGGGATGAAGACGCTCATGCGCCAGTAGCGTCCGTTGCCGTCCTTGTAATAGGTCTTGCCAGCCGAAGTCTCTATGAAGCGCAGGCACTTGCGGTCGATGTCCTGCTCGCCCTGTGCCTCCAGCTTATGGCGTATATGTGCTGTCACCGTCTCGATGTTGTGCTGCAACAGGTCTACATCGGTGAAAACGGTGTCATTGATGCGCTGCAGGATGTAGTCGGGAGTGTCAGTCCCCACAGTGGTCACATGCAGCGTTTCGTTGATCAGTCCGTTTCCTATCGGACTGACGCTTTCGACAGCTCCTTCGATGCGGAACTGTGAGACGACATTGATGAAATCGAGCATGGTTTTATTAGGTTTTATTTGAAGATTGTTTGTTTTGAGGAAGGAGTCATAGGGGGCAAGAGTGTTAGAGAAGTTAACGCTCTTGACCCCTCCAGCCTCCTACGGTCTGTCTGCCGGTTTTACGCCGAACCGAGAAGGCTTGCTGCCCATCGTCAGCTCGAGCGTGCCGCCGCAGGCGATGTCCTTGAAGTCGATGTACGAGCGGGTATAGGGCTTGCCGTTCAGCCGGGCACGCTGGATATAGATGTTCTCCGGGCTGTTGTCATGCGCCACGACACGGAATGTCTTGCCGTTTCCCACGTTCACGGCAGCTTCGTCGAAGAGCGGCGATCCGATGATGTATCTTCCGCCGGCCGGCTCCACCTGATAGATTCCCAGTGCCGAAAGGATGTACCATGCCGACATCTGTCCTACGTCCTCATTGCCGCTCAGGCCGTCGAAGTTGTCGTGATACAGGTTCTTGAGCACATAGCGTATCTTCTCCGCACCTTTCCATGGCTGTCCCACATAGTTGTACATATATAATATATGGTGGCTCGGTTCATTGCCATGTGCATACTGGCCGATCAGCCCCGTGATGTCCGGCGAGGCATCAGCGCCCATGTCGCCATGGACGATGAAGAGGGAGTCGAGCTTTGAGACAAACGGCTTCTCACCGCCGAAGGCAGCGACAAGTCCGTGTACGTCATGCGGCACGAGCCATACATACTGCCAGGCATTGCCCTCGGTATAGTCGTCCTGGCGGTGGACGGTGCTGAACGGATCGAACGGTTCACGGAACTTCCCGTCCGAAGTCACACCCCGCATGAACTTCGTCTTCCGGTCAAAGTAGAAGTCACGGTACGACTGGCTGCGCTTGTGGAAATACTTGTAATCATCCGTTCTGCCCAGCTGCCTGGCGAGCTTTGCTATACAGGCGTCTGCCAGTGCATATTCCAGTCCCTTGGCAACCGTCTCACGTTCCGGGTCGAGGTCGCAGGGAATATATCCGTACTTTTTCAGCAGTCCCATGCCGCGTTCGTCACGCATGGCAGAAGCCTTGGCGGCTTCAAGCACTGCACGTTTGTCCACATCAAAGCCTTTCAGGGCAATGTCCACGAGGATGGGAATGCCCGGATTGCCCACCATGCAGTCTGTCTCGTTGCCCATCAGATGCCATACCGGTAGCTTGCCTTGCTCTTTGAAGATGTGCAGGAACGTCTGGGCAAGATCGCGCTGCATTTCCGGATGGATGATCGTCATCAGCGGGAAGGCGGCCCGATAAGTGTCCCAGAGTGAAAAGGTGGTATAGTCGGTAAAGTCGCCCTGGTGTGTCTTTCCGTCTGCCCCACGGTATTCGCCGTTGACGTCATTGAATACCGACGGTGCAATCATCGTATGGTAGAGTGCCGTATAGAATATGCGCTTTGCGTGTTCATCTTCCGTCTTGACGGCGATCTTGCCCAGTTCACGGTTCCATTCGGCTTTCGCCTGGGCAACAGCATTGCGGAAATCCCATCCGGGAAGCTCCTGCTGCAGGTTCTGCCGGGCGTTTTCTACACTCACAGCAGAGATGCCCACCTTTACAAGGAGGGGCCGTGCGGTGTCGTCAAGAGCATAGACGCCGATGGTGTCACGCTCGTTTTCCTGCAACCTGACAGGCTGCGAGAACTCTGCCACGAAATAGACACGCTGGTCCTTGGCCCATCCCGTAGACATACGGAAGCCGCTGATGGTTCTGTCCGACTCCTGCTTGAAGCTGCACGAGGTCATCCTGTCCCATCCGATACCTTGTGCGAGGTTCAGTACGACATACCCTTTCGCCGCATCAGCAGGGAAGGAATAACGGTGGAAAGCCACGCGCCGGGTCGCCGTCAGCTCCACGCGCACGCCGGAAGCCAGCATCACCGAGTAGTAGCCGGGGCTGACGTGCTCGGCACGATGGGCGAACTTCACCTCCCGCTGTACCGGGTCGGTGACCGGCAGCAGGGAGATGTCTCCCAGGTCGCCGATACCTGTTCCGCTGAGGTGCATCTGCCCGAATCCGATGACCGTCGAGTCGCTGTAATGATAGCCGGAACACCAGTCCCAGCCTTGCTTCTTCTGTGTAGGACCCGCCTGAATGTTTCCGAACGGAACATTGGCTCCGAGGAACACATGCCCGTGTCCGCCTGTTCCGATGAACGGGTCGACATACTGCGTGTAGTCCTGCGCAAAGGCGAAGAGAGCGGTGGCGGTAAGCGCCGCCAATGTTAAGAACCTTTTTCTCATATCTTGAATTGTTTTTAATCTCATTGTCTGATCCGTCAGCTGATGGGGCTGTTTCCCGTTCCCGGATGTCATGCCTTTTCGGCCGGCTGTCAGCTGTCTGTTGTCCCGGCACATGAAGCCTGTGGCTGTCCCGGCATCTGGGAATGCTGTTCCCAGCCGTTGGGAACAGCATTCCCAAGCGTTGGGAACGGGATTCCCGACCGGTTGGGAATATGACGGAAAGCTCCCCCGGTTATCCTTTCCCGCAGCTTCTGATGATTCTGTTGACAATCACCTCGTCGGTGAATATCCATGCGTCTTTCTCACGGGAGAGTGCCCTTACGCGTACATAGCGTCCCTTGGCGTTACCCTTCCACCGGTAAGGATAGACAAGATAGGCCTCTTTTGTCTTTACTCCCGGCTGTGCGGTGTCAATCGTTTTGTAGTTCTTCCCATCGTCGGAGACCATCAGCTCAACGGATGCCGGAGCATAGATTACCGCATCGTACTGGTGCATGAAGTCGACTTCCACGTCACGTATCTCTGTCAGCTTGCCCATATCGACGACGACATCCATGCCGGTACTGTCTATGAAGCCCTGCCAGCGTCCCTCAAGATAGCCCCAGTCGCCTCGCAGTCCGTTGGTCAGCGTGCTGTCGCCTTCCGCCCTGTATTTCTCTGCATAGCGTCCCAGGTAAGTGACGGGGCGGCCCATTGCTTCGTGTTGTGTTATGCTACGGCTTTCTATACGTGAACCCTTCTCCTTTGAGAGGTCAAAGGCATTATAGCCTGCACGCCTCAGTCGGTCGACATTCACAACTGCTCTCCGGCAGAAATTGTCGTAACCTGTGCGCTGCTTCGTCCATCCTGTCTCTGCCAGAGCCAACAGACGAGGATAGAGCATATACTCTAAATGGCCGGGCTCGGCGATGAATTCCGTCCAGACACAGGCCTGCACGCCATCCATATACTTCTCAAGATTGGTTCCTTTATACTTCGCTGGGATGGGCTCATAATTGTAGGTCTTATCCAAACGGGTATAACCTCCCTGTGCCTTCGGCTGTTCCATCGGATTGTCCTGATACATATTCAGATAATAGAACTGCTGCGGTGCCATCACTACATGGTGCTTGCTTGTTGCAGCCTCGATGCCTGCTTCAGTCCCACGCCATGACATCACGGCTGCGTTAGGAGCCAGTTTGCCTTCCATGATCTCGTCCCAACCGAGGAGCTTACGACCGTTACGGTTCAAGAACTGTTCCATACGATGGGTGAAATGGCTCTGCAACTCGGCTACATCCTTTAAGTGATTCTCCTTCATCATCCTCTGGCAGTCAGGACAAGTTTTCCATGTGCGACGCTCTGCCTCGTCTCCTCCGATGTGGATATACTTGGATGGGAAGAGTTCCATCACTTCTTTCAGCACGTTTTCCATGAACGTGTAGGTGGCTTCCTTTCCTACACAGAGGTCTGACTGTGTGTAGGGTTTGCCTGTACACGACAGTTCCGGATAGGCGAAGACCACCTCGTCACTGTGTCCGGGCATCTCAATCTCGGGGATGATTTCTATGTGCCGTGCTGCCGCATAGCGTACGATATCCTTGATGTCCTCTTGTGTGTAATAGCCACCGTATGCCCCCGGTGTTCCTGCCGGACAGTAACGGCGGTCCTTGTCCATCCACCAGCAGGTCCAGTCCGACTGTGTCCGGTAGGCCGTTTCGGCTGTCAGACGAGGGTACTGCTTCACCTCCATGCGCCAGCCGCCGCCGTCAGTGAGATGCCAGTGGAAACGGTCGAGCTTGAAATAAGCCATCGCATCCAGCTGTTTCTTGAGGAACTCCTTCGTCCAGAAGTGGCGGGAACAGTCGATCATCAGCCCCCGGTAAGCGAAACGAGGGGTGTCCTTGACTTTTACGCAGGCTATCTTCCCGTCTTTCTCCAGCTGACGGACGGTCTGCAGGCCGTAGAACAGTCCCGTAGGTGTCAATGACTGGATGGTAATTCCCTTAGGTGTCACCTCCAGCTCATAGCCTTGCAGGCGCACGCTGTCCATTGCCTGTGCAGCCTGTTGGGCTGTCCCCTTGCAAATCAAGCGAAAAACGGCTTGTTGGGAAGGGTTCTTCGCATAAGCCAAAGGATGGTTCATTACCTCAGAAGTGTACTGATTAAGCACCTTGAAGTCGCTGCCTGTAAGATTGGTCACGATCTTCAAGCCCTTATTCAGCTTGAATTGACCCCTCGAAAGACTGATATGCTCAGGTTGTGGGATGATGTTCTGAGCTGCAACAGGCATCGGAACGGCAGTTGACAGCAGCAGGAAGGCTGCACTCAAAAGGATATGTTTTCTCATCATATACGGTAAATGTCGTTTTTGTTTCTTAGGTTTGACAATGCTGTCGGGAGGCTTATTTCAGATAGAACTTCAATGTTCCGCCCTTCAACAGTTCGTCGTTCGTGATTCGGTACCGGCTCAGCGGCTTCCCGCCCAGTTCCATCTTCTGGATGATGACGGCCTCGGCAGAAGGGCGCGCGGTCTCTATGACAAGCTGGTCTTTTCCCCATTGCTCCTTGTCCAGGCGGATGGTCACCTTGTCGAAGACCGGCGATGTCAGCGTGTAAGACGGGTCGCCGGGACAGTCGGGATAGAACCCTATCATGTTGAATACCGCCCAGGCCGACATGGTTCCCGTGTCGTCGTTGCCGGGAATACCCTCCGGTGCATTCTTGAAGTACTCCTTCAAGAGCCTGCGGGTCAGCATCTGTGTGCGCCATTCTTCCCCCTTGAAATAGGAAAAGAGGTAAGGGTAGGCAATGTCAGGCTCATTCGCCGGGTCGTAATAACCCTTGTCGAACACGCTCTGGAGCTTGCTGACAAACGCTTTCCGTCCTCCCATGAGCCTTGCAAGTCCCGTCACGTCGTACGGAACATAGAACGTGTAGTTCCAGGCATTGCCTTCGTGGAAGCCGGGCGACGGCTCGAAGTTCTCTCCCTGACGTGGGTTGAAGGGCTTGTAGAAAGTCCCGTCGGGCATCAGAGGGCGCAACATGCCGTACTCCTTGCTGAAGTAATGGCGATAACCCAAAGCACGGTCGTGGAACAGGCGGGTGTCGTCTTTCTTTCCCAATGCCGCTGCCAGTCGTGAAAGGGCGTTGTCGGCAATGTAGTATTCGAGGGCATGGGAGACGGAGTTGTCGAACTGCTCGTGCAGGGCGACATATCCCTTCTCCATGTACTCATCATTATCCGGACGCAGAGGGTTGTCGCTTCCTTTCGTCAGAGCCGACTTGCGGAACGCCTCGTAAGCCCTGTTGATGTCGTAGCCGCGCAGTCCTTTCAGCCACGAGTCCGTGATGACAGGGATGGCCGGGTCGCCTTCCATCGTGTAAGTTTCTCTTCCGAAGAGTTCCCATTTCGGCATCCAGCCGTGTTCGTCGTACATGGAAATCATCGTGCGGATCATGTCGCGCTGCCGGTTCGGATAGACGAGTGTCAGCAGCTGATGCACGTTGCGGTAGGTGTCCCACAGCGAGAAGACCGTATATCGGTTCCCCTCCTTCACCGTGCAGATGTCGTTGCGCTCCATGGCAGGGTACTGTCCGTTGACATCCTGTAGTATGTTCGGGTGGATGAGTGTGTGATAAAGTGCGGTATAGAATATGGTCTGTTCCGTCTTCGTTCCTCCTTCGACGAGTATGCGGGACAGGTCGTCGTTCCATTTCGTGCGTGCTTCAGCACGGATGGCATCAAAGTCCTTGCCTCGCTGTTCGGCATCAAGGTTCTCACGGGCGTTCGCCATGCTCACGAACGATACACCCATCTGCACCTCCACCTGGTCGCCGGCCTCGGTATCGTAGTCCATCCATACGCCGATGTCATCGCCTGCGAGTTCCTTCTGGTAGGTCTTATAGAGTTTGTACTTGCCGTTGTCGGCGTCCCACTCCGCCTCTACGCCCGTCATCGGCCGCTGTTTCTTCCAATAGCCGGCTGCTGAAGGCTTCTTGCTGACACGCATCACGAAGTAGATGGGGAAGACAGCCTGCGGGTTGTAACAGAATGTTCCCTGCAGCTTCACGCCCTCCCATTCCGTGTCGCTCACCTTCTTTACCATTGCTCCCGTCTCGTTTGTCAGTCCCTCGCCGAGGTTCAGCAGGACGTGGCTCTCACCTTTCGGGAATGTGAAGCGGGCAACGGAACTGCGGAGAGTGGCCGTCACCTCCGTCGTCACATCGTATTTGACAAGGTGGTTGGAGTAATAGCCGGGCTGGGCAACCTCCTTGTCGTATGTACTGCCATACTCCTTGTAGTCTACGTTCAGCTTTCCGGTCGTAGGCATAAGCAGCAGTGAACCGACCTCCGGGCAGCCCACACCGCTCAGATTGACATGAGAATAACCTGTGAAAAAAACGTTGTGGTACTCGTAGGGTGTCGACCACCAGCGTGCATCCTTGTCGTATTTGTTCAGGTCGGAGCCCATCACGTTGAACGGCACTACCGACATCAGGCCGTTGGGGCACACCGCTCCAGGATTGGTCGTACCGAAGTTGGATGTGCCGATGAAAGGATTGACGAGGTCGACAGGCTCTTCTCTTTCCCTGCCTGCTGCCTCCAGTGAGAGGAAAGAAAGGGACATGAGAAGCCCAAGGAGAAAGTTATGTTTCATGTGAGATGATGAAGGGGAATGATGATTGGTGGGTAGTAAATGTCGGATGTCGGGGGACTGCTGATGGCGAGTGGGTGATGAAAGGCCGTGCATGGCATACACGCTGTAAGGACAGACAAAGACATCTGTCCCTACAGCGTGGGCAAGGCATTCTTTATAGAATGCTGTTGTTCTTCGTAAACGCTACGATCTCCTTGATGTACCCGAAGGCCATTCCGACAACCGTGTCAGCCGCACCGTAGTAAACGGCTACACGTTCGCCGTCCTGCAAGGCGGCACATGGGAAGACGACGTTGGGCACGTCGCCCTGCAGTTCATAGGTCGCTGCAGGTGCCAGAAGGTAAGGACGGGTACGATAGAGCACCTTTTCAGGATGGTCTTTGTCGAGAATGGCTGCCCCCATTGAATAGCGGAAGCCGTTGCAGGTGTTGATGACCCCATGATAAAAGAGCAGCCAGCCCTCATCCGTCAGGAAGGGGACAGAGCCGGCGCCGATCTTCGTACACTGCCATGCACTCTCTGGGAATGGCGTCACCTTCATGACACAACGATGTTCGCCCCAGTACTTCATGTCAGGACTGAAGCTGATGTAGATGTCACCGAAAGGTGTATGGCCATTGTCACTCGGACGGCTCAGCATGGCATACTTTCCGTTGATTTTCTCGGGGAAGAGCACGCCGTTGCGGTTGAATGGCAGAAAGGCATTCTCGCACTGATAGAACTTCTTGAAATCGAAGGTGTAGGCAATGCCGATGGTCGGACCGTGATAGCCGTTGCACCAGGTGATCCAGTAACGGTCATCAATCCATGTGACGCGCGGGTCATACTTATACTCTGACTCAATCATCTCGGTGTTGCCAGCCTCAAACTTGATAGGCTCGTGATTGATTTCCCAGTGGATGCCGTCCTTGCTGAAGCCGGCGAAGACGTTCATCTGCACCGCTTTGTTGTCGCAGCGGAACACACCTGCATAACCGTCTTCAAAAGGAACGACGGCACTGTTGAAGATACTGTTTGATGTCGGGATATGGTAACGGCCGATGATCGGGTTCTTCGAATAACGCCACATCACGTCCTTGCATCCCTCCGGGCGGTCTTCCCAGGGCAGAATATCTTTTAAACTTTTCATTGTAAATAGTTTTATGCTTTTAGTTCTGTAAACTTCGATACATAATAATTACAAGCAAAGTTAGTGTTTTACTTCAACAACAGGCAGGTTTTTATCATTCGTTAAGCTGGCAAAACGTTTCTTAACAGCCGTGGGGCGACATCCGTCCGGGCAGCTCCCCGGGCATGGCTTCCCCCGGCGTGCCATTGAACGGTATCGGCTGTGGATGCGTCGGGGGCATTCCCGTGATGGGCATGCCCCTGAGATGCTCCCGTCGGCGTAGCGGCGCCGTGCCTCTGTCTGCGCGCAGCTTGCAGCGTCAGGCTGCCTTCCCCGGATTCCGTGCAGGCTTCTCCTTTGCCGGCGGCAGAATCAGATTCAATATGACACCGATGGCAGCTGAAAGGCCGATGCCGCTGATAGAGAAACTTCTCCAGTGCAGTACGGCTCCTCCGATTCCCATGGTCAGGGTGATGGATATGATGATGATGTTGCGTGTGCGGTTGAAGTCGACCTTGTGCTGGATGAGGTTCTGGATGCCTACCGAGGCGATCGTGCCGAAAAGCAGCAGCATGATGCCGCCTAACACGGCGGAAGGGATGCTCTGCAGCAGCGCGCTCAGCTTCCCGATGACCGAGAAGACGATCGCTGTGAGCGCCGCAATGCGGATTACCTGCGGGTGGGTGACCTTCGTAATGCTCATGGCACCGGTCACCTCGCTGTACGTCGTCACGGGAGGACCGCCCAGCAGACAGGCCGCGAGGCAGGCCAGTCCGTCGCCCAGCATCGTGCGGTGCAGTCCCGGCGACTTCGTGAAATCCTTGTTTGCGACGGCGCTCACGACATATACGTCGCCCACGTGTTCTATCACGGGGGCGATTGCCACGGGAATCATGTAGAGGAAAGGTTCCCATGCGAATTGCGGCAGATGGAAGTGTGCCAGGGCCGGCGGCAGCGACAGCCACGGGGCCGCCTTTACCTGTGTGAAGTCGACGAGCCCCATGCCCACCGCCACGATATATCCGGCGATGATGCCGCAGATCACCGGTACCAGCTTCATCAGTCCCCGTCCCATGGAGAGAACCATTACGGCCACCGCCAGCGAGACGAAGGCCAGCAGCCAGTTTGTCTTCGCCATATTGACGGCCGACGTGGACAGGGACAGACCGATCAGGATGATCACAGGGCCGATGACGACCGGTGGGAAGAGCCGGTCGAGCAGTTTCTTTCCCTGCCACTTTATCAAGGCCGACATCACGAAGTAGACCAGCGCCACTCCGGCAATGCCTGCCAGTGTCCCCGGCATTCCCCAGTGTCTGGCGGCGGAGATGATCGGTGCTATGAAGGCAAAGGAAGAACCTAAAAAAATAGGAACTTTACCTTTCGTAACCAGATGAAAGATAAAAGTTCCTAAGCCTGCTGTGAATAATGCCGTTGCGGGGTCGAGCCCCACAAGCAGAGGGACGAGGACGGTGGAGCCGAAAGCCACGAAGAGGAATTGTATCCCCACGATCGTCTTCCGTGCCGGTGATAGATTTGTATTGCCCATGTATTGGTCGTTTGTATTGGTTTGTCTGGAAAGAACTTGAACAGATGATTCCGAGTGCAAAAGTATAAAAAAGATTGTGCATTGCGGATAAAACCGACGGGAAAAGTACACTTCCGCCGCGAAAAATTTTCGTCTGTATTGATGGGGGCTGCCGGACAGGTGCTTCTCACAGACAGGGAAAATCGTGTCTCGTCAGGGGGCTGTGACGTATCGGGGGGCACATGTGCAGGATGAAATATGTTGACAATTCGGACTTTTCTGGCGGCGGGTTTTCCTTGCAAAAACAGCTGTCTTGGACGGTACATGCGGCAGGCTGTTTCGCAACCGGGCACCGATTGCCTTCCAATTAACGCCTGATTGCAGTTCAATTAACGCCCGATAACGTCCCAATTAACGCCCGTTTGGAGTGCAACAGGACACCTCTTCGCCTGGTGTCCGTATATGCCTGGCCTTTAGTTGGTTGTGGATCCGTCTGAAAGTCTCTTTCCCAAATGGGGAGGCTGGCTTTGCCTTGTCCGTGGAAGAGGGCCGGAGGCGATGGGGGAGGAGGCTGTACGGTGATGAAATATCAGGACAGGATGAGCGCCTCCTAAGCTCCTCCGAAGGAGGGAGCGTGGCAGGTAAGGGTGTACCAATGGCGGGAGGCGATGGGGGAGGATGGACGATGGCGGGTGGAACAGGGCCGGGCGGGGAGCTTGCAAAAAAAACAGGAGGAAGGCAAAACTGTCTTCCTCCTGTCCGGGTATTGTCTCGGTCGTAGGCGGCCTGCCGGAATCGGCGGCCGCGGGCACAATGCCGTCAGCTACTTGTTTTTCTTCAGTTTCTCCACGTATGCGTCAATGGCAGCGATGGCTGTGATGTTCACGATGTCGCGTACCGAGCACTCGAAGTCGGTGAAGTGGATGGGTTTGTTCAGTCCCATCTGGATAGGCCCGATGACCTCCGTCTCCGGACTCAACGCCTGCAGGAGCTTGTAACCGCTGTTGGCTGAAGAGAGGTCGGGGAAGACAAGCGTATTGACATCCTTCCCCTTCAGGCGGCTGAACGGGTACTTCTCGTCCCGCAGCTGTCTGTTGAGTGCGAAGTTCACCTGCATCTCTCCGTCGATGGCCAGCTCCGGACATTCGTTCTGTAAGGTCTCCACGGCCGTGTGTACCTTCAGCGGAGAGCCCTCCTTGTCTGAGCCGAAGTTGGAGTAGGAGAGCATGGCGATGACCGGCTCGTCGTTGAAGAATCTTACGGAGTGGGCTGCCAGCCGGGCTACGTCGGCCAGCACGTCGCCGTCGGGATGGCGGTTGATCAGCGTGTCGGCGATATAGTACACACCCTTCTTGGTGTTCAGGATGTGCATGGTGCCGAAGTGCCTGTACTCCGGCCGGATGCCGATCACGTCCTTGGCCACCTTGATGGTATTGCTGTACTTCGTGTAGAGTCCCGTGATGAAGGCATCCGCGTCGCCGTTCTCGACCATGGACATGCCGAAGTAGTTGCGTTCGTACATCTTGTCGTATGCCTCCTCGAAGGTGTATCCCTCCCGTGCCCGCTTCTCTGCCAGATGCTTGGCGTAGGTGGCGCGGCGGCCCTGCTCCTTGTCGGCACGCATGTCGATGATCTCAATGTCCGATATGTCCAGTTTCAGCCGGTTGGCGACACGGTTCAACCGGTCGGGATTCCCCAGCAGGATCGGTACGCAGATGCCTTCCTGCTTTGCCTGTACGGCCGCTTTCATCATCGTCTGGTGACCACCCTCTGCAAAGACGATGCGCTGCGGATGGTGGGCTGCGGTGGCGTGGAGGGTGCGGGTCAGCTTGGTTTCCTGTCCCAGCAGCTGCCGGAGGTTCTGCTTGTAGGTCTCGAAGTCCTTGATCGGCGTGCGTGCCACGCCGCTCTCCATGGCGGCCTTGGCCACCGCCGCACTGACCTCGGTGATCAGCCGCGGGTCGACCGGTTTCGGAATGAAGTACTTCGGTCCGAAGGTGAGGTCGTTCACGCGATATACCTCGTTGACGACATCGGGCACGGCCTGCTTGGCAAGGTCGGCAATGGCTTTTACGGCGGCCATCTTCATCTTCTCGTTGATGGCTTTGGCATGGACATCCAGTGCGCCGCGGAAGATGTAGGGGAATCCGATGACGTTGTTGATCTGGTTGGGGTAGTCGGAACGGCCTGTCGACATGATGACGTCCGGCCGTGCGGCAACGGCGTCCTCGTAGGATATTTCCGGGACCGGATTGGCCAGTGCGAAGACGATCGGCTTCTCGTTCATCGAGCGGATCATGTCCTGCGAGAGGATGTTGCCCTTGGACAGTCCGACGAAAACGTCAGCCCCCTTGATGGCTTCCTCCAGCGTGTGGACGTCGCGGCGGTCGGTGGCGAAGAGCGCCTTCTGCGGCGTCAGCTTCTCCCGGTCAGAGGTGATGACCCCCTTGGAGTCGAGCATCAGGATGTTCTCCTTCTTCAGTCCCAGTGCCATGTACAGCTTGGTGCATGAGATGGCGGCGGCTCCAGCGCCGTTGACGACCAGGCGCACGTCGGCGATGTCCTTGCCCGCCACCTCCAGTGCGTTCTTCAGTCCGGCGGCCGAGATGATGGCCGTGCCGTGCTGGTCATCGTGCATGACCGGGATGTCGAGGGTCTTCTTCAGCCGCTCCTCAATGGCAAAGCACTCCGGCGCCTTGATGTCTTCGAGGTTGATGCCGCCGAAGGTCGGTGCGATCTTCTCGACGGCTTCGCAGAACTTGTCGGGATCCTGTTCGTTCACCTCAATGTCGAAGACATCGATGCCGCCGTAGATTTTGAACAGCAGTCCCTTGCCTTCCATGACCGGCTTGCCGCTCATGGCGCCGATATTTCCCAGCCCCAGAACGGCGGTACCGTTGCTGATGACGGCCACCAGGTTGCCTTTGTCGGTGTATTTATATACGTCGTCGGGGTTCTGCTGGATTTCCAGGCAGGGATAAGCCACACCGGGCGAATAAGCCAGACTGAGGTCAGTCTGGGTGCTGTAAGGTTTCGTCGGCTTTACTTCAATCTTGCCGGGACGACCGTTGTGATGGTATTCAAGAGCGGCCTCTTTTGTTACCTTGACCATAATTCTCTTCTGTATTTATGTATTGAGTATGTATGTTTGACCCACAAAGTTAATAAAATCCCTTCTAAAACAAACGGCATTATCAAAGTTTTTTGTAATTTTGCCGCAAAAACAGACATTGATGTATAATACTGCAACGGAAACCGCCTACCGGCGTGAACTCAAGGAGAAGATTCTCCGGGTGGCCACGGCTCTCTTCCACAGGTACGGAATCAGGCGGGTCAAGATGGACGACATTGCCAACGACCTGAAGATATCCAAGCGGACGCTCTACGAAATATACAGCAACAAAGAGAAGCTGCTGCTGGAGGTGATGCGGAATGACAAGCTGGTGGAAAGCCGACGGATGGAGGGGTTTGACAGACCGGGATCGAACGTCATCAATATCGTGATAGAGGTCTGCAAGTACCGTATCGAGGAGTTCAGTCAGATCAATCCCCTCTTCTTCGAAGATATCCACAAGTATCCGGAGCTGCTCGCACACGTCCGCAAACTGCATGAGCAGAGGGAATCGGATGTCCTCGCCTTCATGCAGCGGGGCATAGACGAGGGACTTTTCCTTCCCGATATCAATTACGGAATCGTCCGTACGCTGACGAACGCCTCACAGCAGGCGATCATGAATCTGTACCTTTATAAGAAATACGATGTGACGGAACTCGCACATGTGGCCATCCTGCTCTTTATCCGTGGCTTCTGTACGCCGGAAGGTGTCAGGCAGCTGGATGAACAGCTGGAATCCCTTGCCTGGATCAAATCCGGCAGATAGCCGGCCGGTGCGTGTGTATGTTCCTGTCCGGAGGGCTTGCATGGCGCACCTGCGATGTGAGGAAACTGCCCTTCTGGAAAGATTGGATAAGACAATAGGATAGTCCAGGCAAGTGGGTGTCTGCAACGGATTTCCCTACAGATCCGGGCGTTTCTTCCCGGTCAGTCCGCCATTCGGAAGAAAGCGCATGACGGACTTGCATGCCGGATAAAAGACCCGAAGCCGGGAAAGGCAGTCTGGGGAAACCGGAAAGACGGCTCCGGAAGGCAGAAAGACCGGAGGGTTCCGGCAGGACACCGACTTCATAGCATTAGATTAAGATGAAAGATAATATCTACCGAACCTTGCTGCTGACACTGTTGGTGGCATTGTTTCTTTTCCTGCTCCATTTCCTCCCGACCTTCAAGATAGACGGGACGGAACTGCGGGAAATTGACATTTTGAGCGACCTCGCCAGACAGAAGAAGGAACTCAAGGAAGTCATCCCTTCCCCCAAGGAGCCGTCGGCTTCGGTCGCTTACGACAAAGACGGGAAGGCGATCCGTTTCAGGGAAGTATGGCCCAAGGGCACGGAACGTATCGTAGACTATTCGGCCGGGAAGGGCGGCGGGCTCGACCATTTCTACAGCCAGCTCGACCGGCTGGCGCGGAAGGAGGCGGTCGGCCGTCCGGTGCGCATCGCCTATTTCGGCGACTCGTTCATAGAGGGAGATATTCTGCTTGCCGACCTGCGGGAGGATCTCCAGCGGTACTACGGCGGCTACGGGGTGGGCTGGATAGATGCCGGCAATGACCTCGACCAGTACAAGCATACGGTGGACAACAGGTTTTCGGGACTGACAGAACACATGGTGAAGAAGCCTGCGGGCTATGATGTCGGTCAGGCGGGCATGGCCGAGCGGTATTATACCATGGGCGGACAGGCCACGATGTCGTTCGCCCCTTTCGCCCTGACGCACGATTATCCGCATACGGAGAAATGGGCAAGCACCTGGCTCTATCTGCGCTCGAAAGGAGGGGCTGCCGTCAGCTTTGAACTGGACGGCGGGAAGAAAAGCACGCAGCACGTAAGTCCTTCGCCCGAAGTGCAGGCTGTGAAGATGGACGGTATTACGGCTCATGCCACGGTCAAGGTGAATGGTGCCGGCACCGTTCTTTTCGGCACATCGCAGGAAGGAAAGGAGGGAATCGTACTCGACAACTTCAGTATGCGGGGATCTTCGGGCATAACCCTGGCGAAACTTCCCGGGAAGATGCTGGCCGAGTTCGCCCGTGTCCGTCCTTATGACCTCATCGTCTTCCAGTTCGGTGTCAATGCCATCGACGCACAGACGACGCCGGAGCGGCTGAAGAAGTACATGGCCGACATGAAGCGGGTCGTGGAACTCTTCCGCAGGTGTTTCCCCGAGACGAGCATCCTCGTTGTCAGTACGCCCGACCGCGGGTCGAAGACTTCACCCGACGGCACCATGAAGGGAGTAGAGATGCTTGTGGGCTACCAGGAGCAGCTTGCGGCCGACTGCCGCGTGGGCTTCTACAATCTTTTCCAGGCCATGGGCGGCGCCGGGACGATGATGCGCATCGTTGACGAGCAGGACATGGGCACCAAGGACTATGTACACATCAATTACAAAGGGGGTAAATACGTCAGCCAGCGCATCTTCAAGTCTGTCGTGGCAGGACAGAAGAATTATACGCGCCGTGCAAAGCTGATGGAACAGTAGACGGCTTCGCGCATCCGGCGGCACGGCCGGAGCTGACAAACCCAATAAAGAACCAAGATGGAAACAAATGATATTTTCAGCCAGATGACGGCTCAACTTAAAGTCTTCCTGCAGAGCATGGCATCGTATGTCTCAGGCCTTGATTTCACAAAGGCGGCAGACATCCTGCTCTATAATCCGCGCGAACCGCTCCTCTTTTCGTCAGGTGCGTTCCTCTTCGTCTTCCTGATCTTTGTCACGGGCTATTGCTGTCTGCGCAGGAAGGTGGATGCAAGACTGCTCTTCGTGACGCTTTTCTCCTATTATTTCTTCTACAAAAGCAGCGGTTTCTACTTCCTGCTGCTGCTTGTCGTCACGGTAAGCGACTTCTGCCTTGCACGGAAAATCGCCGAAAGGAAACATCCTCGTCTGTGGCTGGCAGCCAGTCTGCTCATTGACCTCGGTCTGCTGGGCTACTTCAAGTACACCAACTTCTTTGCAGGGATGATCGCACAGATGGTCGGGAGCAACTTCCAGCCGTGGGACATCTTCCTGCCTGTCGGCATCAGTTTCTATACCTTCAAGACCATTTCCTATGTCGTGGATGTCTACCGGAAGAAGGTAGAACCGATGGAATCGCTCCTCGACTATGCTTTCTATGTCAGTTTCTTCCCGACCCTCCTGGCAGGCCCTATCACCCGTGCGACCGACTTCGGGCCGCAGATCCGCAAGCCCCTTCATGTCAGCCGTGAGATGTTCGCACAGGGCGTGTTCTTCATCCTCATCGGTCTCTTTAAGAAGGCGGTCATCTCCGACTATATCTCCCAGAACTTCGTCGATCGCATCTTCGACAACCCGACGCTCTTCTCCGGCGGGGAGGTGCTCCTCGGCCTTTACGGCTACTGCATACAGATCTACTGTGATTTCTCGGGCTATTCGGACATGGCGATCGGTATCTCCCTGCTGCTCGGATTCAAGATCCCGATGAACTTCAATGCGCCGCTCACCGCCGATTCCATGACCGACTTCTGGCGTCGCTGGCATATCTCGCTCTCTACATGGATCCGCGATTACGTTTACATCGCACTCGGAGGAAACCGGAAAGGGACGCTGCACATGTATCTCAACCAGATGGTGGCCATGACGGCCTGTGGCCTGTGGCACGGCGCGTCGCTCAACTTCGTCGTGTGGGGAGTGCTGCACGGTGCGCTGGTCTGCCTGCACAAGTTCTGGTCGCAGACCGTCATGAGGCACGACCGACATTATCATCCCGCCGGCATACGCCGTTTCGTCTCCGTGTTCATCACGTTCCACGTCCTCTGCTTTACATGGCTTTTCTTCCGCTGCAAGGACTTCGAGGGGGTGTGGGTCATGCTCAGGCAGATGTTCACGAAGTTCAACCCTGCCGTTCTTCCCGATGTCTTCGTGGCTTATAGATATGTTTTCCTGCTGATGGCCTTCGCCCTCCTGACGCACTGGATTCCCGCCTCCTGGCAGAACCGCTGTGTGCGCCTCCTGGAAAAAGGGGGTGTCGTGCTTTCTGCCGTTGCCGTCACGGTCGTCATATTTATCATCATGCAGGTGAAGAGCTCTGATATTCAGCCGTTCATTTATTTTCAGTTTTAGCTGTCCTCGGCCGCCGGAAAGCATCCGCTCCCTCCCTTTTTCTCTTGGGAGGGAGCGTTTCTCTTGGTTCTTCCGTCCAATGCGCCGATGCTTTTCGTATGGCTTTGACGGAAGAACCGGAGTGATTCATTCAAAAAAACATAGCAAGACCGTCAACTGTCTATCCTATCATCATCCTCCGATACAACAGCCTTTCCAATTTAATATGTTGAAAATACAGACAAGGTTTTGAAAAACCATTACATAATTTCAGACAAATCTTCTGCAAATATAAAAGACACGTGCAAAAAGCAGGTTCGTAAACTGCCGTAAATCAACAGGTTATCAAGTCGTTTGTAAAAGATGCCTGATTGGACTTCAAAAGGGCGTTGGTAACACGCTGAAAGAGCACCTGTTGCAAGTCAATCAGGCATCTGTTAGAAGCCAAAAGAGCATGTGTTGCTTTGCATTGCATGAAAACAGTTTACAAACACCGATGATGTGGGAATAGGTTGTTCGTAGAAGACGGAAAGACAGGCTGCCGGACAGGCATCGTGTCAATTCGCCTTTTCCGCATTTTATCTTATAGCTCATCCTCCTTTGCAAGACCATCCGATTTCGGACAGTCATATCATGCAAGTGCATAAGCCTTTATTTCCAATCTATGTATTTAACGGAAGAACCGGAAAAAGTCTCTTTCACCGTACGGTGCAGTACATCATCATCGACCGTTCCGATCCGGTGTGCCCCAAAGGCCGTCTCTATCTGCGTCCATGGTATCCCATCCCGTGCTTTTCATCATGGGTAAAGTGGGTGGTGAAGTCGGGTCTGTCCATCTCAATGGGGTTCGCATTCTTGTCAGGTTCGACCATCCACTGCACAATCTTGTCTACCCACAGTGCAGCACCCTGCCGTGTCGGATGGATCCCGTCTGTCCGCGAGGCAATGACCGAACTGCTGTCAAAGAAGTGTCCTGTCCCCGTACAGTCCCGGATGACATTGACGATCGTGCGGTCTTTCACCCTGTGCCAGGGCAGCGGTCCGACCCACACATACGGAATGTTGCCGATACGGCTTAGTATCGTCTGTATCGCCGTTTCACGTCTGCTGTAATCTTTGTATCCCAGATCATTGGTACCCAGACTGATGATAACATAGGTAGGATGGATCCGCTCTATCTGATACTGGAGGTCGGAAGCAATCGCCCAGTCGCGCGTCGTACTGCCATACCACACGACAGAGTGGAACTCAAATCCGTTCTTGACAGCGTAATCGTTGAAACGCACACCCAGACCGTCGGCCATCGAGTCGCCGACAAGCAAAACAATCTGGTTGCGGCTTTCGGTAATGTGTGCCACATGTGTGGAGGAGGATGGAAGAGGCGCGGGCATCATTTCCTCTGCCTCTTCCAGGGGCTGCTGCGATGCCGGCTGCACAGGCATTGCATCAGGTTCTGGCGAGTCTGTCGGACGGACAGGCTGACAGTCCGGCAATGCGCTGCTGCCAGTGTCCTGTGACCGCACCGACTGTACGGAAAGGATGAAAAAGAATACTATAAAATACTTTACTGCTTTCACAATTGTCTACTTTCTGTGTTGTCCGGCACGTCCATGCTGCCAGATCTCAACACTGTTGATGATATTCTGCCACAGGATGTAGCATCCCGGCCCCACTGACGAGAGCGGATTCAGGTAAGTATAAGCGATCCAAATGGCGAAGGCCGTATTCTTCTGCCCCAAGGCCTGACCGGCATTGACCGTGCTGTGGAAGAAATGTCCGACATATCTGCCCACGGCAAACTGAATCAGACAGAGCAGGAGAGCCAGAACCGCTATCAGCAGGAGGAAACCGGCCGTAACATCGGCATGTACGATGTTCTTCACCGTTGTCCCCGATACGATGAGCAGCGAGCATCCCCAAAGGTAATAGCTGAGGTCGTTCACATGGATCATCCACTGGTAGAAGCCGTGAAGAGCCTGCCAGTGCTTTGTGACATACGCCAGGAACATCGGTACGACCAGCACCATGCACACCTTGTACAGAATAAGCAGGAAGGCATTCCAGAACGCCATGCCTGCACAGGGGTCTATCAGGGGGAAACAGACCGGGATGAGCAGGGCGCAGATAAAGTTGGAGAGGAACGTATAGGTCGTCATCTCCTCGAGGTCGCCGCCTAACTTCTGTGTCACCACGGCTGCGGCAGAGGCACAGGGACCGATGATGCAGGTGAGAACGGCCTCGAACAGTATAAGCGTCCTGCCCGTGGCATGGATAACGAGGATCATACCGACAACGGCGGCGACGAACGCCACCTGGAAGATTCCGATCCAGAAATGCCACCCTACAGGGACGAGCTTGCGGAAGTCTACCTTGCAGAAAGTGACATACAGGACAAGGAACATAAACAGCGGCAATGCCTCATTGAGGAACGGAGCAAAGAATCCCCCGGCACCATCCAACGCCGGAGTCAAGGCAAAGACAAGGTACGTCAACGCTCCCGTGCCTATCGACACCGGCAATGTCCAATCCTTTATAAACTGAATGATCCTACTCATCTGGCTTCTTAACCAAGCTGCGTCTCCCTCCTGTGATTCAGAGACCGGCTGCAAAGGTACGAAAAAAGACTGGAA
The DNA here is from genome assembly GCF_000191065.1 of Prevotella multiformis DSM 16608. GTDB lineage: Bacteria > Bacteroidota > Bacteroidia > Bacteroidales > Bacteroidaceae > Prevotella > Prevotella multiformis. Next base: position 1,223,419 of record NZ_GL872282.1, read on the forward strand.
ATCAAGCTGAAACCTCCGTGCATTCTCCCATTCCGCCAGACTTGTCCGAATACTGTGATGATGGCCGTCGGACGGACTGCCCCCGTGGAAGCCGTTCATTCCCTCCTGCATATGGATGAGCATGAGCGGAACGAACAACGCTCCCCTGCATGATGTACTGATGCCCGACACCGATTGTGTTGTCGGCAAAAACCGATCGTGTTGTCGGCGAATACCGATCATGCTGATGGCTCACACGCCTGCCGTCTGATACCCGGGATGGAAACAGCCTGTCGTGAAAGCCGGAAGCCAACGAACTTTGTCTGACAAGGGGGCGGCCGGCCTTTCCCAAAACAATGAGGGATCGCCGGTCGAAAAGAAGGGACACATGGACATCCATGGCCTTCCGTTTTTACGGGACAGTAATATATTGTAACGACCTTCTCATTGCAAAGCTGACAGGCACATACGGAAAAGCACGACAGGAATCCTGTCGTGCCTCAAACTATTTCTTTCGTATGAAAAGTCCGTTCCATGCTTGATTTTTGGTTCGCGCCTCACGGCGTTCCCCAATCATCTTGCATCTTTGTTATCCTTTATGCAATCTTCTTTGCTACCTTGAACTAATAACCTAATGTCTGTTATCTGAACAATCTCTTTTGTTCTACCTTAAACTAAATAACTAAAAACCTAAATCTATTACTACTAACCTAAACAATCTATTTATTTGTCTTTTGACGGTGCAAAGGTACGATTGTTTGCGCACACATCAAAATTATCCAGCACAAATTACAATTATTTTAATATTTATTGACCTGCGTCAATACTTATTGTCAGAAAACAGGGGCCATGCGAAAGAGCTGCAACAGTTTTTCACCATCCGGCCGACCGTCTGTCCGAGTGTCCGCCTCCGGGAGGCGGACGCAAGACGGAAGTCAGTAGAACCGGACTTCCGTAATGACCATGGAGCCGACGGCCGCATTCAGTTTCTTCACCAATTCCGACTGCATCATGCAGAGGTCTGCACGCAAGGCAGGGTTCTGTATCTTCACGAACAAGGTCTGGTTCCTGATAAACTTCCCCTGCGTGTACCGTGCCACGGCAGCTCCCGCCACGGTGTCCCAGGCATCGACAAGCCGTTTCTGCAGCAGAGGGGCTTCCAGTCCGCCCTGTCTCAGAAACTGATTGAGCACGTCTCCCAACGGCTGCACTTTCCGTCTGAACATGATCCTCAGTCCTCCCGCTGATTAATTTCTCCGTTTTCGACAGAGAACAGTTTGTAATCAAATCCACTCCCCTGCAGAATCCGGTCCAGATGATCCCGGTTGGTATCGGTAATGAATATCTGGCCGAAGTCATCGCCCGAGACAAGCCGCACGATCTGTTCCACCCTGCTGCTGTCGAGCTTGTCGAAGATGTCGTCAAGCAGCAGCAGCGGCGTATTGTTGCCGGATGTGCGGTGCAGGAAATCAAACTGTGCGAGCTTCAGAGCCAGTACGTAGGTCTTGTTCTGTCCCTGACTCCCCTCGCGTTTCATCGGATAGCCTCCGAGCTTCATCACCAGGTCGTCCTTGTGCGTGCCGTGCAGGGAGAACCCCATGATGCGGTCTTTGGTGCGGTCGCGCTGTATCACGTCCAGCAGACTGCCCCGCTGACAATGCGAGACATACTCGAGCGAGACCTGCTCCCGGTTGCAGCAGATGGTCTGATAGATGCGCTGGAAGACCGGTGTAAGCTCCTGTACAAAGGCTTTCCGCTTCCGGTAGAGCGTCTCTCCATGCTCGGCCATCTGCATTTCGAGCAGTTCCATAAGCGTCGGGTCGGGCTCTCCCTCCTGCTTCAGCAGGCTGTTGCGCTGCTGCAGAGCCTTGTTGTAACGGCCGAGAGCTTCTATATAAGGTGTGTCATATTGCGAAATGACGACATCCATCAGCCTCCGCCTCTCCTCGCTGCCCCCCTCGATCAGTGCGGCGTCAGCAGGCGATACGAATATCAGCGGCACCTTTCCGATATGCTGGGACAGCCGTTTATACTCCTTTCTGTTCCACTTAAAGTGCTTCTTCGTGCCGCGTTTCATCCCGCAGTACACCTGCCCCTGCTCACCGGCATCCGTGGTGTAGTCCCCCTCCAGCACGAAATAATCCGAATCATGGCGTATCACCTCGGAATCCTTGGGATTGAAGGCGCTCTTGCAGAAAGAAAGATAATAGACCGCATCCAGCAGGTTGGTCTTTCCCTCTCCGTTCCGACCGATGAAACAGTTGAGCCTGGCAGACAGATTCAATGTGGCCGCCTGTATGTTCTTGTAGTTTATGATGGATAATTTGTCTAATTGCATCGTCTTTGATTTTGAGGAATAAGAAAAAGACCGCAGCTGGCCGCTGTCGCCGTTCCTCCGGAGCGTGAGACCAGCAGCGGCGGGACGGCACCGGCAAGGGACGGCACACCGCCGGTTCCCGGACGGCCGATTGCCGGACAGCCCTTTCCCGACCCCTGCAAAGATAGTTCATTTCCACCCAATAAAAGAAAAAAGTCGTTGATAAATTTCAATATATGCGACTTTTTCACTAATTTTGTCGCGCTATAATGCACGCCCCGCAGCTTAGATAAAAATAAATACATCAATAATAAAAATGGCAAAAAAACAAGAACAGGGTACATACGAAGAAACCCTTAACCATTCGGAAGCCGTCTTCTTGAAATACAAGAAGCAGCTCCTTATCGCTGTCGCAGCGCTCATCGTTGTCGTGGCAGGTGTCATCCTTTACAGGAACTTCATCTCAGCGCCGCGCGAGGCGGAGGCCAGTACAGAGCTGGCAAAGAGCCAGATGCTCTTCAACGGACAGCAGTACGACCAGGCGCTCACCGGTTTCCAGAAGGTACAGAGCGACTACAGCAGCACAGCTGCCGGCAACCTTGCCAACCTCTATGTGGCACTCTGCTACGCCCATCAGGCCAAGCCGGACTGGGCAAAGGCACTGGAGAACGCCGAGAAGTTCAGCACGTCCGACGACGAGATGATCAGCCCGGCATCCCAGATGGCACTCGGCGACATCTATGCCAACAACAACCAGAACGACAAGGCGGTCGACTGTTTCAAGAAGGCTGCCAAGATGGCCGATGCGGAGGCTGCCGACGACACCAACCTCAGCATCGCACCGCTGGCACTGCGCAAGGCGGGCATTCTCCTCGAGAGTGAGGGAAAGAAGGCCGATGCGCTCGAGATCTATAAGGAGATCAAGAAGAAGTATGTCAACTCTCCTGTCTATCAGGATATTGACAAATACATTGAGCGTGCCTCCAACTAAACCGTCATGGCAACAGAACTTCATCACTTATCCGACTACGATGCACAGAGCGTACCTGACGCGAGCAACATGTGCTTTGGCATCGTCGTAGCCGAGTGGAATCCGGAAATCACCGATGCTCTCCTTGACGGGGCCGTCAAGACACTTGAGAAGCATGGCACTCTCCCGGAGAACATCCACATCAAGACGGTTCCCGGCAGCTTCGAGCTGATCTACGGAGCGCAGCAGATGACCAAGAACGACGGATTCGATGCCGTCATCATCCTCGGAAGCGTCATCCGGGGAGAGACTCCTCACTTCGACTATATCTGCGAGGGGGTCACCTACGGCATTGCGCATCTCAACGCCACACAGAATATCCCCGTCATCTACGGGCTGCTCACCACGGACGACTTGCAGCAGGCAAAGGACCGCAGTGGCGGAAGGCTCGGAAACAAGGGGGACGAATGTGCAATTGACGCCATCAAAATGGCTAAGTTCTAAGATCAAGGATGGAAAGACAGAAGGCAGCAGAGACGGAATCATCCGTTTTCTGCTGCCTTTTTTGATTCTTCTGTCAAGTGCATAGATTGGAAATAGAAGAAAGGCCTATGCACTTGCAGGGCATGACTGTCCGAAAGCAGATGATCTTGCAAAGGAGGATAAACTGAAAGATAAAATACAGGAAAGGCAGATAGAAACGATGTCTGACCATCAGCCTGTCTTTCTGTCTTCTACGAACAACCTATTCTCACATCATCGGTGTTTGTAAACTGTTTTCATGCAATGCAAAGCAACACATGCTCTTTTGGCTTCTAACAGATGCCTGATTGACTTGCAACAGGTGCTCTTTCAGCGTGTTACCAACGCCCTTTTGAAGTCCAATCAGGCACCTTTTACAAACGACTTGATAACCTGTTGATTTACGGCAGTTTACGAACCTGCATTTTGCACGTGTCTTTTATATTTGCAGATGATTTGTCTGAAATTATGTAATGGTTTTTCAAAACCTTGTCTGTATTTTCAACATATTAAATTGGAAAGGCTGTTGTATCGGAGGATGATGATGGAATAGCCGGTTGACGGTCCTGGCTATGTTTTTGTTGAATGAATCACTTCGGTTCTTCCGTCAAAGCCATGCGAAAAGCATCTGCGCATTTAACGGAAGAACCCTTTTTCTGCTGTCCAGCTTCCGTTGCGGCTGTGTTCGGACAGACAGGGCAATGATCTGTTTCAGCCGGTGGAGACGATACGCTCTTTTCAGGAGGCCTGATTGTTTCCGGCTTGTCCTTAGACGGTTCTGTGCTTCCCGGCATATTGGCTTGGGGAAGTGCGGCTGCTGGAAGCTGTATGTGCAGACGGTCACGGTGAGGAGAGAAAGTCGTTTGCCGAAAGGACTTCTCCGTAGGAGGCGATGCGGGCGATGATGCGATAAAATCGGCCGTGCCTTTTCTCATTCCTTAATTTTGTTGTAACTTTGCAGCCATGAGTAAAGGTAAGTTACAGAAGTTTGCGGAGATGGAGACATTCAAGAATGTCTTTCAGTATCCTTTCAGTGTCATCAGTGAGGTCCCGTTCGGGATGAAAGGATCCTGGCGTGAGCAGTATTTTCATAATGACAACCCGATTGTACTTGAACTGGGATGTGGCAAAGGCGAATATACCGTCGGGCTGGCACGTGTCTATCCGGACATCAACTTCATCGGCGTAGACATCAAGGGCGCACGCATCTATACCGGTGCCAGGCAGGCTCTGGAGGGCGGCCTGGACAATGTGGCGTTCCTCCGCACGAGCATCGAGGTCATCGACCGTTTCTTTGGCGAGGACGAGGTACAGGAGATATGGCTTACATTCTCGGATCCGCAGATGAAGAACGTACACAAACGTCTGACGTCGACATTCTTTATGGAACGTTACCGGCGTTTCCTGGTGGATGGAGGGATCGTGCATCTGAAGACAGACTCGAATTTCCTCTTTACATACACGACCTATATGGTTCAGGCCAATCATCTTCCTGTTCTTTACCGGACGGAAGACCTGTATGGCAATACGCTTGAAGGAGACAGGGCGGCAGCGCATCTGATGGACGAGAAGACACGTGAAATCCTGGGCATCCACACCTATTATGAGAACCAATGGATTGACCGGGGACTGGATATCAGGTACATGAAGTTCCGCCTGCCGCAGGCCGGTGTGCTGGTGGAGCCCGATATTGAGATAGAACTCGACGACTACCGGTCATATAAGCGTCCGAAACGCAGCGGTCTGACGACAAGCAGATAACGTTTCGTTGGCCGCTCCCGTCGCTGGCGGATAAGGCGTCTGAAGCGCAGGAGGCTGACGGCAGGCAGATAACCGGGCGCGGACGGTCCGGTCCCTGTTCAGGAGAGGGCTTCCGGGAGAACAGGTGAAAAAAAACAGCGATCGGACGCCCAAGGGCATCCGATCGCTGTATTACGTTCCGGGTGTTCTCTATTTCTTCATCTTCGCCTTGCGGGCATACTCGAAGAGTGCCTGCGGGAGGTGGCAGTAGCCTGAAGGATGTTTGTCGAGATAGTCCTGGTGATACTCCTCTGCCTTATAGAAATTCTTCAGGGGCTTCACCTCGACGGCGATCTTCCCGCTCGTCTGTTTCTGCTCTTCCGCAAATACCTTTCTGATTGTGGGGAGGTCGGCCGGATCGGTATAGTAGATTCCCGTGCGGTACTGCGTCCCCCGGTCGTTGCCCTGTCGGTTCACACTTGTCGGGTCGATGGCCTTGAAGTATAAGCCTAACAGGAACTCCAGGCTGATGACTTTCGGGTCGTAGGTGATGTGGACGGCTTCGGCAAACTGCGTCTTGTCCGTACATACCTCTTCATAGGTGGGGTTCTTGATGATTCCGTTCGCATAGCCCGCTTCCGTGGCCGTGACACCTTCTATCTGCTTGAGATAGTGCTCTGTTCCCCAGAAGCATCCGCCTGCGACATAGATTTCTTTCATGGGTCTTACTAAATGGATGTAGGCTCCGTAGCCTTCAGCCTTCATCTTCTCAAGTGGGATGAAGCGCAGCGAAGCACTGTTGATACAATATCTTTTTCCGCCGGTCTCGGCGGGTCCGTCGTCAAAGACATGCCCCAGATGCGCCTTCCCGGTCTTGCTTCTCACTTCGGTGCGCACCATTCCGTGTGAAGTGTCCGTATGGTCGGTGACGAGGCTTTTGTCGATGGGCTTGGAGAAAGCCGGCCATCCGCATCCTGAATCATACTTGTCTGCCGATGAGAAGAGCGGCTCGCCTGTCGTGACATCCACGTAGATGCCTTCTCTGAACTCATGGTCGTACGCATTGGTGAAAGGACGTTCGGTGGCTGCCTGCTGCGTGACGGCATACTGCTCCGGTGTAAGGGTCTTACGCAGTGTGGCATCGTCGGGCCGGGTGAATCTCGTCTTGGAGACGGCTCCGGAATCGGTCTGTAACATATTCGTGTTAGGTTTGGTTGTGCAGGATGCCGCTCCGGTCATCAGGATGCCGCAGCCCGCAGCCTCGGCGAGGACGGGTAAGGCAAGACTGCACAGGATGGATAGGATGTTGCGCATAAGTCGGTGAATTAAGTTGTTTGTCTGAATGGAGAAAGACCGAGACGGAGCGGCAGGACCGGCTGCCTGCTCGCTGCGGTCTTGAAACGCTGTATGGCACAGGCAGGGATATACGGCTCGTACGTCCGTTGTCGTCTTTCTTTACGTCCGCATGGATCCTATATCCCTGCTGTCGGAGAGAATCGCTTGGAGGGATTTCCTACTGTTTCTGCAGGAAACGGTCCGCCTCAATCGCTGCCATGGCACCGGTGCCGGCTGCCACGACTCCCTGCCGGTAGGTGGGGTCGGCTACGTCGCCTGCTGCATAGACCCCCTCGATGCTGGTGGCGGTAGATTTCGGACGGGTGACGATGAAGCCCTGGCCGTCCGTCTCCAGCTGTCCCTTGAACAGTTCTGTGTTGGGAGTGTGCCCGATGGCGAGGAAGAAGCCGTCGATGTCGATATCGTACTTCTCCTCGTTCTCCTCGCCCTTGAAGCGGACGAGGTGCGCTCCCTCGACGCCGTTCTCACCGAAAAGTCCCAGCGTGTTGGTATTGTAAAGTATCTCGATGTTCTCTTTCTCGGTCACGCGTTTGCGCATGATTTCCGCAGCACGCAGGTAGGGCTTCCGCACGATCATGTACACTTTCTTCGCCAGTCCGGAGAGATACATGGCCTCCTCGCAGGCTGTGTCTCCACCGCCGACGACGGCTACCGTACGCTTGCGATAGAAGAAGCCGTCGCAGGTGGCACAGGCACTGACACCCTGTCCGCGGTACTTCTCTTCGTCTGGCAGCCCAAGGTATTTCGCACTGGCACCGGTGGCGATGATGACGGTCTCTGCCTCGATCTTGTTGCCGCGTTCGTCTTCAAGGTGGAAGGGACGGCTGCCGAGGTCGGCCTTTACGATGGACCCGTCGCGGAGGTCAGCACCGAAAAGTGCAGCCTGCCGGCGCATTTCGTCCATCAGCTGGTTGGCATCTATGCCTTCGTGGAAGCCCGGGAAATTCTCGACGAGGGTCGTAGTCGTCAGCTGTCCGCCCGGCTGCAGTCCGGAGTAGAGTACTGGCTGGAGGTTGGCACGTCCGGCATAGATGGCTGCGGTATAGCCTGCAGGCCCGCTGCCGATTATCAGGGTCTTTACTTTTTCCATACTTGTATAATCGTGTTGTGTGCCCTTCTGGGACAGTGTGTCCTGTCCGCAGGGCGGGTTCATACTTTGTAATCGTTACAAAACAAATATCATGCCAAAAGCATCCGCCGGTTGTTCAGGGTGCGGACAGGCGATGAGGGAGGAACGGATGGCAGGAGCATGGGGGGAGTTCCGGTACAGGGCCGGCCTGCTCTGCGGCCGCCTCCCGGTTGGAGGGTGGGGCTTCCTTACTCCATTGGGAACAGTCCGAAGAGGCGGTCGTCGATGATGTCCGTGACGCGCTTGAAGTCCTGCGGATTCTCCTGGAAGTCGGTCGTGTCGCCGTCTACGATCATCAGATGTCCCTTGTAGGTCTTGATCCAGTCCTCGTACCGCTGGTTCAGTCCCCGGAGGTAGTCTATGCGCATCGTCTGTTCATAGTCCCGTCCGCGCTGCTGGATATGGTCGATGAGGCGGGGGATGGAGCAGCGGATGTAGATCAGCAGGTCGGGCAGCTTGACCAGCGAGAGCATGAGGTCGAAGAGATCCGTGTAGTTCTTGAAGTCGCGTTCGGACATCAGCCCCATGTCATAGAGGTTGGGCGCGAAGATGCGTGCGTCCTCGAAGATGGTGCGGTCTTGTATGATGGTCTCTTCCGAGCGTGAGATCTCCACGATGTCGCGGAAACGCTTGTTGAGGAAGTATATCTGCAGATTGAACGACCAGCGGGTCATGTCTTTGTAGTAATCTTCCAGGTAGGGATTGTTGTCGACCGGCTCGAAGTGGGCTTTCCATCCGTATCTTCTGGCGAGCATCTTCGTGAGCGTTGTCTTTCCGGCTCCGATGTTTCCGGCAATGGCTATGTGCATAATGTATGTCTGTGAATCCCCTTCTTCCTGTCAGCTTCTCTCGGGGAGAGCCTTCGGTGTCGGGGCGTGAGGTTATTGTTTCTTGTCTGTTGTGTAATGGCGATGCCCTTCTTCGTCTTTTGGCATCCCTCCGGAAAAGAGGTCGGAAGTCAGAACAGTCCGAAGAGTTCCCGGTCTATTTTGTCGGTGATGAAGCCGAAGTCTTTCGGCCGGTGCTGATAGTCGAGCCTGTCGACATCGATGGTCAGGACACGCCCTTTGTACTTGTCCCTGATGAACTCGTCGTAGCGTCTGTTGAGGCTTTCGAGATAATCCAGGGGCATTTTCTGTTCGTATTCCCGTCCCCGTTTCTCTATGTTGGAAACGAGGTGGCTGACCGAAGACCGGAGATAGATCATGAGGTCGGGGAAGCGGACGGCATCCGTCATGTCCTCAAACAGTTCCATGTAGGTCTCGTAGTCACGGTCGTCAAGGTTGCCCATGGCGTAATTGTTTTCCGTAAAGACGTAGACCCCTTCGTAGATGGAACGGTCCTGCACGACCGACTCTCCGCTTTGCCGTATTTCCAGCAGATCTCTGAAGCGTTCTTTCAGGAAGAACACCTCCATGGGGAACGACCAGCGTTTGATGTCTTTGTAATAATCTTCCAGATAGGGATTGTAGTCTACCGACTCGAACCTCGGCTTCCATCCATATCGTCTGGCCAGCATGGTCGTGAGTGTCGTCTTGCCACTCCCTATGTTTCCTGCAATTGCAATGTGCATAAGTATAGGGTCTGCATGCCGTCTCGCTTCCTTCGCCGGGAAGGATTCCGTGACGTGCCGTGCAGAGAAAAGTTGTTTGTAATTCAGTAGGTGTATCTTGCTGTTCCTATACAGCCGTTCGGCATCTGGATATGCAGCATGGCGCAGACTGTCGGTGCGATGTCGACGATATGTGTCTCCGTATTCGTCGAACCGTGTTTCACGTGCCATCCGTAAAGCAGGAAGGGAATGTGTGTGTCATAGGGGAACGGCTGTCCGTGCTGTGTTCCACGGAAGGCCGGGTCGTCCTTCCCGCCGAAGAACTGCGGACGGGTGACGACACCGATCTCTCCGGACCGTCCGCGGAAGTACCCGTTTTCCATGCGTTCCTTGATCCATTCCGGCATGGTCGTCCCCGTCACCTTCTCTTCGTCGAAGACATAAAGGAACTGCGGGTCCTTCTTCAGCCAGTCTACCGATTCGTCAATCACCTCCTGCTTCTTCTTTCCAGCAGCGGCAATCAGTGAGTCGTTGAAGTAGATCTGGTAATTGTCCTCGCTCATTACCGGACTGATGCCGAACTTCCCCTGCAGATAGGCGTTAAGGCCTGTTACGGTCTGCTTATAGTCCCATCCGCCGGCCGGGATGCGATGCTCACGCATATAGTTGTAGTTGTGTGCAGCGCCGTGGTCAGCCGTCAGGAAGAGCAGATAGTTTCCCTCGCCCACTTCCTGGTCAAGTGCTTTAAGGAACTGTGCCAGATCCCTGTCCAGCTGCATGTATACAGCATGGTTCTCCTCGCCCCGGGTAGAGTATTTGTGTCCGATGATATCCGTCGAAGAGACGCTCATGGTGAGCATGTCCGTCTCCTTCCCCTTGCCGAGCCGCTCGTTCTTCAATGCCGCTTCTGCCATCTTGAAGGTCATCGTCACGCCCTGCGTCGATCCTTTGATGTCGAATCGGGGAGCGGTATGGTTCTTTCTGTTGAAGTCCTCGACCCACTGCGGCAGCTTGTCCATGTAAAAGGTAGAGGTGACAAAATGTCCTGCCGAGGTGTCCCACCAGTAAGCACCGTCAGCCGCATGGCCGGCCGGCAGGATGGAGGCACGGTCCTTCAGCGCCACGCCGATCACCTTCGACCGGAAGTCGGTTGCGGTCTGCAGCTCGTCGCCGATGGTGGAGGTGAGCATCCGCCGCGGACTCATCTGTCCTTCCCGGCTGTCCGAACCGACGCTCTTCACGGTCCTGTCCTCACAGCAATAGACGCTTTTGTCATCTTGGTAGAAATAGTTTCCTGCAATGCCTGTAATCGCAGGGACGGACCCTGTGAATATCGAACTGTGTCCGATGGCGGTCACCGTCGGTGCATAGTTGATGTGCGTGTTCTCGAACGAGAAGCCATGGTCGAGCAGCCGGCGCAGGCCGTCGTTCCCATATTCGTCATAATAGTAGTAGAGATAATCCCAGCGCATCTGGTCGACAACGAGCCCGACGACGAGCTTCGGCCGTTGTATCTGTGCGCCGGCGGCAGCTGCCATCAGCAGCCCGGCTACGAGGAAAAGCAGTTTCTTCATTTCAGGTAATGTGTTTGAATGATGTTGCAAACTTACAATATTTTTTTTATATTCTCGATTATTTTCCCTACTTTTGCACTCTCCGGCAGGATAAAACAGCAGGAAGGAACGAAGATGAAACAGATCATCATAGCGGACAATCAGGATATTACACGGGCGGGGCTGCTCCATGTCCTTTCACGCATGGGAGAGGTCTCCTGCCAGGTGGCAGCCGGCAAGTCTGAACTGATGTACCGGCTGAAAGCGTGTCCGGAAGCCGTCGTGATACTGGATTATACTCTGTTCGATTTCTCCGGTGCGGCCGACCTGCTCGTGCTCGGGCAGCGTTATCCGCTTGCACACCTGGTACTCTGGAGCGAGGAGCTCAGCGTCGGTTTCATCCGCAGCGTTGTCAGTGCCAGCGGTCTGGTCAGCGTGCTTATGAAGGATGCGAAGCTGCCGGAGATAGAACAGTGTCTCGACTATGTGCTGCACGGACGGCGTTTCCTCTGCCAGCACGCCGCCGGCCTGCTCCTGACCCCTGCGGAGACTCCTGACAGGGAGACGGTGAAGCTGACGAAGACCGAGACCGAAATCTTGAAGGAGATCGCCCTGGGGATGACGACCCGAGAGATAGCCGAGAAGCGTTTTTCGTCATTCCATACGGTGAATACGCACCGTAAGAACATCTTTCGCAAGCTGGGTGTCAACAGTGTACACGAGGCCATGCGCTATGCCATGCGGTCGGGACTGGTGGATGCTGCGGACTATTGCATCTGATCGTGCCCGGGTGTCGTCCTGAACGGCGGCGGGCGTTCCCGTCTCCCTCTGGTTCTTCTCCAAGTGGAGAAGCGTGTCGTTTCCCCTTTCTCTCAAAAAGGTTTCCCCTGTGATGGCCGTACCTTGACAGCTGGTCCGCAATGGAGGGAGGCGTGTGTTTTGTCCTTATAATTTACTTCCCTTTTCCCTGCGGTGTCCTGCCAAGTCTCTCCTCTTCAATTCACATGGGGATATTTCAGATACGGACTTCCCGGACTTTTCAGGCTTTTTGCAACCCGCTTGTAGACAATGAGATAAGAGGGTCTTTTCAAAAGGTGCTTCCTTGCGGTGCAAACAGGCGTTGGTAAGCATCCAAGTAAGCACTGATTGGAACGCAATCAGGCGTTGGCTGGAAGGCAAGTGACCGTTGGTTGTTCTCCTGCCTGCCGTTCCCGTTCTTCCAGAAAGGGTTCGTAGGGACGGGAAAAGAGGTTTGACGGCCTCGGAATGTAAAGTTGTTTTACCCGCTGCGTGCAGCCGGTCTTTCTGCTCCGGTTCTTTCGTCGGATGGAAGCCGCACGGCGTGGAGGCCGGTTCTCCGGGCCGGTTCTGCAGGGGGGAAGAGGCGTTGTCCGTAAGGGTTGCAGAGAGAGGTGCGTACAGGCTGCCGTGCTGCCCGTGGGAGACCTACTTGCTGATAAGGTATATCCCGCCTGCCGCCAATGCTCCGGCTATTACGTATTTCAAGTAGAAAACCTCACCGAGACAGAGGCAGGAGGTGACGGCCCCGACAACCGGAATCAGGGAATTGTAGATGGCTACCCGGCCGACAGGATTGCAGGTGAGCAGTTTGTTGTAGAGCGTGAAGCCGAGGGTGCTGATGGCGATGAGCAGCAGCAGGCAGACGATGCCCGGCGCGGTGATCTGCGGCAGGCTGCCGCCCAGCAGCAGTCCCGGGACAATCAGCAGCGCTCCTCCGATGGCGAGGCTGTATCCCGTACCGACAAACACGTCGATGCGTTTCCCCAGTCCGCGGGTGAGCAGTGAGGCCGATGCACCGCAAAGCGCATTGAGGATGATCATGCCGTCGCCCAGCCAGGTGAACCGTCCGCTCTCCGTCCCTCCTAAGTTCAGCGACAGGATGCCGGAGAAGCCGACGATGCAGCCGATGATCTTCTTCACCGTCATGCGGTCGCTCTTGAAGAAGATGCAGGCAAGGATGACGACGGAAAAGACGCTCAGCGAGTTGAGGATGGCTGCCCGGGAACCTTCGCTGTGGGAGAGCCCGAAATAGAAGAAGGCATAGTGCAGGGTGGTGTTCAGCAGGCAGAAGAGCAGGATATACCACCAGTCGGCCGGCTTCCTCACGTGGAAGTCCCGTCGACCGGCACCTGCCATGCCCAGTATGATCAGCCCCGAAAGGCAGAACCGGATCCCTGCAAAGAGCATTTTCGCCCCCGTCATGCCGGAGGTAATGCCGAATTCGGCAAATCCCGACTTGATCAGCGGATAGGCCCATCCCCATGCTGTGGCAGCCGTGAGGGCGAAGACGGTCACCCATAACGGACGCTGGAATATACTTTTCTTTTGTGTCATTTCTGTTCTGTCTGATGTCCGGCGGTGTCAGCGGCCGGTGTTCGGTCCGTCAGGGATGACAAGGCTTCCTGCCCTGTCCTCTTTTCTGGAAAACAGGCCTCTGCCGGTCTGCCGCCGTGATGGAAATTCCGCGGGGACTGTCCCCCGGACTCCTTGATGGAGCGTGCAAAGTTACTTCCTTTCCCTGATATATTGCAGGTCTGCAACGTTTTTTATCCTTTCAGTATTAGGATATTCGTCCTGAAATGCTTATCTTTGCCGGGAATTGATATTTATGAAAACGATGAAGAAGATTTTGTGTTCTTTGGTTCTGGCCTTTTCCGGTGCCTGTGGCTGGGCGCAGGCACCGGCCGACACTTTGCGCCATGAGGTGCTGCTCGAGACGGACAGCGGCAACATCCGCATCCAGCTTTACAACGAGACCCCGCGCCATCGTGACAATTTCCTGAAGCTGGTACGCAGCGGAGCATACAACGGCGTGCTGTTCCACCGTGTCATCAAGGACTTCATGATACAGACGGGCGATCTGGGATCGAAGACGGCGAAGCCCGGCGAGGCCGTGGGGGATACGCCGGAGACCTGTTCGATTCCGGCGGAGATACATTATCCTGCGCTGCTCCATCGCCGGGGCGCCGTTGCGGCGGCGCGCGAGCCTGATGATGTCAATCCGAAGTGGGAATCGTCGGCTTCCCAGTTCTACATCGTATGGGGAATAAAGTTCTCTGACGGACAGCTCGACTGGGCGCAGGAGCGGCTTGACGCACATACCGGCGGAAAGGTGAAGATGACCCCGGCTGTGCGCGAGATCTACAGGACGGTGGGCGGAACGCCCCATCTGGACGGGCAGTACACGGTCTTCGGGCAGGTACTGGAGGGACTGGATGTCGTGGACCGCATCCAGCGGCAGGCCGTCGATGCGAATGACCGTCCGCTGGCAGACACGCATATCCGCAGGGCGACCGTCCTAAAATAGTACGGAAAGGGAAGGCTCTGTCCGGCCGTTTTCCGTCTTTCCTTTCGTGGATCCCGTCGGTGCTTCGGTTCGCTGGATGACGACCGCCGGGGATGTCGGCTGCCTGTTGTCCGGCAGCCGCCTCAGGAAGGGAAGAAGGAAGGATTTGCACCGGCGGGCGTGCGATGCCGTTGCCGGTGCGATCGTACCGTGGAAAGCTGCGGCGGTACGGCATGTGCCGGGCTGGCGGGGCAGAGCGGTTCTCCGTCTGCGGACGGTTCCGCAGAGCGTGCAGCGCCTTTGCAGGCAAGGAACCGGCTTTTCGGATGGAACAGATGTGGTGATCGGATAAAACAGGTAATTTAAAAGTAATGAAATTCGCTATAATCGCTGCCGGAGACGGTTCAAGACTGGCACAGGAGGGGATAACCGACCCGAAGCCGCTGGTAAGGGTGGGGGAGGAACGGCTCATCGACCGGCTGGTCAGGATCTTCATGGCGAATGGTGCTGCGGAGATCGTCGTTGTCTGCAACGGGCATCTGCCTGCCGTGGCACGCCATCTGTCGGCCATTCAGCGGGAAGGTCTGTACGGACAGCCTGTCCCGCTGCGTTATGTGATGCGGTCTACTTCCAGTTCGATGCACAGCTTCTATGCTTTACGCACGTTCCTGCAGGGGGAGCCGTTCATCCTGACAACGGTTGATACGGTCTTTGACGAACGGGAGTTTCACGATTATGTGTCGTCTTTCCAGGACCGGACAGCCCGGGGGGCGGATGCGCTGATGGGCGTCACGGATTACATCGACGACGAGAAACCGCTCTATGTGGATGTTGACGGCGATATGCGGGTCAGGGGGTATTACGACACGGCTCGTCCCGGTCTCCGTTTTGTGTCAGCCGGTATCTATGGTCTGACCCCCGGGACCCTCTCTGTTCTGGAGCGTTGCGTGGAGCGGGGAGATAGCCGGATGCGCAGTTTCCAGCGTGCCCTTGTTGCGGACGGGCTGCGGATAGAAGCTTATCCGCTGACACAGGTGTTCGACATTGACCATGCAGAAGACATACGGAAGGCGGTTCTGCGCTCGCCTTCTCTTCAGAAAGAGAAAGGGGGGATCGCCGCAGGCTCTGTCCCTGGCGACAGGGAGGGGATTCTGCTGGTACAGCGTGCAGAACGCTTCTCTCCTAACTCGGTAGGGAAGGATCTGGCGATTTTGCAGGAGGTCGGACGGATTCTGGGGAATGTAAGCATCGTCCGCGAGGAAGAGCTGGCGGCTTTCGGAGGCCACGGTGGTCAGCCGGTCCCCTGGAGTCGGCCAGTGTCGTCAGCGGCCGGCGGCCGGATCTTCTCGATGGCCCGCAGTCCTGAAGCGCTGGACAGGCTGGAGCAGTTGGAGAAGGAAGGCATGCAGGTTCTCAACCCGACGGCGGGTGTGCGGGCCTGCAGCCGGAGCAATATAGAGAAGGTGATGCGTGAGAATCATCTTCCTCTTCCGCCTGACGAGGGGACGGACGGCTACTGGGTGAAGCGCGGAGATGCCGCCGCACAGTGCAGGGAAGACGTGTGTTTCTGTCGTGATGAGCATGAACTGCTGCGGGCAAAGGACCGTTTCGTGCAGCGTGGCGTTCGGGAGGTCGTCGTCCAGGCACACGTGAGAGGAGACCTTGTCAAGTTCTATGGTGTCGAAGGAACCGGTTTCTTCCGTTGCTGTTACCCCGGCGACGGTGACGAGACCAAGTTCGGCGATGAGCGTCTGAACGGCAGGCCGCATCATTACCCGTTCTCTTCCCGCAGCCTGCAGGCGGATGCGGAGAGGCTGTCGCGGCTGCTGCATACGGCGGTGTACGGCGGGGATGCCATCGTCACACGCAGCGGCGACTACGTGATTGTCGACTTCAACGACTGGCCGAGCTTCTCCCGGTGCAGGGAGGAGGCGGCAAGGGCGATTGTAAGGTTGTCCGAAAACGCTCGCCCATAACAGCTTTTAATTCTTCAAGAACCTATGGCAAAGAATCGACAGGACGGACCTGCGTCCCCCCTCTCTCTGGAGGGAGAACAGATCGTTTCAGTACAAAATCAGGGCGACGGAACCGTCCGCCGCACGGGGTTCCGTTCTCTTCTCCATGCTTCCTTCAAGTCCATGGACACCGAGGAATGGCTGGATGTTCATTTCACACGTCCCATCGGACTGGCGTTTGCCTTGCTGTGGTATCGCCTGGGGGTGACTCCCAATGCCGTAACCATTCTGTCTATCTTCCTCGGAGTAGGGGCGGGTGTCATGTTCTTCTTCACCGATACGCTGCATAACGTGCTGGGCATTCTCCTGCTGATGCTGGCAAATTTCTGCGATTCGACAGACGGTCAGCTTGCCCGGCTCACCCGGCAGCAGTCGATGAAGGGGCGTTGTCTGGATGGCTTTGCCGGTGACGTGTGGTTCTTTGCCATCTATCTCGCCCTGGTGTTTCGTCTGTGGAACCGGCATGTGCCGTATACGGCGGAGACATGGGGCATCCTGGGGCTGGGACTGGCGGCCGTGGCGGGTCTGTTGTGCCATTCCCCCCAGAGTTCGCTGAGCGACTATTACCGGCAGATACATCTCTGTTTCCTGAAAGGAAAGGAGGGCTCCGAGCTGGACACATACGCCCGGGAACACGCCATAGCAGAGGGATTGAAGGGGAAGGAAGGAGCTTTCTGGGACCGTGCCTTCCACGGCAATTATCAGCATTATTGCCGGAGTCAGGAGCGCAGGACCCCTGCTTTCCAGCAGTTCCATGCGGCCTTGATGCGGCGGTATGGCAGTATCGGCAATGTACCGCAGGGGATGAAGGATCGTTTCCTGGCCGGCAGCCGTCCTCTGATGCCTTATACGAATTTCCTGACCTTCAATAGCCGGGCGATTCTCGTTTATGTGACCTGCCTGCTGGACTGTCCGTGGGTTTATCTCTTGTGTGAGATTACAGTATACAATGTATTGTATGTCTATATGCACAGACGGCATGAAGCGCTGTGCAGGGAGCTGACCCGCTCTCTTCCGCCTTTCTCCGGTAAAGCGGTAGAGCATGCCGGGGTGCGTTGACCGGGACATGGTCTTTCCGTGCATCTTCCCTCCTTCTCAATCATTCCTTATCATCAGTTCATGAGCAAAGAGACAGATAGAACACTCTTTCCACCGGCTTCCGTACGGTTCCCGGGTGAAGCGGTAACCGGGAAAGTGCCGACTGTTTTCCTCTTCGACTTCGGGGGAACGCTCGATACGGCCGGCTGTCACTGGGGCAGAATGCTGTGGCACGCCTATGAAAGGCTCCGTATCCCGGTTACGGAAGCCCAGTTCCGTGAAGCCTACGTGTACGCTGAACGCACTTTGGGACAGCAGAAGATCATCCGGCCGGACTTCACTTTCCGGCAGATGCTGGCGGCGAAGTTGAGGATGGAGATCGCATTCCTGACCGGAAAGGGAAGTCTGCCTGCTGATGGGCAGACGAACGGACGTGTACAGGCCGCCCTCGTGAATGACCTGTATGATAAGGTGAAGGAGAACACGGAAGCGAGCCGGAGGGTGCTCGAGAGGCTGAGGAGGCGGCACAGACTGGGACTGGTGACGAATTTCTATGGCAACATGGCGGTCGTCCTTGACGAGTTCGGACTGTCTTCTCTCTTCGAGACCGTCACCGAGAGTGCCGTCGCCGGTGTGCGGAAACCCGACCCGCAGATATTCCGCCTGGCGGTGGCGGAAATGAAGGAAAAGCCCGAGAATGTGACGGTCGTGGGGGACAGCTACACGAAAGACATCCTGCCTGCCCATGAAATCGGCTGCAAGACGGTGTGGCTGAAGGGAGAAGGATGGACGAAAGAAGCGCCTGTCATGTGCGTGGCAGACCGTATCATCAGAAGTTTAGATGAATTATAATCTGCACAAAGGCAATATATGCCGCATGAATACGTTAGAATAATATTGTAGTAAAGTCACATGAAGCAAACAAATGTCATGCCTGCTGAAGGCAAATTGGGTATTATGGTCGTTGGTTGCGGCGCAGTTGCTACGACTTTTATGACCGGGGTATTGATGGCACGCAAGGGTCTTACGAAACCTGTCGGTTCCATGACCCAATACGATAAGATCCGTGTGGGACGAAGGGATGCCAAGCAGTATCTTCATTATAAGGACATTGTCCCGCTGGCGGATTTGAAAGATATTGTCTTCGGCACATGGGATGTCTATCCCCAGAATGCGTATCAGGCTGCGGTATATGCCGAAGTCCTGAAGGCGAAAGATATAGAACCGGTACGTGAGGAACTGATGGCTATCAGGCCGATGAAGGCTGCTTTTGACAGAAACTACGCCAAACGCCTGGATGGTGACAATGTCAAGGACTGTCAGACACGCTGGGATATGGTACTGGAGCTGCAGAAGGACATCCGTAATTTCAAGCAGCAGAACGGCTGTGCGCGTATCGTTGTCATCTGGGCTGCATCTACGGAAATCTATGTTCCTTATGATGAGCAGTATCACAAGACGCTCGGCCAGTTGGAAATGGCCATGAAGTCAGACGACCGTGCGCACATCGCACCGTCCATGTGCTATGCCTATGCGGCGCTGGCAGAGGGGTGTCCGTTCGTCATGGGCGCTCCGAACACGACGGTTGACATACCGGCCATGTGGGAACTGGCAGAGAAGACGCACATGCCGATTGCCGGCAAGGACTTCAAGACGGGGCAGACGCTGGTCAAGTCGGGCTTCGCACCCATCATCAAGACCCGCAACCTCGGGCTGGCCGGCTGGTTCTCTACCAACATCCTGGGCAACCGTGACGGTCTTGTGCTTGACGAACCCGCCAATTTCCATACAAAGGAAGTCAGCAAGCTGTCTACCCTTGAGACGATCTGCAAGGCCGATGACCAGCCCGACCTCTATGGAGACATTTACCACAAGGTGCGCATCAACTATTATCCTCCCCGCAATGACAACAAGGAGGGATGGGACAACATTGATATATTCGGCTGGATGGGTTACCCCATGCAGATAAAGATCAATTTCCTCTGCCGCGACTCCATCCTCGCAGCACCGCTGCTTCTCGACCTCGCACTGCTCTCCGATCTTGCGGCACGTGCCGGCCGTTATGGCATCCAGCGGTTCCTGAGCTTCTTCCTCAAAAGTCCTATGCACGATTTCACACGTGGTGAGGAAGCAGTCAACAACCTCTTCGAACAGTACACGATGCTGAAGAATGCCATCCGGGAAATGGGCGGGTATGAAGCTGACGAGGAAATCGATTAGCACGGACACGGCCTGCGGGAGGGTTTCTCTGTAACCTCCAGAAGCTGCGGCCTGTCCTTGATGCAGGATAACAGTGCAGGACGATCCTGCGCTCTACTAAAACAGAAGCACGAAATGAGCAGATTACCAGATCTCGACAGACAGGGCCTTTCACGTTCCCTGTCGGATAAGAAAAAGACAAGTGCATGGAGGATTGGGGGGAGATTCTGCCTCTCGGTTCTTTTCCTGTGTGCGTTTCTGACGGTGCAGGCACGTACTTTCGCTTTCCTGTATGTTGCGGCAGATACCGTCCCTATGCGAGGTGATTCTCTGTCGCTGGGCAAGGACTCTCTTCTGATGAAGACCGACTCGATGGCGAGGGTCACCGATTCGCTTCTCCAGATGATGGACTCCCTGTCCGGGGAGACGGTGCCCCCCGCCGTGGTAGACAGTACGTTGCTTCAGTGTTATGTGGTCGATTCCCAGACCGGCGACAGCATCCCGTATGCCAATGCCATCTACCGTAATCTGAAGAAGGGGGCGGCCAGTGATGCCAACGGACACTTCTCCATCGAAAGAAAGGCAGGAGAACTGCTTACCGTGACGGCCGTCGGCTACAAGCCACGCCGCATAAAGGTCACTTCGGCGACACCAAGGGAACTCCATGTGACGCTTATAGCCGATTCAAGGCAGCTGCAGGGGGTCGTGGTAAAAGCCAAACGCAGGCACAAGTATTCCCGCAAGGACAATCCGGCGGTGGAGCTCATGCGGCGTGTCATTGCTGCCAAGAAGCAGACACATCTTGAGAACCACGACTTTTACCAGTACGACAAGTACCAGAAGGTGACGATGGCGGTCAACAATCTCACCCCCGATGATCTGGAAAGCTCCCTGTTCAAGAAAGCTCCCTGGCTTCTCGACCAGGTGGAGACCTGTCCTTATAACAACAAGCTGATCCTTCCGCTCTCTGTGGACGAGACTCTCACACAGCATATTTACCGCAAGAATCCACGCGATGAAAAGGATATTGTACTGGGACAGTCCACGAAGGGCATCTCGAAACTGATCCAGACGGGAGAAGCTCTGAACACGGTCGTAAAAGACCTGTTCAAGGACATCGACCTCTACGACGACCAGATTGACCTTCTCCAGAAGCGTTTCCCGTCACCGATCGGCTCTACGGCCATTTCGTTCTATCACTTCTATATCGACGATACGGTCTATGTGAATCAGGACCAGTGTATCCGTCTGCAGTTCATGCCGGCCAACCAGCAGGATTTCGGCTTCCGTGGTGAACTGTACGTGTTGAACGACAGTTCGCTGCACGTGAAGAAATGTGATATGCAGCTGCCTGCCGGCACCGGCGTGAACTTCGTGGATGCCATGAAGTTCGAGCAGGAGTTCTCCAGACTGGACAATGGTGAGTGGGCGCTGACGACGGACAACATGATCGCCGAATTGAAGCTGACGGACTTCCTGCAGCGGGCTGTCGTCATCCGGACAACGGGCATGACGCACTATGCCTTCAACCCGATCGACGACAGGCGCTTCAAAGGCAAGGCGAAGATCGTCTATGATGCCAATGCCAAGATGCGTGACAGCGATTTCTGGGCGGCCCGCCGCACAAGCCAGCTGACGAAGAGTGAGGCGGGGATGGATTCTTTCATCAAGCGCATGGCGAAGACCAGGCACTTCAAGTGGGTCATGTTCGCGTCAAAGGCGTTTATCGAGAACTTCATCGAGACAGGAACGGAGAAAACACCAAGCAAGGTGGACCTCGGCCCGGTCAATACCTTCCTGTCCAAGAATTTCGTCGACGGCATCCGTCTCCGTGCTTCAGCCCGCACCACTGCCAAGTTCAATCCCCATTGGTTCTTTGAAGGCTATTATGCGTATGGCACGAAGTCGCACCGCAATTACTATGATGCCAAGGTGACTTACTCGTTCAACAAGCCCGATTACCAGCCTATCGAGTTCCCTATCCGGACGGTATCGGTAGAACTGAACAAGGATGTCGAATCGCCGTCGGATAAATATCTGATACATAACAAGGACAACATCTTCATGACTTTCCGTCCTGTAAAGGTGGAGAAGATGTACTTCTACAACCGCCAGAAAATCAATTTCATGTGGGAGACGGACTACGGTCTGGCAACCAGTCTTGAACTGCGTACGGAGGTCAACAGACCTACGGGCAGGCTCGTCTACGAGAAGATGGACGGGACGTTGATAGACCGGATGCGCATGACGGAGGTGATTCTCGGCCTCGACTTCCGCCCCGGGCAGAGCTATGTCAATTCCAAGCAGCAGCGCATGGAAGTCAACCTTGATGCGCCGGAGTTCAGAGTGAAGCATACGCTGGGGCTCCGTCATGTGCTGGGCGGCAATTTCCACAGCAATCTTACGGAAGTATCCGTCTATAAACGGTTCTGGCTGGGCAGCTGGGGACATATTGATACCCGTGTGGAAGGGGGGGCGCAATGGAGCAAGGTGCCGTTCCAGTTCCTCATTACGCCACCGGTCAATACCTCCTATTTTGAACACCAGGGGACGTTCAACCTCATGCAGAGCCTCGAGTTCCTCAACGACCGGTATGCCCAGTTCAACCTTGCATGGGACTTGGAAGGCAAGCTCTTCAACCGTCTTCCGCTCATCAAGAAACTGAAGTGGCGTGAGTACTTGGCGTTCAAGGGAATGTGGGGACACCTGACGGACAAGAACAATCCCTACCTGCCACAGAATGCCAACGACCCCGACCTGTATAAGTTCCCGGAAGGGACACGGGTGATGACGCACGACCCTTATCTGGAGCTGGTGGTGGGTGTACACAACATCTTCAGGTGTCTGGAGGTCGATTATGTGCGCCGCCTCACTTACACGCATGTGCCGGGTATCTCGAAAGGGGGCGTCAGGTTCGGCTTCAACCTGGTGTTCTGAACAGTCTGACACTTTCTCGGGCTTGGCAGAACGATTATATGGGAATACGGTTCCCGGCCGTTGGGAACAACGTTCCCAGTCGTTGGGAACAGGGTTCCCAATGTATCGGGAACCCTGTTCCCTGTACCGGCGACCGGTTTCTCTCTGTGCGGATGGTAATGTCCCTGTCGCCGGATTGTTGCGTGGAATCGGGCATGCTGTCCGGAGAATATGGATACTTGCAGGAAAAGAACGGAATCCTATATGTAGGCAGAGGGCTGCATCAATTCCTGAGAATGTATTATAATTCAGATAATCAAGATGTTCAAGGATATATTGCTGGTCGGAATCGGCAGCTTCGCAGGCGGCAGCCTGCGGATGGTCGTTTCAAAGTATCTTCAGCTGTGTGTGGCAGGGTCTTTCCCTTTGGGGACTATGGTGGTGAATGTTCTGGGCTGCTTTCTGATAGGCATCGTCTCTTCACTGTCAGGCAGTGAGAGCAGCATCAGCCCTGCCGTCCGCCTCCTGCTTGCCACGGGATTCTGCGGTGGTTTTACCACGTTCTCCACCTTCATGAACGAGAATGTCATGCTGATGAAGGACGGAGATGACTTCTCTACGTCTGTTCTTTATCTTTTCGCCTCCCTCTTTCTGGGCTTTGTCGCCGTGCTGGCTGGCCGCCAGCTGGTCCTGGCCTTCCGATGACCGATGCTCTCCTTTAGCTGACTGGAGCAGGACAATGGTATAAGCCCGGAGGGCGGTGAGCACGTATTCTGTCCCTGTAAGCAACACGGAAAAGGGGCATGCCGGAGTGTCTGTACACTCCGGCATGCCCCTTTGCTTGAAGAAGACAGTCCCTTCTCGTCGTGCGTCCGCACACTCCCACCGTGGGAAGTTCTGGTGGAAGTCACGTGCGCCCTTTGCCGTCAGCCTTCCCTTCTCATCTGTTCAATCAGTTCTTTCTGATGATCAGTCAGGTGATCCGGCAGCTTCACGTTGTACGTGATGATGAGGTCGCCGAAGGTGCCGTCGCCCCGGTCATAGCCTTTCCCGCGCAGCCGGACTTTCGTTCCGCCTTGCGTCAGCGGCTTTACTTTCAGCTTCAGCTTCTGTCCGCTGGACAGCTGGATGATGATCTCGCCTCCCAGAAGAGCGGTGTAGAGATCGATGCCGACGTTGGCCTCCATCTGCCCCGGCGGCTGCTGCCTGTATGTCCGCCCGGTGCCGGCTCCTGC
Source organism: Prevotella multiformis DSM 16608 (assembly GCF_000191065.1). Lineage (GTDB taxonomy): Bacteria > Bacteroidota > Bacteroidia > Bacteroidales > Bacteroidaceae > Prevotella > Prevotella multiformis. The sequence continues at coordinate 1,247,247 of NZ_GL872282.1, forward strand.
CGTCCGGCGCCGGCTTCCGCCACCGAACAGGTCCTGGAAGAAGCTGCTGAATCCGCTCCCGCCGCTTCCGAAGCTGCTGAAGTCGAATCCGCTGAACGGATTTCCGCCAGCCTGTCCGCCGCCTTGCTCTCCTTGGAATCCGCCGAATCCGCCGGCCTGTTCATAGGCTTCGGCATTGCGCCATTGTTCACCGTACTTGTCGTACTTGGCACGTTTCTCTGGATCGCCGATGACCTCGAACGCCTCGCTGAGCGCCTGGAACTTGGCCTTTGCTTTCGGATCGTTGGGGTGAAGGTCCGGGTGGAACTGCTTTGCACGTTTCCTGTAGGCTGCCCGTACATCCTTCTGCGGGATGTTCCGGTCTACGCCCAGAATCTTATAGTAGTCTATAAATGCCATAATTCATCCTCCTTGATAGTTGTTTTCTTACATCGTCAAGACAGCAAAGAATGTGCCATTAATCCATTCTGTCCCGATAATCCTCATAGCTATATTCACGCAGCATCTCCAGTTCGTTGTCAACGTGGAGCAGGGCGATGGCGGGATGGCTGATGCCGTTGAACATGGTGGTCTTGACCGTCGTGTAGTGAAGCATGTCTTCAAAGATGATGTTCTCTCCTGTCTGCAAGGCATGGTCGAATGTCCATGACCCCATCCAGTCGCCGCTCAGGCAGCTGTTTGCCCCCATCCGGTAGGTGTGCTCTCCCCTGGCGCTTCCGTCTTCGTCGGCCAGACGGGCATTGCGGATGGCGGGGTGGTAAGGCATCTCCAGGCAGTCGGGCATGTGACAGCTGAAGCTGACGTTCAGGATGGCGGTCTTGATGCCGTGGTCTTCCACTACGTCTACCACCTGTGCCACCAGCGGTCCGGTCTGCCAGGCAAAGGCGCTGCCGGGCTCGAGTATGACCTTGATCCACGGGTAGCGTTCCTTGAATCCGCGGAGCGTACGGATAAGCCGCTGGACATCATAGTCCTTCCGCGTCATGAGGTGTCCGCCGCCGAAGTTGATCCATTTCAGCTGCGGGAACCATCTGGCGAATCGCCCTTCGATGCGTGTCAGTGTGCGTTCAAAGACATCACTTCCGCTTTCGCAATGGCAGTGTACATGGAATCCGTCTACGTCGTCAGGCAGTCTGTCGGGCAGTTTCTCTGAAGTGATGCCGAAGCGTGTGCCCGGTGCGCAGGGATTGTAGATGAGTGTCTCGACCTCTGAATACTCAGGGTTGACACGCAGTCCGAGGCTCAGCCGCTCGTTCCCCATCCTGGCCCGGACGTGGTAACGCTCGTATTGTGTCAGGGAATTGAAGACGAGGTGGGACGAGCAGCGTGCGATCTCATCAATCTCATAATCGGTGTAGCCCGGTGAAAAGGTATGCGTCGGGGCACCGAACTCCTCGAATCCGAGCCTTGCCTCGTAGAGTGACGAGGCGGTGGTCGCCCTGATGTATTCGCGGAAGATGGGGAATGTACGCCACAGGGCGTATGCCTTAAAAGCGAGGATGATCTCTACACCCGCCTCTTCCGCTACCCGGGCGATGAGTTTCAGATTGTCCCGGAGCCGTTTTTCCTCCAGAATGTACATGGGGCGGGAGAGTCCGTCGTAGGTCAATGGATTTACTTTCATGGTGCAAATATAAGGAAAAATTTGCAGTTATCGGAAATAATCTCTACCTTTGCAATGCAAATAAACTAAAGGCATGAAACTGGTCGTCATGACTAAGTCCACTTATTTTGTGGAAGAAGACAAAATCATCGGTATGCTCTTCGAGGAGGGTCTGGATAGCCTTCACATCTCGAAGAGAGATACATCCCCACTTTATCTGGAACGTCTTCTTTCTCTTCTCCCTTCAGAATTTCATCACAGGATCATCGTCCATCAGCACTTCTATGCGAAGAACGAATTTGCACTGGGCGGTATCCACCTGGACAGTGCAGGGGCGGCCGTTCCCACGGGCTACAAGGGGACGGTAGGCAGGACGTGTGAGGACGTGATGCAGCTGAGAGCCATGAAGAAGCAGTCGGATTATGTCTTTCTGAAGAATATCCACCAGCCTCGTGAAGCGACAGCCGACAGGGAACGTGTCCTCTCGGATGCGGAACTGGACGAAGCCGGCCGGCAGGGACTTCTCGGCCGGCACGTCTATGCCATGGGCGGAATCACGCTGGCGGACATACCGGTTCTCCGTGAGCGGGGATTCGGAGGCGTGGTGATCCGCAACGACCTCTGGGAGCGGTTCTGCATTCACAGCGAGCAGAACTTCAGTCCGGTCGTTGAATACTTCCGCAAGCTGCGCGCCCTTTGCCAGTAAGATGCAGAAGTGACGATAGATTTATATACCTCATCAATATAAACAACGAAAAGAAATGAGTGAAAACAACTCTTTTTTGGTATTCTCTGGCACGAAGACAAGATACCTTGCAGAGAAAATCTGTGCCAGCCTCGGCTGTCCGCTTGGCAACCTGGTGATGACTCGCTTCTCCGACGGTGAGTTCGTCGTTTCCTACGAACAGAGTATCCGCGGAAAGGATGTCTTCCTTGTGCAGAGTACTTTCCCGAATTCGGACAATCTCATGGAGCTTCTCCTGATGATCGACGCTGCCAAGCGTGCTTCCGCCCGTCAGATCATCGCCGTCATCCCTTACTTCGGCTGGGCCCGTCAGGACCGCAAGGACAAGCCGCGTGTGAGCATCGGCGCGAAACTGGTTGCCGACCTGCTGAGTGTTGCCGGTATCGACCGTATGATGACGATGGACCTGCATGCCGACCAGATTCAGGGTTTCTTCAATGTTCCTGTCGACCACCTCTACGCCAGCGGCGTACTGCTTCCTTACGTGCAGAGCCTGCATCTGGACGACCTCGTCATCGCCAGTCCTGATGTCGGCGGCTCGAAGCGTGCCAACACGTATGCCAAGTACCTCGGCTGTCCGCTGGTTCTCTGCAACAAGACGCGTGCCCGTGCCAATGTCGTCGCCACCATGCAGATCATCGGTGACGTGAAAGGGAAGAATGTCATCATCGTTGACGACATGGTAGATACTGCCGGCACCATTACCAAGGCGGCTGACATCATGAAGGAAGCCGGTGCCAGGAGCGTCCGCGCCATTGCCTCCCATTGCGTGATGAGCGGCCCTGCTACCGAGCGTGTGGAAGCTTCTTCGCTGGAAGAGATGGTTTTCACGGATTCCATTCCTTATACGGCCCGCTGCTCGAAAGTGAAGCAGATTTCCGTTGCAGATATGTTCGCCGAGACGATCCGGCGTGTCCTCAACAACGAGAGCATCTCCAGCCAGTATCTTATCTGATCCGTGCTTTCGCGGCATCTTCAGGGAGTTCCGTGCCCGCCGGCTGTCGAGTCGGATCCGCAAAGAGACTGTCCGGGGGGCTGCCGGCCTTATCCTATTAAGGTATATATTACAGTTCCACAGACCCTGCAGAGGCTGTGTCAAGGATGTTCCGCCGGTCCGGCATCCTCGGCACAGCCTTTTCTCATGCCTTCCTCTGCTGTTTCTTGGGTATGTCCGGGTCTTTTTCTTCCGCATGGAATCGGCCGGTGCCCGTGAATTGATGTAGGTCAATTAATGCCGGATTTATGAGAAAAACGCATGGAAAACCTTTGCTGTGTACGCAAACAGTCGTACCTTTGCATCGTCAAAAGACAAGAAATATAGATTGTTTAGGTTAGTAGTAATAGATTTAGGTTTTTAGTTATTTAATTTAAGGAAGAACAAAAGAGATTGTTCAGGTTTCAAGAAAATAGGTTTAGTTAAAGGTAATTAGAAGATTGATTAAAGGATAACAATGATGCAAGATGATTGGGTGACGCCGTGAGGCGGAAGCCCAAAAATCAAGCACGATGTCCGCAGAAATGCAGACGACAAAGGGCTCAGCAACAGATTGCCGAGCCCTTTGTCGTTTCTGTCATTTCCATAGAACGCGGAAGACAGTCTCCTCCTACCGCACGGCATCTGCCTCCCGATGCCGGCGCAGGATGGCGTTTTCATCTGGCAGGAGGATTCTGTTTTTCGATTGTCTGCATCTGTTCCAGCCGTCTGGCCCTTGCCGTCGACTTCGGACTCAGTCTTCCCTTCAGGTATTTCTCCATGACCAGACCGGCTATCGGCGCCGCCGTGTCGGCTCCGAATCCGCCATGCTCGATGTACACGGCAATGGCTATCTTCGGGTTGTTCATGGGAGCGAAACCGATGAAGGCAGAATGGTCTTTGCCGGCATTCTCGGCGGTTCCGGTTTTCCCGCATACGGGGTAGGAGGTCCCGTTGAGTACGGTGGCCGTCCCCTTGGTCACGGCCAGTCTCATTCCTGCAATCACGGTGTTGTAGGCGGCCGGGAGCGCTTTTGTCTGATGGGGAGTGAGGAAACGCGGCGGCAGGGGGGACCACTCCGTGTTCTTATGGATGTGTGGCGTGAAGAAGAAACCGCGGTTGGCGATCGAAGCAGCCAGATTGCAGAGCTGGAGCGGGGTGACGGTAATGTCGCCCTGTCCCATCCCGGCCCACAGGATGGTTCTGGGCTCCCATCCTGTCTTGTAGCGGCGTGTGAGATAGTTCACATTGGCCACCAGGCCGCCTTTCTCCCCCGGCATGTCGATGCCTGACGGGCCGCCCAGCCCCATGCTCACGAGGTAGTCGTGCCAGGTGCTGACGGCCTTCTCCTTCGAACCGTATTTCTGTCTGTCGTTCAGCATCGTCAGGTACGATTGCAGAAACCAGGTGTTGCACGATACGGCCAGCGCCCCCGTCAGTGTCTCGGGGGAATAGTGGGAGTGGCATTTCACCTTGATGTTCCCGTCGTGGAAACCATGGTGGCAGGCGATCTTCGTATCGGCCTTTACAAGTCCTTCAGAGAGAAAGACCAGCGCCTGGGCCGGTTTTATCGTAGATCCGGGAGGGTAGGCGGTGGCGATGGCGAGCGCATCGTCAGGGCCTTCGGGCGAGTTCGTCACCATGCAGAGTATCTCGCCGGTAGCGGGGTCGATGGCCACGATGCTCCCTTTCTTGCCTTGCATGAGTGCCGTCCCGAGCTGCTGCAGCAGTGGGCGGAGGGTCAGCGGCGGATCTTCATGAAGTCTCTGTGCCGATGCTTCCCCCATGGCGAAGAGGGCGAGTGCCAGCAGTGCGGTACGAAGTAGGCCGGCCGGTCTGCGGCCGGCGTATGGATGCCGTTTGTCGGGCTTATGATCTTTCATGTTGTCTGTCTTGATAGGTTGTTTTTCCTGACAGGGCCTTCCGTCCCGGATGTACTTTATGGGAAACGGAGGCTGCTTGTCTTTATTGTCTGGGCGGATGTGAAAGCGGAGAATGTTTCCGACTGTCTGGGACTTGTGTTCCCAACCGGTTGGGAATCCTGTTCCCGGTGGCCGGTACCTGCATTCCCGGCGGCCGGTACTCCTGTTCCCGGCGGCCGGGCACTTCCCTGTGCCGCAGGTGCGTTATAGCCGGATGTCTGCAAGTGAAGTTCCCGACATGAAGCGGTCGAGGTCCACATGTCCGCGGATTCCCCGGATCTTTCCCCGTTCGGTGAACTGCCAGATGTTGTGGTGTCCCGCTCCCCTGATGGACGGGCGCACGGCATTGTATCTGCCCAGGAAAAGGAAGTAGCTGTTGAATCGGGGCGCAAGGTGGGAGTTGTAGAAGTTCGCCTGCGAATAAATCAGCGGTTTCTTCCCGTAATGTCTGCGTATGAGTCCTGCGAAGGCAGCCACGCTGTCCTGCACCTGTTTGCGTGTCCATCCTCTTACCCCTTCGCGTTCTACATCGATCATCGGTATCAGGTCCTGCCTGTGTTTCCGGATTACTTTCCGGAAGTGTCGGAACTGTGCCCTGATAGGGGTGGAGGAGGAGAGGAAGTGATAGGAACCGCAGCGCAGGCCCTGCCGGCGCGCCCCCTTGATGTTCCGGTCGTAATGTTCGTCCTCGATGGTCGTCCCTTGTGTCGCCTTGATGTACACGAATCGGATGCTCTTGTTTCTCGCCACCTCTTTCCAGTCGATCTTTCCCTGATGATGCGATACGTCTATGCCGTCGTAGGAGTGTCGGGAACGGTCGGGCCGGGAAGCGGATGCTGCTGCACAGACGGTGAGCGGAAGAACGATGCTGATGATGAGCGGGAGGATTCTTGACTTCATTGCTTGTAAGTGTAACTGTCCGGAAAGATTCCTGATGAATCGGGATCATCCTGTCAGATCTCTTGGTGACGGCTGCAAAATTACCATATTTTTCCTGAACAAACACATAAAAATCCGATAATAATCATTATCTTTGCATCGTAAATACATCTCGATACAAGCAGCAATGAGCAGACAGGACATCACGCAGCAGCTCATCCAGACGGTGGATGAGCTTTCGGAGCCGGAGGCGTTGCAAGGTCTTTTCCATGAACACCGCGAGGGAGACCCCCTGCCCTCGGCAAAGGAGCTTGAAGAGATCGTCGGCCTTTCGCGCTCCATCCTCTTTCCGGGGTTTTACGGGAAGTCGTCTGTCAATATCGAGACCATCAAATATCAGATAGGAGTAAGTGTAGAGCGGCTGCACAAGCTGCTCAGCCGCCAGGTGATGGCGGGCCTGTGTTTCGACGAGGATTGCCACTGCCCGAATGTGGAGGATATGCGCCGCTGCATGCAGGAGGAGGCCGACATGATTGCCGGGCGCGTCATCGCCAGGTTCCCGGCCATCCGTAGGATTCTCTCGACCGACGTACAGGCGGCCTTCGACGGTGATCCGGCGGCAGTCAATCAGGGCGAGGTCATCTCCTGCTATCCTGCCGTCAAGGCGATCATCAATTACCGGCTGGCACATGAACTGGTGCTGGAACAGGTCCCGCTCATTCCGCGCATGATGACGGAGCTGGCACATTCTGAGACCGGCATCGACATCCATCCGGCCGCTGTGATCGGCACCCATTTCACGATCGACCACGGTACGGGCGTCGTCATCGGTGCGACGTGCGTCATCGGCAATCATGTGAAACTCTATCAGGGCGTGACATTGGGCGCCAGGAGTTTCCCGCTCGACAAGGACGGGAAGCCCATCAAGGGGATTCCCCGCCATCCGATTCTGAAGGACGGGGTGATTGTCTATGCCAATGCGACAGTCCTCGGACGTGTCACGATAGGGAAAGGATGCGTCATCGGCGCCAATGTATGGGTCACCCGGGATATGCCCCCGTGTTCGAAGAAGTACAGGCAGAGCAGGACCGACATACTGGACACCGACTTTGAAGGCGGCGGGGGGATCTGACCTTCCCGTCCGTTCTGCCACTTATTCTTTCCTTTCAACGCTTATAAAATCACGATCACATAAATGCAAGAATTTGAACTCATCGCCAAGACCTTCATGGGTTTGGAACAGGTATTAGCAAAAGAACTGACAAAGTTAGGCGCCAACAACGTACAGATAGGACGCCGCATGGTGTCGTTTACCGGTGACAAGGAAATGATGTACCGTGCCAACTTCCAGCTGCACACCGCCATCCGCATCCTTAAACCCATCGCACACTTCAAGGCGAGGAGCGCAGAGGATATGTACGAGGAAGTGAAGAAGATAGACTGGAGCGAATATATCCTCGAGGGAAAGACCTTCTCTGTCGATTCCGTCGTGTATTCCGAGGAATTCACCAATTCGCGCTTTGTCACGTATAAGGTGAAGGATGCCATCGTCGATCAGTTCCGTGACCGGACGGGGAGCCGTCCCAATATCTCTGTCAGCAACCCTGACATCCGGCTGAACATCCATGTGGCGGAAGACAATGCGACCCTGTCGCTGGATTCGAGCGGGGAGTCGCTGCACCGGCGCGGCTACCGTCAGGAAAGCGTCGAAGCTCCGCTGAACGAGGTGCTGGCCGCCGGTATGATTCTGATGACGGGCTGGGAGGGAGAGACCGACTTCATCGACCCGATGTGTGGGTCGGGGACACTGCCTGTCGAGGCGGCCCTGATAGCCCGGAACATCTCGCCGGGTGTCTTCCGCAAGGAGTTCGCCTTCGAGAAATGGCCCGACTTCGACCAGGAGCTGTTTGATATGATCTATAATGACGACTCACAGGAACGTGAGTTCACCCATCACATCTACGGCTACGATGCCGACATGAAGGCCGTGAACACGGCACGTATGAATGTGGCCGCCGCCGGCCTGTCGCGGGATGTGACCATCGCCCAGCAGGACTTCAAGGACTTCACGCAGCCGGAGGAGAAGAGCATCATCGTGATGAATCCTCCTTATGGAGAGCGTATCTCCACACCTAACCTGCTGGCTACCTACAAGATGATCGGCGAACGGCTGAAACACCAGTTCATGGGCAATGAGGCATGGATCCTGTCTTATCGTGAGGAGTGCTTCCGGCAGATCGGCCTGAAACCCAGCATCAAGATTCCGGTCTACAACGGCTCTCTGGAGTGTGAGTTCCGTCGCTATCAGATGTTTGACGGCAAGATGAGCAGCTTCCGCCACGAGGGTGGGGTAGTGAAGACCGAAGAAGAGAAAAAGGAGATGGCGCAGAAGCACCGCTTCAGGAAAGAACGTGATTTCAAGAAGCGGCTCGAAGAGAATGAGGAGAATGCCGAAGCTGACATACGGTCGTTTACGTTCCATAGCCTGGAACATAACAAGTTCGGCGGTGGGAAGTTCCGTGACAGCCATGAACGCCGCCCCCGTTTCGACCGTGATGACGACAGCCGCAGACGCTCCTTCAAGCGCATTGACGACCGCAAGCGTTCCTTCAGGCGTGACGACGACCGTAAGTTCGGCGGCAGACGATTTGATAAATCTAACAAGCGCGGAGGATTCCGTGGTAAAAACACATACAGACATGAAGATTAAATCATTTATCGGTCTCGTGGGGCTTTGTGCTCTCACGGGGCTTTTCTGTCCTACTGAGAGTATGGCACAAAAGCAGTTTACACTGGAGGATCTGAATTTCGGTGGCACGAATTTCTACAACATGCGCCCTGAAGCGCGCTATCTTACGTGGTGGGGCGGGAAACCGGTACGGCAGGACCTGAACTGCTGTTCGCTGGTCGATCCTGTGAGCGGCAAGGAGAAACTGCTCTTTTCGCTGGACGAACTGAACAGGTGGGCAGGACTGAAGGAGGCTGGCGAGGTCGTCCGTCATCTCTATGGGGCGGAGTTCCCTTATGCTGACCGTCCGGTGGTCTTGGTGCAGAACGGCCATGAGGACCTGTATGTGAACTTCAGGGAACACCGGCTGGAACAGCGTCTGGAGCGGCCGGCCGGCCTGCAGGCACGGCAGTGGAACAGCCGGTCCGGAGCAACGGCATTCGTTGCTGACAATCAACTCTACGTGACCGATGCCAAAGGGTCGAAGCACCAGTTGACGACGGACGGTTCACGTAATATCGTTTATGGGCAAAGCGTACACAGGGACGAGTTCGGCATCGATGGCGGGCTTTATTGGAGTCCGAAGGGGAACCGGCTGGCCTTCTATCGCATGGATCAGAGCGGGGTGGCGGACTATCCGCTCGTAGACATCCCGGAACTGGACTGGACACCGGAGAAGGGCGAGTCGCGTGCCGCCAAGGCTGCTCCCATCAAGTATCCGATGGCCGGGGAGACGTCCCACAAGGTTACAGTCGGCGTGTACGACCTGACTTCCGGGAAGACGGTTTACCTTCAGGCAGGCGATCCGACCGACCGTTATTTCACCAACATCGCATGGAGTCCGGACGAAAAGACGGTTTATATGTTTGAACTCAACCGTGACCAGAACGATTGCCGGCTGGTTTCATACGATGCGGCGACGGGTGCGAAGCTGAAGGAACTCTATCGGGAGACGGATGCGAAGTACGTTGAACCTTGCCATCCTGTACGGTTCCTGCCGTGGAATGACAATGAGTTCGTGATGCAGAGCCAGAAGGACGGGTATAATCATCTCTATCTTTTCGATAAAGAGGGGCGTCTGATCAGACAGCTTACAAGTGGCAAGTGGGTGGTCCTGGATGTGCTGGGATTCAATGCAAAGCAGAAAAGCATCGTCTATGTGTCCAACGAGTGCAGCCCTATCCAGCGCAATGTATGGCTCGTCAACGTGGCGACAGGGAAGCGGACACTGCTCGACAACGGCCGTGGATACCACTACCCGAAGTTGAGTGAAGACGGCAGCGTGCTCATAGACAGTTACAGCGAACCGGACGTGCCCCGTAAGTATGAACTGATCACGCTGAAGGGAAAGCCGCAGCGGCATGGGTATTTCACGTCCGCCAATCCATGGAAAGCGTATGACGTTCCCGAGTTTACGTGCGGAACCGTCAAGGCGGCTGACGGGAAGACAGACCTCTATTGGCGCATGGTGAAGCCTGTCGGCTTCGATCCGAGCAGGAAATACCCGACGGTCATCTATGTATATGGCGGCCCCCACGCCCATAACGTTGAAGCCTCCTGGAACTGGGGATCACGTGGCTGGGAGACTTATATGGCACAGAAAGGATACCTGCTCTTCATCCTTGACAACCGTGGAAGCGAACACCGTGGGAAGGAGTTTGAACAGGCTACGTTCCGTCACCTCGGACAGGAGGAAATGAAAGATCAGATGGAGGGTGTGAAGTTCCTGAAGTCTCTCCCATACGTCGATCAGGACCGGATCGGCGTGCATGGGTGGTCGTTCGGAGGATTCATGACGATTTCCCTGATGACCAACTATCCTGATGTCTTCAAGGTGGCAGTTGCCGGCGGACCTGTCATCGACTGGAAATGGTACGAGGTGATGTATGGAGAACGATATATGGATACCCCTCAGGCGAATCCTGAAGGCTATGCCCAGACCTCACTTCTCCAGAAGGCGAAAGACCTCAAAGGCAAGCTCCAGATCATCATCGGTCTGAACGATCCGGTGGTCGTTCCGCAGCATGCGTATTCTTTCCTGAAGGCCTGCATCGCCGCCGGCACGCAGCCGGACTTCTTCGTTTATCCGGGCGAACCTCATAATATGCGTGGACACCAGAGCGTTCATCTGCATGAACGCATCACGCAGTATTTCGAGGATTACCTTAAATAACGGACGGTAATCTCTCTGCCCCTCTTCCGGAAGGGGGAGGAGCAGAGCTGCATGGAGGATGAAAGGACCGGTTGTAGACGGCCGGTGCCGGACATCATCCGCCGTAACAACAGTCAACATCGCATCCGCTTCCTCCTCGCAGCAAGCCGGATGGAATGAATCAGATAGTCATTATTTATGAACATTTTACTTTTAGGTAGCGGCGGCCGCGAGCACGCCCTGGCATGGAAGATCGCACAGAGTGCGAAGTGTAGTAAGCTCTTCATCGCACCCGGCAATGCCGGTACGGGGGCTGTCGGTGAGAATGTGGCGATCGGTGCAGACGATTTCGACAGGCTCAAGGACTTCGCCGTGGAAAGAAAGGTGGACATGGTTGTCGTGGGGCCTGAGGATCCTTTGGTGAAGGGCATCTATGATGCCTTCAAGGACGATGTGCGTACAGCCCGTATCCCGGTCATCGGTCCGTCCAAGGCGGGAGCCGTGCTGGAAGGATCCAAGGACTTCGCCAAGGCATTCATGAAACGTCACCGCATCCCTACCGCCGCCTATCAGACTTTCGACGGGACGACCCTTGAGGAGGGGATGAAATTCCTCGAGACGCTCCATGCTCCTTATGTGTTGAAAGCCGACGGACTGGCTGCCGGAAAGGGCGTGCTTATAGTCCCGACGCTCGAAGAGGCCCGGAAAGAACTGCGCGAGATGCTCGGCGGGATGTTCGGGAATGCCTCGGCAAAGGTCGTCATCGAGGAGTTTCTCTCGGGCATAGAATGTTCCGTCTTCGTCCTCACGGATGGTACGCATTATCAGATATTGCCTGAAGCGAAGGACTACAAGCGTATCGGGGAGCATGATACGGGGCTGAATACAGGAGGGATGGGGAGTGTGTCTCCTGTTCCTTTCGCCACTGCCGAGTGGATGAAGAAGGTGGAAGAACGCATTATCCGCCCTACCGTGGAGGGACTGAAGTCCGAGCATATCGACTATAAGGGATTCATCTTCTTCGGTCTGATCAATGTCGATGGCGACCCGATGGTCATCGAATACAATTGCAGGATGGGCGACCCGGAGACGGAAAGCGTCATGCTGAGGCTGGAAAGCGACCTTGTCGACCTGTTTGAAGGGGTCGCTGAAGGCGATCTCGACAAGCGGACGGTTGTGTTCGATCCGCGGTCCGCAGTCTGCGTCATGCTTGTGAGCGGCGGCTATCCTGAAGCATACGTAAAGGGTTATCCCGTTTCCGGACTTGACAGAATAAAGGATTCGGTCGTTTTCCACAGTGGGACGGCACTGAAAGACGGGAAGGTCGTCACCGCCGGAGGGCGTGTCATTGCGGTCTCCTCTTATGGGGAGAACAAGGAAGAGGCACTCAGAAAGAGTTTCGCCGGAGCGCAGGAGATCGACTTCAAGGACAAATATTTCAGAAGAGACATCGGACAGGATCTGTAGCCCCCCTTGCCTGGCACACGGCTTTATCCTGCCTGACACCGAACCTCTCCGTCTGCCGATTTCTTCCTCCCGGAGGATATGGCGGACGCATCTCATCAACCCGACAATGCAAAAGAAACGTATTCAGAACAAAATAGCTGAAAGCCGCTGGACGCAAGTATATGTCGTCTCAGCGGCTGCTCTTGTATGGATTATCGCAGGTCTGCATCATCCGGCGGTGATCGTACCGGGAATCTGCCTCTTGCTGTCCACCTATCTTATGATGGAACTGAACAACGGCAATGCGCTCATCCGCATCTACAGTCGGATGGTCTCCTGTTCGTTTCTCGTGTTCGCCACAATGGCGGGGTTCATGTTTCCGTCTGTCCGGGCAGCAATCGTCATGCTCGGGACGGTAGGTTATTACACCCTGTCTTTCCGCTGTTACCAGGATGCCCATGCACCTGGCTGGACTTTCTATGCTTACTTTTGCATCGGCATGGCAAGCATCGCATGGGTGCAGATTCTTTTCTTCCTGCCCATATTCTGGATAATCATGCGCACGAATCTTCTTGCATTGAGCATCCGCAACTTCTGTGCCTCTATCCTCGGGCTCCTGCTTCCTTACTGGTTTTTTTCAGGTTATCTGGCGGCCAAGGGAGATCTTTCAGTGCTTGTAAATCATTTTGCACAGCTTGCAGTGTTTTATGAGCCGTTCCGTCTCACCAGCCTGAGCGTAAGTGAGTTGGTCATGATTTCGTTTGTACTGTTATGTGCGCTGATCGGTATTGTCCATTTCCTGAATCAGAAACGGAACGACAACATACGTACCCGTCTGTTCTATCAGATTTTCATTACGGTCGACCTTTCCGCTGCCGTATTCCTGTTGCTTCAGCCCCGGCATTATGAAGCATTGCTGAGCATGTTGATGGTAACGACAGCACCGCTGATCGCACATTTCTTCGCACTGACACGTACGCGGCTGACCAACTGGATGTTTGTCTTCCTTTCTTGTTCCGCCGTCATCATCATGTTGATCAATCTATGGATTTTCTTACACACTTCCTTCTAGATTACGGTTACTGGGGGATGCTGCTGTCGGCATTTCTTGCCGGGAGCTTCTTCCCTTTCAGCAGTGAGGCGGTCATGCTCGGCCTCCTTGCCGCAGGACTTGACCCTGTCTTACTGCTTGTCTACGGCAGTATCGGCAACGTGATGGGGGGAATGTTCAACTACGGGCTGGGCAGACTGGGCAAGCTGGAGTGGCTTGAACGCTATTTCCATGTGAAGAAGGCCTCTATCGACAGAGCCTACCGGTTCATGGGCGGGCATGGCGCATGGATGGGTTTCTTTGCTTTTCTTCCGATACTGGGCAGTGCGATCACCATCGTGCTGGGGCTTACACGTGCCAACCTCCCGCTGTCTGTTCTCAGTATCACAATAGGAAAGGTGATGCGTTATGCCGTTCTCATCTGGGGGGCAGACTTCTTTCTTTAGGCAGGTTCTGAAAGATACTTCTGGTGGATTTCGGTCTTTTCAGCCGTGCGAGCCTGTCTTTCTTGGGAGAGCATGGATTCTCCTCCGACACAAAGACCTTTTCATTTTAATACGTTGGAAATACAGATAAGATTTTGAAAAACCATTACACAATTTCAGACAAATCTTCTGCAAATATAAAAGAAACGTGCAAAAAGCAGGTTCGTAAACAGCCGTAAATCAACAGGTTATCAAGTCGTTCGTAAAAGGTGCCTGATTGGACTTCAAAAGGGCGTTGGTAACACGCCAAGAGAGCACCTGTTGCAAGTCAATCAGGCCTCTTTCAGAAGCCATAAGGGCATGTGCCAGCTTGGGTTGCATGAAAATAGTTTACAGACACCGATGATGTGGGAACAGGTTGGTTGTAGTAGACGGAAAGACATGCTGATGGACAGGCATCGTATCAATTCGCCTTTTCTGCTTTTTATCCTGTAGTTTATCGTCCTTTGCAAGGCATCTAATCCTGGATAGCCATACCCCGCAAGTGCATAAGCCTTTATTCTTATTCCAATCTATGCATCTAACGGGAAGAACCGGAATTTCTGCCTTAAAGGAAAACTGCGCATGGAAGGCTGTGCCGTTTGTTTTTTTCCGTAAGCTGTATGCCGGCATCTGTCCCGATGTCCCCGGATTGTTTTTCTTTATTCGGAAAGTCTTTCAAGTAGTGTTTTGCATGCAGTGCGCTCAACGCCTGCCGGCGTGGGAAGTAACGCCCGCCGCAATACAGCCAGGCTGCGTTCTCCGCATGCTCTGTCCTGTACCGGTCTGTGCACCGTTTCCCGTCTTCGTTCCTGTCAGGGAGCCCCGGTAGGCTTTCAACCCGGCCCATAATCTGTCTGCAATCTGTTTGGAACAGTGACAGTTCTTTTTTTCAGTCAATTGCCATGAGATTAAAAAAAATTATGTACATTTGCAGCTTGTTCGATATTAATACCTTTTTTATGTAAAAATGCTGTAAATGGGCCACGAGAATCTACATTCATTTGTTCAGGCGAAGCATACTTTAAATGAGGAAGGAATGGAGGACATTGGCTTTTAGTCATTCACTTTAATCAAAGCGCATATTAATTATACAAACTGATCAATGAAGCATCACCAACATGTTTTCAACACGGTAAGGAGGTTACCTTCTTTCGTGTTTCTGGCAGCGTTTGCCCTGCTGTTGTCGTGGGCTTCTCCTGCTTCCGCACAGGTTGCAGGGAAGAAGTTCTCGATCTCGTTCAAGGACAAGGGCGTTGCGCAGATCTTAGATTTTATTGCCACAAAGGGAGATTACAAGATTCATTACTCCGATGATGTGAAGAACGACTCGCTGCTCCTGACCATCTCCTTCGAGGATGTGGACGAGCTGGGGGCTGTGGAAAGCCTGCTGTCGCATACGCCCTTCATACACAATGTGGAAGGGAATGTGATTGACGTGTTCAAGATGAAGAACGCTGCACAGGGAAAGTACACGCTTCACGGAACGGTGAAGGACAAAGACGGACTGGGCGTCCCTTTTGCCATCGTGCAGATAAAGGGGACATCGAAGGGCGTTACGGCCGATATAGACGGAAACTTCTCCATGCCTGTCGAGCAGGAGGAGGGGACCGTCAGCATTTCCAGCGTGGGGTATGAGGCGAAGACGCTGAAGTACCATGCCGGCAAGCCCCTGAACGTCGTCCTGCCTTCGTCAGCCTATGCGATGGGCGAGGTGACGGTGGTGGCGTACGGCAAACGCAACACCCGTGAACAGGTGGGAGCCGTCGCTTCCGTGAAGGTGGAAGACCTCCAGAAAGCCCCGACGGCAAGCATCGAGAACCTGCTGCAGGGACGTATGGCAGGTGTAGACGTGACCAACCTCTCGGGATCGCCCGGCGGCGGCGGTTCACGCATCACCATCCGCGGCTTCAGCTCGTTGAACCAGCAGGGTGTCAACGACGGAACGCCCCTCTACGTCATCGACGGTGTCCCTGTTTCGGGCAGTGCCACGGAGGCGACCGGCGGCATCAACCCCTTGGCGGGACTGGATCCGTCGAGCATCGAGTCGGTGCAGGTGCTCAAAGATGCGGCATCGGCTTCTCTCTACGGCTCAAGAGCCGGCAACGGTGTCATCCTCATCACCACGAAGAAAGGCAAGTCCGGCCGGACGGAGGTCAGCTTCAACGTGTCGCAGTCGCTCTCCTGGCTGCCGAGCACACCGATGCAGACAATGGGAAAGGGAGAACGTGACATCGCCCTGCTTCTGGCAAAGAGCCAGCGGGGAGCGCACTATGACTATCTTACCGACAAGCTTGTCTATCCTCATTCCTATAAGGACTCTTACGGCTGGGATGCCGACAACGACGGTGCCTACGACTATCTGTGGCGCAACGGAAAGGTGCTGGACCCTGACCGTCGTCTTCCCGGTATTGCACAGGACTCGCTCAACACCTTCTACAACAACCGTACGAACTGGTGGAAGTATGCCTTCCGGGTCGGCAAGGTGACGAAAGCCGATATGCAGCTGGCAGGCGGAACGGACAATATGCGGTATATGGTCAATGCCGGTATCTATGACGAGACGGGCATCATGATCAGTTCCAACTTCCGCCGTTACAGTCTGTTGAGCAACCTCGACTTCAATCTGTCGACGAAGCTGAGCGCCTTCACACGCATCAACCTCACCTATGCCACACAGAATGCCGGCTCGGACGGAGGACGTGTGCAGGGACTGACCTTCGACCCCAAACGCACGTCAACGCTGCTCCCTGGCAAGGGGAGTGTCGCTGAGCAGGCGGCTTTGAGGGAGCTGAAGGATATTGACAAGACCAACTCCAACTATAATATCCGGTTGAGCGTCGGCCTGAACTATAACATCCTGAAAGGGCTCAAGTTCTCGTCCACCTATTCGCTCGACCATTACTTCACGCGGGTCTATACGTTCACGCCCGATTATCTGAAATATGACATGAAGTCGGAGGTTCAGGCATCCAATATCGCCATGACGAACATCCAGACGGAGAACATCCTCACTTACAACCTCGCCCTTCCGCACGAGCACAAACTCGAGCTGATGGCAGGTATGACCTACAACTACGACCTGCTGCAGAACCTGAACGGTACGGCAAAGGGCGGTCCTACCAATTCCATCAAGTATGCCGGGGAGGGATGGCCCTCGCTGCTGAACGACGGCGGTACGACGAGAGCCGCGCAGACTTTTCGCACCGACAAGCAGGAGCAGGCTCTTGTCAGCTTTCTTGGCCGGGCGGCTTACAGCTATAAGAAGCGTTACATGGCCGAGCTGTCCATCCGTTCGGATGGTTCGAGTGTGTTCGGACGGGATGTGCGCTGGGGTACTTTCCCCTCGGTAGGTCTCGGCTGGGCTTTCAGTGAAGAACGGTTCATGAAGAAGCTATGGTGGCTGAGCTTCGGCAAGCTGCGTGCCTCATGGGGCAAGTCGGGGCAGAAGTTCCAGGAGCCTTACCTCGCCTTGGGTGTGATGGAGGAAAGCAATGTCTTCAACGGAAAGCTGGGACTGATACCGCAGTCTATGGCGAACAAGAAACTGACGTGGGAGGAGAGCGACCAGTACGACCTCGGTCTCGACCTGCAGCTGCTGGATTACCGGCTGAAACTCAAGCTGGACTATTACTATAAGTATTCCAGCAAGCTGCTGATGCAGTCCTATCTCCCGGGCAATGTCTTCCTTGCAAACAACATGTGGGACAATGCTTCCGCCATCTCCAACGAGGGTATCGAGTTTGAAGCACAGTATGATGTTATCCGCAAGAAGAACTGGAACTGGAGCGTAGGCATGAACCTCTCGCACAACAAGAACATGCTGCGCAAGACCTACAACGGTGAAGATCTCAACGACAAGGTGCTCGGCCGCCCGGTCTACGGCATCTATACGTTCAAGGACGAAGGAATCGTCCAGAAGGAGGAAGACATCCCGATGTACCGCAACGCATCGGGCAAGCTGATACCGCTGTATTTCCAGTCTATCAACAACCCGCTGCGTGTCGGCGGCAGGAAGATCAAGGATCAGAACTATGACGGTGTGATCGACGACAAGGACCTTTACTATGCCGGCAGCACCCTCCCCGCTGTCTACGGCGGTCTGAACAGTCACCTTGCATGGAAGGGGCTGAGCCTCGATGTGCTCTTCAGTTATACGATCGGCCGCAAGGTGATGAACATGTACAAGAACAGCGCCTTCACCTTTACAAAGGACTTCGGGGTCATCATGAACTACTTCCATGCCAGCGACTTCTGGACACCGGAGAACAGAGATGCGAAGTATCCGTCGCTTGAGTTTGCCGACAAGGATTACATAGGACAGTTCGACGGCAATGTCGACTCCAACATCGAGAACATCAGTTTCCTGCGTCTGAAGCAGTTGGTCATTGGCTACCAGCTGCCGAAGAACTGGCTGAAAGGCTCGTTCATCAAGGATGTCAGCCTCTACCTCAGCGGCGAGAACCTGTTCCTGATTACCAACTATTCGGGTGTGGATCCGGAGGTCATCAATCCTTATACCGGCAAGGACGACGGTACGCAGTACCCCTTGAACCGGAAAGTCACATTAGGTCTCAACTTAAAATTCTGACAGCAAATGAAGAAGATTATCTTACTCTCGATATGCGGTTGCCTCCTCTCCTCCTGTAGTCTTGACCTGCAGCCGGAGAACGGGCTTACTTACAGCAATTCGTTCAACAATGAAAAAGAACTGGATGCGACGACCACGTCCATCCAGTACTTCATCAATACGGTTGTCGGCGACAACTATGTTCTTGCGACAGCCGGCATGAAGGCCGACGAGGTGCTGAATGCCAGTCAGCTGCGCGAATGGAACCCGCGGACGGTCATCTCAAGCGAGTATTCATGGAAGAACCTGTACAACATTATCTTTGAGAGCAATCTGCTGCTCGACAACATCGACAAGCCGAAGGATCTGACACCTGACCGCCGGGATTTCCATGTGGGGCAGGCGGAGTTCGCTCTCGGACTGTCTTATTTCCTGCTGGCACAGCGTTATGGCGAAGCCATCATCACAGAGAACTCTTCCGAGATCAAGCCTTATCCGTTGTCTTCCAAGACGGAAGTGCTCAATGCGGCCGTCGACCATGCGAAGAAGGCACTCGACCTCCTGCCTACATGGGACAAGCTGAAGGACCTGAACGGCGTGGCGATAACCAACCGGCAGACGGCCTCGAAAGGTACCGCTGCGGCCCTGCTGGCACAGATCTATGCCTGGAAAGGCAGTGTGACGGAGCTTTACAGGCTGCAGGGGAACGCACAGGAAGACTATCGGAATGCGGTTAAGTACGCCACGGAACTGATTGATGGAAAGGCTGGCAGTTACCAGCTGTGTGCTTCTCCGGAGGAACTGTGCAAGTATCTGTCCAATGAGAAGAGCCCCAACCCAGAGGCGATCTTCAGCCTGCTGTTCGACAAGACACGTTCGGAATACGTCGTCTCGCCCAACGAGGTGGCGCAGAACTTCGTGAGCTGGCCTGTACGGGAAGACCATACGCTGGCCGACCTGCCTTCAAACACCACCTACCAGCTCTACAAGTCGACCGTCGACCAGCTCTTCCCCGATGCTGCGGACCGGCGTCCCAAGGCTTTCTTCTACGAGTGGGGGACGCCGCACGAGGTCGACGGACAGGATTATGCCGTCATGTACAAGTTCCGGAAGGCCATCATGGATCCTGACCAGTATTCGCCGAGCGGGAAGAGTTACCGCACGGTAGATGCCGACTATGTGTACTGGAGACTGGCCGATATTTACCTTCTGCGGGCAGAATGTTATCAGAAGCTGGGCGATGCGGCCCATGCCATCACCGACCTGAATGTGATCCGGTCGCGGGCGGGCGCACAGCCCTATCCCTCGGTCTATGATACGGAAGGCCTGAAGAAAGCCATCTTCCTCGAGAGGGAGAGGGAGTTCATCGGCGAGAACGATGCACGGTATGCCGACATCATCCGCAATGGTTACGTGAAGGAAGAACTGCAAGGTAAGTTCAAGCTGCTGACCAACCAGAACATTCAGGGCGGCGCACTCTTCCTGCCGCTGCCCAAGGATGCATGGCAGGACAAGGACGGACACGTGATCAACAACAGGCTGCGGCAGAAACCTTACTGGCAGTCTTACAACTGATCCGGCATCCCAAGCTGCATAACAAATATAATTGTCTGAAAAATGAAAAAGATTATCTATATCGCAATGGTGTGCCTGACGGCGGGACTGTTCGCCAGCTGCACCCAATACAATTTCGACGATACCGGACTTGCCAACGGCAAGCACGAGACCACCATGTGGGATTACTTCAAAGGCGACAAGTACAACTGGGAACTCCTGTGCGAAATGACGGAGCGTGCCGGCCTGGTTCCGCTCTTCCAGGGGACAAGCCGGTATGGAAAGGACTTCACGTTCTTCGGCCCTACCAGCCACAGCATCCGCCGTTATCTGTTAGACAACGGCATGGAGACGGTCGCTGACATGCCTGTGGCCGACTGCCGGACGTTTATCCTGAACTGTGTCCTCCCCGGCAGGCGCGTGATGCTTGACGACTTCAAGGAGGGCGTCAAGTCGTCAGACCCTTCCACACCGATCGGAAAGGGAGGCGAGCAGGTGCAGATGGCTTCGGGAAAGCGGCTGTGGATCTACACCTTCCGCGAGGCTTACAACAATGTGCCGGGCAAGGGGCCTCTGCGGATTCATCTTGTCTCGCCTGCGACGACGCAGACCACGGATGTCGCTTCCTGTAACATCGAAACGCTTACAGGGGTCGTCCACTCACTTGATTACAACTTCAAACTAACGGACTTTTAGAACATGAAAAAGATGAAGAAAAGGATCGCCCTGCTCTGCCTGACGGCGCTCACGATAGGTTTCATGGCATCCTGCCGCAGGATGGATGTCGGCTACCTGCGGACGACAGGAGCTTCATTTACCCCCGATTCGATCAACGTTTTCCACAACATCGACCCGACGAGCGACCGTGCAGTCGGCAATCTCCCGTTCGTTTCGACACGTATCCAGGGCGTTGCCGGCACCAATCCCGTCAATTTCGAACTGGCCGGTGTCAAAGCCGGCAGCCCGGAGCAGGAGCAGCTCTTCCTGAAGCTCTGCCGGGAGGGCGAAATCTCGGTGACGGGCGGTCTGGTCGTTGTCTCGCTGAAAGCGGTGAAACAGCTGCCGAATGGCAGATACCAGCTGTCGTTCAGGGTGTATAACGAAGATCATGAGGCCGTTCTGGAGAATGTCTTCAAGGTTGTCGTGACCGACGACGAACTGCCTTTGGACTGACGCTGAAGACAGTCGGAGGACAGGCCGGCGGCTGGGACTGCTGTTCCCGACCGGTTGGGAACAGTGCTCCCAGCGGCTGGGAACATCGTTCCCGACGGCCGGGAATGTGAATCCCGGCGGCAGGCCGGTCTGCTCCAGCCGACAGGATCCGGAACGATCAGAAACAAAAAGATTATAAACCATTTTAATCAGATTGATTATGAAAAGAAGTAGATGTGTCCTGTTGCTTGCAGCCTTTCTCCTGCTGGCAGTACAGGGACGTGCACAACAGGGTGCGACATCCGATGCTGCAAACGGAATCGCTTTCTTTAAGGGTACATTCGGAGAGGCACTTGCAAAGGCGAAGCAGGAGAACAAACCGCTCTTTGTAGACTTCTACGCCGTGTGGTGCGTGCCGTGCAAGAAGATGGCCAAGACCGTCTTTACGCAGGAGGAAGTCGGGAAGTATTTCAACGAACATTTCATCAGCCTGCAGTTGGATGCCGAGAAAGGCGAGAATGTCGAGATTGCCAGAAACTATAAGGTGGCAGCTTATCCGACGGTAGCCTTCATTGCACCTGACGGCAAGGCCCTGTCGGTAAATACGGGTGCTATGGACAAGGACGAACTCATGGAAGCGGCGAAGATCGTCGCAGGCGAGCGGGTCAGCTTTGAAGAACTGTACAACAAGTACAAGGCCGACAACAGCGACCTTGACGTACAGCAGCAGCTCCTCCTGAAGGCTCCTTCTTTCCTGCAGGCGCAGGAGGGAATGGAGGCCGACAAATGGGTGACCCGTCTGCAGAAGCTCTATAAGAACTACATTGCGGCCAAAGCACCGTTGAAGCTCATCAACGAGAACGACTACAAGATCATTCTGACGCTTGAGGGCGACGAGGACAAGGAGCACAAGCAGTATGTGATAGACCTCATCAACGACCATCTCGACGACTGGACAAAGGCTGTCGGAAAGGCACCTTCCTATTACATCGTCGAAGCCAACGATCTCTTTGCGGAAGACCTAGCAAAGGACGGGAATGCAAAGTATAAAGAGTATGTGGAGAAGGTGAAGAACCAGTACGCAAAGGCATACGGGGTCGTCGGGCTGAAGGGCATCACTCCCTACGAGAAATCCAGACTCTATTTCGACGCCCTCTACAATCTGTACAAGAACAAGGACGTGGACGGCTATGTGAAGGCGATGCAGATCTATTTCGGCAAGATGGAGGGGAACCTTCGGTCGGCGGATTATGGCAAGGCGGCGCAGAATCTCTATATGGCGGCCGGCAAGAGTCTGAAGAGCAAGGATCATGAGGTGGCCATCCAGTGGGCTGAAAAGGCTCTGGCACAGGAAGACGCCGTCATGGACCGTGTGAACTACATGGTGATGATCGGCGATTCCTACCGTGAACTGAAAAACTACGCCAAGGCACGTGAGTTCTACAACCAGGCTTTTGCCGAGACGCTCCGGCTGGAGAATATGGAGATGCCGCAGGCGATGCTGCAGGGAGCCATCAAGCAGAAGCTCTCCACACTCGAACTCCTTGAAAAGTAAATGACGATGATGTTCAAGAATCTCATTCAACGCCTCACGGGCATGGCGCAGGCACTGCTCGTGGGCTTCCTGCTTTTGTCCTCCGGTACGGCCCGTGCGCAGATGCGGGGTCTGCGGACGGGGAAGCTGCCGAACGGGCTCACCTATTATATATACAACGACGGCTCGGCCTCGGGTGAAGCGCAGTATTACCTCTATCAGAATGTGGGCGCCATCCTGGAGACGGACGGGGAACTGGGGCTGGCACACGTGCTGGAGCACCTGGCGTTCAATACCACCGACCACTTCCCCGGTGGTGTGATGAACTTCCTCCGCAGCCACGACCTCAACGACTTTGAGGCGTTCACCGGTGTCGACGATACCCGGTATGCCGTACACAATGTGCCGGCGGGGGATGCGAAGCTCAATGAAGATGTGCTCTGGGTGCTCCGTGACTGGTGTCATGGCATCAGGATGCTGCCGAAGGACATAGAGAAGGAACGGGGCATCATCCTCGAAGAATGGCGTCATCGGGCGGGGGTGGACCGCCGGCTGACAGATGCCATTGCGCCTGTCGTCTATAATCATTCAGGATATGCGACGCATAATGTCATCGGCTCGCGGAAGCTGTTGGAATCGTTCCAGCAAAAGCAGGTAAGGCAGTTCTATGACAAGTGGTACCGTCCGGACAAGCAGTTTGTCGCCGTCATCGGCGACGTCGATCCCGACCGGGTGGAGCAGCGCGTCCAGGCTGTTTTCAAGACGCTTCCTGCCAGGCAGACACCTCCGGTGAGTCCGCAGGCAAGGCAGATTCCCGACAACGCCACGCCGTTGTATATGCGTTTTGTCGATCCGGAGAACAAGAGCGCATCATTCGGACTTTACCAGCGTTATGCGGTGAAAGGCGATGCTCCCGAGGACGACCGTGTGCGGCAGTTCCTCTTCATGCAGTTTTTCAATTTGCTTGCTACCAAGCGTTTTGCCCTGTTGAAGAATGCCGGCAAGGAACGGTATATTGCCGCCGAAGTGAGTCTTTCGTCTCTGGTAAGAGGCTATTCTCAGATGGCGTGGGACATGGTGCCGTACCGGGGCAGTGAGCAGGAAGCGTTGCACCAGCTGCTGGCGGTACGTGAGTCGCTGCGTGACAAAGGATTTACGGCGGCCGAGTTCAATGAGGAGAAAGAACGGATGTACGACGGGATGAAAGGCGTGTTGGGCGAGAAGGGACTGGGCACACCAGACAATGCCCTGATGCTCTTCCGCCAGAACTTCCTCTACGGTATTCCCGTACAGGACTTCCGCACACAGATCAGCCGCAACATAGAGACACTGGTCGAACTGGAGGCGGAGGACATGAACGCATGGATGAAATCCCTGCTCAACGACGACAACCTTGCTTTCGTCACCTATTCCAAGACACCGGACGGGATGAATATCACGGAGGCCGACTTCAGGGAGGCTTTGAATGCAAAGGGATCGTATGGCGGTCTGATACATATCGACAGCGTCAAGCCGGTCAGGCAGCTTGTCGATTTCAATCTGACACCGGGGAGGATCGTTGCGGAGAAGCCGTTGAACCGCCTGCAGGCAAAGGAATGGACGCTCTCTAACGGGGCAAGGGTGCTGTACAAGCACGTGCCGGAGCTGCAGGACAGGTTCTTCTTCGTCGGTTCTGCGGAAGGCGGGAAGTCGATCGTGCCGGCAAAGGAACTTGCCGATTACACGGCCATGCGTTCGCTGCTGATGCAGTCGGGGGTGTATAACTATGACCGCAACCAGCTGGCGCGGTGGCTGCAGGGGAAGAACATCGATCTCTCGCTCTCCTTGGAGGATTACAGCGACGGGGTAGGGGGCAACGCTCCTGCCGGCAACGCCGACGACTTCTTCGGTTATCTGTATCTGGTCCTGTCCCGCCAGAACTTCTCGAAACCGGTCTTTGACAAGTATGTCCAGCGCAGCCTTTATGTCTACGAGAACCGTGCGAAGAGCGGTATGGATGCCGTCCAGGATTCTATCCGGCAACTGCTTTATCCGGTCAGTGCGATGAACCCGCGTCAGGATGAGGCTTTCTTCAAGTCCGTCCGGTATGACGGGCTGCAGGAGCAGTTCCAGAAGCATCTGGGAGATGCTTCCCGTTTCACATACTGCCTGATCGGCGACCTGCCGGAGGCGAAGGCAAAGGACTTGGTACTGCGTTACATCGGTTCGCTCAAGGGAGGGGGTAAGCCTGTGAAGACGGAGGCGAAGCCTATGGACTTCTCATCCGCCGCACCTGTCATCAGACATACGTTCGTTGCCGAGACCGAAGGAGACATGGCGGAGATTGAGATTTCGTTTGTCAATAAGCTGAAGCTGTCCGACCGCGAGCAGGCCGCCATGGAGGTGATGCGTGCCCTGCTGGAACGCCGCTGTTTTGACGTTCTGCGTGAGAAAGAGCACCTGACTTATACCGTAGGTGTCCGCGCTGACTATACTCCCCGTCCTGAAGCGAACGAGCATCTCAGCATCCACCTCTCTACGGCAAGGGAGCATGTGGACAGGGTGCTCACGCTGATTCATCAGCTTCTTGACGACATCAAGGCGCAGCGTTTTACTGCTGACGACTTCAAGGCGGCCATGGTGCCTCTTGCCATCCGGGAGGAGGAACCGGAGTCTCCCCAAGGTGAAAACAAACTGTCGGAGTGGATGGGACTGCTCAATGTCTATGCCGAGACCGGAAAGGAGCTTTCGCCGGATGACGAAGCCGTCGCCACACCTGTATTCAGTACGCTTACGCCGCAGGAAATTGCCGGCGTAGCCATGAAGGTCACGACCGGTGCCAGACAACGTGAAATCATTGTCAGGCCGGCCGTACAAGAAGGAAAACGTACATTCGAATAGGCAGACAGTCATCCGGATGATGCAATGAAGAGAGGCTGTATCAAGCATGTGGAATGTCTTGATACAGCCTCTTTGCCGTTTCGTATGGATAAGTGCGGTGAAGGGGAGGACGGAAGATGTGGAGAAGGGCAGAACACCGGCACGATGCGGTCCTTGCCGTTGCGGGGTGGGATTGCGAGGTTTTTATCGGTCATGATGTTCCCCGGACACGGTGTGGAATTGGAATGTCGGACGGTGATGCATGTTGTCGGCATCGGCATTCCAGCCTCATTCTGCCGCCTGTCGGCTTGCGTCCGGCTGCTCTGTTGGCTGGAGAACAGTCCGTCAGGAGTGTTTTTCAGGTCTCCCCTTGTGCTTCTGAGGAGAATCAGGTCTGACCAGTTCTCTGTTCAGATGGGTGACGACAATCTGCCGTGCATCTCTGTCGAAAGCGACTTTGTAGAGACCCCCGGTCTTGTCTCTTCGTTCGTACGTGTATGAGTTCCTGCCGATGTTCCAGCAGGTATCCTGCTGTGCGGCAAGGTCGACGGCTTCGTAAAAATGCTTGCCGGGAATCGTGTCAAGCAGCAGGACGGCTGTGTAGTTCCCGCTTGCAACGGTTTCTTCATCGGCCGCCAGACTGACCGAATCCGGGACAAAAGGGGTCGCTTTCGACAGTTTGTATTTAGGAAACCGGACAGCGGTGATACGCTGCAGACTGATGTCGGGCTTTCCGCTCTCCGTCTGGGGTTCAAATTCGGAGGCAGCCACGGTGTCGCCGTTGTCGGTTCCCTCGATGGCTCTGCTGTGATGGCAGGAGGCTATCATGGCAGTTACGAGGATGATGCAGAGGATGATGGTCGTTATGATTTTTGACAGATTTCTTTTCTTCTCCATAATCGTATCTATTGCTTCCGGTAAGTTGCGGGTTTCAGCTTTTTCAGCCGTTTCAGTGCCGTGGGGTTGTCGGGGCAGAGCGTGACAGCTTTCTCGTAGTTGGCTATGGCCGCCTCGGTCATGCCCTCGTGTTCGCATTCCTTTCCCATCATGACATATTCCACAGATAGTTTTTTGAGATATGCTTTCTGTTCCTCCATCTGCTCTTTCAAGCGGCCGTTCTCGTCGCGCAGCCGGTTGATGACATCCAGTTTCCGCCGTATGAGGCGTTTCGCCGCAGGACGTTCTATGTCGTACCGGCTGTGGATGGCGAGGAAGAAATTGTGCAGGAAGGCATCGAAGTTCCCCTTGTCGAATGCTTTTGCGGCATCGGAGTATTCCTTGTCCGCCTTGCTCTGCCTGAGCGCTGCCGATATGATGTTGTGGTCGTTGTAGTGTCTGGCAAACTGTACCACCTCGCTCCTGACGAACACCTCGTTGCGGCGGAGCGGCTCTTTGAGGGTGATGCCTTCCAGACTTGTACAGCGTGAGAGGGCGACATAGGCCTGTCCGCCGGCGAAGACACCGCCCGTGAAGTCGATGTTGACATTCCGGAAGGTCAGCCCCTGACTCTTATGCACCGTGATGGCCCATGCCAGCTTGATGGGGAACTGCACGTAGGTGCCGATCTGCTCCTCCACGATCTTCTGTTCGGTTTCATTGAAATGGTAGCGTACGTTCTCCCACATCTCCCGCTGTACCTGCAGGTCGTCGCCGTCTTCTGTGTGTATGTAGAGCAGGCCGGCCTCTTCGTCAATGCCGATGACGAGTCCCAGCGTGCCGTTTACCCACTGCTTCTCCGCATCGTTCTTGATGAACATGACGTGTGCGCCTGCCTTGAGGTTGAGCTCGACGGGCGTGGGAAGACTGCTCTCCGGAAATTCTCCTTTGACTTCACCGAGGAACGTCACGGGGTCACCTTTGAGGCTTTCCAGTCCCTGGTTGTTGATCCAGTCTACCGTGTCCCGCCGGGTAGACAGGGTGATGGTGAAGGTTTCTTCTGCCTTTTCTATCTGTGTCCCGACACGGGTGTTGATGTATCTGATTTCTTTCTCGGAGACCTGGTTGGTACGGATATGGTCGAGGATGGAAATGAAGGAGGGGTCGCTCTGCCGGTAGACTTTATTCAGTTCGATACTTACCAGCGGGTAGTCCTGGAAGACTTTTGCATCGAAGAAGTAGCTGCTGGCATAATAAGGCTGCAGGAGCTGGCGGTCTTCCTCCTTGAGGACAGGTTCCAGCTGGTAGATGTCGCCCACCAGCAGAAGCTGTTTTCCACCGAACGGTTCACGCATGTTGCGGTTGTAAACACGGAGTACTTTGTCGATGAAGTCGATGATGTCGGATCTGACCATGCTGATTTCGTCGATGATAATCAGTTCCACTTCGCGCAACAGCTTGCATTTGTCACTGTTGTATTTCAGCGTGCTGCGGAGGTTGCGTCTCGTGTATCGTTTGTCGGTGGGGACAAGCGGGTAGAACGGGAGTTTGAAGAAGCTGTGCAGTGTGCTGCCGCCGGCATTGATGGCGGCAATGCCGGTCGGTGCGAGGATAACGTGTTTTTTCTTTGTGGTCGCAGCTATATACCGTAGAAACGTAGACTTCCCTGTTCCAGCCTTGCCGGTCAGGAACAGGGAATTGTTTGTGAACTGGATGATCTGGAGCGCCTTCTGTAACTCCGGGTTATCCAGGTCTATCGCCTTTGCATCTATGGCTTGGTTCTTCTGCGACATTGTACTTTGACGGGGTTATATCTCCATGTCTTCGCTGTGTGGCCGCTTTGCCTTTTTGATGATCTGTTGTGTCTCGTTGCCGTTGTTGCCGTGCCGTTCGGGTGCAGGTTGCGGGGCGGTCTCCAGTTCGAAGCCTCCTTCCTCGTTTCCTTCAGCCCCCTCTTCGGGGACTTCTTCCCCTTGTCCCTGATGATGGTGGCGGGCCGACGATGCGCCGCGCAGCGAATCGGGCAGCTGACGGCGGACAACCACCGGCTGGCAATTGTACATGGTCGGGTCTATGTCCTCGTCGGGATCCAACTGCCATTTGGCATGATACTTCTGGAAAGCCTTGTCGCGCATGAGGCTGTAGATGAACTCTCCACAGACAGGCAGTGCGGTCTTCGACCCCTGTCCTAATGCTCCTGTACGGAAGTGGATGGAACGGTACTCGCCACCGACCCATGCACCGACGACAAGGTTGGGGCTTACGGCCATGAACCAGGCGTCAGAATGGTTGTTGGACGTACCGGTCTTGCCTCCCCAGTCGGTGTCGTTGAAGATGAAGTGGCGCAGAGCCTGACTGGTTCCGCCGGCTTCATTCACACCGCCCTTCAGCATCTCCTGCATGAGGAAAGCCGTACGGTAAGGAAGGGCTTTCTCATGGTCTTTCGGTGCGACATAGACCTCATTTCCGTCTTTGTCGAGGATGCGTGTGACGACGACCGGGACATGATGTTCTCCGTCATTGGCCACGGTACCGTAGGCATTGACCATCTCCAGCAGGTTCACGTCACTGGATCCGAGAGCCAGTGAGGGCTCGTCGTCCAGCGGACTCTTGATGCCCATGTCCTGAGCAGTACGGATAATGTTCTTGATGCCCATCTCCTGACCGAGCCGTACTGCCACGGAGTTGATGCTGCGCCCGAAGGCACTCTTCAGCGTGAGGGAGTCGTTGGAGAATCGTCCGTTGGCATTGTGTGGTGTCCAGGTCTTCATCTGTCCTGTCTTCTTGTCGAGTACCTGCATGCTGATGTACTCATCACGGCGTTTGTCACAAGGTGTAAGTCCCTGGTTGAAGGCCTCTGAGTAGACGAAAAGCTTGAAGGTAGAACCCGGTTGTCGCTCGGCCACGACCTTGTCATACTTCCACGTCTTGAAGTCGATGTCACCCACCCAGGCCCGCACGGCACCTGACTGTGGCTCCATAGCCACCATCGCACAGTGCATGAACTTCACCATGTAACGGATGGAGTCCATGGAAGACATCTCCTTTTCAATCTGTCCTTTCGCATAGTCGAAGAGCCTTACCTTGTGGGGCTTGTTGAGATAATAAAGCACGCTGTCAGGCTGGCTGGGGTATTTCTGCACCAGTTTCTTATAGAACGGCTGGCGTTCCGCGATCCCTTCGATGAAGCCCGGTATCTCATCTCCCTTTGCATCTCGCCATGGCTGCATGCCGCGCCAGTGGTTGTCGAATTGCTGCTGTACCTTCTCCATCTGCTTTGAGACAGCCTGCTCGGCATACTTCTGCATACGTGTGTCGATGGTGGTGTAAATTCTCAGTCCGCTGCTGTAAAGGTCGTAGCCGTTGTCCTTCATCCAGTTCTTGAGATAGTCGGCGACATACTCGCGGAAGTACTGTGCCTGTCCCTCATAGTTCTCTTCGACATGTATATCCAGCTTCAGCGGCTGCCGGGAGTATTCGTCATACTCGGTCCGGGGAAGTGCATTATGCGTCACCATATTGTATAATACGGTGTTGCGGCGGCGTATGGAGTTCTTGGCATGGGTAATCGGATTGTAGTAGGTAGTCGCTTTCAGCATGCCCACGAGTGTCGCGGCCTGGTCGACCGACATCTTTGCAGGAGTGGTGTTGAAGTAGGTCTTGGCTGCGGTCTTCACTCCGTAGGAGTTGTTTCCGAAGTCGACGGTGTTGGCATACATCGTCAGAATCTCCTTCTTGGAGTAGATCATCTCCAGCTTTACGGCAATGATCCATTCCTTGCTTTTCATGATGAGCATGCGGAGACCCGGCACATGTCCGAGCAGTCCGGCAGAATACTGCGTACGGACACGGAACATATTCTTGGCCAGCTGCTGCGTGATGGTCGACGCACCACGTCCGTCGCCGCGGGTCACTGCATCCTTGATTGCTCCTCCGATGCCCATGAAGTCGATGCCGTGATGACTGTAGAAGCGTTCATCCTCTGTACTGATGAGCGCCTTCCAGAAGGCCGGAGTCACTTCTTCATACTTTACCGGTGTACGGTTCTCCTTGTAGAATCTGCCGATAAGTACCGAATCGGCACTGTATATTTCAGATGCTGCGTAGGTCGGCGGCGTCTTTATTTCCACGAAGCCCGGTGACTTCCCGAAGAGCCACAGGAAGTTGATGTCCACCATTCCCAGGTAGAGGAAGATAGCGACAAAGAACGAGACGATGCCTATTGCGCCTTTTGTATACCAGGCACGCCCTTTATAAAGTCTGGCATACCACGGGAAGAAGTGAATGACACCACGGATAATGCTCCTGATGAACTTTGAGAATTTCTTTACCATTGATTGACAATCTTCGCGTTGATAATTTCCTTGTCAGCTTTATAAGGAAGCAGTGCGGCAAGGAAGTCTACTATCTGCCTGCAAAAGTAGTTATTTACTTGTATCTGATAAAGCAGTGTGGATATATTTTAAGATTTCTTCAACGTTGTCGGGTTCGAACCACCGGAGACCCGCATCCTTTTTATACCATGTAAGCTGTTTGCGGGCATACCGGCGTGTATTGCTCTGTATTTTGAAGATGGCTTCATCGAGCGTTGTCAGCCCGTCGAGGTACTCGAACAGTTCCTTATATCCCACGGTGTTGAGCGAATTGAGTGCCCGCTTTGGATAGACGCGCAGCGCTTCCTCGATCATTCCTCCGTCGATCATCTGTATGACACGGCGGTTGATGCGGTCGTACAGTTCTTCCCGGTTGCGGCTCAGTCCTATCTTGAGGATGTTGAATGGGCGTTCTTTGCTGGTGTCAGAACGAAAGGAGGTGTAGGTCTTTCCTGTCTGTATGCAGATTTCAAGGGCATGGATGACACGGCGTGGATTGTTCCGGTCGACGGTCTCCCAGTGTTCGGGATCCAGTTCTTTCAACAGTCCGCACATCTTCGCAAGTCCTTCCGTCTCCAGCCTCCTTTTCATTTCCATGCGTGTCTCCGGCAGAATGGTCGGTATGTCGTCGATGCCTTTGCAGACTGCGTCGATATACATCATCGACCCGCCGGACAGGAGTGCAACAGAGGAGGGCATGCTGCGGACCAGCTTCAGCACCTCCTGTTCGTACAGGCTTGCCGAGTAATAATCCTCCAGATGTCGGCTTCCCACGAAGTAGTGCCGCACTCTCCGTTGCTGTTCGGCGGTCGGAGCGGCTGTGCCGATCGGTATCTCGGAGAATATCTGACGTGAATCGGCATTGATGACCGGTACATTGAAGTGTTCGGCGATACGCAGTGTCGCTTCGGTCTTGCCTACTCCTGTAGGGCCTGTGATGACGATGAGTGTTTTGTCTTTCAAGATGATGAGCCTCCTCGGAATCCATCAGAGGGTGCGTAGGCGGTGATAAGTTGGGGTAGGCGGTGATAAGCGGGATAGGCGGGGGTAGGCGGTGATAGGGGGAACCCCTTACTTGATGATTCCCCGCTGTGAAGTCTCTGCAAAATCGATGATGTGCTGGATTTCCGGTGTGACCTGCAGCTCATTCTTGATCTTCGCAATGTTCTCCGCACGTGTGCCGGTCCCGTAGAGGATGCGGTAGGTGTTGTGTATCAGTTCGATCAGTTCATTGGAGAATCCCCGCCGGCGCAGTCCGATGAGGTTGATGCCCATGTAGCGTGCAGGCTCCTTGCCTACGATGATGTACGGAGGAATGTCCATGGAGAACCGGCTGCCCCCCTGTATCATCACATATCCGCCGATGCGGCAGAACTGGTGACAGAGGATATTGGCCGAGATGATGGCATTGTCCTCCACGATGACTTCACCGGCGAACTTCGTCGAGTTGCCGATGATTTCGCCCGAACCGATGATACAGTCGTGCGCAATGTGTACGCACTCCATCAGCAGATTGTTGCTGCCCACCTTGGTCGTACCCTTCGATGCCGTACCGCGCGAGATGGTGACATTCTCCCGGATGGAGTTGTTGTCTCCCACCTCACAGATCGTTTCTTCCCCCCGGAATTTCAGATCCTGCGGTTTTGTCGATATGCTCGCTCCGGGGAAAATCTCGTTGTTGCTGCCCAGCCGTGCACCGTAGTTGATCGTCACGCTGTTCTGGAACACATTGTTGTCGCCGATGACGGTGTTCCTGTCAATATAGCAGAACGGGCCGATGATGTTGTTGTCACCAAGTTTTGCCTCTGGATGAACAAAGGCCAATGGGCTTATCTGGTTCATTGTTTCCTTTAATTCCTTACTTGTTCTTTACTATCTGTGCGGTGAATGTCGCCTCAGCGACAACATGGTCGCCGACGAACATATATCCTTTCATCGAACTGATTCCGTGGCGGACAGGTCCGAGCAGTTCGACGCGGAACAGCAGTGTGTCGCCCGGGACAACCTTCTGCCGGAACTTCACGTCGTCGATCTTCAGGAAGTAGGTGGACCACCGTTCCGGCTCTTCCACCTGTGAGAGGACGAGAAGTCCGCCGCATTGTGCCATGGCCTCTACCTGCAGTACGCCCGGCATGACCGGCTCCTGCGGGAAGTGCCCCTGGAAGAACGGCTCGTTGCTCGTCACGTTCTTGATGCCGATGATGCTCGTCGATCCCATGGCGACTACCTTGTCGACCAGCTGCATCGGATAGCGGTGGGGCAGCAGTTCGCGGATGCGGATGTTGTCCATCAGCGGTTCGTCGTTCGGGTCGTAGATGGGAGCCTGTACCTCATGCTTGCGGATTTCCTTGCGCATCAGGCGGGCGAACTTGTTGTTCACCGTGTGTCCGGGACGTGTCGCGATGATGCGTCCCTTGATGGGCTTTCCTATGAGTGCCATGTCGCCGATGATGTCAAGCAGTTTGTGCCGTGTACACTCGTTGTGCCACATCAGCGGCTTGTGCTGTATGTAGCCGATGTTGTTGGCATCCATGTGGGGCACTTTCAGCAGGTCGGCAAGCTGGTCGAGCTTCTCCTGCGACACCTGCTGCTCATAGATGACGATGGCATTGTCCAGATCGCCGCCTTTGATGAGGTTGGCCTGCAGCAGCGGCATGATGTCGCGTACGAAGACGAACGTGCGGGCCGGTGCGATCTCGGTCGCATAGTTCTCGATATTGTCCAGTGTGGCGAACTGGCTGCTGATGAACTTCGAGTCGAAGTTGCACATGGCCGTAATCGAAAACTGCTCATCCGGGAGGAGGGTGATGACGGAGCCGTTGTCGTCCTTGATCTCGATCTTCTTGCGGATGATGTAGTAGTCCTTCGGGGCGTTCTGGTCGATGATGCCCACCTCGTTGATTTTCTCTACATACATCATTGCGGAACCGTCGAGAATCGGAAATTCCGGGCCGTTGATCTGAATCAGGCAGTTGTCGATGCCCATTGCATAGAGGGCTGACATGCCGTGCTCTACGGTGCTGATGCGGACATCCCCCTTTGCCAGAACCGTTCCGCGCTGGGTGTCGACCACATTCTCGGCGACGGCATCGACGGTGGGCTGGCCCTCGAGGTCAATCCGTTGAATCTTGTACCCGGTGTTCTCCGGTGCAGGATTGAAGGTCGCCGTGAGGCTCAATCCTGTGTGAAGTCCTTTCCCGAAGAGGGAGAAGCTCCCTTTCAGTGTTTTCTGCTTGACAGTGTCCATGTATGTATATCTGATATTTCGCTGTTTCCGTTCCGTCTGGAGGCGGAAAGGCGTCCGGAGCTTTTAGCGGGGAGCCGGGGACGGTACCGGTCTCCGGTGTCCTGCCTGCGGTTTCCGCATGGTGCGAAGCGCTTTCCGGCCTCGCTGTCTCTTCTCGCCTGCGGACGTTTTGTTATCTGTTCTTTTTCAGTTCTTCAATCTCTTTCTGCAGGGCGTTCAGCTGTCTGTACATCTCCGGCAGCCGCTGGAAGATGGCCTGCGACTTGAAGTAGGGACGCTGTTCCATCGGCGGTGTGCCGATGAGCTGCTGGTTGCTTTTCAGGCTGCCCGGCACGCCCGACTGTGCGCCGAGGAATACTTTGTCGCCGATGGTGATGTGTCCGGCAATGCCTACCTGCCCGCCGAACATGCACCACTTTCCCACTTTCGTAGAGCCGGCGATGCCCACCTGGGCCGACATGACGGTATTCTCGCCGATGTCGTTGTTGTGTGCTATCTGTACGAGATTGTCGAGTTTCACGCCCTTGCGCACGTAGGTGCTGCCCATGGTGGAGCGGTCCACGCAGGTGTTGGCGCCGATCTCGACGTCGTCCTCGATCGTCACGATGCCGATCTGTGGGATCTTGTCGTAGCAGCCGGTCTCCGCATTGGGAGCGAAGCCGAAGCCGTCGGCTCCGATGACCGCGCCGGAATGCAGGATGACGTTGTCGCCGATCTTGCAGCCGTGGTAGATGCTGGCGTTGGGATAGACGATGCAGTTGCTGCCCAGCTGTGCCCCGTCCATGACGGTCGCATGGGGGTATATCTGGCAGCCGTCGCCCAGCTTCACGCCGTCGCCGATGTAGGCGAAGGCGCCGATGTAGACATCTTTGCCGAGGGTCGCCTTGGGGGAGATGAAAGCGAGGGAGTCGATGCCCTGCCTTTTCGGTTTCATGCTTTCGTAGAGCTGCAGCAGCTTTGCCACGCAGTCGCGTGCGTTCTTCACCCGGATCAGCGTGGGCTGCACGTCTTTTTCCAGCTCTATGCCCTCGTCGACCAGGACGACGGACGATTCCGTATCATATAGATAATGTGTGTATTTGGGATTGGCAAGGAAGGAAATCGCCCCTTTCCTGCCTTCTTCAATCTTGGCGAAAGTGTTGACGGTGATGTTCTCGTCACCTTCCACACGGCCTTGTATGAATTGCGCGATCTGTTTCGCAGAGAATTCCATTTAAATTACCGTTTATGGGTTTTCAATTGTGCAAAGATAGGTAAATTTTATCAGAATCGTTGATAACAGAGGTAATATTTACATATTTTTTTAGACAGCAGCTCGATGTTGAGAATCTCAGAGGCTTCGGTGATGTCCCGTAAAGTGCCGTCTTTGTAAAGTATGCTGATGTGGTCGTCGAAAGGATTGTACATGTCTTTCTGCACCCTGTCGACCCCCACCAGATAACTGCTGTCGGCAAGGCTCACCCCGTACCGGGCGGCTATCTGTTCCTTCAGCCGGGTCATCTCTCCGGCGGTCGGTTCTTCCTCCCGTACCTCCACCTTGAAGAGTCTCCGGTTGACGATGTTTGACGACAGGCGTGCGAGAATCCGGTCGTCGTGTTGCTGCCACACCTTCAACGCACTCCATATATCGTTGTCGTCCAGAGCGATATAGTTGTCCAAGGCCTCGGCGTGGGTGTGGAACGAGCGGGCCGTGATGTCGTCGTACAGAAAATAACGCAGGGCAGGTGAAGCGAACAGCTCCGTTCCCGTCCTTGCCAGCTGCTTGGCACGGCGCAGGGCGTTGATGAGGATATGCTCGCAGCCCACGGTGGTCTTGTGCAGGTACACCTGCCAGTACATCAGCCGGCGGGAGGTGAGGAAATTCTCGATGGAGTAGATGCCGTTCGACTCCACCACCAGGGCATCGTCCACCACGTTGAGCATCTTGATGATGCGTGCCGACCCGATGTTTCCCTCTGTCACTCCTGTGAAGAAACTGTCACGGCGCAGGTAGTCCAGCCGCTCCATGTCGAGCTGGCTGGAAATCAGCTGGTGGAGGAACGACTTGGGGTATTCGTTCTTGAAGATGCTGATGGCGAGATTCAGCGCACCGTGCATTTCACGGTTGATGCGGTCCATCATCATCAGCGAGATCTCCTCGTGGGTGATGCCGCTGATGAGGGTGTTCTCCAGTACGTGCGAGAAAGGGGCGTGTCCGATGTCGTGCATGAGGATGGCCGCCTGCACCGCCTCCGCCTCGCTGTCGAAGACGAACACGCCTTTCTGCCGCAGGGAAATGAGCGCCTCGCTCATGAGATGGAATGCTCCTAACGAATGCTGGAAGCGCGTGTGCTGTGCGCCGGGATAGACCTCCTGCGTGAGTCCCAGCTGCTTGATGCGTGCCAGCCGCTGGAGAAGCGGATGGCGGACGATGTCGAGCAGCAGGCCTCGCGGTACCTTGATGAATCCGAACACCGGGTCGTTGATGATCTTCGAGTCTGTCATCGTGCCTGTTTTGATTTTTCTGTCGTCGTTTGCCTGCAAAGATACCACATAATGCTGTAATGCGCAAAATTCTGTTGCGATTTCTTTGCAGGGCGGCTGTGGGGGAAGTCGCCCCCTCCATCTACTGCCATTCGAGGCAGTCGGGCACATTGCGAAATATGTTTACAATCCGGGCGGTTCTCACCCTCTCTTTTATCCGTCATGACGAACGGTCTGAGGGCGGAGAACGCTCCCCTGTTCTGCAACATGGCGTTACTTGTGTTCCAATCTGTGCCCGATTGGACTTCAAGGGGTGCTTGTTTGCATGCCGACTGACGGTCGTTTGCACCGCAAGGGGGCACCGTTTGAAATGATGATTATAACAGGTTGTCTGTTAGGTGTTTATGTTGTGCTGGAAAAGCGGATGCGTGACGTTGCTCCTGTTCGGCCCTGATGGGGCAGGAGGCATGGACGGGCTGTGTTTCAAAGGATCTCCCGGAGGATGATTTTTTATGACAGAATATACGTCTTTCCGTTACTTTATCGGTCATGGTGCCTCCCATAATCAGGAATATTTTGCTAACTTTGCACTGACAACAACTCTTTTTATGATGCGGAAACATCAGCTGATCATCTGGATAGTCTTGCTTTGCAATGTGTCGCATGCCGTTGCCCAGTCGAGTGCGGACACTGTCCGCGGGCTGAATCTCGGGCCGGTGGCGGCTCATGTGCGGGGGGAACTGACAGGTATTCAGGCGAGTATCATCGTAAACGATGCGCGTGAGGTGAAGGGAGTCCAGCTGGCGGGGCTTGGCAATCTCTGCCTTACGCCCCTCTATGGTGTGCAGATTTCACCGTTGAACAACCTTTCCCGAGGTGTCAGGAAGGGTGTCCAGCTTGGCGGCCTCAACATCACTTCGGGGGATATGCGGGGCGTGCAGGGTGGCGTCTACAACTATGCCGACACGCTCTGCGGCGTGCAGATAGGGCTTGTCAATGTCAACGACCGCAATCCCAGGGGATTCCAGTTCGGTTTCATCAACCTCAGCAATGATCTCTCCGGCGTGCGTCTCGGACTGCTCAACGTCGGTCCCGCCACGACGACCGACCTGCTTGTCTTCGGAGGAAACAGCACGGCCGGGAACATCGCATGGCGTTTCCGTAACCGCAGTGCTTACAGCATCATAGGCACCGGGTTCTATTATGCCGATTTCGACCGCCGTTTCTCCGGTTCGGTCTTCTACCGTATGGGACGTTATTTCCAGCTTTCCTCGCGCCTGACGGTCAGTGCTGACATCGGTTATGCGCACATCGAGACTTTTGAAGAGAAATCATCTGACCGCCCGCAGCGGTTGTTCTCCCTGCAGGGGCGTTTATCCATAGACTATCAGTTCGGCCGGCACGTCGGGGCATTCGTCACGGGCGGATACGGTCATACCCGCTGGTATGCCCATCATGAGAGGTTCCGCAACAAACCGGTCCTGGAGGCAGGAATGACGTTCCGTCTGACACCTGCACACGATGAGCAGCCCGGTTTCTCGCACAGGATGAGAACGCTGGAAGAGGAGACGCTCGCCCTTGCCGGAGACAGCGCAGAATCCGTCCGGCAGCAGCTTTTTGCCTGCCATGACCCCCGGGCAGGGAGGAGGCGTCCCTGGAGAGCCGTCGCCGAGGTGGCAGGCATCAACCTGCTTGTAAATTCGGCCGACCGTTTCATGCTGCATTACGACTATGCGAAGACCAGCGCGGCGACTGTATGGCGCAATATGAAGAACGGCTTTGTGTGGGACAACGATTACTTTTCGACCAACCAGTTTGCTCACCCTTACCACGGCAATCTTTATTTCAATGCGGCACGCACCAGCGGCCTGGGGTTTCTCGCCTCTTTCCCCTATGCACTCGGGGGCAGCCTGATGTGGGAGCTGGCCGGCGAAACCGATCCTCCCGCTCTCAACGACATCGTCTCGACCTCCATCGGAGGAGCCGCTATCGGCGAGGTGTTCTACCGCACCAGCAGCCTCCTTCTTGATGATCGTGACAGAGGCTTCTCACGCTTTCTGCGCGAGCTGGGAGCCGGTATCCTGAATCCCGTAAGGGCATTCAACCGCATCGTGACAGGACAGGCATGGCGGGTCCGGTCGGATCATGCGCTGTACCATGACTTCATGCGTCTGCCTGTCGATCTCTCGCTTTCCTTCGGCGTACGCTATCTGGCCGACGGCGGAGCCATGACACGCGGAGAGTACAGCCCCTTCCTGAACGTCCACCTGGAGTATGGCGACGCCTTCAACGAGACGACTGTCCGGCCCTATGACTTCTTCACGGCCGACCTGAGCCTGATGCTGGGCGGCAGCCAGCCTTTTGTCAGTGGGATACATCTGATGGGGCGCCTCTGTTCCAGGCAGATACGGAACGGCAATCATGTGAAGATGCAGGCGGGCATTTTCCAGCATTTCGATTATTATGCTTCTGAAAAGATTACCCACGGCTCGGACAACATTCCCTACAAAATCTCCGAGACTGCGGCATTCGGTCCCGGACTGATCTATCGGATCAACGGAATCGGATCGCTGAAGCGTCTGGAACAGCGCATCTTCCTCAATGGAATCCTGCTGGGAGGCGTGAAGAGCGATTATTACAGCGTGCTCGACCGTGATTACAATATCGGATCAGGATACGGCATGAAGTCGTCTACCCTCATGCAGTTCCACCGTTTCGGGAAATTCTCTTTCCATGCGGCGTTCTATCACCTGTGGACGTGGAAAGGATACGAGGAGCGTGACCTGGCCGGGGTGGACCCTCACTTCTATAATGTCCAGGGCGACCATAGCCATGCGAGGCTGATCGTCATTTCGCCGAACTATCGCCTTCGGCTCCGTCATGGATGGGAGCTTTCCGTTTCCGGAGCCTCCTACAGCAGGGTGACGACGTATCACAGCCATGACCAGGTTTATCTGCATACCTACGAAATTCTGTTAGGCATGGCCTACCGCTTCTGATTCTTCCGGTCGCCCCTTTGAGCGTTGACCGTACCTGCTCCTCCTGTTTTTTTCTTTTTATCCCTTTGCCATGTCTGGGAATTTTCGTACTTTTGCACGTATTTCGGAATATAACAACATATCGATAGAATGAAGATTTCATACAAATGGCTTAAGGAATACGTCGATTTTGACCTGACCCCGCAGGAGACAGCGGATGCGCTGACTTCCACGGGACTTGAGGTGGATGCACTGGACGAGGTGGAAACAATACGTGGAGGACTGAAAGGACTCTTCGTCGGCAAAGTGTTGACCTGTGGGGCGCACCCCAACTCTGACCATCTCCACGTGACAACCGTCGATCTCGGCAAGGGCGGACCGCAGCAGATTGTGTGCGGCGCACCGAATGTGGCTGCAGGACAGAAAGTCATTGTGGCTGATCTGGGCTGCGTGCTCTATGACGGCGACAAGGAATTCACCATCAAGAAGAGCAAGCTGCGTGGCGTGGAGAGCTTCGGTATGATCTGTGCCGAGGACGAAATCGGCGTCGGTACGAGCCATGACGGCATTATCGTGCTGCCGGAGGATGCACCTGTCGGACAGCCTGCCGCCGAGTATTATCATCTGGACAGCGACTGGCTGATTGACATAGACATCACGGCCAACCGTGCGGATGCGCTGAGCCATTACGGTGTGGCCCGTGACCTCTATGCCTGGCTGACGCAGAACGGTTACAAGACATCGCTTCATCGTCCGGACTGCAGTGCCTTCAGGGTTGACAACCACGACCTTCCTGTCGATGTGACCATCGAGAATACGGATGCCTGCCGGCGCTATGCCTGTCTGAGCATAACCGGCTGCGAGGTGAAGGAAAGCCCGAAGTGGCTGAAGGACAAGCTGAATGTCATCGGTCTGCGCCCGATCAACAACATTGTCGATATTACCAATTACATCATGATGGCCTATGGCCAGCCGATGCACTGCTTTGATGCGGACATGGTCAAGGGGCATCGTATCATCGTCAAAGACAAGAACGAAGGTAAGAAGTTCGTCACCCTGGACGGAGAAGAACATACGCTCGGGGAGCATGACCTCGCTATCTGCAATGCGGAAGAACCGATGTGCATAGCCGGTGTTTTCGGCGGGAAGGGTAGCGGAACCTATGAGACAACGAAGAATGTCGTGCTGGAGAGTGCTTATTTCCATCCGACATGGATCCGCAAGAGCGCGCGCCGGCATGGCCTTTCGACTGATGCCAGCTTCCGGTTCGAGCGTGGTATTGACCCGAACGGGGTGGTCTATGCGCTGGAGCAGGCGGCTATCCTCTGCAGGGAACTGGCCGGCGGAAAGGTCAGCATGGAGGTACGTGACGAGTATCCGACGAAGATGGAGGATTTCCCCGTCCGGCTGAACTATGAATATTGCGACCGCCTCATCGGCAAGAAACTGGGTCATGAGACCATCAGACGCATTGCCGAGAGCCTTGAAATGCGGGTGCAGAAGGAAGATGCCGAGGGGCTTGACCTGCTTGTTCCTGCCTATCGCGTAGACGTCCAGCGTCCGTGTGATGTGGTCGAGGATATCCTCCGTATCTACGGATACAACAACGTGGAGATTCCGACAGAGCTGAAGTCATCGCTCACGATTGCGGAAGAAGCCGACAGGAACTACCATCGGGAGAACATCATCGGCGAACAGCTGGTGGGCGAGGGCTTCTCTGAAATCATGAACAATTCCCTCTCCAAGAGCTCCTATTATGAGGAGACAGAACTCAATGCCTATCCCTGGGAGGAGACGGTAAAGGTAATGAATCCGCTGTCGGCCGATCTGGGCGTAATGCGCCAGACGCTTCTCTTCGGCGGTCTGGAGAGCATTGTCCGTAATGTGAACCGCAAGGCACAGAACCTGCGCTTCTTCGAGGTGGGCAATGTCTATAAATACAATAAGGAGAAATGGACGGAGGAAAGTCCCATCAAGGCCTATGTGCAGGACTATCATATGGCGTTATGGGTGACCGGAAAGCGTGTGCAGGGTTCGTGGGCGCACCCTGACGAGGAGAGTTCTTTCTATGAACTGAAGGCATACGTTGAGAATGTTCTCCGCCGTATCGGCATCGCACAGGGCCTGCTCGTCAGTGAGAAATCCGATAACAATGTGTTCGACAAGGCGATTGCCTTGAAGACACGGGGCGGTAAGGTGCTGGTGGAAATGGGTATTCTCAGCCACAGGCTCCTGAAGAGTTTCGGCCTTGAGCAGAAGGTTTACTATGCCGAACTGGACTGGGCTGGGCTGATGAAGGCCATCCGAAAGAACAGACTCC
Organism: Prevotella multiformis DSM 16608; assembly: GCF_000191065.1. Classification (GTDB taxonomy): domain Bacteria; phylum Bacteroidota; class Bacteroidia; order Bacteroidales; family Bacteroidaceae; genus Prevotella; species Prevotella multiformis. Next base: position 1,289,136 of record NZ_GL872282.1, read on the forward strand.
AGTTCCAGGAAATATCCAAGTATCCGGCTGTCAGCCGCGACCTTGCACTGCTGGTTGACGACAAAGTAGAGTTCGCACAGATTGAGGAGATTGCCCGTCAGACCGATAAGAAGCAGCTGAAGCGTGTCGAACTCTTCGATGTCTATCAGGGAAAGAATCTGCCGGAGGGCAAGAAGAGCTATGCTGTCAATTTCATTCTTCAGGACGAGAGCAAGACGCTCAACGACAAGGCGATTGATGCCATCATGCAGAAACTAATCAAGAATTTAACAAATAAACTCGGAGCAGAACTCCGTTAACAGACAAATCCAATGGGTAGAGCATTTGAATACCGCAAAGCTACTAAGCTCAAGAGATGGGGTCACATGGCCCGTACATTCACCAAGTTAGGCAAGGAAATCGCCATCGCCGTCAAGGCAGGCGGTCCGGAACCTGAGAACAACCCTCGCCTTCGTGCCATCATCGCTACTTGCAAGCGTGAGAATATGCCGAAGGACAATATCCAGCGTGCCATCAAGAATGCGATGGGCAAGGACCAGAGCGACTACAAGGAAGTGCCGTACGAGGGCTATGGGCCTCATGGGATTGCCGTGTTCGTCGATACTCTGACGGACAATACGACACGTACGGTAGCGGATGTCCGTTCGGTCTTCAACAAGTTCAACGGCAACCTCGGCACGCAGGGGTCGCTCGCTTTCCTCTTCGACCATAAGGCGGTCTTCACCTTCAAGAAGAAGGAAGGGCTGGACATGGAAGAACTGATCCTCGACCTGATTGACTATGGGGTTGATGATGAGTACGATGAGGATGACGAAGAGGATGAAATCACGATTTATGGTGAGCCGACAAGGTTTGGTGATATTCAGAAGCATTTGGAGGACAATGGCTTCGAGATCACTTCTGCCGAGTTCACCCGCATTCCCAATGATCTGAAGGATGTGACACCTGAACAGCGGGAGACCATCGACAAGATGGTTGAGAAGCTGGAGGACTTCGACGATGTGCAGAATGTCTATACCAATATGAAGCCGGCGGCCGATGAGGAGGCATAATACCTCAGCTTCTTCCATGCAGCAGGTCTCGTTCCGACGGGCATATGATATGTACCATATCGGGCGATTCCTTCTGTATATAAACGCAGGCGGATAGATGACCGGCTGTCCCGGACGATGAGCCTGTTGCCCATCGGCAAATGCTTTTCAGGACTTTCCCGGTTTGAGAAAGTCCCTGATAAAAGCTTGAATCGGCTCTTCTAAAGGTTTGTATCAGTCCCTGATAAAAGCTTGAGACAATCCTGACATAAGCCTAGGGGGAATCATGGTAGTAGCCTGGCCAGTGCTGGCGAAAGTATGGATTAGTCCGATAAAAGTCTGGCAGCTCCGTCATCAACGTGGGATTGTATCCATAAAAGCTTGAGAAAGTCCCAAATGAAGAAGACCATTCCAAAACCCGTTTTCATGTTTTGGAATGGTCTTCTTTGTATTTTCCCGGGAAGTGTTGCTTTCAGACTACGCAGGGGGCAGTAGAAGAAGCGGCGCTTTCTCATGATACAGTCTTCTGCTCCTCCATACGCAAGGTCGTCGGCAAAGGATTCTATTGTCTGTCCGTCTGCCAGCACATCTGAACCGTCTGCGGAACGGCTTAGAAGTATTCTTCCTGTATGCCGTTCACGTTGATCGTGTCAGCAGCCTGACAGGGATTGAATTTGGGAGGTATGGAAAACTTCGTGTTCTGGCTGTAGCCTAACCGTTTGTCTGCATAGATGCTTTGCATGTAATAAGCCCAGACCGGCAGAGCGGTTGTGGCTCCCTGTCCCATTGCGGTGTTGTCAAAGTGGATGTCCCGGTCCTCACCGCCTACCCAGCAGCCGCTGACGAGATCGGGCGTGATGCCCATGAACCAGCCATCGGCATTGTTGTTGGTCGTACCGGTCTTGCCCCCGATGTCCGCAGTGAGATGATAAGCGTAGCGCAGCCGGCTGCCCGTACCTCCCTGAATGACGGCACGCAGCATGTCAATCATCTGATAGGAGCTGACTTCCGAGATGACCTCGGTCATCAGCGGCTGGAACTTTGCGATGACATTCCCATGGCTGTCTTCAATCTTCGTGACGAAGAGCGGCGCACAGCGGATTCCGCCATTGGCGAAGGTGGTATAGGCACTGGTCATCTCGCCGACGGATACTTCGCATGGCCCGAGACAGAGCACGGGGCCTGTGTTCTTGTCTATGTCTGGATTGTTCAGACCGAAGTCGTGCAGGATATTGACAAACTGTGACGGTCCGAGCAGATTGATCAGATAAGCTGAAATCCAGTTGTTAGACTGCTGCAAGCCCCACCGCAGCGGCACTTCCTGTCCGTAGCGGGCGCGTGATCCGTTGCGCGGTGTCCATCCGCCGTAGGTCCGTTGTACATTCGGTGCCAGCGTGCAGGGTGTCATGCCGTTCTGCATGGCAAGTGCATAGAGGTAAGGCTTGATGGTCGACCCCACCTGCCGCCTGCCGCCCATCACGACATCATACTTGAAGTGCTGGTAGTCGATTCCGCCCACATAGGCCTTCACGGCTCCTGTATGGGGATCCATGCTCATGAATGCGGCACGCAGGAACGACTTGTAGTAGCGGATGGAATCTATCGGAGACATCACCGTGTCTATGTCGCCATGATAGGTGAAGAGCGTCATCTCGTGGGGGGTACGGAAGCTGCGCTTGATCTCCTCCGGTGTTGCTCCCTGTTCCTTCATGCGCTGGTAGCGCAGGCTCTGGCGGCAGGAACGGTTCAGTATCTCTTTGATGGTGCGCCGCGAGATGTTCGACGAGAACGGCGCATTCTTCTTGTAGCGGCTGGCAAGGTTGAACTGTGCCTGCAGGTAGCCGCCCACATGCTTGCGTACCGCTTCCTCGGCATACTGCTGCATTCGTGTGTCGATGGTCGTATAGATGCGCAGGCCGTCCGTGTTCACGTTGTAAGGCTCGCCGTTGCGTTTCGTGTTCTTGTTGCACCAGCCGTAGAGCGGATCCTGTTCCCAGGCGATGGAGTCAAGGACGAACTGGCGGTTCTGCCAGGCCTGGTAGTTCTCCCGTTCGGGTTTCTTCGCCATCATGTACTGCCGGAGGAAAGCCTGGAAATAGTCGGCCGAACCGTTCACAGGCTTGGCCTTTGTGAAGTGTATGCCCAGCGGCCGCTGCGACAGTTCCGCATATTCGTCCTTCGTGACGTATCCCGACTTCACCATCTGCATCAAGACCACGTTGCGGCGCTGCATGCAGCGTCCCGGGTGGCGGAGCGGATTGAACATGGACGGGTTCTTGCAGAGACCCACCAGCAGTGCTGCCTCCGTCACGTTCAGATTGCGCGGCTCCTTGTTGAAGTAGACATTGGCCGCCCGCTTGATGCCCACGGCATTGTGCAGGAAGTCGAAGTAATTGAAGTACATTGCCAGAATCTCCTCCTTCGTGAAGTGGCGTTCCAGCTTGACGGCAATGATCCATTCGATGGGCTTCTGCAGGAGGCGTTCCAGTGTGTTGTGTGCCTTTTCCGAGAAGAGCTGCTTCGCCAGCTGCTGGGTAATGGTCGACCCTCCGCCGGCACTCGCCTGCCGCATCACGCCGCGTTTCACAATGGCACGCCCCAGTGCGATGAAGTCGATGCCAGAATGTTCGTAGAACCGCTCGTCCTCCGTGGCAACAAGCGCATGGACAAGATGCGGCGACAGGCCGTTGTAGTCGATTGCCACACGGTTGTTGTTGTCCTGGTTCCATGTTCCGATGAGCTGCTGGTCAGCCGAATAGACCTGTGAGGCGAATTTGTCTATAGGGTTGGAAAGCTCGTCCATGTCAGGCATATAGCCTATCCATCCATTCCATACGGAAATGAAGAATACGGCGATAAAGCCTAACAGGACTGTCAGGAATCCCCAGAGGAAATGTACGAAATGCCTTCTCATAAACTACGGAAATATTATGCAAAGATAATGTAAATCAGCGGATAAGCAAAATAAATGGATGTTTTTTTGCCGCTCGCAGAACTTTCCTTTTCCACGCTTCGATGGAAAGAAAATTAATATGTACCTTTACAGACGGAAAGAACCAAAACATCACAAGCAGAATATGGAAAAGCATAACTTTGTGAATATCCAGGGGTTGGACCGTGAGCAGCTGCTCTACCTCATCCGTATGGCACAGGAATTCGAGCGGCACCCGAATCGTGAACTGCTCAAGGGAAAGGTGATCGCAACGCTCTTCTATGAGCCTTCGACACGGACCCGTCTTAGTTTTGAGACGGCTGCCAACCGGCTCGGTGCGCGTGTCATCGGTTTTACGGATGCAAAGGTATCGAGCGTCAGCAAGGGCGAGACGCTGAAGGACACGATTCTCATGGTCTCAAATTATGCAGACGCCATTGTCATGCGGCACTATATAGAAGGTGCTGCGCAGTATGCCTCAGAGGTGGCTCCTGTACCGATCATCAACGCCGGAGACGGTGCCCACCAGCATCCCTCACAGTGTCTGCTCGACCTTTATACGATCTGTCAGACTCAGGGGACGCTCGAGAATCTGAACATCTATCTTGTCGGCGACCTCAAATACGGCCGGACCGTCCACTCGCTCATCATGGCGATGCGGCATTTCAACCCGACGTTTCACTTCATCGCGCCTAAGGAACTCGCCATGCCGGAAGAGTACAAGCTCTATTGCCGTGAACATGGCATCCGCTTTGAAGAGCACGAGGCGTTTACACCGGATGTCATCGCAAAGGCTGATATTCTCTATATGACACGTGTGCAGAAAGAACGGTTCTCCGACCTGATGGAATACGAACGGGTGAAGAACGTCTACATCCTCCGGCGTGACATGCTCTCGCAGGCCCGCCCGAACATGAGGATTCTCCATCCGCTGCCTCGTGTCAACGAAATCGCCTACGATGTGGATGAAAGTCCGCACGCTTACTATATCCAGCAGGCCCGTAACGGTCTCTTTGCCCGTGAGGCCATCTTCTGCCACTGTCTCGGCATATCGTTAGAGCAGATAAGGAATGACAGAACCATCATCAGATGAGGGAGACGGAATGACGGATGCGGACGGCTCCTCCCGGAGAGGATGTCCCCGGCGGTGCTCCCGATGCGTGCCACTGCCTTTACCTTCTCCTCCTCATCGACAGTTTCCGTGCCCGTCCCTCGTTTCCGGCAATTCCCTTCATCACTCGATAAAAAGCCCTCATTCCTCCAACCATTAATTCCATCCTGCAAAAATGTCAAAGAAAGAACGCCTTGTAGCCGCCATTGAGAACGGCACCGTCATTGATCATATTCCAGCTGAAAAGACCTTTCAGGTGGTCAACCTATTACAGCTCCAGAAGCTCTCCACGCCTGTCACCATCGGCTATAACTTCTCATCGAAGATGGTAGGCACAAAGGGAATCATCAAGGTGAGCGACAAGTTCTTCACCGATGATGAGATCTCCCGTCTGTCGGTCGTGGCACCGAACGTGGTGTTGAACATCATTAATGACTATGAAGTGGTAGAGAAGAAGAAGGTGGTGACACCGGACGAGCTTCGGAGCATTGTAAAATGCAACAATCCCAAGTGCATCACCAACAACGAACCGATGGATACGATCTTCCATGTCGTTGACAAGGCACATGGGATTCTGAAATGTCATTACTGCGATAAGGAACAGGTAATGGACGAGGTAGAACTGGTGTAGCCGCTCTCCTGCCGGCATGGCCCGTGCCTGCAGCGTGCATGGGCTTATGCGGGGCTGAGGCCGTCGGCAGTGGGGCGATGTCTTTCCCCGGCTGCCGGATTCTGTCAGTATCGCCCTTTCCTCTGCTGAATGCCCTTGGGGCAGGGGCTTGCTGACGGGGTTTTACATTCTCGTCATGCGGTATCCCATGCGCTTCAGCTGTATGGCGGCGCCGAGAAGATAAAGCTGGTGAAGGGCGGCGACATAAGCGTGGAAGGCATCACTGCTGCCTGCGGCGACCGGCAGATGGCGGAGCAGACTGTCGGTCCGGGCGGCACATTCGCCGACGACGGCTGTCAGCTGCTTGTGTTCGTCAGCGGTGAGGAGCAGCACTTTCTCGCAGATATAATCGTCCATGTGGTCATAGTCGATGCGGTCGCGCAGATAGGTGTATAGGTTCTCTACCTTGTCGTACAGTTCCCAGTCTTCATCCCAGTATTTCGCTATCGCCATGCCGATGTACATCATCCAGCCGAGGGAGACGATGGGGTAAGCCGTAAATTCACGCATGCCGTCAGGCAGATAGGCTTCTGCAATCTTCTGCCATTTCTCTTCGATGTCTGCTGCTTCCGGCAGCATCTTGTCTGTAAGGTTCCTGTCCTGCAGGTAAGTGGAGAGGTCTTTCCTGAAATTCTCCTCGAATGGATATTGAGTCTGTCCGTTTTGCATTGTGCTATGTTTTGGCGGCAAAGTTACGATAAAAATCAGGATTGTCTCCCCTTTCCATGCGAAATTCCGGGTTCTTCCGTTAAATGGATAGATGGGAAACAGGATAAAGGCTTATTCACTTGCAGGGTATGACTATACAAAATCAGATGGTCTTACAAAGGGGGTAAACTACGGGATAAAAATTCAAAAAAAGTAAATAGATATGCTGCCTGTCCATCGGCGTGTCTTTCCGTCTTCCACAGACAACTTATTCCCCTATCATCGGTATTTGTAAACTGTTTTCATGCAACGCAAGGCAACACATGCCCTTTTAGCTTTTAAAAGGTGTCTGATTGACTTGCAACTGATGCTCTTTTAGCGTGTTACCAACGCCCTTTTGAAGTCCAATCAGGCACCTGTCAGAAATGACTTAATAACCAATTGATCGACTGCCGGTTACCAACCTGCTTTTTGCACGTGTTTTTTATATTTGCAGATGATTTGTTTGGAATTATGTAATGGTTTTTCAAAACCTTGTCTGTATGCCCAACATATTAAAATGAAAAGGTTTTTGTAACAAAGGATGATGACAGGATGGACAGTTGACATCCTTGGCTATGTTTTTGTTGAATGAATGACTTCGGTTCTTTCGTTAAGGCTATGTGAGGAAGACGGCAAAGATACCGAGATTATAGACTGCCAGCACAACACCGAAGACAAGGAAGGTAAAAAATGAGAAAAGCAAACTAAGACTGCTCGATGTGAGGAACTGCTCAACCCGCCGATGGTCTTCAATGCGTTGCAAAAGGTCGCCCATCAGCTTGGTATCGAAGAACTTCATCGGTAGTTTCATCAGCTTGATGAAGAAGTCTGATATGAGCGAGATGTTGATACGGGTGGAGATGTGCAGGAGTATCTTTGAGCGGATAAAGTCAATGGCGGTACGACTGAAAAGAAGCATCATCTCTGCCAGCAGCACCAACCACACAAAGCCGACATCCTTTCCCCCTATACCTGTATCTACAATAGCTTGGGTGAGGAACGGGAAGACAAGTTGCAGGAGTGAGCCGAGTAACAAACCGAGAATGAGTTGCGTAAAGAAACGCTTGTATTTCTTGAGATAGCTCCAGAGAAATTTCACTCGCCTTTGAGTCGGCACTGCTTTCGTATCGTTTTGAGCATAGAATTGTTCTGTTGGTTCGAGGAGAAGAGCAATACCTTTCTCCTCGCCATTGGTCTTGGTGCTTATCCAATGCTCGCAGAACTCCTCCTTGGTATAGGTTATAAGTCCTTTTCCAGGATCTGCCACATAAACTTCATATCGATTACCTCTGCGTTTCTTTATCTTATAAACAACCACAAAGTGGTTCTGGTTCCAATGAATGATGCAAGGTAAGGGAACTTCTGACGTAAGCGTGTCAAAACTCAAACGACCACCGATAGTTTTAAAGCCTATCTCCTCTGCTGCTTTGCTGATACCAAGAAGAGACACTCCATCTTTGCCTAAGGAACAGATTTTCCGCAATTGCTCCTTATCAGCTTGCTGTCCATAATGTTTGGCTATCATTGCCAAACAGGAAGGACCGCAATCCATAGCATCTCGCTGTCGTTTTATTGCAAAACTCATTATTAAAATCAAAAATTATTATTATTTCTCTCCTTTAATGACGGATGATTCACTGCTTGTGTTGCTGTTTATGCGTTTTGAAGCCTCCTTGTATTTTTTACCATACGATAGGTTCAGCGTAAGGTTTAAACGTATAAGATTTCTTGTTTCATCAAGATATTCATAGCGTTTGTAAGGAGCCACGCTTGAATAGTTTTCTTGTGCGGAAATATGCTTCAAAGAAAACAGATTCAGCACATCGGCAGAAAGGCTGAGTTTATTTGTCTGATAGCCAAACGACAACATGTGGCCGTCTTCATACCGATAAAGCGTTTCTCCCCAAAACCTGTCCTGCACATTCTTGCGAAACTGCCATCTCATAGTGAATTGTTTATAGTAAACAGAAACCTGACCTCCATAGTAGGGTATTGTTTTGCGGTGAGTGTATTGATTGCCATTGCTTTTACAAAATTTCAAGCCGGTATAAACTTTGAACGACAGCAGATTGCCAAAAGGCTGCCCTCCATATTCAAATTCCGCATTATAGTTCTGAAAATTCTTGTGGTTTTCCATGGTTCTGACTACCTTTTCATTATCCAGATATGTGCATTCCATGATTGGCGACTTTGAATATGTTTCATTCAAGTAGAGAGCCAATGCTGTTTTTGTGAATTTATAATTGAATACCAACGCATTATAGAAATCAATCTGCGGCTTGAGATTAGGATTACCTCGCTGTATCTGTATAAAATCTATATCCTGTGAATAGTCAGAAATAGCCGAAAGTGTAGGCATTATATTAGAGACCGACCCCTGATAACGAAGTTCGATTTTTGGAGAAACGGTATAACGGACGAATAGCATCGGACGAATCGTAAAGGTGCTTTGTTTTTGTTCTCCCACATGCATCCATCGCTGGTTCAGTCCAATGCCCACTCGGCAATAAAGTTCGCTCCATGCCTTTCCCCATTGTGCATAAGAATAAAGGTTGGTCTGGCGTTGGCCTGTGTGATGCTTCTGTGTCATATCGTTTCGGACTGAATTGTAGTCGCTTTTGGTAAACTGCTGGTTGAAGTTTGCTCCAATGGTCAAAGTTCCCCAATTCTGCCTGTTCTCGTATAATTGCGACAGCGCATAGCCTTTTTGAATCTCACGGACATTACTGCAGAATTGGTTGGATTCACTTTCGTTGTCTGCCTCCTGATACAGACGGTTGTATTTCCCTTTGTTGTATTGACCAGAGAGATTCATTACATATAGTTGATTTTCTCCTATGGGCAACTGTATATATAGTTGCGAATAAGGATTTGTGGCCGATGATTTCGCATTGTCGTATAAGTTGAGTGCTTTCCCTTTATAGTGCAAATCACTGTTCCACTCTTTATACGGTGCATTTTGGATGGCTGTCCCCAGTGAAAAGTTAATTATTTTCTTGTTCTCCTGATAGTTGTAATTGAAATGTACGTTGTGATTGTCGTATCTGTATCGTCCAGGATGCCCCAGTTCGGTTCTCGAAAAGTTCTCATTTTGCAGATTAAAGTCCTCTTCATATTCCCTGCTGAGGTGTTTCCAATTGCGGTATGCCATATTGTAGTCTAATGAAAACTGGCTGTTCCAGCGGTTGAATTTCAAGGAAATGTAGTCCTCTCCGAAACTCGTTAAAAGCCCCTGCCACAAAGAAAGGTAAACCCTTGCGCCAACTTGGTCGTTTTTGGTAATAAAATCCAAGACCACGTCTGCATTGCCATACCGTGCTTCCGGCGTGTCGTGGTATTCTACGCGCTGTATAATTTCCGGGGAAAGTGCAGCAATTTCAACGGCTGATACCTCCCTTCCGTTAAGCAATGTCTTAACGCTTCCGCCACCGTTCAGTGTCAGGCTTTTTGTTAGTGGGTCAACATTAATCCTCGACAGGTTCATCTTGTCAAGCATAACCATAGCGTCAGGACTGTTTCTTTGAAATTCATTGGGGAAAATTCTCTTGCTTCCATTTTGAAAACTTATGCTGCTTCCCACAACGGTAACTTCGTCCAACGTAGTAAGACTGTCTTTAAGGAACATTGTCCCAATGTTCAGATCCTTTGTTATGCGGTCTATCTTTATTGTGTCAGTAGTATATCCGACATGTGATGCAACCACATAATAAAAATTGTTTTTTGCGAGATTTGAGAATGAAAACATTCCTTTCTGTGTTTGTACGGCAGAGACAACCGTATGGCTTTTGGTGTACAGCTCTACATTGGATTCAAGGGTGTCACCATTCTCGATGAGGACTTTTCCAATAATAGAATACTGCGCATTTATGTTGCTAAATGTGCAAACCATGAACGCGAACAAAAATAGTCTTTGCATATAGATTATATTAAAATTTCAGATAGAAGGTGTTTTAATCCTCAGTTTATCCAAATGTAAACAAATACATTTTTCTATTACTCCGTTATCTTTGTAGAGTGAGCAAATGTCAAAATTCCCATTGTCAAACATATTCTTGATTCGATAAAAGGCGCATCCTCCCATGCAAATAGGTATAAATTCGCAATCCTTACATTTTTCATCTTCAAAACAATTGGCTGATAATACATATTTTCGTATTAAATCTTTGTTTTTGAAGTCTTGATCGTTAATATAACCAATTATTTTCTTGCTATCTCCAAGTTCATTCCAACATTTATATAACTCGTTTTGATGCCATTTTGTCTAAGGACAATGGAACGAACCCTTGACGGATTTCCACCAATTTTTCCGATATAGTCTTCCATATCCTCATTGGCGATGGGAGAATTAGGAAGATAGGCCGATACGCTATTGATATATGCTGCTTTTTCCATAGGAATATTATTTGGTTATTAAATAGTATATTGTGTATATTTGCTCTTTCAATTCGGAAATAGAAAGTTGGCTGCTCAATGCACTTCTGTATGACAATCCAAGATATATATTTCTAATGGAAGATATAATCTTTTCTGTTTCCACAGTTTGAGTAATCTCTCCTTTCTGTTTGGCAAGCTCTATCACCTCTTTCCACTCAAGGTTCTTTCTATTCTCATATTCTTGAAATTTCTCTTTCCAATCCGGGTAGTTGTCTTTCAGATACAAGATAAATGACATGAAATTGGCAGGAGTGACTGTGCCTTTTGTCATTATAAGAAATGATTTCATACGGCGACCGATGTTTTCTACACGATTATCAATGAAGTCCTTTAATGGTGTCGAGCTTGTAAGTTCAAGAAAGTCTGTAGCATCATTTGTCAAGAATTCAAATACAAACCTATCAACGGCATGATTGAATATATCCTCCTTATTCTTGAAGTGATGAAACATATTGCCACGAGAAATGCCGGTAGCTTCCACTAAATCCGAAAATGATACAGCTGCATAACCTTTTTTCAGAAACAGCCTGAACGATTCATTAAGGATAATGTCCCTTTTGCTTATGCCTTCTTTATCTATTTGTTTTTCCATTATTTCATTATACTAGAATTAGAACAGAACGTTCGTTCTGTGTTTATAAGTGCAATATTATGCAAATTATTTCAATCTGCCAAATTTTTCGGAGGATTTTTCTCCAAAAAGTTTCATTTTTCTTATTTTGCAATGCAAAAGAGTTGATTCTGGGTATTTTTTGCAGGCTTAATAATTAGGCTGAAAATCCCGTCAAATTCCTCCCATTAGACTTTGTATGTGATTATTTTTTAGGTGTGTTTCCTATTTATTTCCGTAAAAGCACACTGTTTTCATCAGAAAAGCATTATCTTTGCACAATCAATTTAAGTGTTCTTTGAGGCATTGCAGAATAAAGAAGGAGAAAGAAACTCGCTCGTTTCCAAGTCGTAACCCATTTATCCTTTATTCATTCTTACTCTATTGATTATCTGAAAGATACAAATTTATTGAATCTTTCACTCGCATAGTCCGTATTATGCCTTCAAGACTTTGGAGAAGCAGGCGGCTTTCATCGGAAAAGAATGTTCACCTTTGTTTTTGGCGACAGGCTTTTTCCAACCGGGCGGCGGAATGCAAATGTGTGAGCCTTCAACTCGAGTGGTGTCGACCCTCAACACGACAGGGGGCGATCCCCAGCACGGTTGGTGTCGGGCATCAATACATCGCCGGCAGGTGGGAAGCCTGCGTCCTTCCTGTCATTGCGTCATATATAGCAGGCAGCGGGTGACCAGCCTATACGGAGACTGTCTGCCGGACAACGGTGGCCAGGGGCGGTCTGCCGGATGGTGTTTCATCTTCCGGCACACAGAAAGGGAGGGTGGCCGTCCTGACTTGGCAGGCGGTCATCCTCCCTTTCCGTATTGCTTTCCGATTTACTTCTCCGGCATGACGAGTTTGTCACCCGTCTGCCTGATCAGTTCTCTTCTGAAAAATTCACTGTAGCCCGGACGCTGTACCCGTTCCCCGAGCCCGGTCGCTGTGCGGAGGAACTTGCCGTCTTTTTCAGGCTTGACAGCCATGTCGTTGAATTTCACAATCATGTAGATTGCCAGCTGCCGCCAGCGTGCAATCATCTCGTCGCTTTTCTGGATGGAATAGTCGTTGAGATATTTTACAGCTGCCGCCTTGTCATTGGCATAGAGTGCCTGTGCCTTGGCTTCCACATCTTTCTGTGCTGCGAAATAAGAGTTTTCGAGCGAGTCGCGTACCTCTTTCAAGGCCGGGAAAAGCTGTGAATAGCGGGGGTAGGTCATGTTGCTGACCCAGTTGCATACCCAAAAGGCATTCTTGTCAGAGAAGGTCACGGCATCGGCGCCGGGTGTATTGAAGCACTCGGGACGCTTCGTGTTGCTGCAATAGATCGGCACGTATGCCACCATGTTGCCGTCGTCGTTGCCGAACCACAGGATTCCTCCGATTTCACGTGGCAGCCAGGAACGGAGCTGTGCGACATAGGAGAAGGCGGTCTGCTGGGTAGAAGTAGGACGCTCGTTGAAGCATTTCTTCCCGTCTACCTCGAACTGGAGCGGAGTAGGGCGGTAGGGGGAGTTCCATATTCCCTGGGCAATGTCCTTGTCGAGTGCCAGCGGTGTTCCCTCATAGTGGTCGCGCATGCAGCTCTCCATCATGGCGACATCGAGCTTCTTGTCCGGTGCGATCCAGAGCGGCATATCCTCTGCCTGTTCGTCTCTGCCCAGTGCCCAGGGGATCCAGCGGGACATGTCCTTGAAGTGGTTGAAGAAACTCCATACGCGGGCATCGCACCAGCGGCGGCCGGTGAAATCGGGCTTTGCATAGGCCATCTTCCAGTTGAAGTCCTTGTCCTTGCCTGTGAACCAGCCCTTTGAGCGGGCAAAGCTGATGCAGTTCTTTGAAGTGATGACCTCGGTTTCATAGGTCGAGAACTGCCCGATACGGCTCTGGTTGGCGTGAGCGGAGATCATCCCGTCGGGGATGCGCACGGCCACCCATACCACCTTCTGTTTCTTGTCACCGCCGCACCCCTGCATCTCGAGCAGCCAGGCCTCGTTGGGGTCGGCGATGGTGAAGGTCTCGCCTTCAGAATTATAGCCGTAGGTCTCTGCCAGCGAAGTCATGATTCTGATGGCCTCGCGGGCGGTCTTGCTGCGCTGCAGACCGATATACATCAGTGAACCGTAGTCGATTGTCCCCGACTTGTCGACCATCTCTTCACGTCCGCCATAAGTCGTCTCGCCGATGCTGACCTGGTATTCATTGATATTTCCGATGACGTTGTAGGTGACTGAAGCCTCGGGGATGAAGCCGTGGCTTTCGTGCGTGTCATAGTCGATGATTTCCCGGCGTTCCCCCTTGGCATGTGTGCCGGCAGGATAATGGCACAGGTTGGTGAACAGGCCGTAGTCGTCGGCATTGTAAGTCACGAGGACAGATCCGTCCTTTGTCGCTCCCTTGGTTGCAATGAAATTGGTACACGCATGGGCATGCGCCATCATGGAAAGGAAGAACAGTGTTGCAAATGTTTTCTTCATAATCTGCAATTTAAGAATTAATACTTTATCTTTGTCATGTATTCATGTCGGTTGTCCCGGTTGTCGACGGCTATGACCTTCAGCGTCCGTTCTTTTCCAGTAGGACGGACGGGGGTGTCGGCCAGGTCGCAGAAGAAGACTTCCTTGTTCTTTCCGAATGCCAGGAGGATGAACTTCCCGTCGACATAAGCCTCGTATCCTTTCAGCCCGCTCCCCGTATCGGTTATCTTGAAGAAGAGGTGGTGCGGGTTGAGGTTCATCTGTGTAATTGCCGGCGAGGTTTCATCAGATGCGATGTAATAGATGCCCGACAGCTCGCGCAGTCGTCCTGTCACCCAGCCGTCGGCATATTCACCACCGCAGAACGATGCCGGTGCAGCAGCCCCCATGCTCGTCCGCATGGCAATATACAGTTTCTTGGGATTACGGACTACGCCTGCCGGCTTGATGCTTATCCGTGCGTAGTGGAATAGCGGGAATGACGCTTTAGAAAAACTATAACCCATTGACAGTGCCCCGGCGGCATGGAAGTATTGCGGCTGGATCCAACTGTCCTTTGCGAGCAGTCCTCTCGGGATGTTCAGTTGCACACCGTCAGCCTTGAAGTGGTTGTCCTTGGCATAATAGAGCGGACTTGCCCCTTCCGGACGGGCAGGCTTGGGGATGGCTTCCGGTTCACCGCGCACGACGAATTCCTTGACCGTCTGGTTGCCGAAGACATCGCTTATCACGTAACGCAGGTGATAGTCGCGCTGCTGGTTGAAGTTGATGATGCCCCTGTCTTTCCCTGCCCGCAGGACAGGAAGCGTGTTGCCGGGTTCGATGTACGATTTCATGAACCAGATCTTGGTGGACAGGAAATGGTCGTAATCGCCCCATGAGTTCACCATCCGGTGGCAGCTTGTCGGGATGTCGTTCACGTCGGAGGTAAAGACGAGCCTGCCGTCACAGTACAGGTGCGTATAGCGTACGCCGTAATTGTTGTACACGCCGTCCATGTGGTCGTTGGCCCTTACGCCGAAGCCCACCTTGCCCCATGCCTGGAAATGTCCTTTGTCGAAAGTGAAGATGCGTGAGGAAGGGGAATGCTGGAAGACACCCTCGCCCGGCTGCGGATATGTCTTGAAGGCATAGACGGCCGGTGCCGTCCTGTCTTTTACGATCCCTTTGAGGAAGTTGAGCGGATCGCAGAGGTTGTCGTTCTTCGTCCTGTGCATCTCCAGGTGGATGTGCGGCCCCTGCGACGAACCTGTGTTTCCGCTGAGAGCGATGAGCTGTCCCTTTGCGACAGGGAACTCCCCCCGGGGAAACTTTATGTCGCAGGCATATTGGCGGTGTGCATACTGCCACTTGCGGACGGCAGCTTCTATCTGTGGTGCAAAGCGGTTGAGATGGAAATAATAGCTTGTATAGCCGTTCGGGTGGGCGACCATCAGGGCATGACCTTCACCATATTTCTCGATGACGGCTCCGGAAATGTAGCCGTCGGCGATGGAGTAGACCCCGAGGTTGACTTCCCTGTCGGTCTTGACATCAATCCCTCCGTGAAAGTGATTGGGGCGGGGCTCGCCGAAGTTGCCTGCCAGCTGTACGGGGATGTGGACGGGCGATCCGAAAGGCAGTGCGGATAATAAAAGATTCACTAACAGGCTCATTCGCTATCAGATTTTTGTCTTATTCTATGTTACGGTTCAATCATGCTTGCCGAAACGGAGGGAAGGATTATTCCAGCAGTGTGTCTCCTTTGTAGGCCCTGGGCTTTCCCTCGTCGTCGAGACGTACGGTGATGGTGCCGGATAACCATTCTGTCATGGGTTGTTCTGCGGTGAAAGGGAAGGTCATCTTGACGATGCCGTCTTCTATCACTGCTATGCCCTGTTCGATCAGGCCTTCAGGGAGTTCGATTGCATGGGCTCCGATGCGTCTTATCGTTGTCTTTTTTTTCTTCGTCATGGGCGGTTTCTTTCTGGTATGCCGCGTTCTCTCATCGCATCTGCCGGTGTCCTTGCCGGTGGTGCAGCAGGCTGCTCGGGGATGGCCTGTGGGTTGACAGGCTCGCCGCCGATGGTGCGTATCGGGTCGGGATTCTGTAAAGAGTCGGCGTTCTGCACACCTTCTCCGCGCCGAATGTGCATTCGCACGAGGTGGATGTTGCTCAGGACAAGCATCTTGAAGGTTGTCGTGGGCTGCTGTCCCCTCAACATCAGGAAGTAGCCGCGTATATCCTTGATACGTAGGGAGTCGCCTGAATCGATGGTCATGGTCTGATGAGAGTCGGACGAGATGTGCTGGTATTGCGTGTTGATGCTGTCATTGGAGTAGGTGACAGCCAGCACGACGACAGCATCCCGCATGCCATCCTGTATCAGGAACTGCGAGTCGAAACTCAGCAGCAGGCGGTCGCCCTTGTGGTAGGCCGTGTCCGCCTTGATCTCGAAGGTCTCCCGGTCTACAGGAGCGTAGGGGGAGAGCACCAGTGAACGGCTGCCATGCCAGATGTCGGTCGTGTCTCCCTTTGAAGTGATGTCGCCGTATTGGGCCAGTTCACTCTCGGATGCGCCCTGTGCTCTTGCTTCGTTTTCAAGCCGTTTGGTTAGGTCTACATAGATGTCGTGCAGTTTCTCTGTATGGCGCATATAATACTGAAGCGACCTGTCGAACTTCTCTTCCGATACGCCATACTTCTTCATCACGGCCAGCTTGAAGGCCTTTTCCCTTACGGCAGTATAACCGTCACGGCTCACCATTGCCATCGACAGATGGTAGTCGTAGAGCATGTCTTCCATTTCCGAAGGCTGGATATACTCCGAAGGAATGGCCGGCTTGCAGCTTGCAAAGAAGACTGCAGGTACAAGCCAGCAGAGCAGGGCACACAAACGCCCTCGATGTCTATTCCTTGTCATCTGACGTATGATTATCTGCATTGTTCTGATTGTCGGCAGCCGCCTTGTTGTCTGCGACCGGTCTGCTGCCGGCCGGAACCCAGCCGTTGAAGTCCTTGCGGAATGCGAGGAGAATGGTCATTACTCCAATGGAAATACAGGAATCGGCAAAGTTGAAGACAGGTGAGAAGAAGACAAAAGACTCGCCCCCCCACAGCGGAATCCAGTCTGGGAATGTGCCATGAAAGAGGGGGAAATAGAGCATATCGACCACTTTTCCCATCAGCACCGGGGCATACCCTTCGCCCCATGGGACGAGTGTCGCCGGCGTTGCACCCTCTATGTAATAAGGTGCTGAGGCGGTGAAGATCTGTCCATAGAAGATGGAGTCGAAGATGTTTCCTGCGGCACCGGCAGTGATCATGGCCAGTACGACGATGTATCCCGTCCTTGCTCCTTGTCTGATACGGTCGGTTATGTACCAGGCAAGGAAGACGATGGCAATGATACGGAACAGGCTGAGGAAGAGTTTGCTTCCCAGCTCCATGCCCCACGCCATACCCACGTTCTCGACGAACTCTATCTGGAACCAGTCGAAGATATGGATGGACTCCCCTAAATTCATGTTCAGCTTGACAGCCACCTTGATGACCTGGTCGATGGCGATCAACAGGACAATCAGTATGGCGGCTGTCAGAGCTTGTTTCTTCTGTTTGCTCATCAGTGGTTTTTGTTTGCTATCTTGGATGCAACGCTCAATGTTGCATGAGGCACTATGCGCAGGCGTTCCTTGGGAATCAGCTCTCCCGTGATTCGGTCGATGCCGTAGGTCTTGTTGTTGATTCTGACGAGTGCGGCCTGCAGTGCCTGGATGAACTTCTGCTGGCGCTGTGCCATCTGCACCAGCTCCTCCTTCGTCTGGCTTGAACTGCCTTCTTCCAGTGCCTTATACGTCGGCGACGTGTCGTCCACGTCATTTGTATTCTTGTTCATCAGGATTTTCATCGTTTCCTCATAGTCGGATTTGGCAACAGACAGTTTGTCATTTACAATCGAGCGGAACTCCTCGAGCTCCTCATCGGTATAACGCTTTTTTGTTTCCATAAAGTAAAATTGAATTAGGTTTATTGAATATGATCAGTAGAATACAGGAGCAGAGGCCGTCTCATAAGAAGACATCTTGCCTGCTGAGAAAGAGCTTCCGGGCGCATTTGCCAATGCCCCCGGAGCCCATGGCTTTAGTTCTTTCGTATGTCGATATGCAGTCTGAAGTCATCGAATTCGACCTCCGTACCGTTGTTTTCGCCAAGAGTGACATCATCGGCAAGCACCTGGGTCCTGATCAGTTCGCCGAATGACTCGACTGCTGCCGCCGCCGCCTTGTTCGGTTCAATGACAACGGCAATGCGGTCGGTTATCTCAAGTCCGGATTCCTTGCGCAGGTTCTGGATACGGTTGATCAGCTCTCGTGCCATACCCTCGCGACGGAGTTCGTCTGTCAGTTCAACCTCAAGGGCCACCGTCAGGTTACCCTCATTGCTGACCAGCCAGCCCGGGATGTCCTCCGAGATGATTTCCACATCGGCTGCCTCCACCTTGACCGGCTGACCTTCTACCTCGAAGCAGAACTCGCCGGATGTCTCCAGTGTGGCGATCTCCTCCTGTGTCAGTTCGTTCATGCGGGCAGCGACCTGCTTCATCAGCTTGCCATATTTCTTGCCCATGACACGGAAGTTACACTTCACCTTCTTTACAAGAACGCCCTGACCTTCAACGAATACGAGTTCCTTCACGTTCACCTCGTGTCTGATAAGGTCGGCCACAGCCTCTATGTACTTCTTCTGTGTTGTGTCAACAGCCGGTATCATGATCTGTGCCAGTGGCTGACGCACCTTGATGTTCACCTTGCGGCGAAGGGCGAGAACCATTGATGTGATACGCTGTGCCATGTCCATACGTGCTTCAAGGTCAGCATCGATGACAGCCTCGTCGGCCATTGGCCAACGGTCGAGATGGATACTCTCGAGTTCTCCGCCGAGGTCCTTGTAGAGCTGGTCGGCATAGAACGGAGCGAAAGGTGCCAGCAGCCGTGCAACGGTCATCAGACTGGTGTACAGCGTGTCGTAAGCACTCTTCTTGTCAGCACTCATTTCCTTGCCCCAGAAACGTTTGCGGTTCAGGCGGACGTACCAGTTGCTGAGGTCGTTGTTGACGAAAGCGTCAATCAACCGGCCGGCACGTGTCGGGTCAAAGTTCTCCAGCTCATGGGTAACACCTTTTATGAGTGAATTGAGTTTGGAGATGATCCAACGGTCGATCTCCGGAGCACCGGCCTTCACCGCTTCGCAGGTTGCGGCATCATATCCGTCAACGTTCGCATAGAGTGCAAAGAAGCTGTATGTGTTGTATAATGTGCCGAAGAACTTGCGGCGGCACTCGTCAACTCCCTCCGGGTCGAACTTCAGGTTGTCCCATGGTTCGCTGTTGGTCATCATGTAGAAGCGGACAGGGTCGGCACCGTATTTATGCAGCATCTCGAACGGATCGGTCACGTTCCCCACGTGCTTGCTCATCTTGTTGCCCTTGGCATCGAGCACAAGGCCGGACGAAATGACATTCTTGAAGGCGACAGAATCGAACACCATCGTCGCAATGGCATGGAGCGTGAAGAACCAGCCGCGGGTCTGGTCGACACCCTCATTGATAAAATCGGCCGGGAAGAAAGCCGGTGGAACGGCTGTTCCTTCGTAGGTGGAGTGTACCAGTTCCCTGCGGTATTCGGCTTCGGTCTTGCCTGTGGCCTTCAATCCTTCTGCATTGATCTCGCCCTCGAACGGATAATGCAACTGGGCATAAGGCATGGAACCGCTGTCGAACCAGACATCGATAAGGTCTGTCTCCCGGTACATGGGTCTGCCCTCCTCGTTTACAAGAACAATCTCATCCACGTAAGGACGGTGCAGATCAATCCTGTCGTAATTCTCCTGACTGAAGTCCCCCACTACGAATCCGGCTTCTTTCAGCGGATTCCTGTCCATCACACCGGCGGCGACAGCCTTCTCAATCTCATTATAAAGCTCCTCTACCGAACCGATGCACTTCTCGCCTCGGTTCTCGTCACGCCAGATCGGCAGCGGAGTGCCCCAGAAGCGTGAACGGCTCAGATTCCAGTCGTTCAGGTTCTCCAGCCAGTTGCCGAAACGGCCGGTGCCTGTCGACTCCGGCTGCCACCGGATGGTTCCGTTCAGTTCAACCATGCGCGCTTTCCTTGCCGTGTCCTTGATGAACCAGCTGTCGAGCGGATAGTAGAGGATGGGTTTGTCGGTACGCCAGCAGTGGGGATAGTTGTGTACGTGTTTCTGGATGTTGAAAGCCGTTCCCTCCTGCTTCATCTCCATACAGATGACGATGTTCAGGTCTTCCGCCTTTTCTGAGGCCTTCTTGTCCCAGATGCCATTCGGATTGAAGCGCGGATCGTAGGCATTCTTCACATAGTCACCGGCATGATGGCCGTAAGCCTTTTCGTTGACACAAGCTTTGACGAAGTTTCTGTCCAGTTCGTCAATCGTGTAGTATTTCCCCTGCAGATCCACCATCGGGCGTGTTTCGCCTTTCTTTGATATAAGGTAGAGTGCAGGAATGTCGGCATCCCTGGCCACCTTGGCATCGTCTGCACCGAAGGTAGGGGCGATGTGTACGATGCCCGTACCGTCTTCTGTCGTCACGTAGTCGCCGAGGATGATGCGGAAAGCCTCGCTTTCCATCTCGACGAACCTGTCGCGGCCGTCCTCGCCCGTGAACACCTTCTCCGGATGGGCGGCAGCATAGTCGTTCACGAACTTAGGAGCAAGTTCACCGGTCTTCTCCACCGGCTTTACCCATGGCATGAGCTGCCGATAGTGCAGGCCCTCGAGTTCCGTACCCGTCAGTCTGGCTACGACACGATAGGGGACATACTTGTCGCCGCGCTCGTAGGACGGCAGCTCGCCGCCGTCCGTTATCTCGCCTTCCGGTTTCAGATAGGCAGCGACACGGCTTGAAGCCATGACCAGCGTCAGTTTTTCAGCATCGTAGGGATTGTAGGTCTCGATGATATCGTATTCTATCTTTGGTCCTACGCAGAGCGCGACGTTTGAAGGCAAGGTCCAGGGAGTGGTGGTCCATGCCACGAAGCAGGGCTTTCCCCAGGCCTCCTTGGGAAGATCTGCCTTCTCTGCTAATACTTTCCAATCAGCAGCAGGGATGGCGAACTGCGCCGTAACGGTTGTGTCCTTCACGTCACGATAGCACCCCGGCTGGTTCAGTTCATGGCTCGAAAGGCCAGTGCCGGCAGCAGGGGAGTAGGGCTGTATGGTGTAACCTTTATAGAGCAGCCCCTTGTTGTAAAGCTGCTTGAGCAGCCACCACAGCGTCTCGATATACTTGTTGTCGTAGGTGATGTAGGGATGCTCCATGTCAACGAAGTAGCCCATTTCCTCTGTCAACTGCTTCCACTCGGCTGTGAACTTCATCACGTTCTCACGGCACTTGTGGTTGTAGTCTTCCGTCGAGATATATTTTGGGGATGCGTGGTTGTCAATGTCTTTCTTGGTGATACCCAGCTCTTTCTCTACACCTAATTCAACAGGAAGGCCGTGCGTATCCCAACCCGCCTTGCGACGAACCTGGAAGCCCTGCATGGTCTTGTAGCGGTTGAAAGCGTCCTTGATGGAACGTGCCAGCACATGGTGAATACCCGGGTGACCGTTGGCCGAGGGAGGACCCTCGAAGAAGATGAACTGGGGATTACCCTCTCTTTCATCGATACTTTTGTGGAAGATGTCTTTCTCCTCCCACGCTTTCAGGATTTCCTGGTTGGTACTTACAAGGTCCAGTCCCTTGTGCTCGGCGAATTTCCTTGCCATATTATCTATGCTTATTGTACTTATTTTCTAAATACCTGCAAAGATACGAATAACAACTGAAAATACCAAACTTTTAAGTCTTTCGTTTCGTCTGGCGGAGGTGGCTCTGTCTGAGATGGCCGTGGGGAAATCAAAAGCTGAAGTCCTCATGAAGGAATCTTAGGCAGATTCCCGGAATATTTGGGGTTATTGGCCGACTTCCAAGTGTTTTCCGGCAGGTTCCAAAAACACCTTTATTTTTTCGGGTCTTCCCGAAATATGAAGTGATAAAGCAAGCCTACTACATCATAGTGCACACGGAGAAATGGAGAGAACCGAGGTAAACAGCCTGTCACGGAGGGGGGATGGGCACAAAAGGCGACAGAGATGCAGCGTATAAGTTACTGATGTTTTGGAATCAACGCTATTCATAGACCTTTCAGAAAAGTTCTAATACAATTTGCAAAGATCCTATGTTGCTCCACGCACCGACAGTGCCTCCGCGACTGCCGTTGCATTGTTTTTAAAAATCCTCCGCTTTCCGCCTCTCTGTGTGACATTCCGGTAAGGTTCTAAACTTGGGAGGCAAACCTAATCATTCCAAATTCCTGAATACCTTTTTTATCTTTTAGGCAGGCAGTCTCTGCTTTCTTCTTGAAAGCGCATAGCAGGCTATGCAGCTGGTAGAGAAGGCGAAAGATGCTGCATGAATGATGCGATGAAGAACCGGCTTGATCCCCGTCAATAGCGGCCAGGCATGGATTTTTAGATCATGCTTATAGGGCATGTCAGACAGATTTGGCGGGAAGAGGCCTGAAAAAGGACAGGCAGCCGGTGTGGTTCGGGAACAGGTAGGCAATGTGCGTTTGGGAAAAATATGGTGGAAACCGTAAATCGAAGAGGCAGATTCCGCATACATTTCCCTTAATTTTCTGTTGTAAAAAATTACCACCTGAATCCGGGATTCTTCAGTAGGATATGGATATGTTTTGGTTTTGAGCGGAAGCGGTGTCTTTATAAGTGCCAGACTGTTCGCATGGGATTTGCAAACCGCTTGTAATCAGCGGAGTGTACGCCTGATTTTAAAAGATGCCTGATTGTGTTGCAAACGGGCGTTGGTTGGCCTGCAACTAAGCATCCCTTGAAGCCCAAGGAGTGCTTGGTTGGATGTCAACTGACGGCATATTGAAAACCAGATGATTCTTTGGAGTTGATTTAGTGGCCGCCGCGGGAGGGGAAAGCAGTCGTATGGAGGGTTTGAAATGTAAAGATGTTTTCCCTTTCGGAGCAAGTCCCCGATCGTTTCCCGTTTATCGGGAAGGGCTGTTTCCACGATACAAAAATGCTCTCTCCGTCTTGGTCTTCGTTGTCTGCATAGGGAGAGGGCGGAGGCTGTCGGCATACGGTGTCAGCGGAAACCGGTGTTTCCTGGAGTTGTCCCCGGACAGTTTCTGTAACAACAGCCTGACAGGATAGGGGGCATTGTCGGTCGGGCGGATGGTTATTTCCGGGCGGCAGGTAGCTCCTGTTACAGGCTTGCTCTGCAACGCATCCTTTCCCGGACGGAGAGGAAAGGGATCAGTTCACCCCTTCCTTCTTCATCGCTTCCAGACACTTGGGGCAGATTCCCTTATAATAGAGCTGGGTATCGTCAATCTGGAATCCCTTGCCGATTTCGCCCGTATAGCGCGGCATCTCCATGGCCTCAAAGTCGTAGACCTTCTCGCAGCGTTTGCAGAAGAAGTGTGCATGTGGCTCTGTAACACCGTCGTAGCATACACGGTGGTCGTCGATGGTTATCATCAGTGCGGCCCCATGTTCCGACAGCATCCTCAGCGTGTTGTAAACCGTCGTACGGCTCACCGTCGGCAGTTGCTTCTTCAGTGCCACGAACACCTCTTCGACAGTCGGATGCGTATGGTGGGCAAGCAGATACTTCATGATGGCAACGCGCTGGATGGAAGGGCGGATGCCCAATGCGATAAGTTTATTATAAGCTGAATCCACGATGATGACTTTCTTTGTTGGTTTTAATTTGAAGGATATTCTTGTTCGATTACAATAAGGTGTCGGCTCCCGTAGGGAAACCGCGCACGATACTCTTTGCAAAGGTACGAACTTTGTATGAATTTGCAAACAATCTATTGTAAATAATACAATGCTTTAACGAATTTGACTTTAATTTACACTTCGTCTTTGTTTTTCCATCTTTTCATGGCTGTTAGCTGACAGTCTCATAATAAGGTGTGTCCTGAAAATCCCATCAAAGGTGTTTCTTGGAACCTCCGTAAAGCTGAAAATATCTGCTGGAGTCTGTCGTTCTGGAATATAAAATTCTTATTTTTGCAGTTGGATAGGAACTGGATGTCCTACATGGCAGCGGCTGCTGAAGCGTTCCCGAGGTTTCTCCTTCCGTTTGGCAGGTTCTCGTCTTTTAGAAAAAAGGCAGGGGGCTGTATTACCGGAGAGAGGCGGAGGAAGCCGTGTAGAGGCAGGACGGTGTAAAGAGGTCACCGCCCCTGTCGGTAAGGAGTGGCAAGGGAGGTGATTCAGAAGACACTACAACTATAAAACGAACATATAATGAAAGAAATCAGTTACAAAGAATTGAACTTCAATCCGTTCAACCTTCTGGGGAAAGAATGGATGCTGCTGTCTGCCGGCAATGAGCAGGATGGCTGTAATACAATGACAATCAGCTGGGGACATCTGGGCTGTCTCTGGGGACATAACGACCCGACTGCTGTCGTCTACCTCCGTCCAAGCCGCTATACAAAGACGTTTGTGGACCGGGAAGATTACTTTACGCTCTGTGTCATGGACGGAACCTTCAGGCAGCAGATGGCCTATCTCGGCTCCGTGTCGGGACGTGATGAAGACAAGATCGCAAAGGCCGGACTGACGAAGGTCTTTGCCGATCACAGTGTCTACTTCAAGGAAGCCAAGCTGGTCTTTGTCTGCAAGAAAGAGTATGCAGCTGAACTGCAGGAAGGCGGATTCATCGACAAGGAAATTCTCCGGCAGGCTTATCCGGCCCATGACCTCCACACGATGTATGTCGGCCGAATCGTAAAGGTGCTGGTCCGCGATGACGAGTATCTGTCCCGGTAGACCGGTGCACGGTCTTGTTTCCGGGTGTGTGTCGGATAATCAGATAGGGTGGCTCTCTGCCAGCCAAGCTGTGCCGGAGCTCCGGCAAGAAGCATGACAATGGCAGCTGTCGGCGGCCGGGGCTGTCGGGAGGTTTAGGACATGCCCCTGTGTCTGTATAAGGAGTTCTCTGCCATGTTCCGTGGGAAGCTGGGCGCAAAGCGTTACAGCTGCCGGAGGTAGGCCGCGGCCATCTCGGCGCACCGCTCGCCGTCGATGCCTGCACTGACGATGCCACCGGCATAGCCGGCACCCTCGGCGCATGGGAACAGTCCCTCCAGCCGTATGTGCATGAGGGTGTCCCGGTTGCGGAGAATACGGACCGGCGAACTCGTACGGGTTTCGGAGGCGATCATCACGGCTTCGTTCGTAAGGAAGCCATGCGCCTGTTTTCCGAAGGTTTTGAAAGCCTCCTGAAGCCGTTCTGTGATAAAGGAGGGCATCCAGAAATGGATCGGACTGGAAATCAGTCCGGGTGCATAGCTCGACTTTGGGAGGTCGTACGATAGCCGGTTGTTCACGAAGTCCGCCATGCGCTGTGCGGGAGCTGTCTGGCTGCGGTTGCCCTGTTGCCATGTGTCATGCTCCAGCTGCTCCTGGTAGTGCATGATGCGGAGTAGGTAGTCTCCCTCCACGTCTTCCGGTTCGAGCTGGACGACCATTCCCGAGTTGGACCATTGCGTGCCGCGGTTGGCAGGGCTCATCCCGTTGGTTACGGTCTGTTCCGGACCGGTAGCCGAGGGGATGACGAATCCGCCGGGACACATGCAGAACGAGTAGACGCCACGCCCCTGCACCTGTGTCACGAACGAGTATTCAGCCGTCGGGAGATATTTTCCTTTTCCGTTCTTGTTGTGATACTGTATCTGGTCGATCAGCCGGGCCGGATGTTCCAGACGTACTCCCACGGCAATTCCCTTTGCTTCCATCTCAATGCCGGCGCCGGCAAGATAGCGGTAGACATCCCGTGCGGAGTGTCCGGTAGCAAGAATGACCGGACCGTGGAACGTACGCTTTGTGCCGGTTGCCTCCCGGTTGTCGACGGCTTCCACGCCCACGACTTTGCTGCCTTCGAGCAGCAGGGAGGTCATCTTGGTCTGGAAATGTACCTCGCCTCCGCAGGCAAGAATCGTGTTGCGCATGTTCTCGATCACACGAGGGAGCCTGTCTGTCCCGATGTGGGGATGGGCATCGGCGAGGATGGAGACCGGTGCTCCGTGCTGGCAGAAGACATTGAGGATCTTGTCGACAGGTCCGCGTTTCTTGCTGCGCGTATAGAGTTTTCCGTCCGAGTAGGCTCCGGCTCCGCCCTCTCCGAAGCAGTAATTCGACTCCGGGTCTACCGTCTGCGTCTTCTTTATCGAGGCAATGTCCGTTTTCCGGTCGCGCACGTTCTTTCCGCGTTCGAGGATTATCGGACGCAGGCCCAGCTCTATGAGCTTCAGCGAAGAGAACAGTCCGGCAGGTCCTTCGCCCACCACGATGACGGCAGGGCTGCTGCTCACATCCCGGTATTCGGTCTTCACGAAGGCATCATCCTGCGGGAACTCGTTGATGTAGACACGGACTTTCAGGTTTACAAAGATGTCACGGTGACGTGCGTCAATAGACCGTTTCAGGGTGCGTACCCGGTAGATCGTGCGCTCGTCAAGTCCCTTTTCCCGGGCAATATATGCCTTCAGATTGTCCTCGTCATAGGCTGCCTGTGGTAAAACACGCAGCTGGTATTCCTCTGTCATAATCGTGCTGTTTCTTCTTATAGCCACAAAATTAGTCAAATATATTGAGAAAAACGTTGGCAATTGGGATATTTCTTGTTATTTTTGCGCCCAAGTCCGGCCTTTCCATCATTGTAAAAGGGAGGCGGATGATAATCCCAAAAGCTATCAGCAATGAAAGTATTGAAGTTTGGAGGAACATCCGTAGGTTCTGTTTCGAGTATTCTCAGCCTGAAGAAGATCGTGGAGCGGGAGGCGAAGCACCAGCCTGTCATCGTGGTTGTCAGTGCCTTGGGCGGCATCACCGACCAGCTCATAGCCACATCCCAGCTCGCTTTGAAGGGCGATGAAGGCTGGCGGACGGCATTCGATGCAATGGTTGACCGCCATCACAGGATGATTGATGCCGTCATTACCGATCCGCAGGACCGTGAGAAGCTGTCCGGCAAGGTGGATGCCCTCTTCGAGCAATTACAGTCTATTTATTACGGTGTCTTCCTCATCCACGACCTCAGTCACAAGACACAGGACACGATTGTAAGCTACGGCGAACGCCTCAGCTCGAACATTGTGGCCACGCTCATCGGGGGTTCCAGGTGGTTTGATGCACGTACATTCATCAAGACCGAGGAGAAGCTGGGCAAACGGAGTCTCGACACGGAACTTACCAACAGGCTTGTCTCGGCGGCCTTCTCCGACCTTCCCCGCATCTCCCTCGTCCCGGGTTTCATCGCACAGGACCGAGACTCGGGCGACATCACCAATCTGGGACGTGGCGGAAGCGATTACACCGCTTCGATCCTCGCCGCCGCACTCAATGCCGAAGTGCTGGAAATATGGACGGATGTCGACGGATTCATGACCGCTGATCCCAGGGTCATCAAAGGAGCCTATACCATCAATGAGCTTTCGTATAAAGAAGCCATGGAGCTCTGCAACTTCGGAGCGAAGGTCGTCTATCCGCCGACGATATACCCTGTGTGTGTGAAGAACATTCCTATCCGGGTGAAGAACACCTTTCACCCGGAAAGAAAAGGAACTGTCATCAAGTCGCACATAGAGAACAATGGGAAACCCATCAAGGGCATATCGTCCATCAAAGACACGACGCTCATCACTGTGACCGGTCTGTCCATGGTGGGTGTCGTGGGGGTCAACCGGCGCATTTTCAGTTCGCTTGCCGACAACGGCATCAGCGTCTTCCTCGTTTCGCAGGCTGCATCAGAGAACAACACCTCTATCGGCGTGAAGGATGAAGATGCCGTGCAAGCCGTGAATGTACTGAACGAGGAGTTCCGGCTTGAGATAGAGGACGGACGGATGTTCCCCATGCATGCTGAGAGCGGTCTTGCCACCGTGGCCATCGTGGGAGAGAACATGAAGCGCACGCCGGGCATCAGCGGAAAGCTCTTCGGCACGCTCGGACGGTCGGGAATCAGCATCATTGCACTGGCACAGGGTGCGACGGAAATGAACATCTCCTTCGTTGTGCGGGGGACGGATCTGCGCAAATCCCTGAACGTACTGCACGATTCGTTCTTCCTGTCCGAATACAAGGAGCTGAACCTTTTTATATGCGGTGTCGGTACGGTGGGCGGAAAACTCATCGAGCAGATCAAGAACCAGTATGAAGAACTGAAGCGGCATTCCCATCTGAAACTGAATGTCGTGGGAATCGCTTCATCGCACAATGCCATCTTCAATCGTGACGGGCTGGACCTTGACAACTGTCTGGAAGATCTCCGGGCAAGCGAACCGTCCAGTCCAGAACATCTGCGTGATGTGATTCTCGGGATGAACATTTTCAACTCGGTGTTCGTCGACTGCACAGCTTCCAAGGAGGTTGCAGCTCTTTATCAGTCGCTCCTTGAAAACAACATATCGGTCATTGCGGCCAACAAGATAGCGGCTTCCAGTGCTTACGAGAACTATTGCCGGCTGAAGCAGACAGCCCTCCAGCGTGGGGTGAAGTTCCGTTTTGAAACGAACGTAGGTGCCGGTCTGCCGATTATCGGGACGATCAACGACCTGCGCAATTCAGGGGACAGGATATTGAAGATAGAGGCTGTCCTGTCCGGCACGCTCAACTTCATCTTCGACGAAATCAGTGCGGACATTCCTTTCTCGGAGACGGTGAAACGCGCAAAGGAGCAGGGATACAGCGAACCGGATCCACGTATCGACCTCAGCGGAACGGATGTGATCCGCAAACTGGTCATCCTTACACGCGAGGCTGGCTATAAGGTGGAACAGAAAGATGTGGAGAGACGCCTCTTTGTCCCTGATGAATATTTCAAGGGATCGGTGGACGACTTCTGGAAGCATCTGCCCGAACTTGACGCAGACTTTGAACGGCGTCGCCGGAAACTCTCCGAAGAAGGCAGACGCTGGCGGTTTGTGGCGACGATGGAACACGGCAGGACAAGTGTGGCGCTGAAGGCGGTCGATGCACTCCATCCTTTCTACAACCTCGAAGGATCCAACAACATTGTCCTCCTCACCACAGAACGTTATAAGGAATACCCCATGCAGATACAGGGCTACGGTGCCGGCGCTTCCGTGACTGCTGCGGGCGTGTTCGCCAATGTCATGAGCATTGCCAATATATAGTCTCCTGTTGCCCCGGTATGCATTTCCTTTATGGTAAGTTCTGAAAGTTTCCCTTGATGGCTTTTTGTCTTTCAGGCGGGCAGACTCCGCTTTTTTTCTTGAAAGAGCATGGCGGGCTATGCGAATGAAAGAACGAACTGAAGCGACCACATAAAGACGGAAAGGCACGGAAAGTTGACAGAAGTCCTGTCTGCGACAGACCGACATGGAGTTTTCAGAACAGGCCTTGTCAGCCTGTATCATCCGGCCATCCGCCTCTTGCCTGTATGTATGTCGTGCAGGGGAGGGACTTCTCTTCTCGCTCCTGCTGTACGCATCGAAGCCTATGCCGTTTAGGTTTTACCGGACAGTATAATGATAAAAAATCTCCATTCGAAGGTGATATTCAATTTTTTTTTCTATCTTTGCCCACATAACTTAACGTAAAAAATATAACTATGAAATCAGACATTGAAATCGCTCGTTCATGTAATATGAAACGGATCGAGGAAGTTGCAGCGACGGCAGGAATCCCTGCGGAAGTATTGGAACATTATGGCAAGTACATGGCAAAGATTCCTCTCTCGTTGATCGATGAGGATCGCGTAGCCTGCAACCGCCTTATTCTTGTCAGCTCCATTTCTCCCACACGTGCGGGAATCGGAAAGACAACGGTCAGCATTGGTCTGTCCATGGCACTCAACCGCATCGGGAAACGCTCTATGCTTGCCCTGCGCGAACCGAGCCTCGGCCCCTGTTTCGGTATGAAAGGTGGAGCCGCCGGCGGCGGTTATGCCCAGGTAGTACCGATGGAGAAGATCAACCTCCACTTCACGGGCGATTTCCATGCCATTACGAGTGCGCATAACATGATTGCCGCCTTGCTCGACAACTATATCTATCAGCACCGCAGTGAAGGGTTCGCGCTGAAGCAGATCTTGTGGAAACGCGTGCTGGATGTCAACGACCGCAGTCTTCGCAATATCGTGACGGGACTGGGGAATACGACCGACGGACTGCCGGCGCAGTCAGGCTTCGACATTACGCCGGCCAGTGAAATCATGGCGGCCCTGTGCCTTGCGGACAGTGAGGATGACCTCCGCCGGCGGATTGAGAACATGGTCTTGGGCATAACTTTCGAGGACAAGCCTTTCACGGTATGCGACCTCGGGGTGGCCGGAGCGATAACCGTCCTGCTGATGGATGCCCTCAAGCCGAATCTCGTACAGACGCTTGAGGGGACTCCGGCGCTGGTTCATGGAGGGCCGTTTGCCAATATCGCCCATGGATGCAACAGTCTGGTCGCTACGAAGATTGCAATGTCTCTGAGCGATTATGCGGTGACGGAGGCCGGCTTCGGTGCGGATCTCGGTGCAGAGAAATTCCTGGACATCAAGTGTCGTAAGGCTGGAATCCATCCTCGTATTACGGTGCTTGTCACTACTTTACGCGGCTTGAAGATGCATGGAGGGCTCGTCGGCGGCGAATCGCACGAGCAGGAGCGGCAGGCTCTTATCGAAGGTTTCGCCAATCTCGACCGTCATGTCAAGAACATGCAGCGTTTCGGGCAGCCTGTTGTGGTGACATTGAACAGATACGGTGATGACAGCGAGGAAGAGATCGCATTGCTTTCCGAGCATTGCAGGATGCTGGGCGTAGGCTTTGCCGAGAACAATGTGTTTGCGCAAGGCGGAGAAGGTGCAGAAGAACTGGCCCGGCTTGTCGTAGAGACGATTGACAGGCAGGGGGGGAAGGAGATCCGCATGGCATACGCGGATGATGACACCATCGAAGAGAAGGTGAACAGGATCGCCAAGAACATATATGGTGCCCGTTCTGTTATCCTCAAGAAATCGGCAGAAAAGAAACTTGCCCGTATTCGTGCCTGGGGGATGGAACGCTTCCCTGTCTGCATTGCCAAGACACAGTTCTCGTTCAGTGAAGACCCCAAGCAGGTGGGTGCTGCCAAGGACTTTGACATTACCATCCGGGATTTCGTAATCAACGGCGGTGCGGAAATGATTGTGGCTATTGCCGGAGACATCATGCGTATGCCGGGGCTTCCGAAGATTCCGCAGGCGGAGAAGATCGATATTGTGCATGGACAGATAGAAGGACTGGCTTAGCATGATCCGCTGACTGTCCGTTTGTATCGGAGACGGTTCTGCCTGTTTCAGAACCGTCTCTTTTTTTGCCTCAGGTAGACTTTCTACAGATTGAGTAAAACTGAAATCTGAAACCTGAATCTTCAGCATTTGCAGTATTTTTACACCTGCTTATGGCTTGATGGGAATCTTATCGGATTTCCACCTACTCGTAGTCATCCACCACATTGTTGATAAAGTCCATCATGGGTTTGCCGGTCTTGCAGATGTTCTCCAGTTTTCCAAGCCAGTTACCGCCTTCAAAGAAATCGTCGGGGACGGACACCCAGCAGCAGTAGTCCTTCATCCGGAGATACTGGAGGAACTCGTAGTCCTTGGGAAAACCTTTCGGAACGGTCTTCAGGGATGCAAGGCCGAAGCCTTTCTTGCTCACCTTGTCGTCCGTCCATCGTCCTTCGTTCGGTCGGCCGAACAGCTTTGCAAAGTCCGGATTCTCCACATCTTTCCGCCATTCGTCGATGTTTGCCATGATCTCATTGCGACAGGATGTAAGGATGTTTGTAGGCAGCCAGTAGCAGCCAACGGCCACCAGGCAGTTGCCCGGTTGTAGATGGATGTAATAGCCGCCGCGCAGAGCCTTGCGTCCGTGCGCACAGATATAGGCGCCGAAGTGGCGTTTATAGGGGCTCTTGTCGGGCGAGAAGCGTACGTCACGATAGAAGCGGTAAGTGCAGTCCTTCGCCGTCAGATGTGAAACCTCTTCGTCAAAGGTTGCCAGGCAAGATATGACTTGGTCGACACCTTTCTCGAAGTCGGCCTTCACCGCATCATATTCAGCCTTATGTTCCTGAAACCACTGCCGGTTATTGTTCGCAGCAATGCCTTCCAGGAAGTGCATGATCTTCTTTGTATTCATTTCTTCTTGTTTTGCGGATTTATGTTTTGCTGTCAGGGAAGTCAGAAGAGTTAAAGGAGCCGGACCGAACGAATTGGGTTGAGGCATATAGCGGAATATCGCAGTTGGTCTCAACTCCTTCTGAGCCTGAAAACCACTCTTTATAATTTGCTGTTCTTCATCAGCTTGGGACATATAGCATCAAACGGGCAGTGCTCGCAATCAGGCTTAGCACTCTTGCAGACATACCGGCCATGCAGCAGTATCCAGTGATGAGCATCCGACACTTCCTCCGTCGGGATGTTCTTCATCAGATAGTCTTCCACCTTGCGGGGTGTGTCTGCTGTTGACGGAACCAGTCCCAGCCGATGGCTGACACGGTAGACGTGCGTGTCGACGGCCAGGGTCGGCTTGCCGAACCACACGGCCTGTATGACGTTCGCCGTCTTGCGGCCTACCCCCGGCAGCATCGTAAGTGCAATGGGGTCAGACGGCACTTCGCCGCCGAACTGCTCTACCAGCATCTTCGACATTTCCACCAGATGTTTTGCTTTCGCATTCGGATAGGACACGCTCTTCACATACCCGAACACCTCTTCGGCCGTTGCCTTGGCCATCGTCTTTGCATCCGGGTAATGGCGGAACAGTTCCGGGGTAATGGCGTTGATGCGCTTGTCCGTACACTGTGCGGACAGCAGCGTGGCGCAGAGCAGCTGGAATGCCGAGCCGAACATCAGCTCGGTTGACACGTGTCCGGTGTGTTTGCGGAAGTAATCCAAGACATAAGTATATCGTTCTTTCCTTGTCATCTTTCTTTTATTGTATAGGGCTGTGGCTATGCCTCCCCGCCCGATCAACTTATTTTGCTTCTTTTATCACGACACTGTCTCCCACAACGGCAATGGCCTGTCGGTTTGTGATGATCTTCAAGGGCAGGTGGCTGTTCTTGTGGACGACTCTCCGTGCAGCCTCCTCAAAAGGAAAGCTGTCGAAATGTACGACAGGATAGAAGCTGACGATGCCGAGACCGCGGAAGTCCGTGAAGCCCGGTGTCAGCGCAAGATGGTCGTCCATGTCCTTGGCATATTCTATGTCGGGGGCAAGAATCATCGCTCCGGCTGATTCCCCGATGTACGTTTTTCCTTTCCCCACCTGTTCTGTGATGTATCTGTCGGCACCTGTCCTCCTCAATTCCTGCATGAGGAAAAATGTGTTACCCCCTGAGACGTAGATGCAGTCACAGTCGTTCAGTACTTCTTCCGTCTTGTTCCTGCTGCATTGAGAGATTTCCAGCTCCTTGACGATAAGTCCGAGAGCGTCAAGTGCCGCCCTGCCGTCCTCCACGTATCGTGTGTATTCCTCATGGATGCTTGCGGTAGGGATGAATGCTACTGTCTTTCCTTTCAGCGGAATGGCGACAGACTCGGACAGGACCGAAGCCACATCCGCAAAAGACGAGCATAAAAAGATTCTCTTCATTGGCGTATTATGTTTTAGTGCTTCCTTATCGTTGATGCAGCGAAGAGCCTGGACAAGGAGTAAAGCACAGTACCATGCACAGGAATGATATTACTTTGCATACCTTTCGTGTCTGATGGTGCAAAGTTACTGAAAACCTAAAGATTATTTGGTTTTTTCCGAAACTTAATGTACTTTTGCATCAGAAAATTAAATCAAATCAATTATGACAACTCCAATGATAGGACTGATTGCACTGCTCGTCATCGCACTGGTCGGGTGGGCAATCGCAGAGCAGAAAAGCAAAAGCGTAACATTCGTTCACTCAGAGGCGGAAGCTGAAGGGGAAGAGGAAATGAAAGAGGCTTACGAAGCCAATGGCAACAAAGAGCTGAACCTCAAAGACCTTCTTGCGCACAACAGCACCAAAGGTTACAAGGCTATTTAGAACCAGACGGTTACAAGTATAGATGGACGGGAGCCATGCGGTCGCATGATTCCCGTCCATTTTCTTTTTCTTCCGTTAAATGTGTAGATGTCTGTCATGTAGTGCATCTTACCTGACGGAAGAGCTTTTTGTTCTTCTGTTAAATGTGTGGATGCTTTTCGTGTTGCTTTAACGGAAGAGCCGAAGTGATTCATTCAACAGAAACATAGCCAAGGCCGTCAACTGGCTATTCTATCCTCCTCCGATATAGGATCCTTCTCATTTTAATACGTTGGAAATACAGATAAGATTTTGAAAAACCATTACATAATTTCAAACAAATCATCTGCAAATATAAAAGGAACGTGTAAAAAGCAGGATTGTAACCGGCCGTCAATCAGATGGTTATAAAGCCGTTCGTAAAAGGTGCTTAATTGGACTTCAAAAGGGCGTTAGTAACACGCTAAAGGAGCGTCTGTTGCAAGTCAATCAGGCATCTTTTAGAAGCCAGAAGAGCATGTGTCAGCTTTGAACTGCATAAAAATGTTTACAGACACCGATGATATGGGAATGAGTTGTCTGTGGAAGACGGAAAGGCATACTAATGGACAGACATCGTATCAATTTGTCTTTTCTGCATTTTATCTTGTAGTTCATCCTCTTCTGTAAGGTTCTGTTCTGACAGGGTTCTGTGATGTACCCGACTGCCGCAGGGGTTTCACGGACGAGGCGGACGGTGCCCGGGAAGCGGGCGGATTCATTCCGACCGTATAAATTCATCCGGGTCTTACGGATGGAAAAGGGCTTGAAAAGCCTTGGACGCTTTGTTTGTCTACCATTCATCAAACTGTCCGTCTGCGGAGGCACTCCGAGGGAAGAACAGCTGTCTTCCACAGAGGTACAAATGGTGCAGAGATAAAGGCGGCTCAGATTCGTCAGGAAAAGAAACGCAGTGAAGAGCGGGAGCATGTGTTGTGTTTCCCTTTTTTGCAGACAGGTAGGTAGTCTCTTTATAATCAGTTTTGGATCCGGTTGAAACAAAAAAGCGATGACCTTCTCAGGTGACCGCTCTTTATCTAATAGGTATTAGCCATTTAAAAGGTAAAAGATTGTTTTCAGGATAACAGTTGCAAATATAGAGCTTTTTCTGTTTACCTGCAAACTTTTTGTACGTTTTTTTGTATGGAAATTGCATGTGTGCGGACACGTTTCCGACATGGGAGGCTTCAGATCGTCTGCTGAGTGACAAATCGATCAAAAAGACCGTCTGAAGTGACGCTCCCGGCAGACAGGGTACGGCCTTGCTGTCTGGGTAGATGCAGGTTGGATCCATCCCCTTTCCCGGAAAGACAGGAGGCCGCACAGTGTGCTTCACCGCTTTCCTTCTTGAGAACAGGCGACGGCTCTGTCGGGATTCAGAGGGACTGATGGAGGTCGTCGACTTCATGCGATGCCTTCTGCAGACGCTTCCGCATTGTAAGCGGCATCAGTCTCTCAGGGTTTCCAGCCGGGGAACAGTAAGGATGCTTCTGCCCATTGACAGCAGACCTTCACGTTGCAGCTGGTGGAGCATGCGGGAAACATTGATCCGGCTCTGGTGCAGTTCATGGGCAAGATCTTCCATCCTTATTCTCAGTATTTTGCGTCCGGCCTGTGTCATGCAGCGGTGACGGAGGAATGTGATGAACTGCTGTCGGATGTCGTCAGACGGTTTCTGCCAGGGGATGCGTTCCATGCGCTGTGCCTGCATCGAGAGACTGTTGAGAAAGTTCAGACGGAAGATCAGGTAGCTGTCGAGGAGACGCAGCACCTCCGGCTTGGCCAGGGAAAGCAGACTGCAGTCGGTCTGTGCCGTGACATCCTTGGTGTAATACTGCATGAGACCGAACAGGTGTTCCGGCTGGATGACGGCCGGTGCCTTCAGTTCTTCTTCAATGCAGTAGCGGTAGCTGTCGGCATAGCTGGCGACCTGCAGCACCCCGCTCATCAGGAAAAAGAGGCAGTCACACTTCTCGTCTTTCCTTATGAGCGGCCTGCTGGCTGGCAGCTTGTGGAAACCGAACTTCGTTTGCTCAATGATGTCGGACAGCTCATCCGTGCTGATTCCGATGAAGAGCGGCAGTTCGAGGAGTTTGTTATAGAGTTGGAGCATTCCTTATTCCACTACTTTACCTTTCATCGACGGACTGTACCATACCCTCAGGTTTCCTTTTGCATCCGAATAGATGAAATAAGCCATCAGCTCCGGATGGCGTTCGAGCACTCTGCGTGCCTTCTCAATGCCCATCACCATGAATGAGGTGGCATAGGCGTCGGCCGTGGCACAGTTCTTGGCCAGGACGGTGGCGGAGAGCAGGGAATGCTGTACAGGGTATCCGGTCTTCGGATCGATGGTGTGGGCGTATTTCTTCCCTCCTTTGTAGTAGAAGTTGCGGTAGTTGCCGCTTGTCGCCATGGCCTTGTCGGTGACATTGAGTACGGTCTCAAATTCCTGATTCGTGTTCAGCGTGTCGTCAGTCGGCTTCGTCAC
This sequence comes from Prevotella multiformis DSM 16608, assembly GCF_000191065.1. Classification (GTDB taxonomy): domain Bacteria; phylum Bacteroidota; class Bacteroidia; order Bacteroidales; family Bacteroidaceae; genus Prevotella; species Prevotella multiformis. The sequence goes on from NZ_GL872282.1 coordinate 1,325,725, forward strand.
GCCGATCTTCCAGGGCATCCGCTGTTCGCTGTTGCCTTTCGTGACGATCTCTCCGCCAATCTCTACCATGAAGTTTTCTATGCCGTTGCGGCGCAGAAGACGTGCCACGGCATCCGAACCATATCCCTTGGCAATGGCAGAACAGTCGAGCATCGTGCGCCGGTCCTGTTTCCGGATGGTATTGCCGACGAGTTTCACCTTCTCATATCCCACCATCCGGCGCAGGCTGTCTATCTTCTCCTTGGACGGCCGTTGCCCTGTCTTGAAGCCGAAGCCCCAGAGGTTGACCATCGGCGCGACCGTTATGTCGAAGGCGCCGCCGGTATCCTCGGACACCTCTTCCGCCAGTGTGAAGACTTCACTGAACATCTCGTTTATCTTGACCGGCCTGTTCCGGTTGATCTGTGAAATCATCGAGTTGGGGTCGAAGGTCGAAAAGGTCTCGTTGACTTTCTTCAGTTCGGCATCAATCTGCGGCTGCAGATCCTCGTTGCTCTGATATGTGATGTGGTAGACTGTCCCGAAGATGAAGCCTGTGTTATGCTGGTAAGGCATTGCATGCTGGCAATGGACAATGGCGACTGATCCGATAAGCAGTACAAGCAGGAAAGGTATCTGCCAATATAATTTTTTCTTGTTCATATTTCGAAGAGGATGTTGAAAGTTGCTCCCAGTCGCGACGAACCTCCCCGGCCGTAGCCCGGCACGTACCAGGGCTCGCCGATTTCACCTGTCTTATGCGACAGTCTGAACTTGTAGCGTACCGTCCAGCCCATGTGTATCGGCCCCCATATCTTTGCATCCACACCGCCGGCGACTTCCGCCCACAGCTGGCTGCCCTTGCTGCCGACGGCTCCGTAGGCTGCCTGTGTGCCCCAGATGGGATCGGCAATGCCCGGACTGTAAATGTCATATTGAAAGGAGGAGTAGCCTACTCTTCCCCCGACCAGGAAGCGGTAGGCATCGTGCTTGTCCTTGAGCATGTTGAAGTCGCAGCCTATCCGGAAATAAGGGGCACTTGTCTTGAATCCGGTCCCGGTTGTTTCATCGGTCTTGTCGGCCTGTCCCGCACCTGCCTCGACGACGGGAAAATACCTGTCCTTTATGTTGATGCGCAGCAAGGCTTCATACTGTCCGTAGGATGCAAGCGAACGCATGACCGGCCCGACGGCATCGGTGCCTACTGCCATACCCCGGAAGAAGCCGACAGCGTCTTCTTTCCTCTCCGGTGCGGATGGTCTGTGCTGTGCATGGACGGCAGAGACCGGCAGCAGGGACAGCAGGCTAAGGATTAGTGAAGCGGATAAGGATGTTCTCTTTCGTACCATCATCGTCGACATTAGGATTACTGATTTCTATCTGACTGATGCGTGTCCCCTTGGCCGTGACAGAAGTGAGCTTATGGAAGAAGACAGGCGAGCAGTCCACACTCTCAAAATGGCTCATGTTCGTCTTCGATACGGTCACGGTGTCGACCGTCGTCACGCCGGTCTTGCTTGTGAAGACAAAGCGCAGACGGTCGGTGTCGCCGCTGTAACTCATCGGCAGACTGAATTTCGTCGTTTTGACCATGCGGTTCAGCAGTACCGTGTCGGATCTGTTCTCACGGATGGCCGATACCGTGAGTGTATCTTGCAGCGTGTCGCCTTGGACAACATAATTCGCCAGCACGCCATTCGTCACGGAGCAGTCGATGTCGGAGCAGGAACTGATCCAGCCCATTCCTGTCACGAGGAGCGAAAGCAGGATGCCTCTCTTTGCAATGTTTCCGATCAGTTGGTTATTCATTCCCTGTTGTTTTCTTTTGTCCGAAGCCGGAGCGGATGCCTTGTCAGTCTGTCGTAGAGGTTGTCCGACGGGCTGACGGAAGTACTTGTCCTTGCCGGATCGGACGGTATTACATTCCCCTGCGAGGAATCATTCCTACATCTCTTTTTCTATCTGATAGTCGTTCCTGCGCGGGTTGCCCCGGCTGATGAGGTCGCCGATAAATCCTGCGAGGAAAAGCTGCGTTCCCAAGATCATTGCAGCGAGTGCGATGAAGAAGGACGCATGGTTGGAAAGCAGGTCACCGTAGACATCATGGGCAAGCATCACGCATTTCTCCACGATCAGCCAGAAGAATGCGATTAGTCCGATGAAGAACGTGAACGACCCCATCAGGCCGAAGACGTGCATGGGCTTTTTGCCAAAGTTGGTGAGAAACCAGAGCGTCAGAAGGTCAAGATAGCCATTGAAGAAACGGTTGATGCCGAATTTGGATTTACCGTACTTGCGCGCCTGGTGGTGTACCACCTTCTCGCCGATGCGTGCGAAACCGGCTTCCTTGGCGAGATAGGGAATGTAACGGTGCATCTCTCCGTAGACTTCGATGTTCTTGACCACGTCGCGCCGGTATGCCTTCAGGCCGCAGTTGAAGTCGTGCAGGTTGTGTACGCCGCTGATCTTGCGCGCCGTCGCATTAAACAGCTTCGTGGGAATCGTCTTCGACAGAGGGTCGTAACGCTTCTGCTTGTATCCGCTCACGAGGTCGTACTTCTCCTCCGTTATCATGCGGTAAAGTTCCGGGATCTCATCGGGAGAGTCCTGCAGGTCGGCATCCATCGTGATGACGACATCGCCCTGGGCAGCCTTGAAGCCGCAGTAGAGGGCAGGACTTTTGCCGTAATTGCGGCGGAACTTGATGCCATGTACGTGTTGCGCATCCTTGTGGTGCAGTTCTTCGATGACATTCCAGCTGTTGTCCGTGGAGCCGTCATTGACGAAGATGATCTCATACGTGAATCCGCTGGCGTTCATTACGCGTTGGATCCATGCGTGTAATTCAGGAAGGCTTTCTTCCTCGTTGAAGAGAGGAACGATGACTGATATGTCCATATTTTGAATTTGGAGTTTTGATTGAAAGGTAGGGGCGGCTGGGAAAGGGGGAGGCGAGCGCAGGAGAGGGTGATGGCCGGACTTGTGCAGGACCTTTCCGGCTGCCGCGGAGCATCAAGATTCCGGAACCGGTCTCTCCGCTGCTATGGCTCCTGTTTCCTTACTCGTTTCGCCATAACGGCTGCAATGAACAGCGAACAGACGGCACCCAGCAAGATGGCTGTTACAAAGCTGCTGGAGGCCAATGAATAAGGCTGGAACGCTTCAGGCAATGTAGCCATGAATTGCTTATAGGGGATTCCAATGGCTGCCAGAGTACTCTTCCCCTCACTGCTTGAATAGAGGTTCATGACCATCAGGAGCAGTCTGCCATTGTCGATGTAGTGCATGTAAAGCCATTGCAGCAGGCTGAATATGAGTGCCGCATTGAAGAATACACGCAGGCAGTAAAGCAGACTGCGGCGATAGGAAATGACTCCTTTCCGCCCTTCCTCACGGAATATCTTCAGGCGATAAGCTACGAAAAAAGGGCTTGACAGACACAGTAACAGACTGAATTGCGCCAGAATCGGAAGAAAGGTCATCCCCAGCAGGCATGCAAAACTTGCCAGCCAGATGATGGCAAGATAGAAACCGTCATAACGGGTATAAGCCGTCAGCTGTTTAAATTCTTCGTAAATCATGGTGCAAAAGTACGGATTAAATATTATAAATAATGTGGTGTCTCTGCAAAATTATGTTTTTTTGTTAAAATCGGAAAAAGTTTATCTTGCGCCTTGCCGTTGTTAAATTAAATACGTATCTTTGCAACCGCTTTTACAATAAGGGCATAGACATGGGCAAGTCTCCTACGACCAGCTCCCTTTGAATCCCCCAGGACGGGAACGTAGCAAGGGCAGAAGGTTGTAGCGGTGCGATAGGAATCGCTTGCCCACCTGCCTCTTTAGCTCAGTTGGCCAGAGCACGTGATTTGTAATCTCGGGGTCGTTGGTTCGAATCCGACAAGAGGCTCGAAATGATAAAATGACTAAGAACACAGAAGAAGGCATGTCGCGAGGCATGCCTTCTTTCGGTTCTGGGGAAAAGTCGTTTTGCCGGATTCTCGGGACAGTAGATTTTCTTTCTCTGGCCGTTCTGTTTGCTTTTTCCTGAAAGGGAGCGGGACAGAAAGAGACAGGTGATGATACCACGAAAGACAGACAAAAAGGCGTGTGTGTCAAAATGCAGATTAAGAGCTTAACGACTTCCAAATTATAAGTAAAGTTTCCCCCCGAAAAGAAAGGGTCTTCTGTTAAATGCGTAGATTGAAAATGGGATAAAGGCTCATGCACTTGCAGGGGATGACCGTCCAAAAACAGATGGTCTTGCAAAAGTGGATAAACCACAAGATAAAATGCAGAAAGGACAAATTGAAACGATGCCTGTCCATCAGCACGTCTCTCCGTCTTCTACAGACAACTTATTCTCATATCATCGCTGTTTGTAAACCATTTTCATGCAGTTCAAGGCAACACATGCTCTTCTGGCTACTAAAAGATGCCTGATTGACTTGCAACAGGTGCTCTTTCAGCGTGTTACCAACGCCCTTTTGAAGTCCAACCAAGCACCTCTTTCGGGCGGCTTGATAACCAATTGACTGGCTGCTGGTTGCAAACTTGCTTTTTACACGTTTTTCTTATATTTGCAGCTGGGTTGTTTGAAATTATGTAATGGTTTTTCAAAACCTTGTATGTATTTCAACGTATTAAAATGAAAAGGTCTTTGTATCGGAGGATGATGATAGAATAGACGGGGATGTGTCAAAACGATATTTGTGTTTTGACATACCCTCAGCGAAGAAGTAAATCCCCGCAATTTATCGCTTTTGTGCTGGCCGTGTTGCGGTGAGGGCATTCCCCTTGGGCGTTCCCTTGTGTATTTGAGTGAGACCATGCGCCTGTATATCAGGTTGCCGCTGGCGGGTAAACCTTGAAAGTCCATGGCTTCCTGTGTGATTTTTTTTAAGCCGGCAATTCTCATGACTTTCGCAGGCTGTTCCCATTCTGACGACTGATTGCAAAGGTGTTTGCTGTCAACACGCCTGGTGTTTGCCGTCAACACGATGCGTGATGGGCATCAATACGCTGGAGAAGGATGGGAGCACACTGGAAAAGGATGGGAAGACTCAAAAGGCGGAATGCGGTCTCGGCAGAACTCCTCTACATGAACTCTTGGGAAATGTAGCTCATTGTTAATCAGCATACGGTTTTGGGAGAAATAGAGCTTTGCAGAGGTTCTGGGAGGATGAGGCTACTCGTAGTGCATGGACCGGGCTGGGTGGATGTGGCTGATGAGGTAGCTCGGTGCGATGAGAACCCCGACGCATACCATCAGGGTGGCGAGGTTGAGGGCGATGACCAGTAGAATGTCCAGCTCTACCGGTACTGTGCTGACGTAATAGGTCTGCGGATCAAGCTTTATGATCCCTGTCCATTTCTGCAGGAAGATGCAGCCCAGTCCGATAAGGTTGCCCCAGAAGAGTCCTCGGCCGATGATGAATGTGGAGAACCAAAGGAAGATGTGGCGTATCTGTCGGTTTCTTGAGCCGAGTGCCTTCAGCATGCCGATCATCTGTGTGCGTTCGAGGATGATGATCAGCAGTCCGGAAATCATCGTGACACCGGCGACAGCGGTCATGAGTGCAAGGATGATCCATACGTTCATGTCCATCAGGTCGAGCCATGAGAAAATCTGCGGGTTCTGCTCTGTGATGTTTTCGGAAGAATAGGTTTCTCCGTAATGGTCGATGGTATTCTTCACCTTGTTCAATACACGGCGGGACACGGCATCAAGCTGTGAGAAATCATCCACCTGCAGTTCCGCCCCGCTGTACTGGTCCGGCTCCCAGCCGTTGAGCTTGTTGGCTGTGTACAGGTCGGTGAAGCATATCTGTGAATCAAACTGCTTCATGTTGGTGGCATAGATGCCGGCAATCGTAAATCGGCGTGTGCGGACACCTTGCTTGTTGATGAAGTAGGCAAAGATCCGCTGTCCGACTTTCAAGTTGAGCTTGTCGGCAATCGTCCTGGACACAACGAGCTTCTGGTGGCTTTCCGTGTCAGAGAAATGAGGCAGCCCGCCTTCCACCATGCTGTTATGGATGAAAGTGGAATCAAAGTCGGGGCCTACTCCCTTCATCACGATACCCAGGAAATCGTTGTCCGTCTTCAATATGCCCTGTGTATAGACATAACGCTGCACGTGTTTCACCCCCGGCACCGCCTTCAGTACCTTGATGAGAGAGTCACTCACCTGGATAGGATACTGTTCGGAGCTTTGCAGGGTAAGGAAATCGGCGACGGTGATGTCGCTTCCGAACCCCACCACCTTGTCACGGATGGTATGCTTGAAGCCCAGGACGACGCAGACGGACACGATCATGACCGCCAGGCCGATGGCGACGCCGGCGGTGGCGATGCGGATGGCAGGCTTCGACACTTTCCGTGTCTTGTCTCCTCCGTCGTATATTTTCCGGGCAATGAAAAGAGGGAAGTTCATGCTGATGAGGATAGGGGATAGGCGGTGATGGGGCGGTAGGCGGTGATAGGGCGATAGGGGGGATGGCTGATGCGCAAGCCTTAGGCGTCCGTCATTCCTCCTCCACTCGTCCGGGATAGGTCTCCAATGCCTTCCGCAATACGACCAGTGCCTGCTGCAGGTCTTCACGTTTCAGTACGTAAGCGATGCGCACCTGGTTGCGGCCGGCACCGGGTGTCGTGTAGAACCCGCTGGCCGGTGCCATCATGACCGTTTCTCCCTCGTAGCTGAACTCATTGAGACACCAGCGGCAGAACTTCTCCGAGTCGTCAACGGGGAGTCTGGCTACGGTATAGAATGCCCCCATCGGTATGGGAGAGTAGACGCCGGGAATGCGGTTCAGACCGTCGATCAGGCACTTGCGCCGGTCGACGTATTCATCATATACGTCACGGTAGTAAGATGCCGGTGCGTCGAGACTTGCCTCTGCGACGATCTGTCCGATCAGGGGAGGGGAGAGGCGTGCCTGACAGAATTTCATCACGGCCTTGCGTATCTCCTCGTTCTTCGTGATCAGTGCGCCGATACGGATACCGCACTCACTGTATCGTTTTGATACGGAGTCGATCAGTACGGTGTTGTTCTCTATCCCCTGCAGGTGCATGGCGGAGATGTAGGGTGATCCCGTGTAGATGTACTCACGGTAGACCTCGTCGGAGAAGAGGTAGAGGTCGTACTTCTTGACGAGGTCACGGATCTGGTTCATCTCCCTCCGGGTGTACAGGTAGCCGGTCGGATTGTTCGGGTTGCAGATCATGATGGCGCGTGTGCGTTCGTTGATCAGCTCTTCGAATTTCTCCACTTTGGGCAAGGCGAACCCTTCCTCGATGGAAGTCGCGATGGTCTTGATTTTCGCGCCGGCGGAGATGGCGAACGCCATGTAGTTGGCGTAGGCCGGTTCCGGCACGATGATCTCGTCGCCCGGATTCAGGCATGCCATGAACGAATAGAGCACAGCCTCCGAACCGCCGGCGGTGATGATGATGTCGTCCGGTGTGACGTTGATGTTGAATTTCTTATAGAATCCGCAGAGCTTCTCCCTGTAAGAGAGAAAACCTTGCGAAGGAGAATATTCCAACAGCTTGCGGTCGATCCTTTTCAGGGCATCCAGTCCACACTGCGGTGTCGGCAGGTCTGGCTGGCCGATGTTCAAATGGTAAACTTTTATTCCACGGTTCTTTGCTGCAACGGCAAGCGGAGCCAGCTTTCTGATAGGCGACTCCGGCATTTCGAGTCCACGAACTGATATTTCCGGCATAATGACTTTGTTTGTTCTTCCGATGACGGGAGAGGGGGCAGAAAGAACTGCTCCTGTTTTCTTTACTATGATGCAAAGTTAGACAATTTTTTTATTTTATCTGCACATTTAGAGGATTAACGCAGAATTTTTACTACTTTTGCACAGCTGTAAAAACCGCCTTCCGCATTTCCTTTCGTCTGCTTCTGATGATGGAAAAGGAGGGCCTGAAAACATAAAGACAAAGATTATGAGAAGTAGAACAAGTACCTGGTTTGAGACAAGGGTGAGATATGACAAGACCATGGAAGACGGTCAGAACAAGAAGGTCATAGAACAGTATGTGGTCGATGCCCTCAGCTTCTCCGAGGCCGAAGAACTCATCACGGAAGAGATGTCGCACTATGTAAGCGGTGAATTTGACGTAAAGGCGATTGCTCCGGCAGCCTACGGGGAGATTTTCTTCAGCGATGTAGATACGGATGACAAATGGTTCAAGGCCAGGCTCTCATTCATCACGATAGATGAAAAGACGGAGAAGGAAAAGCGGTCATCCGTGACCTATCTCGTACAGGCACATTCCGTGAACGGTGCTGTCAAGCACGTGGATGAGGTCATGGGGGCTACCCTGATCGACTACGAGATAGCCGCCATCACCGAAACAAAGATCATGGATGTCTTTGAACACCGTTCCGGCAAGAAGACCGAGGCTGAAGAGAAACCGGAGTTCGAGCAGTAACCCATTTGTAACGAAAGGACCCTGCGATTATGTATGACGTAGCGAAGAATTTGCACGAAGTGCTCGGGACTCTTCCAGATGGTGTGAAGTTGGTTGCCATCAGCAAGTTTCATCCTGCCGAGTATATCGAGGCTGCCTACCGTGAGGGGCAGCGGCTCTTCGGTGAAAGCCAGGAACAGGAACTCGCACGGAAGGTGGAGTGCCTTCCGAAAGACATTGAGTGGCATTTCATCGGTCATCTCCAGACAAACAAGGTGAAGTACATTGCCCCTTATATCTCGATGATAGAGGCCGTCGACTCGCTGAAACTGCTGAAGGAAATCAACAAGCAGGCGGCCAGACACGGCCGTGTCATCCGGGTCCTGCTGGAGCTGCATATTGCAGAAGAGGAGAGCAAGTACGGCTTCAGTCCGGCCGCCTGCCGCGAACTGTTGGAAAACGGCGAATGGCGGGCACTCCGGAATGTGCATATCTCGGGGCTGATGATGATGGCGTCGAATGTGGAGGACCGCAGCCAGATCAGGCGGGAGATGACCTTGGCAGCCGATCTCTTCGACGAGCTGAAGGCGAAGTATTTTGCGGACGACCCCGAGTTCAAGGAGCGTTCATGGGGTATGAGCCATGACTACGACATTGCCGTGGAATGCCGTTCCACGATGGTACGTGTCGGTACTGCCATCTTCGGCCCGCGTGTCTATTGACCTCAACGCCGTCCGCAGTAATACCCGCCGTCCGTTGGACAGGCATGGACCGCAGACGTTTTTCCTGTCACTTCCTTCATTCTTTCTGAACGCTTAAGAGATTGACCGATAAGCTGTTTGCAGAGAATGTTAAAATGACAGCAGACAAAACAAAAACTTATATTACGGGAAAAGCTGTTTCTTGAATGACTCCGTGGCGACATGGAGGTTGGCATTCAAGGGGCAGCTTTTCACATTGCAGGCAACGTTTATCATGCGGTTTTCGGGGCGGATCTTATTCAGCCGGGTTGTAGTATCTCAGTATTCCGAGGATTTCTGCATTCTCAGCTTTCGACCCTATCGTGATCCGCAGGCAGTCTTCGCACAAGGGTTCATGAGAACAGTCGTGTACCCTGATCCCCTTTTCCGCAAGATAGTTGTATACGCTCCGGGCATCTTTCATGCGTGCAAGGAAGAAGTTCGCGCTGGACGGATAGACCCTCTCGCAGCAGGCGAGACTTTCAAAGGCTTTCATCATGCGGTTGCGTTCCAGCAACAGAATCCTCGTCCAGTCCTCTATGTCGTAGCGGTGTCTGAGCAGTTCGACCGCCTGTTCCTGTGTCAGCAGATTGAGATTGTAAGAAGGCCTGATCATGTCGAACAGCCTGATGACAGCCTCCTGTGCGTATGCTACGCCCAGCCGTATGGCTGCTCCGCCCCATGCTTTTGAGAATGTGTTGAGGACAATCATGTTCGGGAACTCTTCCAGCCGTTGACGGAACGATGGCTGCTTGGAGAATTCCGTATAGGCTTCGTCAACGATCACCATCCCCTGGAAAGTCCTTGCCACTTTCTCTATTTCCTTCACCTCGAGTGTATTCCCTGTCGGTGTGTTGGGAGAGCAGAGCCAGACCAGTTTCGTATGACGGTCGCATGCCTTGAGCAGCCTGTCGGCATCCAGCTGGAAGTCGTGGGACAATGGGACCGGCCGGTACTCGACATCATTGACGGCTGCAAAATGCCCATACAGTCTGCAGGTCGGTTCGATGGCTACGGCATTGTCGGTTTGTGGCTGGCAGAAGATGCGGTAGCATAAGTCTATGATTTCAGTGGAGCCGTTGCCGGAGAATATTTCCTTTTCGCCGACCCCTTTCAGCTTTGCAAGCCGTGCTTTAAGGTCATGCTGCAAGCCGGAAGGGTACCGGTTGAGAGGTCTGTTATAAGGGTTCTCATTGGCATCAAGGGCGATACGACGGGGCGATTCCGGCTGTCCGTCTCCTTGTTGGAAAGGAGAAGACAGTTTTCGTATGTTCGGTCTGACCAAATGCTGTAAATCTATCATACACGGCTTGTTTTGGATAGTAGGTGTGGTTGTTTACGAGATAGGAGTCTTATCCTTGTCTTCTTCTGAACTCTGCACAGACGATGGAGGTGGCGATGGCGACATTCAGCGATTCCGCTGTCTTCCGCCCAGGAGGATAATTCGGAATCAGCAGCTTACGGTTGATTTTCGACCGCAGCATAGGTGTGATTCCGTTTCCCTCATTCCCCATGACAATCATCCCCTGTTTGCTAAGAGGGTATTCGTAAAGGCTGTCCCCGTCGAGGAGTGTGGCGTAGACAGGGTAGTCGGCCGGCAGACCTTCTGTCAGCCGGTTCAGATTCAGATAATGTAACTTCACCCGTGCAATGCTGCCCATCGTCGCCTGCACCACCTTCGGATTCCAGCAATCCGCTGTTTCCTGCGAGCAGAAGATGTTTTCAATGCCGAACCAGTCGGCTATTCTTATGATTGTCCCGAGATTGCCGGGATCCTGTACGCCGTCAAGCGCCAGGACAAGCCGGTTGTCAAGATATTGCCGGAAGATGTCCGAGTATGCGGGAGGTGTCTCTCTGTCTGCTGCCGGCAGCCTGAAGACTCCCAACACGGGCTGCGGATGCTTCAGGAAGGACACTTTCCTGATGTCGTCCAGGTTGTCCAGGATCTCTTCCGCAACGAATCCTTCATGCAGCAGGTCGTTGACGATTTTCGGCCCTTCTGCAACAAACAGTCCTGCTTTCTCTCTGCCTTTTCTGGTTTCGAGCGTGTGGATGAGTTTCGCTTTATTCTTTGATATCACCTCGCAAATTTACAAAAAACTCTCCATTTGTCACCTGTTACGTTCAACTTTTTGCAGACTTTTCTCTAAAGGAAAAAGCATTTTCTTTATCCCACAGGCTTGTAAATCACAGTTTTTGTGTAAATTTGCATCAATTCATACAGACAGTTCATGTTGTTTTCAAGATTACATAGTCTTTTTTCGCTGTTTCTTATCGCTTTGATTACGCCGGTTCTCATCGCGTGTTCGTCCGATAAATTCCTTTCAGACGGGGAATACCTGTTGGATAAGGTGGAACTGCGTTCTGACCGGAAGGACGTCAATCCGTCGCTCCTGATGCAGTATGTGCGTCAGAAAGGCAACTCGCGCTGGTTCTCCCTTTTCAAGATACCGTTGGGCACATATGCCATGGCCGGGAAGGACACGACGAAATGGATCAACCGTACACTTCGCAGAATGGGGGAAGAACCGGTACGGTATGACACGCTTCAGGCACGCCTGTCATGCGAAGACCTGACCGTCGCCATGCAGAACATGGGGTATATGAACGCTTCTGTCGGCCTCGACCGGAAAGTCAAGGGAAAGAGGCTGACGGCCATCTACCGGCTTCATCCGGGAGAGCCTTACATCATTGACCATTTCAATTACGATATAGAAGACTCCGTTGTCGCCAAGGTGCTCTCTCCCCATCTCAGGACGGACACGGAACGCCCGCGCCGGTTTACGGTCACGTCATTGGACGATGAACGGAAGCGGATTACCCATATCCTCAATGATTCCGGTTTCTATCGTTTCCATAAGGATTTCATGTATTACACTGCCGATTCGACCCGGGGGCGACAACACGTCAGTGTGACACTTCATCTGACGAAGTATGTGGAGACCAGCGGTGCCGGGCCGGCACTGCATCCACGCTACATCATCAGTCATGTCCGCTTCCTCCCCGGTGACTCCACCGGGTTTCATCTTCGGAAGAGCGTCCTCGAAGACAATACGCTGATTGAGAAAGGGAAGTACTTCTCTGCAACCGACCTGCAGCGGACTTACAACAATTTCTCACGTCTTGGGGCGGTACGTTATACCAGCATCAATTTCAGAGAGCCACCTCGTTATGACAGTCTGGTCATAGGGAAATCGTTTGCCTACCGGACCTCTTCCACCCATTATCTGGATGCTGACATACAGGTCTACAACAACAAGCCGAACACGATTTCTTTCCAGCCGGAAGGAACCAATACGGCAGGAGACCTCGGGGCGGCGGCCGTCCTTTCCTATCAGAACAGGAATCTTTTCCGTGGAAGTGAACATCTCAGCGTGGAGCTTCGCGCCGCCTTTGAGGCCATCAAGGGACTGGAGGGCTACAAGAACAGTGACTACGAAGAGTACAGCCTGCAGGCAAGCCTGCAGTTCCCGCGCTTCCTTGCGCCGTTCGTCTCCAGAGACTTCAAACGGAGGAGCAATGCCATTTCAGAGGTTTCACTGGGCTGGAATCTCCAGAACCGTCCTGAATTTCACCGCAGGATCTTCTCTTCTGCATGGAAATACCATTGGACGAATCCCGTACACCACCTGACATACGACTTCGAACTTCTCGACCTCAGTTATATCTACATGCCGTGGATCAGCGGCACCTTCAAGCGCGACTACCTCGACAATGCCACGACACGCAATGCCATCCTGCGGTATAATTACCAGGACCTGTTCATCCTGCGTACGGGCTTCGGACTGCATTACAACAGTTCCAGCCATGCTTTCAGGGCACGTGTGGAACTGGCGGGAAACCTTCTGGACGGGCTGGGAAACCTGTTCGATTTCAAGAAGAACGGACAGGGGAAACGTACGCTGTTCAACATCGCTTATGCCCAATATGCCAAGTTCGACTTCTCTTACACGCAGATTCTCCACTTCGATGACCGCAACGCACTGGCACTGCATGGCGGCATTGGTATCGCCTTCCCGTACGGGAACAGTACCGTCCTCCCCTTCGAGAAACGCTATTTTTCCGGCGGAGCCAACTCTGTCCGGGGCTGGAGCGTGAGGGAACTCGGGCCGGGCAAGTTCCGTGGCGTGGACGGCAGGATAGACTTCATCAACCAGACGGGCGACATGAAGCTGGACCTGAATGCAGAGTATCGCACGCATCTGTTCTGGAAACTGGATGGTGCCGCCTTCGTGGATGCCGGGAACATCTGGACATTGCGCAGTTATGCGGAACAGCCGGGAGGACAGTTCCGTTTCAAAGACTTCTATAAGCAGATGGCTGTTGCATACGGTCTCGGCTTGCGGTTGAACTTCGATTATTTCATCCTCCGTTTCGACGGAGGCATGAAGGCCGTCAATCCGGCTTATGCCGACCGGAACGATCATTATGCCCTGTGGCATCCGAATCTGAAACGGGATTTTACATTTCATTTTGCTGTCGGACTTCCTTTTTGAATCTTTCTGCGGGCATTTATGTTTAATTATTCCTAAAATCAAGTGGTAATGTTCGGTAAATGTTATTGTCGGTTTTGCCCGTCGAATATCTTTTATTACATTTGCCTAAAAGAATAATATAATGCTGAAATTTTTATCTTTCGGCAGTGGTAGTAGTGGGAATTGCTATCTTCTCTACACAGGCACCGATTGTCTGATGATCGACTGCGGGGTCGGTATTCGTTCTCTAAAGAAGCATTTCCACAACTACGGTCTGCAAATGAAAATGGTTCACAATGTGCTTATCACCCACGACCATGCCGACCATGTGAAGTCGGTAGGTTCTATCAGCGGTGATCTGCAGCTTCCGGTATATACGACAGAGGACATCCATCGGGGTATCAGCCAGAACTGGTGCGTGAGGCGCAAAATCGACAAGGCGTTGGCGATGTGCCTTGCCAAGGGTGAAGAAATCAAAATCGGGGAATTTGCCGTTACCCCTTTCGGTGTGCCCCATGACAGTACCGACTGTGTGGGCTATTCAATAGTACAGGGGGGCATGCGCTTTACGCTGGTAACTGATTGCGGGCATATTACAGAGGAAATCGCCCATTACATCTCCATCTCGAACTATCTGGTGATAGAAGCCAACCATGAGCCGGAGAAGCTGGAGGCAGGCCCTTATCCGCGCCATCTGAAGGTGCGCATCAGCGGTCCTAACGGACATCTGAGCAATGAAGCCTGCGCCGAGGCCTTGGTAGAGAATGCCTCCCCGGGACTGCACCATGTATGGCTGTGCCATCTGAGCGATGAGAACAACCACCCTGAACTAGCCAAAAAGACGGTCGAGGCTGTGCTGCGCGACAGGGGCGTCATTGCGGGAAAGGATTTCCTGCTTGATGTGCTGAAGCGGAAAATACCCAGTGAAGTGTATGAACTGCATGGGTGATGCCTGACAGGAAGCGATGACCGCGCTTTGCCGACAGGAGTGTCCCGTTTGTAGAAATTCTCGTTGACGATGTAATCGGATGACATTTTTTAACGCTGTAAATTTGTAATTTTTGCAGAATACTTATAACTTTGCGCCCGATAAATGATCAAAGATAATATTTAACAACAAAAACATTATGAAGAAATATGAATGTGAGACCTGCGGGTATATTTACGACCCGGAGGCCGGCGATCCAGACAGCGGCATAGCGCCGGGTACAGCTTTTGAGGATCTTCCAGACGACTGGGTATGTCCTCTGTGCGGTGTCGGCAAGGATGATTTCAAGCCGGTTGACGAATAAACCGGAAGGACAAGTCAGAATATAGAAGTCTGCCCAGAACTCTGGGCAGACTTTTTTCTTTTCAGGGATATTGGAAGTTCAATCCATAAAATATCTTGTCTTTTCTCTGAAGAAGAAGCATTTTCTTCATCCAGCGGACTTATAAATCACCGTTTTTATGTAAATTTGCAGTATATTTTCCGGTGCATCGGAAACATGGGGACATCCTGGCGGGGTGGTTCATAGGGCCAGGTTTCACCCCCCTTGACAGAATATACCCATAGAAACATGATAACATTTGCAGGACAAGCATGATGATGGAAGTAAAAATCAAAGAAAGCGATATACGCAAAGCCGTAGAAGAAGGAATGGACAGTTTTGTCCGTGTCTTTATTGATGCCGTCGACAAGGCGATAGACCACAGTCTGACGCTGGAGGCCATGCAGCAGCTCACGTCCGACCAGATTACCCTGTTGGCATGGAGCTATCTTCATCAGGAAGTGATGGATGGCGGTTATATCCAGCTGATATACAACGGCTATGGAGCATTCATTTTCAAGAATCCCTTTGCTGTCGCCATACGGGGGTGGGGACTTGATGATCTTTACAGGCACATCCGCCATGCGAGGAAATATTATGATATGTATCATGAAAAGATCGAGGCGGTAGTTTCTGATGATGATTTCATGGCTTTGTATGAACAGATGCCCGAGTTTGATGAGTATGATGATGAATTTATTGTCAATGAGGAGCATTGGACAGCCCTGGTAGCCGCTTATATCGATGATCATATTGAAAATTTCGCCACGATTGAAAAATGAACAAGGAACAACAGGAAAGAAGAAAGAAATCCCCCGTGCAGATTAGGAACAAGAAGGCCTCATTCGAGTATTTCTTTGTTGATACCTTCACGGCGGGAATTGTTCTCACGGGGACAGAGATCAAGTCGATCCGTGCCGGCAAGGCCTCGCTGGTCGATTCTTTCTGTACCATCAGCAGAGGGGAGATGTGGGTACAGGGGATGAACATCTCTCCTTATTTCTATGGCTCATACGCTAACCATGAAGCCAGACGTCCGCGCAAACTGCTGCTGACACGCAGGGAGATCCGAAACCTCGAGGCCGAGTCGAAGACACCGGGCTATACCATCATTCCGACCCTGATCTTCATAGACGAGCATGGACGTGCCAAGGTGGATATAGCACTGGCGAAAGGCAAGAAGGAGTACGACAAGCGTCAGACGCTGAAGGAGAAGGAGGACCGGAGGGAGATGGACCGTGCAAGGAAACACTATTGAGCCTGGTCCAGGGCAGGCCGTCAGAGAAACTTTTTAGAACCTGCCGGCAACGGCGGGACAGTGTTGGATTTTCTCATCATGCCTTGACCGCAGCAGGAGTCTGTTGCTCTTTGTCAATTGGGAATGATGTTCCCGGCCGTCGGGAATAGAGGTACCGGCCGTCGGGAACACCATTCCCAACCGGTTGGGAATGGTGTTCCCATGTTTCATCCTCCCGGTAAGACCATGCGGTTTGTCCGGGACATGGCTGAAGGCGATTGCCGGAACAATCGCCGGGACAATCCGGTGGAGACGAAATTTCCTGCACAAAGTATTTGTATCTGTGCAGGAATTTGTTTACCTTTGCACGCGAATCATATTTTTGTGCAATGGAGCCTGTAATAAGTTTTAACGCATACATAGAGAGTAGCATCAAGGATAACTGGGACAAGGATGCCCTTACAGACTATCTGGGCGCTACGCTGCAGTACCGTGACGTAGCCCGCAAGATAGAGAAACTGCACATTCTTTTTGAAAACAGCGGTCTGAAACGGGGAGACAAGGTCGCTCTCTGCGGGCGGAACTCATCGGCATGGGCGGTTGCCTTTCTCGCCACGCTTACATTTGGCGCTGTGGCAGTCCCCGTCCAGCACGAGTTCAAACCGGAACAGGTGTACAATATCGTGAACCATTCTGAAGCGAGGCTGCTCTTCGTCGGTGACGTGGTTGCCACTACGATTGACGGGGAACAGATGCCGCTTCTGGAGGGAATCGTCTATCTGCCGGACAACTCCCTGATCCTCTCACGTTCGGAAACACTGACCTATGCACGCGATCATCTCAATGCGATGTTCGGACACAGGTATCCGAAATATTTTCATGCAGAACACGTAGACTACTTCAAGGATGCGCCGGACGATCTTGCATTGATCAATTATACCAGCGGCACCACGGGATTCTCCAAGGGGGTCATGCTGAGTTACCGTTCTCTCCGCAGCAATCTTGACTGGACCATAGAGGCACTGAAGCCGCACATCAAGGCGGGAAGCAATGTGCTCAGCATGCTGCCGATGGCGCATATGTACGGTATGATCTGTGAGTTCCTGAGCGAGTTCTGCTTCGGCAGCCATCTGTTCTTCCTCACCCGCCTGCCGAGCCCTTCGCTGATTGCCCAGGCCTGTGCTGACATCCATCCGGCGATCGTCGTGGCTGTCCCGATGGTCGTTGAGAAGATCATCCGCAAGAAGGTGTTCCCAAAGATACAGAACAAGGCGACGAGGATGCTGCTGATGATGCCCATGGTGAACAAGAAGGTGAAGGAAAAGATCCGTGCCATGGTGATGGAGGTCTTCGGAGGCAATGCGTATGAGGTGATGACCGGCGGAGCCGCCCTCAACAAGGAGATAGAGGACTTTCTGACGGGAATAGATTTCCCGATTACCAGCGGATATGGTGCGACGGAAACGGGGCCGATGATTACTTACAGCGATTACAAGGACTTCTGTCCGGGATCGTGCGGAACACCGGTCGTGAACATGGAAGTGAAGATAGCAAGTCCTGATCCTGCCGGTATTCCGGGCGAGATCCTTGCCAGGGGCGAGAATGTCATGCTGGGGTATTATAAGAATGTGGAAGCGACAGAAGCCGTGCTCGATGCTGACGGCTGGTATCATACAGGCGACCTTGCCACGATGAGCGAAGACGGCCATGTGTTTGTCCGCGGGCGTATCAAGAACATGCTTTTAGGTTCAAACGGGCAGAATGTCTACCCCGAAGAAATAGAAGACAGACTGAACTCTATGACGATGGTAAGCGAGTCTGTCATCATTCAGCGTGGCAATGAACTGGTGGGACTGGTTTATCCGGAGATGGAAGAGGCGAAAGAGATGAACTTCTCTGCCTCCGATCTGCAGGACATCATGGAACAGAACCGGATCGAGCTGAACAATTCCCTCCCGTCCTTCTGCCATCTCTCCTCCATCGAACTGCGTGACGAGGAGTTCGCCAAGACCCCGAAGAAAAGCATCAAGCGCTATCTCTATCAGGAGGTCCCCAGGCCGTAAGTCCGGATGCGGCAGGTGCTGCGGAAATAACTGATGTACAGAAAGAAGTGGGAGGCAGAATGTTTTTTCCGTTTCGGCCCGTTCTTTCTGTACATTCTTTCTTTCTGTTGTCCGTTCTGTGGATCTTGTTGCTGTAACAGGCAGATTATCGCCTGGGCATCGTATATTTCTGCACATTATATTTTGAAATGTGCGGATAAGTATGTACCTTTGCACATAGATTGAAAAAATGTGCAATGGAACATATTCCGAGTTTTAATGAATTAGTAGAGAAGAGTATCATTGAGCATTGGGACCTTGATGCTCTTACGGATTATAAAGGCAAGACCCTCCAGTATCATGATGTAGCCAGAAAGATCGAGAAACTGCATATTATGTTCGAGGCGAGTGGCGTGCACCGGGGCGACAAGATTGCGCTTTGCGGACGCAACTCTTCGGCCTGGGCCGCTGCATTTCTGGCGGTGATCACCTATGGGGCGGTGGCTGTACCGATCCTGCATGAGTTCATGCCCGAGCAGATTCACAATATAGTGAACCATTCTGATGCCAAGCTGCTCTTTGTCGGCGACGTGGTCGTCACACAGGTCGATGCGACGAAGATGCCGGGACTGGAGGGAGTCATCTATATACCTGATTATTCCCTGGTTGTGAGCCGTACGGACCGGCTTACTTATGCCCGCGAGCATCTGAATGAAGAATTCGGGAAACGTTATCCGAAGTATTTCCGCCCGGAACATGTACATTATTACCGTGAGCAGAGTCCCGACGAACTGGCACTTGTCAATTATACGAGCGGTACGACGGGGCGTTCGAAGGGAGTGATGTTGCCTTACCGTTCCCTGTGGAGCAATTCCGACTTCGCAAAGCACGTGTTGGGCAATATCGTGAAGCCGGGCTGCAACGTGATCAGCATCCTGCCGATGGCACACATGTATGGCATGGCATTTGAGTTCCTCTACGAGTTCCTTTCAGGGGTTCACATCTTCTACCTGACGCGCATCCCTTCGCCTGCCGTCATCTCCCAGGCGTTGCTGGAGGTGAAACCGGTCATCATGATTGCCGTACCGCTGGTCATCGAGAAGATCATCCGCAAAAAGGTGTTCCCGAAGATCCAGAACAACCGTATGCGTCTCCTGCTGAATATGCCGGTAATCAACAAGAAAGTCCGTGAGAAGATCCGTGAGCAGGTCTATCAGGCTTTCGGCGGCAACCTGTATGAGATAATCATCGGCGGTGCAGCCCTGAATGGTGAGATTGAAAGTTTCCTTCGCCGTATAGATTTCCCCTATACCGTAGGGTATGGTGCGACGGAGTGCGGCCCGATTATCTGTTACCGTGACTGGCATACCTTCAAACAGGGATCCTGCGGACAGGCCGCCCTCCATCAGGAAGTCCGGATTGACAGTACAGCCCCTGCCCATGTGCCGGGTGAAATCCTTACGAAAGGTCCCAATGTCCTTTTGGGCTATTATAAGAACGAGGAGGACACTGCCCGTACGATCGACAAGGACGGATGGTTCCATACGGGTGACCTCGGTCTGATGGATGAGGACGGTAATGTGTTTATCAAAGGACGCTCGAAGAATATGCTGCTGGGCAGCAACGGCCAGAACATCTATCCGGAGGAGATTGAAGACAAGCTGAACTCCCTGCCTCTGGTCAATGAGTGCCTGGTGATACAGAAAGGGGAAAAGCTCATCGCACTGGTACATCCCGATTACGATGAAGCCCAGAACCTCGGACTGAATGCGGAGGACATCAAGAGCATCATGGAGGAAAACCGCACGCAGTTGAACACCATCGTGCCTGCCTACTGTAAAGTAGCGGAGATTCGCATTCAAGAAGAGGAGTTCGAGAAGACACCCAAGAAGTCTATCAAGCGATTTCTCTATACCCGGTAACCCCGCAATGGCTTCCGTAGGAACGGAATGTGACCGTTGTCATAATCCCAGCCCAGTCTACGAAGATACAAAACCACATGAAAAAATCCTTCTACCTCAGCAAGTGATGCGGGGTAGAAGGATTTGTTGTTTCTTTTAGAGCCGGTTCTGAAAGAATCCGCAACGGGTGCTGCCGTCGGCATCAACATCGTCCGCTCTTCGCGTCTTCCGTCCGAATGCGGATGAACCGCTGCCAGCTTTCGCAGACATCGTGACCTCTGCTTTGATACGGTGTGTTCAGTAGTCTCTTCGCAGTCCGCATAGAGGCTATGTCGGCTGAGGATAGGCTCGGCAGGCGGCGTGCCAAGAAAGAGAGGACAGACGGGACAGGGGGCTCATCGGACGGGAATGGCAATGCAGGACTTCCCGGGCGCAAGCTTAGTCATCCAGCAGTGTTGACGAACGGACACGGCTCAAGGTCTCGGGAGTCATCTGCAGATAGCTGGCTATATAGACCAGCGGAGCGCGTAGGACAACCTGCGGGTTGAGTTTGCACATCCGCTTGTAACGTGCCTGTGCCGTCTCAAAGCGTACGAGGTCGGCGTGGATCTGTGAGGTGATGAGGCTCTCTTCCAGTATCTTACGGTAGAGAATCTGAATGTTCACATTGTGGAGAGCCACCTGCTCCAGTTTCTGTTTGGGCAGTGCATATACCTGTGTCGGCTCCAACGCTTCCACCTGCAATCTCGTAGGTTCTTCACGGAACAGGCTCTCGATGCACATGAAGATGGTCCTGTCTTCTCCCAGGTGCTCGGTAATCTGCTTTCCGTTCTTGAAGTAGAACTGGCGTATAAGCCCCCGCTCTATGTAATAGAAATGGCGGCAGGTCTCCCCTTCACTCAGAATCATCTGTCCTTTGGCGAATTTCATGGGCACAAGGATACTTTCCAATACGTCCAGTTCGTCATGGGTCATCGTACTGTATTTCCGTGCAAGTTCACGTGCTATATCTCTTGTGTCGTTGACCAATTCTTTCATCTTTCCTTTCCTTTCTTGTTTCTCTTTTGTCTTTTAGTCCAGCTTCAATACGGCGAGGAATGCTTTCTGCGGGACCTGTACGTTCCCGATCTGCTTCATGCGCTTCTTGCCTTTCTTCTGTTTCTCCAGCAGTTTACGCTTGCGGCTGATGTCACCTCCGTAACACTTGGCTGTCACATCCTTCCGTACCTGTTTTACGGTCTCGCGCGCCACGATTTTGGCACCGATGGCCGCCTGGATGGCGATGTCGAACTGCTGGCGTGGAATCAGGTCCTTCAGTTTCTCGCACATCCTTCTGCCGAAGACGACCGCATTGCTCTCGTGCGTCAGGGTGGACAGGGCATCGACCGGCTCTCCGTTCAGCAGTATGTCGAGTTTCGCCAGCTTCGACGGTCGGAACGAGTCGATGTGATAGTCGAAGGAGGCATAGCCCTTGGAAATGCTCTTCAGTTTGTCGTAGAAGTCAATCACGATCTCGCCCAGAGGAATCATGAAGATGAGTTCCAGCCGGTTTCCGCTCACGTAGTTCTGACTGACGAGTTCACCTCTCTTATCGAGGCAGAGCGTCATGATGGGGCCGATATAATCGCTGGAAGTGATGATGGAAGCCCGGATGTAAGGCTCCTCTATATGGTCGATCATCGTCTGGTCCGGCAGTCCGGACGGGTTGTGGACCTCCTTCACGTTCCCCTGTTTGTCGTAAACCTTATAGCTTACATTAGGAACGGTGGTGATGACATCCATGTTGAACTCACGGTCGAGCCGCTCCTGGATGATCTCCATGTGGAGCAGTCCCAGAAAGCCGCAGCGGAAGCCGAAGCCCAGTGCCTGCGAACTTTCAGGCTGGAAGGTGAGCGAGGCATCATTGAGCTGCAGTTTCTCCAGGGAGGCGCGGAGATTCTCATAGTCGTTCGGGTCGATGGGGTAGACGCCTGCGAAAACCATCGGCTTTACTTCCTGGAAGCCCTCAATCGCCTGCCGGCAGGGATGCACGATGTGGGTGACGGTATCGCCTACCTTCACCTCGGTAGCGTTCTTGATACCCGAGATGATGTATCCTACTTCGCCGGTAGACAGCTGTGGGGCAGGTACCATATCCATCTTCAGCACTCCCACCTCGTCTGCCGTATATTCCATCCCTGTCTGTACGAACTTTACTTTGTCGCCTTTTCTTATGACACCATTCTCTACCTTGCAGAGTGTGATGATGCCCCGGAACGAATTGAAGATGGAATCGAAGATGAGCGCCTGCAGCGGTGCCTTCACGTCTCCTTCAGGTGCCGGAATCCGCTTGACGATGGCTTCGAGAATCTCCGGTACGCCCTCACCTGTCTTGCCGCTGGCCCGGATGATGTCTTCCGGATCACATCCGATGAGGTCAACGATTTCATCTTCTACCTCCTCCGGCATGGCATTGGGCATATCTATTTTGTTGATGACAGGGATGATTTCCAGATTGTGGTCGATGGCCATGTAAAGGTTGGAGATGGTCTGGGCCTGTACGCCCTGTGTCGCGTCCACGATGAGCAAAGCCCCTTCACATGCGGCAATGCTTCGCGACACTTCATAGGAAAAGTCAACGTGTCCCGGCGTGTCAATGAGGTTCAGTACATATTTTTCCTTGCCTGAAGTGTACTCCATCTGGATAGCATGGCTCTTGATGGTAATGCCGCGCTCACGCTCCAGATCCATATCATCGAGCATCTGCCCTTCCGTGATCTTGATTGTCTGTGTGTATTCAAGTAGGCGGTCGGCCAGAGTTGACTTTCCATGGTCGATATGGGCAATGATGCAGAAATTTCTTATGTGATTCATCTATTTGTCTCTGTTTTCAAAGTGCAAATATACTCATTTTTGCCGAGAATTGATAACGGGAAAGTAAGAAATTGACTATTTTTTGTTAACTTTGCAACGCATATACGAGGTGGGATGACGTGTGAATAAACAGCTTTACACAGCTTTCCCGTCCCCGCTTTAAGATCCGTCGAATGAGAAAGAAACACTTGCTTTATACAGTTGCTCTGCTGCTTGCTTTCTCCTCCTGCCATCGTAGCCTGGAGGACAGGGCGGCACGAGAATGTAAGGAATATACGGAGAGAAAATGTCCGACACCTGATGTGAACAACACGAGGATGGACAGTATGGTGTTCGAACCGTCGTCCCGTACAATCCATTATTATCATACGCTGCTGGGGGTTGCAGACAATGAGAAGGCCGTCACCTCGAAAAAGGCAGAACTGCGGAGAGCTCTGGGCGAAGCCTTGAAGGCTGACCCGGGGACAAAGGGATACAAGGATGCCGGCTTCAGTTTCCGCTATACTTATCACTCAGAGAAAGCTCCTTCGAAGGTGTTGTTTGATGTGACCTACACGGCGAAAGATTATCAGCGTTGATTACGGGAGTCGGGAAAGAGCTAAAGGTGTTGAAGGAGGTAAGCCATTGCTTTCATCTGCTGATGTGTAGGAGATGTCCGGACGGAGCGGAGATGTTGTCGGCTTG
Source organism: Prevotella multiformis DSM 16608 (assembly GCF_000191065.1). GTDB lineage: Bacteria > Bacteroidota > Bacteroidia > Bacteroidales > Bacteroidaceae > Prevotella > Prevotella multiformis. The sequence continues at coordinate 1,349,375 of NZ_GL872282.1, forward strand.
ATTCCTTTGACTTCTTCCGGCTCTCTAGTTCTTCTAGCTGCTCTAGCTTTCAGTACCAATTATGTATTCATCAGAATCCTCATCCACAAGAACCTACATTGCCATAGACCTCAAATCGTTCTATGCCAGTGTGGAGTGTGCCGAGCGTGGACTTGACCCACTGACCACCCATCTTGTCGTTGCGGATGTCAGCCGGACGGAGAAAACGATCTGCCTGGCCGTATCGCCCTCGCTGAAGGCATACGGCATCCCCGGACGCGCACGTCTGTTTGAGGTGGTGCAGCACCTGCGGGAGGTCAACGGCAGGCGGAGTTCCTTGGCAGGAAAAGCCTTCACGGGGAAGTCATACGATGCAAAGGAACTGGAGCGGCATCCCGATTGGGAAGTCGATTACATTGCGGCAGTCCCGAGGATGGCGCATTACATCCGGCAAAGCGCACGGATATATGAGATTTACCTGAGGTATATCGCACCGGAGGATATCCATGTCTATTCGATCGACGAGGTATTCATCGATGCCACGTCGTATCTTTACAGTTACAGGATGACGGCGCATGAGCTGGCAAGGAAGATGATCCGTGACATATTGCGGGAGACAGGAATCACGGCGACGGCAGGCATCGGTACGAATATGTATCTCTGCAAGGTGGCGATGGATATTGTCGCCAAGCATATCCCTGCCGACAAGGACGGTGTGCGCATAGCCGAACTGGACGAGCAGAGCTACCGGGAGAAACTTTGGAGTCATCGGCCGCTGACCGACTTCTGGCGTGTCGGAAGGGGAATCGCACAGCGGTTAGACGCATACGGTATTGACACGATGGGGAAGATTGCACGCTGCTCCATCGAGCAGGAAGAACTGTTCTACCGGCTCTTCGGTGTCAATGCCGAACTTCTTATCGACCATGCCTGGGGCTGGGAACCTTGCACGATGGAGATGGTGAAGGCCTATCGCCCGGAAAGCAATTCGATGAGCAGCGGACAGGTGCTGCAGGCGGCTTACCCCTTCCGCAAGGCGAGGGTCGTCGTGCAGGAGATGGCGGATGCCATTGCCCTGGACCTTGTGGAGAAGCGTTGTGTGGCAGGCCAGCTTGTCCTCTCTGTGGGGTACGACCGTGAGAGCCTGACCTCCCCGGCAGGCTGCGGATATGCCGGTCCGGTTTCTGTCGACTGGTATGGGCGTAAAGTTCCGAAGAGCGTCCATGGCACAGCCCGTCTTCCTCACTTCACATCTTCCTCACAGCAGATCGGTAAAGCTGTCCTTGCCCTTTATGATGAGATCGTAGACCGCAGACTGCTCATCAGGAGGCTGAATATCTCTGCCAGTCATGTGATCCGTGAAGCACAGATGAGGCAGGCGGCCGGGCCTGTCGAACTGGAGCTGTTTGCGGATCATGAGATGGAGGAAAAGAAAAGACAGGCCGAAGCGGCACGGTATGCCCGTGAACGGAGGATGCAGGAGACCATCATCAACATCAAGCACAAGTTCGGCAAGAATGCCCTGCTCCGGGGCCTGAACTTTGAAGAAGGCTCTACGGCAAGGGAACGAAACGGACAGATAGGAGGGCATAAGGCATGACAGACAATTATGATGACATTCTCCATCTTCCCCATCATGTTTCGAAGCGGCATCCGCAGATGAGCCTTTATAACCGTGCAGCGCAGTTCGCACCCTTTGCCGCTCTTGCCGGATACGGAGAAGCGATCGCCGAGACGGCGCGTCCGACGGTGTCGGAAATGGAACTGGAGGAGGATGGCCGCCGCCTGCTCGACCGGAGACTCATCGAACTCGCCACACGTCTGGCAGGGCATCCGGTCGTCTCGATCACATATTTCCAGCCGGATGCACGTAAGGCCGGCGGAACTTATGTGGTCGCAAAGGGAGTCGTCAAGGAGATTCATGACGATGGACGCATGATACAGATGGAGGATGGCGGGCTGATTCGTATCGATGCCATTGTTGCGCTGGAAGGCGATGTCTTCCTGCCAGATGAAGGGTAGCAGGCGCGGGCGTCGTCCATTCCCGGTAACGGGAGCCCTTTCCGCCCTGGCCATCAGAGCGCAGGCTTCCCTGTATCAGCACGCAGCTGTTTGTACAACGCTTTTCATGGGTTATTGACAGGTTGGTATAAAAAAAAGTTTCTTCCGTTAAATGCGTAGATTGGAAGGTTAAAGGCTTATGCGCTTGCACGGTATGGCCGTCCAGAATTGGCTGGTATTGCAAAGGAGGTTGAATGGCAAGATAAAATGCAGTAAAGGCGAATTGATGCGATGCCTGTCCATCAGCAGGTCTTTCCGTCTTCTACAGACAACTTATTCCTCTGTCATCGGTGTTTGTAAACTGTTTTCATGCAACGCAAGGCAACACATGCCCTTTTAGCTTCTAAAAGATGCCTGATTGACTTGCAAGGGATGCTCTTTTAGCGCATTACTAACGCCCTTTTGAAGTCCAATTAAGCACCTTTTAAAAACGGATTGACAACCAATTGATTTACTGCTGGTTGCAGACTTGCTTTTTGCACGTGTCTTTTTATATTTGCAGATGATTTGCTTGAAATTATGTAATGACTTTTCAAAACTTTATCTGTATTTGAAACGTATTAAAACGAAAGGTCTTTTGTATCGGAGGAGATGATGATAGAATAGCCAGCCAAGACAGTCTTGGCTATGTTTTTGTCGAATGAACCACTTCGGTTCTTCCGTTAAAGCTATACGGAAAACATCCGCGCATTTAACGGAAAAACCCTTTTTATAAACTTAAAGATAAAATATCTACGCATTTAACGGAAGAACCTTAAAAAAGATTTATAAATTTGTTGCTTTCATTGGAAATAAGTATCTTTGCATTAAGGTTATATTCAACTTTACACGGACTTAAAACCGAATGACGTGAGAAATAGACATATCATCATATTGTTGCTTTTTATCCCCTCCTGTCTCTTTGCGCAAAAGATTGAAATAGGGAATTGTACGACGAGAGACGGAGGCAGCTACCATGGGCAGATGTTCCGGGGGAAGCCGAACGGAAGGGGGAAAACCACCTATAAGAAAGGCAATGTCTATGAGGGCGAGTATATGAAAGGGCTGCGGCAGGGACAGGGGACTTATACCTTTGCCGATGGTGAGAAATATGTTGGACAGTGGTTTCAGGACCAGCAGCACGGACAGGGTGTTTATTATTTTTCCAATGGCAACCGCTACGACGGCCTATGGTATAAGGACTATCAGCAGGGACAGGGGACGATGTATTATTACAACGGTGACAAGTATGTCGGCAACTGGGACCATGACAAGCGCAGCGGAGACGGAAAGTATATCTTTGCCAATGGCGCTTTCTACGATGGCGCATGGAAGAACGACATGAAGAACGGACATGGGCGGTTCTGCTGGCCGGACCACTCCTCATTCACGGGAGACTGGGTCAACAATCTGAAAGAGGGAAAGGGCATCTACATCTATGCGGATGGGGACGAGTATAACGGCGAATGGAAGAATGACCTGCAGAACGGAAAGGGAATCTACAAGTTCAAGGACGGCGAAAGCTATGAGGGAGAATATGTGGATGGCGAACGTACGGGGCAGGGGATTTTCCGCTACAAGAACGGTGACCAGTATTCGGGGCATTTCCTGAAAGGTCTCAAGTCCGGCTTCGGTACGATGTCGTGGCACAACGGCGACATATACACCGGCTATTGGGAGAAAGGAGTGCAGAACGGACAAGGCAAGCTGACGAAGAAAAACCAGGATGTCTATGAAGGACAGTTCAGGAACGGAGTTGTCGAGGGACTTGTCATTATCCATTATGCCGACGGAAGCAAGTTCCGGGGCAGCTATCACAATGGAAAACGCAATGGAAGTGCCGTCGAGGAGTCGGCAGAAGGTGTCCGCTTTGAGGGCAGTTACAGGGACGACCGCCGCGACGGAAAGTTTATCGAACGGGACAGGAACGGGAAGGTGACCGCAAGCGGCCACTATGAGAGCGGGAAGCGCTATACGAATTAGGCTTCATAAAATATAACAACAAACATAAAGCTTTTTCACCATGGTAACAAAGAAGACCACAACCAAGAAGGCTCCAGTCAAGAAGGCTCCAGCCGGAAAGACGAAAGTTAAATGTACGACCGAGACCGCTCACATAGGTCTCGTAAGAGACGATGCCTATCTGGCTCCTTATGAGGATGCGATACGCGGGCGGCACGAGCATGCCTTGTGGAAGATGAATGAGCTTACGCAGCATGGTAAGCTGACACTCTCAGACTTCGCTAACGGTCATGATTACTATGGCTTGCACCTTACACCAGATGGCTGGGTGTTCCGTGAATGGGCACCGAATGCAACGGCGATTTACCTTGTCGGCGACTTCAATGACTGGAAGGAGGAGGAGCCCTATCTGTGTCATAGACTCGAAGGGACAGGAGACTGGGAGCTCACCCTTCCGCGCAAGGCGATGCAGCACGGACAGTTCTATAAGATGCGGGTACACTGGCAGGGTGGAGAAGGCGAACGGATTCCGGCCTGGGCGCAGCGTGTCGTACAGGACGAGACGAGCAAGATATTCTCCGCACAGGTATGGGATCCTGAGAAACCATACGTCTGGAAGAAAAAGACCTTCAGGCCCAAGACTTCTCCCCTGTTGATTTACGAGTGCCATATCGGTATGGCACAGGATGCTGAGAAAGTAGGCAGTTACAACGAGTTCCGCGAGAAAGTGCTGCCGCGGATCATCAAGGACGGATACAACGCCATTCAGATTATGGCGATACAGGAGCATCCTTATTATGGCAGCTTCGGTTATCATGTGAGTTCTTTCTTCGCAGCCAGTTCGCGTTTCGGCACGCCCGAAGAGCTGAAGGCCCTGATCGACGAGGCGCACAGAAACGGCATTGCCGTCATCATGGACATAGTCCATTCTCATGCTGTCAAGAATGAAGTCGAGGGGCTGGGCAATCTGGCTGGCGACCCCAACCAGTACTTCTATCCCGGCGACCGCCACGAGCATCCGGCATGGGATTCACTTTGCTTTGACTATGGCAAGGACGAGGTGCTCCACTTCCTCCTTTCCAATTGTAAGTACTGGCTGGAGGAATACCATTTCGACGGTTTCCGCTTCGACGGTGTGACTTCCATGCTCTATTATAGTCATGGGCTGGGAGAGGCTTTCTGCAACTACGGTGATTATTTCAACGGGCACGAGGACGACAATGCCATCTGCTATCTTACACTGGCGAACTGCCTTATCCATGAGATCAACAAGCATGCCGTTACCATTGCCGAAGAAGTGTCGGGTATGCCCGGACTGGCAGCGAAGTTCGAGGATGGCGGCTATGGCTTCGACTACCGTATGGCCATGAATATCCCTGACTACTGGATCAAGACGATCAAGGAACTGCCGGATGAGGCATGGAAGCCGTCGTCCATCTTCTGGGAGATAAAGAACCGCCGTGTAGACGAGAAGACCATCTCCTACTGCGAATCACACGACCAGGCACTGGTAGGCGACAAGACCATCATCTTCCGTCTGATAGATGCCGATATGTACTGGCACTTCCGCAAGGGCGACGAGACCGAGATGGTACACCGCGGCATAGCCCTGCACAAGATGATACGGCTTGCCACGGCAGCGGCCATCAACGGAGGTTACCTGAACTTCATGGGCAATGAGTTCGGTCATCCGGAATGGATAGACTTCCCGCGGGAAGGAAACGGCTGGGGCTATAAATATGCCCGCAGACAGTGGAACCTGGTGGACAACAAGGAACTGTGCTACCATTATCTCGGCGATTTCGACCGAGAAATGCTGGCGGTGATCAAGAGTGAGAAGAAGTTCAACGAGACCCCTGTCCAGGAAATCTGGCACAACGACGGCGACCAGATACTGGCCTTCAGCAGGGGAGAGCTTGTCTTCGTGTTCAACTTCTCGCCGACACGTTCCTATTCTGACTATGGCTTCCTGGTACCGGAAGGGGCTTATCATGTCGTATTGAACACTGATGACAAGAAGTTCGGCGGCTATGGTTTTGCCGATGACTCCGTCGAGCATTTCACCAATCCGGATCCGCTTTATGCCGACCAGCATAAGGGCTGGCTCAAACTCTATATCCCTGCACGCAGTGCTGTCGTGCTGAGAAAGAAATAAGCGTGATGATGGAAAGTAAGTTCATGCGTATAGTCTGTTCGGTGCTGTTCTGTACCTTCGCTTTCTGCTACTTGTTCTTCTTTCAGGCGGATGTAATGACGGTCACGCAGCATCTGGCTTCGGGCGGACAGACCTTCTACAGTCCTTTGCCGGGAGCTGTCCTGATTACCTTCACCCTGAAACTGTTGCAGACAGGTGTCAGTTCGCTGGCGAAATTATCCAAACGAGGCTTTGCATTGACTTACTTTCCATCTTTCCTTTTTCTGACGATCCTGTCCGATATACGTCCCTCTGCGGAGGGTGTCACATTCGGCGCCTGGCTTTGGACGGCTCCGTTGCTGCTTGTCGCCTATGTGCTGGTAGTGGCTGCGGTCAGGCGTTATGAGCCGTACGAACCGGAACTTCGGAGTTGCGGTCCGCTCTCTCAGCTGACTTGGAACAGTCTGCTTATGTTCCTGGTGTTCATTCTCTTCACTGGGGTCTTCAGCAATACAGACAGATGGTTCCATCAACGTGCCAGAGTGGAAGCCTTGATTGACCGGAAAGACTATTCCGGTGCATTGGATGTTGTAAGGACGATGCACCGTGCCGATTCTGTAATCTCTATGCTGACGGTCTATGCCGTGGCACGCCGGGGACATCTGGCAGACAGCCTCTTTTATTATCCGCTGGTGGGTGGAGCACATATACTCCGTCCGGGAAAGGTACATTCCTGGCTGCTGCCGGACAGTATTCTGTTTAAAGTGACGCGCAATTCGGCAAATTACCAGCTGACAGGATTCCTGCTGGATAGGAATCTGCATGACTTTGTGCGGTATCTCCCACAGTATTATCCTGTTGACTCATTGCGTCCGACCTATTATCGGGAGGCCTGTCAGATCTTCGCTCTCCGGCAAAAAGGTTTAAAGCTGAAGACTCCCTACAGGTCCGGAAGTTATGCGGCATACTATTATGCACGATGAACAGCGGCTGTCCGGACAGTATGATAGCTTTGCCAAGTCAGCAAGGCAGTCATCGGATCAGAGCCTGCCATAAGGTACTCCAGACTCCGTATGGCGAGAGGGGGAGCGCAGCTCTCCTCCGTCCAGCCCTTTTATAGAGAGACAGGGAGGAATACGCCATAAGGTGTTGCCGCGACAGTCCGACATCCACCGGTTTATGAATTATATACATGACAATGAATCGAAAATCAAAGATAACAAAGAAGCGTTTTTTGTCGGGTTTCATCATCATCACACTCTTTCTGGCCGTCATCAGGCTGCTGTTCCCGTCTATTGCACGGGATAAAAGACAGGGGCGATATGCCGGGGAGGTGAGGGAGAAGGCAAAGAAAGAGAGGATAACAGATTCGGTCAAGGTCACATCGCAGTCTACGTTACGGCGCATGCAGCTGTCGCACTTCTTCAATGCTGACGGCTCACTGAAGAAAAACAGAATAGTAGGCGTGCGGGATTATGACGAGAGCTTTCCCGACTCCCAGCCTCAGCAGCTGGATGCCGCTTTGCGCTATGGGGTGAAACCGGTTGCCAGTCGCACGGATGCCGAGAAGCGGAAGAATGAACTGGTCTATATTGGAAGCAACCCCTATTACGACATGAAGAGGCTGAACAGCAGCGTGCCTTATCTTGTCCCGCGTGCGGCCATACTGCTTCAGGACATAGCACGCAACTTCATGGACAGCCTGCAGACGAAAGGAGTACCCTTGAACAGACTTCTGGTATCAAGTGTGCTGAGAACGAAGGAAGACGTGGAGAAACTCCGGCGGCACAATCACAATGCAACGGAAAACAGCTGCCATCTGTATGGTACGACATTCGACATCGCCTATAACAAATATGCGTCTATCACCCGTCCGGTACGGAATGATACGCTGAAGTGGGTGTTGAGCGAGGTTCTGAACGATCTCCGTTCTCAGGGACGCTGCTTTATCAAGCATGAGAAGCATCAGGGGTGTTTCCATATCACGGTAAGATAGTAGTTCCGCATTTTCTTTCGCTTATGGTAATTCTGGAAGTCTGCATAGAGGGCTTCCTGTTTTTTTGATGAGCCTGTTTTTCGGTTCTTCCCTTAAATGCGTGGAGGCTTTCCGTATAGCTTTAACGGAAGAACCAAAGCTATTCATTAAACAAAAATATAGATAATACTGTCAACTGTCTGTTCTATTATCCTCCTCCGATACAAAAGCCTTTTCATTTTAATTCGTTGGAAATACAGATAAGATATTGAAAAGTCTTTTACATAATTTCAAACAAATCAGCTGCAAATATACAAATACGTGCGAAAAAAACAGGTTCGCAACCGGCAGTAAATCAACAGGTTGTCAAGCCGTTTCAAAAAGGTGCCTGATTGGACTTCAAAAGGGCGTTAGTAATGCGCTAAAAGAGCATCCCTTGCAAGTCAATCAGGCATCTTTTAGAAGCTAAAAGAGCATGTGTCAGCTTGGGTTGCATGAAAACAGTTTACAAACACCGGTGATATGGGGATAAGCTGTTTGTAGCAGATGGAAAGACATGCTGATGGATAGACACAGTATCAATTTGCCTTTTTAGCGTCTTATCCTGTAGTTTTTCCTCCTTTGTAAGGCCATTTGATTTTGAATGGTGATACCCTGCAAGTGTATAAGCCTTTATTCTATTCCCAATCTACGTATTTAACGGAAGGACCCGTTTTTCTCTCTGTTCTGAAAGAGGGGGACGGACAGGGAAGACCAGATGTAGTCCGGGGAAGAATGAGGACGATGATTTGAAGGCATCAGTGGACGCCGATGCCCATGCGGCCTTTTCCATGCGTTTTTTCGGAGACGGCTTCCATATAGTCGTCGGATTATTTGGCAGTTAGAGAAAAAGAATGTACCTTTGCAGCCGCTGTCACGAGTTGACGGCATTAAATTCAAACCTTTAAAAGTATTTATTAAAAGATTATGGCAACAAAAATCAGATTGCAGCGCGGCGGTCGCAAAGGCTATGCCTTCTACAGCATCGTAATCGCTGACGCTCGTGCACCACGTGATGGTAAGTTTACTGAGAAGATTGGTACTTATAACCCGAATACCAATCCAGCCACAGTAGATTTGAATTTTGATCGTGCACTTTACTGGGTCGAGACCGGTGCTCAGCCGACAGACACGGCACGCAACATCCTCAAGGGTGAAGGTGTCTACATGATGAAGCATCTTCGTGGCGGTGTCAGGAAAGGCGCATTTGATGAGGCTGCATGCCAGCAGAAGTTCGATGCCTGGAAACAGGCAAAGGTCGCAGCTGTTGAAGCTGTAGAGAAGAAAGAAGCTGACAGCAAGAAGGCAGTAGCTGCAAAGAACCTTGAGGCAGAGAAGAAGGTCAATGAGACGATTGCCAAGAAGGTTGCAGACAAGAAGGCTGCCGCTGCCGCTGCAAAAGCCGAGGCTGAAGCTGCAAAGGCTGCAGAAAATGCTGCTGCCGAGTCTCCGGCAGAGGAAGCACCGGCAGAAGCCTAACCCCATACTCGGTGATAGGAATCTGGTCCATAGTCCCGCAAGAGACTATGGACCTTTTCTTTTTCGTACAATCGGAAGATTTTTTTCATGCAAGGTGGAGGAGACATCCTGCCTGATACAGGAAGTTGTCGGACAAGGGGGACTTTCCGGGCACGGAGCTATGTGCATGAAAGCGAAGGCTGCCGTAGAAAGACAGGAAGAAACTAAGGGGCGACTGCTTTTATGCGGATATGCCCATATTCTGCGTCTTGAATCTACTTATAATGAACTTGCATAACTGGTGTCAATCATGCTGGAGAGTGTTTATACGTATTCCTCACCTTGCAGGAAAACCCGGTCTATGACAGGTGTTGTATAGGCATAGGGAATAAACTCGATGGAGGGTATCGGATCTGTAATGAAGAAGTTGGCTGTTTTTCCACGCATGACAGACCCGTATTCTTTGCTCAGCCCCATGGCATACGCCCCATTCAGGGTTGCGGCATTGATGGCTTCTTCCGGCAGCAGGCGCATCTTGATGCAGCCGAGGGAAACAATGAATTTCATGTCTCCCGAGGGGGTAGACCCCGGATTATAGTCGCTGGCAAGGGCGAGCGGCAGTCCTGCATCTATCATCTTGCGTCCCAAGGCAAACGGCATATTCAGGAAGAAAGAGGTCCCAGGAAGTGCGGTGGGCATGGTCCGGCTGTTTTTCAACAGCTGTATCTCAGCTTCTGTCATACTCTCCAGATGGTCTACGGACAGGGCATTGTGCTTCACCCCGACTTCGACTCCCCCCGACGATGCCAGCTCGTCGGCATGGATCTTCGGGCGCATCCCATATTCGGCGCCTGCTTTCAGAATCCGTGCGGTCTCTTCTGGTGTAAAGAAGCCGGTATCGCAGAAGACATCGATGAAGTCTGCCAGTTTCTCTTTTCCTACTGCAGGTATCATCTCGTGGATTATCAGATCCACGTATTCTTCCTGCCTCCCTTTATAGGCATGCGATACGGCATGTGCGCCGAGGAAGGTCGCCACGACTTTCAGCCGCGTCGTCTTTTTGATTCGACGGATGACACGAAGCATCTTCAGTTCATCCTCCGTATTAAGTCCGTAACCGCTCTTTATCTCGACGCAGCCCGTCCCCTTCCGGATGATTTCATCCACACGGCTCATCGCCTGCTGATACAGTTCTTCCTCATCCATTTCATGGAGGCGGTCGGCGGAATTAAGGATACCGCCTCCCCGCCGGGCTATTTCTGCATAGCTGAGGCCGCGGATCTTGTCGATAAACTCCTGTTCACGGCTTCCAGCATAGACGATATGCGTATGCGAGTCGCACCAGGAAGGGAGGACGGCACCGCCTTTTGCATCAATGACCTCCGCTTTGTCAGCGGGAGATGGACAATCGTCCATCTTTCCATAATCCTTGAATCGTCCGTTTTCTATGATGAGATAGGCATTGGGAAGCGTTTCCAACGTTCCCATTTCCTTCCCTTTCAGACACCTCTTGCTTCTGGAATCGATGCCTGCAAGTATTCCGATGTTGATGATGAACAGCCTTTTCATATTGTGTGTTTGTTGTAAGCGTATATGTTGATGCGGACAGGACAGGAAGAAGTCCCCCTCATCTACCTTTGCAGGGGAAAGGGCAGACGAGGGGATATGATTCCTGTCGGCCAAGGATTATTTCCGGAGAAAATCGACCGACCGGGCGATATAGGGAGCCATGAACTCGTCGGTGTCAATGAAAGGAACCTCCTCACGATAAGCCTTGTGGACGGCCTCGATCGCAGGTGAAGACTTCAGCGGGCGGCGGAATTCAAGTGCCTGTGCTGCATTGAAAAGCTCGATGGCAAGCACACGCTCGGTGTTCAATACGACTTGATAGAGCTTGGTAGCGGCATTGGCACCCATGCTGACATGATCCTCCTGCCCCTGTGAAGATGGGATGCTGTCTACTGAGGCCGGTGTGCAGTAGGTCTTGCTCTGGCTGACGATGGATGCCGCTGTGTACTGCGGAATCATGAAACCGCTGTTCACGCCGGGTTTTGCCACGAGGAAACTCGGCAGGTTACGAGTCCCCGAGACGAGCTTGTAGATACGTCTTTCGGAGATATTACTCAATTCGCACAAGGCGATGGCAAGGAAGTCCATCGGCTGTGCGATAGGCTCACCATGGAAGTTCCCGGCGGAAATGACAAGGTCGTCGTCCGGGCAGACGGTGGGGTTGTCCGTAGCGGCATTGACCTCGATGTCAATCACCGATTTCACATAGGCAATGGTATCTTTCGATGCGCCATGCACCTGCGGCATGCAGCGGAAGGAGTAGGGATCCTGTACGTTTACTTTCGGCTGCCTGATGAGTTCGCTGCCTTCGAGGAGTTCCCGTATCCGTGCTGCCGTGTCAATCTGTCCCTTGTGGGGACGTACAGCATGTACAGCATGGGTGAAGGGTTCTATCCGTCCGTCGTAGGCTTCGAGCGACATCGTACCGATGACATCGGCCCATTGGCTCAGCCTTTCGCTCTGCAGGAGTGCCCATGCGGCAAAGGCATTCATGTTCTGTGTACCGTTGAGCAGGGCAAGTCCTTCCTTGGATACCAGTTCAATTGGATTCCATCCCATCCTCTTCAAAATATCGGCTCCCGAGAGGATTTCCCCCTTATATTCTACTTCTCCCATCCCGATAAGCGGCAGGGAAAGGTGTGCCAGCGGGACAAGGTCGCCGGATGCGCCCAGCGATCCCTGCATATACACGATGGGGTAGATGTCATTGTTGAAGAAGTCTATCAGCCGTTCGACCGTCTGCAGCTGGCAGCCGGAGTAGCCGTAGCTAAGCGACTGGATCTTGAGCAGCAGCATGATCTTCACGATCTCGTTGGGAACACGGTCGCCTACACCACAGGCATGGGACATGACAAGGTTCTTCTGCAACTGTGACAGACTGTCTTTGTCGATGGATATTTTGCAGAGCGAACCGAAGCCGGTGGTCACGCCGTAGATAGGGGTGTCCGATTCTATGATCTTTTTGTCAAGATAGGCTCTGCACCGGATAATCCGCTGGCGGGCATCTTCTGAAAGCTCAAGTTTCGTACTGTCTTTGATGATTTCACCGATTTGTTCGATTGTCAGGTGTGCGGCACTGATTTGATGAATATTGTCCATATTTTTTATAGATTAGAAAAAAAGATCCCGTTTGATTAGAATGCGGCATTGATCGTATCGTCATCAACAAGGTTGGGCAGGGTGACGCACAGGCCGGGTGTGCGTTCCATCTCCCGTCGGATGGCATCCATCGATCCTTTGTTGCGTGCCCAGCTGCGGCGGGCGATGCCGTTGTTGACATCCCAGAGGAGCATCTGGCGGATATGGCGGTCAGCCTCTTCACTGCCGTCGATTACCATACCGAAGCCGCCGTTGACGACCTCTCCCCATCCGACACCGCCACCGTTGTGGATAGATACCCATGTCGCTCCGCGGAAGGAGTCGCCGATGACATTCTGTACAGCCATGTCGGCACAGAACTGGGAGCCGTCGTAGATGTTGGAAGTCTCACGGAAAGGCGAGTCTGTACCGGAGACATCATGATGGTCGCGGCCGAGAACTATCGGACGTGTGATTTCTCCTCTTCGTATCGCTTCATTGAATGCCAGGGCTATCTTCGTACGTCCTTCACAGTCGGCATACAGGATCCGTGCCTGCGAGCCGACGACAAGATGGTTTCTGCCGGCCTCTTTTATCCAGTGGATGTTGTCGTCAAGCTGCCCCAGAATGTTTGGCGTGGCTGTCTTCCTGATTTCTTCCAACACGGCTGTCGCTATGCGGTCGGATGTCTCCAGGTCCCGGGGATCGCCCGATGTACATACCCATCGGAACGGGCCGAAACCATAGTCGAAGAACATCGGCCCCATGATGTCCTGCACATAGGACGGGTAACGGAACTTTCCGTCCGGACGCAGTATGTCGGCACCGGCACGGCTTGATTCCAGGAGGAAGGCATTGCCGTAATCGAAGAAATACATGCCTCTTGCTGTCAGCTTGTTGATGGCGGTTACCTGACGGCGCAAGGAAGCCTGGACTTTTTCCTTGAACAATTGCGGCTCATCGGCCATCAGCCGTTTTGATTCTTCCAGGGATAGTCCGGCAGGGTAGTAGCCGCCTGCCCACGGATTGTGCAGGGAAGTCTGGTCACTTCCGAGGTCAACGTGTATCTCCTCCTCTGCCAGTCGTTCCCAGAGGTCGACTACATTCCCCACGTAAGCCATGGAGACCGTGCGTTTCTCTTCGACAGCTTTCAATGCGGCCGGAATCAATTCATCAAGTGAAGTATGCAGTTCGTCCACCCATCCCTGTTCATAACGTTTCTGTGCTGCAAGCGGATTGATTTCAGCCGTGATGCTCACGACACCGGCGATGTTGCCCGCCTTGGGCTGCGCACCGGACATTCCGCCCAATCCGGATGTGACGAAAAGCATTCCCTTGATGCTTTTCTCCCCTTTCTCCAGTCGTTTGCGGGCTGCATTCAGAACGGTGATCGTCGTCCCATGTACAATCCCCTGAGGCCCGATGTACATATAGGATCCGGCCGTCATCTGCCCGTACTGGCTGACCCCCAGCGCATTGTCGCGCTCCCAGTCATCCGGTTTGGAATAGTTCGGTATGACCATACCGTTCGTTACTACCACACGCGGCGCATTCCTGTTTGATGGGAAAAGACCGAGCGGATGGCCGGAATACATGACCAGTGTCTGTTCGTCTGTCATTTCGCTGAGATACCTCATCACCAGCCGGTATTGTGCCCAGTTCTGGAAGACGGCTCCGTTGCCGCCGTATGTAATCAGTTCATACGGATGCTGCGCAACGGCCTTGTCAAGGTTGTTTTGTATCATCATCATGATGGCGGCAGCCTGTTCCGACCGGTGTGGGTATTCGTCTATGGGACGTGCATACATCTCATAAACGGGTCGCAAGCGGTACATATAGATGCGTCCGTATTTCCGCAGTTCCTCTGCAAACTCCGGTGCCAGTACCGCATGGAACTTCCTGGGGAAGTAACGCAAGGCATTTCGCAGGGCGAGCCGCTTCTCTTCAGGTGTGAGTATGTCCTTGCGTTTCGGTGCGTGATTGATGGTGTTGTCGTATGGCTGTGGTTCAGGCAGGCGGTCGGGTATGCCGGCGCGGATGTCTTTGATAAATTCTTCTTTTGTCATAGTTGTTCAGGTGTATTGTTTGCTTTTTATGGATAGAGGCAGCACTTCGATGCCGTCTCCCAGAAGGTCTCGTGCCCTGACAGGACAGATGAATAGAGTGTCTGTCCTGTCCGTTGAAGTCAGATCCACCTTATTATATAGCGGAACTCCCTCCATTCTGTATAAAGGGCGGATTCCGTCAGAGCTTGGCTTCTACGATCTTCATGATCTCTGTTTCCGCCTCCTTGGCCTGGGCGATCAATGTGTCGGCTTCGGCAACCAGTCTGTCAGCGGTTTCCTTGTCTTTCAGTCCGGAGGCATTGATCTTCACGTTCAGTCCGGCTCCCAGCACTGCCGCGCGGGCGGCCAGCACGCCTACGCCGGCATCCGAAACACTGTTGGGATTTCCCTCTTCCGCCATGGCACGGCATAGTTCGAAGACTTTGAAAGATGCCTGCATGGTGTGCAGAGGTACTTCGGTGGCAAACAGGGTGGCTTTCTGTATGGCGGCTGACCGGGCTGCTTTTTCCTCTGCTGTCTCTTTGGGCAGGCCGAAGGCAGCCATGATGCGGTTGAAGGCCTCAGTATCTTCATCGACCAGTACCATCAGTTCCTTTTGGATGGCCTGTCCTTTTTCCGCCCAGTTGCTGAACTCCTCCCAGCGTGCATCCCATCCGGGCTTATGGCTGGAAAGGTTGGCTACCATCGTCCCGAGCGCAGCCCCCAATGCGCCCATATAGGCCGAGATGGTGCCGCCGCCGGGGGCAGGCGACTCACGGGAAGTCTCTTCGGCGAACTCTTTGACTGTGAGGTCGATGAGTTTTGGCGTTCTGTCGGCATCTTCCAGCAGATATTCTATCACCTTTTCACGAGGATTGAAAGGTTTGAGGTCATCAAGCCCCATTGACTTGATGGCGATCTTCAGGATGTCTTCTTCAGGGATACCCGTCGACCGGTTCTGCTTCTTCAGGAAATAAGTGCCTGCTTCAAGGAGCGTACGTTTGGGTATCAGACCGACGATCTCCGTGCCCGTCACACGGATGCCGCGGTTCTGTGCACAGCGGCACACCTCGTCGAAAGCCTTGTGGAGCGGAGTGACATTGATGTCGGTGATGTTCATGGATACCTGTGCTATCCCATATTCGTCAATGTACCAGCCGATGGCCTTTGTCGCCTTCAATGTGCCTGGCAGCATGATGACCTCACCGTTTTCATCTTTCATCGGTTTGCCTACGGGCGAACCGCCTTCCCGCTTCGGACGACCTTTCTCTCTCACGTCAAAGGCAATGGCATTGGCACGTCGCGTCGAGGTGGTATTGAGGTTGAAGTTGGTGGCAATCAGAAAGTCACGTGCACCGACGGCTGTACACCCGGTCCGTGCCATCTGCTCGTCCCACTTGCGTGCTCCGTAGTCGGGAGCTTCGGCGGCGACGTCCATGCGTTTGGCCAGTGCCTCATACTCTCCCTCGCGGCATACGGCAAGATTCTTGCGCTCGGGCGTCCCGGCAGCGGCTTCGTAGCAATAGCAGGGGATTTCGAGCTCTCCGGCAATTCGTTCAGCCAGCTGACGTGCAAGGGCGGCACATTCTTCCAGCGTGATGCCTGATACCGGGATAAGAGGAAGAACATCGGTTGCCCCCATCCGCGGATGTGCGCCGTGATGCTGCCGCATATCAATGAGCTGTGCGGCTTTCTTCACGCAGCGGAAGGCTGCTTCCATGACGGCCGACGGCTCGCCTACGAAAGTGACGACTGTGCGATTGGTTGCCTCTCCCGGATCCACATCCAGGAGTTTCACGCCTTCCACTCGTTCCACTTCATCGGTAATCTGTCTGATTACCTCCTTGTCACGTCCTTCACTGAAGTTAGGGACACACTCGATGATTTGTTTTTCTCGTACCATATTATTCACATAGATTTATGTTTTCAGACTGTTTAGGTTTTCGTGTGCTAATTTACGAATTAGTTTCTGTTTTACAAAACTTTTTCATATAAAACTGTACTTTCAGCCCTTGTCGGATGGTCTTGTGAATGATGGACGGCACCTGACCCTTTGTCGGGACTTCCTTTTCTGTCTTGTCAATGTGCAGGTGTCTGTTGAAATTTTTTTTTAATGACTGCCGTCGGCTAACTTTTTGGGTTCTTCCGTTAAATGCGTAGATTGGAATGAAGGTTTATGCGCTTGCATGGTATGACCGTCCAGAATTGGATGGGCTTACAAAGGAGAAGGAGGATGAACTGCAAGATAAAATGTAGAAAAGGAAAAATGATGCGCCGCTTGTCCATCAGCAGGTCTTTCCGTCTTCTACAAACAACTTATTCCCCGATCATCGGTATTTGTAAACTGTTTTCATGCAGCGCAAGGCAACACATGCCCTTCTGGCTTCTAAAAGATGCCTGATTGACGTGCAACAGGTGCTCTTTTAGAGCCTTACCAACGCCCTTTTGAAGTCCAATCAGGCACCTTTTTGAAACGGCTTGACAACCAATTGATTTACTGCTGGTTGCAGACTTGTTTTTTGCACGTGTTTCCTATATCTGCTGATGATTTATCTGAAATTATGTAATGGTTTTTCAAAACCTTGTCTGTATTTTCAATGTATTAAAATGAAAAGGCTCTTGTATCGGAGGAGGATAACAGGATAGACAGCTGACGGTCTTGGCTATGTTTTTGTTTAGTGATTAACTTCGGTTCTTCCGTTCAAGCTATACGAAAAGCATCCACGCATTTAACGGAAGAACCACTTTTAAGTTTTATCGGGCAATGATCCTTCCTTGTGAAATGTCCTGAAGACAAGCCCCGGAGTACAGGTGCCGAGGGGAAATGGAGGGGGAAATGTATGTGAAAAGTATGGATTTCCCCTTTCATTTTTAGGACAATCCCATGCTGACTGTCAGAAAATCCTATTATCTTTGTAGCCTGAAGATAAACAAAAAAGAAAGTATAAATATGAAAAAGAAGAACCTTGATAGCCTCCGCCACGGTTGCATCGTCTTCATGGCGGCTTTTTCACTCAGTGTCCCGGCACAGTCTACCCGTCAGGTACAGCCTTATTCTTTTCAGCAGAAAGGCGTTTTCTACGGCAGGCAGCCGGTTGTCGGAATTGACATGTCGACTTTCGTCGATCTCGGTTATGGATATGCCAAGGACCGGTACAATGTTTATTTTGAAGGCCGCATCCTTCCTTTCGTCGATCCGCTGACCTTCCGTCTGCGGATTCCTGGAGGCATCTATCCTGATACTTATCCATCCTTTCCCGATGAAGGATACAATCCTTATTACCAGGAAGGATATATGGTGACTTCCAATGCGGTACTCTTCAATGGCAAGAAAATCAGCGACAATCCGCGGAGTTTCCGGGACTTGGGATGGGGATACGGCAAAGACAACTTCGAAGTCTATTACATGGGCAGGAAGATTGAAGGAGCCATGAACTCCAGTTTCAAGGTTCTCAAGGATGGATATGCTGAAGATTCTTTTGAAACCTATTACAGAGGAAAGGTCGTGAAATAGGAAGGACTTGTCAGAATACGGATCCTCTTTTGAGGGACTTACCGTTTAAGGTGCATACACGTCTTACAGCGTGGCCTTTCGGCATTCTGCCGGTTCTTCCGTCGGTATCCTGTTCATCCAGTCTCCCGCAAAGACAAAATGCAAGCGACAGCCAGCTGAGCAAAATAAACCAAATCGTTTGTAAGGACGGGACAGCTGTACCATGTCTAATAATATATGGACAGAGTCGTGAGGATGATCCGGAGCGGAGAATAGAAAAGCCCATTTCAAAACTCGTTTGCGAGTGGAGAAATGGGCTTTCCTTTGTCTTTTGGCGTATCGCAACATACAGATTGGAAGTCGTCAAACCGTCGATTGGTATTCTGACACTGCCTCTCTCGTAGGGAATGTGTCAGACAGGCTGTTGCCGACCTGTCCGAC
>NZ_GL872283.1:0-212725 GCF_000191065.1 Prevotella multiformis DSM 16608
TATGGTGTTCTGACACTTACAAAAGGAAGCATCCTCAAGTGATAAGAAACATCAAGGCTGCACTGGACAAGCCTTTCATGACAGACAATGTGTGCCAGATCCTCTTCGACCTCAGTGGAATCCAAACAAAATATTATGTTCCGCAAAGAGATCTGCTGAGTCCGAAATACAAGATCAGGGACAGGATACTGGGGAACGGCGACAACTACGATAAAATTATGCGTTCCCATCAAAACAAATAAAAGACACCGTCTGCAGATTACAAGCAAGGAGCAGGACGCAGCAACAAAAATTCCATCCAACAAGCGGGGACTACCGACACACACCGGCAGCCCCCGCTCATCGTTCCTGCAAATACCGCTTGTGTGTGATGCTGAAATGGATCTGACGAAACGAAGTGCCGGGCCGTCAGGAAAGAGATGTTTCACACATGTAATCTCTCCTCCAAAAGACTTTCCCGTCCGGCATCCCGACCCGACCTGCTTATTGGGGAAGCCGCCACTCCAGCCCCGTGAGTTCCATCAGCTTGTTGAACGCAGGAGAATATCGCGCACCGGCATAGCCATGGTCGTACTCGTACCGGACGACCTTCCCCGGGCAGTAGACCGAGACACACAGTCCGCCCATGTCATAACAATAATCATCGGAAACCAACGAGTCTATGTCTTTCGAGGTATGGTCGACATACAGTGCCCTGACAAGTTCATTTATCTTCCAGGCCGTTACACCGCTGATCTGTACAGACACGATAGAGTCCTCATCCGACTCTTTAAGCGGGAGATACACTTCGTTCTTCACGACACGACGGTTCTTGTACACCATCCATCTTACCGTATGACGTACTTTCATCATTCCGGATGTAGGGGCAATCTCAATGGAATCGAAACCGGCGGCAGCACACCTGTCTGCTTTCTTCTGCTGCATGCCCGTGGAGCAGCTTGCCGCCAAAGCGGCGAACAGCCCCAATATACAAATTGATTTCATACTCATGTCTGTTCACTAATTTAAAAAGTAATGTTGCAAAGATAAACATTTAGGACTGTAAAGCCAAATAAAGTCCATAAAATATGAAGCGGCACCCGTGACGTAACCTATCCACTCCGTCCATTTCACTTACGAGGACGTTTACCCTCCGCCAGCACCGCAGGACTGACAACAGCCTCATCTTCCAAGAAAAATGCAATAGGGAACATTTCACTTTCTATGAACCAGCTTTACGGGAAAGTGCGGTTTCCAACAGTCCATTTAGCAGAAAAGTACAGGAACCAGAGAACCTGATACAGAAAAAGTGTAGTATACGGATCTCCATACTACAGAAAAAGTGTAGTATTTGCTTGCTTGTTTTACAGGAAAAGTGTATATTTTCCGCAGTATAAACATTAGAAAAGTGTATTCATGCTGTATAGAAAGATCGGGGAATTTATAAGCTCTCACCTTCAGACACCTGATGGAAAGATACTTCTGATAGATGGAGCACGACAAATCGGAAAGTCATATATCATCGACATATCGGC
Source organism: Prevotella multiformis DSM 16608 (assembly GCF_000191065.1). Lineage (GTDB taxonomy): Bacteria > Bacteroidota > Bacteroidia > Bacteroidales > Bacteroidaceae > Prevotella > Prevotella multiformis. The sequence goes on from NZ_GL872283.1 coordinate 1,515, forward strand.
CAGAAGAAATTCAAGAATTACATCGAACTGAATATAGAAGAGGACAAGTTTGCAGCCAACAAGCACTACAATGTCCACCAGGCATTTGTTCTGTCCAATGAGCAGACCGTAAACACGCAGGATGGCATTACGTATATGCCTGTTTACTACATCATGTGCTTCAAAAAACAATAAGGAAGCGCATCATAAGCAGGACAGACTCCCTTGGTATCTCCTCTTAATAATATATAAGCACGGCACAGCAAGAAGAGCGCATGTCAAGCTGGCTCATGGCAGGCATCAGATCCTGCGCATTGGACAATTGACATACGCTCGTTTTACACAGCCGGATGTACTGCATCAGAATGTAAGGGTCAGGCCTACAGAGAGGGCCGTCTTCCCCTTATAGACAGGAGCATGGTCGGAGTTCTCGCCGAAAGTCTTGAACAGGTTCTGGCGAACCTGCACATACAGGCCGAACGTCTCACTGAAATTATAACGCACGCCGGCCTGCAGACCGCCCGTGCGCAGTCCGATGGATGCACCGGTATAGATGTCCATCACGGACGGCAGCTTCATCACCTCCGCCCAGTGGTAATCACCATGAAGACTGAAGTCGTAACCATCCAGGGCACCGTAATCATCATCGTCACGGTCCTTGAGAGGAATGACCGTTATCTGGCCGCCCAGCGACACGAAGTCGCTGATGGCATAATCACTTCCTGCCTCGAAGCCCGACTTGCCGCCGACATTGGCATAGCCGGCATAAACCTTTACGTCCCCATCACCGTCCCAAGCCTGTGCACATACGGAACGGGGCACGCAGAGCAGGCAGACTACCATGGCGAGCCACAGAAAGAGGCTGCCGTGTCTGAAAGAATTTTCCATTGTCGTCTTTTCCTTTTATCTAATTGTATACTTTGTGATGGCGAACACCTTACGCCTTTCACCTGTCTTCGAGTTCTTCACCACCTGTGTCCCATAGACAAGGAAGTTGTCTCCATACCAGTACTGCGAGTTGGAATAGCGCATTTTCTTGACATCCTCCTCATCATTTCCGGTCTCTATCATCTCCGACGTACGGTCCTGGATCACCTTGCCGTCAGCATTCCTGAAGAGTTTGGAAACCAGCCGGTTCTTGTCGGCAAAAAGCAGGTTCACATTGTTTCCCTTCATGCTTGCCGAGACAAAACGTTTCACATACATCGGCAATGTGCGCGGATCCATCGGGAAGCACTCGTCCCAGAGCAGATTGCCGGCCGCATTGAATTTCGCCAGGACAGCGTGCGTGTAGGCATATCCGGCAAAAGTCGACATGACCATATTGCCCACCATCGTGGTACGGTACACCGGATAATAAGCCTCACCGAGGTAGAAGTAATCCTTGCCGTCGGTCATGATGCGGTGCGAGGCCATCAGATAGTCCAATGCGTACTCCTTGCCGGCCTTCTCGGCCTTTGCTTTTCTGCGCTCTACCTTCGCCTGCTTGCGGCCGCTCATGTACTCGGTGAAATTCTTGAGATCAAGGAAATTGTAGAACTTGATGTTGTTGAACCGGTTGTTCTTCAGTTCAGAGAAGAAGATTCCTTCCGATCCCCCTTTCTTCACTTTCGAGTAGGTTCCCGTGACGAAGAACCTGCCGCCGGCCTTGGAGACAGAGGCAGAGACGATGCGCTCGGCAATATCTGCCGTCAGGTTGTCTGTCCCCAGCACCTTTCCCTGCTTGTCCACACGCACCAGCTGCACATCATCCCCGGTGCGCACCAAGGCATAGATGACATTGTCAATCACGGTGTTCTCAAGGATGAAAATGTCCTTGTCCTTCACTTTCGGGAAATGGATGTCGGCGAAATTACAGTGGCCGGTCTTCAGGTCAATGATGCCGATGCGGTCCGTCTTCTTCTGCGTCGAGCTGAATACGACCGATCCGTTTGTAATGACAAGGTTGCGCATCGATCCCTTGCGGGTGTACTCACCGTCCGTAACGTTGCACTTGCGTGTGGCGGCATTGAAGGCGACGACCATGAACGACCCGTCTTTCTCACGCAGCACCGTGTAGAGCACGCCGTTCTCAACCACATTGGAATAGTAGTACATTCCCTTGTCTATCAGCATCGAGTCGGCACCGACATACTTCATTGCCGTTGAATAATATGCGGTCTTGAAATACCGTTTCCCGTCCTTGGTGTCCTTGGCAAACGACTGTACGACCAGTCCTTTATCGCCGACAGGCAGCACCAGCTGGTCCTCATAGTCGGCCCGGTACGGAAACTCGATACGTCCCGCCACCTGTGCGGTCATACTCACCGACTGCGCAAACAGCGCAATCATACATAGCAGAAAAGTTCTCATTGCTTTACAGTTTTATTATTGGTTTATCAGTCGTAATATATGGGATGCCGATTCCCAACCGGCCGGGACTTGTGTTCCCGCCCGTTGGGAGTCACATTCCCAGCGGCTGGGAACCATGTTCCCAAGCAGCAGGGGATGTTGAAGACAATCCCTGACGAACAGGCCTTCCGGCTACGCCTGGAAGACGATTGTCAGACTTGCCCTGCTCTGGACAGGTCGGCCTTTCTGTTCGGCAGGCTTCCATTTCGGCATGGCGTTGGTCAGACGGACGGCCTGGTTCTTGTAGAACTCCGTACAGTTGTCCAGCACCCGCTTCTGTTTTGCGGCATCCATCTTCAGGAAATGCTTGCTTGTCCCCTGCACGTTCTCTACCCTGACGACACGTGCGCCGGTGACGGAGCCGTCCATCTCGACATTGAAGACGACGGTCATCTCAGCATGTACCTTCGAACGGATGGACTGGATAGTGTGGTGCTGCCGCTGGGCGAAATATCCGGCGACGGCCTCCTGTCCGCCGTCGAAACTGGGGAGTACGTCTGTTCTGCTTGTCTGCGGAGCTGGTGCGACGGTCTCCAGCTTTTCCTTCAGCTTGTTGATTTCCACCGTTCCCATGACAATCCGGCCGTCTGGGCCAACGAGATACATCGAGGGGATCCAGTCAATCTTGTACAAGCGGTCAATGACGGTTGCCTTCCTGAACTTCTTCAACTCGCTCACCTGTATCCAATGCATCTGATAGCGGTCCCAGTAGGTCTTCGCCCATGCGTCACGGTCGGTATCGAATGATATGCCGATGAACTGCACGCCATGGTCACGGAACTGCTCGTAGAGAGCCTTCATCGCCGGAATGTCACGCCGGCAGTCAGGACACCAGCTGGCCCAGAAGTCCAACACCACATAACTGCCGCGATACTGACTCAGCCGTATGTCCTTTCCGTCATACGTTTTCAACTTGAATTCCGGCGCAGGTGTGCCCGGTTTCAGCATATTCACGGCATACCTGGCATCCAGACCCGCTGCTTGCACGGTGTCTGTTGTCTGTGCAGAAGCCGTCGCTGCCGCCATGAAGAGCAGGCAGGCAGCCGCTAAGAATATTCTTTTCATAACTGTCCCTGTCTTTTTTTCTTTTTCTTCCACTCATCCGTCAGTGCCCAGCCTACTGAGACAAGACCTACGAACAAAGCTGCCAGTGAAGCATAGAGTAGTCCCATGTTATTTATCTCCTTCTTGATTGTTATTACTTGTCTGGAACAGGATAACGGCCAAAGCCATGAGCAATATAGATATGAACAGTGCAACAATGGAAGTCATCGGTGCGCCCAGTCCATCAAAAATAGACGTAAGAGCTACCGCCGTCATCAGGTACTTGGCTATATCCAACAGCCAGTCCCCAAGTTTTTCTTTCAGCTTGTCAGTCATGCTGCAAATATACAACCTTATTCTGAATACAGCAAACGGCTTATTGTATTTTTTCGATTGTCAGCGTCTGGTCACAGTAATCTACGACCGCCGGACGGTGGGTGATGAAGATCACCGTCCGGTCGTGCCGGGAAAGTATGTTCTGCAAAAGCTGGCGTTCCGTCTGCGGATCAAGGGCCGACGTAGCCTCGTCAAAGATCATGACACTGCGGTCACGCAGCAGCGAACGGGCAATGGCAATGCGCTGTGCCTGTCCTTCGCTGAGGCCGCCTCCCAGCTCCGAGCAGGGCGTATCGAGCCCTAAGGGGAGATGGAAGACGAAGTCGGCACAGCTCTTCTCGAGCACGGCGACCATCTCTTCTTCCGTGGCATCCACTTTCCCAAGCAGCAGGTTCTCACGGATCGTACCGCTGAGGAGCGTGTTGCCCTGCGGCACATAGACGAAGTTGGTACGCATGAGCGGCGTCAGCTCCATGTGTTCCTGTCCGTTGTAGATTTCCACCGACCCTTTCTTCGGCTTCAGCAAGGCGAGAAGCATACGCACAAGTGTGGTCTTGCCTGCACCCGTCTCGCCGAGAATGGCTGTGCAGGAACCGGGATAGAAGTCGAAGCTGAGGTCTTTCAGTATCTCCCGGTCGCCGTCGTGATAGCGGTAATCCACGTGCCTCAGACGGATTCCGCACGGCCCGTCCAACTCTATCGGCTCTCCCTGTACCTCCAAAGGATCTTCTTCCAGCTCCATCAACCGTTCGGCAGCAGTAAACACGGACACGAAAGCGGGCACCAGCTTCGTAAGCTGGCGGGCAGGACTCTGTATCTTGTTCACCAGCTGCAGGAAGGCCGTCATGCCGCCGAACGTCAGCGAGTGGAGCGACATACGGATGGCAGCCCACGTGAAGGCGACAAGATAGCCGAAGGCGAAGCCGAAGTTCAGGACGAGGTTGGAGAAGACCGAGAACTTCGTCCGGCGCACCACCCTGCTGCGGAGCTCGCGCTGTGTCCCCTCCAGCCTGCCCACGATCATCTCGTCGCTCTCGAGCGTCTTGATGAGCATCCGGTGCTGGATGGTCTCCTGGAGAACGCTCTGGACCTTCGAATCAGAGTCACGCACTTCTCGTGTCAGCCGCCTCATCTGGCGCACATAGACCTTGCTGATCAGGATGAACAGCGGTATCATGACGACGATGAGAATCGCCAGCCGCCAGTCCATCGACATCAGATAGAGAAACGCACCGAGGAACATCGCCAGCGTAGAGATCGAACTCGGTATGGTCTCAGTGAGGAAGTTCACCACATTGGCGACATCAAACTCCAGCCGGTTCAGCACGTCGCCACTGTGGTGACGCTCCTTCCCATGCCATTCCGAACGCAGGATACGGTCGAGCATACGCTGCTGCATACGGTTCTGCGCCTTGATGCCCAGCAGGTTCCGCACCCATACGGAAGCAATGTTCAAGGCGAAGTCGCAGAGAATCAAAGCTCCCATGACGGACACTGCCACATAGATACTGCCGTCGATGACATGAGACGCTACGTCGATGGCGTGCTGGACAGCCCCTACGGCAGCCAGCGAGACACCCACGCCAAGCAGGCCTATCAGTGCGTTCAGCACCGCCTGCTTACGGTTTCCGCGCCAGGCGATCCAGAGCCAGCGGAAGATTTCCCTGGCCGTATAGTGCGTTTCAGGAACCTGCAAGAGTCTTTTTATCCTGTTCATCATTGTTTTCTGTTTGTCTTTGTATCCAAGAGTGGAGAGGCTTGCGCAGCGTCCGGAGAGAGGCGGAAAGGCTTACCAGCCTCCGGAGAAGGGGAGACGGAATTGCTGTCCTCGCACAGACCGGCAGCCTCTTCCCGTCTTAAAGCCTGCGGGCATCCGCTCCCCACATCAGTTTCTCACGCAAGGTAGAGAAGAAACGCTGTCCGCTCCGCTTGACAATCCGGACTTTATGCGGAGCTTTCCTGATGGTCAGCGTCACGCCCTCCCGCAGCTTCTCCGACCTGCCGTCCACAGCCGCCAGGAAGTTATGGCTCCGGCTTTCCACTTCCAGCCGGATTTCACTGTCATCGCTGATGACGATCGGGCGGATGTTCAGACTGTGCGGCGCAACGGGTGTCATGCTCAGAATACCCGACTGGGGCACGATGATCGGACCGCCGACAGAGAGCGAGTAAGCTGTCGACCCTGTCGGCGTACTGATGACCAGTCCGTCGGCAAGATAGGTGACGAGGTATTCACCGTTGACACTTGCCCGGATGGAGATCATCGCCGCATTGTCACGTTTCAGAATGGCAATGTCGTTCAGCGCATAGGGACAGCCTTCCAACGGCCCGCCGTCTGCCTCCAGCTGGATGACGGCACGCTCTTCTATCTCGGCCTGTCCCGCAAACACCTCATCGAGTGTAGCCCGAATATCACCGGGATTCACATTGGCAAGGAAACCGAGCCGCCCCATGTTCACGCCGATGATCGGTATCTGCTTCGCACCTACCCTGCCCGCCGCCTTCAGGAACGTACCGTCGCCGCCCAGCGAGATGACGTAGTCGACATCAAAGTTTCCCCCTTCGAACACGCCGGCTATGGCGACAGCACCCTCCAGCTTCTGCCGCAGCCCGAGGTAGAGGCTCTGGTCCAGATAGATCTCCGCATCGTGACGGACCAGATATTCTAACATACCCCATATCCGGACAGACTCCAGGACCTTGGACGCATTCCCGAAAAGCGCAAAACGAAGTCTCCTTTTTATCATAAAACGTATCTTTTTAAATTCTTTTAGCCTGACAAACTCTACAAAACCATAGATATTTAGTACATTTGCAGCATACTTGCATCTGCAAAAGTAAATATTTTAATTGGATTTATTACTTAAAAACAAAACAAATATGGGTAAAGTGTACGAGTTTCTCGCCAACGGCTTCGAAGAGGTAGAGGCGTTGGCGCCGGTAGACATCCTGCGCCGCGGCGGCGTAGAAGTGAAGACGGTCAGCATCACGGGCAGCCGTCTTGTGGAGTCGTCACACGGCGTACCGGTCAAGGCCGACCTCCTCATAGAGGAATTGGGCAATGCCGACGACGCCGACCTGCTGCTGATACCGGGCGGCATGCCGGGGGCAAAGAACCTGAAAGACGACTCCCGGGTTGGGAAGATGCTCCTCCGCCAGTATGAAGACGGAAAGCGTATAGGAGCCATCTGCGCCGGCCCGATGGTGCTGGGGGTTCTGGACATCCTCAAAGGCAGACGTGCGACCTGCTATCCGGGTTTCGACAAATTCCTCACAGGGGCAGAATACACGAACGAGCTGTGTACCGTCGACGGAAACATAACGACCGGGAAAGGACCTGCCGCTTCTTTCCTCTATGGTCTCAGACTGCTCGAGCAGCTCACATCACCCGAGAAGGCCGACGAGATAAAGAAGGGGATGCTGCTCGACGAACTGACCGCCCTGCACTGAAAGACAACGGACAGCATGAAATACGTCATCATCGTCGCCGGCGGGAAGGGGCTGCGGATGGGGGCTGACATCCCCAAGCAGTTCCTGCCCGTCGGCGGGAAGCCTGTCCTGATGCACACCATCAGCCGCTTCCGCGCCTACGACAAGGACATGAACATCGTCCTCGTCCTGCCGAAAGAGCAGCAGGCCTACTGGCAGAAGCTGTGCGGGGAATATCACTTCGGTGAGGAATACCGGCTGGCTGACGGCGGTGCAAGCCGCTTCCTGTCGTGCAGAAACGGATTGTCGGCGATTCCCGACAATGCGGTAGGGCTCGTCGCCATCCACGACGGGGTACGCCCGTTCGTCTCCACAGAGACAATCGCCCGCTGTTTCGACACGGCAGAGAAGACGAATGCGGCGATTCCCGTACTCCCTGTGACCGACACCCTGCGCTATACCGGCGACGCACCGGGAGGAAGAAACGTGCAGCGCGGCGACTACAGAACGGTGCAGACACCGCAGGTGTTCGACATCCAGCTTGCCAAGAGGGCATACAGGCAGGACGAGAATCCGGCATTTACGGATGATGCCAGCGTCGTCGAGAGCCTCGGACATCCCGTCACCATGGTCGAAGGCAACCGTGAGAACATCAAGATCACCACGCCGTTCGACCTGCAGGTGGCAAAGACGCTCTTAGCTCTCAACACATCGTTTTCTTTTCGAAGGCATGATGACCGATGCTTGAAGCAATGTTTACCGGATGAGAACAACAAGCCGGCAGAGGCTTAAAGCAGAAGCCTATGAGTCAAAGACCAATGCGCCAAAGGAGATGCAGAATGCACGGCTGCAAAGCTTGGAAAAGCCCTTCTGGAGATTATCTTCATGGCAGATGGAGAATTATTTTCGTGAAGAAAAATGTTTCTCTTCATGGAAAGAAATGTTTTTCTTCATGGAAAGAATCCGAAGCAGACAGATAAATTCCCAAATGGGAAAGAGGGAGAGGCAAGGCAGTCCCACTCACACCGCATCATCCGAAGGCATAGACTTCAAGACACCCTTGACATATACCCACAATATATGAATGATGGCCTTCGAATCCTGAATTAGAAATGGACATACTATCGCAAGACATCATGTATCTGCAGGGCGTAGGCCCGAGAAAGAAAGAAATTCTGAGCAGGGAGCTTGGCATCCGTACCTACCGTGACCTGTTGGAATACTTCCCCTACAAATACGTCGACCGCACGAAAGTATATCTCATTTCAGAGCTTTCGCCGGACATGCCCTTCGTACAGATAAAAGGCAGGATCATCCGCTTCGAGGAGACTGAGACGGGGAAGCGCAGGAAACGGGTCATCGCCCACTTCACGGACGGACACGGTATCTGCGACCTCGTATGGTTCAACGGAACGAAGTACGTCTATCAGAACTACCAGCTCAACAGGGAGTATGTCGTTTTCGGAAAGCCAGGCGTCTTCAACGGCAGAATCCAGTTCTCCCATCCCGATATCGACGATGCCGCCCAGCTGCAGCTCAACGACATGGGGATGCAGCCTTTTTACATCACGACCGAGAAGATGAAGAAGGCCGGAATTACCTCCCGGGCCGTGGAGAAGCTGACGAAGACACTCATCGGCAAGCTCAGCGAGCCTCTGGAGGAGACGCTGCCGCCCTTCATCACGAGCCACCTGCACCTCATTTCCCGGGATGCTGCCCTGCGCAAGATCCATTATCCCAGGTCGGTCGACGACACCCAGCGTGCCCGTGTCCGCCTGAAGTTCGAGGAGCTTTTCTACGTGCAGCTCAACATCCTCCGCTATGCCAGCGACCACCGGCGCAAGTACCGGGGGTACATCTTCAACCGCATCGGAGCACAGTTCAACTGGTTCTACACCCACAACCTGCCCTTTGAACTCACCGGAGCACAGAAACGGGTGATGCACGAGATACGTGCCGACATGGCCGGCGGACGGCAGATGAACCGCCTGCTGCAGGGCGATGTGGGTTCGGGCAAGACGCTCGTCGCCCTGATGTCCATGCTCATCGCCATCGACAACGGTTACCAGGCGTGCATGATGGCACCTACGGAAATCCTTGCCGAACAGCACCTCCAGACCCTCAGGAACTTCCTGAAAGGGATGAACCTGCGCATAGAACTGCTGACAGGCATCATAAAAGGAAAGAGACGCCGGGAGGTACTCGACGGACTGATGGACGGCTCCATCCACATCGTCGTCGGCACACACGCCCTCCTCGAAGACAAAGTGCAGTTCCACCGCCTCGGCATGGCCGTCGTCGACGAACAGCACCGCTTCGGCGTGGCACAGCGTGCCAGGCTCTGGGGCAAAAGCGAGAATCCTCCGCACATCCTCGTCATGACGGCCACGCCCATCCCCCGGACGCTCGCCATGACCATCTACGGCGACCTCGACGTCTCCGTCATCGACGAACTGCCGCCGGGACGCAAACCGATACAGACCCTCCACAAGTACGACGACCAGATGCCGAGCCTCTACAACGGCATCCGACAGCAGATACACCTCGGACGGCAGGTGTACATCGTCTATCCGCTCATCAAGGAGAGCGAGCGGATGGATCTCAAGAACCTCGAAGACGGCTTTGCGGCTCTGTGCGACATCTTCCCCGAGTTCCGGCTCAGCAAGGTACACGGAAAGATGAAGGACAAGGAGAAAGAAGCGGAGATGCAGAAGTTCGTCAGCGGACAGACCCAGATTCTCGTTGCCACGACAGTGATAGAAGTGGGCGTGAACGTACCCAACGCCAGCGTGATGGTCATCCTCGACGCACAGCGGTTCGGTCTCTCCCAGCTCCACCAGCTGCGCGGACGCGTCGGACGCGGGGCCGACCAGAGTTACTGCATCCTCGTGACAAGCCACAGGCTGACGAAGGAGACCAGCAGGCGCATCGACATCATGTGCGAGACAAACGACGGCTTCGAAATTGCAGAAGCCGACCTCAAGCTGCGCGGACCCGGCGATCTGGAAGGGACACAGCAGAGCGGCATCGCCTTCGACCTAAAGATCGCCGACATCGCACGCGACGGACAGATCGTACAGATGGCGCGTGAGGAGGCGCAGAAGATCATCGATGACGACCCCGACTGCCGGAAAAGTGAATACAGTCTGCTTTGGAACAGGCTCAAAACGTTAAGAAAGACTAATATTGACTGGGCTTCCATCTCATAGCGGAAATTACCAGAAAACCGCCGGGAGACTATGGTTTAAAGGCTTGACATAAATCATCTGCGGGCAGGAAGAAGTGAGCCGTTTTGTTAAACAGCCTATAAAAACTGTTAAGCAGCAACTTTCCCTATATTTTTTCATTATCTTTGCAAAGTCTTTTGGTTCAAAGTTGTATGCCATTTTTCCGGCAAACAACCCTCCACCAATCGAAAGGGACATGAAAAACGGTCCCGTGCCGGCATGGCATCTGAGTTTAGAAATAAAACAACTTGATTATGACTTTCAGAAAGATAGTTAGAACTTTTGCACTTACATCTCTTTTAACCTTGACATCCCATTCTGCCAACGCACAAGACCTGCTCGCACGCCAGGCTCCTATCGACCGCCGTGCCAAAGCACTCGACACCATGGTCATCACCCGACTGCGTGAGGCGGAAGAAATCGAAGAACCCGCATCCGAACTCTATAACGACTGGAACAACAACTACGCACACCGCGGGGGCAACCTCCCGGACGTGTACAAGATAGACCTCCGCGGCTTCCACATGCCGACGCCGAGCCGTGTCATCACAAGTAACTTCGGCCGCCGCTGGGGCCGCCGCCACCAGGGACTGGACATCAAGGTCTATATCGGCGATACCATCCGGGCAGCCTTCTCAGGCAAGGTACGCGTCGTGAAATACGATGCCAACGGATACGGAAAGTACATCGTCATCCGCCACAACAACGGACTCGAGACCATCTACGGACACCTCTCCAAGCAGATTGTCTCACCCAACCAGACGGTACGTGCAGGCCAGCCCATCGGTCTGGGCGGCAACACGGGACGTTCCACCGGTTCGCACCTCCACTTCGAGACACGTCTGGCAGGTGTCGCCCTGAACCCGGCACTGTTCTTCGACTTCGCCCATCAGGACGTTACCGGCGACTACTATGTGTTCCGCCGCAGCACCGTGGCACAGGAGTCTGACCGGGCGACAGCAGCGCGCGGTACCTCGTCAAGCCTCGGTTATTCCCGTGAGAACATCCAGGGAAGGGGCAACCGCAGCTACAGCCAACGGCAGGAAAAGACCTACAACACCGATTTCTCCAGCCACACGCCACGGACAGAGGCCGCAGCAGAGGGCAGCCAGATCACTTACCACAAGGTGGTCAACGGCGAGACACTGGAGACGATCGCACGGCAGCACGGCATCAGCCTCGAGCAGCTCTGCCGCCAGAACCACCTGGGGAAATTCACCAAGGTGGTGGGAGGACAGCTGCTTGCCATCGGCAAGTAAACAAGACAGAACATGAATACGGACAGCTCCGGCAGGCATCAACCTGTCGGAGCTGTCTGCTTTCCGCTCCACACGGACGACAGCAGGAACGCTCCTGATGCACGGAGACGAGAACCCTTCACCGGCAAGACCGTCCCATACCAGCAGACAGACAGGAGGACGGCCGGACTTCCTCGCAGAAACGGCAGAAGTGCGGACAGCAGACGACCTTGACGCCGTTGACAACGGCCAGGACGTTTCCCTCTTCCGCGGTCCTCCTGTCTCCGGGACTACCCCCGCTCTGCCCTAAAGAAAGAACCATAGAAAAAGGGTACACAAGGACCCCCGCAAGGAGAACCCGTGTACCCTGTACTCTATGTCAGTTTAAATACCCGCGTTTATTTCGAACGCCACAGCCCATGGAGGTTGCAGTACTCACGTGCATAGACCTCTGTGGCATCGGTCCTGAACTCTGCTACCGGCCGGTCTGTCGGCTCCAGATACTTGCGGAGCACTTCGTTCTTATCGGTAATCAGCTCTATCCAGAGAATGGAATGCGCCTCCGTCATGGGATGCTCCACCTCGCCGACTGTGACACGGTAGCCGCCGTCAATCTTCTCAACGACCGGCACATGCTTCTCGGTAGCTGCATCTGTGGTATTCTCCTTCAGCTGCTTCATGCCGTCCAACCCACACTCACCGCCTGCAAGAACTTCAACGATGCTGCCACTCTCTGCACACTTATATAATTCGTTTCTTTTTACCATAATAAATTATTTCTTAATGTCCGGGTGCAAAGGTAAGGGGTTTTTCTGAAAGAAGCAAGCCCCGAACTTGAAATTATTACAGTTTTTACATTGTTTAAGGATCGGATGAGTCCTGCCCCGCTTCTATCCGGCAGACGGAGAAACTGCTGCCGGCGCACACGTCCGGGACAGAGCGCCCGTCCCGGATGACAGGAACACGTCGGGAGGAGAACAGGCCGGACGAATGTCCGCAGCCGTCCCTGACCCGAGGACAAAGGGACAGAGCCGGCTTTCCCGGCATTACCACTGTCCGGCCAGCATCTTACATCCAAGACCGCCAACAGCCCTTTGCAATATGTGTGACCGGAACAGGAAAGAATCCGTCTATCCGCCTTCTGTCGATGCGACGGTGCCCGACACCGACCGTGCCGGCGGTGGACACCTGCCGTGCTGAACGCACACACGCATACAACATGCCGTCGGCACGGGAACCGCCTGCCGTCGAAGAAACATTGCACAAGCCAAAGCCAGACGATCGGATCTGATGAATGAGGACATTTTTCCTGGAACAACGAGGGTTTGTCGGGCGGAGGGGGGCTGCGCATAGAAATCTATACCGTTCAAGTTTTATCCGTCTGCAATATTTCAGAATATAAAACTGCTTTTATCCTAAAATTTGTACCTTTGCCAACAGATATGAACAGACGGATACTTTTCACATTTGCGGTGTTGCCGTTTTTCACGATGGGGGCAGCTGCGCAGGACCATATCAATCCCGAGGACCGGACGGTGGATATGGATTCTCCCACGTTCGTGCCCATGGTCCACATCGGCAAGGCGAAAGTGGGGACAGACAGTATCCAGTATGTGCGGACGAGCAATGTCTATGTCTTCCCCCCGCTGGAGTTCAAGAACAAATCGCAGGAGATGGCTTATTACAGGCTGGTCTACAACATCAAGAAAGTGCTGCCGATAGCCAAGGAGTGCCATCAGATCATCCTGGAGACCGGAGCCTATCTTGAGACCATCCCGTCGAAAAAAGAACGGTCCGAGCACATGAAGCGGGTGGAGAAAGAGATATGGAACACCTATAAACCCCGTATGAAGAAGCTGAGCTTCTCGCAGGGAAAGCTCCTCATCAAACTCATTGACCGGGAATGCAACTCCACCTCCTACGAACTTGTCCAGGCCTTCCTCGGTCCGGTCCGCGCCGGTTTCTACCAGGCTTTCGCCTGGGCTTTCGGCAGCAGTCTGAAGAAGCGGTACGACCCCAAGGGTGCCGACAGGCTGGTAGAACGCATCGTCCTGCAGGTCGAGGCTGGACAGCTGTGAGGGGACCGTCGCATACACCTAAACCAGAATCCTTATGAAACGAACATTCCTCTTACTACTGCTTGCCTGCTGCCTGCAGACCGTACGGGCACAAGGCGTGAAACCAGCACACGTGTCCGTCTATCCGGTTCCGGCTGATCTCCCTGAAATCATTTCAGCGGTCAGCGAGAAGCTGCTGCCGGTGCAGGGAAAAATCACGGAGACACCGCTCATGGAGCTTCTTACGCATGAACTGTATATTCCCGGTTCCGATCCGGCCGGCCCGACACACCCCACCTGTCCGCCGTCTCCGTCGGATGATGAGGAAAGTGACGCGGAAGATACGGCTTCCTGGGAGGACGACATGGATTCCGTTGTCGTGGACTCCGCTGCCTACGACACGGAGGGAAAGGACAAAGGGGTTTCTACGGTTTTCATCGTCAACAGAACCGACTCGGCGAAGGTGGAAGCTCTGCTGGCACTTGCCCGTGAGAAAGACTTCTATGACGCTTCGCGCTACCGGTACTTTTTCCAGCTGGACGGCCTCAGCAACACACAGCTGTATCTTTATATAGCTGACATGAAAAGCCCCTATGCCATCCCCTCTGTCCAGTACACGGATGTCTGGTCGGAGGATGCCCGGAAAAACAGTGATGACAATCCCTGGCTGTTCTCCCTGAATATGAACCGGACGTCAAGGGATGCCTTCGCCCTGCTCAGTCACCGCAGAATAAGCGACGTGGCGGCCATCTTCGTGGATGACGAGCCTGTTGCCATCCCGCGTCCCATCCCCGAAGAACATTACGACGGAAGCCTGCTGCTCGTCTGCAATCCGGCGGATGCGAAGCGCAGCCGCCTTTACGACCGTCTGAAGGCTGGTGCCGCCCACGTGCCGGAACCCGCCCCCCTGTTCCGCCCGCAGTATGTTGCCGGCGACACGCTGACCTATCGGGTCACATGGCCGAAACCGTATGAAGAGAACAGTCTTGACCATATGTTCCGGCTTGTGCCGCTGCTGTCAACTGACAGTCTCTGCCGTCTGGAGTTGATTGCCGATACCGTTCTCTCCTCCAGCAAGGAAGACCTGGAGTTCCATGGATTCAGGATTCCGATAGGAGAATTCCGTCAGCTGCTGCGCCGCAATCACTTCGTCATCGTGTATAAACCGGCATCGAACGATACGGGCATAGAACTGAAGGACAAGGAACGGTTTGCGAAAGAGCTGATGAAAATGTTGATGCGCCAGGCTCCGGCATGGAAGAAAGCACACCGGAGAGAGTCGGGCGATACCGCAGAAGAGGTGGCCATGGTGATGACATTCTATATCGTAAACAGAGTTGATCTATGGGATTTCTATCCTTCCATGCCTGAACTGCAGATGATGACCACCTTCAACAACCGCTTTTCAGCAGGGCAGACATCAGGAGAATACTTTTTCGACAGATTTGAAGGCGTGGTGAATTACCATATTGCACACACCGGACAGGGGACCGTGATTTCCCTCCGGTCGGAGAAAGACTGGTTCTATCCGACGAGGAATTTCATGGAAGTCCATGTTGATACAAAGGGGCTTATAGAAAAAATCGAGTATCACAGCCTCATGGAAGACACGGACAACGGATATACGATAGAACGGATAAGATAAGGAAAAACGCCGGTACTCTCAGCGAGCACCGGCGTTATCAGTATGTTTAACTAAGAAATCTTTTCCAAATGAAAGGAAACCTCACGGCCGCCTTTATCATCCCAGATCAATCGTTAAACTTTTACCTTAATAAAATAACTAAAAACCTAAATCTATTACTACTAACCTAAACAATCTATTAACCTTTTGACGATGCAAAGGTAGAGAGATTTCTGTCTTCACACAACTTTTCACCGGAGAAATCCCTGAACACCGCATCATTCTTGACGCAAATCAACTCATTGTGTACGCAAACAACCAATATTTTGTTACTTTTCTTGTCTGTTTATCGCTTTTCTTGTAACTTTGCTGCAAACGATACGCCAATGAGAATACTGATAGTAAATACCAGTGAGAAGACAGGCGGGGCGGCCGTTGCCGCCAACCGGCTCAAGGATGCGCTGAACAACAACGGCGTGAAGGCGAAGATGCTGGTGCGCGACAAGCTGACGGACGACATCACCGTGGTCAGTCTCGGCCACGAATGGCAGAACCAGCGGCACCTGCTCTGGGAACGGTTCTGCGTGTTCTGCCACCTGCACTTCTCACGGGAACACCTCTTCGAGATAGACATCGCCAACGCAGGGAGCGACATCACGAAGCTGAGGGAGTTCAAGGAGGCCGACATCATACATCTCTCCTGGATCAACCAGGGCATGCTCTCCCTGAAGAACATCCGCAAGATCCTGTGCTCGGGCAAGCCGGTGGTGTGGACGATGCACGACCTCTGGCCGGCAGCCGGCATCTGCCATTATGCCCACGGCTGCTGCCGCTACGAGAACGGATGCGGCAACTGCCCGCTGCTGCCCGGCGGCGGCAGCCCGCACGACCTGTCGGCAAAGGTGTGGAAACGCAAGAAGGAAATGCTCAGTCACGGCAACATCTGGTTCGTCACCTGCAGCCAGTGGCTCTCCCGGCAGGCGAAACGGAGCGGACTCCTGCGCGGCATCAGCGTCAGGGACATCCCCAACCCGATCGACAGTCACTTCTTCCAGCCACAGGACAAGCAGGCGGCCCGGAAGCGGCTGCACCTCCCCGACGACAGACGCCTCGTGCTCTTCGTCTCACAGCGTGTGACGGACCAGCGCAAGGGAATGGACTATTTCGTGGAGGCGGTCGCCCGGATGGCGGAAGAGCATCCGGAGATGAAAGGACATACCGGCATCGCCATCCTCGGCGGACACGCCGAGGAACTGGAGGGGAAACTGGCACTGCCGGTCTATCCCATCGGCTACGTGAGCGACCAGCAGCGCATCCGGGACGTCTACAATGCCGCTGATGTATTCGTCCTTCCGTCGCTCGAAGACAACCTTCCCAATACCATCATGGAGGCAATGGCGTGCGGGGTACCGTGCGTGGGCTTCGCAGTCGGGGGCATACCCGAAATGATCGACCACAGGAAGAACGGCTACGTGGCGGCGGAACGTGATGCCGCCGACCTGGCAAAAGGCATCCGCTGGGTGCTGGACGAGGCCGACTATAAGGCTCTCTCAGAAGCGGCCGCGGCGAAAGTGCTGCACAGCTATTCGCAGCGGAGCGTTGCCAGACAGTACCTGGAAGTGTATAACGAGGCGATGGCCTATAAGAATTTCTGTCTATGATCACATTCTCTGTTGTCACGATAACCTACAATGCGGCTCCGGTGCTGCAGGCGACACTCGACAGCGTACTCATGCAGGACTATCCTCATGTAGAGCATCTCATCATTGACGGAGCCTCGACGGATGAAACGGTGCAGGTTGCCGAAAGCTATCGGCAGCAGTCTGCCGAAACCGACAACGAACATGTAGTGCGCATCCAGAGCGAACCGGACAACGGGCTCTACGATGCGATGAACAAGGGACTGCGGCTGGCGACAGGCGACTATGTCGTCTTCCTGAACGCCGGCGACCGCTTCCCTGCCGCCGACACGCTCGACCGCGTGGTGCTGGCCGCCGTGGTGGGCGACGGCGAAGAGCGTCCTGCCGTCCTCTTCGGCGATACGGACATCATCGACGAGAAGGGCAACTTCCTCTGCCATCGCCGGCTCAGTCCGCCCGAACGCCTCACCTGGCGTTCCTTCCGCTACGGCATGCTGGTGTGCCATCAGGCGTTCTACGCCCGCACGGACATCGCCCGGTCGCTGCCGTATGACACCGGCTACCGCTATTCAGCAGACGTGGACTGGTGCATCCGGGTGATGAAAGAGGGAGAACGGCGCGGACTGCTGCTGCGCAACATCCATGCCGTCGTGGCCGATTACGTGCAGGAGGGACAGACGACCCTCCATCACAAGGAGTCGCTCCGGGAGCGTTTCGATGTGATGCGGCGGCATTACGGACTTCTCCAGACCGTGTTCCTCCATGCCTGGTTTGCCCTCCGGAGTCTTGTCAGATAGGACATACCTGCCTGTTCCAAAGGGTTCTTCCGTTAAAGGCGTGGATGCTTTTCGCATAGCTTTAACGGAAGAACCGACGAAAATATGCCAAGAGCGTCAACTTTCCATTCTATTTTCATCCTCCGATTACAAATCCCTTTCCATTTGAATACGTTGAGAATACAGATGGGATTTTGAAAAGTCATTACATAATTGCAAACAAACCATCTGCAAACAAAAAGAACACGTGCAAAAAGCAGGTCTGTAACCGACAGTCAGTCAATTGGTTATTGAGCCGTTCGCAAAAGGTGCTTGATTGGACTTCAAAAGGGCGTTGGTAACACGCCGAAAGAGCACCTGTTGCAGGTCAATCAGGCATCTTTCAGAAGCCGGAAGAGCATGTGTCAGCTTTGAACAGCATAAAAATGTTTACAAACGCCGGTGATATGGGAATAAGTCGTCTGTGGAAGACGGAAAGACAGGCTGATGGACAGGCATCGCATCAATGCGCCTTTTCAGCATCTTATCTTGCAGTTTATCCTCCTTTGCAAGGCCATCTGATTTCGGACAGTCATGCCATGCAGGTGCATAAGCCATTATTCTATTCCCCATCTACGCATTTAATGGAAGAAGCTTTTAAAGGGCCTTAATACGTCCTATCGATTGTTAAGGACGGCAATATTCCCGGGCATCGGGCGTTTTTCATCCGTACAACAAAGAAATGACAATGAAAGCTATCAGAATGAAAATGCTGGTTGTCCTGTCGATGCTGTGCCTGTCGGCAGCAGCCCAGACAGAGTACAGCGGCATCGCAGGAGCTTCCCCGAGACTCGTCAGGGCACACAAGAAAGCACTGCAGAAAGAAGCCCGGAACAGTTCACGGACAGAGACCGTGTCCGGCACGGAAGGTCGGCAGCCAGCCGGCAGCCAGCGTGTCACCGCCAGCACTGCACCCCGGCAGACGGCCCGCAAGGATTCCGGTGAAATGGAGGTAAGACAAGGGCTGCAATCCGTCTCACGAGGCGTAGGACAGGTGGTGAAGCGTGAAGTCAAGACCATGGGAGAGATCACCCGCAAGATAGGCGAAGGGGGCAAAAAGTTCTTCAAGAAACTCGGGAAAGGCATCTCCGACTCCTTCAAGTCCGACAGTACCAGTCACAAATAACACGCTCCTTACTGCCCGGAAAGGCTTTTCCCGCATATCCGGGTCCGGCACACAGGGGAAAGAAGGCATCCTCCCTACAGCCCGGGGACGGCTTTCTCCGGTGCTTCCAGCACCGACGGTACAAGGAACAAATGCCGCACGGCAGGGGACTGTGTTCCTTGAGGATATGGTTTTCAATCCCATGCCCTGCCCTTCCTCCTTACTTTATCACACACAGCCTTTGCCGTTTCCGGTCAATTTCATACCTTTGCCGGCATGATTATCCAAATGCAGAAAGCTAAACCGAGGATAGAGGAGCTGGACTTCCTGAAATGTGCGTTCATCACCCTGATGATCGCCTTCCATCTTGTCTATATCGGAAACACCTACCCTGTCGCCAAACAACTGGTCTATACCTTCCACATGCCGGGGTTTCTGCTGGTATCAGGCTATCTGTTCAATGTCAGCAAACCCTGGGCGGCCTTGGGGAAGACACTGCTGTGGATATTCATTCCCTATTCCGTGATGGAGACCGGCTACACCGTAATGGCATCGCTGCTGCCTATCCGCGAGCACATCGACCACCTGACCCCAGGACTGCTCATCGACCACATTTTCCTTCATCCGACAGGCCCTTACTGGTACCTGCATACACTGATGCTGTGCGGAGCATGTTATTACGTGGCTTTCAGGAAACCGAGGGGAAGATCCGTCCGGACAGCCGGAACGGGGAAACCGCTCATCCCCGAAAGGCTGATAAGCCTGGAGAACCAGATGCTGACGGGGCGCTTCGTTCTCCTTGCCCTTTTCCTCTGGCTGCTCTCCCATGGCTGCGGACTGCTCTCGACCGCCAATGCCGCTTATTTCTTCGCAGGGGCTGCCGTCCGGCAGATGGTGGGCGACTTCCGCCGTGCCTTCCCTGTCAGCTGGTGGACTCTGCCGCTGCTGGCCACAGTGTGTCTCGACCCCGGCCATTACCACAAGGAAACATTCTGGGGTGCCTGCATCGTCTACTTCGTCATCTGCTCACTGCTGTGGATCTATTCACGCAGGATTCCACAGGGGCTGAAACGCCTGATGCTCTTCATCGGACGAAACACCTTTCCCCTCCTGCTCTTCTCTCCCGTCTTTACGATTCTCGCCAAGTACTACCAGCCCCTGCTGCTCCGTGCAGAGCCTACGGGGATGCTTTTTCTCGCCGTCAGTGTAGGTTTTGCCATGGCCGGATCGTTCGGAATAACCTGGATGATGGACGCGACAGGCGTTTCAAGACTGTTCTTTGGGAAAAACGGACTTAACCGGTAGGCGGTGACGGATCCTTCACCGCCTGGCGACGGCGACCTTACAGACTCTCCTGCGCCAGCACCTCCCCGTCCAGCGTATAGGCGGTGAAGACACCGTGCTCATAGACCATGAAAGTAGGGACATTCCCGCCTTTGGGAAAAGTGATGGAACCGAGATTGCAGACAAGCGTACGGTCTTGGCGCGTAAGTTCCCACAGGTGCGTATGTCCGTAGACGATTGCATCAATGCTGCCTTTCGGCATCGACACCTTATTATATATATGCCCGTGGGTCAGGAAAAGTCTCCTGCCCTCGTCGACCAGCAGCAGATAGTCCGCCATCATCGGGAAATCCAGCAGCATCTGGTCGACCTCCGCATCACAGTTCCCCCTTACAGCCACAATGCTGCCGGCCCGCCTGTTCAGGGCTTCCACAATCCCTTTGGCATCGATACCCTCCGGAATGGAGTTGCGCGGGCCGTAGTTCAGGATGTCTCCGAGAATACAGAGCATGTCACAATGTTCACGGTCGTAGAACCGAAGTACCTTCTCAAGTGCGGGCAGACTGCCATGGATGTCTGATACCAACAGATATTTCATTATGCTATGGTTATTGGTTATGCCGGCAAAGGTACGGCTATTTTCCCATATATCCTTGACAGCCGCAGACATATTGCCGCCGGGCAGGACACAGGACATCCTCCTCCTGACCGGCAGAGCATCCGGCCTCCTCCTTTCATGTGCCCCGCCGGCCATCTTTCCCCGGTAAAACAACGGCTGCCGTCCGGCAAGACCTGAACCGCATGGATTCCCATGCGTGATCTCCTTTCAACTGGCTGTTCCTTTTTGTTTTAGGAAAAGCCAGCCCACCGGCTTCATCCGAAAAGCCATGCCGGCATCGGCCGGACAGCGCCTCTTTCACGACAGGCGGCTTCCGTACCGGCGGCTGTTGTATGCGTGTCAGGCCTCAGCAAGACGGGCGACCACCAACAGCACGATTTGTGTCAGGCACCTTCTCATCAGCAGAAGGCAGTGGAACGGATCTGTCCCGGTCCTTGTCACAGATTCGGCAGGCAGCCGGCGGCAGGCTCATACGGAAACTGCCAGCCGGACAGCGATTTAACATGATATTGGAAACAAAAGCCGCCTTTTCAGCAATGTTGTTCCGTAGTCAAAACAGGGAGATATATATTTTTTTAAAGAAAACACCCGATTTAATTTGTTTGTTTAAAACTTTTAGCTATATTTGCGCCATAGAAGTCTATTACTTACAACCTAACATGATAATAACATAAAGGACCTGCCTTATGAATATGAAAAGACTCGTTTTATGTTCCTTGTTCATGCTGTCAGCCATTGTCAGCTTCGCCCAGCAGTTGTTTACCTCCAAGGGCGTCGTCGTCGACGAGACGGGCGAGACCGTCATCGGAGCGACTGTGCAGATTGCGGGCGACAGCAAGTTAATAACCGTGACCGATGCTGACGGCCATTTCACACTGGGCAATGTGAAGCCGGGATCGAAGATGGAAATCAGCTATGTCGGCATGAAAACCTTTTCGGGCATTGCCAAACCCGAAATGAAAGTGACGCTGGTCAATGACAACTCCACCCTGGACGAAATCATCGTAACGGCCTTCGGAGAACAGAAACGTTCCGCCTTTACAGGGTCCGCCGCCATCGTAGACTCGAAGAAGATGGAGCAAAAGCAGCTGAACAACGTGATGAGCAGTCTGAAAGGTGAAGCGGCCGGCGTACAGATCATAGACAACAGCGGTGAGCCGGGAGCGACACCCGCCATCCGTGTACGAGGCTTCAGCAGCATCAGCGCCGGACAGAGCCCGCTGATCATCGTGGACGGTGCTCCCTACGACGGCGGATGGAACAACATCAACCCTGCCGACGTGGCCTCCGTGACGGTGCTGAAGGATGCCTCCTCGACGGCACTCTACGGCGCACGCGGCGCCAACGGCGTCATCATGGTGACGACCAAACGCGCGCAGGCAGGCAATGCCCGCATCACAGTCGACATGAAATGGGGTGCCAACACCCGCATCAAGCGTGACTACGAGACCATCAGCGACCCCGCAGAATACTATGAGTATTATTACAAGGCACTGTATAACTACCAGCTCAACGGACTTGGACTGACACCTGCACAGGCTATGGTGGAGGCCAACAAGCAGCTTCTATCACCACCAAATGAAGGCGGATTGGGCTATCAGATCTTCACAATCCCCAACGGAGAATACCTTATCGGGGCCGACGGCCGCATCAATCCGCATGCAACGCTGGGGCATATCTTCAACTACAATGGGAAAGAGTACATGGTGACCCCTGACAACTGGGAGCGACTGGGATTCCGACACGGTGCACGAAAACAGTATGACATCAGCCTGACCGGCGGAAGTGAGAAGATGCAATACTATCTTTCTTTAGGATATCTGAACAATGAGGGCATTGCCTATAATTCGGACTTTAATCGAATAACGGTACGTGCCAAAGCCGACTATGAGGCACTCAAGTGGCTGCGCGTAGGTACAAACGTAAACTTCAGTCGTACAAAGTACCATTCTATTAGTTCTGACGACAACGGTCTTTTCTATCAGATCAACAACATGGCTCCCATCTACCCGGCATTTATCCGTGATGGTGCAGGCAACATCATGACCGACGAGAACGGACAGATGTATGATTACGGAGACGGATCTTTGATAGGATATGCACGCCCCATCTTGCCAAACAACAATCCTTTGCAGGAGAACAGTTTGAATACAAACAGTAGTAAAAACAACATGTATTCTTTCTTCGGATACGCTGACATTATGCCGATTAACGATCTGAAAATCACACTCAACGGGACGCTTACGAGCTACGACTCACGCGGGACAGATGCGACACAGCCATTTTATGGTTATAGCCGCACAGCCTACCCGACAGGTTTCGTGTCAAGATCAAGTGACCAGACATACTCTTACAACTTCCAGCAGCTTGTCAACTACCACCATGATTTCGGACACCATCATATGGAAATACTCTTGGGACACGAATTCTATCGCAGTCGTTACGAGAACTTGTTTGGTACAAAAACGGGCATGGCATCTTACTTTACCAACCAGACGCTGGCGGGAGCCATCAAGCTGGACAAGACTGGAGAAAGCGGAAACAGCGCATACGAATCAGAAGGATTCTTTGGCCGAGGACAGTACGATTACGACCAGAAATACTTCGGCAGTATCTCTTACAGGCGTGATGCGTCAAGCCGCTTTGATCCAGACCACCGATGGGGTAACTTCTACTCTCTTGGCGGTGCATGGATCGTCACAAAAGAAAAATTCATGAAGTCACTCCGCTGGCTGAATATGCTTAAGCTGAAAGCCTCTTTCGGACAGCAGGGTAATGATAATATCGGCGACTTCCACTATATTGATACTTATTCTATTGTGAACAACAATGGTAAGGTCGCTCTTGTCTTGAACGAAAAAGGTAATCCCAATATCACTTGGGAAACCAACAACAACTTCAACATCGGTTTCGATTTCGAACTTCTCAACAGCCGTCTACGTGGAAGTGTCGAGTATTTCTACAAGAAGACAACAGACATGCTGTGCTTCGTTGATGCCCCTAATTCTGCCGGATACAAAGGTTCCTATGACAACATTGGCGACATGGTGAACAGAGGACTGGAAGTGGACATTTCCGCCACAGTCCTCAAGAAAAAGAACATCAGCTGGGATGTCAACGTGAACGCTACAACCTATAAGAATAAAATTGCCAAACTCGCAGATGAGCTCAAGGCCGACTTGGTTGTTGACGGACATCCAGGTTATGTTTCAGGAGATAGGCTCTATGCCGAGGGACTTCCTCTTTACACATGGTATATCCGCCGTTATGCGGGACTGTCAGAGGAAGGGAAATCAATGTGGTACTATACTGACAATGACGGGAACTTGCAGAAAACAGATGTATATGGAAACGCAACCTATTACGACTGCGGGAGTCCTCATCCAGACCTTTATGGCGGTTTCGGGACGACACTAAGCGCATACGGATTCGACCTCTCCGTTTCCTTCAGCTACTCTATCGGTGGAAAAGCTTACGACTATGGTTATGCGAGTCTGATGGGAGTTCCTATTGGAACATCTGGCGGCTGTGCAATCCACAAGGACGCACGGAAAGCCTGGTCAACGGACAACCCTACAAGTGATATCCCCCGCTGGCAATACAATGACCCGAATTCCGTGTCTGTAAGTGACAGATTCCTGATCAGTGGAAGTTACCTGACTTTACAAAGCATCAACTTCGGCTATACACTGCCTGACAACTGGGTTCAGCGCATAGGACTGACCGGTATCCGTGTTTATCTGGCGGCAGACAATGTGTACTACTGGAGCAAGCGGAAAGGATTTGACCCTCGCGGCTCTTTCTACGGAAGCAGCAGCACAGCTGATTACAGTCCAACACGTACCGTTTCAGCAGGCTTAAAGCTAACTTTCTAAGATCAACATCAACTAAAAATCAAAGAAGTATGAAACACCGTATATTAAATTACTTCATGTCACTGGTCATGCTTGCAGTAATCTCGGGACTTGGAGGATGCATAGACTCTGTCGACCCATCATCAACACTGACCTCCAAACAAGTAAAAGACCTGACCTCCTCTCAGCAGGGTTTGCTGAACGGCATCGTTTCTTATATGATCAAGTTCGGTTCTTGGGGTGACGGAGCCTTGCCCTTGAACGATTGGGGTTACCCGTGCCAGATGTTCTATCGGGAAATCCTCGGTTCCGACATTCCCGTCTACAACAGCAGTTACAGCTATTGGCCGGCTGTCGAGAACGGAAATGACTCACGTTACAAGGCCTATTATACTTACGATTATTATTACAGCCTCATAGCAACCTGCAACAATGTTACAAGTGTGATTGACCCTGCCACGGCTTCCCAGACTTCTAAGAACTATCTGGGAATAGCCCTGGCTTACCGTGCAATGGCCTATCTGGATATAGCACGTCAGTTTGAGTTCAAGAAGACAGGTATCGCAAGTCTGGACGATAAGGCAGAAAAGGACAAGATATGGGGGCTTACCGTGCCTATCGTTACAGAGAAGACAACCAAAGAGATGCAACGCCACAACCCACGCGCTCCTTTCTATACGATGTACCGATTTATCCTGACCGATCTGAATCATGCGGAAGAGTATCTGAAGGACTATACTCGACCTAATAAGAAAATGCCTGACCTCAATGTAATTTATGGAATGAAGGCACGCCTATGGCTGGAACTGGCCACACGTTTTGACAAATCAACTGACGACCTAAAAAACGCAGTAGCAGCCGAAGACTCCACAAGCATTACATACGACAAATTGGGTGTGAGAACAGCTCGTGAATGCTACGAGAAAGCACGCAGCTATGCGCGTTTAGCATCAAATGGTTACAGCCCTGTCACAGAAACAGAATGGCATGACCCTAAGAAAGGCTTCAACACACCTAACCAGGCTTGGATGTGGTGCCTCGGCTATAGTACCCGAGAGGAGCTTACCTATATGTACTACACCTTCACAAGTACGGTGACAACTGAGACTGACTGGGGGCTGACACGTGCCTATGGAGCCTATCGCATGATAGGGAGCTGGCTTTACGGTCAGATCGGACAAGGCGACTGGCGCCGTTATTCATGGGTCGCTCCCGATGCAGCAGGGACGCACGAGGGATACAAGCAATACGACTCTCTCACAATAGCAGGGCATAAGGTACCATGCTCCTTGCTGAACGAGGAAGAATGGAAAGAACTTCCTGCTTACGTGAACACGAAATTCCGACCGGCAAATGGCAACAGGGTAGATCCTTATGCAGGTCAATTCATCAGCCTTCCGCTGATGCGTGTAGAGGAGATGAAGTTCATTGACATGGAGTGTACGGCACATCTCGATGGCGTAGCAGCCGGTGTCGCCGCCCTCAACTCGTTTGTCAACACCTATCGCTACACAGACAACTCCTATCAGGCCAACGCCACGACAATGGACGAGTTCGTCAAGGAATTGATGATCCAGAAACGCATAGAATTCTGGGGAGAGGGGATTACTTACTTCGACTACAAGCGCCTTGCATTACAGGTTCGACGAAAAGACAACACAAACTACGAGCCGATTGCACAGATCAATTCCAAGCCCGGTTATGTCTGCCCATGGATGAACTTCTTTATCCTTGAATATGAATCGCAGAAGAACGTTGCCTGCAAACCGAATCCGGACACTTCCGGCAGCCTTACGGTGACCAACCAGTAATCATTTAGGAAATTGACAGATAAACCATAAACAAAGACAGACCCTGAAGACGAGCATCGTGTCCCGGCTTCGGGGTCTGTTTTCTTTATCATGGATATTATGGAGATAAAAGACATCTTTGAACTGCGGAAACAAGGACGGACCGAAGAAGCATACGCAGCCATCCTGCCCATGTATGCCGCACACAAGGGGCACTATACAACGATTGCCATGTTCTGGGTGGGTGTGGACATGATGAGACTCCGGTTCCAGCAACGCAGACTGGAGGAAGCGTATAAGATATTCAGGAGTCTGGTGAGACTCTACCCTACCATGGACGACAAGGACCTGAAGGGGCAGAATGCCATGATGCGAGCCGCCCTGCTCGTCTTCGACCATCACCCGGCTTTCTCTATGCTCGACTTCATCACGCAGTGGGACATCACCCGACTGACGGAGGAGGACTGGACAAGAGGAGAGAGCAACGGGCATCCCGTTCCCTCCATCGGGATGCGTGTCGTCGGCAAAGTGTTCAAGGAAGTAGAGGGCAAGCCGACGGTCGACATGGCGCTGAAGGCCGCTCCCATTCTGGCCGAGGCACTGAAACACAGTCCTTACAACATGAACAACCAGCGTTACAAGGCGATGATCTACCGGATCATGGGCAAGAAGGACAAGGCCGTCAACATCTACATGCACCTCATCAGCAAGCACCGGCAGTCCTACCTCTTCCACGAACTTTCTGAGCTCGTCGATGACGAACGCTATAAGATCGCCCTGCTGTGCAAAGCCATCTCAGCACAACGTGAAGAGAAGTTCCGGCAGCGTATGCGGTTCACCCTCGCCGGCCTGCTGTTCGGCAGAGACAAGGCCCGCGCCCGTTACGAACTGGACAAGTGCCTCGCCATGCGCAGGCAGTTAGGGTATTCCATCACATGGGAGATGCAGAACCTCGCAGCCAGCCTGGCGGAGGTCGCCCCCGTGTCAGACATCGATGAGAAGAGCTTTTACAGGGAGCAGGAGACGGTCCTCCGCGAACTCATGCGGTAGTCCCCATGCAGCACCTCGCTTCCCTCTTCCATGTTCTCACCGGCTGTTCGGCAGGTACCCCCCTCCGGCTGCACATCCGGCTTCTCTGCAAAACATCTTTACAAAGGCTTTTCAGGATGTGCCGCTCATTGACAGCCGATACGGAGCCATTTGCATAAACAGAACCTGCAGAGACTTCTGTCCGTTCAAGGCAGAGTCTAAAGATTACCCTGGACAGATGCTCCTTCAGGCGACCGTCCCTTGCATGAGAGGCCCACACGACTACCCGAGGCGGATGCCCTGACAGAGAGAAGGTGCATAAAGACCGCATGATCCGACAGCCTTTCCCGTCCTCTTCCGCCCATATCCGATAGCCCGGCAAAAACAGAATCCGACAGGACCGGCAGTGAAAAACACCGGCAGTTTGCCGGCCTCGCAGCGATATTTGGAGACATTTGCTTTGCAGTTTTATCAATTTACGTTACCTTTGCACAAAGCATATAAACAAAAACGTAATATCTATCAGGCAATGAAGCATTCTATCGGAAGAATACTGGCGGCTGGAGCAGTGGCTGCAGGACTGGCGGTACTGACAGGCTGTACAGGAGAAAAGTTCCACGTGACGGGTTCCGTCGCAAATGCCAAGGACTCTGTGCTCTATTTTGAACACAACGGACTGGACGGATTCTCGACCGTCGATTCTGTCAAGCTCGATGAAAAGGGGAATTTCTCGTTTGCTGGTGACAAGATGGACAATCCCGAGTTCTACCGGCTGCGTATAGCAGGACAGATCATCAACATCGGCATCGATTCGACGGAGACGGTCGATGTGAAAGCCTCCTATCCGCAGATGGCGACCGATTACACCGTGAAGGATTCCTACGAGAATGAGAAGATAAAGGAACTGGCTCTGAAGCAGATCGGCCTGCAGGCGCGTTGCCAGACGATTCTTGCCGAACGTCCCGAACTGGCCGACTCGATCATCAACGTGATGCTGACCGACTACAAGCGGGACGTGTCACGAAACTATATCTTCAAGGAGCCGATGCGGGCTTACAGCTATTTTGCCCTCTTCCAGTACATTGCCGTCGGCAACCAGGCCCGTCTGATCTTCGATCCTGCCAAGGACGCGAACGACAACAAGGTGTTCGGTGCCGTTGCAACGAGCTGGGACACCTATTATCCCGGTACCGAACGCACGCAGAACCTGCACAACATCACGATCAAGGGGATGAAAGACGAACGCATCGTGAAGGCGCAGAACAGGCCGGTGGAACTGGAGGCCAAGGAACTAGGAGTAGTAGACCTCCCACTGCGTGACAACCACGGTCTGGAACGTCATCTGACAGACCTGAAAGGCCATGTCGTACTGCTCGACTTCCATGTCTTTGCCGCCAAGGGCTCGACGGAATACATCATGAAGATGCGTGACCTCTATAACAAGTATCACGACCGCGGACTGGAAATCTACATGGTCTCGCTGGACAACAACGCACACTTCTGGAAGGAGCAGGTGGCCAGTCTTCCCTGGATCAACGTCTATGACGACACGGGCATCAGCCAGGCATACACCGCTCCGGCACAGGCGTTCCCGATCATCTATCTTATCGACCGCGGCAACAACATCGTGAAGAATCCTTCGCAGATCAGGAATCTTGACGAGGAGATAGCGAAACTGCTGTAATACGGCTTGCCGTACTGCCCCCCCCGGAGGAAACATGAGCGGACGAACTCATGATCGCATCCCGCCCGCTCGCTTTTACGCCCCGTGGTATATAATACATGGGGACAGGCTGCCGGAGGGGCTGAAGCGTGTCGCTCCGGTTGCCGACTTTGCCGGTGCAGGCTGTCAGGAATCTGCTGCATGGAACGACAAAAGGCCTGTGCAGGGTGTGAAACCCTGTGCAGGCCTTTTGTCGTTCCTTGTTCCGGTCGGCTTCTGACCGGCTGTTGTTTACTTCTTCAGCTTCAGGTCATAGTTCATGTCCTTCGAGTTGACAGCCGGCTCCTCGAAGTCGGAGTTGACAAGACGGAGCGTCGAGTCGTTCACGACGAGGAAGTTGGTCTTGTTGTCCTTGCCCAGCTCGAGCTGATAGTAAGTGTTGCTCTTGCCCTTTACATCCTTCTTGACAATCTGGTACTTGCCTGTATAGTTGTAGGTGGTATCAGCCTCGGTGTCCGACTTCATGTAAGACTCTGACACGCTGAAACCGTTTGTAGAATCCTGTGCGAGTGCGACACGGTACTTGATGCCGGCAACGTCGGCAGCAGGGGTCATGCCCTCGTAAACAGCTGAGTCAGCTGCTACGGAAGAGTCCTGTGCACTGTCCTTGCTCTCGTTGTTTGCAGTAGTCTTGCCATTGTTGCAGGCTACCATAGCTGCGCAGGCAGCTACCATTAACATGATTTTTTTCATAATTATACTGTTTTAGCTTGTAAATGCTTATTTAACTCCCGGGGTGCAAAGATATTACATTTGAAATTAAAAACAAGAATGTTTTAACCTTTATTTCGTCTTTATTGCATCGGTTTTATTTTATCTTTATCGCCATGGCCCGGAGCTGCTGGTTGCCTTTCTTGTCGGTCAGGCGGATCATGAAATGGTAGTCACCGGGGTCGATGTCCTCCGGAATCCGTATGTCCTGGCTGGCATCGTAGGCCTTCAAGCCATGCGGAATCTTGTAGTCCTGATTGAAGACCCAGGGCTTCACCGCCTTCTTCTTAGGGTCCAGGCTGCACGATGAGGCCTGCGTACCGTGGGTGTGATGGTCGAAATTGTTGTGTATCTCGATGTTGTAGTTGCCCAGTTCTTCGTTGTCGGTAAAGCGGTAACGGAAAGGAATCTTGTCCCCTCGGTTGTACACCTGGCAGTCGACCGGGTTGGCGGTGATGCCCTCATCGGTGATGACAGGCATATCATCTGCCATGTCATCGTTGCCGCAGGCGGCCGTGAGGAGCAGTGCTGCTGCGGCTGCCAGACTGAATAGAATCTTCTTCATCGTTTGTTCGTTTATTGCGTAGGAAGCTCCGGGGGCAGCTGTTCATGGGCTGGAGCGGAGGCTGACGAGGATGCGCCAGGCCGCCGGCTGGTCCGTCTGACGCATCTTCCTACGCTGTATGGTTGTTTTCTTGTCGGTTACTTGATCGTGAAGCCTTCGATCTCTTCTGTCGTCTCGCGACCCTCTGCATCCTTCACAGTGAAGTGGATGTGATACTTTCCGGCCTTGCATTCAGCGGGAATCGTCACCTCCTTTTTGAAGGTCAGCTTGCCCGTTTTCCCGTTGAGATCGTCCACTTCTATTTCCGTCTCTTTGTCACCGTGGAACTCGATTTCAATCTCTTTCACTTTGGCGACCGTCTCTATGTCGGCCGTGAAAGTGACCTTTCCGTTCACCGTACTCTCCATCTTGTCTACCTTGAGATTGGCTATCTTCGGTGCTTTGGGGTCGACGGCTTTCTTCTTCAACGTGATTTCCGCACTGACAAAGTCAATCTTTTTCTCCTCATTCTTGACGATGATGAAGCACTGGTACTTGCCCTCGGCGAGTGTCTCGGGAAGGTCGATGTGCTCGTGGAACCGGGTGTTCAGCACGCCGACGTACTTGCTGTCGGTGTAGGTCTTCTTGATGACGTTCTTCCCGTCCTTGGAAAGTACGACCTCAACGGACTGTATCTTTGAGCCTGATTTGATGTCGCATTCCAGGTGAAGGTCATCGCCGATCGTGCCCGTCTTGCTGTTCTTGTGTCCGAACTCCACGTTCTTGAACTCGATGTTGCTCTGTAACAGATCGTCATCATCGTTACTGCACGACGTGAATGCCAGTGCAATCACACTCAGGAGTGCCATAGCACCCATAAAAAGTAGCTTTTTCATTGTTTGATTTGTTTTTTGAAGGCTTCCGCCTTGGTTTGAATATAAGTTCACTGTTCGTTTCGTTTTGTCTGGGCTGTGAGGACATCACAGTGACAGGAGCGATGTGCCCCGTCCACCATGATGATTCCCCGACAGTCTCAGGTCGGTTTGCAAGATCAAGTGTTATATCTTGTTCCACTTCCGGGAATCGTATGCTTCAGAACTCGAAAGTCACCATCAACGCCACGTTGCGTCCCGGTTCCGGCACGTCGATGAGCCGGTAGAAACTCGTGTGGTCGTAGTATTTGCGGTTGAGGAGGTTCTCCGCATTGAGGGTCAGGCGCAGTTTCCTGTCCCCGAAGGCAAAGTCTTTTCCTGCATTGAGGTTGATGGTGTAGTAACCTGATGTCGGCTTCTCCGGCGGAACGATGCGGTTCTGTCTGCCGGTGACGTGCAGGTTGAGTGCCACGAAGCCTTCATTACCGGCTTTCTTCCGGCAGAATCCGTATTTCAGGGTGGCATCCGCCGACCAGGGGGTCGAGAAGGGGAGCGTGTACCCTTTCTTTTCTCCAGACAGCTGTTCGGCATAGAGATATTCACCTTTCAGTTCCGCATCCAGAGAGGGGAGTATCTTCCAGTCTGTCTGCAGCTCGAAGCCACAGCGGATGACACGGCTCTGCGTGTAATAATACCACTGCAGCCCCTCGTAGTAGTCGGGAGTCGGATTCATGTAGATGTAGTTCGGGAAATAATTGAGGTACGGGTCGAACTGAACCGTCACCCTGTCATTCCCCCAGTGGATGCCTGCGTCCAGCTGGCAGGATTCTTCCGGGTTCAGACCAGGATTCCCCTTTTCATATCTGAAGATGTGGTAATTGACACCGTCAGTGCCCAGTTCCTTCGGAATCGGGACACGGAAGCTCTTTCCGACGTTCGCCTTCAGAATCCACTGGCCGACAGAATAGTTCACGCCGGCCGACCACGTGAGGCTGTTGAACGAACGGCGGAGATCCTCCGAACGTTCCTTGAAGACGGAGTCGGTGGCGCTGACGGGCGTTTTGAACCAGTCTCTGTAGCTGTGGATGCTTGTCCTGACGTGGTCGTACCGTACGCCGGCATTCAGTATCAGGTCTTTCCTGACCGTGAACCGGTCGAAAGCATATGTACCGAATGATGCCGTCTCGAAGTCCGGCATGATAAAGCCCCAGCCTGAACGGCGGTTGTGCTGGTACTCGCCGTTGAAGCCTGCGGTGAGTGTATGCCTGCTTCCCAGAGACAGCCGTGCAATGAGGTTGGCCGTATAGGTGTCCTTCTTGAACTCACGTTCCAGACTGCCGGGCGGAACCGGCATATAGCCATGCGACACCGGTTCGGAAAGTTCCTTGCGATGGTTGTTCTGATAGGCGAGGTCGGCTTCCAAAGCAAGACTTCCCTGTTCGTAGACCGTGTGGCTCATGACCCTCAGATGGTTCACACTCTGGCACGGAAGGTCGATGTCCCGGCGCGACCTGTCGTAGTCGATGTCCGACAGTCTCACCTCCAGTCCGTGTGCGTTGGCAAAGAAGCCGCTCTTGCTGTACGCATCCGACAGCTTCAGTTCTGTATGGAAGTTGTGGCTTCTGTAACCGAGCGTCATGCTCCCGTCGCGTTCAAAGCCGGCCGTGTTGCGGAGCCGGCGGTCATGCAGCGGAATGTCGTAGGAATAGTACTGGATGCTGCCCGTGGGCACTTTGTAGTCGGCATAGTCGATGAATGTCCCGCTGGCTTTCCAGTAGAAATGGTCTCCGGCACCCTGCAGACGGGCTGACAGACCGACCGACTCGTTGTTGCTGCGCATGAACAGCGATGCGCTTCCCTGGAACTTCGCAGTCGGGATGTAGTTGCCGTACAGGCTGATGACCCCTCCGATGGCATCCGAGCCGTAAAGCAGGGCGGCCGGTCCTTTGGTCACTTCGATGCGGTCGATGGCAAACTGGTCTATTTCCAGACCGTGGTCGTCGCCCCACTGCTGCCCCTCGTGTTTGATGCCGTCCTCTGTTACAACCATGCGGTTGAAGCCCAGGCCGCGTATCGTCGGCTTCGACTGCCCGGAGCCGATGCTCATCGCCTTTACGCCGGGGATGCCGCTGAGCGTCTGCATGAGACTGCCTGCGAAGTTGTTCTGAAGAAACTGCCTGTCAATGCTGATGGTATTGACGGACGAACGCATTTGAAGGTCTTTCTGTCTGTTGCCCAGTACGGTTACGTCCTGCATGACAATACTGCTGTCGACATCATTCCCTTTCTGCTGGGGAACTGCTGCTGACAGATGATTGCCTGCGCTGGCAACCGCACACACAGACGAAAGAACAAAAGCCCAAATAGCCTTATTCATTACCATGTGTTTATGAATTCTTGATGAAATGATGGATCTGTATGCTTGTCACAGGCACATAGACGGCTGTGCGACAAGCTAATGACGTGGTGCAGCGGCATGGTTCCATGGTGTGGATACGGCATGGCATTCCTTTCTGTAAGGACACACTACACCGCCATAGCTCCTTTGACTGCATCTGCGTCAGACGATTCCTCGATATGGGAATTGTCTTCTAAAAGTCGGCAGGAGGAGCACGGAGACTCGTGACTTCAACCTCCGGACGCCGATAAGGTGTGACAGCGGAAAGGAAGAGGAAGCCGAAGAAGATGACAGCTACCGCATCCAGCCGGATGTCCGTAGCTCTCATGTAATTGAAAAAGGCAAAATGACAGATGGCACAGCTGCCGGCATTGTGGCTCTGGCTGTGCTGTCCGGAAGTCTGATGACCGGCGGAAAGCTCCGTCTCCACCTGGCATACGTGTACAGACTTGACAACCATCGGCAGCATGAAAAGTGCCAACAGCAGCCACGCTATAAGCGTATGTCTTGTTTTCCGGTTCTGCCTGGTCATTTACAAAATCCTTTTTACTTCTTGGCAAAGATATTTATTATTTTCCCACAAAGCAAATAATGGTGGCTGCTTTTTGATATAATTAACACAAGCGGGTACAGCCTTCCCCGTCCCGCAGTCCTCAGCCTTTCCCGGGACAGAACATAGGGCCGCACCGGATACTGACACTGCAGTTTCCGTCCTTTGTCCGTGTCGTTGCCGACAGGATGATGCCCCGGAATGATACGGCCGGCGGCCCGGCACAGCGCAGCGCAGAGACTTGCAACATCGGCAGACCCCATCCTTCATCAGTGCAGTTCATCAACAGATATAAACCAGGAAAGTCCTTCCGGGCAATGCTCCCCAAGGGGGGACAGCTGTCGGCCGGACTTCCTGCTTCCAATTCAATACGGTCTCTTTCCCGTCACTTTAGGAAGCGTGCGGAAAAGATGACAGAGACGCTTTTCACGATTGCAGGAAACGCTCCATGTTCTTTATCGCAGTACGAAACCGTAAGAAACGAAGAAGGAGGTCTTGTCCTTGTACAGGTCTCCGCGGTAATTGTTGTGGCGGATGCCGAAACCGATTTCCGACATCACGCCGTTCTTCCTGTCAGCTTTCAGGTAGATACCGCCTTGACAGTACATATAGCCTCTGTCGTGCCCGCCGCCGATCGTGTGGCCGACGATGAGGCGAGGCTGCACGTTTATCATCGTGAGGATGCGGAATGCGTCATAGCTTACCTGTCCGCCAAGCGTCGCAAGGTAGTCGTAGGTCTTGACACCTTGTATCTTTGCCAGGGTGATGGCGTCTTCCACCCTCGCTCCTACCGACAGCTTGGGTGTCAGGTCATAAGTTGCAGAGACGTTGGGCGTGACGATCTTGTAGTTCTTGCCGGCAAGTCCCAGGTCAGTGCCCAGCGTCATGGAAAACCTGGTGGTCTGTGCATGACAGAGAGAAGTGAATACTGTCAGCAGTGCGAAAATAAGTGTTTGCTTCTTTCTCATAATAATATCTCATTTAAATGGTTCCGTTGTCTGTTCTTACATCCTCAATCGATCTTGCCATCCAGACCTTCGCATGGACATAGTCGGCCGTATTGGCACCGGCGACAAGGATATACCCGTATCCCGACACAAAAGCCGACCGTCTTTTCGACACAATAACTATTAAATTCATCGAAAAACACACAATATAATTATTGTTTAAAAGACTTATCATTGCAAATATAGCGATTTGCTTCCTATGTGCAATACAACGTGTTGCTTTTTAATTTATTTTAACACAGAAGGGCGTTCTTGCGACCCACATTCTCTTCTAAGTTGCTATCCACAGTGCATACAGACACACTGCTGCTGTACAAGGCAGGATGGATCCGTTCTTGTTCTGTCCTGATTATTTACCATAATCAACACCGGCAAGACAGCCCATTACACACATCTGCGGGATGCCGGGTATATTCAGCGGGACAGGCCGATGCACCTTGTCTTTTCCAGTCCGCAACCAGCTGTTATCCAGACTGCTACAAGCACCTTTTGAAAAGGTGCCTGATTGCGGCCTTAACAGGCGTTAGTTGGGACGTTGACAGGCATTGATTGGAACGTCATCAGGCGTTGATTGGAAGGCGGTCAGCGCCCGGTTGCGATGCAGCCTGCCTTCTCCAACGGTTCTGACGGCTGTTTCCACCCCGGAAAAATACCGTCAGGGCGACTGCAGATGTAAAGAACTTTCAACCTTCCCATCAGGCCGGGACGGCATGGAAGCAAATGCGGCATGGGACGTTCCCCGTCTGACAGAACGGACTGAAGCGGCAGATTCATCCGAGACCTGACGGCCGGCAAGGGGTCTGACGCCTGACGGCCGGGGGATGTGCGCATCGCATTAGTTAAATAATCGTAAATAATGGGTGCGGAAAACATCACCCTTATAATATAAGGTTGGAAATAAGTACCTTTGCAGTCCGATTATTATTGTGGGTACACTTAGAGCCCCGTACGGCTCGTGTTAATAGTGCTGTCTTTGGCCGGGCAGCATGGTTAGGACAAGCACGGTCGTAGAAAGAAAACGTTTTTTAGTAGTAAAATTATTAATTTTTTAGAATGGACACTTTAAGTTACAAGACTATTTCCGTCAACAAGGAAACAGCTAAGAAAGAGTGGGTCGTCATCGATGCCAGCGATCAGATTGTAGGTCGCCTTTGCTCTAAAGTAGCCAAGCTGCTTCGCGGAAAGTACAAGCCGACTTTCACTCCACACGTAGACTGTGGCGACAACGTAATCATTATCAATGCAGCCAAGGTCGTATTCTCCGGCAAGAAGGAGACAGACAAGGTCTACACACGTTATACTGGTTACCCGGGCGGCCAGCGCTTCAACACCCCTGCCGAGCTCCGCAAGCGCAAGAACGGCATCGACAGGATGATCCGCCACGCCGTAAAGGGTATGCTGCCGAAGGGCATTCTGGGTCGTCACCTGCTGGACAACCTCTATGTCATCGAAGGAACAGAACTCAACGGTCTCGAGGCACAGAAGCCAAAGGCAATTGATATTAACCAGTATAAATAATAAGGAGAAAGATGGAAGTAATAAATGCAATCGGTCGCCGCAAGAGCGCAGTAGCACGCGTTTACCTCTCTGAAGGTACCGGCAAGATCACTATCAACAAAAAAGACTTAACTGAATTCTTCCCATCAGCTATCCTGCAGTACGTGGTTAAACAGCCACTGCAGTTGCTCGGTGTAGAAGGGCAGTACGACATCAAGGCCAACCTCGACGGCGGCGGCTTCACAGGACAGAGCCAGGCTCTGCGTCTCGCCATCGCCCGCGCACTGGTCAAGATCAACGCTGAAGACAAGAAGAACCTGAAAGACCACGGATTCCTGACACGCGACAGCCGCAAGGTCGAGCGCAAGAAGCCAGGTCAGCCGAAGGCCCGCGCTCACTTCCAGTTCAGCAAGCGATAAATGGTTTGAGGTTTGAGGTTTGAGGTTTGAGGTTTAAACTTTGAGCATTAAACTTTGAACATTGAGCATTGAACTTTGAACATTGAGCATTGAACTTTGAACATTGAGCATTGAGCGTTGAATACTGAGAATGAATATCAGGATTTGAGCGTTGCGATACAGCATCAGCTGATTCAGCAGCGAAACCTCAAACCTCAAACCTCAAACCTCAATCCTCAAATCTCAAATCAATCGGTTTAGTATCTAAACCGGCGCGATTCCTGATCGGGGGACTACCCGCCGGTTGATTCTAACAAGCCTGGCAAAGCTCATTTGCCAAGAAAGAATTAAAAAGAAAGTAAACAAGAAAAAAACAAACGAAATGTCAAGAACAAATTTCGACCAGTTACTGGAGGCAGGATGCCACTTTGGCCACCTCCGTCGCAAGTGGAACCCCGCCATGGCTCCTTACATCTTCATGGAGCGCAACGGCATCCACATCATCGATCTTCACAAGACTGTAGCCAAGATTGACGAGGCTGCAGAGGCGCTCAAGGGACTTGCCAGAAGCGGAAAGAAGATCCTGTTCGTCGCTACTAAAAAACAAGCTAAGGAAGCTGTAGCCGAGAAGGCCGCAGCGGTAAACATGCCATACGTCAACGAGCGTTGGGCCGGCGGTATGCTGACCAACTTCCCTACAATCCGTAAGGCAGTGAAGAAAATGACGAACATCGACAAGCTGATGAACGACGGAACATTCGCCAACCTCTCCAAGCGAGAGCTGCTGCAGATCTCCCGCCAGCGCGCCAAGCTGGAGAAGAACCTCGGCTCCATCGCCGACCTGACCCGCCTGCCGTCTGCCCTCTTCGTAGTAGACGTCATGAAGGAGCACATCGCCGTCAAGGAGGCCAACCGTCTGGGGATTCCTGTATTCGGCATCGTCGACACCAACTCTGATCCTAAGAACATCGACCACGTCATCCCGGCCAACGACGACGCAAAGGATTCCGTAGAGGTGATCCTCACCGCCTGCTGCGATGCCATCGCAGAGGGTCTGGAGGAGCGCAAGGCTGAGAAGGCCGACGAGAAGGCCGCAGCCGAGCAGGCTGAAGAGGCTGCCGAAGCAAAGCCGAAGCGTGCTGCACGCAAGGCTGAGGAGGCTCCCAAGGCCGAGGAGGCTCCCAAGGCTGAGGAAGAAACACCAGCTGCTGAGTAACAATTGAAAACATAGTGGGCGCTGGTGAGTGCCAATGGGCTGCCGTATCCGTGCGATACATGAAGGCTCATCGTCTCTCATCAACGCCCACGATATTTAAATAACATTAGAAAGGAAAACAATAAAATGGCTGTATCTATTGAAGATATCAAGAAGCTCCGTGCCATGACCGGTGCCGGTCTGGCTGATGTAAAGAAGGCCCTCACAGAGGCTGAAGGCGATTTCGACAAGGCAAAGGACCTGCTCCGTGAGCGCGGTCTGGCTATCGCCGCCAAGCGTTCTGACCGTGAGACATCCAATGGCTGCGTCCTCGTCAAGCAGGTTGACGGCTTCGCTGCTATGGTCGCTGTCAAGTGCGAGACCGACTTCGTTGCCAACGGCAAGGACTTCATCGCACTCGTCCAGGAGATTCTGGACGCTGCCGTTGCCAACAAGTGCAAGAGCCTCGACGAGGTGAAGGCACTGAAGCTCGCCAACGGAGAGGATGCCGCTACCGCTGTCCAGCAGCGTTCCGGTGTCACGGGTGAGAAGATGGAGCTTGACGGCTATAACTTCCTGGAGGGCGGTAACGTCTCTGTTTATGACCACATGAACAAGCACACCCTTGCTACGATGGTTCAGCTCAACGAGAACAATGAGGAGGCCGGTCACAAGGTAGCCATGCAGGTGGCAGCCATGAAGCCGGTAGCCCTCGACGAGGAGTCTGTTCCACAGTCTGTCAAGGACGAGGAGTTCAAGGTTGCCGTTGAGAAGACCAAGGAAGAGCAGGTGGAAAAGGCTGTCGTAGCTGCCATCAAGAAGGCAGGCATCAATGCCAACCTCGTTGACAGCGAGGACCACATCGAGTCGAACATCAAAAAGGGCTGGCTGACCCGCGAGGAGGCTGACAAGGCGATCGAAATCCGCAAGACCGTTTCTGCCGAGAAGGCTGCCAACCTCAATGAGAACATGATCCAGAACATTGCGAAGGGTCGCCTCAACAAATTCTTCAAGGAGAACTGCCTCATTGACCAGGAGTTCCAGTTCGGCGACGGCGACAAGCAGAGCGTCGGCGAGTGGCTGAAGGCACAGAGCAAAGACCTCAAGGTTGTTGCCTACAAGCGTTTCACACTCTCTGCCGAATAAGCCGGAGACTATCCTTCTGAGAAAAGAACAGGGAGTCGCAGGAAAGCCGTTTGGCTCCTGCGGCTCCTTTCTTTGTCAGAAGAGATAAGCGATGACAGGCGGTCATAAGCTCCCGTCATCACCCATCACCGCTTATCATCGCCTATCCCGCTTATCACCGCCTACACCGCTTATCATCGTCCATCACCTCCCATCCCCATCCTAAAAAGCCAACACCCAATGAAGATCTTTGCAGTCGGCATGAATTACGCCGAACACAATAAAACGCAGAACGAAGCGTTATCAGGAAAGGAGACACCCGTCCTCTTCACCAAGGCCGACTCGGCCCTGCTGAAAGACGGAAAGCCCTTCTTCATCCCCGACGACCTCGGGATGATAGAATACGAGACAGAACTTGTCGTGCGCATCTGCCGGCTCGGCAAGACCATCCCCGAGCGTTTCGCCCACCGCTATTACGATGCCGTGACAGTGGGCATCGACTTCACGGCACGCGAACTGCAACAGCACCTGATGGAACAGGGAATGCCCTGGGATCTGTGCAAGGGCTTTGACGGCGCAGCCGCCTTGGGTGAATGGGTGCCGAAGGACAGATTCCTTGATGTCCAGCGGCTGCGCTTCCGGCTGGCCGTCAACGGCAGGACAGTACAGGAGGGATATACAGGCGATATGCTGTACAAAGTGGATGAAATCATCAGCTACATCAGCCGCTATTTCACCCTCAAGACGGGCGACATCCTCTATACGGGCTGTCCGTCAGGCTGCGGTCCTGTCCATATCAACGACCATCTGGAAGGATATCTGGAGGACCGGAAAGTCCTCGAGTTCAACTGCAAATAGACAACACGGAAAGCATGCAGGACAAACCTGCTGCATATACCGACGATGAAAGGATTGTCCAACACAATGAAGAGAACATCCATTATACTCTGCTTCCTGCTGCTCATGGGCTGTATGAGACTGTCAGCCCAGCAGCAAAGATTCTTCAACCTGACGGTGGAAGACGTGACCATCGACTCCGTACTGCCCCACTTCCACTATGCCATTCCTGTGGGTGAGCAGTATGCCGACTCCGTCTACGAGCTGGAGATACGCTATCCGGAGTTCATGGACATGAGCAAGACCGACATCGAGCGATACA
The DNA here is from genome assembly GCF_000191065.1 of Prevotella multiformis DSM 16608. Lineage (GTDB taxonomy): Bacteria > Bacteroidota > Bacteroidia > Bacteroidales > Bacteroidaceae > Prevotella > Prevotella multiformis. Next base: position 42,155 of record NZ_GL872283.1, read on the forward strand.
ATGCACTGACTGCCGTCATACCACCCTCACTGCCCGAGATTCACCGCCAGATGACGGTGGAACGCAAAAAAGGCGTACTGGAAATCTCGCTCATGCCCATCGTACAGCGCAACGGGAGAAAGCAGTTTCTCGTCAGTTTCATGATAGCACTCACCTCCCGGCCCAGAACGAAGACCGCCAGAGGGAGAAAAGACCCTGCCACCCGTACAGGCGTCATGCAGGCAACTTCCGCTGCCAGCCGCTATGCGGAACACTCCGTCCTTGCCAGCGGCAAGTGGGCGAAGATACGCGTTCCGTCCAACGGGGTGTACCAGCTGACACCGGAACTCATCCGCCGTGCAGGCTTCTCACACATGAATAAGGTGAAAGTCTATGGCTATGGAGGCAATCTGCAGGACGAAGTACTGACAGCTGATTTCATCACTTCGCACGACGACCTGCAGGAAGTCCCCACCTATGACGCAGGCGGCAGGCGGCTCTTCTATGCCCGCGGCCCTGTCAGCTGGGAGCAGAACACATCGTCCAGTAGGACCCGCAACCCCTATTCCGATTATGGCTATTACTTCCTGACAGAGGACGACAGCGGTACACCGGCCGTCATCGCAGACAGCACGGAGTTCCTCAACAGCTTCTATCCCGCTGCCGAAGACTATCACAGTCTGCACGAGGTGGACGACTTCAGCTGGTATCACGGCGGACGGAATCTCTTCGAGAAGACACCGCTGAAGCTGAACGAGAGCAAAGTCTTCACCTTGGCCAACAAGGCACATACCGCAGCCGGCAGGCTCACCGTAGCCGTCACGACAGGCACCTATGCCTCGACGGTGAAGCTGGAGGCGAACGGCAGAGACCTCGGTGAAATAAGAATAGCACCCCACGACTCGTTCGACAAGGGTTATGAGGAGATAAGAAGCTATGCACTCGACAACCTCCGCGCAGTCGACAGCATCAAGGTTACGACTACGGCAGGCGGTCCGGCACGGATCGATTACATCGCCATGACCTATCCGGCACCAGCGCCGGCACCCTCGTTGAAATCGAACTTCCCGGTACCGGAATACGTCTACAACATCACCAACCAGGACCATCATGCAGACGGACCGGCCGAGATGGTCATCATCATTCCGACAAGCCAGAAGCTCTTGGAACAGGCCGAACGGCTGGCCGACTTCCACCGCACGCACGACAACCTTACGGTACGTATCGTTCCGGCTGACGAACTGTACAACGAGTTCTCCAGCGGAACACCGGACGCAATGGCCTACCGACGCTACATGAAGATGCTCTACGACCGTGCCTCCGGCGGCAGCCTGCCGAAGTCGCTCCTGCTCTTCGGCGACTGTGTATGGGACAACCGAATGCTGACCCCTGCGTGCCGCCATCTCAACCCGGACGACTACCTGCTGGCTTACGAGAGCGAAAACTCCTTCAGCGAGACCGACTGCTATGTCAACGACGGATGGTTCACCCTCATGGACGACGGTGAGGGCAGCGACCTCCTGCGCCGTGACAAGGAAGACCTCGGAGTGGGACGCTTCCCGGTGACGACCGTAGCGGATGCCAGAACCTTGGTGGACAAAACCATCCGCTATGCCGAAAACAAGAACGGCGGCAGCTGGGAAAACACAATCATGTTCATGGGTGACGACGGCAACAACAACCTGCACATGACAGATATCAACGAGACCGCCGAGACCATCATGGCAGCCTATCCCGACTATCAGGTGAAGAAAGTGATGTGGGATGCCTACACCCGTGTGTCGTCTGCAACAGGCAACACTTATCCCGAGGCAAGCAGCATCATCAGGCAGCAGCAGGCACAGGGAGCACTCATCATGGACTATGCCGGCCATGGCAAGGAGGACCAGATCTCCCATGAAGCGGTGCTCCGGCTGACCGACTTCGCCGGGTTCACCAATGCCAACCTGCCGTTATGGATCACCGCCAGCTGCGACATCATGCCTTTCGATGCCACCATGCCGACCATCGGCGAGACGGCCATGCTGAATGCGAAGGGAGGGTCGGTGGCATTCTGGGGAACGACCCGCACGGTATATGCCTACTACAACAAAGCCATCAATACGGCTTTCCTCCGCCATGTGCTGAGCTTTACGGACGGCAGACCGACCACTCTGGGCGAGGCCCAGCGGCTGGCGAAATGCGAACTGATCAATGGCAACAGCGACCTCACGCCGAACAAACTACAGTACGCTCTCCTCGGCGACCCTGCCCTCTCGCTGAACCTGCCTACCCTTCAAGTCAAGGTGGAGACCATCAACGGACAGACACCGGACACATCCAACCCGATAACTCTCAAAGGCGGATCCATCGTGAAGGTAAAAGGCCATATAGCCAAGGACGGTGAGAAACAGACCGACTTCAACGGACTGCTCACAGCTACCGTACGTGACACAAGAGAACTGATCACCTGCAAGAAGCAGGAAGAGACGGCAGAAAAGGCTTTCACATTCTACGACCGGCAGAAAATGTTGTACAACGGAACAGACAGCATCCGCAAAGGTGAGTTCACCTTCACCTTCGCCCTGCCGCGCGACATCAATTACACTTCAGGCACCGGACTGATGAACTTTTCTGCCATCAATGAAAATCACACGCTCATGGCCCAAGGGCACGAAGAGGGCTTCAGCATCGACGGGTCAGAGACTGTCTACAACGACTCCATCGGTCCGTCCATCTACGCCTATCTCAACACACCGTCCTTTGCGGACGGCGGCGAAGTCAACAGCACGCCATACTTCTTCGCACAGATTACCGACAAGGACGGCATCAACGCGTCCGGCAACGGCATCGGACACGATATGCAGCTGACAATCGACGGCAAGCTGACGCAGACCTATGTCCTGAACGACAACTTCCGATACGACTTCGGCAGCTACACATCCGGCTCGACGGGATACAGCCTGCCGGAACTCTCCGAAGGACACCACACCCTCCAGTTCCGTGCATGGGACATCCTGAACAACCCGTCGACCGTCACGCTCCACTTTAAAGTCGTCAAGGGTCTGGCCCCGGAAATCTACAGTGTCAACGCATCGAAGAACCCGGCTACCACGGAGACGACCTTCATCGTGGCACACAACTACGTCGGCTCCGACGTGGATGTCGACATCGAAGTCTTCGACATGAGCGGCCGTCTGCTCTGGCACCGGGCTACGTCAGGAACGGCATCAAGCAATGCCATCACGGCCGACTGGGACCTGACGGTCGACAGCGGGAAACGCCTCCACACCGGGGTCTATCTCTATCGTGTGCGGCTCAGCAGCGACGGAGCTACGAAGGTGTCCAAAGCCAAGAAACTCATCATCCTGGACAATAAATAAAGCAGGGATGACGTTACAACCCATGAGACAATGCCGAAGGAGGAAGGCGATCCGCACCTCTCCGTCCGGACACCGTCTCATGGATTTTCATTTAGCAACAAGCAACCCAAGTAAAGAATGAATAAGACACTCCGTACCGTCCTCTTCTCGGCAACGGTACTTTCCGCTTCCGCCGCCTTTGCGCAGGACAGCAAGAAGGATATGTTCAATCCTGTCAATACGGCAGTGACCTCGCAGACCATCGCGCCTGATGCCCGTTCGGCAGGTATGGGTGATGTCGGTGCGGCCACCGACCCGGACGTGAACTCACAGTACTGGAACCCGGCCAAGTACCCTTTCACCATTTCCCGTGCCGGTGTCTCACTGAACTACACGCCCTGGCTGCGCCAGCTGGTGAACGACATCGACCTCGCTTACCTCGCCGGTTACTACCGCATCGGCGACTACAGTGCCGTGTCCGCCTCCATGCGCTACTTCTCCCTGGGTGAGGTGACGACCGACGACGGAACAATGACCATCAATCCCTACGAGATGTCATTGGACGTGGCTTATTCCCTGATGCTCAGCGAGCACTTCTCGCTCGGCGCCGCTGTACGCTGGATCTATTCCGACCTGACCTACAGCTACAAAGACGACACTTCACCGGGTTCCGCCTTTGCCGCCGACCTGTCGTGCTATTACCAGAACTACATCAACGTCGGTGAGCGGGAGTGCCAGCTGGGACTGGGCATGAACATCTCCAACATCGGATCGAAGATCACCTTCGGCGGCGACAACCGTTCCGAGTTCATCCCGACCAACCTCCGGCTGGGAGCTTCGCTGATGGTTCCCATCGACGAGTTCAACCGTTTCACGATTGCCGCCGATGCCAACAAACTGCTCGTTCCGACCTATCCGAAGCGCAATGCCGACGAGTCGCAGGTCGATTACGACAACCGCCTGCAGAAGGATTACTATGATGTCTCGTCCATATCGGGTATCTTCAAGAGCTTCGGTGATGCGCCCAACGGATTCTCCGAAGAGATGCAGGAGATACAGTGGAGCGTCGGTGCGGAATATACCTACAATGACAAGTTCTCCCTCCGGGCCGGTTATCACAATGAAAGTGAGAACAAAGGCAACCGCAAGTACTTCACCGTCGGTGCCGGTTTCAAGATGAACGTCTTCTCCCTCGATGCCGGCTACGTCATCGCGACGGCCAAGAACAACCCACTCGACCAGACCCTCCGCTTCTCTCTCTCGTTCGACATGGACGGCATCAAAGATCTCTTCAAGAGGAAGTAAGGTCACCTCCGACCATCACCCATCACCGCTTATCATCACCCATCACCGCTTATCACCCCCAATCCTCATGCAGACCCCCCAATCCCCCTCCATCCCATCCTTCCGCGTCGGCATGGGATACGACGTACACAGACTCGTTGAAGGACGCGGCCTCTACCTCGGCGGCATCAAGATTGAACACAGCCTCGGGCTGCTCGGTCACAGCGATGCCGACGTGCTCATCCATGCCATCTGCGACGCACTGCTCGGTGCTGCCAATCTGCGCGACATAGGCTATCACTTCCCCGACACAGCCGCTGACACGCTGGACATGGACTCGAAGGTCATCCTCGGAAAGACCATCAGGCTCCTTGCAGAAAAGGGGTTTCGTGTGGGCAACATCGATGCTACCGTATGCGCTGAACGGCCGAAAATCAATCCGCACATCCCGGCTATGTGCAAATGTTTAGCTGAGATTATCGGCTGCGACCCTGATGCCGTCTCCGTCAAAGCCACCACCTCCGAGCGGATGGGCTTCGTCGGACATGAAGAGGGAATGGCGGCCTATGCCGTCTGCCTCATCGTGAAGGACTGATCCGAAACAGACAGCAGGCATTTCCAACAAAAAGGCAGGCAGCCTACCCACAGCAGCCCCCTCTCATTCTTTTCCCGATAAAGGGAGAGGAAGAGAGGGGTCTGCTGTGGGCAGGCTGCCTGCCTTCTGTCTGTCCGGTCGCCGTCCGGCCCGCCGGTCATCCGGCACGGCATCCTGCTATCCTTTCGCTTTCAGAATCAGCCGGAGGCTCTGTTTGTAATTCAGATAGTTCCACACCCAGTTGAGCAGGATGAACGCCTTGTTCTTCACGCCGAGGATGGAACGCAGATGAACGACGAGCCACAGCACCCAGGCTGCGAAGCCGCCGAACTTCCGGCCGCCGATTTCCGCAACGGCATGGTTACGTCCGATGGTCGCCATCACGCCGAGGTTTCTGTATTTGAAGGGCTTTTCCTCTCCGCCGCATTGCAGGGACTTGAGGTTCTCCGCCACGGTCTTCGCCTGCTGCATGGCCACCTGAGCCAGCTGCGGATGGCCGAGCGGATACTCCTCATCGCCTTCTATCAGGCTCTGGTCGCCGATGGCAAAGACATCCTGCACACCCTTCACACGACAGAACCGGTCGGTGAGAATCCTGCCCGCATGGCCGATGCTCTCCGCCGGCAGCCCCTCAACGGTGTTCGCACAGATGCCGCTCACCCAGATGACCGTCCGGGCAGGAATCTCCAGACCGGCACTCGTCTTCAGAATCCCGTCTTTGTATTCCGTCGCAAACTGCGGCTGACGGATGTGCACGTGCAGTGCCTTCAGATCGCGCTCGGCACGTGCCGACGAGACCGGATCCATGGCGGCAAGGAGGCGTTTGCCCGCATTGACGAGGTAGATGTGCATCTGCGAGGAATCCAGGTCGGGGTAATCCCGGGCGATGATGTTCTTCTTCATCTCCGCCACAGCCCCCGCAATCTCTACCCCCGACGCACCGCCTCCGACGACCACGATGTTCATCAGCGCCTGCCTGCGCGCAGGGTCTTCCTCTGTCTCCGCCTTTTCAAGATTCCGCAGGATGGTGTTGCGCAGCTGCATGGCCTCGCTAACGGACTTCATGGGGAGCGTGGTGGCCTCGATTGCCTTGTTGCCGAAGAAGTTTGTCCGGGCACCTGCCGCCAGTACAAGGTAGTCGTAGTGGATGTCGCCTACGGAAGTCACGACCGTCTTCCCGGCCGCATCCACCGCTTTCACCTCTGCCATCCGGAAGAAGAAGTCCTTGTGTCCCTGGAAGAGACGGCGGAAGGGGAAGGAGATGCTGCTCGGTTCGAGACCGGCGGAAGCCACCTGATAAATCAATGGAGGGAACTGGTGATAGTTGTTCTTGTCGACCAGGACCACCTGGAAGTCACCGCCGGCCAGCTTGAAAGCCAGCTCCAGCCCTCCCAGGCCGCCGCCTACGATGACGACCCTCTTCTTTTCCGTACGTTCGATGTTTGCTTTCATTATCCCTGCTGTATATAATATGCTGTTCTATATATATGTTTCCTGTATGCGACACAGAAAATACTGTGCCAAAGTCGTTTCCCGGTACGGATGTTCCCGACCCATCGGGAATCCTGTTCCCAGGGCTTGGGAATCCTGTTCCCAGGGCTTGGGAATGTCGTTCCCAGGGCTTGGGAATGTCGTTCCCGAAGCCCCGGTGTCCCGCCTTCCGTGTCACTCGTAGATCAGTGTCGTCAGCCGCTCCTGCGGGAAGAGCTCGCACGCAACCGCCTGCACCTCGTCTGCCGTAACGGCATCAATGTCACGGAAAAGGGCCGTGATGTCCTTCTTCCAGCCATAGTGCAGGAAGCCCTTCCCGAAGTCAAGAGCAAGGTTCTCCCGGTTGTCGCAGGCAATGCCGATCTGCCCCTTGATCTGCTGCCGGGCGACAGCCAGCTCGTCATCGGTAAGAGGAACGGACATGAAGCGGTCGAGCTCCATGCGGGCAAGACGCATGCACTCGTCGACATCGCCGGCATCACAGCCGAAATAGATGCTCCAGACACCTGTCGTGGAATAGTTCACCATCGTGCTCTCCACCGTATAGACGAGTCCCCGCCGCTCGCGGAGTGCAAGGTTCAGCCGTGCGCTCATGCCCGGACCGCCGAGGATGTTGTTCAGCAGATAGAGTGCCATGCGCCGCCGGTCGTGTACACAATAGGCACGGTTGCCGACCATCACGTGTGCCTGATGGGTATGCCTGTCTGTCCTGACCGTCTGCGGGCGGTAGCTGCTCAAGGCCGGACCTGCCGTCTCCCCGTCGCCGACAGGTCCGCCGAAGCCGGTCACATTTGTGCCGTTCGCTTCGGCCAGAAGACGGAGGAGGGCGTCAAAGTCGATGTCTCCGTAGGCAAAGAAGACGGCATTCTCCGGGCGGTAATGCCTGCGGGTGAAGCGGAGGGCATCCGCCGTAGTGAACTTCCGCACGCGGTCCGCCGTCCCGAGGATGTTGTGCCCAAGGGGGTGACCGCCGAAGACGAGGTTCTCAAAGTCGTCGTAGATCAGCTCCGCCGGACTGTCGTTATACGACTCTATCTCGTCGCAGATGACTTCTGCCTCCTTGTCGATTTCCTTCTGGGGATAGACACTGTGGAAGACGATATCCGTCAGCAAGTCCACCGCACGACCGACATGCTCTTTCAGAATCGCCGCATAGTAAACAGTATCCGCCTTGGTAGTGAAGGCATTGAGTTCTCCGCCCACCTCTTCGAGACAGTTGATGACCTCCAGTGCCGAACGCCTCGCCGTCCCTTTGAAACTGACGTGTTCGCAGAAGTGGGCGATTCCCTCTTCACCGGGCTGTTCGCTGGCCGACCCAGCGTTCACCTGGTAACCGCAATAGACCACCGGAGAGGCCGAAGGCAGAGCGATGATGCGCAGTCCGTTGCCGAGGGCTGCCGTCTGGTAATTCGTCATAAGGTGCAAAATTAAGAAAAAAGAACGAAAGGGAGCAGACTTTGCTGCCCAAAGAAAAAAGAACCTGATTCTTTTTGTAGTCCGCCCGATTTACACTATATTTGCACGACAAAAGCAGACACAACATAAGTCACAGTAAAATGCGGAAAGTTATAGGTATCGGCGAGACCGTACTGGACATCATCTTCAAAGACAACAGGCCCCTCGAGGCCGTACCGGGAGGCTCTGCCTTCAACGCCATCACGTCGCTGGGCCGCTGCGGGGTCAATGCGTCGTTCATCTCCGAGGCCGGCAACGATCACGTCGGCAAGTACATCATCGGCTTCCTGAAAGACAACGGGGTCAACACCGACAACGTGGCGACCTTCCCCGACTCAAAGTCGCCTGTGTCGCTGGCGTTCCTCAACGAGAAGAATGACGCCGAGTACATCTTCTACAAAGATCACCCGCACGACCAGCTGGAGTTCACCTACCCGGACATACAGCCCGATGACATCGTGCTTTTCGGCTCGTTCTATGCGGTAAACCCGGTCATCCGGCCTCAGCTGGTGGGACTTCTCGACTATGCACGGTCGCATGGAGCCATCATCTACTACGATGTCAACTTCCGCCCGGCGCACAAGGACGAAGTAATAAGGATCACGCCTAACCTGATAGAGAACCTTGACTATGCCGACATTGTCCGCGGCAGTCACGAAGACTTTGCGACACTCTACAGGAAAGAGGATGCCGACAAGGTCTACAATGCGGAAATCTCCTTCTACTGCCGGCAGTTCATCTACACCCACGGCAGCCGGCCGGTAGAGGTGCGCGGCGGCAAGGACATAAAGAAGGCTTATCCTGTACCCGACACGGAGGTCGTCAGCACGATCGGTGCCGGCGACAACTTCAATGCCGGTTTCATCTTCGGAATGCTGAAGCAGGGCATCACACGGGCCGACCTCGACAGCGGGCTGAGCGAGGAGCAGTGGGACGGACTCATCGCAAGTGCCCTGGCTTTCTCGGCCGATTGCTGCAAGGACATCTTCAACTATGTCAGCAAGGAGTTCGGAGAGAGGATGAAAGGGTAGAAGGCATCGGAAGTGAAAGGAACCGGAAGGGGTGAAAGGCGTCGAGCCGACAGTGCCGCAGGATGCAAGTCCGACAGGAACATACGCAAAAGGGACCAGCCGGCCTTCACACCCCCAATCTCTCTGATCCCTTCCGCAGCTTCTTCAACTGCTCCAACTCCTCCTCCCAATAAAGAACCAAACCCAATATAAAAATGATAGAAATTGCCAATAAAGTTTATTACGTAGGTGTCAACGACCGCAACAAGGCGCTCTTCGAGGGATTGTGGCCGTTGCCTTACGGCGTCAGCTACAATTCTTACCTCATCGACGACGAGAAGGTATGCCTCATCGACACGGTAGAAGTAGACTTCTTCGTCCAGTTCATCGAGAATCTCCGTGAGGTTCTGGGCGACCGTCAGATCGACTATCTCGTCATCAACCACATGGAACCGGACCACTCCGGTTCGCTGGCGCTGCTGAAGAAGTACTATCCCAATATCCAGGTCATCGGCAACAAGAAGACCTTTGACATGATGGCAGGCTTCTACGACATCAAGGACAACACGACAGAGATGAAGAACGGCGGGGAACTTCCGCTGGGCAGCCATACCCTGCAGTTCTTCATGACACCGATGATCCACTGGCCGGAGACGATGATGACACTCTGCAAAGGCGAGGTGTCGCACCTCTTCACAGGCGACGCCTTCGGCTGCTTCGGCGCACTGAACGGCGGTTTCATCGACCAGGAGATCGATACCGACTGGGCATGGCCGGAGATGGTGCGCTACTATTCCAACATCGTCGGCAAGTACGGCACACCGGTCCAGAACGCACTGAAGAAGCTCGCCGGCATCCACATCGACTACATCTGCTCCACTCACGGACCGGTATGGCACAAGTATGTGGACAAGGTCATCAGCCTGTACGACCGCATGTCGAAGTACGAAACGGATCCGGGACTGGTCATCTGCTACGGCACGATGTACGGCAACACGGAGCGCATGGCAGAGCAGATCGCCCGTTCGGCATCCCTCGCCGGCGTAAAGGACATCCGCCTGTACAACGTCTCCAAGACCCATCACAGCTACATCCTGCAGGACATCTTCCGCTTCCGCGGCCTGATTGTGGGCGCTCCTACCTACAATGCCGGCCTTTACCACGAGATGGACGTGCTGCTCCAGGAGGTTGCCAACCGCGACATCAAGCACCATCTCATCGGCTGGTTCGGCTCTTATTCGTGGGCTTCAAAGGCGGTCGCCGCCATCGGTGAATGGAACGAGAACCGTCTCCACTTCGAGAAGGTGGGCGAGCCGGTAGAGATGAAGCAGGCCCTCACGCCGCCCATCAAGGACGAGTGTACACGCCTGGGCCGTGAGATGGCAGCCAGACTCTTGGAAGGACAGGCATGAACATAGCTGTATTCTGCTCGGCAAACAACGACATCGATCCTGATTACTTCCGTGCTGCGGAAGAGCTGGGACGGTGGATCGGCGAGAACGGACACGTCCTTGTCTACGGTGGCGGCAACAGCGGACTGATGGAATGTGTCGGCAAGGCGGTGCATGAAGCCGGCGGACGCACCATCGGTGTCGTTCCCCGTATCATGGAGGAAGGACGCAGAGTGAGCGGTTATGTGGATGTAGAGATTCCCTGTGAAGACCTCAACGACCGCAAAGCCATCATGATGGAGCGGGCTGATGTGTTCCATGCGCTGCCCGGCGGTGTAGGAACACTCGATGAAATCTTCACCGTAGCAGCCTCCGCCTCCATCGGTTATCACCGCAAGAAGATAGTCCTCCACAATGTAAAAGGATTCTGGAACAGTCTGGTCGACCTGCTGGACGACCTGCAAAGACACGGCATGACACGTGGTGATTACCATGATTCCATCGAGATAAAGGACGCATAGGAATGTCCGCCCCAAGGCCGTACAGACCGGAAAAGGGCGGCATGACGACCCGTCTGGACGGCATCGGCCAGCATATTGCCCAGCAATTCACAGAACGGAAAAGGAGGATGTGTCAAAATGCAAATTAATAACTTGACAACCTTCAAACTATAAGCAGGTTTTCCTAAAAGCAAAGAAAAGACCATTTCTTTACTCAAAATCGAGTACAGAAATGGTCATTTTTAATGAATTGTCTCAAACTGCAAGATGATCAAAATGGTATTTGCATTTTGACACACCCTCATAAGCCATGGTCTTTTACAGCGCCTTCAGACTGATGGCGAAGCCGCCGCCGCGTGCTTCCCAGAGCCTGAGGACATCGCCCTTCTTCACCGTACGCTTGGTAATGGCGTATGCGCTCGGGTTCTTCTCGTAGTCGGCATCCTTGCCATCGGCATAGATCGTCGCCTCATATTTGCGCCCCTTGTCGAGGAAGTCGAGCCGGATCGTACTCTGGCGGGCAGCCAGTCCGGTCTTGCCGCCTACAAACCAGTTGTCCGTCCCTTTGGCCTTGCGGGCTACGGTGACGTAGCGTGCCGGTTCGGCCTCCAGGTAACGGCTGTCGTCCCAGTCGCAGGCTACGTCCTTGATGAACTGGAAGGCATCGTTGTACTTCCGGTAGTTCTCCGGGAGGTCGGCAGCCATCTGCAGCGGACTGTACATCGTCACATAGAGGGCGAGCTGTCCGACAAGCGTGGTGTGTACATAGCTCTTGTTGTCGCACCAGGCAGAGAGCCGTGTCTCAAGGATACCCGGCGTGTAGTCCATCGGGCCGCCCTGCAGACGGGTGAACGGGAGGATGACCGTATGGTTGGGGTCGCTGCCGCCGAATGCTTCATACTCCGTGCCCCGTGCCGACTCGTTGCCGACGAGGTTCGGCCATGTACGGCAGAGACCGGTAGGGCGTGTCGCCTCGTGTGCGTTCACCATGATGTGATGTCTGGCAGCCTCCTTGACGACATGGAGATAATGGTTGTTCATCGACTGCGAATAGTGATGGTCGCCGCGCGGGATGATGTCGCCCACATAGCCGGTCTTCACGGCATCATAGCCGTATTTGTTCATCAGGTTGAACGCCTCCTCGAGGTGACGTTCATAGTTGAGTGCACTGGAAGAGGTCTCGTGGTGCATGAGCAGTTTCACACCCTTCGAGTGGGCATACTCGTTCAGAGCATTGAGGTCGAAGTCAGGATAAGGCGTGACGAAGTCGAACACGTCCTGCTTCCAGTGGCCGAACCAGTCCTCCCAGCCGATGTTCCAGCCTTCCACCAGCACCTCCTGCATTCCGTTGGCAGCAGCGAAGTCGATATACTTCTTCACGTTGGCAGTATTCGCCGGATGGCGGCCGTTGGGCCTGGCGTGTGCATAGTCGGTCTGACCGAGCTTCACGGAACTGAACTCATCCGTATAAGCCCACGACTTGCCGCCCGCTATCATCTCCCACCACACGCCGCAGTACTTGGTAGGATGGATCCAGGAAGTATCTTCGATTTTGCAGGGTTCGTTGAGGTTGAGGATGAGGTTGCTTGCCAGCATATCCCGCGCATCGTCGCTTACCATCACCGTACGCCATGGGGTCTCGCAAGGCGTCTGCAAACATCCCTTCAGACCTGTCGCATCAGGCGTGAGCCACGACTCGAAGGTCATCGTCTTGTCGTCGAGATTGAGGTGCATGGTGGAGTAGTCGGCACATGCCGCCTCGTGGATGTTGATGTACAGACCGTCGGCAGACTTCATCTGCAGGGAGGTCTGGACACCTGTCTCCGAGAACACGTCAACAGAGGAGTTGCCCCAGTTCACGGCATCATGGAAGCGCGAACGGATTTCCGACAGCTTCGACTCCTGTGTCTCCTGCTCCTGCGTGTCATAGTCTCCGGGGAGCCACCAGGCTGTGTGGTCGCCGGCCATGGCAAACTGCGTATGCTCCTCCTTGATGATAAAATAGTTCAGCTCGGGCTGCTGCGGGAACTCATAGCGGAGTCCCATGCCGTCGTCGTAGACACGGAAGCGGATGACGATGTCGCGCCTGCTGGAAGGCTGGCTGAGGTCTACCTCCAGCTCGTTGTAGTGGTTGCGGATGGTAGCCGTCTCGCCCCATACCGGCTTCCATGTCTCGTCGAAAGCAGTCGTCCGGGTGCCGGTCTTCTCAAAACCGTCCATGAGGCTGGTCTCTTTCATTCCTTTGCTGGCGTGTTTGTCCTTGGCAAGCTCCAGTCCCAAATGCGAAGGTTTCACGACAGCCTTACCTTTGTAAGTCATCTCGTAGGTCGGCACACCGTTCCCTTTCAGCGAGAAGGTCACGGAGATATTGCCGTCCGGAGACTTCACGGTCTGCGCACCGGCAATGTCTGCCATCCCCATCAGTAGCCCCAGAAGGGCAATGTAGGTTTTCTTCATTGTTCTGTTAAAGTATAATATGGATACCAATGTTTAAGTTCGATGATATGCAAATTTAGATAAAATCTCTGGAATACAGGCCGGTTTTATAGAGGAATTTATATAAAGTTCCTGAATTATCAGCCTGTTTTATGGAGGATAGACGACAAGGAACACGAAGGAGAGAAAGGAACGGCCATCAAGTCATCGATTTTAGCCGGATTATACATCACCCACCCTCGTCATCCACCGCTCCCTGCCCCCCCTCCCTCGGAGTACCCAGGGGGAGCCTCTGTCCCCGCCCCGGTTCGGGGAGCCCCTGTCCCCTCCCCCGGCCTGGGGCGGCTCCTGTGCCATCGGAAAAAGATTCTTCCGGAATACGGAATGACAAAGTAAGACAGCTACATCATAAGGCATACTGAGGACCGGACGGCGGAATGACAGAATAACGTCTGCCCTTTTGCTCTTTTACCTTTTCACTTCTCCAACAGCTCCCTGCCTCCGTGTGATATTTCATTAAATCCATCAACGCACGAGAAACGAACCTCATCACTCCCAATTCCTGAAGACCAAAAAAATCACCCGCGACAAAATAAGCAGCCTTTCTTTCCGTTTCTACATTATATGATAAGAAAACCCTATTCATTCACTAACAAATTGAAAGTATGAAAGTAAAAGGACTAAAGTCAATGGTCGTCCTCCTGGCAGGAGCGACCCTCATGAGCTCCTGCGTAGGCTCATTCGCCTTGTTCAACAAGCTCGCAAAGTGGAACAAGCATGCAACGAAATCCAAGTTCCTCAATGAGATCATCTTCCTGGTCATCTCCCCGGCCTACGCAATCTGCAGTGCCGCCGACATGTTCATCCTCAACACCATTGAGTTCTGGACAGGCGACAACCCCGTTGCCAACCGTGTGGGCAAGACCCGTAACATCAAGGGCGACGACGGGCTGATGTATGCCGTGAAATACCTGGAGAACGGCTACCAGATCACCAAGCCGGACGGAAGCGTGTTCTATTTCACTTACAACAAGCAGGAGAACACATGGTACATGAATGCTGAAGGACAGGAAAAGAAAGTGCTCCATTTCAATGGCGACGGATCCGTAAAGGCCTTCCTGAGCAACGGTCTGACAGCTGACGTCACACCCGATGCAGCAGGTGTCTACGAGGTACGGCAGATGCAGGCCGGCACAAGCTACTTCATGGCAAGGAGATAACAGCGTCTCCTCAGACCGGCGTGGGGCATCAGGTATCCCGGTGACTGACCGGACATCGGGCCAGGACGGATACCTGATTCCCCCGCCGGTTTATCGCCGGCTACAATTGAAAGACCGGCGGCCGGATCCGGACACCCTGTCCCGGCGGTCCGGGGACACCGGACTGAAGGCGGAAAAGAAGTCTGTACTGTCATAATAATTTACCGCCGCCAGTCAGAAACAGAAGAAACGGAACGACAGCCTCCGTCCACCTTCCATCTGACCATGCCAAACACCTTTCCAACGAGAGAAAAGCACATTCCAATACATCAGCAACCTGTTTGTAATCAGACAGATAGAATACACTCCAGAAAGAGGTACCCAGTTGCGTTGCAAGTGGGCGTTAGTTGGCTTGCAAACAAGCACCGCTTAGAACGCTATCGGGCGTTGATTGGAAGCCAAGTGACCAACGGTTACGATACAGTCCATCACATTCTGCCATTCCGGGAATGGTCAGGATGCACGGAACGGAGGGTTTCACAGCCTGCAATCGTAAAGAAAATTCATCAAAAAAACAGCCATTGAGGATTTTCCAGACAGGCTGTCTTCCGGAGGGACGCACCCTTCCGGCCGCCGCACGCGCAGGCGTATTCTTCCCCTCTCATTGCATGTATGTCAACAAAGCAGGTTCTCCGCATGAACTGTGGCAGTACAACCCACCGGCAAATTAGGCTGACAATGCTTGCATATCTGAAAGAAACAGGCTATCTTTGCTGAAACAAAGTTACCTGTCGGATGATGAGACAATATTTCTATCTGGCTCTCCTTGCCCTACTTCTCACGGCCTGCACGGCAGACAACGGGAAGAAATACGTGATCGGTGTCTCACAGTGTTCGGAAGACATCTGGCGTGACAAGCTCAACAGCGAGCTGGTCATGAGTACTTACCAGCATGACAACGTTGTCCTGAAATTCGCTTCCGCCAATGACGACGACCGGCTGCAGGCAAAGCAGATCAGCCGCTTCGTCAAGGAGGGGGTCGACCTGCTGATCGTCTCGCCCAACCAGATACATACCATCTCTTCGGTCATCGACAAGGCCTATGACAGGGGAATCCCTGTCATCCTGTTCGACCGCAAGACCGACTCGAAGAAGTACACGGCTTTCATCGGGGCAGACAACTACGAGGCAGGGCACGAGATGGGTGCGTTCATCGCCCGGCAGCTGAAGGGAAAGGGCAATGTCGTAGAGATATGCGGACTGGAAGGGTCGTCGCCTGCCATCGAACGCAACCGCGGCTTCATGGATGCCGTCAGCGGTTTTCCGGGCATCAGGGTCGTCGACCGGCGGTATGCCGGCTGGCTGAAAGACCGCGGGGCGGCTGCAATGGACAGCATTCTGGCTGGTGGACAGCACGTGGATTATGTCTTTGCACAGAACGACCGCATGGCGGTCGGTGCCTTGCAGGCGGCAGAACGGCATGGCATAAGGGGAATGAGGATTGCAGGCATTGACGCTCTTCCCGTCCCCGGAGGCGGCATGGAGAACGTTCGCGACGGCAGGATGGAGGCTTCCTACATCTATCCTACCCGCGGCGACCTCGTCATGCAGCTGGCATTGAACATCTTGGAAAAGAGGCCCTACAAGCGTGACAACTATCTGAAAGGCACACTCGTAACGAGCAACAATGCCAATGCCCTGCTTCTTCAGAGTGAGGAAATCATGAAGCAGACAGCACGGATCCAGTCGCTGCATGGCAAGGTGGACAATTATCTGGCTCAGTACAATCATCAGAAAGTCTATCTCCTGCTTTTCAGTGTCATCATCATCCTGCTGGTCGGAATCATGGTCTATGCCTATCGGACGACCGTCATGCGCCGGCATATCGAAGAGGAGGCGACAGCCGCCAAGCTGCAGTTCTTCACCAACATCAGCCATGAGCTGCGCACGCCGCTGACGCTGATAGCCGACCCGGTGGAATACATCATCCATGATCCGAACCTCAGTCCGCAGCAGCGCGGCATGCTCCAGATCGTACAGCGCAACGTGGCCGTCCTCAGCCGGCTGGTGAGCGAGATACTCGATTTCCGCAAGGTACAGAACGGGAAGATGCAGCTGCACCTGTCCGACTTCGACCTCTCCGAGTGCATGCGGCAGTGGCTCGGCCTCTTCGACACGTCGGCCCGGAAGAAACACATCACCCTGCAGCTCCATGTACCGGAATCCATCCCCATGCGTGCCGACCGTGACAAGCTGGAGCGCATCTGCTACAACCTGCTCAGCAACGCCATGAAGTACACGCCCGAAGGAGGCTGCATCGGCTTTGCTGCTTCCGTGGAGGCTGACAAAGTGGGGATTATGGTGAGCGACAATGGCTGCGGCATTGCACAGGACGACCTGCCTTATGTCTTCGACCGGTTTTACCAGGCCGGCAATGCCGGACATGGAACAGGCATCGGACTGGCACTGGTAAAGGCGTTTGCCGAGCTGCACCATGGACAGGCGACGGTGGAGAGCGAAGAAGGGAAAGGCTGCACCTTCGTCGTCAGCATGCCGCTCCGCCAGGAAGGAAAGGCCTGCGCACAAGAGGTGCAGCCGGACGGCCCGCTCATCGAGACGGAGGAGAACACGGAGATTCCCAATCAGGCCCGCCATGTCGACGACCTCATCCTGCCCGCTGAATCCGACAGGCCGGAAGTGCTCGTCATCGACGACAACGGCGACATCCGCACTTACCTCCGTTCGGCACTCTCCCCTATATATAAGGTGAGCGAAGCTGTTGACGGTAAGAACGGACTGGAAATGGCAAGACGGATAGTGCCCGACCTCATCATCTCCGATATTATGATGCCTGTCATGGATGGACTGGAGTTCTGCAGTCAACTGAAACAGGACAAAGCCATCAGTCACATCCCTGTCATCCTGCTCACTGCCCGTAGTCTTGACGATCAGCGTGTCGAGGGGTATGAGCATGGTGCTGATGCCTATATAGCCAAGCCTTTTTCGCTCCGGCTGCTTCTTTCGCGTATTGACAACCTCATCCAGAGTAGGAGGAAACTCAGCCAGCTGTTCTCAAACAGCGATGAAAACGATGTTTTGGAGAAGTTGTCGAACGAAACAGACAAGACTTTCATCACCCAGCTGCGCAAGATAATTCAGGATAATCTTGGTGACAGCGAGTTTAATGTGGAGAGATTCGGCGATGAAATCGGGCTTTCCCGCGTCCAGCTCTATCGCAAAGTAAAAGCCCTGACAGGGCATTCTCCTGTTGAAATGCTCCGTAAAGCCCGCCTCATGCGTGCCCGTCATCTGCTCCAGACAACCGATAAGTCGGTGTCAGAGGTGGCGTATGCTGTAGGCTTCTCTACTCCAAGTTACTTCTCAAAGTGCTATAAGGAGGAGTTTGACTTGCAGCCTGCACAGGAACGATAACGACCATATATCAGCCACATACAACAAAACGTTCACAGGATAGAACGAATGTTTCGCAGACACAATATTTGCAGTCTATGAACGGATTTTGCGCCACACTGTTAGTTTGTCATTGTAATTTTGCGCCGTAGTTAGTTACCTAAAAGGAAGAAGAGACTGCAACTTAGAATATTCACATTACTAAACAATTTAATTATGGTCAACTTTTATCATCTTTCATTACGCTTAGGTGCGTTATTGTTAGCCACTTTGCCTGCCTTCTCTATTGTCAGTGCTCAGGATGACAACAGTAACAAGAAGGATAACGGGAACAAGGAAGAGAGCAATCGTAACGTGATGTTGAACGCTGCCAGTGCCAACGGTCCACGTGAGATACAGATTGGTCTGCCTTCTGCTGATGTCAATGTGCTTGAGAACGGTTTGCCGGTTACCTATGCAACCAATCCCCGCAGCGTCAATTCTCTTTGGCGTGGCGATGCCAGTCTGAGCCATCAGGGCTTGCTTAAGATTGCCGAAACGGCCATTACAACCGGCAATATCGGTTATGCTGTCAACTCTTTCACACAGTTGGGGCAGGATGGTTTCCACGGAACACTCAACTACAAGACCAATCATTTCGGCTTGCAGGAAATGTCGTTGAACCTGAATGGTTCGTTCGGAAAAGGCTGGTATTACAGCGGAAGCATGTATCAGAACAGCGATCCCGGTACGTTTAAGATCAAGAGTTCGCAGAACCAGGACCGCACACAGATTTACAAGGCAGCCATCACGAAGCGTTATGCCGGTAACAAAGGTGAACTTACGGCTATGTACAGTTATAGTAACAGCCATCCTGTCTATACTTACGCCACACAGTCCGCACCGTTTATCTATGTCGGTGACGGTAGCGTGAAGGAATATGGCGACTTCAAGCTCGGTACGACATCCTATCTGCCAGTGGATGCGAACATTACCTATCGGGATATGCGTGACGGTCAGTTGAAGAGTATTTCCCTCTATGATGCCATCGCCAATCGCAGCAGTCAGATTTCATTGATGAACAACTACGATTTTGGTAATGGACTCTCTTGGAAGGCAATGGCACGCTTTGATCATGGTCATGCAGCTTTGGTTTATCAGACTCCGATGTCGCTGATTAACACGAAAGCACCAGGTTTCGTCAACAATTATATGCAGTATGGCATTGATGGAAGTCAGTCGCTTTATAATGGTGAGTATGTCCAGACCCGTATGTCCTGTCTGAACTCTGGCGATGTCAACGAATTCCTCTTCACTTCAGAGCTTTCAAAGAAGTTCCGCAAATCAACACTGCGTGTAGGTGTCAACGAGTGGTACTATCACATTGATTATACATCTAATACAACGATGTACGACCAGAGCGTTCCTTCTGATGGAAGCTATGCTGTACGACTCTATGATGCTGGCAAACGCACGTCCTTCTTCTATGATTATAACAAGAACGCATCCGAATTCTACCGTGGTCATGAGAACAAGACTGCCCTTTACTTCACCCATGACTGGGACATTCTCCCACAGTTGAATCTCTACTATGGTGCCCGTGTAGAGCTGCAGAAACTCAAGGGTGAGAACCTTGCTGTGAAGAATGCAGCTGGTGATTACGTCGGACGATTTACTGATTACCATCTCGGTGCTACTGCTGCCGACGGCACGAAGATAACCCCTGTGCCATTGGATTACAGCTGGTTCAACTATGACCTCGCCCTTGCTGCAACCTATAAGGTGAACAAGCATTTTGGACTGACAGGTGATTTCACCTATATCGTTCAGCATCCGAAGTTCGAGGCTTTCTCTCCGGCGACACTCCCTAACACTGACAAGATTTCTGTTCCTCTCGGGCGTGTAGGTTTCTATTACAACAATTCATGGATGAGCCTCACCTCTCTCTTCTCTTACATCTCAAAGACCAACAACAACTCTACGCTTAATCTTCAGCACGGAAGCGAGATTATGGCTGCACCACTTACTTATGACATACAGACCATCGGCTGGACTACCGACGTGGTTGCCCATCCGGTAAAGGGGCTTGACGTTCACTTCCTCTTCACTTATCAGCGTCCTACATACAAGAAGTATGAAACTTCGGTTACCTTCGCTGATGGATATGTCGGCAGTATCAATGCTACTGGCAACATCGTAGCTGAAATTCCAAGAGTGCTCATCGAGTTTGACCCAAGTTACATGGTTACGAAGGACATCAAGTTGTGGACCAGCTTCCGTTATTTCAGCAAGACCTACGCCAATATCAATGATGCCTACTATTTCAACGGACACTGGGAAACATTCGGAGGTGTGAACTGGCAGGTTAACAAGCGACTGGCTTTAGGCTGTACGGTAGTTAACTTCCTCAACCAGACAGGTGCCAAGGGTAGTATTGCCGGTGCAGAACTTATCACCAAGGATGAAGCCAAGAACATCAAGAACCAGCTGATGACAGGTAGCTATCTCCGTCCTTTCACAGTTGAGTTCACCGCTTCTCTCAAGTTCTAAGACGCTTAACTGCCTACGCTTCTGGGTTATTCGGATTGTTACCAGGTTTTGGTGACTTTGTTACCAAGCATTGGTAATACGTCTACAAAGCGTTTGTAATGCTTCTACAAAGCGTTTGTAATACGTCTACAAAGCGTTTGTAATGCTTCTACAAAGCGTTTGTAATATGTGTACAAAGCGTTTGTAATATAGTTACCAGATGCTGGGAATATATGAATAATCAGTTGTTGGCAGGTGGATTGTTGACATCTTGCACTCAAGAATATATCAGAAATAAGAGTAAAATATTATCCGGCATGTTCCATAAGTTCCAAATTCTGACTGGAACATGCCATAACTAAAAACAGCTATGAACAGAAAGAATACTATCCTATGTGCTGCATTGACAGCCCTTACACTGTCAGCCACTGCACAGACAATGAAGATTACACGTGCTGGTGATACCACCATCGTGAAGATTGAGAAGTCGCCACAGTATCTCATCCTTCCTGTTGAGGAGGAGAAGGACGAGGCGCAGGTGCTCCTCGACAATGGAAAGGTTACCGACACGTGGATGGATGTGCGGCTGGCACAAGGAAAAACCGATTATTACGTGCCTTTCAAGCTCAATAAAGGCAGGACTTCTGTCGTCAAGATTCTCAACCTGAAGGCGGATGCACTGGCACTTAGGAAGGGACAGATGAAACTTTCAAATGTCTGGGATGTGACCAATACCGATTTTTATCGCCCTTCTTACCACCACACACCTTCGTATGGATGGATGAATGACCCTAACGGTATGTTCTATAAGGATGGTGTCTATCACCTCTGTTATCAGTATAATCCCTACGGATCCAAGTGGGGTAACATGCACTGGGGGCATGCCATCAGCCGCGACCTTATCCATTGGAAAGAGGTTGAGCCGACAATTGCACGTGACCCGATGGGACATATCTTCTCGGGAAGTGCTGTTATCGATAAGGAGGGTACAGCGAAATACGGCAAGGATGCCATTGTTGCCCTTTATACATCAGCCAGTGACAAGAACGGTCAGATACAGTGCATGGCATATAGTACCGATGGCGGTTACACCTTCCACAAGTATCCGGGGAATCCAGTCCTTACTCCTTTTGACGGGCTCAAGGATTTCCGCGACCCGAAGGTGTTCTGGTATGCACCGCTGAAGAAGTGGTATATGATTGTTTCAGCCGACAAGGAGATGCGTTTCTATTCGTCACCTAACCTGCGGGATTGGACTTATATCAGTGCTTTCGGTCAGGGTTATGGCGCACAGCCTAACCAGTTTGAGTGCCCGGACTTCTTCCAGCTGCCTGTTGATGGAAACCCGAACAAGAAGAAATGGGTGATGATAGTCAACATAAATCCGGGCTGTCTCTTCGGCGGAAGTGCTACGGAATACTTCATCGGTGACTTCGATGGGAAGAATTTTGTCTGCGATAGCAAGCCTTCTGTTGCCAAATTCCTCGATTATGGCAAGGATCATTACGCCACTGTAACCTTCTCTGGTGTCCAAGACCGTGTACTGGGTATTGCGTGGATGAGCAACTGGCAGTATGCCAACGTTACTCCTATCCGCCAGTATCGTGGTGCCAACACTCTCCCACGTGAGTTCAAACTCTTTACTGGCAAGGACGGACAGATTTATATGTCGTCCAATGTCGTACCCGAAGTTGCCGGACTGAGAAAGACTTTCAAACGTCTGCCTGACTTGGTCATCGCGCAGGGGAAGGATTCAAAAAATCTCTCCTCCAGCAAGGAGAATGCCTTTGAAATGGAGATGGACGTTGCTCCCGGTGATGCTGCCAAGACTGGTTTCATCCTCTACAATGAAAAGGGTGAGAAGGTAAACATCTATTTTGATATGAAGGCTGGCAGGCTTGTCATGGACCGAACGGAGAGTGGTAGGACCAAATTCGGTGAGAAGGCTGAAGCCCATAAGATAGAAAAGGAATTCGACCTGCACGAACACCGTGAGATTAAGGAGCCGTTCCGCAAGTTGAATTCAGTCAATTATAAGAATGACTTTGCACTCGGCACATGGGCTCCGTTGAGTCTCTGCGACTCAAAGACCTATCATCTGGATGTCTTTGTTGACAAGTGTTCAATTGAAATCTTCGTCAATGGCGGTCGTATTGCAATGACTAATCTTGTGTTCCCGACGCAGCCATACACATCTGTCAAGTTCTACTCTGATGGCAACAAGGCCGCTTACAGGAATATAAAGGTGAGTGAGCTGAGGCTGTAATTTGCTGATTTTCTGCTGCGTTGAGGCTTTGGTACTGTCGGGAAGATGACTATGGTCAACCTTGTCTTCCTCCCCAGTCCCTGCAACAAGATTCTTGCAAAGGGCTGTAATGGGAAGACTCGTGCAGTGAAGAGGTGAGTAACGCAGCATAAGGGAATGTAACATCTCGTTCATTTGTCGCAAGAAAATCCCTTTGGGAAACATTTGTTGCGATAAATGAACGGAAAGTAAAAGTCGATTTCACTGCTAAATCATAACTTTGCAATCGAAATAAAGACATTCATTTACGCAAAACTAAAAATTTAAAGATTATGTCGAAAACCAATAAACTCACGCTGCTGCCCGTAATGCTTTGCTTCTTTGCAATGGGTTTTGTCGATCTGGTGGGTATTGCTTCCAATTATGTGAAGAGCGACTTGCATCTGTCGGATTCCACAGCCAATGTCTTTCCGTCCCTTGTCTTCTTCTGGTTCCTCATCTTCTCCGTCCCGACGGGAATGCTGATGAACAAGATCGGACGCAAGAAGACGGTGCTGCTCAGCCTTGTCGTCACACTGCTCTCACTGCTCCTGCCCGTCTTCGGCGAGTCGTACGGACTGATGCTCGTGTCGTTCTCGCTGCTCGGCATCGGCAATGCACTGATGCAGACGTCGCTGAATCCGCTGGTTTCAACGGTGATGAAAGGCGGCAACCTCGCATCGACGCTTACCTTCGGACAGTTCGTGAAGGCGATAGCATCCTTCATGGCACCTTATCTTGCCATGTGGGGAGCACAGGCAAGCATTCCGGCTTTCGGCCTCGGGTGGCGTGTCCTCTTCCCCATCTACCTCGTCATCGGTGTCCTGGCCAGCCTCCTGCTTTTCTCTACCCCTATTGAGGAAGAACCCATAGAAGGCAAGGCGAGCTCGTTCTCGGAGTGTCTCAGCCTTCTGGGGAAGCCCATCGTCCTGCTGAGTTTTCTCGGTATCATGTGCCACGTGGGGATTGATGTCGGTACGAACACCACCGCTCCGAAGATTCTCATGGAGCGTCTCGGGATGACGCTGAATGACGCTGCTTTCGCCACTTCGCTCTATTTCATCTTCCGTACCCTCGGCTGTCTGACGGGTTCTTTCTTCCTGCGCGTGATGAACAACAAGGTGTTCTTCATCATCTCCGTCACGATGATGGCGCTTTCCATGATCGGCATGGCGGTAGGAACGTCGAAAGCAGTCCTCTTCGTGGCTATCGCCCTGGTCGGTTATGGCAACAGCAACGTCTTCTCGATGGTCTTCGCCCGTGCGTTGCAGAGTGTGCCGGAAAAGCAGAACGAGGTGAGCGGGCTGATGATCATGGGGCTCTTCGGCGGCACAGTCTTCCCGCTCCTCATGGGCTTTGCCAGCGATGCCATCGGACAGATCGGAGCTGTCATTGTAATGGCGGTCGGCGTATGCTACCTGTTTACGTACATTCCTAAAATGAACAAATAAAGCCAATATGAAACAAGTAATCGTAGGCCTCGGAGAGGCATTGTGGGATTGTCTTCCGGAAGGAAAGAAGCTCGGCGGCGCACCTGCCAACTTCGCTTATCACGCCGGACAGTTCGGTCATGAGTCGCTTGCCATCAGTGCCGTCGGCAATGACGCACTCGGCAAGGAGACACTCGATGAATTCGACAAGAAAGGGGTACGCTACCTCATGCCCGAGGTAGATTATCAGACGGGTACCGTGCAGGTGGAACTCGACGGCGAGGGTGTCCCTACCTACGACATCAAAGAGGGCGTGGCCTGGGACAACATCCCCTTCACGCCCGAGATTGAAGAGGCGGCCCAGAACTGCCGTGCCTTGTGCTTCGGCTCTCTGGCACAGCGCAGCAGCGTGAGCCGGCAGACCATCCAGAAATTCCTGGACGCTACGCCGAAGGACTGCCTGAAGATCTTCGACATCAACCTGCGCCAGAACTTCTATACGAAAGAGGTGATTACCCACTCGCTCCACCAGGCGGACATCCTCAAGATCAACGATGAGGAACTGGTGACAATCGGCCGGCTCTTCGGCTATCCGGGACTCGACATGGAGAACAAGTGCTGGCTGCTGCTGGGCAAGTACAACCTTGATATGCTCGTACTTACCTGCGGCGTGAACGGATCCTATGTCTTTGCTCCCAACTTGCAGTCTTATCAGGAAACCCCGAAGGTGGAGGTAGCCGATACCGTCGGGGCCGGCGACTCCTTCACGGGTGCCTTTGCATCCGCCATCCTCGCCGGCATGCCTATCCCTGAAGCTCACAAGCTGGCCGTAGAGGTGAGTGCCTACGTCTGCACGCAGAACGGCGCCATGCCGAAACTTCCCAGGGAACTGCTCGACAGGGTCAAGTAAGGAAGCCGGCCGCCGCGTACGGATTTTTCCCAAAGGGGTAACAACAACACAGACAATACCGGCAGATATCGGGTAAAAGATGTTTCAGGATAGACATGGACGGCCCGGACTGACAGCGGAAGGGACTCCCTTCCAACGCTCAGCCCGGGCTTTTCCGTGTACTGTCAGACCTCCGTCCTCCCACAGCCCCACACCTCCCTGATTGAAGAAGAAAGATCCCATCACGCCTGTCCTGTGATTCCGAAACAGCAATGTGCAGCGGGAGGCGGGAGTATTTTCCCATCGGTCAGGGAAGATCGGATGCAGAATGGGAAACCGTCAGAAGCCTTCCTTTGAATTGTAAGGATAAATTACCAGCCGTTACAGGGAAAGGACCGGGACAATGCCGCCATGCCGCCATCCGGCGAGGACGACTGCGGAGCAAGAGGAAACAGAGTTTAAGGTGATTCACAAATCACTAACAGTCAAGCACATACAACTCTCTTTCCAAAAGGTGCCCGATTACGCCCCAAACAGGCGTTAGTTGCCATGCAGACAAGCACCCCTTAGAACGCTGACGGGCGTTGATTGGAAGTCAGGCAAGGGTCGGTTAGAAGATGACCCCACATCCCTTGCCTTTGAACGGGTACGGAAACGAGGGGAAACAGACGGTCATCAGTACGTGGATTGTAAAATTATTTCGTTTCAACGGATGATCCGACAGCCGGATTCCCGCATTCAAACCGGGGACACAGGAAGCCACCCTTTACCGGGAAAAGAAAAGGTGCATCCGACATTCCGGTGACAGGCGGAATGTCGGATGCACCTTCAGCGGGCTCCGCCACTGCGGCGGCCGTCTCTCTTCCCGTCAGCTTGCCGGGCAGAACTGTATGCACACCGGACGGGGCAGCTGTATGTCCTGACGGGTATCGCGCAGCTGTCCGGTGGACTTATCGCGGCTGAACACCTGTATCTTGTCGGCATCCCGACAGGCTACAAGCAGGTATTTTCCGTTGGGCGTGATCGTGAAGCTGCGGGGGTGGCTGCCTGTACGGCACTTCCCTATCCTGACGAGCTTCCCGCCCGCTTCTACCCTGAAGAGGGTGATGCCCTCCGCCTTCAGGCGTGTGCTGGCATAGACGAAACGGCCGTCAGGGCTGACGTGGATGTCCGCCCCGCCCCGTGCATGGGCATCGTCGGCAAGGATGGTCTGCGTAGCTTTCAGTTCGCCCTTGGCATAGTCGAAGACCGTGATGTAGCCCGAGAGTTCGCTCATGAGGTAAGCATGCCTGCCGTCGGGCGAGAAGACGAGATGGCGCGGCCCTGAGCCTCGTTTCACGTGCGTGGCAATGCCGTACGGCGAGAGCGTCCCCTTCGCCTTGTCGTATCTGAACGTGAGAATCTGGTCGGCGCTGAAATCCGTTGCCAGCACGAATCCGTCGGGGGCAAAGCGCACGCAGTGGATGTGCGGAACATTCTGCCGTGTACGGTCAGGGCCGCCTTTATAGCCGGCAAACTGTTTCGTCATCTTTCCCAGGGTCCCGTTCCGCAGGACGGGGAAGACGGAGAGGCTGCCGCCGGAGTAGTTGGCGGTAAGCGCCACCTTCCCGTCTGTCGCCACATAGCAGGGATCCTTGCCATGGGTCAGCTGGGAATTCATAAACGACATGTTGCCCGTCACCGGGTCAAAGGCGATGCTGTTGAGCGTCGCCGTCGCATCGTTGTTCTCGCTGACGGCATACAGATGCCGTCCGTCACGGGCGAAGGCGAGGTAAGACGGATTCTTCACTTCCAGCGTACTGCGCAGTGCGGCGACACCGGTAGTCTGGTTGAAACTGAAGGAGTAGAGCCCTTCGCTCCCGGTTCCGGTATAAGTCCCGACAACCATGTCCAGGTCGTTCCCGGCCATGCTGAATGTCGGCAGGGCCGTGGCAATCATGCCTAAAACAAGTGTTTTTGCTTTCATTGGATGGGTTTGATTGATTGTTTTGAATGTTCATTTCCGCTGACCCGAAGACGGATCTTCTCCTGTCACGCTCCTGCAAAAGTAAAGAAAAAGATGTGAACCTGTTCTGTTTTTTACTTTTCTTTGTCTTCAATGACACTGTTTAAGGCAGATTCGGAAAATCCACCAGCCGGATTCCCGCCAGAAACATCGACCGCCGCACGGTACCGTCACGCCCATGCGAACCACGGCTCCTTGCGGCCCTGACAATCGAAAAAGGCTCCGCATCCCTGCGAAGCCTTTCGTTTAACATCAGACTTGCTCACGCAAGCCGTGTGTTCTTGTACTAACTCAAATAATTAACTTTAATAACGACTATTTTTCTATTTGACAGGGCAAAGATACAAAAAAAGTGCAGAATAGAATGTAAAATATCCTATAATTAACGGTGCTTTTAGACTTTATAACAGACGCACGGCATTCATATTCAATTATCGGCCATTTCTCTACACGGCACGGGGATTGTAAGACCTGTCCGGCGCATGGCCGGCTGGAACCGGGCCGGCAGACACCCTGAAACGGTATAGAAATCAGGGATTAAGGCCAATTTTAAACGGTTTTATTTGCTCATCTCAAAATCTTGCCGTACCTTTGCACGCCGATAAAGGTAAATATGCCACCTGAGAGTCTGCGTGCTGACTGATGGAAGCCAGTCACAGGCGAGTGTCTTTCTGTGGGTTCGTTTGGTGGCGCACTTACCTTATTATATTAGGATAATAAATCATAAACAAACGAATTTGAAGACATTTGAAGAGTTGGGTGTGAGCGAAGAGATTCGCCGCGCCATCAGTGAGCTTGGATTTGAACATCCAATGCCTGTACAGGAAGAAGTAATCCCCTATCTGCTCGGTAACCGAAACGACGTCATCGCACTGGCACAGACCGGTACGGGCAAGACGGCCGCATTCGGCCTGCCGCTGCTGCAACGGATCGACACCGGCAGCAAGGACACTCAGGCGGTAGTGCTGAGTCCGACACGTGAGCTTTGTCTGCAGATTGCAGACGACCTGAAGGATTTCGGCAAGTACATCCCCCATCTGCACATCGCCGCCGTCTATGGCGGTGCCTCCATCGAGACGCAGATTCATCAGCTGCGCCATGGAGTACAGATCATCGTGGCTACGCCGGGCCGTCTCATCGACCTCATGCACCGCGGCAAGGCACGCCTGGACAAGGTGACGAACGTCGTCCTGGACGAGGCCGACGAGATGCTGAACATGGGCTTCCAGGAGAGCATCACCGAGATACTGACCGGTGTGCCCGAAGACCGCAACACCCTGCTGTTCTCGGCTACGATGAGCCGTGACGTGGAACGGGTGGCAAAGGGCTATCTGCACGACTACAAGGAAATCGTCGTGGGCAGCCGCAACGAGGGTGCGGAGAATGTCAACCACATCTATTACATGGTGAATGCCCGCGACAAGTACCTTGCCCTGAAGCGGCTGGTGGACTTCTATCCGAAGATCTACGCCATCGTCTTCTGCCGCACGAAGGTGGAGACGCAGGAAATTGCCGACAAGCTGATCAAGGACGGCTACAACGCCGAATCGCTGCACGGCGACCTCTCGCAGCAGCAGCGCGACCTCACGATGCAGAAGTTCCGTTCGCACCTCACGCAGATCCTCGTGGCAACGGATGTGGCTGCACGTGGACTGGACGTGAACGACCTGACGCACGTCATCAATTACGGCCTGCCGGATGATATTGAAAACTATACCCACCGTTCCGGACGTACAGGCCGTGCGGGCAAGAAGGGCACATCCATCTCGATCATCCACTCCCGGGAGAAGCACAAGGTGCGCAACATCGAACGGGAAATCGGCAAGGAGTTCGTGGACGGCACGCTGCCGACACCGGAAGAAATCTGCAAGAAACAGCTGTTCAAGACCATGGACGACATCCTGAAGACGGATGTCGACGAGGAACAGATCGAACCATACATGACGGACATCAACCGCCAGTTCGAGTACATCGACAAGGAAGATATCATCAAGAAGATCGTCACAGCCACTTTCGGACGTTTCCTGAACTACTACAAGAATGCGCCGGAGATAGAGAAACCGTCGTCACGCAGCTCACGGGAGAGTTCCCGCAGCGGCCGCGGAGAGGGAAAGTCCGGACGCAGCCGCGGCCAGCGCAAGGCAGAGAGCGGCTACAGACGGCTGTTCATCAACCTCGGCAAGACCGACGGATTCTATCCGGGCGAGGTGATGCAGTTCATCAACAAGAACGTACACGGCCATCAGGAGGTAGGACACATCGACCTGCTGTCCAAACAGAGCTACATCGAAGTGCCGGAACAGGATGCACAGAAGGTGATGCGGGCACTGGACGGCACGACGTACAAGGGACGCAAGGTACGCTGCAATGACGCTGAAGAAGGCGGGCATGGACGGTCGGACAGAGGCCGGGCAGCCAGTGGCCGGGGCGGTTACGGAAGCCGGGGAGAAGGACGGCAGGACAGCCGGGAGCGCAAGGGACGCGGCCGCCGGGAACCGGAAGAGGACTTCTCCTTCGCACAGCACAAGTTCAAGAAGGACGACTGGAAGGAACTCATGAAGGGGGCGTCGGCCAAGCTGAAAGGCGAGGAACCGGACTTCTCGGAGGAAGGCTGGGCACGCCGCCGGCCGAAGAAGTAGCCGGCTATCATCGTTTCCGGGCTTTGGGAACAGCATGAGGACGTGCCGGAACTCCGAATCGGGAAAGACCTCTGTTCCCTGCTGACCGTATCAAACCCTCATAAACATCAGAACAACCGCTATCATCGAGTTTTCGACTCTCTGGTAGCGGTTGTTCTTTGCAGCCGGAAGCTGTCTTCCGTCGGAAGCGGGTCCTGACACGTCCGCTTATCCGTACAAAGTGTCTGCAACATTCCTGCAAGGCATCACGGACGGCTTCCTCCATTGACATTCATGCAGGGAAAAGACCCGTGCTGTAAAGTCCTACGCTTCCCTCTGCCGATACTTCACGAAACAAGGACAGCCCTGTCGGAACCGGGACAGGGCTGTCTGCTTGTTGTACAGTCGTTGTAAGCCGGATGTCGGGAAGAGGCTTACCTTTGAGAGGGCACTCGTCTTTGCTGTGCCGCCGCATCTTGCTTACTGCGGGTTGATTTCCTTCAGCAGGCGGTCGGCATGTCCCCATTTGTCCATCATATAGAGGACGAAACGGATGTCAACACCGATACAACGGGCAAGGTTACGGTCGAAGTTGATGTCACTTGAAAGACTGTCCCAGTTGCCGTCGAAGGCAAGACCGATGAGCCGTCCCTTGCCATCGAACATCGGTGAGCCGGAGTTTCCGCCGGTAATATCGTTGTTGGTAAGGAAGCAGAGCTGCATCTTTCCGGTTGTCTTGTCAGCGTAACGACCGAAGTCCTTGACGCTCATCAGCTCCTTCATGACTGGTTCTGCCTGATAATCTTCAACCTTTGCGCCACGGTTCATCTTCTCGACAATGCTCTCGGCTGTCGTATAATAGTTGCTGTTGAAGCCACCGATCATATAGCCCCCAACCTGTCCGTAAGAGAGACGCATTGTGAAATTGGCATCGCTGTAATGGGGCATATCCATCTCCATCTGCACCTTTGCCTCACAGAGTTTCTTCTCTTCATTTTCGATGGATTCTTCCTTTTCTGACAGGTCTGCCATGATTGCCTGGTAGACCATGATAAGCTGAACACCCAGCTGTATGCCCGGGTCCTTGAGGTTCTTCTCATCGTTATAGAATTTATGCCCCTTTGTCAGCAGCTTGCTGTTGGCATACACCCAGTCAGTGTACTTCTTATAGTTGTTGCCGAACTTGTCCTTGATAGTCTTGTAGAAATCAGGGAGATACCTGGCCGGCACATGGCCTGCGTAGTTCTTCAGCATGGCCGCTGTCATTTCCTTGTCGAGTGCCAGATTCCATTCATCGCTGTTGTCCTTGAACTGCATATACTGTTTCTTGGGGTCGTCTTTCGGTCCTTGCAGCTCGATGGCTCCGCGCGAAAGGTCGAAGGTTCTTTGGAGAAACTCCGATGTCCTCCAGAACGATTCGTTCCAATAGGCTTGGGCTAATGCCGGTTCCCTGCTTGTCTCATAGAGTTTACCCAGCTTGGCGAAGTCTACGCTTACAGCCGGGTCTTTCACGGTTTTGGCATCAAGCCACTTCTGTATCTTCGCTTCGTATTCCGCCTTCTGCCGGATAAGGCCGATGGAATCGATACATTTGTTCATTCCCATCGAGTTCTTCCAGTAGTTGGCAGAGCCGACATACTTGTTCTCATACTGGATGCGGGTCTTCTCGTTCCGGTCCATGTACTTCTTCATGATGGCGAGCTTGATGTCACGCACCTGTACACGGGTCGTGTTGTCGACGTCACGACGCTGCTGTATTCCATACGATGACAGATAGCGGCTGGTCGAACCGGGATATCCGACGGTCATGGCGAAGTCCTTGTCCTTGTAGCCTTCAAGGCTCACCGGCGCCCAGTGAGCAGGATGGTAAGGTACGTTGTCTTTCGAGTAAGCCGCCGGTCCGTTGGTCTTGGGGTCGGCATAGATGCGGAAGACGGAGAAGTCGCAGGTCTGCCGCGGCCACATCCAGTTGTCCGTCTCACCGCCGAACTTTCCCATGCTCTTGGGCACGGTGAACACCAGCCGGACATCAGGGAAGTCCTGATAGGTCGTTGCGTAATACTTGTTTCCCTCGTAGAACGGGTCAATGGTCACGTGTAAGGTCTTGTCAATCGCCTTTACGGAGTCGGTCATGTGGTTCGTCAGAGAGTCGATGGCGGCCTCTGTCTGTTCGGCATCCTTGCCTGCAATGAGTCGATTGACACGGTCCGTGATGTCCTGCTGGTTCTTCATGAACGACACGAACATATTTTCATTGGGCAGTTCCTCGACGTAGTTTCTGGCATAGAATCCGTCCTTCATGTAGTCGTGTTCAACGGTGGAATGGGCATTTATCGCACTGAAGCCACAGTGATGGTTGGTGAACACAAGTCCATCCGGCGACACGACGACACCCGAGCAGAATCCTGAAAAGTTGACAACGTAATTGCTGATGGCATCGGGCGAGTTGTAAAGCATGTCGCAAGGCAGCTGGAATCCCTCGGCAACCATTTGTTCGTAGACCGCATCAGGGAGGTTGTAGAGCGTCCACATACCTTCGTCGGCATGCATGGATGTGCTTCCCCATGCGAGAAGTCCGGCGATAAGCAAAGCTGATTTTTTCATATTCGTATTATTTGTTGAATGATATATTTATACTGCTTTCCTGGGAGTTCAAGAAGCCGGAGGGGGAAGGGGAATATGTTTTGGCAGTCGGAGGTTTTTGACAGACGGTGCCGTCGGCTGCGTTCTTTTCCTCTCCATTCTCCTTCAGAAGTCGTCTTCGGCATCCTTCAGGAAATTTTCTTCGGTGTCCGTTAAAATCTACTCCTGTGTCGTTTGGAGCCGCCGTCCCCTGGCTTCCTTTACATCTTCGGCTTTCCTTTATCGGCTTAGAGCTGTTTCTCTGACTGCAGAAAGCCACTATTTTGATATGCGTCGGCGCAATTGTGCCAAAGGCAGGTCGTGATAGACGATATGTGCAATGAAGAGGATGATGACCAGCGTGTTGACACCCAATGCTGCCGGGACTGAAAGGTTGGCGTTGCTGTAAGCGATAATGGCGAAAAACAGTCCGCCTATCAGAACATAAGTAAAGATACTCTTCAGCGGATAGTCTATCGGATACTTGCGCTGGCCGACGAGATACGACAATACCATTGCCGTTGCATTGCCCAGGAAGCCAGCCCATGCGCAGGCGATGTAGCCGTAGTGCGGTACGAAAACCACGTTGATGCCGATGATTACAGCACAGCCGATTCCCGAGAAGTAGGCTCCCCAGATGGTCCTGTCGATGAGCTTGTACCAGAAACTGAGGTTGAAATAAACACCCGTCATGATGCCGCCCGCCATCACGACAGGAACGACCCGCAGTCCTACCCAGTAGTCCCGGCCGATGATATGGCGCAGAACATCCATGTACCCCATTACCACCAGGAACGCCAGCAGCGTGAAGATGATGAAGAACTTCATGGCGCGGGCATAGGTCTCCTTGTTGTCTTTGTCGCGTGCCTTGCCAAAGACGAACGGCTCATAGGCATATCGGAAAGCCTGTGTGATCATCGACATGATCATGGCGATCTTGCTTGCGGCACCGAAGATACCGAGCTGTGCGTGTGCATCGTTTCCCTTGTAGACGTAGGGGAAGAGGATGTAGCCTGCCGTCTGGTTCAGTATTCCGGCAATACCCAGGATAAGAATCGGCCAGGAATACGACAGCATTTTCTTCGCCAAAGGCATATCAAGCAGCTTCCCGCCCGCAAAGAAACCTTCTTTCAGTTCTCTCCAGAAGCAGAAGGTGATGGTTCCCGTGCAGACAAGGTTGATGTAGAAGGCGTAACCCACCTCATGTCCGCCGAGAACAAGATAGTAGACAAGGTTCAGGACGATGTTCAGAGCGATGAACAGCAGCTTGAATGCCGCAAACTTTATCGGACGCTTCTTGTACCGGAGGTAGGCAAAAGGAATGCACTGGAAGGCGTCAATCGCCACTGTAACCGCCATTACCCATACGTAAGAGGGGTGCGCCGAGTAGCCCATGAAACCGCAGATGGGTTGCAGGAAGACGAAAACCATTGCAATGAACAGCAGTGACGACAGTCCTACCATCGACAGGACAGTGGAATAAACCTTCTGTGGATTCTGGTCCGTCTTGTTGGCATAACGGAAGAAAGTGGTCTCCATGCCATAGGTCAGGATGACGAGCAGCAGCGCCGTATAGGCATAGATATTCGTAATGACACCGTAACCACCGCTCGCCGCACTGATCTTTGCTGTATAGAGGGGGACGAGAAGATAGTTCAGAAACCTTCCGATGATACTGCTCATACCGTAGATGGCAGTGTCCTTTGCAAGTGATTTTAAATTTGCCATTGTCGCTTTGTTATTGGGCTTATTACCGCTTATATTGCCTGTTATCGTCTGGTCACCGTCCTGTCGTCATCTAAAAGAAAACATAGCAGACGGCTATTGCGGCAATCACGCCGGCCAGGTCCGCCAGCAGTCCGCACGCTACAGCGTGTCTTGTGTACTTCACGCTGATGCTGCCGAAGTAAACAGCCAGAACGTAGAAAGTCGTGTCCGTCGAGCCCTGGAAGATACAGCTGAGCCTGCCGACAAACGAGTCGGGGCCGTAGCTCTTCATGGCTTCCAGCATCAGTCCGCGTGCCCCGCTGCCCGACAGCGGCTTCATGAAGGCAGTCGGCAGCGCACCGACGAAATCGGTATTCAGTCCGCATTGCCCCACACACCACTGTATTCCCTTTATCAGCAGGTCCATCGCACCCGACGCACGGAACACGCCCACTGCCACGAGGATGGCAACCAGATAGGGAATGATACGCACGGCTGTAGAGAACCCTTCTTTGGCTCCCTCTATGAAAGCGTCATAGACGTTTACTCTCCGCAGCAGGCCGGCACCGATGAAAAGGACGATGATCGACATGAGGATAAGATTGGAGGCGACGGAGGTCACCGTACCCATCGTCTGCTTGTCCATCTGTCCGAATCCCCAGATCACCAGCCCCACGAAAACCGTCAGCCCCAAAAGGGCGGCAAGCAGAGCAGGCTGGAAGATATTGATGCGCTGCCAGCCGGCCGTGATGATGATTCCGGCAAGCGTTGCAACGGTCGTCGCAAGCAGGATGGGGATGAACACATCCGTCGGCTGGGCAGCTCCGTACGAGCTCCGGAAGGCAAGGATGGTCGTCGGGATGATGGTCAGCCCTGACGTATTCAGCACCAGGAACATGATCATCGGATTCGTTGCCGTGTCTTTCCTCGGATTCAGTTCCTGCATCTGTGCCATG
Organism: Prevotella multiformis DSM 16608; assembly: GCF_000191065.1. Lineage (GTDB taxonomy): Bacteria > Bacteroidota > Bacteroidia > Bacteroidales > Bacteroidaceae > Prevotella > Prevotella multiformis. Next base: position 77,266 of record NZ_GL872283.1, read on the forward strand.
GCTTTCAGTCCGGTAGGCGTGGCCGCATTGTCAAGTCCCAGCATGTTCGATGCAATATTCATGAAGATGGACCCCATGACAGGGTGGTTCCTCGGGATGTCAGGGAAAAGTCTGGTGAAAAGAGGACTGAGTATCCGTGCCAGCACGTTTACGACACCTGCCTTCTCACCGATTTTCATGATGCCCAGCCACAGTGCCAGCACTCCGGTCAGTCCCAATGATGTCTCGAAGGCGGTCTTGGACGAATCAAAGGTCGCATCCACCATCTTCTGGAAGATCGTCGTGTCACCCGTCAGCAGAGAGATGATTCCGAAGACGAAGGCAATAAGGAAGAATGCTATCCAAATGTAGTTCAGTACCATTCAGTTTGTCTGTTACAGCTGTTCATTGTTTGATTGTTTTCAGGGGCGGGGACGGACAGCCCCGCAGAAGGCACCATTCTTTCCCATTGCAAATTTAGATAAAATTCCCGAACTATAATCCAGTCGGATAAAGAAAATGCTTTTTCTTTAAAGGAAAGACAATCCATTCTGTGTGTGAACCCGCAGTAAAATAAATGAAAAAGACAGACAGACACTTCCTGTTCCGTACCATCCAACCGTGGGAAAACGCACGAGGCATATCCTATTGAGTTTTTTTCAAAAGCAGGTGAAACAGGCTGTCATTCCCTGTTTTTGTCGATGACAACCCTGTATCACATATACCATTTAATCTTTTTAACGTACAAAGCAGGCTGATTGTTCCATGAAGTTTTTAACTTTGCAACCAAGAGTTTTCGGAATAGCGCATTGTCTGTATTCCGATTGCGCACATCAGGTTTATTCCATTTGCAAAGAACAATACAGTAACAGCAGACCATATGGGTATATTTGACTTCTTCAAGAAAAACAGGCATAAGGAATGCCGGAACAATCAGCACACGACAGAGGTGATGGCGGAGGAAGAGGAGGAGGCAGACTTGTGGGCCCAGGCTTGTATGGCAAAACCGCATTGCTATACGAAGGAGGGGAAGAAGCCCATCCTGAGTTTTGTCGTGACGGAGGGGATAAACACCATTCTGCCGATGTTCCCCAACGAGCTGTACAGGAAAGGTAAAAACGGATTCGCCGACATACGCCTCATTTTTGTCAGTACGTCCCGGAAAGGAGATCCTGTCGATCTTCCTTTCTTCCACTGTGTCCCCGCACTTTCCAACTATGCACTGGACATCAGAGAACCGAACGTATTGATCAGAGGACTGAACGCGCTGGAAATGGGGGAGATTATATCAGGTGTCAGACATACGCTGGCGTGCTGTCCTGAAAGAGAGAAAGTATAGCCGCCTCCCCGTACATCCCATACAGAACCACCGGGACACAGCTCCCCCCGCTTTCATCCCCCATTCCGGAAGGAGAGCGATAAAACCTGCCTGAAATGTGAAGACTTGTCCCTTGTGTGGGCCTTCATGTTCCCACAAAAGCCCTTTCAGGAGACTGACTTTTCTCGCAATATAAGTTTTAGTTTTGGTTGCCGTCATTTTAACATTTCTCACCAATCCACTGTATATAAGCACTTTAATTATTGAACAAGTGTGACGGTAGTGACAGGAAAAGTCGTTTTGTGTCCATTGCCTAAAGTGAACGAATCACACATACAGAAGAACCGATCCCTCCATAAAATGCGTAGATGAGGTTCTTTGATGTTTATGGGATGTCAAGGGATCTGTATCACCCATCAAGCTCTATGCAACATTGATTTACAGTTGGTTGAAAAACAAGTACGTGACGTTTTGGAAGGCGGGCACAGACCTTCCCATGGTGTTAGCAATCGTATAAATCTATCCCTTTAACGGAAGAACCCTGAATAAGCGACCTATTTAGTCATCTTCAAAATTAAATTCAACTTTACTTTGAAGTATAATCTCTTTAAGAACTTCCGTAACCGCATCTGGTTTGTCAAACCCCTCAAGATAGTTCTTTAATTGTGGAATGTTGATAAATTCCTCTATACAATCAAGGTGGTCATCAACAGCTTTTTGCACAATAGATGTTTTAAATATTATTTATCGATACGGTTTTGTGAAAAACAACTTGTAAAACGTGGTATTCACCAAAAGAATGTGTAAATTTGGAGCGTTTATATAATGTAATACAAATATGGCAAAAAAAACAGTATACATTATGTCGTTTCTGTTCTTTGCAACCCTTCCTTTATTTGGACAAGTTGTAGATGGATATGTATTCGATGAAATAGATTCTACTGCCATTGCTAATGTGTTGGTAAAAGTCGACAATAATAGCGAGTTGTTTGCTTTAACAGATAGCCATGGCTACTTTAAATTAGATAGTGTTGCATTGAAAGATAGCCACATTATTTCTATGAGCCATATATCTTTTAATTCTCTCACAACAAAATTAACAAGTAATGGGACAACATATTATCTTAAGCCCAAATATGAGATGCTGAATGAGGTTGTGGTTGAAAGTAACTGGATATACAGGAAAGATGGAATGGTCGTTGTCGATTTTGGAAAAATGAAGATGGAACAAAATTTGCAATTGTCAGATGCATTACGTCATATCCCAGGAATTGTTAAGAACTCTAATGGAAATTATTCTTTGGGTGGGAAAAATGCAGTCATATATGTAAATAATGTAAAGCAAAATATTTCACCACAATCATTGGAGGCTTTTCTGGAGAGTTTACCTGCAAATATTGTTGCAAATATAGAACTGACTTTTGTCAATTCAGGGAAATATAGTGCATCCACCGAGGCTGTTATAAATATTAATACTAAAAGCAATATACCCCTGGGTCAGTCAGTACAACCATATGCTTTTACTTCAATTTTCCCACATGGAATGTATGATACTGGTGGAAATATTTTTTATATGGTAAAGAAAAGTAGATGGCTTTATAATGGCACGCTTTCATTTGCAAACGAAAGAATATACAAGTCATCTACAGATAGCTTGTCGTATAATGGTCTCAAAATCCTTGATGACCATAATTTCAGCGATGGCAGAAATAATGTGTTTACATATAGAGGAAGTACAATTTATGAGTTTACAAACAAATCCAAATTAAGTCTTAATGCGTTTGTATATTACGATAAAGGCAGTGCCGATTTAATTTGGAACAATTATAACATCAATCAATATACTGCGAACAAACATGCCCATAGTGACCTTTATAATATTTCATTGTCATATACTTTACCTTCTATCAACAAAAGGGCAAATGGCCATTTGACATATGCCTTTTCCTACGGTAATGATAACTCTAAATTGGATTACCTGGCAAAAGATGAGGTATACAAGAGTTCAGACTTGAGAATGAGTGGATATATGAATACATTTAATATAGATTTAAACTCAGAAGTAAAATCCTTTTTATTCTCTTATGGGCTACAAGTGGACTATAATAAAGTGAAAGATCATGTTATCTATTCACATGTCAACATGGATAGAAATGATGTTGATGAATCATTTTCTGGTCATGAAGTGCTAACAGGTCTATATGCGCAAGCAAAATATACATTTTCTAAGCGAGTATCTACACGTCTTGGTTTACGAATGGAGAATACACAATATACATATTCCTCTACTACTAACAACAACAGCAATCATTATGTCAATTTCTTTCCATCCTTGTTGACGTATATTAATCTGAATAATTATAATTCGATTATTGGTATTGTCTCAAATATAAACAGGCCGAAATATTCATGGATGGTGTATGGAGAAAGACAAGCTAATGATATGGTATCTATGTATGGTAATCGGGATCTGAAACCAAATAAAGCATACGGCTTTGTTATTTATAACACACTATTTAAATATATGAATCTTAATTTTTCATATATACTAACATATGACTTCATTGGAAATGTTTTTTCCTCAAATGGTAAACATTTGTCTAGTACCTATCAGAATATTGCAGATCAACAGACGTTTAAGACAAACATAGTCATACCGTATCGTTTTGCAGACAAGAAAATTATGGGACAATTCCAGTTCAACCTCGCTTATGATAAGCTATATAACTTTAAAAACCAATTCTCATTGCCTGCTGATCGAAAGTGTTCGTATGTTAATTATAACATTCATTCTAATATAAGTTACTCTCCGGCAAGTAGGATTTACTTATCAATAGATGGAAATTATTATCCAACATATAAATCCTCTTTAATGAATGCGGCAGCAAATGGCTCTTTAGATTTTGAGCTACAATATATGATGTTAAAAGAAAAGAATCTTCAGCTTAGATTGACTCTTAATGATGTATTTGCAAGAGATGCTAAAAGAGTATTCTATTATGTTGATGGTCAATATTCCTCTTATCAACGGCACATTGGACCAATATTCAGATTGTCGCTTAAATATGTATTCAATAAAGGCCAAAGAGTCGTAGATGAATATCGAGATTACACTCCATCCAACGGCCGATTAAGATAATAAGTCTTTCAGTTTCAAATACTGTCAAATTAAAAACGATTTAAACTATAGAGCCGATTTTGTCCTGCTATCATTTTAATATTTTTCATCAGTCCCCTGTATATAAACATCTCATTAATTAGGGAAGCGTGACGGAAGTGACAGGAAAAGTTGTTTTAAAAGCGCATGTTTTGTCCATAAAAATTACTTTTGTTTTATCAGGAGGATGTGAGGAGGCAATCTGTTCGGAAACGGAAGGGGGAACGAATGAAACCGGAAAAGGAACAGGGCTCAAGAGAGGTAGCAAATCACTTATAGACAGACACATAGAGATCTTACAGGAAAAGGTGCCTGACAACATTCCAAGAGGGCGTTAGTTGGCTTGCAACTAACGCCCTCTTGGGATGCTAACGGGCGTTAGTTGGAACATAGGTGACGGCCGGTTGGAGTCCAGGGGCAGGTTATCCCCATTCCCGGCAAGTTTCTTCAGTAAGAGAACAGGGGATTTTCATCTGCAGAATGTAAAATACTTTCAGATCTGTAAAGAAGCTGTCCGGTTTCCATTCCTCCTCTGACAGGCACCGGCAGCACACGGCAGCAGGTCGCCACCCCTGCACCGCCGGCGCTTCCTTGTGATGCAGCATTCCCTCCCCCGCCTTTCCATCCCATTGTACAAGACACTCCATGGCATTCGGACTGCCTTGGGAATCTGAAAAAGCAGAAAGCCGGAGTCCCTGCATCTGCAGACCGTTGCGATGAAACCGACCGGACTCTTCGTGTTTCTGTGTTTTCATGCGAAAGGGCAGCACACCGCATCCCGCTCTACAGCCTGCCATTACCACCTGCCAGCCCGTCCGCCGGACCAGAGGGAGAGAACCTCTTGAGAGGGGAAAAGAAAAAACCGACACCCACGTGGAGCATCGGTTCTTCTACATTAGTATGTTATGAAAAATTTGAGAGAATTGAGACTTCACAGCCTCTGCTTGTTTAACTAAAAATGATTATTATAGAGAAAGCATAGAAATTGTCTTTACTTTGTGAGGGTAGACACAGGACTCTGTATCTTGTGCTGCAAGGTGTCTCCCTTCACGGAGTCGGCCTTGGCAACGGACGGCCCTTCCTGCGGTTTTTCCACCGCCGCTGTGGCCGAGACAGCCTGCCGGCCGTCTCCATCGGAGAAAGCCACCTGCATGGCATTGCCCAATGTGAGGAAGATGGCCACGACAGCAGCCGCCTTGAAGAGCGGCATAAACCGCTGGCGCATGGTTATGACGCGCGCCTTGACAGGTTCTTCCTCCTCGATGCGGCCCAGGACTTTGCGGTCAAAGTCATCTCCCAACACCTCCTCCGTCTTCTCACTCTGTGCATAGGCGAACAGATGACGATAAGGCAGCAAGGCAGCTGGAATGTCCTCCTGGGAGAAGAACATACGGAGAATCTCCTCCTCCTGGAGGGATGTCTCGCATCGCCAGTAGCGTTCCAGTAATTGCTCGATGTACTTATAATCCATAATTGTCTAATTTCAAATATTTCTGTTTGACCGTCTGCCGTGCCCGGAAGATATTGACTTTTACCTGCTCTTCGCTGATGTCAAGGACACCGGCTATCTCCTTGTAGGTCTTCCCTTCGAAGTCTCTCAGCTGCATGCAGCTCCGTTGCTTCTCGGGGAGTCCGTCTACAATCTGCCTGATGAGGCGGACTTTGTCCGTCTGGATCATACGGTCCTGCGGATTGGATGAAGCGAGGGGCTCGGCAGCCTTCACATCTTCGAGGGAGTCGTTATCGTTCCCTTTCTTCTTGATGCGGTCGAGCGACAGATTCCGGCATACCGTCAGGCTGAAAGCCTCGATGGAGTCGATGGCATTCCATTCTTCCCTGCGGTTCCATACCTTTATCAGTGTGTCCTGCACGATGTCCTCGGCTTCCGCTCTGTTGAGCGTGATACGGAGTGCGAGCCGGAAGAGTTCGTTCTTCAACGGCAACACATCGTTACGGAAACTGACTTTCTTCATCTTCTCTCTGTATATATGACGATTATGGATGGGGATAAGTTACAGGGGGGCGGACGGAAAAGCCGACGTTTAACTTTCGTTAAGTTATCGGCTGCGCTTTGCTCCCCCTGCTTCCTGCCGCTTTCCGTTCCCTTGCGGCAGGGGCGGCAAGTGTCTTGAAGACCGGGAATGGAAGCATCAGCCAGGGGCGGGACGGACAAACGGCAGCAACAGACCGGAGCACTCCGGCACGTCTCCCACAGTCTGCCACATCGGGCAGGAAACACTTTCCCGGCTACTCCAGATAGGTGTAACCGTATAGTCCGCTGCGGTAGTTGCTGAGGAACTCCTTGCCTTCCTCCAGCGAAATCTTACCCTGCTTGACGCTCTTCGTCACCCATATCTCAAGCTGCCGGACGAGCTTCTTGGGATTGTACTGTACGTATTCGAGCACTTCCTCCACCGTCTCACCGTCGAAGATCTGGTCGATGTGATAGCCTCCGTCCTTGACGGAGATGTGTACCGCATTGGTGTCGCCGAAGAGATTGTGCATATCTCCCAGAATTTCCTGATAGGCTCCGACGAGGAAAACACCGAGATAATAAGGCTCGCCCTTCTTCAGCGGGTGGACCGGCAGGACGTGGCTGGTGCGCCCCATGGAAACGAAATTCGACATCTTCCCGTCGCTGTCGCAGGTAATGTCCTGCAAAGTGGCGTTGCGTGCCGGACGTTCGTTGAGCCGCTGGATAGGCATGACGGGGAAAAGCTGGTCTATCGCCCAGCTGTCCGGGAGCGACTGGAAAAGCGAGAAGTTGCAGAAGTACTTGTCTGCCAGCAGCTTGTCCATGTTCCGCAGTTCATCGGGGACATGCTTCATGTTCTTGGCAAGACTGTTGATCTCATGGCACACACTCCAGTACATCGCCTCAATCTCGGCACGTGTCTTCAGATCCACCATGCCGTGGGAGAACAGCTCCAGTGCCTCCTCGCGGATCTGTTCGGCATCGTGCCAGTCCTCCAGCATATTGCGTGAGTCGAGGTTGTCCCAGATGTCGTAAAGGTCCTTTACCAGCTGATGGTCTGTCTCCTTCGCCTCAAACTCTTCGGACATCTCCGGCAGGGAAGCCGTCTCCAATACGTCGATGACAAGGACGGAGTGGTGCGCCGAAAGACTTCTTCCGCTCTCGGTGATGATGTTCGGATGCGGAATACCGTTCTTGTCGGCTGCATCCACGAATGTATAGACGCAGTCGTTGACATATTCCTGAATGCTGTAATTCACGGAACTCTCGCTGTTGGACGAGCGAGTACCGTCGTAGTCGACCCCCAGACCGCCTCCGCAGTCGACGAAATCGACGCCGTACCCCATCCTGCGCAGGTTCACGTAATACTGTGCTGCCTCGTTGAGGGCGGTCTGGATGCGGCGTATCTTGGTAATCTGCGATCCGATGTGGAAGTGAATGAGGTGCAGGCAGTCGTGCAGCCCCTTCCCGTCGAGCGTCTCCAGCGCCTGGAGCAGCTCGGAAGAAGTGAGTCCGAACTTGGAGGCATCGCCGCCGCTCTCGGCCCATTTCCCCGACCCGCTGGATGCCAGTTTGATGCGGATGCCGAGGTTCGGCTTCACATTCAGCTTCTTTGCTGCCCGGGCAATGAGGTCTATTTCGTTGAGCTTCTCCACCACGATGAAGATGCGCTTGCCCATCTTCTGCGCCAGCAAAGCCAGTTCGATGTAGCTCTGATCCTTGTAACCGTTGCAGACGATGAGCGAGTCGCTCTGGCACTGTACGGCGATGACTGCGTGCAGCTCGGGCTTCGACCCGGCCTCCAGTCCGAGGTTGAACTTGCGTCCGTGGGAGATGATTTCCTCCACCACCGGCTGCATCTGATTCACCTTGATCGGATAGATGATGAAGTTCTCGGCCTTGAATCCGTACTCCTTCCTTGCCTTCTCAAAGCAGGAAGAGGTCTTCTCGATACGGTTGTCGAGAATGTCGGGGAAGCGGAGCAGCACCGGCGGCGTGACATCACGCAGGGCGAGCTCGTCCATGACATCGCGCAGGTCAATCTGCGTGTTGTCCTTACAGGGCGTGACATACACGTCGCCCTTGTCATTTATGCCGAAATAAGATGTACCCCACCCCGAGATGTTGTACAGTTCCCGCGAATCTTCAATCGTCCACTTTTTCATTTCTGTTCTTTCCCTATATAATGTTTCTTTCCCTATAAAATATCTTGTTTTAAATCCCTGCACACACCCGTCCCCCTGCACCTCCGCACGGGGCGAAGGCTGCCGGGCCTCCGGCGGCGCCATCACCCTGCCCTGGCCCGGACTGCCTCACCAGTCGATCCGCAGCAGGCGGCAGAGCTGGTCTACGGAAATCTGTATCTTCTCGTAATTGTCCATCAGGCTCACGTCGAGGGTATGTCTTGCCCTGGCATAAAACGGCTCTCGCCATTCGAGCTGCTCACGGATGAACGAACGGATCTCGTCAGGCGTCTTGCCGAGCAACAGCGGACGGACAGACCTGCCCATCTGCAGATGCCTGAAGAGCACGTCAGGCTCTGCCTTCAGATAGACGGTTTCCGCCTGCCGGTTCATGTAGTCCATGTTGTCGAAGAAACAAGGAGTCCCTCCGCCACAGGAGATGATGACGTGCTCGAACTCCGCCACCTCATGGAGCATGGCCTGTTCCATCTTGCGGAATCCGTCTTCGCCCCTTTCATCGAAGATCTGCTTCACAGTCCTGCGCATCCGGCTCTCTATGTACCAGTCCAGGTCGTAGAAAGGAATGCCCAGCTCCTTTGAGAGAGCCTTGCCGACGGTGGTCTTCCCGGCTCCCATATAGCCGACGAGGATGATGCGAAGCGGCCGGTAGCCTTCCTTGTTTTCTGTCATGCCCAAGATCATTTACCATCCCCCCGCAGCAGGCCGTCGCCACACCATGAGGCGGATGTCATACCCCCTTTGCAGGCAGGCCGGTGTCTTTTTTACTTCTTTCGCCGGGGCTCCGGTGCATTCTTCACGATGTCCATGCACTGCTCGTACGTCAGCTCGGCGGCTTTCTCGTGGAGCGTCTTCGGCATACGGTAGTTCTTGCCGTCATAGGCAATGTAAGGGCCGTAGCGGCCGTTCATCACCTCCATCCTGCCGTCTTCTTCAAAGGTCTTGAGGTGCCGCTGCGCATCCTGCAGACGCTTCTTCTGAATCAGGTTGATGGCTGCATCAAGGCTGATGGTAAGCGGGTTTTCGTCCTTGGGCAGCGACGTATACTTCTTGTTGTGGAGCACGTAAGGGCCGAAACGACCTGCCCCGATGACGACATCCGTCCCTTCGAACTGCCCGACCGTGCGCGGCAGTTTGAACAGCTCCAGCGCTTCGTCAAGGGTAATCGTCTCTATGCTCTTGTCGGCCGGCAGCTGAGAGAAACGCGGTTTGTCCTCATCATCGGCACTGCCGATCTGGACAACGGGGCCGAAGCGGCCGATCTTCACGAACACCGGCTTGCCGCTCTTGGGGTCTATGCCCAGCTCGCGTTCGCCGGCCTTATGCTCTGAACGGGCGTTCATCACCTTCTCCACCTCCGGCTCGAAGCCCTGGTAGAAGGTCTTCATCTCCTTGTTCCATGCCACCTTGCCCTCGGCGATCTTGTCGAACTCCTGCTCGACCTTTGCCGTAAAGTTGTAGTCCATGATGTCCGGGAAGTTCTCCATGAGAAAATCGTTGACGACAATACCGATGTCCGTCGGGATGAGCTTGCCCTTGTCGGCACCGGCCATTTCCTTCTTGGTCTTGGACGTGACCTTCAGCCCGAGCAGCGTGTCCACGACGTATTTCCGCTCTTCGCCCTTGCGGTCGCCCTTCTGCACGTATTCGCGCTGCTGGATGGTCGAGATGGTCGGGGCGTAAGTGGACGGACGGCCGATGCCGAGTTCCTCGAGCTTGCGCACGAGACTTGCCTCTGTATAACGGCCGGGACCCTGCGAGTAACGCTCCGTCGAGACAATCTCACGGCGTTCGAGTTCCTCGCCCTCGTGCATGGGGGGCAGTGCATGGGAGAATTCCTCGCCGCCCTCTTCGTCGTCGGACGACTCGTGGTAAACTTTCAGGAATCCCTCGAAAGCAATCACTTCACCGTTGGCAACGAACTGCAGATCGGTCTGGTTCTTGCCGTCTTCCGCTTCAAGGGAAATGTTTACGGTCGTTTTTTCTATCTGCGCATCCGCCATCTGTGAGGCGATGGTACGCTTCCATATCAGGTCGTACAGGCGTTTTTCCTGACTTGTTCCATCGATGGAGACATTGTCCATATAGGTGGGACGGATGGCCTCGTGAGCCTCCTGCGCACCCTTGCTGTGCGTATGGTACATCCTTACCTTGCCGTATTCAGCCCCGTAGAGTCGCTCTATTTCGGCCTTGCTGGTGTTGATGGCCAGGGCGGACAGGTTGACACTGTCGGTTCGCATATACGTGATGCGGCCGGCCTCATACAGCCTCTGCGCTACCATCATCGTCTGGCTGACGGTGAATCCGAGCTTTCTGGCCGCTTCCTGCTGCAGGGTCGAGGTGGTGAAAGGCGGCGCCGGCGTGCGTTTCAGCGGTTTCCTGGCGATGGATGCGACCCTGAACCTTGCTTTCTTGCACAGTTCCAGAAACGCCAGGGCCTCCTCATGGGTCTTGAACCGCTTGTTCAGTTCCGCCTTCACTTCATTCTTCGAGCCGTCCTCGTTGGTGACGGCGAAGACGGCATTCAGGCGATAATAAGGTTCTGATGCGAAGTTCTGGATCTCCCGCTCACGTTCGACAATCAGGCGGACGGCGACACTCTGCACGCGTCCTGCGCTCAGTGCCGGCTTCACCTTGCGCCACAGGACCGGTGACAGGCGGAAACCTACCAGACGGTCGAGCACACGGCGGGCCTGCTGTGCGTTCACCAGGTTCATGTCCAGATGGCGCGGAGTTTCGATGGCCTTCAGGATGGCCGGCTTGGTAATCTCATGGAACACGATTCGGCTCGTCTTCTCCTCGTCCAGTCCCAGCACCTCACAGAGATGCCAGCTGATGGCCTCTCCCTCGCGGTCCTCATCGGAAGCCAGCCAGACCTTCTTGGCAGCCTTGGCATTCTTCTTCAGTTCGCTGACGACTTTCTTCTTTTCGTCAGGAATTTCGTAGTCGGGGGTCAGGGTGTCAAGGTCAATGCTCAGTTCCTTCTTCTTCAGGTCACGGATATGGCCGTAAGACGACATTACCTTATAGTCCTTGCCGAGAAACTTCTCGATGGTCTTGGCCTTTGCGGGGCTCTCTACTATTACCAGGTTTTCTTGCATAATCACTCTTGTACGTTTTTTCAAGGGCGCAAAAGTACTTAAACTTTTTGCTTACACCTTATATAATAGGCAAAATTTCTACTTTTTTAAGTTTTCCTTCTCCCTCTGGAGGAAGTCATAGAGCGCCTGGCGGATAGAGCGGAGACCGAACTGCTCGGTATGAATTTCGTCCAGCGGCAGCCACCTCACCTCATCCACGTCGTCAGCTGCCCTGAGAACGGTCTCGTCCTCCACGCTGCAGATGAAGAAGGCATCGAGTGTGGGAATGTCGAATCCACTGTAACGGTACTTGTTCGGAAGCGAACAGAAATAACGTTTTTCCTTGATAACGAGGTTGGTCTCCTCCTCTATCTCACGGGCAAGAGCCTCTTCCGTCGTCTCACCGATGTCGCAGAATCCGCCGGGCAGATCCAGCGTCCCGCGTCCCGGATCAAGTTTCCGGCGCGTCACAAGCAGTTCGCCTTTGCTGTTCAGGATGAACGCCGCCACGGACGAACTGGGGTTCAGGAAATACTCAAAGCCGCAGCTTTCGCAGCGTTTGCTCTTCTCGTTCTGCTCCACGAAGTGTCTGCTTCCACATGCGGGGCAATACTGAAATTTGTCTAATACGTGCATAATCGGGTGATGTTGATAGGGATGACGGACGTGATAAGCGATGAGGGGGCGGTGAGAGGGATGAGGGGGTGAACATCAGGTGTCAATGAACGGCCGGCCGCCGGGACAGCAGGGCAGAGCACGGTTGTTAACATAAACGCCGCAATCTTTAAAATACGTTTACGTTCAATGACTTTTATCATTTCATGCTGCAAATATACTAAAAACTCTAAATATCTACGGCCGAAACCGTATCTTTTTGTTAACTTTGCGACAATACGCTCAAAATTACATACTTCCTCCTGCTTCTTGCTGCAACAGTGACGACACCTTACGATTATGGGGACACGGCCGTCATACCGCACGGGCAGATGACGGCTGGAACGAGCGAATGACGGAAAAGGCGACAAACAAACAGAATACAGAATGAATTTCAGAAAACTATTCTTCACGATCGGACTGGCTGCTGTCAGCATGGCAATGTCTGCCCAGAGTACATTCGATGTCAAACTATACAACGGCCGCCCACCTTACAGCAACGGCGACTCAAGGGACACGGCAAAGGTACGCGTCTTCCTTCCCATAGAGAAAGAGGCGACAGGACGTGCCGTGGTCATCTGCCCGGGCGGCGCCTACGAGACGCTGTCGATGGAAAAGGAGGGCTACGACTGGGGGGAGTTCTTCCAGAACCAGGGCATTGCAGCCATCGTGCTGAAATACCGTATGCCGAACGGTAATCCGGAGGTTCCGGTATCGGATGCCGAACAGGCCATGAGACTGGTGCGCATGAATGCCACGAGCTGGAAAATCAACCGCAATGACATCGGCATCATGGGCTTCTCGGCAGGCGGACATCTGGCGGCAACCATCGCCACGAGAAGTCTGGGAGAGGCGAAGCCGAACTTCCAGATCCTGTTCTATCCGGTCATCTCCATGCTGGAAGGCTACGGACACGACCGGAGCCGGACCAACTTCCTGGGGAAACATCCCGGCAAGCGTGACGAGAAGAAATACAGCGCCGACATGAACGTGAGCCGTGTCACGCCGCGCGCGTTCATCGCACTCAGCGACGACGACGATGCCGTTCCCCCCGCAAACGGCGTGAACTATTACACCGAACTTTACCGCAACGATGTCCGCGCCTCGCTGCATGTCTATCCCGGCGGCGGTCATGGCTGGGGCAGCAAGATCGGCTTCCGCTACCATGAAGAGATGATGATGGACCTGAAGGCGTGGCTCAAGAGCTTCTAAGGACAGAAGGATCCGCCTGTCTCCGGACACGGTTGCGCCCCGGACACGGTCTTCCGATACCATCGGCTGTAAACGTGCGGACCCTCGACACGACCGGTGTCAGGCCTCGCCACAACTGGTGCCGGGCAGCCATACGTCGGCAGGAGACGGACAGGACGCACTTGAAGAACCAGCGTTGGGGAGGACACATTGAGGACATCGAGGGGGAGGATGTCTTTGCAGAAGCGGAGGAAGATTCGACTTTTTTATGTAATTTCGCAAAGACAGGCTGCATCCGGCAGGCAGGAAGCCACGTTTTCCCTGCACCCGCCGGTACTGTCTTTCCAACAACAAAGACGAAAGATGATGACCGGCACATTCAATACGGGAGAGACCCGTGAGAGCCTGCGGAAAGAATACAATCCTGACGGCTCGGTACTCAGGCAGGCACAGCTGCGGCTGCTTGACATGCTCGACTATCTGAAAGCAGCGGCGGCGGAAGCCGGAGTGGCATGGCGGCTGGACGGCGGCAACGTGCTGGGCGCATTGCGCCACGGAGGGTTCATTCCCTGGGATGACGATGTGGATATCGTGGTGGATCACAAGGATTACAGGCGCTTCTGTACTTACTTGAAACGCCATCCGCATCCGCAGTTCGTCCTTCAGGACAACAGCACCGACCCCGGCTACCTGAAGTCGTGGGCCAGCCTGCGCGACACGAAGAGCGAACACCTGAGTACGGAAAACGAAAACTCCAGAGACCGGAAGGCTCTGGAGATCATGAAATACCGTGGTCTGCACATCGACATTTTCCCTTATGAAGACAGGATACTGCCCTCGCTGCAACGGCTGGCGGGCAAGCTGGCCTGTGTCGTGAACTTCCGTCTTTCGCCGGATCACCCGCACTGGGCACAGGCAGGGTATGCGTTCCTCGAACATGGCGTGTTTCCCGTCTTCCGCCTGTTCGGGCAGCTGTTCGGAAAGAAAGGAGCGTATATGCACACATACGGAACGTGGTTCTATGAACGGTTTCCCGAACGGGTACTGCGCCCCTACAGGGAAATCCGCTTTGAGGGCAGAACCTACAACGGCCCCGCAGAACCCGAGGAGTTCTGCGGGATCATCTACGGCAATTACAACGACCTGCCCCCGAAGGACAAACGCAACCGCCATCAGGTGACGGTGCGGTTTCTATAAACAGGAGCCTCCCTGCACCCGCTTCTCTTCCAGCAGGGTCGCTTTGATTTTCTCCTGCATGGACGAGGGAAGCGGCATCCAGCCGAGCTGCTCCAGCCGGGTCGTGTCGAAGACTGCCCGGGTGACGACGGAGTAGCCCGCTTTCTCTGCTTCCTCCGGCAGTTCCATGACCACCTTACGGTTTCCGACGGCGGCAATCATTCCCGCCAGCTGCCGTATCGTGATGTTCGACTGTGCGTCGGCAATATTGTAGGCGGTCATGTTCTCTCCCTTCAGGAGCAGGAAGAGAAGGGCGGCGGCACAGTCGATGACATAGCACCAGGAACGGAACTGCGTCCCTTCGCTCTTCATGACAATATCCTCACCGGCGAGAACATTGCGGAGGAACTGGGCATAGACCCGATTGTCCGACGGACTGAAATAAGGGCCGTAGACGTGGGAAGGGCGCGCGATGCTTATGTCAAGGCCGTATTGCCGGGCGTAACAGACCGCCAGTGTCTCGGCTGCACGTTTGGAAGACGGATAGCAGGAACGGACCGCCGTCGGGTCGACGTAGCCGCTGTAATCCTCTGTAAAGACTCTTCCGTCGCCTTCCCCGTACACTTCTCCCGATGAGACATAGACGAACCTGCGCAGCCGGTGCCGTCTGCCATAGTCCAGAAGGCGGTCGACACCGCAGATGTTGGCTTTCATCACGCCTACCGGATCGGCGGCATAGAGGGCGGGGGACGCACTGCTGGCGGCATCGATGATGAAATGGAAATCGACGTCCGCTGGCAGCGGCTTCGTGACATCGAAGCACAGGAAGTGGAAGTCCGGATCATTGAGATAGGTGGAGAAACGCCTGTCAGCCCTAGCCTTGTTGCGTCCTGCCGCATAGACGGTGTAGTCGCGGTGCCGCCTGTGCATGAGCATATCGACCAGACAGCCGCCGATCAGCCCTGTCGCACCCGTCACAAGGATATTGCAGCCTGACAGCTTCGACCAGGGAAGACCGCTCCGTACGGCTTCTTCCAGCTGCTGTGAATAGGTATTAGTCATTTCAACCATTCCTCTCTTTCCGTATCTTTCAATGCCTTGAACAGCTCTACATCCTCTGTCCGGGTCAGTTTCAGACCGTTTCGTTCGGATCCCGCCACGAGGTGCTGGTCGTCTATGCCGAGCGCTCCGAGCAGAGTACAGGATGCGACCGTATTCCCGATTCCCCTTTCTTCCGCTTCTGCATGCGCTTTCAGCAGCGTGCCCAGCCGGTAGGTATGCGGTGTCTGTGTCCTGATGAGCCGCTCGCGGGGAATGGAAATGTTGCGCAGGCAGCTGCCCCGCACCTCCATGATGGCTTCTTTGCATACCAGTCCTGTCACGGCATAGCCGTATTCCCTGCACGTTGCGATGTTCTCGGAAATGATCTGTCCGGAGACCAGAGGACGTACTCCGTCGTGTACCAGAACGATGTCGTCGTCAGAACAGTCCATGGACTTCAGTCCCTGCAGACCGTTCAGGATGGAGTGCTGGTTGCTGTCGCCGCCCTCGAAGATCCACTTCAGCTTCGTTATGTTGAACTGGTTGGCATAAGCCTGCAGCACCACTTCCCAGCCTTTAAGACACACGACACCGATGGCATCTACCTCAGGATGCTCCTGAAAAGCCTTCAGGGTGTAGATGATCACGGGAATGTTGTCGATCGTCATGAACTGTTTGGGGATGTCCTGTCCCATGCGGTTGCCGGTTCCGCCGGCTGTCAACAAAGCGATATTCATTCTTTTTCCTGTATTTAAAGGTCGTATTGATTGTATGTCGCAACAGGCGTGTCGTACATTGCAATCAGTGTATTGTACGCTGCCCTAAGCGAAGATGAACGGACAGAAGAAGCCTCCCTGCCCCCTCCCATCAGTCTCCTTGAAGGGTCTGCATGGGAATGGAGTCCGGCTGTTCTCTGAGGTACTTCTCCCATTGAAGGTACAGACAACCGCCGAGACCGGCCTGCCTGTTTCTCCCCTGCTCACCAACACCCTGTAATTGCTGACAAATATACAGAAAATAATTTAAATGTCAACAGAAAATAATTTAAATGTCAAAAGAAAATAATTTAAATGTCAAAAGAATTAGGAGAATATGAAGAAAAACACTACCTTTACGGTCAAAATGCTTTAATATGTTTATGGATTACGGATTTATTTGGCTTCTTCCTCTGGCGTTACTGGTGATTCCGGCAGCTGTCTGTTATGTACTGTTCTCCAAGATCAATGCACTTGGCGATTCCCTCGACATCATCACCGAAGAACTTTCGGCACTGCAGAAAATGATCAGGGACAGTCGGAAAGAATACCGGAAACCTGCCGGACCTGCAAAGAAAGCCATCGTGGAAGAACGGGAGCAGACAGCAGAGAATACTCCGGCGGAGATGCGACAGGAGACGGCAAAGACTTCCGGAGAAGAAGCCCCTGTCCCCCATGCTCCTGCTGCTTACTGGTGGGAACAGTCAGAGCCCATACGTCCATCCGTCGTCGAAATACCTGTGAAAGAGAAAGATGAAAGGAAACAGGAGACGATTGGACAAGAGACGGAATCCGCCGGACAAAAGGAAGATACAACCGAACAGGCAGCTGACCGGCAGGACCGGAAACCGTTCCCGGCTGCCGACCGTCCCGTCCGCTCCTCCGAGGAAGATGCGGCAAGGGAAAGACAGGACAGCGGACTCTCCAGGGTCATGAGCCGCTTTGCAGAGAAAGATACTGCAAGGGAAAGACAGGACGGCGAGCCTCCCAGGGTCATGGACTGCTCTGCCGGCTCTTCCGAGGAAGATGCGGCAAGTGACAGGGATGAAGCGGTTTTCGCCGGACAGGGAACGAACTATGAGAAGTTCATCGGTGAGAACCTTTTCGGTAAGATCGGCATCATCGTGTTCATCATCGGCATCGGCTTCTTCGTCAAGTATGCGATTGACCAGAACTGGATCAATGAGACGGCGCGGACTATGCTGGGCTATGCCGTCGGAGCGGGCATGCTCGTGCTGGCCGAACGGCTGCATCGGCGATACCACACCTTCACCTCCCTGCTGGCCGGCGGTGCCTTCGGCGTGTTCTATCTTATCACAGCCATCGCTTTCCATTACTACGGGCTGTTCTCACAGACCATGGCGTTTGTCATCCTCTGCGCCACCACCCTCTTCATGTCGGTCATCTCCATTCTGTACGACCGGAAGGAGCTGGCCGTCACGGCACTCGTCGGCGGCTTCCTCGCACCCTTCATCGTCAGCACCGACTCGGACAGCGTCATTACCCTGCAGATCTACATCAGCATCCTGAACATCGGCATGTTCGCTCTGGCGATGTACAGGAAATGGGGAATACTGCCTATTGTCGCTTTCTGTTTTACATACATCATTTTGTGGATGACGACCCTGGCAGGCGGCTGGCAGTTCCTGCTCTCACCCACAGGCTATACCGTCCTGCTGGGATTTGCAACCCTGTTCTATTTCATCTTCCTGCTTCCAGTCATCTTCATCCTGCGCACCCCGTGCAGCAAGTCCATAAGACGTGCGATGCTGTCGGTCGTGACCGGCAACAGCTTCCTGTATCTGCTGTATGGCGACTACGTGCTGAGACGGTGTGGGATGTCGTTCGACAATGACGGTTTCATCGCTTTCTTCATCGCCGCTGTCAATCTGGCAGCCTATCTCTACCTGCGTTTCCGCATATCGGGACAGGACACCCTGCGCAGCCTTATGCTGGGTCTGACCATCACCTTCGTCTCCATCGGCATTCCGATGCAGTTCGATACGACCAACCTCCTCATGATGTGGGCAACCGAGGCGGTGATCCTCCTATGGCTCTTCACCCGGGAGAAAGACCGGATATTTGAGACCGGGGCTGTCGTGCTGTCTGTCTTGACGCTGGTGTCCCTGTTGCTCTGCAGACTGCTGTGCGAGAATTTAGCCGACACCGGTCACTCCCTGTTCTTCAATGGCAACTTCCTTGTGATGCTGTTCCTGAGCATCTCCTCCTTTGTGTTTGCCGTCATCCTGCAACGCCACAGAGCGTTGTTCTCAGAAGACCATCGCCTGATCAGCTACGCTCCCTGCAATGCGGTTGCATATTCCGTCGGCTTCCTGCTCCTGTACCTGGGGCTCTGGGATGATTTCCACTTCCATCTCGAGAATGTCGTGGCAGACCTTGCCTCTCTGCTTGCACTCAACGTGCTGCTGTCGGCGGGTGCCGGCATCCTGCGCAACCGCTTTGAAATAGACCGGTACAGGGTCTTTTACGATATCACCGTCTATTTTGCAGCGGGACTGTATGCGATGGCAGTATGGAACTACACCGGTACGGACGGGAATCTGCTGAAATGGATCATGACCTGCGTGACAGCAGCCTATCTGATATATGTCATGCGCGGACTGCTGCTTGCAATGCCTGACAACAGAAAACAGCACACCGAGTTCGCCATTATCTCAACACTGGTATGGCTCACGGCAACCCGCCTGCTGATGGTTACCTTCAACGAGTACGGCTTCAGCACCGCTTTCTCCCT
Source organism: Prevotella multiformis DSM 16608 (assembly GCF_000191065.1). Taxonomy (GTDB): domain Bacteria; phylum Bacteroidota; class Bacteroidia; order Bacteroidales; family Bacteroidaceae; genus Prevotella; species Prevotella multiformis. The sequence goes on from NZ_GL872283.1 coordinate 96,548, forward strand.
TTCCCTGGGATTTGCAGCCTTCACCCTCATGTGTGTCGGCATGCGCTGTCACAGCAAGCAAGTACGCATCGTCAGTCTGACAGAGTTCGGTATCGTCTTAGGAAAACTTGTCCTCAACGACGTATGGTCGATGCCGGCTCTGGGGAAAATCATCGTCTTCATCAGCCTCGGTATTCTCCTCCTGACCCTTTCCTTCCTTTATCAGAAGCTCAAAGATGTACTGTTCAAAGAGGAAGAAGAGAAATGACACCCCGCCATACCGCATAGGCCGACCGGCCGCCTGCTGTCCGCATCACGGCGACAGGGACTGCAGTCTCACCGCTTCCTGCCGATGTGCTGACACCCGACACTATCCGCGTTGATACCCGACACCGAACGTGTTGAGGGCTGACACCGGCCGTGTTGAGGGCTGGCACCGGCCGTGTCGAAGACCCGCACGCAGACCATCCGTTGCCGGTAAGGGAGCGGATTGCCGTGAAAAAAAGCCGCACTGCCGAGAACTGACGTAACCCACACGGACGAAAGAAGCGCATGTTGCCCTAAAGCAAGGAGCAAACACGCTGTCTCATAATGCGGATCCGCCGGCAGGGATTCTCCGGCAGATCCGCAAAAGACATCAACGGAGACCTCCATCCACCGGGGAGAATGCCGCACAGGCATACCGGTCCTGAATTCCATGAAGAAGGAGAATGGAACGGCCGACAGTGTTAAATTGTACTTTAAAATAGACTTACTCATAAAATAAAGTTAACTTTGCACATAATTTCTATAATTCTATGCACATAAATGAAATACAGAGAGAAAGCTATCCGCCTGTTGAATAAAGTATGGCAGCCCATCAGGGACAATGCCTCATTCTTCGTTTTCATGTACCTGATAGGGATATTCGTGTCGTATGCCGAACTGCCGGCCGGCAATCCCGAGGAAAAAGTTTACGGAAACCTCTGGCTGGAGCTGTTTCTCGACCTGTATGCAATAGCCGTGATCCTCATGCTGATACCCCGGAAGATACGCCGGTGGGTGCGTGCCTGTCTGTATGTCATCGCCTACACGACAAATATCACCGACCTGTTCTGCTGGGTGAAGTTCCAGTCGACGCTGAATCCCTCCATGCTTCTTCTCGTCGGCGAGACCAATGGCCGCGAGGCCGGCGAGTTCTTCAGCAGTTACTTCACTGCCGACCTCCTTGCATCGAGTGTGGGCGTGTTAGGGCTGATTCTGCTTGTCCATATTCTTACCGCTTTCTGCGGGAAGAGCATGCTGCCGGCGATTTTCAGACGGCGGGCAGCGGCCTGGAGACAGCGGCTTACCTCCCTGCAGCCGGCTCTGGGATTCATCTTTCTCGTGCTGCTTGTCTGGTCGGTGGTCAGATCCGCACACAACAAAAGGGAAATAGCGCAGATATTCTCGCTGGACACCATCGGCTCCGTAGAACATGAGCTGACGCACCGCAAGTGCGCCGAGTTCTATCTTCCGGTCTACCGTCTTGTATTCAGCATCTTCTCCAACGAGCTGGCATCGAAGCAGATCGACCGCCTTATCGTGGCAAAGGACAAGGTGACAGTAGACAGCTGCTCGTTCCGTTCGCCGGATATCGTTCTTATCATCGGGGAAAGCTATGGCAAGCACCATTCGGAACAGTACGGATACTTCATGCCGACCACCCCGCGGCAGATCAGGCGTGAGAAGACAGGGCTGCTGGTGCCGTTCAGCGATGTGGTGTCTCCCTGGAATCTGACCAGCTTCGTCTTCAAGAACGTCTTTTCCCTCCATGTTGCAGGCGAGAAAGGAGAGTGGTGCGACTACCCGCTCTTCCCCGAACTGTTCCGCAGAGCCGGCTATCACGTGACCTTCCTCACCAACCAGTTCCTGCCCAAGGCAAAGGAAGCCGTGTACGACTTCAGCGGCGGATTCTTCCTGAACCACCCGGAGCTGTCGAGGGCGATGTTCGATGCACGCAACAAGCAGCTGTACCGCTACGACTGCGGACTGCTGGATGACTACGACAAGAACCAGCAGCAGTACAATTCAGACCACAACCTCATCATCTTCCATCTCATCGGCCAGCACGTCAACTACCGGCAGCGTTATCCGGCCGACCGCCATCACTTCAGGGGAGAAGACTATGCAGAAAAACGGCCGGATCTCGACCTGAGCCGACGGAATGTCCTGGCCGATTACGACAATGCCGTCCTGTACAATGACTCCATCGTCGACCAGATCGTCAGACGGTTTGAAGACCGGGAGGCCATCGTCATCTATATGCCCGACCACGGAGAAGAATGCTACGAGGGCAGCCGCGGCTTCATCTGCCGAAACCACTCTGACACCATTGACTACGACCTGGCGCATTATGAGTTCGAGATTCCGTTCTGGATCTTCTGCTCGCATAAGTATGCGGCGAAGCATCCGGACATCTTCCAGCAGATCATCCGTGCCCGCCACCGCCGTTTCATGACGGATGCCCTGCCGCATCTGCTCCTGTATCTGGCGGGGATCCATACGAAAGACTATCATGCGGAATACAACGTGCTCAGCCCCGACTACGATGAGAAGCGGCCGAGGCTGCTGAAGAATACGACGGATTACGACCAACTTGCAAAACACGGGAAATGAACAGAGAACTGTTGACAAGAACAGAATGCAATGCACTGCGGGGACTTGCCATCATCGGAATCTTCCTGCACAATTACTGCCATTGGCTGGGACCGGTGGTGAAGGAAAACGAGTACCAGTATTTCCAGCACAACGCAGACGGGTTCTGGCAGGTCCTGCGAGGGCCGTGGGACGACCTGTTTCTTTTCCACGTATTGTCGTTCTTCGGGCACTACGGCGTGCCGGTCTTCCTGTTCCTCTCCGCATACGGACTGACCATGAAATACGAGCGGGGGCAGGGCGGTTTGTCCGCAGACGGAACAAGGCGGCTCCCCCTGTCAGGATTCATCAGGTATCACTGGCTGAAGCTTTTCCGCATGATGATCGTCGGATTCGTCGCCTTCACCCTGCTGGATGCCGTCACGCCCGTCCCTCACCGTTACGCCGTGACGGACATCCTTGCCCAGCTGGGACTTTTCAACAACGTACTTCCATTCCCCGACAAGATCATCTGGCCGGGGCCTTACTGGTTCTTTGGACTGATGTTCCAGCTTTATGTCGTCTACCGCCTTCTCCTCTACCGGCGGCACTGGATGTGGACCGCAGCCCTGATCGTGGTCTGCACCGCCGTCCAGCTGGCGTGCCCTCCTGAAAGCGAGGCGCTGAACCAGTTGAGGTATAACTTCGTAGGTGCCATGCTGCCTTTCGGGGCAGGACTGCTTTATGCGAGGTACATGCGGCCGTGGAGCATGGCGACCCACGGGGCTGCATTCCTCGTCTCCGCCCTCGCCGTCCTGCTGATGAGTTTCAATGCCCTGTCGTGGTATCTCGTACCGCTGGCCGTCTGCATCGCCTCCGTCAGCTTCGTGAAACTGCTGGGAGGATTCGAGGCTTTCGCCGGCAGGCGGCGGTCACCGCTGATGCACATCCTCTCCTGGACAGGCAGCATCTCGGCGGCTCTCTTCGTCTGTCACCCCATAACGAGAAAGGTCTTCATTCCCATCTCACGGGGCGGAGATCACTGGACAGGACTCCTGCTGTATGTCCTCGCCTCCCTCTGTCTGGCATGGCTGTTCAAGGAACTGATGAAGAAGATCCCGAACCCGGAACTCAAGTGAAATCATACGATTCCATTGCGGAAAGATATGAAGATAAAAGATATCGAACTGGCCAACATAAGCCGCTACCGCAGCGAACTGATGGGAGCAGCCATGCTCTTCGTCATACTCTTCCATGTAGGACTGCCGCGAGAGGACATCTTCTTCGGCCTGCGGAGGATGGGCAACATAGGGGTTGACATTTTCCTGTTTCTAAGCGGCATGGGACTCTGGTTCTCCTGGACGAGGAATCCGTCCCTGCACCGGTTCTATCTGCGCCGCTTCCTGCGTATCTATCCGGCATGGCTTCTCATGGCATCCCTGTACTACATCCCCGATTATCTGTCTGCCGGCTTTGCGGGACATAGCGGACACAGCACCAGCCTCATCGACCTCATCGGCGACATCACTGTCAACTGGGACTTCTGGCTGCACGACGAACTGACGTTCTGGTACATTCCCGCCATCCTGTTCCTCTATGCCGTCAGTCCGTTCTATATGAGCCTCGTCATCCGTCATCCCATCTACCGCTGGCTGCCGGTAGCCATGATCATGTGGTGCATCCTCGTACAATACGTCACCCCGGTCCATGAGGCAGTAGGCCACCTGGAAATCTTCTGGAGCCGTGTCCCGATCTTCTTCATCGGCATCAACATGGCGGCTGCGGTGAAACGGAAGGAGACGATGGACGGAGCTTCCATCTGGATGATCGGCCTGATGTTCGTCATGGCACTCGCCTCCAGCATCTTCCTGGAACAGGTGAAGCACGGACAGTTTCCCCTCTTTCTGGAGAGGATGCTCTACATTCCCCTTACGGTCACGACCATCCTCCTGCTGAACCGGATCTTCCGCCGGCTGCCCGACACCGTGAACAAAGTCTTCCGTCTTGTCGGCACATTAAGCCTGGAGGCGTATCTCGTCCACGACCACTTCGTACTGGAGTATGTCGAGCGCAACGGCTGGTCCTACTGGCCTACATTCCTCGTGACGACCCTTGTCACCATTTTCCTGGCGTGGATGCTGCACGCCTTGCTTGAACGATTCATCACTCCCATAGAGAATAGAATGAAATGAAAAACCTCATCCGTCTGATCCGCCCGCACCAGTGGATAAAGAATCTCGTTGTGCTCCTCCCGGTCTTCTTCGGAGGGGCGCTGCTGCAGCCCGAGGCAGTCTATGCGGCGCTTGTCACGGTGCTGTCGTTCAGCTTTGCGGCCTCCTCCATCTACTGCCTCAACGATATTGTCGATGTCGAAGACGACCGCCGGCATCCTGTCAAGTGTCACCGTCCGATGGCTTCAGGAGCCATCACCGTCGTGCAAGGCTATCTGCTGATGGCGCTGATGTTCGCCCTGTCAATGGTTTCGACCCTTCTGCTGTCTTCACATCAGACTGAGACCGCCAGCGTGATTCTCTTCTACTGGCTGCTGAACATCGCCTACTGCCTCAGGCTGAAGCGGTACGCCATCATAGACGTGTGCATCGTCGCATTCGGATTCGTCCTCAGAATCCTTGCGGGAGGCTATGCCACAGACATCCGTCTGAGCCGATGGATCGTGCTGATGACCTTCCTCCTGATGCTCTTCCTCTCCTTTGCCAAGCGGCGCGACGATGTCGTTCGGATGAACGAGACGGGGCATGCTCCCCGCCAGAACACGATCCGCTACAACCTCACTTTCATCAACCAGTCTATCACGATCACGGCAAGTGTCACTCTGGTATGCTACATCATGTACACGGTAAGCCCCGAGACGATTCAGAATTTCCATACGGACTATCTCTATCTGACGAGTGTCTTCGTCCTGGTGGGACTGCTCCGTTACATCCAGATTTCCGTCGTCGACAAGAAGAGCGGCGACCCTACGAAGGTGATGCTCCACGACCGGTTCATGCAGTGTACCGTCCTGGCCTTCGGACTGGCTTTCCTCTTTATCATCTACGTACTCAAGAATATTTAGGCAGGCTTCCGCATACCGGTGTCCCGGCGGGGGATTTCCAGAGCCGTTCCCGGCAAGACACCCCCTGCACGGCACCCCGAGCCGGCCGGCCAGACAAGAAATGAAAAGAATCTACGCTTTCGACTTCGACGGGACCCTGACCGACAAGGACACCCTGCCAGCCTTCATCCGCTTTGCCAAAGGCGGCATACGGATGGCGGCCGGTTTCCTGTACTTCTCCCCCCTGATCGTCCTGATGAAGCTGCATCTCTATCCCAACTGGAAGGTGAAACAGCAGGTATTCTCCTGGTTTTTCAAGGGGATGGAGGCCGGTGTGTTCGACAGGCTCTGCCTTGCCTTTGCCCGGCAGAATCCACAGCTGCTCCGCCCCGAGGGCGTGGCGACGGTCAAAAGAATATTGGGCGAACCGGAGACGGCCGTCGTGGTCATCAGTGCGAGCATCGACAACTGGGTACGTCCGTTCTTCGACGGATTCGGCGGAAAGGTGCAGGTCCTGGGGACCCAGATAGAAGTCGCCGACGGACTTCTCACGGGACGTTTCACCTCCCGCAACTGCTATGGACAGGAGAAAGTCAACCGGCTTACAGCCCTCTATCCGCACCGCAAGGACTACAGACTGACCGCTTTCGGCGACAGCCGGGGCGACAGAGAGCTGCTCGCATACGCCGACAGAGGATTTTACAAACCTTTCAGAAACGGAGAGACAGAATGTGGAAAGTGAAGAAAAAGCACCGGAAGGAACTCGATGAAATCGTGCGTTTCATGCTTGTAGGCGCATTGGCGACAGGCATCCAGTACGCTGTTTACCTGCTGATGCTCCTTTGGCTGCAGCCGCTGGCCGCCAACACGGTCGCTTATCTACTCAGCTTCACCTTCAACTACATTGCTTCCACACGCTATACCTTCCGGGTGAAGTCTACGGCGAAGAGGGGAGCCGGATTCATCTTCTCACACATCATCAACTACGGCCTGCAGACGGCCTTCCTTCATCTTTTCCTATGGACGGGAATCAGCAAACAGCTGGCGATGATTCCCATGTTCGCCATCTGTGTCCCCGTCAACTTCCTGCTGGTGCGTTTCTTCCTGCACAGGAAGTAAGTTGTTCCGTTTCTTCCATCCACTGCTTTCCTGTCCAGACCGGAAGGCTGTCTTGGCCGGATCTCCATCTTTCAGGCAGATTCAGATACTGCGATCCTCTTGAAGGGAGCATGGCATCTGACGCGACAGAAAGCGAAACCGGAACATCCGCCTGAAGACGAAAAGACACAAAACGCCGGCAACATTCCCGGCAGCGACAGGCCGCCGTGCGACTTCCAGAACAGGCCTGAAGAGAATGAGAAGGACGGCTTCCCTACGGAACAGACAATCCCCACGAAGACGGGCACTCGTCCTCGTGGGGATTGTCTGTTTGTGACAGCGGGGAAACACGTCCGTGGGCGACGGGCACAAAACCGCCGGAAGACAAAGCCACGCACGGCATCCTACAGGTACAGCACACTCCCGTTGCCCTCGTTGAACAGCAGGTCGAGGATGCTGAGGTTGGAGAGAAAGCCGAATTTCTGCTGGTAGACCTGATAATAACGGGCCGGTGCGAAGTCCGGATCGGCACCCGGATGTTTTGGACGAATCACCTCCCTGAAATCATCTGTCCCGTCAGGAACGGCCGTCACATAGCCATCTGTGCGCCGCATACAGGGCATTATGTCGATGAGTTCGCACACCTTGAGCGTTATCTCCCAGTTGAAATCATAGAGGAAAGTCCACTTCCGCTCAAAGAAGGGACGTATGTCGTCCTCGTAATACGCAAAGAACGGACTCTCACCGTAAGCCGACTGCAACGCATTCCAGTGCTGGTGCCGCCAGTTGGCATGGTCGCTGATACGCACATCCTTCATCGGACACTTCAGTTCCTCGAACCTCTCCACAGGAACCGTGAGCGGCTGCGGTCCGTTGGCGGCCGCAATCACGCAGCGGTTGCGGTAGGTCTGCTTGACGAAGTGGTCGTGCTGCTCGATCAGGCAGGTGTCATAGCGGTTCAGCTTCTGATACCACTGGATAGGAGCGAAATAGGCGGAAGACAGCAGGGCCTCCCCGCACTTTTCCGAAGGGGGGAGGCAGGATTGCCGTTGTGGCGGTTGTCAGAATCTATCATGGGGAGACTTTGCCAAATCAAGGAGACAGGGTTTCCCTGTCTTATTTCAGAGGATAATGAAACAAAAGGAGGGGATGCGCAAGGGCTTCACCAGACCATGGTAATCCGCACATCCCCTCCCTTCAGAGGGATCCGGGGGAGGAGGCTACTCTATCTGATGTTGTCCACCCAGTTGAACAGCCTGTGCCAGCGGATACCGCCGAAGCCCTTGCGGTCAGGATCGCTCGACCACCAGATGAACAGCGGCTTGCCCACGATATGGTCCTCCGGGACAAAGCCCCAGTAACGGCTGTCGGCAGAGTTGTGGCGGTTGTCGCCCATCATCCAGTAGTAGTCCATCTTGAAAGTATAGCTGCCGGCGGGCTTGCCGTTGATGTAGATCCGGCCGTTCCTGACCTGCAGGTCGTTCTTTTCATACACCTTGATGCAACGCTCGTAGACAGGGAGGTTCTGCAAAGTAAGCGCGATGGACTTGCCCTTGGCAGGAATCCATATCGGTCCGTAGTTGTCGCGCGTCCAGCCCGTGAAGGCGTTGAGCGGATAGTAAGGCCCTGCATAGAGGTCCCTGTCCGTCACCGGGCGCATCGACTTCACCAGCCCCTCTCGCTTCAGTTCGGCGGCCGCACGTTTCGTCAACGGCATGTAACCGTCATATTGGAGGAGCACGGCATTGTTGAGCACATAGCCCCGGTCGACATCATAGCCGTGCAGGCGGCTGAGGCTCTGCACGTCCTCCGCACTGATTTCGAAGTCCTTCCGCAGGTCGTCGAAACGTTCGCCGAGGAGGTCGGCCGCCGTGATGTTGTTGAACTTGATAAAGTATGTGTACTGCACCTTCTCCGGCTCTTTGTCGGCCTTTCCGTCGAGATAGACTATCCTGTTCCGGATCTGCAGGGTCTGCCCGGGCAGGCCGACACAACGCTTCACATAATTTTCGCGTCGGTCCGTCGGCCGCCAATCCAACGGTCCGTAAGTCCCGGCGTTCTTGACGATATAGGCCCTGCCGGTGGCATACGCCTTTTCGTAGAAGGCCCGCTGCTGGAGGGTGGTCATGGCCGACAGGTTGATGCCGGGGTTCTGCTGGGCAAGGAAGTCCTCTCCCATGGTGTAGGCATCGTGATAGAAGTCGTTGCCCTGATAGGCCGGTTCGCTCATGATCGTATCACCGGCAGGGAAGTTGAAAACGACAATATCGTTCAGCTGCACCTTCCCCAGCCCCTTCACCCGGCGGTAGTCCCAGTGCGGCCAGGAGATGTAGCTCTTCGTATTGATGAGCGGGAGCGTGTGCTGGGTCAAGGGCATGGTCAGCGGTGTCTCAGGGATACGCGGCCCGTAGCTGACCTTCGACACAAAGAGGTAGTCGCCTGTGAGGAGCGACTTCTCGAGGGATGAAGACGGGATGACGTAGTTCTGGAAGAAGAAGAGGTTGATGAAGTAGACCGCCACCAGTGCGAACACCAGCGCATCCACCCATCCCATCATGAAACGGACGGGTCCTTCAGCATCCTTCCACCACTGCCAGCGGATCTTCTTCGTGATGTACACATCGAAGATGAAAGGGACGACTAACAGTCCCCACCAGCTCTTGACCCAGAAGAGGAAGAGAAGGTAGAGGACGAGAACACTAACAAACTTGGCCCACTGTTTCTTGGGATTGAGGGCTGCTTTTTCTTTATCGATCATGTTGGAAATGGCTTTAGCCGATGATAAGCGGATATAAATGAGGAGGAGGAAATGCGGGGGGCAGGCGACGGGCAGCGACGACAGGGGCTGACGGCGGAACCGGCGACAGGACTTCAGAACCGGAACAGGTCGCTCGTTGTGAGCAGACCGGAGTGGTCCTTGGTGTATTCAGCTGCCAGGACCGCACCGAGCGCAAAGCCCTTCCGGCTGTGGGCATCGTGGGTAATGGTGATCTTGTCGGCCTCGGAATCGTAGCTGACGCTGTGGATGCCCGGCACTTCTCCGCGACGGATGGAAGCGATGGGCAGCTCGTCCGGAGCGGCTTCGTTGCTGCCGGTTTCCGTACCGTCAGCAGCATGCTGGAAGCCTTTTACCCACTTGTCCTTGCGGTCAAGACGGGCGATGATGTCCTCTGCGAGGGTGATGGCAGTGCCCGACGGCGCATCGAGTTTATGGACATGATGCACCTCTTCCATCTTGACGTCATACTGCGGAAAACCGTTCATGATCTTCGCCAGATAGCGGTTGACAGCCGAAAAGATCGCCACGCCGATGGAGAAGTTGCTCGCCCAGAACAGCGTCTGTCCGCCTTCCGTACACATCTTCTCGACATCCGCCTTGTGATCCTGCATCCAGCCCGTCGAACCGCTGACGACCTTCACGTTATGTGCGAAGGCACGCTTGTAATTGCCGAAAGCGGCCGTGGGATTGGTAAACTCGATGGCGACATCCGCCGAAGCGAACGCCGGAGAATCAAAGTCTTCTATATTGTCAATATCAATGATACTCACGATTTCGTGGCCACGCTCACGGGCGATCTGCTCGATCATGTGCCCCATCTTGCCGTAGCCTATCAATGCTATTTTCATAATCAATCTGGATTAAAACGTTGCAAAGGTAGCTGATTTGCGGCATAATACAAAATATGTTCACGTATTTTATATAAGGTGTACGCAAGTTTACGGTTCTGCTTTTCCATCTTTGCAGGTACCGCAGAAGGCCCGTATTCCCAACCGGCCGGGAATCCTGTTCCCGACGGCCGGTACTCCGATTCCCGACGGCTGGTACTCCGATTCCCAACCGGTCGGGAAGAAACCGGCCGGCCGCGCCATCAGACAGAACCGGCTGACACGAAAGAGGTGCCAGCCGGTTCTGTCCGTTACCTGTGTTCGTCACAGGGCAGTTCCTCGCCCTGCGGGGATTTATGTGCCGATTTCTTTTTCACTTTGAACTTGTCAAATCCTTTTCCGAACACGCCCATGACCTGGCTCTGTGTGACGAAGGCGTCGGGGTCGATGTCGTCGATCATCCGGTAGACGTAGGATGCCTCCCGCTGCCGGGTCACGACAATGACGAGTTTTATCTCATGTCCTGTATAATAGCCCTTCGCATCGACGATCGTACTGGTGCGGTGGGGCTGGTCCCGTGAGATCATGTCGCAGATTTCCCTGTACCGCTCGGAGATGATCAGGAACTGTACCGACCGGCGGCTGGAGTTGATGACCTGATCCAGCACGAAGGACGTGATGATAAGGTTCACGTAACCGTAGATGACCTGCTCCCAGCTGTGGAGGACAAGGTAGCTGCCTGTCACAATGGTCATGTCCACCAGGAGAATGACCCGACCGAGCGAGATGTCACGGTACTTGTTGACGATGGCCGCCACAATATCCGATCCGCCGGAGCTTCCGTTGTACGACAGACCGAACGCCAGTCCTACACCGCAGAACGACGCACCGATGATGGCTGCCATGAAAGGCTGCCCATGGAGGAGCATGGGATGCGGGAAGGCCGACCCGAGAATCCTCGTCAGGACCGTCAGCACCACCACGCCGTAGATGGTACGGATGCAGAACTTCAGCCCCAGCACCTTGAGCGCAACGGCCAGCAGGATGGCGTTCAGAATGAAATATGTGGTGCTGACAGGGATGTTCTGCCCCCATTTCAGGATGGAGGCCAGTCCCGCTACGCCGCCGTTGCCGATGTGGTTGGGAAGAAGGAAAATCATCCAGCCGATGGCATAGGAGAACATGCCAACGGCAATCATCACATAGTCTAAGATCTCCCGATAAAGAGCTTTCTTGTTCAGTTTGTTAGTCATACATTTAAGGAATAAGTGAAATCACGCTGCAAATTTAGATAAATTTTCCGAAACAAAGCACTTGCACAGGAAAAATAGAGTACCTTTGCAGAAAATAAGATATATTCGGCAAACAGGAAGCGGGGGCTGTCTTTGCCCCGGCTGCATCACTTCCGCAAGCGGACACCGTTTGCGCGCGGCGATCCTGCCGGACGGGCGCCCTCACCCCTGCGCGGCGGAGGGACAGGCCGCGGCTCTGACACGGTTTCGTGGTCCTGTGCCGTCCTTGCAAAACAATCAGAAAGATGCCAGAAGATTTTGACATACATGAAGAGAAACTGACCTCGGCCGAGAAGGATTTCGAGAACGCCCTCCGTCCGCTGCGCTTCCGTGACTTCAGCGGACAGCAGAAGGTCGTCGAGAACCTCAGCGTGTTCGTCGAAGCCGCCAAGTACCGCGGCGAACCGCTCGACCACACACTCCTGCACGGGCCTCCGGGACTGGGCAAGACCACCTTGAGCAACATCATCGCCAACGAACTGGGCGTGGGGTTCAAGATCACTTCCGGCCCGGTGCTCGACAAGCCGGGCGACCTGGCGGGCATCCTCACGTCCCTTGAGCCGAACGACGTGATCTTCATCGACGAGATCCACCGGCTTTCCCCTGTCGTGGAGGAGTACCTCTACTCTGCCATGGAGGACTACCGCATCGACATCATGATAGACAAGGGGCCGTCGGCACGGTCGATCCAGATCGACCTCAATCCGTTCACCCTTGTCGGGGCGACCACCCGGAGCGGACTGCTCACGGCTCCGCTGCGCGCCCGTTTCGGCATCAACCTCCACCTGGAATACTACGACCCGGAGACCCTGCAACGCATCATCAAGCGGTCGGCGCAGCTGCTGAAAGTCCCCATCGTGGACGAGGCCGCCGCCGAGATCGCACGCCGTTCGCGCGGCACGCCGCGTATCTGCAACTCCCTGCTCCGCCGTGTGCGCGACTTCGCCCAGGTAAAGGGCAACGGGACCATCACTCCCGAGATAGCCGGTCTCTCCCTGCAGTCGCTGAACATCGACAAGTTCGGACTGGACGAGATTGACAACAAGATTCTCCTCACCATCATCGACAAGTTCCGGGGCGGGCCGGTGGGCGTGTCGACCATCGCGACCGCCATCGGAGAAGATTCCGGTACGGTAGAGGAGGTCTATGAGCCTTTCCTGATCATGGAGGGATTCATCAAACGCACGCCCCGAGGGCGCGTGGCAACCCGGCTTGCCTACACCCACCTCGGGAGAAACTACGCCCAGGCCGACTCCCTCCAGCCCGGCCTGTTCGATTAGGCGGAGCCGTCTCCGGCTGCACCTGCCGCCGGCTCCATCGGTCTCCGCTCCCTCTTCCCGGAGGAAGCGGAAAAGTTTTTCTGAAAAAACACACGGTCCGCTGCCACAAAGTTCTCCTTTCTTCCGTCTCTATAGATGTAAGCGGAACAAAGTATGAACCCTTTTCAATATCAGAGACATGAAAAAGAAAATCTTCACCTTGGCTTTCGCAGCCGCCACCTTACTTTGCGGCTGTAACGTACAGGCCCGCCCGTCGGCATCTGTCAGCGCATCGCAGGATGACGGCGTGGAGGCTCTCTTCAAACAGTTCAGGAACTCGGAGAACGTCACCTACCTCAATCTGCCCAAAAGTCTCATCAAGATGGGACTGAAGTCGGCTGACGACAAGACGGCCGAAGCACTCGCCGCCCGGATTGACGGAATACAGATCCTGACGCTGGAGGAGGCCGGCCAGAAGACGAAGGATGCTCTCTTCCGGCAGTTCAGCAATCTGGAGAAAAAGGGATACGAACCTGTGGTCAAATCGAATGACGACGGAGAAAAAGTCCGGATACTGATAAAAGGCAACGAGAAGGAGGTTCAGAACCTCATCATCTTCTCCATGGACAAGGACAACTGCTCGCTTGTCAGCATCAACGGACACATCAATCCTGCCGACATCGACGAAATCGTAGAGCTGGAGACCCATTAAGGGCTGTCCCGTAATACCCGTGCCGGTCTGCCGGCAGCAGACACTGTCGGCTCTTCGGAACTTTTGCCATCCGGCTGCCCTGCTCGCCTGAAAGGCAAAGGACCGTCGGAAATGATTTTAGAACCTTACTGAAACGAGTGAACATGATGAAGCGAATCCTCTTCCTACTGGCCCTGTCCATCAGTGTACTGGGCACCTCTGCACAGAACGTGGAGGGACTGATCAAGCAATACCGGCACGAGAAGCATGCCGACTACGTACATATTCCCCGCCTTGTAATGTCCCTGGCACGGCTGTTCGTCAGGGAGAGTCCGGAGGATGTCGAGACCGTCAAGGCCGTTTCCTCCATCCGGGTCCTCAGCCTGGAAGACTGCATGCCGGCTGTAAAGGAGCGTTTCCGGAATACCGTCCAGACTTTCCTGCCGGCGGGCTACATCCCCGTCATCTATACCAAGGAGGGCGGTGAGACCTGCCGTATCTATGTCAAGGAGCGAAAAGGCTGCATCCGGGAGGTTCTCCTCCTCTCTACCGACAAAGACGACGGCTGCATTGTCCAGATCAAAGGAAAGATCAAGCCAGGCGACGTAGGCAATGTGATAGAACAGAACACAAAGAAGGGAATCCGGAAAAGGTGCAATCTGTAACACCTTTTCCGTTCCCACTTTCTCCCTTCGGCATTCTCCCTGCCGCTTCCCCAACGTCTGTCCTTCCTATCTCCGCCGGTCATGCAAGCAACCGAATTCAAATGTCTCTTCCTTCCCTGCCACCGTAAACTCTTTTCCGTGGCATACAGGCTCACAGGCAATGTGCAGCGTGCAGAGGATCTGGTACAGGAGACCTTCCTGCGGCTCTGGACACAGCGTGACAGGATAGGGAGACCCGACAGTCCCGAGGGATACAGCGTGAGCGTACTGCGCCGGCTGTTCTATGACAGGCTGAGGGCCGCCCGCCTCCCGGAGGTGGACAAAGACGTGGGACATCTCCAGGTGGTGTCCGCACAGGACGTCGGCAGGCAGGTGGAAGACGCTGACGAATGCAACCTGATCAGGCAGCTGATCGTCTCTCTGCCCGGTCCGCAGGGCAGAATCATGCTGATGCGCGACGTGGAAGGACGCTCCTTCGGAGAAATCAGCAGGGAAACAGGGCTTACGGAGGTGAATATAAGGAGCATCCTCAGCCGTGCCCGCAGGAAAATCAGAGAACAGATAAAGACCATACGACATGACAAAGACTGAAGACATCAGGCGTCTGCTCGACCGCTATTACGACGGGCAGGCCACGGAGGAAGAAGAGAGCACGCTGTTCTCCTGCTTCCGGGGTGACGACACAGATGCCGTCCTGGAGGAGGAACGTGCGTTCTTCACGGCTCTTCAGCCGGAGGAGTGCCCTGTTCCGGAGGGGCTGGAGGGGCGGATCAGCCGGCAGGTCAGCCAGTGGAATACGATAGAGACGGGCACGCTCCGCACGGCAAGGCACAGCAACCTGCGCTGGATAGTGGGCATTGCCGCCTCCTTCCTGCTCCTCTTCGCCGCCTCCGCCATTGTCTATCAGCGTGAGCATGCCCCCGTGCAGAGCGGACAGGACACGTATGCGAATACAAAGGATGCGTATGCCGAGACCTCACGGGCTCTGATGAAATTCTCGAAGACCCTCAACAGGGGGATAAAAGCAACGGAGGACATCACTAAAAAGACAAGCGATTAGATTATGAAGAGAATCATTTTGACGGTCTGCATGGCGGTGATCGCCTGCACGGCGGCGTTCGCCCAAAAGGAGCTGTTCGACAGATACGGCGATGCGGAAGGGGTGACCACGGTCTACATCTCACGCAACATGATGCGGATGATGGGACAGGTGAAAGCCGGGAACAGGGACATCAGCAGGATCGCACGGCGGCTCGACCGGCTGCAGATCCTGTCCTGCGAACGTCCGTCGATGGTCGCATCCATCCAGAATGCCGCCGTCGCCATCTTCAGGAAGCAGAAGTTCTCGGTCGTCATGCAGGTCAACGACGGCAGAGAGCACACCACCATCTACGAACGGCACTACCCCAACGGCAAGAACGAGTTTGCCCTGCTGTCCGTGGAACGGGACGAAATCAGCATCATCAATATTCTCGGCAACGTATCGTTGCAGGACATACAGGGGATAGCCGGTGGGAAATAATCCACCGGCTTTCTTGGCTATGTTCTGGAAATGGAGTATATTTGCAGCGGAAAGAAGGGGCACAGGGCAGGTGCTGTCAGGATGCCGCAGGCAGACGGTCTGCATCCGGAAAAGCCGTCCGCAGCACCAGGCCGGAACCGGTCCGGCCAGCCCCGGAAGACAAGAAGACCCAGCGTCTGGTTTCAGCCGGACCGTCGACGCCGGAGAAACAAACAGCATTCAGCCGCTTATGAGAACAGGAATTTTCGTCGGAAGTTTCGATCCGTTCACCATCGGACACGATGCCATCGTACGCCGTTCACTGCCGCTCTTCGACAGGATTGTCATCGGGGTAGGCATCAACGGCCGCAAGCAGTACATGCTCAATACAGAAGAACGGACGGAGCGCATCGCACGCCTCTATGCCGGCAATCCGAAGGTAGAGGTGAAGGCGTACAGCGACCTGACCGTCGACTTCGCCCGCCGCGAAAGAGCCGGATATATCATCAAGGGCGTACGCAGCATGAAAGACTTCGAATACGAGCGTGAACAGGCTGACATAAACCGCCGGCTGGGCGGCATCGAGACCATTCTCCTCTATGCCGATCCGCAGCTGGAAAGCATCAGCTCCAGCATGGTCAGAGAACTGAGGCACTTCGGACAGGATATAACCGGGTTTCTGCCAGAGGGATATTGACCGGCAAGACTCAAAGCTACAGGAGGCTCTCACAGGGCCGCCCCGCAAAAACAACAAAGACAGATGATAACATACAATGCAGAAGGCGTGAAGATGCCGAAAATCAGGAAACGTGATACTTCCCGGTGGATCAAGGCGGTTGCCGCCACCTACGGCCGGGAGATCGGGGAAATCGGCTATATGTTCGTCGGCGACGAGAAGATCCTCGAGATAAACAACGAGTACCTGGGACACGACTATTACACAGACATCATCACCTTCGACTATGACGAGGGGAATGTGCTCAACGGCGACCTCGTCATCTCGCTCGACACGGTGCGAAGCAATGCCGAACTCTTCCACAAGTCCTATGAAGACGAACTGAACCGGGTCATCATCCACGGCATTCTCCATCTCTGCGGCATCAACGACAAAGGACCCGGTGAACGTGAAATCATGGAGGAGAATGAGAACAAGGCGCTTGCTCTGCTGAAGGAGATGTGATGGTGCAGGCGGGCGAAGGCCGTACATACTGCCGCACGTGTGCCGGTATGATGCGGAATTGCCGGCAGCCAGCCTCTGTTCCTCCTATTTTAGATACCCCTCCGGGCGAGGCGGACTTGTCCGGGCAATGTGTCCCGGGGCTTTCCGGACACGTCCCTGCCGCCTCTTCCTCCCTTTCCGCAGTCCGGTCCGTGCGGACATGGACATGAAAAAAGCTCCGTTTTCTCTTGCCTTGATGAGAAAACGAAGCCCTTTTCGTTTGCATTCCATGTGACGTCTGTCACCGCATCACCGTGGAGACAGATTCCTGCCATTATGGTAATCCGTTTTTAATCCCAAGATGACGAGCGTCCGTTACCAGCTGGCACATCGCCTGTCTGGTCTTGCCGCCGTTAAGCAGTTCTCGTCCGCATAAGCCGCTCGTCAGCCTTTTGCGGCAGGCTGGACAGTGGCAGGATGCACCCGACTTCCCACCTTCTGCCGGTGTACCGGTGCCCGTCACCGATGGTATTGTCGGCTAACACCGGCCGTGTCGGGCATTCGCACGCCTGCAACCGGATGCCGGAAAGAAAGCAACCGGGAGTGAAGGAAACGCTGTTCCGCCAAAAGCCAGCGGGACTTATCGGATGGAAGCAGGACTTGCCGCCCCCGACAACAACAGGAAACCGCCTGTGCCCAGGGACACCACACATGGCAATACAGGCTGCTTAGGCTTTGCCGGACAGCAATGGCCGGCCTTAACTTGCGTGCATCATGAACCAGTCGAACCAGCGTGCAGGCAGGAGGGTGTGCAGGAAGACGAGGGGCTTGGCACCGAAACCGATGAGGTAACGGGCTTTCGGTCGGCGGGTGTTGGCTGCACGGCTGATGGCTCTGGCAACGATTTTCGGATCGCTCATCATGCTGCCGCTATATTGTTTGCGCATACCTTCAGCGGTCTTCTTCGCCTGTGCTTCGTAGGCATCTCCCTTAGCACTTTCTGCCAGGTGGTCGGCTGCGATCTTGCCGTTCTGAATGCCGATACGGTCCGGAATCTGCTGGGCTGCCATACTGATGAAAGGAACAGGGCGGTCTATGTGAACAAAAGCAATCATATCAGGACAGACGAGGAGAGCCGGAGGCAGTCCGAGGGATATACGGGTCTGTTGGCATTCAAACTTGCCCAGACTGGCCGCCGCTACAACCGGGAGGTTGTCCGGAGTATTCTCCGCAGTATTCTCTTCGACTATCTTGAACTGATGACGGTAGTTGTTCCGACAGGCGAAACATCCGTAGAAGGGCAGCGCAAGGTGCTGTTCCAGCAGTTTCTCGAGCTGCTCTCCATGCGTCACGTCAAACACCAGCCTGTCGATACTTATGCCCAGGAACTTTGTGTTTCGCCAGGCTATCTCACAAAAGTCAGTAAGGATCTGTCGGGTAAGACGGCCATGAAATGGATCAGGGAGTACACAGAACAGGATGTACGCTACTGTCTGACGAACTCTGACCGGAGTGTGAAGGAAATCTGCAAAGACCTTGGTTTCCCGGAACTCAGCTTCTTCTCGAAGTTCTGCCGGCGTGCTCTCGGCTGTTCGCCCACGGCGTACAGGAAGAAGGCGAAGGCCTCTCGTGGCCAGATTCCGAATGTGTGAGCAAGGGTCTGCAAGGCTATGCCAGCAGGTGATAACATCCGCCTGCCATCGCCCTGATGACCCCTTTCATCTCCAGGGTGAAGAGGACGCCCGTGAGCCGTGAGATGGGAATGTCTGTCCGGACGGACAGGAGATTGATCTGCAGGTCGTTGTTCTGCCGGAGCACATGGACGACAGCATTTTCTTCTGGCGACAGATGCGGGAACAGAGTACGTTCAATGCCCTTCTGCTGTGCCTGCGCCAGCTTCCTGTCCTCTTCCCATCCCATCGCTTTCACCAGGTCGGTGGCAGAGGTGACGAGTGCCGCCCCGTTGTCCCGGATAAGGTTGTTGCATCCCTCGCTGTAGTCTGAATGTACGGAACCGGGGAAGGCGAATACCTCCCGTCCGTAGCTGCGTGCAATGCTGCAAGTGATGAGTCCGCCGCCCTTGGAAGCCGACTCTACGAGAAGGGTGGCATCCGAACATCCGGCGACGATGCGGTTCCGCTGCACGAAGTTGCGGGCTACGGGCTGTGTGTGCGTCATGTATTCCGTCAGCAGTCCGCCTTGCTTCATCATCTGTGCAGCCGTCTGACGGTGTGTGCGGGGATAGAGGTCGTCAAGCCCGTGCGCCAGTACACCGATGGTGTCAAAGCCGTTCTGCAGAGCCGCCCGGTGTGCATGGATGTCTACGCCGTATGCCAGTCCGCTGAAGATGAGAACATCTGGGCAGAGCGTCTTCAGTTCCCTGACGAACGAACGGATGATATCCTGTCCGTAGGTGGTGCAGTGGCGAGTGCCTACAATACTGATGACGTGACGGCTGTTGAGGTCGGCGTTGCCGAGATAATAGAGCAGGACAGGGGCATCGGGACACTCCCTGAGCCGTTGCGGATAGTGTTCGTCGTTCATGCAGATGGGCTGGATGCCATGCTGCCGGTCGTATTCCAGCTCCTGTTCAGCCCGGTCTCTGAGACTGTCGATGTCTTTCAGCGCCTCAACGAGGTGTGCGGAGGCATCAGGGAGGATGTCCCTGATGTCCCGTCTGTGTTCTATGACGGCAGTAGCCGAACCTGCCCGCCTGTATAGTTCTGCCAGTTCGGCGAGGTGGAAGCGGGTCAGTCGGGTCAGCAGGATGGCGTTAAGGGATTCCATGGCGGAGAGTGTCGGGGGTAGGCGATGATGGGTGGTGATGGGCGGGGATAAGCGGGGATAGGGATGAGTTTTTCACCTTCCTACAGCACTGCGGCGAATGCTTCGTCATATTCCTTGCTGTTGCCCAGCTTGCCGTTGATAAGCGTCACAAGGTCTACATCGGCATGGAAGCAGAGCTGTTCGTCGCTGGCACGGAAGAGGTCGTGGTTGAACACCCAGCGAAGTCCCTGCTTCTTCAAACCCATGCGTGAGATGATCTCGTCGTCACAGGTCAGCGGCATCTTATAGGTAAGCTGCATCCGTGCGACGACGGCATCGACACCTTTCTCGTGCAAATCGGCGAAGCTGACACCTAATGAACGCAGGAACCGATGGCGGGTGTGCTCGGTGTAGTGCAGATAATTGGCATTGTTTACTATACCTTGGATGTCGCACTCATAGTCGCGGACTTCCATTCTTGTCTCGAAGATGTATTTCTTTTGTTCCATAATTTATTAATTAAAAGAAGTTTGTCAGACCTGTCTGTCTCATCAGTTTAATCCGTCTTGTCAGCAGAACGCCCCCCGCCACCGGATGACGGGACTTCCTTTCAGCTACGCCGGGCAGCGCAGCTGCCTTTCAGATATTCGTATCCGATCCGGCAGCGCAGGCATTCCTTCCGGTCGCAGTACTCCTTTTTCAGCTGTATGAGCGCCTGTGAGTCACCTGCCGTCTCAACTGTCAAGCCTACTTTCCTCCACATCCTCACGATGTGATTGTCCTCCGCTTTCAACGCTTCAAGGAAGTCGAAGGCACGTCCGCACAGCCTTCCGGAATCCTTGTGCCTGCCGTAGGCGAAGAGGACGGGGACGACCGTGTTGATGGTCAGCAGGTTCAGCGATGCCGACGACAGCCGTTTCTCGCTCCTTGCACTCTCTTCACCAAAGACATAGTGTGTCTCCCAGTAGGTCGTCACCTGCGTAGCCAGCAGTTCCTGCACCTGTCTTACCGTCTCACACTCCAGCAGCTGTGACAGTCCCGCCCGCTGTTCACAGTAAAGCCGGGCGAGCTGCGCGATGCGGATATGCGGGAAGTTCTGCGGCCGGAGACGGAGAAACCGCCACAGCCCGGCATCCATGTGCCTCAGTCCGAACTTATGCGCCAGATACCGGTACTCGCTTTCCAGCTGCGTGAAGTAGCCGTCCTGCCGTGCTTTCTGCTGATAGCGTTCCGGCAGGGCAGCCTCCTCCAGCAGTCCTGCCTGCCCCAGGAAGAAGGCTTCAATCTGCAGCAGGTTGTCCCGATGATGGGCTATGTTCTGCAATGGAATCAGCTTTGCCCATGTTTCAAAAGCATCGCCGTTGATGCCGAAGCCGTAGTTGCGGGCAAGGGTGACGAAGTAAGCGGCTTCCCAAGATCCGTCGCAGTCTTTCACCCGCTGGGCGATCGCCTCCGTTTTCTGTTCCAGCCGTTCCGTCTGCAAGGCACTCATCCACGAGTGAACCATCAGGCGTGAGAGGTCAGGAATGATGCGGTAGCAGGGCGGATAGGCCTCCGTCGTAAGCAGTTCTTTGTAATGTTCCCTGACGGATGCAGGAACCTGCAGCCGCATCTGTGGCGGATAATCGCCTTGTTTTGTCTTGACATCCACGTCAACGGACTCTGCCACGTGCAGGATGATGTTGTTATAGTGCGGATCGCGGTCGTGCCGGTGCAGAAACCAGTCGGACGCACGGTCGTGTATCTCTACATTGCCCACCCACAACGTTCCGCCGATCTTCACTTTCGCATTGAAGAAATCGGGACCTGCATTGCGGTTATGCAGTCCGGGATCAATGACTTCCACCTCCTGTCCGTCAGTGGTCTTGAGCCCCGTCAGCGGAAACATTTTGTGTTTCCATACGTAGTGGAGGAGTTGTTCCATAACAGATTCTTGGTTTTACAGAACGCAAATATACGAAAAAAACGGGACAATCGATCCGCCTGTCAGTGTGTTTTAAGCATAACAACATCTTTTTTTATGGAAAGATGATGCTTTTTCCTTTTTTTTCATAAATTTGTCGGCCGTCAGGGGTTCTGTCATAAAAGCGTCGGACCGCCTCACATAATGAATACCCAAGATACATGTCGTGTCTGTCCAAGGGAAAATGAGTTATAATCCATCCGCAATGAAAAGAAGAATGCCGTCAGACAACCGCCGTCTGGCAAAAGGACTGCTGCTTGCAGTGCTGCAATGTCTTTCCGCTCTGTCGCTTTCCGCCCAGACTCCTTATATTCGAGGGACCGTGAAAGACGGAGCGGGCACACCGGTTGAGTTCGCAACCGTAACCCTGCTGTCAGGAAAGGATTCCACAGTCCTTACCGGGACGGTCACTGAAGAGAACGGAAGTTTCTCTTTTGATGTAACGGACGCAGACCAGCCGACGGTACTTCGCATTTCCTTTATCGGATATAAAGACTGTATGATCCGTAATCCTGCCGGAGACCTTGGCGTTGTCGTCCTGAATCCGGTAGACCAGCAGTTAGACGAGGTGGTCGTGAAAGGAAACCGACGGATGGTGAAGCTCAGGAATGACGGTATACAGGTGGATGTCTCTGGCACCTATCTGTCGCATACCGGTTCAGCGCTCGAACTGCTCGGAAAAATGCCGTTTGTTTCCAGGTCAGGTTCAGACATAGAAGTGCTCGGCAAAGGCGCACCCCTCATCTACATCAACAACCGCCAGGTGCGCGACCAGTCGGAGCTTGTCCGGCTCTCTTCTTCAGAGATCAGGAACATAGAGGTCGTGACTTCCCCCGGTGCAAGGTATGCCTCGACAGCGAATGCCGTCATTCGTATTACAACAGCAGCTCCCATGGGGGAAGGCTTCTCTTTCAACGACAGGACGACGACCGGGGTCAAACATTATGCCTATCTTTTCGAGCAGACCGACTTCAATTACCGCCGAAAGGGTTTCGACCTTGCCGGTATGCTGAACTATGAGAACTACCGCGAGCGTCCCCGCATAGAGAACACGACCCTGCAATATCTGTCCACGACGACCATTGAACAGCGGGGCACGGGCAAGGACTTCTCGAAGTTTCCGGTCTATTCGGGGAAGGTCGGCCTGAATTACAACCATAAGTCCCACTATTTCGGATTGTTCTATGATTTCAGATTCAAGCCTTCGGAATCGTCCGGCCCTACGGAAACCTCACGCTACATTGACGGGCGTTTCTCCGAACAGCTTGAAAACAGCTCTGCCTCCAGCCGTCATGCCCGCCAGCATCTGCTGAGTGCCTACTACACGGGAACTGCGGGTAAATGGCAGTTGTCTGTCAACCTGGATGCTCTGTGGCAGCTGAATGACCGCCATACCAACGAGCACGAACGGTCCACCGTGAATCCAAGACGTGATTTTACAACTGCAAACGAAGTCTGCAACCGCCTCCTTGCCGGCAATGCCTCGGCTTCTCGTCCTGTGTGGAAAGGCGAGGTGAGAATAGGGACAGAGAGCACTCATATTCATCGTACCGATCGTTATGCAGGGAATGCAGTCTATATTGCCGGCAATGACAACCGCATAGAAGAGACCACCACTGCCCTTTTCGCCGAAACCAGTCAGACATTCGGAGCCGTATCTGCCAATATCGGTCTGCGGTGGGAATACACTGACTCCAGATACTATCATTTCGGCACTTACTCGCCCGGGCAGAGCCGCACCTGTCACAACCTCGCTCCCACGGCATCGCTCGCCTTCCCCATAGGAAAGGTGAAGACACGTCTCGCATATACACGCAAGACTTCCCGTCCCGCCTTCGACCAGCTCGGTTCTGCCGTGAAATACATCGACCGCTACACCTATGAATCAGGCAATCCCGACCTCCGTCCCATCTACCGCGACTATCTGTCGCTGTCGACGGCGTGGAAGGACCTGTCCGTAGAAATAGCGTACACTTCCACCAAGAATTATTTCATGTGGCAGACCGTACCGTACCCTGGCAACACGGAAGCCACTTTGCTGCAGATGCAGAATATGCCGCGTTTCCGTTCCTACAGCGCTTTCGCAAACTATTCTCCCACGTTTTTCGGCTGCTGGCATCCTGTCTGGATGGCAGGTTTTGCCGCACAGGATTTCAAGCTGACCCATCATGGAGAACTGTTGAGGCTCAACCGTCCGCTGGGCATCTTCCGTTTCAACAACGCTGTCCATCTTCCCTGGGATATGTGGCTGAACATAGACTTCTCAGCCCGGACTTCCGGCAATGGCGACAATGCCCGCATCCGCAGTTACTGGACAAATGACCTCGGCCTCTACAAATCGTTCGGCAGAGATACGTGGAGCATCAAACTGCAGCTCAATGACGTGTTCGGTACATGGCGCCAGCAGTTCACCACATTTGATGCCCTTACACGTACAGACGTGAACAAGGTCTACGACACGCGCGACTTCTCTCTCACCCTTCGCTACAACTTCAACGCTGCCCGGTCAAGATACAAGGGGCATGGAGCCGGAAATGCAGAGAAAGACAGGCTCTGACAAGCCTCCCGGAATCCCATAGGAAAGTGTTGTGTGCCGGCAGACTGCACAAGGTGCGAATCAGATGACTCCATCAGGAAGCTTCTTCGTACAGGTGGAGCAATGCTCCCGGACGAATGGGTATCGGAGTACCGGATGCTGGGAACAGGAGTACCGGCCGTCGGGAACAGGAGTACCGCCCGCTGGGAACAGGATTCCCAACCGGTCGGGAATCATCCGATGCCCGATGACTTCAGGGCCGTCCGTCCGTCCGCAGTATCTTCACCAGATCCTTCATACCCTCGCTTGCCCCTTTCCTGATGTGCGTCACACGTTGCAGGCTGCCGGACGGCACATCGTCGGGATCGATGAGGTAGACAGGTATGTCCGGGCGGGTGTACTGCACCAGTCCCGCTGCCGGATAGACGTTCAGCGACGTACCGATGATGACGAAGAAGTCGGCCTGCGCCGCTATTCCCGCTGCCGGCTCAATCATGGGCACCGCTTCGCCGAAGAAGACGATGAAAGGACGGAGCAGACTGCCGTCGCCGGCACGTGCGCCGGGATCGACCTCGCAGGCCTCGGGCGGCAGCTCCCGTATGTAACGGCTGTCGTAAGGAGCATTGCTCGAGCAGACCTTCGTCAGTTCTCCATGCAGATGGATGACCTTTGAGGAACCGGCTTTCTCGTGGAGATTGTCCACATTCTGCGTGATGACGCTCACGTCATAATCCTTTTCAAGGTCTTTGATGAGACGGTGTCCCTCGTTGGGCTCCGCCGCATAGAGTTTTTTCCGGAGGTTGTTGTAAAAGTTGTTGACGAGCGTCGGGTTGGCTTCCCATCCCTCGTGAGAGGCCACCTGTTCGACAGGATAGTTCTCCCACAGTCCGTCATTGCCTCGGAAGGTCTTGAATCCACTCTCCACAGACATTCCTGCACCTGTCAAGAATACGATTTTCTTCATGTTGCTTGGTTTTTAGAGTTTCGAGGAGCTGAAGGGCCTGGAAAGAGACGGATGAGGCAGAGGAGACGGAAAGAAAGCCGACACCGTACATTCCAAAGGGATGGCAGGGGACAGCCCTGTCCGCTCTGTACTGTTCATCCGCCTCTCCCAGCTGCTTCAAACCCTAAAGCGCCTTTCACTTCGACAAATTTAGTTATTTTAATTCGATTGATGCCATACTATACCTTAAAAATCGTATCTTTGCACATCAATTGTAATCATATCAAGGACAGTAATGGATAAATTAAGCTATGCACTGGGCATCGGTATCGGTTCACAGCTCGCCGGAATGGGGGCGCAAGAACTGAATATTGACGACTTCGCACAGGCTATCAAGGATGTCATCTCGGGTTCGGAACTGAAGGTTGACAACGCAGAAGCACAGACACTCGTACAGAACTTCTTCCGTGAACAGGAGACGAAGCAGCAGGCGGCAGCGGCTGCAGCAGGCAAGGCCGCAAAGGCGGCAGGCGAGGCCTTCCTTGCAGAGAATGCCAAGAAGGAAGGAGTCGTCACACTGCCGTCGGGTCTGCAATACCAGGTTCTGAAGGAAGGGAACGGCAAGAGACCGTCGGCAACCGATCAGGTGGTATGCCACTATGAGGGTACGCTGATTGACGGGACGGTCTTCGACAGTTCTTACAAGCGCAAGGAACCGGCTACATTCGGCCTGAATCAGGTCATCGCCGGCTGGACAGAAGGTGTACAGCTGATGCAGGAGGGAGCCAAGTACCGCTTCTTCATCCCTTACGGCCTTGCCTATGGAGAGCGGGGTGCCGGAGCGCAGATTCCTCCTTTCGCCGCCCTTGTATTCGATGTTGAGCTGATTCAGGTGAAGTGAAGATAACGGGCAGGGATAAGCGGCGATAAACGATGGCAGGCGGTGGCAGGCGATAATAAGCCTCATCACCGCCCATTCCCGCCTATCACCGCCTATTATCGCCTATCCGCCCCCCCAACTACCCCTCAGAAAAACTAACAACAAAAAATAAATGAAGAAAACTTATCTATTAGCCGCCATGGCTATCGTAGCAGCAGGATTCGCATCCTGCGGTAATTCCACTCCCAAGGAGGATCTGAAGTCCGACGTCGACTCTCTGAGCTACGCCTTCGGTATCGACCAGGGACAGAGCGCAAAACAGTATCTCCAGCAGATGCAGATCGACACCGCCTACATCGACGAGTTCATCAAGGGTATGAACGACGGTGCACAGAATGCTGACGACAAGAAGCGTGCCGCCTACAATGCCGGCATCGGTGTCGGCATGCAGATGAACATGATCATCAAGCAGCAGATCAACCGCCAGATCTTCGGTGAAGACTCTACAAGAACCATCTCGATGAACAACTTCCTCTCCGGCTTCGCTGCCAGTGCAAAGGGCAAGGGCCAGAAGATGACGGTCGAGCAGGCCCGCAACATCGAGCAGAATACATCAAAGTCCATCCAGCAGAAGGCTGCCGAGAAGACATTTGGCGCCAACAAGAAGAAGAGCGACGCCTACATGGCTGCCAACGCAAAGAAGGCCGGCGTGAAGACCATCGGACAGGGCGTTCAGGTCAAGGAACTGAAAGCCGGTTCCGGTGCAGCGCCGAAGGCTACGGACGTGGTAAAGATCAATTATGTCGGCAAGACGATTGAAGGAAAGGTATTCGACCACCGTAACAATGCGACCATGCCTGTCAGCGGTGTCATCCCTGGTTTCACCGAGGCTCTGACCAAGATGCCGGTGGGTGCGAAGTGGGAAATCACCATTCCTTACAGCGCAGGTTACGGTTCGCAGCAGCCCAGTCCGGCCATCAAGCCATTCTCCACGCTTGTGTTCACGGTAGAACTGCTCGGCATCGAGAAGGCTTCCCAGGAACAGCCGGCAGTGCCGGGTGCGAAACCGGGTATGTAAAACGGTCGCCAACGAAGGCATAAAACAGAAAAAGAGGGTCGGGTGCAAAGCCTGACCCTCCTTTGAATCATCCTATCTTTAAAACACCTCATCATGAAGAAAGCAATCATAATGGCACTGCTCTTCGCGGCAGGCTCTGCCCTCAGCCCGGCAAGTGCCCAGAACAGGAAGAAAGACAAGAAAGAGAAACAGCAGACAGAGTGCATGCAGCCGTGCAGAACCGCTCCGGTGGAACTGAAGACCGCTTCCGACTCCTTAAGCTATGCGGCAGGTATGGCAATGACCCGGGGGCTGAACAAGTACCTGGCCAACCAGTTCGGCGTGAAGGAATCCCAGATGCCCGATTTCCTGTGCGGTCTGCGCAAGGGAATAGAGAGCCGCAAGGACTCTGCTTTTGCAGCTTACGTCGCCGGGCTGGTCATCTGCTCACAGGTGGAGAAGACGATGCTGCCGAACATGAGCAGCCAGTTCGAGGGGACATCGGCGCCCATCAACCCCGACCTGCTCTATCAGGGATTTGTCGCCGCCCTGTCGAAAGACACGGTTCTCTTCGGACAGGAAGCTGCGGAAAAATTCTTTGAAAAGAAACAGGTGGAGCTGAAAGCACAGAAAGAAGCCGAGACCAAGGCGAAGAACGAGGCTTATCTGACGGAGAACGGAAAGAAAGAGGGTGTTGTCACGCTGCCCGACGGTCTCCAGTACCGCATCATCAGGAAAGGCGACGGAGCCGTTCCGAAGGAAACGGACCGTGTACAGGTGGCCTACGAAGGAAAGACCATCGACGGAAAAGTGTTCGATGCGACGGCCCGCCACGGAGTGGAGTCTGACACCTTCGCCGTCAACGGCCTCATCAAAGGCTGGACGGAAGCGCTGCAGATGATGCCTGTCGGTTCCAAGTGGGAGATCGTCATCCCCCAGCAGCTGGCCTACGGGGCACGGGGAGCCGGGAAGGACATCGCTCCCTACTCGACGCTGATCTTCACACTTGAACTGAAAGGCATCGAGCCGGCAGCAGACAAGGAGGTCAGGCAAGCAGAGCCTGCAAAGCCGGTTCCGGCGAAGAAACTCTCGGCAAAGACCGTCAGAAAAAATGTGAAAAAGTAAGACCGTGGACGGTGAGACACCCCGTCCGTCTTCCTATAGAAACGAAATGCGCCCCTGCGGCGCATTTTTTATGTCATTTTGTTGTCTGTTCCATATTTATTCCCTACTTTTGCTTGCACGCAAAACAAGCTTCGAACTACATCACAAATTAAATATTTCAACTTCAGAATATGGAAAAAGTCGATCGATTGGATAAGAAGATCCTGGGCATCCTCTCACAGAACGCCCGAATGCCTTTCAAGGATGTGGCTGCCCAGTGCGGCGTCTCGCGTGCAGCCATCCACCAGCGGGTGCAGCACCTCATGGAGAACGGGGTCATTACCGGCAGCGGATTCGATGTCAACCCCAAGAGCCTGGGGTACACCACCTGCACGTATGTAGGCCTCAATCTGGAACGCGGCTCCATGTACAAAAAAGTGGTCGAACGCATCAGTGCCATCAGAGAGGTTGTTGAATGTCACTTCACGACCGGCCCTTACACCATGCTCGTAAAGCTGTATGCCAAGGACAACGAACAGCTGATGGATCTGCTCAACAACCAGCTGCAAGGCATCTCGGGAGTCGTCTCGACCGAGACGCTCATCTCGCTTGAGCAGAGCATCAAGCGTGAAGTACCTATCGACGAGGACCAGCTGTAACCCTCATCCGCCTCTCTTCTGGCAGATTCCAAGAAACACCTCTGATGCGTCTTCGCCCTTTCAGCAGGCAGACGCAGCCTCCTTCCTGAAAGGACACAGCGGACCGTGCGGCTGAATGCGAAAGCGGAAGACACCGCATAAAGCAAAATGAAACAAAGAGTTGACAACACCCCTGCCGGCGACAGACCAACGTTGAATTTCAAGAACAGGCCTTCAATGACAGTGCGGCCTTTCAAAACCAACCAGCATGAAATATGATCTCCAGTCGCATCTCGACAAGGTGTATGCGACATTCCCCGAAGCAAAACACCAGCCTGTAATCGGCATCACGACGAACTTCTCGGACATCGACGCCACGCTGAGGGACGCCTACTACAAGCAAGTGGCGGCGGCGGGCGGAACGCCGGTCCTCATCCCGCCGGTAGCCGACAAGGATGTGCTCGTGAACACGCTGGCACATCTTGACGGTCTGCTCCTCACGGGCGGGGGAGACATCAATCCGCTCTGGGCAGGTGAGGAGCCGTCTACCCGACTGCACAACATCAACGCCGAGCGCGACCTCCCCGAACTCATGCTGACCCGCCTGGCCTTCAACCGCCAGATACCTATCCTCGGCATCTGCCGGGGTATCCAGACCCTGGCGGTCGCCCTGGGAGGAACCGTGCAGCAGGATATTTACGAAGATTATATCCGCACGGACGAGACACCCGGAAAGAAACCGGCGAAGGACAGGACCGACACCACCTATCATGCGGCGACCCTGAAACATTCGCAGGATGCCGACCGGGGGGAGGCGACCCACAGCGTCGCCCTCAGGAAACCCTCCATGCTGTACGCCCTCTACAAGGAGGAACACATCATGGTCAACACCTTCCACCATCAGGCGGTGAAAGAGCCGGGAAAGCGGTTCCGCATCACGGCACTCTCGCCGGACGGTGTCGTGGAAGGCATCGAGAGCACGGAATTCAAACCGGTCATGGGCGTACAGTGGCATCCCGAATGGATGGGGGAAGAAGGAGGAAAACTCTTCCACTGGCTGGTCACACAGGCCGCCAACTTCTACCTTGCCAAACAGCTTCACCGACGTGTACTCACGCTTGACACACACTGCGACACACCGATGTTTTTCCCGCAGGGCGTCCGGTTCGACCAGCGTGACCCACGCATTCTCTACGACCTCCACAAGATGACTGAGGGACGGCAGGATGCGGTGACCATGGCGGCCTATCTTCCCCAACCGAAGATCGGCGAGACCTTCTCCTCGAAGATCGACGTGGAGGGACTGAAACATTACAACCCGAATCTCATCGACACGCTCGACCATCTGTCACCGGCGGTCTATGCCGACCTCATCTTCGACAAAATAGAGGAAATCGTCAAGCAGAACCAGCGTTACATCAGCATCGCACGGACACCGTCCGACCTTTACGAAGACAAGCGAAAAGGGCGCAAGAGCATCATGTTCGCCATCGAGAACGGCCTCGCCCTGGAGCACAGGGTCGAGAACGTGAAACACTTTGCCCAGCGGGGGGTGGTGTATATCACCCTGTGCCACAACGGCGACAACGACATCTGCGATTCCGCACGGGGATGCAACACCCATGGCGGCGTGAGCAAATTCGGCGAGGAGGTCATCCGGGAAATGAACCGGAACGGCATCATGGTGGACCTGAGCCACGGCGGCGAAAAGAGCTTTTACGATGCGCTCGACATCAGTTCGATGCCGATCGTATGCAGCCACTCCAACAGCAAGGTGCTCTGCGACGTGCCCCGTAACCTGACGGACGAGCAGATGCGCGCACTGGCGAAGAAAGGCGGTGTAGCCCACATAACGCTGTACAAGGGCTTCCTGAAGAAAGACGGGGAAGCCACGGTCATGGATGCGATCGCCCATCTGGAACACGCCATCAGCATAATGGGAATCGATCATGTGGGCGTAGGCACCGACTTCGACGGCGACGGTACCGTGCGCGGAATGGCCGATGCCAGCGAGATGATCAACTTCACTCTCCACCTTCTCCGCCGCAAATACAGCGAGCGTGACATCGAAAAGATATGGGGCGGCAACTGGCTGCGCGTCATGGCAAAGGTGCAGAGCGTGAGGAAGTGACGCTGCCGCTCCGCCATCGACGCTCTCCCGGCAGGCGTCCGGACCGTCTCTCCTTGCAGACAGGGGCCGGCAAGGGCTTCCGTCATCACTTATTTCAGAAAACAATGAAAGCAAAAATGAAACTCCTTATCAGCTGTCTGCTGGCAGCCTCCCTGACAACTGCGGCCTACAGCTGCAAGGGGAAAACAAACAACAACAGCAATACAACCGACACCGCCGCCACCGCGAAACCTGCCGGTCCCAGATTTGATGCCGATTCGGCCTACTCCTACACGGCGGCGCAATGCCAGTTCGGTCCCCGCACGATGAACTCCGCCGCACACGAAGCCTGCCGGAAATGGATCGTCGGCAAGTTCAAGCAATTCGGCTGTGAGGTGCAGGAGCAGAACGCCGATCTGAAAGGCTACGACGGTACCGTGCTGAAGTCGACGAACATCATCGCACGCTTCAATCCGAAAGAAAAGAAACGCATCCTCCTCTGCGCACACTGGGACAGCCGCCCATGGGCCGACAACGACCCGGACTCCACCAACCACAGGAAACCGGTCATGGCAGCCAACGACGGTGCCAGCGGCGTGGCCGTCATGCTCGAGATAGCCCGCCTGCTGCAGGCCGACAAGAAGTTTGCCATGGGCGTGGACTTCGTCTGCTTCGATGCAGAAGACTGGGGCGTGCCACAGTGGGAGACAGACTACCAGGACACGGGCGACTCGTGGGCGTTGGGCGCACAATACTTCTCGAAGAACCTTCCCGCCGGCCCCAAGCCGGAGTTCGGCATCCTGCTGGATATGGTAGGAGGCGAAGGCGCACAGTTCTACCGGGAGGGCATGTCGATGCAGTTCGCACCGGACATCGTCAGCCGCGTGTGGGAAGCGGCCAGGTCCGCCGGATGCGGTTCGTACTTCCCCGATGCCGTGGGAGGAATGGTCACCGACGATCATGTCCCCGTAAACCAGAACAGCGGCATCCCCACCATAGACATTATTCCTTATTATCCTGACTGCCAGCAGAGCTCTTTCGGGCCGACATGGCATACCGTCAACGACACGATGGAGCACATCGATAAAAACACGTTGCAGGCGGTCGGGCAGACTGTGATACAGGTGCTGTACACGAAATAACACCCGCCTATTCCCTACCTCCCGGCGTGCTCCCGGCATGCTGATACCGTCACCGATCGTGTCGATGGTGAACACCATGCGTGCCGGGTGTCCGCACGCTTACTGCCGACCGGACGGTGGGCGGGATGGGGTCAGCCTGCAGCGTGAAAGAGCCGTACCGCCAAAGACCGATGCGATCTGCCGGATGAACGGGAGGCTTTTCCTCAAGGACAATGAGCATGATCTGACGACACAAAAAGATTCCCTTTATGAACTTAAAACTGTCCTTTGCCTGCTTGGCCTTATCCTGGACACTGACGGCATCCGCAGTGCGACCTGACAGCATAAGCAGTCATCTGCAGGACTATCAATACCTCACACGGTTCACAGAAACCAGCCTTGCCACTTTCCCATACATCAACGAAATGTACGGCAAG
Organism: Prevotella multiformis DSM 16608; assembly: GCF_000191065.1. Taxonomy (GTDB): domain Bacteria; phylum Bacteroidota; class Bacteroidia; order Bacteroidales; family Bacteroidaceae; genus Prevotella; species Prevotella multiformis. The sequence continues at coordinate 129,003 of NZ_GL872283.1, forward strand.
GAATATAGAAAACATAAAAAGGCCGTCAGAAAGAACCTGCTGAGAGGACAGGACATAGAGACCGCAACCTGTGATTATGTGTTCTGGTTCTTTTCTCAATTCGACACGCATTTTATCGTTGACCGGCATAGATTCTGGCAGGAATACGACCGGAAAGTGCATACCCAATACAAAGAGGAAATGGAATATGATCCACAGCCGCTTGCCTGTAGGGTTGATTCGGATACGTATCTGGTAAGAATACCCTCCTGTGCCGGGCAGAATCCCACCTTCGCATGGGTGGACAGTGTGGCGCAGGCATTTAAAAAGATAAACTGTCCCTACCTGATCCTGGACATCCGAGGCAATACAGGCGGGAATGATGCCATCTGGGAACCTTTCTTTGAAATACTTGCAGATCATAAACCTACCAAGAGTTGGAAAGTATTATTCAGATGCAGTCCTGCGAACATAGGTGTACTGATGAAACAAGGAGCCATAACCCTCGCTGAAAAAGCGAAGATATCAAAGTCACAGTTTATACCCTTAAACGAAGAAGAAAACGATGAGGAGATGACCTTCTTGCCAAGCAAGTTAATCAAAGTTGCAATCCTTGTCGATAATAGAACAGCAAGTTCCGGAGAAACATTAGTCCGTTTTACCAAAGATTACTGCAACCGTGGGAAAATATATGGGCAGGACAACACCAGCGGAGCCAACCTGTCGGGTAATGTAACCCCTTTCCGACTCCCACACAGCGGGATTACCTGCTATTACCCCACCTGTGTCGATGAGGACTTCGCCCTGCAGATAAAAAACAGAAAACCTGGCATCCGACCGGATGTAAAGATACCTATTCCACTTCCCGACACACTCAAAGACAATGTTGACACATGGGTGGTATGGGTTGCACGGCATTTGAAGACGGACTGAAAAAAGCAAGTTCTTTTTCATGACCTGACAAAAGACAGCGTACCAAAGGAACAGACCCCTGCTGTTCACTTTGCTACGCTGTCTTCAAACTTTTATCCTGTCCCAGAATACATAAATCCCACTTTAAAGACAATTTACGACATCAAGGGGTTGGGGAAATCCATCTTCATTCGTTATAAGAGTAAGAACAGAAAAAAAACGAATAGATATCTATGTCGAAAGAAGAAACCATTGAACACCTGTTCCGAATGCACTACGGTGCAATGTTCAGGCTGGCGGTGGCAATGCTGCATGATGCTGATGAGGCAAAAGATGCCGTGAGCGAAGTGTTTGCACGGCTGTTCTGCGGCAATGCCCACCTGCCAGAGAAAGGAACAGACAGCTATCTGCTTGCAAGCGTGCGCAACCAGTGCCTGGACATCATCCGACAGAAACAGATGAGGGAGCGTGTCAATAAGCTGCTGACAACAGAAATCGAGCCTGACTTATCGCTCATACAGCACCGGACGGATCGCTACATGGCATTATTGGCCTTTGCAGACAGCAGGCTGACATCACAGACCCGCACAGTCTTCCGCCTGCGCTTTGACAAGCGACTGTCCTATAAAGCCATTGCAGAACAGACCGGCATCAGTGAAGCCGCCGTCTACAAGCACTTGGCAAAGGCGATCAGGAAAATGAAAGAACAATTTAACCCCAACCAGAAATGAAGAAAGATAGTTACGGACGGATGGAAAGGCTGCTTGACATGACAGGGCATCCTGACCGATATACTGACGAACAGCTGAACGAACTGTTGCGTGATGACGAGTTGCGGCAGACCTATCAGCTCCTGTCAGACGCTGCCAGTGCATACGAGTACGGACGTACTTCCGATAAACTGACAGATGAGGTCATAGAAGAGGAATGGCACAAGCTGATGGAAAAGAAGTCTACTTCCAGACCTGTACACCATTATAACAGACAGATTGCAGCAGCAGTCATCGGTGTTCTCACTGTATCGGGAATTGCCTTGGCTGCGGTCAGCATTGTCAAAGGTGGCAGAAAACAGTTGGCAACGGATGCAGATGTTGCGGTCACAGACAAAATGACCCATACTGAAACATTACGGGGAAAAGACTCAATACGCACAGCTTCCACATACAACAGGCGGCAAGAAACGGAAAAGGAGGCAGGGGAGACGGTTCCTTCCAGGCAGTTTGATAATGTCATGTTGCAGGACATTGTCCGGGAGATAGCCGGTTATTATGGGATAAGAACAGTCTGTCGTAACCCCGAAGCGGGACGGCTGCGCCTGCGCTTTCTTTGGAACAGAGACCAGAGCGTAGAACGTGCAGTAGAGACACTGAACAGCTTTGAAAAAGTACAGCTGACTTTGGCTGACAGTACAATCACCATAGAGTAAAGCACTATGAGAAAGCATCTCTTTCTTGGCATACTGCTGCTGATTGCCTGTAGCGTGCAGGCACAGCACATCACCCGGAACTACAATAAGACTCCTCTGCCGTATGTGCTGACCGACATTGACAATGCCAGCCAGCGGTACACAATCAACTTCATCTATAACGAATTAGAGGACTTTACAGTCACAGCGAACCTACGTAACCGTACCGTTCCCGAAGCGGTACGGGAGGTATTGGGCTTCTATCCCATGCGCATGACCGTCAGTGACAGTATTATCTTCGTAGAGTGTACGCAGAAATCACCAGCAAAGGTCATCGGACACGTTGTTGATCAGCACAGCCAGCCTGTACCGTTTGCCAATGTAGCTTTGTTGAATCCATCGGATTCCGGCTTCATCAATGGCGGAGTGACCAATAACGGAGGCGATTTTGTCATCCCCTGCAGTCAGCGGAAGGTCTTGCTGCGGATTTCTTTCGTTGGATTCGCTACTTACAGTAAGCTGGTCAATGCCGGCAATATCGGTACTGTCCGTATGAAGCCAGATGCATACAGGCTGAAGGCTGTGACAGTAAAAGGGATGCGTCGGGTTATCAAAAATGATGTTGACCGGCTGCAATATCTTGTCGGCAATGACCCTTTCTCCAAGGGGATGAACGGTATAGAAGTGATGGGACGTGTACCGATGCTGACTGTCAGCGACGAGATCGTCAGCATCGTAGGCAAAGGCAGTACCCACATCATGCTTGACGGGCATATCCTTGAAATGACGGCCGATGCTGTCAAGGCAAAGCTCCGCAGCCTGAAGGCGGAAGATATTGAGCGTATAGAGGTAATAACCATTCCACCGGCAAAGTATAAGGCAGAAGCCAATGCGGGATACATCAACATCGTCATGAGGCGTGACCAGTCGAAAGGGTGGAGTGGAAGTATCAGCGAGGAGGTGCAGCGGCAGTACCGTGGGCGGTATTTCCAGGATATAAACCTCAACTATGCCGGCAGGAAATTTGAGCTGTCCACAGGTCTGGGAATGTCTTTGGATAAAGTAATCAACGAGTCTTACTGTGTCTATGACTTCAAAGACGGTCATCAGCGCAGTACAAGAAAGCGGACCATAGCCCCCTGGCCGTCGTATAATGCAGATGCCATCGTGAAATATCATGCCACCCGGCGGTTGGAACTGGGTGTTATGGCATCAGTCTATGCCGACCACACCTCTCCCCGGCACACGTTTGTTTCAATCAACAAGGACACGACATTTACGACGGCTCATGCCCCGGCTGTCTGGAACGACAACGTAAGTACGACACTGTATGCAGAATACAGGCTCGATTCATTAGAGAAGACTGTCAGCCTGAACTATAACATCTTCAACAGCAATGCCCCCACGCAAAGCGAGAACGTGTCGGTAACAAACGGGATGACCGAATCGCTGCGCAATGAAAGCAAGGCAAAATACCAGATAAACGCATTGAAACTTGATTTTTCCCTGCCTTTCAAGCATCTCTATATGGAGACAGGGGCATCTTTCTCTGCCATCCGCAACAAGACAAGTCTGATGTTGGAGAACTTTGCCAACGGACAGTGGAAGTACAATGCGGCCGAAAGCAATGAATTCCTGTACAAAGAGCGAACCCTTGCAGCCTATCTATCGGCAAAGAAACAGCTCACGGAAAAGCTTCAGGTGCAGGCCGGATTACGCTACGAACATACATGGACGGAAAGCAACCAGCTCACACAGGGACAGATCAGCCGCAGTCATTACGGACGCTTCTATCCCACGCTGCACCTGAACTGGCAATTGAAAGGGAATCAGAATCTGGCATTTGCTGCCAACTGGGGGATAGAACGACCCGATTTCAACGATCTCAATCCTTTCCGTATCTATACATCCACCACTGATTACATGACAGGAAACCCTTATCTCGCAGCTGCCTATACCCGCAACATGGAGATAAACTATAGCAATGGGAAAGGACTTTATGCCGTCCTCTACAGCAGTCATGGAAAAGGGGAGACAGGCTGGAGAACCACATTCCTCGCAAACGGAAGTCAGGTAACCGGTCCCTATGACGGCCTGCGCCATGAAAAGACCGGTGTCTATGCCAATTATAACCGCAATGTGCTGGCATGGCTGAACCTTAACATAGGAGGAGAAGTGTATTACTACGATTCCCATTCCGATTATCAGACAGACGTACTACAGATAAACGGATGGGGCAGGCGGGCTGAAGGTTCGCTCTCGTTCCTGCTCAACCGGCAGAAGACGCTCATTGCCGAGATCAACTATCGGCACTGGTTCCGGGAATATTTTGCACAGACTCAAAGTGATCCTCATGCTTACCTGCGGATGAGCCTTAAATACAGCTGTCTGGACGACCGCTTGAAAATGAGTCTTACCATTGGCGATCCCTTTCATCAGAATATCAACCGGAACACCATATTCTACCAGGAGTACACCAACACGAACCGATTTGACAATCATTCCCGGTATATCGGATTCCGTGCTGCATGGTCATTCGGCGGCAGGCAGGTTCACCGCACCTACCATGACAACCGTGATACGGAATCTCAGCGCGCAAAGTAGAGAAGAGAGCATAAATGACAGGAGTTATAATGCTCTTTATAATTTAGTCGTTATCATGATGTAAGTATCAAGAATGCTTGCTGTCATTTTAACATTCCCAACCAACTGGCAGTATACTAAATATTTATAAGCCTATGCCGGATGACAGGAATGACAGTAATTTTGTTTTCCGGGAAATTATTCATTCAGAGAACCGGTAATATGTGGCTGTGAAAATATTGATGGGATAAGACTTAATCAACTTTTCATATACCTGCCAATTCTTGCAAGTTCTTCAAAAACTTGCAAGAATTAGCAGATATTCAGTTACTGGCCTTTCAGTATTTTCTTAATGTCATTCAGCTTGTTGAGGGCTTCAACAGGCGTAAGGTTGTTGACATCCAGACCGAGAATCTCGTCACGGATCTGCGTGAGGACAGGATCGTCGAGCTGGAAGAAGGAGAGCTGCACGCCTTCCCTGCTCTGGTCAAGCCGCTCAACGGCAGCCTTGCCGACACCCCCCACCTGCGCATTATCCGTTTCAAGCTCCTTGAGAATGACATTTGCACGCTTTACAATAGAACGGGGCATGCCCGCTATCTCGGCGACATGAATACCGAAGGAATGCTCGCTGCCGCCCGGTTCCAGCTTGCGGAGGAAGATGATCTTGCCGTCGACTTCCTTTACAGAGACGTTGAAGTTCCTGATGCGTGGGAAGCTCTTCTCCATCTCGTTCAGTTCATGGTAGTGCGTGGCGAAGAGGGTACGTGCCTGTGCACGTGGATGTTCGTGCAGATACTCCACGATGGCCCATGCAATGCTGATGCCGTCGTAGGTACTTGTGCCGCGTCCCAGTTCGTCGAAGAGGACCAGCGAGCGTGGAGTGACGTTGTTAAGGATGTTCGAGGCCTCTGTCATCTCCACCATGAAGGTCGACTCCCCCAGCGAGATGTTGTCCGAAGCCCCCACACGTGTGAAGATTTTGTCCACCATCCCGATACGTGCCCGTTCGGCCGGGACGAAGCAGCCTATCTGCGCCAGGAGCACGATGAGTGCCGTCTGCCGCAGCAGTGCCGACTTGCCCGCCATGTTCGGGCCCGTTATCATCATGATCTGCTGGTGTTCCGTATCAAGCAGCACATCGTTAGGCACGTACTGCTCGCCTATCGGAAGCTGTGTCTCAATCACCGGGTGGCGACCCTGCTTGATGTCCAATACCTCCGAACCGTCTACCACCGGGCGTACATACCGCTGCTGCTGCGACACCTTCATGAACGAAAGCAGACAGTCGAGATGGGCAATGAGGTTGGCATTGATCTGTATCTGCGGAATGAACTCCTGCATATCCTGTATCAGTTCCATGAAAAGCTGCCCCTCCATCGCCAGTATCTTCTCGTCAGCACCCAGTATCTTCTCCTCGTACTCCTTGAGTTCGGGTGTGATGTAACGCTCTGCCTGCGCCAGTGTCTGTTTGCGGATCCAATTCTCCGGCACCTTGTCCTTGAACGTATTGCGTACCTCCAAATAATAGCCGAAAACGTTGTTGAATCCTATCTTCAGCGAGGTGATACCCGTCTGTTCTGCCTCTTTCTCCTGTATCTCCAGCAGATACTGTTTGCCGTTGTCACGGATAGAGCGCAGCTCGTCGAGCTGCCGGTCATACCCCGGTGCTATCACGTTGCCTTTCGCCGCCAGCTGCGGCGGGTCGGGCTGTATCTCCTTTTCTATTCTGTCACGCAGGGACTCGCAGAGATTCAGCTGTTCGCCGATCCTTTTCAGCGTCTCGCTCTTTGCATAAAGACAGGCTGTCTTCACTGGCTGGATGGCCATGAGGGCGTTCTTCAGCTGCACTACCTCACGGGGTGACACCCGGCCGACAGCTACCTTTGAGATGATACGCTCCAGGTCGCCGATGCGGTGGAACTGCTCATCGATGCATTCGCGGAAATCCGGCTCACGGAAAAGATAGTCCACTACGTCCAGCCGCTCATTGATGGGTTTTGCATCCTTCAGCGGAAAGACCATCCAGCGGCGCAGCATACGTCCGCCCATCGGCGTGACGGTATTGTCGATGACATCCAGAAGTGATGCCCCGTCTTCGTTCATCGGTGCAATCAGTTCCAGGGAGCGGATGGTAAAGCGGTCCATCCGCACGTACTTGTCTTCTTCAATACGTGCCAGCGAAGTGATGTGGTTGATGTGGGTATGCTGTGTTATCTCCAGATACTGCAGGATGGCGCCTGCTGCAACAACGCCGTTATGCAGGTGGTCGACGCCGAATCCCTTGAGGTTCTTCGTGCCGAAATGCTTCAGGAGCTTCTGGCGAGCTGTCTGGTCGGTAAACACCCAGTCGTCCATTTCGAACGTGCAGAGCCGTGTGCCGAAGTAGCGTTCAAAGTCCTGTTTCTTCGCACGGTCGAAGAGTACTTCCTTGGGTTGGAAGTTGCCCAGCAGCTTCTCGACGTAATCAAAGGTGCCTTCGCCCGTCAGGAACTCACCGGTAGATATATCCAAGAAACTCACCCCACAAGACCCTTTGCCGAAATGCACCGCAGCAAGAAAGTTGTTCTCCTTGTAATTCAGCACATTATCACTCATGGCAACGCCGGGCGTGACAAGTTCGGTGATGCCGCGCTTCACCATCTTGTCCATTGCCGAAAGTCCTTTTTTCCCTTTGATGGCCTCGCGTTTCTTCTTCGGATCTTCCAGCTGGTCGCAGATGGCCACTCGCTTTCCGGCACGGATGAGTTTTGGCAGATAAGTATCGAGGGCATGATGCGGGAACCCGGCCATCTCTATCGAATCGCAGTTTCCTCCGTTGTTACGGCGTGTAAGGGTGATACCGAGTATCTTTGCCGATTCCACGGCATCCTCACCATACGTCTCGTAGAAGTCGCCGCAGCGGAAAAGCATCAGGGCACCCGGGTGCTGTGCCTTCATCGAGAAGAACTGCTTCATCATCGGGGTCAGTCCCTTGTCGTCCTTTGCCATATCTTTTACTTCCTTATTAAGTCTGTTTCCTATTTTATCCTTAGACTTACAAAATTACAAAAATAAGGAAGAAAGCCCAAATAATTAATTACCTTTGTCAAAAATAAACACAAACATGGATATATTGATCATAGGATTAGGAGTGATCAGAACAACTTATGGTTCTGTGTTCAAAGAGGGCCGGTCACAACGTCGCACATTACATTCGGGAAGGAAGTAATAAAAAACAGTTGTCTCTTCCGGTGTTTACAGCCACCGTGCCTGTATCATAAAATCGCCTTATCCTACCGCTTGATAAAGTCATTCGTTTCCTAATCCCTCATCGGCAACCTTTGGAGCCATGAATTTGACGACTTCCCTAAAAGCACTGATAGGACAGATCTTTCGCTTTCTTATTTCATCACCTGACAGCAAAACAGCCTTGTTTCCTTTATGTTCAACAAGGATAAAGGCCAAGTCATCATAGCGCACACGCAGGCTGTCGGGCACTATCTGATGATAGGCTTTCCTGCATTTCTCCTGTTTTGTAAAGGAATCTGCACGTGAGCAGAGAAAGACGATGCGGTCGTCAATTCTGAAATAGTGCGAAGGATACATATCGTCAACAGACCATTCTCCACCCATAAACGCATCATGATAAGCCGGGTGGATTATAAAGATGTCATTGTTGATATAGACACCATTTGTTATAACACCATGGTCTTCGTATCCGTATCCAGATTCAAGAATGAACGCATTGTCCCTTGGATGTTGCTTGATAAAACGATGGATACAGCCCAGAAAGGCCGACTTCATCTGTGTGGTATCAACGAGAACCAAGCCGTCTAATGGATTACTGTCTGCTGGCTTTTGACAAGTCTTGTTACAGCAGGAGGACAGGAGGGTAAGGAAAAAGACGAAAAGGAGTGCCGTTTGTTTCATATTTTCGGTGTCACTTGTTTAAGTTCTCTGTAACTCTTTGTGATTTATCATCTTCTGGTCTTCTGTCCCGACAGTAATCCTGCTTCGATGCGTTGTACGATTTCTTCAGGCAGGATATTGTTCATACAGGCGAAGTCGCCACGATGGCAGGGTCTGTTGCCGAAGACGGAACAGGGACGGCAGGGCAGGGTGGTAATCTGCACGGCATCCTCCGCCTTCTGGTTCCATCCCATGAATCCGCAGTAAGGGTGTGTTGCCCCCCATACGCTTACGACCCTCGTACCGGTGAGGGAGGCCAGATGCATGTTGGCACTGTCCATGGAGAGCATGGTGTCGAGGTGGCTCATGAGGATGAGTTCTTTGTCAAGCCCTTTCAAGACACTGGCGACACAGAGGCACTGTGGATATTGCGCTGCCCAGCCGTTCAGCACTTCAATTTCCTGTCTGCCACCGCCGAAGAGGAAGATGCGCCAGGAAGGATGCTGTTTTGTGAGCAGAGAGATGGCCTTTCCCATCTTCTCCTGCGGATACATCTTGCCGGCATGGGCAGCGAAGGGTGCGATGCCGATCCAGCATTCATCAGGCCGTTTTACACCTATTATATTAGGGAGATTCCGGAGGTCGCCGCCTTCCTGCGGGAAGATGCTCTTGAAATCGGGTTTGACAGGATAGCCCAGCTGTCCGAGCACATCCGCATAGTTGCGGAAGGAGGTGGGCTGCTGGGCGAACACCTTGTTCTCTTTCCGGCACAGCAGCCTTTTCCCTTTCTTGTGCTTGTTGATATGTGCCACAGGGTAGCCGCCCAGAAGGAAGCGCAGGCGCAGGTAACGTGTGCGCAGAACATTATGGAAATCGGCCACCGCAGTAGGCTGTTTGGCCACCAGACGGCGGTAAAGTCTGTTGAGCCCCATGAGTCCTTTGTACTCTCCTTTCAGGTCAGCCGCCATGAAGCATACGTTCGGTGCAAGGTCCTGGAAGAAAGGCTGTGCGAAAGGACGGGAGAGCACGCTGATCCTCACATTGGGATACTGTCTCGCAAGCGAGTAGACGATGGGAACTGTCATGGCGACATCGCCCATGGCCGAGAAACGGATGATAAGGAGGTGCGGGGTCTTCATAGGATGATAGGCGGTGACAAGAGGCTGTAGGCGATGATGGGCGGTGATAAGCGGTAATGGGCGATGACAAGCGGTGATAAAGCGGTGATGATTTTGCCCGACTTGTCCCCTGACAACACCCCTCATCGGTGATTACTCCCCTCTCCATTCGGAGAGGGGTTGGGGGTGAGGCTTGGGCTTACTTCTTCTTGTTATTATAAAGTATCGGATTTGTCGCAGGATCGTTGTACATCTTCATCTGCCGGTACACTTTCATGTACTTCCGTCCGTGCTGGATGTCATCAAGCAGCTGATCGATGGCGAGGCCGAGGTCCTTCTGCTGTTCGAGGAGGATGTTCAGTTTCGACCTGCATTTCTCGATGTGCTCGGCCGGCGCATCCGTACGTTCGGTCTGCTCCTTCATGTGGTAGATTTTCAGTGCGAGGATTGACAGCCGGTCAACTGCCCATGCCGGACTTTCCGTGTTGATGGTGGCTTCAGGCAGCGGTGTCACATCAGAATAAAGCTGGCGGAAGTAGGAATCAATCTGCTCGACAAGATCCGTCCTGTCCTGGTTGGACCGGTCGATGCGGTGTTTCAGGCTCATTCCGTTCTCAGGGTCGATGTGCGGGTCGCGGATGAGGTCCTCGAAATGCCACTGGACAGTATCAATCCAGCACTTCAGGTAGAGCCGGTTCTCAATGGAATCTCTGTCATAAGGATTACTGATAGGTGTATCTACATTGTCCGTGACATGGTAATCACGGATTGCCTGATTGAAAATCTCGTTACAATGTTCTGTAAATGACATTCGGTTTTTGTTTTTTGTTTATTTTGCAAATATATAGTAAAATCCTCAAAACGCAAAATAAAAACTGTTGTTTTTCATTGAGCACCACCAAAAGACCATCAGTCAGAAAAGCGGCTGCATCCAGCTGCCACGCAAGGACACTCGGTGCAGAGACACATCAGGATTACTTACGTTTTGGTTCTTCCGTTAAATGGATAGATGGGAATAGAATAAAGGGCTTGTGTACTTGCATAGTATGACTTTCCCAAAACGGATGGTTTTACAAAAGAGGGTAAACTACAGGATAAAAGGCAGAAAAGACAAATTGATACGATGCCTGTCCGTCAGCCTGTCTTTCCGTCATCTACAAACAACTTATTCTCAGATCATCAGTGTTTGTAAATATTTTTGTGCAGTTCAAAGCTGACACATGCTCTTCTGGCTTCTAAAAGATGCCTGATTGATCTGCAGCAGGTGCTCCTTTAGCGTGTTACCAACGCCCTTTTGAAGTCCAATCAGGCACCTTTTACAAACGACTTGACAACCGATTGATTGACTGCTGGTTACAAACTCCCTTTTTGCACGTGTTCTTTACATTTACAGATGATTTGTTTGAAATCATGTAATGGTTTTTCAAAATCTTATCTGTCTTTTCAACGTATTAAAATGAAAAGGTCTTTGACTCGGAGGCTGATGACAGGATAGACAGTTGACGGTCTTGGCCATGTTTTTGTTTCATCAATCACTTCGGTTCTTCCGTTAAAGCCATATGAAAAGCATCTACGCATTTAACGGAAGAACCTACGTTTTCCGCATGACCCAAGCTTCGGATTTATCCTAAGCAGTCGTTTTTCCGACCATATCATCCATGTTTCACTTGTCACCATACGCTACAACCAGCTTACATCAGTCAATAAGACGCATGGCCATGACAACATCGTCGGAATCTTCGAGGACATATATACGGAGATACACGAGTTGACCATGGTCGAAAATACGGGCCGTCATAACAGAAGCCGTAACTGAAATAACCGGTGCAGAATCAGGCAATCTGATGATACAGAGTATTGAGAACAACAAAAGACCGGAGACGCTTAGAGCAAACGCACAGACTCACTAAATCCGAAACTTGAGTAAAGACCACCAAACGGTCATCCGCCACCACCCGCCCTTTCCCGGAAACAGGCGACACATAAAACGAGCAACAGGAACCGGCACCAAGCCTCTGTCCCCATTGCTCGTTTTGTCGTTTTCTCCAAAAGCGAAGCCTGCCTGCCGGTCTTTCCGACCGGCACAGCCGCTTACTTTCTCTTTGGAATGATCTCGTACACCTCAGACTTCCCGACCAGCTCGATACGGGCCGCACCCTTTGCGACGGCTGCCGCAAAGAACGGCTCACTGTAACTTGTCTCCGCCTTCAGGCGGTTGCGTCTGTCGTACTGACGCAGGCTGACGCTTCCTCCTTCGGGCAATGAAAGGAGGAAAGTGTACGAGGTCGTACCGTGCGGCACCTCGAACGAGACAGCACCCGTGTTCTTGAAGGCCGTACAGGGCCGATGGTCGAAGGCCAGAAGAACACCGTCTGATGCAGCGGCATCCCCGCCGAAAGCAAGGGAAGCCCCGGCCGCAGGAGTCACCACGAACGAACGTATGGAAGCCCAGTTGGTACGTTCGGAATCGAGCCTGCGGAGACGGATATAGCGCATCTCTACCGGTTCGACGGCCTTCCACAGAACATCATACCGGCTACGCATATCTGAAAGAAGCGGCTGCCATGTCTTTCCGTCAACGGAACACTCCAGCGCAGCATGGTCGTAGAAGTCGCAGTCGTCCTTGGAATTCCTGCCCTGCAGGATGTGTACCTCGCGCACCGCCATTGCCTCGGGAAGGGCGACACCCATCCAGTCACCCGCCTTCTGGCTCTCTCCGGAGGTATAGAACGTAGTGCTGTCGCCGTCAAGCATCAGACGGCTCTGTGTCGTCGCAAGACTCCTGTAAGTTCCGATTCCGTGCAGCGTAAAGGCCTTTTCGCCCGACTGCTGCTCGTAGAACGCATCGGCGAGGTCGGCCATGGCACACGCATAGAACGGCTGCAGCTTCATGGTTCCCGACTTGTGTGTCTCGTACGCTTTTTCCTCGGCGGGCGTCATGCGGTTCTGCACATACGCCTTCCAGAAGGCGGCAGCGTCTCCCGAGCGGTAGAGATCCATCAGTTCGATGGCCTTCCTGCCACGCTCGCCGAGCTTGCCGAACTCCGTCAGCCACGGACGAAGCTCCTTGATAAGCAATGTATCGGTGCAGCCTGCCTCGATTTCGGCAGGGGCCTTTGCGACACGTTCGAACTCTTCATAAAGCCGGTCACGCTTCTCCTTTGTGTAATCAGCGAGCCGGAAGGTCTCGGTCTCCCATGACTCGTCGCGGCGGTAGCCTGTCTCCGTATCGGCCGAATGGATGGCGAACGTGCGGTAAGCCTCCTTTGCACGGGGCATCATCACCTCCAGGCCACGTTCCCAGCTGTCAATCGGGTTGTAGTCCTTCGGATTCCACGTGTAATCGGCCACACTGTAAAGCGAGAGTTTCGAGGCCTCTCCGTGTTCCATCGGGTTGCTGACAAGTCCGCACATATCCCTGTCTGTGAGCGAGGTGTCCAGTCCGTAGACCGGCCCCTGCAGGATAAGATTGCGCACATAGTCGGTAACGGCGTAGTTCCACCAGAAGAGAGCAGGCCGCTTGATGCGGCTGTCCACCCAGTCGAGCGTGCTCTTCGTCACGTCACTGCACACGACATCACCCGTCCAGAACACCCGGACAGAGGGGTCGAGCGTCCTTCCATAGATGCTCAACGGTCCGTCTTCACCCGGTTTCGCCCACAGTCTGGAATAATCGGTAGGGCAGATAATCAGCGGAGAAACGTCGCCCTTCGCCTTTACAAACTCCTTGGTCAATCGGTTCAACAGCTCGACTTGCCTGTCAGGATTGGTTCCTTCTCCCTCAATGTCATCGAAGAAGATGGCGAACGAACGCACACCGTCAGCATACATGAGGTCGAACTTACGGACAAGGTTCTGATAGTCTTCCTCGTTCCACTTGATATCCTTGCCCGGATGGATGGCCCAAACGAAATCTACACGATTCCGTTTACAAGCGTCAACAAGTTCTTTGATGTTCTTTTGTTCACGTTCGGGATAAGGCAGACGCCAGTTGGGCGAACTGTGATAAGGGTCGTCCTTCGGGCCGTAGATATAGGTGTTGAGCTTGTACCTGCCGTAGAAGTCGATCAATGACAGGCGTACGGCGTGCGACCAGGGCGTACCGTAAAAGCCCTCGACCACGCCGCGGTAAGGGAAGACCGGTGCGTCCATTATCTTTATACAGGGAAGTTTCTTTCCACCTTCCACCGACGGGTTCTCCATGATCTGGCGCAAGGTCTGTATGGCATAGAAGACACCTGTATCGTCAAAGCCGCTGATATCGATTCCACTCGGAGTTATCTGCAGTATATAGGCACCTGGAACATTCTCCACACCATTGACCGACGGCATCTTGCCATAGGCCGCCCGCAAAGGAAAGCCTTGCTTGTAGTGCGGAGAGCGGACGTTCAGAAGAGGCAGGAAGTCAAGATCGTCGTCGTAAGGCCTTTCACTGTCATGCTTCGGGACGACAGTCCGGATGCCGCCGCTGATGTCCACCGTCTTCTCTCCCGCCAGCTTCATGTAACGTGGAGTAGGATTGATGACAAGTCCGTGATGGTCCATCTTCTTGCCGGGAACAGGATTTACCAGCTGTACTTCCGAACGCTGGCTGCCTAAGTCGAATTCGTTGTCCTGCGCCTGGGCTGCCGTAAGTGTACACAAGCCCACGGCGAAAGTAACGAAAAGTCTCTTTTGTTTCATGTAGGTTCTTAATATTTTGCTTCCGACTGCCACATACTTCCGCATAGGGTCAAGTCGATAAAAATGGTAACACGATTGCTTCCCTTTCTGTAAACAAGGGATTCTACCTGCAAAGATAAGGAATTAAAATGGATTTCGCCCATCATCAGTCTCCCAAAAACAATAAGGAAAGAATTATTTTCCGTGAAAAGAAACAGTTTCTTTCATGAAAATGGCTTTGTAATCAACAGTATTCCGTTCAGGAAAGCAGCTGATGAAAAGAAACCGACAGCGGCCTTTACGAGCTGGAAAAGATGGATTTACAAACACAGAAGGCGTAGGATAAAGATTCATAGAGACTTTGTCAATACGTAACTATTCAGCTGTATGTAGTATTGAACATCTGCGACAATGACTTGTCGGATGGTTGTATTCCGACTGCACGCTGCGCAGTGTATTGCATAAATGATGCCCTGATGTAGCCAGAGGGGTTCAAATAAACTGCAGTCGTTCAGGATTTTTTGGATCCCAATCCCCCCCATGACCGGGGAGAAGAAATGCCCTCCGGAATCAAACATACCTCCATCAGATTATCAGCAGATTAAAGGACAATGCGAAAATCGGTGCTTAATTGCGTTTCAAGTAAGCCTTAGTTGCGAGTGAAGTAAGGCTTGCTTTCAATGCAACCGGACACCATGTTATTTTCCAAGTACGATTTCATTGATCTGAAACCGGGCGTTTCTTCTGTTCTGTTCATTGGATTTATCGGTATTCGGAGCCGTAGGATTTTACAATGAACGGTTTGGGATGAAACGGCCTTTCGGGTGTTTCGCTGCTGCTGGGAAAATCAGTATTGATAGCGAAGAATTACGATTACGACTGTGAAATCACTAAAAAAGGTAAATAAAAATAGCTCGTAAAAATCATATAATTTAAGTATTGTGAATAACATGCAGGATTCATACCTTTGCAATGGAAATTACATAAAGGGAGAAAAAGCCGGTTATGCCGTTAAAAACAGTGTTCTCAACCTGATTTTCCATCGAGAACCGACAAGTCCGTTTCAGGATGCAAAGCCCCTATAAACCAACACTATTCATTGTAGTGACTAAATATATGTCTTCAAACAAAACATTCACAATCAAAAAGCAAATATGGATAAATTATTAAAACTGTTGTTATTGTCAACTTTAGCACTTCCGGGAAGTGCCACGGGCAAGCCTGCTTCGAGCACAAGCACCGTGAACAAACGTCCGGTCCAGATTCTGGCGGCAACGAAAAACATGATTACAGATGACGACAAGGACAAGCCTGCACATATCGTAGGACACGTGCGTGACGCTTCGACGATGAAGTTCCTGCCGCATATCCTGGTGAAGGTAAAGGGCACACATATTACAGCCATGACAGATGTCACCGGCCATTACATGCTCAAGAACCTGCCTGTCGGCGACCTGGAGATTGAGGTTTCCATCATGGGGTATGAAACGCAGGTGCATAAAATCACCACAACGCCGGACGGGACTTTCCCAAGCGACTTTGAGATGGAGCCTGCCGTAATCAACCTGAATGATGTTGTCGTCTCCGCTACCCGCAATGTAACGAAACGAAGGTTGGCACCAACCTTGGTGAATGTGCTCGATGAAAAGATTTTCAACCGTACACAGAGTTCGTTCCTCTCGCAGGCTTTGAAGTTCCAACCGGGGCTGCGTGTAGAAGACAACTGTCAGAACTGTGGTTTTTCACAAGTCAGAATCAACGGTCTGGACGGTCCTTACTCGCAGATATTGGTGGACTCCCGTCCCGTGTTCAGTGCCCTTGCGGGTGTATATGGATTGGAGCAAATACCCACGAACATGATAGAACGTATAGAAATTATGCGCGGCGGAGGAAGTGCCCTGTTCGGGTCTTCGGCAATCGCAGGTGTGATAAACATCATCACCAAAGAGCCTGCATCACCCTCGGCAAGCCTGTCGCATGAGATCAGGGGTATCGGCGGATTAAGTACTTTTGAGAACACATCCAACATCAATGCCACGTATGTAACGGACAACAACAGAATGGGCTTCTCCATATTCGGCCAGATTCATCACCGTTCGCCCTATGATTACGACAAGGACGGGTATTCTGAAATGCCTAAACTGCACGGAAACAATGTGGGATTGCGCACATTCTTCCACCTGTCTGACTGTTCCAAGCTGACAGCAGAACTGCATAACACACGTGAGTTCAGACGTGGCGGCGACCGTTTCGACTATGAGCCGCACGATGCACATGTGGCTGAACAACTGCGGCATAACAACCTGACAGGAAGCATCAACTACACTTTCTTCTCCAAGGATGAGCACCACAGGCTGAATGCCTTTGCATCATTCATGAAGGTAAAGCGGGAGAGTTACTACGGAGGAGGGGCGAAAACGGTTGAACAACTGCTGGAGAAAGCAGGCGATGCCACAACCCCTTTCACGCCGGATGATGCCCTTGAACTGAAGAAAAGGATGGCAAGCTATGGCCGTACAAACGGGTCAACCAACGTTTTCGGTCTGCAATATTCATGCAATATAGACAAGTTGCTTTTCATGCCTTCAGAACTGACATTGGGATTGGAGTACAACGGTGACAGATTGAAAGACAAAAGCGGATTCAGGTCAGAAGCCATAGACCAGAACGCACACACGACCTCGGGATACATTCAGAACGAATGGAAAACGGAACGTTGGAGTTTCCTTGTCGGAGGACGACTGGACAAGCACTCACTGGTGCGGCACGTGATTGTCTCTCCTCGTGCAAATGTACGGTTCAACCCTACCAAGGACATTGTTCTTCGGGCTAACTACAGCTCCGGTTTCAGGGCACCGCAGATCTTTGATGAAGATCTGCATGTGGACAATGCCGGCGGTGATCTCATCATCATCCAGAATGCTTCCAATCTGCATGAGGAGCGTTCAAACAGTTTCAGCCTGTCGGCAGACTGGTACAAACAGCTCGGACAATGGCAGTTGAACCTTACGGGAGAGACTTTCTATACCCAATTACGGGATGCTTTCACGCTGACACAGTCGAGAATAACAGATAAATCGGGCAAGGAACAAATCCTGAAAACACGCAGCAATTCCGATGGCGCAAAGGTGATCGGAGCAAGTATCGAAGGGCGGTTGGCATACCCGCAGCTGCTGTCTATACAGCTGGGACTGACCTGTCATCAAAGCCGGTGGGACAAAGCACAGCAATGGAACGAAAATGATGCCTACACAACACGACGCATGTATCGCAGCCCGGACGTCTATGGATATTTCGTTTCAACCTGGAATGTTACGAAAAACCTTGACCTGACCCTTACCGGGAACTTCACCGGCAGCATGCTCGCAGGGCATGAGATACCAACGGAAGAGGACGGAAAGACATTGGCTATGGATGAGTATTTAGGAGTCATCTCTGCCAATATAGCTTACGACAGGGTAATGTCAGGAGAAGGACAGACGGACAAGGTGGGAGAGGTGTACGGACCGCGAACTTTCAAGACACCTACATTCATGGAGCTGGGCTTGAAAGCAGAATACTCCTTCCCGATATACACCTACTATCAGGCAAAAGTTTTTGCAGGCATACAAAACATTTTCAATGCCTACCAGAAAGACTTTGACAAAGGCTACAACCGGGATTCGGCATACATCTATGGCCCCATGTCGCCGAGAAGTTTCTATGCCGGTTTCCGGCTGACCTTCTGAAAGCTGATGAGTGCGGCGGAAGAATGAAAATCAAGAACTTTTATTCTGTAAGCTGAGTTCTCCCAGGAACGAAAAAAGCCCGTTATATCACTCGGAGACGAGTTTATAATGGGCTTTTCAGGTTCTTGCGCTATGGATATTCGCAAACGAGTGCCGACATTTCCATGCAAGCCACTCCACTTTTCAGAAGCTCCGTCTTTCCATAACGGAGGAAGAAAGGAACACGGAGAAATCGGTTCTTCCGTCAAATGCGTGGATGCTTTTCACATAGCTTTCACGGAAGAACCGAAGTGATTCAATAAACAGAAACATAGCCAGGACTGTCAACCGGCTATTCTATCACCATCCTCCGATACAAAGCCCTTTTCATTTTAATTGGAAATGCAGCTAAGATTCTGAAAAACCATTACATAATTTCAAACAAATCATCTGCAAATATGCAAAACCCGTGTCAAAATCAGGTTTGTAACCAGCAGTCAATCAATTGGTTGTCAAGCCGTCCAAAACAGGTGCTTGATTGGACTCCAAAAGGGCGTTGGTAACACGCTGAAAGGGCACCTGTTGCAAGTCAATCAGGCACCTTTTAGAAGCCAGAAGAGCATGTGTCAGCTTTGGTTGCATGAAAACTGTTTACAAACACCGATGATATGGGAATAAGTTGTCTGTAGAAGACGGAAAGGCAGGCCGATGGACAGGCCATCGTATCAATTTGTCTTCCTGCATTTTATCCTGTAGTTTATCCTCTCTTGTAAGACCGCCTGATTCAGGACAGTCATACCATGCAAGTGCATAAGCCTTTATTCTATCTCCAATCTATACATTTAACGGAAGACCCCAGATCTATTCTCTTTAGGCGACACACTGGCGAAGGCTGGAAAGCTGTCAAATTATTAGGGGCCGACAAAAGATTAAATGTCATGGAATGCTATGCGTGGCTTCCTCTCAACCGGCAATCCCGCTTCGCCTTTGGGAAAGCCCCTACCCTATCAGATAAAGTACGTCGGTCTTTGCCTTCTCCTGCGGGTCGTTTCCATCCGGAGAGCGACAGACGGAAGGCGCACAAGCCGTCAGCACGACTGGTTGTCAGCCGTCAGCACACAGGCAGGGAGACAAGGTTCGATTCCCGTCACGTCCATGCGTACAGCAGAAAGGAAGGACCGACTTATACGGAAAGGATTTACCAGACAGCAATATAATGCGATTGAAAAACAACACTTCTCTACAATCGATTCCGACACCTATGTGCTAATGGAAGAAGGACGGGTCAGGGTCACAAGGCAGGTTCTGTAAAACTACCTTTGACGGCGGTCGATACACCTTATCGGCGGTCGGCCGGTGCAGCATATCCCGGACATGCCCTCCATCAACATACAGATAAACGCCGGCTCATACACGCTTCATCTTTGGCAGGCAGATGGCCATAATGCCTAATAACGGGAGCAATGTGCTGACTTTGAAGACAAAAAGAATACTTGTCTGGTCGGCCAGCCAACCGAAGAACGAACTGCCCAGCCCACCAAGACCAAACGACAGCCCATAGAAGATACCGGCTATCGTCCCGATATGATTGGGCATGAGGTCGGTGGCATAGACCAATATGGCGGAAAAGGCCGAGGCTATGATGAGACCGATAACGGCTGACAGAACAACCGTACCGGCAAGGCTTCCCACATAAGGGAGCAGGATTGTGAAAGGGGCCGCACCGAAGATAGAGAACCATATTACGTATTTCCGCCCATAACGGTCGCCTATCCACCCTCCGAGAAGTGTCCCGACGACCTCTGCTGCCAAGAAGACAAACAGACAGAGTTGGGAATATTGGATAGAGACGCCGAACTTCTCGATCAAGAAGAACGTGAAATAGCTGGTCATGCTCTCCGTATAGAAATTCTTGGAGAACATCAACACGAACAGGATAAACACAAAACCGTAAATCTGCCGGCGGGTGTAGCTCTTTGCCGTGGTCCATTGCGGCCGTCTCCGCCTACGGACCTGCTTTAATTGCCTTACGTGCCATTTCCCAATATAAACCAGAATAAAGGCCAGGAGAAGGGCTATGAACGCAAACCAACGCACACCGCTCAGGCCGACCGGTATCACGATGAGTGCCGCAAAGAGAGGGCCTATTGCAAAACCGCCATTGCCGCCTACCTGGAAAATGCTCTGCGCCAACCCGTTTCTGCCACCGGAAGCTTGCTGCGCCACCTGCGAACCTTGCGGATGGAAAATAGAAGAGCCTAATCCGAACAACGACACCGACAACAATATGACGAGGAAACTATCGGCATACGACAGCATGAAAATACCGATGAGCGTAAAAACCATGCTCACGGGCAATTGCCACCAGCCATGATGCCTGTCGGCATATAGCCCGACAAACGGCTGTATGATGGAAGAGGTCAACTGCAGGACAAGCGTAATGATGCCTATCTGGAAGAAGGATAAGCCGAACTCTTCTTTCAACATCGGATAGATTGCGGGAAGCATCGAATGCATCGTGTCGTCTAAAAGATGACAGAAGCTTACCGTGAGGAGAATACCGAAAACGGTGCGTTCTTCGTTCCCTTTCCCTATTTTGCCGTTTATCCCCATTTTCTTCGTTTTTACAGTTAAGCATGCAAAGGTACATCTTTTTTGAATAGACAAAGAATGCTTGACAGAATAACTGCATCCCCCCGCAGTTTACATGTTCCTTTGTTTCCCATGTTTCTCTTGTTCCCTCACAGGACAATGAGTTCTCTCGATACGAGATCGTACCGGCCTCGGAGCTGCATGGATGCAGAATGAACTGAAGAGAGGCATTTCCCAAGGAACTATACAAGGAACTTTTCCTCCCATAATCTGTTTGTAATTCGATTTTATTTCTTAATTTTGTGACGTTTTAAATTAGGGGTGTTGTGCCCCTATACTTTTGTAAGAAGACGATGAAATTCAAGTATGATGTACTTGTTATCGGCGGTGGACACGCAGGTTGTGAGGCTGCTACGGCAGCCGCCAACATGGGCGCAGACACTTGTCTGGTGACAATGGACATGAATAAAATCGGGCAGATGAGCTGTAACCCGGCCGTAGGAGGAATTGCCAAAGGACAGATAGTCAGGGAGATAGATGCTCTTGGAGGCTATATGGGACTGGTAACCGATGCCACGGCGATACAGTTCCGTATGCTGAACCGGTCCAAAGGCCCTGCCGTATGGAGTCCGCGCGCACAGTGCGACCGTGGCAAATTCATCTGGGAATGGCGGAAAAGACTTGACCATACGGACCATCTTGACATCTTTCAGGACCAGGCTGACGAACTGTTGACAGAGAACGGCAAGGTATTGGGTATCAGGACAATATGGGGTATCTGCCTGTATGCACAGACGGTAATCGTCACCGCCGGCACCTTCCTCAACGGACTGATGCACATCGGCAGACGGAAAGTGGAAGGCGGACGATGCGCCGAGCCGGCTGTCCATCACTTTACGGAAAGCATCACGCGCCACGGAATCCGCTCCGAACGCATGAAGACAGGCACTCCTGTGCGCATAGACCGCCGGTCGGTCCACTTTGACGAGATGGAATCACAGCCGGGAGAGACAGACTACCATCAGTTCTCTTTCTTCGGCCCGCACCGGCAGCTTCCGCAGCTTCCCTGCTGGACCTGCAACACAAACGAGCAGGTACACGAGGTGCTGCGTAGCGGACTGGCAGACTCTCCCCTCTTCAACGGACAGATTCAGAGTACAGGGCCACGCTACTGCCCTTCCATAGAGACGAAACTCGTTACCTTCCCTGACAAGCATTCGCATCCGCTCTTCCTCGAACCGGAGGGTACGGACACG
This sequence comes from Prevotella multiformis DSM 16608, assembly GCF_000191065.1. Lineage (GTDB taxonomy): Bacteria > Bacteroidota > Bacteroidia > Bacteroidales > Bacteroidaceae > Prevotella > Prevotella multiformis. Next base: position 151,108 of record NZ_GL872283.1, read on the forward strand.
AATGAAATGTATCTCAACGGCTTCTCTTCGAGCATGCCATGGGAGATCCAGCTGGAGGCCATACACAGGATTCCGGCTCTGCGCAATGCTAAGATCTACCGGCCGGGGTATGCCATCGAATACGACTATTTCGATCCTACGCAGCTGAAACACTCACTGGAATCGAAAATCATAGACGGACTGTTCTTTGCCGGACAGGTAAACGGTACGACAGGATACGAAGAGGCTGGCGGACAAGGTACGGTTGCAGGGATCAATGCAGCCCTGCTTTGTGCCGGCAAAGCACCTTTCGTAATGAACAGGGACGAAAGCTATATCGGCGTGCTGATTGACGACCTCACGACAAAGGGGGTCGACGAACCTTACCGTATGTTCACCTCGCGTGCGGAATACCGTATTCTCCTGCGCCAGGATGATGCCGATGCCCGCCTGACAGAACAGGCCTACCGCCTCGGCATCGCCAGACGCGACCGATACGAATGGTGGCTGCAGAAGAAAGAACACATCAGCCGCATCACCGACTTCTGCAACAACACCTCGGTAAAGCCGGATGTTGTTAACGGCCTTTTGGAACAGCTGGGGACTTCTCCGATAAAAGGTGCGGCCAGGATTACCGACCTCGTAGCCCGCCCGCAGGTGAACTTCGAGAATCTATCAGCTGTTGTTCCAGCTCTGAAAGAAGCCATCGAAGCATCCCCCAACCGTCAGGAAGAGATTGCGGAAGCTGCAGAAATAAAGCTGAAGTATAAGGGGTACATCGACCGTGAGCGTGTGTTCGCCGAAAAGATGCACCGACTTGAGGACATAAAAATAAAAGGATATTTCGATTACGGCAGACTTCACGACCTCTCGACAGAGTGCCGGCAGAAGTTAGAACGAATACAACCGGAAACACTCGCACAGGCAAGCCGCATCCCGGGAGTAAGCCCAAGTGACATCAATGTGCTGCTCGTCCTCATGGGAAGATAGAACGCATAGAGACGGAAACACGCATACAGAGACGGGAAGACTCCATTGCCAAAGAGCGGATACATGCCCCTATGACAACAAGCATGCACGTGGTTCCACGTGAAACAAACGCATAAAACAAAACAATATAACAAATTGGAAATGAACAAGAAACTATTATTGGACAACCTGAGATGTATTCCGGACTGGCCAGTCAAGGGAGTCAACTTCCGAGACGTAACCACCCTGTTCAAGTCACCAGAAGCTCTTCAGGAAATTACAGATGAGATGGTCGACCTCTACAAGGGGAAAGGCGTGACAAAGATTGTGGGCATTGAGAGCCGGGGCTTCGTCATGTCGTCAGCCGTTGCCACACGCCTCGGTGCCGGCATCGTGCTCTGCCGCAAGCCGGGGAAGCTCCCCTGCGAAACCGTACAGGAAAGCTATGCCAAGGAATACGGCGTAGACACCATCGAGATTCACAAGGATGCAATCAATGAAAACGATATTGTCCTGCTGCACGACGACCTGCTGGCAACAGGTGGAACAATGAAGGCTGCCTGCGACCTTGTCAAGAAGTTCCACCCGAAGAAAGTATATTGCAACTTCATCATCGAACTTCACACGGAGTTTCCGCACAGCCGCGAACAGTTCGACAAGGATGTCGAAATAAGCTCGCTGCTCCGATTCTAAGCGGTGACGGAACTGTAAGGAAGACAAATCCCAGCCTTCTTTGGACAAGGAAGGGAATAAGAAGAAAAACAAAAGAATGAGGAGCTGCCAACAAAAGGGGCTGCTCCTCCTTGCTTTAAGACAATGCTCTCGCTCCCAGCCTACCGATGCCCAATTTTAATCGGCCATACCCGCTATTGATACTCCACGGCCTATCAATGCCCATAAATGATTATCCCTTTCCGCCAGCTCATAGCTTTTCGAGTTCGCGTTCCACGTGAAACAAAATTGCGTAGAAGCCCTTTATACAAAGGAGTTACACAAAATGAATAAAGAAGATAACTTGAAGCGATTGGCTTATCTGAGGAACATTGTACTCAATATGCCTGAGAAGCCAGGCACCTACCAGTTCTATGACGTAGAGCATACTATCATCTATGTCGGTAAAGCAAAAAACCTGAAGCGTCGTGTGTCATCCTACTTTCACAAAGAGGTAGACCGTTTCAAGACAAAAGTACTGGTTTCAAAGATCCATGACATATCCTATTCTGTCGTCAATACAGAGGAAGATGCACTGCTGATAGAGAATCAGCTGATCAAACAGTACAAGCCGAAATACAACGTACTGCTCAAAGACGGGAAGACTTATCCCAGTATCTGTGTAACGAACGAATACTTTCCCCGTATCTTCAAGACACGAAACATCAACAAGCGTTACGGCACTTTCTACGGCCCTTACAGCCATATCAGCAGTATGTACGCCATTCTTGACATAATAAAAAAGGTGTATAAACCAAGAACCTGCCGTTTCCCCATCACGAAAGAAGGCATAGAACAGGGAAAATACAAGCCCTGCCTGGAATACCATCTGCATAACTGCGGAGCGCCTTGCATCGACAAACAAAGTTATGAAGACTATCAGGAAGCGATACGACAGGCCCGGGAAATACTGAAAGGAAACACGCGCGAGGTACAGAACATGCTCAAACAGCAGATGGAGAAATATGCTGAAGAACTGCGATTCGAGGAAGCAGAACTGTGCAAACAGCGTTACATGGCTCTCGATAATTTCGCAGCAAAAAGTGAAATCGTAAGCCATACGATTACAGATGTCGATGTATTCACGATTATAGATGATGACACAAGGAAGAATGCCTTCATCAATTATATTCATGTAAAGAACGGTGCAATCAACCAGAGCTTCACGTACGAATACAAGCGGAAACTCGATGAAACCGATGAAGAACTCTTGAATGAAGCCATTCCGGAGATCCGTGAACGCTTCAACAGCACGGCCAAAGAAATCATTGTCCCCTTTGCGCTTGACTTCAAGGTGAAGGATGCCGAGTTCTTCATTCCTCAACGCGGCGACAAACATCATCTTTTAGAACTTTCAGAGATGAATGCAAAGCAGTACAAGTTCGACCGGCTGAAACAGGCGGAGAAGCGGAATCCGGAGCAGAAGCAGACCCGACTGATGCGGGAACTGCAGGAAAAGCTGAAATTACCGAAGCTGCCTTACCAGATAGAATGCTTCGATAACTCCAACATTTCAGGAACGGATGCAGTCGCAGGGTGCATCGTCTACAAGGGCATGAAACCCTCCAGGAAAGACTACCGCAAGTACAACATCAAGACCGTAACCGGTCCTGATGACTATGCCTCCATGCAGGAAGTCGTAAGACGACGCTACAGCCGGATGCAGGAAGAGGGCACTCCCCTCCCCGACCTCATCATCACCGACGGCGGAAAAGGGCAGATGGAGGTCGTAAGAGCGGTCATCGAGGACGAGCTCCACCTGCACGTCCCCATCGCCGGCCTTGCCAAAGACGACCGCCACCGTACCAACGAACTCCTCTACGGGTTTCCCCCGCAGACCATCGGCTTGGACATCAAAGGCGAACTGTTCAAGGTCCTGACGCAGATACAGGATGAAGTACATCGTTTCGCCATCTCCTTCCATCGAGACAAACGCTCCAAGAGCCAGCTGCACAGCGAGTTGGACAATATAAAGGGAATCGGACCGAAGACAAAGAATCTGCTACTCAAGAAGATGAAAAGTGTCAAGAGAATCAAAGATGCTGATAGTCAGGAGCTAATAGACATTGTCGGTACAAGCAAGGGCAACATCGTTTACAATTATTTTCACAACTGATAACCGAGAAGTCAAATAAAAATCGTATATTTGCCGTATGAGAATCGTGATACAACGCGTGGGCCATGCCTCCGTCACCATTGAAGGACAGGTGAGGTCGGCTATTGACAAAGGATACCTCATCCTTCTCGGAATAGCCGAAGAGGACACCGAAGACGACATCAGATGGCTTGTCAACAAGATTACAGGACTGCGTATCTTCGATGACGAGGAGGGTATGATGAACAGAAGCATCATGGATGTAGGCGGCGAAATACTTGTCGTCTCTCAGTTTACGCTCATGGCGAGTTACAAGAAAGGCAACCGTCCAAGCTGGATCCATGCGGCCCGTCACGAGCTATCCATCCCCCTCTACCACGGCTTCTGCGACGCTCTGAGCGAGGCCTTGGGCAAACCCGTCAGCACAGGAGAGTTCGGTGCAGACATGCAGGTAGAACTGCTGAATGACGGTCCCGTCACCCTCTGCATAGACACAAAGAACAAGGAGTAAAGGCTCTTCATCATCCAGTATCACCGCCCATCATCCACCGATCATCGCCTATCACCGCCCACCAGCACCTACCAGTGCCCATGCCCCCTATCACCGCCTATCACCGCCTAAAAAGAAAAGAGAACTATGACTATCAAAGATGCCCAGCAAGCCGTAGACAAATGGATCAAAGACTACGGCGTGCGTTATTTCAGCGAGCTGACCAACATGGCCTGCCTCACCGAGGAAGTGGGCGAACTGGCACGTGTCATCGCCCGCACCTACGGCGAACAGAGCTTCAAAACCGGTGAAAACGCCGATTTAGGAGAAGAGATGGCAGATGTCTTATGGGTGCTGCTCTGTCTTGCCAACCAGACAGGCATCGACCTGACAGAAGAGCTAAAGAAGAGTTTTGACAAGAAGACGAGACGGGACAAGAACAGACACAAAGACAATCCGAAATTAAAATAAAGACTATTTAGATCTACAAAATAGACTATAATATAATTTTCTCGTCGTAAAAAGGAGGAAAAGAGACCAACAGGGAAGCACGGGAGAACAGCCGGTAAACGGCTACAAACACTGAGGAACCATGAAGCAGCTGAACTTCATCCCTCACCTTTCACACAGAAAATGATACAACTAAATTTATAATTAAAACCAGACATGGGAAAGATTAAAGACACAGTAACAAAAGACATCCAGGCACAAAAAGCCGATGGAATCGTAGAAAAAAGCCAGTATGACCAGGCCTTGGCGCAGTACGACCTCAACATCACCGATGAGGAAGTAAAGGCTGCCGTGACCAGAATCATCACAGAAAAAGTTGCCGAGAACGATAATCTCGACGTAAAGAAATTCCTCTTGGGCAGCGTCGAACTGACGACCCTCAGCACGACAGACACCGAAGAGAAAGTACTCGCAATGATCGAGAAGGTAAACAGATTCGACAGCGAATACCCCGACCTCCCGCACGTTGCAGCCGTCTGTGCCTACCCCTGCTTCACCAAGCTGATGGCCGACAGCCTCGAGGTCGACGGTGTCGAAATCACCAACGTAACCGGCAACTTCCCCTCTTCGCAGACCTTCTTGGAGGTAAAGACCATCGAGACGGCACTGGCCATCAAGGACGGAGCGACCAACATCGACATCGTCATGCCTGTCGGCAAATTCCTGTCAGGCGACTATGAAGGTGTCTGCGATACCATCAGCGAGATCAAACAGACCTGCGGCGACGTGCCCATGAAGGTGATCCTCGAGACAGGCGACCTCCGTAATGCCCGTGACATCAAGACCGCTTCCCTTCTCGCCATGTACGCCGGCGCCGACTATCTGAAGACAAGTACGGGAAAAGAGAAGGTCAGTGCGACCCCCGAGTCTGTCTACATTCTCTGCCAGGCCATCAAGGAATACTACGACAAGACAGGCATTCAGATCGGTCTGAAACCAGCCGGCGGAATCAATACCGTGATGGATGCCGTCATCTACTACACCATCGTCAAAGAGGTGCTCGGCGAAAAATGGCTCACCAACTACTGGTTCCGGATGGGCACCAGCCGTCTTACAAACCTCCTGCTGAGCGAGATTACAGGCACTGAGACCAAGTTCTTCTAAACCTCATTATCCTCAAACACAGCATTCCGTTCAACAGCCAGCACATATTGTGCAGGGCAAGATCAACCCGACAGGGGCACACGGCTTCGTGTGCCCCTGAATTATATCTGCCAATAGAAATAAAATGAATACGTACTTGAAGGGAAATCAAACTACGTAATTAAAGAACAAATAAAATAATCTATAATTACTATATATATAGACTATACAATAAATTTGCAGCTTACACAACTGATCGGACATCCCTCTCCAAAGTACGTCCCAACACCTATAAGACATAGTCCAAAACACACTTCCCGCTGCGGACCACCTATTATCGACCTATCCACTTCCGATACTTACGATTCCGAAAAATCCTTACACAAAGTATCGTCAGAATCCCCTGGAAACAAGATAAAGCCCCCCCAAAACATCATGATCAACAAACTACGAATCAACAAGTTACGATATACGATAACAAGAGGTGCTTAGTCAGACCTCAATTAAGCCTTACTTAGCCATCAACAAAGCACCTATTGAGAGGCAATTAAGGCTTGAATGAACAGCAATCAGGCACCGGCAGGACTTGGAAGATAAAATATTACGACAAAACAAACCGCTTATGCACGTCTATTCCACTCCTTTGAAAGAAGACAATAAGTTATAAGAGAACAGGCTTCCAAGTTTCGTAAACAGGATTGCACTGTATCCTGCCGCTCCAGAATACTGCCCGGAACGGGAAGAATCAGGAAACACACAACCGCCTGAAAAAATAAAAAAAACTTCATGGCAAGGGAAAATCACCATGAAGATAGCCCGACCCTACCGTTACAGATACCGACAGGAAAACCGGAAAAATAGAAAAAAGACTTCAATCAGCACACCGGCCAACAGTCATTTCTCCCTCTTAATTACATAATCAAGATAAGACCGGAGCGAAGTACGGATGCTTTCATCCTTCACGTATCTGTCAAGGAAAGTCTGTGCTTCAGCATGGAAATCCCACATACGGCGTTCTGCGTATTCTATTCCACCACTCTTCTTGGCAAAAGCAACCAGCCTGCCGATTTCCTCACGTGTCACATCGTGCGCCTTTACCTTATTCGCCAAAGCGAGCATCTCATCATTTTTTGCCGAATTCAACGCATAAATAACAGGAAGCGTGAGCTTTCCCTCTGCCAGGTCATTCCCTGTAGGCTTGCCGATATTCGTTTCAGAGTCATAATAGTCGAAGATGTCATCGCGGATCTGGAACACAATTCCGAGATTCTTTCCGAAACATCTTGCCGCATCGACTTCCTCTTCAGAGGCACCGGCAGACACTGCCCCGATTGCAGCACACGCTTCAAAAAGTGCGGCGGTCTTGCGTTCGATTATCCTGTAATAAGCTTCTTCCGTGATATCCTTACGCTGGATATTCGACAGTTGCAGAATCTCCCCATCACTCAATGTCTGCCCCAGCCCCGCCAATCTGCGGACAATAGCCTCAGAATGTGTGTGACTAACATACAGCAAGGCCGTAGAGAGCACGTAATCACCCACCAGAACGGCAACCTTGTTGTCGTAGTCGGCATTGACACTCGCCTGCCCTCTCCGCTCAGCAGACTCATCAACGACATCATCGTGAACAAGTGAAGCCGTATGCAAAAGCTCCAGTCCCACAGCAGCGTGCAGTGTTGCTTCAGAAACCTTACCAAAGTTCTTTGCTATCAGGAGGATAAGGATGGGGCGCATCCGTTTGCCGGCTCGCTGGCGGATATGGTTCAAAACCGTCTGCAACAAACCGTCTTCGTGGTCGAGAGCATGATTAAAAAGGTCGATGAAATCGCCCAGTTCTGCCTCTATAGGCCGTTTTATTAGAGAAAGGGTATCCATTATAGACTTGAAATTTGATACAAAATTACGCATTTTGTCGGAGATTATGGAAGAAAATTAGTAATTTTACAGCTAAAATAAGCAGAATCCATTATGGCAAAACTCTTCCTTCTCGATGCATATGCGCTCATCTACCGTTCGTACTATGCATTCCTCAAAAGCCCCCGCATCAATTCCAAAGGACTGAACACATCAGCCGTCATGGGCTTTTGCAACACATTGAACGAAGTGCTGACCAAAGAGAAACCTACCCACATCGGCGTAGCTTTCGACCATGGAAAGACCTTCCGCCACGAAGCGTTCCCGGACTACAAAGCACAACGCGAGGAGACGCCGGAAGACATCAGACAGTCAGTTCCCATCATCAAGCAGATTCTCGAAGCCATGCACATCCCTATCCTGCAGGCAGACGGTTTCGAGGCAGACGATGTCATCGGCACGGTAGCCACCCGGTTCGGTGCCGATGGAATCGATACTTTTATGCTCACCCCCGACAAAGACTACGGCCAGCTGATCAGGCCGAATGTCCATATGTACCGCCCCCGGCATGGCGGCGGCTACGAGACGCTCGGTGAAAAGGAGGTGGAAGCGAAATACGGCATATCCACTCCCGCTCAGGTAATCGACCTCCTCGCACTGATGGGCGACTCGGCAGACAATTTCCCGGGCTGTCCCGGTGTCGGAGAGAAAACAGCTGCTAAACTGATCAATCAGTTCGGTTCCATCGACAATATGCTCCAACATACGGATGAGATCAAAGGGAAACTGAGAGAGAAAGTAGAACATGCCAAGGACGACATCAGAATGTCGAAATACCTCGCTACGATCCGCACGGATGTCCCGATAAAAATTGAACTGGAGGAACTCAAAGTCGAGAAGGCAGACGAGAACAGATTGCGGGAACTGTTTGAGGAATTAGAATTCAAGACGCTCATCAACAAGTTTCTTAACAAAAGTGAAGCAAAGCAAAAAAACACAGAAAAACAGTTGGATCTCTTTGCGGAAAATACGTCCGGCAGGGCAGAAACACCGGAAAAAGCGAATTACAAGACACTTAAAACGACACCGCACGAATACAAACTCATTGGTAATGAGGATGAAATGCAACGGATATGTGACTTTTTCATGACAAAAGGTTTTGTCAGTTTAGACACAGAGACCACTTCTACAGATGCGATCAGCGCAGAACTGGTGGGTCTGAGCTTCTCCGTAGAAGAGAACAGGGCATTTTACGTCGCCATCCCCGCCGACCGTCAGGAAGCCACAAGAATCGTCGGAATCTTCAAACCGCTATATGAGAACGAACAGATATTGAAGATCGGACAGAATATCAAATACGACTACGAAGTACTGAGCCACTATGGCGTAACCTTACAGGGAAAGATGTTCGACACGATGATCGCCCACTACCTCATCCAGCCGGAACTCCATCACAACATGGATTATATGGCAGAAACGCTGCTCGGCTACCGAACCATCCACATCGAGGAACTTCTCGGTCCTAAAGGGAAGAAACAGAGGAATATGCGCGACCTCTCCCCTACCGACATATATGAATATGCAGCAGAGGATGCCGACATCACCCTGCGCCTGAAGCACGTACTGGAACCGCATCTGAAAGAACTGGGCTTGGAAGAACTCTTCTGGAACATCGAGATGCCACTCGTCCGGGTACTTGCCGACATGGAACTGAACGGTGTCTGCCTGGATACAGAAGCCCTGCAGGAAACGTCAAGAATATTCACCGACCGCATGAAGCAGTATGAACAGGAAATATACAAGGAAGCCGGTGAGACATTCAACATCGGAAGTCCGAAACAAGTAGGCGACATCCTCTTCGGCAAGCTGCAGATCATGGACAAACCCAAGAAGACCAAGACCGGCCAATACGTCACGAGTGAAGAAGTCCTGCAAAGCCTTGAAGCCAAGCATCCTGTCGTACGTAACATCCTCAATTACAGAGGGATGAAAAAGCTGCTCAGCACCTATATCGATGCACTCCCGAAGCTGATCAACCCACGCACAGGGCATATTCACACATCGTTCAATCAGGCGCAGACTTCAACCGGCCGTCTCTCCTCAAGCGACCCTAACCTGCAGAACATCCCTGTGCGCACCGATGACGGCAAGGAGATACGCAAGTGCTTCATACCGGAAGACGGCTGTCTGTTCTTTTCAGCAGACTACAGTCAGATAGAGCTGCGCATCATGGCACATCTGTCAGGCGACGAGAACATGATGGAAGCATTCCGCGAAGGACACGACATCCACCGTGCAACAGCGGCGAAGATATGGCACGAAGACATCGAAAAGGTGACGGATGCCCAGCGGAAAAAGGCCAAACAGGCCAATTTCGGCATCATATACGGCATTACGACCTATGGTCTTGCACAGCGCATGGGCATCCCGAACAGCGAGGCGAGAGAGCTGATACAGGACTATTTCCACACTTTCCCGAAGGTGAAAGCCTACATGGAACAGGCGAAAGAGACGGCAAGAGCCAAAGGATATGCCGAGACCCTCTTCCATCGCCGGCGTTACCTGCCCGATATCAACAGCCGCAACGCCACCGTACGCGGCTTCGCAGAGCGCAATGCCATCAATGCGCCGATACAGGGGACAGAGGCCGACATCATCAAAGTGGCGATGGTTCGTATCTGGAAACGGTTCAAGGAGGAAGGCATCCGCTCGAAAATGATTCTGCAGGTACACGACGAGCTTAACTTCTCGGTCTACCCGGAAGAGCGGGAACAGGTGGAACGGATTGTCATCGAGGAAATGCAGCACGCCTGCCAACTGAACGTTCCGCTGACAGCCGATGCCGGATGGGGCAGCAATTGGCTGGAGGCACATTAAACTGCTTACAGCATCGGAAAAGCCTCCATCAAAACTTCGGAAAAGACCGGACCGACGAAGCCCGGAGGCCTTTGCAAGGAACATGAAAAGAATTGGAGGTATCTCATTTATAATCTACAATAAAACTATTTATAGACTATAAATAGAAAACAAATATCAGAAATCCGGCTGCCTCATCGCAAAAGAAAGGGCAGAATCCTGTAACGGAAACAGGTTGTTATTTTCAAAGACACCGGCTCTTTCAAGCCCTCGAATCCCTTCGCCTGCCGACAAGACCTCCGCTATTCGGACAGACGAAGGGAGTATCTTTCCAACCTTAATTCCGCCAACAAAGACAGCGACAAGAATTGCTGTCCGGTAAACATTTACTGTACAGATCTGACACCCGCCTCCTGCTTGTATGTATCATGTTGACAAGAACGGACCGGGCCACCGTCTCCCGCCGGCGTGCCGATGCCCGTCACCAATGGTGCCAGAGGTGAACACCAACCGTGTCGGGCGTTCGCACGCATACAATATGCCGTCGGAATGAGAGCGACCTGTCGTGAAAGAAGCGTTTTTCTACCAAAGGCCAGCCTAAGCCGGCAGACGAAATAAGAGACTGCCATTCCCCAAAACAATGACGAATGGCCTGTTAATTGGAATTTACGCATGGAGAGCAATGACGGCGAAGGTTTACCGGACAGCAGTCATAGAAACATATCTCGTACCATGACTATCCGCTGTCCCCCACTACGCAAACAACAGGAACGCATCCAGTAAAGGGATGGTACGAAGTCTGCGACAGGCGATAAAACAAACTAACAAATATATTAAAATAATCTATTTTACAAAGCACCCTCTGTTGTTCCTATATCATTCCCATGAATGATCAGGCAGACTTCATCTCGGAAAGCCACCAGCAAGATCCCGCTTTCTGCCTTGTTTCCAGTTTATAAATCCAACAGAAACGAAGCGGTTTACGGAAACTTTTTGTAAATTTGCACATCAGTTATAATAAGAAACGAGAATGGAATACAACTTCAGAGACATCGAGAAGAAATGGCAGCGGAAGTGGGTTGAGGACAAGACCTACAGAGTTGTTGAAGACGAGAACAAGCAGAAGTTCTACGTGCTCAACATGTTCCCCTACCCTTCGGGAGCAGGGCTGCACGTCGGACACCCGCTGGGATATATTGCAAGCGACATCTATGCCCGCTACAAGCGGCTCAAAGGCTTCAACGTCCTGAACCCTATGGGGTATGATGCCTATGGACTCCCGGCCGAGCAGTATGCCATCCAGACGGGACAGCACCCTGAAGTTACCACCCAGAAAAACATCGCCCGATACCGGGAGCAGCTGGACAAGATCGGCTTCTCGTTCGACTGGGACCGAGAGGTACGGACGTGCGACCCGCATTATTACCACTGGACGCAGTGGGCTTTCGAGCGGATGTTCAATTCCTATTATGACTACACACGGCAGAAAGCGCTGCCCATCACAGAACTGATCCGCCACTTCGAGGAAGAAGGGACACTCGAACTCCATGCAGCACAGAGCGAAGAGCTGATGTTCTCGGCCAACGACTGGAAGAGCATGGACGAGCAGGAGCAGCAGAAGACGCTGATGAACTACCGCATCGCCTATCTGGGCGAGACGATGGTGAACTGGTGTCCGGGGCTCGGCACGGTGCTGGCCAACGACGAGGTGGTCAATGGTGTGAGCGAGCGCGGGGGCTACCCTGTCGTACAGAAGCTGATGAAGCAGTGGTGTCTCCGTGTATCGGCCTATGCGCAGCGACTGCTGGACGGACTGGAAAAGATCGACTGGTCCGACTCCATCAAGGAGACACAGAAGAACTGGATAGGACGCTCTGAAGGAACGGAAGTGGAGTTCAAGAGCCTCACCCCCAGGCACGCCTCTCAAGGCAATGGAGACGATATGCAGGAAGGACATTTCACCATCTTCACAACCCGCGCAGACACCATGTTCGGCGTTTCCTTCATGGTGCTTGCACCGGAATCGGAGCTTGTCAGCGAACTGACATCAGACGAGCAGAAAGCCGAAGTGGAACAGTATCTGGCCTATGTGAAGAAGCGCACGGAGCTGGAACGTATGTCCGACCGCAAGGTGACAGGCGTCTTCTCGGGTTCTTACGCCATCAACCCGTTCACTGGCGAGCAGATTCCCATCTGGATTTCAGAGTATGTCCTGGCGGGCTACGGCACAGGAGCCATCATGGCCGTACCGGCCCACGACAGCCGCGACTATGCCTTTGCCAAGCACTTCGACCTGCCGATCATCCCGCTGATCGAGGGTGCTGATGTATCGGAGGAGAGTTTCGATGCAAAGGAAGGCATCGTGACCAACTCCCCTGCCCCGGGCAAGGAGAGTCTGGACGGCTTCTCGCTGAACGGACTGACCGTCAAGGAGGCGATAGCCCGTACGAAGCAGTTTGTCACCGAGAAAGGCATCGGCCGTGTGAAGATTAACTACCGGCTGCGCGATGCCATCTTCTCCCGCCAGCGTTACTGGGGCGAACCGTTCCCCGTCTACTACAAGCAGGGAATGCCCTACATGGTGCCCGAGGAGTGCCTGCCGCTGGAGCTGCCGGAGATTGACAAGTACGAGCCTACGGAGACCGGCGAGCCGCCATTGGGCCGCGCGAAGGTGTGGGCATGGGACGAAGCAGAGCGCAAGGTCGTCGACAAGTCACTGGTTGACGGCAGCACGGTCTTCCCCCTGGAGCTGAACACGATGCCGGGCTTTGCAGGCAGTTCGGCCTATTATCTCCGTTACATGGATCCGCACAATGACGAGGCACTCGTGGGCGGGAAAGCCGATGAATACTGGCAGAATGTCGACCTCTATGTCGGCGGTACGGAGCATGCGACCGGTCACCTGATTTACAGCCGGTTCTGGAACAAGTTCCTCTACGACCTCGGTTGCAGCTGCAAGGAAGAACCCTACGAGAAGCTGGTCAACCAGGGAATGATTCAGGGACGCTCCAACTTCGTCTACCGTGTCAATTCCGACGACCATTCCAAGGCTCCGGTCTTCGTCAGCCTGGGACAGAAAGACAAGTATGATACCACCCCCATCCACGTCGATGTGAACATCGTCCATGCCGACGTACTGGATATTGCAGCTTTCAAGGCATGGCGTCCGGAGTACCACAACGCCGAATTCATCTTCGAGGACGGCACCCGTTCAGCAGAATCCACCGCCGACCGCCCCACTCCAGCTGCCGTCTACAAATGCGGATGGGCTATCGAGAAGATGTCAAAGTCCATGTTCAACGTCGTCAATCCGGACGACATCGTCGAGCAGTACGGTGCCGACACGCTGCGTCTGTACGAGATGTTCCTCGGTCCTGTAGAGGCAAGCAAGCCCTGGGACACGAACGGCATCGACGGCTGTTTCCGCTTCCTCAAGAAGTTCTGGAAGCTCTACCAACAGGAACTCGACGGCGGAAAGCCGTCAAAGGAGTCGCTCAAGAGCGTCCACAGGCTCATCAAGAAAGTGACCGGCGACATCGAACAGTTCTCTTACAACACGGCCATCTCGGCTTTCATGATCTGCGTGAACGAACTCGGACAGCAGAAGTGCGCCAGCCGTGAACTGCTGAAGAAGATGATCGTCCTCATCGCACCGTTCGCACCCCACATGGCCGAAGAGCTGTGGGAGCAGCTGGGCGGCGAGACGAAGAGTGTCTGCGATGCCGCATGGCCGGCGTGGGACGAGACTTACCTCGTGGAGAACGAGGTGCAGCTTACCGTCTCCTTCAACGGCAAGGCACGCTTCCAGATGACCTTCCCGGCTGATGCCGCACGGGAAGACATCGAGAAGACGGCTCTGGCCGACGAGCGGAGCCGCCACTACATCGACGGCAAGACCATCGTGAAAGTCATCGTCGTGCCGAAGAAGATCGTCAACATCGTCTGCAAATAAGTATTCCCGAGAAACAACGGGCGGGCGTATCAAGGTGACAGGAGACAGACCTGCGCTCCCTCTGATACGCCTCCCATTCCCACAAATGAAGACCTATGACTATTAATCAACAACTCATCCGCTCTGAAGCCAGAGATTATTTCTTTCTGACAATAGGCCTGCTTCTCTATGCAGCAGCCTTCACCGTCTTTCTTATGCCTTACGAAATCGTGACCGGCGGAGTGACGGGTATGTCTGCTGTGATCTACTATGCGACAGGCTTCAAGATCCAGAACACCTATATCATCATCAACGTATCGTTGCTGATCGTCGCTCTGAAGATCCTGGGATTCAAGTTCCTGATGAAGACCATCTATGCCATCTTCGCCCTTTATTTCATGCTGATTTTCGCACAGGACCTGATGCCCAGGGATGCAAACGGGGACTTTGTGAAGATGCTCGGCGAGGGACAGGACTTCATGTCGCTGATCATCGGCTGCAGCCTTACCGGTACCGGACTGGCCATCGTCTTCCTCAACAACGGCAGCACGGGCGGTACGGACATCATTGCAGCCTGCGTCAACAAGTACCGGGACATCTCCCTCGGACAGGTTCTGATGGGAGTCGATGTCCTCATCGTCGGCAGCTGTCTGTTCTTCCCCCAGTTCGGTGACATCATGGAACGGCTGCACAAGATGGTTTTCGGCTACTGTACGATGTTCATCGAGTGCTTCATGCTGGACCACGTGATGAATATGCGGCGGGAGTCGGTACAGTTCATGATCTTCTCCTGGAAACACGAGGAGATTGCCAAGGCCATTGTCGACGAGACGGAACACGCCCTGACCATCCTCGACGGTCACGGCTGGTACACAGGCAATGACATGAAGGTCATCTGCCTGCTGGCAAAACGCAACGAGAGCAAGACCATCTTCCGTATCATCAAGATGGTCGACCCGACGGCCTTCGTCAGCCAGAGTTCGGTCATCGGCGTCTATGGCGAGGGCTTCGACCAGATAAAAATCAAGGCGAAGAAGGAGAAGAGAAAGCAGGAAAAGAAAATGGGCCAGGCCAGGGAAACCGCTGCCGATGAAAAGAAATAGAAACGCTGGAGAAGCCGTGTCCCAAACAGCGTAGCTACAGGGACATAGGATCCGTGTAACCGCCGGCGGCAAGCCTTTGCGGAAACATGGGTTGTGTGTCTCTGTTGTATAGAACAGGCTCTGTGATGCTCAGGCATGGATTTTTCAGGGCTTAAAAATGCTTCATGAACATGAAAATAGTATTTGCAACAAACAACAGGCACAAACTGGAAGAGATCAAGGAGATTCTTGGAAAAGACTTCGAGATTGTCTCCCTGGCCGAGATCGGCTGTCATGAGGATATTCCCGAGACAGGACTGACACTGCAGGAGAACGCCCGCCAGAAGTCAACCTATGTCGTCGAGCATTACCGGCAGAACTGTTTTGCCGACGACACAGGGCTCGAAGTGGATGCGCTCGGCGGCGAACCCGGTGTCCGTTCGGCACGCTATGCCGAAGGAACCGACCACGACAGCGAGGCGAATATGCGCAAGCTGCTGTCGAAGATGGCAGGTGTGGAGAACCGGACGGCACGTTTCCGCACGGTCATCTCACTGATAATCGACGGAGTGGAACATCAATTCGAAGGGCGTGTTGACGGACGTATTGCAACCGAGAAACACGGCTCGGAAGGATTCGGGTACGACCCGATCTTCATTCCCGAGGGCTATGACAAGAGTTTTGCCGAGCTTGGAGAAGAGGTGAAGAACAAGATTTCCCACCGGGCAAGAGCCGTGAAGAAGCTGGCAGAACACCTGAGAAAGATAAAAGGGTAAAAAAGTAAAAAGGGAAAACAGGCCCTTTGAAAAGGAAAAGGGTAAAAAAGTAAAAAGGTAAAAACGCTTCCTTGGAGAAGTGACATAGTAGCTGATATGTTGTCAATTCTTCTTCCTGTTTACAACTGCAACTGTGCAGCTCTGGTCACAGAGCTGCAGCGGCAGTGCGTGGAAAGCAGTACCGACTTTGAAATCATCGTGGCTGACGACGGTTCTTCCATTGCAAGCTATATAGAGCACAACCTGCGCATTGAAAGGCTGGAAGGGGTACGTTACATCACAAGACGGCAGAACGTCGGGCGTTCAGCGATACGCAATTTCCTCGTTTCCCAGGCCCAAGGAGAGTGGCTGCTCTTCATTGACGGCGATTTGACATTGGACAATCCACACTTTATCCGACGTTATCTACAGGCAAGAAACAATGATGTTGTTGTAGGCGGAATAAGGATTGGCGGCGATCCGGATGTATGGAGAAACAACCTCAGATACCGTTATGAGAAGGCGTATGAACAGAAGAATACGGTGAAGAACAGACAGCAATATGCCACGAAACACTTCAGTACGGCCAATTTCTTAGCACATAAAAGTGTTATGAGGAACCGCTCTTTTGACGAACGTTTCACCCGATACGGCTATGAAGACGTGCTCTTCGGCAAGTCACTTGCCGAAGCTCACATCCCCATCACACATATTGACAATCCCATAACATTTGATTTCTTCGATTCAAACAGTACGTTTCTGGAGAAGACAGAGGAGTCTCTCCGCACACTGTATAACTTCCGCGACCAGCTGAAAGACTATTCCCGACTGCTTGATACGGCCGGCCGCCTTAGGGCATTACACCTGCAAGGCGTGCTTTCCATGGTTTATTCTCTTGCCGGACAGCCCATAAAGAAGCATCTGCAAGGCAATAATCCGAGCGTTTTCTGGTTTAATGTATATAAACTCCTGTATTATTTACATTACGCAAAGAACACGATATGACCATAAAAAGATATTTCCTATCGCTTATTCTCCTGCTGACAGTTGCCGTATCTGCCGCCGGCAAAGGCATGGGAACGTGGAAGAGCTACCTTTCCTACAGCAACATACAATGGGTAGAACAGGGAGGAAACAAGCTGTATGTGCTTGCTTCCAGCAGCCTTTACTCCTATAACAAAAACGACAAGAGCATCCAGACCTACGACAAGACCAGCGGACTGAGTGATATGGACATCCGTTTCATCGGATGGAACAGGCCGGCACGCCGCCTGGTGATTGTCTATTCCGACTATAACATCGACCTGCTGGACGACAAGGGCAATGTGACGAACGTCCCCGACTACTACCTGAAGATGCTGACGGTAGACAAGACCGTCAACGGCATTGATATGTCAGGTACAGACTGTTACCTGTCCACCGGCTTCGGACTCGTCAGACTGAATGTCGCCAAGGCAGAGGTCACCGACAGCTACAACCTCTCCTTCCCTGTCAATTACAGCTATATTGAAGGCAATTATATCTATGCTGCCAGCCAGAGCAACGGCCTTTACCGCGCCCTGCTGACCGCCAACCTCCTCGACAGGAACAACTGGGTACATACAGGCAGCTATACGGCACGTCCCCATACCATGGATGCCGACCTGCTGGCGCAGGCCAAGACACTGAACCCCGGCGGGCCGAAACGCAACACCTTTATATGGACTGCCTTCCATAACAACCGGCTTTACACGACAGGCGGATACTTCGACCCGATTGCCGACAACTGGGAGAACCCGGGCATCGTGCAGGTACTGCACGGTGATGAGTGGGAAATCTACGAGGACGACTTCCCGAGCCGTACAGGCTATCTCTACCGAGGAACAAAGGCGGTAGCCGTCGACCCGAAGAACAGCGGGCACGTGTATGTAGGGGCGAGAACAGGGCTCTACGAGTTTCAGTCCGGCAGGATGGTCTCCTTCTACAACAGGGACAACAGCATCCTGCAGGCCGCTATGGACAGGGGGAAAGAACTGGACAACAACTATGTTCTGGTCAACGGACTGGCCTATGACAGGGACGGAAACCTGTGGGTACTCAACAGCCAGACGAAGAAAGAAAACCTCATCCGGCTGTCCAGAGACGGGCAGATGACCTCCTTCGGCAAGCCCGAACTGATGAAAGACGGCGTGGGCCTTTCCGGCCTTTCACAGATGCGACTGGACAGCCGGGGGCTGCTGTGGTTCTGCAATGACGACTGGCGCAAGCCGGGACTGTTCTCCTATGATCCGAAGAACGACAGACTCAACGCCTACACCCGCTTCGTCAATGACGACGGAAACAATATAGAACTGACCGCCGTACACTGCTGGGCAGAGGACATGGAAGGGGACATCTGGACCGGGACGACAGCCGGCCCGCTGGTGCTCCGACGCTCGCAGATGAACGACAAGGACGGCTACCGCTTCGTACAGGTCAAGGTGCCGCGCAACGACGGCAGCAATCTTGCCGACTATCTGCTCGCCGGTCTCGACATCACGGCCATGGCCATAGACGGCGGCGGACGCAAGTGGTTCGGCACGAAAGGCAACGGTGCCTACCTCATCAGTGCCGACAACATGACGCAGGTACAGCATTTCCTCACATCAAACAGCAATCTCCTGTCCAACAACGTGCAGTCCATCTCCATCAACGATGCTACAGGAGAGGTGTTCTTCGCCACAGACAAAGGGCTCTGCTCCTACATGGGCGATGCCACGAAGGCAGCCGATTCGCCCGATGACGACAAGGTGTACGCCTACCCCAACCCGGTGAAACCCGGTTATACCGGGCCGATAACCATTGTCGGGCTTACCCTGAATGCAGATGTGAAGATTGTCACTACCAACGGTGTTCTGGTCGCCGAAGGCACGAGCAACGGCGGCACTTTCGTCTGGAACGGCAAAGACAAGAACGGCAAACGGGTTGCATCGGGCATCTATATGGTGCTGTCTGCCGACGAAAACGGCGACAACGGCACTGTCTGCAAGGTTGCTGTCGTGAATTGATGAAAGATATGAAGGCACGGATAAGGCGCAATCCGATTTTCTGGATACTGCTGACGGCTCCGCTGGCATTGCTGCTGCTGTGCCAGCTCCAGCCCACCTTCGACGACTGGACGTATTACACCATACCGCAGACAACGCCCCTGACGATTCGGAGTCTGCTGCCCGACGGCAACTACTGGCGGCCTTTCGACGTGCTATTCGGGCATCTGCTCGGGCTTGATTACCGGCTTTTCCCACTCTTGAACCACCTTTTCATCCTGCTGGGACACATCCTCAACACGTTGCTTATCTGCCGGATTCTGCAATGGTTCCAGGTCGGCAGGCTGTCCCGCAACCTGTCTGTCATTTTCTTTTATCTGTCGTCAGGCACGCTGGGAACCGTCCTGGACATCGATTCACTGAACCAGGTCTATTCGCTTCTATGGGGACTTCTTGCCTTATACAGCTACATCAGCCTGTCAGGATGCCGGAGACTTATACTGTGGCTGCTGTGTGCGCTGCTTTCAGTCTTTGCCAAAGAGTCTGGTTACATCTGGTTTGTCTGCCCGCCGTTCCTTGTGTGGAGCGTCGGAAAAGCCAGTTTCAGACACGCAATGAGGCAGGCTGCCTGCGGCTGCCTGCCGTTTGTTCTCTATCTTGTCTGCCGTTTCCTGCTGACCGACAGTTTCCATCTTGAGAACAATGTCTATATGGAGTTCACTGTGCAACGGCTGCTGCGCAACATCAGCCTGCTGTTGGGAATGACCCTCTACCCCGTCGATTACGCCAGCCTCATCCACCCCCAGCACCGCCATCTTGCCGTGGTCGTGGTCACAGGACTGCTCCCCTTGCCTTTCCTATGGCTTCTGCTGCGTTCCTACAGGTGGCGGAAACCGCTCACAGTACTGCTTTTATCCTTCTTTGCCGGGGCTTTCGTCAATCTGATGACCGTATTCACATTGATGCACTGCTATGCTGTGCTGCCCTTTGCAGCGATGATGACTGCCCTGCTTTGCGAACAGATCAAGAACAAGCGGGTACTGATCGTCTCGGCATCGCTCTACCTGCTGACCGCAGCCTTTACCCTGTTCCATCACGGCTATGCCGCCTGGCTGTCGGGAAAGACGGGCGAACGGATGGCGAGGAGCTTTGTCAGTCAGTGCAGCCGGCCGGTAAACAAGGTGATGCTGATACATTTAGAGAAAGGCGAAACAAAGTATTCCTCTTTCTGGGTCATTCCTTACGAGGCCTTCGGGTGGGGTTATTCCGTGAGGCAGCAGACAGGTTACCAATGGCCAAAGACCATTCTCAACGAGGAAATAACAGATAAAAAGCAGCTGGAGTCCTTACTTCCAAAGGCAGAGAAAGCCGGCTGTGACGGCGTGTGGTACGCAGAAGACGACACCGTAAAACGCATCAGATGAGACAGAAGATTACCGAAATATCCTTCCTCCATGTGTTTGCCATCCTCCTGGTAGTCATCGGACACTCTTTCTTCCGGACAGAAAGCCGTGTCGTCGACTGGATCTACCAGTTCCACATACCGCTTTTCTTTTTCATATCGGGCTATCTGCTCCACGTCTCCATGCAGGGAAAGACCATCAGCCTCTGCCCCTTCCTCCTGCGGAAGGCACGCCGCCTGCTGCTCCCCTACTTTGCATTGAGCACGCTGCTGTTCATTCCGAAAGTTCTTCTTTCCCGGCTCATGGTACGCCCGATACATGCCGGATGGGGCGAATATGCGGCCATGCTCATCTATCCTTACCGCAATGTCAACGGCTCCTATTGGTTCCTGCCTACCCTGTTTCTGCTCTTTGTCTTTGCAGCAGTGCTACTTTCTCTGTCGCAGCGGCTGAAGCCCAGGTCGCCCCGTATTTCCCCCTGTATTCTGCTCTTCCTGCTTGCACTGGCAAATACCATCCTTCCTTTCTCTCAGGACACACTTTTCAATGCTGCCGGAACACTCCATTATGCCTTCTATTTCGCCTTGGGCTACTTTGTCTCAGACTTTCTCCTGATACGCTTTCTCGACAAAGAGAGAACGGCTCTTCTGCTTTTTCTGCTCACCCTGGCCGCCTCGTTCATCAGTTCAAACACAAGAACAGCTCCCCTGGCAGGCTTATTGTCTGCTTTGAACGGTATTCTCATGTCGGTCTGCCTGGCACGCTTATACACCATACATGGACTTCGTTTTCTCGGTCATCTCTCTCCCGCATCCTATACCATCTATCTCTATCACGGCATCTTCCAGGCCCTGAGCCTTCAGATCCTGACACACCTCTCCCATCTTGAAGCCGCCTGCTACCAGTCGCTCGCCATCCTGACGGGCGTCTACGGTCCTTTGATTGTTTACAAAATGCTCTACAAGTTCCGTAACAGCCTGACAGGAAGAATTCTTGCAATCATTTCCGGCATTCACCTCCCTTGGCAGAAGCCGGAGCCTGCCGGCAGGAAAGCAAAGAAGAAAGGAGCAGCCGCCTCTTTCTGAACTGGCGGCCCCGAGAAACGCCGGATGTCCGGTTGTTCCGTTAAATGCGCCGATTGAAAATAAAGGCTTCTGCACTGACGTGTCTTTTCCGTCTTCTACAAACAACTTATTCCCCTATCATCGGTATTTGTAAACTGTTTTCATGCAATACAAAGCAATACATGCCCTTTTAGCTTCTAAAAGAGGCCTGATTGGCTTGCAGCAGGTGCCCTTTTAGAGCCTTACCAACGCCCTTTTGGAGTCCAATCAGGCACCTTTTTGAAACGGCTTGACAACCTGTTGATTTACTGCCGGTTGCAAACTCGCTTTTTTCGCACGTATTTGTATATTTGCAGCTGATTTGTTTGAAACAATGTAAAGACTTTTCAGATCCTTGTCTGTATTTCCAACGTATCAAAATGAAAAGGGCTTTGTATCGGAGGATAATAATAGGATGGACAGCTGACGTTTTTGCCCATGTCTCTGTTGAATGAATCACTTCGGTTCTACCGTCAAAGCTATACGAAAAGCATCCACGCATGGAACGGAAGAACCGCTTTTCACCTCCCTGCACTCCCTTACGGACAGGTGTGCAGAATTATAATTATGGTTTAAACAAGGCGATATAAACATTTGATTTATCGTTAGATAAAGTTACAAAAGGGCAAAAAACCTGCACACATATATACAGTTTGTGCAGTGCCAAGTGCTTTTTTAAGCAAAAAACTTGCACACATCGAAAAAAAACAGTTCCTTTGCAAGCGCATTTTAGAATTTGGAAATCAATATTAAACAAATTAAAACTTACAATTATGTCAGAAATTGAATCAAAGGTAAAGGCTATTATCGTAGACAAACTGGGTGTTGACGAGGCAGAGGTAAAGCCGGAAGCAAGCTTCACAAACGACCTCGGTGCTGACTCTTTGGACACAGTAGAGCTCATCATGGAGTTCGAGAAGGAATTCGGCATCTCCATTCCAGACGACAAGGCAGAGAAGATCTCTACGGTAGGCGACGCTATCTCTTATATTGAGGAGAACGCTAAGTAAGCATCTGCTCAACATAAAAGCACCAAGCAAAGCCAATCCCTTTGCTTGGCTTTTTTTTAGCTTTACTTTTTTAATTTATATTTCAACGCATGGAATTAAAAAGAGTAGTTGTAACAGGTCTGGGTGCCGTTACTCCGTTGGGTAACACTCCCGAGGAGACCTGGCAGAACATGCTGGCAGGCAAGAGCGGTGCAGCTCCTATTAAAAGTTTCGATACGTCCCTGTTCAAGACACAGTTCGCCTGCGAGGTGAAAGACCTGAACATCAATGACTACATTGACCGCAAGGAGGCCCGCAAGCTCGACCGCTATACGCAGCTGGCAATGATCAGCGCCATGCAAGGCGTAAAGGACGCGGGAATCGACCTGGAGACGGCCGACAAGAACCGCATCGGCGTCATCTACGGTGTGGGCATCGGCGGTATCAAGACCTTCGAGGACGAGGTGAGCTACTATGCGACCCATCCGGAGAACGGCCCGAAGTTCAACCCCTTCTTCATCCCGAAGATGATTGCGGACATCGCAGCCGGACAGATCAGCATCCATTTCGGATTCCACGGTCCCAACTATACGACGACATCGGCCTGCGCCTCTTCGAGCAACGCACTGGCAGCGGCATTCAACCAGATCCGTCTCGGCAAGGCCGACATCATCGTCAGCGGTGGTGCTGAGGCTGCCATCTGCGCCTGCGGCGTAGGGGGCTTCAACGCCATGCACGCCCTGTCCACACGCAACGACGATCCGGAACACGCTTCCCGCCCGTTCTCTGCAAGCCGCGACGGCTTCGTGATGGGCGAGGGTGCAGGATGCCTGGTCCTCGAGGAGCTGGAGCATGCGAAAGCCCGCGGTGCCCGGATCTATGCCGAGATGATCGGTGAAGGCGAGTCGGCTGATGCCTATCACATCACGGCTTCCCACCCGGACGGACTCGGTGCCAAGCTCGTCATGAAGGCGGCGCTCGAGGATGCCGGTCTGAAGCCGGAGGACATCGACTACATCAACGTCCACGGCACGTCCACCCACGTCGGCGACATCTCCGAGGCGAAAGCCATCAAGGAGCTGTTCGGCGAGGCAGCCTACAAGCTGAACATCTCGTCTACCAAGAGCATGACCGGCCACCTTCTCGGTGCAGCAGGTGCCGTAGAGGCCATGGCGTGCGTCCTTTCCGTGAAGAACGACATCGTTCCTCCTACCATCAACCACGAGGAAGATGACAAGGATCCGGAACTGGACTATCAGATGAACTTCACGTTCAACAAGGCCCAGAAGCGCGAGGTACGTGCTGCGCTCAGCAACACCTTCGGTTTCGGCGGCCACAATGCTTGTGTTGTATTCAAGAAGTATGCTGAATAATATTATCGACAGAATAAGGCTCCCTTTCCGCAAGGAAAAGGAGCTTTATCTGTCCTTGTACCAGATTATCGGCATTATCCCACACGATATCACTTATTACAAGACTGCACTCCTGCACAAGAGCGTAGCGCGTCGTAATGCAAAGGGAAAGCCCGTAAACAACGAACGACTTGAATTTCTGGGCGATGCCATCCTCGATGCCATCGTCGGCGACATTGTCTACGAACATTTCCCGGGGAAACGCGAAGGTTTCCTCACCAATACACGGTCGAAGATCGTACAGCGCGATACGCTCAACCGGCTGGCCAAGGAGATGGGGATCAACCAGTTGATTCTCTCCAACGGCCATTCGTCGTCGCATAACAGTTATCTGGGGGGTAATGCCTTTGAGGCGCTGGTCGGCGCACTCTATCTCGACCATGGCTACAATGCCTGCATGCAGTTCATGAAGACCCGGATTCTCGGCGAACTCATCAACATTGACAAGGTGGCTTACAAGGAGGTGAACTTCAAGTCGAAGCTCATCGAATGGAGCCAGAAGAACAAGGTGAAGATGGAATTCAAGCTGATTGAGAACCAGAAGGACAAGCAGGGTAGTCCTACCTTCTACTTTCAGGTGCTCATGGAGGGACTGCCATGTGGCGAGGGGCGCGGCTATTCGAAGAAGGAAAGCCAGCAGGAGGCTTCCAAACTGACACTCCAGCGGCTGCGCCGTGAGCCGCAGTTCATCGACGAGGTGTTCTCGGCCAAGGCCAACCGCACGAAGATGGAGGAAGAACCCGTGCTGAATGTGCCGGAAACGACACAGGACATGAATTTCATCGTAGGGTCTGAGATCGAGGTCGAGAAGCATGAGAATCCCTTCCAGGAAGAAGTGTTCGACGAGAAGTCATCGGCCGCCGATGAAGTGAAGACAGACCATCCGGCTGACTCCCGGAGGTCAGAGACAGGAAAGAACTCCGGAGATCACACCTCCCCTGATACTTCTTCTTCAAAGGAGAAAGACCGGGAGGCCATCATTGCGGCTGCCGAGGCGGAAGCCTTTGAGGCAGAAGCGTAGGGGATGATGGGCGGTGATAAGCGATGATAGGGTAGGGAAGACCCGTCACCGCTTATCATCGCTCATTCCCCTATCATCGCTTATCACCGCCTACTCCTCACAGCTCATCACCGCCTACAATCGCCTATCCTTCAAAGGTCACCACCGCTTATCCCCGCCTATCATCGCTTATCTCAAATAAATTGTGTACTTTTGCACCAGAGATATAAACGTTTATTTAAGCATGGCATTAAAATGTGGTATAGTAGGACTGCCGAATGTCGGCAAGTCCACGCTTTTCAACTGTCTGAGCAGTGCCAAGGCACAGGCAGCCAACTTCCCTTTCTGTACGATTGAGCCGAACCTCGGTGTCATCACTGTTCCTGACGAGCGGCTGAACAAGCTGGCGGAGATTGTCCATCCGGGACGCATCGTTCCTGCTACCTGTGAGATTGTCGACATAGCAGGACTCGTAAAGGGTGCTTCAAAGGGCGAAGGACTGGGAAACAAGTTCCTTGGCAACATCCGTGAGTGCGATGCCATCATCCATGTCGTCCGCTGCTTCGAGGATGACAATGTGGTACGAGAGGGCGGCATGGCCGTCAATCCGGTTGAGGATAAGGAAATCATAGACACCGAACTGCAGCTCAAGGACCTCGAAACCATCGAGTCGCAGCTCTCGAAACAGCAGAAGGTAGCCGCAGCAGGCAACAAGGAAGCCAAGCTGATGGTGTCTGTCCTGGAGGCTTATAAGGAAGTACTGGAGCAGGGGAAAAACGCCCGCAGCGTGGAGTTTGACAGCAAGGAGGAACAGCAGGCCGCCCACGACCTCTTCCTCCTGACGACAAAGCCGGTGCTTTATGTCTGCAACGTTGATGAGGACAGTGCCAAGACCGGCAACGAATACAGCCGGCAGATTGAGCAGATTGCCGCCGAGGAGGGAGCGGAGGCCATGGTCATCGCTGCCAAGACCGAGGAGGACATTGCGTCTCTCGACAGCTACGAGGACAAGAAGATGTTTCTGGAAGAGCTGGGACTGGAGGAGAGCGGCGTGAGCCGGCTCATCAAGAAGGCCTACCACCTGCTGAACCTCCAGACCTTCATCACCGCCGGAGAGATGGAGGTAAAGGCCTGGACCTTCCACAAAGGCTGGAAAGCTCCGCAGTGTGCCGGCGTCATCCACACCGACTTCGAGAAAGGTTTCATCCGTGCAGAGGTCATCAAGTACGACGACTACCTCAGGTATGGCTCAGAGGCTGCCATTCGCGAAGCCGGCAAACTCGGTATTGAAGGCAAGGATTACGTGGTGCAGGACGGCGACATCATGCACTTCAGGTTCAACGTATAGCGTCTTCCCCTCCATTCCTTCTCCAGACCGACGGTCACCGGCCGAATGCACCGGAGAGGGATTCGAGGATGAGGCTGTTCTGATTTCTTTTATCTTATGAACAATCTACTTTACATCGCCTGGCAGCCCGAAGAGGTGATCTTCCGCATCGGCTCGGTTCCTGTCCGCTGGTACGGAATGTGCTGGCTCGTGGGACTTGTCCTGGGTTATTTTCTGATGCAGTGGCTCTACAGGCGGCACAAATTCCCTGACGAGAAGTTCGACCCGCTTTTCCTCTATGTCTTCTTCGGCGTACTGGCAGGTGCCCGGTTGGGTCACTGTCTCTTCTATGAGCCGCAGGACTTCCTCACTTCATGGGACGGATTCCTCTCCATCTTCATTCCTTTCCACCACCTTGCCGACGGATCGTGGAAATACGTGGGCTATCAGGGGCTGGCATCCCACGGCGGAGTGGCCGGACTGCTCATCGCACTCTACCTCTACATCCGCCGGTCGGGGATGAACACCTGGGTGGTGCTCGATTTCTTCGGCATCTGCTCGGGCATCACGGCCTGTTTTATCCGGCTTGGAAACCTGATGAATTCGGAAATCATCGGCAAGGTGACGGACGTGCCGTGGGCGTTCATCTTCTACAATGTCGACACCCACCCGCGCCATCCCGGGCAGCTCTATGAAGCCATTGCTTACCTCGTATTCTTCGTTGTCATCTTCCTGATTTACCGGAAACATCCGGAGAAGGTCGGGACAGGGCTCTACTTCGGTCTCTGCCTCACGCTTATTTTCACTTTCCGTTTCGTCATCGAATACACCAAGGAAGTACAGGAAGCCTTCGAGGCAGGCTTGCCCATCGACATGGGGCAGATTCTCAGCCTTCCGCTCATCGCCCTCGGTGTGTGGGCCATCCTGCGGTCGAGAGGAAGGCAGTACAGTCAGCCGTAACAGGCCGTCAGACCGCCACTGCCCCGCATTTTGTGCCCATCCGGGGCGGAGCAGGCAGTACGGAAGCCCCATTCCTATGGCTGTCAGCAGCCGGCCAGGATAGACAAAGGAACCGGAAAAGGTGTGCTGGAATATTCCGGCACACCTTTTCCGGTTTCTCCCGTACAGGCCTATACGATACTCACCGCCGTACCGGAACACGTCACCATGAGCATCGAACCGCCCTGTCCGACGGTCTCGTAATCGAGGTCGATGCCGACAATGGCGTTGGCTCCCAGCTCTTCCGCCCGCTGCATCATCTCCTGAAGTGACGTGTCCTTGGCTTCACGGAGCACTTTCTCGTAGGCACCGCTGCGCCCGCCGATGAAGTCGCGGATGCCGGCAAGGAAGTCCTTGAAAACGTTTGCACCGATGATGGTCTCGCCTGTTACCAGTCCTTTGTACGCTTGGATGGGATGACCTTCAATGGTCGGAGTTGTCGTGATAATCATAAGATTTTGTTTTTGATTGTTTCTGAAAACGAACGGCAGCTTCCCTGCACGGGCAGGACCGCCGTGCGGCAAAGGTAGCAAAAAGACCGCACAATTGTATGAAGGCTGATAATAATTTTGTAATTTTGCAACATAAAGATTATAAACAGCTCTCTTATGCAAGACTTGGTTATTTACAATACGCTGCACCGGAAGAAGGAACTCTTCCAACCGACAGCAGCTCCCCACGTGGGCATGTATGTCTGCGGACCTACCGTTTACGGCGATCCGCACCTCGGGCATGCCCGCCCTGCCATCACCTTCGACATTCTCTTCCGCTATCTGAGGCACATCGGGTACAAGGTGCGCTACGTGCGCAACATCACTGATGTGGGACATCTGGAACATGATGCGGACGAAGGCGACGACAAAATAGAGAAGAAGGCACGCCTCGAACAGCTGGAACCGATGGAAATCGCGCAGCATTACACCAACCGTTACCACGATGCGATGCGTGCGCTGAACGTCCTTCCGCCGAGCATCGAGCCGCACGCAACAGGCCACATCATCGAGCAGGAAGAGCTTGTAAAGCAGATTCTTGCCAACGGATATGCCTATGAAAGCAACGGCAGTATTTACTTCGATGTGGAGAAATACGACAAGGACCACCACTACGGCATCCTCTCCGGGCGCAACCTCACCGACATGATCAACAACTCGCGCGAGCTGGCGGGAGTAGGTGAGAAGCACAACCAGGCCGACTTCGCCCTCTGGAAGCGTGCCATGCCGGAACACATCATGCGCTGGCCCTCGCCGTGGAGCGACGGATTCCCCGGCTGGCACTGCGAGTGTACGGCGATGGGACGGAAGTATCTGGGCGAACACTTCGACATCCACGGCGGGGGAATGGACCTCATCTTCCCGCACCATGAGTGCGAGATCGCACAGGCCGTGGCCTCCCAGGGCGACCAGATGGTGAAGTACTGGATGCACAACAACATGATCACCATCAACGGACAGAAGATGGGCAAGTCGCTCGGCAACTTCATCACGCTCGAACAGTTCTTCACCGGCAGGCACGAGACGCTCACGCAGCCCTATTCGCCCATGACCATCCGCTTCTTCATCCTCTCGGCGCATTACCGCGGGACGGTCGACTTCTCCAACGAAGCGCTGCAGGCTGCCGAGAAGGGCTATGAACGGCTGATGAACGGCATTGAAGACCTGGCCCGCATCCAGGCCTCCGCAGCCTCCGACGGAAATACCGGCAAGTTCGTATCGGCCTTCCGGAAGAAGTGCTACGAGGCGATGAACGACGACCTGATGACACCTGCCGTCATCTCGGAACTCTTCGAGGCCTGCCATCTTGTGAACATCCTCATCGACCACAAAGCGCAGATTTCTGCCGGTGACCTCAAGGAACTCACGGAGGCGATGCACCTCTTCGCCTTCGACATCCTCGGTCTGAAGAACGAGCGCAGTGCCGACAATGATGCCCGTGAGGAGGCTTATGGAAAGGTTGTCGATATGGTGCTCGACCTCCGTGCCAAGGCGAAGGCCGAGAAGAACTGGGCTGTCAGCGACCAGATCCGCGACGCCCTCTCCGCTGCCGGCTTCCAGGTGAAGGACACCAAGGACGGTGTCACGTGGAAGCTCGACCGCTGAACAGGTCCGTCCTGTACACACAGAAACGCAGGGACGCACGGTCCTTTGTCCGCCGGAAAGGCTGCTTATGGACAAATCCATCCGTGTCGTCCCTGCGTTCCTGCGTTTCTGACCGAACCATTATGCAGGCATCCCCCTATTGGGGGATAAACCTTATTTATATGGGTTCTTCCGTTAAATGCGCGGATGCTCTTCGTATAGCTTTAGCGGAAAAACCAGAGTGATTCATTCAACAAAAACATGGTCAGGACCGTCAACTGGCTATCATCATCCTCCGATGCAAAAGGCTTTTCATTTTAATACATTGAAAATACAGACAAGGTCTTGAAAAACCATTACATAATTTCAGACGGATCATCTGCAAATATAAAAAAAACGTACAAAAAGCAAGTTTCTAACCAGCAGTAAATCAATTGGTTGCCAAGCCGTTTTAAAAAGGTGCCTGATTGGGCTTCAAAAGGGCGTTAGTAACACGCTAAAAGGGCATCTGTTGCAGGCCAATCAGGCATCTTTTAGAGGCTAAAAGGGCATGTGTTGCTTTGCGTTGCATGAAAACAGTTTACAAATACCGATGATAGGGGAATAAGCTGTCTGTAGAAGACGGGCTGATGGACAGGCATCGTATCTATCTGTCTTTCCTGCATTTTATCCCGTAGTTTATCCTCCTTTGCAAGGCCATCCGATTTTGGACAGTCATGCCATGCAAGTGCATAAGCCTTTCATCAGTTTCCAATCTACGCATTTAGCGGAAGAACCCTTATATAGCCTATCGGGGGGCTGCCCGGCTATTCCGGCCCATAGAAGCCGACCGCCGGCATCCTGCCATATAGCGACAGGACGGAAGCTGCCTTCCCCCTCTTGCCGAAGCACTGGTGGACGTCACGTGCCAGACCGCCGGAAGACACCGGCCGTGCTGATGCCCGTCATGGGGAACCGGCGGCAGACACCGTTCATGTTGACGACCCCCCTGCGACCGTAACCTCACCTAAACCGGCTTCATGACGGTACGGCGCATTACCTCCTGCGCCTTTTCTTTCCCTTTTTCCTTCCATATCCGGCCGCATCGGCTGCTGCTGCCTGCCTGACCTTCGGCGGACGGCCGTCGTCGAGCGTGAAGTCGAGCTGGCGACGTTCCAGGTCAGCTTTCGCCACCTGGATGCGGACGGGATCGCCGAACCGGTAGACGTGGTGATGCCGTCGGCCGACAAGGCAGTAGTTTTTCTCGTCGAACTCATAATAGTCATCATCGAGGTCGCGCATCGGTATCATGCCCTCGCAGTGGTTCTCATCGATCTCCGCATAGATGCCGAAGCTCTGGATGCCGGAGATGTGTGCATCGTAGCATTCACCGATGCGGTCGCCCATGAACTCCACCATCTTGTACTTGATGGAATCGCGTTCCGCATTCTGGGCAACGAGCTCCATGTCCGAACAATGCTCGCACAGATCCTCGTAATGCTCCTTGTTGGCAGACCGCCCGCCCTGCTGGTAGCGCGTGATCAGGCGGTGGACCATCGTATCCGGGTAACGCCGGATCGGCGAGGTGAAGTGGGTGTAATAGTCAAAGGCCAGTCCGAAGTGTCCGATGTTGTGTGTGGTGTACTTCGCCTTCATCATCGAACGGAGCGCGATCATCTGTATCACTTTCGCCTCCCGCTTGCCCTGCACCTCGTCCATCAGCTTGTTCAGCGCACGGGCAGTAGCCCCCTTGGTGCTGGACGACTTGAGCTTGTAGCCGAATTTGGCGGTAAATTCACGCAGGTTCTCGAACTTCTGCGGGTCGGGATTGTCATGGACACGGTAAGGAAGGGTCTTCGCTTTCTTCCCTTTCTCCGTTATTCCGATGCTTTCGGCCACAGTCTTGTTGGCCAGGAGCATGAATTCCTCGATGAGCTTGTTTGCATCCTTCGACCGCTTGAAGTAACAGCGGATGGGCTTCCCTTTCTCATCCACGTCGAAGTGGAGCTCTTCCGAGTCGAACTTGACGCTCCCCTTCTTGAAGCGGCGGGCACGGAGAAGTTTCGCAAGGCGGTCGAGCGTAATCACCTCTTCGGCATATTCGCCCTTGTAACCGGCTTTCCCGGGCTTCGGGGCAGGCTCGCCCGTACCGTCCACCACCCCATTGTCCTCCAGCAGCTGCTGTGCCTCTTCGTAGGCATAACGGCGGTTCGACTTGATGACAGTATGCACGATGCGGTAAGCCTTCACGTTGGCCTCCTCATCCAGGTTGAAGATGCAGCTGAAAGCGAGCTTTTCCTCGTCCGGGCGGAGCGAACAGATGAAGTTGCACAGCCGCTCGGGAAGCATCGGGATGGTGCGGTCGACGAGATAGACCGATGTCGCCCTCTGCTGCGCCTCACGGTCGATGATATCTCCTTCCTTCACATAATGCGACACGTCGGCGATGTGTACGCCCACTTCCCACAGTCCGTTCTTCAGCTTCCGGACAGAGAGCGCATCGTCGAAGTCCTTTGCATCCTTCGGGTCTATCGTGCAGGTCCACACGTCCCGGAAGTCCTCCCGTTCCTTGAAGTCCTGCTCCGTAATCTCGGCACTGATCTTCTCGGCAGCCTGTTCGACACGTTTCGGATACTTGTAAGGCAGACCGTACTGGGCGAGGATGGTGTTCATCTCCACGTCGTTGTCGCCGGCCTTGCCCAGCACATCCACCACCTCGCCCACGAGGTTCTTGTGGTCGGCATCCGGCCACCTGGTAATCTTCACCAGCGCACGGTCGTCCGTCTTCCCGCCTTTCAGCTTCTTCTTCGGAATCAGGATGTCATGGATGAAGAGGTTCTCCTGTGTTACGAGGAAGGCAATGTCCTTCTCGACCCGCAACCTTCCTACGAAGGTGTCTTTCTTCCGTTGCAGTATCTCGATGACCATTGCCTCCTTTATGTGGTTCTGACGGCGGGCCATGAACTGTACCCGCACATGGTCGCCGTTCAGGGCAGCCATGGAGTTGCGTTCGGAGACGAAGACCGGTGTTCCGCCGTCATCGGGCAGGAACGTATTCTTGCCGTTCGCCTTCCGGATGAACGTACCTTCCTGCACCTGTCCCTTGGTGTTGAGCGTATAAGCGCCGTCGCCCACCTTCGACAGGAAGTCGTCCCAGGCCATCTCCTCCATCACGTCTATTGCCAGCATCTTGGCCGGATGCGTCTTCAGTTTCAGTGCATGGAATATCTGTTTGAAGCTGAATGTCTCGTCGGGTTGCGACTGGAAGAGAGCGGTCAGCTTCTCCGAAAGCTGCTTCTTGGTCAGTCGCCTGCTGTCTTTCTTTTCTTTCCTCATAGTGGAATCAATCGTTTGGCCCCAAGTCACAGGTCTCTCCGGAGACATCTGCAGCAGCCATGGATAATGATGTACGAAGCCTCGGAAGAGACGGCCGGCAGAACGGCTGCAACCTGTCGCTATACGTACAAAACACATGAAGGGGGTGACTTGAGTTTTGTTATTTTCCACAAAGTAACGAAAAAGTTTGTATCTTTGCAAACGTTTGCAACAAATTTTTAATGAAAAAGATACTCATAACAGGTGCGTCAGGCTTCATCGGCTCCTTCATCGTGGAAGAAGCGCTGCTGAAAGGCATGGAAACCTGGGCTGCCGTACGCCCTTCCTCCTCACGGGAATACCTGCGGGATGAGCGTATTCATTTCATAGAATTAGACTTCTCATCCGTCGACAGACTGAAGGAACAGCTCTCGGGACATGCGTTTGACTATGTAGTCCACGCCGCGGGCGTGACGAAATGTCTGGACAAAGAAGACTTCTTCCGTGTCAACCGTGACGGAACCCGCAAGCTCGTGCAGGCGCTCCAGGAGCTCGGACAGCCTCTGGAACGCTTTGTCTTCCTGTCAAGTCTCAGCATCTTCGGCGCTATCAGGGAACAGCAGCCTTACGGGGAGATTGAACCTACGGACACGCCGCGGCCCAACACGGCGTACGGAAAGAGCAAGCTGGAGGCGGAGGCTTCGATTCCCTCCTCCTTCCCTTGCGTCATCCTGCGACCCACCGGCGTGTACGGGCCTCGCGAAAAGGACTACTTCCTGATGGCGAAGAGCATCCAGGGACACACCGACTTCGCCGCAGGCTACCGCCGGCAGGACATCACCTTCGTCTATGTAAAGGATGTCGTGCAGGCCGTTTTCCTCGCCCTCGACCACGGGAAGACAGGCAGCGCCTACTTCCTGAGCGACGGCAACGTCTACCGGAGCACCGACTTCAGCGACCTCATCCATGAGGAACTGGGCCGTCCGTGGCGGATCCGCATCACCGCCCCCCTCTGGCTACTGCGCATCGTGACGTTCTTCGGCGACCTTGCCGGACACCTCACAGGCAGGATCTCGGCCTTGAACAACGACAAGTACCAGATACTCCGACAACGCAACTGGCGCTGCAACATCCGTCCCGCAATTGAGGAACTGGGCTACCGCCCGCAGTACGACCTCAGGCGGGGAGTGAAGGAGACCATAGCCTGGTACAAGAAGGCCGGCTGGCTGTAAGCGGCCTGCCGTACCTGCCAGTCCAATGACAACAGAAACAATGAAACAACTATTCAGATTAGAAAAGCATCCCGTAAAGGGACTCATGGCTTTTGAATGGGTGGCAATGGGCTACCTGCTGCTGACGCTTTTCCTCATACTCTTCATGTACACCAGCATGAAGAATCCGCAGGCAATGCTCCTCGGAAGACTCCGTATCATCGCCCTGACCGCCGCCATGTGGATCGTCTACCGCATGGCACCCTGCCGGCTGACCCGCTTCGCACGTGTCGCCGTGCAGATGGCACTGCTCGCCTGGTGGTATCCGGACACTTACGAGATCAACCGTCACCTGCCCAACCTCGACCATGTCTTTGCCGCCTGGGAACAGTCGCTCTTCGGCTGCCAGCCCGCCTTGCTCTTTTCAAAGGTTCTCCCCGGTCATGTCTTCAGCGAGCTGTTCGACATGGGGTATGCCGCCTATTACCCGATGATCGCCGCGACAGCCGTCTATTACTTCGGATGGAAATACCGGGAGTTCAACCGGGCGGCCTTCATCATCCTGGCTTCCTTCTTTATCTATTACGTTGTCTTCATCTTCGTGCCTGTCGCCGGACCTACCTTCTATTACAAGGCGGTAGGATTGCAGAACATCACGGCGGGTGTCTTCCCCAGTCTGCACGGTTACTTCAACCACCACCAGGCGTGCCTGCCCAGTCCGGGATTCACCGACGGCATATTCTATCATCTCGTCGAAGATGCCAAGGCCGCCGGCGAACGCCCGACGGCCGCCTTCCCGAGTTCGCACGTGGGCGTCAGCACCATCTGCATGCTGCTCCTCTGGCACGACCGCAACTACCGGCTGCTTGCCGTCCTCGCACCTTTCTATCTCCTGCTGTGCTGTGCCACCGTCTATATCCAGGCACATTACCTCGTTGATGCCATCGCCGGCTTCCTCACGGCCTGCATCCTCTTTGCCATCCTCCTGCGGGTATCGCGTCCGATGATGAACAAGGAGTGAACCGGGCAGACCGGGCGGGGAAGCGGTGGGCTTAAGGCATGTTCTTAGAACCTGCCTCAAAGGGAAGCGGCCTGCTTTATCCGGCCGGTGTATCACCGGGCAGCGCAACTCAGACTACAGAGAAGTTGATGCGTCCAAAGTCGGGATTCAAATTGCAGACGATGACCGACTGGAAAAACTGTCATCCTGCGGCTGCGAATCATGACGGGAAAAGCCCCGGTGTCAGACTT
Source organism: Prevotella multiformis DSM 16608 (assembly GCF_000191065.1). Taxonomy (GTDB): domain Bacteria; phylum Bacteroidota; class Bacteroidia; order Bacteroidales; family Bacteroidaceae; genus Prevotella; species Prevotella multiformis. Next base: position 186,492 of record NZ_GL872283.1, read on the forward strand.
CCAACGGCTCGATCCTGCTGACCGGCAGCACGACTTCCCCCAGCGGAATCATAGCATTGATGAGACTTATCTGCTGATAGTGGGTGAGGTCGGCGACATTGATTTCACGTTCCCGGATCCGTCCGCTGTCGAGCAGACTCTGCCGCATGGTCCCGCAAAGGAGTGGGGTAGAGGGCGTAAACCATTGCCGGCCGTCGTAGAGTACGATGTTGGAATAGGAGGTATCGGTAAGGTGACCGTTGCGGACGATGAGGATTTCGTCGCAGTCACCTTGCCGTTTTTTCAGCCTGTCGAGTACGGAGCGGTCTTCAGCCTTGTAAGGATAGCTGATGCCGTTGTCGCAGACAAGGCGCAGGGAGTTGATTTGCCGGGGTGCATAAGGCGTACAGGTAAGGTCGTGGATGCCCTCCCTGTCATAGACGAAACGCAGCTTCGAGCAGCCCATGGGCAGGCTTACAGACTCCAGCAGGTCAGCAATCCGCAGCCGGTCCATCATCCCCAGCACCTCTCTGCGTGTGCGGTTCATCCGCTGCTCGTGGTAGGCGAGGTTGCAGACGTGTCCGTCTACGACCCTTATCGTCTCAATATATCGGCACATAAACTTTCTCTATCACCTCCTTGTATTCGTCATCATTATTGCTCTGCGCCGTAATGCCGCCCCCTGCCTTGTAGTGGAGCTGTCCGTCCCTGTCCTGGTCGATGAAGCGGATCATCACCGCACTGTCCAGCGTCCCTTTGCTGTAACACCCCATCACACCCGTATAAAATTCCCTGTCATAGCCCTCGGCTTCATGGATGATCTCCATGGTACGCTGTTTAGGGGCACCCGTGATGGAACCGGCCGGGAGCAGGCGGAAGAGCAGGGAGCCGATGTGCTCGCGGTAGCCGGCAGGAAGCTGCCCTGTAATCTCCGAACTCGTCTGGAGGATTTCACCCTTGTTCGTCATCACGTGGTCGACATACCGGTAGCGTTTCACCTGCACTTTCTCTGCTATCATGCTCAAGTCATTGCGGATAAGGTCGACGATGGTAGCGTGCTCGGCAGCTTCTTTTTTGTTTTCCATCAGTTCCTTCTCCGCTTCGGGGCGTGTGGCATCAATCGTCCCCTTCATCGGAAAGGAACTGACAACGCCTTCTCCGTTGATACGGACGAATATCTCGGGAGAGAAGCAGACGAAGCGGTCCTTCAGCCAACAGCGGTACAACGCCTTGGAACGCATGAAGATGTCGTGCAGCGAGAGGTTGGTACGGACAGGAATCCTGCACGTCAGGTTGGCCAGATAGCTGTCTCCCTCCCGCTCCCGTTGCTTCACAAGGCTGATGCGCCGTTCGTAGTCCCCCCTTGAGGGCGGCTCGGCGCGCCACTCTACCGGCCCGACTGTGCCGGTCTCGTCCTCGGGTATGTTGCCAAGCGAAGGAAAGGAGAAAAGCAGTTCGGAAGGGTCGACCGCCGCCGTCTCTTCCACATAGGCACAGTCGGCCTTGTAGTTGATGATGAAGACAAAGTCTTTTCCGTTCTTTGCCAGCGTATTCATGCGCTGGATGGCGTGTTCTTGATTGTATGGAGTCATATTTTGGAGGGGGAGATAGGCGGGGATAAGCGATGATAGGCGGGATGGGAGAGGATAAGAGAGGATAAGTGAGGATAAGTGATAATGGGCGAATCATACCTTTGGAGGACTGGTCTTCCGGCAAGGCTTAATGGTGATTCTGATAAGATAGGTACCTTTGCTGATGCGCTGCTCAATCTGATACCTTTCAGGATAGATCAGCTCCAGCCGGCGGTACATGTTCTCCAGTCCGATGCCCCTTCCGCTCTTGTCCATGTCGGTCTTCGGGTAGTTGCTGTTCTCGCACAAGAAGATGATTTCTCCCTTGTCTTCCGTGATGGATATGTGTATGAACGAAGGCCTGTTGCCGCTCACACCGTGCTTGAAGGCATTCTCGACGGGTGTCAGGAACACCAGCGGTGCAATGAGGAGCTGCGAGTTGTGGATGACGAATTCGCTCTTTATCTCCACATTGCTGCCCGACCGCAGCGTCATCAGGTTGATGTAGTTCTTGATGAAGGCGATCTCGCCGTTCAGGCTCACCTCCTTGGGCTGCGTCTCGTAGAGTGCGTAGCGCAGCAGTTCGGACAGCTGCCCGATGGCCTTCTGCGCATTGTTCGGGCTCGTCTGTGTCAGCGATGATATGTTGTTGAGCGTATTGAAGAGGAAGTGCGGGTTCAGCTGGTTCTTCAGCCATGCCAGTTCGGCCTCGGTCATCTTCTGCTTCTGCTCGCGGAGCTGCCTCCGGAGGGTGTTGTGGCGGATATAGTAGCGCACGAAGATGGCTGCGACCACCATGGCATAATTGAGAATCGTCCACATCACGCCGAACTGGTAGAATCCGATCCGGATGGTAGTGTCGGGCAGGTCGGCGTTGTAGATGGAAAAGATATGCTTGTTCCACAACAGGATGAAAAGCAGATTGATAATCCAGAAGGCGCACTGCTTCACCTTGCTCCTCTTTTCAAAGAGATAGGGGACAAGCAGGTAGAAGTTCGCCATGAAGACGGTAAGGAGCAGGAACAGCACGAAGGCATTGACGCGCATCGACTCCTTGGCGGCATCGACATCGTGTTCGAGCAGCATGATGACCAGCGACCAGATGGAGACGAGCAGCGCATAGATTCCCACCTGTACGCCCAGGACGGACAGGTTGCGGCGGCTCACACACAGCTTCTTTATTTCCTCCATTGTCTTCATGCTGCAAAGATAGGCTTTTAAACGGAAAGAAACAAGCGGATTCCATACTACATTTTTACTTTTACACTGTTCGTCTTCATTTTTAACATTCAGGATAATAAACGGAGAATCAGTGTCTTATAATGAATTATCGCTGTCTGGTAAACTTTTCCATTATAAGTCGGTCAGTCCCCTTGTCCTATGTATGACAGTGACAGGAACGAAACCGATATCCTTCAGGTGTGCTGATGCCCGACACCGGCCGTGCTGTTGGTAAACACCAGTCGTGCTGAGGGTCCGCACGCCTGCAATCTGCCGCCCGGATGGAAACAGCTTGCAGCAAATACCGAAGGGCAACGTACTTTATTTGATGGGGAGCACCGGCTTTCCCAAAGGCAATGAGAGATTGCCGGTTGAAAGGAAGTTACACATGGAAATCCATGACATTCAAGTTCAAACGGACAGCGACAATAAGGGATACAAGCGGACTCCGGGAAATGCCAGGGCCGGCCTGTAAACGAATCAGGGCTTATGAAGACAGCCTGCTCCATAAGCCCTTTCCTCCATTCTGTTTCATCCAGCCATCCTGACGGTGCGGTTGCGGCAGGCCTACCGGAAGCTACTTCTCCCGGTCAGCCTTGATGAGCGCCAGCAGATGTTCCACCGCTTCCTCCTCGGGGATATTATGTTCGACACATACCTGCCGGCGGTACAGACTGACCTTCTTCGGTCCTGCACCCACGTATCCATAGTCGGCATCGGCCATCTCGCCCGGTCCGTTCACGATACATCCCATGATGCCGACCTTCAGTCCCGTCATGCCCTTGGTAGCCTCCTTGATGCGTGCGATGGTGGCGCGGAGGTCGTAGAGGGTACGGCCGCAGCCCGGGCAGGAGATGTACTCGGTCTTTACCATGCGCAGCCGGCCGGCCTGCAGGATGGCGAAGGCGGTCTGCTCGATGTCCTCCTGTGCCAGGTCGCCGTTGTTCATGAGCCAGATGCCGTCGGTCAGTCCGTCCATCATCAGCGCTCCCATGTCAGCCGCCGCCTCCAGCTGGAACCTCTCTTTGGCCGTGGTATTCTCCTGCTGCCGGATGTTCCCGCCCTCTTCGCCTCCTTCGTCCGTGGAATGCCGGTACATCTGCGCGAAGACAATGGGGTTCTTCACGCCTGCAGTCATCAGCTGGTGCGCCAGTGCCCGCTGGTCGCCGAGACGGTTCTGGTGGCTTGTCATACAGACAACCACCATCTCCGGGTGGGTCTTCAGACAGGCAAGGAACTCTTCCGAAGGCGTGCCGAACTTCAGGACAAGGAACTTAACGGATGTGTCCATCGCGCTGACAAAAGGCATTCCTGTGACAGGGAAGATGGGATAAACGTTCTCGAGCATCCGGCTGTCTCTGCCGGCAAGCTCCATGTAGGCATCGTAATCAAGGATGTACTTCTGGTCCTTCGCCTTGTTTTCAGGCAGTCTGCCCTGTACATAGATATAGTCCGGCTTCGGCAGTTCGGGCGATGAGACATCGACAGCCGACCGGTCTGTCCGCCGCGTGGCAATGACAACAGGCACGTTGCCGCCACCGATATTGCCTGCCGCCACCGTCTTCCGGCGTTCAGGACGGAGATAATCAAAGCCGGAATACCGTTCGCCGGGGATGAGAAGATGCTTCTCGTGACGACGGATATACCATGCGAGATACCTCGCTACAGGAATCTCGCACTCCGGCTCTTCACTCAGCGACACACGGATAGTATCGCCGATGCCGTCGGCAAGCAGCGCACCGATGCCCACGGCGCTTTTGATACGGCCGTCTTCACCTTCGCCGGCCTCCGTGACACCGAGATGGAGCGGATAGTGCATACCCTCTTTGTCCATTTCGGCCACGAGGAGACGCACCGAGCGGACCATGACAACGGTGTTGGATGACTTGATGGAGATGACAATATCATGGAAATCATGCTTGCGGAAGATACGCAGGAACTCCATGCAGCTCTCCACGATGCCTGCCGGTGTGTCGCCATAGCGGTTGCGGATGCGGTCGGACAGACTGCCGTGGTTCACGCCGATGCGTACGGCGGTATGGTGCTCCTTGCAGATATTGATGAACGGGACGAGCCGGTCCTCAATCTTCTGCAGTTCCCGGGCGTATTCCTCATCGGTGTACTCCAGTTTCTTGAACGTCCGTGCCGGATCCACATAGTTGCCGGGATTGATACGTACTTTCTCCGCATAGAGGGCTGCCACGTCCGCTACGTTCGCATTGAAGTGGACATCGGCACAGAGAGGTGTCATGTAGCCGTCGGCCCGCAGCTGTGCATTGATGTTCTTCAGATTCTCTGCCTCACGCTTCCCTTGCGTGGTGAGGCGCACGAGTTCTCCTCCTGCATCAATGATGCGCTCTGCCTGTGCCACGCTCCCTTCGGTATCGTCCGTGGAGGTGGTGGTCATTGACTGTATGCGTACTGGATTCTCTCCACCGATGTCGAGTGCGCCGACATGGGTGACTGAGGTTTTCCTTCTTTCAAAGTTGAATAAATCGATCATGGGTGATGATAAGTTATGATGGGCGGTGATAGGCGGTGATAAGCGATGCAGTAGGCGATGATAAGCGGTGATGAGCGGTGATGAGCGACGATAAGCGATGATAGGCGGCGATGAGTCTGCTCAAGCCGTACCCTGACAAGCCCCTTCGTCGGTGATTACTCCCCTCTCCATTCGGAGAGGGGCCGGGGGTGAGGCTGAAGCCGGACCTAAGGCCATTCAGCACCTGAACCTGTACTCCTTCAGCTCTCCCAGTTCCCTGTTGGCCTTTTCAATCTTCTCTCCCAGAGAAGCCTTCCAGGCATCCACTTTACGGGCAATGGCCTCATCGCCGAGCGCCATCATCTCTGCGGCAAGAATGGCGGCATTCTGGGCACCGTTGACACCCACGGTGGCAACCGGTATGCCCGGCGGCATCTGGATGATAGACAGCATGGCATCGAGACCGTCGAGCATTCCCTTGATCGGGACGCCGATGACCGGAAGCGGAGTTGAAGCAGCGATGACACCGGGCAGTGCCGCCGCCATGCCGGCTCCTGCGATGATTACCTTTATGCCCCGTCCCTTGGCTTCCTTGGCGAAGGTTTCGACGGCATCGGGCGTACGATGGGCGGAGAGGGCATTCACCTCAAAGGGAATCCCCTGCTGTTCCAACCACTTACAAGCTTTTTCCATGACGGGCAAGTCGCTTGTCGAACCCATGATAATGCTTACTAATGGCTTCATATTCTGTATTGTTTTAAATGAATAGGCTTACACGATGATGATGGTGAAGAATGAGCAGACCAGTCCCAGGAAGAAACCCGACGTGACCTGTTCCAGTGAATGTTGCCGTAGGATCATCCTGCTGCTGCCTACCATACCGGAGACGATGAGGGTCAGACAGAGCCACCACATCGGATCAAAGCTGAGCAGCAGGGAAAAGGCTATCAGCGAACCCGTTACCCCGCCGATGGCTGCCGTATGGGTGGAGATTTTCCACCACACGTTGATGACGGCACAGAGAATCTGTATCACCAGTGCCACCATGAGTATGGATGTCAGCATGTGCGGCAGATGCAGCAGGTTCATGATGTAGAAACACGTGAAATAGCAGATGATGGAGATGGTGTAAGGGACCATTCTCCGCTCCCGCTGCCCCAGCTGGATGAGCGTCCAGCCATGATACTGCCGGTAGAGGTGGATGAGCAAGGTAGGGATGAGCACCGTGAAGGCATAAACCATCAGGACGTATGCCAGCTTGGCCTGCCATGGGAACATGCTGAGATAACTGAATGTGAAGATAGCCAGTATGCCCACAACGGGCAGATAGAAAGGCGTGAGCACCATGCTCACGATTCTTGCTGTCAATATGATGTTCTTTTCCTTCATTCTTTTAGGGTGAGAGAGGATGGGCGATGACAAGCGGGGATAGGCGATGACAGGCGGGACGATGATAAGCGATGAACAGATAAGCGATGAACAGGTAAGCATCAGCGCTCACCCTCCACGATCCACGATCCGTCATTCCTTTCGCAGCCTTGCGACAGGCAGTCCGAGCTGTTCCCGGTACTTGGCGACCGTGCGGCGGGCTATCGGGAATCCCTTTTCCTTCATGACCTTGGCAAGTGCGTCATCACTGAGCGGCCGGCGTTTGTCCTCCTGGCCGATTACTTCCTTGAGTGCGACCTTGATTTTCCGGGTAGACATCTCCTCGCCGTCTTCCGTCGTATAGCTGTCCGAGAAGAAGAAGCGGAGCGGGAAGATGCCCCATCGTGTCTGCGCATACTTGATGTTGCTCACCCGCGAGATCGTCGATATGTCCAGTCCGGTCCGGTCGGCGATGTCCTTGAGGATCATCGGCTTGAGGTCGGCTTCATCGCCGTCCTGGAAAAACCTGCGCTGTATATCGATGATGGCTTTCATCGTCACCTGCAGCGTATGCCGTCTCAGCTTCACCGCCTCGATGAATCCCTGTGCCTTGTCCACCTTCTCTTTGGCATAGAGCAGTGCTTCCTTCTCCTGACGGTTCATTCCCGCCTTGTTGTCCCGATAGGCCGCCAGCATCTCGTTGAATGCCGGCGATACGTGCAGTTCGGGCAGGTTGCCGTGGTTGAGGCTGAAGGTGATCGTCCCGTCATCCTCGGTGTCGATGATGAAGTCGGGAGTGATCTGCTGCAGGTTCCTGCCCTGCGTCTCGCCCATGGAGGCGCCCGGCTTCGGGTTCAGCCTCCGGATTTCACGCTGGAGCGTCTCGACCTGATGGTCAGACAGGGAGAGGGCTGTCTGTATCTTGTCCCAATGTTTCTTCGTAAAAGCATCGAAATAATCGGCGAGGATCGTTCGGACACATCTGTACAGTTTCCCGTCACCGGCCCATTCGCCATTCTCCACCTTGCGGTCCACCTGCAGCAGCAGACACTCCTGCAGCGTCCGTGCTCCGATGCCGGCCGGGTCGAAATCCTGCAGTATCTTCAACGCCTCCTCCAGTTCGCCGGCCGTAGCGTCTATGCCGTGGTAGATGGCCAGTTCGTCGCTGATGCTGCCGAGATCTTTCCGCAGCAGTCCGTCATTGTCCAGACTGCCGATAAGATATTCCAGGATGTCCCTCTGCCGGTCGGTAAGCTCTCTCTCGCCCACCTGCTCGTTGAGCTTGTCGATGAAGGAAACCGTGTCCCCGTAGACAATCTCCTCATAGTCGGCGTTGTTGCGCTGCTGGCGTGAGTCGTAGGCCGGCAGTTCGTCATCCGACCGCATCCGCTCCAGCGCCGAGTCGAGGGCATCCTGCCGCTCTTCCCGTTCCTGCTGCGTGTCGAAGTCGTCGCCCTCCGTCTGCTCTGCGGAGCCGTCCGTATCCATGTCATCCGTCTCCTCGCCGCCTGATTCCAATGCGGGATTGTCGTCCAGTTCGGCATTGACGCTCTCCTCCAGTTCCGTCAGCGGCATTTCCAGCAGCTTTACCTGAAGCATCTGCTGCTGCGAGAGCCGCTGCACCTGCTGCTGTTTCTGGGTCTGAAGCTGTACTTGTTCCTGTGCCATTTTTTACCTGAATTACGTTGCAAAAGTACGAAAAAACAAGTATAATCAATCGAAATACTCCCTTAATTGTGCTGCCAGAGCCGAAAGTTTTTCAGGGTTCCCGTTGCCATAGCGGTTCCATATCTCCTGACAGGACGGCAGCAGCGGAGATGCCATGAGGCCGTCACGGTTCAGATAGGGGTCGCAGAGCTGGAAGGTCTCCATCGCCTCGACCACGGTCTTCGGCTTTATCCCCATGCGTTTTGCCAGTTCTCTCACCTCGGGTGTCTCCGCCGTCATCGTAACCGGCGTGAGCCGGAAGTAAAGGTCCAGTATCATGACGAGCATGAAGGGACGCAGCTCGTGACAGCATTCCAGCGGCAGGAAGTCATGCTCGAAGGTCTCGTTCGTCTTCACGCCGTCGTAGAACTCCCTTGGCTGCCCGAAGCCCTTCATCGACCGCAGCTTCTTCACGTCCCGGTTCAGCCTGCGGGGGTTCTCTCCGTAGGTGTCCCAGATGAGGTTGAGGACGGGGGTGGCACGCTGCCGCAGCCGGAACAGCTGCCCATAGAGTGTCCTGGGCGGGATATGCAGTTCCAGACTGAGGTTGACCAGCGCACGTGAATACATGGGCTTCATGCCCTCCGGCTTCTTGAGGTAAAGCTGTAAGAGCGGCAGCCAGTAGTCGTCAGACCATAAAGGATGTGTTGCCATAAGCGTAAATTGTCCGTCCCTTGCCCCTCTCTTCCCTACGTGCCGAGAGGATGAAGACTTGCGCAGGGGGCATCTGTTTGTTTTTCGCAAAGATACTCCTTTTTATCGTAATGGCAAAGGAGTGGCGTGCTTTTTGACCGGGTGGCCGGCAGGTGGCCTGTCGCCTGCAGCCCGTCGGGCAGCATCGGGAGCATGTGCCGCAGAGGCATCCGCGTTGCAGGCGGACACCTGCGCGATGGCGCAGGGACGGCCATGCGAGCCCTCCTGTCCGGACTTGATTTCCCTTTGACCTGCATGGCAGGTGCAGCCTGCCACGAATGGTTTTCCATGAAAACGGATGATTCTCTACATGCAGATAAATCATTCTCTACGTGTAGAAAGGATTTTCTCTACATGTAAATAAATTCATCTCTACACGTAGATGATCGTTCTTCTTCACGGAAACATCATCTTCGGCAATGCGCGTCCGCCTGGGAGAGACGGCCTTCTTCCTGTTCCAGACGCACCTGAAAGGCCGGCCGGAAGCCATGGATCGCATTTCTTTCCAATCGGCCTCCGGACGGACAGGCCATTGCATGCAAGGCCCCTGCCAGGCAAACGGCTGACATGAAGAAGGCCGGAATCCGCTTGGACTCCGGCCTGCAACCTGTTCCGGCGGCGGCATGGACAATGCGCGTTTGCCGGCCGTTCCCTATTTCTTTCCTCCCCCCACCAGGTCATCATTCTGAATGCTCCGTTCTGCCTTCTTGACGCTTGCCTTCAGCTTGCCAAAGCTCCATGAAAATCCGATGTTAAAGCATCGAGGGTACATGACAGAGCGTTCATAACCGGTATAATCACCTCGAACGATACGATAAGTACTTGATTTTTCTTTGATGAAAGGCGACTCGGCTGATAGAGATACTGTCAGCTTGTCCTTGAGAAAGCGGCGTGTCAAGGTGAAATCATAGTAGAACCAGTGCCCCTCAATGGCATACGGATTGTAAACTCTGTTGCCGTATTCACCTCCAAGACTGGTCGTCAACGTCAGTTTCCAGGGTATTTTCTGCTCCCAGTCAAAGTAGATACCACCACCGCATCCGCTGTTCTTGATGTAAGGTGTGGGCAAGGTGATGTGTGCATAACGCATCGAGGCGTTGAGTGTAAATGTCGTTCCGGTGAAAGGCGTCCATTCTGTGTAGGATGAAATACCGAACACTTTGCTTTTCAGTGCGTTCTGATAAGTGGACACATCTTTGCGGTTCTGTTCATACAAGATGCGACCTATACCGTTGTTGGTAAAGGAATAGTAGGGATTAAACTGGACTGTGAGTTTTGATGTCACCAGCATATATTCCATCTGCAGCTTTTGGTTACGGCTGCTTCCTAAGTTTGCATTACCGAAAGAGACCGTCGTCGGTGTGCTGATGATGGCTGGATTGAGATAGCCGATGCCAGGTCTGTTGATGCTGGTATTATAGCTGAACTTCAGCGTCTGTCCATCACTGATCTTGTATTGCAGGCTTGCTGACGGTACCCAGTCATTGAGATTAGCATGGTAATCGGCATTACTGCCATCGGGATAGGATGCTTTCATGTGGGTATATTCATATCTTAAGCCCGCACGAGCCGACCATTTACCAGCGGTGAGGATATAAGACAGGTAAGCAGCTGCTACCTGTGCGTTATGCCTGAACCTGTTTTCCATATCAGGTGTTGTACCCTGATAGTCCATCAATGACGTGCTGTTGTTGTGTCGGAGAATGTATTTCGTTCCGCTTTCCAGCTTGTGGTGTTTGCCAAAGGGCCGTACATAGTCAATCTGGAACGTATGTTCTGTGAAGCGTTCACGGCTGTTTTGGTCATAACCCGTATAATCGGCAGGGAAGTTTGTCATATTGCTATATGTCTGACGGAATGTGGTGTGCTGTCGTGTAGCAGCCAGCATATAAGAGAGTGTAAGCGTTTCTCCCTCTAAGCGGGTCTTGTGTTGATAATCAAAACGTCCTCCAAGATTAAGATAGGAGTAGCCTGGTGTGGTTACATCCGAATCGAATTTATAAATCAATTGATTGTTTTTGTCCCATCGTTCAGTCGTGCTTTGTGTGTTGGCATCGGCTTTATAGCCGAAGAAATTGGTGGATGCTGTTAACAGGTTGAGGGAATCAATTTCGTAACTGGCACTGATATTGCCGAAATGTATCTTTGCCCCCGTGCTGTTCTTGCCATATTCATGTGTGTGTTCGCCGGTCTTTACGTAGTCGTAGGCCTCATCCCGATCATTTTCTGTCTGTTTCTTGTTCTGGTCTGCGTAGTTATAATTGACAGCTGTCGTGAGCTTTCCGGCTTGTGTGGTCAGGTAGGCCCCGACTCTTGTAGAGCCATTCGTGTTTGCACCTGCGTTCACATTGCCCGATACCCCTTGTAGTCTTGAGCTGCCCAGCATGACGATGTTGAGGATCGCCGTGGTTCCCTCGGCATCGTACTTGGCTCCGGGATCGGTGATTACCTCTATTCTCTTGATGGTGGAAGCGGGTATTGCCTTCAGGATATCCTTGAGGTTCTGCCCTGAAAGGCTGGGGTCGGGGTGTCCGTTCTTGTAAACCTTGAAACTGGCAGAGCCTTGGATCTTGATGTTTTCCTGCCCGTCAACAGTGACAAGCGGTATTTTCTTGAGTATTTCCAAGGTTGTTTTGGTCTGTGCAGTCTTGTCGTGCTGCACGTCATACGTCAGCTTGTCAATATCGTTCTTGATAAGCTGACGCCTTTGCGTTACGATGACTTCCTCCATCTTATGTGTCTCGGTGGAGTCGGTCCGGACTGTGTTCTGTGCCGGCAGAGATGCTGCTGCAAGGCTGGCGGCGAGGGTTAGCAGGGCTTTCTTTCGCATGGTAAACCGTTTCTCGTTATTAGTCGTATAGTCTGCAAAGTTAGGTTTTTTTTCGATACGACCAACTTTTCCGTAAAAAAAACTTTCCTGTACGGCAGCATGAGGGAGGGCTTGCAGCGTGACGGCGGCGTGCGGCCGTGTCTCTCTTTTCGCTTTTGGCAGATGGAGAAGCACCTTTTCCGGAGGCCTTGAACGCTGTGTTAAAATATAGAAAAAGCCTGTACTTTTGGCTTTTTTGGCGTACTTTTGCAATTTAAACAACCAGAGAAAATTGAATGAGTCTTACTGATATAGTAAACAAACTGTACTTCCAGCCGCGCCGCAAGGAGCTTGAACGGTACGGTACGGAGGGAGAGACTATCCAGCGGGAAGTCATGGAATACCTCGTAGAACGGGCGAAAGACACCGAATACGGACGGAAACATCTGTTCTCGACAATCAGGACCTATGATGATTTCGTGCAGAACATTCCGGTCAACACCTACGAAGAACTGAAAGGCGACATCGACCGTATGCGCCACGGAGAACGCAACGTGCTCTGGCCGGGGACGGTGAGATGGTACGCCAAGTCGTCGGGTACGACCAATGACAAGAGCAAGTTCATCCCGGTTTCCCACGAGGGACTGCAGACCATTCACTACCAGGGCGGGAAGGATGTGATCGCCTATTATCTCGGCAATCATCCGGAGAGCCGGCTCTTCAACGGCAAGAGCCTTATCCTTGGAGGAAGCCATTCTCCGAACTACAACCTGCCCAATTCGCTTGTCGGTGACCTGAGCGCCATTCTCATCGAGAACATCAACCCGCTTGCCAACCTGTGCCGGGTCCCGAAGAAGGAGACCGCCTTGCTGAGCGACTTCGAGGTGAAACGCGACCGTATCGCACGGGAGACAATGAGGCAGAACGTTACCAACCTGTCGGGCGTGCCGTCATGGATGCTGTCCGTACTGGTACGTGTGATGGAGCTGAGCGGCAAGCAGCATCTGGAGGAGGTATGGCCCAATCTGGAGGTGTTCTTTCATGGCGGCATCGCCTTCACACCTTACCGGGAGCAATACCAGCAGCTCATCACCAAGCCGGACATGAACTACATGGAGACTTACAACGCCTCTGAAGGCTTCTTCGGCATACAGGACGACCCGGCGGACAGCAGCATGTCGCTCATGATAGACTATGGTGTGTTCTACGAGTTCCTGCCCATGGACGAACTGGGCAGCGACCATCCGAACATCGTACCGCTGTGGGGCGTGGAGACAGGGCGCAACTATGCCATGCTCATCAGCACCTCCTGCGGATTGTGGCGTTATGAAATCGGCGACACGGTTCAGTTCACTTCGACCCGTCCTTATAAATTCATCATCACCGGAAGGACAAAGTACTTCATCAATGCTTTCGGTGAAGAGCTGATCATGGACAATGCCGAAAAGGGCCTCGAGGCGGCCTGCAAGGCCACCGGGGCACAGATTTCCGACTATACGGCAGCACCTATCTATATGGATGCGAAGGCAAGATGCCGCCATCAATGGCTCATAGAGTTCGCCAAGGCACCGTCGTCCCTCAAGGAGTTTTCCGACATCCTCGACGCGAAACTCCAGGAGATCAACTCCGACTATGAGGCAAAGCGTTTCCACAATGTCACCCTCCAGCCGCTGGAAATCATCGTTGCACGCAAGGACCTCTTCAACGACTGGCTCAAGACAAAGGGAAAACTCGGCGGTCAGCACAAGATTCCCCGACTCTCCAACAGCCGGACAAACCTTGAAGAGCTGCTGAGCATGAACCAGTGAAAAGTAAAAAAGTAAAAGGGTGAAAAGGTAAAAGTTTCCCCTTTGAAGGCAAAGGGTAAAGGGGTAAAAAGGTAAAAGTTTCCCCTTTGAAGGCAAAGGGTAAAAGGGTAAAAAGGTAAAAGTTTCCCCTTTGAAGGCAAAGGGTAAAAGGGTAAAAAGGTAAAAGTTTCCCCTTTGAAGGCAAAGGGTAAAAGGATAAAAAGGCAAAAGTCCCCCCTTTGAAGGCAAGGAGGTAAAAGGGTAAAAAGGTAAAAGTCCCCCCTTGAAGACAAAGGGAAAAAGGATAAAAAGGCAAAAACTCTTTGAAGCGGACAGGCTTTGATGGAGAATAAAATAGACAAGGTAAATCGTAAAAACAGCGATATGAAGAAGATGAAACAGAGATATTGCCCGGAAGACAGAGATGGAAAGGAGGACTTTTCAGCCAGGAGCAGCCATGCTCTTCCTGTCAGGATCAGCCATTGCCTTTCAGCGGTTTACCGGCCGACGCTTGTACCTTTTTACCTTTTTACCCTTTTACTTTTCCTCCTTGTTTCCTGTGCCAAGATGGGACAGCCCGATGGCGGCTGGTACGACGAGACACCACCCAGAGTGCTCGGGGCATCTCCTGCCGAGCGTGCTACCGATGTGAACAGCAGGAAGGTGAGCATCTACTTCGACGAGTTCATCAAGCTGGAGAACGCCTCTGAGAAGGTCGTCGTGTCGCCGCCGCAGCTGGAAGCACCTGAAATCAAGGCCACCGGGAAGCAGATTACAGTAAGCCTGCAGGACAAGCTGCAGCCGAACACTACTTACACCATCGACTTCTCGGATGCCATCTCCGACAACAACGAGGGAAACCCGTTGGGAAACTATACCTACAGCTTCTCCACCGGCGACCATATCGACACGCTCGAAGTGGCGGGCTACGTGCTTGATGCCGAGAACCTGGAACCCATCAAGGGCATTCTCGTGGGCCTTTACAGCAATCAGAACGACACGGCTTTCCTGAAACAGCCCATGCTGCGTGTCTCGCGTACCGACAGCCGGGGCCGCTTCGTCATACGGGGTGTCGCCAAGGGAGACTACCGTATCTATGCGCTGCAGGACGCCGACGGCAATTACAGGTACAACCAGAAGAGTGAACGGATCGCCTTCACGCCCGAAGTCATCATGCCTTCCTGGAAACCGGACATACGGCAGGACACGCTCTGGACCGATACGCTGCATATCAAGGACATCAGGCAGACACCTTATACACATTTCCTTCCGGACGATGTGGTGCTGAACGCCTTTACTGCCACGCAGACCGACCGCTTCTTCCTGAAGGCTGAACGCAAGGAAGCCAATCACTTCACACTCTTTTTCAGCTATGGCGATGCCGACCTGCCGCAGATAAAGGGCCTCAATTTCAATGCCCGGGATGCCTTCGTCACGGAACCCAGTCTGAACCAGGACACCGTCACCTACTGGCTCCGTGACACCGCCCTTGTCAACCAGGACACGCTGCGTATGCAGATTACTTACAATACGACCGACAGCATGGGAGGGCTTGTTCTGAAGAGCGACACGTTGGAGGTGCTCTCGAAGATTCCATACGCCCGTCGTCTGAAGCGTCGGCAGGAGGAATACGACAAGTGGAAGAAGAAACAGGAGAAGGCCAGGGAACGGGGGAAAAGCTATGAGACGGAGATGCCCGCAGCGCCCCTGGAGGTGAAGTTCGATGTCCCCTCGCAGATGGATCCTGACCAGAACCCGACGTTTGAAGTGTCTTCTCCGATAGAAAAGACCGATACGGCCAGGATTCATCTCTACGAAAAAATTGACACCCTGTGGTATCGAGCGAAGTATCAGTTCGGTGCTGAGCCTGGCAGACCGCGTTCCCTGAAACTTATCAGTACGTGGGATCCGGGGCATGAATACAGCCTCGAAGTGGATTCGGCCGCCTTCACCGACATCTACGGGAAGGTCTCGAAGAAGTACAAGCAGGGAATCCGAATCCCCTCCACGGACGAGTACGGCACGCTGGTGATGACCTTGCAGGGCATGGCGGGCAGGAACTGCCTGCTGCAGCTGCTCAACGAAAGCGACAGACCCGTAAAAGAAGTGGATGCCAAAGACGGAAAAGCGACTTTCCACTATGTCAGGCCCGGCAGCTATTATCTCCGTCTTATTGTCGACGACAACGACAATGGCAGGTGGGACACGGGCGACTATGCCGCACTGCGGCAGCCTGAAGCCGTTTACTATTACCCGAAAGTCATCGAGTGCAAGGCAAAACGCGATGTGCAGGGAACGTGGAATCCGCATCTGCTTCCGCTCTTCCGACAGAAGCCCGGAGCTATAACGAAGCAGAAAGCCGACACGCAGCGCAAGGCGAAGAGCCGCAACCTGGAGCGCGCGGCAGGCCTCGGCATTCCTCTTCCCGCCGAGAATGTCGGGCCGGAGAAACAGAAGACAAAGAAGCGAGGACACAAAGACGACGGAAAGACCGAGGCAGACAGGCAATGACCCGTCCGGCTCTCTTTCAGCGCCGGCAGGACTCCCTGCACAGAACCCTACGCCCTCACCTGTCCACCCTTATGCTTGCGAATGTGGACCGGTGAGGGCGTTCCGTCTTTTGTCCCGACCGGTGGGAATCCTGTTCCCAACGGCTTGGGAATCCTGTTCCCAAGGCCTGGGAACCGTGTTCCCGGCGGCTGGGAATCCGGCTCCCGACCGCCCGGGCTGTGACCTGCCCCTGCAGGATGCCGGATCAGCCGCATGGTGTCCTCGTATGCGGCCCGTAGCCGTGCGGGGAGGATACAGCAGGCGCATATTGCAGAATGGGCATGAAATCAGCCGTCAGACCGAGAAAATATACGGCAAAGGCAGGCGATATGTTCGCATTTGAAACATCCTCATTTATTAGGATGGAGGAGGGGTTCTTATTTTCAGTCTAAATACCGGATATTTTGTTTAAAATACTTTGATAAATCATTAAAATATAGTATTTTTGCAACGCATAACGTATGCGGCTATACCGACTTTTCGGTATCGGAAATGAAGAGACTGACTTCGATGGGGAGACGGGCAACGGTCTTCCCGCTGTGTTGACCTAATATGGAATAATTATTCTAACAGTTTAAATATTTAAAATCAGAACATTTATGTGGTTAATCAATTCATCTATTGGTAGAAAGGTGATTATGTCTGTGACCGGCATGGCACTGATTCTATTCATGACGTTCCACTGCTGTATGAACCTTGTCGCGCTCTTCTCCGGAAAAGCCTACAACATGATCTGCGAGCTGCTGGGGGCCAACTGGTATGCCGTCGTGGCTACCGTGGCACTGGGGGCACTGGCTGTCTGTCACATCGTCTATGCGTTCATCCTGACGGCGCAGAACCGCCGTGCGCGCGGCGACAACCGTTATGCCGTGACGGAGAAGCCGGCAAGCGTGGAGTGGGCAAGCCAGAACATGCTCGTCCTCGGTATCATCGTGCTGCTGGGCATCGGGCTCCACCTTTTCAACTTCTGGTACAACATGATGTTTGCAGAACTCACGGGGATGGCGGTCAAGATACCGCCCTCGCATGGTTTCGAGTACATCCAGGCAACTTTCGCCAATCCGGTGTATGTCGTTCTCTACATCATCTGGCTCGCTGCCTTGTGGTTCCACCTTTCTCACGGTTTCTGGAGTGCCATGCAGACGGTCGGCATCAACGGTAAGGTATGGTTCAGCCGCTGGAAGACCATCGGTGTCGTTTACGTGACCCTGCTGATGCTCTGCTTCCTCGTTGTAGTACTTGCATTTGCTTTCCATTGTGCGCCGAGCCTTTGCTGCGTTGCTGCATAATTTAAGTATCTAAATTGAAAATTTAATTCAGAACAATCATGACTAAGACATTAAATTCCAGAATACCAGAAGGACCAGTAGCTGAGAAATGGACCAACTACAAGGCTCATCAGCGTTTGGTTAACCCAAAGAATAAACTGAAGCTGGATGTGATCGTTGTCGGTACAGGTCTGGCAGGCGCCAGTGCCGCCGCCTCTCTCGGAGAGATGGGCTTCAACGTACTGAACTTCTGCATCCAGGACTCGCCGCGCCGTGCGCACTCCATCGCTGCACAGGGCGGTATCAATGCCGCCAAGAACTATCAGAACGACGGCGACTCTGTTTACCGTCTTTTCTACGATACGGTGAAGGGCGGTGACTACCGGGCACGTGAGGCGAACGTCTACCGTCTGGCGGAAGTGTCGAACGACATCATCGACCAGTGTGTCGCCCAGGGCGTACCTTTCGCCCGTGAGTACGGCGGCATGCTGGCCAACCGTTCATTCGGCGGCGCACAGGTAAGCCGTACCTTCTACGCCAAGGGACAGACCGGCCAGCAGCTGCTGCTCGGTGCTTACTCTTCCCTGAGCGCGCAGATCCAGGCCGGGAAGGTGAAGCTCTACACCCGCTACGAGATGGAGGATGTCGTCATCGTAGACGGTCACGCACGGGGCATCATCGCCAAGAACCTCATCACCGGCAAGCTGGAACGCTTCTCTGCCAATGCCGTTGTGATCGCCACCGGCGGTTACGGAAACACCTACTTCCTGTCGACCAACGCCATGGGCTGCAACTGCACGGCTGCCATCCAGTGCTACCGCAAGGGCGCTTACATGGCGAATCCGTCTTACGTGCAGATTCATCCGACCTGCATCCCTGTACACGGCGACAAGCAGTCGAAGCTGACCCTGATGTCAGAGTCTCTGCGCAACGACGGCCGCATCTGGGTTCCAAAGAAGCTCGAAGACGCCAAGGCATTGCAGGCCGGCACGAAGAAAGGATCCGATATTCCCGAGGAAGACCGCGACTACTATCTGGAGCGTCGTTATCCGGCATTCGGCAACCTCGTGCCGCGTGATGTCGCATCGCGTGCTGCCAAGGAGCGTTGCGACAAGGGCTTCGGTGTCAACAACACCGGTCTGGCTGTGTTCCTCGACTTCTCCGAGTCGATCAACCGTCTCGGCATCGACACGATCCTGCAGCGTTACGGCAACCTCTTCGATATGTACGAGGAGATTACAGATGTCAATCCGGGTGAGGTTGCCAACGAAATCAACGGCGTGAAGTACTACAACCCGATGATGATCTTCCCCGCTATCCACTACACGATGGGGGGTATCTGGGTCGACTACGAACTGATGACGACCGTGCCGGGCCTGTTCTCAATCGGCGAGTGCAACTTCTCCGACCACGGTGCCAACCGTCTGGGAGCGTCTGCACTGATGCAGGGACTGGCCGATGGCTACTTCGTATTGCCATACACTATCCAGAACTACCTTGCCGACCAGGCTCTCTGGGGCAGGATTCCGACCGACCGTCCTGAGTTCGATGAGGCTGAGAAGGCCGTCGATGCGGAAATCGACCGGCTGATGGGCATCCACGGCAAGCGTT
Organism: Prevotella multiformis DSM 16608; assembly: GCF_000191065.1. Lineage (GTDB taxonomy): Bacteria > Bacteroidota > Bacteroidia > Bacteroidales > Bacteroidaceae > Prevotella > Prevotella multiformis. The sequence goes on from NZ_GL872283.1 coordinate 205,538, forward strand.
CTGTCGACTCCATCCACAAGGAACTCGGACATATCATGTGGGAGCATGTGGGCATGGGACGCACCAAGGAAGGTCTTGAAGAGGGTCTGAAGCAGCTGAAGGCGCTGCGTGAGGAGTTCAACACGAACCTCTTCATTCCTGGAAAGAAGGAAGGCCTGAACGTCGAACTCGACAAGGCAATCCACCTCCGTGACTTCATCCTCATGGGCGAGCTTGTCGCTTACGACGCACTGCACCGTGAAGAGAGCTGCGGCGGTCACTTCCGCGAAGAGCACCAGACGGAGGAAGGCGAGGCCAAACGCGATGACGAGCACTTCTTCTATGTCGGCTGCTGGGAGTATCAGGGTGATGACACCAAGGCTCCGGAGCTGATCAAGGAACCGCTCGAGTATGAGGCAATCAAGGTACAGACACGTAACTATAAGAATTAGCAGACGAGTTGACGGGCGGACGAGTTGACAAGTCGTCAGCCTGTTCTACCAAGACATTTGTTCCTAATTAAATTTCAGACAAATAACTTGTTTACTTCACAACTTGTTTACTTGTCAGCTAAAACATAAATACAATGGCAAAAAATATATCATTCACAATCAAGTATTGGAAGCAGAACGGCCCGCAGGACCAGGGCCATTTCGATACACATGAGATGAAGAACATCCCGGATGACACTTCATTCCTTGAGATGCTCGATATTCTCAACGAAGAACTTATCGCGTCCGGCGACGAACCTTTCGTCTTCGACCACGACTGCCGCGAGGGTATCTGCGGTATGTGCTCGCTCTACATCAACGGTACTCCGCACGGCAAGACCGAGCGCGGGGCGACGACCTGCCAGCTCTATATGCGCCGCTTCAACGACGGCGACATCATCACTGTCGAGCCGTGGCGTTCGGCCGGTTTCCCGGTCATCAAGGACTGTATGGTAGACCGCTCCGCCTTCGACAAGATCATCCAGGCCGGCGGTTACACGTCCATCCGTACCGGTCAGGCGCAGGATGCCAATGCCATCCTCATTCCCAAGGAGAATGCCGATGAGGCTATGGACTGTGCGACTTGCATCGGTTGCGGAGCCTGCGTGGCAGCCTGCAAGAACGGTTCTGCCATGCTCTTCGTTTCCTCCAAGGTCAGCCAGCTGGCTCTTCTGCCGCAGGGGAAACCCGAGGCTGCCAGGCGTGCCAAGGCGATGGTTGCCAAGATGGATGAGGTGGGCTTCGGTAACTGCACCAATACCCGCGCCTGCGAGGCTGTCTGCCCCAAGAACGAGAAGATTGCCAATATCGCCCGCCTGAACCGTGAGTTCATCAAGGCGAAGTTCGCAGACTGATGACAAGCACCGGGCAGTAGTCGGCCGGACGGTCTGCCATGCTGCTTCCATCAACGGAAAAACCCGTAATTCCTTATCGGAGTTACGGGTTTTTCTTTGGCATTTCCGTCAACGGGGAAAGGATACCGGCATTTTCCATGTAGGGAGCTTTCCGCCGGCAAGTCCTCCATTCCGATTCTATTGCCAGCAGGACTTTCCATGCACAACATCCTTTAAACAGACAATCCCTCTCCTTGTCCACGGAGAAGCAGGTGAGCGGATGTACGCGCGGCTCTTCCGCCCGTCCGGCTATAATCGCCACTGCAGACGGAGCAGTATTTCCCATCCCCGCAGAGGCAGGGTAGAACTGAAACGGTTGAGCCCCGATTCCTGCGTGATGACGTAGGAGGTGCTGTTCAGGAGGTTCGTACCGGTCAGTCCCAGCTCCCATACACTGTTGATTTTGTAGTTGAAGTCCGCATCCAGCAGGCCACAGGCATGGAAATGCCCCTTCGTCACTTCATTTGTAAGGTCATAAAGTTTCCATTTCAGCTCTGTCCTTTTCGTCGGGAAAAGATAAAGAGCCGCATGGGTTATGTAGGATGCGAGCACGTCAGACCTGCTCATGCTGCTCCGTTCCCAGTGACAGCCGGCAGTAAAGGCGGTGGAAAAACGGAGCCACGACAGTTTCTGGAAGGTGGCCGTAAGCGTCCCGGAGGCGTGATGGGAGCGGTTGTCGACCATCATGCCGGACTGCGAAACCAGGAAACCTGTCCTGTCATACGTCGCTTCGGCTTTCAATGACAGTCCGACAGAGGTGAAGGTCTTGTCCACCATAGCACTCACCATCGTATTGCGCCGGTGGTTGCCGCCCTTCTCCCACGTCATGACCGTCAGCGAATCGCTGTACTCGAAGTGGCTGAAAGCCTCCCGCCTCGTGTCCGACCAGGCAAGGGAAAGACTGGCGAAAAGCATTGTCGCAAGGTCGCGGTAGCGGAGACGGAACGAAGTATGTACTTTCGTAGACTTGTAGATGTCGTCACCCGTCACCTGAACCGTCCTGTATCCTTCTCTCAAAGGCCTCCGGGCATAGAATCCGAGGGCATTGTCCTCTGTTGAAAGCGAAGCGGACAGGCTCACGCTCAGCCTGTCGCCCAGCATCTGGCGAAGGCTGATGTCCGGTTCGAATGCTACGAAATGGCGCACGGACGGCCTGCCGTCTTTCTTCACAAGGCTGCTCCTTGTCCATTCCACAGGCAGTTCGACGGCGATGAAACTCTCCCGTCCATACTTCCACGTGTAGCCAGAAGTCCCCTGTAACCTGAGCGTTCGGTGGCGTATGTCATCATGGGCATTGTACGTATTGTCCCGGTAATACGTCTGCAACGAAAGTTCCAGATCGTTTCCCAGGACAGGGAAAGAACCCGTAACGACGTTGCGCGTCATGGCAGACCGTGTGGTAAAACGCTCTGCGGTATTGTACAGCGGAAGGCTGTCGGACACGGTCTCCAGCCGTTCCCCACGACCGGCATACCTGAGGAGAGAACGGATCTGCAGCAGATTCCGCCCTATCCGGAAAGAAGAGGACAGGTAATTCCTGACATAAGAGGGACTTATCCGTGTCTGTTCGGTGACGCCAATTCCGTTTGTGACCACCTGGTCGCCGGAAGACTGCCGCCCGAACGAGCATCGAAGTTCGTCGGAAAAGTACCTCTTCCTGCTGTTCTCTTCGTATTTCAGCACCGGGACAATACGGAGTGTCCGCTGCTTCATCCGTTCGGCAGCCTCCACAGCTGCCGGCGTAAGGCCTCCATAACAGTTCCCTGACGACCGGTCATATCCTGCATGGTCCTCGTAGAAAAGCACATTGCTGCGCAGTGTGGCGTCTTTCGACAGCGAAACGATATGGTTGAGGCCTGCACTGTACGCCTTGTTGTGCAGATACCGTTCCTGCGGAAGCGTCTCCCGGCTGATTACCCCCGAGAGTACGCCCAGCGGCAAAGGCTCGTATGCCTCCAGCTCATAGACGTTTATCTGCTCGTTCGTCTCCCCGGAAAGATCTTTCCCAGTATTGCTCATCTTGGCGGAAACGAGCGTCTGCGACCGTTTCATCACCTGCGTGAGAAACAGCCGGTTGTCCCAGATGTCTGGTTTTATGCCTGCTCCGCCGGCAATCTCCCCGAAGGGGCGTGCCCGGTGTCCCTTGTCAAGCCGGATGTTCAAGGCCGCCGATTCCGACGGCTTGCGCCCTTGCAGCAACTTCACGGGCTGATGGTTTTCCAGCACCTCCACGTCACGCACCGCATTGACTGGCATATTGCGGGTTGCCTGGGTATAGCTGCTGCCCATGAGGTCCTGCCCTTCTATATAGAACCGGTTGATGGCACGGCCTTGATAAGACACCGAACCGTTTTCGGCAACCTTGATTCCCGGTAGTTTCCTGAGCACATCTTCTAAGTGGCGGTCGCCTTTCTGCAGGAAAGAACCAACGTTGTAGACCAGCGTGTCACCTTGCTTTCTGATCGGCGGGAGCTTTACGACGACTTCCTTCAATGCTATCTGCTTCGGTGAGAGCAGGATAACCGCCGGCTGACTGCCGTGCTGCCGCAGGTCTGCGACGCTGACCTTACGCCTGCCATAACCCATCAGTGAAAATACCAGCACGTCTGCCTTCCCTGCGGTGAGGCTGAGGTGTCCCCTTCCGTCTGCAATCTTGTAGCTCTGCAGCCTGCCGGCCGGGCTGACAACACGGCACATCACGTCAGCCAGCGGCTGTCGGCTGTCAGAGTCCCTGACCTCAACCGCCAGTTTCACCACCGCCTCGTCCTGCTGGGCGAAGCAGGGACACCAGAGGGTGGAAAGCAGAAGCAGAAGTAAAAGCCGGTGCAAACTGTTATTCAAGTTCTATGGGATTGTAAGGTTTTGCTCTCACCGTCGCGGCCGCATCAGCCTCCACAGTGATGTTTCCGCCGCTTGTCAAGGCTTTCAAAGGGTCTGCACAATAGTTCCTGTACATCTGTCTGACCGCCTTCCGGCTGCTCTTGACCACGGCACTCCTGTCGTACATGTAGATCGGGGCGTAGCCCTTTACAGTCTGCAATCCTGTCAGCGTGAAGACGAAGTTGTCCTGTGTGTCCTGCACTTTGAAGATGAGGCCGGGCAGTCCGCCGAACTTATACGGACCGTAGGGAAGCTCCACATCGGGGGCATACCAGGCGATGTAGTCGCGTCCGAAAAGCCTTGTCCTGGCCTTCCGGCACGGGTAGCCTGCTATCGTGCTGTCTCCCTCCAGCAGTTCCCACTGCAGCTGGGGGATGGCTTCATTGTATTGGTATCTTTGGATTCCTCCTGCGGTGCGTTGGACAAACCCGTTGTTTTCTCTTCTGTCTTGCAGGATGAGTTCTTTGAATCCCGTAGCCTTCAATGCACCGAGCAGTTTCGGACCGGAGGATGTGGCAGATGACTTTCCCTTTGCAATAGATGCGGAAATAGAATCGAATGCCAGCTGGGCATAGTCGGTGAACATCGTGTATCGACTGCCCACTCTCAGAATCGTGGTCGCCGTCCGCTTGGCATCAGGATGCTTTGCATCCCTCGCATACTTATACTCATAAGCAATCTGATATTGTGCAGACTCGTATTGTACAGTCCTGGTCGTGTCCCATCGGCCTTCTAACTTGGAGAAATCCAATGTCTGGCCATGCAGGTGGACCGTGCTTGCGAAAAGAACGAAAAGGAAAATGTTTTTCTTCATTTTGATGAATTTTGAAAGTATGATATTGACGGAGAGCAGACTTTGAGAAGTCCAATCCGCTCTTGATCCGGAGCTGGAGAATCCTGTTTGCCCACAGTGCGCATCGTCTATATTCTCTATCTGCCTCATGGCATTTTCCTGGCTTCCTCTACCGGCATCGGTGTGTGCGAAAATGCCAGAGGATGTGCGTACTTCTGCGGCATCGGTCTGTATCATGGCGGATGCGGGCGCAATTGTCAATGCAGGTAAAGTCGCCAAAAGATCTTTTTCATGCTTTTAAAGTCAAAGGGAGCATTTTCCAGCTCCGTGCGGGCTTATCCCCACGGCATGGCTCATGGCATCCTCTGCTGCTCAAACAAGGTCTTCTTGTATGCTGCAAAGATAGGTATTAAAACGGAAAAGTACAAGCCATCGTCATGTTTTTTGTGAATTATAATTTTAGAAAGAGGTTGCATTCTTTTCATCCTATAATTAAGGAGAAAGATGGCCACAGGGCGTTTTAAGTTGTCTTTTTCCGTCCTGTCTCATTTTTTTTTGCTAATTTTGCCACCAGACATAGATAACCATTCATTTCAAACCGATTGATACTGATGAGCGAAAATAAACTTTCCACCAACGAACCGGCACAGACGGCGGATGCACCTGTAAAGGCAAGTTATACCGAATACACCGTCATCCCGTCCCAGGGATACTGCATGATCGTGAAGTGCCGCAAGGGCGACCAGCCCGTAGTGCTGAAGGCACTGAAAGAAGAGTACCGCAACCGGACGCTGTTCCGCAACGCCCTGAAGCGTGAATTCAAGCAGTGCCAACGGCTCAACCATTCCGGTATAGTGCGCTACCAGGGACTGGTAGAAGTAGACGGCTACGGACTCTGCATAGAGGAAGAGTGCATAGAAGGACGTACCTTGCAGGCTTACCTCAGGGAACAGCACACCGATGACGAAAAAATCGCTATCATCAACCAGATTGCCGATGCCCTGCGCTACGCCCACAATCAGGGTGTCACCCACCGCAACCTGAAGCCGTCCAACGTGCTGGTCACCGGTCAGGGCGACCGTGTGAAGCTCATCGACTTCAGCGTGCTTGCTCTCGACGAAGTGAAGCCGACAGCCGACACGACACGCTTCATGGCTCCGGAACTGAAGGACGAGACGATGGCTGCCGACGCTACCGCCGACATCTATTCGCTCGGAACCATCATGAAGGTGATGGGGCTGACACTGGCCTACAGCGAGGTCATCAAGCGTTGCTGTGCCTTCAAGCGCAGCGACCGTTATGGCAGTATCGACGAGTTCCTCGCCGACCTCAACCATGAAGGCTCTTCCTTCACGATGCCGAAGATAGGCAAAGGCACCGTCATGGCCGGCGTGATAGTCGTCGCCGTGCTCGTTCTTGGCGTGCTGATCTACAGCTACGGCGGTACATTGGCAGAACAGGTCGGAAAGATTGATGTGGCTTCCCTCTTCAAGTCGGATGCCGAAAAAGCTCCGGAAGACACGGTCAGCATGAAGCCTGCCGCACAGCTCGACAGTGCCGCAGCGGTAGAAGAAGCACCTGCGACAGGAAAACTTGCCTTTATGAACACGATGAAGCCGGCTCTCTACAAGGACCTGGACCGTATCTTCGAGAAGAACGCATCGGACAGGACGAAGCTGTCAAAGGCCATCAAGGCTTACTACCGCGGGCTGATCCAGGCGAACGATACGCTTGACAGGGAACAGCGTGCGGAGGTCGACCGCGTCTTCGGCGACTATGTGAAGCAGAAGAAGGCTGCATTGAAGTAAAATCGGCATTCGCACCGGAAAGGCAGGAGACGTAGGTGTCCTGCCTTGTCAGATGGAATATCCAGGATAGGCTGGGGTAGACGCTGGCTTTCTTCCCGCTTCTGTAGAAGCAAGCGGAGACAGGCGGCATCTGTCCCGGTCTGCTTTTTGGGGAAGCAGAAAAACAAGCCTCACCCCCAGCCCCTCTCCGAATGGAGAGGGGGAGTGATTAGCGAGATACCCACATATCGCGACCTCTGCAAAAGCCGTTTTATATCCAAAAGCTACCATTGATTATCAATTGGTTATATTTATGGTTTCGCTATCTATATGAGGTTTTGCAGAGATCCCATATCATGAAATGA
>NZ_GL872283.1:212775-300504 GCF_000191065.1 Prevotella multiformis DSM 16608
AAAAGGAGAGGAGATAAGACGAAAACAAGAGTCAAGGAAAACAAGATGAGGCGAAAAGATGAGAAAAGGCCTTCAGAACAGCCACTGCCACGATATGTCCGGGATGTTCTGAGCAGACATGACATTTCACTCCCCTCTCCATTCGGAGAGGGGCTGGGGGTGAGGCTTCTTTCCCTCCAAGCCCCCCGCTACCCCGACATCGATATGCCCTTCCTGATCGACCAGATAACCGGATGGCAGACGGCACGCACGAAACTGCCGTCGTGGGCGGCGAACGAGGACATCCTCTATCCGCCGCATCTGTCGATGGAACAGTGCTCAAGCGAACAGACAGCAAAGTACAAAGCACGCCTCGCCGTCCGCCTTGCCGATTCGGTCAATTCTGCCGATTCGGTCAATTCAGCCAAATCTGTCGATACCGTTTCCCCGCACCTATCTTCTTCCTCCTCCACCTTTTCCCCGGCTGACAACCGCCTGTCACCCCATGATTCGTCCAGGTCCGTACAGCCACATTCCCTCCCCCGGAGGGACTTGGGGAGGTTTCTCTGCGACCTCACAGGCGGCTTCGGGGTCGACTTCTCTTTTATGGCACGTGCCTTTGAACGGGCCGTCTATGTAGAACGGCAGGCTGCACTCTGTAAGACAGCACGTCATAACTTCCATGCCCTCGGCCTGGAACACGTCGAGATCGTCAATGCCGACGGTACGGAATACCTCCATCAGCTTGCCCATGCGTCGGTGATCTTCCTCGATCCGGCACGTCGAAACGAACAGGGAGGCAGGACGGTGCTCATCAGCGACTGCACGCCAGATGTCCTGGCACTGGAAGAAGAACTGCTGGAAAAGGCCGGTGCGGTCGTGATAAAGCTCTCGCCGATGCTCGACTGGCACCGTGCCGTGGACGAGCTGAACCGTATGGGGGAGGTCGTCCGTGAGGTTCACATCGTCTCAGTGCGCAATGAATGCAAGGAACTGCTGCTCGTCCTGCGGAAAGGAAATGGCCCGGCAGCGAACGCTCCTGCGGACGGTCTGCGTGTGTTCTGCGTAAACGATGACAGCATCGTGTCGTATGGGCTGGGGGAGATTTCCGGTCTGTCGCAACACATCCTACCGGCTGCTCCTGCGGCCGGGCAGTATCTTTATGAGCCGAATGCGTCGCTGATGAAGGCCGGCTGCTTTGCTCTGCTCACCGTCCGCTATCCCCTTTCCGCACTGGGGCAGAACACGCATCTTTTCGTCTCAGATGAAGACATAGCCGCCTTCCCCGGGAGGAAGTTTGTCATTACGGCGGTTTCGTCGTTCAACAAGAAGGAGCTGCGCCGTACCTTGTCGGGAATCGACAGAGCCAATCTTTCCGTGCGCAACTTCCCCATGAGCGTCGCCGACCTGCGCCGTCGGATGAAGATGAAAGAGGGCGGTGAGACGTATCTTTTTGCGGCGACTGATGCCCATGGCACTCATCTGCTGTTTGTCTGCAGGAAAACTTAGCAGCTTGTTTGCCATTGTCAATAGATTTCCTTATCTTTGCATCCGCACCGTTGTTGACCTCTGTGAGAAACTCCCGGGCCTTTCATAGCGGTGTATGGACAGGTATGTATCTGTTTATCAGCTAATTGGACAATAGATTTCTATGATAAATATTTACGATTAAAAACCTACAAACAATGAACAGGTATTTTAGGATGATCATCGCCGCCGCGCTGATCGGTGTCTCAACGTCTGCCAATGCCATCGACCGCAACGCATTGGCACAGTATGCTTCCTCACTGAAAGGACTGAAGAAGGAACAGCTGAAACAGAAACTGCACGAACTGATGAACGAGAAAACCGTGCTGGAGTATGGAAGTGGAAAGAGAAAAACCTGGTACGGCTTCTGGTACACCGACCGTGATTACAAGACCAATGCGTGCATCAACCGGTACAGCGAGCACTCATTCACGTTCCCGACAAGCAATGAGGGCAGGTCTATCAAAGGCATGAACATAGAACATTCCTTCCCAAAAAGCTGGTGGGGAGGAACGGTGACCCCGGCTTACTGCGACCTCTACAACCTTTATCCCTGTGAAGCTGTAACGAACCGCGACAAGAGCAACTACCCGATGGGAATCGTGACTGACGTGAAGAAGGCCGCGGCAAAGGGCTACACCAAGATCGGAAGAGGCAATGCCGGCGGCGAAAAACTGATGCTGTGGGAACCCGGCGACCGTTTCAAGGGTGAGTTCTCCCGCAGTTATATGTACATGGCCACCACCTACCAGGATTACGTGTGGGTCAAGGCCGGTACCCAGAGCCTGGAACGGAATGACTGGCCGACACTGAAGCCGTGGGCTTACACGCTTTATCTCAAGTGGAGCCGCAAGGACCGTGTGGACAGCATGGAGATTGCCCGCAACAATGCGGCAGCCAAGATCCAGCACAACCGCAACCTTTACGTGGACTATCCGAATCTCTGCGAATACGTATGGGGCGACAGCATGGACGTGGCCTTCGACCCTTACCGGTCTGTCACGACCGCTTCGGATGATGACCGTTACACAGGTGCAGTCGTTCCAGACACACCGGACACACCGGACACACCTGACACACCCGATACGCCGGACACGCCGCAGAGTATTACCTTCGTGAAGACAACGGCGATGCCGGAGTCGGGCAAGCGTTATCTGATGGTGGCAGAGGCTGACGGGCAGTGCTATGTCTGCACGAGTCTGGACCGGAAATACGGCTATCCGAAAGGTACAAAGATGGCAGACGACAACGGGAAAATGGCTGCTTCCGATGCAAAGATGATTCTCACCTTCGAGCAGGGAACAACCGGTTTCTACATCAAGGATGGCAACGACAAGTATTATGGACAGGAGGAGGAATTCCAGACCATCCGGTTCCTTGACGACAAGAGCAAGGCCGCAGAATGGACGGTGGCCCCGAAGGGGGACGGGGCGTTCAGGATTACCACTTCTGCGAACCATATCATCCAGTACTCTAAATCGCATCAATCCTTCGGAGCCTATAAGACCGAGGATGGCAGCAAACCTTACCCGATGCTCTATGTGGAGGATAAGACAGCGGGAATCGCTGCATTGCGGACTGCTTCCGCCAGTGACGATGCGGTTTACAGCCTGCAGGGTGTACGCATACCGGCTGATGCACGGCTGGCTCCGGGCATCTATATCCGCGGCGGCAGGAAGTTTGTCGTCAGATAACCCGTCGTCTGACAGGAGACGGTATTGGAGTCAGGACAGGCGGATGTGTCTGTCCTGACTTGTTTTTTCATGTGTCCACATGATCCGCAGCTTCCTCTTTCTGGAAAACCGGTTTGCGCATACAGGCAGGCTGTCGCCCAATGGCCCAGGGCAGGCTGCCGGCAGGAGGCGGTTGGAATGATACCTGATAAAATGGGTTCTTCCGTTAAATGCGTAGATTGGAGAATAAAGGCTTATGCACTGGCAGGATATGACCGTCCAAAAACAGATGGCCTTAAAAAGGAGGATGAACTGAAAGATGAAATGCAGGAAAGGCCAATAGATACGATGCCTGACCATCAGCCTGTCTTTCCGTCTTCCACAGACAACCTTATTCCCATGTCATCGGTATTTGTAAACTGTTTTCATGCAACCCAAACTGACACATGCCCTTCTGGCTTCTAAAAGATGCCTGATTGACCTGCAACAGGTGCTCTATTAGCGTGTTACTAACGCCCTTTTGAAGTCCAATCAGGCACCTTTGGGGGACGGCTTGACAACCAATTGATTGACTGCTGGTTACAGACTTGCTTTTTGCACGTGTCCTTTTATATCTGCAGATGATCTGTTTGAAATTATGTAATGACTTTTCAAAATCTTGTCTGTATTTCAACGTATTAAAATGAAAAGGCTTTTGTATCGGAGGATGATAACAGGACAGGAAGTTGACCGTCTCAGCCATGTATTTGTTTCATGAATCATCTCGGTTCTTCCGTTAAAGCTATGCGAAAAGCATCCGCACATTGAACGAAAGAAGCGATAAAATGCCGTTCAAGATTTGCCAATCTGCCTTTTTATTAGTACTTTTGCACGTTTAAGACAAGGAAAATAACGAATTTAGAATAACGGAATGTCATCAGTTCAGATAAAGAGAGTAGAGACGAAGAAAGACCTCAAGGATTTCATCGAGTTCCATTATGATCTCTACGAGGGCAATCCCTACGATGTGCCCAATCTCTACAGTGACGAGTTGAACACGCTGTCGAAAGACAGGAATGCGGCCTTCGACTTCTGCGAAGCTGAGTATTACCTTGCCCTGAAGGACGGCAGAGTAGCGGGGCGCGTGGCTGCCATCATCAACCACAAGGCCAATGAGAAGTGGAAGAAGAAGGACGTGCGGTTCGGCTGGATCGACTTCATCGATGACATGGAGGTGTCACGTGCCCTGTTCCAGGCCGTCGAAGACTACGGCAGACAGAAGGGCATGGAAGCCGCCGTGGGACCGCTGGGCTTTACCGACATGGATCCGGAGGGAATACTGACGTGGGGCTTTGACCGGCTCGGCACGATGGCGACCAGTTACAACTACGCGTATTATCCGCGGCACATGGAGCAGCTGGGCGGCTGGGTGAAAGACAATGACTATGTGGAATATTACCTTGAAGTGCCCGAAAAAGCTCCGGAGAAGTACACGAAGATTGCCGAGATGGTGGAGAAACGCTACAACCTCCATGTGCGAAAGCTGACGAAGCGGGACATCTTCGAGGGAGGCTACGGCAAGAAACTCTTCGACCTGATCAACCTGACGTATGCGGACCTGTACGGCTTCTCGGAACTGAGCGACCGGCAGATAGACCAGTACATCAGGATGTACTTCCCCCTGGCCGACCTCAGCCTCGTCACGGCTGTCGAGGACGGCAACAAGGACAACCAGCTGGTGGGCATCGCCATCACCATTCCCTCACTGAGCCGGGCACTGCAGAAATGCCGCCGCGGACGGCTTCTCCCCTTCGGATGGTGGCATCTGCTGCGCGCCATCAAGTGGCACAAGACCGAGGCCGTAGACCTGCTTCTGATAGGCGTGCTGCCTGAATACCGGGCAAAGGGTGCCAACGCCCTTGTCTTCGCCGACCTCATCCCGCGCTATGTGGAGTATGGATTCAAATGGGGCGAGACGCAGGTGGAGATGGAGACCAACGAGGGCGTGCAGAGCCAGTGGGGACCGCTGGATCCCATCAACCACAAGAAACGCAGGTGTTACAGGAAGAGCCTGACGGACTGATAGAGGACCGGAGGCTGACGATCCGCCTGCATATCGGCCGTGAAGCGTCGGAGGCAGGCGGAAGACAGCTGACTCCCTGCCGCACAGCGGGAGACTTTTGACCATCAGGTTCTCTGCATCCTGATACGACTTGCCGGACGAGGGGAAGCCCGGTTACGGTCTGCTTGTCCGGCACCGGCGGCACACCCTGTTCATGCACGATGCCCCCGCCATTCATCCCTCCTGTTCCCCCGAAAGACAGACAGCCCCCTACCACTCACCATTCATTATCCATTATCCGCTATATGAACCCATCATCATCAACCATCACCCCCGACGCATCACCGGTAGAATATACCGACGACAACATCCGGCACCTGTCGGACATGGAGCATGTACGTACCCGGCCGGGGATGTACATCGGCCGGCTGGGCGACGGCAAGCTGCCGGAAGACGGAATCTATGTGCTCCTGAAGGAAGTAATCGACAACTCGATCGATGAGTTCAAGATGAATGCCGGCGACCGGATCGAAATCGACGTGGAAGACAACCTGCGTGTCAGTGTCCGCGACTACGGCCGCGGGATTCCGCAGGGCAAGCTCGTCGAGGCCGTCTCGGTGCTGAACACCGGCGGAAAATACGATTCCAAGGCTTTCAAGAAGAGCGTCGGACTGAACGGTGTAGGTGTGAAAGCCGTCAATGCGCTCAGTTCCCATTTCGAGGTGAAGAGCTACCGGGACGGCAGGGTACGTGAACTCACGTTCGGGAAAGGCAACATCCAAAACGACAGAACAGCGAAGTCTTCGGATGAAAGCGGGACATACATCTACTTTGAACCGGACAATACGCTCTTCAAGAACTACAGTTTCCATGATGACATCGTGGAGGAGATGCTCCGCAACTACACTTACCTGAATACGGGCCTGACCATCATGTACAACGGACGGCGTATCCTCAGCCGGCATGGACTGAAGGACCTCCTGACGGACAACATGACCGTAGACCCGCTGTATCCCATCGTCCACATGAAAGGAGAGGACATTGAAATAGCCTTCACACATACCAACCAGTACGGAGAGGAATACTATTCTTTCGTGAACGGGCAGCATACCACGCAGGGCGGCACGCACCAGACGGCCTTCAAAGAGCATATCGCGAGGACGATCAAGGAGTTCTTCGGCAAATACGAATACGGTGACATCCGCAACGGACTGGTGGCGGCTATCGCCGTGAACGTCGAGGAACCGGTCTTCGAGTCGCAGACGAAGATCAAGCTCGGTTCCACCCAGATGGCACCCGACGGCGAATCCATCAACAAGTACGTGGGTGATTTCATCAAGACAAACGTCGACAATTATCTCCATATACACAAGGAAGACTTCACGGACATACTTGAAAACAAGATCAAGGAGACCGAACGGGAACGCAAGGCGATGGCGGGCGTGACGAAACTGGCGCGTGAACGTGCCAAGAAAGCCAACCTGCACAACCGCAAGCTGCGCGACTGCCGTGTGCATTACTGCGATGTGAAGAACAACCGGAAAGAGGAAAGTTCCATCTTCATTACCGAGGGGGATTCGGCCAGCGGAAGCATCACCAAGAGCCGGGATGTAAACACACAGGCGGTGTTCTCGCTGCGCGGCAAGCCCCTCAACTCCTTCGGACTGACGAAGAAGGTGGTGTATGAGAACGAGGAGTTCAACCTCCTTCAGGCTGCCCTTGACATCGAAGACGGCCTCGACTCGCTGCGTTATAACAAGGTGATCGTGGCGACGGATGCTGATGTGGACGGCATGCACATCCGTCTGCTCATCATCACCTTCTTCCTGCAGTTCTTCCCCGAACTCATCAAGAAAGGCCACGTCTATGTACTTCAGACCCCCCTCTTCCGTGTCCGTAACCGCCGGACGAAGATAAAAGACAAGCAGGTCATTGCCGATGCGGATGCCCACCGTGCCAAGAACGAAAAGAAGAACGATTTTATCACACGTTACTGCTACTCAGAGGAGGAGCGTCTGGCGGCCATCTCCGACCTCGGTCCCGAGCCTGAAATAACCCGATTCAAGGGTCTCGGTGAGATTTCACCTGATGAATTCGCCCATTTCATCGGTCCTGACATGCGCCTCGAACAGGTTACCTTGCACAAGAACGACCAGGTTTCCAAGCTCCTGGAATACTACATGGGCAAGAACACGATGGAGCGTCAGAACTTCATCATCGACAACCTCGTCATTGAGGAGGATCTGCCGGAGGAGGAAGGGGAGTAAATGCTTTTCTTTGAAAAAACGCATTAGAGGTGATCTTTTATGTGTGTAACAAGGCTCACACAGAGTCAAGGAGAACACGGAGAAGAGGAAATGACTTTAGCATAGTGGAAGATGGGGGATTGATGGGAGGATAAAGATGCAGAGACAACAAATAGCATCATACTTTCAAACGTCAATCTGTTTATAAACAATTTGGATTATGACATAAAGAGGGGCATGGAAGAAATATCAGATGATTACACGTATCGGCTTTTAGCATGTGCTTACACTGTCCACTCTTTATTAGGCCCTGGACTATTAGAGAGTGTTTATGAGAAGGCGTTGACGTATGAACTGACACAGAATGGATTTAAAGTAGAAAGGCAGGTGCCTGTCGCAGTGCTATATATATAAAGGAATAGAACTTGGTGAAAGCTATCGTTTGGATTTGTTGATTGACGAAAAAGTCATCATTGAAATTAAGTCGGTGGTAGAGTTGCTGCCAGTACATTTTAAGCAATTGCTGACTTATCTGAAGCTGCGGGAACTTAGATATGGATATTTGATAAACTTTGATGCCAATATGCTTAAGGATGGTATTCACAGGGTCCTGAATGGTTTTTAGTGATTACTCCTTAAACTCTCTTGGTGCTTTAGCACCTCTTTAGACTCTTGACCGTTTTCTACAAGAATCTGTCTTTTTCTCCCTCTGTGCTCTCCATGTCTCTGTGTGAGACCGCATTTGGAAGAATAATGGATATAAGATGAAAGAACGTGATTTTATAAAGTTCAAATGATGAAAAAAGCTATTATTATATTATTAATGATGTCTCTGTTGCCTGTTATTGGTAAGGCACAGATTAGAGGTAACATTGGAAACGCTTCTCCATTGCGGAAGCTCCAGCTGGCGGAGATGGCGATAACGAACTTCTACGTGGACTCCGTGGACGAACAGAAGCTGGCGGAGGATGCCATCAGAGGCATGCTCGAGAAGCTCGACCCGCATTCCACCTATACCGACGCCAAGGAAACCAAGGCGATGAACGAACCGCTGCAGGGCGACTTCGAGGGAATCGGCGTACAGTTCAATATGATCAACGATACGCTCGTCGTGATCCAGCCTGTCGTCAACGGCCCTTCCGAGAAGGTGGGAATCCTTGCCGGCGACCGGATCGTGAACGTCAACGACTCTTCCATAGCCGGCGTCAAGATGGCACGCATCGACATCATGAAGCGGCTGCGTGGCAGGAAAGGGACGAAGGTGAAGCTGGGCATCGTCCGCCGGGGCGTGAAAGGCACGCTGACCTTTGTCGTCACACGCGCCAGGATTCCCGTACATACCCTCAATGCCGCCTATATGATCCGGCCGGGCGTGGGCTATGTCCGCCTGGAAAGTTTCGGCATGAAGACGCACGGAGAGTTCATGTCGGCAGTAGACTCACTGAAGAAAAAAGGCATGAAGACGCTGCTCCTCGACCTCCAGGACAACGGCGGCGGCTATCTCCAGTCTGCCGTGCAGATCGCCAATGAGTTCCTGAGGAACAATGACATGATCGTCTATACCGAAGGACGCCGGTCCCGCCGGCAGGACTTCCGGGCAATGGGCAACGGCCGCCTGCAGGATATCAAGGTCTATGTGCTGGTCAACGAACTGTCGGCATCGGCCGCAGAGATTGTCACCGGAGCCATCCAGGACAA
Organism: Prevotella multiformis DSM 16608; assembly: GCF_000191065.1. Taxonomy (GTDB): domain Bacteria; phylum Bacteroidota; class Bacteroidia; order Bacteroidales; family Bacteroidaceae; genus Prevotella; species Prevotella multiformis. The sequence continues at coordinate 221,940 of NZ_GL872283.1, forward strand.
TGACCGGGGGACGGTCGTCGGTCGAAGGACTTTCGGGAAAGGGCTTGTACAGCGGCCGCTCGACCTCCCCGACGGCAGCATGATCCGGCTGACCATCGCCCATTACTACACGCCCAGCGGCCGCTGCATCCAGAAGCCGTACAAGAAAGGCGACCTGAAAGACTACGAGATGGATCTCGAGAACCGGCTCAGACACGGCGAACTGATCCATCCGGACAGCATCCATTTCTCCGATTCACTGAAGTATTACACCCTCCGGCGGCATCGTGTCGTGTACGGCGGCGGCGGCATCATGCCCGACTGTTTCGTCCCGCTCGATACGACCCGTTTCACCCGTTTCCACCGCCTCCTGGCCGCCAAGAACATCATCATCAACGCCTATCTGAAGTATGTGGATGCAAACCGGCAGGCACTGAAGACCCAGTACAGGTCGTTCGACGCATTCAACAAGACGTATGGCATACCGCAGTCGCTGCTCGATGCAATCGTGTCAGAGGGAAAGAAAGAGAAGATAGAACCGAAAGATGCCGCCGAGCTCAAGACGACGCTTCCTTACCTCAGCCACCAGCTGAAGGCACTCGTGGCTCGTGACCTCTGGGACATGAACGAGTACTTCCGGGTATGGAACGAGCAGAGCGATATCGTCAACAAGGCCGTGCAGCTGGCAGCCGGCAAGTAGAGGGACAGCGTACGGCAACCGCTTCAGACGGATTTCAGCAGGCCGCCAGAAGGAAGTGAAGGAGAATATACGGCAGATCCAGCGCATTCCCGCCGGTCTCCAGCCTCCCGGACAGCCACACCGAGAGGGCAGGTTTCATGGAACGCACATGTCGACAGGAGTGTTTCCGCAACCTCCCGGATTCGACGGAAGAGCCAAAATATCTCCGTATTTATTTGTGTGTTACATATATAATAGGTAAATTTGCACGGATTAAATTTTGTGGAACGCGTGAGAAGGTAAGCGTCATGGCAGCGGAGCTTCGCCAGAGGTTACCCCCTTTTGGTTCCCTAAGATGTTGGTCAAAACAATAAGTATTTTAAAATTTTAGATGAACGTAATTACGAAAACAGTTCAGTTGCCAGATGGAAGAACCATCTCAATTGAAACCGGAAAGGTTGCAAAGCAGGCTGACGGCGCAGCGGTACTCCGCATGGGAAACACCGTACTTCTCGCCACTGTTTGTGCAGCCAAAGAGGCAGTTCCGGGCACAGACTTCATGCCTTTGCAAGTTGATTATCGCGAGCAGTATTCTGCCGCAGGCCGTTACCCAGGCGGTTTCACCAAACGCGAAGGCAAAGCCAATGACGATGAAATCCTTACATCACGCCTTGTGGACCGTGTTCTCCGTCCACTTTTCCCATCAGATTACCACTGCGAGGTCTATGTACAGGTCATGCTGCTGTCGGCCGACAGCGTTGACCAGCCCGACGCCCTTGCAGGGTTTGCAGCATCCGCAGCACTGGCTGCATCAGACATCCCCATCGAACACCCCACCTCAGAAGTCCGCGTAGCCCGCATCAACGGCGAATACGTCATCGATCCTACCTTCGAGCAGATGAAGGAGGCAGACATGGACCTCATGGTCGGTGCCACCAAGGACAACATCATGATGGTCGAGGGCGAGATGGACGAGGTTTCCGAGCAGGACCTCATCGGTGCTCTGAAGGCTGCGCACGAGGCCATCAAGCCTATGTGCGAGATGCAGGAAGAACTTTCGAAGGCCTGCGGTACGGACGTGAAGCGCGAGTACGACGATGAGATCAACGACGAAGAGCTGCGCGAACAGGTACGCAAAGAGACCTACGACGCCTGCTATGCCGAGGCACAGAGCGGCGACAACGACAAGAAGCACCGCGAGGAGACCTACGAGAAGATCAAGGCAGACTTCACCGAGGCATACGATGCGGCCCACACAGACCTTTCAGAAGACGACCTCGAAGAAAAACACGCAGAAATCGACCGTTACTTTGCAGACGTGCAGCGCGACTCCATGCGCCGCAGTGTCCTCGACACCGGCAAGCGCATGGACGGCCGTGCAACAGACGAGATACGTCCTATCTGGTGCGAGGTAGACACGCTGCCGATGCCCCACGGAAGTGCGCTCTTCCAGCGGGGCGAAACCATGTCGCTCTCTACCTGCACCCTCGGCACGAAGATGGACGAGAAGATGATCGACAACGTACTGGAGAAGAGCTACCAGCGTTTCCTCCTCCACTATAACTTCCCGCCGTTCTGCACCGGTGAGGCCAAGGCACAGCGCGGCGTAGGCCGCCGTGAGATCGGCCACGGCCATCTGGCATGGCGTGCGCTGAAGGGCCAGATTCCGGCCGACTTCCCCTACACCGTCCGTCTGGTAAGCCAGATCCTGGAGTCCAACGGCTCGTCTTCCATGGCGACCGTATGCGCCGGCACGCTGGCGCTGATGGATGCAGGTGTCCCGATGAAGAAGCCGGTATCAGGCATCGCAATGGGTCTGATCAAGAACCCGGGCGAGGACAAGTACGCCGTACTGAGCGACATCCTCGGCGATGAGGATCACCTGGGCGACATGGACTTCAAGACGACCGGTACCCGTGACGGTCTGACCGCCACACAGATGGACATCAAGTGCGACGGTCTGTCATTCGAGATTCTTGAGAAGGCGCTCATGCAGGCAAAGGCCGGCCGCGAGCACATCCTCAACCTCCTGACCGACACGATCGCAGAGCCGCGTGCAGAGATGAAGCCGCAGGTTCCACGCATCGTGCAGCTGGAAATCCCCAAGGAGTTCATCGGTGCCGTCATCGGCCCCGGCGGCAAGATCATCCAGCAGATGCAGGAAGATACAGGCGCCGTCATCACCATCGACGAGACCGACGGTGTCGGCAAGGTGCAGGTTTCCGCTCCCAACAAGGAGTCGATTGATGCCGCTCTCGGCAAGATCAAGGCGATTGTCGCCGTACCGGAAATCGGCGAAATCTACGAGGGAACGGTACGCTCCATCATGCCTTACGGCTGCTTCGTGGAGATCCTGCCGGGCAAGGACGGTCTGCTCCATATCTCCGAGATCGACTGGAAGCGTCTCGAGACAGTAGAGGACGCAGGCATCAAGGAGGGCGACAAGATCAAGGTCAAGCTTCTCGACATCGACCCGAAGACCGGCAAGTACAAGCTCTCACGCCGTGTACTGCTCGAGAAGCCGGAAGGCTATGTCGAGCCGCAGCGCCGGCCGCGCGGAGACCGTCGCCCACGCCGTGACGGTGAACGCCGCCATGACGACCGCCGGCCGCGCCGCGAGTTCAGCGACGGCGAGAACAACGATTGATCGTCCGTTCTCCCTATAATAGACTTTTAAAGTCATGAGAGGCTTTTTAAATCCCCCCGCAGGCGGCTTTCAACCTGCGGGGGGATTTGCTTTACACACCTGAAAACGTGCCTCTGTCCAGCTGTCACATCAACTTGTGACACACCCTCCGCCGGTTTTGAATTAGTTTTACAGATAGAACCAGTGTCTTCCCCTTTTTCTGCGACTTTCCGGCCCTGTAAACAGGGAGGACCGACTGCCCGGATTCCAATCATCCGTCACCTGCATTCCAACCGATGCCCGATTGCACGTCAAGTGGTGCTTTCTTGAAGTCCAAGTAACGCCCTTTTGCAAGGGAATCGGGCATCTTTTCCAATGGGTCTGCTATGTATCTGATAATAAGGTTCTTGCAATCCCCCCGACCCGGTTTATATCGGTCGTCTTCACGTACATCGCTTAAATCCATGGGAAATAGGACGATACCGGTTCCGGCATCGCATCCATGAGTAAATTATCTGAACAAAAACAGTCCATGGCCTGCATCAGGAAGCAGCGGAAAGGATAGATTCCTTTCTGCAATCAGTGGCGGACCTCCCCCATTGGGGCAGACTTCCTTGCTGCCGCCCGGTGCAGAAAGGAGGGACAGGATGCAAAATAAACAGGCAGACCGTTGGGAATGTGGAAGTTAATGTCCTCAACCTCCGGCTGTATGACAGGACGGACGACAGAGAGGTAACTGCCGGGTATCTGCCGACAAAAGAAGACTATGTCAGGCTGTTCGTTTATCTGAACGACCGGAAAGAGATCAACCAGGATACATTGCTGAAGGACTATTTCAGACTGAAGAAAGTGAAATGCGGCAATGAGAAGGAGTTCGCCATCCGGTGGAATTACATTGAAGACAAAGAAAAGAAATACCCCTGCAACGAGACGAGGCATGAGCTGCTGGCCGCACTCGACAGAGCCGGCATGGAGCACGGCTGGCTTGACGACAGCGGTACATCAGCAAGGTGGTGAAAGGCCTGCTTTCCAACATCGTACGGACGGCAGAGGAGAGAGAGGAGACATCAAAGTTCGTCATATCCTGTACCGGCAGGATTACCGACAGGCTGAAACAGGACTGGGGACTGAATGATGTCTGGAACAGCCTTGTATATACCCGTTTCAAACGGCTCAACGAACTGACGGAGACAGAAGCCTTCGGGCATTGGCAGGACAAAGACAGACGGGTGTTCCAGACTTCCGTCCCCCTGGAACTGCAGCGCGGGTTCAGCAAGAAGCGGATAGACCACCGACACCATGCAATGGACGCACTGGTGATTGCGTGTGCCTCCCGAAACATCATCGGTTATCTTAACAACGAGTCTGCCGAAAGTCCGGAGAAGCGGGAAGACCTGCGCCGGAAACTGTGCGACAAAAACCACATCATCCGGAAGCCATGGGAAAGCTTCACACAGGATGCCCGTGCAGCGCTGGAAGACATAGTCGTCAGCTTCAAGAACTATGTCCGCATCATCAATAAAGCCACGAACTACTATGAGCGGTACGATGCCGACGGCAGGAAGACAAAGGCAGAACAGAAAGGAGGGGAGATGTGGGCAGTCCGAAAGCCGATGCACGAAGCGACCTATTATGGAAAGGTCAATTTAAGAAGGAAGGAACGGGTCAGCCTGAAGGCGGCTTTGGAGGATATTCCTTCCATCTGCAACAGGGATCTGCGCGACTATATTAACGGATTGGTGGAAAAGCATTTCAACAAGGAACAGGTGCTGGCTCAATTCAGGAGCGTCGGCAACCGATGGAACAAACAGCATATCGACAAGGTGGATGTCTGGCGGTTCAGCGACGGAAAGGAAGAAATGGTAGCAACAAGGAAACCGCTTGACACCTCGTTTGATGCCAAACGCATCGAAGCTGTCACCGACACGGGAATCCAAAGGATTCTCTCAAACTACCTGGAAGCAAAGGGAGGAGATCCTAAGATAGCCTTCACACCGGAGGGAATAGCCGACATGAACCAGCATATAACGGCTTATAACAACGGGAAGCAGCACAAGCCGATATTGAAGGTGAGAGTCTCTACAAAGCTCGGAAAGAAATACCCCGTAGGACAGACAGGCTGCAAAGCCGGGCAGTTTGTGGTTGCAGAAGCCGGGACCAACCTCTACTTTGCAGTCTATGAAGATGGGGAAGGCAACCGGAGCTACGATACGATTCCTTTAAATGAGGCGGTAGAATGTCTGAAACAGGGACTTCCACCGGTTCCCGAAACGAGAGAGAAAGGAGACCGTCTGAAGTTTTATCTCTCACCGAATGATCTTGTGTATGTACCGGCGGGAGACGAGGAGAATGAAATAGACAGAGAACGGATCTACAAGTTTGTTGATTCCAGCGGTACGACAGCGAACTTCATCCCTCACAGGACAGCCGGACTTATTTACAATGTGGACAAGAAACTGGCCGAGGCATTGTGTAATGGCAGCATCATTCAGAATGAATATGGCGTAGGAAGTCAGCAATCCAAAAATCAGAAGGCACTGACAGGGGAAATGGTCAAGGCCGTCTGCTGGAAACTGGAGGTAGACCGGTTGGGGAACATTCTTAGAATCATAAAGTAAAGACCGCACAGAACCATGATAAAGAAGACCCTTTGTTTCAGCAGCCCTGCCTATCTGAGCCTGGGCAATGCGCAGCTGGTGATCCGGCTGCCTGAAGTGGAGAACAATGAGACGCTGCCGCAGAGGATGAAAAAAGAAGCCGAGCGCACCATCCCGATAGAAGATATTGGGGTGGTGATGCTCGACAACCGGCGCATCACGGTTACGTCAGGAGTCCTGGAAGCACTGCTGGAAAACAACTGTGCCGTCATCACCTGCGACCAGAAGGGGATGCCGGTCGGGCTGCTCCTCCCTTTGTGCGGGAACACGACACAGAACGAGCGGTTCCGCTTACAGCTAGATGCCTCTCTTCCTTTGCGCAAACAGCTCTGGCAGCAGACGGTAAAGCAGAAGATTCTCAACCAGGAGCGTGTATTGCATGCAAACACGGACAAGAACACCGGCTGTATGCGTGCGTGGGCGAATGACGTACGCAGCGGCGACGCCGACAATCTCGAAGGGAGAGCCGCCGCATATTATTGGAAGAACCTTTTTGCAGGTCATCCCGGCTTCGTCCGTGACAGGGACGGGGCACCACCCAACCATCTGCTCAATTACGGTTATGCCATCCTGAGGGCTGTCATAGCCCGGTCATTGGTGGGAAGCGGACTGTTGCCCACACTGGGTATTCATCATCATAACCGTTATAATGCTTATTGTCTGGCCGATGATGTGATGGAACCATACCGCCCGTATGTCGACCAGCTGGTCATCGACATCATCCGTCGTAATGAGGATATATCGGTTCTGACGAAAGAACTGAAGATGCAGCTTTTGATCATCCCCATGCTGGATGTTGTCGTCAATGGAAAACGAAGTCCGTTGATGATTGCCGCACAGCAGACGACGGCCTCTCTTGTCAAATGTTTCTCGGGAGAAATCCGACGTGTCAGCTATCCGGAAATGTAGGTTATCATGATGCGGCTTGATCGTTTCAATGAATATCGGATTATGTGGATTCTCGTGTTCTTCGACCTGCCTACGGAAACCAAGAAGGAGAAGAAAGCCTATGCTGACTTCCGTAAGTCCTTGATGAAAGATGGATTCACTATGTTCCAGTTCTCTATTTACGTACGCCATTGTGCGAGTATGGAGAATGCCGAAGTCCACATGAGACGGGTTCGGGCAATGCTCCCTAAGATCGGGAAAGTTGGCATACTGTGTATTACGGATAAACAATTCGCCAATATACAGCTTTTCTACGGGGAAAAGCCGAAACCTCCCAATGCTCCCGGACAGCAATTGGAACTCTTTTAGACTAAGACCTATGAAAAGTGGGCTCTTCCGTTAAATGCGTAGATGAAGCTCTTTGATATTTATGGGATGTCAAAGGATCTGTATCACGTATCAAGTTATATGCAACATTGATTTACAGTTGGTTGGGAAATAAGTTCGTGACGTTTTGGAAGACAAACACAGATCTTCCCATAGTGTCAGCAATCGTACTATTTGTTCTGCACCATAAAGTCAGTGAAAATCATACAGATAGCAAAAATTTAGGAACTTATTGTTCCTCAGATACTTATAATACATATTATTAATAAATTACGTGTTTAGTTACGGAATTAATGATAAAAGTATCAGTTGGAGTATCTTTCTCTGAATGTTTGGATAAAAGTCATTCAGATTATAGTTTCCTGTAACGGTTACTACTTGAAACAAAATAAAACTGGATAAATGTGCCTGTATTTCCGGTAAACAAAGGCTATAGGAATTTCAAGCATTATTTTCCGAACAACAATAGTTTAAAATGCACCTTCAATAAGAGTTTCGTAGAAGTAATGGTAAAACAGACAAGAAGTACCCATATTTTTCTTATTCCTTATGTCATAGCAAGCAAAAAGTCCCACACTTTAAAGTGTAGGACTTTTGCCTTGTGGTATTTTTTATTTTCCAAACGACAACCCATCCATCTGATAGTCAACCATTTGTCTTCAATGAGTTGTTGTTGCTACCACAAAGGTAGGAATTTTCAAGCAAATCACAACAACTTCGAACTGCACCGTGTTCTGCTGGAGGTTGTTGTTGCTACCACAAAGGTAGGAATTTTCAAGCAAATCACAACGTCTCTTGGTCAGTCCAGTCAAATACCAAGTTGTTGTTGCTACCACAAAGGTAGGAATTTTCAAGCAAATCACAACAAATTTTTCAAATTTTTAAAATGAAATGAGTTGTTGTTGCTACCACAAAGGTAGGAATTTTCAAGCAAATCACAACAATAAAGCCACGGAGGTAATACTTTTCCAGTTGTTGTTGCTACCACAAAGGTAGGAATTTTCAAGCAAATCACAACCAAACTCGTTGTTTCCTATGCTTCTGTTAAGTTGTTGTTGCTACCACAAAGGTAGGAATTTTCAAGCAAATCACAACTGAAAGACAAACAAAATAACTATATGTATGAGTTGTTGTTGCTACCACAAAGGTAGGAATTTTCAAGCAAATCACAACATATTCAAATGGAATGATACAGACATTAAGGGTTGTTGTTGCTACCACAAAGGTAGGAATTTTCAAGCAAATCACAACCAGCGTGTATAATCACTTGTACGGTATGCAGTTGTTGTTGCTACCACAAAGGTAGGAATTTTCAAGCAAATCACAACTATAAAGAACATATGAAACATAGCGAAGAGGTTGTTGTTGCTACCACAAAGGTAGGAATTTTCAAGCAAATCACAACTGGTTAATATAGACACTATAGATTTACCTAGTTGTTGTTGCTACCACAAAGGTAGGAATTTTCAAGCAAATCACAACCGTGTAGGGGGAAGAACCGTCTATTGCAGGTTGTTGTTGCTACCACAAAGGTAGGAATTTTCAAGCAAATCACAACAGGCTTACGGCAAGGCATCGGTCTTAGACGGTTGTTGTTGCTACCACAAAGGTAGGAATTTTCAAGCAAATCACAACTGCTCTCTACCCTACCCTAACCTATCCCGGTTGTTGTTGCTACCACAAAGGTAGGAATTTTCAAGCAAATCACAACTGGTTGATGGATAAGTATGAGCGTGTTGCTGTTGTTGTTGCTACCACAAAGGTAGGAATTTTCAAGCAAATCACAACTGAGAAAGAATCTCCTTGCGAAAATCCTCAGTTGTTGTTGCTACCACAAAGGTAGGAATTTTCAAGCAAATCACAACCTATCTTTGCCTTTTATAAGTCTTGGTTTGGTTGTTGTTGCTACCACAAAGGTAGGAATTTTCAAGCAAATCACAACGGTATTCGCTTGAACGCAATCGGTCGTAGGGTTGTTGTTGCTACCACAAAGGTAGGAATTTTCAAGCAAATCACAACGGGGTTTAATCTTTAGTTTATGAATCCATTGTTGTTGTTGCTACCACAAAGGTAGGAATTTTCAAGCAAATCACAACAACTCTTTTCTTCTTATACTCCGCTTTCTAGTTGTTGTTGCTACCACAAAGGTAGGAATTTTCAAGCAAATCACAACAAATCGCTTTGATTACCCAATTCTTAACAGTTGTTGTTGCTACCACAAAGGTAGGAATTTTCAAGCAAATCACAACTGACCCTTTGGATAACAATTCTGTTTCGTGTTGTTGTTGCTACCACAAAGGTAGGAATTTTCAAGCAAATCACAACGTGCCATGGATTGGCAGAAGCACTATCGTGTTGTTGTTGCTACCACAAAGGTAGGAATTTTCAAGCAAATCACAACAACTTATTTCGAGGGTGATAAAATTAAGTTGTTGTTGTTGCTACCACAAAGGTAGGAATTTTCAAGCAAATCACAACATGACCGAAAGCTTTGCAACGTGCCGTTTTGTTGTTGTTGCTACCACAAAGGTAGGAATTTTCAAGCAAATCACAACGATTTTGATGTGATTCGTGAATTTATATGCGTTGTTGTTGCTACCACAAAGGTAGGAATTTTCAAGCAAATCACAACTACTCGCATCGTTAATTGTGTTAAAGTAAGGTTGTTGTTGCTACCACAAAGGTAGGAATTTTCAAGCAAATCACAACTCATTCGTGAATTCGTTTGCCTGAACGCTGGTTGTTGTTGCTACCACAAAGGTAGGAATTTTCAAGCAAATCACAACAGCGTAATGCCAGCAACTTGCGCATTCCAGGTTGTTGTTGCTACCACAAAGGTAGGAATTTTCAAGCAAATCACAACTTGGTGTCAAGAATGGCGTTGCTGGTCATGGTTGTTGTTGCTACCACAAAGGTAGGAATTTTCAAGCAAATCACAACATGTTGTAAGTGTAAGTAGGGAATTAACTGAAATTCCCTACTTAATGAATATGAAGTTTGAAGTTATATAATCGTCTTGAACATGCTGAATATGAAGTTTGAGGCGATATCATCGTCATGAACACTTAGATGAATAGGAAACTCAGAATTATACCATCATTCTTCTTTGGAACCACTTGTGAAAAACAGGGTCGGTTATTTTCAGTTCTTCTCCTTCCTTTTCTATCAGGTCACGTTCCAGAAGGGCTGTCTTCAGCCGGTTCACATTGGAATAGCTGCCTAAATGGTACTTCTCCCGGACTTCCGACAGTGTAAAATTCTTCGTGACGCCGGTGCAGATCGCACGCAGGAAGTTAAGCTGATATCCTGATAGCGGCTCCACCATCTGCATGAAAAGCACTTCATTCGTAGCAAGAAGATCCTCCGAAGCCTGTTTTATGTCCGCCTCGTCCACACGCTCCCCTTCCTCTTTCTGTGTGTAAACAAGCCAGGACAACTGCTGTACATAAGCCGAATAATTGTCCGTGAACCTGCAGATTTCCTCTGCCAGAGCTGTGCTGATGGTCCTTTTGCCGTCTGCAAAGTGGCTGACAATATATTCCACCCATTCGGCCGTCGGAATCTTGTCCAATGCTATCAGGTCGCCGAACTGATAGAAAGGCATACTGTGGTGCAGGAAGATGCTGCCCATCAAGTGATGCTTACTACCGAAAAGACAGTAGGACACGTGCTGCTGGTGCTGCCAGACACTCCTCAGCCGTGCCTGTACCTGTTTGCTGTCGGCCATTTCGCCTATCTGCTGGAATTCATCTATGCAGACGATGATACGTTTTCCTTTCCTCACGGCAATCTTCTCGACCATTCCGAGAACCTCTTCAGGCGTATGCGTCTTCGGCGTTATCCCTAAAGAAATGGCAAAATCGCTGTTCGGTTCAGGGCTGAAGGAAATCCGCGGTGTAAGTCTGTACAGGAAGTCCCGAGCCTCTTCGAGCCACATGCTCCGCTGCGAAGCGGTCTGCTTCAACACTTCCGATGCCAGCCTATTGTAAAAGTCGTACTCACTTTTACAGCCGAAGATGTCCAGATAAACCGTAAGGATGTTGTCGTCCGGGTCGAGTCTGCCACACACGTGTTTCACCAGGGAAGTTTTTCCCAACCGTCGCGGGGACATCAGTATGACGTTGATGCCGCCCCTGAAATCATTCAGGAGCCGTTTCGTTTCCTGCGACCTTCCAATGAAGTTGTAGTCGGAGACCGCCACACCATAAACAAATTTCCTGCACATGACGTTACGTTTTCAGTTTGTTTTACGAATGCAAATATAGTAATAAAACGGCAATCACACAAGCAGGTGTCACACAAAATTGTGTGACACCTGCTTGTGTGATTGCCAATATGCTTTCTACAAGATAGTTACATATATTCTTCCATGACTTTACATACCGCCGCCGGCACCCATTCCCATGCCGTTCATCTGCTGGTTGTTCTTCTTCTCCTGGAAGTCGTTAGAAATGTTGCTCTTGTGTGTCTGGAACTGCTTCTTGGTGTTTCCGAAGTTCCAGGTGACGGTCAATGCAACCTGCTGGGCTGGAATCCGGATGTTCATACGGTTCTCGAAGCCGGCTCCACGGCTGTACTGGCTGATCTTGATCTTGCCCGTCAGCGGTACGAAATACATCAGACTGATGTCGAGCTTGTCCTTGACAAGACTCTTCGAAAGCGACGTGTTGAACATATTGAAGCCGCCGTTATACCCCTGCAGGGAATATTTCTTCGTCAGTCCACCCACGAACATACTCCATTTCAGTTTCCACGGCAAGGTCTGCTGCAGTCCCAGGAATCCCGTGGCCTGCCATCCATGGCTGTGTTCGCCCAGCTGGTTGGAACGGATGTCACCGTAATCGACTCCTCCGTTGAACATGATACGGGTCTTCGGCGTGAGGGCATAGTTCATGAAAGTAGTGAAATTCGTCCAGCGGCTGCGTACGATATTGCCGTAGGTAGTGTTCAGAACCGTCCCGTCCATGAAGGAATACTGCTCGATCTGGTTGTTGGCAAACGATTCTCCCAACGTCATGTTGACCATGAACTTCGGTGTGAAGTAGTTGAAGACAAAACTTATATTATGGCTTTTCTCAACGGCCAGATCCGGGTTGCCATAGCTCAGCACCGTCGGGTTGGAACGGTCGACATACGGGTTGAGATAGCTGATTCCGGGGCGGGTGATGCGCATTCCGTAGTTCACACCGATGTTGAATCCTGCCGAGATATTATAAGTAAGACTGGCCGACGGCACCAGATTACCGTAGTTCTTCTTGAAGTCGCTGCCCGGACCGATGATGAACTCCACGTTCTCCCATGTATGTTCATAGCGCAGACCGGCCTTTGCTCCGAACTTGCCCAGCGTCGCACTGTATTCGGCATACTCGGCAAGAATGTTCTGGGTGTTCTTGTAATTGACGCTGTTGGCTGCATTGTAGACCTCGTTCCCGCCCGTGATGTCATAGTACTTTGAATCGGACGAGTTACGACGGGAGATGAATTTCAGGCCGGCATTCAGCGTCTGTCCCTTGCCCAGCGGCGTGGTGAAGTCCGCCTGTACCGTATGTTCCGTACCCTGTGTCTTCGCCTCGGAGTAGAGGTCGTGCAACGGAATGGTCACATTGCCCGGTATCGGGTCGTAGACACGGCGGTTGTCGTTCTCTGCCGGAGAGGTTGTGAAAAGATAGCTCAGCATCAGGCTGCTTGTACGCTCTTTGTTGAAGAAACGCTGGTAGTCCACGCTTCCGTTGAAGCTCATGTTGGTGTTCTCCATCGTCATCTCGTTGCCGTAGGAGAAGCCCGCAGCTCCGTATGGACCGCCTGAGAAACGTGTCAAAGGATGCCCGTCGTTCTTCATAGAGAAAGAAGTAAGCCCTACGGAGGCACCGATGTTGCTCATCGAGTCAAGTTCATATCCCAGGCTGATGCTGTTCATCGTGAACGGGATGCGTGTGTGCCCTTCCTGCCAGTAGTCCATGCGTGACCCGTCGGCCGAGGTACGGTTGATTTCCGTTACAGTCCCGTTGATCAGGGCCTTGCTGTACATGACGTTGGCACTGTAGGTAAGTTTTCCCTGCTGTCCGCTCAGGAAGCCTGAGGTGCGCCATCCCCTGCTGCTTGCTATTAGGCTTACATTGCCGTTGTAGCCGTTCATCTTCACCTTTCCCTGTCCGTCGGCATGGTTCATGACGATGTTCAGCACACCGCCGACACCTTCCGCATCGTATTTTGCTCCCGGGTTCGTAACCACTTCTATCGACTTCACGGCCGATGCCGGCATCGACTTGAATATCTGTGACGGGCTGGCCGAGAACATCACGTTGGGTTTTCCGTCCACATAGACCTTGAAGGAACTCTGGCCGTTGACGGTGATATTGTCCTGTCCGTCGACCGTCACCATCGGGACTTTGCGAAGCATATCGAGTACCGTGTTCGTCTTGGCATCGTTGTCGGCCTGTACATCATACGACATCTTGTCGGTCTCCATCTTCACCAGCGGCTTCTGTGCCACCACCTCAACGCCTTTCAGCTGCTTGGCATCGTCCTGTACAAGAAGCTGTCCGAGGCTGATCGTGCCTCCTGCCGCCGTCAGCTGTACCTTGCGTACGATTTCCTTGCGCCCCATCGAGCTGAAAGAGATGAGGTAACTGCCCTGTCCGGTCACTTTCTGGGCGAACTTCCCGTCCTGTCCCGTGACCGACATGGCTACCGGCTTCTCGCTTTTTCTGCCTTTGTAGACTCTGACTGTAGCGAACGGCTCTCCCTCATGGGTCAGAGAATCGAGCAGCTCGCCTGAAATAACAGATGTCTGACCTTGTGCGGCCATGGAAACCAACAGCAATACATAGGTGAACAACAATTTTCCAATTTTCATAATAGTATGTTTTATGGATCTCAAGTTACGGTATTATAACTTTTCGCCTAAATAATAGAATCATTTAAAATTAATATTTTAAGCATACTTTGTAAGGAGGTCGACAAGACTGCCTGTCTGCAAATTCATCCTAATCAAGTGTACCACTTATATAACACACTGCAAAAGTAGGATAAATATTCTGTCCCTGCAAATGTTTTTCCTAAAAAATAAGGTACTCATAGAAAATAATGTGCTCAACCCTTCATGCCACCTTAATTATATAGAAGCCGGATCGGATTTCGGCACTGCACTGCATTCTTTTACTGCACTCTGCTCCCTCCCGGCAATAAACAGTAAGGTTGTGCGCCATCGAAACGACCGGTGTTGACCCTTAACACGGCTGGCGTTGACCGACGACACGATGAGTGTCGGACATCAGTGCAACGACAGGATGCGGAACCGGTTGCATTCCCGTCACAAAATACTACGCAAACGGCCTGCCATAAGGCTATTTCCAAAAGCCTGTAAAGGGTGTGCAGACATCAAAAAGGCTTTCTCCCGTAACACAAAAAGGATACAAGAGAAAGCCTTTCTTACCTAAGATAAAAGCAAGAAGAATGTATTTTCACCCTATCTCACCTGTGAGGTGACCGGACTGTTGATGCCTTTCATCGCTACCAGGAAGGCCTTGGCAGAACCGAACTTCAGGCGCATATCAAGGCGGACGGGGATGTGGTTCTTGTCATCAGTGACGTAAAAACTGGCAATGTCGCGCCACTTCTCGTCTTCATATTCATAATAGGTAAGACGCAGACAGCGGTACTTGTGACCATTGTCAGCCTTTATGTTCTCCTTTCCTAAATAGACGATGCGGGCGGCATGCCGGCTGTTCCCATCTACGATAGGGAACTTCACCACCTCGCCTTTCTTCCAGCTTTCAGGATTGAAGCTGCGTGCCCGAAGAAAGATGCTCATCATGTCGAAAGAACAGTCATCGTAGGTGCGCTCCATCCACTGATGCTTGCCTTCATTGTTAATTCTGTGCTGGCGCAGCCTGCTCCTGCCGTTCGGATAGGAATAAAACACCTCATCCACCGTGTAACGCTTCCCTTCCCTGGCTCCCTTACGGAAGTAGAGCGGTTCCATCTGTTTCGAGTTATAAGTGAGGAGGGTGTCGCGCAGCACGAAATAATCGTCCAGCCGACCGTTCCCACGTGTGGTGAGCGAAGCACGGTAAGCCGGAATACCTTTGTAGGTGGACGAGACCGTGTACCATGATGCCGTACCCGCTTTGACCCAGATGAACTTCCAGTTGTAATAGAGGTTGTACGTCAGGTATTCGCCGCTGCTGAAAGCCGTGTTGCGGAATGTACACTGTGCCGACGCACTGACAGCCGTCATTGCCAGGAGACAGACTATATAATTCTTCAGCTTTTTCATATTCTCAGTTTAATCCGTTCAACTTATATATTATTCTTTATTTCTCTCTTTTGAAAGAAAAAGAATGTTTTAGTATGATAGGCTGTGGATTTGTGCAGAACTTTTCTGCCGTTTTCTTGGCAGGATGGTTATCAACCCGTGGTAGCAGCTTGTCGACAGGTTGTGTTTATATTTTCTGTCTGGTATTCAGCTGCTATACCCGTTTATCCACATTTTCCACAATCGGTGCAAAGATAATAAGTTTATATCTTTTTTAGCGTGTAAGTTGTGTAAAACTTCCCTAAAACGGCGTGAATAACTCTGTGGATATCCACGATGCGCTGTCTGCTTCCGTAGCTGTGTGGATATCCACAGGGTTATGAAGGAGTTATCCACAGGTTTTTCCACAGGGTTATCCACAGAATGATATGGGTTCTAGTGGTACTGGCTGCTGCCAGAGAAGCCAGCCATGTACTTCCCTACAGGTCATCCGCCAGTGCCGTGCTCTTGGCGTATGCCGTGCTCTTGGCTTCAAAGAAGTCTGTCTTTACCATGTTGGCATTGGAGTACTGCCCTACCCATTTCATGTTCTCCGGCTCTTTCCGGTTGTCGTCATAGAGGAAGCCGAAACCGAGGCCTGACCAGCGGAGGTTGCCGAGATAACGGATGTAATCGGACACCATCTGTTCGTTCAGTCCCTGTACATCATTGCCGATGACGTATTGTCCCCATGCTATTTCCTGCCGTACCCCCTCACGCATCATGTCTTCATAAACCTTTATTCTATCGGGTGTGAACATATCCGGTTCCTCTTTCTTGAGTTCGAGGATGATGCTTCGGAAAAGCCAGAGATGGGTGTTCTCATCCCGGTTGATGTATCGGATTTCCTGTGCTGAGCCGGACATCTTTCCGTTCCGGCTGAGGTTGTAGAAGAACATGAAGCCGCTGTAGAAGTAAATGCCTTCGAGGATGAAGTTGGCAATGAGCGTTTTCATCAGGCTGAACTTGTCACGCTTTTCATGGAACTCGTTGTAGCAGTCGCCGATGAACTTGTTGCGGTTCAGCAGGTGTTCGTCCGTCTTCCACTGGTAGAGAATGTCGTTCCGTTCCTCCGGACTGCAGATGGTATCGAGCATGTAACTGTAACTCTGGCTGTGGATACATTCCTGAAAGGCCTGGATATGCAGACAGAGGTTCACCTCGTTGGCAGTGATGTATTCGCTGACGGTCGGCAGGTTGTTGCTCTGCAGGGAATCGAGGAAGACGAGGAAGCTCAGTATCTTATCGTAAGCCGTACGTTCTGCCTTGTCGAGCCGTGGATAGTCTTTGAAGTCCTGTGACAGGTTGATTTCCTCCGGAATCCAGAAGTTGTTCATGGCCTGTCTGTACCAGTCGCTGACCCATGAATACTTCATGTTGTTGAAGTCGTTGAGGTTGGTGGTGTTGCCACCGATCATTCTTCTCAGGCGCAGGTCGGTATCGCCTGAGGGATTGAATAATGTGTTACGTTTCAGTTTATTGTCCATTGTGTGAATATTTTAGTAGGCGATGATAAGCGGTGATGGGCGATGATAAGCGGTGATGGGCGATGATAGGTGGTGATGGGCGATGATAAGCGATGATTTTAACTCCCTTGACTCCTTGCTTACGATGCACAGCTTTCGCACTCTTCCACTTCCAGTGACTTGCTGCGGACATAGTAGAGGGTCTTGACACCGCTCTTCCAGGCGAGGAGGTAGAGATCGAGTACCTGACGCATGGTGAAGTCGTTGGTAATGTATAAGTTCATACTCTGCGCCTGGTCGATGTGGCGCTGGCGTATGCCGGAGGCGCGGACGCTCCACTTCTGGTTGATGAGATAGGCACTCTTGTACATCCAGTAGGTTTCATCCGACAGTTCCGGAGCAACCCGCGGGAGCATACTACCCTTCTTTTCTTCCAAGAAGAAACGCTTCATAATGGGATCCAGTCCGGCTGTCGTCCCTGCGATGATGCTCGTACTGCTGGTCGGAGCGACGGCAAGCAGATAGGCATTGCGCATTCCCTGCCGGGCGACCGTGCGGCGGACCTCCTGCCATTCGGCACTGCCATAGCCTCGCTTGTCGAAGTAAGCACCCGTCTGCCATTCGCTTCCTTCAAAGAACTGATAGCTTCCTTTCTCTCTGGCAAGGTCAGAACTGGCGAGGATAGCCGCCCGGTTGATGGTCTCGAAGACCTTGTCCATGAACTGCAGGTGCTCCTCACTCTCCCACTTGATGCGCCGTTTGGCCAGTGCATGGTGGTAACCGCTCACGCCCAGGCCTATGGAGCGGTACCGCTGGTTGGTGATCCGGGCGTAGGGAACAGGATAGAAATTGAGGCTGATGACGTTGTCAAGGGCACGGACAACCGTCGCCACCTTCTCTTTCATCTGCTCCTCGTCCTCCAATGGCAGTCTGCCAAGCGACAGACTTGCCAGGTTGCAGACTACGAACTCGCCCGGACGGGTCTTCGTGACGACAACGGTATCACCGTCTTCCGTCTCTATCTCCTTGGATATTGTTTCGATGGGAGCCATGTTCTGGGCTATCTCCGTGCAGAGATTGGAGCAGTAGATCATTCCCTTATGACCATTAGGGTTGGCTCTGTTCACTGTATCCCGGTTGAATGTGAACGGTGTTCCAGTCTCTACGGCAGAGCGGAGGACAAGGCGGACGATGTCCTTGATGCTGATGACACGGCGCGAGATTCGCTGGTCGTTGACACAGTCAAGATACCTGCGTTCCCACTCCTCGCCGTAGCAGTCCTCCAGGCAATAGCCCTTGATGCGCATGATTTCGTTCGGACAGAAGAGCGTCCAGTTCTGATTCAGGTCTTCTTCGGCCATCTTCCAGAACAGGTCCGGATAGCAGATCGCCGGGAAAATGTCGTGTGCCTTCATGCGGTCGTCGCCGTTGTTGGTGCGGAGCTGCAGAAACTCGGGCAGATCCTTGTGCCATACATCCAGGTAAACTGCCACGGCACCCTGTCGCATTCCCAGCTGGTCTACCGCTACAGCGGTGTCGTTGACGAGTTTCATCCATCGGATGACACCGCCGGCTACTCCTTTGAAACCACGGATATTGCCACCCGTGGCACGTACCTTGCCGAAGTACATCCCCATGCCGCCGCCGAACTTGCTCACCTGCGAGAAGTTGTCCAGCGAACGGTAGATGCCGTCCAGACTGTCGGGGACAGTGTCTATGAAGCAGCTTGAGAGCTGATGGTTCGGTTTTCTGGCATTCGAGAGCGTCGGTGTCGCCATGGTCACTTCCAGCCGGCTGAGCAGGTCGTAGATGCGCCGTACCCATAGAAGCCGGTCTTCCTTCTTCTCCGGCAGGGCGAGATGCAGTGCGATACCGAGGAACATCTCCTGTACACGTTCGAGCACCTTGCCTGCATAGCTCTTGATGACATAGCGTTTCAGCAGCAGGTCGAGCCCGGAGAAGTTCAGGAGTTCATTACGGTCAGGCTGCATGAAGTCGGCCGCCTCGTTGATTTCCTCTTCGCCGTAGTTCTGAAGGATGTAATCGCCGTAGAGCCCTTCTTCCGTCATGTATCTTACTTTCTGATAGAAGGTCTTGAGCCCCAGTTCCTCTTCCAGCCGACTGATTTTCTGTTCCGATCGGTACGAAAGGATGCGTGCGGAAATCATTTCCCATGCCGGAGCCTCGGGTGTCGTCAGTTCCACCGCCGCCTTGATGAGCGCGTCGATGGCGTCTCTGTGCGACATCCCCGGCTTGCTGAAGCTGGCGAACTTCTCCTGAAGTGTCACCATGCTGTAAGACCTTTCACGGTATTCGCGTGCCACACGGTGCAGGACATCAGCCAGCTGGCGGTCGTCTGCCGCCCAGGCAATGTAGTTGATGGCCTGCCGCTGTTCGTTGCGCTGATAGCGGAAGAGGATGTAATTCTTCGCTTCATCGTAATGCCCGTGCTCCATGAGACATTTCTCCACACGGTTCTGTATGTCCTCGACGGTGCGCAGCCCAGGGTTGTCTGTAATGAACTGCTCTACTTCACCGACCATTCCGGCTATCTCGTTGTCTGCAATCTCCTTTCCGGTACTGATGAAACTCTTTTTAATGGCTATTGAAATCTTATTATTATTGTAGGCTTCCTTTTCACCATTGCGCTTGATTATTTCCATTTGTCCAATATGATAGTTTTCTTTTTATTCAATTTTCTGAGATTACACACTTTTTATATTATGATATAAATAACTCATTATAAGCTGTTTAATAAAATTAACGGATTAATTTTCAGCAAAGTTAAGAAAAATATATGAGAAGAAAGTTATCCATAATAGAATATTTTGATATGTTTCCAACTTTTAATTATTGTCCATATAAGAGGATAATCGATGAGAAATCATCGTATGAACGGACACGTTGACAGACTGTTTTTACGAAAGCTCCTATAGGAAACATTGCCCACTTCCATGCCGTCTTTCTTATTGTCCAAATGCGGTAATATCATTATTCAATCCTGTTTTTTTCATCACTTTATCGACCGATGAAGAATATGACTAAAACGACTGATTTAATGATTAAAAAGAAATTTTATGTTCTATATTAGTCCAATATTGTTCTTTTTATGTACTTTTGCAGCCGAATTTACAAACTCAATAGTACAGAACATGATGAAAAGTATGAAATTGTTTGTTGCCATCGTGGCAACGGTGTTAAGTTTTTCTTCTTGCAGCAAGGATAATGACGATCAGGTAATTCAGGACAACCCGCTGAAGAATACAGAGTGGTCTTTTGAGAGGATACAGGAAGGAAATGCGAACACGACCACCCACTGGGGATCGTTGAAATTCGTTTCAGACACAGAAGTAGTCAATGAAAGCGGATATAAAATCACGTTCAAGAAGGTAACGCCAGACGGACACCGTCGTAAGGACGAAACGCACAGTGAAACCAACACTTACAAGTACGCCCTTGACGGTACGAAGCTGATGATGTATATTCCGGCCAACGGAGAGCAGCAGCCTGCAACCACGCTGACTTTCCGAGTAGACCTGAAGGGCGGGACGATTACGCATACGCATAACGGAACAGAAAAGATTACAGACGAGAACATCGTTTACAAGCGCAAATAACGCTTGTGAAACATAGTAAAAAGGAGAGCCTCCCGACAGCCGCATGGACTGTAAGGAGGCTCTCCTTTTCGTTTCGGACGGCTTTGTACAGCCTGACCGACAGCGTCTTTGCGAGGCCGTTCAAGGGAGGTCGGGCAAGGACAATGGGAATTCATTGCTTCCTGTCGAAGCCGACAGGTCGGAACTGATGCTGTTCTTCGCTGTACACATATCCGGCCTTGAGCATATAATCCTTGAGGCGTTCGGGATCTTCATTGAAATTGTAGCAGAGTGATTTCAACGAATCGAATTCTCTGTCGCGCAGCAGCATATTCACGCTGCTCAGCAGGATTGCGGGGTCTTTGGGTAAATGGTCCATATCTTTGTTAGGAGTTAAAAGAGTTATAGGGAGTTAATGGAGTTATGAACTGATGTCTTTACAGCTGGCGTACCTTGATGGGAGGGTCGGGTGATCTGTTCCGTTGTCATCGGTCGTCGGTACAGACATTCCCAGCCGTCGGGAACAGGATTCCCAACCGGTTGGGAACAGGAATCCCGGCCGTTGGGAACAGGAATCCCAACCGGTTGGGAACGGAAATCCCGGCAGATAGGAAAGACACATTCCTGCATTCCATCCATCGGATCGATTCCTGCAGCTTGTAACTTCCGGCTGTCCGTTCCCGGTCTTTCGCTTGGAACTTCCCGCTGTCGGTCTTCATTCCGTAGCCTGAGACTTCCGGCTGTCTGCCTGTGTCCTGCACCTGCTATTTCATCGATTCTCCGACAAACTGGAGCGGAAGAAGATCCTTGACAGTGCTGATGACATATACGCCTGCTGTACCGTAGAGGAGTATGCGGACCGGCTGTCTGTATCGGTCTTCAATCTCCAGAATGACCTGCCGGCAGGCACCGCAGGGTACGATCGGATCCCGCATCAGTCCGTATTCGTTGGCGGCGGCAATGGCCAGCGTGTTGATGGGCTGGTCGGGACGGGTGGACTGTGCTGCAAAGATGGCCGAACGCTCGGCGCAGAGACCTGACGGGAAGGCGGCATTCTCCTGGTTGGCACCCATGACTTCTGTCCCATCGGCAAGGAGCAGTGCAGCTCCCACACGGAACCGGCTGTAGGGAGAATAGCTGTTGGCCGTGGCATGGATGGCTGTCTGGATAAGGTGCTGGTCGGCTGCCGGCAGTTCTTCCGGCTGGCAGAAGCCGATCTTGATGCTGATGTCTATTGTCTTCATATTTGATTGTTTTTGGGTGGGGGGTAGGCGGTGATAGGCGGGGGGTAGGCGGTGATGAGCTTAATTGACAAGCAGCTCGTAGCAGCCGATGTCGGGCTTGTTGTCGCGTGGCCTGCCGTCATGGTCTGTTGTGAAACGGGAGTCGGGGAGGGGAGCAGCGGCGTTGATTGCCGGGAATTTCTCTCCTTTTTCGGGTTTCTTCAAGTGGAAATCGTAATGCTGTTTGTTGCCGTCTGCCAGCACGAACTGTCTGTCTCCGCCGTCAGGATGATCCTTGCTGTTCTCCCATAGTACATCCGTGAAATGGGCAAGCAGTGCGGGCTTGTCCGGCTTCGGAGTGCGGAGGATACAGTGGTCGAACTGATAATTGGCCGTCACCTTCTCCTTGTTGCCACCCATGAGAACATCGTCTGAATAGCCCGTTACAAGGGAGTTCCTGACGTTGAAGGCCTGCAGGGGATAGTCTTTCCCGCTGCTGTGATTGCCGAAGCTCAATGCCGCACCGCGGTTGCCGTCGAACGGATAGAACTGGGCGAACGTGCAGTGTGTCAGCGTCACATCGCCGCCGATGAAGGCCGCACAGTCTTTCAGTGTGTTGGAGAACTGCGTGTTGTAAGCCTCGATCTTGCAGTTTATCGCCTGCAGACCGTAGCCCTGACAGTTGTGGACGGTGGAATTGGCAAGCGTCAGCTTCGTCCGTTCCGTCGTCGCCGTATCGCAGAGAATGCCGTCGTAGGCCGAATGGATGTCCGTATGTGTGAGGCTGTTGTCGTAGCTGTCCTTGTGGAAGCGGATGCCGTGCCACTGACCGCTCACACGGTCGTACGGCAGATAGGGAAACAGCTTGTCCAGACGGTCGCCACGGAGTGTCACGGGTTTGTCGGCCGTCCCTTCGCAGTGCAGTGTACCGTACACATCGATTGCAGCCTTGTTGGAGAAATAGACCGTCATGCCTGCCGGAATGGTCAGCGTAGCCCCTGCCTCCACTTTCAATGTGTCCTGGAAGACAATGGGTCTGGTACCGGTCAGCGTGGTGTTCGACGTGATTTTCCGTCCCTTTACGAGTTCTGCATCCCAGCTGTAGATCCTGAGATTTACTTTCTGCTGTACGCCGCTCTCGAGCGTGAATGCAAGGTTGTCTGTCAGCAGCTGCGGCGTGGCAGCGTTGTTTCTGGGCGACGTCATCTCTACGAAGACACGGATGCTGTCTTTGTCGCGCACCTCCAGTCCGCTGGCCTGATAACCGTTGGCAGCAGACAGCTCTACGCCGTCCACGTTCACCCGGAAGCCTGTCTGGTTGCCTTGTTCGAGCCGGACGCTGTTCAGGCGCAGTCCGTCTCCCGAGCGGTTGTATGCCCAGAAGGTCTTTGTCGATGTGGGGACGTTCGAGAAGGTGGTGTCGAGCCGCAGTGTATCGGTCTGGAATGAGAGCAGGTTACTCCTCGATGTCGTGAATGTATCGTCATCGGAGCAGGCTGCCAGCAACGCCATGGCTGAAAGGAACAATGCTATAGAAAACTTCTTCATTCTTTATTTTTTTTGTTCTTATCTAACGGACTGACACCTTTTTTATTGCTTTCTGCAGCCTTACTCCAGGTCGATGTGTCCCACATCGACTGCCTCGTGCAGGAAGATGCGTGCGGTCTCCTTGAACTTCTCCGGATTCTCGGTCGTGAGGTATTTCGCCGTCGAATGTTTCGTGCAGCGGGCATCCATGTCAGGGTGGCGGCGTAGATAGTCCCGCAGGCTTTCGGCGACATATTCGCCCTGTGGGATGATGCGCACGCCATGTGGCGCATGCTTCAGGATCTTCGGCATGAGGATGGGATAATGCGTACAGCCGAGGATCAGACTGTCTATCTGCGGGTCGATGCGCATGATATGGTCGATGCGTTTCTTCACGAAATAGTCGGCGCCGGGACTGTCGGCCTCGTTGTTCTCGATGATGGGCACCCACAGCGGGCACGGCACGCCTGTCACCTTGATGTCCGGCCACAGCTTCCGGATTTCCAGATTGTAGCTGTTGCTCCTGACGGTGCCTTCTGTTGCGAGCAGTCCCACATGCCGGGAACGGGTGAGCCTGCCGATGATTTCAGCCGTCGGACGGATCA
Organism: Prevotella multiformis DSM 16608; assembly: GCF_000191065.1. Lineage (GTDB taxonomy): Bacteria > Bacteroidota > Bacteroidia > Bacteroidales > Bacteroidaceae > Prevotella > Prevotella multiformis. The sequence continues at coordinate 245,869 of NZ_GL872283.1, forward strand.
CCCCCAACACTCTGCGGTCCGGGTCGAGGGCGGGGAGGTCGTTCTGCTGTATGGTACGGAGTGCCTTGGCCGAGGCCGTGTTACAGCCCAGGATGACCAGCTGGCAGCCCAGTCCGAAGAGTTTCATCACCGCCTGCCGTGTGAACTGGTAGACGATGTCGAACGAACGGGAGCCGTAGGGGGCACGCGCATTGTCGCCTAAATAGATGTAGTCGTACTCCGGGAGGAGCTGGCGGATGCCGTGCAGGATGGTAAGACCGCCGTAACCCGAGTCGAACACGCCGATGGGTCCCGGCTGTTGGGAATACTTCGTCATGTTTCTGTCTTGTGTTATTTCAGTACTGCGATCAGTGCATCGGTAATGTCTTCTCCCATCGAAGGACTGGCGAAGGGGAGTCTGTTGTCATCTGCGTTGAGGATGAAGGCATATCCGCTCTCCTTTCCCATTTCCCGGACTGTTGCGTCGAGTTTCCCGCGGACAGGTGCATAGAGGTCTTCTTCAGCCTTTTTCAGCAGCCGTTCTGAATCTTTCCGGAACGTGATGTTGCGGTCCATCAGTTCTTCCAGTTCGGCCTGCCGTTTGCGGAGGATGGACGGTTCCAGCTTGCGCTGCACGTCGAGGAAGTCCTCGTAGCGGCTGTTGAAATCGTCTACGGAACGCTTGGTCTCGGCATCATATTTCGCTTTCAGCTCATTCAGGCTGCGGGTCGCCGCGGCATAGTCGGCCATGGCATGGAGCACCTTTTCGTAGCTGAAGTAAGCGAACTTGAAGACGGGTGTGCTCTGCTGGGCAGCTGCCAGTAACGGCAGCAGCAGCATGGCGATGGAGAAGAACAGCTTTTTCATCATGTGTGCGATTGTCTTTTCTGTTGTTTGAATACGGGGAATGAAGTCGTGGCACGAGCAGAACGGTTACTGTCTCTGCCATTCATAAAATATGTGAATACGAAAAATGAGGTCATCGCAAGAATAGAAATCCGTGCGGTGACCTCACCCTTTTCCTCGTGGACAGTGCCTGTCCGCGCGAGGAGCGACAACGGGGCAAAGGCTCCCGTACCTGTTTTTACTTCATCTTGGCAAGCTGGGCCTTTACCTCTGCGGTAACGTCCTTGCTGAGTGCCTCGTTGATGTACAGAGGCTGGCCGGCGGCCTTCTCCATGATGTAGACATAGTTTCCGGCCTTGGCAACTGCTGCGATGGCATTGCGTACTTTCTCAAGAACCGGACCGAGCTGCTTCTGCTGCTCCTCGTTGAAAGCCTTCTGGTTGTCCTGTGCTGTCTGCTGGATCTTGTTGTACATATCCTGCAGGTTCTTCTCTGTCTCAGCCTGTTTGGTGGCATTCATCGTGCTCTTTGTCTTGTCGTAGGCCTGTGCCTGACGCTGCAGTTCAGCCTGCATGTCTTCCAACTGCTTCTGGTATTCCTTGCCTTTGGCTTCCAGTTTGCTCTGGACGGCTGTAGCCTCCGGAAGCGACTGGAGGAGTGCCTGTGAGTCAAGGTGACCGAACTTCTGTGCGAACAATGTCATCGGCGCACAGAGCATCAACATCAAAAATAACTTTTTCATTTCTTCTTTATTGTTTAGTTGTTTGTTGTTCTTTTGCTTGGTTATCTGAAAGGGCTGGCCTTTCTGGCTTTCCTAGTTTTCGCTAATCTTTCTAGTCTTTGTCGGTCTTGCTGTCTTCCCCATCCTTTACTGGTAGGAATAGCCCAGTTTCTGCAGCACCTCATTGCTGATATCTACTTTCGGCGAACCGTAGATGATTCCTGTGGCATTGCTCGAACGGTCGATGACAAGACTGTAGCCGCGCTGGTCGGATATGTCTTTGACGGCATTGTAAATCTCGTCCTGGATGGGAGTGATCAGGCTTGTACGCTTCTTGAAAAGCTCGCCTTCCGGACCGAAGTACTTGCGTTTGAGGTCGGATGCCTGCTTTTCCTTGGCCATGATGGCTTCCTGCCGTTTCTTCTTCTGGTCCTGGGATAGGAAGACAACCTCGTTCTGATAGTTCTTGTACATTGTGGATGCCTCTGTGTTGAGTGCTTCAACCTCCGCCTGCCATTTCTTGCTGACCTGGTTCAGCTGTTCATTCGCGCGCTCGTAAGCCGGTACATTCTTGAGGATATACTCCATGTCGATGAGTGCAAACTTCTGTGCAGAAGCGGTTAAAGGCAAAAGCGTGAAAAGGTAAAGAGGCAGAACAAACCTCAATACGGTCTTCAATATCTTCTTCTTGTTCATTTTTCTTTTTATGTTTACTTTAAAATCCAAAGTTCATAATTATTGTCATTCCTCCTTCAAAGTCCAAATCTCAAACCTCAAACCTCAAACCAATCAGAACTCCTGTCCGAGGATAAAGTGGAACTGGCTGCCGCCCTTTGTTCCGAACACCTTGTCGAAGCCGTAAGCCCAGTCGATGCCCATCAGACCCACCATCGGCAGGAAGATGCGGACACCCAGCCCGGCTGAACGTTTCATGTCGAACGGATTGAACTTGCTTGTCTCTGTCCACGCATTTCCGGCCTCGACAAACCCAAGCCCATAGATGGTGGTGTTGCCGAGAAGGAACGGATAACGGAGTTCGAGTGAGAGGCGGTCGTAGGCATAGCCCTCGGCACCGTAGGGAGTGAGCGATCCGTTCTCGTAACCACGAAGACCGATGGTCTCCTCAGCGTAACCAGTAGAGTATCCGCTCATGCCGTCTCCACCCATATAATAGGTCTCGAACGGACTCTTCTTGTTCTTGTTGTAACTGCCCAGCAGACCTAGCTCGACACGCGTCATGAGGACAAAGCACTTCTGTCCGCTGGTGAGCGCTGTGAAGGTACGTGCCTTGAACTTCCACTTGTGGTACTCCACCCAGCGGTATTTCTCCTGTTGCTCCTGTGAGTAAGTAGGCGAGTTGCGGTCGGTTGCCAGGTGAGCATAGTCCTTTCCGTCCCATTTCGACCAGGGCGGAGTGATGGTCAGCGATACCGTGAAGTCCGAACCGCGGCGCGGGAAGAGCTGGTTGTCGGTTGACGTACGGTTGAGCGAGATGTTGAGGTTCAAGTTGTTCGCCGAACCGTTCGACATAATGAAGTAACGCCAGTTGCGCAGCATATAACGCTGGTACTGTAGCTGGAGTGACAAGGTGAAGTAGTCGTCAGGCCAGTTCAGACGCTTTCCCCAGCCCACGTAGAATCCCAGGAGTTTCACATACTTGCCGGGGTCATAATAATTCTCGTAGCTGTTGTAATTATAGTTACCGTAACCATAACGGTAGTTGTTGTAGTTGTTCAGGTAACCACTGTTGTAATAGTTGCTCGACACATCCGTCTGCTTTGAGAAAGACACACCCACATTGAACTGGATAGGACGCTTGCCTCCGAGCCAGTTGGTGGAGTACTGTGCATTGTACGACTGATAGTAAGTACCATTCGTCTGTGCGCCCAGCGAGAGGGTCTCGCCGTCTCCGATAGGCATTATACCCCGGTGCTCACGGTTCTTGCGGAAGAGGTTGGCCATCGAGAAGTTGGTCAGTTTCAGACCGACACGGCCGATGACACCTGTCTGACCCCAGCCCAGTGATAGCTCCACCTGGTCGTTCGACTTCTGCTTGAGGTTATAGTTGATGTCAACAGTACCGTCCTCATAGTTCGGTTCCGGTACCGGATTGATTGCCTCTGGGTCGAAGTGCCCCATGGAAGCCAGCTCACGTGCCGAACGCTGGAGGGCCTCCTTTGAGAAGAGATCGCCCGGCTTTGTACGCAGCTCACGGCGGACGACATTCTCATAGAGACGGTCGTTGCCGTTGATTTTCACACGGTTGATGTGTGCCTGCTGACCTTCATAGATGCGCATCTCAAGGTCGATGGAGTCGCCGACAATGTTGACCTCCGTCGGCTGGAGATTATAGAAGAGGTAACCGTTGTTCCAGTAGGCGTTGCCCACAGCGTCCTCATCTTGCGAAAGGCGTTTGTTCATGTAGGTCTGGTTGTACACGTCCCCTTTCTTCATGTCGAGCAGGCGGGACAGGTAATCGGTCGAATAGACCGTATTGCCCACCCAGGTGATGTTTCGGATGTAATACTTCTTGCCCTCATCCACTTTGATATAGATGTCGACATGCTTCGGGTCAACGTTCCATACGCTGTCCTTCAGGATGGTCGCATCACGGAAACCATATTCGTTGTATTTCGTGATGAGCTTCTTCTTGTCTTCCGCCCAGCGTTCGGGAGTGAACTTCTTCGACTTCAGAAAGCTGGACAGCTTTCCGGCTTCATGCGTCTTGCTGAATGCCCCCTTTGTGAACAGCGAACCCTTGATTTTCTTGTCGCCCAGCTGGTTGTCTCCGTCAATGGTTATCTTGCGAACCTTCAGTTTCTCCTTCTTGTCTACGTCAATATCCAGGATTACCTGGTTCTTGGCAGCGACATCGTCACGCTGACGGATATTGATTTCGGCGTTCTTGTAGCCTTTCTCATCAAAGTACTTCTTGGCGAGAACCCTGGCCCGGTCGATCATGTTAGGCGTGATCTGTCCGCCCTTCAGGAGTCCAAGCTTCTTCTCCATGTCCTCTCGTTCCGTCTTCTTCAGTCCGTTGTAGTTGATGGTGGAGATGCGTGGCCGTGGTGCAAGATGTATCTTCAGATAGATGTTGTCGCCCACGATGGAGTCTGCCGTGATGGAAACGTCGGAGAAGAGTCCATGCTTCCAGTAGCGTTTCACGGCATCCGTGACAGCCGTCCCCGGTACCTCCAGCTCCTGTCCGATGCTGAGCCCGGATATGCCTGTGAGGACATAATCCTCATAGCCCTCGATGCCGGTAACGGCCAGTCCTGCGAGTTTGTAGGTCTTAGGCGTACCGGAATAAGTGATGTCTGGGTTTACGATTTTCTCCTGTGCGCCTGCCGCAAGTGTTATTCCGGAGAGGGCAAGGAGCAGCAACACCTTATTTATATTCGTCATCTGTCGCGTAACTTATTTGTTTTCGTTTTCTTCTACTTGTTTCTCTGTCTTTCCGAACCGTCGCTGCCTGCTCTGGAAGCTCGTGATGGCTTTCTGCAGGTCGTGTTCGCTGAAGTCGGGCCAGTAAGTATCACAGAAGTAAAGTTCTGAATAGGCTATCTGCCAGAGCAGGTAATTGGAGATACGCAGCTCTCCGCCTGTCCTGATCAGGAGGTCGGGATCGGGCATGAAGTTCGTCTGCATATGTCTGTCCAGCAGCTCTTCGGTTATCATTTCGGGACGAAGCGGGACGGTATTCTCCTGCTGATGTTCCGTGACAATCTCCTTCATCGCCTGTGTTATCTCCCATCGTGCGCTGTAGCTCAGGGCTACGACCATCGTCATGGCGGCGTTCTTCTCCGTGTGCTGTTCGGTCTCACGAAGTTTCTCCTGCACTTCTTCCGGTAGCCTTTCCCGGTCGCCGATGACACGGAAGCGTACGTTGTTCTTCATGAAGATCTCGTCTTCCAGGGAGGTCAGCACGAGGCCCATCAGTGCGGCGATTTCATCCGTCGGACGGTTCCAGTTCTCCGTGGAGAAGGTGTAGAGTGTGAGGTACTTCACGCCCAGCCGTACGCATTCCGATGTGATGCGGCGCACGGTCTCCACTCCTGCCTGGTGTCCGTAGGAGCGCGGTTTGTTGCGTTCTGTTGCCCACCGGCCGTTGCCGTCCATGATGATGGCGATGTGCCGGGGTATTCGTGTCATGTCCAATTCTTCTACCATATTCTATTACTCGTCCTCGTTATGACAGGTCCTGCACTTTGCCATGAAGCTGTAGGAGAGCGTCAGCTGGAGCGTTGAGTAGCAGTCGGTGTTCTTGAACAGTCCGCTGCTCTTGATTCCATAGGGGTCTTTCTGCCCGTCGAGTTCGTCGCTGAGCGAGAAGTGCATGGCCCATTCCAGCCCGACATTCGTCCGGTCGCCTATCTTGTATTTCACGCCTATGCCTATGGGGAGGCTGGCGGATAAGGCAGACTTGCGGTCGCCGTTCTTTATGCTGACATAGGTGGCTCCCAGTCCTATCGTCGCATAGGGCGACAGCCGCTGTGCCCCCCGGTAGTCGCGGCCGGTACCGTAGGGCAGGAAATTATACTCGTATGCGATGCCTACATCGACCAGTGAATTGCTGAATGAATAAGGAGCAGAGGCAAAGCGGGGGTAATAGGTCTTTACGTCAGCCGACGACCCTTTCATCTTTCCGAACGAAACGTTCATCTTCAGTCCCATGTACGGACTGAGGTTGTATCGGGCAAGTACAGTCCCCATGGGCTGCAGGTCCTTTGTCAGCGAGCTGTTGAAATCGCCCAGATAGCCCATCATGCCCACGCCGGCACCCGCCTCCATCCTGTATTCCGGATCCGACTGCGCCCACATGGGCGCAGCAGCGAGGAGAAAGAGCAGACCGGTGACAGTACGTTTCATCATATTCTTCTTTATTCTGTCATGCGGTCCAGGTTCAGCTTCCAGCCTACCCTGTTGAGTCTTCCGCGCCATACTTTCGTACTGCTGACAATCCAGATGTATCCGTCATTGTCGGCTGCGGCGGTAAAGGTCGCCGCCGGCTGCGCTTCCTTGGGATAGGAAAAGCTCTCGTCACTTTTCCAGGTGATGCCTCCGTCGCGTGAGAGCAGCATTGGTCCGAAGCTCCCGCCGGTTTTTGTGCCCAGGGCGAGAGCGGCATCGTCGTAGCCTACGACGGTAAGGTTGCCGTAGAGCGGCAGCAGGTATTTGTCTGCATTGCTTTCGACATAGGACCATTTCGCCCCCTGCCGGTACGACAGTTTCGTCCAGGAAACGTTCTTCTTCCCGTCTGCGGTCGTGCCTACAAGCAGCACCCGGTTCACGCCGTTGGAAGCGTCCGATACCGTATAGCTGACGTTGCCGGCCGGGAGGAGCGAAGCGTCGCTGTCCAGTGTCTCGGCATTCCATGTAACGCCCTTGTCCCTTGAAGCGGCAAGACTGCCGTCAGCTGTCAGTGCGAACAGCTCTGCCGGCGATGCTGCCACCAGCTGCTTCAGACTGCTGTCTGTCGCAACGGCTGTCCATGTGTTGCCGTCAGCCGAGCTGTATACCGTTCCGTTGTCGATGACGAAGAGGCTGCCGTTCTGTACGGCGATGCTCTTGTAGGCACTGGCCGTGAAGGAACGTCCCAGCCCTGTCCAGCTGTTTCCGTCAGCTTTCGACGTGACGTAGCCCGTGGTCTGCGTGCCGTCCGTACCGAACACAAATATCCTGTCGCCGGTGCTGACGGCCTTCATAGCCGTGAAGGAGGCGAAGCCGCTGTTGTCCTGCATTGTCTTCCAGCTGAAGACGTTGCCCCTCTGCTTATGTACATTGACTGAGATCTTGTATTCACGGTACGCATAGCCGCCGTTCGCATAGACACGGAAGGTACGCGGCTGTGTGAAATCGATGGAGTCGTTGCTTCTGTAATAAGAGAGCGATGCGTCCTTGACAGACTGGATGGCAACCGTTCCGGCGTTCTTCGCCGTGATCTTCGCCAGCACGTGAGCGGCATCCGTCCCGTAGGGCAGCGAGTCGGGGTTGTAGATCAGTCCCTGCATCTGGTCGATGTAGAACTTCACCTTTCCCGCATCGTATTTCGCCTTGTACGTACTGTCTTTCCCGGCTTTCGTAACCGTGTCGCGCACCTGCTTCAGCTGTCCGAGGGAGAAGCCGGTAATGGCGGTGTCCTTGTAACTTGCACGCTCGTTCCCGTCGTTGTCATTCAGGCAGGAAGTCATTGCGAACGTAGCCGTAAGCAGGGCTGCGAGGGTATATATCTTATTACGCATCAGATACTAACAATTGAATTTAGCTGCAAATTTAATCAGAAATCTTCAGAATCAGCGTCTTTTAAGAGGTTAATTATGTAAAATATGGAAATTATCCGTGTTTTTTAGGTTTGTTTACCAATGAGGGCAAGGCTGTCCCCCGTCCGTTCCCTGCGTGTCTGATTCCATGTGGATTGTGTTTCTGACCTGAAGGACCCATCGTGTCATCCGTTCCGTCCGTGAACATACGGAAAGCCCCCGTCCTCCTGAAGGAAGACGAGGGCTTCTGTCTTGCATGATGTGTCATTAGATGAATCGCGGTCGCCTGCTCATGCTTCCTGCTGGCGTACTCCCATACGGGCTTCGACGACGTTGACGACGTAGTCGCCCAGCTTCTCACACTCCTGGATGATGTCCATGTACATCGTGCCGATGGCGTATGTGTACTTGTGGTCGTTGACGTCGTTGATGTTCTGCGAGCGCAGCTGGTTGCGGTAGTTGTTGATTTCGTTCTCGATGTTGAACGAGCGGTTCACGTCGTTGTCCTGCCGGTGTCCGACAAGGATCCGGTTCATCTGCGTCAGGGCATCGTCCGTCAGTTCGAACATCTGGTGCATGTGGTCATACTGCTCCTCGGTGAAGTCTTCCTTGCCGCGGATGCGCCGGCTCTCGGTCCGGGCAATGTTGTAGCAGGCGTCGCCGATGCTCTCCAGTTCGGAGATCTCACGGAGCATGGAGCGTACCTTGTCCTTCGTCTCGTCGCTCAGATGGGCATTGGAGACCTGGTCGAGGTACTTCGCGATCTCAATCTCCATGTTGTCCGAGATGCCCTCGTACTTCTCTATGCGGGTGAAGATCTTGTTGAACTTGTCCGTGTCGGCCTCGCCGAGCAGCTCGCGCACCATGCCGAACATACGCTGGATGCGTTCTGCGAAGGACTTGATCTCCTTGGAAGCCTCCAGCACAGACAGCTCCGGAGTCTTCATGATGCCCGCCTGTATGAAGTGCAGACGGAATTCGTCCTCGTCTTTGTTGGCCTTCGGCTTGATGATCTTGCAGACGAGCTTCTCCAGGTACTTGATCGGCCCGGCGAGGACGAGCGTGTTCGTGACATTGAACGTCGTATGGAAGGCAGCCAGCACGAAGCTCAGCTTGGCGGCGTTGGCGGCAAAGCCGGCGGCGGTCTTCGGCATATCGACATCGTAGCCTACCCAGCTGCAGACCATGTTGATGAAAGGATGGAAGACGCACAGCACCCAGATGACGCCGAAGACGTTGAACACCATGTGCGCCATTGCCGCCCGCCGCGCCTGCGTGTTGGCGGTCAGTGCGGCGAGGTTCGATGTGACGGTCGTACCGATGTTCTCGCCCAGCACCAGTGCGATGCCCTGGTAAATCGGCAGTACGCCGGTGGAACAGAGGATCATCGTGATGGCCATGATGGCGGCGGAACTCTGCACGCACATCGTCAGTACGCTGCCGATGAGCAGGAACACGATGGTCGTGAAGAAGCTCCTTGGGTCGAACTGGCTGAAGAAGTCGAGCACGGCCTGGTTGTGGGCCAGGTCCATGTCGATGCCCGCCTGGCGCAGTGTTCCCAGTCCGAGGAACATGAACGACACGCCGAAGAGGAAGTCGCCGATGAGCTTGCGCTTCTTGGAGTAGATCAGGACAATGCCGATGAAGAAGGCCGGCCACACGAAGTCGGTGATGTTGAACGAGAAGCCGGCCGACATGATCCATGCCGTGAGGGTCGTACCGATGTTGGCACCCATGATGACCGAGATGGCCTGCACCAGTGTCAGCAGGCCGGCATTCACGAAGCTGACGGTCATCACCGTCGTCGCCGTCGACGACTGCACGGCAGCCGTGATGAATGTTCCCGTAAGGATACCTGTAAAGCGGTTAGTGGTCATTGCACCCAGGACGTGGCGCAGCTGCGGACCTGCCATTTTCTGCAGGCTTTCGCTCATGGCTTTCATACCGAACATCAGCAGTGCCAAGGCACCAATGAGCTTAAAGAAAATCCAAATCGACATATAATTTTTTAATTTGTGACGTCTGTTCCTTGGAAATCTGCAAAACTTTGGCTAATTTTACCCTCCGTTTAGGAAACGGGCCTTTGTCCACCGACAATCGAACCATCATGTCATGATTATGAAACAAGTACTGCAAATCCGCTGCAAAAATAACAAAAAAAGTCTGAAAGTCCCAATCGGGAGTACACTTTCTGACATTTACAGGGAAAATAATCTCCAGATGACTTTCGGTCCCGTGAGCGCCAAGGTAAATAACAAGGTGGAGGGACTGCACTACCGTGTCTATCACAACAAGGATGTGGAATACCTCGACCTGCACGCGCCCTCGGGCATCCGCACTTACACCCGTTCGCTGTTTCTCGTGCTGTGCAAGGCCGTACACGACCTCTATCCGGGCAGCAGCGTGGTGATCGACATCCCTGTCTCGAACGGCTACTACTGCAATCTGAAGCTCGGACACGCCGTTACGCCCGACGACGTACGCCGCATCCGCACCCGTATGCAGGAAATCATCGATGCCCGCCTGCCCATACAGCGTTTTGAGACCACGACGGAAGAAGCCGTCGAAATGTTCAACCGTCTCGGCGACGGGCAGAAGGCAAAGCTCCTGCGCAGCAGCGGCACGCTCTATTCGGTCTATTACGTGCTCGACGACTACAAGGACTATTACTACGGTTCGATGCTCACTGACACCGGACAGATCCACCTCTTCGGGCTGGAACCCTACTTCGACGGTGTCCTCCTGCGCATCCCTTCCGCACAGGATCCCTCCCGGCTGGGCGAACTGATACGCCAGGACAAGATGTTCGAGGTGTTCAAGGAACATCACCGCTGGCAGGGCATCCTCGGCATCAAGACCGTGGGCGACTTCAACGAAGCCGTGAAGAAGGGATTTTCCACCGATCTCATCAACGTCAGCGAGGCGTTGCAGGAGAAGAAAATATCGCAGATCGCCGACACGATTGCCTCCAGGAAAGAGATCAGGGTCGTCCTCATCGCCGGACCTTCCTCCAGCGGCAAGACGACCTTCTGCAAGCGGCTTTCCGTGCAGCTGCTCGCCAGCGGCGTGAAGCCCGTGCAGATTTCGCTGGACGACTACTTCGTACACCGGGAAGACACACCGAAGGACGAGAACGGAGAACTCGACTACGAGAGTATCCATGCACTGAACATCCCGCTCATCAACGAGCAGTTCAACGCCCTTTTCCGGGGCGAGGAGGTGGAACTGCCGAAGTATAACTTCCAGACAGGAATGAGCGAGAAGAGCGGGAAGAAGCTGCATCTGGATGAGAACAACGTGCTCGTCGTGGAGGGCATCCACGGCCTCAATCCCCTGCTGACAGCACAGATTCCCGACGAAAAGAAGTTCAAGATCTATGCCTCCGCCCTCACCACCATCCTCCTGGACGACCATAATTATATCCCGACAACCGACAACCGCCTCCTGCGGCGCATCGTACGCGACTACAAATACCGTGGCTGTTCGGCACAGGAGACCATCCACAGGTGGCCCAGTGTGCGTGCCGGCGAGAACAAATGGATATTCCCCTATCAGGAACAGGCCGATGTAATGTTCAATACCGCCATGCTCTTCGAGCTGGCCGTCATCAAGCCGCAGGCCGAGGAGGTGCTGGAACAGGTGCCCGAAAACTGCGAGGAGTATGCCGAAGCCTACCGGCTGCGCAAGTTCCTCCGGTATTTCTCTCCCCTTCCCTTCCGTGCCCTTCCGCCTACCTCGCTGCTGAGAGAGTTCCTCGGAGGCAGCTCGTTCAAGTATTAGAGACACGTTTTCTGCCGCCGCCCGGGTTTGAAGACAAGACGGAAGGCAGCCGACCCCCGGCATGGAACCGCACGACCCGGAACATGAAACCGTACGGGAACACGGTTCCCGGCCGTCGGGAACAGGATTCCCAAGCGTTGGGAATACGATTCCCAACCGGTTGGGAACAGGATTCCCACCGGCCGGGGAGAGAATGTCCGGCGGCTGCGAGTACCGGGACAGACGGCCGGTAAAAAAGAAAACAGCAAAGCATCACATTATCTTACAATGAAAACAAGAATACTCTTTACCTTATCTTTCATCGTCTTCCATGTCGTATCCGGTCTCGCACAGGTGCGTGTCATCAATCTGAAGACCTGGAACTTCTCACGTGACAGTCTCCACTGGCAGGCCGTGGACATCCCCCACGACTGGGCCATCAGCGGCCCTTTCGACAAGAAATGGGATCTGCAGCGTGTAGCCATAGCCCAGAACGGCGAGAAGCAGGCTACGGAGAAGTCGGGACGCAGCGGTGCGCTGCCCTGGATCGGCGAGGGATGGTACAGCTTCCGGCTGACGTTCGGCGACCGTAAGGACTTCTCCCATGCCTATCTCTGTTTTGACGGTGCTATGTCGGAACCTGTCGTCTATATCAACGGAAAGGAGGCAGGACGCTGGGCGTATGGCTATAACGCCTTCCGCGTTGATGCGACGAAATATCTGCGGAAGGGTGAAAACAACATCGTCGTCCACCTCAACAACCGTGAGGAAAGTTCACGCTGGTATCCCGGGGCAGGACTTTACCGCCCGGTGAAACTCGTCCTTACCTCCGAGCTGCGTATTGACCCGTGGAATGTCTATCTGCGTACGACCCAGCTGGATGCCGGCGGTGCCACGCTTTCCGTTGATGCAAAGGTCGACGGATGGGACGGGAGACAGAAGCTGGTGGCGGTCGCTGTCAGCACTGTCTCTGGACGTTTTGAAAAGATTCCTCTTACCGTGAATCCCCAGACAGGCATGGCGCATGGCGAGCTGAACTGGAAGAAGGGAAGGTACACTGCATGGACACCGGAGCATCCCGTCCTCATTCCGTTCACGATCTACGCTGTTGACGGCGATGTGCTGACGGCTCTTTATACGACGAAGACGGCAGTCCGCACGGTTTCCGTCTCCCGTGAAAAGGGCTTCCAGCTGAATGGCGTGACGCGGAAGATCAAGGGGGTCTGCCTCCATCACGACCTCGGACCGCTCGGTGCGGCAGAAAACAAGACGGCCCTGATACGCCGGATAAAGCGCATGAAGAACATGGGGGCTGATGCCATCCGCACGGCACACAATATGCCTTCGGAACTCCTGATGCAGCTCTGCGACTCGCTGGGGATGATGGTCATGGCGGAGAGCTTCGACATGTGGATCTATCCCAAGTGCAGGAACGGCTATGCGCGCTTCTTCAAAGAATGGGCCGACAAGGACATCGAGAACCTCGTGAGGCACCACCGCAACCACCCCTGCATCGTCATGTGGAGCATCGGCAACGAGATTCCCGAGCAGTGGAGCGAGGAAGGCCGGCGGATCGCCGGTCGGCTGCAGGACATCTGCCACCGCCTGGATCCGTCGCGCCCCGTCACCCAGGGGATGGACAGGGCGGAGGATGCCTTGAAGTCGGGTTTTGCCCAGGTGATGGATGTGCCGGGCTTCAACTACCACGTTTACAAATACAACCCGAACATCGCACAGCTGCCCGGGGGATTCCTCCTGGGTTCGGAGACGGCCTCGACGGTATCGAGCCGCGGGGTGTACAAGCTGCCGGTCCGATGGGGAGTGGCCGAGGCCGACAGCGACGGGCAGGTGTCAAGCTACGACACGCAATGGTGTCCGTGGAGCAACCTGCCGGAGGAGGACTTCATCGCCATGGAGGACCTGCCCTATACCATCGGGCAGTTCGTATGGACGGGAGAGGACTATCTCGGCGAACCGACGCCGTATGATGAGTACTGGCCCAGCCGCAGCAGTTACTTCGGTGCCTGCGATCTGGCCGGCCTGCCCAAGGACCGTTATTACCTCTACCGGTCGGTATGGAACACGAAGGAACCGACGCTGCACCTCCTGCCGCACTGGACGTGGAACGGACGTGAGGGGCAGACGGTGCCTGTCTTCTGCTATACCAGCTACCCTGAAGCCGAGCTGTTCGTCAACGGCAGGTCGCAGGGACGCCGCCGCAAGGCGGGGAAGGCTGTGCAGGGTGCCGCCGCTGCCGGACACGCCACCACACCGGACGAGGCCCGGCAGCGTGCCGGCCGCTACCGGCTGATGTGGGACGACGTGGTCTATGAGCCGGGCGAACTGAAGGTCGTGGCATACGACGGACAGGGTCACAAGGTCGGTTCGACGGCGGTCTATACCGCCGGGAAGGCGGAGCAGCTGCTCCTCACCTGTGACAATGCGGCGGAGGGCTTCCCCGGAGGCGACCTCGCCTACATTACGGTGACGATGCTCGACGGGAAGGGAATCCCCGTACCGGATGCTGATGACGAGCTCTTCTTCACCGTGTCCGGCGCCGGCCGGTTCAAGGCTGCCTGCAATGGCGACCCGACCTCGCTGGAACCGTTCACGGAACCGCACATGAGACTCTTTCACGGGAAGCTCGTTGTCATCGTGGAAAGGACGGCCGGGACAGGCGGCATCACACTGACCGTGCAGAACGGAGCCCGTACGGTCAGCAGGCAGATAACCGTCGGCGATGCCGGTGACCGGCCGTAGGGAAAAGAATGGATCCGCCTATGACGGTGGAATGCCGGAGACGGATCTACGGGGCGGCACGCTTCCGTGCCGGCCATCATGATGCCGGACGGAGCGGGGCGCTTGCCCGGAGAAATCAGGAGGTATTATGCGACAAACAAGACTTTTTTCATTGCTTCTGTCGGCTGTTCTTGTCCTTCCGCTGCATGCACAGGAACGGCGTTATACCCGGCTGAAAGGCTATTACCGGGTATATCAGGCTACGAACTCCCTGCTCAGCTACTTTGTGGACGGGATGATGGAGTTCTATGTCCCTGTACCCGACTCTACGGCGGAGGATGCGGGCGAGAAGAGAGGGGCGGTCTTCGTGGACAGGAAGATCCTCGGTGAACGGCGGCGGAAAGCTCCGGAGGCGAACGGTGACGATACCTTCATCCGGATCTCGCTGCCAGGTCTGGAACGGCAGACCCTCCTCGAAAGCATCAGCGGTGAGGAGTACTCCACCCGCAACAACGGGGATGTGTACCGGTGGGCGGACAAGTGCGGGAAGATAACCCGCGGGAAACGGAAACTGAACGGGAAGACCGAGACCGTGACGACCGTCGAGATAGACAACCTTACAGGGCAGCCCGGGCACGAAATCGACATGGGACAGCTGCGGATGTATGGTATCGTGGCACGTATGACACAGGCCTGTGAGAGCGAGAGCTATGTTTCCGGCAACGTGCTCCTTTCCGCTCTGAAACGGCAGACGTTCTTCGCCCACTACCGGGGCGAGGACGATGACGACCGCATCGACGTGTGGAGTGAGTTCTATGTGTCGGACAGCATGACGATAACCGAGACAGAACTCAAGCGCATCAGGAAGGAGAAGAACCGCGTATGGACCTTCTCCGTCCCGGCTTCTGTACCGCCGCTGGACAAGGAGGTGGCTGCGGGATGGGCGAAGATGGTGGAGTATTGAGGGAGCTGCCGGGAGGTGTGCCGGATGCGCCGGAAGGTGCGGTCAGGAGTCGAGGGGGGCATCGTGAGTGAAGTTGAACAGGGACATGGAACAGAGAAATGTCCGAACGAGATGGATAGATGAAGAAAGACATTGTATTATTCTTGTTTCTTCTGCTGTTGGCAGGCTGCGGAAGACGGCATGGACAAGGGGACGTCCCGGAAGAGAGGTTCACCGTTGACCTTCGCCTTCCCGTAACGCCTGTGAAGGATCAGGGGACAAGTCCGCTCTGCTGGGTCTATGCCATGCTTGCGACAATAGAGACCGAACATATCATGCAGGGCGATTCCGTGAACCTCAGCCCCGACTATGTCGCCCGGATGTATCTGCGCGAACAGGCGGAACGCCGGCGGCTGCTGCCCGGGAGGATGGTGCGGAACGAGCCGCCTGTCAGCCTGTGCGGCATGAGTACGATGCTTATCGACCTTATCCAGACCTACGGCCTGCAGCATTACGATGCCTATCACCGTAGGCCGGACGTGGACTATGATGTCCTCTGCCGGAAGATCGTCCGGGGCGGAGATGCTGACAGGCTGCTGGATGAGAGCATGGGGACATTGCCCCGGCAGGTCTTCTGGCTGGGTGCGGTCTACACCCCGCTGGAGTTTGCCCACAGTGTCTGCACCGACGACGAGTACACGGCACTGACCAGCTTCACGCATCATCCATACGGCCGGCGGTTCCCCTTGGAAGTCCCCGACAACCATTTCCATGACACTTTCCTCAATGTTCCGCTCGACACGCTGATGCACTGTATCGTGCGAAGCCTCCGTTCCGGCCATCCTGTCTGCTGGGAAGGAGACGTGTCGGAGCCGGGGTTCCGGTCTGAACAGGGGTTCGCCGTGTTGCAGGACGAAGACAGGAAGGTGACGGCGACGCGCCGGCAGGCTGACTTCGAGGCACACCGGACGACGGATGACCACTGCATGGAGATCGTCGGGCTGGCGCACGACCGGCATGGACGGCGTTTCTTCCTCTGCAAGAACAGCTGGGGAACCGGCGGCCGTTACCGGGGATTCATGTTCCTGAGCGAACCTTACGTGCGGATGAAGACCATTGCCGTAGTGCTGAAAAACGGCAGTTTCTGAAGACCGCCCTTTGTCCTTTCAGTAAACAGGCCGTACGGAAAGCATCCCGGTATTTGCCGTCTTTCACATTGAAAAATGAGGGTGTGTCAAAATGCAATTACCATTTTGATAATCTTACAGTTTGAAACAATTCATTGAAAATGACCATTTCTGTACTCGATTTTGAGTAAAGAAATGGTCTTTTCTTTGTTGTAGGAAAAACCTGCTTATAGTTTGAAAGTCGTCAAGTTATTCATCTGCATTTTGACACACCCTCATCTGTTGTTTTGAAGTTTGAAGGCAGCACTTTTGTCGGTTCCTCCTCCGTCATGTCCGGCAATGGCTTTGAAAGGATTTCTCTCAGCCGGCTGTGCGGCCGTATGCAGAAGAACCGGCAAGACAGCCGGCAAGCGGAGCCGGTCGGACCGGCAGATGCTCACCTCAGCAGCAGCCGGCGTGCGAACTCCCAGATGACGATGCCTGCCGTGACACTGACATTGAGCGAATGTTTAGTGCCGAACTGCGGTATCTCCAGACAGCCGTCGCTCATGTCCACGACGGTCTGCTTCACTCCTTTCACCTCGTTGCCCAGGATGAGCGCATAGTGACGGTCGCCGGCGGGGCTGTTCTCTCCCTCTTCTCGGGAGACAGCCGGGAGGCGGGGGGTGAGGTCCTGTAGCTTCGTAGAACCTTCCACCTGTTCTACGCTATAGACAAACACCCCCCGGCGGTGCAGCTCTTCGACGGCCTCCTCCGTATGTGCGAAATACCGCCAGGCGACGGAATCCTCGCCGCCGAGTGCCGTCTTGTGTATCTCGGCATTGGGCGGCGTGGCGGTGATGCCGCACAGATAGATCGCCTCTACACGGAAAGCATCCGCCGACCGGAAGACGCTTCCCACGTTATACAATGACCGCACATCGTCGAGGACGACGGTGAGTGGCAGCTTGTCGGCTTCCTTGAATTCCTCAATGGAGAGCCTGTTCATCTCAATGGTACGTAGTTTCCGCATAAAAGAAGTTGCCTCCGGCACTCCGGGAAAGGAGAGGATACAGGAGGGATGAGTTGAAAAGGGTAGTATCTGACAAGTGCAGACCCGCCTTCCTCTCCCGTGCAGGAGAGGGACAGGGTGCGGCGGAAGACAGGGACTGTCTCTGCTTACTTCATGTTGAAGACCAGTGCATATGCCTTGATTCTCTTCACCATGGAGAGCAGGCCGTTGCTGCGTGTCGGTGATAGATGCTGGCGCAGTCCGATCCTGTCGATGAAATACAGGTCGGTATCGAGAATCTCCTGCGGTGTGTGATGGTTCAGGACACGGATCAGCAGGGCGATGATGCCCTTGGTGATCAGTGCGTCGGAGTCGGCTGTAAAGGCAAGCTTTCCGTCTATGTTGTCGCATTGCAGCCATACACGGCTCTGACATCCGTCAATGAGGTTCTGCTCGTTCTTGTACTTTTCGTCCAGCGGTTGCAGTTCGTTTCCCAAGTCGATGAGCATCTGGTATTTGTCCATCCAGTCGGTGAAGTCTTCAAACTCTTCGATTACCGCGTCTTGTGCTTCGTTTATTGTCATTGTTCTTCTATTTTATAAGGAGCC
Source organism: Prevotella multiformis DSM 16608 (assembly GCF_000191065.1). GTDB lineage: Bacteria > Bacteroidota > Bacteroidia > Bacteroidales > Bacteroidaceae > Prevotella > Prevotella multiformis. The sequence goes on from NZ_GL872283.1 coordinate 263,842, forward strand.
GGGGAGGAGGGAGAAGCCAGACCCCATGGCGGGATACCCCTGGATGGTTCCCAGGGATGCGTTTGTCTTCACTCCGTTTCCCTCGGGTCTCTCCCCTTCTCAGTTTCTGATCAGCTTGAACAGTTTGTCGTTCGGCCGCACTTTGTCAGGTACGGGAATCGACACCCGCCATCCCTGTTCGGCCACCTCGACCGGCTTGAGATCGTAACGGATTTCGTCGGCATGGAGGAACATGGCTCCCGTGGTGTTGCCGGTGACGAGGAGTTTGTCGCCCTTGGCGAAGGTGTTGGCCTCTACGGCGATCTCGGCAACGCCCAGACGGGAGAAATACTTCATCACTTTACCGATGAGCACCTTCTTCTCCGTGGCTTTGTTGCCGTATTCCCGGGTCCATTCGCCCATCTTCTTTCCTTGATAGTATCCGTCCCAGAAACCGCGGTTGAAGACGGTGGAGAGCCGTTCGTCCCACTGGTCTTTCTTCGCTTCTGTGAACGTTCCGTCGAGCACGCTCTCGATGGCTTCACGGTAGCAGGTGACGACGGTATGGACGTATTCCGGTCCGCGGGCCCGTCCTTCGATCTTGAATACCCGTACGCCGGCATCCATCATCCGGTCGATGAACCGGACGGTCTTCAGGTCTTTCGGGCTCATGATGTACTTGTTGTCAATCTCCAGCTGGTTGCCGGTCTCGTTGTCGGTCACGGTGTAGCTGCGGCGGCAGATCTGCACGCATTCGCCCCGGTTGGCAGAGCGGTTGGCATCGTGCAGGCTCATGTAACACTTGCCCGATATGGCCATGCAGAGTGCGCCGTGGCAGAACATCTCGATGCGGACGGGCTGCCCCATCGGCCCGCAGATGTTCCGTGCCAGGATCTGTCCGTGTATCTCCTTTACCTGCTCCATGTTCAGTTCGCGCGCCAGGACGGCGACGTCTGCAAACTGTGCATAGAACTTCAGGGCATCGATGTTCGAGATGTTCAGCTGCGTGGAGAGGTGTACCTCTACGCCCGCCTGCCGGCAATACATCATCACCGCCACGTCGCTGGCGATGACGGCGGTGATGCCGGCGGCCTTGGCGGCATCGATGATGCCGTGCATCGTCTCGATATCTTCGCCGTAGATGACGGTATTCACCGTCAGATAGGTCTTGATGCCCTGTGCCTTGCACGTCCCGGCAATCTCCTTGAGGTCGTCGACGGTGAAGTGGTTGGCAGAGTGGGAACGCATATTCAGCTTCCCGATGCCGAAGTACACGGAGTCGGCTCCGGCATGGATGGCGGCTGCCAGCGACTCGCGGGAGCCGACGGGTGCCATTATCTCGAATTCGTTTCTGTTCTTGTTCATTGTCTTGTTATAAGGCTGCAAAGTTACTTAAAATATCCGACAAAGCACGCAGGCAGTGGGGATGAATGTCCTGCCCGGCGGCTTCTTTTTGATCGGGCGGCTGTCGGGAAGAGGGCTGCATACAAGTCCTCCAAGGGGCTCTTGAAGTAGGGATGATGGCGGCAGGGCGTGTCCCTGTCCTGCCGCCTCCGCCGGTGTGCCGGTGCCCATGCAGATCCCTCCGGCGTGTGCGGTCCTCGTGCCAACGGTCGAATAGTCAGGCGGTTCTTCGGCGGTCTGCAATATTTTCCGTACCTTTGCGCCGGTCATTTGCAAGATAACACAAGAATGAAGAAACTATATATTGAGACCTACGGCTGCCAGATGAACGTGGCAGACTCCGAGGTCGTGGCCTCCGTCATGAAGATGGCCGGCTACGACGTATGCGAAAATGAGGAGGAGGCTGATGCCATCTTCCTCAATACCTGTTCTGTACGCGAGAATGCGGAGAACAAGATCTACCACCGGCTGGAAGCCCTGCATGCCGAGCAGAAGAAAGGGCGCGGGCTGATCCTGGGCGTGCTGGGGTGCATGGCAGAGCGTGTGCGGGACGACCTTATCCAGAACCACCATGCCAACCTGGTATGCGGCCCTGACTCCTACCTCAACCTGCCCGACATGATCGCACAGTGCGAGAACGGCATGAATGCGATGGACATCGAGCTGTCGACCACCGAGACCTACCGTGATGTCGTACCGCAGCGCATCGGCGGCAACAGGGTGTCCGGCTTCGTGAGCATCATGCGCGGCTGCAACAACTTCTGCCATTATTGCATTGTGCCCTTCACCCGTGGCCGTGAACGTTCGCGCGATGTGGAAAGCATCCTGAAGGAGGTACACGACCTGCACGACAAGGGCTTCAAGGAGGTTACGCTGCTGGGACAGAATGTCAACTCCTACGGTCTGCTGCCGAACGGCAGACGGCCGGAGAATGGGACGTCGTTCGCCGAACTGCTCCGCAAGGTGGCGCAGAGCGTGCCCGATATGCGTGTGCGGTTCACTACGTCGAATCCGGAAGACATGACGGAGGACATCGTCGAGGCCGTCGCTGCCGAGCCGAACCTCTGCCACCATATCCATTTCCCGGCGCAGAGCGGCAGCAACAACGTTCTGAAGCTGATGAACCGCAAGTACACCCGCGAAGATTATCTGGCGAAGGTGGCCGCCATCCGCCGCCTTGTCCCGGACTGTGGCCTGACGACCGACATCTTCATCGGCTATCACAACGAGACGGAAGAAGACTTCCAGCAGACACTCTCGCTGATGCGTGAGGTGGGATTCGACTCTGCCTTCATGTTCAAATACTCCGAGCGGCCGGGGACATACGCTGCCAGGCACCTGCCCGACAATGTGCCCGAGGAAGAGAAGATACGCCGTCTGAACGAGCTGATACGCCTCCAGACGGAGATCTCGGCCGAGCAGAACAGGAAGGACGAGGGCAGGGAGTTTGACATTCTCATCGAACGCTTCGGCAAACGGAGCCGTGAACAGCTCATGGGACGTACGCCGCAGAACAAGGCGGTGGTCATTGCCCGCGGCAGCCATCACATCGGCGAGACGGTCCGGGTACGCATCACAGGGTCTACCAGTGCCACGCTTTTTGGTGAAGAAGTGTAAACATTGCTTATATATAAGGATAAAAGCACGGAACTATTTTGCGGTTTTACTTTTAATAACTACTTTTGCACAGGCTAATTCAAGTACCTATGAGGGAATTTTTACACGTATTGCGTAGGTTCGTACCGCCTTACAAGAAGTACCTTGCACTGTCAATCGTCTTCAATATATTGTCGGCATTGCTCAACATCTTCTCCTTTGCAACGCTCATACCGCTTCTGCAGATTCTCTTCAAGGTGGATGCCGGAACCGGTGCGACACGCGTCATGGCATGGAGCGAGGGGTCCTTCAAAGAGGTGCTGTCGAACAATGCCGACTATTACACGCAGATATACATTACAAGCTGGGGGCCGACAACGGTGCTGCTGGGCATCGGACTGCTGCTTGCCTTCATGACATTCCTGAAGACAGGAGCCTACTTCCTGTCATCGGCCTCCATCATCCCCATCCGGACCGGCGTGGTCCGCGACATCCGCAACCAGCTCTACGAGAAGATCACGTCCCTTTCACTGGGATTCTTCAGCGAGGAGAGAAAGGGAGACATCATCGCCCGCATGAGCGGTGACGTACAGGAGATCGACGGTTCCATCATGTCTTCCATCGACATGCTCTTCAAGAACCCCGTCCTCATCGTCATTTACTTCACCACCCTGCTGATCATCTCCTGGCAGCTGACGCTCTTCACCCTCATCTTCGTACCCGTCTTCGGCTGGTTCATGGGATTCGTCGGCAGGAAGCTGAAGCAGAACAGCATCACGGCGCAGGCACTGTGGAGCGACACGATGAGCCAGGTGGAAGAGACCCTGGGAGGACTGAGGGTCATCAAGGCGTTCTGTGCGGAAGAACTGATGAACGAACGTTTTGACAAGGTCAACTCGCAGTACCGCAACGACATCATGCGGGTGAACATCCGCCAGCAGCTGGCACATCCGATGAGCGAGTTCCTCGGAACGGTGATGATCGTCGTCGTGCTCTGGTTCGGCGGTACGCTCGTCCTGGGAGAGTATCCGATCATCAGCGGGCCGACCTTCATCTACTATCTTGTCATCCTGTACAGCATCCTCAATCCGCTCAAGGAGTTCTCCCGTGCGGGCTACAACATCCCCAAGGGACTCGCTTCCATGGAGCGTGTGGACAAGATACTCAAGGCGGAAGTGGCGATACAGGATCCCGAAAACCCCATACACATCAAGTCGTTCCAGCATGAGATCGAGTTCCGCCACGTCAGCTTCGCCTATGCCGACGGAAAGGACAGTGACGGCAATCCGGTGCTTCAATGGGTACTGAAGGACATCAACCTCGTCATTCCAAAGGGCAAGACGGTCGCCCTGGTCGGGCAGAGCGGCAGCGGGAAGTCGACGCTGGTCGACCTTATCCCGCGTTACTATGATGTGCAGAAAGGCGAAATACTCATCGACGGCATCAACATCAAGGACCTGGGTGTACACGACCTGCGCCAGCTCATCGGCAACGTGAACCAGGAGGCCATCCTCTTCAACGACAGCTTCAAGAACAACATCTCCTTCGGTGTCAATGCCACAGACGAGGCCATCGTCGAAGCGGCGAAGATTGCCAACGCCCACGAATTTATCCTTCACAGCGAGAAAGGATACGACACCAACATCGGCGACCGTGGCGGACGCCTCTCCGGCGGACAGCGCCAGCGTGTCAGCATCGCCCGTGCCATTCTCAAGAATCCGCCTATTCTCATCCTGGACGAAGCCACGTCGGCCCTCGATACCGAGAGCGAACGGCTTGTGCAGGATGCACTCTACAAGCTCATGAAGACCCGGACCACCATCGCCGTGGCTCACCGCCTGTCCACCATCAAGAATGCAGACGAGATATGCGTGATGCAGGAAGGCGAGATCGTGGAGCGCGGGACACACGACGAACTGATGGCACTGGACGGCTATTACAAGAAACTGCACGATATGCAGGAAATATAAGACAAGGAACAGGAAGATTGCAAATGAAACGTTTATTGAAGTCCACATACGGCTCGCCGATAGCATTGGTGCTTAACCTGCTGCTGGCTTACTGTATCTTCTTTGTGGCACGACTGGTTTATTTCGTTGTCAACTACAGTTACTTCGTTGACGGACTGTCGGCTTCTTCGCTCTGGATGTGGGTGCGCGGAAGCCTTCTTTTCGATACGACAGCCATCTTCTACACCCACATTCTCTACATCGTCCTGATGCTTTTCCCGCTTTGGAGAAAGGAAAACCCGGTCTATCACAGGGTCTGCAAATGGGTGTTCATGGTTGTCAATGGCCTGTCACTCGCCATCAACCTTGCCGATTCGGTGTATTTCCCTTTCACACTGCGCCGCACCACGACCAGCGTGTTCCGTGAGTTCGACAACGAAAACAACATCGTTGGCATCCTGTTTCACAATGCTGTCACCCACTGGTACCTCATCCTGATTTTCATCTTCGTTCTATGGCTTGCCAGTAAGTTATATGTCATGCCGCATACTGACCACAGCAGCTATAAAAGCCTGCGCCAGCGGTCGGCCTATGCGGTTCAGTTGTTTGTGTGCCTTGCCATTGCCGCTGTCGCCACCGTAGCCGGTTGCCGGGGCGGCCTGCAGTCGGGAGTACGCCCGATCACCATCAGCAACGCCAACCAGTACGTGGAACGGCCGACAGACTGCGCCCTGGTGCTCAACACCCCCTTTGCCCTTATCCGCACGATAGGCAAGTCGGACTTTTCCGTTCCCGATTACTTCCCCTCTCTGGCGGCCGCACGTGAAGTCTACGATCCTGTCCACTGGATGCAGTACAAGGCTCCGAACCCTGCTTCCGGAGTACGCCTTCCGAACAAGAAGAACATCGTGATCCTGATTGTCGAGAGCTTCGGACGAGAATACATCGGCGGCTTCAACCGTGACTTCTTCGGCGGCAAATACAAGGGATACACACCGAATGTAGACCGGCTCATCGACAAAAGCCTCGTCTATCGCTTCTCGTACTGCAACGGACGGAAAAGCATTGACGGCATGCCGTCCATCCTCTGCAGCATACCACGCTTCGGCGAGCCCTTCATCCTCACGCCGGCTTCGATGAACGACTATACCGGTCTGCCGGGTCTGCTCAGCAGGTGGGGCTACGAGACGGCCTTCTTTCATGGTGCCAACCGCGGTTCGATGGGGTTCCTCGCCTTTGCCAACAAAATCGGCTTCCAGAAGTATTACGGCCGGCAGGACTATGACGAAGACCCCCGCTTCGGCGGCGACAAGGACTTCGACGGCAACTGGGGCATCTGGGACGAGCCGTTCCTGCAATACTACTGTACGAAAATGGGCGAGATGAAGCAGCCGTTCATGACCGCTCTCTTCACCGTCTCCAGCCACGACCCCTTTGTCGTACCGGAGAAATACAAAGATGTCTTCAAGGAGGAACACCTCCCTATCCAGAAGTGCATCCGCTATACAGACATGGCGATCGGCAGGTTCTTTGCCTCTGCCAGCAAGCAGCCCTGGTTCAAGAACACCATCTTCGTACTCACGAGCGACCACACCAACCAGAGCGACCATGAGCAGTATATGACCGACATCGGCGGTTTCTGCTCACCTATTATTATATATGATCCATCCGGAGAAATAAAGCCAGGACGTGTAGACGGCGTGGCACAGCAGATCGACATCATGCCGACACTGCTGAACCACATCGGTTATAATGCCGGTCCTTACCTGTCCTTCGGCATCGATCTGCTGCACACGCCGGCGGAGAAGACATGGGCGGTGAACTATCTGAACGGCATCTACCAGTACGTCAGATACGGCTACGTGCTCCAGTGGGACGGCCGGCAGACGAAGGCCATCTACCGTGTCACCGACCCGCTGATGCGCCGCAACCTCCTCGGACACGTGCCCGAACAGGCCAAGATGGAACAGGAACTGAAAGCCGTCATCTATCAGTATATGTACCGGATGGTACACGACCGGCTTCATCCCACGGTCAACAACCCGCAATTCTAATGAAGAAAGCCTTTTACAAGACCCTTTATCTCCTTGCCTACGGCTTCTGGTATCTGCTGGCACTCCTGCCCTTCCCGGTGCTGTACCTGTTCTCTGATGTCTTCTATCTGATTATGGCGCATATCGTGAAATACCGCCACAAGGTGATAGGAAAGAACCTCCGGAACAGCTTTCCCGAGAAGACCGATGCGGAACTGCACCGCATAGAGCAAGGCTTCTACCACTGGTTCTGCGATTACGTCGTAGAGACGTTCAAGCTCATGACCATGAGCCGGGAACAGCTGATGCAGCGGATGACCTTCACAGGTACGGAAGAACTGAACAGACTCCTGTCCGAGGGCCGGTCCGTCGCCATCTATCTGGGACATCTCGGCAACTGGGAATGGATTACCTCACTGCCCTACTGGGTAGAAGACTCCGTCTGCTGCCAGATCTACCACCCTCTGGAAAACGAATACTTCGACCGCCTTTTCAAGTTCGTACGCGAGCGGCACGACGCACGCTGCATCCCCATGCAGGAGTCTCTGCGCAAGATCATCCAGTTCGGACGTGCCGGCAAGCCGGTTGTCGTGGGCTATATCTCTGACCAGACACCCTTCTGGTGGAACATACACCACTGGATAAAGTTCCTGAACCAGGAGACACCGGTGCTCACCGGGGCGGAACGGATCGTGAAGCACACCCGGCAGGTCTTCGTCTATGGTGACGTGACACGCATCCGCCGAGGCCATTACAACTGTGCGTTCCGCATCATCCGTGAGGACACAAAGTCCTTGCCGGAGTACGAGATTACCGATCTCTACTTCCGGGAACTTGAGAAGTCGATCCGCCGTCAGCCCGAGATTTATCTCTGGAGTCACAACCGGTGGAAGCGGACACGTGCCCGGTTCGATGAGTATTTTGAGGAAGTGAACGGGAAAGTACACCTACGGGAAGGAAAGGAAATGATTTTCTGACGGCGGTCCGCAGACGGCTTCTCCGTCATGCTCTGTCAATATCTGCGGAGGAAAGCGTCAAAGTACCGGAAGCGGAGAATACGCTTTCTTTGTAACCTTACAGGCAGGTGCAAGGGGCTTTTTCATATTGTTTTCTGAACGGCTTTGGATGATCTCCTGTCTGCGGCTCATCCGTCTGTCTGCCTGCAAGCGTACTCCCTGATGAGTCGAATGGTATCGGGGAAATGAAGCAAGGCTGTTCCGTCTTCTGTTTCCATCCTGTCCGGAAGAGGGTGTCCGGTCTTTGTGATATGAATGTGAAATAACTTTACAACAAAGACAGGACAACCGCCTGTTCTCCATCGTCCAGATGTCCCTTTGAGAGGTGGGAATCACCCCCTGTCCGGTAACTGACCCCTGCCTGTCTTCCAACTAACGCCTGATAGCATCCCAAGTGGTGCTTACTTGCCTTGCAACTGATGGCCTTTTGCAATGCAAGTAAGCACCTTTTTGTTTCCGGTATGTAACCTGTCTGTGAATGAGCGGGTTACAATCGGTGCAATACCTCTCCCCATCTTGTGCCTTATTCGTCTTTCCCCGTCTGCAGAGGGAGCTGTTCTTCCGGGAGCTTCGTCTGTGAAGAGAGGGTAAATTTTCAGGACAGGAAATGCTTCCTGCCATCGGGTGGTGAAAGGGCAGATGCCCGTACGGTTACCGGAGCACCTTTCCGAAGTAGACCAGCCGCAGGAGGTTGCGGGCATCCGTGCGCCGTTCTGCCTGACGTCGGTAGGCGGGTGCCGCCTCCATCTGCTCGACGTTGGAACTGAAATAAATGCCGTCGGGTGCGGAGGTGTCCAGCAGGTTCCGTCCCATCTTGAAATACCTCGTATGGCGGAACGCAAAGGGGGCCAGCGTAGGCACGATGTCGTCATGGCTGCCCCAGCGGCAGGTGAGCTGTCGGTAGGCGGGTCTGCGCAGGTAAGGCGGCAGGTAGATGTAGAGCGGTACGGAGTGTTCGTACCGCTTGTCTACCGTGTCGTAGTCGAGGATGGAGCGCACGTTGTGGTCGCCCGTAATGACGAGGATGGTGTTCTTTGCAGCAGCCGAAGCCTTGAAACGGTCGAGGAACTCGCCCAGCACCTTATTATAATAGCGGAAGCCGGTGAGGTATTTGTCCAGTACCTTGCGGTTGTGCTCGGCAAAGCACTTGCTGTGGTAGATGGATTCCGGCAGCGGCGGGAGCTTCAGATTCCTCGGGAACTCGAAAGGAGGGTGGTTCGTCGTCGTCATCACGGCGATCATCCTGCGTTTCGCCGACGGTTTCTCCAGCTGTCCCAGCAGTGCCTGGAAGAGGTATTCATCGTAGACACCGATGCTGTTGTATGCGGCGCGGGGGTAGTCCTTGAGGATATGGAACTTGTCGTACACGGCATCGAAATGCTGGTGGAGCAGTGCCTCGGCGCAGTTCTCCCACGCCGCATCCATGCCCGACATGAACATCGTGGTGTAACGGCTGGCCTTGAAAGGCAGCGCGATGGACGTGGGAAGCAGCCGGAAGCGGTAGGCCGAAGCGAAGAAACGGGGATAAGGCGTAGAGACGTAGAGGTTCTCGAGCGAGGCTACCGTACCGTTCTGCACCGACTGGAAGTTGCGGAAAAGCAGGTCGTCATGGAAGTGACGGCGCAGATGGAAGTACATCTCGGCATCCTTCCGCTGCAGATGGAACAGATAGTTGCTCCAGCTCTCGCTGTAGATGATGACCACGTTGGGCTGCGGCAGCCGCATCGTGTCGGCCGCCTCGGCGAAGAGTGCGTGCTGCAGGGCGGCGAGTGTGTCTTTTCCCTCCATCTTCACCTTGCCGCCGGTGTAGACATCCAGGGCCTCCTGCAGGCTCTTGAAGCGGAACTGCTGCAGCAGGTCGGCCGTGTTTTCCATCCGGAAAGCATCCTTCTTCTCCTTGTAAGCCTTCTTGAGCATATAGACGGCATTCGGCACAAGGTCGTTCAACGTCTTCTGGTCGGACACGAAGGTATCTTCTATCTGCAGCGGGAAACGCCATACGGAACCGCGCAGTCCGATGGCAAGGAAGGTGATGTAAAGCAGGAGAACAGCCGACAGACAGATGCGGCGACGGACAGACGGGCCGGCTGATGGTGCTGGGGAAGCGGCCGGGACGGATGGCACACTGCCTCTTTCGATTCTGCGGATGCACCACAGTACCGGCAGCAGGACGATGAGGAAGGCGATCGCCTCGTACACACAATGGTATTCTTCCCAGATGGTCTGGAGCAGACCCAGCGGTCCTTCGTTGAAGAAATCGAAGAAGGTGAGGTTGATATGACTGTTGAAATTGGCGTAGAAGCCGAGGTCTATGCCGCTTATCATCAGAATGAGCATACTGGTGATGGAGAAGTAGATGCGGCGGAAACGGCTCAGCACGCGGTCGGTCCACGGTCTCCTGAGGGCGGCGAAGACGAATGTCAGCACCGTGGGGAGCAGCAGCACGTAGCAGACGACCTGCACGTCGAAGCGCAGGACATTGAAAAGCAGATGCGGGAATACTGACAGGTGGCTGCTGACGACATCCAGGGGAACGAACGCAACGGCAAAGCAGATGCGTGCGAAGAACAGGATGACAAGCAGCAGGACAGCATGTCTGAACAGGTATTTTAAATTATGAAACATCGTTTTTTATCTATTATCGGTCATTGCAGACGGTCTGCCCATCAAGGTTGCGGGACATTGCTCCTGACGGTTGCCGCAGCTGCGGATGGTCTGTCTTCAGATTGCGGAACAGGGTCTTCAGCTGTCCGCCGGGACTGCTTTCGCCGGCAGAAGGGTCGATGCCCATGAGCTTCCGCAGCCTGTTGTCGACGGCCTGAAAGGTGAAATCGGCCGAGCGGCTGCGTACCCCCTGCAGAACAGCTGTCTGCAGCTGCGTGTCGCGGAGCAGCCGGTCTGTCTCTTGGGCGAACGCCGCCGCATCGCCTACCGGGACAAGCAGTCCGGCTTTCCCGTTGTCGAGAATCTCCCGGGGACCCGTCGGACAGTCGGTAGCCACCATGAGCTTGTCGAGCAGGAGCCCTTCGATGAGGACTGTCGGCAGTCCCTCGAACTTCGCACTGTGTACCAGCAGCCTGCTGCGGAGCATCCACGGATAAGGATTGGCGCAGAAACCCAGGAAGACGGTGCGGTCGGCTATCCCCAGTGCCCGGGCCTTCTGTTTCAGTTCCTCTTCCGAACTTCCCTTTCCGATGATGTACAGCCATTCCTCACGATGGTACGTGCTGCGCAGCAGGGCGTATGCTTCAAGGAGTGTCGTGAGGTCTTTCTGCGACTCTTCCAGCCTTTCCACCGCCAGGAGATAAGGGCGGCCGATGCGTTCGTCATCCGGTATGACAGATGCTTTCTGGCGGATGATTTCCGGGTTCTTGGCGTTGTAGATGACGGTCATCTTGTCCTTCAGCGATGGGAAAAGCCGGCATCCCTCCTCCCGCATGGCTTTCGAAATGGTAACGACCCGGTCATAATGTTCCAGTTCCCTGCCGATCCGTTTCATGCGGCGTCCGTTCTGCCGCATCGCCTGTACGAAGCTGAAGTGGAAGTAGGCGATCTTCTTCGTGCGGACAGAGCGCAGGAAAGAATAAGCGCAGCAGTCGAAGTCTATGAAGAGGTCGGCCGTCTTCGCCAGCCGGTCGATGCCCCGCTGTGCCCGATACCGCCTGATGGGGTTGTTGACCATCTCGTCATAGACTTTGGCGAGGTGCGATGTCATCTTGAGTACACGTCCTTGCTGGATATGCGTCAGGCGGCGGGACTGCGAGAAATAGACGATCTTCACGTTCGCCGGCACCTCACGCCTGAACACTTCAAGGCTGTCCATCGCCGTCGCAATGGCCAGGGTGATCTCCACATCCTCGCTCTCCGAGAGATGCTTGAGATACTCTATCAGCACCGTGTCGATACCCCCGTCGAGAAAACGCGACATGAGGAAGACGATGCGGAGAGGGGTATCGGGGGTTGACGGTTGGGGATTGATGGTTACCATGATCAGATGTCGGGGGCTGGTGTCCGGGTGTTTACAGACATAGGGTCGCACTGCCTTTCCTCTCTTAATTTTGCCACAATATAAAACTGATAGCCGCCATCCAGCACGGCATGAATCAGTCCCGGCACACCGTCCAGGCAGCCCCGTTTGAGGAAATAAGACTTGAAAAAGCGGAAAACAGGACGATAGACGAGTGCCATGCAGCCATACTTCTTCTGCCTTCGGCGCGGCACTTCGTAATCGGAATAGGTGTTATTCTTGCGGATGATGTCGGCAACGCTGTCGTTGGCAAGGTGCTCAAAAGCCAGATCCGTGCGTGATGCCGGAATCTTCCATATGTTTCCGTCCACCTTGGGGGAGGCATGGATGACCGGAGGCCAGCTGCACTTGCTGCGCCGGAGGAAGCGGACAATGTAGTCGGGATAGCTGCTGTGCATCATCCTGCCCATGAAGTAGTTCTTCCGCGGGATGGCAATCGCATCGGGACAGTCGGCCTTCCGGATGGCAGCATAGAGATACTTGCGCAATGCCGGCGTGACGATTTCATCTGCATCGACCACCAGCACCCAAGGCGAACCGGCCTTGTCAATGGCGAACTGGCGTGCCGGCTCCACGATGCGCAGGTCGCCTTTCGGAAAGGTGACGACCTTACAGCCGTAGGAGCGTGCTATGTCGAGCGTCCGGTCTGTACTCTCCATGTCGCAGACGACAATCTCATCGAAGTCTTTTACCGCCTCGATGACTGCCTCCAGATGCCGTTCGGCATTGTAGGTGTTGATGATGACCGAAATACGTTGTGCATCGTTCATAGCTGCAAATATAATAAAATATTCATTATCTCCACAGAATAGCCGTATAAAAAACGCATGGAACATCTTTTTCAGGATATTATTGCCATCTTTTTTTATTCCAACTGGCTTATAATTCGGGATTTTTATCTAAATTTGTAAAACCGTCTGCGCTGTATGCCTGCATTTCCCACAGCAGATAAGGACAAGGTGGAGGACAGGCAGCCGCGGCATGACCTAACCAATAAAATTATACGCTTTGGAAAAGAGAAACATTGCATTCCTGTTCGGATTCTTCCTGGACGGAGGAACAGAGACCGTTCTCATCGAATATCTACGTAACCTTTCGAATACGGGAAAATATAACATTACGCTGGTGATATGTTATGATATGGGCGACCTGGAGGTGTTCCATTCCCGCATACCGAAGGATGTCAAAGTCGTGCATCTCATCAAGAACCGACTGTTGATGCGGCGTTGGATGCACAGGCTGAAACAGCCTTATAAACTGATGGACGAGCTGTTTCTGAATCCGATCCGGCTTTACATCATCCAGCACGCCTTGCTGAAATTGTCGCATGAGAATGATGCCGTCATCGATTTCGTCAATTATTTCGGCTCTTTCATGAAGCCGTTGAAGTGCCGGAAAATCGTGTTCTATCATTGTTCTCTGCGGGCCAATGAAGCCTTGTTCCCACGTGCTGTCCGCCGGTTACAGAAGCGGTCGGGAGACTATGACCATCTTGTGACCATCTCCCAGGCCATGTTCGACGAGGCACAGGAATACTTCCCCAACGAGAAGGACCGTCTGTGCCTGATCTACAACAGCATCAACACAGAGGCTCTGACAGCTGCTGCCAGCCAGCCCGTGACGGACAGACGCATTGAAAAGCCGTTCATCCTGAGCATCGGGCGACTGGAGGAGACGCAGAAAGACGTAACGACACTGATCAAAGCCTATTCCCTGCTGCGCAGGGAATACGGGCATACGGAGGAGCTGTATGTCATCGGCAAGGGCGATTCGTTAGGACAGCTGCAGCAGACAGCACGTGAAAACGGAGTGGAGGAACACGTTGTTTTCCTGGGTTTCATGTCCAATCCGCTGCCTTGGACGAAGCGTTGCAGCCTGTTCGTACAGAGTTCCCACTTCGAGGGGCTGCCCACGACAATGCTTGAGGCACTGCTTCTGGACAAGATGATCGTGGCTTCCGACTGCCCGACTGGGCCGAAGGAAATCCTCAACCACGGCAAGGCTGGCATCCTGGTACCCATGTGCGATGCCGGAGCACTGGCCAAGGCAATGCACGAAGCTCTCACCGACAGACCATTGCAGGAACGCATTGCCGAAGGGAGAGCCGAATACAGCAGACTGTTCACCTTTGAAGTGACAGGTAAGAAGTTCATGGAGTTATTGGATTAATGGTCTGGTCTTGATGTACCGGAGACTTCAAGATGCCTTGTAGCTCTTTTTGATATTTGTTGAAAAGTTTTCCTTTTGAAAAGTTATATGGAATATAATGAAATGATGCGAATGAGTATGCATGATAAAATCAAACGAATTCTGCGCCATCCCCTGCTCACTGACCGCCGTGTGCTGCTGGGACTGTGGACGGTGCTGTCGCTGGCGGGAATGCTGAAACTGCACCGCAGCCACAACAACTTTCTCATCTTCAAGGGCGTGTTCTGGCACACCGTCAACGGAACGTCGCTCTATGCCGCCTACCCGGCAGAGTATGATGACGTGAACCATTACGGCCCTCTTTTCTCCCTGATCATCGCTCCTTTCGCCGTTCTCCCGGAGTGGGCGGGCATGCTGCTGTGGCTCCTGTTCCTGTCGGGCTGGCTGTTTGCGGCGGTCTACTGGTCGGGGCTGCGGAAGAGCCAGCAGGTGTACATCTACTGGTTCTGCGGCTTTACGCTGCTGACGGCACTGTTCATGCAGCAGTTCAACATCGCCATTGCCGCCATCATCCTGTCGTCGTTCTTTCTCATCGAGAAGGAGCATGAAGGATGGGCGGCTTTCTTCATCGTGCTGGGGACGCTGGTGAAAATCTACGGTATCGTCGGACTGGCGTTCTTCCTCTTCTCACGCCACAAGGTGCGGCTGGCCGCCTGGCTGGCGGTCTGGACGGTCGTCCTCTTCCTTGCACCGATGGCCATCAGCTCACCCGGCTACATCGTCGGACAGTATCACGAGTGGTTCAGCTGTCTCGTGGGAAAGAACACGGAGAACATCCATTCCTTTGCACAGAACATCTCCCTGTTGGGTCTGGTACGGCGCACGACAGGCAGTATGGACTATTCCGACCTGTGGCTCATCCTCCCGGGCATGGTGCTCTTCGCCCTGCCTTACCTCCGCCGCCGGCAGTACCGGTACCTTGCCTTCCGAGAGACCCTCCTTGCCTCGGTGCTGCTCTTCGTGATACTCTTCAGTACGGGCAGCGAGGCAAGCGGCTATATCATCGCCCTCACAGGTGCCTGTATATGGTACACGGCCGCACCCTGGAAGCGCGGGAAGTGGGCGGCGGCACTGATGGCATTCGTTTTCATACTGTCGGGAATGGGCAACTGCGACCTCTTCCCGAAGCACATACGTCACGACTACATCCAGGCTTACGCCCTCCGTGCCCTGCCGGTCAGCATCCTCTGGTTCTGGCTCTGCTGTGAATTGGGCTTCAAGGACTATGCCCCAAACGAAAAGATGACCGACCATGAACAAGAAGACAATAGGCTATGATGCCAAGCGAATCGTAAGAAACGGAACAGGTCTGGGCAGCTACGGACGTACGCTGGTCAACGACCTGGCACCGCTCATGCCTGATACCACCTTGCGGCTCTACGCTCCTGATGCCGGGCGCGACGACCTCCGCTGCCAGGTGCAGCCGAGGGAGAACGTCCGGTTCTGCTATCCCAGCCACCTTCGTTTCCGTCTGCAGCGCGACTGGTGGCGCATGAAAGGTGTGGTGAAGGAGCTCTGTCGGGATGGGGTGGAACTGTACCACGGCCTGTCGGGAGAGCTGCCGGAAGGGCTGTCGGCGGCCGGCATTCCCGGTGTCGTCACCGTCCACGACCTTATCTTCCTGCGTCATCCGGAGTTCTACCCGGCCCTTGATGCTTTCTTCTATAAGCTGAAGTTCCGCAAGATGCTGCGGGAGGCGACGCGCATCATCGCCATCAGTGCGTGTACGAAGCGTGACATATTGTATTACGGCGACTTCCCCGAGGACAGGATCGACCTGGTCTATCAGAGCTGCAGCACCCGCTTCAGCCAGCCCGTCAGCCCCTCCCTGCTGGTAGAGGCACGCCGGAAGTACCGGCTTCCGCAGCGTTATGTGCTGAATGTCGGTACGGTGGAGGTACGGAAGAACATCCTCCTGGGCATCCGGGCGATGGCAAAACTGCCAGCCGACCTGCATCTCGTCATCGTAGGCCGGCAGACGAAATACCAGAAACAGCTTGATGCGGAAATCAGAAAACTGGGCCTTGGCAATCGAATACACTTCCTGCAGGGTGTTCCCAACACCCTGCTCCCGGCTGTCTATCGGCAGGCGGAGGCATTCATCTATCCCTCCCGGTACGAGGGTTTCGGCGTACCTGTCATCGAGGCCATACAAAGTGGACTGCCGGTGGTGGCTGCAACGGGCAGCTGTCTGGAGGAGGCGGGAGGCCCCGACTGCCTGTATGTAGACCCCGACGATGTCGAAGGGGCGGCTGCCTCCGTGCTGACGGCAATGGAAAACCGTACGGAGATGGTCGGCAGAAGCCGGCATTACGTCAGACGGTTCGAGAATCAGAATGTCGCCGCACAGGTCCTGGACGTCTATGAGAAGACCCTTTTAATGGTGAAAAAGTAAAAGTGTAAAAAAAGCAAAAGGCATCTCCTTTGAAAGGGAAAAAGTAAATGTCTGCTTTTGCCTGATTGGAATCTGTCAACCGCCTTTCTTCTTGCAATCGGCCTTTACACGGTATGAATCTTATAATGGAGAGGGGGATAATCAACTTCCGACTCCGCAACATGCTGTGCAGGAGGGTGGGGAAGAGCCAGACGGGCAGCCTGTCGGCTTTTATCGGCAGCTGAAAAGGCAGAGAACGGAAAAGACCATTTCATCGCTCGTCATGAGCGTTATGAAATGGTCTTTTCCGTATCAGTCTGTTGCCCGATATGCCGGCACGGACATTCCGGAAGGGTCTTCTATGCTTTCCTGATGAAGACAAGCCGGAGCAGAAGGAAGTTGATGGGGACGGCGATCACCATCACGAGGACCGGCGACAGCCACTTGCTGACGCCCGTCCACAGGAAAAGATGGAGCAGGCCGATTTCCAACAGGTAATTGACAATATGGCTGCCGGCAAAGCCCGCTGCATTGCATTTCGAGGGCCGTCCTCGGAAAGTGAAGTAGGTGGTCAGCCCATAGTTGCAGACGAGCCCCACGCCGTAACCCGCCGTGTAGGCAAGGGTCGTATTGGTGAAGAGCAGGCAGAGACAGTAGATGCCGTAATGGATGAGCGAACAGAGCGTACCCGTTATGCCGAAACGGAACACACGCCAGAAGTCCTTCTGCCACCGTTGCCACAATTCCTTGATGTGTTGTACTGCCATGGATAGAGCGGGCGTTAGTCGAGTATCTGGCTGATGTTGTAGAGCGGCCGGTGCTTCACCTCCTCATAGATCTTGGCGATGTAAAGCCCCACTGTGCCGATGGAGATCATCAGCATGGCGCCGACAAGCCAGATGCTGAGGATGAGCGAGGCCCAGCCTGCCACCTCCGTGTGACTGATGAAAGCGTGGATGACGTAGAGGCCGATGCCGAGACTGATGAGCAGGAAGAAGAAGCCCAGATAGATGACGTAGTAGATGGGCTTGACGGAGAACGACGTGATGCCGTCCAGTGCCAGCCCGAGCATCTTGTGCAGGGTGTATTTCGACCGGCCTGCCTCACGCTCGCTGATGTGGTCGTCGACAGTGGCGGACTTGAGGCCGAGCAGCGGGATCAGACCGCGCAGATAGAGGTTGCGCTCCTTGTAGCCGGCCAGCATCTCCAGTGCCCGGCGGCTCATCAGGCGGAAGTCGGCATGGTTGAAGATGCTGTTCACGCCCATCTTCTCCTGCAGACGGTAGAAGGCCTGCGCCGACATGCGCTTCAGCAGCGGGTCGGCTTTGCGCGACACCTTCACGCCATAGACGATGTCGTTGCCGGACAGGAAGTCGTCGACCATCTGCGGAATGCACGTCCTGTAATCGTCCTGCAGGTCGGCATCGAGGGTGATGACGGCATCCGCCCAGTCCTTCGCGGTCATCATTCCGGCCATGATGGCGTTCTGGTGCCCCACGTTGTTTGCGAGGTTGATGCCCCGTATGCGGGGATTCCGGCTGTGAAGGCGGGTGATGATTTCCCATGTGCGGTCGCGGCTGCCGTCGTTGACGAACACGATCACCGAATCGTCCGAAATCTTTTCCTGCCGGATCAACTCTTCGAAGAGAGCCGTAAGATGATCCGCCGACTGTTCCAAGACCTCTTCCTCATTGTAACAAGGAGAGACTGTTGCAAGTTTTATCATATCTGTATTCTGCCTTTTGGAGACAACTGTTCAGCAAACAGCCATCCGTATTTCGTATGTCTTGCCCTGTCCTTCCAGGAAAAGTCCGCCTGCCGAAGGTTACCGAGCCGTATGCGGAGAGGGCCTATTTCTTCTGACGGTTGACAAATTCATGGAAAGTGATGAACTCCTGACGGTCTGCCTTCATCGCCTTGATGAAGCGGTCGAGCCGCTGTTCCAGCTCATGCCCGCAGTGGTTCCTGATGATGAAGGGCATCTTGAACTCCGGATGTGCCTTGAGGCCGTAGAACTCCCAGGGATGGAAATAAGTCACGAAGTAGCCGTCGTGGCGCAGCACCTGGCGCACGAGGCGGTGATAGAACCACTCGGGGAAATTGTGCAGTGCCAGCCAGAAGAGCGGGATGCGCAGATGGGGACTGACGCTGGCAGGTATCTCCATGACCGGTCCCCGCATGAACCACGTGCGCGGTGTGGTAAGGTGCATGTAGCGGCCGGGGATGAAAGCGGGGTTGAGCGACGAGTTGTAAAGGAAGCCCGCCTGTTCGATGTCCGCATCGGAGACGGGGAACATACGGGGCTGGCGGTAGCCTGTGACCTTCACACCGGCGATGCGTTCGACGATTTCCTTGGACCGGAAGACATCATCCGGCTGTGGCCGCCAGTGGTCGACGCCGTGGCATCCCACTTCGTGTCCCTCCTTCCTGATGCGTTCTATCACTTCCGGTGCCTGCTCCGCAAAGTTGCCGGTGCAGAAGAAGGTGGCCCGTACGCCATTCGCCTTCAGGATGTCGAGGATGCGGTTCGTACCCGCCACGGAGACCTTCATGCCCTCTTCGAGCGGGAAGTCTACACCATGCTCGCGGGGAACATCGAACTCTTCCGTATCAAAACTTAGTAAAATCATATTCTGTTCTCCTTATTATAAGTTGCAAAGTTACATCTTTTATCTCAGATAGAAGAGAAGTTGAGGCAGGGAGTTGACAGTTAGGGAGAGTTAATTAGGTTCTTCCGTTCAATACGTGGATGCTTTTCGCATAGCTTTAACGGAAGAACCGAAGTGATTCATTCAACAGAGACATGGCCAGGACGGTCAACTTGTCTATCCTGTCATCCTCCTCCGATCCCCCCTTCATTATAATACGTTGAAAAGACAGATATGGTTTTGAAAAAGCATTACATAAATTCAAACAGATCATCTGCAAATATAAATAATATGTGCAAAAAAACAGGTTTGCAACCAGCAGTCAATCAGTTGGTTATCAAACCGTTCGTAAAAGGTGCTTGATTGGACTTCAAAAGGGCGTTGGTAACACGCTAAGAGAGCACCTGTTGCAGGTCAATCAGGCATCTTTCAGTAGCCAGAAGATCATGTGTCAGCTTGGAGTGCATGAAAACAGTTTACAAACACCGGTGATATGGAAATAAGTTGTCTGTGGAAGACGGAAAGACAGACTGATGGACAGGCATCGTATCCATTTGCCTTTCCTGCATTTTATCCTGTAGTTTATCTTCCTTTGTAAGACCATCTGATTTCGGACAGTCATACTCTGCAAGTGCATAAGCCTTTATTCTATTTTCAATCTACGCATTTAACGGAAGAACCGTTAATTAGGCGTTAGAGGAGTTGAGCCGGCGGCGGGATGCCCCTGTATGTCCTTCGGGATGATGACTGTCCGGCAAGACTTCAAGTCCGGGATTTCCATGGCTGGTTTCCTTTCAACCGGCGATTTCCCATTGTCTTTGTAACAGCAGCTCCCTGCATCGGATAAGGTACGTTCGCCTCTGGCTTTTGCTTCAGATCGTTTCCGTCCGGGCAACAGATTGCAGGCGTGTATGCCATTGGCACGACCGGTGTCGGGCATCGGTTGGAAGTTTCTGATGGTTTTATCGGGCTTTTTCACCGGCAACCTATAAAAATATTATTTTTCTCCTCAAAACATTTTGTTTTCTCAATATTATTTTGCACTTTTGTCCCCAGTTACACTGACATAAACAAAAGATAATCTATGGGAAGGACAAATCGGGCACACTGTGACGGAACGGGCAGGTCTGGGGGTACATCAGAAACCTGAAGAACGTGTATGCCGTGTATGTCTGTCCTGCATTCGCCGGGACGTGCCGCAAAGAGAAGTCCTCATCAGACCATGTTGGAAAAGAAGAAATACAGGTGCCTGCTCGCCATGCTCTTGATGGCATGGCATACGGTGGCCGTGTTTGCACAGACCGTGCAGACCGTGCAGACGGCTGCATGCTGCGGCGGCTGCCGTCCTGGCTACCGGCTTGTCTTCTGCGACGAGTTCAACGGGGCGGACGGTACGCTGCCTGACCCTAAGGTGTGGAAGTGCTGCAGGCGCCGCCCTCAGGTGACGTGGGCAAGATTCCTGAGCGATTCTCCTGATGTTGCTTTCATGAAGGATGGCAGCCTCGTTCTGCGTGCTGTCCCCGCTTCTGACGGATCAGCAGGCGAAGGTACGATGCGCACAGGCGGCATAGAGAGCAGCCAGAGTTTCGCTTTCCGTTTCGGGAGAGTGGAGTGCCGGGCGCTTGTCAACCCCTTCATCGGGAATTTCCCGGCGATATGGATGATGCCCAGAACGGATCTGAAATGGCCGCAGGGTGGGGAAATCGACATCTTCGAACAGATCAACGGCGAGCAGAAGGCGTACAGTACGGTACACTCCGCATGGACGAAGGGCCATCCTGGCGAACCGCACTCGGGCAACATCAGCCTGCCGATGGACCGTTACCATGTCTATGCGGTGGAGTGGGAGGAGGATGCGCTGACCTTTTATGCGGACGGCAGACAGCTGTATCAGTACGAAAAGCAGAATGACAGTCAGGAGCAGTGGCCGTTCGACAAGTCGGATTTCTACCTGATTCTCAACCAGTCGGTGGGCGACGGTTCGTGGGCGGACAAGCCCGATGCCGCACATACCTACGAGATGCGGGTCGACTGGATACGGGTCTATCAGAAGGAGAAGACGGGGACTTGTAGGAATGCGGTTCCTACGGAAAAGGATACTGGCGGTAAGGGCTTCTGTGCCTTGAGAACCGCAGGAAAGGGGGAGAAAGAAACGGATGAAAGGGGCGAAGCCCGTGCTGGAAGAGGACGGAAGTCCGGCGGCCGGCGGGCTTTCCCGTAAACAGATAATACAGAAACGATTTTACTAACATAAACAACGAAATAATCTATGGAAGAACAAATCGAAGTGAAAGAACTCGACAATGTTGTCGTACATTTCTCTGGCGACTCCGGTGATGGTATGCAGCTTGCTGGCAATATCTTCACTACGGTCTCGGCGACGGTGGGCAATGGCGTGTCTACATTCCCGGACTATCCGGCCGACATCCGTGCTCCGCAAGGTTCACTGACGGGTGTGAGCGGTTTCCAGGTGCACATCGGGGCAGGCAAGGTCTATACGCCGGGCGACCGCTGCGACGTGCTGGTGGCGATGAATGCGGCGGCTCTGAAGATGCAGTACAAGCATTGCAAACCCAGCGGGACAATCATCATTGACACCGACTCCTTCGGCCCGCGCGACCTTCAGAAGGCCGAGTTCCGCAGTGATGACTATCTGGGCGAGATGGGTATCGACCCCGACCGCGTCGTAGCCTGTCCGATCACGAAGATGGTGAAGGAGTGTCTGGCAGATTCGGGGATGGACAACAAGTCCATGCTGAAGTGCCGCAATATGTTTGCACTCGGTATTGTCTGCTGGCTGTTCAACCGTGACCTCACCTTGGTCAACAGCTTCCTCGAGAAGAAGTTCAAGAAGAAACCGGCCATTGCCGAGGCGAACATACGGGTCGTCGAAGCCGGTTACAACTACGGCCACAACGTCCATGCCTCCGTTCCCAACACCTATCGCATCGAGTCGAAGGTGAAGGAACCGGGACGTTATATGGATATTACGGGCAACAAGGCTACTGCCTATGGTCTGATGGCAGCGGCAGAGCGCGCCGGACTGCGCCTGTTCCTGGGTTCCTATCCCATCACGCCGGCAACCGACATCCTCCACGAACTGGCAAAGCACAAGTCGATGGGCGTGACGACCGTGCAGTGTGAGGACGAGATCGCAGGCTGCGCATCGGCCATCGGCGCCGCGTTTGCAGGCGCACTGGCTGCCACTTCCACCTCCGGACCGGGTATCTGCCTGAAGAGCGAGGCGATGAACCTTGCCGTCATCGACGAGCTGCCGCTGGTCATCATCGACGTACAGCGCGGCGGTCCGTCGACAGGTATGCCGACGAAGAGCGAGCAGACCGACCTCCTCCAGGTGTTATATGGCCGCAACGGAGAGAGCCCGATGCCCGTCATTGCAGCCACCAGTCCTACCGACTGTTTCGATGCTGCCTACCATGCCTGCAAGATCGCCTTGGAACACATGACACCGGTCGTGCTCCTTACCGATGCGTTCATCGCCAACGGCTCCTCGGCATGGAAGCTGCCGAACATTGACGAGCTTCCGGAGATCCACCCTCATTTCGCAACGGAAGACCAGAAGTACAAGTACAGTCCTTACAAGCGTGATCCGGAGACGCTGGCACGCTACTGGGCGATTCCGGGCACAGAGGGATATGCGCATATCCTCGGCGGACTGGAGAAGGACGGCGAGACCGGCAGCATCTCCACCGACCCCGAGAACCATGACCTGATGGACCACCTGCGCTGGGACAAGGTGGCGCGCATCCCCGTTCCCGACCTGAAAGTTCTGGGTGATGAAGCGGATGCCGACCTGCTCATCGTCGGTTTCGGAAGTACCTACGGCCATCTTTATTCAGCCATGGAGGAACTGCGCCGGAAAGGACACAAGGTGGCCCTGGCACAGTTCAAGTATGTGAACCCGCTGCCGAAGAATACGCCGGAAGTCCTCGCACGGTACAAGAAGGTGGTCGTTGCCGAGCAGAACCTCGGGCAGCTGGCGGCTCTCCTGCGTATCCGCATCAACAACTTCGCTCCTTACCAGTACAACCAGGTCAAGGGACAGCCTTTCGTCGTCAGCGATCTTGTCGCAACCTTTGAGAAGCTGCTCAAGGCTCCGCTGCCGAAAGAAGAGACCGGTACCTTCTATACGAAGATATTACAGTAAACGAGTAAAAAAGATAAAAGTGGTAGTTGGCAATTGACGGTCAGGGGGGATAAGAATCAAGAGCTGATAATCCCATCATTGCCTATCACCGCCCATTACCGCTTGACAACCCCTATAATTTAAACAGACATGAACCAATATACAGCACAAGATTTCAAGAAGGGACAGCCTCGTTGGTGTCCGGGCTGTGGCGACCATTTCTTCCTTGCAAGCCTGCAGAAGGCGATGGCGGAGTTAGGTGTTCCACCTTACGAGACAGCCGTTATCAGTGGTATCGGATGTTCAAGCCGATTGCCTTATTATGCGAACACATACGCCATGCAGACCATCCACGGCCGTGCAGCGGCCATCTCGACAGGCGCCAAGGTGACCAATCCGAACCTGACCATCTGGCAGGTGTCGGGCGACGGCGATGCCCTCGCCATCGGCGGAAACCACTTCATACACGCCATGCGCCGCAACATCGACCTGAACATGATCCTCCTGAACAACCGCATCTACGGTCTGACGAAGGGCCAGTACTCGCCGACCAGTCCGCGCGGTTTCGTCTCCAAGTCGAGTCCCTACGGTACGACCGAGGATCCTTTCCGCCCCGCCGAGCTTTGCTTCGGCGCACGCGGCAACTTCTTTGCACGCAGTGTGGCAAGCGACAACACGGAGACAATCGCCATTCTCAAGGCGGCCTACCAGCACAAGGGAGCTGCCGTGTGCGAGATTCTGCAGAACTGTGTCATCTTCAATGACGGGTGCCACAATTCCGTTTACACCTCTGCGGGAAGGAAAGAGAACGCCATCTACGTCAAACATGGCGAACCGCTCGTATTCGGTCCTAATCAGGAGTACGGTCTCATGCAGGAAGGATTCGGCCTGAAAGTGGTGAAGATCGGTGAGAACGGCATCACTCGGGACGACATCCTCGTCCATGATGCGCACTGTCAGGACAATACCCTGCAGCTGAAACTTGCCATGATGAGCAACGAGAACGGTTTTCCGATTGCCCTCGGTGTCATCCGTGATGTAGAAGCTCCTACCTACGATGCCGCCGTCAACCGGCAGATTGAAGAGGTAAAGGCCAGGAAACCTTACCATACCTTCATGGAGATGCTGGAGACAAACGACATCTGGGAAGTTCAATAGCCTGCCATGCAGGTTGCGGTATGCCCGGTGTACCGTGACCTGAAATCCGATGGGAGATGGATGCCGGTGACGGGTGTCTGTCTCCTTTTTGTATTGCATAACCGTCCGGTAAAACCTTCATGTCGTGTTTCCCCATGCGTAATCTCCTCTCTGCCGGACAATCCCTCATTGCCTTCCAGTCGAAGTTGTCCTCGGCTGCATGTTCCGCAGCCTTCTTCCAGTTGATGGCGAGGATATAGTCCTTGTCGTTATGAGAGGCGTTGACCTCGGACGTTCCGGAGGGTGTCAGGCATGAAAGGACAGGGAACGCCGTCCTTTCCGGATGCAGGTGCGTCCGGACATAAGACTTGCAGGAAAGGGGGAAAAAGCGTAACTTTGCAGGCAGACAACAACCCTTTAAGTAAAATCATGAGCAGACTGTCATCCTTCCTCCGCAGCAGGTGTACATTGCAGGGAAATGCCGCCTCCTGGCGCACGAGTGTTGCGTCAGGAGGCGGCATTTTCCTGTTTCTCTATCTTCTGCAGCCGTTCGGGATCAGCCAGTACCGGGGCAGTATTTTCCTGATGTGCCTGGGCTTCGGCATGCTGACCGCCTGTGTCCTGTGGCTGGGTTCAGTCCTTTTCTTCAAGACGCTGTCGTACAGGAAAATCCCGGTGACCAACGGACATCAGATTCTGTACAGTATCGGCATTGAACTGGCCATGGCAGTCTCCATGACGGTCTACGCCGCCTTCTTTTTCCATATCCCGTTGACGGGAAGGCTGTTCTGGGTCTTCTTTTACTGGACTTTCCTTGTCTGGGTGATCGTCACGGGCATTTTTACGCTGATCAACTACAACCGGATGCTGAACGGCAGACTGGAAGAGCTGATACGGAAGACCACCGACGAGCAGGCGGGCATCGTCATCACGCTGCACGACCAGAACCTGCGGGGATCCGACCTCACCCTGCCTGTCAACGACCTGCTGTACATCGAAGCGAGGAAGAACAACGTCTGTGTGTGTTACAGGAATGAAGGCAAAACGGTGAAAACCGAACTTCGTTCGACGCTGACGGCGCTGAAAGCGGCTCTTCCCTACGACAACATCTTCCAGTGCCACCGTTCGTTTCTTGTGAACATCAACAACATCAGCTCTGCCAAAGGCAATTCCAACGGTTACCAGCTGCGTCTCTCCGGCTGCGATGACACCGTCCCGGTCTCCCGCACCTTTGTCCCCGGACTCCGCCGATTCGTCGGTTGACGGGTTGCCCATGGTGTGATGGAAAGGGCAGGGGCGGTCTGCCCGTTGCGGGGAGGAAGCCTTTATGTTTCGGCAGACGGTCCGGTCGTCGCCCTTGCCGGAATAGACCGGGAATAGATGCGATGGGGAGCATTGACACTGCAGCCTTCCGCAACCCGCTTCCCTCCCGGCGGCATATTGCAGGAGAGTTGTCCCTCGACACGTCTGGTGTTGACGGCCAGCACAATGTGTATCGGGCATCAACACATCGGCAGAAGGTGGCTATGTCTGCTCCTTGTCACCATCAGTCTGCTCCTTGTCACCATCATATAGATGGTAAAGGGGGCAATGTGTATTCGGGAGAATGTTTACCGGACCGTAATAATCTCTTTTCCATCTTTTTAATGGTAATCAATGAAAATGAAGATGTATGAAAAGCATATTCTGGAAAATCCATGCTGGTCTGATCCTACAGTTCAGCTGCCATATCAACTTTTGACACACCCTCTCGGGGTGGCAGGGGTTCTTAGTCATTCGTCCCGGAACATGGCATTTCAGCGGGCCGGATAGCTGTACAGCCCGTATTCTCGTTGTCTGTCCCCGGTATTTGGAGGCAGCCGGAAGGTTTCATACTTTTGCAGCGAAGATTTATGTTTCACTTGTTAAATTCAAAGCGTATGAAAACTTTAGTTTCTAAACTCGTCGTTATCGTTGCCCTTATGTGTGCAGCCAGTGTGAATGCCCAGGATGCCCGTCCGTCTGACAGACAGCTGGAGGCGGCATTAAGCAAGGTGAATGGCGATGAGGCGGTGTCCGTCGTGAAAGGGATGGATGAACTGAAACGGATAGAGAAGCAGGATCCTGATGCGTGGCTGCCCGTCTATTACCGGACGCTCTTTGCCCTCCAGTATGCCGTCCGTTTCCCGCAGGACGGTTATTCCACGTTGTTCCTGGATGCAGTGAAGGATGATGTCGAAGCCCTGCAGTCGAAGGAGGGTGTCGACCGTTCGGAGGTGTTGACGCTCAAAGGGCTTTATTATACGGCTCTCATCGTGCGGAATCCTTCCGTCAATGGGAAGCGGTATTGTGTGGATGCCATCATTGCCTTCAAGTCGGCAATAGGTGTCAATCCGGAGAATCCCCGCGCCCGCCTGCTTCTTTACATCTTCTTCGACCAGATGAGCAAGGCCACCGGGAAGCCCACTATGAACGGGCCGGAGGACCTGGCGACCATCAGGCAGCTCTTTGTGAAGGAGAAGCCGATGGGGCTGCGTCCTGCATGGGGCATTAATCTGATCGACTGTTATGGGCTGAGGTAGAGGAGAGCCTGCCCAAGGGTTCTTTTCGGCCTATGTGGCAGGCGTTGGCAGGCGGTGATGGGCGATTATCCTGACCGGCTTCCGTAGGCACTCCCCCTCTTTCGTGTTGGGGGAGGCCTTTCCCCCTTTCGTGTTGGGGAAGGCCTTTCCCTAAATCTTTTCGCCGTAGCACAGGTCGCCTGCATCGCCGAATCCCGGGACGATGTACTGATGCTCGTTCAGGCCTTCGTCAATGGCTGCGCACCAGATGGTCGTGGAATCCTCGGGGAATGTCTTGCGGATGTGTGCGATGCCTTCCGGCGTGGCCAGCAGGCAGGCTACGTGTACGTGGCGGGGCGTTCCCTTCGAGAGGATGGCTTTGTAGCCCAGTTCCATGGAACCGCCGGTGGCCAGCATCGGGTCGGCAATGATGAGGGTCTTGCCGTTGATGTCAGGTGTGGCGAGGTACTCCACGTGGATGCCCACCACGTGGTGGGCAGCATCCTTATATTCACGATAAGCGCTGACAAAAGCATTGCCAGCGTGGTCGAAGATGTTGAGGAAGCCATTGTGGAAAGGAAGTCCGGCGCGGAAGATGGTGGCCAGGACGATTCTGTCGGTCGGCACGTTGACCTGTGCGGTGCCCAGCGGTGTGGTGACCTGCTTGGACTCGTAGTTCAGTGTCTTGGAGATTTCAAATGCCTCGAACTCGCCGATGCGCATCACGTTGTTGCGGAAGAGCAGCCGGTTCTTCTGATAGTCCTTGTCTCGGATTTCTGCTAAATACTGGTTGATGATAGAGTTCTGATCCGAAAAATTAATGATTTCCATTCTTTATCTTAGGTGTTATAGATGTGCGGGTTAAGAAACCCGCTGTGCAAAATTTCGGCAAATTTAAGAAATAATCTGAAGTTTTGCAAAGTCTGATTTACAAATATACCAGCACCAGCAATTATTTTAATATCTTTAACCTTATCAGGCAACACTTTGCTGCTTTTTATCAGCTATTTTTTTTGGCGAATTTAATATTTATATTACCTTTGCGGTGTCCTTTTACGGGATCTGTTGACAGTGCAGAATCAAGTTTCAACTAAATACATTTATAAGAAATGGCAAAGTTTGACAAGAGCGTACTTGAGAAGTACGGAATTACAGGTACTACAGAAGTACTTTACAATCCTTCTTACGAGGTGTTGTTCAATGAGGAGACAAAAGAGGGCCTTGAGGGCTTCGAGGTAGGTCAGGAAACAGAACTCGGTGCAATCAACGTTAAGACCGGTATCTACACTGGCCGTTCTCCTAAGGATAAGTTCATCGTTGATGACGAGACTTCTCACGACACAGTATGGTGGGATTCCGAAGAATACCACAACGACAACCACCGTGCAACCAAGGAGGCATGGGCAGCTGTAAAGGATATTGCGAAGAAGGAACTTTCAAACAAGCGTCTTTTCGTAGTTGACGGTTTCTGCGGAACACACAAGGATACACGTATGAAGATCCGTTTCATCGTGGAGGTTGCATGGCAGGCTCACTTCGTTACAAACATGTTCATCCGTCCGAAGAGCGAGGCTGACTTCGACCAGGAGCCTGACTTCATTGTCTACAACGCTTCAAAGGCAAAGGTGGAGAACTGGAAGGAACTCGGTCTGCACTCTGAGACTGCCGTTGTCTTCAACGTTACTTCCAAGGAGCAGGTCATCATCAACACCTGGTACGGCGGCGAGATGAAGAAGGGTATGTTCTCTATGATGAACTACTTCCTGCCGTTGAAGGGCATCGCTGCTATGCACTGTTCTGCCAATACCGATATGAAGGGTGAGAACACAGCTATCTTCTTCGGTCTTTCCGGTACAGGTAAGACGACTCTTTCTACCGATCCGAAGCGTAAGCTCATCGGTGACGACGAGCACGGATGGGACGACAAGGGTGTCTTCAACTTCGAGGGTGGCTGCTATGCAAAGGTCATCAATCTCGACAAGGAATCGGAGCCGGACATCTACGGTGCCATTACACGTGACGCACTGCTCGAGAACGTAACGGTTGACGAGGACGGCAAGATCGACTTCGCTGACAAGAGCGTAACCGAGAACACACGTGTTTCTTACCCGATCTACCATATCAAGAACATCCAGCGTCCGGAGTCTCAGGGTCCGGCTGCAAAGCAGGTTATCTTCCTGTCAGCTGACGCATTCGGCGTACTGCCTCCTGTATCTATCCTGAGCGCAGAGCAGACCAAGTATTACTTCCTCTCCGGCTTCACAGCCAAGCTGGCCGGTACAGAGCGCGGCATCACCGAACCGACACCGACATTCTCCGCTTGCTTCGGTCAGGCTTTCCTGGAGCTGCACCCGACAAAGTATGCTGAGGAGCTGGTCAAGAAGATGCAGAAGAGCGGTGCCAAGGCTTACTTGGTCAACACCGGCTGGAACGGTACCGGCAAGCGTATCTCTATCCGCGATACACGTGGTATCATCGACGCTATCCTGAACCACTCCATCGATGCTGCTCCGACCAAGCAGATTCCTTACTTCAACTTCACGGTTCCTACGAAGCTCGAAGGTGTCGCTACCGAGATTCTCGATCCGCGCGACACTTACAAGGATGCAGCCCAGTGGGATGAGAAGGCCAAGGATCTTGCTGCCCGCTTCATCAAGAACTTCGCGAAGTACGAGAACAACGAAGCCGGCAAGGCTCTCGTTGCAGCTGGTCCGCAGCTCTAAGTCTTCCGGTTACATTTTCTGTAATCAGATATAAAGTACAAAGTCCTGTCCACACGGTGTGGCCAGGACTTTGGTGTTTATAAGGATGCCCTGTGTCAGATCAAGGTTCCCGGCTGTCGGGAAACAGGTACAGGGTCTTGCTTTCGGATATTTGACATCATTTCTATTGCAGGTCTAAGGCCTCTATTACAGGTCTGAGACCTCCGCAAAAGTCTTTTTACATCCGAAAACCACTGTTGATAACCGATGGTCTATGTTATGATCTCGACATTTTAATGGAGTTCTGCAGAGGTTTCGGTTGTTCTGCGAACTGTTTTTCATTTCTTCACGCCACCCACCAGGTCGTCGTTCTGAATACTCCGTTCTGCTTTCTTCACGCTTGCCTTCAGTTTGCCGAAGCTCCATGAAGCACGGATACCGAAAACTCTCGTCTTGTCCCAGGAGAGGTTATAGCCGGTGTAATCTCCATGTACGGTGCGATACCTGTATTTTTCACGGGTGGTGAAGGGCATGTTGGCGTAGACTGCCACTGACAGGCGGTCGTTGAGGAAGCTGCGGTTGATCGTGAATCTGTAGTTATGCCATCTTGCTTCATAGGCGTAAGGACCACGGATGGGGCGACCGCATTGCAGGGCAAGGCTGGTGTCGAAGTGCAGTTCCCAGGGGAGTTTCTGTCCATAGTCCAGAAAGACGGAGCCTGACCACCCCTTGTTCTCCACTTCGGGGGCAGGCACTGCAATCCTTGCATATTTTGCGGAAGCGTTCAGACTCAGCGTTGTCCCTCTGAAAGGCTGCCACCGGGTGTATGTCAAAAGACCGGCTTCCCTCCGCTTCTGCACATTTCCGTAGGTCGACACGATTGTCCGCCCTTCGACGTAACGGATGTCTGTAATACCGTTGTTGGTGAAGTCGTAATACGGAGTCAGGTTCAGTGTCAGCTTCCGGGCATTCAGCATGTAGCTGATCTGCAGCTTCTGGTTGCGGCTGCTTCCCAGGCTGGCATTTCCATACTGACGGGTGTTCGGCGAACTGATGACGGCGGGATTGAGGTAAGTGATGCCCGGACGGTTGATGCTGGTGCTGTAGCTGATTTTCATCGACTGGGTATCTGTCATCTTGTATTGCAGACTCATCGAAGGCACCCAGTCGTTGAGACGGGCATGGAAACTGTTGTTGCTCCCATCGGGATATTCCCCTTTCATGTAGCTGTATTCGTATCTCAGACCGGTGCGTGCCGACCATTTACCCGCAGTGACAAGGTAGGAAAGATAAGCTGCGGCCACCTGTGTACCGTGTTTGAAGTGGGTGTCAACGTCGGTTGCCGTACCGGTGTAATCTATGAAGGTAAGGCTGTTGTTGTGACGGAGGATGTATTTCAGGCCGCTTTCCAGCTTGTGGTGTTTCCCGAATGGACGTACATAGTCAACCTGGAACGTGTGCTCGCTGAAGTGTTCACGGCTGTTGAGATCGTACCCGGTATAGGAAACGGGCATATTCACAGCATTGCAGTATTCCTCCCGGCTGGTGTTATGCCGTCGTGTGGCAGCCAGCATATAGGACAAGGTCAGTACTTCTCCGTCAAGATGTGTCTTGTGTTGATAGTCGAGGCGTCCGCCGAAATTCAGGTAAGCGTATTCTGGCGTATAAGATCTGCGGTCGTATTGATAGATAAGACTGCCGTCTTTGTCCCGGCGTTCGTGTGTCCCATGGGCATTGTTGTCCATCGCATATCCGAATCCGGATGCAGATGCGCTCAGGAGGTTGAGCGAGTCAATTTCGTAACTGGCACTGATGTCGCCGATGTGTATATTGTATTTTGTCGAGCTGTTCTGGCTGGCAAACGACCGTTCGCCGCTCTCTATGTAGTGATAGGCCGCCTCCGAGCCGCCCTCGCTCTGCTTTGCGCTCTGATAGTATTCATTGTAGCTGACGGTAGTCGTGAGCTTCCCTGTTTTCGTGGTCAGGTAAGCCCCCGCACCCATTGACCCCCATGTATTGGCAGAAAGGTTCACGTTGCCCGACACCCCTTGCAGTCTTGTGTCGTTTGTCATGACGATGTTGAGGATAGCCGTCGTCCCTTCGGCATCATATCTGGCACCGGGATCGGTGATGACCTCGATTTTCTTGATGTTGGAGGCAGGGAGTGCCTTTAGAATCTCCTTGAGGTTCTGCCCCGAGAAACCAGGGTCGGGATGTCCGTTCTTGTACACCTTGAAGCTGGAAGAGCCCTGTACCTTGATGTTCTCCTGTCCGTCAACAGACACGAACGGAATCTGTTTGAGTATCTCCAGAGTGGATTTTGTCTTCGCTGTCTCGTCATGCTGGACATCGTAGGTCAGCCTGTCGATATCGTTCCTGACCAGTTGCCGGCGGCGGGTCACGACTACTTCGTCCATTTTCTGTGTCCTGACGGAGTCTGTGCGGTTCGTGTTCTGTGCCGTCAGAGCTGTCGCTGAAAGGCAGGCAGCAAGGATCAACAGTTTCTTTCGCATGGTGAATCGTACTTTATCATTAGTAGTATAGGCTGCAAAGTTAGCTTTTTTCCCCATGAAAAGCAACTTTCCTGCAATAAATCTCCATAGGTCTGTATGAAAATGGAAGAATGGGAGTGTCCCCCCACTGTTCTCTGGAAAAGCCCCCTTTCATCAAGAAGGTTACGTTAGTTTCCGGCAGTACAACTCTTCTTCCACTGCAGCTTGCTCCCATCCCGGCAGCATATTGTAAGCGTGCGAGCCCTCAGTGCGCCTGGTATCCACTGACAACACAATATGTGATGACCCTCAGCACATCGGCAGGAGGTGGAAAAATCGGTTCATTCCTGTTACTATCTTATATACAGTAAGAGGCTGATGACTGACTTATGTGGGAAATGTTTACCGGACAGCAATGTCTGTCTTTATACAGAGGAAGGCAGCCGGAATGGTTGCCCTTCCGTAAGGGGGGGACAGATTTATACGTATTTCTGGTAGTGCTTTACAGGAGAAAGGTTTCGGAATGGCTGTCTTGAAACCGAAAAATGTAGTTTCTGATGTATTATGGATGCTTATTGTTTGTGTTTTTGAGCTTTATTGTATAATTTTGCATTCAGGCAGGAATAAGTATACGGAATGAAGGTAAAGAACAGTAGACTTGAAGCATTGAAAATGCTCATATCAAGTATGGAACTCGGTTCCCAGGAAGAATTGTTGCGTGCGCTTGAGCAGGAAGGGTTCAGGCTGACGCAGGCGACGCTGAGCCGTGACCTCAAGCAGTTGAAGGTGGCGAAGGCTGCCTCGATGAATGGAAAGTATGTCTATGTCCTGCCGAATGAAACGATGTACCGGCGTGTCACCACGCCCCGGAAGGCTACGGAGATGCTGCAGCGCAGTGGTTACGTCTCCGTGAACATATCGGGACAGCTGGCGATCGTCAAGACACGGCCGGGCTATGCCAGTGCGATAGCCTATGACATTGACTGCTGTGACTCGCCTTATATATTAGGGTCGATTGCCGGTGACGATACCATCTTTGTGGCAATCCGTGAGGGGGCGACACGCGGGCAGGTACTGGAAGCCCTGTCGTACGTGATTCCCGAGATAGGATAGCACCGGATGTCGTTTGCAGAATGTGTAATATTCATCAACAGGTTTTGAAGTATGTATAACAAACGCTTAGTACGTGTCACTGACAATGTCTGGATAGCAGGTGTCTGTGCCGGGCTTGCCGATTTTTTTGGTTTCGACAGGGATGCTGCCCGCATTGTCTGGCTGCTGCTCACGCTTTTTACCGCAGGTTTCCCCGGGCTGATTCTCTATATTGCCTTGTGGCTGCTGATGCCGGTGTCAGATGGCCGGTGAAGGAGGTATGGTCCTACATCTCGTCAATTCAGTGATGTCCGGTTCTGCCCTTTTCCCATTGTATCCAGGTGTTGACTGTGGGGCGTGTTCTCTCTCTTGAGGAAGGAAAAACGACAGGATTGAGTTGGGACGGGCCGTTTTTTATGCACACATGATCATCGTGTGTGTATTTTTCTGTTTATTTTGTCGGTTTAATAGTGAAAATACAACACTTTTTATCTCCATTATTATTTTATTTGTTACTTTTGTGGCGAAAAAAGCATTGTGTTGATTTATGGATGAAGCGCTGAAGCAAATAGGGGAAAGATTGAAAGGTTTACGCGAGTCATTGGAGGTCTCCGTGCAGGAGATGGCGGAAACGTGTGGCGTAACGGAAGAAAAATACCTGAAAATGGAGGGCGGTGAAAGCGACCTGGCGGTCAGCCGGCTGTATAAGCTCTCACGGAAATACGGTATTTCGCTTGATGTGCTGATGTTCGGCGAGGAACCCCGGATGGGGGCTTATTTCCTTACTCGTAACGGAAAGGGAATGAGTGTCGAGCGCAGGGAAGCCTATAAGTATCAGAGTCTGGCAAGTGGTTTCCGCGGCAGGAAGGCTGATCCTTTCCTGGTGACGGTAGAACCGAAGTCGGATGACGAGCCTGTAGACATGGATACGCATTCCGGGCAGGAATTTGATATGGTGTGGCAGGGACGTATGGCTCTTACCTTGGGTGGAAAACATTTTGTTCTTGAACCGGGTGATACCATTTATTTCGATGCCAGTCAGCCACATTGTATGCGGGCGTTGGACAACAGGACACTGAAGTTCCTGGCAATTATCTTTTAGATTTCCCGGATTCTGCTTCTGAATCCGGCATTGTGTATAAGGTTGTAAGCGCAGGTGTCTCTGGTATCGGCGGTCAGACGGGAATATCGGATCTGCCAGCGGGCCGCCTGCTTCCATTTCTAAAAACGAATATTCAGAATAACAAGATGATAGAAAGATATTTAACCCAGACTCAATTCTCTTCAGAGGAAGATTTCCGAGAGCATCTGCATTTCATAGTCCCTGATACTTTCAACTTCGCTTATGATGTCATGGATGAATGGGCAAAGGAAGCACCGGACAAACTTGCGCTTCTCTGGACCAGTGAGCGTGGTGAAGAGGTAAAGACCACCTTTGCCGGTTTCAAGGAGCAGACCGACCGTACAGCGGCTTACTTCCTCAGTCTTGGCATCAGCCGTGGCGACAAGGTGATGCTCATTCTCAAACGGCATTACCAGTGGTGGCTTGCGATGATGGCGTTGTGCAAAATCGGTGCGGTGGCCATCCCTGCTACCCATATGCTTACGAAGAAGGACATTGTCTACCGCAACCGGCGTGCTTCCGTGAAGGCAATTATATGTGTGAACGACGAATATGTCACAACGCAGGTCAGGCAGTCTGTCCTGGAGAGCCCGACGGTTGAAGTACTCGTAGCCGTCAATTCCATGGTGCAGAGGGACAGTCCTGTGCCAGAGGGATTTCACGACTGGCATAAGGAATGGCCGGAGGCACCGGCATTCGTCCGTCCTGAAGAGGTGAATACGAACGGGGATACGATGCTGATGTATTTCACCAGCGGTACCAGTGGTGAACCGAAGATGGTGGCGCATGATTATCTCTATGCGCTGGGGCATCTCGTCACAGGTGTCTTCTGGCACAATCTGGACGGGAACGGCATCCATCTTACCGTGGCAGATACGGGATGGGGAAAGGCTGTCTGGGGAAAGCTGTACGGACAGTGGTTTGCCGGTGCGACGGTCTTCGTTTATGATCACGAGAAGTTCACGGCAGGAAAGATCATGAGAGTGATGGAGAAATACCGTGTCACGTCTTTCTGTGCTCCCCCCACCATCTACCGTTTCATGATACAGGAGGATTTCGCAAAGTACGACCTCTCTGCGCTGGAATACTGTACCACGGCCGGCGAGGCACTTGAGCCTGCCGTTTACCAGAAATTCTTCAACCTTACGGGAATCCGGATGATGGAAGGTTTCGGACAGACCGAAACTACCATGACCCTTGGCACATTCCCCTGGATCAAACCGAAGCCGGGAAGCATGGGGAAACCGAACCCGCAGTATGACATCAGACTGCTGAAGCCGGACGGGTCTGTCTGTGAGGATGGCGAGAAGGGCGAAATCTGCATCGATACCAGTGCAGGAAAGCCAATCGGGCTTTTTAAAGGATATTACCGTGATCCGGAACTGACAGAGAGGGCATGGCATGATGGTCTTTATTATACCGGCGACATTGCCTGGCGAGACGAGGACGGATATTATTGGTTTGTGGGCCGTGCCGATGATGTCATTAAAAGTTCAGGTTATCGCATTGGGCCGTTTGAGGTGGAAAGTGCGTTGATGACGCATCCGGCTGTTGTCGAGTGTGCTGTGACCGGCGTGCCCGATGTGGTGCGCGGTATGGTCGTCAAGGCAACCATTGTTCTCGCTGACGAATGGAGAAGCAAGGCAGGTGATGCTCTCGTAAAAGAACTGCAGAATCACGTCAAGCATGAAACGGCACCTTACAAGTACCCTCGTATCATCGAGTTTGTCGATGCCCTTCCGAAGACTATCTCCGGCAAGATTCGCCGGGTGGAGATCCGAGAACGCGATAATCGGTAGCCTGTCCTTTCTGTTGGCTTTACATTTGGGGGTAAGCCTTTGGAGTAAGTTCTGTCTTGTGGCTTGATGAAAGAACTGTACAGATTTATTATATTAAGGTATAAATAGTTTTTCAGGGCTGACATTTGTAATAAAATATGAAAAAGCGTACTTTCGTGAAAGTTTTTCCCCGAAACATTTGGTGCGTATGTTTTTTCTTTATACCTTTGCACTCGCTTTACGAAACGAGCCGCACGGCTTGTTCCGTCGGCACAGAAAGAAAGAGTTCTTTGAAAGGATTTACATAGACAGAGAAGTAGTACAAGAAGCGTCTGCGCGGCATGCGTGCCGTGCGGACGGGTAAAAGAAACGAACCGATCAATTCGGCATCAGGGCAGGCATTCTGGCTTCCGCCATT
>NZ_GL872283.1:301754-310630 GCF_000191065.1 Prevotella multiformis DSM 16608
CAGGGGCTCTCCCTTTTTCTGTTGGGGGCAGGCGGCGATAAGCGATGATAGGCGGTTATAGGAGGGAGA
The DNA here is from genome assembly GCF_000191065.1 of Prevotella multiformis DSM 16608. GTDB lineage: Bacteria > Bacteroidota > Bacteroidia > Bacteroidales > Bacteroidaceae > Prevotella > Prevotella multiformis. The sequence goes on from NZ_GL872283.1 coordinate 301,824, forward strand.
AGAGGGTCAGTAGAAAATAGGGGGGAGAAGAGGATCAGTAGAAAATAAGGCTCATTAGGAAATAGGGGGCAGTAGATATTTAGTCGGTGATAAGTGACGATAGGCGGCGATAAGTGATAATGGGTAGTGATAGACGGTAATAGGCTGTGATAACATAGCCCTTTAAAAATACTTTGTTTTGATGCAACGCAATAAAAGAATTGATGTACAAGATGTATAAAAGGGTGGGGAAGGAGATTTTTTTTTCTTATTTTTTATGAGCATTGTATTTTTTCTTCTCAATATTTAATACCTTTGTCAAAGAAACAATCTGTGTAGAAGGACGGTATGATGTTGAGGATATGGAACCAGAATACTGCTTAACTTGAAACTATAAATTTGCCGTTTATGGAAAAGTCATTATTGTATCTGCTTGTTTTACCTGTACTTATGTTGTTATTGGCAGGCTGCCATAGTGAGGAGGACGACTTTATTGATAAGCCAGATCCGAAGAGCCTTATCATCAGAGGTGTTGCCAGAACGTCAGGCGGGCAGCCGTTGCCGAATATGGAGGTGAAGTTGGATTTCAGAGAAGCATCTCTGATTACTACCAAGGTGTACCATAAAGCAAAGGCCACGACTGATAAAGATGGCAGCTATATTATGTTTTTCAATTTAAGTGATGAAGAATTAAAGTCTTTGACAACTTTTGTAGGAGATGCCCGTGTCTCATACAATTTGCAACTTACACTGGATTTGAATGAATTAGATGACAGAGAGTATCTTTTACCTTCAGATGATTCATCGGTGCGTGGCTCGAAAGAAAAGAAACTTTTCTACTACTCCTATAGACCACAAGGAGCGTTGCAATTAGGAAAGGTTTACGAGGAGAACGTATTTATCTCTCGCAAGCAGCTGGTGAGTGTAAGGGTAGAAAGCAATGGAACAATAAACGAAAAGGATAAGTTTGCTGTCAGAAATAGGGTTAAGTATGGTTTGGAAAGCCAGATGCCTGCTCAATTCGACCTTGAGGGCGGATTGGTTGTTTTCTACAGATCGGTAACATTGAAGAATACCCATAGCCAAGTTATTCAGGTAGCTTGTGCCGTTGCAGAAGGAAGTAAGATTGCTTTGTACCGTATGCCTGAAGGAGAATATAATTATAAGGCGTTCTCTTCAGAGATTGAAGTGCCTGTGACAAAGACGGTAGGAGGGGGCATATTCAGGACTTATTAAGGTTGCCCCGTAGTTATGTAGATTTTTCTTGTTGTCATAAAGTATCATGGGGCTGATTTCTAAGCCCCTATGAATGAGTTGTCATTTGGCGTAGAACGTTATCTCCTTTGGTATCTTCACCCACTTGTTATTGACGACAATCTTCATCGTACTGCCGGCAAGGCGGGTGAGGGTGTAGGTTCCGTCAGGATTACGTTTCAGTTCGGCCGTGAGATCTTCGCTTCCATAATCGTTGATGATGGTCAGGAATGCTTTTCCCCCTTTGATGGCAGCATCTGATATGATCCATTTGCGTGTATCCCTTTTTGCGCCGAAGTAGCCGGGAACTTCACCGAATATCTCCTGCCGTGGCACGGTGATCTCATTGTGATAGAAGTCTATGTCCATCCATACCTGATATTCATCATTGACGAGATGCGCCTTGAAGATAGAGTCTTTGTTCTGTACGGTCCCGGCACATTGCATACAGGATGCCGTCCTGTCGGTTTCCGGCAGATTGCCATATGCTCTGAAGCAGGAAGAGGCAGCCAGTAAAGCCGTTATTGTGAGTATGTTTCTTTGTCTCATGTCCGTGAATGTTTGGTTGTTGCAAAGATAATGCTTTTGCGTAATAATTTATGATTCATACATAAAAATATGCAGTTTAAATTGTTGTTTCCCTTATTTTGTATTACCTTTGTGCACGATACGTATCAATTGTTTAAAGGAGAAGATGTTGTTTCCGGATTATATTTTTGAGACCAGCTGGGAAGTGTGTAATAAGGTCGGAGGAATTTATACCGTACTTTCCACCCGTGCGAAGACTTTACAGGACAGAATAAAAGATCACGTGATATTCCTCGGCCCCGACTGCTGGCCCGATTCGCCATCCCCTTATTTCAAGGAGGATGAAAAGCTCTTTACCGCCTGGCAGCAGAAGGCTGCATCCGAAGGGCTGCCGGTCAAAGTCGGCCGTTGGGATGTTCCCGGTGAGCCGATTGCCATGCTCGTTGATTTCCAGGCATTCTTCAGCCGGAAAGACGAACTGTACGGCAAGCTGTGGGAGTATTACCATGTGGACAGTCTCCATGCGTACGGAGATTACGACGAATCAGCTCTGTTCGCTTATGCTACGGCACTTGTCGTAGAAAGTTTCTATAAGTTTTATCTCAGTGAGAACGACAAGGTCGTCTTCCATGCGAACGAATGGCAGACGGGATTCGCCGCACTCGTTCTGCAGCACCGTCAGCCACAGATAGCTTCTATCTTCACAACCCATGCCACCTGTATCGGTCGCAGTATAGCGGGCAATGACAAGCCGTTGTACGAATATCTCTGGGCATATAATGGCGACCAGATGGCTTCGGAGTTGAATATGGAGAGCAAGCACTCAATCGAAAAACAGACTGCCCACCACGTTGACTGCTTCACGACAGTGAGCGATATTACGGCAACAGAGTGCAAGGAACTGCTTGACAAGCCGGTGGACGTAGTTCTTCCCAACGGTTTCGAGAACGACTTTGTACCAAAAGGCGCAACTTTCACAAAGAAGCGTAAGGCAGCACGTAAGCGTCTGCTCGACGTAGCCAATGCACTCACTGGTGACGATATACAGGATGATGCGTTGATTGTATCAACCAGCGGACGCTATGAGTTCCGCAATAAAGGTATCGATGTATTCATAGAATCAATGAACCGTCTGCGCTTTGACGAGAACCTGAAAAAGCAGGTTGTAGCCTTCATCGAGGTTCCTGGCTGGGTGGCCGGACCGCGGCAGGATCTTGTAGAGCGGCTGGACAGCGGACGGCATTTCGATACCCCGCTGGAGAATCCCGTGCTGACTCACAGGCTGCACAACATGGACAGCGACAAGGTGCTGAATATGTCCAGGGCGCTCGGTATGGCCAATGCCCGGGCCGACAGGGTAAAGCTCATCTTTGTTCCATGTTACCTGACAGGCGATGACGGCATACTGAACATGAGCTATTATGACCTCGTATTGGGCAATGATCTCTGCGTCTATCCGTCTTACTACGAGCCGTGGGGTTACACACCGTTGGAGGCCGTTGCCTTCAAGGTCCCCTGCATCACGACCGATCTCGCCGGTTTCGGCTTGTGGGCGAATACGGAGAAAGGTGCGTACAGCGAGATTGAGGACGGTGTGAAGGTACTGCACCGTACCGATTACAACTTTTCGGAAGTGGCTGACGGAATCAAGGAAACCATCATCCGTTATGCCGGATTCCCGAAAGCGGAAGTGGACAGATGCCGTTCAAATGCTGGGAAGCTCTCCCATAAGGCACTGTGGAGCGAGTTCATCAAGTATTATGAGCGGGCATACGACATTGCATTAGAGAAGGCAGCTGAAAGAAACAGCTGAAAAACTGCTTTAATAACGATATAAAGATAAAACAGTCAAACTAAGTTAAGTTATGAAGATTAAATCAGATTATTCCAATGAGCCTCAGTGGAAAGAGGTAACCGTTAAGTCGACCCTGCCGAAGGCACTGGCTTGTCTCGACGAGATTGCTCACAACATGTGGTGGGCGTGGAATTACGAGGCGCGCAACATGTTCAAAGCTCTTGACGAGGTGCTCTATGAAGAGGTTGGACATAATCCCGTCCAGCTTCTCGAGCGGCTCAGCTACGAACGCAAGGAGGCGATCGTCAAGGACAAGAAGCTGATGAAGCAGGTGGGTGAGGTCTACAAGAAGTTCCGTGCCTACATGGATGTCAAGCCCGACAGCAAACGTGCTTCAGTCGCTTACTTCTGTATGGAATTCGGTCTGAACCAGACGCTGAAGATCTATTCCGGCGGTCTGGGCATGTTGGCCGGCGACTATCTCAAGGAGGCTTCCGACTCCAATGTCGACCTCTGTGCCGTAGGTTTCCTCTATCGTTTCGGTTACTTCACACAGAGCCTCTCCATGGACGGACAGCAGATTGCCAAATACGACGCACAGAATTTCAATTCCCTGCCCATCGAGCGTGAACTGGACGAGAACGGCAATCAGGTGGTCGTGAATGTTCCTTACCGCAACTATCAGGTACACGCACTTGTATGGCGTGTGAATGTCGGCCGTATCAAGCTCTATCTGCTCGATACCGACAACGACATGAACTCGGAGTTCGACCGTCCGATTACCCACTCGCTCTACGGCGGCGACTGGGAGAATCGCCTGAAGCAGGAGATCCTCCTCGGTATCGGCGGTATGCTCACACTGAAGAAGCTCGGCATCAAGAAGGATATTTACCACTGCAACGAGGGGCATGCGGCACTCTGCAACCTCCAGCGTCTCTGCGACTACATCGAAGGCGGACTAACATTCAACCAGGCCATGGAGCTGGTACGTGCATCTTCGCTTTATACTGTACATACGCCGGTGCCTGCCGGTCACGACTACTTCGACGAGGCACTCTTCGGCAAGTACATGGGCGACTATCCTGCACGTCTGGGTATCTCCTGGGACGAGTTCATCGGTATGGGACGTACCAATCCCGACGACCACAGCGAGCGTTTCTGCATGAGTACCTTTGCCTGCAACACCTGTCAGGAAATCAACGGTGTGTCGAAGCTCCACGGCTGGGTAAGCCAGAAGATGTTCGCACCGCTGTGGAAAGGCTATTTCCCGGAGGAGAATGCCGTAGGCTACGTGACCAACGGCGTACACCTTCCGACCTGGACCGCTACGGAGTGGCGCAAGGTCTACGACAAGTACTTTGACAAGAGCTTCATGGGCGACCAGAGCAACGAGCAGATCTGGCATGCTATTTACAACGTTCCTGATGCGGAAATCTGGGAGACCCGCATGGCACTGAAGCAGAAGCTCATCAAATACATCCGCGACAAGTTCACTCAGCAGTGGCTCCGCAACCAGGGCGATCCTGCCAAGGTGGTCTCCATCCTTGAGAAGATCAATCCTAATGCTTTGATGATCGGTTTCTGCCGCCGCTTTGCCACTTACAAGCGTGCGCATCTGCTTTTCACGGACCTTGAACGTCTGGAGAAAATCGTCAACAATCCGGAGCGTCCGGTTCTGTTCTTCTTCTCGGGCAAGGCGCATCCGGCTGACGGTGCCGGTCAGGGGCTCATCAAACGCATCTTCGAGATTTCCCGTATGCCGCAGTTCCTCGGCAAGATCATCTTCCTTGAAGACTATGATATGCAGCTGGCCCGACGTCTGGTATCAGGTGTCGACATCTGGATGAATACCCCGACCCGTCCGCTCGAGGCAAGTGGTACGTCTGGCGAGAAGGCCGAGATGAACGGTGTCATCAACCTCTCCGTACTCGACGGCTGGTGGGTTGAAGGCTATCGTGAGGGTGCCGGATGGGCACTGCCGGAGAAGCGTACCTATCAGAACCAGGGCTATCAGGATCAGCTTGATGCTGCGACCATCTACAGTCTGCTCGAGAACGAAATCGTCCCGCTCTATTTCAACAAGGACAAGAAGAAAGGCTACTCTGAAGGCTGGGTAAAGGTTGTGAAGAACTCCATTGCGACGATTGCGCCTCACTATACGATGAAACGCCAGCTGGACGACTATTACGACAAGTTCTACGAGAGTCAGGCCAAGCGTGCGCACAAGCTCGAAGCTCATGACAACAAGCTTGCCAAGGAGATTGCACTCTGGAAAGAGTCGGTTGCCGAGCGCTGGGACAGCATCTATGTTGTATCCAAGAACGAGGAAGAGCTGCAGGACATCGCTACCGGACATAAGGTGAAAGTCACCTACACGATCGACGAACAGGGACTGAACGACGCCATCGGTCTGGAGCTTGTCTTCCTGAAGAATGCACCGGTCGATGATGTGAACATCCACAAGGTCATTCCGTTCAAACTCGTCAAGACAGAGGGCAACCACTATACCTTCGAGACTTCCTTCGAAGCCAGTGAGGCCGGTGCCTACAAGTGCGATGTGCGTATGTTCCCGAAGAACAGCCTACTGCCGCACCGTCAGGACTTCGCATACGTGAAGTGGATCGGATAAGAACACTGAAGACTGATCAATAGTAAAAAGCCATTCCTAAGCTCTGAAAGGAGATTGGGAATGGCTTTTTTTAGGTTCATCCGACATTTGGAGTGATAACCTATGAATGATACTCAAAGTTTGAGACAAAAATCTCTTCATAACCTTCTCATTAATAATGGATTTAGACTAAATGAAGTGAATTTATAAGTTATAGTAACTCCTGCACTACTAATTAGCACATTATGATTATAATTCTCCGTATATAAAGGGTTTAACATATATGAGCAATGGTGTAAGTAGTTGATTATTAATAACTAATTATTATCACTCCAAATTCCGGAAGACCCTTTTTTTATGCACTTGCAGAGTATGGCTGTCCAAAAATAGATGGTCTTACAAAGGGGGATAAACTACAGGTGAAATGCTGAAAAGACGAATTGATACGATGCCTGTCCATCAGCCTGTCTTTTCTTCTTCTACAAACGACTTATCCCCATATCTTCGGTGTTTGTAAACTGTTTTCATGAGGTTCAAAGATGAACATGCTCTTCTGGCTTCTAAAAGATGCCTGATTGACTTGCAACAGGTGCTCTCTTGGCGTGTTATTAACGCCCTTTTGGAGTCCAATCAAGCACCTTTTCTGAACGGATTGACAACCAATTGATTGACTGCCGGTTACAGGCTTGCTTTTTGCACGTTTTTTTGTATTTTAAGATGATTTGTTTGAAATCATGTAATGACTTTTCAAAATCTTGTCTGTATTTCAACATATTAAAACGAAAAGGTCTTTGTATCGGAGGATGATAATAAGGTTATCGTAAGTATGAGCTTGTTACAGCTATGCAGTTTAAATCCGTCTACTCGATGCGTATGTACGGACTTATGAGCGGACAGAAAAAGCCTTTGACATACAAGTTTGAAGACCTTAAAGAGCGGTTCGGAGTAAAAGATAAATATAAACTCGTAGGTCATTTTAAGACAAGAGTATTAGATATTGCAAAGAAAGAGCTTGACGAATGCAGCCCTTATTCTTTCAACTATACAGAAGAAAAAGAGGGGTGAAAGGTTGTCGGTTTTAATTTCTTCCATACATTCAACCCAGAGAAAAAGGACCCAGAGCTGTACGAAAGGGAAAAACGTTCCAAGCTAACAGCACGTGCACAAATCAGCAAAGCAGCTTTATACTATCTCCGATACTCGTTCGAGTTTAAAGCAGCTGAAATAAACAAGAACAAAAAACAATCATCGAGGGAGAGCAAAAAATACCCGATTTCATCGGATTTCTGTCTTCCCTTGTCGGATCATCGAGGACGGCAAAAAACCGCATCGGATATGTGATTAATGCAATCAAAAAGAAGACCGCAGAAATATAAAGGAATTTTTATGGTTTCGAAGCTTGTGTTTTTGACACATAAAAAAGCTATCGAAACCCTTTTGTTTCACGCCATTTTTGGGAAAAATGGGTATTAGGCTACCCCCTATAGCTTAACATACCATAAAATCTATCTTTTTAAAAGACACAGAAATCGAACTGTTCTATATAACAATCTTTTTAGAACAGTTCGATTTGCATTCATTGAAGCCTAATTTCAGCTCTTTAGATAAAAGAAGCAAACACCATAGGTTCCCAAAGCTAACACTAATATGATTAGAGGATTAGGCTTAAAGTCGACTCCCAATAATAATAATAAAGCCCCTAATAAATATAGAGCTAAAAATATGTATTTTTTCATCTTAACTATATTTAGCAACCTGCAGCTGCACCTGACAAAGCACCTCCAACAGCACCAATTACGGCTCCTATAGAAGTTCCCAAAGCTGGTACAACTGAACCTGCAGCTGCACCACCAAGGGCACCAGTAATACCTCCACCACTAACAGCTGCGGCACACTTTCCCCACGCTCTCCACCAACTTACCTGCGTAGCTGGATGATGACGTCTATTAGCTCTTGTATAGACATTTAAGCCCTCTTGATTTGCTTTTTCTTCTAAATAACTATTAGTTACCTTAGCTGCAATATTCACACTTACCAACATTGCATTATAACTATTTTCAGACAACCTTGAATGATTTTCCATTACTATTGTCCGGATAGCAGAATAATAATCTTCAGCAGTAGAATAATCTTCAGGTTTTAAAGCCTCTATACTTTCGTAAGTTCCTGCTTTGAGACATCTGGTGTAGAGATGTTAGCATCATCAGATGAACAAGCTGTAAACAATAAAACTAATACAGCAGAAAGTAGTAAAATGATTTTTTTTCATAAACAGTTGGATTAAAAATTAATTATAAAAAAGTTCTTGGCAAATTTAGAAAAAATCATCAAGCAAACAAGCGAAAATATTGTTTTTTACAACAAAATTGGTTAAATTTAGCACAAATAATCAAAAAACAGAATAATTATTCTGTTTTTATTTTTACATACAATAGAGGAATAAGATTATAATTGATAAGGAAGACTACTTAAAAGTATTATGCAGTAAATTTTTTAATAACTTTTGCTAATGTAACTTCCTTTTTCTACCTTTGCAGCAGACAAACAAAGCATGCTTGTTATGGCACACTATAACTATGAGCTTTCAGCGTCATAGTTTGTGTGCTCTCCGAGGGCAGAGCTGCACCCCTTGATCCTGCTTTT
>NZ_GL872283.1:310884-552252 GCF_000191065.1 Prevotella multiformis DSM 16608
AGTGTAAATTAATTCTTACGACCTACTTAGAATGGGCCGCCAAGACGGTCTTGCCCATGTTTTTTGTTTAATGAACAACCTCAGTTCTTCCGTCAAAGCTATACGAAAAGCATCCATGCGTTTAACGGAAGAACCCTTTTATGCATCCGCTGTAATCTTTCAGGAAGCAGGCGGAGTCTGCTTGTCTGGAAGGCGTAGGATCGTCGAAAATCATCCTCAGAGACTGATTAGTGGGGGGAGGCAGGGGGGAGACAGACCTGTTCCTAGCTCTTCTTATCTCCGTTCGTAGGTTATGATGGCGTTCCCATAATGCTCGATGCCTGTGATGCGTATGTTTCCGGGCAGCGGGGGGGCTTCTATACCCTCGCCGATCGTGAAAGGTGCAGTCTCTATGCGTATCTCATCCCATAGTCCTGCTTCAAGGAAACTCTGCAAGGTCTTTGCACCGCCTTCGACGATGAGACTCTGTTTCTTCTCGGCATAGAGGTGTGACAGTGCTTCGGCAGGCGTAGCATATTCCCCCTCTCTTTTCGGATGGCTTGTCAGCACCAGTTTTTCAGGATTCGGACCGCTCCATTCCCTCACCGTCAGCTGTGGATGTTCCAGTTCTTCCGTTGTTTTGCCAACGAGTATCGCATCGTTCTCTGCCCTCAGCTTATGTACCAGCATCTTTGTGAAGGGCGTAGAGATGATCAGCGGATGATAGTCTCTGCCCGGCAAGTTGCCAATGTAAGCCGCAGAAGTTTTTTTCTCACGATCCGTTATTTCATCTTGGCTGCCATTTATAATACTCAGATCATCAGGGGAATCTCGGTGTTCACTCCCCTCCCTATGGGGGAGGGGTGAGGGGGAGGGGATGGCTGGTGTGTTGGATAGTGTGTTTGTTGGTGTGTTGAATAGTGTGTTAGTTGTTACTCTTTTTGTCTGCGCCCACTTCAGTATCACGTACGGTCGGTGATGCGTGTTATAAGTGACGAACCGCTTGTTCAGCTCCAGGCACTCCTTTTCCAATACACCTACTGTCACGTCAATGCCGGCCTCACGGAGCCTCTTCACGCCACGCCCCTGTACCTTGGAAAAAGGGTCGATGCAGCCGCAGACTACACGGCGCACGCCTTTGCTGATAATCAGGTCGGCGCAGGGAGGTGTCTTGCCGTAATGGGAACAAGGCTCGAGGCTGACATACACCGTTGCTTCGTGCAGCAAAGCCTCTTCCTCTTTCTTCACAGATGCAAAAGCGTTCACTTCTGCGTGTCCTTCGCCGCAGCGGACATGATAGCCTTCACCGATAATCCTGCCATCCTTGCTCACAATGACCGCCCCCACCATCGGGTTCGGCTTGGCCAGCTGCTGTCCGTTACGTGCTAATTGTAGGCAGCGGCGCATATAGATTTCGTCAGTTTCTTCTTGTTTCATATCTTTAAAATTCCTATCTTTGCAGTCATGACATACCAGGATTTATGGCACAGACTCACTCCCTTGTACGATGACGGTGAGGCACAGGCAATCATTCGGCTTGTGCTGGAGGTGCAGTCTGGCATTTCGCTGACCGATATTTATACGGGCAAAGTTAATGAATTATCACGAGACGAAGCTGACGGATTGGAGAAAATCATGTCACGACTGGAACGTGCAGAGCCGGTGCAGTATGTTCTCGGGTATGCAATGTTCTGCGGGCGGCCCTTTCATGTTGCGTCCGGAGTACTGATTCCACGCCCGGAGACGGAAGTGCTGTGCCGGTGGATAGAAGAAGATTACAACCGCCCTTACTGTGCCCTGCAGCCTCCTGTGCCGCTTCAGGTGCTGGACGTGGGGACCGGGAGCGGATGCGTAGCTGTCAGTCTGGCACTGGATCTTTACAATTCCGCCCTTACGGCGTGGGATGTATCGGGTGATGCTTTGTTGATTGCACGTGAGAATATCCACCGATGGGATGCCCGTGTTGAATTGAAGATGGAAGACGCACTCCATCCCTCTCCTGCTGCCATGGAGCGGCAATGGGACATCATCGTCAGCAATCCGCCCTATATCTGCAACAGGGAGAGGGCGGCAATGGCGGCGAACGTGCTGGAATACGAGCCGGAGACCGCCCTTTTCGTACCGGATGACGACCCGCTGCAGTTCTATCGGGCAATAGCTGAATACGGCGTGCAGACGCTGTCGGATGAAGGTGTACTCTACTTCGAGACCAACCCATTATATATAAATAAGGTGAAGGAGATGCTGGACGAGTCTGGTTATAAGCAGGTCATGCTTAGGGAAGACCAGTTCGGCAAGTTACGCTTCACGAAAGCCCTCCGACCATGATACAGAAACGACCTATGCCGGAGCCGCAGGCTCTGAAGAAACTTGCCGACCTGTGTGCGAAAGGCGAACATTGCTCGGGTGAAATGCTGGAGAAAATGCGCAGGTGGGGACTGGCGGAGGATGCCCAGGCACGCATTATGGAGAAACTCTTAAGGCTGCATTATGTGGACGACAGCCGTTATACGGAGTCTTTCGTCTACGATAAAATCCGTTACAACAAGTGGGGACGCCGGAAGATAGAGCAGGCTCTGTGGATGAAGAAGGTGGACAGTTCCGTCTCGTCGCCCATCCTGGATGCTGTCGGGGATGAGGAGTATCTTGCCGTCCTGCGCCCGCTGCTGGCTGGCAAGTACCGCACCATCAAGGCTGACAATGACTATGAACGCTCGATGAAGCTGATCAGATTTGCCATGGGACGCGGGTTCACGATGGAGCTGATCAGGAAGTGTATTGACGAAGGGATTGTCGCAGCGGACGGCAACATAGACTTTGCTGATGACGATGACGAGACCGATTAGTGTGCTTGCCCGTCTGATAGACACCCTTGCTCCTCGGTCGTGTACCATCTGCGGAGGGCGTCTGACCGTTACGGAGGAGGTGATGTGTGCCTGCTGCAACCAGAGCCTCCCCCGTACAGGCTATGCCCGTAATGCCTGTGACAACCGGCTTGTGCGGCTCTTCTGGGGGAGAATCCCCATTGAGAGAGGGGCATCCCTCTTCTTCTACAAGGCTCACTCGGACACCAGCCGCCTGTTGTATCAGCTCAAGTATGGCGGACATCCCGAGACAGGGGAGCTGCTTGGCCGCCTTGTTGCCGACGAGTTTGCAGCGGGCGGCTTCTTCGACGGCATCACCGCGCTGGTCCCTGTGCCGCTTGCCCGGCAGCGTGAACGGGAGAGAGGATACAACCAGAGCGTGGAGATAGCCCGGGGCATCAGCACTGCAGCCGGGATTCCTGTAGTCGGCGACGTCCTTGAACGTATCTCTTTCCATGGCAGCCAGACGCAGAAGAGCCGTTGGGAACGTAACGAGAATGTGGAAAAGGCGTTCCGGCTGACGGATGCCTCTGCCGTGCGCAACCGGCATGTCCTGCTTGTTGACGATGTCATCACCACCGGGGCGACGCTCGTCGCTGCAGCCCGTGAGCTCTTCAAAGCCGGCAATGTCAAGGTCAGCGTCCTCTCTCTGGGGTTTGCGAATAATGAATAGATGCGTGGCTTCCCGCTCCGGCAGCCGTATGCTGTAAAGGGATTGACTCCTTGCAGACCGTCTGTCGGGGCAGAACGTTCCAGATGTAATTGCAGATGAACTTTTTATTGGGATCCATGTGGCATACGGTATGAAAAAGCCATGGCTATCCTTGACTGCACGTGAATGGGACCGTCACGGCCATTGAACAACACAAACTACTTCTATCCGAATTATTATAATACTTAACGTGATCCGTACTAAGCCTTGACACAAATTATCTACTGATTCCATATTTTGCGGAAACTCCGGAAGAAAGGAGGGCTTTTTCTTTGTCCAATTCAAATTTTTTCTTACTTTTGCCGGGCACAAACTGAGAACCGACAAGAACCGAATACAAAACCTAATGCAAGACAGTAAACCTGAATGAAAAGTTCCGCCTATGGAAGAGGATGCGTCCAGGCTGCCCTCAATATAAGCGGACGGATTCTATCATATTACCTTTTGAAAAATATTAACATAATTAACAATAAAGCTGAATGAATAACAAGAAAAATGGTCTGTACCTGACCGCATTCCTGTTATGTCTGAATCTGAGCACGGAAGCTCACGGCGTTGCGTTCAACAAGACGGATGCGATGCGGGAGAGTTCTATGACTGCATTGAGACAAAGGGATGGAAATGCCGTTTCTATTCCGTCAACACAGGTTCCGCAGAAGCCGCAGAACGCCGGCGAGAAGAAGAAAGTCGTAGGAGTTGTAAAGGAGGAGAACGGAGAACCGGTCATCGGTGCTACTGTCCGTCTGAAAGGTACCCAGGGCGGTGCTGTCACAGATATTGACGGACGGTTTACGCTGATGGCGGAGGAGGGTTCTGAACTTGAAATCTCCTACATCGGCTACACCACCAGGACAGTGCGTGTCGGTAAGGCTGATACATACGACATCAGCCTTTCCATGGGCAGTGCCAAGGAGCTGAACGAAGTGGTTGTCACGGCCCTCGGCATCAAGCGTGAACAGAAGGCGTTGAGCTACAATGTACAGCAGGTGAGCGGTGAATCTTTGGGGACTAACAAGGATGCCAACTTCATCAATTCGCTCAGCGGTAAGGTAGCTGGTGTGAACATCAATGCCAGTTCGTCCGGTGCCGGTGGCGCTTCAAAGGTCGTGATGCGTGGTACACGCAGCATCGAGCAGTCGAGCAACGTTCTGTATGTCATCGATGGCGTGCCGATGTTCAACCTCGGCGGCAGCGGTGATGCGATCTTCGGATCGAACGGTACGACAGAGGCCATCGCAGATATCAATCCGGAGGATATTGAGAGTATGTCTGTCTTGACGGGTGCGGCGGCAGCTGCACTTTATGGTAACCGTGCTTCCAACGGTGCCATCGTCATCACAACGAAGAAGGGAAAGGTGGGACATACGGAGTTTACCGTCAGTCAGAGCACGGAGTTCTCCACGGCTTTCCGTCTGCCGGAGTTCCAGAACCGTTACGGGACAGGCAGCAGTCTGCGTACAGCCGGCGGTGACAGCTACAGCTGGGGACGCCTGCTGAATGATGCCAACTATATGGGGTATGACCCGAAGAAGGACTATCTCAAGACAGGCATCATGACCACAGAGGCTTTCACGGTTTCGACAGGTTCGGAGAAGAACCAGAGTTACTTCTCTGCCAGTGCGTTGAATTCAGGCGGTATCATTCCCAACAACCGTTACAACCGTTACAACTTTACGTTCCGGAACACATCCAGCATGCTGGGCGACAGGCTGCTGCTGGATGTCGGTGCAAGCTATATCATCCAGAACGACCGCAACATGACCAACCAGGGTGTGTATGCCAATCCGCTGGTTTCGGCTTACCTCTATCCGCGTGGCAACGACTACAACGATATGGCGATGTTTGAACACTTCGATACGACACGCAATATCTACACGCAGAACTGGAACAACCTGCTCAGCGAGTTCGTCGGTCAGAACCCTTACTGGATCAACTACCGTAACCTCCGTACCAACAAGAAGTACCGCTACATGATGAATGCCGGACTTACTTATAAGGTGACAGACTGGTTGAACGTCGTGGGACGTATCCGTATTGACAATGCTACGAATACTTTCGAGAAGAAGTACTATGCCAGCACGAACACAACCATCGCCGGTGCCAACGGCCAGTATGCCAAGGTAAAGACCGACGACAAGCAGGTGTACGGCGATGTGATGCTGAATGTCAACAAGCACTTCCTGCAGAACAAGCTGTCACTGGTGGCTAATGTCGGTGCTTCTCTCTCTGACATCAAGCAGGACCAGACTGGTCTTGACGGTCCGATAGCCGACAACCTGATTCCCAATGTCTTCAATGAGTATCAGGTAGATGCGGCACGTGAGAAACGGCTGCCGGCAGGCTATCATGAGCAGACGAAGTCGCTTCTCGGAAGTCTGGAACTGGGATGGAAGAGCCAGCTGTACCTTACGGTTACAGGACGTAACGACTGGCCTTCAATGTTGGCAGGTCCTCATTCCAACAAGCATTCTTTCTTCTATCCGTCAGTGGGCGGCTCGTGGATTGTCTCTGAGTCTGTCAAGCTGCCACAGGCTATTGACTACTTGAAAGTACGCGGCTCGTTCGCCTCTGTCGGTATTCCGTTCCTCCGCAACATTGCCAATCCGAAGTACGAGTGGGACAATACGACGAAGCAGTGGAAGAGTCAGATGGTCTATCCGATCTACGACCTGAAACCGGAGACGACGAACTCGTGGGAAATCGGTCTGCAGGCCCGCTTTCTCAAGCACTTCAGTCTGGATGCGACACTCTATTGGACAAAGACTTTCAACCAGACTTTCAATCCTGACATCTCTGTGTCATCAGGTTACTCTGCTCTTTATATCCAGACAGGTAATGTGTCAAACAATGGAATCGAGTTAGCTCTGGGTTACAGCAATAACTGGGCTGGTTTCGGATGGTCAAGCAACTATACTTTGAGTTCCAACCGCAACCGTATCAACGAGCTGGTGCGTAACTACGTTCATCCCGAGACAGGGGCTGTCATCAACAAGGACCGTCTGGATGTCGGAGGACTGGGCAATGCACACTTCATTCTCAAGGAGGGCGGTACGTTAGGCGACCTTTACTCCCTGACGGATGTGAAGCGTGACGACAAGGGACGTATCTATGTCGACAAGAACGGCAAGGTTTATCGTAACAATAACGTCGGTGACGTGAAGCTGGGTTCTGTATTCCCCAAGGCGAACATGGCATGGCGCAATGATTTCTCTTATAAGGGTTTCAACCTCAGTGTGATGGTCAGTGCACGTTTCGGCGGCATCGTTTACTCGGCGACACAGGCTGCGCTCGACCTCTATGGAGTATCAGAGGCAAGTGCAAAGGCACGTGACAGGGGATATGTAGAGGTGAACGGCAATGACCGCCTCAACCCCGAATCATGGTATTCGACCATCGGTGGCAGTGACGGTATTCCGCAGTTCTACACTTACAGTGCAACGAATGTCCGCTTACAGGAAGCAAGTCTCAGCTATACCTTCAAGAAGAATCACTTCTTCGGTCTGGGCGACCTGACGCTTTCCGTGACAGGTCGCAACCTGTTGATGTTCTACTGTAAGGCTCCTTTCGATCCTGAGACAACGGCTACGACCGGCAACTACTATCAGGGTATAGACAAGTTCATGACGCCCAGTACGAGAAATATCGGGTTCAACATTAAGCTTAAATTCTAAATCAAAGTTATGAAACACTTAAGAAATATCATATTGTCAACGGTATCGGCCGGTCTGGTTGTGAGTCTGGCGGGCTGTACCAACAGCTACGAGGACTATAACCAGGATCCCTACGGCGTGTCGAAGAAGGAGACGGAACGTGATGCTTATTCATTGGGCGCAGCCATGGTGAACCTGCAGAGCTGGGTGATTCCTACGGATGTCAATACCAATCAGTTCACAGAGTGCCTGTGCGGCGGTTCGTATGGCGGTTATCTCTCCGATTCCAATGCCGGCTTTATAGGCAAGAACTTTGCACAGTTCAGTCCGGAGAACAGCTGGAACCGCGTGTTGTTCAGGGACTTCCTTCCTAAGCTCTCCATCTATTTCAACGAAGTGAAGAGTGCCACCGACGAGCCTGTTCCATTGGCTGTCGCACAGATCATAAAGGTTGCCGGTATCCATCGTGTTACCGATGCCTATGGTCCGATACCTTATTCCAAGGTGGGACAGAATGGTGAAATCACTGCACCCTACGATTCCCAGCAGGAGGTATATAAGCTCATGTTCAAGCAGCTGGACGAGGCCATTGCTACGCTGACGGCCAATCGCACGCTCAACTTCTCACCAAAGGCTGACAATGTGTATGGCGGTAATGTCGAGAAGTGGATTAAGTTTGGTAATTCTCTTCGTCTTCGTCTGGCTATCCGCATATCAAAGGCTGACCCTGCATTGGCAAAACAGGAGGCTGAGGCTTCGGTGAGCAATGAGGTCGGTGTGATGACTTCCAATGATGACAATGCTTTCATGACCTTGTCGAATACCAATCCTTTCAGGGTTGTCATGTATGAATATAATGGTGGTGACTCGCGTATCGGCGCCGACATCACCACTTACATGAACGGTTACAAGGATCCGCGTCGTGAAGCGATGTTCACAAAGTCCACTTTCTCAAGAGGAACCAATGGCTACTATGGCTTGCGTTCCGGTATCCAGATCCCGGGTGCAGAGATTGCCCATGCTTACAGCAACTACAATGTAAAGACCGACACCAGGCTCTTGTGGATGAATGCGGCCGAAGTGGCTTTCCTGCGTGCTGAAGGTGCTTTGAAGAACTGGAACATGGGAGGTACAGCCGGCAGTTTCTATAAGAAAGGTGTTGAGCTGTCCTTTGAGCAGTGGGGCGTAAAGGGTGCTGCGGCTTATCTGGCTGATAATACCAGTACACCTGCTGTCTATACAGATCCCGCCGGACTCAATTCTTATTCAGGCTCAGTGTCAACAATTACGATTGCCTGGGATGACAACAATACCGTAGAGCAGCAGTTGGAACGTATCATCACCCAGAAGTGGCTGGCTATGTTCCCACTTGGCTTGGAGGCATGGTCGGACTATCGCCGTACAGGTTACCCGAAACTGATGCCGGTGAAGGTGAACAACAGTGGCGGCGTGGTAAGCAACGAGCGGGGTGCCCGTCGTCTGGCTTATCCACAGGAAGAACGCAGCAACAACCTTGACAACTACAATGCAGCCGTCGGCATGCTCGGCGGCGCCGACAACATGGCTACAGATGTCTGGTGGGCAAAATAATGATTACCGATTAAATAGAAAGAAAAATGAAACATATCATTCAATATATAGCATATTCAACGGTCTGTGCGGCGGCTTTGCTTATGTCCAGCTGTGATACAGACGTTGAACCTGTAGACATCAACCAGCCCGGTATAGAGCGTCAGAATCCTGAACTCTATCAGAACTATCTTGCAGGCATCCGTGCTTACAAGGCAAGCAGTCATAAGATTATGATGGCATGGTTCGATAACAGCCAGGCTGTTCCATTCACTCAGGCGCAGCATATCAACGCTGTTCCTGACAGTGTGGATTACGTTGTACTGACAAATCCGGGAACGGTTACTGAACAGATGATGCAGGAAATCGAGGAAGTAAGAAGTCAGAAAGGTATGAAAGTCGTATTTCAGGTAAGCTGTGATGCTATCAAGACAGTTTACGAAGCACGGAAGAAAGCCTTTATGGCAAAGCCTGAGAATGCTGGTAAGCACTTCCGTGACTTCAATGGTTTCCTGGTTGATTCTGTCAATACACAGTTACGTCTTGCTGATAAGTATAACTATGATGGTGTGATAATGGGATTCAATGCGAAGCTCACACATTATCTCAATGAGCAGGAAAAGGCTGAGGCTATTGCCTTGGAGAACGTTTTCTTAGGTATAACCAAGGACTGGAAAGAACGCCATAAAGACAAGGAACTGATAATAATGGGTCGTCCGCAGCATGTAACTGACAAGAGTCTGTTTGCACAGGCATGCTATCTCATTATCCCGACACAGGATGAGAAGTCCATATCGGGTGTTGATTATCTGGTTCGTAAGGCTGCGGTAGAAGGTGTGCCGACTGACAAGTTCATTCTTTTGGCAAACAACAAGTCTATCGACGAAACCGATACCAAGACCGGTTACTGGGGCAAGACTTTGGCCATGCACGGTATTGCACGGTTCATTGCTTCGGACCATACCGGCTATACCTGTGCTGGAATGGGCTTGCTGAATGCCAATGTTGATTATTACAATGCCTCGTTCACCTATCCGAACCTGCGTAAGGTCATCTCAACTATCAATCCAACCGTTAAAGAGTAAAAGGAAATGAAGAAGCTATTTAAATATTTTCCTGTCCTGGCAGCAGCTCTGTTGATGGCAGCATGCCAGAACAATGATGAAGCCGACTTCACAAGTAAGGCGTTCATAGATGGAAAGACTTTCACCAGTGAGACTATTATCAAAGATGCAAGTACCATGGTGAAGTCGTTGAAACTCTCGACCTCACGCCCTGCTGAGAAAGAACTGAATGCAACTTTCGCACCAGCTCCCCAGCTGCTGGAGACTTATAACAAGGCCTATTACGGTCATGCCGTATTGCTGCCAGACACTTGTTATAAGGTACTCGTGGGTGAGGTGAAAATCAATCAGGGCAGTGTGAAGAGTAATGAGGCACGGTTTGAATTCTCCAAGCTCGGCGACCTGGACCGTTCGACGACATATGTCCTGCCCGTAACGGTCGACTGCAAGGATATTGAAGTCCTGCAGGCGGCCAAGAACTATTACTTTGTGTTCCGTGCAGGTGCGCTCATCAATGTTGTAGCTGACATGAGCAAGAACTATCTGCAGGTAGACTGGAAGACCCCGGACCTGGTTACTGACATGCACCAGATTACGATGGAGGCACTCATCTACCCGCGTGAATTCGGCAAGCTCATCTCTACCATCATGGGTATTGAGGGCAACTTCCTCATGCGTATCGGTGATGCAGGCTTCCCTGACAATCAGATTCAGATAGCGACCCGCAGCGGAAACTTCCCAGACTACGACTCCAACAAGGGTCTGCTGACCAAGCGCTGGCAGCATGTGGCCATGACCTACAATGCTGATACACGTGAGGTGAAAGTATATGTCAACGGCATGCTGCAGTCGCACGGCACGCTTCGTATGGGAACGGTAACCATCAAGGGAGATTCTCCTGACCGTATGTTCCTCATTGGCAAGTCTTATGATGATGCCCGCTGGTTCGAGGGCAATATGTCTGAAGTACGTGTCTGGAATGTTGTCCGTACGCAGGAAGAGATTGCCGGACACATCTACAGCGTTGACCCGAAGACTCCCGGTCTCGTGGGCTATTGGAAGATGGACGACAGTTCCAGTCCCAACATCGTAAAGGATGCTACGGGCAACGGTAATGACGCCAAGGCTGACAAACCGCTGCCATGGCATAATGTTTCATTGCCAGAGAAATAATCTGTTAAACGTTTTAATCAAAATGACATTTATGAATATCAACAATATTAAAACACTCGCACTCTCAATGCTCGGCATGGCTCTGGCTGTATCCTGCTCGGAGAGTATCGATGTGCCTCTTGTTCCGGAAGGCGGTTACAAGCCATTGGAGAACAGTCTTGCTTTCCTCACGGACAAGTACGGATGCAGCAGTCAGGATTCCCTTGTCTTCAATGAGAAGGGTTCGACGGACTTTTACGTGAACCTCACCCAGGCAGCCAAGGTGAATGAAGACTATACGCTGGTGTATGATGCCAAGGCACTTGAGAATTATAACAAGATGCATGGCACAGCCTTCGAGGCACTGCCCGAATCACTCGTTACGGTGAGCGGTGGTGTTACGGTAAATGCCGGCGCGACGAAATCTTCCAAGGTGACTGTAAGCTATACCACGGCTGCGGATCTGAAGGAAAATGGCGTTTATGCCATTCCTCTGAGTGTGAAAGGTATAAGCCAGACATCAAAGGACAAGGGTGAGTTCGTTCTCTTTGTGCGTGACATTACCAAGATGCCGAACTGCCATAAGGACAACGGCTTGCAGGTAATCAGCTGTATGGAGGTGAACGATGCCAATCCGCTGCACAACCTGTGTTACACGCTGAAGGAGTCGAAGAAGTATGTCTTTGACCAGGTTATTCTTTTCTCCGGTAACATCAACTACAATGCTGAGAGCGGTGAGGTGTATAACTATAACAATGAGAACGTGCAGCACCTGCTCGATTATAAGGAGAAGTACCTGAAGCCGTTGCAGGAGAAGGGTATGAAGGTGATTCTCGGCATTCTCGGAAACCATGACCGTTCGGGTGTTGCCAACCTCTCCAAGGAGGGTGCGATTAAGTTTGCACAGGAGTTGAAAGCCGTTGTTGATGCCTACGGACTTGACGGTGTGTTCTTCGACGATGAATATTCCAACTATGGCGATTACCCCGGTTTCGTCTCACCTTCCATAGAAGCGGCATCCCGCCTTTGCTACGAGTGCAAGCGGATCATGCCCGACAAGCTCATAGAAGTCTATGTCTACAGCCGCACGGGAAGCCTGGAGACTGTTGACGGCCACAAGCCGGGCGAGTTCATCGACTATGCCCTGCAGGATTACGGACGCTACGGCGACCTTTCCAACAACTATGAAGGCCTGTCGCCTAAGGGCATGATACAGGGATCATCAGAGTTCGGACAAGGTCGTATCATTTCTTTTAATACTGCAAAATCTATCAAGACTGACGGTTATGGTGGTACGATGGTCTTCGGTCTGACCCCTCAGAACGGCTATGTGACCCGTCTGAACAACATCACGCGTGCCTTCTATGGAGAGGAAACCGTGCGGACGGGTAGTTATGCAAAAGATTGGTAACCTGCTAAACACTTGAAACAATGAAACTGAGATATTTCTATTCAGCCGTAATGACGGCATTTCTTGCCTTGGGTTTTACAGCCTGCAGCAACGATGAAGACACACCGGAAGTGAAGCCGGAACCCAAGGTGGAGACAGCCCTCACGTTCGATTCCGACACCGTGAGTGTCGGAGTGGGTGAGACGGCCACGTTCAACATCACTGCCGGAGGCGGCGAATACAGGGCTTTCTGTGAGAATCCTGATGTCGCAACGTTGACAATCAAGGGGAATGCGATTACTGTGGCCGCTGTAAAAAGCGGACTTACAGGCATCGTGGTCTCCGATGCTGCCGGCAATTACAGGCGTGTGCTTGTAAAGGCAATGTACAAGAAGATTCTTCTTGACAAAGAGGAGGTCGGCGTGCAGATAAAGGCCGGACACACCGAGAGTTCTGCCACGCTGACCGTCACCGGTGGGAACGGCGGCTATGAAGCGGTCAGCGACCATGAAGACATTGCCGAGGTCTATTCCGTCGTAGACAACGTCATCACCATCCGCGGGCTCAGCAACGGAACGGCTACGCTTACCATTACCGACAAGATGGGCGTCAGCAGGACGGTGAAGGTAACGGTTACGACGACCGATATTCCTTTCACCGATGAGGAGAAGGCTGCCATCATGGCATCCACACAGGAGAACTTCGTCTTCGATGGCAGTCATGCACAGTCGTATGGCAGTTTCTCCATCGGGGAAAAGGACGGCAAGCAGCTTGCGCAATGGAACTACAGTGATTATATCTATCTGAAGTGCTGGTTCAGCGGCGACCTCTCCGTAGGGAAGAAAGCGGACGGGAAAATTGAAGTCAAGACAGACTATTGGAGCAGTGACGTGACGGTCTACGAAGGTGCGAATGTCGAGATCCTCAAGGTTTCCGATACGCACGTATGGGGAATCATGTGGATTCTGAAAGACGACTATCTCCACTATGGCTACTTCGTCCTGCCGAAGGCTGAGGCGGATGATTAAACAGAGACCCGGTTGATTCAACCGAGGCTTGTGCCGGCCTTGACGAACCAATGGGTTTTTCCGGTGGTCGGACGAGGCCTCGAACAGCAGAAGGGATGCACCTGCCGATGGGTGCATCCCTTTTTTCGGCCGACCGGTCGCCCGATGAGGATCCGGCCACTTGCGGTTGCCCTGTTGTCTCCCGCTGGACATGACGCTGGTGGTGTCATTGCGAGCCGTCATCTGGAAATGTGCATGCCCGTATAGTTGTATTTTTCTACATGGTGATAAATATTTCTTTACGTGTTAAGATGATGTCTAAAACGTATCTAATTGAGAAAGAAGAAGTTACCTCGCTGTAAAAACTAAACAGGTAACGATTTGGAAACGAGCGAAGTGCTTTCTGTCGCATGTTTCTACATCAACAAAGAACGCTTGTTATTCTATTTGCAAAGATAATCATTTGCTTTGAATAACAAGCTCTTTTGATAAGATTTTCGCTCTTTTACTTCATCCTTGAGTTTTTGGACGATTGGGAATAGAGAAGAGCTGTTATATACCTCTTCCTCGTTTCTTCTTTTTCTTGGCTTGGTTTCTGAGTTTATGTTGCCAAGCCATCTCGGCATAATCATCACCGTGTGTCTGTAGATTGATAAGTCCACCTGCTCCCGAAATCATTTCTTCGGCAGCATTCAAGGCGGTGCTTGCTACATTTCCTACGGCTTGTGCAATGGATGAACTGTCATTTGCTTTTGCAGGCGGTATGTATGAACGACTGGGAGGAACAAGTTGATAGCCTGTGTCTGATTGAACTTTATTCTTTGTAGTCTTATCTGCTATTGTGTGAGCTTTTATTATCGTCTCCTTTGTTTCGGCTTTATTGGCTATCTCAAAGTTCTTCTGCAAGGAACGGTACCCGAACTCTCTGCCGATTTCAGAAGCTTTGAATGTCTGGCCACAGTAGGAGAACTTCAAACCATAGACTTTTCCCTGTTTGTTCTTCATGCGCTCTATGATAATGTTGTTCTTGTTCAATTCGTAGAGAAACATGGAGTGCCCTGATATGCCACCGCCTTTATATTTATCCAACAAGGCATAACAGATTTGCTGTACTTCTTTCTTTGTTTGCTCTCTCGTAGGATTGGCTTTTGCTTTCTGATGCTTCCTTTCCGCCCTGACCTCCTTTGCGATAGTCAAGCCTTTCGAGCGACTTATTTCCTCCGCCACTCTTGCTGTCCTGTTGCTTACAAAGGTGGTGTCATAGACCTCCCCATACAGGCTGATGCGGTTGGCAATGATATGGATATGTCTGTTGTCGGTGTCCTTGTGTGTTACCGCCACCCATTGATGGTTGTCAAGTCCCATTTGTTTGGCAAACAGATGGGCTATCCGCATAAGTTCAGATACGGGCAGTTTCTTCTCGTCTTGTGGTGCTATACCGATTTCGATGCGGAGGAACTTGTTCCTGCAACGTGTATTGTAATCGTTCACCATCTTCATTTCCTCGTAAATTTCTTTTGGTGTCGTTCCACAGAGATTGTGAAAGGGAAGTGTTTTACCGAGTTTTCCCTCTCTGAAAATATATTCCAGCGCATTGCTGCCATGCGCAATTGCTCTACATTTTCCTATCATTCTCCATTAGATTTAAGAGTTTAATTGCCCTTTCCTCAATGCGGTATTTGGGATTGAAGAAACGCTTAAATGCCTCCCTTGCCAGATAGGAAAGACTTTGAGTAATCAGTACCCATGCATCATCCTTTACCTTGATAAGATTGGAAATATGTGAGAAGAAGTAGGCAGTTCGTCTGAGTAGCTCGATGGCTTCCCTTTCATTGTCGGTCATCTTAGGGACGGCAATTACTTCACCATTCAGGAGTATCTCACGGCAGTAGTCTGAGAACTTCCGCCCTGTACTTTCTACCTTTGACCTAATACGCTGCTTTTCCTCTCTTGTACATCTTACCTTGATGAACTCCGTCTTGTTCATCCTCACTTCTTCCTTACCTCGTTGCTGCCACTTGGCAGTCTTTCTATTATATCTGTCCATATAAGTTTCTTTGAAAGTTAATCATTTTAGATGATTTGTTGTTGCTTAATTTCTGAACACTGACCGATGAGAACGAAGTGATTACGGTCTTATCTCCCCCGACAATAAAACGAGGGGAGCAAGCGCAGTTTGTGGGTACAAACTGACGTCTTGCAATGTCAGCTAACGAAACGTTTACGCATAAAGCGTTTTGTCGTCCAAAAATGAATGCTATGCATTCAGAAGATTAACTGTGTTCGTGGCATTCCCACCGTTCAATGTGTTCAGTAAAAATCTATTGTTGGTACTATCCTAAAACGGTCGAGGATTTTGAGTGAAAGGGACATCCTTTTACTTGATAGTCCTTAACTGTTTTTCTGTTGTTTATAGCTTCCTCCATTTCTCTATATCTTCTCCGTATTCTTCCAAATGAATGCGCACGATGTTTTCCACGAAACTTGAAAGATTGCTACCCCTGTCACCCAACCTGCGAACGATGAAGTCGGCACGTTCCTGCGTCTCTCTGCTCAGATAGACCGCCTTTCTCTCACTTAGCTTTGTCGGAATAAGGAACGCTTGCTTGTATGCTTCGAGTGTCTCTTTTCTCATCTTGGCACTGATGCGTCGTTGAATAGTTGCATGCTCTGTATGCAGTACAGGCTCGGATGGCGTGGCATGCTCTATGGCATGCTCTGTTTCTTGTTGTTTTTGCTCTTGAATATTTTTCATTCTCCTTGCCCGAAATTCAGCGGCGGTTTGTCCGTTTGAACTTTTAGCCGGGCTTACGCCAAAAGTTTCTCCTATGAAACGATCTATTTCTTCTATGTTTCTTCTTTCCTTTTTCATCACTCTATCTTATTTTAAGTTTGACTTGTTTTACCGTTTTCAAACTTTTTCATCCTTCTTCTTACTACATACTATTCTGTGATAAGTAATTGATAATCAGTAATGCTTGATAGTGTAGGGCGATACTACACATTTTACTACATTCGGCTACTACAAGTTTGAAGGAATGGAGATGGGGAAGCTTTCCCCGTTGCTTATACTTGCCTGCATCTGCGTTCTTTTTCATTATTCCCTTGAATTGGTTTCCAAGAGTGAAGTTAGGGTGAGAATGCGTAACTTCCAAGCATTCAGAGCCTTCTTGCATAATGTTGCACCTGTCTGCTGTAAAATTCTTAGGGAAACGGGCAGGCAAGAAGAGCATTTATTGCCTCATTAAGCAAAAAACGGGTGACAGGAAAGAAAGGTTAGCAGAAATATGATTGCCGTTGTTTGCTTTCAGATGCACTCTTTTGCTTTGATTACCTTATTAACCTCATTTGTGCAGTGGCAAGAACATCAATCTGTCTCTTTTGTCCTTGTCATAGCGCCACAAGCTGCCACTTGAATGAAAGCGATAGAATGAGAAATATCCGATATTAATTTTACATCGAAAAAAGAAGACGGGGCAGGAAAACGCAAATGCGAACCGATGATGCAGATTACCTCTTTCCTTATTCTTCCCGGCATTTCCCTGCTGTTCACCACAGCTTTGAGAGGTGTACGCACGCCATTATCTTTGCCGATGGAAACTGGAAAGATTTGAAACAACAAACAATAAAACAAGATAAGATTATGAACTATTACGTCATTACAGAAACCAATTGGGCAAAGCTGCGAGATGAAATCTTGAGCCTTGCAGAATGCTGCCACAAAGCATTCGGAGAAAAGAGCAAACACACCGACTGGCTGCACAACGGAGATGTGTGCAGGTTACTCAACATCAGCAAACGCACCTTGCAGCATTATCGTGATACGGGTGTGCTGCCATTTACGCAAATCGGACACAAGTGCTATTACAAGCGCGAAGATGTGGAAACACTGCTTCTTATGAAGTCGAACAAACCTAAAAACAAAATGATATGATGGAAACAGCAAGAGACTTGAACATGGAGTCGGACGAGATGCAGTTGGTCGTCTCAGCGTTGAGAGGTGTAGGTAAACGAATAGTAGAAGTGGCGGATACACACAAGCCACTCTTTGCAGGCGAACTTTTCCTAACGGGCAAGGAAGTGTGCGAGCGACTGTATATCAGTCCCCGTACCTTGCAGGACTACCGAGACAGGAAGATTATTCCCTACACGCAGTTTGCAGGAAAGATACTCTACAAGGTTTCGGACTTGGAGAAGATGCTGGAGGAGAATTATCAGGGTAGTCAGACAGGATAAAGGCAATAAGCGTATATTGGTGAATGGATAACGGCACTTGAGCAGAGATATATCTGTTTCAAGTGCCGTTCGTTTATTGGTAAGTTCTTCGTTTAATCATTTTTCTATTCTGCGGTAAACTGTTGTCCTTTATATTCTTCTTTAAACTCCGTAACCGTCTGTCCTGTTTGTTTTTTGAAGAAACGCATTAAATGTCCCGGCTCCGAGAAATTGAATTCGTATGCCAATTCACTGGTAGTTTTGTCAGTGAATAGTATTTCATTCTTGATTTCTGCAAGCAGACGTTGTTTCAGCAGATGTACGGCCGTTTGCCCATATTGTGCCTGTACAGAAGCATTCAATGTGATGCGGCTGATGTTCAGCATGGCTGCATAGTCGGCCACTTGCTGGTATTGGCGAATATGCTTCTCTAAGAGTTGTTTGAACTCAAAGGCATGGTGGTTCTTGGGGGCATCAAAAGGCAGATGGTATTGAGCAGAATACCTACGATTAAGGGTCATGAGCAGATAATGAAGCAAGGATACGATGATGTGATAGCTGTCGGCAAGAGGATGGTTGAGTTCTTCTTTTATCCGCACAAGCAAACGCTCGTATTCTTGTTGTTCCATAGCTGTAGCCGACAGATAGGGTGGGAAATCTGTTTGGTAGCAATAAAGCAAACGATAAGTAAAGAAAGGATCGGCAAGATAGGTTGAAAGAAAATCATCACGGAAAATAAGGAAACGATAATCCGTTTGGCTTTCATCAATGTGCCACTCCTGATGGATGTGCGGCGAAAGTATCAGCACCGTATTGTCTTTCAACGCGATATGTTGAAAGCCATAACGCAGCCACCCGGATGCTTTCCTGAAGAAAAACAACTCGAAGAAGTTGGTTTTGAAAGACGGATACTCCATCAATACGCCCCGTAAACGCTCGTGCGTATCGGTATTGATGTTGAAGTCTACACCACATTCCGTTTTGCAGAAAGGAACTTGTGTAAGTTCTTGGGGATGACTCTCTAATTTCATGCAACAAATGTACGAATAATTAATGGCTTATCAAAATGGTAGAGCATATATTATTAATGGTAGAATGTGTCTTTGTTTTATGCACTACCTTTGCACTCGTAATCAAAACAAATAGCATTATGAAAGAAATTAAAATTGTAGAAAAAGGTGAGAACTTCACCACGGTGAACGTAGGTAAGTTGAATGAAATTAAGGAATATGAGTTGGCTATGGGCAATTTCTCTATCCCGGGAAAGATGTTTGCCGGACATGCACTACAAGCAACAGGCGCAGAATTGTCTTTCCAAAGTCTTGCAGCTGGGCAGGATTATGGCACACGCCATACCCATAAAACCCACGAAGAGCTTTATTTCATTCTTAAAGGTGAAGGCATTTTCGATGTAGACGGCAAACGATTTCCCGTTTCAGAAGGAAGCATCGTGAGAATTGCGCCCAATGGCAAACGTGCTTTCAAGAATACAGGCAGCAGCGAAATGCTCGTGCTTTGCGTACAATATAAGGCAAACTCGTTCTCTGATGATGATGAACCTCTGAAGGATGGTATTATGCTGGAAGCCAATGTTAAACTTTAATTTTAATAAACAATGAATATCCAGCAAGTAAGAAACGCAACGATAATCGTTGAATATGGGGGAAAGAAAATTCTGATCGACCCCATGTTGGGAAAGAAAGGCTGCATGCCTCCTTTCCCCTTTAGTAGAAATCAACATCTGCGCAACCCACTTCATGAACTACCTTTTCCTGTAGAAGAGATGCTAAAAGGTGTAGATGCGGTGTTGCTTACCCATCTACACGATGACCATATCGATGAGGCGGCCTATGAAATGATGCCTAAAGATATGCGATTTTTTGTGCAAGACGAAAACAATCGGCAGGTGGTGATGTCGCATGGATTTAATCATGTGGAAGTTGTCGGCGACAATACAAGGATAGGGGAAGTGAGCATACAAAAGGCCGAAAGCCAGCATGGTAATTTCATCATGAAGTATCCTGCCGGACATACAGCGGGTTATGTATTCACTCATCCACAAGAAAAGACGCTCTATCACGCCGGAGATACCATCTGGTATGCTGGTGTGAAGCGCAATTTGAAGCGTTTTCGCCCCGAGGTTATCACTCTTAATGCTGGTGGCAATGGCTTTCGTTTGGGTGGACGCGTTATTATGAACGATGAAGATGTGGTAAAAGTTGCTGTAGCTGCACCTGATGCAAAGTTATTTGTGACGCATCTTGAAGGCGTGAACCATAATAGCGTGACGCGTGAAATGGTGAGAAAGCGTGCGGAAGTGGCAGGAATTTTAGACCGCGTCTTTATTCCTGAAGACGGTGAAACGGTAGAGGATTTATAAAGAATAAAGGAAGATATATGGCAAAAACACTCATTGGAACGAAAGAGGTGCGTGGCATCATGACCAAGTCCAACCTCCCTGTTGGTGGCTATTCGGTGAATCCATACGTGGGGTGCACCCATGCTTGCAAGTATTGTTACGCCTCATTCATGAAGCGCTTCACAGGACATAAAGAAGAATGGGGCGCTTTCTTAGACGTGAAGCATTGGCCTGCAATCAAGAATCCGAAGAAATATGCCAGACAACGCGTGGTTATTGGATCAGTGACCGATGGATATAATCCCGAAGAAGCAACGTTCCGCAGGACACGTAAACTGCTTGAAGAGCTCAAAGACAGCGATGCAGAAATACTCATTTGTACAAAGAGCGACCTCGTGTTGCGCGACCTTGACCTGCTCCGGCAAATGAAGAAAGTCACCGTATCGTGGTCAGTCAACACGCTTGATGAGACATTTCGTGCCGACATGGACAAGGCCGTGAGCATAGAGCGGCGCATCGCAGCCATGCGAAAGGTCTACGAGGCGGGCATCCGAACCATTTGTTTTGTGTCGCCCATCTTCCCTGGCATCACCAATTTCAAAGCTATTTTTCATGAAGTGAAAGATATTTGCGACCTCTTTTGGCTTGAGAACCTCAATCTGCGGGGTGGTTTTAAGGCTAACATTATGGGTTATATCAAATCATACTATCCCCATTTGTTCCCACTTTATGAAGAAATCTATTTGCATAAAGACCGAACATATTGGAAGCAATTAGAGCAAGAGGCCGCGGAAATGGCGCAGGAGGCTCAATGTAAGTATGTGGATAATGAATTGCCTTACGAACGAAGTCCCAAAGGACATCCCTCGATAGTGAATTATCTTTATCACGAAGAAATCAGAGGGTCAGGAAATACGGGTAAAAGGAATGTTATGCAATAAAACAGATGCGTATCTCTACTGTTGATAGACTACTTGGAGAATAACTACTTATAAGGCTTTCGGTATACTTGAAGGCCTCAAAAACATAGTTGTGTGTAGTTAGACGGTAGTAATAACCATTCCTACTTTCTGACTACAATACCAACCCTTTCCTTTCACCGTATTACCTTTCCTTGTAGTTATGTAGTAAGATAATATCGGTGAAAGAGAAAAGCATATCAATTGATACTGCCACTTCCATATAGGAATATCTGCTCCATCACAGATGCAGGACGTTGTAACTCTTGGCAGATGTATTTCCTGAAGAAGTATGCTTCCATGCTGTCCAATTGATAAGACAAAGCGATGATGATTGAAAGCGGATAAAGCAAGGCATAACCTCGCAGCCGTCCGTTCACGTAGACTTCCTGCTCCCCTGTATCCCTTTCGTCGGGTTGCAGGGGAGAGACTTTTAGTAGAAGTTGCAGACGATAATTGAGCTTCCTCCATGTTACACTAAAGAAATCCACCAGTTCACTCTCTGTCATTGCTATTTCGCCTTTGCCTTTGCGAGTGATTTGCATATTATCGCCCCACTCGAAATAACTGCGGTCTCCTTTTGTTTGATGGTAATTGACTTTCATACGGTTTCCCCCATTGTTTCCTCCTTTTGATGTTTCCTTATCAGTCTGTCTATATCCTCCGAAATCTTATTGTCCGTCACCTGCGCATATATCTGTGTGCTTGATATAGAGGCGTGCCCCATCATCTTGGCAATGCTTTCGATAGGTATTCCTGCACTTAAACTCATCGTGCCGAACGTGTGCCTCGCCATGTGGTAGGACAACCGTTCCCTGATACCGCAAGCTTTGCCTACGATGCTCAGCTTTACGCTCATCACACTACGGCTGCAATTAGTTCGGAAGATAAAGCTGTTGTCTTTGTCTTTCACCGTCTGCATTTCTTTCATACTTGGTTGTTCTTTCTTGCATTGATTGATGATGGCTTCCGCTATGGGGTGCAGGGGCACAATAAACTCCACCTTTGTCTTCTGCCTTTCTTTACGGATATATTTCTGTCCGTCGGCTGCCGTTTGAATGTGTCCAAATTGCAAATGTTCCATATCAGCGATAGCCAAGCCCGTAAAGCAGGCAAAGATAAACATCCGTCTTGCTTGTTCTGCTTCCTTATCAATTACTCTCAGTGCCATAAGTTTAGATACTTCGCTCTTTTGCAAAAAGCGTATCTTCTGTTCCGCTTTCTCATGCTTGGCATTCTCAAAAGGATTACAGCGAATGAGCCTTTGACTGACCGCACGATACATCAATCTACTCAACCAACAAAGGTAACGATTCATGGTTGCTGTTGCCAAACCTCGTTTCTTCAGATAGAAGCGGTATTCTTCAAATAAGTCTTCCGTTATAGTGGTTATGGCTATATCCGTCATTCCCTTATCCTTTACGAACTCCGTAAGCAACTTATCTGAATAGAATAGGTTCTGATAAGTCCCCTCTGCCCTTGATTTGCCCACGCACTCTTTAACGGATTGCAGTTCTGCTTTGCTCATGGCAAGAAGTGTTGTCGGCATGGTGGCTATTCCCTGCAAACGGTTCTTGAGCAGTTCCACACTTACCACTCCGTCCTTTATCAATATCTCCTGATAGGTCTTTTCTACAGGTTCCTTAAACTTGCCAATTCTTTGATTGGTCTTCTTATCGGTTGTCATCCCTTGCCTACTGTTCCACTCGGAGGATTTGCACTGCTCGCCTGTGGTAATGGCGGTGCTCTTTCCGTCTATGGTGATACGGCAGAGAATAGCGGTCTTGCCGTCTGCTTTTATTTTCTTTCTGTTGATGTAAAACAATATCTTAAATGTACTTCTCATAAAAAATCTTGGTTAAATGGTTAAACGCAAATCTTCAGTGAAAGAAAGGAAACGGTTAAACTCCTCAAAGAGTTTCTGCGGTGTAACCTTCGCATAACGTTCGGTCATACTTACGTTCGTATGTCCGAGCATCTTGCTCACCGTTTCAATAGGAACGCCCTGCTCCAATGTGATAAGGGTGGCAAAGGTATGCCTTGCGGTATGCGAGGTAAAGGGAAAAGAAATACCTGCCCGTAGTCGCAAGGCTTTAAGACAGGACTGATAAGTGGGATATTTGATATGGGGAATCAGTGTTTCCCTTTCATCGCTGTGCATTTTCTCAATTAATCGAACTGCTTCGGGCAATAGCTTGATACGACAAAGCACACCTGTCTTCTGTCGGTTGAACTTTAACCAAAGACAATCCTCATCGTCACGAACAAGATGCTTCTTGCTTAGCCCCATCAAATCACAATAAGCTGCACCGGTATAACAGGCGAAGAGAAACACATCACGAGCTGTTTCCATTTCCTCTTCCAACTCATCAAAGCGGAGTGCTTTGAGTTTGTCCAATGCTTCTTGGTCAAGTGCTTTGGGTGTTTTCTTGTCTCCCCGTTCTATATGGACTTTGTCAAACAGAAGCGTATCAGCCAGCCCCTCACGATAAGCCAGCCTGCAGACAGTCTTCAAATCGGCTGCAACTCTGAAAAATGTGCTTTGCTGATGCCCGAGTTCGCCAAGACAGAATGCTTGCAATTCGTAAATGAAGTTTTCTGTCAACTGTGAGAAAGCCAAGTCCGAAACATAGTATTTCTTCTGAATGAACTCCTGCAATCGTTTTCGAGTAGAATAATAGGCGGACATAGATCCTTCCTTGATGTCTATACCGATATGGCTTTCTTTCTCCTTGATGAGTATATCCAGCCTTTCGATGAGCCTGCATCGTGCCTGCACACTGCCTTGAAACAGTTCCTTTACATCGGTTGCATCAAATGGCTGTCCTTTGGCAATCAACGACTGACAGGCAGACTGAATGGAAAGTAACAGGTTCTCCAACCTTCCGTTAATCTCCACCGCCTCACGGCTCTTGCCGTCCATCCTGCTTTCACGTGAATTCCACAAGTCGGGGTTGCAGGAAAGTTTACAACTGAACTGCGCAATACTCCTTCCAAGTGTTATCCGCCCCATAATCGGGGCTTTACCTGATTTGCCTATACCGCTCTTTTTAAGGTAGAGCAACACCTTCATTTTCTCTGTTTTCATACGCTTTAATATTTGTGGGCAAAGACAGTGCAAGCGAGTTCCATGAGAGCTTGCTCTCAAATGGACGAGCACAGCCTGTCTTATGCAAAGTTACCCGAATTAAAGCGTTCCTCACTTATGCAGAAAACTGCCGACCGCAGCAACAGCCACACGAGCGAAAATAATTCAGTTACCGAATACTGCACCATCGTTACCAACATCAAAACAAGGTAACACTCTGGTAACTGAACTTCTGCCTAAATCTGCATATTTCTGCCCTTTACAAACAGAGCAGTTTTATGCTAATTCGTGTATTTCCTCCTCATTATCAGTTAGTTTACATCAACCTCAACATTTCTTCATTTTCAGCTATTAGTTACGTGTAGATAAGTCATTCTTTACGTGTTGATAAGTCATTCTTTACATGTAAATAAGTCATTATCTACGTGTAGATAGAATCTTCTGCTCCTTGTCCGTGATGTTGGTGAATCGCCATGCGTCATTCTTGCACCTGAGGGTGTGTCAAAATACAAATGCCATTTTGACAATCTTGCAGTTTGAAACAATTCATTAAAAATGACCATTTCCGTACTCGATTTTGAGTAAAGAAATGGTCTTTTCTTTGCTTTTAGGAAAAACCTGCTTATAGTTTGAAAGTCGTCAGGTTATTCATCTGCATTTTGACACACCCTCATCTGTCAGTTTTCTTCCCGTGGTTCTCGACACGACTTGCAGAGGGCGTGCCGGAACGCCGACGCACCACTGAAGGCAGTTGTCCGACAGCACGGAATGACCGCTGCCCTGGAGCTGACAATTCGATGACAGCGGTCGTTTTGATGTTTGTGAGGGTCTGAAACCGTCGATATGGAAGGCGGTCTTTCCGGAATCCCGGGTCTTGGCACGCCTCTGTGCGCTGTATGGCGAGGAGGCTGTTCGCTCACAGTCTCTTCTTCTCTGCCTGTCCGGCACCGGTTCCCTTGTATTTGCTTCGTGAAGCATTGAATTTATAGGTGACCGTGAGGACCAGCTGGCGGCTGTCATACGTGCTGACCTGTATTGTTTCCATCAGTTCAGTATAACCTATTCCTCCCTCCTTCCGGGTATGGAACAGGTCCGTTCCGCCAATACGGAAAGCCAGTCTGTCCTTCAGGAATGACTTGGTGAGGTTGATGTCCAGCGAACCTGTATTGCTTGCCAATGCCCCGATTTCATCATTGCCTTTTTTGACGAAGTAGGACTCCATCGACAGCAGCCACCCTTTCCCGAAGTTGAACGTGTTGTTGAAGCTGAGTTGCCAGATAGGTTTGTTCAGTTTATAGGTCCTCACTTTTGTCTGTAAATTGAGCCATTGCTTCTGTACAGCTGCACTGAATTCGGGAGTCCAGATGCCGATGGTAGGGGAAAAGGTGACCTGGGCGGATATCGACTTGATGCTTGGAAGGTTCGTATAAGTAATACGTGAGACAGCCGAGTTATGGTTGTCCTGCTCGCTCCAGAACACAATGGCGTGGCGGCGGTCTTTATAGGAAACACCCAGCTGGATGAACTTCCACATGGCTCCCAGAGAGAGCGTATGGATGTATTCGTGCTGGAGCAGCGGGTTACCCGACTGCATCAGGAAGCGGTTGCCGTAGGATACGTTGTTGCTCAGCTGACGGTAAGAGGGGCGGCGGGTCTTCGCTGCATAGCTCAACTGCATCTGCAGGTCTCCGATTTTGGTGGCAGCCGAGATGCTTGGAAACAGGTTGCTGAACGACCGGCTCTGGTCGGCAATGTGCAGGCCGTTCTCATAGTAGTTGAACCTCACCGCTTCCCAGCGCAGACCGACGGTCAGCTGGCAGACAGGGAGCATGTGCGTGTACTCCATGAAGGGAGCGAAGTTGGACTCCTTCAGCTGTGCGAATGAGGTCGGGACATACTGCTCGGGGTTGACGTAATCGTCATTGCGGTTCGTGCTGGTGTATTCTGCACCCACGGAAAGACTGCCCCCCAGGACAGGATAGCCCAGGGTCAGCTTGGAAGCAAAGAGCCTGTTGCGCTCCTGGTTGTCGGAAGTCACGGTGCGGCTGGTCTTGTTGCGGCTGTCTTCCTGGTAGACGGTATGGTCACACTGCTTGTTGTAAAGGTAATCGGCATTGAAGTCTATGTCCATCTTTCCTATCTTCCCGACATAGTAAAGATTGAGGAACTGGGAGGGACGATGGGTCTTGCTGCGCATGGCAGAAGTGTTGATATGGTCATAGAAGGCCTCGTTTGCCCTTACGTCACTGCTGAGCATAAAAGGGGCGGGAGAGTCGTGGAGAAAGTTGACCGTGTATTTCATGCCGATGGAATTGCTGTCATTCAGCTGATAGTCTGCCCCTATCGTGTTCTTGAAGCGGGATGCTTTCTCTGTAGCTTCCTGTGTGAAGTCCTGCCTCCAAAGCGTATCGGCATAGACAATTGTGGTCGTTTTGCTGGGATAGCTTCCGTTGTCAAGCGAATAGCCGTGCCCGCCGAAGAGTTCCAGACGGCCGTGGCGGTACTTCCAGTTGAGCTGTTCGACGAGGTCGACATTCTCCGACTGGTAGTAAGAAGACCGTACGTCGAAGCCGAAGCCGTCGCCCTGCACCCTCTTCGTGCGTATCTTTACCACGGCTTTCACCGTTGCATCATATCTGGAACCGGGGTTGGCAACCACCTCGACGCTCTTGATGTCACTTGATTTCAGGCGTTCAAGCTCCGTAGCATCCCGCATCTGCCGTCCGTTGATATAGATGACCGGTGCCCCTTTGCCGAAGACCTCGTAGCCGTCTTTCTTCTTTATCAGTCCCGGAATATGCGAAAGAACATCCTCGCAGGTACCGAGCTTGCTCAGCACGGTATTCTCGATGTTCGTCTGCATGCCCTCTGCCGTCATCTTGTGCAGGGGGGCATTGCCCTTTACAACCACCTCTTTCATCAGCTGTGCGTCCTCTTTCAGTACGATGGTCAGGGTTTCCTGGTCGGAAAGGACCGTGGAAAACGGTTCGTAGCCTACGAAGGAAGCCTTGAGGATGTTGCCCGGAGCGGCATTCCTGATGCTGAAAGCGCCGTCGTCGTTGGTTGTCGTACCGGCAATGAAGGCAGAATCCCCGGCTGAAAGGATAACGACATTCGCATAGGGTACAGGCTTCTTGCTTTCGTTGAGAACCTTTCCTGATACCGTTTGTGCGCTGGCACGGAGTCCTGTACAGAACAGGATGAGGAGGAATAAAAGTCTTTCCATGTTTGAATAAAGAGAGTTGTGTCGTAAGTTCCCAGGTGCTGTCACATTTCCCTGGTATTATCTGTATCTGCTGCAAATGTATAATAAAAAACGGATTTCCGCAAGAATAGGGAAACATTTTCTGTCTGTTGTCTTTCTTTATGGTGTAGGGATCGTGCGTGCGGTTCTTCGGGTGTCTGTCGTTACAGCTGCATACCGGCAGGCCGCCAGACAGTCTGATGTCTGCCCTGTCTTTGCTCACTCGTCTTTTGTCTGTTCTCTCCTTTTATGGTGTTTTTGTCCTTTAGTCTCGGAAAAAATGCGTAAGTTTGCACTTAGAATATAACCATAAACTATCAAGATGGAAGATTTAAAGAAAGTCTTTGCGGGCAAACTGCTCGGTATCAAGGCGATTAAGTTGCAGCCCAATGACCCGTTCACATGGGCAAGCGGTTGGAAGTCACCGTTTTATTGTGACAACCGCAAGACCTTGTCGTTCCACGACGTGCGCTCGTTTGTGAAGCTCGAGCTGGTTCATGCCATCCTTGAGAACTTCCCGGAGGCTACGGCTGTGGCCGGTGTCGCCACGGGCGCCATTGCGCAGGGCATGCTTGTTGCCGATGAGCTGGCGTTGCCATACGCATACGTTCGTCCGAAACCGAAGGACCATGGCATGAAGAACCAGATTGAAGGTGAGCTGCCCGCCGGTGCCAAGGTCATTGTTGTGGAGGATCTCATCTCTACCGGCGGTTCATCACTGAAGGCGGTCGCTGCCCTTCGTGAGGCTGGATTTGAAGTGGTGGGTATGGTCGCTTCTTACACCTACGGCTTCCCTGTAGCTGAAGAGGCATTCCGTGAAGCAGGGGTGAAGCTCGTCACTCTTACCGATTACGAGCACGTTGTTGAGAAAGCCCTGGAGACCGGCTATATCAAGGAGACTGATGTTCCGATGCTGCATCAGTGGCGGAAGGATCCGGCGAACTGGAGAAAATGAAAGGTTTAAAAAGGGTGTGTGTCAAAAGTTCATATAATAGTTGAACTGTAGGGACAGAAGCCTTCGTCCGTCGATAAATATCTGTTTCGTGGACAGACGAGGACATCTGTCCCTACAATATGGCTATGTGACACGCTTTCTTCGACTTCACCAACAATAATACAAGAAATGACAAAGTTTGAAAGCAGCATAAAACAGATACCCCATTCGCAGCAGAGCGTGTACAGAATGCTGAACGATTTGAACAACGTGCAGCGGCTGAAGGACCGTTTCCCGGAAGGCTCTACGGGCAATGCCGACATGGACAAGGTGAAGGACAAACTGCAGAGTCTCTCCTTTGATCATGACTCGCTGTCGGTCAGCGTCGACCCTGTCGGTCAGATTTCCATGCGCATCATCGAGCGTGACGAGCCGAAGACGATAAAGTTCGAGAGCGACAACTCCCCGTTGTCGTTCAACTTCTGGATACAGATTCTGCCTGTCACCGAAACTTCTTCGAAGATGAAACTCACGATCGATGCCGATATACCTTTCTTTGCGAAGGGCATGGTGTCGAAGCCGTTGCAGGAAGGCATCGAGAAGATAGCCGATGCACTGGCCATGATTCCGTTTGAGTAATTGCCCGGTGGGCTTGTCAACCGTTCATAATCTTGTAAGCCATTCATAATCCGGTGTTATGAAGAAAGTCTTTCCATCCATCATCGTGCTGCTTGTCCTGCTGTTGTCCTCCTGCGGTGACAAGGAGTACGAAGACAGCCATGTCTTTTTCACTTTCCATAATGATACGCATCAGGATCCCGTTCTCGCATCGGCGATGAATCCGATGTCGCCGGGCGTGTTCTGCATCATACGGTATGCGTATGTCAGCGGCCGGCACAGTTTTTCTTTCGAGAACAACCAGGGGCTGAAATCAGGCAGTCCGGTATGGTTCGACGGCATCGACCAGCGGCTTGAAAGCTGGAAACACGTGGGAAAGAACAACGGACTTGTCGTGGGCTATGGCAATCTGGACAGTCCCGCTCCCTTCTATGCTTACGACCTGCAGTGTCCCAACTGTTACGAGCAGCATGCGCTTCCCCAGCGTTCCTGCGAACTGAAAATCAGCAGCAACGGTCTTGCCGTCTGCAGCCGCTGCGGGCGTAGGTACAGCCTCAATACCGGCGGGAACATCGTGGCAGGAGAGGGCGGCAGGAAGCTGACACGCTATCATGCCAGTACCACGGGTCCTTATGGCGTTCTGGGTGTCCGCTGAAGGAACAAGTCTGCTGACTGTCCGCAGCAGGCTTATTCCAGTTCTATCGTACCGTCCTTGTTCACCTTCAGCTTCGGTTTGCGCTGTGGTGCTGACGGCTGCGGCTCGTGCGGCCGGCCGGGAACGGCTTTATGTCTGGTCTTGGGTGGATTGTTGACAGCGACGTTCCTTCTCGGTCTTGCCGCCCCCGCACGTGGCGGTCTGGGGACAGCTGCCCTTACAGCTGTCCTGGTCTTGTATGGACAGAAGTGCTTCATGCGCGTGTAGGAGCCGTCTGCATTTTCTTTCCAGCTGATACAGACGAGGCCTCTGTCCGTTACAAAGGTGTCGGCAACCATGACACCGTTGTCGTATCTCTGCCGTTCTCTCAGTTTTCCGTCTTCATCGTAGACATATCCCATACCGTGTTTCCGGTTGTTACGGTAAGTGACCGTGAAGACGAGGACATGCTTTTCATCGGGAGCCGGCTGGTTGTTGTACTTTGCATAGATGCCGTCTTTCAGTCCCTGTTTATATTCGGCGGTTTCTTCTATCTTTCCATAGCTGTAATAGATCTTCTTACCGTCCAGTTCTCCGTTTTTGTAATTCTCTTCTAACTGGAGTTTCCCGTCCTGGTCATAATAGGTCCAGCGTCCCTCCTTGGTATCGGTCAGTTCATTCCAGTACTGTCTGGACCATATCCGCCCGTCCGAATAGGTCTCGATGTATTCCTTTATCTGTGCTGTCCCTGCGAGCGGCAGGAAAAGCAGCAGGAAAAGCAGCAGGTTGTTCCTTGTCATCATCTTGGCGTTTGAAGTCTGTCTTTCTGTCAACACCTGCTTGCCGTCGGTCCCGGCACGGCAGGTTTCCCTTTGTTCTTTTTCCAATCCGTCTGATACTTCCTTATTCAGCTGTTTTATATTCTGTCGGGAACCGATAATGGCATGCCCATGTTCCCTTGCGCAGGTCGAGACTGTAGCAGTAGTCTTCGTCCGGCTTGCTACTGTATCTTCTCGTTCCCCTGATCCATATCTGCCTGTCACCGCGTATGGCTCCGTTCACCTCAATGCGGATTTCAGGAGCCTGTGTCCAGACGATCCGTCCTCTGGTGTCCCGGAGCTGGAAGACCGTCGTGGCATCGTCGTCAATGTTCGGATGATAGGCTATCAGGATATAGCGGTTGTCCTGATAGACGATCTGTGCGTCGAAGGCTGAGAACCAGTCGGATATGTGCTGGAATCCGACGAGCCGTTTCCCCTCGTCATAGTTGTATCTGCTCACGTCCGTCCTCAGGAAGTCGGCATCCTGCGGGTCGCCAAGATGGAACTTGTACTGTATGCGCCAGATCCGGTACTTTCCCCCGGAAGAGGTAGAGGAGCTGGCGTTCACTTTCTCGAGACGGTAGCACACGCTGTCGCGCACTTCACCATTCAGCTCTGCAGGCGTCAGCTTGGAGGCGTATGCGAAAGCCTCCTCCGTATAGAGCCGTCCTGTCGCAGGGAAGAAGTAATACGTCTCGGCAAGGTTGTTGGTCACCTTGAACCCCTCGCCGCTGGAGCGGTCGAGCAGTTCCACCCATGACATTCCTGTCTCCATGGCCTTCTTCCCGGCGAAGATCGTCTTCGAAACATTCGTCATACTCATCGTGTCCGGGTCAATCGCATAGATGAAGCGTTTGGGCACAACCAAATACCATCGTCCTGCCTGATGGAAATAAGCCATACTCGCCGCATACAGATTGAAGCCGCTCTCCCGTTTCTCATCGTCATCTTTCGAGAGGAAGAGCTTGTCTGCCAGTACCTCGCCTGTACCGGCGTCACGGAAACCGTAGTAAAGTCCGTCGGGCTTCCTTTTCTTCTGATTGTACCCGTAATCGAAGCGTCGTTCGCAGAGATAGAAGAAGCAGGGCCTGCCCTTGTGGAGCATCGGGACAAGTGCAGTGTAATTGTCGTGTACCTCTACGGAATCCTTATCGCCGGAGAGCAGGGAGCCGGCTGCATTGTCGCATGTATTCAGCAGAAAGAGGAAAAGTCCCACGATGAGAATGCCTGCGAGAAACCATCTGTAGGTGGCGTTGTCAGAGAAGGAGTCTGCCGCCGTATATTTGGGTCTGCGGGTATCGTAGTCGAAGTGGTGGTTGACATTGATGTTGATGTCGTCATCGTCCAGATAGAACTCTGTTCCGCAGTTCCTGCACCGGTAGCGTTTTTCGTCGAGCTGTATGTGCTTCCCGCTGCCGCAGTTCGGACATTTCACCGGCTTTATCTTTGTTGCCATCGGCTTTCTTTACAAGGTTATGAATTCTTTGTGTAATGCAGTGTCAGATAAACCAGCACAGCCTGTATGGCTGTCAGTACGGCAAACAGGATGACCCACCAGTTGTCCGTCCACCGCGTGGGGGCCAGCAGTCCGCTTGCATATTCAATGATGCCCGCACCGAGGAAAATCATTCCCAGGCTCATCCGGTGAGTACTTTCCGCACGGAAGCAGAAGAGCAGGGCGATCAGGAGCGTATTGACAGCGATGGCAAGGCTGGTGAACAGCATGTTCGTCAGCGGATAGGCAGACAGGAGGAGTCCTGCCGTGATGTTTACGGCGAGTACGGCCGCCGCAGGGACGATGACCTTTATCATAGTTTGGAAAGTATTTCGTTCTTCTTCTGTTCGTATTCTTCTTCGGTGATGAGCTGCTCGTCAAACAGTTTTTTCAGCTTGCGGAGGCGTTCAGCAGCATCGCCGCCTGCGCCTTGTTCCTTGAAGATGTCCTGTGCCAGCTGCACGCCGGCACCCAGCTGCAGTCCTGCTCCGGCCAGTCCGCCTTCGTTGCGGGCGGCATCGCGCAGTGCCTCCAGCTTCTGCATCCCCACGTAGTCGAGGTCCACTTCTGCGGCGGCTCTCTTCTCCGTCGTCATATCGGCGATGCGTCCGATGCGTTCCATCGTGTCGTCGTCGAAGGTGACGGAATTGACACGGAAGTCGGTCAGCTCCAGTCCCAGCCGGATCAGCTCCTCGGCGGTCCTGTGCCTCAGGTCGTCTGACATCTCCATGAGGTGTGTGTCAACCTCGCGGTAGGGATAGGCCTGTGCTGCAAGGAAGGCGGACAGCGGTGCGACGATGCGTGAGGAGACCAGTTCCTGCACGTCCGATGCGCTGTAATCGCTGCGCGGTCCGAGCAGCGTGACGAACATCTGTTCGGCATTGGAGATGACCACGGAGAAGTTTCCGCAGGCGCCCAGGGAGACCGGCAGCCTGTAGTCGGGCTCTATGTATTTAACGGGCGACGGCGTTCCCCATAGGATGTTCACCATCTCGGCGGTGCGGAAGAAGTAGAAGCGCATCTTGTGTTCGCTTTCCGCCCGCTGTGCAATGTTCAGCAGGGTCGTGATGAAAGGATGGTTGGCGGTCTCCATCTCGTAGACATCCGGCTCGTCCAGCGTGGCCATCACCTTGCCGTCATACACGATGATGCAGCCCTGTCCGGGTGCGACAATGAGTTTGCTTGCGTTCTTTATCTCATCCGTCGTGGTCTCCAGCTGATGGAAAAGCAGGTCGGCGTTCTGCTCCTTCCATTCAATGACGGAACGGAGCTGTCGTTTGAAGAGTTTTCTTAATCCCATAGTCTTCTTGTCGTTTCCGGGCAGAAACCGTCTCTTGTCTTCTTCGTGCGTGGAATTGCGGACTGCCCTGTTTTTATACCGCAAATATAGTCATTTGTGCGGACAGCAGCAAGAAAAAACGTGAAAATCGGTTTCTTCCCGACCGGTCGGGAACAGGATTCCCAACGGCTGGGAACAGGATTCCCAACGGCTGGGAACAGGATTCCCAGCCGGTCGGGAATGCGATTCCCGATGGTCGGGAATGCGATTCCCGATGGCCGGGAATATGCGTCCTTTTCAGTTCTGACGATTTCGGACGGAAACCGTTTGCCGGACGGCAGTCAGCCTGAAGGGTTGCCGACTGTCCCTGGGACGGCATGAAAAAAGCCGCATTGCCCGTGAAGGCAATACGGCTGTCTGGATATGACTGTGATGTTTCAGAGAGTTTCCTATAGCTTGACGCTGAGTCCTACGTACCAGGTCGCACCGTAGACCGGAGCATACATGAATGCTGCATCGTCGGTGTGCTTCTCGTCCTGGATGTAGCTGAAGATGTTCTTCGCACCTGCGTAGACGGTAC
Organism: Prevotella multiformis DSM 16608; assembly: GCF_000191065.1. Classification (GTDB taxonomy): domain Bacteria; phylum Bacteroidota; class Bacteroidia; order Bacteroidales; family Bacteroidaceae; genus Prevotella; species Prevotella multiformis. The sequence continues at coordinate 344,498 of NZ_GL872283.1, forward strand.
ACATACCGAACCGCTTTGAAGCACGGCAGTTGAAGAGTATGAACGGGCTGGTCTTCTTGATCTTCGAGGTGGCGCCGTCATCCTCGGAGTTGTAGTCGATGTACATCCTGCCCTGGAGAGAACCTGTGACTGAGAAAGTCCATGTGCCGGGCGTATAGTCGAGATCGAGGTCGCCGGTCATGGATGGGAAGCGGGAGATGTGACGGCTGTCCTTGGCATACTGAAGCCGCTGCGGGAACTGCTTTACGGTCTCGTCGTCCGGATCGGACCATTCGGCGCGCTCGTGCTTGAACTTGCCCTGGTTGAAGGTCCAGTTGAGTCCGGCCGTGAAGTTGCGGAAAAGGTTGGCTTTCGCACCCAGTTCAACCCCCTGCACGTAGGCGTCGTCGACATTCTCCCACTGGTAGGAATAGCCGAACTTCTTCACCTCGTCATCAGCCGGCGAGAACTGTATCTTGTCCTTCAGGTTGGTGCGGAAGAGGTTTACGCTGAACTGGTATTTCCGGGCGTAGTAATCGGCCGAAACGTTATAGCTGACGGCACGTTCGCCCTTGAGGCTGGACGATTTCCATACGCGCGGCGAGCCGCTGCAGAGGTGAAGGTCCTCCGAGAAGCCGTAGGGGGCGCGGAAGCCGGTACCGACATTGGCACGGAGAATCAGCGATGGGGTCAGTTCGTACTTGACGGCGATGCGCGGATTGACGGAGGTCTTGCTGAACTTGGTAGAGGGGAAAGCGCTGTCTGACACCTTCACGCTGGTGGAATATTCCTCGCCGGAACTGTGGGAGTCGACGCGGATGCCCGGTACGACGGTCAGCTCCGGTGTGATGTTCCATTCGTCCTGCACGAAGAAGCCTACTTCGTTGGCGTGTTTCTTGCCGATGGAGGTATAAGGTACGCCGTAGTAGGGGCTTGTCTTCTCGTCCTCGGCAGAGATGACATAGAGTCCTGTCTCGCGCAGCCGGGTAAAGTACCCCTGCACGCCGGCCAGCAGGGTATGGCTGCCGAGGATGGAGGTGAAGGTGAGGGATGGGGTGACGGTGTTCTCCTTTGCGAGGTAAGGACGCATGAGTTCTACCGGCGGTGTCGCTCCGTCCTCGTCAGGATGGGCTGGGTCTTTGTGGGAGTCCATGTAGTCGTGCAGGAAAGTGTCGTTGGTGGCCTGCCGTTTGTGGTAGACATAAGCGGCGGCAAGGTTCAGCTCGGAGTGTGCACCGACGGGCAGGGTGTACGCCAGGTCGGCTGAGAGGCGGTTCGTGCGGATGTCCTCGGTCTGGTCGGTATAGGGATTGAGGTACTGGTCATTGGTCATGACACCGCCGAAACGGTGCTCGTCAATCGCCTTCCCGCGCAGTACGAGCTTGTCGTTCTTGGCAAAAGGATGATAGAAATAGAGGCTGAAGCCAAGGTTGTTCATCGTCTCGTTGACACGGTCGGACACTCCGTCCTTGTGTTTCACCTCGCTGCGGGTAAGTCCGTTCTGCGTCTCGTCCACGGCATCCATCTGCGTACGCTGGGCGAAGACGCTCAGTCCGATGTTGTTGTAACGCATGGATCCGGAGCCCTTGTAGCTCTTGAAGCCGTAGTTGCCGAACTGGATATCTCCGCTGACGGTGGGTTCGTAGGTAGGCTCCTTGGAAATGATGTTGATGGCACCGGCTACGGCGCTGCTGCCATAGAGAGCCGACCCGGCACCTTTCACGACTTCGAGCCGGTCGATGTCATTGGTGCCGAACTGCTGCAGTCCATATACGCCTGCAAGACCGGAATAGACCGGTTCGCCGTCGATGAGGATCTGCGTGTGCTCTGCACCCAGCCCCTGCATGCGGACTTCGGAGAAGTTGCAGAACTGGCACTGCTGTTCCACGCGGATGCCCGGTACGCCCTCAAGTGCTTCGTAGAGGTTCTGAGCATTCTTCTTGGTGAGTGCCTGTGAGGTGAGGACCTCTGTGCGGATGGGCACATCCTTGACGAAGTGGCTGGTACGGGTACCTGTTACGACGACCTGGCTCAGTTCCAGTGGATCCTTCTCCAGTTCGAAGTAGGCTCCTGTACCTTTGCCTGCGGTCATCATCACTTCTATCTCCTGCGGCTGATAGCCTGTAAGGGTAGCGACAACGGTCTGCTTCCCGACAGGGAGGTTCGCCATTTTGTAGTGTCCGGTGGCATCACACTGTGTCTTCAGGTTGGTACCCTTGACCTGGATCACTGCATGGGCAAGGTGCTGTCCACCCTCCTTTGCTTTCACGTCACCGAACAGCATCGCATCGGTGTTCTGTGCCATGGATGCGACAGCGCACACGATGGCAACGAAAAATATTAACAATCTTTTCATTTTAGCATTAGCTTGTAAATTTTTGCAAAAGTAGTGTCTTTCATGGAATGCGGCAATACCTACTATTAGGTATTCGAGTGATGCGCCTGCTGGTTTCCCCCTCATCATTCTGCCTGATTCTTGGGATAATTCCCATCTGTCAGCAGCAGGAATACGTCAGAACTTTAGTTTTTCTTGTCAATTTAGGAACAAGACTTGCAGGATTCAATAAAATCCTTTTACTTTGCATCATGCTTCCCGGCTGATCGGGAGCGGGGATGTCTTTTGCGGCATCCTGTCGGGGTTAGTGATATTGGAAACGATAATCTTAAACTGTTGAAGACAATTCTCACCATAACAGGTTCGGACAGTACGGGCGGATCCGGCGTGCAGGCTGACATCAGAACGATAGCGGCACTGGGAGGGTATGCCGTGTCGGCGGTCACCTCCATCACGGTGCAGAACACACTGGGTATCCAGGCTTTCCATGATCTTCCGGCAGATATTGTCAAAGGCCAGATCGAGGCGATCATCAACGACGTGCAGCCCGATACGGTGAAGGTGGGCATGATCAGGACTACGGAGACGCTGGCGGTCGTGGTAGACGCACTGCTGAAGTATCGTCCCCACCATATAATATACGACCCTATCGTCACGGCAAGCAATGGCGACCGTCTCATGACGGATGACGTTGTCAGACAGATCCGGCAGCGGCTGCTGCCCCTGTGTTCGATGGTCATTCTTCGGGAAGGAGAGGCGGAAAGGCTCTTCGACTGCACTTCCTTGAAAGGACAGGGAAACGGAAGCGTCCGTTCGCTGGTACTTGACGACCCCATGCAGCATGGTCTTATCAACAGTTTCTCGTCGGCGCTGGCGGTCTATCTCAGCCAGAACGAGCCAATGGGACAGGCCATAGAGCATGCGCGGAAGTATGTCAGGACACTCGTGGCAAGGAAGAGTGACCTTAGCGGACGGAGCAGCCAGCTTTACAATGAGTTCCTTGAGGCGGTGCAGAAGCATTACCGAACCAATCGTGATGTGGCCTTCTATGCCGACTGCCTGAATGTCTCGCCGCGCTATCTCTCGCAGGTGGCGCATCGCATCTCAGGCAAGTCGCCGAAGAGCATCATCGATCACACACTCACGGAAGCCCTTGCCTGCCAGCTCCGGACGACGCAGAAGACCATCCAGGAAATCGCCTATGAGCATGGCTTTGCATCACAGGCACAGTTCTCCAAGTTCTTCCGTAAGCAGACAGGGATGGCGCCGAGCGGCTGGAGAAAAGCCTCCAATGGTTCCTCAAAGGCCTCACCCCCAGCCCCTCTCCGAATGGAGAGGGGAGTGATTACCGATAAGGACTAAGATTGGCAGCTGTCCATCACCGCCTATCACCGCCTATCCCTGCCTATCCCCTTATCCCAGCCTATCGTTGCTTATCATCGCCTATCCCCGCTTACGATTCCTATCACCTCCCATTCCCACCTGCGATCATTTATAATCACATAATAATAAAGAACCAACATGACAAATCGACAAGAACTAAACCGCAATCTCGCCCAGATGCTGAAGGGCGGCGTAATCATGGACGTGACGACTCCGGAGCAGGCACGCATTGCCGAGGCTGCCGGCGCATGTGCCGTCATGGCACTGGAGCGTATCCCGGCCGACATCCGTGCAGCCGGCGGCGTGTCGCGCATGAGCGACCCCAAGATGATCAAGGGCATTCAGGAAGCTGTGACCATCCCTGTCATGGCAAAATGCCGTATCGGACATATCGCAGAAGCACAGATCCTGCAGGCTATCGAGATTGACTACATCGACGAGAGCGAGGTGCTCTCACCGGCCGACAACATCTATCACATCGACAAGACACAGTTTGAGGTGCCGTTCGTCTGCGGTGCCCGCAACCTGAGCGAGGCATTGCGCCGTATCGCCGAGGGGGCTACGATGATCCGTACGAAGGGTGAGCCCGGCACGGGTGACGTGGTGCAGGCTGTCAGCCATATGCGATTGATGCAGAGTCAGATCCAGGAGCTTGTCGGCAAGCGGGAAGACGAACTCTTCGAGGCTGCCAAGCAGTTGCAGGCTCCCTACGACCTGGTGAAGTACGTACACGAGAACGGCAAACTGCCTGTTGTGAATTTCGCTGCCGGCGGTGTGGCGACCCCTGCTGACGCTGCATTGATGATGCAGCTGGGTGCGGAAGGTGTCTTCGTCGGTTCGGGTATCTTCAAGAGCGGCGACCCTGCTAAGCGTGCTGCCGCCATCGTGAAGGCTGTGACGAACTACAATGACCCTAAGGAGTTGGCTAACCTGTCAGAAGACTTAGGGGAAGCGATGGTAGGTATCAACGAGCATGAAATCGAGGTGCTCATGGCTGAACGTGGACAATGAGAATTGCTGTACTCGCCTTGCAGGGCGCATTCCTGGAGCATGAGAAGATGCTCCGGGAATTAGGTGTCGACTGCTTTGAGGTGCGCCAGTTGCAAGACTGGCAGCAAAAGAAAGACGGACTGATTATCCCGGGTGGTGAGAGCACCACCCAGGGTAAGCTGCTTCGCGACCTCGGTCTGCTCGCTCCTGTCCGTGAGGCTGTCGAGAGTGGTCTGCCGGTTTTCGGCACTTGTGCCGGGCTCATTCTCCTTGCTCATGATGTGGAGGGAAACAGTCCGTCGGCTCCCGTACCGCCCCGGCTGGGCACAATGGCCATGACGGCTGCGCGCAATGCGTACGGCCGGCAGCTGGGCAGTTTCCATACAGAGGCGTTCTTCAAGGGTGCCAAGTGTAATGTCCCCATGACCTTCATCCGTGCGCCTTATATCATGAAGACCGCCGGGAATGTGGAAGTCCTCGCATCTGTCGACAGCCGCATTGTGGCTGCCCGCCAGGGGAATCAGCTCGTTACGGCGTTTCATCCCGAACTGGATGCCGACACGCATGTGCATGAGTATTTCCTGAAGATGATAAAGAACCGGTAGAATGACCTGTGGCAGGCGATGGTGGACGAGCGTAGGCGATGATAGGTGGTGGTAAGCGCTCATAGTCGGGGATAGTCGGGGATAAGCGGTGATAGGACCTATGGTTACTTGTCATCGCCTATCCTCGCCTATGATTGCTTCTCACGTCTGTCACTGGCTTCTGTCTCCCATAGCATCAGCTTTCAGGGCATAAAAAAAGGACTACCGCTGTAGTCCAACCTTTGTTAACCTTAAATCTAATACTATGAAAAACACGTTGCAAAGATAAGGCATATAATCCATATCTGCAAGTTTTTGCAAATGATTTTCTTGAAATATCGTATTTATTGATATAAATCAAGCAAAATACATGATAAAATGATAATTCAATACAAATCGGGATCGATTATGACTACCGGTTTGATGAGGTCTCTCGGCTTGTCTTTCATAAGCATGAGCGCCTCTTCCATGTGGTCAAATCCTTTGAAGCGGTGTGTCACGAGAGGCGAAAGGTCGAGCCGTCCCGATGTCACCATCTTGGCGAGCATTTCCATACGGAGCCGTCCACCGGGCATCAGTCCGCCTTTGATGGTCTTGTGTCCCATGCCGACTCCCCATGCTATGCGCGGGATGTTGACCGTGTCTCCTGAACCCAGGTAATTCACGTTGCCGATGATTCCGCCCGGCTTGAGCACCGCCACCGCCTCGGCGAACGTATCGACCGTACCACCGGCAATGACGACACGGTCGACGCCCTGTCCGTTGGTGAGCTTCATCACCTGCTCCGCAATAGGTCCGTTGTGATAGTCGATGATTTCCGATGCACCGTAGGCCCGTGCCGCATCGGCACACACCTTCCTGCTCCCGACCGCATAGACGTAGGAAGCGCCGGCAAGTGCCGCACCGGCGACAGCCATCAGTCCGACCGGACCGATGCCGATGACAAGTACTTCGTCGCCGAACTTCACGTCGGCCAGTTCAACCCCATGGAATCCCGTAGGCACCATGTCGGACAGCATGACTGCATCCACCGGATCCATGCCTTCCGGTATCAGTGCCAGGTTTCCGTCAGCATCGTTGACATGGAAGTATTCCGCGAAGACGCCGTCTTTGAAGTTCGAGAACTTCCAGCCGGCCAGCATGCCGTTCGAATGCATGGAGTACCCGGCCTGTGCCTCCAGCGAGTTCCAGTCGGGCGTGATGGCCGGTACGAGAACCCTGTCTCCCGGCTTGAAGTCTTTCACCAGCGAACCGACTTCCACCACTTCGCCTGTCGCCTCGTGTCCGAGGATCATGTCCTTCCGGTCGCCGATGGCTCCTTCCCATACCGTGTGTACGTCTGATGTACAGGGGGCGACTGCCAATGGTCTGACGATGGCATCCATTGGCCCGCAGGTCGGACGAGCTTTCTCAATCCATCCTGCCTTTCCGATTCCTAACATTGCAAATGCTTTCATAATGTTTCTCCCGTTAAAAATGTTTATACCAGGTTCTGTCGAGCGCTTGCTCAGGATCATTGTTGCATGTCGCAAATATAAACAGTTATTTTCAAAAATGCAAGCAATTTTCCGGGAATATTGAACGTCAGGACAGAACCTTTCGCAAGGTGCGGATCTTTCCCTTGCAACACCTGCTGCGCCTCCGCCGTCTCCCGTTTTCCAGCCTCCTGCCCGCACCTGCCGGTCTGCACTTCCCCGTATTTCTCCCGGCCTCCCCGCCATTTCCTGCACGGAAAGTATTTTTAACCTCTAAAACTTTGCCGTTTCATTTATTAGGGCTACCTTTGCAGAAAATAAAGAGGTTAAGGCATTTAAGGAAATGGGATTCCGGCATTCAGAGAGTACGATGTTGGAATTCTGTCTTTTTTATGTCTATTGAAAAACGATTAACTTTAACGGATAAGTATATGGCTTATATGTCACAGGAAGGTTACGACAAGCTCGTAGCCGATTTGCAGTATTTAGAGTCGGTTGAACGCCCGAAGGCATCAGCTGCCATCGCCGAGGCGGCGGACAAAGGTGACCTGAGTGAAAACTCGGAGTATGATGCCGCCAAGGAGGCACAGCGGCATCTTGAGGCGCGCATCGCCGAGATGAAGATGACCGTGGCACAGGCAAAGATCGTCGATGTGTCACGGTTGAGCACCGATGCCGTACAGATCATGTCTACCGTCGAGATGACCAATGTCAAGACCCATGCGAAGATGAAGTACACCATCGTCAGCGAGACGGAGGCGAACCTGAAGCAGAACAAGATTTCCATCAAGACTCCTGTCGCACAGGGGCTGCTGAACAAGAAGGTCGGCGACGAGGTTGACATCAAGATTCCTCGCGGCACCATCAGACTGCGTATTGACAATATCACCATCGAGGGGTAAGCGGTCGGTGTCCGGCCAAGGCGCCCACGGTCTTCTCCGGCCGGGATTCCCAGGTCACCTTCGGCGGCTCTCTGCCTTCCGGACGGGCTGGTTCCGAGAGAAGAACGGCTTTGCGGCACCCCGATGGACTATACTTCAGAACAACTTGCCTATCAACTTAAAAACAAGGAGGTCCGTATGACAATATTCAGCAAGATCGCAGCGGGAGAGATTCCCAGCTACAAGTGTGCAGAGAACGACCAGTTCTATGCTTTTCTCGACATTGACCCTGTAACGAAGGGGCATACTCTGGTCGTCCCCCGCAGGGAGGTCGATTATATCTTCGACATGGACGACAAGGACCTTGCCGCCTTCGAGCTTTTTGCCAAGAGGGTGGCGCGTGCCATCAAGGCCGTATTTCCGTGCAGGAAGGTGGCGCAGGTCGTGCTGGGACTGGAAGTCAACCATGCCCATATCCATCTGCTGCCGATGAACAGCGAGGCAGATGTCGACTTCAAGCACCATGTGGAGGTCAGTGCAGAGGAGCAGAAAGAGATTGCTGCCAAGATCTTCAAGGCTTTCCAGGAGCAGGGATAAGCTTTGTTTCGCACAATGGCTGTCAGGGCGGGGATGTACCATGCGTACATCCCCGCCTGTCATTTCTGCAGGCGGGGGGCTTGCGGGATGCGTCCGGAGCATCCTGTCAGAGACCGGGAAAGCTGCGAAGCGACACCTTCCGGAACGTTGCTGCCTGCCGGCATCCTGTACCCGACGGCCGGGAGTCGGGTTCCCGACCGGTTGGGAATCCTGTTCCCGGCCGTCGGGAATCGTATTCCCAAGCGTCGGGACTGACATTCCCATGCAGGTGCTGACATCCCATCAAGGGGAATTTCTGCGACTGCCGAGGCTCAGGGCAGTTCCGGCGGACGGTCGAAAATCATCCGCTGCTGCGTCACCGGATGCGTGAAGGCAAGGTGCTCCGCATGCAGCCAGAGCCGCCCGGCACGCTGTCCGTAGAGGCTGTCTCCGATGATCGGTGTCCCCAGTCCGTCGGGATGCGCGCAGTGCATGCGCAGCTGGTGGGTGCGTCCTGTCAGCGGATGGAGGATTATCTTCACCGCTTCCCTTCCTTCCTTGCCGTATTTTGTCCTGCCCGCCACACGGTATTCGGTGATGGCGGGCTTTCCTTTTTCAAGATCTACACGCTGGCGGGGACGGTCGTCGGGGCAGGGGGAGAGGGGGAGCTCGATGCGCCCTTCTGCCGGGAAACGCTGCTCGGGAAAGCTGCCGGGCAGCAAGGCGACGTACCGTTTCTGCACCGTGCGTGCTGCGAACTGCGCCTGCAGAGCCTTGTGCGCCTCTGCGGTGCGTGCGACGACAAGCAGACCGCTCGTCGCCATGTCCAGCCGGTGTACCATGTAAGGTGCGCCGGATCGCTGCCACCGTTCTTTCAGGAGACTGTAGACAGAGGGCTGTCGCCCTTTCCCGGGGACGGACAGCAGTCCCGGGGGCTTGGCGACGACCGCCAGGCTGTCGTCCTCATACAGGATTTCCAAGCCTGCAGCCCCTGCCGCCTCCGTCTTGTCGTCAGGGGCTACGTCCAGCCCTTTCAGCATCCATGTCAGGATCGGCCTGCATTTCCCGTTGCAGGCCGGGTAATAGTTGCCGTGCTGCCGGACTTCCGTCTTCGGCGACGGCCCCCACCAGAATGCTGCCATGCTGACGGGTGTGTACCCTTTCCGGAAGGCATATTGCAGCAGCTTCGGCTCACAGCATTCCCCGGCACCGGAAGGCGGAAGCAGCGATGGGGCGAGGCTTTCGGCAGAGAGCCGCCGGACGGGCGAGGCCGCCGGCCCTCCCGCCGCCCGGATGCGTGCTGGGCTGTGCAGCAGGTAGTAATCGTGGAAGATGGCAGGCAGGCTCTTGCTTTCTCCCCGTGCATTGAGCAGAGAGAACTGGGAGAAAAGCCAGCGCTGCAGCCGATCCGACTTCAGTTTCCGCTCCCGTTTCCATGCTGTCAGCTGTTCCTCATAACCGGAGAGGGCCGCCTGTGCCTCGGCCGTCAGGGCGGCATACCTTACCTTTCTGCGATGCAGCTCGGCCTTCAGGAACTGGCTCTGGCGTGTCATCTCCCTGCGTTCTTCCTCCGACAGGAAGGCCTCTCTGCGCCGTTTGTCGCGCAGGTACTTCGCCCCCTGCATGGTGCGCCGTGCCTCGTCGACCGCCTTTTCAGCCTCCTGGCGGATTTTCATCAGATTTTCCTCCGCCTGCCGGTAGGCGGCAGAGGATTCCATCCGTGCGATCAGGTGGTTCAGCCGGGTTATCTCCTCCTCGTGCATCTTGAAGTAGCCGTGGGGCTGCAGATAGTCGAAGACGGCTGGGACAAAGTCTTCCTCCTGGCCGTCCATCTGTCCGGAGTAAGCCTGCAGGTATCCTGTCTGTCCGTTCCGTTCTACAACCAGGACGCCATACATCTTCCCTTCGGCGGGATTCGCGGGCAGACGGCTCTGCAGATCTTCTGCGGCGGCGCGGCAGAGGGCATCCGGATGGTCGTCGAAAGGGCTGTTGAACCGGACGGGCAACGGCTGTACAGAGGGAATGGAATGGAACTTCATGGCGCAAAGGTAAGGAAAAAGCGGCGGGCGGACAAGCGGCAGGCGGTGCTATTTTTCCGGTCTGTCCCCTCCCGGTCCTGCAAGCTGTCTCCTGCCCCTGTCCGTCCCGTTCATTCCGGCGGACGGGTCGTCACGTGTGCCCGGCTTCTCCCTCAAAGGAAAAGGAAACAGGAATAAAAACGAAAAAGTACTGCTTTTCTCTCGGGAGAAAACAGTACTTTTGCCGTCATGAAGAAGATGTTTCTTGTATTTCTGGTCCTGCTCCACTGTACGCTGTCCGCACCGGCACAGCAGCAGAGGAAAGGCGGAAAGGCGCGCCCCAGGGTGGGACTTGTCTTTGGCGGAGGCGGTGCCAAGGGGGCAGCGGCCATAGGAGTATTGAAGGAGATAGAGCGTGCCCATGTTCCCATCGACTATGTGGCAGGAACGAGCATCGGTGCGATTATCGGCGGACTGTATGCCCAGGGGTATCGTGCCGCAGACCTCGAGAGGCTTTTCCGTTCGCAGAACTGGTTGTCGCTCATGACCGACAGGGACACGACCCTCATGGGAAAAGTGTTCAAGGAGGTGGAAGGCGTCTGTTATCTGTTCGGCTTCCCTGTGCGGAGAAAGGACAGGATGGGACGCATGAAAGGATTCGGGATGCTGCGGGGCGACCATATCTACACCTTTCTCGATTCTCTCGTCGCCCATTCTCCGGTGCGGTGCGGAACCGTCCGAAAGGCGATCCCCTTCTCATGTGTCGCCTTCGACATCCGGAGCCGGCGTGAAATCGTGCTCGAAAAGGGTTCGCTGGCACGGAATATGCGGGCCAGTATGGCTGTTCCCGGAGCTTTCAAACCTGTGCAGATAGACACCCTGATGCTTGTCGATGGCGGAATGTCCAACAACCTTCCGGTGGATGTCGTGCGGAAGATGGGAGCCGATCTCGTCATCGCCATTGATCTCCAGCAGCACAAACACGACAACTACCGGTCGCCTTTGGCTTTCCTGAAAGGGCTGGGCGGTGTGGCCGACTGGCTGGCGGTGCGTCCTGACATAAGGAAATACAATGTCAACCGGACGCAGGCAGACCTGTATATCAATCCTGTCCTGAGCGGTTACGGAATCCAGGACTTCAGACCGAAGGCGATCGAGGCCATGCTCCGGATAGGCGAGAAGACCGGGGCGATGTATCGGAAACAGCTGGAGACCTTCATGAAGACCCCTCGTAGACAGACCGCCGTCAACAGGAAACCGGATCAGGAGTAAAGGGAATAGAAGAGACGGCGGCCATGTCCTTGACAGATCGGGATCTGCCGCATTCCCTCTGCCTTGTTTCCGTCCGGCGAAGTCCGCAAGGCTATTTTCTCTGCGGTCCGCAGCTGTCTTTGATGCGTTCGTAGAACTGTCCGAGGATGCCGAGCATGTCCTCCGGGAGGTAGTCGACAGCCTTGTTTATCATCCATTCCGGCACCTGGTAGTACGCCTCGGCTACGGAACCTGCAATGCACGCCTTCGTATCCGTATCGCCGTCGCACAGCACGGCAAGGCGGATGGTCTCTTCAAAACTGTTGGCATCCATGAAACAGCGCAATGCCATCGGTACCGTCTCCTGGCACGTTCCGTCGAAATGTCCCTCGGAACCGATCTTCAAGATGTCCCGCATCGGCGGCAGCTCGTAGCCGAAGAACTTGCGCACTTTCTTCTCCACGTCAGGTTTTGAGAAGCGCATCAGCCGCAGCCAGCAGATGGTCTCTGCAATGCACTGCGCCCCCTTTATGCCTTCCGGGTGGTTGTGGCTTACGGCGGCACTCTTCTTCGCTTCCTCTATTACGTCCTCCCACTCGTCGAACAGCCAGCCGATAGGACTGACACGCATGGCGGAACCATTGCCAAACGAGTTCATGGGATGCGGATGCTCCGAATGGATCCACTGCTCGAAACGGCTGCCGTAAGCCCCCATGGGGTCCGGATAACGGCGGCACCAGTCGAGCAGACTTTCCTGGTAGTCGCGTCCGTTCAGCACTGCATCGGCAATGGCGACGGTGCAGATGGTGTCGTCCGTGTACGAACAGTCGGGGGTGAAAAGCTCGAACCCCTCCTGTGGAGCAGCTCCGAATTCGAAGCGTGAGCCCACGATGTCTCCTATAATGGCGCCAATCATAAATGTGTCCTTGGCCTCATCCAGACCCGCTTCCCGTCCTCTTCTTTCTTTTTAAAGTAGAAAGAACAGGCGTGATGTGTGGGGATGAGGGGATTATATAAAGTTTCGGTCAGGCAGTAACGGCCTGATGATGTTGTTCTGATCTGTAGGAAACCTGTTGCGGTCGCACCGGGTATCGGAATGTGCCCGGACAATGGTTAGTAAGTCGTTTTCGTGTTCCTTCAAAAGCCGGATGCCTCCGGCGGACTGTTCCGGAAAGTCCCTTTCAGGCAGACCGGTACTGTGCAGGTCCGTCAGCTCTCTGCGTATTCTTGCTTTTGTGCGGTTCTTCTGTGTTCTCTTCCGGCCGTACCAGCTGCCCTGTCCTTTCTGCAGGAAAGGAGGAACTGCCTGCCCGAAAAGCAGGAATTAGTCAAAGACAATCCGCTGAATCCGTCTGCCGGCTTCCCATATTGCCTTCCGGAAAATCCTCCTTTTGGGAAGAGTAGGGGGAGCGGATCGTACGCTTGTACTCCGACCGGGAATCGAACCCGGATCAAAGGTTTAGGAAACCTCCGTTCTATCCATTGAACTATCAGAGCCTTTTGCACGCCTCCATAGACATATAGAGGAGAGGTGCTTCTTCGGCTGCAAAGGTAGGAAAAAAAGTTTATAATCGCTTGCGAAACGGCAGTTTTTTGCTTTTCTTCCGGGCATTACACCCCTGAAAATGCAGATTGCACCCCTGAGAAACATACAGCCCCACGGCAAATAAACAGAAAGAGGGGTGTGCCCCATAGCCCGTCAGCACCTGTTGTCTGCTGTCACCGGCGTATCCGGCATCCCCATCCCTCTGCTTCATAGTCGTCGGACAGCGTATGGGGCCTATGCTCCGTGGAAGAGATATTCCTGCTGAATATCCTGCGTCATCAGCGTGAAGAGCTGCTCTTGCAGGCGGTCGGCGAGGTCGAGTGCGCTGTTGAGGATCTTGTCCGAGAAAGCCTGCAGCAGGTCTTGGGCGTGCAGCGGCTGTGTCTTGCAGATGCGCAGATACTCTTCTTCCATTTCCCGCTGCCGCTGGTCTGTCTCCGCCTCGAACTTCGAATAGGCCTCCTTGATGACGGGTGTATATTTGTTGTAGTTGGTCATGCCCAGTGCCATCACCTTACGGAACTTCCAGTAAGCAGAGTCGGCGCTCGACACGTCAGTCCCTTTTCCGTAAGCCTCCGGATAAGACGTGACTCCCTGGTAGAGCGGAAGGAACACGCCGAGGTCGGCCATCCCCATTGCGACGTAATTGACGCATCCGATGGCCTGCGGCAGCTCCGGACGGACCTGCAGGAGGTGGGTCTGTGTGGTACGGAAGATGGAGACCGGTCGGTATGGCTCTTTCGGATTGCCGTGGAGGTAGGGATCGTGCTCCGTATTGTCGTAGTGGAAGCGGAATGCCGTGCGCAGTTCGGTCAGCGTGATCTTGTGTGCGGCCTTGGCGAAGACCGGGAAAGTGTTCTTCGTGATGTCGTTCTTGATGTCCGGAGAGAAGAACCGCTGCAGGCCCCATACACGCGGGTAGTTGTAGGTGGTGTCGAGTTCCACGTCGCGCGCATAGGCCTTGTGGAAATCGAAGTCACCCTGTGCCGGGTCGTAGAGACCGTGCTTCTCCGCAAACTCTATCAGGTCGGCGGAGGCAAGGTAGTTCTCCTTGTCATTGGGATGATAGGTGCGGAAACGGCTCTGGTTGCCGGTGACGAAGTACTGGTCCTTCGGCATACGGCATGCCAGCCAGCGATGGCCGCACGCCGTCTCGAGGTACCATATCTCCTTGTTGTCTACGAATCCGATGCCGAAGCCTTCGGCGATGCCGTGCTTTTCGATGAGCATTCCCAGCCGTTCTACCCCTTCGCGTGCACTGCGGATATAGGGCAGGGTGATGTTGAAGACGGCATTCTCCGCCACGCCGTTCTCTACCAGCGGATCATATTTCAGCACCTCGTCACTGCTGAAGATGCTTTCCGTAGCGCTCATGCCCACGCCTGCCGTGTTGAAGCCGGCACTGCCCCAGTGGCGGTGTAGGTGGTGCGGTGAGAGAGCCGTATAGCCCAGGGCCTTCTCCGGAAGCTCGCAGCGGAAAGGGCTGTCCAGTGCGACGAACTCGTTGAGTCCGTGCTCCGTATCCTCGAAGATCTCATAATTCTTGGCTACCATTGCATCCCAGTCTTCCGAGCGCGACACGATCATGGATCCGTCGGCGGTCTGGTTCTGCCCGATGATGATGGTTGTACACTCTGACGGGAGGTTGTGCGCCTGCTGCACGTCGGTCTTTTTCATAAGCTTAAAGTCTTTGTTCTGTTGTTAATGCCAATGGACAAAAATAGCAATTATTTGCGAAAGCATACGAAGAATTAAAGTCAAAAAAGTATAAATGCACGTTTCGAGACGCCAGAAGCCTCCCGGTGTGATGCGGAGGAAACGTGTTTTTCCTGACATTCCGCTTGCTTTTTCGGGAAACAAAGACTATATTTGCTGCCATAATACTTTGAGACATTGACGAATGAAGAACCTGCTACTGACCCTTCTCCTTGGACTTGCCTGTCTCACAGCGGCCGCACAGCAGTCCTGTGACTGGGAAGAACTGTATGACGAACTCTATGCCGCCGGTGAGGAATCCCAGGCTGTGCGGGAAGAGAACCTTGAAATCCTGTCGGCTCTTGCGGCACATCCTGTTCCGCTCAACACGGCTTCCCGGGAGGATCTGGAGCGCATCCCTTTCCTGACGGCGGAACAGATCGAGGAACTCCAGGCCTACGTCTACCGGTACCACGGCATGCGGACACTGGGCGAACTCGCCCTGATCGAGTCCCTGGACGCTGTCCGACGGCAGCTTCTTCCCTATTTCGTATGTATCGCCCCTGCTGCGGAACAGGGGATCTTCCCATCCTTGAAAAACATTCTGACCCATGCGAAGCACACGCTGCTGTTCACCTCCCGCATTCCGTTCTACAGGCGGGAAGGCGACCGCAACGGCTACCTCGGCTATCCGTATGCCCATTCGTTCCGTTATGCGTTCCGGGACGGCGATTACGTCCAGGCCGGGCTGGTGGGTGCGCAGGATCCCGGAGAGCCTTTCTTCGCACATGGCAACAACTTGGGCTACGACCATTACAGCTTCTATGTCCTGATACGGAAAATGGGGCGGCTGAAGACCCTGGCGGCGGGACGGTACAGGATAAGTTTCGGTCAGGGGCTCGTCATCAACAACACCTTCGGCCTCGGCAAGACAGGACTGCTCACCACGCTTGGCAGGCAGCCCGCAGGAATCCGCGCCCATTCCTCACGGTCGGCAGACGGCTATCTGCAGGGAGCGGCCGCCACGGTGGAGGTGGCCCGGCATACGGACCTAACCGCCTTTCTCTCTTACCGCACCGTCGATGCCGTGCTCTCTGACAGCGGGACGGTCAGGACGCTGCCCAAGAACGGATACCATCGCACCGAGCGTGAGATGAGCCACAAGGATGCCGCCGCGCAGCTGGCTGCCGGAACGCATCTGGGATGGACGTGCGGGGCTTTGCGCATGGGGCTGACAGGGGTATTCTCCCGCTTCAGCAGGGAACTGACTCCCAGTACGTCTTTGTATTACCGCCGTTACGCTCCGTCGGGCAATGACTTCTGGAATGTCAGCGTGGATTACAGTTACCTGCACCACCGCTGGTCTATGGGCGGCGAGACGGCGACGGACAGCAGAGGAAACCTTGCCACGGCGAACCGTCTTTCGTTCCAGCCGGTCTCCTGCCTGTCACTGCTTGCCGCCCAGCGTTATTATGGCTATCGCTACACGGCGCTCTTCGCCCGGAGTTCCGGCGACAACGCATCCGTGCAGAATGAGAGCGGCCTCCTCGTGGGAGCCGAATGGAAAGTCGCGCGCGGCCTGTCGATCATGGGATACACGGATCTCGCCTACTTCTCCCATCCGCGCCCCGGTGCCCATACGGCCAGCAAGGCATGGGACAATCTGGCGGTGCTCGCCTATATATATAAGCGGTGGTCGCTGCGGGTACGTTATCGGGTACGGATCCGTGAGAAGGACAATGCCGGCAGGACGGCGCTCGTACGCGAGCTGACACAGCGCGGGCGGCTCTCCCTGTCGTATGCCGCCGCCTCGTGGAACTTCAGAAGCCAGATAGATTTTGCTGCAAGCCGTTATCTCCGGCGGAGCACGGGCTATATGTTCACGGAGACGGGGACGTGGCAGCCCGCCGCATGGCTCAGCCTCACCGCCACGGCAGGTTATTTCCACACCGCCGACTTCTCCTCCCGGATCTATGTCTATGAGCGCGGTCCGCTGTATGCTTTCAGCTTTCCCGCTTTCTACGGCAGGGGCGTGCGCTGCGGACTGTTCGCCAGGGCCGACCTCTCCCGCCGCCTGATGCTGATCCTTCGCAGTTCCACGACCCGCTATTTCGACCGGGATACGATAGCTTCCGGACTTCAGCAGATCAGTTCGTCCACGATGAGCGATCTTGATGTCCAGCTGCGCTGGAAGTTCTGATGCCGTACAGCCGTCCCGCTAAGCTGTTGCCGGCTGTCCCCGGAGGTGCCGACTGCTCCCGTTCTGGCGGCAGATAGCAAACGTGCGGACGCCCGTCACGGCCGGTGTCCACCGGCTGCACGACTGGTGTCAGGCACCGGCACACCGTCAGAAGGCGGGAATACGGAACCGTCCCAGTCGCAGTCTTGTCGGGCAGGATGCCGATGACCGGCTTATACGGAAAATGTCTGCCGGACGGCAATCATGAAAATTCTTGAAGCAAAATTCACGAATATGGCAGTTTTGCATTACCTTTGCGGATATGAAAAAACAAGACCTTGAGGCTGATGTAAAGCCTGTTGACTATACCATCAACGTGCGGGGGCGGCTCATGGACCTGAGCCGGCCGGTCGTCATGGGAATTATGAACATAACGCCTGACTCCTTCTTCGCAGGCAGCCGTGTGCAGACGGAGGATGCCATCCGCCAGCGTGCCCGCCAGATGGTAGCGGAAGGGGCGGGCATCCTTGATGTGGGTGCCTGCTCGACACGCCCCGGCGGAGAGGTGGCCGGCGAGGAGGAGGAGATGCGCCGTCTGGCTTTTGCCCTGCCGGTCATCCGGGAAGCGGTGCCGGATGCCATCCTCTCTATCGACACGTTCCGTGCGTCGGTCGCCCGGCGGACGGTGGAGGAGTTCGGGGCGGACATCATCAATGACGTGGAGGAAGGAAGGGATCCGGAGATGTTCCGTACGGTGGCAGAGCTGGGTACACCTTATATATTGATGTCTACGGCGGCGAATCTGCATGATATGCTTGTCAGATTTTCCGGTGAGGTGCAGGAACTGCGCGCCTTGGGGCAGAAAGACATCATCCTCGATCCCGGCTTCGGGTTCGGCAAAGGGGCGGTGGACGGAAACTATGCCCTGCTGGGCGTGATGGAACGTCTGCGGGTCATGGGACTGCCGCTGCTCGTGGGCATCAGCCGCAAGCGCATGATCCATCAGCTCCTCGGCATCACGGCGGCCGAGAGCTTGAACGGGACGACGGTCCTGAACACCATCGCCCTGCTGAAAGGAGCCGGCATCCTCCGTGTACACGACGTACGGCCCGCCGTCGAAGCCGTCAGGATCGTCGAGGACATGCGGCGGCATACAGACGATTGAATCACTTGGACAGATTTAGTATTAACCCATAAATTTATGCCCCGGAGTGAGGCGGATACGGTCGTCCGCCCGCCCTTTCTTCTCGAGGAGAGGGACATGGGGAAGAAGCCTTATGTTTTTCCCGTTTGGAATAAAAGACGTAATCGACATCGTGCTGGTAGCACTGATGCTCTACTATCTTTACCGGCTGATGAAGGAGTCGCGCTCGCTGAACGTCTTCATCGGAATCATGGTGTTTGTCATCGTATGGCTTATCGTGAGCCAGGTGTTGGAGATGCGCCTGCTGGGCAGCATTATGGACAAGCTCGTCTCGGTGGGTGTCATCGGACTGATCGTCCTTTTTCAGGAGGAGATCCGCCACTTCCTTTACAGTCTCGGGGCGCACAGGAAAGTGAACAACCTCGTGAAGCTCTTTACGAAGACCGGAAAAGAGGAGGTCGACAAGGAGACCATCATGCCCATCGTCATGGCCTGCATGAGCATGAGCCGCGGCAAGGTGGGGGCGTTGATTGTCATCGAGCGGGGGGTGATGCTGGAAGACATCGTTGAGACGGGCGACCTGATAGACGCCCGCATCAACCAGCGACTCATCGAAAACATCTTCTTCAAGAACTCGCCGCTGCACGACGGAGCGATGGTCATCTCCAAGCGGCGCATCAAGGCGGCAGGCTGCATCCTGCCGGTGAGCCACAAACAGGATATTCCCAAGGAACTCGGTCTGCGCCACCGTGCGGCAATGGGCATCTCGCAGGACTCCGACGCTCTGGCGATCATCGTATCCGAGGAGACCGGCCGCATCAGTGTGGCTCTGCACGGCGAGTTCCAGCTTCGGCTCTCCGCCGAGCAGCTGGAGAGCATCCTGACAAAGGAGATGGCACCTGCCTGAGGTGGGCGGGGATAGGCGATGATAAGCGGGGATAGGCGATGATAGGCAGGGGTAAGTGTCTGTTGTTGCTTATCCCCGCTTATCATCGCTTATCCCCGTCTATCGCTTGTCATCGCCCCTTCTCCTGTCAGTTCAGCATCAGGTTCATCTCGAGACGGTCGTCCCGGAAGATATGGTCGGCCAGCTCCGTGATCGTCAGCGGACGGGTGCCGGGGAGCGGCTGGTTCGTACGTGTGACGTGACCGTCGCGGATCTGGAAGTAGATGTTGTTCATCGGAATGTCCGAGTCGTTGTAGACACGGAGATTCTCCGTGCGGTCCGGATGACGGCCGGCGTACAGCTGGAGTGCTTTCTCGGCGTTGATGACGCGTATCATGGCCGGGATGTTCCTGCTCTGCCGTCGGGCCGAAGGGTCGATGGAAAGGGCGATGCGGTAGTCTTCCTTGATGATTTCAAAGCCCTCTTCATCGTGCAGGAGCACACAGTCTCTTGTCTGCTGCCAGTGGTCGAAGGCGGCGAAGTCCATGCTGTCGACCCCGGCAGGCGGTGGCGTGCAGGTGATGTGCTGGGTGTAGCCGCAGCGGCCGTACCAGTCGTAGAGCCATTCTTCGGCGGGGATCAGCGTGGCGAAGACAATGTCCTTGTGGTAGAGGCGGAAGTGTGCCTGCGACATGAGATTGTTGCCCACATTCTGCTTTCGGTATTCTTCCAGCACGCTTACTCCGCTGATGTAGGCAGTCCGCACCTCCTTGTCGTAATATTTCAGAGTGTAGGGAAGTGTCTGCAGGGCGGCCACCGTGCGCTGGTTCATCTGGCAGATAATGTTGTACTCGGGCTTGAAGACACGTGAGAAATACAACCGGATGAAAGGCTCTGGATCATGGAAGGTGTTGCGCCACAGGGCTATCGTCTCTTCCTTGATCTGCTCCTGCGTCTCTTCCTGTGCCAGAGGATACTTTTCCATGACCACACTCTTCTCCAGGAGGATGTCCGGCTTGTAGGACAGCTTGGCATAGCGCAGCCCCTCCAGTCCGAGGTCTTCCTCGCGGTTCATGTATTCATATTGTTCAGGCAGATGCCGTGCGAACTCCTGGTTGATGATGGAGAACGCCCCTTCGTAGGCTGTGTCGGCCTTTTCAACGCAGACATCGAAGACCTTGTCCGTGACAGGACAGCCGAACGTGAAGGCGATCAGCTTCCCCCCTACCCATATCGTACCGCCTGTGGCACCGATCTCGTCCCAGAGGTCGAAGACACGTGTCATGGAGCGGAGCTCTTCGGAGAGCTCTTCCGTCTCTTCGGTATCGTCCTTCGTGACGGTCCGCCAGTTCTCTTCTACGGCGATACATTCCGGAATCATGTCCTTGGTGAGCGGGCGGTACTCGTAGTCCGGATAGGCCTTGCGGAATTTGTTGCAGTGGTTGCGCTTGCCCTGCAGCTTCTTCCCGGAGAGCGTCGCCAGCTTCTCACGTGTGTAGATGTAGTCAAAGTGGTCACGGTCGGGCTTGATGAAGAAAGTGTCGGGAAAGGTCGATTCCAGTATGCCGACCATGTAGGAACAGACTCCCAGCATGAGGAAAGGATGCCCTAACGTGATGGCATCGTCGCGCATCTGCCGGACGACGGCTGCGAAACGACCGCGCATGGATTCGTCCCAGTGGCATTTCCATACCGGTGCCATATAGGCGAGATGGTGTCCAGTGTAGAAGCGGAAAACGAGGAAGCCGTCGACTTCGGCTATCTGCGTGTTGTAAAGGAAACGCCATGAGATGATGTTGGCAAAGCTGAGATCGCAGTTCTGGCGGTCGCCGCACAGCGTATAGCTCTGTATCAATTCACGGTCGGTCGTCTTCACGTCGTGAAATCTGATCATAACTTTTCTGGTTGGTTGGACTGCAAAGATATGCAGAATACTTCAAACCTCCAAGGTAATACCTGATTTATCAGAGAAAACAAGGAGCATGTTTGGCAATCTTACTTTAATTTGCTATCTTTGCATGACAAAGACCGAAATACAACTTTTACATCTTAAGATAAGAAAGGAATATGGATTTACTAGAGCAAATCGTTGCACGTGCGAAAGCCGACAAGCAGCGCATCGTGCTCCCCGAGGCAGAAGAGGAGCGTACCCTTAGAGCAGCTGACAGGGTGTTGGCTGACGATATCGCCGATCTGATCCTCATTGGAAACCCGGACAATATCCATAAGCTCGCTTCAGAGTGGGGGCTTAAGAACATTGACAAGGCTGCCATTGTCGATCCGGAGAACAACCCTAAGCGTGAAGAGTATGCCGAAAAGCTGGCCGAACTCCGCAAGAAGAAGGGTATGACGCTGGAGCAGGCCCGCGAACTGGTTACGAAGAACAATCTCTACCTTGGCTGCATGATCATCAAGACGGAGGGGGCTGACGGACAGATCTCCGGTGCCCTTTCAACTACGGGTGATACGCTGCGTCCTGCCCTGCAGATCATCAAGTGCGCGCCGGGCATCACCTGCGTGAGCGGTGCCATGCTGATCCTCACACACGAACAGCAGTATGGGGAGAACGGTATCGTCGTGATGGGCGATGTCGCCGTCACGCCGAATCCCACCGCTGACCAGCTGGCACAGATTGCCTATACTACAGCGGCGACCGCAAAGAGCGTTGCCGGATTCCGGAATCCGCACATTGCCATGCTGAGCTTCTCTACCAAAGGCTCTGCCAAGGATGCCAGAGACAAGGAGACAGGGAAAAGCGTTTATATCATCGACAAGGTGGTTGAGGCGACGAAGATCGCCAAAGAGAAGTTCCCGGAACTGGATGTGGACGGCGAGCTGCAGGCCGATGCCGCCCTTGTCCCTGCCGTTGCCGCCAAGAAAGCACCGGGTTCTGCCGTTGCCGGAAAGGCGAATGTGCTTATCGTTCCGAACCTTGAGGTCGGCAACATCGGCTATAAGCTCATCGAGCGTCTCGGCGGTGCGAAAGCCATCGGCCCGATTCTCCAGGGGATTGCCCGCCCGGTCAACGACCTTTCCCGCGGCTGCTGCGTGGATGACATCTATTATATGGTAGCCATCACGGCGTGCCAGGCACAGGATGCGAAAAGAAAGTAACAACTCCAAAAATACAATATGAAGATATTAGTACTGAACTGCGGTAGCAGTTCCATTAAGTACAAGTTGTACGACATGGCAGATGAGTCGGTGCTGGCTCAAGGTGGTGTTGAACGTATCGGACTTGACGAGGCGTTCATCAAGGTGAAACTGGACAACGGCGAGAAACGGCAGATAATGGCCGACCTCCCGACCCACAAGGAGGGTGTGGCACTCGTCTTCAAGGTACTGCTTGACCCGGAAATCGGAGCATTGAAGAGCCTCGACGAGATTGATGCGGTCGGCCACCGTATCGTGCAGGGTGGCGACCTCTTCGAGAAGAGCTGCATTGTCACCAAGGAGGTTGAAGACGGCATCGAGAGCCTTATCGACCTCGCACCCGTCCACAATGCCGGTCACCTGCGCGGACTGCGTGCCGTCGATGAGCTGATGCCGCATACACCTCAGGTAACGGTGTTCGACAATGCCTTCCACAGCACGATGCCCGACTATGCTTATCTCTATGCCGTACCCTACGACTTCTACAAGAAGTACCACGTCCGCCGCTACGGCTTCCACGGGACAAGTCACCGCTACGTGTCACACCGTGTCTGCGAGATGCTGGGTGTCGATATCAAGACGCAGAGAATCATTACCTGCCACATCGGCAACGGTGCATCGGTAGCGGCCATCAAGGGCGGCAAGGTCATCGACACCTCTATGGGTCTGACACCGCTGGCCGGCTTGATGATGGGCTCCCGCTCCGGCGACATCGACCCCTCTGCCGTTACCTACCTGATGGAGAAGCTCGGAAAGCAGCCGCAGGAGATGGCGGACTTCCTGAACAAGGAGAGCGGTGTACTGGGTATTACGGGTATCAGTTCGGATATGCGTGATATAGAGAATGCCGATAACGAAGGCAACAAGATGGCGCATCTGGCACTGCAGATGTACACCTATCGCATCAAGAAATACATCGGCGCCTACGCAGCAGCCATGAATGGCGTGGACATCATCGTGTGGACGGCAGGCGTCGGTGAGAACCAGACCGGACTTCGCTGGGATGCCTGCAAGGACATGGAATATCTTGGCATCAAGCTCGACAAAGAGCGCAACGAATGCCGTGGTGTAGAGAAGATCCTCTCTGCAGACGACTCGAAGGTCAAGGTCGTCCTTGTTCCTACTGACGAAGAGATTGTCATTGCACGTGACACGCAGGAGCTTGTCAAGAATCTGAAGAAGTAAGAAGCCAGAGGAAAAGACAGGCGATAACAAGCGGGGACAGGCGATGATAGGTGGCGATAAGCGATGATGACAGCTTATTCCTTCTGTCATCGCCTGTCCTCGCTTGTTGTCGGGTCTGTCACCGCCTATGGCTCCACACTCTTCTGAAAACGCGAAAGGTAGTTGTCTCACGACAACTACCTTTCTTTTTGACTAAACTTAATCTACAAACCTGAGTTTTAATTTTATATTATGAATGTCTTTTAATCTTCTTATTGGTATGAAAAATCCCTGAAATCCTTTCAATGACAATTTTTCGTCATATTTTCTAAGGACAATGCAAAGTTACGAGTTTGTTTTGTAACTTCCAAATACTTTTCAGTAAATTTGGGTTTTCATCTCTAAAAAAACATTTTTTATCCTTGTGAAGAATGTATTTTTACCTTTATTAAGGTTTGGTCTCGCCTTCTACATATTCCTCGAGGAACATGTGTTCTCCGTCGAATACAGCGTATGTGAACTGCCATATCCAGTCGCCGAGTACCAGAAGGCGTGCTTTGCGCGACAGGGTGAGGTCCAGCTCGATGTGCCGGTGGCCGTAAAGAAAGTAGTCGATGTCTTTGTGCGTGCGCATATACTCTTTCGTGTAACGCACGAGATACTCCTTGTCTTCCCCCATATAGGGGGTCTCCTTGCCGTCCGAACGTTTCAGGCGGCTTCTTTTTGCCCAGTTCAGACCCAGCTGCATTCCCCACCAGGGATGGAAGAAGTTGAGCAGCCGCTGGCATCCGCGGTTGTGGAACACCCTGCGGAGAAACTGAAACATCGGGTCGGGATCACCCAGTCCGTCGCCATGGGCAAGATAGAACACCTTGTCGTAGATCTCCGTCGTGACGGGTTTCCGGTGGAGGATCACGCCGCATTCCTCCTCAAGATAGCCATAGGTCCAGATGTCATGGTTTCCTGTGAAATAATGGACATCCACCCCCATGTCGGTCAGTTCCGACAGCTTGCCCAGGAAGCGGGTAAACCCTTTTGGCACAACGTACTTGTACTCGTCCCAGAAATCGAACATGTCGCCGAGCAGATAGACTGCGGCTGCCTTGTGCTTGATGCTGTCCAGGAAGCGGACAAGGCGGCGTTCCTGTGTGCGTCGGTGCTCTATGGCGAGCGAGCCGAGGTGTGCGTCGGAGAGGAAATAGATATTCTTCATGTCTTTATGCTGTGAGTGAACGGTGATAAGTGCCGGGGTGACGGACACCCGGCAGGATGCCCGGCCGATGCTCGGGAGACGGTGGGCACAGGGCTGGAAATCATGCGGGATTAATCAAATCCCAGCTCGACACGTGCCTCCTCTGACATCATGCTCTGGTCCCAGGCAGGATCGAAGACGAGGTTGATGTTGGCAGACTTGACCCCTTCCACGCTCTCCACTTTCGTGCGTACATCCTCGAGGATGAAATCGGCTGCCGGACAGGAGGGAGCGGTGAAGGTCATATCCATGTCAAGGTTCCCTTTCTCGTCGACATCAATCTTGTAAATCATGCCGAGATCATAGATGTTGACGGGAATCTCCGGGTCGTAGACGGTCTTCAGCACGTCGACGATCCTCTCTTCTATCTTTGTCTTCTCTTCTTGTGTCATAATTGTATATGGCGTTTATAACAGTGTATCTTTTGCCGGGACAGAACGGACGGAGGCATGAGAACCTGTTCCAAAACGGCCGGATGCCGCCCTATCTTCTGCAAAGATAATAATTTAAAACTACAATCGCAACAGAAGCGGGTGGAAAGGTGACCGGTACCGGTATTTTCAGATTCTTCCGTTCAATGCGTGGATGCTTTTCACATAGCTTTCATGGAAGAACCGAAGTGATTCATTCAACAAAAACATAGCCAGGACCGTCAACTGGCTATCCTGTTATCATCCTCCGATACAAAGACCTTTTCATTTTAATACGTTGAAATACAGACAAGATTTTGAAAAGTCATTACATAATTTCAAACAGATCATCTGCAGATAAAAAGAATACGTGCCAAAATCAGGTTTGTAATCAGCAGTAAATCAATTAGTTGTCAATCCGTTCAGAAAAGGTGCTTGATTGGACTTCAAAAGGGCGTTGGTAACACGCTAAAAGGGCACCTGTTGCAAGTCAATCAGGCACCTTTCAGGAGCCAGAAGAGCACGTGTTGCTTTGAACTGCATGAAAACAGTTTACAGACGCCGATGATATGTGAACAGGTCGTCTGTGGAAGCCGGTAAGACATGCTGATGGACAGGCATCGTATCAATTTGCCTTTTCTGCATCTTATTTGGTAGTTTGTCCTTCTTTGCAAGACCATCTGCTTTTGGACAGTCATACCCTGCAAGTGCGCAAGCCTTTGTTCTATTTCCGATCTGCGCATTTAACGGAAGAACCGTTCTTCCACCATGAAGGAACGCATTTCTCGCCGTGAAGGCGGGCTGGAAGTCTGCCGTCAACTGCATGGAAGCCCTCCCGTCTCCTGCCGATGGGTCGGTGTCCGTCACCGGTCGTGCGGTTGGTGAACACCGTTCGTGTCGATGGCATATACGCCTGCAGTCTGCCGTCGGAACGGGAGCGGCGTGTCGTGAAAGAAGCGTTGTGCCGCCGTGGCTGACCTGACCTGTCGGGCGACGGAGAGGTTCGCCTTCCTCTCAGGCAATGAGCGATTAGCCTGTTGAAAGAATATTACACCGAGGAGATAGATCCGTTAAAGTTTTTCAGGGAAGCCGTCCAGTTCCGTCTGTGAATTGAATGCAGGGACAAAAAACGGTGGTTCTGGTTCCCTGCCCAGATGTTATTTATATATAATTCCTTGCCAAATCAACCTTTTTTGCTTACCTTTACACCAAATTTCAATAACGAGATTATGAGTTACAACTTATTAAAAGGTAAAAGAGGTATTGTTTTCGGTGCCCTCAACGAGAAGTCAATCGCATGGAAAGTAGCAGAACGAGCCGTGGAAGAAGGTGCGGCAATCACCCTGTCCAACACGCCTGTCGCCGTACGTATGGGTACGGTAAACGCTCTGTCGGAGAAGCTGCATTGTGAAGTGATTCCTGCGGATGCCACCAATGTGGAAGACCTGGAGAACGTCTTCAAGCGTTCCATGGAAATCCTCGGGGGAAAGATTGACTTTGTCCTGCACGCCATCGGTATGTCACCGAACGTCCGCAAGCACCGTACATACGATGACCTGGACTACAAGATGCTCGACACCACGCTCGACATCTCTGCCGTTTCGTTCCACAAAATGATTCAGAGTGCCAAGAAGCTCGACGCCATCAACGATTACGGCTCCATCGTGGCATTGTCTTACGTTGCAGCCCAGCGTACCTTCTACGGTTACAATGACATGGCGGATGCGAAGGCGCTGCTGGAGAGTATCGCCCGCAGCTTCGGTTACATCTACGGCCGTGAGCATCATGTCCGCATCAATACCATTTCCCAGTCGCCTACGATGACGACGGCCGGTGCCGGCGTGAAGGGCATGGACAAGCTCTTCGACTTTGCCAACCGTATGTCGCCTCTGGGCAACGCCAGTGCTGACGAGTGTGCCGACTACTGTATCGTGATGTTCTCCGACCTCACCCGCAAGGTGACCATGCAGAATCTTTTCCACGACGGCGGCTTCTCGAATGTGGGCATGAGCCTCCGCGCCATGGCTACCTACGAGAAGGGTCTCGACGAATACAAGGACGAGAACGGGAACATCATCTACGGATAAAAGGCTTGTCCTACCGACAAAAAATGCTCCGGCAAGTTCTGCTTGCCGGAGCATTTGCTTTCTGCGGGTGTATCATGCGTCAGGACGGCACAGGCGACGCACCACCGGTTTTCCGTTCCGGTGAATCCGGTTCATCTCCCTTGGGAAGAACCGGGCTGCGCATCACGAGTCTGTGGAAAGGCTGTCCCACAACTTCTTGTAAAAGGCATGTCGGGTCATTGTCCGGGCATTGCCGAGGATTATCAGCTTCATGCGGGCACGGGTAATGGCGACATTCATACGCCGCAGGTCACGCAGGAAACCGATCTGCCCTTCTTCATTGGAACGCACAAGAGAGATGAGTATCACGTCGCGCTCCTGTCCCTGGAAGCCGTCAACCGTATTCACGCTGACAAGACTCCGATAAGGCTTGAAGAACTCCCGCTTCTTTATCAGGCTGCGGAGGTACTGCACCTGGGCACGATAAGGCGAGATGATGCCTACGTCAATCCGTTCGTCCAGCACACGCTGCCTGCCTATCTTCGTGAAATAATCCTTCAATGTCTTGAGTGTCAGCTCTGCTTCTCCTTTGTTGATACGGCCGAAAGAAGAACCGACAAACTGCTCGTGGAAAGCGTCTTCCTGGTCTTTACCAGACAGGGGGAAAGGAGTCTTGCTTTCATCTGCGGCAAGGCCGTAGGCGGACGTCACCGCCTCGTCGGAGGTGTCTATCCATACCATCGGGTTGTCATAGTCGAGGATGCCTCGGTACTTGATCTGCGGAGCCGCCTCCACCTGTCCGCCATAGAACCAGTCGGACGAGAAACGCATGATATCCTCGTTCATGCGATACTGTACTTTCAGCAGCGTCACCACTTCCCGCTTGTTCTCCACGATGCGTTCCATCAGTGTCTTCCCTAATCCTCCCCGCAGAGCGGCGATGCTCTTTACCGTCGGCGGCAGCTGGCAGTGGTCGCCCGCCAGGATGACTCTCGAAGCCCTGCGGATGGCGATCCAGCAGGCTGCCTCCAGTGCCTGTGCTGCCTCGTCTATGAACAAGGTGGTGAACTTCTGCCCCTCCATCACCCTGCTGCCGGCTCCGGCCAGGGTGGAAGCAACGACACGTGCCTCGCCGAACAGACTGGTGTGGATGCGTATCTCAAGCTCCGTGGCGCGGCTCTTCAGGCGGTCCATCTTCTGATGATAGCTCTCAGATCCCCGTTTCCTGTTGTTCCGCAATTCACGGATAGCCTTCCGTATCGACCATAACTGCGGGTAATCCGGATGCGCCTCGAACTTCCGTTCGTAGGTGAAACCGAGCATCTTGTCATTCACACGGGTAGGATTGCCGATGCGCAGGACATTGATGCCCCGGTCGATGAGTTTCTCTGAGATCCAGTCTACGGCCATGTTGCTTTGCGCACAGACCAGCACCTGGCTCTCCCGCATCAGCGTCTCGTTGATGGCTTCGACCAGTGTCGTCGTCTTTCCTGTTCCCGGCGGACCGTGGACGACCGCCACGTCCTTCGCCCACAGCACCTCGTTGACCGCCCGCTCCTGCGCAGGGTTCAGCCAAGGCAGACGGATGGAGGAAAAGGAGAATCTCTCTGCCTTCTGCCGTGAACAGAACAAGTCGCGCAGGTAGGCCAGCCGGTTTCCCTTTGCCTTCATTGTACGGTCCAGCGCGTCGAACATCATCTGGTAGCTTGTCTCATCAAAGCCCAACTGACAGCCTGTCTGCTCCGAAGCCGACTGAAGGTCCGGCAGGGGGGCGGAGTCGGGGACTGCAACTACCATACGGTCGCCTTCCACATACGATACGGTACCTGTGAAACCGTAGTATTTCAGTCTGCCACCTACCTTGTCTCCACCATCAACATACCTGAAGAACAACAACGGCCGGCCGCATTCAAAGTTGTGTTCTATGTCGCCGTCCTGTGTACGGAACACCTCGATGCAGAGCTGGTTCAGTCCGTTATAGAACCGCTTGCCCACCCTCAGCGGGAACCAGGCATCGCCGCGCTTCACCTTCCGCTGCATGCCGGTGGCTTCCGTCTGCTTTCTGAAAGTTTCCTTCTCGGCATAATACTCCATCTGGAGCAGCAGCCGCTGTCGTTGTAAAAGCTGTATGGATGTTTCCTGAAACATTGTTTTGTAGTTGACGGGTTGACAAATTGACAAGTTGATTGTGGATTGGCTTTGTTCCGCAGTATGAACTTCTGGAATATTGTTTCGCGGTTGACGGGTTGACGAGTTAATTGTGGATGGGTTCTGGTCTGCGGCACGGATCCTTTCAAGGAGTCCAGGTGATTCTGTGCCGGAACCGTGATAGAGAATCATAGGCCTTGACATTTTAACGCATCACCCTTCCTTTCGCAGAGGATGGAAATTATCGCTCCGCCCAGTCGCTTCTGTCCAGGTTCCTGTAGCCGATGGCTTCTGCGATATGCTGCACCTGTACCGTCTCTGACGCCTCCAGGTCGGCGATGGAACGGGCGACCTTCAGGATTCTGTTGTAGGCACGGGCAGAGAGCTTCAGCCGTTCCATGGCGTTGCGGAGCAGCGTGACGGAGGCTTCGTCTGGTTCAGCAAACTCGTGGATCATCCGTTCGGACATCTGTGCGTTGCAGTGGATGTTGCGATAGTCACGGAACCGCTCGGTCTGGACGGTACGTGCCCGGATGACTCTTTCCCTGATGGCGGCGCTCGGTTCGCCCGGTGTCGATTGCGATATGTCCTTGAAAGGCAGCGGAGCGATCTCGCACTGGATGTCGATACGGTCCATGAGTGGTCCGGAGATTTTGGCAAGATACTTCTGGATCTGTCCCGGTGTGCAGACACAATGGTGCGTTGGGTCGGCGAAATAGCCGCACGGACAAGGATTCATGCTTGCCACGAACATGAAGCTGCATGGGTAGGTGACGGTGTATTTGGCGCGCGAAATCGTTATCTGTCGGTCTTCCAGCGGCTGGCGGAGCACCTCCAGGGTGTGCTTGTTGAACTCTGGCAGTTCGTCGCAGAAGAGGACTCCGTTGTGTGCAAGGGTTATCTCTCCCGGCATCGGGTTCATGCCGCCGCCTACGAGTGCCACCTCGGAGATGGTGTGGTGCGGACTGCGGAAGGGACGTTGCGTGATCAGTCCCGTATCACGGTGCAGCTTGCCGGCGATGGAATGAATCTGTGTCGTCTCCAGACTTTCCGAGAGCGACAAAGGAGGGAGAATGGAGGGAAGCCGCTTTGCCATCATGCTCTTTCCGCTTCCGGGCGGTCCTACCATGATGAGGTTGTGTCCGCCGGCGGCTGCCACCTCCAATGCCCGCTTCACATTCTCCTGTCCGCGGACATCTGCAAAGTCGAGGTCGAAGGCATACTGGTGCTCATAAAATTCCTTCCGGGTATCGACAAAGCACGGTTCGGGAGCTGTTGTGCCGTTGAGGAAGTCAATGACCTGCAGGATGTTCTCCATGCCGTAGACTTCCAGCGTGTCTACCACGGCCGCCTCGTGTTCGTTGGCTTTCGGCACGATGATGCCCTTGAACTTCTCTGCACGTGCCTTGATGGCGATGGGCAGTACCCCTTTGACGGGCTGCAGGGTACCGTCGAGACTGAGCTCTCCTACGAGCATGAAGTCGCCCAGACGGTCATGGCTCATCTTCTCGTTGGCAGCCAGAATGGCTATTGCCAGCGGGAGATCGAAACTGGAGCCTTCCTTCTTGAGGTCGGCGGGAGCAAGATTGGCGGTGATGTCGGCTACGGGAAATTTGTAACCGTTATTGAGAAGTGCGGCGGCGATACGGTCATGGCTCTCCTTTACCGCCCCATCGGCAAGGCCGGTAAGATGGAACAGTACACCCCGTGTGATACTTACTTCGACGGTCACGGTGGTGACTTCCATTCCGTTGACAGCTGCACAGAATGTTTTTACAAGCACGATTCTGGTTTTTAGTCGGCACCATAACGCTGTCGGATGGTATTGGCGGTGATGTTCCGCTCGGTTACTTTTCCGTTGCGAATGACGATATTGTCGGGTATGGTGGTGAGTCCGAAGGTCTTGAGCAGGGGGGTATGGAGCATCTTTCCGTCACAGACATTGGGAAAGACGATCCCGTCGCGTTCCAGTGTCCGTCGCGTCTCTTTGGTGCTGGCATCCACACAGATACCCAGTGCTGCAATCTTCCCGGCCTTTACGGCATCGTTCAGTGCGCGCTGCAGGTCGAGGCTTTCATAGCTCCACGCAGCCCAGGTGTTGATGATGACGGTGACTTTTCCCTGTAAAGAGGTGTTATTGACGGTCTTTCCGTTGACATCCCTGGCAGCGAACTTAGGCAGTCTGCTGCCTACTGCCAGTGTGCCGAGGTCATTCAGCTGACGGTGAAGCCGTCCTAAGGTGATGTTTTCGGGCTGCTCTTTCATCAGGAGCGGCAAGAGTCTTGCGGCCTCTTTGTAGTCCGGCGATTTCGTCTGGACGAGGTAGCGGTTGAGCAGATAGGCACTCACGGCAGACTCCGGATGGTCTTTTATGAACTGAACGGCATATTTCACTTCCTGTGGAGGAGATGCATTGGCGATCTGCTTGCGGAACTTCGTCATGAGTTCATTGTCATCCGTCCCCTCTACTTCCATCTCCTTCAGGTGAGAGGCATCGGCCTTCACCTCGACTGCTTCGCCTGATTCGGCAAAGATGGGCTGCGTAGAATAATTGGGGAAAATGACAATCAGAGTGGAAGGCTTACTGCAAGGCTTTTCGTAAGCAAAGCGTCCCGCTTCGATCTTGATGGTATCCAATCCGTCAACACCACCGTCGGGACTGTAGACATAAAGTTCGCCTTGATTCATGTGCAGGAAGCGTCCCTCCATCTTGAAGTAACCGCTGCGGGTACCACAAGAAACCAACAGCAGAGAGAACACAAGTAGGTATGCTATTCGCTTCATGCGCATAAAGATTTAAGAAAGAAGTGCCGCGAGCGGGACTCGAACCCGCACAGCCATTACTGGCCAAGGGATTTTAAGTCCCTCGTGTCTACCAATTCCACCATTGCGGCAAACCGTCTGCAAAGATAAGGCTAAATCTCCGAACTGGCAAAGGATTTGGATGTTTTTTTGACTGTCCGCCTCCTCGGGTCGCCATTTAGAGATGAGAGGGTATGTCTATTTTGACATACCCTCCAGTTTTGTTAGTTTGAACAGAGCTGTAAAAGAATAATCACCATAAGAATAGGTATTTCCAGCTTGACTTTAAACTTAAAGTTGCGCTGACAAATGGTTATCTCCAGCTTGTTGAAAAAATATAAATTAGCCATAGGCGATAATTTATAAATTAATAAATTATGCTCTGGCTCTTAGGCTCACACATATCATAGATTTTCTATGATGTTGCAAAGGTACAAAATATTTTTGATCCTTGCAAGGAATAGAACACTTTTATTAATACCCTATAATTCTTCTATAATTTTGAACTCGGGCCGCCGGACTTTGATGGCTGCCAGGACTTGTCGGGGCCGGCTTCCATGGTCCTACTCGCTTGTCAGTTTCCGGCTCATGTAGCGTACGGGATACCATACGGAGAGCCAGCCGACGAGGATGACGGTGAAGAAGATGACGATGATGTCCTCCGGGTGGACGCTGATAGGGTAGGCGTTGACGACGAAATTGCCGGCCTGGTCGCCGAGCTGGACAAGTCCGTAGGTCTGTTGAAGCCAGCAGAGCAGCAGTCCGAGTGCAATGCCGATGATTGCTCCGGCGGCGGAGATCATACGTCCTTCGAAGAGGAAGATACGGCGTATCTGACCGTCTGTCGCACCGAGGTTGCGCAGCGTGATGACATCATTCTTCTTGTCGATGATGAGCATGGAGAGCGAACCGATGATGTTGAAGCACGCCACCATGAGTATGAATGTAAGGAACAGGTAGGCAAAGAGTTTCTCTATGCGCATGATGTTGAAGGTGTCGGCCTGCTGCTCGTAGCGGTCCAGAACCCTGTATTTCCTGCCGAGAATGTCCTGTATTTCCTGTTTCTCCCTGTCGATGTCAACACCCGGTCTCATGCGCAGCTCCAGTGAGGTAATCTCTCCCTGGCGGTTGAAGATACGGCGCGCAAAGTCTATGGAAGTGAGGAGATAGCCCTTGTCGTACTTCGTCTGTTTCACCTGGAAGAGCACACCCGGTGACACCAGTGAGTCTTTCACGAAGGCATTTGTCGGGTCGGAGGCGTCGTATTGCCCCTCCCGCTGCGGAGCGTATATCTGCAGGTAGTCCTGCCACGCCACGCCTGTACCGAGGTCCTGTGCCAGCCGGATGCCCGGAACGCCGTATTGCAGGTTGGCCGCATGGAGCGTGAAGTCGCCGTCGCCATAGAGGATGTTGCTGATATGCGTCAGCGAATCGAAGTTGTCCTCCACTCCTTTCACGGTCACCATGGCCTGTTTGTCGTGATAGACGGCCAGCGCCTGGTCTTCCACACACTCTGTTGCAACCTCCACTGTGGGCAGGTGCCTTACTTTCCGGAGCAGTGCGTCATCGGCCGGCATGGCTTTACCTTTGGCGGCCTCAATCTTCAATTGCGGATCGAAATTGGTGAAGAAAGAGGCGACAAGGTCGGAGAATCCGTTGAATCCGCTCAATACAACGACCAGTGCCATTGTCGCCACAGACACGCCGAGTACGGAGATCAGGCTGATGACGTTGATGGCATGCGTGCTCTTTTTCGAGAAGAGGTAACGGCGGGCGATGTAAAAGGGGAAGTTCATGCTGGGTGATAGGGGGTGATAGGCGGGGGTAAGCGGTGACAGGCGATAGTAAGCGGTGATGGATGAGACTATTACTTTTTCAGAAGCTCGTCGATGCGGTCCAGGTAGTCGAGGGAGTCGTCGATGAAGAAGCGAAGTTCGGGGATGATGCGCAGCTGGTTGTGTACACGCTGCCCCAGTTCGTAGCGGACGGTCTTCTCGTTGGCATTGATGTTCTTCAGCAGCTCTTCCCCCTTTTCAGACGGGAATATGCTGAGATACGCCGTGCAGATGCTGAGGTCGGGGCTTATCTTCACACGTGTGACACTGACCAGTACACCGTGCATCATGCGTGTCTGCGTCTGGAAGATGCTTGCCAGCTCCTTCTGGAGGAGGCGTGCTATGCGGTTCTGTCTTGTTTCCTGCATAATTCTTTATTTTATGGTTTTTGTCGTGCAAAGGTACTGAATGTTTGAGGAAATCACAAACATTTGGCGGTGATAAGCGGTGCTGGATAGTAGCTAATCTTAATCTTTATCGGTAATTACTCCCCTCTCCATTCGGAGAGGGGTCGGGGGTGAGGCTTTAGAGAGGTCGTGGGAGGTCTTTTTTCCTTATCAGTGTCAGCCCGTCACGCAAGGGCAGGATGACTTTCTCCACACGATTGTCATTGGCTATGAAATCGTTGAAGTGGCGGATGCCGATGGTCTGGGCATCGTGGTCGTAGGCCGGGTCGATGACGTGCCAGTCCCACAGGGTATTGTCGGCAAGGATGTATCCGCCGGGCCGGATGACGGGCAGAATCTTTTCATAGACTTCTGTGTAGGTACGCTTGTCGCCGTCGACGAAAGCCATATCGAACACAATCCCGAGCTTCGGGGCTTCTTCGGCGGCATCACCGATGCGGAAGTCGATCCTGCCGGCCACCGGCGACCCCTCGATCCAGGGGCGTGTGAAGTCCTCCATCTCATCGTTGATTTCATAGGTATAGAGTCTGCCGTCCTCTTCCAGTCCTTCGGCCATGCAGATGGCGGAATAGCCGCTGAACGTCCCCACCTCGAGGATGTTCTTGGGGCGTATCATGTGGACGAGCATCTTCAGGAGCCGTCCCTGAAGATGTCCGCTTGCCATTCGTCCGTGGATGGTGTGGATGTTCGTTGCACGATAGAGGCGGTAGAGGTAATCGCTTTCTGGGTCGATGTGGGAGGTGAGGTAGGAGTCGTGGTCGGTTGTTGTCATTTTTAGGGTGATGGTAGGCGGCCTCCCCAAGCCCCTCAGAGGGAGGGGATGTGGTAAGCGGTGATAAGCGGTGATAGGCGGTGGCTAAAGGGCAGACAATGCCTCTATGGCCAGCCGGTAGCTGTCGAGGCCGAAGCCCTGGATGGTGCCCTTGCAGGCTGGGGCGATCATCGAGTTCCGGCGGAACTCTTCCCGGCCGTCGACATTGCTGATGTGTACCTCTATCACCGGTGTGCGGAGGGAACGGATGCAGTCGAGAAGGGCGATGCTGGTGTGCGTGTAGGCTCCGGCGTTGAGGATGATGCCGTCATACGAGAATCCTGTCTCCTGCAGCTTGTCGATCAGTTCGCCCTCCACGTTGCTCTGATAGTAGTCAATCTCCATGCCGGCATATCGTTTCCGCAGCCGTGGAAGGAATGTCTCCATCGACTCCCTGCCGTATATCCCCGGCTCGCGGACGCCCAGCAGGTTCAGGTTAGGACCGTTGATAATGATTACTTTCATGTCTCTTTCTTCTCGAATATCAGTTTTTGATGTATCTTTGCATACGGAATGCAGCATGCAAAAATAAGAAAATAAATGGAAACAGACAAGAGTTCAAAGGATATTGTCGGCCGTTTCCGCCGTTATCTGAAACTGGAGAAAGGCTGTTCGCCCAATACCGTGGATGCCTATCTGCATGATGTGGACAAGCTCCTGCGCTATCTCGCCGGCGAGCAGGTGCCCGTGACGGATGTGACGCTGGAGCAGCTGGAGCACTTCGCGGCATCGGTCTCCGACCTCGGCATCGGTGCCCGCTCCCTGGCTCGCATCCTCAGCGGCGTGCGCCAGTTCTATCGTTTCCTTGTCCTTGACGGCTATATGGAAGCAGACCCGACCGAGCTGCTGGAGTCGCCCAAGCAGCCGGACCACCTGCCGGAGGTCCTTTCCACGGCCGAAGTCGACCTCCTGGAACAGGCCGTCGACCTGACCAAATGGGAGGGACACCGCAACCGTGCCATCATCGAGGTGCTGTTCTCCTGCGGGCTGCGTGTCTCTGAACTCACGCATCTGAAGCTATCCGACCTTTACAGGGAAGAGCAGTATGTCCGTGTGATGGGGAAGGGGTCGAAGGAGCGGCTGGTCCCCATCTCACCCCGTGCCCTGGACGAACTGGACTGCTGGTTCGCCGACCGCAACGTGATGAAGATAAAACCCGGCGAGGAAGATTATGTCTTCCTCAACCGGCGCGGACACCACCTCACCCGCACGATGATTCTCATCATGATCAAGCGGTACGCCGCCGAGGCCGGCATCAGAAAGACCATTTCTCCCCACACCCTGCGCCACTCCTTTGCCACCTCCCTGCTCGAAGGCGGTGCCGACCTGCGTGCCATTCAGGCGATGCTGGGACACGAAAGCATCGGGACGACCGAAATCTATACCCATATCGACACCTCCACGCTCCGGCAGGAGATCCTCGAGCACCATCCCCGTAACATCAAGTACAGCGAAGATCACCGCGGCGAATGAACGGACTACTCCAGCCGGTAGCCGCCTCTGTCCGCTACGATCTTCAGGCCGCCGCGCTCGCTGACGATGGGCTTCAGCCGGCGGACAAGCGTGTAGAGCGTTTCGCTTGCATCGGGTTTACCGGGCCAGAGCGTATCGCAGATGACGGCCTTCGAGAGTCTGTGGCCGGCAGTATGGACAAAAAGCTCCATCAGCTGCTGCTGCATCGGCGTGAAGGGAATCCTTTCGCCATGGCGGTCCCGGAAGCCGTGGTCGGATGCTGCATAGACCATGTTTCCCAATACCCTCCTGTCCGTACGGTGTCGGCGGAAGTATACCGTGGACACTGCCATCCACAGTCCCGCCAGCAGCAGGAAGACGAAAGCCATGCGCTGGTCGGACAGTCCCCACACTGTGGCGAAGGAGCAGTCGGCATAGCTCTGGAACGTCAGCGAATGCCGGCCTGAACCCCATCTCATCTGCCTGCTGCACAGCGAATGGCGGTCTTCTCCCAGGGCGTAGGAGACGAACGAACGGCTTTTCAGCCCGGCGATCTGCAGATGCCGCCGGTAACACTGTATCGTGTCGGGGGTGATCCAGGCTTCACGCTTCTGTGCGAGGGTCTTCGAGAGCGCCTGGTCCATGTCCTGCACGATGGCGGTCTCTGCGCGGTGATAGCTGTCGACGCCTGCCCATACGGCCGAGCTGACGAGCAGCAGGAACAGGATGACGGAAGAGATAGGTTTCATAGGCTTCTCATTATGTTTCTGCAAATATACACAAAAAAAGTGAACGGGATGGCGGACGGGTAAGAAATACAGCTTTTCTTTATCCGGGAAGCGGTCGTTTTTTTCTCTTGGACCGCTGTCCGTGGAAAGGGAGACCGATGCCTGACAGAACGCATCGCCAGTCTGTCCATTCTTACCCATGCCTGCTTGATTTCCAAACGGCCGTTACTTGCACTGCAACTAACGCCTGTTCGGGTCTCAATCGGGCGTTAGTTGGCATGCAATCAGGCACCTTTTGGAAGCGTACCCGTAATCGTCTGCCAATCAGTAAGTTCTGAACCCTTATTTTAGAGGCGGGGGCGATGAGGGAAGTCGGCCCCGTAAGGCCGTCCGTTGGCGGAAGTCACACCGGAATGTTCTGTGCTGAAACATGATGCTGCGAGGGGGAACGGTACGGTGAGGACTGCCTCATAAAATTATACATCAAAATTTGGGCGTTAAACCAAAATGCACTACCTTTGCACCCACGATTGTCCTATGGTGTAATGGTAGCACTACAGTTTTTGGTTCTGTCAGTGGTGGTTCGAATCCGCCTGGGACAACAGCAGGAAATCCGCAGATCCAATAAGGAGCCGCGGATTTTCCGTTTAGAGCTTTATCCTGAAATACAACTTTTATGACTTGTCAACTATCTAAACTCAGAAAGGCAGTCCTGTTCTTTTCGGCCTTGCTGCTGGCTGCGCCGGCTTCCGCCGCTCTCGGCCGTGACTCACTGGCACTGACTCCGCCGATGGGTTTTATGACCTGGAACAAGTACAAGGATGACATCAGCGAGCAGCTTATCCGGCGGATTGCCGACAGGATGGTTTCTGCAGGCTATGCGAAAGCAGGCTATAAATACATTTTCATCGACGACGGATGGCAGGGAGGACGCGACAAGCGGAACAACATCATCCCCGATCCGGTCAAGTTCCCGAGCGGCATGAAGGCACTGGCGGACTATGTTCATTCGAAGGGGCTGCTGCTTGGAATCTACTCCGACGCCGCCCGGCTCACCTGTGCCGGCTATACGGGTAGCTATGGGTTCGAGAAGCAGGATGCCAGGACCTTTGCCGAATGGGGCATCGACTACCTGAAATACGACTACTGCCATGCTCCTTCCGACAGTGCCGTTGCCCATCAACGCTACAGGAAGATGGGTGATGCACTGCAGGACTCCGGACGGAAGATTGCCCTGGGTGTCTGCGAGTGGGGGCAGCTGAACCCCGAACGGTGGGCACGGCAGGCCGGCGGTTCGCTCTGGCGTGTGAGCTATGATGTGCGTGATATGTGGAAGGACATCGTCGGTCAAGGCGGCATGGGGATTCTGGATATCATCGATATCACAGAACCGCTCTATAAATACGCCGGACCGGGACACTGGCTCGACATGGATATGCTCATTGTCGGACTTGACGGGAAAGGCGGCCCTTCGAGCGATTTAGGTGGGGGGGGCTGCACCTATACTGAATATCAGACGCAGATGTCCATGTGGTGTATGTTCGCTTCGCCTTTGGCAATGAGCCACGACCTCCTTAATGAGAACGAGGCGACACGCCGTATCCTCCTTAACAAAGAGATGATTGCCATCAATCAGGACGCACTCGGAGAGGCTGCCCGCAGAGTCGACTTCCCCGGCGTGTGCCGTGTCTACCTCCGTCGGCTGAGCGGCAACCGGCTGGCACTTGCCGTCATGAATCCTTCCGACAAGCCCCAGGGGATCCGGCTGCCGCTGTCAGTTATAGGAAAGGCGCAGAAATATGCGTTCAGGGATGTATGGGAACACAAGACTACACTTCGGCACAAGATCTGGCAGGGCGACCTGCAGCCTCACGAAACCAAGGTGTTTACGGTTACGGCACGGTAGTCTGATCAGCAAAAGACAATTACCTTGTCCCGGGCATCTGTCGTTCTTCCGCAATAACGTAACGAGGGTGTGTCAAAATGCAGATGAATAACTTGACAACTTTCAAACTATAAGCAGGTTTTTCCTACAACAAAGAAAAGACCATTTCTTTACTCAGAATCGAGTACAGAAATGGTCATTTCTATTGGATTGTTTCAAACTGTAAGATTATCAAAATGGTATTTGCATTTTGACACACCCTCGTTATTTTTTATCTTCAGTGATTTCTTCCTTGCAGAGAAAGCGGTCTGTCCCGGGCTTATGGGAGTGCGGCCTGCCGACTCCCGACCGTCAATGCGTCGCCTTGTAATAGGAATTCCCGTCCAGTGCATTTTTGACTTTGGGGTTGTTTGAAGGGTCGGAGATGGTGATGCCGGAGAAAGTGCTGATAGGCATGATGTCGCCGTTCTCGGGATCTCTGACAGATGTAAAGAACGAGGGCGTGTTGCGCTTGTAGGGAACCAGGAGGGCGAGCTGGCGTGTGAATCGGGCCAGCAGCTCCGGTTCGTTCTGTGCTGTCTTGCTGACGTAATCGCCCATGTCGAAGAAGATGGAAGGCTGGTAACCGTCCATCACCTGAAGGTCATTCTCCGGGACCGTGACGAGATTGCCCGAACGGTTGATGTCTCTCATCACACCGGCCATTCCCTCCACCTGCGAGCAGTCGATTACGCTGATGGTTCCATAGGGACTGGTATAGCTGACATAGAAATTGTAGAACTCGTCACAGATACGTCCATAGTCAGGCACACGTTTTGACAGCTCCGGCCAGAGACGGTCGTAGGGCATGCCGTGCGCCATGATTTCCGTAGGGCAGGCGATGATGTGCTGCGTGCTGTGGCGGAGTTCGTAGGCGACTTCCACGTTCGCCATGTAACAGTCGTCGAAGAGGATGTACTGCATCTTGCCGATTCCCGACTGTTCGATGCCTTTGTCCAGTGTCGTGATGTCCGTCTGGTATTTCTCGCCGCCGAACCACCGGGTCAGCGGCAGCCGTTCTGTCCCGTGTCCGCCGGAGACAGAGCGGGCATGGCGGCTCCTTGTCACTTTCTTTCCGGGAAGCCATCCCAGGCCGTGACAGCCCACAATCATCGAATAACTGCGGGCTGGGGCATGCTCCTGCACACGTTTCAGCAGGGCGGTTATCCAGCTGACAGAGTTCAGCTGCTGCCCGGGGAGGCTGTTGTCGAAGACCGTCATCGTATCGTCCACGCAGTGTCCTTCCTTGTATTCCACGTTGATCAGCGCTCCTTTGGAAGACGAGCTGGAGATGAAGACGATGAGGTGTCTGTCGCCAAGTCCGCCCTGTGACTGGACGGCCTGCTTGATGTCCTGAAGGTTCGTTTTGAAGAATGAGTACAGATTGCCGCTGTCGCCCGACCATGGCATATAGACGAAGATGGTGTTCTCCACCTCTGCAGGGGGCTGCGGTGCTGGGGCCGGTTCAGAGTCTTCACTCTGGCAGGAAGTGAAGACAAGGATTGCGGTCAATTGCAGGAAAAGAATCAGTTTCTTCATAATGATGATGTTTCTGCCCCGTAAAAGGATGTGGGACATTCGTTTTTATGTGGTCGGAAAAAGCCTTGCAGCATCCGGCCGGAATGCTGTAAGGCTTTTCATAGTTTTGTGCGGGAATAAGTCCGGAGTACTTATTTCACGATGATCAGGGAGTAGTTCTTCTTGCCTTTCTGTACGAGAAGATACTTGCCGTCGATGAGGTCGTCGGCAGTCACGGGCTGGTCGAAGGCTGCGAGCTTCTCTTTGTTCAGGGATACGCCGCCGCCTTTGACGAGCTTGCGCATCTCGCTTTTGCTCGGGAAGATCTGCATTCCTTCCTGGTTGAAGACCTCGACGGCCGGCTGGCCGAGAATATCCTTTGACGCCTCATAGTGCGGCACGTCCTTGAATACGTCGGCGAAGGTCTGCTCGTCCAGCTGTAACAAGTTCTCCTTCGTGCTCTTGCCGAAGAGGATGTTGGAGGCTGCGACGGCCATGTCAAGGTCGTCCTGGGAGTGGACCATGCGGGTGACTTCTTCTGCGAGACGTCGCTGAAGTGTGCGGCGGCCCGGGTCCTGGCGGTGCTCTTCGATGAGTGCGTCGATGACGTCTTTCTCCAATGACGTGAAGATCTTGATGTACTTTTCGGCA
Source organism: Prevotella multiformis DSM 16608 (assembly GCF_000191065.1). Lineage (GTDB taxonomy): Bacteria > Bacteroidota > Bacteroidia > Bacteroidales > Bacteroidaceae > Prevotella > Prevotella multiformis. Next base: position 385,741 of record NZ_GL872283.1, read on the forward strand.
TCCTCGTCGCTGACATTGAGCCAGAACTGATAGAAAGCGTATGGAGTCGTGCGGTTGCGGTCGAGCCAGATGTTGCCGCTCTCGGTCTTGCCGAACTTCTTTCCGTCAGCCTTGGTGATCAGCGGGCAGGTGAGGCAGTAAGCCTCTGCCTCGCTGCCCAGGGTACGGCGGATCAGTTCCGTGCCGGTCGTCATGTTGCCCCACTGGTCGTTGCCGCCGAGCTGCAGCTTCACGCCGAATTTCTCATACTGGTAGAGGAAATCGTAGCCTTGGAGCAGCTGGTAGGTGAACTCGGTGAAGCTGAGGCCGTCGCGCGCCTCGCCGTTGAGCCGCTTCTGCACGCTGTCCTTGGCCATCATGTAGTTGACGGTGATGTGCTTGCCGACGACACGGGCGAAGTCGAGGAAAGTGAAGTCCTTCATCCAGTCATAGTTGTTGACCATTTCGGCCTTGTTCGGCTCGCTGCCGTCGAAGTCAAGGAACTTGCTTACCTGCTTCTTGATTGCCTCCTGGTTATGGTAAAGGGTCTCCGCATCGAGGAGGTTGCGCTCCTGGCTTTTGCCTGAAGGGTCGCCGATCATACCCGTTGCACCTCCCACGAGGAGGTAAGGCTTATGGCCGCAACGCTGCAGATGCCGCAGCATCATGATGCCGCAGAGATGTCCGATATGGAGGGAATCGGCGGTGGGGTCGGTGCCCAAGTAGGCTGAAACCATCTCCTTCTGGAGCAGTTCTTCGGTTCCCGGCATGATCTGTGCCAGCATACCGCGCCAACGGAGTTCTTCTACAAAGTTCTTCATCTATGTCTTTTATTTTGGGAGTTATATGGAGTTATGGGGGCAGTTATATGGGGCGTATGGAATTATTGGGAGTTAAAGAGGCTATTGGGAGGCAAGGAAGACAAGCCGGCAGCGATGTTCCCTTTCGTCCTTTGTCACGGTACGGGATCATATCCGCTGCCTCCCCACGGGTTGCATCTCAGTATGCGCCAGACGGCAAGGGCAAGTCCCTTGAACGGTCCGTGCTTCAGGATAGCCTGCCTGGCATACTCCGAGCAGGTCGGTGTGAAGCGGCAGGACGGCGGCGTGAAGGGAGAGATGAACTGCCGGTAGAGCAGTATCGGGAGTATCAACAGCCACGACAGACCTCGTGAGAGAAGGTGCAGCGGACGGAACCGGCGGCTGCGTGCCTGTCCTTCGCAGGGCGGATGGCTGTTCTTTCTCTGCTCTTCCATCAGACACGTTCTCCTATGCGCTGGAGCAGGCTGCCCACCTGCTGTTCCACGGCGGCGGTGTCGGACAGTTCGTCGGACAGCCAGATGAAGGCGATCAGAAGCTGCTTCCCGGCCTGTCCGTCCATGTGCCGGATGACGGAGTGCTTGTGCTTGCGGTAGGCTTCACGTATCTGCCGTTTCACCCTGTTGCGCTTCACGGCACGTCTGAAATGCCTTTTCGGCACGCTGACCATCATCTGCACACTCGCTGTCTCCGGGTCACCGTCCGGTGAAGAGGATGCCGGAACGCTGTCGATAAGCCGGTAGACGGCCTTCAGAGGGAATGCCGTCATGGCATGACTCCCACCCGTGCCGAAGAGCAGGTCTATGCGCTTCTTGCTGCACAGCCGTTCGCTCTTTCTCAGTCTTTCGTCCTGCTTGTCCATTCCTTTCCAGCTTGTAATACCTGTATGCCCTGCGCCTTCTCCCCGTTCCTTTCCGCCTGTCCGGCAGGGAGGGAAGCGGGGACTTCACAGTTCCTTCCTCTGTTTCTCCAGATAAGAACGCAGTGCCCCTGTCATGGACGGATATTCCTTGGAGGGAGCCTGCAGGTCGAGCTTCAGCCCCTGTGCCTCTACCTCCTTGGCGGTGGCGGGGCCGAAGGCCGCAATCTTGATGTCGCCCTGCTTGAAGTCAGGGATGTTTTCTTTCAGTGCCTTCACACCTGTCGGACTGAAGAAGATGAGCATGTCGTAGTCGAAGTTCTTCACCTCTTCCTCGGTCAGACCGTTGCTGACCGTACGGTACATCACACATTCCTTGTGCTTGAGCCTGCTCGCATCCAGCAGCTTCGACAGTGCATCCGTGTGTACGGAACTCTGCGGTACGAGGTATTTCTCCACCTTGTGCTTCTGCATGGTCGGGATGAGGCTGTCGATCTTTCCTGTATTGCCGAAGAACACCTTGCGCTTCCGGTACTGTACATATTTCTGGATGTAGAGCGCAATGGTCTCGATCACACAGAAGTACTTCATGTCCTCGGGGATGGTGATCCGCATTTCCTTGGCAAGATTAAAGTAATTGTCTACGGCATGACGGGAGGTGAATACCACTGCGGTATAGTCCAACAGGTTGACCTTCTGCTGACGGAACTCTTTCGCCGAGAGCCCTTCCACCTTGAAGAAAGGTCTGAAAACCAGTTCCACTCCTAAGTCCGTTGCGATGTCATAGTAAGGCGACTTGTCGCTTGACGGCTTCGGCTGTGAAACCAAGATCTTTTTTATCATCGTGTCCTAAAAGTTTATTACCAAATAGTTATCTGTAATCAGCAAAATGCCCCATAATACCATCAGCGGCATCAATTCGAGCGCACAAAAGTACAAAATTATTTGCAGACCGACACCCTTTCTTTTGAAAAAGATGGAATAGCCCTTATGGAAAGCAAGCATTTTGACGAATAACATGACAATCAGTATACAGACCAGTGCCGCATTCGCCGACAATGAGAAATACACCTGAAGCAGGACTACCGGGAACAGCAGCACCCCTTCGAGTGAGGAAAGGAAGAGCCATGTGTGGTTCCATTGTCCGTTGCTTCTCCTGTCGAAGAACACCCAGTTGACGAACCCATAGGTTAAGTGCTTGAGCAGGAAGTAGCCCATGAAGATGCCGCAGAAGCATCCTATCGTCCCGAGGTGGGATGCGCATTCAGGCCGTCCGTTGTTCCCTCCGTGTGCAAAGAAGTAATAGAGGATGCTTGCCAGCAAAGCGGTCTGCGCTATGAGGAACAGCTGGAAGCGCACTTCATAGTCCGTCTCGGTGACCGATTCCTTGCGCCGGCCGATATGGAAGAAACTCCTGATCTGCTTCTCAATGAAGTTGCGTGACACGGAGAATGCCACCATCGCCATGACGAAGCAGCCCAAGAGCAGGGCCGTTATCGTGTTGTCATTGCTGACCGTATAGGGGACCGGTACGCCCTCAACTCCGCCGGCGTGTCTGCTTCCGCGTTCTGTCTTGAAGTACTTGCTGCCCTTGAAGTAGCCTTCTTCCGCAAAGTGGATGTCCGTCAGCTGAAAGGTCTTCTGCTTCCGGGGGCACAGCAAGGCCGGCGGAACAGGAGTCTGGCCCGCCTTTGTCGCAGAATCGGTCTTCTTCATCTTTCCTGCTGCCGGCTTCAGCAACAGGGAAGAGGGAACGATGGAGTCGGTTGTCGGCATTGTCAATTAAAGTCCGAATGCCTTTCTGATTTCGTCCACGCGGTCGAGCTTCTCCCATGTGAAGAGTTCCACGTCCACGGTCTTGGTATCGTGATAACGACTTGAAAAGGTCTTCTTTACAATCTCGTTCTTCCGTCCCATGTGTCCGTATGCCGCTGTCTCCAGATACATCGGCTGCCGGAGCTTCAATGTCTTCTCGATGGCTTTCGGACGGAGGTCGAACAGCTTTTTCACCTGTTCGGCAATCTCGCCGTCGGAGGCTTTCACGTGCGAACGGCCGTAGGTGTTCACGTAGACGCTGACCGGCTCGGCGACACCGATGGCGTATGCCAGCTGTACGAGTATCTCGTCGCTTACGCCGGCAGCCACCATGTTCTTGGCAATATAGCGGCTCGCATAGGCTGCCGAACGGTCCACCTTGCTGGAGTCTTTGCCCGAGAAGGCGCCGCCGCCATGGCCGCCTTTGCCGCCGTAGGTGTCGACGATGATCTTCCGACCCGTCAGACCGGTGTCCCCATGCGGCCCTCCGATGACGAATTTGCCTGTCGGGTTGACGAGGTATCTGATGCCGTCCTTGAACAGCGCCAGCACTTTCTCCGACCTGATCTGCGCCTTTACGCGGGGCATCAGTATCTCGACGACGTCCTTGTGGATTCTGTCCACCATCTCCTTGTCGGCCTTCAGCTGTGCCTCATGCGAACCGTCGGCCGGCTTGATGAAGTCGTCATGCTGTGTCGACACAACGATGGTGTCAATGCGCTGCGGCAGGTTGTCGTCGCTGTATTCTACCGTCACCTGGCTCTTGGCGTCCGGACGGAGGTAGGTCATCACTTTGCCTTCCTTGCGGATGTCGGCCAGCGTGCGCATGATGAGATGGGCCAGGTCGAGGGTGACGGGCATGTAATTGTCGGTCTCGTCGCAGGCATAGCCGAACATCATCCCCTGGTCGCCGGCTCCCTGGTTTTCGGCATCGCCGTTGTCGACGCCCCGGTTGATGTCGTCGCTCTGTTCATGGATGGCAGAGAGAATGCCGCAGCTGTTGCCGTCGAACTGGTATTCGGCCTTCGTGTAGCCGATGTTGTTGATGGTCTTCCGGGCGATGGTCTGCAGGTCGACGTATTCCTTGGACCTGACCTCTCCCATGATCACGACCTGTCCCGTCGTGTTGAAGGTCTCTATTGCGCACCGGGCCTCTTCGTCGTAGGCCAGGAACTGGTCGAGCAGTGCGTCACTGATCTGATCGGCAACCTTATCCGGGTGTCCCTCAGATACGGATTCCGATGAAAACAAATATGCCATATTTCCTCTGTTTTATTGTTTACTTTTCCGTTTAAGGGTGCAAAGTTACTGCAACTTGCTTGGAAAACAAAATAAAAGGGGGAGATTTATACATTATTATAAGAGGTGGCGGGAGACCTCCCCGGCCCTCTCGGAGGAGGACGGAAGGCGGCGGCCGATGGCGCCGGGGACAGACGGAAAAGGCGGTGGCAGGCTTTTGATGAACGCTTGGAAACGTTCGTCATCGCCTGGCACCGCCTGTCTGTTCTGTGGCGGGAACCGTCCTTTACTTACCCGGTGTCATCACCACCTCTGCATGATTGCCGGCAGCAACCAGCTGCTTCAGGTGAGCTGCAAGCCTGGCGGGGGTGAGTGCCTCTACGGCTGCCTTGTAGCCTGTCTGGAGGTCGACACCCGTCCAGATGTACTCGTCGAGGATGTCCATCCAGTGGCCGTTGTTCTTGGCGGAAAGCTCCGCATTCTTCAGCATGAAGTCCTTTACCTTCTGCACCTTGTCGGCATCCATCTTCACCGTGTTGTCCTTCATCCCCTCGGCGAGGAGCTTCAGGGCAAGACCGGACTTGTTCGGGTCCATCGGACAGTAGCCCTGTATGATCGCCACCGCCTTGTCGCCTCGACGCTGCAGACCGCCGCCGGCACTCACGGAGTAAGCGGCGCTGGCATCCTCGCGGATGCTCTTCAGGTAAACCATTGAGAGCACCTGTGCGGCGGCATCCGTCAGGACGGAGTTCTCAACCGTATAGGCCATCGGCGCATGCCACAGTTCAAAGGCGATGGCCTTGGGTGTCTCAGACTTGCGGGTGAACCTGTTTTCGATCTTTCCGGCAGCGAAACCCGAGACATCCTTCCAGTTCTCGGCCTTTCCCTTGGGCAGGGAAGCGATGTATTTCTCGATCAGCGGACGCAGTGCAGCCTCATCGAAGTTGCCGACGAAGTAGTAGACGAACTGTCCCGGATTGGCATAACGCTCCTTCCAGATCTGGAGAATGCGGTCGTAGTCCACGCCTTTCAGCGTGTTCAGCGTCACCGGTGCGAAGCGTGCCTCGTGCCCGTAGATCGTGCAGGTGACCGAGTCGGAGAAGACGCTCTCCGGCGAGAGGTCCTTGTTCTTCAACGCCAGCTCGAACTGCGACATCATCGACTTGAACGAAGCCTCGTCCTTGGTGACATCCGTGAAGTTGAGATAGAGCAGCTGCATCATCGTCTCCACATCCTTCGGGACACAGGAACCGCCGAGCATCTGGTAGTAGTTTGACAGCGTGCACGACATGGAAGCCTGCTTGCCCGAGAGAGCCTTCTGCAGTTCCTGATGCGAGAAACTGCCCAGTCCGCTGTTGCCCATGACGGCATCGAAGAGCTGCAGGTTGTCGAAGTCGGCCTTGCCATAGAGCCCTTTGCCGCCCTTGGCCACCGCCTGGAACTGGATTTCATTGTCCTTGAAGCCGGTCTTCTTCAGAATGACACGCGCGCCGTTGCTCAGGGTCAGTTCCTTGTAGCCGAGCACCTTGTTCTCTTTCTCGCCGGTAATCTTGCCGGCCTTCGGCAGCCGGGTTTCGTCGAGGAGCGGTTCCTGCTTCACGTTGTCAACGTAAGGTTCGATTTTCTCGTCACGTACGGCCTTGATGGTCTGCGCCATCTGCGCCTCCGTCGGATAGGTCTTGCCGGCCTTCTCCTGTGCGAAGATGAAAGCCACGAAGTTGCTGTCCTTGTCGGAGATGAGCTCCTGGGCATACTTGTTGATGACGTCCACGTTCAGTGCCGGCATATCAATCAGCTGCTTCATGATCTGATACTCGTCCTCCTTGCCCGGGATAGGCTCGTTGGTGAGATAGTGGTCGCGCAGCTCGTCGCCGTACTGTGCATTCTTGATCTTGTTGCGGTTGACGTAGGCGGCCTCGATCCGGGAGAGGTATTCCGCCTTCATGCGGTCGTACTCGCCGGCGGTGAAGCCGTGCCGGCGCACGCGCTGGGCCTCACGGTAGATGGCGGCCAGCGACTCGAGGTCCTTGCCGTCCTTGGCCGATGCCGACATTTCAAAGGCGTCCTTGGTCTTCGAGAGGAAGTAGTCGCCGTCGTCGGCACTGGCACTCGTGAACGGACAGTCAGGTTTCTGCGAGAGCTCCTCCAGCCGCTGGTCGAGCATCATGGTGATGATTTCCTTGGCGTAAGAGTCGATGTAATAGTACATATCGCCTTTCTGATCATCAGGGAAAGCATCGTGCTTCATGCAGAAGCCTACCTGGCTGTAAGGCATCTCCTTGTCCTTTCCGAAGACGTAGATGGCTTCCTTGGTGTCAGGCACCTGCTCGTCTACGACCTGTGCCGCGTCGGCCGGAACGGTAGACTTCGCCCAGAGCTTCTTGATTTCGCTTTCGATATGGTCTACATCCACATCGCCGACGACGATGATGCACTGATTGTCGGGACGGTACCACTTCTTATAGTAGTCGCGGAGGTCCTGATAAGGGAAATTGTCGACAATGCTCATCAGGCCGATCGGCATACGGTGTCCGTACTTGGAGTTGGGATAGAACTTCGGCAGTACGTCGTCATAAATCCGCATGATCGGGCTGCGGCGCAGCTGCCATTCCTGGTGGATGACCCCGCGTTCCTTGTCGATTTCCTTGTCGGCAAGCGTCAGGCCGTTCGACCAGTCCTTGAGAATCAGCAGGCAGGAGTCGAGTGCACTCTGGCGGGATGTCGGCACGTCGCAGACACGGTAGACGGTCTGGTCGATGCTGGTATAGGCATTCAGGTTGCTGCCGAACTCAACGCCGAGCGAGCGGGTGAATTCCAGCAGCGTGGAGTCGGGGAAGTGCTCCGACCCATTGAAGGCCATGTGCTCCAGGAAGTGGGCCAGCCCTCGCTGCTTGTCGTTCTCCTGGATGGAACCGACCCGCTGTGCGATGTAGAAGTTGGCTACATGCTCCGGCCATTCGTTGTGAAGGATGTAATAGGTCAGGCCGTTGCTGAGCTTTCCCTGTCTCACGTTCTTGTTCACGGGAATCGGCCCCATCTGCTGCGCAGACACCATCCCTGTGACAAAAAGCAAGACAGTCAAGAATAAGTGTTTGATTTTCATCTTGAACGTTGTTTTGTAATTGAATATTAGCTATTATGGCGCAAATTTAGATAAAATTCCCGAACTATAAGCCAGTCGGATGAAGAAAATGCTTTTTTCTTTAGCGGGAAGCTACCCGGAAATCCGTTGCTCTTCTCCGTTTTCCTTTATTCCGGATCTTCAGGAATTCGGAGTGATGAGGTTTGTCTCGCGCGTTGATGACTTTGATGAAAGATAACATCTCCGCTTCTCCGGCTTCCGGAAAGTGCAGGGCAGGGGGATGCAGCGGCGGTGCGTTTCCCAGCGGCTGGGAATCCTGTTCCCGACCGGTCGGGAATCCTGTTCCCGGCGGCCGGTACTCCTGTTCCCAACGCCTGGTACTCCTGTTCCCGACCGGCCGGGGACGGTTCGGCCCGTACTCCCCCTTGAAAGGGAGAGGGGCTGTGCGGAAACAGCGGAAATGCCCCGGCAGATGGAAGGAAAACACAATGTCAGTCAAATGTCAGGGATTATTTTCGCCGGACGGGCAGTGAAAAGCTATCTTTGCACGCAAAAAATGAAGATGCGAAAGATGATGAGAAAAGTTGTATGTATGGGGATTTTGGCCCTTCTGTCCCTGCCGGTCCCGGCGCAGAAGGAGGGGGAAGCCGGGCAGCAGGCCGGGCAGGTAACGTTGAAGGAGGTCACCGTGGAGGCAGCAAAGGTGATCCGCAAGGTGGACGGACAGCTGGTCGTCCCTTCCGAAGCACAGCGGAAGTCCGCCGCTGACGGGTACAGTCTGCTGGGGAGGGTCGCCCTTCCGCACATCCGGGTCGACGAGACGATGCACACGGTCACGGCCTTGATGAACAACGGGGAGGTGCAGCTGCGGCTGAACGGCGTGCCGGCAGGCAAGGAGGAAATGCTCTCCTTGGATCCGAAACAGGTGAAAAACATCGATTTCATCGATAATCCCGGGGTGCGTTATGGAGAGGGAATCGCTTATGTCATCGACATCCATACGCAGCGGAACACCGGCGGCTATACGGTGGGGGCAGACCTGACGCATACGCTCACGGCACGGAACAGCGATGACAGGGTCTATGCCAGGTTCAACCGCAGGAACTCGGAACTGTCTTTCTCCTACGGCTTCTCTTATCAGGATTTCCGTGGAGAGCGGAGCTCCGAGGCGGCGGACTACCTGCTGGCCGACGGCAGCCACCACTTCGTTTCCCGGGAGCAGACGGCAGGAAGGAACCGCACGGTGGGAAATATGTTCCAGGTGAAATACTGTCTTGCCGATTCTTCCACGTATGTCTTCCAGGCGACGTTGTCCGGCGACGGCAGCAACAGCCCCGGCAGCTTCGCCGACTTCCTGCTGCGGGACGGAGCCGTGACCGGGACTTTCCGGAAGGCCGCCGTGGAGAGCAGTTTCTCCCCGGCATTGGACCTCTACTTCTTCCATCAGCTCGGGAAGCACCAGAGTGTCACGGTGGACATCGTGGGGGCCGGCATCTATACCGACAGGCGGACGCAGAATGACGAGGGCGGACACTACGCCTACCGGGCCGACGGACGGAGCTGGACGGTGCGCAGTGAAGCCGTCTATGAGAACCGGCTGAAGCCTTTCACCCTCTCGGCAGGAGTGCAGCACATGGCGAAGTACACCCGGAACGATTACGAAGGGGACGTGTCGGCGCTGAACAGAATCCACCTCGGGGAACTGTATCTCTTCTCCGAGGTGAAGGGGCGGTGGAAACGGATGAGCTGTTCGGCGGGTGCCGGCGTGGCGGACAAGACCTATTCGCAGGCGGCCTTCCGGTACGACTACTGGACGTTCCGCCCGAAACTGACGCTGGGCTTCGAGGTGGCGAAGGGGCTGGACGTGCGCTATACCTTCCAGACCTATCGCCGGGTATCGTCCTATGCCATGGTGAGCAAGGCACGCATCCGGAACAACAGCAGGGAGTGGACGGTCGGCAATCCCGACCTGAAGCCCTCGCGCGTCATCCAGCACCTGGTGGAAGTCAGTTACTGCCGTCCGCGCCTGACGAATAACGTCTATATGGAGTACCGGAACAACCAGAACTGCAACATGGGGGTCTATGAACGGACGGCGGCCGGACAGTTCCTTTATTCGCAGCAGAACGCCGGAAGCATACGGATGTTCTACGTCCAGGACTACCTCAAGTATGATCTCATCCCCGAGCATCTGTCCCTGACCCTGGCCGGAGGAATCAACCGTTTCTTCAATGTCAGCAGTCTTTACCGTCATTACCTTACATCCTATACCTGTGGCGGCAACGTGCAGGTCTATCTCGGCCGCTGGACCCTGGCCGGCTTTGCGGACAACGGCTGGAAATTCGTAGAGGGGGAACAGCAGGGGCATAACAGTCCGGCCGTCTATTTCACCGCCGGTTATCGGCTGGGAAACTGCACCGTCTCGCTTTACCTGCAGCATCCCTTCCAGCAGCATCCGCAGATGTATCGCTCACAGGTGCTGAATGAATATCTGCACAAGGAGATCTCCCAGCGCAGCAGGGATCTGGGCAATATGCTGACCATCAGCTTCAACTGGCGGCTCTCGAGAGGGAAGACGTATAAGGAAATCAGGAAGACGATCCAGCAGAAGGAAGACCGGCAGACGGGGATCATGTAGCGGGCTGCGGCACGGTATGCAGCTGCCGGTTCTTTGCCGGGCGGTTTGCCCTGCAGCTCCCGTCCGTTCATTTCTCCCTGTACGGAAAGAGGCAGACCCGTCGGGCCTGCCTCTTATCTGTTGCAGTCAGTCTGCGAATTTAAGCGTTTACCGCATCAGCCAGCTCTGCACCGGCCTTGAACTTGGCAACCTTCTTGGCAGCGATCTGGATTTTCTCCTTTGTTGCCGGGTTGATGCCCTCATGAGCAGGACGCTCGTTGACAGCGAATGTGCCGAAGCCTACCAGCTGTACCTTGTCACCAGCCACGAGTGCGCCCTTGATGGCCTCTGTCGTTGCGTCCAATGCTTTCTTTGCGTCAGCCTTGCTCAGCCCGGCACTCGCTGCGATCTTCTCGATTAACTCTGTCTTGTTCATAATTTTGATTTATTTGTTGATTAATTTATGAATGATATTCAGGATTATGCTGCAAATATAGCGGTTTACTTTTATAAAACAAATAAAATCTAATGAAAAGTGTAGATTTTTACAAATTTAAGCCTTTATCTCCCCTGTTCCATGCTTGATGACAGGAGAATTTCGTAATTTTGCAGTGTTTTAATGAGAAAGTCGTAAAGATATAGAAAACAGTAAATGCGAAACATACCTGTAGTAACGAAGAATCTTCTTGTCATCAACGTGCTGGTGTTCATCGCCACGTACGTCCTGAGCGGGTCGAACATCGACTTGAACGAGCTCCTCGGCCTGCATTTCTTCCTGGCTTCCGACTTTCATGTCTGGCAGTTGGTTTCCTATATGTTCATGCACGGAGGCTTCACGCATATCCTGATGAACATGTTCATGCTGTGGATGTTCGGCATGGTCGTGGAGAATGTCTGGGGGCCGAGGAAGTTCCTTTTCTATTATCTGGTCTGCGGCATCGGGGCCGGTCTGTGCCAGGAATTGGCACAGTATGCGGCGTATGTCGTGGAGGGACTGGCGCAGTACGACTCCGTGAGGATGGGCGGGAGCATCGTCCCCATGTCGGTCTATCTGAACATGATGACGACGGTCGGGGCTTCGGGTGCCATCTATGCGGTGCTCCTGGCGTTCGGCATGCTGTTTCCGGAGGAGCGTATGTTCATCATCCCCATCCCCATCCCCATCAAGGCGAAGTGGATCGTCATGGGATCCGTGGCCGTGGAGCTGTTCTCGGCGATCGGGACAAGCAACGACGGTGTGGCACATCTGGCGCACCTGGGCGGCATGCTCTTCGGGTTCCTGCTGATCCGGTACTGGAAGAAACATCCGTATTCCGGCTACGGCGACTTCGGCATGAACAGGGGACAGCAGTTCTTCGACCGCATGAAGCATACGTGGGAACAGCGGTCGGGACACCGTGCCGGAGGCTATGACAGGCAGAGCCGCAGCGGCTGGGCAGGTACGTCCCAGGGCAATACGGCCGGCAGCGACAGCGACTGGGACTACAACGCACGCAGGAAGCGGGAGCAGGAGGAGGTGGACCGCATCCTCGACAAAATACGCAAGAGCGGGTATGACAGCCTGTCGAAAGAGGAAAAACAGAAACTGTTTGACAGTAGCAGGAAGTAGCAGACGGGACTGCTTGCCGGAACAGGACATACAGCTCCGACCAGCTTGGGCTGTCCTTAGTCTGTCTGTCCGGTCCGGGAAGCGTCCCCGGTACAGAGATCATGAGATAAAGACGAAATGTACAGGACGATCAAGAAAATTACGTTCAGGCTGCTTGTTGCAGGCAACGGCATCGTGGTGCTGTTGATGCTGCTTGTCGGCAATGTCGACCGGCTCGATCCTGTCGACCACCCGCTGCTGGCCAATCTGGGGCTGGGCTTCCCGATACTCCTTGCGTTCAACCTCGGCTTTCTCGTGCTGTGGTGTTTCGTCAGGCTGCGTACGGTCTGGCTGCCGCTGCTGGGCTTTCTCCTCTGTTACGGCCCTGTCCGGAACTATTCGCCGTTCAATCTGCCCGAAGACAAGCCGCACGGCTCCATCAAGGTGTTGTCCTACAACGTCTTCATGTTTTCTACCTGGAGTGAGCCGGGCGGAGAGCAGAACCCGATCGTAGATTACATCCTGAAGAGCAAGGCTGATATTGTCTGCCTGCAGGAGGCGCAGGCGGACGTGGAAGGCACGGATCGCATCTATCCCGCACTGAAGAAGCATTATCCTTATTTCAGGCTGATGGTGAAGAAAAAGCCCGGCGCCGACCACATGGTACTGCTCAGCAGGTATCCTGTGCTCTGGCAGGACAGCATCCCTTACGGCTCGGGCAGCAACCAGAGTGTCGCTTATCTGGTGGACATCAAAGGGACGAAGACGCTCGTCGTCAACAACCATTTCGAGAGCAACGGACTGAGTACCGGCGACAAGGAGAACTTCAAGACGCTGGTGAAGGGAGACATGGACACCCATGATGCCAGGAACGAATCGTTCCATCTGCTCAGAAAGCTGGGCGAGGTCTCCGCAAGACGTGCGCCGCAGGCAGTGGCCGTGGCGCGTTATGTCAGGAAATACCTCGACCGGAAGGTGCCGGTCATCCTCTGCGGCGACTTCAACGACAGTCCGCTGAGCTACACCCACCGGACGATTGCCCGGGAGCTGACCGACTGCTACGTGGCCAGCGGCAACGGTCCCGGAATCAGCTATCACCGCAGCGGGATGTACTTCCGCATCGACCACATCTTCTGCTCTGACGACTTCGAACCGTATGGCGCAAAGGTGGACGACAGCGCGGAGACTTCCGACCACTACCCTGTCTGTTGCTGGCTCAAATACCGTCCGAAACCTTAAAATGCACATATTTATAAGGTATAAATTTCCCAAAGTGTGAAAAAATGCTTATCTTTGCACGTCTATCAAGTGTAGCGGAACAATAATTAAAAACAATCATAATAAAATGCAGAACAAAGGATTAGTAATTTGCGTAGCCGTCCTCCTGACGCTCGCAAGTATCTTCTACCTGTCTTTCTCGGTGGCGACAAGCTACTATGACAGTCAGGCAGCAAAGATCAAGGACCCTATTGCGCAGCAGGATTACAAGGATTCTGTCAAGTATCTGGGTATCTACTCTTACCAGAAGTGCCTTGAGACACAGATCGGGCTCGGTCTTGACCTGAAGGGCGGTATGAATGTCGTACTTGAAATTTCCGTGCCCGACGTCGTCGACGTGCTGGCCGACCACAAGCAGGATGCTGCTTACCAGAAGGCGATGGCGGAGGCCAGACAGGAAGAGATGACCAGCCAGAAGGACTTCATTACGCTTTTCATCGATGCTTACCACAAGGTGGCGCCGGGCCATTCGCTCGCCGAGGTCTTCGCCACGCAGCAGCTCAAGGGAAAGGTCAGCACGCAGAGTTCTGACAGCGAGGTGGAGAAGGCACTCCGCGAGGAAGTCGCTTCAGCCATCGACAACTCCTACAATGTCGTTACCAACCGTATCGATCAGTACGGTGTCGTCCAGCCGAATATCCAGAAGCTTGAAGGGCAGGAAGGCCGTCTGATGGTGGAGATGCCGGGCATCCGCGAGCCGGAACGTATGCGCAAGCTCCTGCAGGGTTCTGCCAACCTTGAGTTCTGGGAGACTTACAACAACCAGGAGGTTACACCTTACCTCGCACAGCTCGACCAGCGCCTTGCCAACGGCGATACCAAGGCCGATACCGTTGCCGCAGACTCAACCCGGAAAGCACAGGCTAACCCGGCTGCAACGCCGAAGTTCGCCCTCAAGGCCGACAAGGGTGCCGCTGCCGGTGAGGATGTCCAGACGGCTGCACTGAAGAAGATGCACCCGCTGCTCTCCATGTTGCAGACTATTCCGGGCGATGCGCTCAGCCTCGTCGGTTATGCCAGCGTACGTGACACGGCCGCCATCAACAAGCTGATTCACAGTCCGCTTGCCAAGCAGGTACTGCCAAGCGACCTGAAACTTCTATGGGGAGCCAAGCCGGCAGACGGTCTGAACAAGAAGAACGTATACGAGCTTTATGCGCTGAAGATCACCACTGCCGACGGCCGCGCGCCGATGGAAGGTGATGTCGTGACAGATGCCAAAGACCAGTTCGACCAGTTCGGCCGTCCTGAGGTCAGCATGACGATGAACTCAGAGGGTGCCCGTGAGTGGGCTGCCCTGACAAAGGCAAACGTGGGCAAGGCGATAGCCATCGTGCTTGACGGCGTTGTCTACTCAGCTCCCCGTGTCAACGGTGAGATTGATGGCGGTCAGTCGTCCATCACGGGCAACTTCACCATCGAGGATACCAAGGACCTGGCCAACACGCTGAAGTCGGGCCGTATGCCGGCTCCGGCAAAGATTGTCCAGGAGGAAGTCGTAGGTCCTACGCTCGGTGCCCAGTCTATCCAGCAGGGTCTTGTGTCATTCGCCATCGCTTTCGTATTGCTGATGATCTACATGATTGTCATGTACAATGTCATCCCGGGCATGATGGCCAACCTGGCGCTGATCGCCAACCTCTTCTTCACGCTGGGCGTGCTTGCCTCCTTCCAGTCGGCATTGACCATGCCCGGTATCGCCGGTATCGTGCTGACACTGGGTACGGCTGTTGATGCCAACGTGCTTATCTACGAGCGAATCAAGGAGGAGCTGCGGCTCGGAAAGGGAATGAAACAGGCATTGCATGAAGGCTACGGCAATGCTTTCTCGGCCATCTTCGACTCCAACCTCACCTCGCTCATCACGGGTGTCATCCTCCTCGTGACCGGTACAGGTCCTATCCGTGGTTTCGCCACGACATGGATCATCGGCATCATCATCTCGTTCTTCACGGCGGTCTTCCTGACACGTCTTGTCTTCGAGAACCGCGTCAGCAACGACAAATGGCTGAACCAGATGTTTACGACGGCCGTCTCCAAGAACTTCATGCAGAACAAGAAATTCCACTTCCTCAGCATGTACAGGCGGAGTTTCACCGTATGGGGTGTCGCCATCGTCATCTGTGTCGTCAGCTTCGTTGTCCGTGGCCTGAGCCGCAGCATCGACTTCACCGGCGGCCGCAACTATGTGGTCACGCTGAACAAGCCTACACAGGTCGAGGAGGTGCGCAAGGTGATGAACGGCGCATTCGTCAACACCGTCGGCGAGAATGCCGGCAAACCGGCGAACACCAACGTGATCGCCCTGGGTACGGACGGCAAGACGGTGCGCATTTCGACGAACTACAACATCGAGTCGAACGATCCGCTCGAGGACGACAAGGCGGAGACCATCCTCTACAGCGCCTTGAAGAAGGGCGGTTTCGTCAGTCAGACAAGTGTTGCCAACTTCAAGAACCCTGACATCCGTGAGGGCGGTTCCATCATCCAGAGTGCGAAGGTAGGGCCTTCCATCGCCAAGAACATCACGTACAATGCGTTCATGAGCGTCCTGCTGGCCATCTTCTTCATCTTCCTGTACATCCTGCTGCGCTTCCGCAATATCGGATTCTCCGTCGGTTCGATCGTCGGCCTGGTCCTCGATACGACCATCGTCATCGGATTCTTCTCGCTGTGCTATGGCTGGATAGGATTCTCACTCGAGATCGACCAGACCTTCATCGGTGCCATCCTGACGGTGATCGGTTACGATATCAACGATACGGTGGTCGTCTACGACCGTATCCGTGAGAACCTCCGCAAGCACAAGCACAATCTTTTGAAGGCCGACATCCAGAAAATCTTCAACGACTCCATCAACGAGACGCTCTCGCGTACCATCAATACGTCCGTTTCTACGCTGATCGTGCTCGTGTCGATCTTCATCCTCGGCGGTGACAGTATCCGCAGCTTCGCCTTTGCGATGATCATCGGTATCATCATCGGTACCTTGAGCTCCATCTTCATCGCTTCACCGGTTGCCTACCTCGTATTGGGCAAGAAGATCGAGAAGCGTTCGCATGAGTTGGAGGCGGCATCCGCAGAGGCGTAGCCCGGAGGTCGTCAGAACAGATATTCATACCTTATTATATATATAAAGCAGCCCGCTGCCGTCACAGGCAGCGGGCTGCTTGCGTTTTCTTGTGTCGTTCCGGCCTCTGCTCCGGAAAGGAATCCTGCCCGTTCCGCCGGATGAACCGATCGGTTGCGATTCATCCGGCTGATGACTGGCAGTGTGTCGCCGGCAGACCGCGAGGTATCTACCCTCAATGCGCATGGTGTTCACCGAAAGCTGTGAATGGGTATAGCAGACACCTGGTCAGACCGTCAGCTTTCTGAACCGTCAGGATGTTAAAAAGACTGTTTATAAGAATGTCCGAACAAAAAAGTCTGGAAAAGAGGTGTCGGTTTCAATAAAAAAGTATAAATTTGCAACTGAATTGATAAATTGGTATCATACGAGTTTCCTCTTCACAAGAGGAAACCGGCCACTAAAGGGATTTTCCCTATATGCAGTCAGGAGGGGCTGATGGATAGTAGGTCCCTGCTGAAAACAACATTTTCATGTAAGGGGCTGCACGTGAGGTGCAGCCTAATTATATTCCTGAGGGTATCTCCGTCGTGAGACATGGGTGCTCTTACCTTAGAGAGAGTTGTTTAATGTTGAATCATAATAAGTGTTTTTTTTAATGAAAATGAGAAGAATTTATGTGTTAGGCATTATGCTCATGACCATCATCATGGCGTATGCCGGTCCGACTAAAGAGATGAGAGGCGACACGCTTGTCATCACGGTGAATGCCAACGGCGACCTCGCCCCCGGTAATTTCACCCCAGAAAATAAAGCCGTCAAGCATGTGAAGCTGGTCACTGCCGCCGGTGTGAAGATTTCGCAGACTGACTGGACGAGCTTCTTCGGTGTGGGCAATAATCCCGCCCCGATTTTCTCAAAGGTTACAGACTTGAACCTGGCATTGGCAGACTTTGCTAATGATGACATACTTAAAACCCTTGGGCAGAATTCAAGGTTCCTGAACGGTGGCAATCCACTTGGCGAACTTGTCCTACCGGAGAGTATCAAAGAGACCAAGTTCTCGTTTAACGATAATTTTAGCAAGTGGACAAGCGTGGTATTCCCAAATGCTACCAAGGATGCAAATAAGGGGACTACGGTGATTACTGCAACTGTCTTTACCCGTACAGAGTGGATTAAGAAGTTGACCATTGGTACGAGTGTAAAATCTATAGGTGATAAAGCATTTGACGGATGTAAAAATCTCACAATGGTAGATTTCCACTATGGAGTGAAGAAGATTGATACTCATGCTTTCTGGGGCTGTACAGGACTGACCAGCATCATTCTTCCCGAAAGTCTCGAAGAGATTGGCTTGGGTGCTTTCGAGTTCTGTAAGAACCTCAGAACCGTACGCCTTCCGAACTCGCTGAAGACCATCAAAAAGGAAGCCTTTGAGGGGACTGGACTGAAGACGGTTGTCATCCCTGAAAGTGTAGAGCGCATTGAACGTCAGGCTTTTGGCGGGACAGGATCTCCGCTGGCGGATGTGTATGTACTGGGCTGCAATACAAAGGCGGAGAACCATGCGTTTGATCCAGTCCAATACACTTATGACTATGAACTTAAGAACAAAGACAATATACAAAATGGTGCTACGGTTAAATTGGCCGATTTTACGACTAAAACCGGTCATTATACCGTACTGCACTATCCGAAAGAGGCCTATGAAAATTATGTCAATAAATATATTCAGGTAATCGGCACAGAGGAATACAAGAATTATCCTTCTTATCGTAAAGACGACAACAAATGGGTCTTTGATAAAGATGGGAACAAGTATCCCAAAATACATTCTGATTACTTTCATCATTCCACTGGCGACTATGCCGGCTGGAACGAGTTCATGCTCACTGCCAAGCTGAAGGATACGCACAGGGACGAGCGTCTTGTCGAGGGCAAGTGGTATTCCGTCTGCTTCCCGTTCAGTCTGACGGAAGAGCAGATCAAGAATGTCTTTGGCGATGCTACGGAGGTATGCGAGTTCAGCGGTGTGAAGAGCGACAACGACCCGCATATCACCGGCAAGAAATACATTACCTTGCAGTTCAAGACCGAGGTGAAGGACATGAAGGCACACCATCCCTACATGATTCACCCGGGTCTTCACCATGCCAAGTACAGCATTATCGTAGGCGTAACCAAAGATACTGACACGGACAACGACAAGTTTGCCAAGAAGCTGAAGGCACAGAGCGTAAGCCACGAAAGGGACGGCGTGAAGTACACCTTTATCGGCAGCTACACTGAAGGAGCCAAAGTGCCGATGTACAGCTACTATTATTACTCCGGCAACGACCCGAAATGGGAGAATGCCTTTTACAAGGCTATGCGCACAGACGTCATATTCACCCCGCAGACCGCAGTCGTAGAACTCAGCAGAGACAATGGCGTGTCGGGAGCTGCCAGGCAGGCGTTCTATACACGGAGCATCGATACCGATCCGACGGGCATCAGCACGCTTCCTGCCGCCGATACCTCGAAGTCGGGCCGTACTTTTGCCGGCCGCAACAACGTCTACAATGTCTACGGACAGATTGTCCGGCGCGGTACGACAAACCTCGAGGGACTGCCGGCCGGTCTGTATATCGTGAATGGTAAGAAATATATTGTAAAATAAAGGAGAATGAAAACTATGACCGCAAAGAAAAAAACATATTACCGTCCTTGTATCGTCGTTACCCCTATAGAGATAGAGTTGCTGCTTACCGTTGCATCTGAAAAGGACAAGTACGACATCGGTTCAGACCATTCCAAATGGCCGAACAAGGGAGATGTACACGATGACACCGGCGACGGCCCGGGTGTCTCCGGTGCCAAGGGGCACCACTTTGATGGGTTCTGGGACGATTAAGGACGACCTCCCTCCTCTCCGTGTGGTGAGGAGGGAGGTTTTGTTTACCTCTTCGGGTTCTTCTGTTGAATACATGGATGGGAAATGATAAATTACATCTGCGCCATCCGCTTTTCCCTTTCTTCTCTTTTTTCCTGCTTCTTCTCTCTTCCCAGTGTTCCTTTCTCTGCACATCGGTGCTGATTTCTCCTCTGTGTCCTTTCCCCCTCCGTGTGAGACAAATCCCCTGCCCCTGTCCGACTTTTTCCTTTCCTGTTTCTTCCTCCCGCCGGCAAACCGGATACATGAACCCGCACGGGAACAGGACTCCCGGGTGTTGGGAACAGGATTCCCAGGCGTTGGGAACAGGATTCCCAGGCGTTGGGAATCGGATTCCCGGGTGTTGGGAACAACCGTCCCGGTATTCAGGGGCATTTGTGCAATGTAGTCTGCTGTTTTTGGTCAGAGTGCTTTCCGTTTTACTTTCAAACTTGGTTGACCTTGATATGTTCTGTATAAAGTCCCGCCTCTGCAAGGAGCAGTATGTTTGCTTGTTCAAGCCGCGGTGGTCCAGTGTGACTTCTCCTCTGTGTCCTCTCTCCCTCCGTGTGAGGCGTCCTCCTTGACGGAAGCCGCAGAAAGGCAGAGAGCGTTGCCCGCTTTCATAGTACCGGTATGCTGGCGTGAACGTTTTGGAACAGGGCCGTACAAGCCGTCGGAAAGACAGGAGCGAGGTCTGCGAGCCGCTGTAATCATACGATTTGTGCCTTTTTATTTTGCGGTTCATGCGCTTTACCGTACCTTTGCAGTCCAATCAAGATCCACATAATGAGTAAGAAACATATACTTCTTATCAATGACATGGCGGGATACGGCAAGGTGGCGACGGCTGCCATGCTTCCCATCCTGTCCTATCAGGGGCATCCGGTGTACAATCTTCCGACGGCACTGGTCTCGAACACGCTCGATTACGGCAAGTTCAATATACTGGAGACGACGGATTACATCAAAGGGGTCTTCCCCGTCTGGAAGGAGCTGGGCTTCCGTTTCGATGCCGTCGCCACGGGGTTCATCGCCTCCGAGCGGCAGGCGAAGCTGGTGTCAGGCTACTGCCGTGAACAGGCTGCACGGGGTACGACCATCTTTGTCGACCCGATCATGGGCGATGAGGGGAAGCTCTACAACGGTGTGACACCTGCCACCGTCAACTCCATGCGTGAGATGATCGGCGTTGCCGACCTCATCTTCCCGAACTATACCGAGGCCTGTTACCTCACCGGCAGTACGTACAACGAGGACGGCATCGGTCTTGACGATGCGGAGAACCTGCTCGACAGGCTGCGTGGCATCGGCACAAAGTCGGCGCTGATCACTTCGGTTCTCATCGACGGTACTCCCTCCGTGGCAGGTTACAACCACAGGACCGGTCAGTATTTCTCGCTGCCTTACACAGAGATTCCTGTTCATTTCCCGGGTACAGGCGACATCTTCTCCGCCATCCTCATCGGCCATCTCCTTGACGGGGGACAGCTGGAGGCAAGCACGCAGAAGGCGATGGACGGTGTCTACCGGCTGATCGATCTCAACAAGGACAACAAGGACAAGAACATGGGAATTCCTTTGGAAAAATATCTTGGGATATTGTAATACGAGGAGGCAGGGGGGAAAGATGCTGGCACTTTATCCACTCCTTGACTCCAAAATCAAACCGATATGAACTGGATCAACGGACTCTTTTCAATTCCTTCGGCACTGCAGGCTGTGGTAGTCCTTTCGCTCATCTGTGCGATAGGTTTAGGCCTGGGGAAAATCAGGATAGGCGGCATCTCGCTGGGTATCGCCTTCGTCTTCTTCTTCGGCATCGCCGTAGGCAGCTTCGGCCTGACGGTAGACAGCCGGATGCTGGATTACTGTGAGACCTTCGGGCTGGTCATCTTCGTCTATACGCTCGGTCTGAGTGTCGGTCCCAATTTCTTCGGCTCTTTCCGACACGAGGGTACATCGTTCAATCTTTGGTCGCTGGGCGTGATCCTGCTGGGTACGGTGATGTCCGTGGCACTCGCCTATGCCATGAAGGTGCCGATGTCCGACATGGTGGGCATCCTCTGCGGCGCGACGACGAACACGCCGGCTCTCGGTGCCGGGCAGCAGGCCCTGCAGCATGCAGGAGTCAGCGGTGCCCGCGCGGCACTGGCAACGGCGGTCACCTATCCGCTGGGTGTGGTAGGCGTCATCTTCGCCATGATCTTCATCCGCAGGTTCTTCGTCAGGCCGGACGACCTTGTCGTCCACTCCGCTTCGGATGATGACCATACTTACATCGGTCAGTTTGTCATCCTTAACCCGGCTGTCGACGGCAAGACGATTGCCACGGTAGCACAGGGGACACATCTGAAGTTCATCATCTCGCGCATCTGGCGTGGAGAGGAGGTGATTGTCCCCAAGGGGACGACCGTGCTGCATACGAACGACAACCTGCTTGTCGCAACCAAGCGCGAAGAGGTATCTGCCATTGAAATCCTTTTCGGACAGAAGGTGAAACGCGACCTGAACAAGGAACAGGTGGACTGGAACCACCTTGACTCGAAAGTGGAAAGCCGTGTCATCGTGTTGTCGAAGGGTGTCCTGAACGGCAAACGGCTCGGACAGCTTCACCTGCGCGACGCATACAACGTCAATGTGAGCCGTATCCTGCGCAGCGACATCAAACTGCTTGCCACCGAGGACCTTGTCCTGCGCTATGGCGACCGCCTCACACTGGTGGGACAGCCGGAGGCTATCGACCATGCCGAGAAGTTCCTGGGCAACTCCGTAAAGACGCTCAACGAGCCGAATCTGGCCGTTATCTTCCTCGGGATGCTGCTCGGTCTGGCCCTGGGAACCATTCCGGTTTCGATTCCGGGAATGGAGTCGCCGATACGGCTGGGCATTGCCGGTGGCCCCATCATCATGGGTATCCTTGCCGGTGCGTTCGGCCCCCGTCTGCACCTCATCGCCTATACGACGCGCAGTGCGTCGCTCATGCTGCGCAAACTGGGGCTTTCGCTTTATCTGGCCTGCCTCGGGCTGGATGCCGGCAAGGACTTCCTTGCCACGGTTGTCCGTCCTGACGGACTGCTGTGGATCGGTCTGGGATTTGTCCTCACGGTTGTCCCGGTCGTCATCGTGGGAATCATCGCACTGCGGTTGAAGAAGTTCGACTTCGGTACGGTCTGTGGTATTCTCTGCGGCTCGATGGCAAACCCGATGGCCCTGGGCTATGCCAACGACACCGTAAAGGGCGAGACCAGCAACATCAGTTATGCCACGGTCTATCCGCTGGGTATGTTCGTCCGGGTCATCATCGCCCAGGTGCTGGTGATGTTCTTCGTCTGACGGCTTATACTTTACGGCCATGGTCATCCGCCTGTCTCATCTGTCTGTAGGCTATTCGCCTTCCCTGCCGGTCATCTCCGGCATCAATGCCGTGGTAAGGAGCGGACAGCTGACGTGTCTGACAGGCGATAACGGCATCGGCAAGTCGACCCTGTTGAAGACGCTTACGGGGTTTCTGCCGAAGCTGGGGGGCGAGCTGCTGCTGGACGGCAGGGAGGTAGGAACGTTCTCGCAGCGGGAACTGGCACGGCAGGTGAGCATTGTCCTGACGCAGAAGCCCGACATACAGAACCTGACGGTAGAGGAGGTGGCCGGTCTGGGGCGTTCGCCTTATACCGGTTTCTTCGGCCGCCTTCATGATGCGGACCGGACCGTCATCGCCGATGCCCTTGCCGCCGTGGGGATAGAGCCGCTGCGGCACAGGATGATCCAGACCCTCTCCGACGGCGAACGGCAGAAGGTGATGATAGCCAAGGCGCTCGCCCAGCAGACACCTGCCATCCTCCTGGACGAGCCGACGGCATTCCTTGATTTCCCCTCCAAGGCCGAGACTTTCCGGCTCTTGCAGCGGATGGCGCACGACCGTGACAAACTCATCCTGCTCTCTACCCACGATCTCGGGCTTGCCGTGCGGTTCGCCGACTGCCTGCTGGAAGTAAAAGACCGCTCGCTGCACCGTGTCTCCGCCGATGAGGTAAAGGCCTCTATGCAGGCTGTCCTTGGCGGCTGAAGCATGGCTTCGGAAACATCCGTGTGCCGATGGCGTGCCTGTTTAAACGCCTGCCCCCGTTTGTCATTCATCATCAAAACCAACAATATGAAAAAGAACGTATCAATCGTATTCTCCGCCCTTGTGGCAGCCATGACCTTCTTCAGCTGCGGTACGCAGCAGACTGCAACGAAACCTGCTGCAGTCCCTGTACACAGAGACAGCATTGTAGCTGTCGAGCCGCTGAAGGAGGTGATTACGATTGCCGAAGCACTGGATATGTACCAGAACCCTGACAAGGCAGCGGCGATAACGAAAAAGTATGGCTATAAGCTGAAGGCCAACTATGAGGTTTACCGTCTGGACAGGTTCTCTAAGATGTATTACAAGAACTGTGCTCTGGCCAAGCTCCTCACGGCCGACAAGTATGCGGATTATCCGAAGCCGATGCGCAAGGGAGTGTCCAGTTACATTGCCTTCAAGGACGGGGCGGTCATCATCGCCGTGTTCAACCAGGCGGCATACGATAATCTTGTGGCACAGGTGAAGGCTGCCGGCTTCACGCTGGATATGCCGGGGAGCGAGGATATCTACACCGACGGTGTCCGTACCATTGCCTGTTACAAAGACGGAAAGAGCGTGCGGATACAGTGAGAAGGTTCTCTTCCGGTTTCTCAGAGGTGTGTCAGACAGGGCGATGAACGTATGTCTGGCACACCTCTCTATAAGTTGAAGACGGTGCCGGGACTGCACCGTCCGATATTTTTTTCATGGCAGACCATCTTTTTTCAACAGGGCTTGTGCCGTTCCTAAATATCTGAAACCCATTATATTGTTCCTGTCTGATAGATATTCTCTATTGCTTGATAGTTTTTATCTTTTGGAGATGCTGGATTCTGCACGTATCTTTGCATCACAAAACAGAAGAATTTATCACATAAACATTTTTAGTTAGATATGGAACCAATTATCAATGCACATGCACCCGAGTTTACCGTCCAGGCTTTCCAGGACGGACAGTTCAAGACAGTTTCCAACAAAGACATTGAAGGAAAGTGGGCACTCTTCTTCTTCTATCCTGCCGACTTCACGTTCGTATGCCCTACGGAGCTGGAAGACCTGGCCGGCAAATACGAGCAGCTGAAGGGGATGGGCGTAGAGGTCTTCTCGGTAAGTACCGATACGCATTTTGTACACAAGGCATGGCACGATGCCTCTGAGAGAATCAAGAAAATCAAATACACCATGCTCGCCGACCCTACAGGCGTACTGAGCCGTGGCTTCGGTGTCTACAAGGAGGATGAGGGCGTCGCTTACCGTGGCACGTTCCTTGTGAACCCAGAAGGGCTGATCAAGATTGCCGAAATCCAGGACAACAGCATCGGCCGGAATGCCGATGAGCTGGTACGCAAGGTCGAGGCAGCCCAGTTTGTAGCGACCCATGACGGGGAAGTCTGCCCGGCCAAATGGAAGCAGGGCGGCGAGACGCTGAAGCCGAGCATCGACCTCGTCGGCAAGCTCTAAGACGTAAGCGGACATCAAATCGTCATAGAAGTCCCGGTGGAGGGAGGAGCCTGCGGGCTTTTTCTCTCCACTTTTTGTAGAATAAGCAGAGAATTCAACAAGTCCCATGATAGATCCAGATATACTTAAACAGGTGAGAAGCGTCTTCAGTTCGCTCTCATCAGACATTACGCTCAGTGTCGTACGTAACAGCGACGAAGCACAGTCGGCGGAGTTTTCGGCTTTTGTAGAGGACATCGCTTCTGTCTCCGACAGAATCAGCACTGTCTGTCAGGAGGGTGAACGGTTTTCGTTCAGCATCCTCCGCAATGGAAAAGCAACCGGAATCAGTTTCCGCGGTATCCCCAACGGCCATGAGTTCACTTCGCTCCTCCTTGCCATCCTCAATGCCGACGGACAGGGGAAGAACCTTCCCGATGAGGCAATCACCGCGCGTATCAAGGCTTTGAAAGGGGAGATCAGGCTCCGGACCTACGTCTCCCTTACTTGTACGAACTGTCCCGACGTGGTGCAGGCACTGAATGTGATGGCGCTCGTCAACCCCCGTATCAGCCATGAGATGGTGGACGGCGGACAGTATCAGGACGAGATAGAACGTCTGGGCATACAGGGAGTCCCTGCCGTCTATGTCAATGACGAACCGCTCCACGTGGGACGCGGCGACCTCGGCGTGCTGCTGCAGGAACTGGAAGACAAGGTCGGGACGGACCATGACGGGGAGGCCGTGCAGCCTGTCCGTACGTATGATGTCCTGGTTCTCGGCGGCGGACCTGCCGGTGTGTCGGCCGCCATCTATTCCGCCCGGAAGGGGCTGAAGGTGGCCGTTGTGGCAGAACGTATCGGCGGACAGGTGAATGACACGACCGGCATCGAGAACCTTGTCTCGGTCGCCAGGACAACCGGCACGCAGCTCGCAGCCGATTTCCGCACGCATCTTTCAGACTATCCGATTGATATATTCGACAACCGGCAGGTAGTTGCCGCAAACCTGAAAGACAGGCTGAAGACGGTCTCTGTACGTGGTGGAGAGACTTTCGCCGCACCCGCAGTGGTGATTGCCACAGGTGCCGGCTGGCGTCGTCTCGGTCTGGCTGGTGAGGAAAGGTACATCGGTCATGGCGAGCACTTCTGTCCGCATTGTGACGGCCCTTTCTACAAAGGAAAGGATGTCGCGGTGATCGGCGGCGGCAATTCGGGCATCGAGGCTGCCATTGACCTGGCCGGCATCTGCCGTCATGTGACCGTCCTCGAGTTTGCTGATGCGATGCGTGCCGATGAGGTGCTGCAGCGGAAAGTTGCCGGTCTGCCCAATGTGGAAGTGTTCCTGTCTGCCCAGACAACGGCGCTTCTGGGTGACGGACAGAAGCTGTCGGGCATCACGGTGAAAGACCGTATCAGCGGTGAGGAACGCAATATTCCCCTGGACGGTGTTTTCGTACAGATAGGTCTGTCGCCGAACAGCGATGTCTTCAGGAACGAAGTAGAGCTGACTCCGCGCAAGGAGATTGTCATTGACGTGGCCAATCGTACCAGTCTGCCTGGTGTATACGCTGCCGGCGACGTGACGACGGTTCCTTACAAACAGATTGCGATTGCCCTGGGTGAAGGGGCCAAGGCGGCCCTGTCGGCCTTTGAAGACCGCATCCGTGGAGTGATATAAGCTACTGTAGTCTCTTACCTGAGTACAGTTTGAATCCGGTGTGATAAGCAGGGACTTCCTCTTCTGCTTGTCCACCGGATTCTTTTGTGGTGTTTGTGGGAGGATGCGTCAGGACAGCGTTCCTCCTGAAATCAGGTTTTTCCGTTAAATGCGTAGATGCTTTTCATATGGCTTTAACGGAAGAACCGAAGTGATTGATGAAACAAAAACATGGTCAAGACCGTCAACTGTCTATCCTATCATCAGCCTCCGAGTCAAAGACCTTTTCATTTTAATACGTTGAAAAGACAGATAAGATTTTGAAAAACCATTACATAATTTCAAACAGATCATCTGTAAACGTAAAGAACACGTGCAAAAAGGGAGTTTGTAACCAGCAGTCAATCAATCGGTTGTCAAGTCGTTTGTAAGAGGTGCTTAATTGGACTTCAAAAGGGCGTTGGTAACACGCTAAAGGAGCACCCATTGCAGGTCAATCAGGCATCTTTTAGAAGCCAGAAGAGCATGTGTCAGCTTTGAACTGCATAAAAATATTTACAAACACCGATGATATGGAAATAAATTGTGTGTAAAAGACGGAAAGACAGGATGACGGACAGGCATCGTATCCATTTGTCTTTTCTGCCTTTTATCCTGTAGTTTACCCTCTTTTGTAAAACCATCCGTTTTTGGAGAGTCATACTATGCAAGTACACAAGCCCTTTATTCTATTCCTATCTATCCATTTGACGGAAGAACCTGAAATCAACCGTCATTCTGCAAAGAACAATCGCCGTCAGAGCACAAAGAATGCAGTGACGGCGATGGTCTTAGTCGGTTGAGGATAGAGGGGGGACGGTCGACAGGGAAGGGAGACATCTCTCGCAGTCCTGCGTTTTGGCACACCCTCCGGTCTGTCCCGAGGCCAGTTGACGGAAGAAGGGCTTACTCCATGATCCTGAAGACGGCGGCCGATATGCCTTTCAGTTCGACGGCATCGCTGCCGCTTCCGGTCTTATAGACGGCCTTTCCTGTCGTAATCAACGGCTGGGCTTTCCCGATGTGTGGGAGCTTCGCCGATACCTTTCTGTCGCAGGGGTTGACGGCAACGACTACAGTTTCTCCGCCGGCCGTACGTTTGTAGACCATGGGGTAGGGCTGGCTTTCCTTGCTGACAAGTTCCCATTCTCCGTTTCCCTGCAATGCCGGGTGGGCATGGCGCAGGCGGACCAGTTCACGGGTGAAGTTCAGCAGGGAATTGGGGTCTTTCTCCTGTGCCTCCACCGTCAGCTTTCCGTCTTCCGTATCCACAGGGAAATAGAGCCGGGCAGGTTCGCAGGTGGAGAAGCCGGCGGTAGGACCGGCAGCCCACTGCATAGGAGTACGTGTCCCGGCACGTTCGTTGCTACCCTCTTTGGTAGGAAGATTCATCTGGTATTTCATGCCGATTTCGTCACCGTAATAGATGAACGGTACGCCCGGCATGGTCAGGAAGAAGGTCATGGCCACCTTCAGCTGGTCCATCGTGTTGCGCGTGCCGATGTTCGGACGCTGGAAATCGTGGTTGGCCGTCGGGATGGCGATGTAGCCGAGCTGCTTTGTGCGGTTGAAGGCTGCCGTGAAGTTGTCGACAAATTCCTTCACCTCTCCTTTTCCTGCCTTGTCGAAGTAGCAGAACTTGTACTCCTTGGAGATGTCCTGTCCCTCCCACGGCCGGCCGTTCGGTGTGTTGCGGTCGAAGAAGAGAGAGGGATAGCCCTTGATGCCGAAGTGGATCATGAAGTCGATGTTGAAGCCGGCAGGGATGGCGACGGCCGGGTCGCTCCACTCGGATATCAGTACGCACTGGGGATAATGCCTGTCCTTCCATGCCCTCATCTCGTTCCACAGCTTTGACACCTCTTTCTTCCCCGGGTCGTTCTTGACGAGCGAAGAGGCCATATCCACACGGAAGCCGTCGATGCCCTTGTCAAACCAGAAGGCCATGATGTTCTTCATCTCCCGGCGTACGGCCTGCGGCCCGGGTGCCGTCACAGGCTGCTCCCAGGGATGAGAGGGGTCGGGATGGGCAAAGCCGTAGTTCAGGGCAGGCTGGCATTCAAAGAAGTTCTTCTCATAGTATTTGCCGCGTTTTGCGTCCATCTCCACATAACGCCCACGTGTGCTTCCCTCCGGATTGGCATCCCTGTGGCGCGCTTCAATCTCTTCCTTGTCTTTCTGTGAGATGGTGTCAGTCCATATATAATAGTCGGAATAACGCCCGTTGCGGTCGCCGTTCGCACATTCCTGGAACCACGGCGACTTCACGCTCGTGTGTCCTGCCACCAGGTCCAGGCAGACCTTTATGCCTCTTCTGTGGGCTTCGTTGACCAGCGTCACCATATCGGTATTCGTACCGAAGCGCGGGTCAATCTTGTAGAAGTCGATGACATCGTAGCCACCGTCAAACCATCCCGACTCGAATACGGGATTCAGCCACAAGGCATCCACGCCCAGCGACTTGATGTAATCCAGCCTGCTGGTGATGCCGGGCAGGTCTCCGATACCGTTCCCGTCCGTATCCATGTAAGAGGAAGGATAGATCTGATAGAAAACGGCATTGTCAAGCCATTGTGGGTTCGTGCCGATCTGGGCCGTCATGGGGACTGCCATGGCCAGTGCCGCTGCTGCTGTGATGATTTTTTTCTTCATTGTTTAAGTTTTTAGTTGTCAGGATGCCCGTCGGACTTCCTGTTGTGTTGTCTGATGCAAAAGTACGGATATCCTTTTGAAAAACAAAGGAAGAATAGGATGGAGGAGTCTGTGTTCCCTGAAAGTTGACAGCCGGAATATCCTTGGACATCCCGGCTGTGATAAGGAATCAGAACCGGCTTTATTTCTTATAGCCTGGATTCTGATGGAGATTCTTGTTCAGATTCAGCACCTCATAAGGAATCGGATAGACGCAGGTGTATCCCTGGGTGTCATCGAGGTAATCGCCGGCAGAAGCATTGTGGCTGACACCGGGATAGCGGTCTGCCGTCGGCTGGGTGAAGGTGCAGAAGCGTATCTGGTCCTGACGCCGTACGCCTTCCCAGGCCAGTTCAATCATGCGTTCGTCAAGAATATCATTCAGGTTGAGCGAGGTGCGCGGGGTGGCGTGTGCCCGGTCCCTGACCTGGTTGACGAGTGTCAGTGCCGCCGCATGGTTGCCCAGCCGGTATTCTGCTTCCGCCTTCATCAGCAGCGCATCGCCATAACGCCAGATGACAAGGTCGTTGTTGTACTGCCCCTGTGCGGCTGCCGTCGGGTCGTACTCATACTTCTTGAAACGGGCGCCGGCGCATTTCACGTCATGCTTGTCGGCATTGGCATCGAAGTCTACCACGACTGCCAGCGGACGGTAAGAGAGCGTCCCGCCGACACCGTCGTCCACGGTCTTGCCGCCGGTCTGCTGGGTGTACTCCTGCTCTACCCAGTAGTTCTGGCGCAGGCGTGGGTCTTCGTTGCTTTCCTTGTATCCCATCACTTTCATCGCACGTACCGTGGCGCAGGCACCGTTCCATCCGTTGAATCCGGCGGCACTCGCATGGTTGTAGTGTACGGAGCGGATCAGGTTGTAATCGGTAATCTTGTACGTTTTGTCGTCGTTCGGACGTACAAAGATGTTCTCGTTAGAGTTCTGGTTCTGTGTGACGAAGTTGTCGGCATAGTTCGGCGAGAGGGTGTAGCCGAAGCCTGCGAGCTTGTCCACGCAGTACTTCACGGTCTCCCAGCAGTTGCGTTCCGTTCCGTCCACGGTCATCTTGATGTCCATTCCCTTTGCCGATATGTTTGCACCGAGGGTTTCGCTGGCCTTGCATTCCTTCGATTTGTCGTCGCCGACAAACGCCTTGTAGCTGTCCGGAGCTACGTCATCCGTGTTGTAGACAGGTGCATTGAGGGCGCACTTTGCCAGACACATATAGGCGACAGGCTTGGTGATACGTCCGAAATACTTGCCGGTCTTCTGGCTCTGGTCATCTGCGAGGTCAGGCATGGCCTCTGTCAGTTCCTTGACGACGAATTTGAACACATCCGAGCGGTTGCTCTGGTTGACATCGCTGGTTCCCTGCTTGGAAGACGTCACTACCGGCACCTGTCCGAAGAGGTCCATCGCATAATAGTAATAGATGGCGCGCAGGGCACGCAGCTCGGATACATACGGCTTGTAGTCGGGATGTTCGCCGAGCATCGGCGTGAGCTGGTCGATGGAGCCGTTGCACTGCCCGATGATCTTGTAGATATGCTTCCAGTTGTTGTTGTAGGTGTCCACAGACGATGCGAAGTTGTGGAGGAAGAAGTTCTGCCACTTGCCGCCGTCTACCCAGTCGCCCTGCCGTCCCGGGAGGATGGCCTCGTCAGAAGTGAATTCCTGCAGACAGTGGATGGCGTCCGTACCGCCATAGATGCCGTCTCCGATCTCTGAATAGACCTTTGCCACAGAGTTGACATAGGTCAGCGTGGCATTTGCGAAAGCGTCAGTCTCTTTGAACTTGCTTTGAGGTGTCTCGTCCAGCGAGCAGGCTGCAAGCAGTGCCGTGGAGAGCAGTGCCATTCCGAAAATATGTTTCTTCATAATAGTATTCCTTTTTTTGTTTATCAAAACCTTAGAAATTAACAGACACATTGAACGAGAAGGTGCGTGTCAACGGGAAGAGACGCTTGTCGTCTACACCCAGTGTCCCGTAGGTCGTACGGCCTTCGTCGACACGGACGAGCGATGCGGAGTTGATCATCGGGGTCAGGCCGCTGTACCCGGTGAGGGTGCAGACGTTGTTGACGGCCAGTCCGAGATGGATGCTCTGGATCCAGTCGGCCTTGAGCTGCTTCTTGTCGAAGGTATAGCCCAGCGTGATGTACTCGAAGTTCACGTAGTCGCCTTTCTCCAGCCAGTAATCGGAAATCTGTATGTCTTTGATTCCTTTCTCCGGAGCGTCAGAAAGCACGTTGTAGGTCGGGAAGTTGCTGAGGTTGCTGTAGGTCATGCCCGTACCATTGTAGATCTTATGGCCGAAGGCACCGTTGAACTGCATGGTGAGATCCCAGTTCTTGTACTTGAAGGTGAAGTCCCAGCCAAGGTAAGCCTTTGGTATCGCCTGTCCGCACACCTTGCGGTCGCCGGAGTCGCCGGTGTCGATGGTTCCGTTCTTGTCGAGGTCTTCGATGATGTACTGTCCCTTGTCGTCGATGCCTTTGCAGTGGGGCAGGTAGAATACGCCGATCGGCTGTCCCTCCATGAGATAGGTCACACCGGTGTTCTGCGTCAGGCCGGCCGCATTGATGTTGGCAACCGGGATGTGCTCACTGGTCGTCAGTCTCTGTCCTTTATAGGTGCCGCTCAGCGAGTTCAGCTTGTTCTTCTGGAAGCTGAGGTTCATGCCGGAATTGAAGGTAAAGTCCTTTGTGCGGATGATGTCGCCGCGCACGCCGATTTCAAAGCCCGAATTGGTCATCTCACCCATGTTCGCCAGCAAGGTGTTGTAGGTGAATGGCGGAACAGGTACGGTATAGGTATAGAGCAGGTCCTTCGTCTTGGAAGTATACCAGTCCAAAGTAACGTTCAGACGGTTCCGGAAAGCGGCGAAGTCGATGCCGATGTCGAAGGTATGCTTTACCTCCCACTTCAGGTCAGGGTTGTCGTTGCTCTGGATGGCGTATGTCGTCGTGTTGACACCGTTCACCGAGGTCACGCCGTTCGGTGCATAGAGGGCCAGTGAGTTGTAAGGAGCGATGACATCCTGGTTGCCCGTCACACCATATCCGAGACGGACTTTCAGGTTGTCCACCCAGCGCACCTCTTTCATGAACGGTTCCTGTGATACGACCCATGCGACAGATGCTGACGGGAACCAGCCCCACTTATGGCCTTCACCCAGCTTTGAAGAGCCGTCAGTACGGAGGTTGACGGTTGCAATGTAGCGGTTGCCGTACATGTAATTCAGACGTGCCATGTAAGAGCAGAGGGTATATTCCGTAGACTCGGAGTCCACATCGCCCCAGGAGACGTTGGCACCGGCCTTCATGTTGTTGAAGCCGAAGTAATTGGTATCGAACTTGAACGACTGCTCTGAATTCCAGAAGGTCTTGTATTGCTGGCCCTCCATCAGGGCGAGTGCGTCGATATGGTGCTCGCCGAAGTCCTTGGTATAAGTCAGCTGCAGGTTGCCCATGATGTCCGTGCGCTTCATGTTGCGGATGTATGCCCAGCCGTTGCCGTTGATGCGTCCCTGCTGGATGTCGTTCGGCACGTAACGCTTGTGGTCGAGGTTCATGCGGGTATAGCTGCCGAAGGCACTGAGGAAGAGTCCGTCAGCCAGCGTGACGGTCGCCTTTCCATGGGCGTTGAGCGAACCTACGTCGAAGCGGTCCTGTACCTCCAGCTGTCCCAGCGGGTTGTATATCTCGTTGGCAAGGCGGTCTTCGTCCCACTCGCCTGTCTGCGGGTTCTTGTAGGTCGGGTAGGTCGGGTTGTAGGCGGCGGCAGAATAGAACATCTTCTGCGGGTCGTACTGCATCTTTCCGTCGCGCTCACTGCCCAGGACACCCAGCTCCAGCTTGAGCTTCTTGTTGAAGGCGTACTGTGTGGCATCCAGTTTCACGGTATAGTTGCGCATATCCGAGTTCTTCAATGCGCCCTGACGCTGTACGAAGCCGACGCTGGCGCGGTAGTTGCCGGAGTCGTTGCCGGACGAGTAGGCGATGTTGTGGGTCTGTGTCAGTCCGGCCGAACGCTCTATTTCGTCGAACCAATTGGTATTGCCGCCGAGGTCGGTGA
Source organism: Prevotella multiformis DSM 16608 (assembly GCF_000191065.1). GTDB lineage: Bacteria > Bacteroidota > Bacteroidia > Bacteroidales > Bacteroidaceae > Prevotella > Prevotella multiformis. The sequence goes on from NZ_GL872283.1 coordinate 419,004, forward strand.
ATGCAACCCCCATCTTGGTGGCAGTGGCACGGTAAGCATCTGCGCTCAGCATTTCAAGGTTCTTGAAGATGGTGTTCACGCCTAGCGTGCCGTTGTAAGAAAGGGAGGCAAAGCCGTTCTTTCCTTTTGTCGTCGTGACGACGATGACACCGGCTGCACCGCGGGATCCGTACTGTGCCGTCTCCGAGGCATCCTTCAGAATGGTCATGCTCTCGATGTCGCCGGGCTGAAGGGCGTTGAACATGGTCATGTCAGCGAAGACACCGTCGATGATCACCAGCGGGTCGTTACCGCCGGAGAGCGAAGAGGTACCGCGCACGCGGATATTGGTAGACCCCATCGGGTCGCCGCCGTTCTGGCTGATGACGACACCGCTGACCTTTCCCTTCAGGGCATCGGCTGCCGTGGTTACGACACCCTTGTTCATGTCGCCCTTGCCTACACGCTCAATGGCTCCCGACACCGTACGCTTCGTGCCTACGGCATAACCGACGACGACTACCTCGTCGAGCTGCTTGTTGTCTTCGGAGAGAGAAACATTGATATTGGACTGGTTGCCTACAGCCACTTCCTTGTTGCTGTAGCCTACATAAGAGAAGACGAGCGTCGCACCGGGCTTCACATTGGGGAGCTTGAAGTTACCGTCAATATCGGTTACGGTACCGCCTTGTTCTCCTTTCACTTGGATGGTCGCACCAATCAATGGCTCACCCGACGCATCCTTCACACTTCCCTGTACCACTGACTGGGCATAGGAACTCATTGCACACGTCAGACCGACAGCTATCACTGCGGTCCGCTTCATAAACAATCTGCTGCTCATGAGGGATCAGATCTTTTAATAATTAGTTATACTTTATAGCTTCTTGTCCTGATGACTCTGATTGTCAGTCATCGAAAAATCTGCTGCTGGCGTAGTACGTCGCCAGAGACGGTATTGCCTCCGTTTACCGCACGTCGTTGATCGTTGCAAGGCAGAATAGTCGTAGGTTTTTTATCTCTTTTCCGCTGTCAAAGGTATTTTATTTTTTTCAAATAAACAAATAAGCGGCCGATTAATTTAGAGCGTAGAGAATACAATCAACAGTCTAAAAAGCAAGATGAAAGTGGCTTACAACGATATTCTTTTTCTTTTCCGGTTGTTTTTGTTTCCCTTTCTGATGGTGCAGGGGAGCGGGATGTGCATTCACGGCAGGGTGAGCCTGTCCGCCGGATGGCCGTCTGGGTGGAGCTGCCCGGGCAGGGGGCTGCACCTTCCGGCGGCGGGCAGCCGGCTATGGGGACGGCTGCCGGGCGTTCTTTTGCAGGAGGGAGTCGGCTTTCAGTTCCAGCTGTGTCTGCCGGTAGGCCTTCAGGACGGGGTCTTCCTTTTCGTCAAGTCCATCCATTTTCTTGAAGATCTCCCGCAGCTGTTCCACGTGTCTGCGGTCGCGCCGGTAGCGTTTGTCGAGCATGAGTCCCAGATCGAACTCTCCCAGGCTGCTCGGGGGACGCTTCTCCAGAATGTCCCGCTTCGGCATCTTCTTCAGCATCCCCCGTCCGTCGACCGTCTGTTTCCCCACAACCACCACTTCGTCCAGATAGTGGGCGGCAGGGAAGAGGAAGACCGTGTCGCGCAGCACCTCCTCTCTCAGCAGTTTTTCGGGGACATATCCTTTCTTCTGGAAGCTGACTGTCTGAAAGGGGCCGGACAGACTGATGTATCCTTGCCATGTCGTCTGCCCGGCGGGCTTCCCGTCTGCACTGACCAGTACATCACGTATCGGGAAACGTGTCGCACCATCGCATACCAGCACCTGCTGTGCATGCAGTGCGGCCGGCAGCAGCCACCACAGGGAGAGGAGAAGGGTACGTATAGGCATTGCAGTCTGTTCTTTGCTGCAAAGAAACACAAAAGTTCTCACATACACGTTTTCCCTAAACTTTTTTTATAGGCAGCAGGCAGGATATTAATAATGTTTGGCATATCCGAGCTGGCCGCATGGGTCTGCCGTTACCTTCCTCTGCGGTTTTCCGATTCCCTGTGCAGCAGTCCCTTTTTCTCTTTCCGTTGCGGAGAACGCCGCACCTCTTCGGAAACAGGACGGCCTCTTCCTGCCGGAAAGGCGGGAGTCCGTAAAAGGTCGTCTTCAGCATCAGCGGTAAGCGGGAAGTACCGGTGTCTGGGAACGGGATTCCCGGCTGTCGGGAACAGGATTCCCAGCCGTTGGGAACAGGATTCCCGACCGGTTGGGAACACCTGTCCCAGGAATGCGGACATCGGGACCGGTGTGTTTTTAACGTTTTTGCTTGACTGCTTTTCATCTTGTTTCTACACTGGGTTGACGGGTTGATGGTGTGGTCTGACGGTTTGTTCCGGCCGCTTTCGGGTTTGCTTTTCAATCCGGCTGGCCGGTTTAGGGTCGTCCGTCCGTCTCCTGCCCGGTCGGCCGGTGGTCTTATGGAGGCTGTTCTCCGTGGACAGGCCGCCTGTCTGCAGAATGTAAAAAGATGCACCGGTTATGCAGTTTTTATGTTGTTGTAAGGAGGTTCTGGAAAATTCCATGCCGCCATACGGAGGCTGCGTACTTGGGCTTCTTCGCGTCTTCGATGTTTCCATACGGTCTCTTCTGCTCTCTTTTTCAGTCACATAGCCTGTCATTTCTCCAAAGGAAGGATGGCCGCAGCAGGTTGCCTGAAAGTGGGAAAGGGACATCCGATACAATTTACAGAATCTGCCTATAATGCTATTTAAGAGGTTTGGTATCTTGCAATTCATAACCAACGGTGCTGTTAAATATTCAATTTATTTATGTTTTCTTTTGTGCGTTAAATAAATATTCATATCTTTGCATCGGTTTTTATAGAGAATTTTACATTTATAATTTATTTTTATGGTGAAAAGATTGTCAATGGTTTTAGCAGGTCTGTTCCTTTGCATAGGTGTAGCATTGGCGCAGACAGAGATTTCGGGAACTGTTGTTTCGGCTGATGGCGGTGAGCCTGTGGTAGGCGCATCCGTCCTGGTTGTCGGGACACAGATGGGAACTGTTACAGACATTGATGGTAATTTCCATCTGTCTGTACCTGAAGGGAAAAGTCAGTTGCGTTTCCAGTATGTAGGTCTGAAAACCCAGATTGTTCCGGTGAAGAACGGCATGCGTGTCGTGATGAAAGCAGATGCCGGTTCGCTCGACGAGGTGATTGTGACAGGATACGGTAACTTCAAGAAATCAAGTTTTACGGGTGCGGCAGCCAGCATCGACCCCGGCAAGCTGGCCGATGTGCCGGTGACATCCGTCCAGGACAAGCTGGCCGGTTCCATTCCTGGCGTTACGGTGACGAGTTCGTCCGGTGCTCCAGGTTCCGTCGGCAGTATCCGTGTCCGCGGTATGGGTTCCATCAATGCGGGCAACAATCCGTTGTATGTCATCGACGGTACGCCGGTGATTTCCGGTGACCTCAGTGCCGCACAGTCAGGTTACAACGAGTCGGGGACAAGTGCGCTGGCAACGCTGAACAGCAATGACATCGAGTCGATTACCGTCATCAAGGACGCCGCTGCCGCTTCACTGTACGGTTCGCGTGCCGCCAACGGCGTGATCGTCATCACGACGAAGAGCGGCAAGAAGGGCAAGACCCATGTCGACTTCCGCAGCGACTGGGGTTTCTCCAACCTTGCCATCGACTATCGTCCCATGCTGGGCGGTGACGACCGTCGTGCGCTGCTGTCCCTCGGCCTCAAGAACTTCGCACTCTACAAGAAAGGCATGAGTGAAGCCGATGCGGAGACCTTTGCAAAGAAGAACATAGAGAACTATGCCGCCAAGCCTACTGTAGGCTATGACGAGAGCGGCAATCCCATCCAGGAGTGGACCGACTGGAAAGACCTTCTTTTCAAAACGGGACACCATCAGAACTATCAGGTAAGCCTCAGCGGCGGCAGCGAGAACACGCAGTTCTACACCTCTCTGTCCTACATGAAGCAGACGGGTATCACCGCCAACCAGGCACTGGAGCGTTTCACGGGCAATGCCAACCTGACCCACAGGTTCGGACACTTCACCTTGAACTACTCCGCCTTGTTCACGAAGATGAACCAGCAGCTTGCCAATGAAGGCACGAGCTATGCAAGTTCAATCGCCAACTATGCCTTCTTCCAGTCACCGTCCAGCATTGCCTATCTTCCTGACGGCAGCCTGGCATCAGGCGCACAGACGAAGAGCGTCGTCAAAATCAATCCGCTCTACGAGTACGAACACTCGAGCGACAAGAGCGACATCAAGCGTATGCTCAATTCGCTCAGGCTCGACTGGAACATCTGGGACGCGCTTCACCTGAGCGAGAAGGTCACCTACGACTATACCTCCAACACGGAGAACATCCTCTGGGACCGTTACTCCAACGACGGTGCGCCGGGTGCGGTGATGCAGCGGGTGGTAAGCGACCTCAGCCAGCTCAACGGCCAGACGCAGCTGTCATACGTGAAGAGCTTCGGTCTGCACAACGTGGATGCGCTGCTGGGTTATGAGACGGAAAAATACACTTACAGGTACAACTACATCAACGGTACCGATTATCCCGGCGACCTCTATGAGTTCGGCAATGCCGGTACGACCAGTGCCGAGAGCAACAAGAGCGGATACACGCTTGCCAGCTGGCTGGGCCGTGTCAACTACAACTACGACAACAGGTACTATGCCGGCGTAAGCTACCGCCGTGACGGCAGCAGCCGTCTGGCGAAGGCGAACCGCTGGGGCGACTTCTGGTCGGTATCAGCCGCATGGCGTTTCGGTGCGGAGAAGTTCATGGAACCGGTGAAGCACGTCCTCAGCGACGGCAAGCTGCGTGTCAGCTACGGTGTGAACGGTACGCTGCCGAGCAACTATTACGACTACATGAGCCTCTACAAGTTCGGACGCTACTACAACGGGAAGTCGGGCATGGCCATCGTCGGCATCGGCAACCCCGACCTGAAGTGGGAGAAGAACCGTGCATTCAATGTCGGTCTCGACCTCACCTTCCTCGACCGCATCTCCGTGACGTTCGATTACTATGTACGTACCACCTCCGACCTGATCTATGACCTGCCGGTTTCAGCCGTGCCGGGCTACTTCAGCGGTGACAGTCCTTACCTGCCGACTTCTCCGAAGAATGTCGGTTCGCTGCGCAACAACGGTTACGAGGTGACCATCACGAGCAACAACATCCAGACCAAGGACTTCTCATGGACAACCTCTCTGAACTTCGGACACAACCACAACAAGCTGACGAAGATCTACGGCGACCAGGACCAGATCATCAGCGGCATCCGCATCCACAAGGTCGGCGAGCCTTACTACAGTTTCTACGGCTACGAGTATGCAGGTGTCGATCCGGCGACAGGCAAGGAGGCATTCTATCTCAATGACGGAACCGCCGATGCCCGCAAGACGACCACCGACCCCAGCAAGGCTCACAAGGTCATCATCGGCAACCACGAGACCTCCCTCGAAGGAGGCCTGAGCAACAACCTTACCTGGAAGTTCATCGACTTCGGTCTGAACTTCACCTTCTCTCTCGGCGGCAAGGCCTACGACGGTGCAACATGGCAGCACAACAACGGATCCTACCTCTTCCGCGGTGCCGTTCCTGCCTACTATGACATCAACAAGACGTGGAAGGGTCCCGGCGACACCAGTGCCTCGCAGCCTGTATTCCAGTACGGCAACACAAGCGAGAACTCTTCGCGCTGGCTGATGCCGACAGACTATCTCCGTCTGAAGAGCCTGACGCTGGGTCTCACCGCTCCCGGCAACTGGGTGTCACGCTTCGGTCTGAGCAAGGCCCGCTTCTACTTCGCAGCAAGCAACCTCCTCACATGGAAGTCGAAAGACCTCACGGTCGATCCGGAGATGCGTGTCGACGGCGTATGCACATTCCAGACACCTGCCCTACGCACATTCACCTTCGGTCTGGAACTGGGTTTCTAATTGTTTAACAGATGATGATTATTTATGAAAAGAACTTATAAGAACATATATACATGGATGCTGGCTGCCGCAGTAGCGTTCGGCCTTGCATCCTGCGGAGACGACTTCTTCGACCAGCAGCCTTCCGACGGAGTAGATGCCGGCAAGGCACTCAAGAACAGTTCAGACCTCGAGACCGCCCGGACGGGTATGTACCAGGCGTTGAAGGGGTCATCGAATTTCACCGACTACTATGGTGCGCAGATGTTCCTTTACGGCGAGATGCACGGTGAGGATCTGCAGTATAACCAGAACTTCGGCAGCAACCGCGCCGGGTTCTACTACAAGATGGAGTACACCTCGGCAAGCAGCTTCAGCCAGTCGACGGCCATCTGGCAGTCGCCTTACATGGTCATCGGCAGTGCGAACCGCATCATCGAGGCGGCCGACGGCGGCAAGCTGTCCGACAAGACAGAGGCGGCGGCAGCCATCGCACAGTACCGTGCCGAGGCTCTGGTACTGCGTGCCATGGCCACCTTCGACCTCACCCGCATCTACGGCAAGACCTATACAGAGGACAACGGCGCATCGCTGGGCGTGCCATTGGTGACCAAGGTGCTTGACAGCAATGAAAAGCCCGGCCGCAACACCGTTGCCGAATGTTATGCACAGGTCATCAAGGACCTCAAGGAAGCCATCAGCTCCGGTGCATTGATGACGACCTCTTCCAAGGAGAATGTCGGGTACATCAACCTCAATGCTGCAAAGGCACTGCTCGCCCGTGTCTATCTGACGAAAGGCGACTGGGCGGACGCTCTCTCGACGGCGGAGGATGTCATCGACAACTCCGGCAAGCAGCTCTGGACCCGCGACCAGTATGTCGCTGCATGGGGCAAGGATAACAGAGATCACTTCAACGAGATGCTTTTCGAACTGTCTGTCACCAACACTAAGGACTGGAACGACCGTGATGGCATCGCCTACCTCTACGCCGAGGACGGCGACAACGGCATCGGTTACAGCGATGTCTGCGCCACGAAGAACTTCGTCGACCTGCTGGCGCAGGATCCGGCCGACATCCGTGCCGATGTCTTCCTGAAGGCAACACAGGATGAGGGCGACAAGGTGTTCGGCGGAGCGAAGGTCTATCTGAACAAGATGCCGGGTGTAGGCGGTGACCCGCGCTATGCCAATGTCCCGATGCTCCGTCTCTCGGAAGTCTACCTCACGGCTGCCGAGGCCGCCTTCAAGTCGGGCGACAAGGCAAAGGCCGCACAGTATCTGAACGATGTCATCAAGAACCGCACAACAGATACCTCACGCCTGGTTACGGCTGCCGACATCACGGCAGCGCGCATCTCACTGGAACGCCGCAAGGAACTCGTGGGCGAGGGACAGCGTTTCTTCGATGCCATCCGCAACAACGAGACCATCACCCGCTACACGGATGACGACCACCGGGGATGGCATGATGTCCTGACAGAAGAGGCCCGGAGCTACAACCGTGATTACTACAAGTCGCTGCCGGCTATCCCAAGTTATGAGACGGATGCCAATCCGACACTCAAGGCACAGCAGAATCCCGGTTACGGCGAGTAGATCCGCAGCCTGCTCATAAATTCTCCTTACACTGGGGAACTGACTGCATGATGCAGCCGGTTCCCCTTTTTCTATGCCATTTTAGAATTATTACAGGTCGGGGATGCGATTGTCCGGCGTTTTTTTCCTACTTTTGTTGTGACATATCAAACTTGACAAGACGATGACGCTACAACAACTTGAATACATCATGGCAGTCTACCGGCTCAGACACTTCGCAAAGGCGGCCGACTACTGCGATGTGACACAGCCCACCCTCAGTTCGATGATACAGAAACTGGAGGACGAACTCGGCGTGAAAATCTTCGACCGCAAGCGGCAGCCTATCCAGCCGACAAAGGCAGGCATGAAGGTGATAGAGGAGGCGTGGAAGGTGCTTTCAAGGGCAAAGAAGCTCCGGCAGACCGTCGAAGAGGAGAAACAGACGCTTACCGGCACCTTTGAAGTGGGCGTTCTGCCCACCATCGCACCCTATCTCATCCCGCACTTCTTTCCCCAGCTGATGAACGAACATCCGGAGATGGACGTCAGGATTACGGAAATGAAGACAGAAGATATGTGCAGGGCTGTCAGGAGGGGTGATATTGACGCCGGCATTCTGGCAAGGGTCGGCGGCCTGGAGGGAATGGACTGCACGCCACTCTACCATGAACAGTTCCTCGCCTATGTGGCTGAAAACGACCCCCTCTTCAGCAAGGAGTTCATCCGTCCGTCCGACCTGTCGGGCGAATACCTCTGGCTGCTGGACGAAGGGCACTGTTTCCGTGACCAGCTGGTGAAGTTCTGCCATCTGAAGTCGGCGGCACGGAGCAAGAAGAGCTATAACCTGGGAAGCATAGAGACCTTCATGCGGATCGTGGAGAACGGCAAGGGCGTCACCTTCATTCCGCAGCTTGCCCTGTCCCAGTTGAACGACGGGCAGAAACGACTTGTCCGGCCGTTTGCCCACCCTGTTCCTTCACGTGAAATCATCCTTATGACCTCGCCCAGTTTCATCCGCCGTACGCTGCTCGGTATGTTTGCCAAATGGATCAAGGATTCATTGCCGGAGGAAATCAGCAAGTAGCATCCGGGCGACGGGCCTGCGCATCCTCCACCCAAAACGGACGGCGGACACGGGAAAGGACTATTCTTGCACAAGACGAGAAAACTTTACAATCAATGCAGAAAATCCTTCTTCTCTTCCATCCTGACCTACGCTTTCGGAAATGAAAACGGTCACCTCGATTCCAACCAGCCCTCACCTGCTTTCCGGTTAACGCCTGCCAGCATTCCAAGCAAGGCTTACTTGCACGTCAATTAACGCCTGTCTGGCCTGCAAGTAAGTACTGCTTCGAAACGGCACTCCATATTGCTGTCTGTGAGCTATTTACAAGTAGTTCCATCTTCTTCCGATTCCGTGTACCGCCCTCTCTCCCGAAAGAAAGAGAGACATGGACTTCAGAAAGAATCCAGACATACAGGAGAGTAATTTATAAGGACAAAAAGAATACCTGTTCTTTGTAGAAAATCCTAAAAACAACCCCCGGCTGTCATCACGACAACCGGGGATTTTCTTAAATACTAAGTACTTTTATCTGGTCAAGATTACTAAAGGACTGTAACGGTATAACCTCCCCCTGCAGCCTGTTCCGGACAGACACAGGAGACGGTCAGATGTCAAGCAGTTTGATGGAGGCGCGGAAGTAACCTTTGTTCGCTTCCGGACTCCACATGGCCGTAGCCGTCACCGGCATAGGATGCTTGCCGATTTTCAGCTTATAGGTCACGTTGACCCGCACATCGTTGACACCGGCCGACTTGCCGTAGAACGTAGCATGGCTGCCGTCCTCCGGGCTCAAGGCGAAGGCTGCGCCGACAGAGGGAGTCACGACGAAATCCTCGTCTTCATAAACCTTGTAAGAAGCCTGCACGAAGGTGGAATAAAGGTTCTTGTCGTTCAGAGCACCGCGGTCGCGCCCGGCAAGAATGGTCGACCAGGAAAGGCTCAGGGGGAACTTCTCGCCGAAGTCGTAGCTGACGGCGGCGTCGATGAAATGTCCTGTCGTGCGGGCATTATAGTTGAAGATACGGTACGCCTTGTCGTTGGCATAGATACCGTCGGAGAAGTTGTAAATGTCCCAGACGGCGAGTTTGAATCCGCCATGGGTGTAGGAAGCATAATAGTCGAACTCCTTGTAGTCACCGTCCGTCTGCATTCCGCCCCACAGTCCGAAGCGGAAGTGGTCGTTGTTGTCGGAGATGGAGACGTCGTTGTCGAAGGTCAGTCCCTTTGAGACCTCAAGTCCGCGCCACAGGTGGGCTGTCTCCAGTTCTGATACAAAGTGCAGCTTCTGTGCGTTGGCTGTGAAAGAAACAAGGCTCAAGGCAGCCGCACAGGCCATTTTGAATAGATTTTTCGTCATAGTTTTTGGTATTGTGATGAGGGCGTGCAGGATGCAAGGTTTCCGCAGGGCATACGTCCCGGCCTCCCGGTCCGTCCTCATCTGGTTATGTAATGCGAGCTAAGCAGTCATGTCCAATTCCTACAATGAGAGCAGCCATACACCGCACAGACCGGCAATGGCACCGCCGACCATAGGACCGACAACAGGCACCCATGAGTAAGCCCAGTCGTTGCCGCCCTTCATGCAGATGGCGTGTGCAATGCGCGGAGAGAGGTCACGGGCAGGGTTCATGGCGTAACCGGTCGTACCGCCGAGCGACATACCGAGCGCGATGATCAGCAGGGTCACCGGGACAGGACCGAGGGCTGCCAGTCCGAACTTGAAGTGTTCCGGATCGCAGCAGTTACCCTTCGTGCTGAAACTGATGATGATGAAGACCAGTGCCAGCGTGGCGATCACCTCGCTGAGGAAGTTCATCCCATAGTTCCGGATGGCCGGAGCCGTGCAGAACGTCCCGAGCTTCGCAGCGTCGTTGTCGGTGGCGTCGTAGTGGTCTTTGTAGAAAACCCACACGAGGATACCGCCCAGTACGCCGCCGATCATCTGCGCGGCGATGTAGACAGGGACCGAACTCCAGGGGAACATACCCGCTACAGCCAGACCGAGCGATACGGCAGGATTGAGGTGGGCACCGGTATAGGGTCCGGCAACGAGCACACCCATGCAGACTGCGAGACCCCATGCCAGAGTGATCACCACCCATCCGGCATTCTGTCCCTTACTCTTGTTCAGCGTTACACACGCACATACACCGTCTCCGAAAAGTACCAGGACAAGTGTTCCAATCAGTTCCATCAGGAACTGGGTCGTCATAGAATATTCCATAATGATTGAATTTAGGTAATTGTTGTTTAGGATTTCTGGGGGGAGATAGGCGGGGGGGGGGTGACGATGATAGGCAATGATAGGCAATGATAGGCGATGATGAGCGATGATAGGCGATGATGGAATCTTATAATCGCCCGGTACGCCGGTTATTGCCCGCAGCCGCCTGCCCCCGGCCGTCTGTCTACCTGTTTGTCAGTGTCCTGCCGATGGCATCTGCCCATCCGGCCTTGGCAGCAGCCATCTCTTCGCTGTCGGCAAGAGGCTCGAAGCTGCGCTCAACCTGCCACTGGTTCTTGATTTCGTCAATGTCTTTCCAGAAGCCGACCGCCAGACCGGCAAGGTAAGCGGCACCGAGGGCGGTGGTCTCGGTGATCTTCGGGCGGACGACCTTTATGCCGAGGAGGTTGGACTGGTACTGCATCAGGAGGTTGTTGCGGGAGGCTCCGCCGTCAACCTTCAGTTCTGTAAGCGGTGCTTCCATGTCTTTCGCCATGGCCTGGGCAATGTCGTAAGTTTGGAAAGCGATACCGTCAAGGGCGGCACGGGCGATATGCGCACGGGTCGTACCGCGCGTGATGCCCACGATCGTGCCGCGGGCATACTGGTCCCAGTAAGGAGCGGCGAGGCCGGTGAGGGCAGGTACGAAGTAGACTCCGCCGCTGTCAGGCACGGTGGAAGCCAGGTCTTCTATCTCCGACGACGAGGTGATGAAGCCCAGACCGTCGCGCAGCCACTGCACGACAGAGCCTCCGACATAGATAGAGCCCTCCAGGGCATAGTCGACACGGTCGCCGATTTTCCATGCAATGGTCGTCAGCAGGTTGTTCTTCGACATGACAGGTTTCCGACCCGTGTTCAGCATCACGAAGCAGCCTGTCCCGTAGGTGTTCTTGATGGCACCCGGCTCGATGCACATCTGGCCGAAGAGAGCCGCCTGCTGGTCTCCGGCGATGCCCGAGATAGGCACTTCGTGGGCGAAGATGGTGGTCTGGGTGTGTCCGTAAATCTCCGAACTCGACTTCACTTCGGGCATCATGGACAGAGGGATGTCGAGCAGTTTCAGCAGGTCCTCGTCCCATTTCAGGTCGTGGATGTTGAAGAGCATGGTGCGGGAAGCATTCGTGACGTCGGTCACGTGTACCTCTCCGCGTGTCAGACGCCATACCAGCCATGCGTCAACATTGCCGAAACGGAGCTTGCCCATCTCGGCGCGTTTGCGTGCTCCCGGTACGTTGTCGAGAATCCACTTGATCTTTGTCCCGCTGAAGTAAGCGTCGACAATCAGCCCGGTCTTCTCATGAATCTTGTCCGTCAGCCCCTGTGCCTTCAGCTTGTCGCAGTACTCGGCCGTACGGCGGTCCTGCCAGACAATGGCGTTGTAGATGGGTTCTTCGGTGTCGATGTCCCATACGATGGTCGTCTCACGCTGGTTGGTGATGCCGATGCCGGCAATGTCAAGACCGTTGATGTCGATGGCGGAGATGGCTTCCGCTATCACAGAAGCCTGTGACGACCAGATCTCGTTGGGATTATGTTCTACCCATCCCGGCTGTGGGAAATACTGTGTGAACTCTTTCTGTGCAACGGACTTGATCTGTCCGTTGTGGTCAAAGACAATAGCCCTTGAACTTGTTGTGCCCTGATCGAGGGCCAGGATAAACTTCTTCTCCATGTCAGTAATAATTTGTAGGTTGTTATTTTGCGGGGTGATGATAGGCGATGGTGACAGTGATAAGCGATGATAGGCGTTTATAAGTGTTTATACACCATTCAGCCTTATTGTTTCTTCTACATCCAGGGCTTCGGCAAGTATCGAGACGGGGTTCTTCACTTCATATCCCGTAGACATCTCTATCTGCCACTTGCAGGTTTCGCAGTCGGTCGTCACACAGTCGGGATTGACTTCCTTTATCTGTGTGAAGAGACCGGAGCCGATCTGCTGCGACCGTTCATAGTTCTCTTTCTTGAAGCCATACGTACCGGCAATGCCGCAGCACTGGGAGTCGAGCATCACAAGTTCCAGTCCCGGAATCATCTTCAGCAGTTCCGTACTGTAGACCACCCAGCCCATCTTCTCCATGTGGCACGCTGAGTGATAGGCTGCACGCATCCTGAAGTCCTTGCGGAACGCCAGCTTTATCTCGCCCCGCTCTATGAGCCGGTAAAGGAAGCGGGTGGCCAGTGTGAGGCTCTCTCTTATGTCGTCGGTCTTTATGCCCAGCAGATGCGCATACTCGTCACGCATGGTAAAGGTACAGGTGGAGCTGGTCGTGAGGACCACCCGGCCCTTCTCAGCCGACTTCCGGATGGAGTTGATGTTCACTTCTCCCTGCCGCCGAGCCTGCTTGCTGAGTCCGTTGGCGATCAGCGCCACGCCGCAGCACTTCTCCTTCTCCAGCAGATGGACACCATAGCCTGCTGCATTCATGATCTTCACGAGGTCCTTTCCCAGCTGCGGGAAGTTATAATTGACGTAACAGCCGTGGAAATAGCTTACATGTTTCCTGTATCCGTCCTGCTTTGGGGCAGCATTGCGCTTGAACCAGGTCTCGAACTTCTGGCTGCTGTAGGCCGGGAAGCTGCGATGCTTGTCAATCCCCATCACGCCGTGGAGCACCGCCTTGACAGGTTTCAGGCCCAGGGTAGTATTCACTATGGGTGCCACCCTGTTCGCCATCGTACCGACAAAGTCAGTGTTCGCCAGCATCCTGTCGCGCAGGATAGGACCATGTGTGCTGTATTTGATGCGTGAAGCCTGAATGATATCGGCTATGCGGACACCGGACGGACAGGCCACTTCGCACCGTTTGCAGTTCAGACACATCTTCAAGGCCTCGTCGAAGAACCTGTTGTCCTTCAGTCTGTAACGCTCCAGGTCGGGGCCGGAATGCTTCGGACCGGGGTATGCCGGCTCCACTGCCGACACCGGGCAGTACGCAGTACAGATAGAACACTTCAGACACTGTTCCAAGTTATTGCCGCTGATATTCTTCAGTTGTATTCCTTCTGGCATGACCTTATCTCCTTTCTGTAATTGTTCTGGCTACCTGAAGGGCAGTCAAGAGTGAAACACCTGTACCATCGAGGAGCCTGACAGGGTTGTGTCCGCTCAGTACGGAACCCACGGCGAAGAGATTGCCGACGGTCTGCCCGTCCTTTATGGCATGAAAATCCCGGTCTGTCCGCACACCGTATTCCATGTAAGGCTGTGCGTCAAAGGCATCTTCCTTCGTCCACTCAGCACGTTTCCCGGCTGTATCGACATCAAGGTCGAACACCGGTTCGAACACACGTTGGTAGTTGCTTTCAAGTCCATGGCTCATGAAAGACCCTGAGGCAAGGATGAACTGGTCGGCATAGAGAGACTCATCCGGCAGATGATCTGTAGTGACTGAGACGAGACGGCCGTCCTTGAATACACCGCCATTGGCTTTGTCACCGACCAGCAGCGTACCGCCCAGACGGGCGAAGAGCCGCTTCAGGAGGATAGCCGTACGGACTCCCGATACCGACGGAGGGAGTGTCGGGAGATATGCTATGGGCTTTTCAACCATCGTCTTCAGTTCGTCGAGACTCTTTTCGTCACTGAAGCCCAGTACAGCCGGCAGCAACAGCACATCGGCCTCTCCGCTGACGGCATTGATACAGTCGGCGACCTTGCGCAGGTTTTCCCTGTCTGCCAGTACCTTCGCTATGTTTGTCGCACGCATTTCCGTAGGACTCTTCCTTGCATGGCGCAGCTCGTCTGTCGTAAAAGACTTCACCTGACAGACCACACCTTGTTTCTTGAGACCGGCTGAGATGAACTCAGTCGGGAAGTCCAGGAACCCTTGTACATTCAGGATTTCCACACGTTTCCAAGACAGAGTGTCCGCCTCTTCGCACACAGCATATCCCTCGGTCGTCAGCCATGCCGGAATCCGTCTGCCAAGCGGAGAGAAACGGTAATGGTTCTTTTTGCTGTCGCCTTTCACCTTCACGCCCGCTTCATTCAAAAGCGTCTCGGCCTCATCCGCCAGCCGGGCAATCCTTTCAAAGCCAATCTTTGCATAGGGATGCTCTGCTCCCAACTGCCCGATTGCTTCCAAGGGACGGGTGACCGGCTTTCCCTCCACATCATAGCCCAGCAGGTCGAACGAGCCGGAATGGAAGTGCAGGCTGCTTTGTCCTGCCGACACAATGCAGACGCGACGGCCTGCCTGTGCCAGTGTGATACCAGCAGTGAGTCCGCTGAGTCCGCCGCCTATTATTATAATGTCGTATTTCATCGTCGATTGTTTTGATTGTGTAGATTGCTTGCCTCGTTAGAATTTTCAGGGTCAGCCGGTAGTTATTGCTTTGCTAATACCACTGGCTTTTCTGGCTTTTCTAAATTTTCCATTGCCACTAATGCTGTTAAGAAAACTATGGCTGCCGGCCCTGCCGACACCATCATCCTTTTCCTGCTGCCAGTCCCAACAGCCCCTGATAAATCACCGCCGTAAGCTGCGCTTCATCCAATGTACTGCCCCAAGCCACAGGACGCATCCCTTTCCAACGCTCGTTGATAAAACTGCGGAGGTCGGCCAGTGCCTTGTCCGCCTCCATTCCCGTCCGGCACATGACACCTGCCGCACGACAGGCACAGAGTTCGCCCTGACAGGTGCCCATGCCCACCCGTGTGCGTCGGCGCAGGTTGAGCAGGTCGTGGACGTGCAGTTCCTCGATGGCATATTTCACTTCGCCGACACTCACTTCCTCACATTCGCAGACCAGCGAACGGTCTTCCTCACTTGTCTCGCTTACTTCCTGCACGCGGTTGCCCTGTCTTCCTTCGGCAGCATTATGTGCTGTAGAATAGACGTGGCGGGGCCTGTCGCCCGACTTTCCTTCTGTTCCGGGAAGCGGGAGGACGGCTGTCCGGCACTTCGCATCGACACCCAGCTTCCTGCAGGCCAGGTCTGTGGCCTGCTCCGCCATGAGCCGGTAGGTCATCATCTTGCCGCCTGTAATCGTAATGAGACCGGCCAGACCGTCGCGCTTTTCATGATCCAGACAGATGATGCCACGGCTGATACTTCGTCCTGAAGGGTCGTTGTCGGCAGCGACAAGCGGACGGACGCCTGCATAGGCACGCAGGATGCGTGTCGTCGCAAGGCTTGGAGCGAGTTTCTCGCCCTCCTTTATCAACAGGTCCACTTCTTCCTGCGTTACCTTCAGGTCGTCAATCGTTTCGTATGGCACGCGGTCGCTTGTCGTTCCGACGACGCACACCGTATCATCCGGTACGAGAATATCTGCATCGGCAGGCTTGCGGCAGCGGTTGATGACCATGTTGTTGACACGATGACCGAACACGAGGAGCGTCCCTTTGGCCGGGAACATGTTCAGCTTTATGCCTGCCATACCGACAATGCCGTGTCCCCAGATACCTGCGGCGTTGATGACCAGCCGGCAATGCGCCTCGCTGTCCTCACCCGTATGGTTGTCACGCAGCTGTACTCCCTCAATGCGTCCGTTCCTGACAGTCAGGCCTGTCACCTCGTGATAAGTGAGAATATCTGCCCCATGACGGCGTGCATCCAGGATGTTCGCCGTTGTGAGATGGAAAGGGTCAATGGAAGCATCGGGCACACGCACGGCACCGACAAGGTCGGGATTGACCGACGGCTCTATGCGGCGTGCCTCTTCCGGAGAAATGACACTGGCTTTTATTCCTGCCTTCCCGCAGGCTTCGACGAATGTCGCCTGATAATGGATGTCGTCTTCAGGCAACGTGATGAACAAGCCGTCCGACTCTTCCACACAGTGACGGGCTATGCGCCGGAGAATCATGTTCTCCTTGATACATTCGGAAGCCGACTCCGGGTCGGTCACTGCATAGCGCGCACCGCTGTGCAGCAGACCGTGATTGCGTCCTGTCGCTCCATTGGTGAAATCGGACTTCTCTACAAGCAGCACACGAAGTCCGCGCAGGGCGCAGTCGCGTGCAGTGCCGGCACCGGTAATGCCCCCACCGATGATAATCACGTCATAGTCTTTGTTTAATACGCTGCTCATTGTATAGGTCGTTCAAATCGGTCAAAAGTTTACTTCATAATGTTTCGTAACGAAAGATTTAGTGAACGATACGCCTGCTGTTCATAAATATAATCGTTTCTTTTCGCAGCAAAGATAAACAAAATGCTTTTAAAGCTCCAAATTAATTAACATAATTTACATATTTACTTTCGTTCAGAAGTTTTTTTCTTTCGTTTAGTTGCTTTTCTGAACGAAAATGAGGATGATTTCTCTGTTTTTCCTTACGGTAGGTTATGTCCGGAACGGCTGTCCCTTTCCTGATTCCGTCCGGTCGGGGGGAGCCTGTACAGACCGATGTCAAATAATAAGGCGTAGAAGTTGTTTCTCATTTTTTTTCTCTATCTTTGCACATGAAAGATACCGGCAGACCGGAATATTCACATTATTATATATAGGTTATGAACACTTCCTCCAGACAAGTCAACCAACGGAATACAAATCACAATCCAATAAATTTACCTCACATGAATGCACCCAGAAAGATATGGATTCTCGCAGGAATCGTTGCGGCTGTCCTTGTAGCGAGCCTTGCCTTCTTCTCGTTTGTCAACCCCTCATACGATGAAGAGGCGGCCTTGAAGATGAAGCCGATCTTCTTCGGCAGTACACGCGTCGACGACGAACCGGTGAACTCCATCACGCTGGTAGCCCCGACGACTACCGCCGTCTACTTCAACATCCTCCCGCAGAAGATGCAGTTCCAGTTCGACGACCTGCTGTCGAACGACAACACGCCGCTCGATGTCAACATGTACATGATCATCCAGGTGAAGAAAGGACAGACGCCCGACCTGCTGCGTAACTATGGCGAGAACTGGTTCGAGAACTTCATCGAGCCTTATTTCCGCAACAAGGTGCGCGAATACGTGTCGTCCTGTTCGCCGTTCGACCTGATGAGCAACCGTGAGGTGCTGGCGAAATTCGACGACCGCATCAAGCAGTCCATGCGCAACTACGTTGCCGCACTGTCGCGGAAGGCCAACTTCCCTATCGACATACAGCAGGTCATCACCGACCGCGTCATGCCGAACAAAGAGCAGCTGGAGGAAATGAACAAGACGGCTGCAAGCATCCAGGCCAAACAGACACAGGAGAAACGGGCGGAGATGGAGCTTGCACGCGCCAAGGCCGAACGCAACAAAGCCGTGGCCGACAAGGCTTACATGACCGAGCTGAACCTCTCCCCCGCACAGTTCATCCAGCTGCGGGCATGGGATGTCATCGAGAAGAAGAACGGCGCCAACATCGACGTGCTCATCGGAGGCGGCGAGACACCGATGTGGAACATCCGCCGATAGAGGCTGCAGCAGCCGCATCCGGCCTTCACGCCCGCCTGGTCGGGAGCCGTGTTCCCGCCCGGCTGGGAATCCTGTTCCCAACGGCTGGGAATCGTGTTCCCAACGGCCGGGAACCGGATTCCCGACCGGTCGGGAATCGTCTGCATTCCGGAGACCGGCTTTCCGGTCCTCTGTAAAAATGGGCGGGATTGCTTTGCATTGTCTGCCTTTTGCGTTATCTTTGCATCTGAAAATAGAGGAATCAGCATGGACATACAGGAGATTTACAAGATTTACCGGCAGCATCCCGTTGTGACTACCGACAGCCGAAGCTGCCCTGCGGGAAGTATTTTCATCGCCTTGAAAGGTGCGTCTTTCGATGGCAACAGGTTTGCGGAGGCGGCCTTGCAGAAAGGGTGCAGCTACGCCGTAGTCGATGAAGCGGAATACGCCAAGGCCGGTGATGCACGGTTCATCCTCGTAGACGACGCGCTGGTGACCTACAAGGAACTGGCGCGTGCGCACCGCCGCCGGTTCGGGATACCGGTCATCGGCATAACAGGAACGAACGGGAAGACGACCAGCAAGGAACTTATTTCGGCGGTTCTGTCAGAGAAATTCAACGTACACGCTACCGAGGCCAATTACAACAATGATGTGGGCGTGCCCCGTACATTGCTCGGCATACGTCCCGAACACGACATAGCCGTCATTGAGATGGGTGCGTCTCATCCCGGTGATATTGAGAAGCTCGTCAGGTATGTAGAACCGACCTGCGGCCTGATCACCAATGTCGGACGCGCCCATCTGCAGGGGTTCGGCAGCTTCGAGGGGGTGAAACGTACGAAAGGGGAACTGTACGATTTCCTCAAGGCACATGGCGGACTGCTCTTCCTCAACGAAAGCAATGCCGACCTTACGGAGATGGCGGAGCAGCGGGAGTTCGACCGCATCGTCACTTACGGGCAGGACAGCACCGCCGATGTACAGGGACAGGTCGTCAGCTGTGCACCCTTCCTGAAATTCACCTGGCGGGCGCTCAACACCCCTCAGCCCTCCTCCAACACCTATGAGGTGCAGACCCGTCTCGTCGGGTCTTACAACCTGGACAATATGCTGGCTGCCATTTCCGTCGGCCTGCACTTCGGAGTTACGGCGCAGCAGGTGAACCATGCCCTGGAGAATTACATCCCCCGCAACAACCGCTCGCAGCTGACCGAGACGGCGCATAACAGGCTCATCGTGGATGCCTATAATGCCAATCCGTCGAGCATGTCTGCCGCCATAGAGAACTTCCGGCTCATGCAGGTGGAGAACAAGATGGCCATCCTCGGAGACATGCGGGAGCTGGGAGAGGCCTCCGGAGAGGAGCACCAGCGGGTGGTCGGCGAGCTGGAAGCAGCCGGCATAGACGATGTGTGGCTCGTCGGAGAAGAGTTCGGAAAGACACGGTGCGCCTTCCGCAAATTCCGTGACGTGGAGGAGGTGAAGGCCGAGATAGAACGCCGCCGTCCGGAGGGACATTACATCCTGATAAAGGGGAGTAACGGCATAAAACTCTTCGAACTGCCCGCTTTGCTGTGACAAACATGAAAAAAAGCGCGCAAAACTTGTGTCAGTTCCAAAAAAAATAATTACCTTTGCACTCGCTTACAGAGCAATCGGGATGTAGCGCAGTTGGTAGCGCACTACGTTCGGGACGTAGGGGTCGCCAGTTCGAGTCCGGTCATCCCGACAGAATTAAAGCGGAGGGGTTGAGTGTCAACCCCTTTCGCTTTGTCGGGGGGCAAGAGGTCGGCGAAAAGTCGGTGAAGCCTGACTTCTGCTTTATTTGATAGTTCAACCGGGCATTTCATTCAAAATTTAGAAATGCCTAAAAAAAATTTTCTTCAGAATCAGAACAGGCAGACGGCAATCAATGAGATTGTCGGCTGGAAGACTCCGAGGCTTCATCAGGCTTCGGAATGCTATGTCTCACTCTCAGCGTTTGACCCAACGAGGGGGAAGTTCCGTATCAAGAAGTTCATGCTTGACCACATCAAGGGCAAACGCAACCAGCGGGTGTATGGCGAGGCCCTCATCAAAAGACTCACGGAGAAACTGATGCAGGGATGGAATCCGTGGGTGGAGATGGTGCAGCCTCTCGAATACTCCTCCTTTGATGATGTCTGCAGAAAATACGAAAACTATCTTCTAAAGCTCTTCAAAGAGCATAACATGAGAGAAGAGTCCGTCACATCCTACACCAGCAGGGTCAGGATACTGAAGGAGTGGAAGGAGAAACAGAAGATCAATCTGTTTTATACCTATCAGTTTGACAGCCGGTTGGTGGGACAGTTCCTTGACTATGTTTTCGTGGACAGGAATAACACCATCCGTACCAGAAACAACTACCTTTCCTGGCTCAAGACCTTCTGCAGGTATCTTCTTGAGCGCGGGTACATCCCGACGGATCCGACCGAGAGTTATTCCATTGTCCGGCGCAGAGGAGAATTCAAGAACAGAGACGTAATACCCGACGATGTACTGGAAAACATAAAGAAATGGCTGCAGGAACACAACAGACATTTCCTGCTGGCCTGTTATATCCTACACTATCTCTTCGTCCGCCCTAAAGAAATGAGTTATCTGAAAGTGGGCGATTTTGATATCAACAAGAAAACGCTGCTGCTGCATGGAACGAATACAAAGAATCACAACGATGCGGTTCTGACCATGCCTGACCATGTGCTCAGACTGATGATCGACCTGCGCGTTTTCGACAGCCCGGGGAACTATTACCTGTTCAGCGACGGCTTCGCCCCGGGAAGAGAGCGGAGAAGCGAAAAGTCATTCAGGGACTACTGGCACCATCACGTGCGGAAGGCTCTGAAGATGACGGACCGTTACAAGTTTTACAGCCTGAAAGATACAGGTATAACGAACATGCTCCGCGCCAACACGGATATTCTCAGCGTGCGGGATCAGGCGCGCCACTCGTCGATACTGATTACGGACATCTATACGCCGAAGGACATTCAGCAGGCCAACCGTCTGCTGCTAAATTACCGGGGAGTGCTGTAGATTCTTCATAAAAACGGACAGAGGGAAGCCTTGTACGCTTCCTCCTGTCCATCTTTCCTACAAAATATTTTCTTCTGAAAGGAGAAAACGGGAGAGCCCGTCTCATTCAGGCTTCAACGGCTTTTGCGAATCCATGCGTCAGTCCTCCCTGTCCTCGAGTTTCTCTTCCTTTTCCGCCTGCTCCTCCGCCGGGAACGCCCTGTCGGGGAGCGGTTCGCCGTGCTCTATCGCCCCGCAGACGGCCTTGAGGTCTTCCACGATGGATGCGAAGCAGGGGCAGATGTCTATCTCCTCTGCCTTGATGCTCACGCCGTCGTATGCGAGCTTTCCCTTCGGAGTGCTGGCCACGCCAGGTGCGGCGAGGTTCACGACGCTGTCCTCGAGGCGGATGACCTTGACGGCCTTCGGGTCGGTGTCGTCTGCCGTGTAACTTACCACGTGGCGGAAGCGGCCGAGGTCGGCCACCACCGTCTTCTCTGTTTTCGAAGATACTGTTTTCATTTCTGTCCTTTCCTGTTATCCAGTTTTTTTAAAAAGAATGCCCCTCATGCCTGTCCCAAGGGCTTCCGTTCACAGGACAGGCGTTATGCTTTCCGACACGTATGTATCACGTTGCACCATCCGTCAGAGTCCGGAGAGGATGTTCCCGCCTCCAGGCAGTCCGCCTCCAGGCAGTCCGCCGGAGAAGTCGGGCAGCCCGTCCGAAGCGTCGAGCCGTTCCGTGTAGCTGCCGTCTACCACCTTGTCGGCATACGTCGCCCTGACGGAGAACGACACGGACTGTGCTACGAGGTTTCCTCCCGACGTGCTCCCGACGGTGTGGTGCGCACCGTAGACGAGCGTGCCGGTCTCGCCGATCTTCAGCGTGACGGGCTGCTTCGCCGCCACCGCTATTCCAGGGTCGGCGATGCCCTTGACGTGGTACTCGCCCAGCACGAGCGTCAGCGTCCTGTTGAGCCCTCCCCCGAGGGTCGCCGTCAGGCGGATGTTGTCGCCGAACGTCTGCTCCTGGAATCCCATGTTGGTGACCCTCACGACGATGTTCACGCCGAGCACGGCTTCGTCCCGGCGGGTGAAGTACTCGCTGCAGTTGAGCAGTACGATGTCCGCTCCGTAGGGCGACACGATGCCCCTGTGGTTGAGCATGAGCATCGGCTGGTTGAGCGCATTGGTGATGATGATGTTCGGGTAGCCGTCCACCTCTCCGAAGGTGATGTTCCCGAACCGGCAGCGCATCAGGATGCGGCGGGCGTCGACGGTACCGTCCTCGTTGAACACGGCGATGTCCTCGCCCTTGTTGTTGCGTATCTTCGTCCTGTTGGCCGTCAGGGTTATCTCGCCGTCTTTTATCTCCATCCCTGCGCTTTTCATCCGTGCTTCCACGTCCTCCCCCTCTGCCGGAATCCACGATGCCGCCGCCTGCGTGCCCTCCGTGAGGACTATCCAGCTGACGGTCACCTCACCGTTCTTCCCTTTTGGCTCCTGGTTCGGGAACGGAAAGCAGCTGATATAGTAGTCTTCCGGCGAATGTCTGTCTGCCGGTATGCGGAACGTGACGGATGCCGCAGTGTCCGACGTGGACTGGATGCCGAAGTCAGCGGACCACTTCCAGTCCTTGTCAAAGACGTACGTACGCAGCGTCTGTCCCTTCTTCAGCGCATCCTCGCTGATGCGTCCGCAGACCGTCAGCGTATAGTCGGTATCGGGCTTGAGCTTCAGACGGAAAGCGGACGGGAGTCCGTAGGTCGAGAACGAGACATTCAGCCTGCCTCCTTTCAGGAGATTCCTCACGCCGTTCTTCATCCCCTCCACCTTCAGCGATATGCCGTCCGCCTTCTGCTCTATCCTGGAGATGTTCCTTCCGTGCTGCGAGACGGTCTTGCGCAAATCGCCAACCACCTCGACATAAGAAGCCGCTTCCAGCTGAACATTCACCACACGCTCATCCTGCAACTCATTGCCCCTGAACAGCTGAACACGGAAGAAACTCGGACGATTAGAGTTGGCAAAATAGTCATTCATCGTGTATTTACACACGAAACCGATACCTTTTTCAACAGTTGCACTATCATGCGTATCGGATTCGCACACGACCCTGAAATCATCCAGATTACCAACATTTTCAACCTTGCCTCCCTGAATATGAAGAACACTATACGAAAGAGAGACGTATAAAACCCCTGCCGGCGTAACCTTTGCCGTTTCCTCAACAACATTCAAACGATACACCTCAGCCGCTTCGCCCTTCTCGCCACGCTCGCCCTGAATGCCCTGCACCTCGCTCCACGTGTAGGCGGAAGTGTCCATGCTCGGGTAGGGCTTGTCCCATACGAGTGTGCCGAGGTACTTGCCGGGGGTCGTGCCCCTCTGCTGGTCTTCAGGGGCCGGTGACCATGGCGTCGCCGTCTCGCCTTCCTCCACCTTGAATCCGCAGACGAACAGCGTGTTGCCATTTGCGTCTTTCTCCACGCTGAACGCCGCATTAGGAGCATCCTTCAGGAAGCGCAGGACGAACGTGTGACGTTTCCACTCCTTCGTATATGTAAGGTACAGACTATTGCCTGTCTTGATACCGTCATAGCTCACGTATTCGTAGTGTTCACCTTTTCTGCAATTACGGATGACACCGCCGCATCTGCCACCTTCCAGCTCATCAACCCTCGCCCAGAAGGAGAAAGTGTAGGTCTTGCCCGCCCTGCAGGGGACTATCGAGCCGGCCTGGTTCCACGAATCGGGAATGCGGATGACCGTCAGACCCATGTATTTCTCGTCCGTCGGTTTGATTCTGTAGTCCATGTTCCAGTTCGCCTTTCCGCCGCTGAAATCCGCCGTGCCGCGTGCGAGGTTCCTCCCGGGTGCGTCGGCCTGCGCCTGCGTTATGGGCCGCGCCGCCGTGAACGTCTTTCCTCCGTCATCCGAGTAACGGAGGAAAGTGTAATCACGTTGTTCGCTCGTTATTGTAATCTGGTTTCTTGCGACGGCCATAATCCTTACTTTTTAGTGATTTCGCAGACCAATGTCGTCTTCGTGTTCACCTCGGCAGCGAGCACGGTTATCGGATTGCCGGTCTTTATGTTCGAGGTGGTGCCATTCCAGTTCTGCGGCTTGCCGTCCTTGTCGAACTTCGCAAACGCATAGTTGAACTTGCGGCTCGCCGCCGGTGTGTTCTCGTCTTCAATCTTTTTGCCTCCCTGCCACACACGGGCATTGACGGTCGTAGAACCAGTGCCGTTGACAATCTTGTCGCCTGTCGGGCAGTAGAGTTCGACAGTGTATGGGTCGGTCTTGTCCTCGAACGTGATAATGGCCTCTGCCGTGGCCGCCTTGTCCGTTCCGCCGGCATCGGTGGCAATGCACTTGAAAGTCTGGAAGTTCAGCACGTCGTCAGGCTTCACTGTCAGCGTCTTGCCGTTGGATCTTCCCGCCGCAACAGACACCCACTTGCCTTGTGCGATGTCGAACTGCTGGAAGCCGTAGGCGACGTTCGTGTCGTCCTTCACGCCGCCGCGTACGGCCTGCGCCTGCACGGTGAGGTCTCCGGGCACGGACTTGTCGAAGATGTTGCCCTTGGGGGCGGTGAGCACCACCTGGAAGAGGGCCCCGCTGCTCTCGTTGCGGATAATGGTGAACGAGCCGCCGATCTTCGAAACGATGTTGTCCTCGTCGGTGTAGTCCGCCTCGAACGTCACGTTGAGGTTGCCGGAAAGGTTGGCCTTGATTGTCATCGTGCCGTCGGCCCCGACCACGTAGGAGGCGTTGCCTGAGCTTGCCGTATAGGCCGTTCCGCCGATGGTGTACTTCACGTTCGAGCAGCGGGCGAGGTGGTCGTTCGCGTCTCCTGTCTCATACACCTTGGGCGTAATGACGTTGTTTGACGAGGGGTAGTTCGGGCTGAACTGGTGCGTGTCGGGGTTGTAGCCCTGCGAGAAGCCCTGCGTGGCTGTGAAATACACCTGTACGCTCTTTGCGTCATTCAAATCTACAATGGTAATCTGGTTTCTTGCTGTTGTTGCCATAATATCTATTTTTAATTAATTGTCTAATATGCACTCGAACACTGCACGTTTGAATATATCTGCCGCATTCACTGTAATGGTTTTCCCTACCCCAACGTGTCTGTTGTTCCATTCTGTGTCGTATGTTTTGTTTCCGCTGTTCCTCGTCCACGAGAAAGCGGACATAGGAAATGTGTCAGTTATATCCTTGCCGCCATGCGTGACGACAGCCGTCAGCGTGACGGTCCCTTGTCCGTTGCGGATGATATTCCCACGGTCGGTGAAGATGTCCAGTTCGGTACTGCTTTCTCCGTAGGTTTCCTTGAGCCACTCCGGGCTGCCGTCCTTGGGCTCGGCGGTGGTGGTCATACCCTTGCCGACGATGCAGAGCCACGTGGCGTTGTTGTGGCTCCAGTGATCGTAGTGCCCGGACACGGCTCCATCGTACCACGCCCCGCGCTCGCAGACGAGGGGGCTGCTCGTGCCTGTCCCTGCTCCGGATATGACCTTGAAGCTGTCGGAGCGTATCGTTGTTCCTCGTGGCGAGAACTCGTTGACGATGTGCCGTGTGAGGTCGTAGTCGTTGATGCCGGCATAATCGACCCGCTTTCCCTCCGACACATAGATGACATAAGCGTATTGCCTGTCTGGGTCGGTCTGGCTTCCTAATTGTATGATGTCGTCCTCCGCCTGCGGCACGTCGTTCTCCGTGCTCGTGTCCATGCCCACGCAGACATGCTTCTTTCCGTCAACGGTCAGTTCGAGACTTCCCCTGGTGTCGGACAGGTCGATGAAGTAATACGGCTTTCCGCCGGTTGTCTCCTCGCCTGTGTTCACCACCAGCCTCCAGTAGTAGCGGTCGGCCGCCTGCTTCGTCGTCCGTGACAGGAGGTTCGCCGTCCTGCACATAGCCATATCACCCACCCGCCACTCGTTGGCGACACGCTTTTCTCCGTCATCAGCCAAGAAGTAGCAACGAAACACGTTCCCTGTCTTCTTCACGAAAGCGATTCTGCCGCCTGCGCTCGTATAACCCACGTCGCCTGTGGTGAATGCCAGCCGTATGTACTCCAACTCGGCAAAGGTCGCCTTCTGTCTGACCTCGAGCCTGTCCACCTCCGCCACGCTCTTTCCGTGCTCGTCCTCGTAGATTCCGTAGCCCGAGCCGTCGAGCAGGCCTGAATGGAAGTCCCTGCTTTTAAGGGATTCTGCCGTGACATAGCGTGAAAACAGGTCGAGAAGATTTGCAGTGCCGTCTTTGTCTATACCTCTGCCGCCGGCCACATAAATTCCTTTCAGGAAGGTTGTCACGGCACGGACCAGGGTGTCTTTGTCCGTTCGGACAATTTTGTCCCAGTCGGTACTCTCCGGGGCGAGCGACTGTGCTGAGACGGCTACATCCGCCAGTCCGGCAGAGATTTTCTGTGCATCGAGCGTCAGATAATTGCCGATACGGTTCAGTGCCTGCAGCACCGACATATTGTCGTGCCGATGCCCGAACGCACCGTCATCCCCGTAGTTCGCTTTCACCTCGCTTGCAAACCAGGCGAGCAGGGCGGCGGCCGAAGTGATGTTCCAGTGGTCTGAGTAAGGACTCTGCACCGGAAAGAGTGCCCCACCGCTCAGCGGCAGCCGTTCCAGCTCAGCCAGGCGTGGGGCGACGGTAAAAGACCCTATGTCGGGTATTTTGATGTCAAGCGTCCGCAGTGCGGCACCTTCCGGACGCGTGATGTTGAGGTAAGGCCGGGCATCGGCATAACGGTACGTGAAGCTGTAGGCTGACGGCAGCTCCGAAGTCTTCCATGTCGCATCGCTTTCCGTCACGACGATTCGGCGAATATGATTGCCTGCGTAGAGAAACTTCCCCAGCGAAGGGAAGAAGTCGAGCAGCCACTTGCGCTCCTCGAGAGAGAGATGCCCGGTGTTCTTCTTGTACTCCCGGACGGTATCGACGCGGTACTCCTCTGCATCGTCGCCGATTTCAGCGATGTTGTGCGTGTGCTTCGCCGTGTTTTCCGAGTCTCCGTATGCGCGGAAGGTGTCGATGCCGCCCAGCGAGTTCTCGAAAAGCACCCACTGTTCCTGCTCGCTGCGGATGCCGGAGGCGTAGTACCGCTGCACGTAAGTGAGGCGTGTGCCTGCGGTGTCTTCCACCCATACATCATAATAGGAGGGCAGCTTCCCCGTCTTTCCGGCGATGACGGCATACTGCAGGGGGACGGTCCATACGGTGTCTTTGCCCAGGCTGGCCAGCGTCAGGATATCCTCCGCATGACCACCGTCCTGCTCCGTGTAGGCCTTGCATTTCACGACAGAATCCTCCACGGCATAGTAGGTGAGGAACTCGGGCGTGTAGTAAGTGACGGGCTTCACCGTCGGCTGCCAGGTGAGGAAGTTCCCCTTGAGCCATGCGTCGGCCGTATCGGCGAGGCGGTCGATGCCGGCACGCAGGGCCGTGAAAGCGTATGATGCGGCGGCATTCGTCTTTTTCTCCTTGATTTCGATCCTGAACCGGCGTGCGATGTCCGTCTGCCGGTAGGGTTCCTGTCTGTCCTGCAGCCGGAACGACAGCAGCGGTGTTATGATCCGCTCCAGATCGACCTCTATACGTCCATTCTTGGAGGGGGTATAAACGTGCTGGACGATTGTCTGTCCGCTGTCGGCATATTTCAGGACGAACGATACGTCGTCCGCCGCCGAGAGGACCAGGTGGTCCATCGAGCCTGTCAGGCTGAGCGCATCGGGTTTATGCAGTATATCCATGTGTCGTCAGAGTTTTGAGCAAAGGTATTGGAATGTATTTGAAGTGTAAAGGACAGGAAAATCCGTCTTTCACAGGGGCACGCATTCCAGCCACACTTCCGTCCGGGTGTACTTGTACTTCGCATGGCGGAATGCCGTTCCGTGGCGGGTCTGCTGCTCGGTGTAGGAGACCTGCCGTCCGTAAGGCTTCCCGACGTATTCGGCAGAGGGCAGCGGTGGATAGACGGTAACGAACGTGCGCCATTTGTCAGGTCCGGATCCGTCGTACTCGTCCCAGCCCACTTCCGTCACGCGTTCGCGTCCCACCCATCTGTACCGGGCATCCATCGCCTTCAGCTGTCCGCTGACGGCAGGTGCCTCGCTGACGGGTTCCATGAGCGTTACGGTGTAGAGATCGGATTCCACCGGTTCGTCCTTGCCTCCGAGCGTGAACTTGAGCTTGTTGAACAGGAACGGAACGCCGCGTATCACCACCTTTGCCGTTGACGGCAGGTTCTGCTTCTGTGACTGAGACAGCAGCAGCTTCACCTTCATGTCGTGCAGGGAGTTGCGGAGCAGGAGGTCGTAGTCACGGTAGAAGCGTTCGAAGATGCCCTGCGGGCCGTTGTAATAGAGCGCATAGTCGAAGATGCGGGGATGCGTGCTGTCGGACAGGTCGTGCGGGGAGATGGTCCCTTCCGGCCGGCCGGCCGACAGATAGCTGAAGGCGAGCATCGTCTTCTGCCTGCTTGCCGGTTCGGAGGTCTCCTCCTTGTCCTTCCCGGCGATGACCATCTTCGAGTTGAGCGACTTGTAGGCTCCTATGTACAGGAACTGCCCCATGTCGTAAGTGAACTCAGCATCGTCAACCGTACCCTTATAGGAAAGCATCCGGAACTCGGGCATCAGTTCGGGTATCTTCACCTCCTTCGCCTCGAGGCTGCCGCCGGTATTGTAGTCCTGTGACGCTTCGCCTATCTTCGTTATCACTTCGTAGTCGCCCGAGAATCCCCGCTTGTAGAAAGCCCCGTCCTCCGGGTTGAAGTATGCGCAGGGGTTGTTTTTCACCATGGAGTCGAGGTCGTCGTAGGAGTCAGAGAGGTCCGTGTCGACTTTCTCTTCTGGTGATAGGGTAAGCCGCTTGTAGTCCTTCTCGGACTTGTAGGCGAGCGTGGGTTCTCCGGTGACGCAGTGCGTGAGGTCGGCCACGGGCTGTTCGTCCAGGGTATCACGCAGGAAGACGATGTCCGCCGTGCGCCGTCCCTCGTCGGATGTGAACTCACAGCAGAACTTCCTGCGGAAGACGGCGATGAAGTCGGCACAGGTGCAGTCGGGCACGAGGTCGGCCACCTTTATCCGTCCGTTCACCAGTGTGTCCATGACGTTGTTCACGACGACCATCTTCCGGAACGGGTCCGTGCGTGTGAAGAAATTGTCCGCGAGCGTGTAGCCGAAGTAAGCGAAGACGCGGCGCAGGAGGTAGTTGGCGCGGATGAATGGCGAGATGTAGTAGCCCGGCTTTAACGTGATGGGGATGCCGTCCACGTACTCCGTGCGCTGTACGGCATTGTAGAAGTCGCAGCCTTCGCCGTCCATGTCGGGGTTGAACGCCGTGGCGGCAGGGAACTGGTAGTCCCACCATTCATAGATTTTCTTCCACTTCAGCACCTGTTCCTTTCCGTATGCGTTCAGCACCTTGTAGTTCATCCCCGATTTGTCGCCGGAATCGTCGGTGAGCAGCACGGGGAAGATGCCGTACTCGTCCGAGGAGTTCGTGCGGAGCCGGCGGCAGAACTCGATCCCTTTCTCCACGGAGTCCACGCCGGGGATGCACTCGTCCCCGAAGATGTCCTTGAGCCTGATGTTCTGGATGCGGGAGTAGAACGATCCGTCGTTGACGTAGAACGATGTGGAGATGCCGCCTCCGTACTGTGCGGAAAGCACCACCTGCCGGCACTGCGCGAAGTACTCGCCGTCCTGGATGGTGACGTCCGCAGGCGACATCTTCACCCGGCGGCCGAAAGAGTCGGGGAAGCCGAGCAGGCGGCGGTTGCGTTCCGAGGCGGGCAGCTCGAGCGGAGCGGTCTGCTCGCCGTAGTCGTTGAAGAAGGGATTGGTACGCTCGATCTGTATCTGCGTACCGGGACGGAGGTTGTAGTCCTCGCTCTTTTCCAGATTGGTTATTTTCATTTGCTTCCGAATTTTCGTGCTTTGTCCAGCAGCTGCTGCTTCTGTTCGAGTTCGTTCAGTGCCACGCTGGCGGGGATGCCCTCTGTGGAGATGCGGTCCAGGACATCCGTTAATCGCTCGATGAGCGTATCCTTGTAGGAGTCCTTAGCCATACCACGCACATCGTTAACCGTTGGGGTGACATATCCACCAGAGGCACGACCTTGCGCCTGCTGAACAAGAAACTTATTCATGTCGAGCGTGCGGATAGTCCCTGCACGCTGCGCACGATCGATGATGTCAATGAATGGAGCTATCGTAGGGTTCTCCACAGCAGCATTCGAAGCGACCCACTCCTTGCTATGTCCGTATCCGCCCTCTCCTACGATGACGGTAGGTTTATCGATGAACCCACGTCTGTCTGGATCATAATCGGCATGGAACATCTTGCCATCCTGTTTGCGCTCTACGTCAATACTACCTCCGGACTCAAGTCCTGTTGCGACACGTGAACCTGAAGCAGAGGCGGAACTGCCTGCTCCGCTTAGTGTCATTCGCTTCACCTTATTGCGCTCTGCAAGTGCTGCTGCAAGCTGAGCAGCACCCGTGATACCCATCAAGGCAGCAGCAGGAATACCAGCAGGGAAACCCAATTCTGAGAAAGTCTTAGCGATAGCAGAAGCCGTGGATGCGATGATTTGCGCTGCTTGAATTGCGAAGTTAACATCCGCATATTTCTTTTGAATCTTCAGCTTCTCATTAGCCTTCTTTTTCTCAAGCTCCGTAGTGTCTTTACCAGCGTTCTTCGCAGCTTCAATCTCAGCATCATACTTAGCATCGACGTTCGCTATCTCTGCTTGCTGAAGTGATTGCATAGCGTCAACGAAAAGCCCCTTGTAATTCTCAAAGTCCTCCTTCCATTTTTCGCGTCTTAAACGTGAGACAGCTTCCTCGTATTCTTGTTGACTGATAAATCCAGCCTGCAACAGACTTTTCAGATGCTCGAGTTCTTCTTGATAGATATCTTTGCGTTTTGCAAGACCATACTGTTGGAGTATTTGATTTCTATATTCCTCAGCTTCTTTTATAAGATTATTTTTTGCTTTTTCATATTCTTCTGCCGAGAGAAGTCCTTTTGCGTAGTCTTCGTCAAGTTTCTTCCTTTTTGCTTTTTGCTGTTCATCGAACGTCTCAAGGCCGTACTCCTGTTTTGCACGAGCACGCTCCTCTTCCTTTTTCTGCTCATACTCTGCAACGATTGCAGCCTTAGCAGCTTCGTACGCTTCAGTAACCTCTCTCTCACGCTCTCCATTGTCTTTCGCACGCTGCAAGGAAGCCTTATAATATCCATCCAGGATTACTAATTTCGCATCACATTCTTGCTGAAGAGTCTGCGGTTTAGCAGAAGCTGACTGTCGTATCTGGTCCAAGGACTCATAATACTCTTTCTCTGCCTCGATATATGCAGTGTTCGCAGCTTGCTGCTGGTCAGCGACAGCCTTAACTTGCCCTTCGTGTAACGCCTTCTTCTTCGCAGCATCCTTGAATACCATATTCTCAGAGCGTTGCAAGTAAGTCTTCTCGATATCGAGTAGTTTATTCTGATGCTGAATATTGAGAGCAGCCACGTATGCACTGTACTGCTCCTGTGTGAGGGTCTTCTTAGCAAGTGCTTCCTTTAATGCATTCAGACTCTTATCGTATCTTCGCTTCTCAGCATCAAGATCTTGTGCACGATCGTGCGCAAATAACTTGCTCGCTACATCGTCAGGGTCAGTGGTTTTTTTCTTCTTTTCTTTCTTTTTCTTAAGATCTTTTACTCCATTCTCTATCGTACGGTGCTTTTCTTCTTTTAAGTTCGGATTACTCGAATGAGTCTTAACATCTGGAGTAACGTCAACAGAGATACGTGCAACCTTCTTCTTTCCAACTGTATTGTTTATCGCATCGATGAAGTTTCCGCGAACGTTCGCAGCCATCTTCTTAGCGTCCTGACCTATCTCAGTCCATGTATCCTTATAAGCGTCCCAAAGTCCCTTTATTCCTGTAGTAATCTTATCGACATCGAATGAGAATGCACCCTCA
Organism: Prevotella multiformis DSM 16608; assembly: GCF_000191065.1. Lineage (GTDB taxonomy): Bacteria > Bacteroidota > Bacteroidia > Bacteroidales > Bacteroidaceae > Prevotella > Prevotella multiformis. The sequence continues at coordinate 451,199 of NZ_GL872283.1, forward strand.
ATCACCTTTGCCCATGCTTTCGCCATTCGACCCATTCCTTTGAATCCATCAATGACAAGGTTGACTCCAAATTTGAACACCTCCCACGTGTTCTTGAAGGTATTTTTGACATGTTCAATTCCGATACGGAATATCTTGGACTCATTGTAGAGGTCGATAAAGTAGTTTATTATTTTAACCGTGTAATCGATAATCTTAGACAAAGCCTTAACTCCGAATATCTTAGCTTTCATAGTAAGCTCGTCAAATCCGTTTTCGCCAAGACCGAAGAACTTAGACATCTTCTCATTAAGTTCTGCTTGGGCTTCAACCTCCTCGCGCTGTAACTCACCATACTCTCCTGTCACGCCCTTCAGTTCGTCCATATTAGTAGACATGTCAGCTAAGGTCTTCACAAGCTTCATACCTTCGTTGCTGGCAGTTTTTCCAAAAACAGCCTTCATAACTTGACCCACTTGCATAGAGTTTTCAGGCAGTTCCTTAATCTTGCCTGAAATCATCTTAATAGCCTCTAAGATGGAGGTCTTTCCTGAGATAAGGTCTGCTTCAAGCTGCTTACTTGAGATGCCGATAGAGTTCAGCGCACCCTGTGTTGCAGTCGACATCGTGCGAATACGATTCGTCGCGGTCTGTATCAGCCCCATACCAGCCTCATTGAAGATACCAGAGCGGGTCTGCGTGATACTTGCGACGAGGTCCTTCACAGATGCACCTGCGTCACTGAAGGCAGGTCCGTACTGCTGAATCTGACTAAGGAATGTACCGTTAAGGTCAGCACCAGCCTGCAAGCCGTCCTTAATAGCATTAATAGCTTCAGTAGTAGATATACCATATTGATTGGTAAGTGACTCTACAGTACCGAGTACCTCCTTGTAGTCCTTACCGAACTGTTCAGCGAGAGCAGATATCTGACTCTGCGTGTGGACGAGCTCGTCTCCTTGTATGTTGAAGAACTCACGAGTCAGACGTTGCGCTTCCTCAATTTCCATGTTGTAATTATAGAACCACTTGGCTCCTTCGATGACTGCGGAGATGGAAGCGACAGCAGCTGTTGCAACACCCACGAGCTTTGTCCATCCTCCAGAGATAGACGAGAACATGCCTTCAAACTTACCCATGATGCCCGTAGACTCTTTACCCATCGATTCACCCAGTCCAGAAGCATCACGCTTCAACTCCGAGATACGTCCATTGACACTACGAAGCTCTGAAGCTAACCGCCCGTACTCTTGCGGATTAGCTGCTTTCGACGTGTTGTTAAGAGCTGTCTGAAGGTCACGAGCTTGCTTCTTGAGTTGAGACATTGTCATTGCATTGATGTCCATAGCCGAACGAAGACTGCGGAGTTTCGTTTCATTAGCTTTTATCTGTGCATTGTAATTCTTTACCTCTGCTTGCAGACGTTTGTATTCGGCTGTTTCTTTCTTGCCAGCTGCTTCCAGTTCCAGCATTGTATTCTGTCGGGCTTTCATCTCCTTGCGGAGATCGGCTGTTGCACGCTCCAGCTGGTACAGTTCCTGCTGTGCTTTGCTCGTCTTTACATCAACAACATATTGTATGTGGTCTTCGGATAGATGTTTATTTGCCATTGTTTGTTATGGATTAAGTGATGATTCCAATTGATTACGGATGCCCTTACGTACTTCGTCCGTAAAGCCGTAACAAAGTTGCGGGAATGTCTCATGATAGAGGACACCCCAGACAACACGGTTATAAAGCGCAAGGTTACGCCGTCTGGACTTGGCTATGCGGTCATTGCGCTGACGGTATGCCATATCCAAAAAGCGGAGGTAGGGTAAAATACGAACAAAGATTGTGTAAGATTCACCCGATATGCTGGAATCGGAAGAATGCTTGGAGAGAGAAGTAAGGAGCCGTCCTGACCGAAGCTGATAATTGCTGCGCACGACCGACTCTTGCGTAGCATAAATCTTGGAAATACCCTGCTGAAGGGTGTCGCGAACGAACTTCTTACGAATGAGACTGTCTGTTACCATATTTGCCTTTTTACAGTGCAAATATAATAACAGACAGTCATGAATGAAAGGACATCCTATTAGTGACTCATGATGTACCGGTAGACTGGATACCCGAATATCGGGGTCAGCAACGTCATGCAGATGAGGTAGAGAAATTTAATAATAAAAACCTGCCCTCTGCATAAAATCGGCATGAGAACGAGTGCTATTACAAAAGATAGACCTTGTATCAGTTCCATAAATCTAATGTTTATTTTAATGCAAATATAAATTTTTATTAGGAATAACGCAAGTTAATCCTCGAAAATCTCCACCTCTATTGCCTTGAACAATTCGAGGACAACTTGCGGTACCATAGAATTGCCGAGGGCTTTTATCGATTCCTGTCGCCATCTTGTAAAAGGAATGGTAAGACGAGATATATCAAAGGGTAGCCCATCATTTCCTCTACAAACAGGGGAGACAGTTGGGAAGTCCCTCCACCAATTTTGTGGGCAATCTGCTCCGACAGGTTGCTCTGTGCAGCGTTCTTCTTGCGGTGCCCCTTGAGGTTGTCCATTGTCATCATGGTCCTCATCCCGTCGCTCGCCCCTGGTGTCAGCAGCCAGTCCCATTTGCGGAACATCTCGGGTAATCCCTTCTGTTTGGAGTTCACTCCCCTCTTCTTGAAGTCCTGGGCGCAGGGTGTCGGCAGTATGCCGTGGAAGTTGAAGAAGTCCATCAGACCATTGGGGCGTTGCTCGCCGTTGGCTCTGCTGCCCATCGTCTTTCCTCCTTTCTTCTTCAGAGCCTTGATACGCTTGCTGTGTTGTATCTCCACCGCTAATGGTGTGGGAAGCAGCCCGAGAGAAAGGAATTTCTGCTTGCCGTCCTCGCATACCTTCAGCCCCTGTGTTAAAGGTGTCGGGAGCATGTCTGAGTAGACTACTTGGCTCAGTAGGCTGTTGTATTTCGTTCCGTTCTTGTAGCCGTTGCGCTTTGCCCTCGCTCTCATTGACGCCGGGTCTTCGCAGAATTCCCTCGTACATGGTGTCAGTAGGAGATGTGGGAACATTCCTTCTTGCGACGAACCACACTCGGTCTCGTTGATGGGGCGCACCGACGGCACAAGCCGGAACAACAAACGGCTGGACGGAGTATCCTTCACGCTCAAGGTCTGAGCAGACGGTTTCGACGACGAACCCTTGCTTTTTTTGGTAAATGTCGTCGTTCTCCTCGAAGAGAGAGGTTGTGCTTCCCACCTTAACCTCTTCGCCGGGCTGTACCATCGAGAGGATACCAGCAACGTTCTCACCAATGACGAAAGTGGGCTGTATCTGCCTGATGACTCGTAGCATCTCTGGCCAGAGGTAGCGGTCATCGTCCGCTCCAAATCGCCGTCCTGCTGAACTGAAAGGTTGGCAAGGGAAGCCTCCTGTGAGTATGTCGATTTGTCCTTGCCACCTTGAGAAGTCTGTTGTCTTGATGTTTTCATAATTGATGGAGTTTGGGAACCAGTAATTGAGGATTGTGTTGCAGAACTCGTTGATTTCGCAATGAAAAACATTCTGCCATCCGAGCCATAAGGCTGCGAGTTCGGGTGCGCCAATACCGCTGAAGAGCGAGGCATGTCTGATAATTTTTCTCATTCATCTTACCTGTTTGTTTGTCTATGGCAAATTTATGTACTTCTTCTTTGGTTGTAAAGGACACCTCATCTCACGACGAAGTGCCCTGACAAACAAACATCCAAATGAATGGATGCTTTGACAAAAAAGAAAATTATCGCTCACGGAACATCCATTTGAACTCTAAACCTTGCGCCCCGGGGCGGTTGCAGAACTTAAAGCCTGCATCACGAAGGGCGGAAAACACCTGCTCTGCGCTCACCTTGGCGGAGGGATCAATGCCACGAATGGCATCGAAGACTTCGGAAGTGGAGAAGAAATGTGTGGCTTCGGCAGGTGCCGAAGCTGGGCGGTAGGTAGCGGAGAGAGCTGCCACATAGATGCTGATATCGGTGATGGGCCGCTCAGGGGTTTCTTTCTGATTACTCATTGTCTGAAGGGTTAAAGGTTTGACGACAGCCGGCTTCACCGGAAGGGTCTACCGACGTGAGAAATGTTGTAAGATCCTTGCGCAGTGAGCGCAGGGTGTCGAGGAAGGTGAGCGCAGTATCTGGCTTGATGGTGCCGGCATCGCGCCACTGGTCGATAAGGAAATCCTCGATGGCCTGCAGACGCTCGGTACGCTCAGAAATATAGCCAGGATCGAGCATCGCTTCGAGAGTCTCGGTGGCCTGCTCGTTGAGATGAATGAGAGTGGTTTTCATTTTTTGCCTCCTTTCTGTTCCAAAAAAGATTGAAATTCTGCCAATGTGTTGATAAATCCTTCAAGAGTCTGCAACTTCTCTTCCCACTTATTCATCAGCGTACATTCCCGTGATGTAGCATACCCGGACTCGTGAATATCCTTGTAATGCTCATACATACGCGACACTTTATCGGCCTCTCGTTGTACTTTTATTCGTATGGACTTCAGCAATCCCGGGAATAAAGAAATATCTCCAGCTGGGATGAAAAGCCCCGTCTCAGCCTTAAAGCCATAGACGGAAGGGTCTTGTACAATCTTCATGCACAGCCTCCTTTCTTTTCTGATTTATTTATGCGATATACTAAGTAGCCTGCACAGAGGGTTGAAACTACAGATGTAATAGGCTGCTGCTCGATGGCTACAGCTGCTACTATCACGCACAAAGATACAAGATTAACTCTAATCACCAAACGACGGGTAACTGAGAACTCGCAGATACGGCTGTAGAACTCGCTTTTGGCGTCGAGCCAATGATTAATAGACTTGATTTTCTGCTGTATCGTAGCACGTACGTCGATAGGCTGCTGTTGCTTTGCAGAGCTCTCGAATTCGATTACTTGTTGCATGTTGCACATTGTTTGACTGTTGCCTGAATCCGTCAGGTACGGATACAGAAAAAGCGGATGCTCTTCCTGTCGTCAAACAATGTGTCTTACACCAACAAGGGCAAATTCACTGGAAGGCATCCGCCATATCTTCATTGCAGAAGGCTGCAAGTATGGGCATAAAAATAAGCCCATCGAAATTTAATAAGTTCGGGGCTTGAAATTTCTTCTCGCCCTTATTTGTGTATTACTACACATTGTTTGACAGTTGCAAAGATAAGAAGTCTTTTTGTAACCGCCAAATAAAAACGCAAGTATTTTTTGCGTGACGCAAAAATTATTCTATAACAATAGGCTTCTCGTCAGGTAGTTCATCATGAGGTATCTGATATTCGTCAAAAACTCTCAGCAGCTGGTCCTCATTATATACTTGAATCGGAAAACCCTGCCCTTTGAGGTCTTTGATTAAATCCTTCTTCTTTGGTCCTGCTGCATAGCCCATAATGACTATATCCGTCTTTTTGCTGATAGAAGTATTCATATCAGCCCCATACTGCTTTAGAAGTTTTCCCAAGACATCACGTTTCGGAAAGGCGAGAAACTGCCCTGTTATAACTATCTTCTTACCGAAGAAAGGCGTATTAGGGTTTTCTACTTCTTCCGCACTAAGAGGCTTCAGTGTATCAGAATTGATATGATTATTTTCTCTTTCTTCCAGAGATGGTCTTCTAACCTTTCTCATCGCCATGTTGATTTCAGCCTTCATCCGCTCACGGATACAGAAATTGATAAATGTGTTAATGTTTTCTTTCTGAGATAGGTAAGCGATAAGGTCGCTTTCCACAATAAGTTGATGTTCCATAATGTAATAGTTCTTAGTTTTTGTTTCGTAAATCGGAGCAAAGATACAAAAAACGAATAATAACGCAAAAAAATGAAAAGAAAAAGCCCCTCGCATTGCGAGAGGCTAAAATGCACTCATAGGCGATGAGTGACTTTTGTCTTAAGGTCAATGAGAACCTCGCCTAAATATTTTCTGCTGCACGACGAATACGGTTGGATAGGTCAATAAGTGCGCCTCGCAGCTGTTCAGTTTCCTGTTGGTTAAAACCACCTGCACCTCCGTTGCCGTCGATACCGTCCATTTTGTGGTAAAACCAAGAGGAAGACTTCTGAAAGTAGGTATTGGCAAAATCACGCCATGAAACCGACATTAAGATGTCTTGTACTTTTCTTTTCATATCAGTAACTACTACTGGGGTTGTCATAACAGTTTCCATTGTTTCTTTTTTTTAATAGTTTTACTTTATTGTGCCTCTCCCTCGTAGGGGAGAGGTTTTTAGCTTTATTCGTATGGCTGTCGGACCATTTTGTCGAAGAGTTCCTGTAAATCCCATAGGAGTTGTGGATAGCCATTTGGATAAGAGCGATTGTAATTTCTCATTCTTTCGAGGAGTTCCCGTTCTTCGGGTGTAACCTCCATCATTTCTTTTTTTTGTTTCATATTCTCATTGTTTTCTTTTGACAATACAAAGGTACTACAAATATTCGTAGTGTGCAAATATTTACTATAAAAAATCGTAGTAAGATTGAATATTTAACATTTAAAAAGCCATGATGATATTTGTATCACCATGGCAAAGAGGTTCAAAGAGAACCTCGTCTAAACATTTTCGTGACTTAACGAAATTGATAACTATTGATAACCACTTCGAGCATTTCAGAAATGGATACACCACTTTTAATCGCTAATTGCGTTAATCGCTCTTTTGCTTGTTCGCTCACTCGTGAGTTGAGCGGAACCTTGCCTAAAAATTTACGTCCAGCGTTCGGACGTGCGCCACCTCTGTTATTACTCATAACGATTCCTTTTGATTAAAAATTCTGCAGCCTTGCGTAATGAAGTTGCAAGACTTTCCGCTGTTACTCTTTTTTCTTCTATTTCCATTCTCCACCGTGGAGATTTTCTGCGATAAAGATAACGCTTCGTGTCATCCTCACTAATCTCAAATCCGTAGGTCTTACGGAAGCATTTACTTCCATGGTGTCGAGCGACCCAATTACCCATCTCACCGACGATGTGAGCGAGTTCTTCCGCTGTTGCAGAACTGTCTTCTAAGAGAGTCACCTTCTGACTCTCATTAAACAAGCCGTCTTCAAATGTTATAACGACCTTGTTTTCTGTATCGGTCAACACCCAGCCGTTAGGCTGAATGCTGCTCTTTTGAATAATAAATTTCTTCATATCTCTTTACATTCTGTATAATCTCTATCAACGAAAAGTTCTGCAATACCTGACAGCTGCTTATAGCGTAACAGCTCATCAGCATCCATACCAATCTCTTTCATGATCCATTGGTCACTCATGCCAGACTTTTTCAGTTCGCCTACAATATTCATCATCAACTCTATGGAATGGCTACCCCTCGCACGATTATGACGAATCGTTGAAGCCATACGATTACTTATATCCTTGTCTATAACTACGACTGGCAGCTTACCACCTTCACGCTCGTAAATATCCTTATGGGTGAGCATGACCGTATAACGATGGTATCCGTCTACGATTTCATATTTTCCGTCGGGTAACTTATAGCAGACAATAGGCATCGTATATCCATCCTCCTTAATACTCTCATACAGCAGCTTCATTTCGGGTGGTGCTACCCGGTTTGGATTGTAACTGTTTGCCTGTATCTGTTCTATAGGAACAGCTTTCACATTATATACGGGTGATTTCATAAGTCCTTATATTTTTCCTTAATAGCTTCTCTACGTTCCAATTCATTCTTCGTAAGCGAAAAGCCCATATACTTGCAAAGATGGTCATTCTTAATAATACAGACACACATACGCTTGTAAGTAGGAATATCCTTGAAGTTCTTGCCTGTATAGTCTTCCTGATACTCCATCCGGACAGGCTTCTTCGTCGTCTTGTAGTTCGTTGTGCCTCCGACTTCTATCTTGACTCCGGCCTCTTTAAGTCTGCTGATGGTGTCTTCGTCAAGGCATCCACCCCGTTCTTTCCAGAATTTGACACTTGTAGCAAGCTTGTCGAGGTAGTTCTTCCTTGTCGCTTCCGGCAAAGTATCGAGCAGGAAGTACATATACTGTTCCCACGTGAAATGATCCGGCTTAGTTATCTTCTGCCACCCCATAGCAGTTGTTCCGCCATATAGACCAGCAAAATTAACCCCATTGACACGTCCGACAAGACGTCCCCACGTATCGGGTTCTATCACCTGGTAAAGGTGTATAGCCTCCATTCCCTCACCCAAGAATGGAGAAGCGACACGCTGCTTGTGAAGTGGAACGCCTGCATAAAAAAACAGGTCATACAATCTGTTATAGTCCCACCGGTTCTTGGCATTCGCCGTCCAAACATCTTCTACAGCCCAATCGTGTATCGGGTAAGCTGCAACACACTTCTTTGCAGTATTTGTCCAGGAATACCCTTCCCAGACTCTATAATTCCGGTCGCTGTGTACGGCACGCCACCGGTTTAGACTTTCCCCGGTTCTGATACCTATCAAACAGCATACACTTTTGTACTTTGCAGCAAGCCATTCCCCGAACTCGTCTTGAAAGTCATAATCCCACAACTTATCAGAGAAGAAAGGAAAGTCTTTCTCTGTCATCGCATAGACAGGAGGCTTCTTCACCCATAGGTCTTGCTTGCTTGCTTCGTATGGTCTCCAGTAGGACTGGAACATACTTGTACTTGTCGTGACTTTGAATGGCACGCAGACGTGGTAAATATCCGCCTTGTTCTTGAATCGCTCAAGCGTACGTTCCACGTATTCAGAGGTCATCTTGTACTGCGCTTCGTAGTCCATATGAAAGATCCCGAATCGAACGCCACGTTCCTCAGCAACTTTAGCACACAGTTCCAGCAACACGCCACTGTCTTTACCACCACTGAAAGAAACATATACATAATTGAATTTATCAAATATGATATTGAGTCTTTTTATTGCAGCTTCATATACATTCATACCATCCTTAAATCGTTGTCAGAATCTTTATCAGCGTAGTATTTGCCGTCGATAGTATAACAGCAGACTTTCCGGTTTTCTATTAATCCAACAATTGGGAAAGACGCACTTTCCCGATCAAAAGCAAGTAGGCGAACGGATTTACCGTCCTTGGTACAAACTTTTGCCCCATCCTTTGCCGATGTTAAATTAAAATCCTTCATAATTCAGTTTTTATTTCCTCAATTGTCTTTTGCTTGAAATATTCAGTCATAGAGATCTTCTTCTCAATGTTAGTATCAATCATATCCTCGAGTCCGACATTGCCTGTCATATCATAATAGATGCAGTCAGACTCCTGTCCTGTACGAAAGGTTCTACGGGTTGCTTGCATTCGCAGGGCATAATCCCATATTTTATCAAAGAAGATCATATACTGATAGTGCTGCAGATTCAGCCCAAAAGCCTCTTTTTGATAAGAGAGGACTTTTGCCTCCTTATATCTACGCTCACATTCAGTCCGGCTGTCTATGTACTTACAGAAGATGATAGTATCTTTTTGTGGAATCTTAGTAAACAGCTCGTCAACCTTGGTAAACTTATCAGCTGTACAGCAATATGCGTGCTGCATCTTCTGAGTCATCTCAAGGAAGATATTATTGTTTCTGTATTCCAACATTTCGTTGTCCAGGAACAACTCTTTAATGTTGATATATTCTTCTTTTTCCTTCTCACCAATCTTAAAATTTATAGTATTATAGTATTGACTTATATTTAATTTCAAGTCACATTTATATACGTAGTGTTCTATCAGCGAGTGGAGATAATCTATATTTTCATACCCATTGATAAACTCACGTGTTATGGTTGTTCTTCCACATTTTTTTATAAATGTTGTATAGTCGCAGAAAGTATTTTTAAACTGAGTGTAGCTCATATTAAGAATACGATGATCAAGAAACTCCATCTGTGACCAAAGGTCAAGCAGATTCTTACTCAACGGTGTTCCATTGAGTATAAGTTTATATTCCGCCTTCCGTGAAAGGCAAAGAAGACGCCTGGTCCTCTTTGCCTCCATATTCTTGATTTTCAGGCTTTCATCCATAACGATGAATGTACTTTTGCCCGAGGATAACAGATTATAGACCAACAGGTAGATTCTATCCGATTGTCCGATACTCTCCACACCAAAGAAATCGACCGTTCCTTTCAGTCCTCCCCATTTTGCTATTTCTGCCTTAAGATTGTCTAAGGTACGGAGTGGGGCTATCCATATAACATTCTCACATGGAGACGTGTTAACGATCTCCATTGCAGCACGGGTCTTTCCCGTTCCAGCATCCATAAAAACTGCACCAACCTTCCATTTTAGCAGATGTTGGATGCAGTCTTTTTGTCGTGTCAGTAAGCCGTTCATCTTTCCAGCTCTTTTACGCTATTGTCTAAAACTGGTTCAACCTGATTAGGTTTGTATCGAACACTACTATACTCAGGAAGTCTTTTCCCATGAGCGTCAAACCATGCTTCTTTCTTTGTGCTATACTGAATCTTCTTCTTTGGAAGAATCCAAGAAGCTACCCAGTACGCATCGCTCTTTTTCACTTCATGGTCTTTACCAAAGACACAAGATTTTGGTAAAATATCTTCGCTGCCATCATAAGAACGAGCTTTATAAGCTTTGTCAGAAATAGAGAATAAGCTCTCTAATCGAACGGAGAAACATTGTGTCTTCTTCATATTACCAGAGATATTCAAGTTTGTTATAATCATCGTCTGTCAGCTCCACGTGGAAAGCGTGGATATTCTCTCCGTTAATTACTGCGTTATGAGCAGTATTTGTTTTCTGCACATAACCAAAAAGTATAAACTTCCCTTGTTCATCCTCTCCGTGATAAACGAAAAAATAAACAGAGGAACTCTCGCTTTGGGAGGTATATTCCAACTCAGTGTTGATTACACCACTTTTTAAAAGTGCTTCTATACGTTTCATGTCTTCTACAGTTTTTACGGTGTGTCTCACCTTCTTTAATTGTACACTGCAAAGATACAAAGAACATTTGATATATGCAAGCGTTTTTCAAATTATTTTGAAGAAAGTTTGTTTTTCTCAATATTGAAAAAAAAGCCGTAACAGTTCGGGACTGCTACGGCAACAAAGAACGAGCATCGTGTTTTATAATTCAACGGTCACGAAACCTCTGTTAATTAGGTCGGCAAGGAAAGCCTCGGGGCTGTCGGTGGAAACAAGGTAGCCCTCGAGCTCCTGCAAGCGGTGAGCGAAGCGTTGCATATATTCCGTATCTGTGCCCTCGCTGTCGAAACGGCTGCCTGCATGGAGCTGGCGGAGGAACTCCTCGGGGCTGTATGCTACAATTCTGTGGTTGTCTCCTTTAATGCGGTAGGTTTTGAATTTTGGTGAATCTACTCGGTGATGTTCGGGAACTAAATTATGAGGGAGCTGGCTTTGTAGCTTTGCTTCGGTAATAATAGCACCAACGAGTTCTTTTGGAGAGATGGTCGGCTTTTGCAGACCATCTCTTGTTTCTATCTTTATTCTTCTCATACTGCTAATTTTTTTGTTCTTATCTTTAGGTAAAGTTTTTCGCTTTCGGTGAGGAAGGGGATGTTCTGAAGGGTTGTTCCTTCTTGTACCTGTCCCTGCTTTGCAAAGGTAATCATTTTTGCGAGAAAATGAATCCAGGCAGACATCTTTGTGAAGTTTGTTGAACCTCCGTGCTGGCGGAACTCTACCGTGCGGTGGCGTGCGTATGCTTCGAGGTTTATCTTGTGGTAGCGGTTGTGGTAGAAAGCTGCTCTAAGATCGCTGATATTAGAAGCTCGGTTGATGGTTGCCTCTGTAATGGTGGTAAGCCCCTTGCAGAAGCGGTTGTTGCGTCTGCTTAAAGGCATAAAGTGGTCGATTATCTTCTCAAGGCGTTTGTAAGTAATAATAAGGTTCTTCCAAGTCTGAAGGTCGAACTCTGCAGCGTCCATGTGAACGTGAAGTCCGCAAGAGTCGTTAACCTTAGCGTTGCAGAGGTCGAGCACCCAGCAGACCTTTTCAAGTTCCTCAAGCCCCTGCTCTCCGTGGAGGATTGGGCTAACGAGTTCGAAGGTGTTGTTTCCTGAAAGGCTGCTGTCGGTAACCAGCTTCCAATGGTCGGTGTGGTCAGTGTGGTTGTAACCTTCAACCTCTACCCTGATGCCTGCTGCGGTAAGTTCTCTTGCGAGGCGTTCACGTGTGCAGTTGTAAGCTTCAATCTCGATACCGAAGTTGCGGTTGAAGGTGTAGTCGAGTTGTGGAAGAACCGTTGCTGCTGCCTGCGCTGCGTTCTGTGTCATTCCCTGCATCATGCGCTTGTAGACGTTCTGCACGAATCCGTAATTACCACCTGCTACAAGGTCAGCAACCTGTCTGCGTGTAAGTCCAAGGGTGAGGAGCTTCTGAATCTTTGAAGTCTTCGTTCCGTTCTCGTTAAGAATGTTCTGAATTTGCTCGTTCATAATCTTTGTTTTTTGAATGTTCTTTGTTTCTAATTGTACTGCTAAGGTAACACTATAATAGGGTACACGCAAGTAATACCGCCTTTATAATCAGCGGTTTAGCAGTAATTATCTATAGCTAAAGAACGATACGAAAAGAGCCGGCGCAATCGCTGCGGCGGCTCGAGTCAACCTAAACAAACCTTATGAAACTAACAACTAAAACCTATGAAACCTTTATCTGATCAGCTGAAGATACCGTGCGTAGGTGAGCCGTGTGTGAGGGTTACGGCTGATGATGTCCATGCGCACCTGCCTGCATCCGAAGCGGAAGAAGAGAAACCGCTTGGGAACGCGGTGGACGATGATGTCGAGAGTGTCGGTGGAGGTGAGCGAACCGTGAAAGACGGAGTCGGCAATCGTTCCAGACAGGGACACCCACGGGTCATTCCATGACAGCTGCAGCTGCTTCGACGGGGGCAGGGCTGGCAGCGGACTTGCTGAACAAAGGACGGTGTCTCTTAATGTGTCATGCACCACCGTACGGAACACCCGTGCATCGAAGTCTACGTGTGTTGTTGTAGCCGCCGTGGCCGCTTCGGAGATGCGGGAAGCCTTTATCCCTGCGGCCTTGGCCGTCCGCAGCAGCGTGTCGCCGCTCCGGCGGAACTCTGACGGGCGGAGCGTCAGTGCCGGGACGGAAGCCTGACTGCTGCCTGTGTTCGTCTGTTTGATTTCCACTTCTCCATTATGGAGGAGAAGGCTCTGGTTCTCCTTCAGCCGGTCACGGTCGGCTTTCATGTCGCTGTATGCGCGGAAGGCAACCAGCGCAAGGCCGGCGAAGACCACCATGAGGACGGCGGTGATGACCTGCAGTCTGCGTCTTATCTGTGTGAACATAGGCTACTGACAAATTGAACGTACTGTCTTGATCATCTGCAGCATCTGCTGCTGATAGACTGGTGAGGTGGCATACTTGCTGCCCTTGTTGTCGCAGATGCGGCGGGCGAACTCCTCGGCATCGTGGCGGTAGGGCCAGGCATCGGCATAACCGGGCTTGCGGAGCAGGCGGGTATGTTCCTGAAGGCACTCCTCAAGGGAATCGAAGTCCTTGAATAGTCGGTAAACGGTGTAATACCATCTGTTGCCGGTCCTGCACTTGGCGATGGACACGATTTTCTCTGGTGCAACGAATGTGCGGTTAGGCGTGTTGAAGTACTCGTGGGTGAGGATAAGGACGGTATGCCCTTTCCAGTTGCTGCCACGAGTGATACCGAAGAGGTTGAACTTTCCTATGCGCGACTTGCCCCATCCGCTTTCGAGGATGGCCTGCGCCGTGACAAACTCGGGGGCGATGTCAGTAGCCTTCTGAGCTGCTGCATAGATGCTGCGTGCAAAATCACGCTGTGCTGCTGTTGCCATGATCAGTCTTTTTTGATGTATTCGCCTTTGTCATTGAAGTCTTTCAGACGGCGGACGAATGAGGTGGGAAATATGGGATAGATGGCCTGGATGTTCTCAACGCAGGAGAAGCACTCTCGCACCATCATAAACACGCAAAGATAAGTTCCTATCCACTGGGTAGTACCGACCACACTTCCATTCACCTTAAAGTTGGCAAGTACGTTGGAAAGGATGAGCAGCAGGATGTAGATAGCAATCTTCTTGCTGAACTTACTGAAGAAGGCCTCGCTTGAGGCATCTTTGTGGAGGAGATGCTTCCACACGCTTAGGATAGTGTCGATGATGATAGCGACGCCTATCCACTTGGCAAACTCCCAGTCCTGATAGAGGTACTGCGAGTAGTCGGCCACTATGGAGAGTGGCAGTGAAACGATAGATATCATGGGTAGCTTTTTCATTGTAATCTGTCTTTAATCGTGTTACAAAATTACTTTACTACGTCTGTTTGCCAAAGGACCGACTGAGGAGGTGAGTTCCGAGCGTGTCCGGAGCAACACAGGAGAGCATCAGCGTCCACCCGACAGAGGATAATTCCGTGGCCACGAAGGGAATGATCTCCGCTTTGTCGAGTTCGCCCCGGGAAATCCACTCGATATTACCTTCTTCAGCGTCAGCTATCATCCAAGCGTGAATCTTGGAGAGCAGCTGGAGCGTCCGGTCGGAAGCAAGCATATATTCGGCAGCGTCCGCACGGTTCGGCATCTTGTTCGCCACGGTGATGGCAATGCGCTGGGTTATCTGATAAGAGTTGCGCCCATCGGCAGACATATTCAGTTCACCGTAGTCAACGAACAGGAACGAACCTACCAGCTTATCGATACGCTGCTTCAATTCATCGAATGACTGCCCATAGACATAGTTGGCTATTTCAGGAAGTCGCGACACATTGGGAAGTTTATCAAGTGACTCCGCAAGGTCATTATAACCAGGGAAGTCACTCGCACCATTGGTAAGAATAGCACGAACACCCTCTTTTGACGGATATTGTGCGAAATAGAGAAACTGATTTTTAATCATAATATCTTATCGATTACAGAGATAGGCAACCCCACCTCCTCACTGATTTTTAATTTATCCCAGCCAAAACCCTTCATATCCTTGACCGCATCGATAGTCTTCTTGCGCAGCACCTTCAGATAAGTAAGTACGTTCATCTGTTCTATCTGTTTTGCGTCGCCAAGTCCCTCCTTGGATAGGTCGTAGAGTGCATCAGAGGCATCGGTGGTGATAGGCTGCTTGGGCTTATGAACGAACTTAGACAGGAGAGAAAATGAAGTCTTGCTGAATAGATAATTATTGAATGCCTGAAAATTAAACGATATAGCCGTGAGCGTTTCGAGAGGGAGTTCAGCGAAATCGTTAGCTAATTCGTGTGCGCGTTCGGAATGATACTCTTTCTCGGTATAGTAGAGAATGGCGGCGAGCAGCGGGAGCGACTCTTCGCCCCGCTCGATAAGTGCTTGCGCCTCGATATACTGAAGAGCAGTAAGCGAGCAGGTAAGCATACTGAAGCCTGTTTCAATTCTATATCCATGATAAGAACGCTCACCAATCCGAACAGAAGGGATGAGCTGCGTACAGAAACAGAGGTCGATTACATACTGATAATCGAGACGGCGCAGCACGCGTGCAAGCGGTATGTGCAGGCGGTAAGGATCTACACGACGACACAACTCGTAAGTCTCCTCGTCGACACCATCCAATACGCTATTGTTATCAGGATAGTTAATCTGAAACATGAACGTAAGTTGCTCGGAGATTGCGACGAGGTTAGCAATCTGTTCTTCAGAATGGAACTTGCGCTTATCCCATCCCATGATGTCGCATAACCAGTTAATCCGAACCTCTCCTGCGGATAGTTCGCCGGCTGCCATACGAAGGAAGTCACCCACAAGTCGGATATACTGGCGGTCGGTCATCGCATCCCAACGGTTAGGAATGCGATGTATCTCACCTTTATATACAAGTTCAATATCCTTCATTATGGTAGCATTATAATATTATCATCAGGATGATTGTATGCTGAATTAGAGCAGAAGTCCACTGAGGCATCTGTAGAGAGCAGCGTATCTGCATTCGAGATGAGTTCCTCTGCTTCGAGGTCGAGCCGATCAGCAAGAGCAAGCGCAGCGTCGTGTTCGTCCTTGCCCGTGCGTGAAGCGTGACTATCATCGAAGAGATTACGGATAGTCGGAGGAAATTCCAAGATGTCGAAGCGACGGAGCGACTTAGCAACGGTCTTCTTGAGCAGTGCGAGCGTCAATATCGGGTCTACCCGCTCACGGTTCTCATCCGTGAGTCTATCGTAGTAAGCAGACAGACGTTCGTCGAGCGTCTCCTTCTGTAAAGGGAGAATACGGAAGAAGAAGAAGTAAGAGAGGTCTATTGGATAGATGGAGTCGAATGCTTCGGTCGTCTTTATCTTGCAACTGTCGATTATCTTGTAATATCGTGATTTTTGCCACAAAGCAGCTGGAGAGTCGGTATTTTCACTCGTCACCTCGGTAGACATCAGGCGTTGAATGACAGAATCCATCGCATTGTAGTAATTGTCCATATACGCACGCTTCATCCCTTCCATCTCGTACTTATAGACGTCTACATGGTTCTTCCTGCGATTGATGCTGTCGAAAATCAGCTGTGACGCCATCGTCATGTTCGCCACAGCAGAACGCAGGGGCTCTGTGAGTGTTTCATCAGAACTGCTGACGATGGCATTGAACACCTCTGCGGTGATGATGGTTTCAACACGCTTGCGAGCGGTAAGACCTGACGAAAGCAGGTCGTTCAGGTCCATATTCGTTTCGACACCTGGAGCGTACTTGCTGAACGAACCAAAATCCTTGAAAATATCTACTAATACATTCTTCATGACTGCTGCTGATTTAGTCTGTCTTTCGGTGCGATGTCTTCCTGTCGCTGTGGCACTTCACGGTAGAAACCGATGCGATAGCCCTGCTTATAGAGCTCGGGGAAGTTCAATCGGAGAGCGAGATTAAACGGTTCTGCGCATATCTCGTCCTCTGGTGTGAGCGACATTATATAGATAAGGTAGTTATAGTAAGCGTCAGAACCCGACTTGCTGATCACACCGTCCTTGCTGACGGCCGTGATGGATGCATCCAAGCCGACACTTGACAGCAGGGCTTCTTCAGCTCGCTTATCGTAGGAAATCAACGCCTCGATATACTCCTTATACTTCAGGTCGATGGTCTCAACCTTCCACTGCTGCTCGTTGCCCGAGCTGTCCATGAATGAAATAGAAGAGTAGGCCTTGCCTTGATTGTCAGCACCGCTCAGATAGTCGCCTATCTTGCGCAGCTCCAATCGCATATACTCAACCAATAGCGACTCGCGGTATTCCGTACCGATGCTGATGCCGTTGTACTTGACGAGATCCTGCTTCTTGGAATTGCGTATTTTATTCTCCTCGCACAATTTCATCAGCTGATTGCGCTTACTCGATACCCACGCATTCGGGATAATGATGTGTATCTTCGCTGCAAGGGAATTACGCAGGAAGGAGTTAATGTAGGAGGCGGTCTTATTGCTTCCTTGAATATATGGACGTGCGCCCTGATGTGTCTCGTTCACTCCATAGAACTCGTCGACTGATTTTTCTCTGTGGTGCGACACGGCAGCATAGAGATAGTTGTCAACTTCTGACAATGCGAACTTAGGATATATCTTGTAGTTACCCATGCCGTATGTCCACCGTCCTACAGCTATGTTGTTAAAGTCTCCATAGTTAATCTGATCGTAGGCTACATCCTTACGAGTAGTAGCAAGACGGCAGTGCTTATTCTCCAAAGGTTCCAATCCAGCCACAGGTGGCATACCGATACGCTTACCACGTGAGAACCGCCACTTGACGAAGTAATCACCAAACCAGTAATAGTTCTTGATACAGGTCTTGGCGAATTCCTGTGCAGATGTTTCCATACCATGCTCCTGCCAGGAGTTCAACCACTCATCCCACGCAGGCAGTGCGGTGTACTCACGCCGCAGCTTACCACCTTCTACAGTCTGCATATAGGCGCATGGTCCATTACCATAGAGCATCTTAATCTCCTTGCTATACAGGCGAGGCAGCAGGCGGTTCTGCTTTATCTCCATCGTTACCTCTTCACACAGCGCGTTGTTCATACCGCGCATACACACCTGGTATCCGTTCACGCTCATCCACTGGTGTTCGTGCAGGAACGGATGCCTGCCCTGCGGCACGAGCAGCCCAGGCGCATTGAACACCTGCGGTCCCTCTCCTATTTGGAAGGAGAGCACGTTGCCGTCCGTGACGTATGTGCCGGCGTTGCCGTATAGTTCGATACTGTCTGTCATAACCAATTTATCTTATGTAGTTTATATCCGTCCTGCGGGAAGCCCATATACCTGATGAGGATGCGATAGCACATCTTCGGGTTGCCGTCTCCGTCCGTGAAGAGAAAGTAGTTCTCTGAATCCACTGCGAACCTGTCCTCCGGCAGCTGCGTACGGTACTTGCAATGTTCCTTTATCACTATCTGCTCGCCTGCCATACCCTGTGAACGGGAGTAGGGAAAGAAACACAGCGTGAAGTCGCCCTGCGGCACCCTGCTGATCTCCCTCGCCCACTGCATCGCATCGATGCCGTTCATCTCGATCGTCTTTCCCATCACCTGCGAAATTATGCAATTTCACTCCTTTCGCAAAGGACGGAGGAACAGCCCCTGCCGTCATATTTCCCGCCTTTTGCGAGGTTGCACCTCAATACGCCGAATCAGCGGTGCGTGGTGATTTCCGTTGTTTATTTAATTTTGTTTTTTGTTTTCAAAACGTAAACCGTTGACTTTCAATAAAGTGAGTTTTTGACCTCTGCAAATAACCCTCGTTATTGTCGATTTTCAGACACTTATTATATTATATCCGCTACATTATCAGGCGTTAAATAGTGAGATTTTCGGGCAAATCATCGGGATAACTGCTTAGTTCCTTCTTGATTAGGTCAGAATAAAGACCATATAAAAGGTAAATCATCGCACTTGGAAGCTGTGTTGTCAGTCCTGGTCTTCGCTTGAGTTCCTCCTTCTTCTCTGATGCTTTGTCGAGTTCTATTTTACCGTTTGTTTTTTTCAACGGACTGATAAGAATAGCACTGCAAAGGTTAGGGCATTCGTTCTCATCAATGCGTACCTTCGGAAGTAAAGGAAGCCTCTCACCAAAGAGCAACTGACAAAGGCGGAACTGCTGCCAGTGGTAGATGGTAGGAGCACCGTCGTTGTAAAGAATAACAGAAAAGCCGTAACTCTCTAAGGCTGCCTTCATCGTCAGTGAGTCAGTAGTTATCTGCTCTAATTCCTCACGTGTCTTGTTACCAGCACGGTCGGGATAAAGGTGGATAATCTTGTTTACCGCATCAGTACCAAAGAAAGAATACACCTGCTGTGCAAGGTTCTGCTGGTCATCGGGTATGTATGCCCAAAACTCCTTGATGATGTCGAAGCGACTACCATAATCTTTCTTCTGTCCGACAATGAGCGATTGGAAGTTACCAGGGTCATACCCAATGTAGAGCGGTTCACGCTTATCGTAGTGACGAAGATAGCGAGCGGTCAGGGTGAAGTGGTCCTTGAGGTTCAGCTTCAGTATCTGGTCATAGATATAGCTGTCTTTGAACTGGTGTCGCTCGTGGTCGTAGGTGGTGAAGAACTTGTTAGTCACCTCCTTGTGTCGAATAGCACAGATAGCAGTCAAGAACTCATCCATGTCGAGCGTGTCGAGCTGGGTCTTGAAGAACTTAGGACCGAGAATGTCCTTATTGCAGAAAGATGAAGCACGGATATAGTAGATTGCGTTCCTTCGCATATCCGCTAATCGTGGTTTCCATCGTGCAACAAAGGCGTTAAGGCGTTCATTCTCCAGTCTGATTTTCTCCATTGTGACTGGGTTCTTCGTATTACGAAGTTCCTGCTGAAGCATAAACTGCTTGTAGAGCGACTGATTGATAGCGAGCGATACACTGGCTATCTCCTCGATGAGTTGTCGGTCCATCTTGTTTTCGTATTCCTCAAACCAATCGTCCTCACCAAGGTCGACACGTGCGGTATCACTCACACCTGTTACGCCTTCATAGTAAGCAGAGCGACGGATGTCAGCTGAACCACCACGGAGGGAAGGGAAGAGTCGTGACTTTAGTTTCTCTCCGCTGTTGTGTTTCATCTCCTCGACGAAAGCGTGCACGGCATTACGACCAGCGACACTCTCAGGCTGGTCTGAAGATACTAACTGAAGGTGCGCACCATTGCGAAAGATGACCGAGTGCTTGGCGTAGGCAATAGGGTAGCGTGGTCGACGGAAGTGTGAGGGTAGCTTTGCTTCGCCCACCACATAGTCGATACCATACTCCAACATTGCTCGCTGCTTGCCATTCACGATGACAGGACGAGAGAACGATGCCTGAATGTTAGGCCAGACGTTTGTCATCAGTGCAACATAAGTCTTATGCACAAGGAACGAGAGTTCACCAGGCATATCATTCGTTACACGGATAAGTCGGGGAACGATAACGCCCTCCGTCTTACCAGTAGCACGAGCCCATTCTGCATAGAGCATATTCGGGTCGATGATGTTCGCTAACAGCTGAACACGGTTCATGTAATAGTGTTCAAAGTCGGCTGTTGGTTGTTCGTCGTTCTGCATTGTCTGTTCGTCAGTCATTCTGTATCTCCTCCACGATTTCAGCTTCCTGTATGTCCGCATCACGCAGCAGTCGCTTCTTCTCCTTCTGCTCGATAGGCAGCGAGTCGATAAGCGTGACATAAAAACCTTGATTGTGCTTTGCTGCAATGTCCTTGAGACTCTTCTTGGAAAAGCCAAGTTCCTCTGGAGTTAGTTCAGGTGAAATCAAGAAGAGAACTCCTAAATCCCTGTCAGCTTCTGCTATCTCGGAAGACCTGCGACGGCACTCAAGGGCTGCATCATAGCACGACTTCATACCTTTATAATCGCGATTGAGGGCGCAGAGTTTAGCAAGATCCTCATACTTATTTGCAAAATTGCTTTCCCAAACCTTTATAGGAACATTGCAATCAACTTGGAAGTAGTTGATTGCTTGATAGATTCTCGCCATGCAAGTGCGTTCCTCTATCTTTATTCGTTGCTCTGCATTAATACGTAGCTTCAGTTTCTTAGCTGCTCTTGTTATGTTACGTTCATGCTCGAATATTTCAGCAGACCATTGTAACTGCTGCAAGAACAGCTTTACATCTTTGGGAATGCCGTCACATTCTCCATTCGTCAAGAATGCAGATATAAGGTCAGGGTGGATGGAGTCTAACTTCTCAATTTCACTTTTCATATACCAAATAGTTGTTGGCGGAGGTCTTTCTCAGCACGCTCATTCTTACGCTCTTCAAGTAAAGTTATAGATTCGTTATCTCCTTTCTCTGCTTTCTTAGCAAGTTCAGCGTCTATGTTGTATTCTCCAAGTGCGAGGCCTTGCAGGTAAGCTTCGTAATACACATCACCAGGAATAGTTATGCGGTATAGCAATGCTTCTCGCTTGGCTTTTTTTAAGCCAAGCAGCTGACAAATACGTTCGGAGGTGTAGTTTAACGCCCCGAACGTTCTGATTTGATTCACATACTCATCTGAAAGAATTTCTTTTTCTGCTAATTCTGACATAGAATTATTTTTTTAGTATCATCTGCCGATAAGACTACGCCATCTCTTTCTAACAGAATAGGCTGTTGCGGGAACATTGACATAAATCTTCTTACAGTTGCTGATACATATTTCGGGTCGATTTCCATACCATAACCAATGCGGTCCGTCTGTTGACACGCCATTATAGTAGAACCAGAACCCGAGAATACATCGACAACAATATCACCATTCTTCGTACTATTAGTAATAGGATATGCCATCAGTGCAATAGGTTTCATGGTCGGATGGATTCTATTAGCTTTTGGCTTATCGAAATTCCAAATTGTAGTCTGCTTTCTGTCAGAGTTCCAAAAATGAGCAGCACCTGGTTTCCAACCGTATAGGCATGGTTCGTGCTGCCATTGATAGTCTTGCCGACCCATCACAAGAGAATCCTTGACCCAAATACAGCACTGTGCAATCTTGAATCCAGCTTCTCGAATAGCCCTACGGAAATTCTCACCTTCAGAGTCTGCATGGAAAACATAAAATGAACCTCCAGCCTTGACAATGGAAAACATTACATTAAATACAGACTGCAAGAAGCGAAGGAACAAGTCATTCTCCATAGAGTCATTCTGAATCTTTAGCTTGCTGTCTCCCCCACCTTCGTAATTAACATTATAAGGAGGGTCTGTTAGAATCATATCTGCAACTCGTCCATTCATTAGGGTAACGATATCCTTTTTCGAGCGACAATCTCCACACATCAATCTATTGTCACCAAGTCTGAAAACATCGCCTGGACGAGCAAAGATATCATTATCCTCTTGTGGAAGGGTGTCAACGACGTCCTCTTGTATCTCTGTTGTATCACTCTCAGAAGTAAACAGTTTATCAGTCCCGATAGAGAAGTCATTTTGTTTCACTTCATAACCAAGATTGAACTTTGCAAGGTCATCGCTACTGATATTATATTTCGTGAATAGAAGAGTATCAGGATTCTTCTGGGCGAACTCTGAATTATAAGCCGCTATTTCTTCGACAGCTTCTTTTTTATTAGATGCTTGGATTTCCTCGTAGGGAATCTCAGGAATTTTGAAACCATAGGAGCGAAGTCCAAGGAGAGCCTTCCTTCGTTGGTGTGCATCAATAATCCACAGTTTACCGTCAGGGTCTTTCCATACCTTGAATGAATACTTGAAACCACGAGTGATGATGAGCATCTGAAGCTTCGACAGTTTGTCTGCATCAGGCTTTTTGAAGTCTTCCTGAAGTTCGATAAAAGAGTCCAGCGGGGCAGTCGGCAGACCGCCCAAATTAAAAACTTTTATGCAATTTTCCATTGTCATGATTTGTTATGCTGTTCAAGAACCATTTTGAAAAGTCGCTCCTTTTCTTGATATCTTTCGAGGTTCCTTTTATCAGCTCCTCTTTTCTCTTTACGATCCTTGCGCTTGATATACGATCTGTAACGCTTGATGTTGTCGAGAACGTTCTTGTGTTGACGGAGGAACTCGGCTGGGTCGGAGCGAAGCAACTTAATGAGCTGGGCTATCTCTGAGCGTCCGAAGAGTATCGGGTGCTTGCAGAGGAACTTACCAGTATCGTTTAATGATTGCAGCTCGGCAAATGCTTGAAGATTGCGGATGCGCAGTTCTGCCATTTCAGCAACAGCCTGTGCGGTGGGCTTTGTCTCCAGCAGTTCGTCGAGCTGCTTCATCTTTCGCCAAGTGTTGATGCGGTCGTTATAGATGACAGTCGCCATCTGAACGTCCGCATCAAGCAGGTTATCCCATTCTATTCTCGGGTACTCATCTTCTTTTTTTTTGGATTTGCTTCCGCTTTCTCCTTCTTAGAAGAATCGTCATCCTTATCTTCTGAAAGGAGAGCAGGATCCTCTGATGATGACCCTGTAAGCTCGTTATCTTCAGAACCTTCTTCAGATGAATTTTCGCCACCCTCTTCTGTTGATGGATCCTCGTCGCCTTCGCCACCGTCAGCGTCTGGGCTTTCATCTCCATTGCTGTTGAGTGTTTCAGGGTCCTCGTCGCCATCTTCAGAAGAGTTATTGGCGTTGATGTTCTCATTATCCTCGTCGGCTGTTTGATTAGCAAACTCACGTCGATTACGTACGATTTCGTCGTGCTCGCAATGGTCGAGAAGTAAGAAGAGTATCTCCTCGTGATTCTTCTCTGGAGCAAGGTCGAAGCGTGTGAAATCGGTAAGGTGTGGTGCTTTCTCGTGCAGCAGGGCAAGGTCGGCTTCCACAACTGTAGGGCTTACCAACTTATGGAAGTGCGTTAATTTCTCTTTTGCGCTGTACATATTGTAAAAGTAAAATGGTGAATAACTCCCCTCCCGTGTCAGGGAGGGGTGAGCGGTTAGGCTTCAGTTCTTGAAACCTCGACAAGTGTTGTGGTGTCAAGAACACGGAAGGTGATAGACGCACCTGTCTTCGCTGTCCATGTAGCACCCTCTTCGAGTACGAAGGTAGAACCGTCAGCGATGGTGGCAGGCTTATCGGCACCCGCACCAATGAGCGTGATGTACCTGCCCTTGTCGCTCTTGCTGAGTCCGCTGACCGTAGCGATGGCGGCGGCAGCCGATGTTCCGTTAGGAATCGTGTAGGTGTTGCTGCCTGCCGTGATGGCGATGGCGGTTGCACCTGCTGCGATGGCGGTAGCTGCTGTGATCGCAGGATTGCCTGTATAGACGAGCGGCAGGTCTACAGAGCTGCGCTTGAAAGTGAAAGTGGTGTAACGTCCGTCCTTGTCGTCCTTCGTCTCCGTGTTAGAGAGGATGACAGGACGCTCCAGCTCGCCGAGGATGTACCACTCCTTCTTCTTGACGTGCTTGAAGAAGATGATGAATTTTCCTCCCGAGTACTCTTCGATGAAGTTATAGAGGTTTACACGTGCGCCACCCATGATGATGACAAACTGGTTCTCGCCTGTGGTGGTGATGTCGCCCTTCTCCGTGGTTCCTGTGAAGGTTGGTATGTCGTGTGCTTCGAAATAGTGCGGAATCTCGTTCGGCTTCAACGGGATCGGTGCCACCTCACGATTGGCATTCGGCTGTGGAAACTCCTTCGTGCGGTCGATCTGATCGAGAGCCACGAGATAGACAATATAAGAGATGTCGCTGCCGTGGGTGTCACGGTCTGAGACATCATCAAGATGACCGAGCAATGCCATAGAGGCAAGGGTGACACCAGAACCAGCTGCTGCACCGAGAGAGTGGTCAATCAGCGCAGCCAACAGCATGAGCACACCAAAGATGGCAAACGTTGCCATGAACATTTTGCGTGCCTGGCGGTTGGCATAATTAAATCCCTTCATAGGATTGTACGCACGGTGGCGTTTCTGAATATTGGGCTTTTTCATTTCTTTTTCTGTTAATGATAATTACTTTCTTAAAGAAAGGGACCGGGAAGACAAGCCGTTACCGAGGCTTTCCGTCCCTTTGACTCTCCTCCCAGTCCCTTAATCATTCGTCTACCGAGCACCCGGCACATTCGGCTGCAACTCCTTGTTGATGGTGCGCTTGCCGCCGACGCAACGCTCCAACTCACGGAACTTGTTGTCGCTGCCGAGAATCACCATGATGTAGTCGCCTACGGCTGTGGCGGTGAAGGCATCGGTGATGCTGTCGAACTTGCCGGACTTGGTGATCTTCGGCAGCTTCGTCTTGTCACCGCACTCAATGCAGTAAGCCACACCTGCCTTCGCATTCTCGATGTCGGTGAAGGTCGTCTGTGACGTGGTGCTGTCGGTGACTTGCCAGAAGCCGTTGTTTCCGTCGACTTTGTCGGTGATCGTCGCAGCGAAAAGATTGATGAAGATCTGCTGCCACTCATAGTGGTTGTCGTCCATCTCCTTCTTGGTGGCGAAACGCCTGCCAGTGAACGAAGCAGAAGTACCTTCCTTCCACACGCTCCACGCGCGCACCTGCTCCATGTTCTCCTGCATCTTCACAGAGAGCATCTCGCCCGGAACATACTCCAGGAACTGAATGTTACCTGGCTCGTGAAGCATCATGAATGGAGTCTGACCAAGATAAGGCAACCAAATGATGCGCATCGT
Source organism: Prevotella multiformis DSM 16608 (assembly GCF_000191065.1). Classification (GTDB taxonomy): domain Bacteria; phylum Bacteroidota; class Bacteroidia; order Bacteroidales; family Bacteroidaceae; genus Prevotella; species Prevotella multiformis. The sequence goes on from NZ_GL872283.1 coordinate 476,701, forward strand.
AGTGTCTGGTACCACGCTCAATGCACCCATAGGTCCAGCGAAGTCTGTGTCCTTACCATAGGTAGAACGAACGTTCTTAATCCACCATGCCTGATGGTTCTTGTTCAAATAAATGAAGTGGTTGTCGAGGTCCATGTCTTCAGTGATTGAAGCACGAACATCTGCAATGAACTCCTGAACGGCAGCGAGGAAGGTTGCCTGCGTGTAGGTGCGGTAGGTGCTCTCATCGTGTGGCTTGAGGTCGTACTGGTGAACATAGCGCAGCAGGGTGTATAGAACGCCTGTGGCTGCATTGAGGTAGCTGCCTGCAACGCCCTTATCAGGCTTCACGTAGATACCACGCATACGGCGTTTGTTCTGCTCGACCTGTGCAGCACGAAGAGTGTTGAGCAGCTGATACTCAATCATTGTCCACTTGATAGGGTCAGAACCCTCCTTGTTGAGATAGCCGATGTACTTACGCTCGAGTTCCTTCATCGGACCCCATTCCATCTTGATCATGGCGTCGTCTACATAGCCCATGTGGTTTTCAATCTTCATGCCGCCCTTGAAGACTTCACCAGACTGGTAAGCCTGTGACACTTCATCGAAGAAGGCATTAAAAACGAGTCCACGGTCCTGATAGCCGTATGCGACTGGGAAGAACTGAGTAAGGTCACGCACCTGCAAAACACGTGCGATGAGTGCATCCTGACGGAGTACGACGAACTGGTCGCCTACACCGGCGTTGTCCACGCCTTCATAGTTGGTGGCGTAAGTTCCCTTAGCCAATGCAGTAGCGTCAAGCATTTTGTTCTGCTGGAGATACTGGTAGCGGTCCTTGAGCGACTTGGCATAGTTGCAGGCTGCTTTGTAGAAAGCGACACCGTCCACCTGGTCGTCAACTTCAGGCAGTGCAGCTGCAGCACGTGGGTTGGCAGCGATCTTGTTCCAGCGGTCTTTCATTGAGAAAAGAGAGTGCTTGATGCCGAAGAGGTAGTCGGCCGTGTTGGCAAAACCGTTCACACTGAGAGGAACAGCATTGACCGTCTGTGCAGGAACATCAGGTGCAGGATTTGCGCCCATCGCCTGGATGTCGGCACGCATACCCTTGATGCCTTCGAGGATGCCTTCAAGCGTGGCGTTGCCCTGCGGTGCAGGCTGCTGTGTGCCGTTATCGTCAGCTGTCGATGATGGCTCGCCGCCGGCAAGGACGGATTGGATCGTGTTCAGCATGGTCTGGAACTCCTCCGCCTGCCGGGCAGTTTTCTTTGCAGCCTGTTCGGATGCGATATCATCAGCAAGCGTACTCTGGTACTTCTTCTGATACTCTGCAACGAGCGCGTTGAACTCATCCTGAGAAAGGCTTTTGTCTGCGAACTTCTGCTTGAAGCCGAGAAGCTCGATGACACTTGTCAGTTTTTCTTTTAAACTCATAAATAACAAAAAATTAAAGTAAACACATTATATATTGTAAATGGCAGTCTCCAGTTTCTTTGCTTCAGTATATTCACGACCCATCGTCGAAGCCTCTGAGATTGCTTCAACCATCGTTCTGCTGCCGTCTGCAAGACCTATTTCTACGGCTTGAGGAGTATAGAAGGTCTCGCCACGCAGCACCGGTGCGTCATCAGGTAGGTCGGCGAGTTTACTCCGCTGTGAACGGACTTCATCCAAGAACTGCACATTCATCGGGTCGAGTATCTCTTTCACGAACTTGGCATCCTTCCCATGTCGAAGATCATCGAACACCTTATTCTTCAGATCAGAGTTCGTGGCCTTTGCTTCAACTTTCTTGATGCCGAGTTTTGCAAAGTAAGGCTCAAAGTCGTAGAAGCTGCACATAGTACCGATGCAGCCTACATAATCGTTCTGTGTCATTGCATAGATACGCTGGCCGTGACAGCCGATGTAATATCCGGCCGAACAGCACATCTGTTCGTAGAAGGTGAGGATAGGTTTCTCGCAGCTACGCAGTGTTTCGCTGAGCCGGTCGAGGTACCACGCTTCACCGCCGGGGGAATTGATGTGCAGGAAGTGACAGGAGATCTGCGGGTTGGCTTCGGCTGCAAGAAGGTCTGACTGGAGCTGCTTGCTTGAGAACCAGTAATACGAGTCGGCCATTACGATACCGAACACACGGTGATAGGCAATACTGTTGTCAGGCAGCTGCTCATCACTGAACTCATCAGTAAGTGTAACAGGGGCGGTATTCTCCTGGTTTGTTGTCTTCAGAATATCCAAGAGTGCGATATGAGATTCAAGCTGATACCAGGTATGGGTATCAAGATAGGCTATCATTTCAGCTTTAGTCATGCCGAACGCAGCCTTTACCTCGGGATTATCTTGCGTTTTACCGTTGAGTGGAAACGCAGTGAGCATAGCCTGTCGGAATCCATCAACGGTAATAAACAAGGGTTTCCCCGAAGAGAGTAGAGACTGTAATTCTTTCATCAAAATTATTTTTGATGCGAATTTACTATATAATAAGGTGTAGGCAAAAGACCTACAAAAGAGGGTCTGTAAGCATTTTACACTTGATAACGAGATTGGCGGAGGTGAGATTTGAAGAAATCTGGACTCGTGCAGGAATATTGGATGTGCCGATATTATGAGTTTTCCTATCGGATGTCTTGACAGTAACGATGGCACTTCTCTCTACAGCGAAGGTCCTACGGGTTTCCTCGTCGGGTAAGTCTATTACTATGGTTTTGTCGCAGTTCCAATAATTACCAGCTTCATTGTCAGTAAGTTGTGGAATATACGAAAAGGTGTCTGCAACGAAATCATACACTTTTCCCTTTCCGTGCCCGTCCGGATTTACAAGGCTCACCTGAATGGCGTTTAAGAACTCTAACATAATATATAACTTTTGAGTGACATAAATAGCAGTTCGGTATGTATTAAAAAACGTTAATCAGTTGCTACTTTTTGATACTTACGTGTCTTCTTCGGTCGGAGGCGGTTGCGGAAGCGATAATAATTCTTCAAGAGAGCATCCGAGGAGATGGACTTCAGCCGGTAGGCATGGATGAAGTCGTAGATGACATCGAGGTTCCTGCGCCGCCGGCCGAACTCCTCGTTCTCCAGCAGAACACGGTGCAGTTCGAAGTTGAACATTCTTCGTATCTGAATCTCTATCTCCTTGGCTGCTGCCGGGGACAGGTAGTTGTAATAGGCCGGGTCTTTCCAAGGGCTGCACGCTGTCCCGGCCTTGCGGAAAGGGAGGTGGATGCGGAGGTTTCCGTCTAAGACATCCGGCTGGTTGCTACGCTGTCTGGCCATGTTTTCCCAGACACAGAAATACAAATCTGTATTGCATGGAATCTTAATGCCACCAGTAGCATCATTTTTACAATATTTTGCAGATATATATTCTGCAAGATACTGTTCTATTCGGATTGTCACCACTCGTTTCGCAGTCCATTTTTCTTTCTCCATATCTTTTTTCGGTTTTTAGCGTCCTACCGTCCTACATTCCTACAAAATCAGGCTTAACTAATGCAAAGTTACAGATTATCAATGAGATAATAACATTTTATCACTCAAAAGTTTTATTATTTCACCTCTTTTTGTCGTCCTACAATCCTACAAAAACACATATTTTGTAGGACGACGAATCCAAAACAGAGAAAAACAAGAAAAATCCTATTTCCTACAACGTCCTACAATCCTACAAATAAACAATAAAATCCTATTTCCTATAATAATAATATAACTATTTGATTTATAGGTATATATGTATATTATAGGTTTGAAAAGAAAAACGATTTGTAGGATTGTAGGATTGTAGGACGGTGTTTTTCTGAAAATTTATTTTTCAAAAGTCGTGTTTTCCTTGTTTCTTCTGAAAATTGGGGGTACGGGGGATTTTTCGCCGCCTTATGTGGTTTGGAAAGTGATAAAGAATGTGAGTTAGATAAATGAAAATGAGCCGTGCCTATTCATCCGAACTGGCACGGCTCTGCTTGAGGAATAATCGAAACCTTGATTAAAAAGGTTCGGCACTTCCGTCTGCCGGTTCAAATGGCAGATCTTGCGGAAGAGGTTTTTTCTGTGGTTCTTCAGTTGTGTTCGTTGCTTCAGTCTTGACCGGTCTGCTGTCTTGACTGCCGTCTTCAGGATATTCTCTTCTGTAGTCTATGTTGTATGACTCGACAAACTTGTCGTAGTCTATGATGATTGCGCTGGTAGATGTGCTCTTCTGCTTGCGAATCTTAACCATCGTTACCTTGTCATCGTAGCGGACGTCGTCGACTGTTTCTTCCCACGTGAATCTTCTCGAAGAAACAGTACCGATGTAAGAAACATGACTGCGCAGATTCTGCTCGATGGTTGAGAGTGTACTGTTTTCATTATTATAGCCGCTTCTGTCAAAGATACTGAATACTGCACTCAAGCGCAGGAACATGATGTTTGAACCTGCTTCGAAGGTGAAGGTCTTGGAGTCGCCACGTGAGTCCTTACCTGTGACTTTCTTGGGCTGCTCGATAAGGAATTCCCTGCCCTCGATTATCTGCTTGGTATCAATCATGTTGTTGACGGCCGTGAAGAACATGGCCAGCTTGTCCGTGCTCCGGATGAGTGAAAGCTGGAAACGGATCTTCTCCTGTGCGATCTTGAAGAACTCTGCGTAGGTGAACGGCAGCCGGAGGCTGGAGTACTGTTCTATCAGCTTCACAGTGCCGAGGAACAAAGAAGCTGTCTTCATCAGGCGGTCCATTTCCCCGGAATTGATTACATCTTGCTTCAGCTCATTGTATGCCTCCTGCTTGAGATGGCGGAAGTGATCCATGAACATAGGCCGGAGTTCAAGAATCTGAAGGAGGACATTCGACAAGCCGATCTTGTTCGGGTCTTCAATCGTTTTCAGCTCTTCGAAGATGCGCACCTCTTCCGGTGTGCGGTTACGAGGCTTCGGTACTTCACAGACGATTACACGACTCATCAGGGCGTTGTCATCACGCTGCGGCGTCTCTTGGCCGCAGATGATGACAGGTGCGAACACCTTGTCGTTTTCTATTTCCCTTCCTGAAGTCCCCTTCCGTTTCTGTTTGCCGTCACCGTCATATACGATACCTTTCAGTGCTTGGAATTTCGTGTCGCTGATATCCTTGTTGTTGTACTCGTCAAGCACGACAGGAACATCCTTGAACATACCCATGATGGTGGCCATGGCGGCATCGGTACCAGTATTAAGGTTAAAGATAGGAATGTTAGGCGAAATGAATAGCGAGCGGATGGATATAGCGATCTGTGTCTTACCTGACGACATCGGACCCATGAAGAAAGGGGCGGTGAAGAGCCTATCGATACAGTGGATGTTGCTTCTGAAGGCGCACATGATAGCGAAGACTAAAGCCCACTTGCCATTATCGTTAATCTTATACACCTGGTTCATGAGCGAAGCCCATTTCTCGAAACTTACCTTCTTCTCAGCTGGAACCTCCTTGTATACGAGCTGACTTATCAGTTCGTACTTATCTGATTGCTTCCCACTTCCTGCGTAGATGGTTGAGAAAGCAGGGAGATAATAGTTGTTCTTGTTGTGCGTGACCACACCCAGTTCATTGACCGGGTCAAACCGCCATGCGCCCTCTACGTTGTGGAATATGCCGTTGGCGAATGCGAAGAACTGCTCGTCGGCCTTGCGGCTCATCCCCTCGCTCTGCTGATTACCGTAGGTCTTGACTTCTGAACACATAACGAAATGCCGGCTCATATAGGTCTTGATGGCCTTCCACTGCCATTCCTCACCATTGAAGTTCACCGCTTCGTAGTTGATGAGCACTTCTTCTATCGACGACATCTTCAGCATGGCCTTGGAAGGGATCTCGATGTATATCGGTGTCTCGTAATATCTGCGGTTGATGCGCAATACACGCTTGTTCTGCTCGAAATCGTCTGAAAAGATATGGAGCAGAGGAGTCATGAAGAAGTCGGCCACCTGCGTCATCCCGTTGCCGTTCTTATTGCGGAACATATAGCACACCGGTTCGCTCTTCTTGTTGAGCCGCGGGTAATAGCCGCACTCTTTCCACATCCTCCTGTACTCTTCGTTCTCCTGTACATAGTCTGGAGGCTCGTTCACGTCAAACTCTTCATCCTCGAGGTTGTCTGCCTGCATGCTGACCTTCATCGCAGACTTGCGCTTGAGAACGAATGGTTTTCTTATCTCGTCAAACTGTCCCTTCGTCAGCTTTAGTACAGAGCAGTAATGATTTCTGTTTATGGTTATAACGGTGTCGTCAGCGTAAGATGTCAGTTCGATACAACGTGAGACGAGAGGAACACGATCTCCATTGAAGTTCTCGAGGAACTTACCGTGCAATGCGATGTAATAGTCCAGGAACGAACCTGTACTATCGCTGAAGATCATTTCTATCTTGATACCTGCACGATACATCTCTGCAAGAGTATGCAGGTAGTTGTTTTCGTCTCCGTCATCGGCGATGCTGCAACCTGTCTCTGACGAGACGAAGTAGCAATAGACACGTCGTAGTTCCTGAATGTCATTGCCAGACGGCCGACCGGACACGAATACGATGGGTTCTTCGCCGTAGCCGTCGAGGAAATCCTGCATAACAGAGGTGATAATTGCAGGGCGGTCGCTTTCGATATTCTCCTTCAGCGCATCGATACCGAAGATACCAGTCTGCGTGTTTGTCTGAACGGATGATTCCTTCAGCCTGGTACGGATGCTTCGCACCTTGTTGTCTATAATGCCAATCCTGCTTCTGAAGTCTTCTGCAATGGACTTGACGTATTCGAGGCGCAAAACGGAATCCTGTACACACGCTACGAGGGAACAAATGGAATTCAAACAGTCTGTGATAACTGTCTCATCCTTGCAACCACGTGGAAGAAGCATACGCTTGAATGCTTTGGGGAAAGGTTCCGTCAGTCCCTTCAGCTTTTTTGCTGTAAGACTGCCGTTCGCCTTTGCAAACTCGTCGGGATCCATGCCTTTCTCGAGACGGATGCAGCGTACTTTTGCGCCGGCCTTCAGCAGCAGCTCACAATTTTTCAGCGATGCCTTGATGCCGGCAGCGTCGGCATCGTAAATCATGACGATATCATCTGTGAAGCGAAGCAGCAGCTTTACTTGGTCATCGGTGAATGCCGTCCCGCTTCCACCGACTACATTCTCTACACCAACCTTATGTAGAGACATAACGTCAAACTGACCTTCGACAAGATACGCGAAGCCTTCCTTTCCTATGCTCTTGCGTGCCTGGTATAATCCGAAGATGTGTTTCCCTTTCGTGAACAGTGGCGTTTCACCCGTGTTCACATATTTGCCTGTCCTCTCTCTTGGAGTAACGATCCGGCCGGAGAAACCTATGACATGGCCTTGCATATCATAGAACGGGAACATTAATCTGTCACGGAACCTGTCGTATAAGCGACCTTCGCTATTACCCAGTACATCTACTTCCTGCAATAGCTCTTGTGAATATCCGGCTTTTGAAAGTTCTGAAAGGGCGAGGTTGCCCATGGGAGCATAGCCGACGCCGAAGTCGGTCAGTGCTTTGTCTGAAAGGCTATACCCACGGGAAGCAAGAAAGCTCTCTGCCTGGGCAAGGTTCTTCTGAAAGAACTTCGCTGCGGCATCTATTGCGATACGCTGCGCCTCCTTCTTCTTGTAAGCGGCTTCCTCCTCCGGAGAGAGTTCCTTTGCAGGAAATTCTATTCCGGCCTGCACGGCACACCAGCGCAGGGCTTCCATAAAGCTGAGGTTCAGATGGTGCTGCACGAAGGAGATTACGTCACCACTCGCTCCGCATACGAAGCAGTGGTAGGTCTGCCTTGACGGACTGACGACCATAGAAGGAGAATGGTCGTCGTGAAAAGGGCACACACCCTTGTAATTCGCACCCGTCTTGTGCAGGTGCGTAAAGGTTTCTATTACATTTACAATGTTTAAGGCCGACTTGACCTTTTCAATGAAATTCTTGTCAACCATAATTTATTCCTCGGTTTCCTCAAACAGTTCCAACTGGCGTGAACCAAGTTCCTCCTGCATCGTTATGCCAAGATAGTCTGCCACGGCAGCATACTCTTTACTGCTGATGGCCTTTCTACCATAATATAAATCCCAAAATCGACGCTGATTTATTTCTGTTTCCGTGTAAAAGACTCTCGTTGGAGTGAAGTCTTCCGGGTGGCGGAACTTTATCTTCAACATCTCCATAAGGATATTGCGCTTGACTTGCAATCCGACAGTAAGGCGATTGCGCAAGCAAAAGAGGCGAACAGACATAGAACTTCTGTTCAAAACTCTGCCCATCTGGTCAAAGGTCAGTTTGCCAAGATTCTGTTTTACGAAGCTCTCTTCAGGCTCCGTCCATCGTTTATTCGCAGCTTTCATAAATTTACGACTTTTAGTTAGAATATTTCTTCGAAAGATTAATTTATTAATTTAATCTTATACCTATCATAAAAAAGCTCAATAGCCCAATTGGGTATGTGCGATTTGAATATCGCAGAATTATCACAATTATCACTTTTATGATCTTCTATGTAACTCTCAAGTTTAGCCACATATTTTTTTACTAACTCGCAGAAATCTGCATCAGGAATTTCTCCTCCTTTCAGTCTAAATCTTTCTTTTACATATTGTAAATCCGAAAGGAAAGACTTGTTATAAACAAAAGATTCGTTATTACCATGTACGTATACAACTGCAAGAATTCTCGCACATGTATCCATACTTATTGCCGGAATATTAGCCGATATGCACGTTTTATTCCATAAGTCCCTTAACATTTCAATCTCCTCACTTTTAATTGTCCATCCAAAAATTAGCTAATGATAGACACCATACTCTTCCCACCCTTTCTGCATGCAATTTATTGGTGTATGAAGTCCTGTATAGACAAGATATCGGTAAAAGGTGGTTTTTGATACTTTCAACTTTTTGGCAACAACTGTTTTCTCTGTTCCTTTATTAAGTTCCTTGATAATCCATTCATGCCTGTTGACACATTTGGGGTTAAGCCTACAACGAAATCCTTTGGGATGCCCAAGTTTTGCGCCTTCTGCCTTCTTTCGTGCTAATGCCTCCTTGGTTCGTTGGCTGATAAGATTACGTTCTATCTCTGCTGAAAGTCCGAAAGCGAAGGCGAGGACTTTGCTCTGAATATCATCCCCAAGGCGATAGTTATCCTTGATAGTCCACATGCGACATTCTTTTGTCATGCAGATATTCAGTATCTCCATAATCATAAATAGGTTACGACCAAGGCGAGACAATTCACTGCAAATGATAATATCGTCCTTTTTTACCTTTTTAAGTAACCTGCCAAGTTCTCGTTTGCTATAGTTCTTTGTACCACTGATAGTTTCTTCTATCCAGTCGTCAATTGAAAGATTTTGATGTTTACAAAAGTTGGTAATCTCAAAACGTTGATTCTCTACCGTTTGCTTATCGCTGCTAACTCTGATATACCCGTATATCATATTTATATATTTTAAATCAAACCATTTTTGGAAAGTTTTTTCTTTGCAAACATATAGCTATATACTCACTATCAAACCGCATAATCATTATATTGTCAGTTGGATGAAGACGCCCAAGTTGACTCTGAACATATACTCGAAGTGCTTCGTGTATTAGTCGAAGTTCTCGCTCTGACAAATCTTGGATAGAGAAGTTTCCCCAGTTATCTTTATCTATAAACATTTCTTTCTTAGATATTCTGTTACTCCCTGCCTGATCTTTTTTCGTACCGTTGGCGTTAATTTTAATTTTTGATTAGGATCCTTATAATGAAACTGAAGAGACATCCTAAATCCCATTTTGCGGAAAGCCTTTTTTCTAACTTTTCTAATGCTGGCCATAGTTATTCAAATTTAAGGTCATACAATTTGTTTCTGTTAAGAGGGTAGCCTTTCACACGCTCCCATACACCATCCTCATTGGGTGCAATATATATGTCTTTTTTCAGACTGGTAGTGAAAGCATGACCGTTTTCATCCCATACGATACCTTTGCTGCCCTGGTGAGCAGTGACTTGACGGACATCAGAATGTCTTAATTTCACTTCATCGATAATGATGCCTAAGTTTAAAGCATCAATTGCTTTTTCAAAGTCCTTTGTTCTCATTGTTGTTTAGTTTTGGTTTCACATTCCTTTTCGAGGGCGTACTGAACGTACTTTTTCAGTTTAAGACAATACAGCCCATTGATACAGTTGCGATGGGATTCGCAGATCTGACACTCGTCATACATTTGGCCACAGTTCCTTTTCAGGAATATTCAGATAATCAGAGATGATCTTTCTTTTTAAAGCATCAGGAGTACAATCCCCTCGAAGCCATCTGTAAACAGTAACATAAGATACTCTGCACAGTTTTTTCAAATCTGCCATTACCTCATTTCGCTGATTGGGCAGTGAATTAACATACTCTTTAAACTCCATTTCTAATCTTTTTTTATGTTTTCATTGCACCGACGATCTTTTTTTGTTATTTTCGTAGCGCAAAAATTCTTTCATGATGCAAAGGTGCAACTTTTATTTGATATAAACAAATAAATGAGTGATTATTTCTCTCATTTCTAAAATACAATAAAAATGGCAGAAGAAACTATTACTGATCGGATTGTAAAAATAATGACTAAAGAGGGGCATACGGTAAGTACATTTGCCAAAAAGCTGGGGATATCCTGGTCTTCGGCAAAAAACATCATCTCGGGCAGGAACGCACCCAACTATGAAACGATAGTGAAGATAATAGAATGCTTTGATAGTATTGATGCTAACTGGCTGGTTATGGGGGAAAAGAGCATAAAAAAAACAGAGGAAGGAAAACTATATTCCATCATTTCCGCACAGCAGAAAACTATAGAGAGCCAGCTGAAGACTATCGACCGACTTACAGCGAAACTTGTAGAAAATATACCAGAAGAATCTGGTAAAAAAGTGGAGGATGCCGTATAATCAAGATGTATCCAAGAGGTATTCAAAAGTGATTTTACGGTATAATATCCCATAAACAAGATTCCAAAAATCACTCAAATATTTGATTTATAAGCAGGTATGGAAACGATGTCGTCGGCGAGAAGTCGGCGATATACAGCTAATAATATAAATATGCCCCATTGAATATCAGTAAGTTAAAGTTAAACTTTATACAACCGAAAGTCCGGTCATCCCGACAGAAAAAAAGGGAAGAAACCGCATGGTTTCTTCCCTTTCTGCTTTTTTGGGGGCTGCTGCCGACCGCTTTCCCGGCCGGAGGCTGGTGAGCCTGGACAGGCGCTGCCGCCCCTGCTTTCCGGCGGCTAAGACCTCTTCAGTCTCTCCCGGCAGTCTTCGAGTATCGCAAGCAGTTCGTCCTTCTTCGTGGCGCGGAGCATGGCGATGCGCGTCTGCTTGAAGTCGGGGATGCCCTTGAAGATGGGAGAGGCCGCCAGGTGCCGGCGGGTATGGAGAATGCCCCGGTATTCGTCAATGCGCTCCACGTTGATGCGCAGCATCTCTTCCAGGACGTCAATCTTGTCGTCGAGTGTGAGCTTTTCCGTTCCTTTTCCGAAGATCCACGGACAGCCGAAAGTGGCGCGGCCGATCATGACGGCATCCACACCGTACCGGTCGAACTTCTCTCGGGCATCCCCGACGTCCTTCACATCGCCGTTGCCGATGACCGGGATATGGATGCGGGGATTCTTCTTCACTTCGCCTATCAGAGTCCAGTCGGCGCTGCCGGTGTACATCTGCGCACGGGTCCGTCCGTGGATTGTCAGGGTCTGGATGCCACAGTCCTGGAGCTGTTCGGCAAGGTCGGTGATGATCAGGTGGTCGTGATCCCAGCCCAGCCGGGTCTTCACCGTGACAGGTACTTTGACCGCCTTGACCACCTCGCGGGTGATTTCCAGCAGCAGCGGAATGTTCTTCAGCATCCCCGATCCGGCGCCTTTGTTCGCCACTTTCTTTACGGGGCAGCCGAAGTTGATGTCGATTACGTCAGGTCCTGCCTGTTCCACGATCCTGGCGGCTTCGACCATTGAGGCTACATCCCTGCCGTAGATCTGTATGCCGACGGGACGCTCACGGTCGTCGATGACCATCTTGGAGAGTGTCGACCTGATGCTCCGGATGATCGCATCTGCCGATACGAACTCGGTATAGACCATTGCCGCACCGAACCGTTTGCACATCTTCCGGAATCCGATGTCCGTCACGTCTTCCATCGGAGCCAGGAACAGGGGGCGTTCCCCGAAATCTATCGTTCCTATTTTCATGGGTGCAAAGGTAAGGAAAAGGCGTTGAAAAATGACAGGATAGAGATATTAAATGTGAACGGCATCGCATCAATGAAGGGAAATGGCGGCAGATGAGCAGGAGAAGGTCGGGGCGGGGAGAGCCCGGCGTGCCGTCCGCATTGCGGTAAGAATGAGTGCAGCCAGAGCCTTGCCCGCAAGGAGCGGCGTATTCCGGCGTCATGCCTGAAGTCCTTCCTGGCTTGCAAGTTTGCAACCCGGTTGCAGAATATAATCCTTATCTTTGCGCCAGAATAACAGATCAGTAACAGGTTTTGTATTATGAACAGAAAACTTATAAGAATCATTCTCACGGCTGTACTCCTGGCAGGAGCCTGGCTGGTGGAGCAGTCTGCAGGACTTCCCGTGTGGCAGGTGCTGCTTGTTTATCTCGTACCTTACCTGCTCATCGGCTATGATGTGCTGGGCGAGGCCATAGAAGGGATCATGGAGGGCGACCCGTTCGATGAGGACTTCCTGATGAGCCTTGCCACGGTCGGCGCATTGCTGATCGGCTTCCTGCCGGGTGCGGAACCGCAGTTCATAGAGGGGGTGTTCGTCATGCTGTTCTTCCAGCTCGGCGAACTCTTTGAGGATTATGCGGAGGACAAGGCGCGTGCCTCTATCTCCGGACTGATGGACATCCGTCCTGACGTGGCATTTGTCGAGCGAGGCGGAAAGACCGACCGCGTAAGTCCGGAGGAGGTGCGGGTCGGAGAGACGGTCATCGTGAAGCCCGGCGAGAAGATTCCGCTGGACGGAACGGTCCTGGAGGGCTGTTCCAGTCTCAATACCGTCGCACTGACGGGCGAGAGCATGCCGCGTGACGTGCAGGCGGGGATGGAGGTCGTCTCCGGCTGTGTCAATCTGTCGGGTGTGTTGAAGGTGCGTGTGGCAAAGCCTTTCAGCGAGTCGACGGCCTCGAAGATCATCCAGCTCGTCGAGCATGCCAGCGAGAACAAGTCGCACAGCGAGTCGTTCATCCGCCGCTTTGCCCGCATCTATACGCCTGTCGTGGTGCTTTCGGCGCTGGTGCTGGCCTTCCTGCCGCCTTTCTTCTATGACAGTTATGCCGCCGCTTTCGGTACCTGGCTCTACCGGGCGCTGACCTTTCTGGTCGTAAGCTGTCCCTGCGCGCTGGTCATCTCCATCCCGCTGGCCTTCTTTGCCGGTATCGGCGGAGCGTCCGGTAAGGGCATCCTGATCAAGGGCGGGAACTATATGGATGTCCTGGCAAAGCTCTCCACGGTGGTCTTCGACAAGACGGGGACGCTGACACGGGGCACATTCGAGGTCGAGGCGGTTCATCCGGAGACCGTCTCCGAGCAGGAACTGCTCCATCTGGCAGCCCATGCAGAGCGTTTCTCCACCCATCCGATCGCCGTCGCCCTCCGTACGGCTTATCCCCATGAAGCCGACAGATGTACGGTGGAAGACATACGGGAGACGGCAGGTCAGGGCATCACGGCACGCATCAATGGCAGGACTGTGAGTGTGGGGAACGCCCGCATGATGCAGTCGCTCGGCATCACGCTCCATCCCTGTACACGCTGTGCAGGCTATGCGGGAACGACGGTCCACGTCGCCATCGACGGCGAATATGCCGGACACATCGTCATTTCCGACCAGTTGAAGGAGGATGCTGCCGAGACGATAGAACGGCTGAAGCGGCTCGGAGTGGACAGGACGGTCATGCTGACCGGTGACAAGGAGGATGTGGCAGCGCTGACAGCGGCGCAGACCAAGGTGTCGGAGTACCATGCCGGGCTGCTCCCTGCCGACAAGGTGAGCCACATCGAGCGGATTCTGGCGGCGAAGAAGGACGGGGAGACCGTAGCTTTCGTGGGCGACGGCATCAACGATGCGCCGGTCCTGGCACGTGCCGACGTGGGGATTGCCATGGGTGCGCTGGGCAGTGATGCTGCCATCGAGGCGGCTGATGTCGTGCTGATGGACGACAAGCCCTCGAAGATAGCCCTTGCCATCCGCCTCTCCCGCCGCACGATCTTCATTGCCCGGGAGAACGCCTGGTTTGCCATCAGCATCAAGGTCGCCGTGCTTGTCCTCGCCACTTTCGGACTGGCGAGCATGGGGATGGCCGTCTTTGCCGATGTCGGTGTGATGGTTCTTGCCGTCCTCAATGCGATGCGTGCAAGATAAAAAGCCATGGACGGCGGCGCGCAGTGTACCGTTTCGACCTGACGGGAACTCTCCTGTACAGGATAGAGAGCCGTCGGCCTGGTCCATGGGCATGGAGGAGAAAAGGCCTTCCACGTGTGCGGAAGTGCATGAGGGTTCTGTCGCTGTCCGGGAAACGCTTTCCGTATCAGTCGGTCATCAGCCCCTTGCGATATGCGGAATAGTAACGGAAACGCACCTGACGCCCCGCTTTCTGCAGCTGTTCCGGCGTCTGCCACCCTTCGTGTCGGGTACTGACTTCCCTCGTGCTGATGGCTGTCACCCTTCGTGCTGAGGCTCCGCACGTTTGCAATCTGTAACCGGTCCGAGGGCGGCTCACGGTGAGAATGAGGAAGGACCGCCTGTTGGAAGGAGCTGATGCAGGGATATCCATGCCGTTGAAGGTTTGCCGGACTTCGGTGTTATGGCGGCTTCTCAATGCCCTGTCTGCATGGAAAGAAGAGAGGGTATCAGGCGGCCTGTTGTCCGTTGGGGACAGGCGGTCTGATACCCTCTCTTGTCTTCCATGTCTGCCGACGGACTGCATCTGCGTTTCCGGCGGCGGATGTCCGGCAGGACTATTTGAACTGGTTTTCCACGATTTCGCTCAGCACCTCCTTGATGTCCAGGCCTGCCGCCCGCACCTGCTGCGGGATGAAACTGGTGGCGGTCATTCCCGGTGTGGTGTTGATTTCCAGCATATTGACCACGTCCTCGCCGTCTTTGTCTTTCGAGATGATGTAATCGATGCGGATGATGCCGTTGGCATGCAGGATGTCGTAGATACGGCTTGTCTCGGCAGCCACACGTGCGGCGGTCTCCGGCGACATACGTGCCGGGGTGATTTCCTGCACCTGTCCGTTGTATTTGGCATTGTAGTCGAAGAACTCGTTGCTCGTCACTACCTCCGTCGCCGGGAACACGACAGCCTTCTCCTTCGTCTTGTAAACTCCCTGGGAGATTTCCATTCCGTCCATGAACCCTTCTATCATCACCTCGTTGCTTTCCATGAAAGCCACCCGGAGGGCCGGTGCCAGCTGGTCGGCATTCTTCACTTTTGACACGCCGAAGCTGCTGCCGTCGGCGGCAGGCTTCACGAAGCACGGCATGCCGAGCCGCTTCTCGATTTCCGCCTCATTGTAAGGTTCGCCGCGGCGGAGCAGGATGCTGTCGGCCACCTTCACGCCGAAGCCGCGCAGGTAATTGTTGAGCACGAATTTGTCGAAGGTCATCGCCTCGACAAGTACGCCGCTGGTGGAATAGGGGAGATGGATGAGGTCGAAGTAGCCCTGCATGACCCCGTTCTCTCCCGGCTGGCCGTGGATGGTGATGTAGGCGTAGTCAAACTCCCTGCGCCTGCCGTTCTCGACAAACGAAAAGTCGTTCTTGTCGATGGGCGCAAGGCTTCTGTCAGGCAGTTCGACATGCCAGTCGATACCTTTCACATCTACTATGTATATGTTGTAACGCTCCTTGTCGAAGAAGGAGTACAGTCCCTGCCCTGAGCGCATGGATACATCGTGTTCTGAAGAGTCGCCGCCGCATACGATGGCGATTGTCCGCTTGGAATCTTTCATTGTGTTGTTTTTATTTTTATGGATGGGGATGCCATGAATGCCGGCAGGTGTCTTCTTCGCATCGGAACCGGATGCCTTCCGCGATGCTGCCGCGCCGGGTTCTGCCGGTGTCGTCAGCCCGGTCCGGCCGGATTTTCCCCGATACAGTTGTCAATCATCGGCCTTCAGCTGTCCGCTGATAAATCCTCTCCATTTTGCAAGCAGTGAGGAAAGGTCCTCGGGCAGGTCGCTGGTGAAGTTCATCTGTTCGCCCGTGACGGGATGGACGAAGCCCAGCGTGCGTGCGTGCAGTGCCTGGCGGCTGCAGCAGGCGAGACAGTTGCGGATGAATGCCTTGTAGGAACTCGACCGCTGTCCCCGCAGGATTTCGGTCCCGCCGTAGCGTTCGTCGCCGAACAGCGGGTGTCCGATGTGCTTCATGTGGGCACGGATCTGGTGTGTCCTGCCTGTCTCGAGGATGCACTCGATGAGTGTCGTATAGCCGAAACGCTCGAGGACACGGTAGTGTGTCACGGCATGTTTCCCCGTTTCGGAGCCGGGAGGGAAGACCGTCATGCGGAGCCTGTCCCTCGGATCCCGGGCGATGTTGCCTTCTATCCGTCCCTCGTCTTCCGTGAAGTTGCCCCATACGAGGGCATTGTAACTGCGGTGTGTCGTCTTGTTGAAGAACTGCTTTCCCAGTGCTGTCTTCGCATCAGGCGTCTTTGCGACAACGAGCAGTCCGCTGGTGTCCTTGTCTATCCTGTGTACCAGCCCCACCTCCGGATCATTCGGATCGAAGGCCGGCATGTCTCTCAGATGCCAGGCGACGGCATTGATCAGCGTGCCGTGGAAGTTGCCTGCGCCGGGATGAACGACAAGTCCGGCAGGCTTGTTGATGACCATCAGCACCGTATCCTCGTAGACGATATCCAAAGGGATGTCTTCCGCCTCGATGGTGTTGTCGTGCTTCGGACGGTCGAGCATCAGTGTGATGA
This sequence comes from Prevotella multiformis DSM 16608, assembly GCF_000191065.1. Classification (GTDB taxonomy): domain Bacteria; phylum Bacteroidota; class Bacteroidia; order Bacteroidales; family Bacteroidaceae; genus Prevotella; species Prevotella multiformis. The sequence continues at coordinate 493,677 of NZ_GL872283.1, forward strand.
CATCCTCCGGCCGCACCTTGTAGTTGCTCTTCACCGGAGAACCGTTCACATGGATGAATCCTGCGTCGGCGGCTTTCTGGATGCGGTTGCGGCTGGAATGCTGCATCCGCTCAAAGAGGAACTTGTCGATTCTGACAGGTACCTGCCCTTTGTCGACGGCGACCCGGAAGTGCTCATACAATCCGCCGTCCGCCTCCTCATCCGCCTCTGCGCCGAGGAGGTCGCCGGCCAGTTCGTCGTCGTATAGCGTTTCTTCGTCAGTTGTCATGTGTCTTTACTCTGTAGGTTTCGGTGAGGACGGGTCGGCGGGAAGCCCGGAGGAGGGGCCGGAGGCCGGTCTGCCGGCTCCCGGCTTGCCCCGTTCGTCCTTTATCTCGTTGCCGTTCTCGTCGACGGGGACCTCCACGTACTCCTCCACTTCATCGTATTTCGGCATTTTCTCTTCTACCTCTACATCCTCGTATTGCGGCTCGTTCAGTCCCGCCGTGTCGCTGATTTCACGTGTGCCGTCGCCTACCTGCAGGACAATGACCGCATCCGACGGCACGCGGTCGCCCGCCTGTACGTGCCTGCCATTGACGAGGATGCCGTAGATCCAGTCTTTCTCGCCCGGTATGTATTCGGGTTCTCCCACCTTGAAGCCCATGGAGAGCAGCTGCGCCTGTGCCTCGCGGAGCGAGTTGTTGTCGATGATGTCGGGGATGACGAGCGACGGTGCGCTGGCGGCGTTGACGGTCACATAGATCACATGGGTGGACTTGATGCGCTTGCCGCCCGCCGGCGACTGTTCGAGAATGCAGTCCGGCGGCAGTTCCTTTACATATCCGGTATCGGTCACTTCTATCGTCAGTCCCATCTTGTCCATGATGTCGACCGCCTCGTCGTACTGCTTGTGGACGACGTCCGGCACCACGATGGATTCGCCGTGATGGGTATAGAAGTCGAGGCCGAACCTGACTCCTATTGCCAGCAACAGCACAAGGATGACGATGGCAAGGATATTGCCCCAGACATACGTGCTGTTGAATTTATGGAAGAATTCTCTTGCTGTCATTCAAATTGTTTGCTTGTCGGTCCGCCAGCCGGTCCGCCCGTCCGCCAGTCGGTCTGCCGGCCAGTCGGTCCGCCGGCGCATCTCACTATATCGGGACAAAGTTAGATAAAAAAACGGAAAGAAGCAAAGAATAGTCTCTACTTCTTTCCGTTTCCGCATGAAATCCCATAGAGGGGAATGCGCGCTCTTCCTTACTTTCCGTGGTGCTCGTCAGACACTGTTAACTTCTTGCGACCCTTGGCACGACGGGCAGCCAGTACACGACGGCCGTTCTTTGTTGTCATTCTCTCGCGGAAACCGTGCTTGTTTACACGGCGACGGTTGTGCGGCTGAAATGTTCTTTTCATCTTCTTGTCCTATTTTATTGTTGTTTTTATCGTTGATGTACGTGTGGCCGGCAGTAAGGGGAGTCTGCCGTTACGGGCTGCAAAATTACTTAATCTTTTTGAATTAACCAAGGAAACGGTGTTTTTTACGTCTGTTATTTATGTTTTTTTCTATATTTTCCGTAACTTTGCACCGCATTAGCGAGACTGTACCGTATAAAAAAGTAACAAATTAGATATTAACAGATTATGATTAATTCACAGGAAATCAAGATCGGAACATGTATTCGTCTTGATGGCAAGATTTGGACTTGCATCGACTTCCAGCACCGCAAGCCGGGCAAGGGTAACACCGTTATGATCACGAAGCTGAAGAATGTGTCCGACGGCCGCGTGCTGGAGCGTACGTTCCAGGTAGGCTTCAAGCTCGAGGATGTGCGCGTGGAGCGTCGTCCCTACCAGTATCTGTACCAGGATGCTACGGGCTACATCTTCATGAACCAGGAGACGTTCGAGCAGATTCCTATCCCTAAGCACCAGATCACGGGGTCTGACTACATGAAGGAGGGAGATGTGGTAGAAGTCGTTACGGATACCTCTGACGGCACGATTCTCCTGGCCGAGATGCCGGTCAAGACGACCGTGACCATCGCCCACAGCGAGCCGGGCATCAAGGGCAATACGGCTACCAACGCCACCAAGCCGGCGACGCTTGAGACGGGGGCTGTTGTCCGTGTGCCGCTTTTCATCAATGAGGGTGAAGTGATCCAGATCGACACCCGCGACGGCAGTTATCTGGGTCGTGTGAACTCCTAAGACGCTCTCCAGGATTCTCCTTGGGCGGTTCTTCGCCTTCCAGGCGGACGGATTCTGCCTTCTTCTGGGTAGCGCATGGCAGGCTGTGTAGCTGGTACGGAAAGGGCAGAAAAAGCCTTCTGGAAGCTGAAAGGGAGCAGAAGGATTGGCGGGCTCCGCATACCGGCATGCCGGTATGCGGACTTTCGGAGAATGCCTTGACACGCACCGTCTGCGGAAAAGGCAGGCCGTTCCGATTCATAGAAAGAGGATGTATCAGACTTTCTGTCTGATACATCCTCTTTCTTTATTCCTGTCACATACAAAGTCCGTCCCGTCGGCCGGGAATCCTGTTCCCGGGCTTCGGGAATGTCGTTCCCAAGGCTTGGGAATCCTGTTCCCAACCGGTTGGGAACAGGATTCCCTGCAGTGTCCATGCTTTTGGCTGACTGCTTTCTTTTCTTGTTTTTAGACTCGGCTGGCAGATTGAATGCTTATATGGTGTTCGGAAAGGAGGGCCTCGAATGCAAATGACGCGGTGTCGATTTCCTCTATGCCCGCCGCTGCGGTGACAGGCACGGAACGGCATGATGTCACTGTGCTGATGACCTTGGTTCAGACAGCAGACATCCAGACGGCGGCTACCGGTTCGTCCAGCCCGGTGCGCTTAAAATCGTCCATCCCATTAGGAAATACCACCATAAGGGACGATGTTCTCATATTTTATTGCTATCTTTGCCATGCTAAGTAGAACTTTGTACGATATTGTTTTTCACCATAAAATCGGTGAAAATTCTACAGACAGCGAACTCTGGGGAATGTATTGTTCTTCAGAGACTTGTAAAATAAATTAATAATAAATTACGTGTTTAGTCGCGGGATCAAGGTTTAATATAGTCCGTGACATTCTGAAACAATAACAATTATGAAAGGGACTGCATCGCATCTGCTGGAATTCCTTGAAGGGGCTAGAAAGAGATTCATCATACCCGTATATCAAAGAAATTACGACTGGAAGCGTGAAAACTGCAAACAGTTGTTCGACGACCTTGTCAGTGTCGTCAAGGAAGGGAAAAACACTCACTTCTTTGGTAGCATAGTGTCGTATGCTCACAGCAGGGACGAAGTTATACTCATTGACGGTCAACAGCGCATAACCACTATCTCGCTGATTCTTATTGCAATGATCAATGCCATGAAGAAGGGTATCTGTGTTCCTGGTGATTCAAGGTTGCCGGAGATATTGGAGGATACGTATATCATAGATAAGTATAGGAGGGATGAAAGAAAGGTCCGGCTGAAGCCCTTCCGTGATGACTGTACGGCTTTTGACCGGCTGATATATAACGAAGAGACGGAATATATTCAAGATTCTAAGGTTACTGTCAACTACAACTATTTCTACGATAGGATTGTGCAGATAAAGGAACTGACACCAGACGAACTGTACAGGGCCATTGACAGTCTTGAGATCATTGATATAGAACTGGAACCGCAGCACGGCGACAATCCACAGTTGATATTCGAGAGCCTGAACTCTACTGGGCTTGATTTGACGGAGGCCGACAAGATAAGGAACTTCGTATTGATGAACTTGCCCCCGGACATTCAGGAACAGTTCTACGACCGGTATTGGAATAAGATAGAAAAATGCAGTGGTAACGAGCTGGACGGTTTCGTCAGGAATTATCTGACCATTAAGCAAGGAACTATTCCTAATCAAAGGAAGATATACTTCGCTTTTAAGGAATTTACCAAGCGTTACGACGGCATAGAAGGAGTGCTGCAGGAAATGCTTGTTTATGCCGATGCTTATCATGGCATCAAGACTTTTCAGGTGGGCGCTAAAGACACCAATGAGATTGCCAGACGACTGGATCTGCTTGAAATGACGGTTGCCTATCCCTTCCTGATGGCATTCCTCGTTTATGCCAGGGAGGCGGGATTGCCGTTGGCGGAAATCTATAAAGTATTCTCGTGCATCGAAACCTTCATCTTCCGTCGCCTGATGTGCGACCTGCCGACCAATGCACTTAACAAGATATTTGCGACACTTCATGATACGGTCCTGAAGAACAAAAAGGAAACGGACAACTATTCATCCGTACTGATTTATATCCTTGAAAGCAAGAAGCTGTCGAGTGCGTTCCCCAAGGATGAAGAGTTTATCAACGGCTTCACGACAAAAAAGGTCTATTCAATGCGGACCAAGAACAAGATGTACATCTTTGAACGGTTGGAGAATGGCAGCAGCAAAGAAAAGAACGATGTGGTGGAGAATATGGAGGAAGGCATCTTGACCATAGAGCATATCATGCCACAGACATTGAGTAATGCCTGGAAGCGGGAACTTGGCACAGAATGGGAAACCATACAGGAGAAATGGCTGCACACCATATCAAACCTTACGCTAACTGGTTATAACATCAAGTACAGCAACAGACCCTTCGCTGAAAAGCGAGATATGGAGAATGGCTTTAAGCAGAGTGGGTTGAGGATGAACCATTACATCGCCCAGTTTGACAAATGGAGTGAAGAGGAGCTGGAACAGAGAAAGCAAGAACTTTCATGTTTGGCGAAGGCTATTTGGAGCTATCCTGAAACAGACTTCGTGCCGGAGGTGCAGGATGATGATGTGGTCAGTCTGTCAGAAGACAACGGTATTTCTACCGGACGTAAGATACTGTACTATATCTTCCAAGAAGAGAGGGAAGATGTGGGTGAATGGTCAGAAATGATGTGGGCTGTTATCAACAGACTGTTTGCTCTCAATCCTATTCTGTTGTATGAGGAGGCTAAAAGTAACAGGAATGTCTGGTTCTCCACTACTGAGGCAAGTAGGCACTATAAGAAAATAGCCGAAGGATTGTACTACCGTCCTTCAAGAAGCAACACATGGAACAAAATGGCCATTCTGAAGAACCTCTTCCGTCTGTATCAGATCGACGAGGATGATTTACAATTTGGGCTAAAACCGATAAGACAGTAGCATTATGGCAACATCTAAAAATACGGAAAAACATTTTTCTGAGAAGTTCGGAACCGGATGGTGAGTATGCTTTTCGGCATTGAAAATCTTCTCATCAGGCTTTGGAACAGGCTGTTATGTAAAAGAAACATTGTCCAGAATCCTCTAAAGAAAAAGCGTTTCCTTTGTCCGGCTGGCTTATGGCTCTGGTTCTGGATTTTCCATCTGAATTCGGTCTCAATCAAAAGAATGAGCCCCAAGAGGCATTGCACGAACTGAAAAAGGCGAACTGCATAATACTTATCCCGGATTCAGGTACTTCCTGAATGCTGTCGGCGGTGTGGTTGGGTGGCTTTGGTTGACTGCTTTTCGTCTTGTTTTTAAACCCGGCTGATGTTTTCATGGTCTGCTGCACGGCATTCTGGAGTATTTCCGTCCGGGTGACGGCTGCTGCAGATCAGAATACGACATACGGACGCAGCCGTTCGATGGCTTCTGGAGGGAAGTCCTTGGACAGGCGGAGCTGGGCAAGACCGGTCAGTTTTCCTTTCAGCCTCCTGTAGTCGCAGATGACCCTTGCCTGGTAGAAGTTCAGGTAAGGATGGCGGCGCAGCTGACTGAGCGTAGCGGTGTTGAGGTTTATCTTGTCCGTATGTGGATCGCTGATGGAGAAGTAAGGCAGCGCTTCCTCGGGAAACCCCTCTATCTCCAGCAGCTGTCCTACGGCCACGTATCCGCCCAGCCGTCTGCCGTAACTGATGATGGCACGTGCCCAGCCCGACCCGATTCCGGGGACTTTCTTCAGCTGGTTGGTGTCGGCGGCAGCAAGGTTGACGTGCTCTCCGGCTTTCAGTTTCAGCGGATAACGGATGGTGTCGCGGTCGTATTCCTTGTAAGGTTTGTATGTGTTCCTGGCTTTGTAGGCCTCGTAAGCCGCATGGGCCGCCTGCTTCTCAGCCTCTTTCCGGGCGATGTAATGCTGTACGGAGGGGAGGGTAGAGGCCGGTTCATAGTCATCGCCGATCGTGATGTAAGGTGCTAATTCTCTGTATTGTCTGCGTGTAAGTCCGTAGAGGTGGGCAAAGTCCATGGGCGACCGGTAGACTCCGCCTTTGGAACGGTATTTCAGGATATTGCGTATCTGGAAGGGAGCCAGTCCCAGCCGTTGCAGTTCATCGGCCGTAGCGGTGTTGGGATCAAAGGGGAACAGCTGCTTGCCGTTTTCCATTTCATATACCGGTAGCTGTTTCCGTCTCGGGAAGGAAGCGGCCGGCCGGAGGGGGAGGGAATCGTCCTTTCCAGCTGCCGTCTCTTCTGTTCGGCTGCCGACGAAGACAATCAGTCCAAGGCAGATGAGGACGAAGACCAGCAGGGACAGGATTACTTTCCGGTCGGAATGGTGGAGATAGAAGAGAGATTTAAGGTTCATGTGGAGGGAGATTTTCAGGTGGATTCGGTGTATGCCGGCGTTGACAGGGATGCCGGCGGATAGCGTGGGGTGAGTAGGATTCCGTCCCCTCCCCTCTCAGAGGAGGGGGGAGGGAGTTTCAGAATACGCCCAGCTGATGCAGGAAGATGGCAAGGATGGCTACCGGACAGATGAAGCGGATCAGGAAATAGTATGTCCCGAAGAATGGGCTGCGGGCTGTTCCCCAGTTGGTGAACTCATCCCTGACCAGCTGTTTCGGTACGTACCAGCCGATGAACAGGCAGGTAAGAAGACCGCCGACGGGAAGGAAAATCTGTCCGGTCACGAAGTCGAATACGTCAAAGAGGTCTGTACCCGCTAACTTGAGGAAGCTCCAGTCGCCCAGGGACAGAGAGCACACTGCTCCGATGACGGTGCAGCAGGCGGTGACGATCAGTGCTGCGCGGGGGCGGCTGATGTGCAGCTCCTCCTGGAAGAAGGCCGTGCTCACTTCGTGCAGGGAGATGAGGGAGGTTAGGGCGGCCATGGACAGAAGCAGATAGAACGACAGGGAGATGACGTAGCCCGCGACAGGCATGCCGGCAAAAGCCTGTTCAAAGACATTCGGCAACGTGATGAAGATGAGCGAAGGCCCGCTGTCGGGTCTTACCCCCACGGAGAAGGCTGCCGGGAAAATCATCAGGCCGGCAAGGATGGCGACGACGGTGTCGATGAAGCCGATCTGTACGGCCGAGTTCAGCAGTCTGGTATGGCGGCTGTAATATGACGCATAGGTGCAGATACAGCCCATCGCAATGCTCATGGAATAGAACGACTGCCCCAGAGCGCCCAGGAAGACATCGCCCGTGACCTTGCTGAAGTCGGGCTTCAGGAGGAACTCGATTCCCTTTCCCGCTCCCGGAAGCAGGCAGGACGCAACGACGATGGCAAGCAGCAGCAGGAAAAGGGCGGGCATCATGATCTTCGAGGCACGCTCTATACCGTTCCGCACTCCGTGGATGATGACGTAATGGGTGATGAGGAGGATGGCGGCTGTCCACAGCACCGGCTTCCACGGACTGGTGGAGAAGCCTGAGAAATAGGACTGGAAATAGGCCGGTGACCCGTGCAGGTGATTCATGACGGAGGCCAGACCGTATTGTAGACACCAGCCGGAGACAACGGCATAGTAACCGGTGATGAGAAAGCCTGTGAGGACTCCCAGGTAGCCTACCCATTTCCAGGCCGTCCCGTTGGACAGCTTCGTATAGGCACGTGCCGTGTTCGAGGCTGCATGACGGCCGATGATGAACTCGCTGACCATGCACGGCAGTCCCAGCAGCAGGATGCAGCCGATATAGATAAGGATGAAGGCCGCACCGCCGTTCTGCCCTGTCATATAAGGAAAACGCCACACATTGCCCAGACCGACGGTGCCGCCTGCTGTGGCAAGAATCATTCCTATTTTACTTCCGAACTTTGCTCTTTTTTGTTGAACCATGTAAATTTACTTTGGATAGATACGCAAAATTACAAAAAAATATCTACTTTTGTATCAGATCAGAAGTAAAATATGAAATTATATCGGCATATCTTAATCCGGTTCCCATTCAGCTGTATCATCATTGCAGGTATCTGGGTGTTGTGTTTCATGGACATTCCGGAGACTCCTTTGAGCGAGGTCAGGTTCATTGACAAGTGGACGCACAGTGTGATGTACCTGGTGTTGAGTCTGACCATCAGCCTCGAATACCTGTACAGGGTCAAGCCCGCCGGCTCCCGCTTCCTTGCAGTCTGGGCATGGTTCATGCCGGTCGTCATGGGCGGACTTATCGAAATCCTCCAGGCCAGCTGTACGGGGGGACGGCGCAGCGGAGAGTGGCTCGACTTCCTCGCAGATGCGGCAGGCTCGACGATAGCCTTGGCTATCGGTATTCTTCTGGCACGCTGTCGCGCCAGGTCCTGAACGGATTTCTCCGCATGTAGGAGTTGTAGAAATGCCGGTTCCCGGTCACTTCCGTACCGATGAAGTCGGGTTTTTCAAAGACTTCTTCCTCACTGCCCAGTTCCACTTCGGCCATGACGAGCCCGTCGTTGTCACCATGGAACTCATCCACTTCGAAGATATGTCCGCCGAAAGGGACGAGATACCTGTGCTTGTCTATCACGCCCGGCTCACACAGCTGCATAAGCTTCCGTGCCTCCTCAAGCGTTATCTCCTTCTCGAATTCGTATCGTGACAGACCGCCGTCACGGGACGGCCCCTTGATGGTCAGGTAGCCCCTGTCATCCCGGATGCGGATGCGGACAGTGTTGACGGCGGCGAAATAGCCCTGTTGTATATGGCTGCTGCTGCTTGCCAGCCGTTTCCAGTCCATCCTTTTATGTACCAGGAATTTCCTTTCTATCTCCAATCCACTCATCGGTTGCTTTCTTGTTAATGTGTTCTGACAATCTCCTCCTTCTGATGGATGCCGCCTCCTTCCGTTGTGGAGGTGTGCTGTCGCGGCAGTTGGTTGCCGTTGTCCCCCATGCGAATATATGCTGCCTGTCGTAGCAGCCAGGCGGCTGTTTCTTCAGGGAGGTGTTCCGGCAGCAGTAGCCGGACAGCTTCTTTTGCGGGGTCAGATGGTTGCGGTCGCCACGATTACGTATGCTATCGCCAATAGGATCAGCACTGCACCGATCCAGAAGATGACACGTTTTGCCTGTTTTTCCTGTTTCTGTTCCCGTGCTTTGCGGTTCAGTTTGCTTCTTTCACTCATAGTTATATTTTTTTAAAAGGTTGATTCTTTTTAGGCGATGAGCGGTGATGATGACCTCCTCATCCCCTCCGGGGGGAGGGGGAGGCCGTGGGTGTGATGAGCCTTGGGCCAACCGGCTTCTGCAGCCGCTCCCCTCCTTCAGAGGGTCGGAGAGAGAGGGCTACTCTTCTGACGGGAACTCCATCAGGTAAGCCTTGATGAAGGCGTCAATCTTGCCGTCCATCACGCCATCCACGTCCGATGTCTGGTAATTGGTGCGGTGATCCTTCACCCGCCGGTCGTCGAAGACGTAGCTGCGGATCTGGCTGCCCCACTCGATCTTTTTCTTTCCGGCCTCAATCTTCGCCTGCTCCTCCATGCGTTTCTTCATCGCACGGTCGTAGAGCTGAGACTTCAGAAGCTGCATGGCCTTGGCACGGTTCTTGGGCTGGTCGCGCGTTTCCGTATTCTCGATGAGGATTTCTTCCTGCTCTCCTGTGTCCGGATCTTCATACTGGTAACGCAGGCGGACACCCGACTCCACCTTGTTGACATTCTGTCCGCCGGCACCGCTCGATCGGAAAGTGTCCCAGCTGACACGTGCCGGATCGACATATACCTCGATGGTATCGTCCACCAGCGGCGTGACGAAAACGCTGGCGAAACTCGTCATGCGCTTGCCTTGTGCATTGAACGGACTGACGCGGACCAGACGGTGTACGCCGTTCTCGCTCTTCAGATAGCCGTAGGCGTATTCTCCGCCCTCGAACTTCATCGTCACGCTCTTGATGCCGGCCTCGTCCCCTTCCTGGATGTCGGAGACGGTCACCTTGTAGCCGTGCGCCTCCCCCCAGCGCATATACATCCGCATGAGCATGGATGCCCAGTCCTGGCTCTCCGTGCCGCCGGCACCGGAGTTGATCTTCATCACGCACTCCATCGGGTCTTCCTCCTGGCGCAGCATATTCTTGAGCTCCAGGTCTTCGATCACCTTGAACGCCTTGTCGTAAGCCGTATCGACCTCTTCCTCCGTGACGAGTTCGTCCTTGTAGAAATCAAATGCGAGCTGTGCCTCGTCTGTCAGCGACCGCGCCTCATCGTAGCCTTTGATCCACTTTTCTATTTCCTTGACTTTCTTCATCTGCTCCTGTGCGCGCTTCGGGTCGTCCCAGAAGTCGGGAGCCTGTGTGCGGAGCTGTTCTTCTTCAAATTCTATCCGCTTCCTGTCGATGTCAAGATAGCGGTGCAGTGCGTCGGTACGCACTTGGATGTCTTTTAGCTGGTCTGCTGTTATCATTGTTTCTTTTTTCTTTTATCGGTGTATGCGGGGGCGGCTCCTGCCGAGGCTAGCAGGACTAGCAAGACTGGCGGGGACTGTCAACAGCGGTAATACTGTCTCAGAAGAGCTCCGTTGACGCGTCCGGCTGGCCATCCACCCTTTCGCTTATTCCTCATACATCTTGTCAATCACGTCCTGGTAACGGCGGTTGACCACCGAACGCTTCAGTTTCAGCGTATTCGTCAGCTCACCGCTCTCCATCGAGAAATGATGCGGAAGGAGGGTGAAACGCTTGATCTGCTCGTAGGGTGCGAGCCGCTGCTGCAAGGTGTCGATGCGCTCACGCATCATTGCATTGACCTGCCTGTTCCGGCACAGATCTTCCCGGTCCTTGAAGCCGATATGGTTCTCCTTGGCCCATTCTTCCAGCACGCTGTATTCCGGAACGATCAGTGCAGAGACGAACTTCCGCTGGTCGGCGATGACGGAGACCTGCTCGATGAACTTGTCCACCAGCAGCATTCCTTCCACCATCTGCGGTGCCACGTACTTGCCGTTGGAGGTCTTGAAGAGGTCTTTGATGCGCTCCTTCAGGAACAGCTCTCCGTCCTTCAGGTAACCGGCGTCACCTGTATGGAAGAAGCCGTCCTTGTCGAAAGACTCCGCATTCGTTGTTTCACGGCGGAAATAGCCCGGCGTGATCGTCGGTCCTTTCAGCATCACTTCTCCCGTATCACTGATTTTGATCTCGATGCTGTCTATCGGCCGTCCTACAGAACCGATGGTGTAAGGCTCGCCCAGACGGTCGCAGCTGACCGTGGCCAGACTTTCCGTCAGACCGTAGCCGACGATCATGTTCAGGCCGATGCTGTGTACGAACTCCTCGACCTCCGGTGAAACGTAGGCACCCGCTGTCGGGAAGATGTTCGGATGTTCCAGTCCCAGCTGTTTGCGGACGAGGCTCAATATCGTCCTGTTGACGACTTTGTACTCCATCTCCAGTGCCAGCGGGACACGTCTCCCTCGTGCCAGATACTGTACGTTGCGTTTCCTTCCGACACCCAGAGCGTGATAGAAGAGCTTGCGCTGGACGGCGCTGGAATTGTCCATGCGTTCTTTGACGGCTACAAAGACCTTCTCCCAGAATCGGGGTACGGCCGACATGCACGTCGGATGCGTCTCCCGCATGCTCTGCTGGATCTCCTTCGGATAAGTGTTCACAATCATCTGCGCACCCTCCGAGAGGGCAAGGTAGGACCATCCGCGTTCGAAGACGTGCGTGAAAGGCAGGAAATTGATGATGCGGTCGTTTTCGTTCACTGCAACACATTTTCCGTTCGCCTCCAGGGCGGCACGGTACATCCTGTAGGTCAGCAAGACGCCCTTGCTCTCGCCTGTCGTCCCGCTTGTATAAAGTATGTTGCAAATGTCCTCGTCGTTCGCTTCCGCCCAGCGTTCCTCAACTTCCGGTTCCCGGGGCAGTCCCTCTCCTAACTTCAGGAAATCCTCGAAATAGATGCTGTTGGGGTCATGCGAGCTGATGCGCACGCTCGGGTCGAAGACGATGATGCGTTCCAGCGTCGGACAGAGCGCGGCGACGCGGTGCGCCTTGTCATACTGCTCCTGTTCGCCTGCGAAAAGGAATCTTACGCTTGCATTCTGGATCATGTATTGTATCTGCTGCTCTGAGCTGGTGGCGTAAAAGGGAATGCTGATTACGCGGACACCGTATGCACCGAAGTCAGTGTAAAGATACTGTATGCAGTTCTGTGCGAATACTGCGATTGTCTCCTGCGGTTTCATTCCGAGGTTCAAAAGGGCGTTTGAAACCTCCTTCACCCGCATTGAAAACTGGTTCCATGAGACATTCTTCCACTTCAGACTGCCGAAGCTGCGGAAAGTCAGTGCCGTTTTCGATCCGTATTTCTTGGCTTGTTCGTGAATAAGAACAGAAAGATGACTGTTTGTCTGCATTGTTTTCTGGTTTTATGTATGCTGCAAAAAAACATGGGAGAGGGCAAAAGAGACTTGCTTTCAACCTGCCGGTGCAGTTTATTTCTGCAAATATAAACATTTATCTGCAAAACAGAAAATAATTTAAGTGTTTAATTGCAATTTCCCTCTCTCCCTCCCTCTTGTTCTATTGCGAAGAAAAGAACAATAATGTTCTTTCGCAGAGCACTCCTTCCTGTCTGGAAATTGACCGGATTCCCTCCGGAATCCTACCGGCCGTCACCCGGATTCCAAACAAGCCTTACTTGGACTTCAATCAGGCCTCACTTGGGCTTCAATCAGGCCTTGTTTGCACGGCAATCAGGCACCTCTTTCCAACGGGTCTGTAACCAACTGAAAATCAGACAGCTCGAAACCTGCTTTTTGCGGACATGAAAGCCCGTCGGCATCCGCATTCCACGGCCTCTCCGCAGAATCCTTTTTTTACCTTCACAGACAACCGTCATTTCTGCCGACGGAGGATTGCGGGCGACAGAAGTCGTATGACAGGACGAGGCCCGGAGAAGAGTCTTCACATCACTCCTCTCCGGGCCTCCCATATATAATAAGGTGTCAGCCGGATCAGCGCAGCCACTGTTCCGGGTTCAGCTTGGCCGTCTCCTTGCGCAGCTGGAACTGCAGAATGCCGCTCCTGCCGACGGTTCCGATGGTCTGCCCTGTGCCTACTTTCTGTCCCTTGCCGACACTGACGGAACCGAGGTTGGCGTAGACGGTGATGTAGATACCGTGGCGGATCATCACCACGCTCATGCCGCCTGCCATGAAGACACCGCTCACCTCGCCCATGAAGACGCTGCGGACAGCACTTCCCGGTGCGCCTTTGATGTTGATGCCGTCGTTGTTCAGGCGGATGTTCGACATGCCGGCAACGTTGTACTGGCCGAAATGGCTGACGATGTGTCCCGACAGCGGCATCGGCAGCCGTCCGCGGTTGTTGGCGAAACTGCCGGTTATGGCACGGTCGGCAGAGCTGAGCATGTCATTGCTCTCTGCCGCCGAAGCCCTTGTAGCAGCTGCCTCACGGGTCGCCCGCTCCCGGTCGGCCGCCGCCTTGCGCTCGGCCGCCACACGGGTGGCCTCAGCCTCCCGGGCAGCCTGGTCGGCACGTGCTTTCTCCTGTGCGGCCTTTGCCTCTGCCCTCTCCTGGTCGGCACGGGCTGCAGCTTCCTGTTGTTCGGCCTTGCGGATGGCCCGTTCACGGGCGGCAGCACGCTCCTTCTGCAAGGCCTCCTGCCGTGCCTTTTCGGCTGCGGCGCGGGCTGCGGAGGCACGTGCCGCAGCTTCCTGGCGTGCTTTCTCAGCCGCTTCTGCCGCCGCACGTGCCTCCGCCTTGGCTTTCTCCTCACGTGCCCTCGCCTCTGCGATGCGCCGCGCATTCTCGCGTGCCGCCGCTTCGGCCGCCGCCTTCTTGCGGGCCAGCTCCTCTGCGCGTTTCTTCGCAGCGGCCGCCCGTGCCGCCGCCTGCGCCTTGGCTTCAGCGATGGCACGGGCACGTGCCTTCTGTATCTCTATCTGGATGAGGCGGTCGATCTGTGCATTCAGTGCCTGCTGCTGCTGGCGGCGCTGTGCGATTACTCCCTGAAGCACCTTCTGGTCGTTCTGCAGAGAGGCCACGACTGCCTGCTGTTCGACACGCTTGCGTTCCATCTGGGCGTGTACCTGCCGGTCCTTGTAGAGCAGACTGCTCTTGTTGCCGCGTACCTGTCTCAGCTGGGTATGCTTCTGGTCCACCTGCTGCTGCTTGGCCTTGAGCTGTTCGCCCTGTGCCCGCTGGTAGGCGGCATACTCCCGCACGAAGCGGAGGCGGCGGTACATCTGCGTCAGGCTCTTGGCCGAGAAGACGAACATGAGCTTGTCCTGTATGCTGCGGTGGCGTGCCATGTAGCGCATGGAGCGGATGAAGCGGGCGCGCCGTTCGCCCAGCTGCGCTTCAAGGGAGGAGAGCTGTCCCTTCAGGATGCCGATGTTCGTGTCCAGTCCCTTGATGTCGGTGGCGATGTTGTTGATGGTCTTCTGGTGCTGTCCGATCTCCGTATCGAGGCGGACGATCTTCTGCAGGCGGTTGTCGACATCCTTCTGCTTCACCTTCACTTCCTCCTCGTGTTCTGATATTTCCTTCTGCAGCTGCTGGTTCTGTTTCTGCAGGCCTTTGATTTCCTCCGTGGTCACGTAAGCCGGAGCTTTGGCACCTTTCCTGCCGGTACGCACATTGCGCCCTGCCGTCTTCCCATGTGTGCCCTGTACGGGCTTTGCCTGCGGTTGGCCTTTTACCTGTACCTGCCTGCCTTTAGCCTGTGGCTGTTCCTTGCCGGCGGTCTTCCGCTGCCCTTTGAGGCGGGAAGCCGGCATCCCGGTCATTATTTTATGTGCGTTCTTCTGTGCGGCCCCGCCTTTCCCGGTGCCGGTGGAGGGAGCCTGTATGGGCTGGATGACAGGTGTCTTCAGCTTTGCGCCGTTCTTCTTCGTATGCTGTGCAAAGACTGTCAGCATCCCGATCGACGAGAACAGGAATGATAGAAAAAGTCGTTTCATTTAAAAGTTCATTAGTTTGCCGAGGATTTCCTCTACGCTTACTTTCTTGTATTTGTCCGAAGGAGTTGTGAAAGGCTCCCAGTCGCCGGCGTCGCTGAAGCCGTCGAGTTCAAAGCTGGCTTTGAGCGTCTTCGCCGGCCGCTGACCGATGGCCGGCGTATGGATTTCTACCGACTGACTGGCGGGGAACTGCTTTGAGCCGAAGGGTCTGAAATCTTCATAGAACCAGGAAAGTTCTGATGTGCCGTGGGTGGGGCTGGTGTAAGAGACTGCGGTGTGTGCAATCTGATCCCATAGGGCCGGTATGACCCACTTGTAGGTCATCTTGCCATCCCTCAGAACGATTTTCGCACTGCCGTCAACCTCCAGCCGATGGGTGTCGACCGAGAACTGTGACATATCGGCCTCGCTCACTC
This sequence comes from Prevotella multiformis DSM 16608, assembly GCF_000191065.1. Classification (GTDB taxonomy): domain Bacteria; phylum Bacteroidota; class Bacteroidia; order Bacteroidales; family Bacteroidaceae; genus Prevotella; species Prevotella multiformis. The sequence continues at coordinate 509,212 of NZ_GL872283.1, forward strand.
TCTGCTGGCGGGGGATGAACAGCTGATTCCAGAAAAGCGCCTGGAGCGTGTAGAAGCTGATGCCGTTGTCACGCAGGAAGGCGACATCGTTGTAGCCTGCCTTTACGTATTGCTTGTGGATGCGGTCGATGAACAGGACATAATCCTTTGTGAACTCGATGCGTCCTATCTCGCTTCTGAGGATCGGAATGAGCAGCTGCAGACGGACGACCTCGTCCTTGCGCATACGGAGAATGCCCGGAACGGTGATGTCCTTGCGGCCGTTGTTGACCGTAAAAGTAAGGTTCGACACGACATTCTTCTGATAAAGCGCCTTGTCGGATATGTGCTGTACGTAGGAAAGTTTATGGCTGGTCGAGTCCGCTGCCGGCCGGGGCGTGTCGCCGGGCGCGGGCTTCTGCTCCATCAGCGTTTTATGTGTACCGCATGAAGCCAGTAGGAGAGCCGTCATGCCGGCAAGCAAGATCTTTGTCGTTTTCATTCTGCTATGTATTTTTTCAGTTGTATCTTCTTTTTCAGTGTGGCACTCGCATTGCCCCCTTCGAGCGACTGCCGCCAGTACTCGAGGGCCTTCTCCATGTCGCCGGTCTGCGCATAGATGTCGCCGGCATGTTCCTTGACGACCCCGCTGAGTGTCGAGTCGTTTCGGATGGCCTGCTCGATGTAGATCTTCGCCTCCTCATACCGTTTCTCCTGGAAGAGAATCCATGCGTAAGTGTCGAGGAAGGTGCTGTTGGAAGGTTCGGCCTTGATGGTCTTGTAGCTCATCTGCTCGGCCTTCGTGAGGTTCTTTTTCTCCACGCTGAGGTAATAGGCATAGTTGTTCAGCGCCGCCGTATTGTCCGGTTTCCACTGCAGGCAGCTGTCGTAGGCCTGGAAGGCCTCTCCGTTGCGTCCTTTCTCGTGGAGGATGTCGCCCATGATGGCGTAGAAGTCCGACACGATGTCGGGGTTGCTGTCGGGTCTGATCTGGTCGACTCCTTTCCGGAATGTCGCCAGGGCGGCATCATTCTCATGCTTCTGGTACTGCGCCATTCCCTGGAAGTAATAGAACGCCATCTCGTCCGGATTGTATTCCAGAGCCGGCCGGCAGATGGCGATCACCCGGTCGTAGTCCTCCGTCTCCCAGATGTTCTGGATGAGGAAGATCCTCGCCCTCGAATTGTCGGGTTCTGCTTCTATGGCCTGTTCGTAGACCCGGTTGATGTCGGCCTTCGGCATTTTGCGGAGTGTCATGTAGGCCGCTTTCAGCATGAGGATGTCGGCATTTTCCTGCGGGGTCGCCAGGGCCGTGGAGAAGAGGCGCATGACTTCCGTGCTGTCGGGGTTGTTGTCTTTCTGACTGGCTGCTATGACCTGCCGCAGCAGTTCCACCTTTGTATTCTGCTCCGTCTTGGCCGACTGCAGGAGTTCCTGCCGGATGGCATTTACAGTCGGCTGGTCGCCGATGCTGTTGTAGTAATCCATCATCGAGAGCCGGGCGGGCGAGTTGGCAGGATCTTCCTTCAGCACGTCGCGGTATTTCTGCAGGGCTTCCTTCTTCTTGCCGTTCTGCAGAAGCCAGTTCCCGAACATCACCTGGTAGTTGAGGTCGAGTGGATGGCTGTCGACAAGCGACTTCAGTTCGTCATACTCCTTGCGTTTCTCCCCCAGCTGCTCGTAGATCTGCATCTTGCTGAGCGAGATCTGCTCGTTGCTGCCTTCGACGGTCTCCAGCCGTTCCAGCGTACTGATCATCTTCCGGTAATCATTCTGCGAGCCGTAGAGCTGGTAGAGCAGCTGCAGCACGTCGGTGCGTGCCTTGTTGGAATCATAGAGCCGTTCATAGGCTCTGATGGCGTCGGGATAATCTTTCTGCGTCACGTAGAGCTGTCCGAGCTTCTCCTGATAGGCCGTGTTGTCCGGGTCAAGTGCCGCCGCCTTCTCGAAGTATGCACGTGCCAGGGAGTCGTTCTTCATGTCCACATAATAGCCCGCCAGCTGGAAATACACCTCCGGCGCCAGCGGATTGAGGTCACGGGCATGGCACAGGAGGTCGAAGGCAGCTGTCAGGTTGCCCATGTCCTGCTGCCGCAAAGCCTCCAGATAGAAGTAATCATAGCTTTGCAGACTGTCCTTCCGGTCGGCCTGCACCGCCAGCGAAGCCCCCGTCAGCAGCAGGACGAGGAAAAGCCGGCGCGTCTTTTTGACGTTCAGTATATTCTTGTCGAACATTTATCGGATCCCTTTCTCTGTCTTCACTTCAGGCCTGTATGTCCGTAGCCGCCTTCGCCCCGTTCGGTCTCGTCCAGCTCTTCCACCTCGGCAAACGCCGCCTGTTCGTGGCGTGCGATGACCATCTGGGCGATGCGTTCACCGTCGTTGACAGTGAAAGGCGCATTGGACAGGTTGATGAGCAGCACCATGATTTCTCCCCGGTAATCGGCGTCGACCGTGCCTGGAGAATTGAGGACGGTCAGCCCGTGCTTCAGGGCCAGTCCGCTGCGTGGCCGCACCTGTGCCTCGAATCCGGCAGGAAGAGCGATGTGAAGTCCTGTAGGAATGAGCCTCCGCTCCATGGGCTGCAATACAATCGGGGTGTCGATATTGGCACGGAGATCCATCCCCGCACTCTGTGAAGTGGCATAGGCAGGAAGCTGCTGATGCCCTTTATTGATTACTTTTATCCGTATCATTGTCATATAATAAGGTGCAAAATTAAGCAATTAATACCATAAAACTATATTTATACGGGCTAAAAAGATGGTTTTTAGCCAATTTTAATTACTTTTGCGTGTGGCTTTCAATATTCCGCCTCAACCCGACACCCCGTCGGCAATTCATCAACACCCAACACTTATGGACTGGCAACGACTCATCTCCAACAAGCGGCTCGGACAGGAAGACCGGCACGCACTGCGGCACGACGACCGCTCCGAGTTCAAACGCGACAGCGACCGGCTGATTTATTCCGCACCGTTCCGGCGGCTGCAGAACAAGACCCAGGTGTTTCCGCTTCCGGGCAGCGTCTTCGTACACAACCGCCTTACCCACTCGCTGGAGGTGGCTTCACTGGGCAAGTCGCTGGGCGATGACGTAGCACGGAAACTGACGGAAGTCCATCCGGAGCTGCGCGGGACGCTCTTCGAAGAGATCGGCACGATCGTACAGACAGCCTGCTATGCGCACGACATGGGGAATCCTCCGTTCGGTCACAGCGGCGAGAAGGCCATCCAGGCATTCTTCATCGAAGGGCCGGGAGCCGGTCTGGAGAAGGATGTGAGCCGCCGCTTCTGGGACGACATCACCCACTTCGAGGGCAACGCCAACGCCTTCCGTCTGCTCACGCACCGTTTCCTGGGCAGAAGGGAGGGCGGATTCGTCATGACTTACAGTACGCTGGCCAGCATTGTGAAGTACCCCTTCAGCTCTTCCTATGCAGGGAAGCACGGCAAGTTCGGATTCTTTGCCACGGAGGAGAAAACGTATCAGAAGATAGCAGACGAACTGGGCATCATCCGCAAAGACGGTTCGGCGGAAGGCATCTGCTACGTCCGACATCCGCTGACCTATCTGATGGAGGCAGCAGACGATATCTGCTATGAAATCATGGACATCGAGGATTCGCACAAGCTCAAGCTCCTGTCGTTCGAGGAGACCGCCGATCTGCTTCTCGGCTTTTTCGATGAGCAGGCGAAGCAGAGCATCCGCAGGCGGATAGAGGAGGAAGGGGTGACCGACCGGAACGAACAGGTGGTTTACTTCCGGGCCTGTGCCGTAGGCCTGCTGGAGGCAGAGTGCGTCAGGGTCTTTGTCGAACGCGAGGAGGATATTCTCAACGGGACGTTCGAGGGGTCGCTCATCCAACATATCTCCGAGCTGCCCTGTCAGGCTTACAGGCACTGTACGGAGGTGTCCAAAGACAAGATTTACCGCAGCAAGGCCGTTCTCGACGTCGAGCTGTCAGGCTACAAGATCATGGAGACGCTCATGGAAGCCCTCATCGGTGCAGCTGTCGAGCCGGACCATTTCCACAGCCGGCAGCTCATCCACCGCTTCTCCAGCCAGTACGACATCCAGAGTCCCGACAAGGAGACCCGCATCATGGCGGTGCTCGACTATATCAGCGGCATGACGGACATCTATGCTCTGGACATCTATCAGAAGATAAACGGAATCAGCCTGCCGCTGGTATAGTGAAGCCTCCCCCAGCCTCTTAGAAGGAGGGGAGTGCCTGACGGAAGCCAGTCAGGGTAAGACTCATCACCACCCATCATCGCCTATCACACCGCCCATCACCACCTATCACCGCTTATGGAAAATCAATATAAGAAAACCTTCCCCGACCTCATGGCTGGGAAGAAAATCATCTACGTTCACGGCTTCATGTCAGCCGGATCCACCCACACCGCACAGATTCTGCGCGACTACATGCCCCAGGCAACCGTCATCGCCCCCGACCTCCCCATACATCCCGAAGAGGCGATGGAACTGCTGCGGAATCTCGTCGGCACAGAGAAGCCCGACCTCATCATCGGCACGTCGATGGGAGGCATGTACACGGAGATGCTCTATGGCATCGACCGCATCTGCGTAAACCCTGCTTTCCAGATGGGAGCAACCCTTACCGAGAGCAATATGATGGGGAAACAGGTCTACCAGAACGAACGGCAGGACGGCGTACAGGAGGTCATCGTTACCAAAGCACTGGTGAAGGAATACAGGGACATGACGGAGCAATGCTTCTCACAGGTGAACGAGGAGGAACGGCAGCACGTCTTCGGGCTCTTCGGCGATGCCGACTCCGTCGTACACACCTTCGATCTGTTCCGGGAGCATTACCCGCAGGCCATCCGCTTCCACGGAGAACACCGCCTCATAGAAAAGGCCATCTTCCACTATCTCATGCCGGTCGTCCGATGGATTGACGACCGTCAGGAGGGGTGCGAACGCCGGACAGTATTCATCGACCAGAACACCCTTGCCGACGGGTACGGAAAACCGAAGTCGAGCCTCCACAAAGCCTACGAGTTCTTACTCGACAACTACAACGTCTTCTTCGTCTGTCCTGCCCCGACGAACAGTCCGGAAGCCATTGCCAGACAGCAGGAATGGATTGAAGAGACCTTCAGTACGCCGGCATGGAATCACGTCGTCTTCACCAACCAGCCACAGCTTCTTTATGGCGACTACCTCATCAGCAGCACCGGAAACGACGACTTCCTCGGAACAACACTGCACTTCGGCAGCGATGAGTTCAAGACCTGGGAAGAAATCATCACTTTCTTTGAACGCCTGGGAGGACAGTAAAGAACAGGGCAAAGCTATCTTTGCGGAATTATTTTCGTGAAAAGAAATATTTTTCTTCATGAAAAGAAATGTTTTTCTTCGTGAAAAGAAATTCTTCTCTTCATGGAAATAATTCAGGACAAGTGCCGTCTGACTGCAAAGACAATCTGTAATGACCCGGTTTCAAGGCAACAGCTTTCACACAGGACATACACTAAAGATTCCGTCCTCACGCACTGCATAATTTCAACTCCTCTTCTTCGGGAAGGACGGAGAGATACTTTTCTATGGCACACGAACTTTTCACACGCATCGCCGACATCCTCTCAGCGCCGGCAGAAGCACAGCCGCGCATCATGCACGAGGCACTCGTCATCGCCTGTCACGAAGGACTGAAGGAGACCCGCCACGGTTTCGGCAACCTCTCGTCGCAGGTAGAGTCGCTCTGCCGGCAGCATAACATAGCTCCACAGGACATCGTCGCCATCCAGAAGATGCGCCGGCACAGCAATTCCAGCGCACCCGTCCTGCCCGACGACGTGGCTTACGACTGCCGTGCCCTCGCTCTCTTCGTCTCTGCCGTCGTACAGGAGCCGGTCCCCCCGTTCCTTGTCGGCAGGATACCGGAACACGGACGCATGACGGAGCACATACAGATTGCAAACTACCGTTACATCCGCTGCATCGTAAGGAAGTGGAACGAGAAGACCATACAGGTGGCCGTGACCAACCAGGACTGCAGTGAGAAGCTCCTGACGGTAGACTATACGGACACGCCGGAATATGTCGACTTCAGCTATCTGCGACCGCTGCTGCGCGAGGGGATGCAGCTGAACCTCCTCGACTGCACCGTCACACACCGGAAGGTGGTGCCAAGGCTCATCGTCGTAGAGCCCGACTATCTGCTGGATATATCCGCCATCGCCAACTGCTTTGAGAGTTACGGGCATCACCCGCTGCTCTTCACGGTCAACCGGCTCGGTACACGGCCTGCCAACAAATACACCGTGCTGGGTAACTTCGCCGGGGCTGCACTCGATGACATCATCAACCATCCCGGACACTACGACATCAAGGACACCTTCCGCTCCAACTTCCGGGAGAAGGCACTGGACTTCGCCACCTGCCCCGACTTTGATGCCGCAGCCTTCAAGCAGGAGGCCGGACGGCAGGTGGAGAACATCAAGGACATTGTGGATGAAATCTTCCGCACTTTCGACCGTAGAAAAGCCATCCTCGAGCCGTCTTTCGTCTGCGAACAGCTGGGCATACAGGGACGTGTGGACCTGATGACGACCGACCTGAAGCTGCTTGTCGAACAGAAGTCGGGCAAGAACATCTTTATCGAACGCAAGTTCCGGAATCCGCACGGGTCACTCCATGTGGAGAAACATTATGTACAGCTGCTCCTCTACTACGGCATTCTGCAATACAACTTCCGCCTTACCCCGAAACAGGCACACATCCGGCTGATGTACTCGAAATATCCTCTGCCCGACGGACTGCTCGAGGTGGAGCCGCTGCAATCGCTCCTGCACGAGGCCATCCGCTTCCGCAACCAGGCCGTGGCGACGGAGTTCTGGATGGCAGAGAACGGATTTGGCAGAATACTGCCACTGCTTACCCCACAGACATTGAACACCGGGAAACAGAACGACCGGTTCTATCATGAATACCTCCTGCCACAGCTTACGGAGACGCTTGCACCCCTCCACCGGCTCGACAGTCTGGAACGGGCCTACTTCATGCGTATGATGACCTTCGTCATCAAGGAACAGCTTGTATCGAAAGTGGGAGCACAGGAGGGCGTGGGAAACAGCTGTGCCGACCTCTGGAACATGCCCCTGGCAGAGAAGAAAGAGACAGGCAACATCTACACAGAACTGACTCTCATGGGCAAAGAACGCAGCACTTCGTCCAACGGCTACGACACGGTGACACTCTGCATACCCCGGCAGGGGGATGACTTCCTGCCGAATTTCCGCAGAGGAGACATGGTCTACCTCTATGCGTACAGGAAAAACGAAGAACCGGACGTGCGGAAAAGCATTCTCTTCAAGGGATCGCTGCAGGAGATACACAGCGACCGGATCGTCGTACACCTCAGCGACGGACAGCAGAACCCCGACCTGATCAGCGGAGAACGCTTCGCCATCGAACATGCCGGAAGCGACATCGGCGGCACATCGGCCATCCGGAGCCTCTACACGTTCATCACTTCGGAAACAGACCGCCGCCGGCTGCTCCTCGGCCAGCGTGCGCCACGTGTGGACAAGACTTTGAGATTGTCGCACAGTTACCATCCCGGTTATGACGAGATTCTCCTGAAAGCAAAGCAGGCGCAGGACTATTTTCTCCTCATCGGTCCTCCGGGGACGGGGAAGACCTCACAGGCACTGCAGTTCCTTGTGCGTGAACAGTTAGCAGAATGTAATAATGTTCAAAGCCCAAAGCCCAAGGCTCAAAGTTCAATCCTTCTCCTGGCCTATACAAATCGTGCTGTCGACGAGATCTGCAACATGCTTTCAGCGAACAAGCTCGATTATATCCGCGTGGGTAATGAGTTCAGTTGTTCCCCGGAATACAGCGACCATCTGTTACAGGAGGTCATCGACGGGAACCCGTCTCTTCACACCATCAGGTCGACCTTAGAGAATGCGCGGATTGTGGTAGCCACCACCTCAACGATGAATTCCCGTTCTGCCCTGTTCAACATCAAGCAGTTTGACCTCGCCGTCATCGACGAGGCGAGTCAGATATTAGAACCGAATATTATCGGGCTGCTGACAAGCCGGCACGGGGAAGAGCGGGCAATCCGGAAGTTCATACTGATCGGCGACCACAAACAGCTGCCGGCGGTTGTGCAACAGAGTGATGCGGAAGTGATTGTCGAAGACGAAACACTGGAAGCTATCCACCTCACCTCCTGCGCCAACTCCCTCTTCGAGCGGCTCATCCTCACAGAGCGGGCAGCAGGACGCACAGACTTCATCGGCACACTGCACAGACAAGGACGAATGCACCCTGAAATTGCCGATTTTGCCAACCGCAGGTTCTATGCGAAAGAGCAACTGGAATGTGTGCCCTTGGCGCATCAGCTGGAACGGACCTTGCCTTATCATGAAGTAAGCGAAGACGAGACTGACGACATCTTGAAGACCCATCGCATGATCTTCATTCCTTCAAAACCCTGCCGGGAACTGAATGTTTCCGAAAAGGTAAACACGGAAGAAGCACGGATCATTGCCGATCTGCTCCGCCGTCTGCACCGGCAGCTCGGCAGCGACTTCAATCCGCAGAAATCCGTGGGAGTCATCGTTCCCTACCGCAATCAGATAGCCATGATTCGCAAGGAAATCGAGAAACTCGGCATCCCGGGACTGGAAGAAATCAGCATCGACACGGTCGAACGCTACCAGGGCAGCCAGCGTGACATCATCCTCTATTCCTTCACGATTCAAAGCCGTTACCAGCTCGATTTCCTCACCGCCAATACTTTCTATGAGGACGGCCAGCCCATCGACCGGAAGCTGAACGTCGCCATCACACGGGCACGCAAGCAGCTGGTTCTTACCGGCAATGAGGCAACGTTAAGACAGAACCCGCTCTTCGCAGAACTCATCGACTACATCAAGGAAAAAGGTGGCTACTACGAAGACGGCTGTTGAAACGGTATGTGGAAAAGTACAGCCGGCAGGTTGTAATATACAAGGAAAAACATTATTTTTGCAATGTGTTTAGATGGAAGATGTCGTATGCCGGAAGGCGTTAAGCGTATGATTATGATGAGGAAAAAGACACTTTTCTTATTGCCGGTTCTTTGTGTGATGCTCCTGTCGTGTACGGACAGGAAACCTGTCAGCAGCGTTCATGAGGAACCGGTATTGCGGAAAGATACAGTCTCCGCAAAGAAAATGGAGGTTGCAGAAACCGTGAAAGCGAAGCCGCTTACGTATAAGATTCTTGTACCCTTCCTCTATCGCCTGTGTGACCCGGACACGCTGATAGACAGGGACTGGGCTGAACTTTACCAGCAAGGAAAGGATTATTACGTTGGAAAGGCGCATTATCGAATTCGGAAAGAGGAAGACCCCTGTACAGGTGATTTGGCATCAGACCTGCGGGGAAAGCGGAAAACGATTCTGTTTGTCAATCAGCTGCCCATAAGAATGGGAAAGGTACAGGTGGCCGACGTTGAACTCTCAGACAGTTCTTACCTTGAACCCGGTACTGTCCGTAATTTCACTTTTTCCGGGAAACGTTACAAGTTGGAGGCAAAGGCGAAAGGGGAGGACATCTACAAGAATTACTGTCTGCTGCTGAACGGAGAGCGGATTGTCCGGCAAGCGCAGGTGGATGATGCTTGGTTCCGTCTTCTCTTTGCCGGCGACCTGGATGGTGACGGGAAGCTGGACCTGGTTCTTTCGGTACCGGCACATTATGAGAATCTCAGGGTCGTGCTGTTTCTGTCATCTTGTGCGCAGGGCGGGCAGCAGCTTGGGAAAGCCGCCGTGGTAGATGACGACTTCAGCTGTTAGTCCCGGCCTGTGTCTTGTGTTTTGTTAGAAAGTACACTTTAAGATTAGAATATGGAACAACACTGTCTTCACTTGACATTGGGTTACAGACATTGGCACGTTCAGAACAGGTGTTCTCTTATCACTCCGGTGCTGACCGTGAGATGCAACGTATGACGCCAGACTTGGCATATGGTCATGACAAACTTGCGGGTGAGGCTTTCCGTGCATCACTGGGAATGTTCTCAAAACCCGCACGACAGCATGCACTGCCACGTGTCAGCAATGAAACGGAGCTCATCAATTACATGGGACGTAAGCAAGCTGCTGAGACTGCTGAGACACATTATATCACAGCTGAGAGTCAGGTACCGATCCTGCGTGTAGGTTCCGTTATAAGTCTCTACAGTTCATTCTTGGAACGTGTAGGAGACCTATCAGAAGAGAGTTTGGGTAACTTTATCATTATCGAGATAACCCATGAGGTGAGCCAAGGAAGCTACTACAAAAACCGCTTCAAGGCTATCCCTGCAACGATAAAAGCACTGCCAAGTCCAAAGGTTCGTATGCCATTAGCAGAAACACAGATGGCAACTGTGCTTAGCAATGCTGACCCACAGGGTAAAGGCCGTGTGCGCGTGCGTATGAATTGGCAAACGGATGGTATGCAGACAGGGTGGGTGCGTGTGATGACACCAGATGGCGGTAGCAGTAAGGACGTAAGGAGCAATCGCGGTTTTGTATTTATCCCAGAGGTAGGCGACCAAGTCCTCCTCGGTTTCCGTCATGGAGACCCTGCAAGACCATATGTTATGGGTAGCCTGTTTAACGGAACTACAGGTAGCGGAGGCTTTGCTGCCAACCACAAGAAAAGTCTTACCACCCGAAGCGGTTCGACCGTCACCTTTGACGATACCGCCCACACTATCCTTCTACAAACAACTCGTGCCAATAAAATCTTCATTGACGAATTAAATGGCACCATCACCATATCTTCTGCCGAAGAAGTAAATGTCAACACAAAGAATGTCAACATCAATGCATCAGAGAACATGAATGTAAATGTGGGTAAGAACTTCACAATGCAGGTGGGAGAACAGTCGTCTGTCAGTATCGGAAAAGATTCTTCGCTTTCTATAAATGGAAGTTCCGTATTGAGTATAATGGAAAATGTCAAATCGACTATTAGTGGTGACCAAACGACCGACATTTATGGTAATATGAACTTAAGCGTTATGAAGTCAGTTAAAACAAAAATAAGTGAAGACTCAACTTACGAATCGTATGGGGTCACCACAATTACATCACAAGATAATTTATACCTTAAAAGCAGCACCAATGTGGATATAGCTAAAGAATAAGAATATGAAGAAGATTTATCCTGTATTATTTATTTTGGTCTTTTGCGTGACAACACTGTCATGCAAGGGCTTATCAAACGGAAAGAATGACATGAGAACAAAGTTTAGTTGGAATTTTTATATCTCATCCCCTGTCCATTATTGCTCACAAATAAAGTATGCAAAAGTTTATTATGGGGATAATAATGAGACGACAGATGTAATAGATCAGTCTACTCTGCGTGGACTTGGAAACGTTAATGCAACAACTTATTCTGTGAATCCACCCACTGGTGAAGTAAGTATTCCCAAAGGTATAGACATGGTTTGGGTATCAATAGCAGATAAAAAGATTTATAGGGCAAATATCAAATTTTCCCAACAAATACAAAACAAACTTCTAAAAGCCTTTAGGGAAGGATTTTATAGCCATTGGAGAGAAAGTAATATGGATTTTAACGAGTTGGATGTAACAATTCTTCCAGGAGGACATCTATGGCTATACTTGGGAATAGGAAATTTAAGAAGGGTGCTGATTTGCGATACATTAAAGGGGGAAGAAATACACATGACACTTAAAGAATTCAGCGAAGACTTTTATAATGCATATCAAACTGTTGATAGTCTTTGTGCCGATGGATATGACACACCTTACATTATCGAACATGGATCAGAGTATGACAAAATCTGGGGAATTTATGCGCAGCGTTTTAACTATCAATTTGATATACAATTTGAAAATAAGCAAACAGAGTTACGCAAAGGGAATTTTATTATTAATTTTGCCAATGGTGAGATACTGAATCATGATGACCCTGGATATTTTGAACAGCCTTCAAGACCCAACAAGATAGAGTTCCAATGGATTGCAGATGATATGCTCTATACGGGACATTTTTATTTTGATGAAGAAGAAGTGAAGAAAGCATTTATGGATGTTTATGGCAACAATCCTACTCAGCCAGGAAAAATTATCATTCAAGTAAGTAAATATAATAATTGGTTCGATATCTATTTGGAAGCGGGCAACAAGAAATATAAATTTGAAAAGACAAAGATTCATGTCTTTAAGCAAGGAGTTAATGACTCTGATGACAAGGCGGTTGTAATTTATGATAATCATCCTCAAGATGGTAATGATATTCTTAATTTTATAGGAGAATAAAACATGGGACAAGTTTATGTTAGAAATGGCTCTCCAAGTCTCAAAGACAAGAAAACTAAAAGTGTTAATATTCATATTGGTGTATTCTTTGATGGTACATCAAATAACTTTTATAATACAGATTACCGTAAAAAATCCCAACAAAAAATATAACGATAAGGGTTTTAATCTATATGATAGTTATAGGGGGGACTATACAAATGTCGCTAAACTATATAACACATACTTTACCCAAGGGCATGATTTTAAAATTTATATAGAAGGACCTGGAACGGTTTCACCTTTATGTAAATTAGATGAATCTGGTAATGAAGTTTATTATTCCATAGGCGCAGCAGATTCTCTAGCCTCGGCAGCATCTGGTAATTGGATAGAAAGTATGGGAAGTAAAATTAGAAAGGCTAATAATATAATAACCAAGAGATTAGCTGACAAATATCCTCCAAATACCATTGTAAATATAAAAATGGATGTTTTTGGTTTTAGTCGTGGTGCAGCAGAAGCGAGACGTTTTATTAGTCCACAGAATATAGTTCCTCTACTATACGAAGAATTTGGAACCGCTTTAAATAATTATCGTATAAGTATAAATTTTCTTGGTCTCTTTGACACGGTCTTATCTGAATATAGTATTTTATCTGGCATTGAACTAAAATTACAATCTGATATTAAAAAAGTAGTACACCTTGTAGCGGCGAACGAGTATAGAGAACATTTCCCTGTAACAAGCATAAAGGAAAAAGGTAAGAAATTACGCTCAAACTATATAGAGATAGTCCTTCCTGGAGCACATTCTGATATAGGTGGAGGCTACAATCAAGATGCGGTTGACTATCTCTATTATTTTAATACTAACACACATGTGAAAGAATGGGAAAAATGGCCGTCAACATATGATTTAACAGATGAGAATTCTATAAAGTTCGGGTCAGTCCTAAAATCCAGTTGCAAGCCTATCCTCTTAAGCGCATAATTTCATAAGTATTTATTACCTTTGCATCATGAAGAGTGACCAACTATTACGTTGCATCTTTCCAGATGTACTTGCCGACTACTTTGGTGTTGTCGATATTCACGAGAGTGTTTCCCAGTTTGATTTTTGGCTTGACGAGCGTAACTTTATGGAAAAGTCAGACCATAAGTTAGGCACTGTAAGCAGTTATGGTTTTACCAGCGAGCGTGTAATTCAGGACTTCCCCCTTCGTGGCAAAGCAGTTTACCTCCATGTTCGCCGTCGCAAGTGGCGTGACAGTTCCAACGGAGAGATATTTACTTATTCATATGATGATTTGACGGCTGAGGGCAGTAGACTATCCCCCGAGTTCGTTTCTTTTTTAAAAGAATAGAATTGAGTCCACTGCAGAGAGCATCGCAAGCATCGGTGCGCACTATGGCGTAAATGGCAAGCAGTTATCCACACAGTACAAGGAACATTTCAGTGACTACCGCAGCTGGGATCAGCTGGATCATGCTCAAGACTGGCTGTTGTTTGAAAATAACATAGGTGAGAGTCTAAGTATTGATGAGACCTGTCTAAGCAGTGGCGAGGTTTATACTTTTCTGACCAACAAGGCGGGAAAGGGCAGAAAAGGGACTTTGGTAGCTGTGGTTAAAGGGACCAAGGCAGAGGACGTCATCCAGATTCTCAAGAAGATAAACCTTTCTAAACGGAAGACTGTCAAGGAGATAACACTCGATTTGTCATCCTCGATGATGCGCATAGCCCGCTCTGTTTTTCCCAAAGCACTCATTACCAATGACAGGTTTCATGTGCAGAAACTGTATTATGATGCTCTGGATGACATGCGTATCGCTTACCGGTGGATGGCAAGAGATAAAGAGAATGAGGAGATAAAAGAAGCTAAAAGTAAGGGAAAGGAATATATACCATTTAGATACAGCAATGGTGACACGCGTAAGCAGTTGCTCGCCAGGGCAAAGTTCATATTGACCAAGCACAAGACCAGGTGGACTGAAGCACAGAAAACCAGGGCACAAATCATCTTTGAACATTATCCTACACTGAAAAAGGCATATGAGCTGGCTATGAAACTTACCGATATTTATAACATCAAGAGCATCAAGGATGCTGCAAGGCTGAAGCTGGCTAAATGGTTCAATGAGGTTGAAGAGCTGGGAGTGGACAATTTCTACACAGTGATTGACACGTTTGAAAATCATTATCAAACCATACTCAATTTCTTTGTAAACAGAGCTACAAATGCAAATGCCGAGTCATTCAATGCTAAGGTTAAGGCATTCAGGGCACAGTTCAGAGGAGTGACAGATATTCCTTTCTTTTTATATAGGCTTATGAAATTGTGTGCTTAAGAGGATAGGCTTGCAACTGGGTTTTAGGACTGACCCACTTTTAGTACATGCCGAAAAAGAAAAATCCCTTGTAAATCAGCGATTTGCAAGGGATTTATAGTACCCAGACCCGGGCTCGAACCGGGATGGATTGCTCCACTGGTGTTTGAGACCAGCGCGTCTACCTATTCCGCCATCTGGGCATAAATTGTTGTCGGAACAACAGGTGCAAAGTTAGGGAGAAAATCTGAATGCGGCAAATTTTTAAGTGACAAAATCTCGGGCGTTCCATGATTCGTCGTGATTTTTGGTATTTAAACAAAAAAGATTTGGAGGTATGATATATATAGGGTATCTTTGGGGATAGAAACAGGTTAGCTTAGACAAATAATGACTACGAAACAAAACAACTATTGCGTGATTCTTGCTGGCGGTAAGGGCAGACGGCTCTGGCCCTGCAGCAGGGACAGGTATCCTAAGCAGTTCATTGATTTCTTCGGTTCAGGGCGGACGCAGCTCCAGCAGACCTTCGACCGCTTTGTCCGCATCCTTCCCAGGGAGAACATCTATATAAATACCAGTCGGAAATACCTTGACATTGTCCGCGGCCAGCTCCCCGAGATCCCCATGGAGCATATCCTGGCAGAGCCGATCCACCGGAACACCGCCCCCAGCGTGGCTTGGGCTGTACACCGCATCATGATGTCCAACCCCAGGGCCAACCTCGTCGTTTCGCCCTCCGACCAGCATATCGTCAACGACGGGGACTTCCGCCGGAACGTTGAAGACGGACTGCAGTTTGTCGAGGCCAACGACGCACTGCTCACGATGGGTGTCAGGCCGACCCGTCCCGAGCCCGGTTACGGCTATATACAGAAGGGTGTCTATACGGGGGCGAACGGTATATATAAGGTGCAGGCGTTCACGGAGAAGCCCGACAGGAGTTTTGCCCGGATGTTCATGGACAGCAGGGAATGGTACTGGAACACAGGTCTCTTCCTCGCCAATGCCCGCTACTTCCGGCAGAGTCTTTCCAAAGTCCTCCCCTCCCTCCTGCACACGGAGGAGCGTAAGGAAAAGATTACCACGATAGAGGCGGAAGACAACTTCATGCAGGAGAATTTCCCGCTCTATCCGAATATGTCGTTAGACTACGGGGTGCTGGAGAAGTCGGACAATGTCTATGTGATGAAATGTGATTTCGGCTGGGCGGATCTGGGAACATGGCATGGACTCTACGAGGCGATGAGCAAATGCGAGAATGACAATGTCGTCGTCGATTCGGATGTCATTCTTGAGAACGCAACGGACAACATCATCAAGTTGCCCAAGGGCAGGCTGGCGGTCATCAACGGTCTGGACGGCTATATCGTGGCAGAGAAGGACAATGTGCTGTTTATCTGCAAAAAAGAGGATTCTTCTGCACTGGTGAGGAAATACGTCAATGAGGTACAGATGAAGAAAGGGGAGACGTATGTATGAGGTTTCCGGAGCCTGCCCCGCCTCTTCCGTCTATTATAGACACTCAATTGTCCTATGACACACGCAGGTTCCTTCACGAGCGGCGGAAGAGGATAAGACGAGACCCATGTTTCCTTTTCCGCTGGAGGGCAGTCCTCCCATGGTGCGGCTGCCGGGACTGCTGTTCCCAATCGGTTGGGAATCCTGCTCCCAGCCGTTGGGAGTCCTGTTCCCGGGCGTTGGGAACAGGATTCCCAGACGTCCGGGACATGCCGCCCGACCGTGAAGTCGGATTCAGACCGTAATCTAATGTTTTTGGTTGACAGCGTTTCGTCTTGCTTTCAGGCCTGGCTGACGGGTTAAGAGGCGTAGCCCTCCGGCTGAGAGAGCCGGGTAGGATGGCTGCTGACAGGTGAACCGCACGGGCTGCGGAGGCCAATCTTTGTCCGCCTGTATGTTTTGGCAGCCCCTCGGGAAAGTCGGCAGAAATGTGATGACGGCATGGACCGCAACAGGCTTTTGTCTCTAATTTCTTTGCTGTTTACCTTATTTACAGTAACTTTGCAGCAGATTTCCGGATGTGTATAGTGCAAGGGGAATAGCGCCTTGGTACAGATTCGTCAGATTGGAGCAAAGAAACAACAAGCATATATTTATGGAAGAAAAGAAATTCAAGCGCACCACGGTGACAGCGGCTCTGCCTTACGCCAACGGCGGTGTACATATAGGACATCTTGCCGGCGTGTATGTCCCGGCAGACATCTATGTGCGTTATCTCCGGCTGAAGAAGCGGGAGGTCGTCTTCATCGGCGGCAGCGACGAGCACGGTGTGCCCATCACGATCCGTGCCAAGAAGGAAGGTGTCACGCCGCAGGACGTGTGCGACCGCTATCATAAGCTGATCAAGGATTCGTTCGAGGAGTTCGGCATCTCGTTCGACGTGTACAGCCGCACGACAAGTCCCACCCACAACAAGTTCGCTTCCGACTTCTTCCGCAAGCTCTACGATGACGGCAAGCTCGTCGAAAAGGAGAGCGAACAGTATTACGACGAGGAAGCCCGTCAGTTCCTTGCCGACCGTTACATCATGGGCGAATGTCCTCACTGCGGCAATCCCAACGCCTACGGCGATCAGTGTGAGAAGTGCGGAAGCGACCTCAGCCCGATGGAACTGAAGAACCCGCACTCTACCATCTCCGGTTCGCAGCCTGTCATCAGGAAGACGAAGAACTGGTATCTGCCGCTGAACAACTATCAGGAGTGGCTGAAGCAGTGGATTCTCAAGGACCACAAGGAGTGGCGTCCGAATGTCTACGGACAGTGCAAGAGCTGGCTCGACATGGACCTGCAGCCCCGTGCCATGACCCGCGACCTCGACTGGGGCATCCCTGTCCCGGTTGAAGGGGCTGAAGGAAAGGTACTCTACGTATGGTTCGATGCGCCGATCGGCTATATCTCGAACACCAAGGAACTGTGTGACAGCGACCCCGAACGTTTCGGCAGCTGGCAGAAGTGGTGGCAGGACCCGGAGACGCGTCTCGTCCACTTCATCGGAAAGGACAACATCGTCTTCCACTGCCTCATCTTCCCGACGATGCTGAAGGCGCACGGCGGTTACATCCTGCCCGACAATGTGCCGGCAAACGAGTTCCTGAACCTCGAGGACAACAAGATTTCCACGAGCAAGAACTGGGCCGTGTGGCTCCATGAGTACCTCCGCGACTTTGAAGGAAAGCAGGATGTGCTGCGCTATGTGCTGACAGCCAACGCTCCGGAGACCAAGGACAACAACTTCACCTGGAAGGACTTTCAGGAGCGCAACAACTCCGAGCTGGTGGCTGTCTACGGCAACTTCGTGAACCGTGCGCTGCAGCTGACGAAGAAGTACTGGGACGGT
Organism: Prevotella multiformis DSM 16608; assembly: GCF_000191065.1. Taxonomy (GTDB): domain Bacteria; phylum Bacteroidota; class Bacteroidia; order Bacteroidales; family Bacteroidaceae; genus Prevotella; species Prevotella multiformis. Next base: position 527,170 of record NZ_GL872283.1, read on the forward strand.
GTCGTTCCTGCCTGCGGCGAGCTGCACGATGTCGACCGCCAGACTATCCAGGAGTTCAAGGATGTCAAGGAAAAGGTGGAGGCCTATCTCGAGGCGTTCAAGTTCCGCGAGGCGCAGAAGGAGGCGATGAATCTTGCCCGCATCGGCAACAAGTACATCACCGAGTGTGAGCCGTGGAAGGTATGGAAGACTGATCCGAAGCGCGTGGAGACCATCCTCAACCTCTCGCTCCAGCTCGTCGCCAACCTCAGCATCGCCTTCGAGCCGTTCCTTCCGTTCAGCAGCAAGAAGCTCCGCAGCATGATCAACATGACGGAATACGACTGGAGCGAGCTTGGGTCTACCGACCTGCTTCCTGCCGGCAAGCAGCTGGCCGAACCGGAACTCCTTTTCGATAAGATTGAAGACGAGGCCATCGAGGCACAGCTCCGCAAGCTGGAAGAGACCCGCAAGGCCAACGAGGAGGCTGCCTACAAGGCCGAGCCGGTGAAGAAGGAGATTCCTTTCGACGACTTCGAGAAGCTGGACATCCGTGTAGGACACATCCTCCGGTGCGAGAAGGTGAAGAAGAGCAAGAAGCTGCTGAAGTTCACCCTCGACGACGGTTCCGGTACGGAGCGTACCATCCTCAGCGGTATCGCCGCCTACTACGATCCGGAACAGCTCATAGGCAAGGACGTTCTCTTCGTTGCCAACTTCGCCCCCCGCAAGATGATGGGCATCGAGAGCCAGGGAATGATTCTCTCGGCCGTCAACTCCGACGGGTCGCTCACCGTCACGACGACGCTGGGCGAGGTGAAGCCCGGCAGCCAGGTGGGATGATGCGTATGCCCTGTATGAAACCGCAAAACAGGCGGACAGACCCTTTCGTCTGTCCGCCTGTTTCATTTTGATACAGGGATTTTCCTGTCCGTCGGAAGTCTTGTCTGTTAATACAGACCTTGCTTGTGCGCCCAGTCGAGGGCATCCTTTTGTGTGGTCATCCTGCCCTTGTAGCTGCCTTCCTTTGTCCCGTCTTTCCAGATGAACTTGAAGCGGAGCTCTATCTCGTGCTCGCCGGTCTGGCGAAGATAGACATAGCTGCCTTTCTGGAAGAAATGTTCATCATAGTTGTACAGTCCTTTCACAACGGAGCCGCCGGCAGTCCATTCGCCCGGCTTCGTCAGGTCGACTTCTTTTCCCGCCATGCTCTTCGGGATGGAGAAACCTACGAATTGGCCGGTAAATCCCAATGGATAGTTGACGCCAATCGTCCCATTGAAGTCGCTGAAAAGGACAGGACTGATTCCGTCACCTCCGTTGTTGTCGTCATTGTCACTGCTGCACGCACTGATACTGAAACACATTGTCAGGGCAATCACGCCCGCCGCAAGGGCATACGCCCATTGCTGGAATTTCTTTGTCATGTTGTTTTAATTTAGAAGTTAATCGTTTGCAAAGGTAAGATTTTATATGGAAAGTAAAAGTGTTTTTCGTATTTTTTTTGTAAAAACATGTGTTGGGAAAGATCGGAAACAAGGAGATGAGGCTGCCCGGAATAAGAATATGGGAGGATGAATGATGAATTAACAATCCAGCTTCTCCGTTATTCGGCTGATTTTCCGTAACTTTGCAATCAGAATAAAAGACAAACGAAAGATGAAGATAGAAGAGCAAATTACCAGTGCTGCACTTGCAGCTGTCAAGGAGTTGTACGGAACCGAAGTTCCGGAGAAGATGATCCAGCTGCAGAAGACACGCAGCGATTTCGAGGGCAACCTCACCCTCGTCACCTTCCCGCTGCTGAAGACCTCGCACAGGAAGCCCGAGGAGACGGCGCAGGAACTGGGCGAATACCTGAAGAAGAACTGCAAGGCGGTTGCCGACTTCAACGTCGTCAAGGGGTTCCTCAACCTTGTCATCGCACAGGCGGCATGGACAGGACTGCTGAACGACATCAATGCCGATGAGAAGTTCGGTGAGAAAAGGGTGACGGCAGACAGTCCGCTGGTAATGATCGAATACTCTTCACCGAACACCAACAAGCCCCTTCACCTCGGCCACGTGCGCAACAACCTGCTCGGATGGTCGCTGGCACAGATCATGGAAGCCAACGGCAACAAGGTGGTGAAGACAAACATCGTCAATGACCGCGGCATCCATATCTGCAAGTCGATGCTGGCCTGGCTGAAGTGGGGCAACGGCATCACGCCCGAGAAGGCCGGCAAGAAGGGCGACCACCTGATCGGTGATTTCTATGTCCTCTTCGACAAGCACTTCAAAGAAGAGTGCAGACAGTTGCAGGAACAGTATGAGAAGGAGGGCATGACACCTGATGCCGCCAAGGAAAAAGCCGGACAGGAAGCACCGCTGATCAAGGAAGCACACGAGATGCTCGTCAAGTGGGAGCAGGGCGACCCGGAGGTACGTGCGCTGTGGGAGAAGATGAACAGCTGGGTGTATGCCGGTTTCGACGAGACTTACAAGGCATTGGGCGTGAGCTTCGACAAGATCTACTATGAGTCGAACACTTACCTTGTCGGCAAGAAGAAGGTGGAAGAAGGTCTGGAGAAGGGACTGTTCTTCCGCAAGGACGACAACTCCGTATGGGCCGACCTCACCAAAGAGGGGCTGGACCAGAAGCTCCTGCTGCGCAAGGACGGTACGTCGGTCTACATGACGCAGGACATCGGTACGGCCGAGATGCGCTTCAACGACTTCCCCATCGACAAGATGATCTACGTCGTCGGGAACGAGCAGAACTACCACTTCCAGGTGCTTTCCATCCTCTTGGACCGTCTGGGCTTCAAGTGGGGCAAGGATCTTGTACACTTCTCCTACGGCATGGTCGAACTGCCGAACGGCAAGATGAAGAGCCGTGAGGGTACGGTTGTCGATGCCGACGATCTGGTCGCCTCCATGATAGAGAATGCCAAGAAACTCAGCGAAGACAAGGTGAACAAGCTCGAGGGCATCACCGAGGAAGAGAAGAACGAGATAGCACGCATCGTGGGAATGGGGGCTTTGAAGTACTTTATCCTCAAGGTGGACGCACGCAAGAACATGCTCTTCAATCCCGAGGAGTCCATCGACTTCAACGGCAACACGGGTCCGTTCATCCAGTACACTTACGCCCGCATCCGCAGCATTCTCCGCAAGGCAGCGGCGCAGGACATCCTCCTGCCGGCATCGCTGGCCGATGATGCCCCGCTGAACGAGAAGGAAATAGAACTCATCCAGAAACTCAACGACTTCGGTACTGCCGTCGCACAGGCAGGCATCGACTACAGTCCCAGCGGCATCGCCAACTACTGTTACGAACTGACCAAGGAGTTCAACCAGTTCTACCATGACTACAGCATCCTCAGCGCTGACACCGAGGCCGAGAAGATCACCCGGCTTGTCTTGGCGAAGAATGTGGCAAAAGTCATCAGGAACGGTATGGCACTGCTGGGCATTGAGGTGCCGGAGAGAATGTAAGGGAAAGTCCCGCCCTCTCCCCGAAGGGGGAGGAGGCCTGACGGACTGCCGTCAGGAAAAACCGGGAAAGCGATATGAGCGATGGAAGCTGGTCTGGCCGGACGGTCGGACCAGGAATACATGACAAGATAACATGCCAACAGATTACAAGCAACGGACAGGTACGCAGCCTTCCCCAGTCTCAGAGGGACGGGCTGCCTGGGCTGTCGATGCCGCCTGTTCCGGAAACCCCGGACCGATGGAATACCGGTGTGTCGACTTGCAGACCGGGCTGCAGGTGTTTCATTTCGGCCCCGTGCTGGGGACGAACAACATCGGAGAGTTCCTTGCCATCGTCCACGCCTTGGCCTTGATGGAGCGGCAGGGAATAACAGACAAGGTCATCTACAGCGATTCCTACAATGCCATCCTGTGGGTGAACAAGAAGCATTGCAAGACGACACTTGTCCGCAATGCGGAGACCGAACAGCTCTATCAGGTCATCGCCCGTGCCGAGCATTGGCTCAAGACCCATAAGGTCACGACACCTGTCATCAAATGGGAGACAAGGCAGTGGGGCGAGATTCCGGCCGATTTCGGCCGGAAGAAGTAAGATTCTTTAGGAGCGGGTATTATCTGTTTCACAGCCCAGGCCGGGAAACGTTCCCATTGACTTTTTGTGTAAAAACTCCATGAAAAGTGGATTTATACCATTTTTTTCTTTACTTTTGTACCATAAACGGAAACCTACTATGTTACAACGAGATTATTTTATTCGCCTGATAGAGGAATTCAACGCTGCCGTGTCGCGTTTTCTCGTGAAGAAAGAAGACGACCTGAAGCGGGATAAGGAGTTGAAAGACCTTTACAGACAGTATGTCGGAGAATATGATGACCTGCGCAACCTCTCTGTCGGCGACCTGCTGAAATATGCCGGAGAGCAGTGGAAGGAGGACGAGCGGACAGATCGGATCGGCATGCTTGCGGAACTGCTGTATGCCGAAGCGAGCTGCAAAGGGCAGCCCTTGCGGCAGATGTTGCAGGAGAAAGCGTACTGTCTGTTCGACTACGTGGAGGCGCACGACTCTACTTTCTCTATCGAACGACGGCAGAAGATGGATGCTATGCGCCGGGAATTAGGCGAAATCCTGCCTCTGGCACACTGATGCCGGAGGAACTGAATAACCCTTGTGATCATAACAGCGTCAGACTAAACCCATAACAATCATTATGCTTGAGCCGAATATCAGAGAACAGATTATCGAGTTGATCCACCGGCAGGTCGTCCCTGCCGTGGGCTGTACGGAGCCGATGGCGGTGGCGTTGTGTGCCGCACGTGCCACAGAGCTGCTGGGAGAGAAACCGGAAAAAGTCAGCGTACTGCTTTCCGCCAACATCCTGAAGAACGCCATGGGAGTGGGCATCCCGGGCACAGGGATGATCGGGCTGCCTATCGCCATTGCCCTGGGTGTCCTGATCGGGAAGTCGGACTACCGGCTGGAGGTCATCAAGGATCTTACGCCGGAAAGTCTGGAAGCCGGAAAACGGTTCATCGGTGAGGACCGGATTGACATCAAGCTGAAGGAAGGTATCACGGAGAAACTGTATATAGAAGTCTGCTGTGAAACCGCCGGGCACTGTGCGACGGCCGTCATCAGCGGCAGCCATACGAACATTGTCTTCGAAGAGACCGACGGGAAAGTCCTGCTCGACAGACTGAAGCCGAGTGCGGCTGCTGCTGATACTGCGCAGCTCTGTCTGGATCTCCGTACGGTATGGGAGTTTGCCACAACTGCTCCGGTGGAGGAAATAGACTTCATCCTGGAAGCCAAACGCTACAATCTCCGTGCAGCGGCGGAGGCATTGAAGGGAAATTACGGGCATTGCCTGGGGAAGATCATGGACCGTCCGCTGAGCCGTGGCATCTTCGGGAACAGCATCTATTCGCACATCATAGCCAAGACAGCTTCTGCCTGCGATGCCCGCATGGGCGGTGCCCTGATTCCTGTGATGAGCAACAGCGGTTCCGGCAACCAGGGTATCTGTGCCACCAATCCGGTAGCCGTTTTTGCCAAGGAGAACGAGAATACGCGGGAAGAACTCATCCGTGCGCTCGTCCTGAGTCACCTTACCGCCATCTACATCAAGCAGAGCCTCGGTGCGCTGTCGGCCCTCTGCGGCTGTGTGGTGGCAAGTATCGGTTCCAGCTGCGGCATCACCTATCTGATGGGAGGTGATTACGTGAATGTCTGCCATTCGGTAAAGAATATGATAGCCAATCTTACCGGCATGATCTGCGACGGTGCCAAGCCCAGCTGTTCGCTGAAGATTTCGTCCGGTGTCTCCACGGCTATCCTTTCCGCCACCCTGTCCATGGAGGGCAAACACGTGACGGCAGCCGAGGGAATCATCGATGAAGATGTCGACAAGTCCATCCGCAATCTGACCAGCATCGGTAAGGAAGCGATGTGCAACACCGATGATATGGTGCTGAATATCATGACGCATAAGTGCAATTGAGCAGGGTGCGCTGCGTCCCTGATTCCGCATCTCCTGTGATTCCCTCTTCACGGTAAGAAATGATTTCCTGTCGTGTTTTTCATGCTTGTCTTCATGGAAAGAAGATATTTCTTTCCATGAAGACAAGTCCTTTTTAGGGTTCTTCCGTTCAATGCGTGAATGCTTTTCGTATAGCTTGAACGGAAGAACCGAAGTGATTCATTCAACAAAACATGGCCAAGACTGTCAACTTGTCTATCCTGTTATCATCCTCCGATACAAAGACTTTTTCATTTTGATACGTGAAGACACTGATAATATTTTGAAAAACCATTACACAATTTCAGACAGATCATCTTCAGATATAAAAATACACGTGCAAAAAGTGGGTTTGTAACCAGCAGTCAATCAGTAGGTTATCAAGTCGTTCGTAAAAGGTGCTTGATTGGACTTCAAAAGGGCGTTGGTAACACGCTAAGAGAGCACCTGTTGCAGGTCAATCAGGCATCTTTTAGAAGCCAGAAGACCATGTGCCAGCTTGTAGTGCATGAAAACAGTTTACAAACACCGGTGATATGGGAAAAAGTTGTCTGCGGAAGACGGAAAGAAATGCTGATGGACAGGCATCGTATCCATTTTCCTTTCCTGCACTTCATCCTGTAGTTTGTCCTCCTTTGTAAGACCATCTGGTTTTGAATGGTCATCCCCTGCAAGTATATAAGCCTTTATTCTATTTCTAATCTACGCATTTAACGGAAGAACCCTTTTCAGCCGTTTGTTTTTGTTTGTTGAGATGTGTCTCCGGTCTTTTAAAAGCGGATTCTGCATATTTCCCGGAGTGAAAGGACCGAAAGGGAAAGTACTTTTGATGCCGGTGGGAGATCCTGTCATATTTGATGGAAATAAATAAAGCAGCCCTATCAGAGCTGCTTTATTTATTATCTGTATGGATTATTTTCATGGTATGGGTCAAAGAAAAGAACATGCATCATCCCGTTTCTGAACACCCTTTATTAGGTATATTCTCTCCCTTACGCGCCCCCCATGGTCATAGCTCCCCCTCTTCCCGATAGGAGAAGTAGCTGCCGTCAGCAAGTATCACATGGTCTGCAAAATGAATGTGGAGCACGCTGCATGCCTTTTGGATGGATGTCGTCAGCTTGTCATCCTCCCGGCTCGGATTCGTGCTTCCGCTTGGATGATTATGGCAGAAGGCCAGTATGGTGGTGTTTTTCAGCAGTGCCTCTTTCATCATGAGCCGTATGTCTACCGGTGCCATCGTGAGTCCTCCGATGGAGATGCGCTTTGCCTCAATGAGGCGGAAGTTCTGTTTCATCATCAGCATCCAGCCCTCTTCAATGTCAAGATCCTGTATCTTCGTGTGCATGAACTGATACACCTTCTTGGCGTTGTCCAGCAGCGGAGCCTTCTCGGCAGCGGCATTCTGCCGCCTTTTCCCCAGTTCGCAGGCCGCAAGGAGGCTGATTGCCTTTGCCGGCCCGATCCCTTTGTAGGTCGTCAGGTCACGGATGGACAGTTTTCCCAGGGTGTTCAGATTGTTCTTACAGTCGTTGAGGATGCGTTTCATCAGGTCAACGGCACTCTCGTCCGCAGTACCCGAGCCGATCAGGATGGCAAGCAGTTCGGCATCGCTGAGCGCTGCCGCTCCCAGCCTTTCGAGCTTCTCACGCGGTCGGTCGGCTTCCGCCCAGTGGTTGATGGACAGCCGGTTGAGTTCCTCATTCATAATCCTGCATCCGTCTTGATGGACTCTATTTATAGAAGTTCTTGTTGTATGCAGAGAACTCGTCCTTACCGCATACGCAGCGTTTCCACCAGGCACTGATGAATCCGCAGCCGTAGCCGGTGAGCTGGGTGAACGCCGCACGGATGCTGAGCAGTCCGATTTTCAGACTGTGGTTCTGACGGGCGGAATCGGTGCAGATGACGGCACTGTACAGCAGCAGCGGTATCAGTCCTGTCAGGAGGAGACACCATCCTTCCGCTCTTGTACCGGGGAAGCACAGCAGGAGAATGCCCGTGAGGACAAGCAGGCCGAGGAGAGCCGTCCCCACGGTGAACACCATCGGCAGGAGATGGACGAGCTTGAGCGATTCGGGGTATTTCCTGTAGAGGTTGATGCGGGCGATGCCGGAGTTGTAGACCTGCCGCCAGAACTTGCGGAAGTCGGTGCGCCGCTTGTGCCATACCCATGCTTCGGGAAACAGACGGCAGTGCTTGCCCGCCTTGAAGATGCGGATGGAGAAGTCGATGTCTTCGCCGAAGCGCATCTTGGAGAAACCGCCCAGTTCCTGATAGACATCACGGCGGATGCCCATGTTGAACGAGCGGGGATAGAACTTGTCGAGCTTCTTCTTGCCGCCCCGGATGCCGCCGGTCGTGAAGAAGGAAGTCATGGAATAGGAGATGGCCTTCTGGGTATCGGTGAAGGAATCGTGCGCACGGTCGGAGCCTCCGAAGGCATCGGCCGGCTTACGGTCCAGCTCTTCGCTGACTGCACGAAGATACCCCCTCGGCAGTACGACATCAGAGTCGAGGATGAGCAGATAGTCTCCGCCGGCACGTTCTGCACCGTAGTTGCGGCTCTGTCCGGGGCCGGAGTTCTCTTTCTGGTAATAATGCAGGTCGAGCCTGTCCGCATACTTTCCGCAGACCTCCTTGCATGGAATCTGCGAGCCGTCTTCCACGATGACGACTTCAAAATCCTTTTCCTCCTGTCCGAGCAGGCTCTCCAACAGTTCGTCGACCTCCTCCGGCCGGTTGAATACAGGAATGATGATGCTGTACTTCATAATAGGGCAAAGATGACACTTTGTTTGTAAATGACAGGCAGACTGTCGGCTTCTATTCAGAGGACTCCCTCCTGATATGCTGTCCTCCGCCGGAGGCCGTACCCGGAAACTACTCCTCTCCGGCCTTGTTCCGTAAGGCCTCGCCGCAGACGGCGCACGTATGTCCGCTGCCTGGACGACCTGCGGGGAGAGCCGGCTTATCCTTTCTTTCCGGTCAGAAGGCGATGCGTTTCCTGACTTTTCCCTTGTAGGAATTGATGTCCAGGACGATGGAATCCTTCTCTTTCAGGTCCGCCAGGGGAATGCTTGCAAAGACGCGGGTGCTGTAGTACTCGGGGACACCATTCTGCTGATGGTACAGCTGCAGATAGAAGGTGCGGCCGCCGTCGGGCTGCCGGCGGACAGAATTGCAGACGATGCCCAATGACTGGACGGCCCGTGCTCCGCTGCTCTGTCCTGTCTTCAGCTTCAGTCCGAGGTTCAGATACTTCCTGTTCCGGCTTACCCACGCACTCTCAAAGGTCACGGGATCGGCCGGTACCTGCGGAAGATCGATGGAGAGACGTATGTGCAGGACGGCGACCGGGCTGATGCCGACCGGTTCCGTCACACCCTTCTCCACCTTATTATAATGCAGCAGTGCACGGTAAACGGTGTCTCCCTTTGTCGCCCACGGTGTTTTCAATGCCGGCTGCAGGGTCAGCTGTGCGCCGTCATCCGTACGTGCGGAGATGAAGGCGGACGCACTGTTTGTCCTGGCCTCGACGAAATCGGTGTGGAGATAGGACAGGTCACTGTCCCCGGTCTTGTAAAAGTCATGGTCGCAGGCGGAGAGGATGAGTAACGACACGAGTGCCGTCACCATCGTCACGATGCCGTGAAATCTCTTGCTGAATCCGTCCACGGGGCATCACTTCTTGAAGGTAAGACGGTTCAGCAGCGATTTAAAACGCCCGTTCTCAGGCGATGCGGCGATGTAGTTCTTGGCAGGATAAGCATACTGTGTCAGCAGGCAGGTGCGCAGGAACTTGTCATCACGGTTCTCAATGTCGATTTTCTCAATCTGCCCTTCAAGATAATGCTCGAAGTCCTGATAGTCTTCAGGCGTGTAATACTCCTCGTAGACACGTGTGTCCTGAATCATGTCCAGTGCCGCGTAATTGACCGGATAAAGCCTGTAGTTGCAGTGGATCTCGTGGTCGATGTGTGCGGCGATTTCGTCAAAGAGCTTGTTCTTCGGCTGTTCCCCGTCCACCGTGTCGAGCCATTCGTCGATGCAGGAGGCGCACTTGTAGAAGATATGTCCCTTGTATCCCTTGATGCCTACCAGCATGCTCTCCATGTCGTCCTCGGCCGTCTTCTTCCAGAACGGAACGTCGCGCCGCAGCTGGTACTCGCGCGCCTTGAGGTAGTCGCATGGGTCGTATTCATAGGAGATGGCCAGCGGCACGATGTGCAGCTGCTTCAGCCTTTCGATGACCGTACCCTCGCCGCCCATCGCCATCATCTTCAGGATGGCCGGCTGGGTAAGGTCGTTGGAGTTCTTGGCGCGCCCCTGCCGCTGGGCGATCCATACGTTCTCCTTTTTCTCGGCGATGGCAAAGTGGATGTACTCTGACATGCGCTTGCTGGCACGGAGCATCTCCACGGAATGGAGGGCACGCTCTACGGTGAAAGATTTGTTGATGCGTACCAGGTCGCGCACCCAGTCCTGCGAGAGGAGATTGTCTCCGATGGCGATTTCGCAGGTGGTCGCAAAGCCCACGTCGAGGAGCAGCTTGTCGAGAAAGGCGGAATCGAGTACGATGTCACGGTGGTTGCTGACGAAGGTGTAGCGGTTCCGTGTGTTGATGTTCACCGCATCGATGCTGCACCCCAGGCTCAGCTTCGTGACGAGACGCTGGAGGAACGGATAGCAGAAAGCCTTCTGGAAGTCGAGGTTGGTCTTGCAGGCGTGCATCTTCTGCGCCAGCGCCTCCTTGGGTACATCAGGGTAGAGATACGCCAGCACCTGTTGGAACTGCTTGTCAGCAAGGATCCGGTCGTAGACAGCCGGCAACTCCTCCGGCTCGAACGGACGGATAGGGTCAAACTCTGATGGTATTTTCATAATCGTAAGTGAATTGGTATGTTTTCTGTTTATGTCCTTTGTTCTATGCCGGCCGACTTCGCAATGATGAGGTCTATCCCCGTTTCCTCTATCTTCTTCGCCACCGTCTGCGGTATTTTGGAGTCGGTGATGATGATGTCGACGTCTTCCAGCCTGCTGATCCTGGCAAAGCCCCGCCGGCCGAACTTGCTGGAGTCGGCCAGGACGACGGTCTTCTGTGCTGCCTGCATCATGACCCGGTTCAGTTCGGCTTCCCGCATGTCGGTGGTCGAGATGCCGAAGTCGAGGTCGATGCCGTCCACGCCGAGGAAGAGCTTGCTGAACGAGCAGCCCTGTAAGATCTCCATGCTGTACTGTCCGACGACCGACACGCTGCTGTGTCTGACCATGCCTCCGAGCTGTATGATGTCGATGTTGTCGTTGGCGGTCAGCGTCATCGTGGCGCGCAGGGAGGCCGACACGACTGTCAGCCGTCCTGCCGGCTGTATGTTGCAGGCCAGCGCATGGATGGTTGTCCCGGAGGCGAGGATGATGGAATCGTCCTTTGTGAGCAGCTTGACGGCTTCAGCCCCGATAAGCTGTTTTTCTTCAGCGTTCAGTTTCTCCTTCTCGTTCACCGACCGGTTGTTGGTGAAGGGGTTGATGAGGATGGCCTTGCCGTGGCTCCGGTACAGCTTCCCTGCCCGCTCCAGTTCGGTCAGGTCTTTCCGGATCGTGACCAGCGACACATCCAGGGAAACCGCCAGGTCGGAGACCAGTATGGACTCCTGTGCCAGAAGCTGCTCGAGAATGGCGTTCTGTCTGTCTTCTTTTGTCATGTCAACATAGTTTTCCGGCAGCTTTCAGTAGAAATCCGTCTCGCTTTGCCGTTTAGAAGAGTTTGTACAAATATAGCCAAAATAAACCGACAGGCAAGGCCGTTCACGTCCGTTTAACAGAAGATTAACAGTTTCAGCTTCCGAACGGGACCGGACGGCAATCCGGCAGGGGCAGAAAGCCCGGGGACGATGGATTCAAGAAGCTTCGTCTGTCAGGAGCTTTAATGTTCTGCATACCTTGCTGTCTGTCAGGCATTTTCCGTATCAGGCGGTCTCCGCTTCTTACGATATGGACGAATGGAACGGGGCTGCCCTGCCGCTTCCCGACACCCCTCGTGCTGGTGGCAGGCACCCCTTGTGCTGGTGGCAGACACCCCTTGTGCTGAGGGCTCGCACGCATGTCCTGTCACAGTCCGTCTGCAGAATAAAGCAGGCTGGAGGCTGGCGCCTGGCGGTGAAGCAGGTCATAAGCGCAGAGATAAGGGAAGGAGAAAGGTGTCCCGGTTTTCATACATCGCATTGTATCCTGCTGTAAACAAGTTGTTTGCGGATCCTGCTGCTGTGTCTTGTTCTCTTCTCCGTTTGCTCTGCCGGGAACGTCCTCTGTTCGTTTTCATTTGGTTGGACATCCGATTTCGGCTTGTTCTCTGCCGGTAATTGGAAAAAATACTGTAATTTTGCAGCCGGTTATTCAATAGGATTACAAACCTGATATGATACATTTATTATTTCGAGGGATTCAGGGCGGACACGGTCATCGTATGTCAGATACCTTCCTGTGCAGGAGCTTCCTTGCACTGGCCTTCCTGTGTTCCGTCACGGTCGGCTCTGCCGACAACAGAGATTTCAAGACGGCGTTGCGCATTGCCCGCCGTTATGTGAAGGTTGACCGCAAGGTTTCCGTAAACCGGAAGACACGCATGGCGGCATCGACGGTTCCGCAGCCTTATTATGTCTTCAATGATGCTGCCGGAAAGGGCTTCGTGGTCGTTGCCGGCGACGACAGGATGGGCGAGGTGCTGGCCTACGGCGACGAGACCTCGATCGACATGACCCGTCTCAGTCCCGAGGCCCGTTATCTCTTCGATGCCTACCGGAAGGTCTACGAGATATTGGGGAAGGACAGGCGGCTTACCACGCGTGCGGCCGCTGCCACGGCGGCGGGCGACCATGTGGACCCGCTGGTCAGCACGAAATGGAGCCAGTTCGATCCTTACAATCTGCTGGTGGGCGGTGATTACCCGACGGGCTGTGTGGCTACGGCAGTGGCGCAGGTCATGTTTTACCACCGGTGGCCGGAGCAGGGAAAGGGACAGGCAAGCTATCGGGTGACTTACGACAATACTGTCAGGTCGGCCGACTTCTCCCAGTCGCATTACGACTGGGGGGACATGCTGCCCGATTATGCCCACGTGAGGGCTACGGAACGGCAGAACAATGCCGTGGCAAAGCTGATGAGCGACGTGGGTATCGCCACGGCCATGCAGTACACGCCTGCCTCAAGCGGTACACAGGACTATCTGGCAGAGCGGGCTTTGCGCGACTATTTCGATTACGATGCCTCCCTCATAGGGCGGTCTGACGAGGGGGCTGCCCACTTCGTGGAGATACTGAAAAAGGAAATCCGAAATGGTTTCCCGCTCTATATGTCTGGGATGTCGGCCGGCGGCGGAGGCGGCCATGCGTGGGTCTGCGACGGCTTCGACAGCGAAGACCGGTTCCACATGAACCTCGGCTGGGGCGGTCAGGCCAACGGCTACTACTCCGTCACGGCCTTGAACATCACTTCCACAGGCAGTGAGTTCGGAGGGAAACCGCTCACTTTCAACCGTTCGCTCCACGTGATCGCCATACATCCCAACAAGCCGAATACGCCCAAGATTGATGCCGACATCGCCTACAAGTCGCCGAACATAGCTTTCAGACTTGGCAGTGAGATGGCTTTCGAGGGTGAAGCGCCTGCAGTGCCTGCTGCCGGCGTGAAGCTGATGTACAAAGATTTCACCAATCAGAGCAACGACCCCTTCATGGGTGATATCGGCGTGGGAATCTATGATGCGGACGGCAGACTGACAAACGTTTTTCCCTATAGCCAGAAGGGGAACGGCATATTCACCAAAGTCCGCTTTGTCTATAATGACGAGAAGATGACTTCAGGGGCTGTTATAGACGAGGAGATACCCTTTACGCTCGACTTCTCTGCACTGGCCAACGGCACTTACACGCTGTCGCCCATTGTGGCCGGGCTGCAGGAAGACGGTACGCTGGGCACGTGGGTAAGGATGAAGAAGGCACCGCGAGTGGTGATGGAGGTGGCAGATGGGAAAATCGACTATCTGGAACTGCCGTCGAAGACACCTGCCTATCAGCTCGCAGCCGACCCGCAGTTGGACGGCAGGCTGATTCCCGGTGAGGAGAACAGGCTGCTCTTGTCCATCCGTAAACTGGATGCACAGGTCTTTGACGGAACTGTGAAGGTTGAACTGGTTGACGGCGAGGGGACAGCTGTCTATACCTCGCAGACAAAGAACAAGGTGGACTTCGATATGTATGCCACGACGAGGGTCAGGCTGCCGTTTACCGTTCCCTACGGTACCGCCGCAGGCGAATACCGGCTGCGTGTGACAATCGTCAATGCCGATGGGAATACCTGCAGGGTAAACGACCGCCCCCTGAACGGACCTTACAAGGTCACGGTGGAGGACGGGAAGAAGCGGGATGTCTTTGCAACCGTGCGTGCTTTTGTTCAGGACAACAACGAGGAAAGCATACAGGGTGAAGGGATAGATGTCAAAAAAACTTCTACTTTCAGAGTAAGTTGTATGGCTTTCCTTGGGAAAAATGTGCATTACAAAGGCAGTCTGATGCTGTATCTGATCGATACGCAGACAGAGGTTTCTATTCCCGTGATGAAGAGACCGCTGCAGGTCGACCTGAGTAGTGCCGGGCTTATGACTCAGATTACCAGCGACTGGATCGACCCTAAGAAAGAGCGGCTCATCAACAACCGCCGCTACCGGGTGGCACTGATTGGCGAGGAAGACGGCAGGAATGTGGACCTGATACCGGCTTCTTCCCGACCGATATTCATTTCCGTTGTCAACAATGATGTGACGGACGGGATTGAAACGGCCCACGCCCAAGATGTCCTGCGGTTCACCGGCGGACGTCTTTCCGTACAGCGACAGGGCCTGAAAAGTGTGGAGGTGTATGGCATGAACGGCGTGCGTGTGGCCGGCGGTACGGCCGATGCTTCCGGCAGCATATCGCTCTCCCTGCCCAAGGGCACCTATGTGGTGCGTGTGACGACACAGGAGGGCTGCTGTTCGGCGGTTATCCGGTAAGCAACTTTATACGGCGGAAGAGCGTCCCGTAGGATTTGATGATGGCAGAACGGCAAGGCGGCTGGCTTCCGACAGACCCGCCTGCCAGTCGCCTACATACCTCATGTGCGGAAAAGACGGAAGGCGCACGATGAACCTGTCTGATGTTCATCGTGCGCCTTCTGTATTATTGTATGTGGCATGTCCTGAGAATCACACGTCGGTAGGTCGTTGACGTGGATGCTGTCAGCACTTTGTGCCTTTTTGCCTTTATACGGGTTCTTCCGCCTTCTCCCTCCGGCCGCATAATCCGACATGCTCTTTCAGGAAGAAAGCGAAAGCCGATCGTCTGAAAGGCAAAGACCCGTCAAGGACGGTTACCGGAACACGCCCTCTGTGAGCGGACTATTTCAGTACGCCCAGTTCTTTGCCGACCTTGATGAAGGCTGCAATGCACTTGTCGAGCTGCTCGCGGGTGTGCCCTGCTGACAGCTGTACGCGGATGCGGGCCTCCCCCTTCGGGACAACGGGATAATAGAATCCGGTCACGTAGATGCCCTCGTCAAGCAGCCTGGCGGCATATACCTGCGACAGCTTGGCATCGTAGAGCATGACGGCGCAGATGGCACTCTGGGTAGGCTTGATGTCGAAGCCGGAAGCCATCATCCTGTTGCGGAAGTAGGTGACGTTCTCGACGAGCCGGTTGTGGAGGACATTGCTTTCCTTCAGCATCTTGAAGACCTCGAGGCTGGCACCGATGATGCAGGGTGCAAGTGAGTTGGAGAAGAGGTAGGGACGACTGCGCTGACGGAGCATGTCGATGATTTCCTTGCGGCCTGTAGTGAAGCCGCCGAGTGCGCCGCCGAATGCCTTCCCGAGCGTCCCCGTGTAGATGTCCACCCGCCCGTAGGTCTTGCACAGCTCGCTCACGCCGTGTCCTGTCGCACCGACAACACCTGCCGAGTGGGACTCGTCTACCATCACGAGTGCATCGTACTTCTCTGCCAGATCACAGATCTTGTCGATAGGTGCCACATTGCCGTCCATGGAGAAGACACCGTCGGTGCAGATGATACGGAACCGCTGTGCCTGTGCCTCTTTCAGGCAACGTTCGAGGTCGGCCATGTCGGCATTGGCATAGCGATAACGCTTTGCCTTGCAGAGACGTACGCCGTCGATGATGGAGGCGTGGTTCAGCGAATCGGAGATGATGGCGTCCTGGTCCGTGAAGAGCGGTTCGAACACGCCGCCGTTGGCATCAAAGCAGGCCGCATAGAGGATGGTGTCCTCCGTCTTGAAATACTCCGAGATGGCAGCTTCCAGCTCCTTGTGGATGTCCTGTGTGCCGCAGATGAACCGCACCGAGGACATGCCGAAGCCCCGTCTGTCCATCATCTTCCTGGCTCCTGCGAGCAGGCGAGGGTGGTCCGAAAGGCCCAGATAGTTGTTGGCACAGAAATTCAGCACTTCCCTGCCTTTTACTTCGATTGCTGCACGCTGCGGACTTTCAATGATTCTTTCCTCCTTGTAAAGTCCGGCTTCCTTGATCTCTGCAAGCGCATTGCTGAGATGTTCTTTCATCTTACCGTACATAACATTAGATTTTAAATTTGTTGTGGACAAAGTAAGCGATAAAAAACGAGAAAAGCATCATTCACAGGCATTTTTTTTACTTGTCTGACCTTATTTTTAAGAATTTTAATACTGGAGAAAGGGTCATTCATCAAAAAATATGTTTACTTTGCATACTTGTAAACATAAACTTATCAATATTTATGAAAAATGTCTTGGTCATTGGCTCGACAGGGCAGATAGGCTCGGAGCTTACCAGAGAACTTAGAAGGCGTTATGGAAACGACGGAATCGTCGCCGGCTACATCAAGGGGGCGGAACCCCGGGGGGAGCTGAAAGAAGGCGGACCGTCTGCAGAGGCCGATGTTACGAATCCTGAGATGATTGCCGAAGTTGTAAGAAAACACAAGATTGACACCATCTACAACCTTGCAGCACTGTTGTCCGTCGTGGCAGAAAAAAAACCGCAGCTGGCCTGGAAAATCGGTATTGACGGGCTTTGGAACATCCTTGAAGTGGCACGCGAAAACAAGTGTGCGGTCTTCACGCCGAGCTCCATCGGCTCCTTCGGCCTGAACACGCCGCACACGAAGACTCCGCAGGACACGGTGCAGCGTCCCGGTACAATCTACGGAATATCGAAGGTGACGACGGAACTGCTCAGCGACTATTATTTTAAGAAGTACGGTGTGGATACCCGCTCCGTGCGCTTCCCGGGACTTATTTCCTATGTGACGCCTCCCGGTGGCGGCACGACCGATTATGCCGTCGACATCTATTATTCGGCGGTCCGTGGGGAGAAGTTCGTGTGTCCGATTCGGAAGGGAACACTGATGGACATGATGTATATGCCTGACGGCCTGCATGCTGCCATCGCTCTGATGGAGGCCGATCCGTCCCGCCTGGTTCATCGGAACGGTTTCAACATCGCCTCCATGAGCTTTGACCCGGAGGAGATCTTCCAGACTATCAGACGCTACAAGCCCGGCTTCGAGATGGCTTATGCCGTTGACCCGCTTAAGCAGAGCATTGCCGACAGCTGGCCGGACAGCCTTGACGACAGCTGTGCCCGCGAAGAATGGGACTGGCAGCCGCGCTACGACCTTGACACCATGACGGCCGACATGCTGAAGCATCTTGAGGAGAAGTTGAAGTAAGAATGCGGAGGTGTCCCGTTTCGTTTGTCTGTATCTTTCCCCGGTCTCTGTTTCTTTACACTGGCAGGGGCTTGGGAAAGAAACTGTAAAAAAGGCTCTACCGTAATCCCGGGACTGCCGGCCCGGGATTACGGTAGAGCCTCTTGTCTGTTTTCTCAAAAGGACCGGGCCGGTTAATTGATTCTTGCTGTCCGGTGATCATTTTCCATACAGGCCGTTCTTTCCCTCTTGCCATGTATGGTTGTGGCAGGAACGGGGAAGCTCCCTGCCGAGGTGATGATGGCCGGCACCGGCCGTGCCGTTGGTCATCACGGGTCGTGCTGAAGGCTCGCACGCCCGCTGTCTGTTGCCCGGATGGAAACGGCCTGCGGTAAAAGACGGTGGTCTAACTTACTTCTTCCAGTGAGGAAGGCCTGTTGTTTTCAGAGGCAATGAGGAATTGCCGGTTGAAAGGAAGTTGCGCACGGATCCCCCATGGCATTGGTGTCTTGCTGGGACAGGAATCATTGTTTATCTTCTTCTCTTGCCCGTCGCCTTCTTTCCGGTTGTCTTCTTGGCAACAGGTTTTTCAGGGGCGGCCTTCTCCGGCATTTTGTTCTCGGGACGTGCGAAGCCGTCTTTCTGTGCACGGGCGCTCATGGTCTTGATACGTTTATCGAGGTCTGGATGCGACGAGAACATACGTTTCCACTTGCCTTCCTTCTGTATGCCGGCATCCTCTTCCAGTTTCTTCAGCTTCTCGAACGAAAGGGCGATGGCCCAGGGATTCTTGCCGTTCTTCTTCAGGAACTCGTAGCCGTAGGCATCAGCCTGGCTCTCCTGTTTCTGCGAGTAGGTGGCATTAAGCAGCGATTCGCCCAGTTCCCCGAGCTGCGAGTCGGTCAGTGCGGCAGCCTTGTTGCCGGATGCCGCCAGTCCGTCTTTCAGTGCGCTGGTAAGCAGAGCCGTGCGGAAACCTTTCTTGGAATCCTTGTGGGCGACGTGGCCGATTTCATGTCCGATGACTCCCAGCAGTTCCTCGTCGGTCATGATGTCCATCAGGGACGAGAATACACGTACACTGCCGTCAGGGCAGGCGAAGGCGTTCACGTCGGTGACGTAGTAGACCTTGAAGTTCAGAGGGATCCCTTCTACATTCGTCAGTCCCTGCGTGAGTCTGTTCAGTCGCTTGGTATAAGGACTTCTGGCATCGCATACCTTGTTGTTCTTGTCCATCCAGGCGATGTATTCCTTTACGTAATTGGCCATGTCTGCATCGGTCAGAGTAGCGGCCTTTACCGCTTTCGTAGCCCCGGCGGCGGCTTTGCCGATGTTGAACTGTGCCTTTGCAGGTGTCGCTCCAAGCAGGAGGAGTGCAGTGACAAATGTGCTGAAGAGTAGTTTCTTTTTCATAACGGATAGGTTGTTGAATTAACGTTAATACGTTTGCAAATATATACATTTTTCCTCGTATATCCTGTTCTGGCGGACTTTTTTTATGCTTGTGCCTGTTTTCTCTCGGCCTTTTCTGCTATTGTCTTGTGGCGGTACATTCCATTTCAATGAGCCATTCCGGACGGCACACCTTGGCAAGGACGATGATGTGAGGCTGGGTCGGGAAGCGGCGTGTCATGTACCGGCTGACGACGGGGTAGTCCGAAGGATCACGCAGATAGATGACGAAATAGTTGATGTCCGCCATGCACATTCCGCCGTCCTGAAGCAGAGCCTCGATATTGTCGAGCAGCCGGACGGTCTGTTTCTCCACGTCGCCGAGGTAGAGGACATTGCCATATCTGTCTATGCTTGCTGTTCCGGAGATGAACGCAATCTGCTTGCTGGGAAGGGTGAGGCGCGTGCCGCGTTCGAAGGCTACGCCGTATTCGTGGGTAGGATTGAGATGGTCCAGTGCCTGGAGGTATTTCTTGTCTTCCTCCCGGATGTCCGGATAGGTCAGGAAGTCGATGGCCACGGTCGCCGAACGCACCGGTGAACTGCCGCCGATGCCTGTCGAGGCGATGTAATGGGTGTCTGCGGTCAGGCCGTACCGGCGGAAGATGTCGTTGCGTGCCTTTACTATTCCGTCATAGTTGATGTCTATGTCTGCCACGTAAATCCATGTCCGGACAAGATGAGTGCGGATGTCAAGTCCTTTTTCCTGTATGCTCCTGAGATATTTCTCAAAGAGCATGACGGTCTGGAAGTATGCGCTTGTTCCGTGTGTCTCCTCTTCTGTCAGCCTGATGCTCTGGAAGATGCAGTTGTCTGCCCGAGAGGTTGTCTTCACAAGTATGGCGATCTTGCTGCCGTTCAGTGGAGGCTGTTCTACAATAGTAGTTGACAGGGTTGACAAGACGTTCTGGAAGAGTTCGCTCTCGATGAGCAGCTGATGTTGGTTTTGTATGTCGCTGAGGAATATTCTGACATAGTCCAGTCTGCGTCCCGCCTGTCCTGCGTGGGACTGCAGTTCGGAAAGCTGTCGGCTCAAATCCTCCAGCTGGTCAGTAAATTTGCCTTGGCTCTTCGGAGCCAGAATTTCATAGAAGTCCATTTTCCTTTTGTGTTCTGTTTCCCGCAAAGGTATATCTTTTTGCGGAGAAAAAGGTTTTGAATATATGCAGAGGGAATGCAATTACCTACTATTAGGTAGGCCGGCGGATGAAACCGGAGCTGATAATCATGTGTGGGGAACTGTCTGTTCCGGATTGCCGTGAAGCGAAGGGGCTTGTTCCCGATGTCGGAAAAGAAGGACTTGCCGGCAATAGTCCTGTGGAATAACGAGCAAGGGAATCCGGATGGGGCGAGGGGGCGTGTTCCGCCATGAAAAGACGGTGTCAGGAAAAAATGCAGCCCGTCCTCGCCGAAGTCAGGAGCAGGGTTATTGCTTTGTTGCAGGTTTTATGCAAGGAGTGTCAGATTGAGTGATGACAAGAAAAAACAGGGGCAGACGCTCCCGCCTGTCCCTGTTTTCTTTTAATGTGCCCTTGGAGTCTTCTGGTATATATGCCATGTCGACTGCTCTGCAGGAAGAATGCCGGTACGTTGTCCGGTCAATGTCTTCTCTTTCTGTCCTCAGTCAGTCTCTGCTGTTTCCGAAGAAGCGCAGGAGGTAGAGGAAGAGGTTGATGAAGTCGAGATAAAGGCTTAAAGCACCGAGGAGGGCAACCTTCTGTGCCGACTCTCCCGCATCGGGCGCCATGAGCAGGTTGCGCTTGATGGTCTGTGCATCCCAGGCTGTCAGCCCGGTGAAGACCAGCACGCCGATGCCGCTGACGATCAGGTCCATCATCGTGCTGCGGAGGAAGACGTTGACCAGTCCGGCGATGATCAGTCCGATCAGTGCCATGAAGAGGATGCCGCCCATCCGTGTAAGGTCTTTCTTCGTCGTAGATCCAATCAGCGCCATCGCACCGAAGGTTCCGGCAGTGATGAAGAACGTCTTGGAGATGGCGGCAGAAGTGAAGGCTGCAAAGATCCACCCCAAGGTCAGTCCGTTGAGGGCGGAGAAGACGATGAACCACACTGTCGCACTGACGAGTGACAGGCGGTTGATGCGGGCAGAGACATACCATACGATACCCAGCTCCGCCAGCCCGGCGATGAGCAGCGGCCCTCTGCTCATGTAAAGCATCTGGATGAGTGCAGGGGAATTGCCTGCACCGTACGCCACGACACCCGTAATGGCGAGTGCCATTGCCATCCATACATACACCTTGCGCATCAGTGTGGGGAATGCGCGCGACATCTCCAGGTCGTGCTCATGGCTGGAAGCCACGTTTGTAAAATTGTCAAAATTCATATTCATTCGTTTTTTTGTTTGTTTTCTTTCTTCCTGTTATAGAAGAGCGGTCTGTCTCGTGAGGCGGATCCGCCTGTTTGACAAGTCTGCAAACCTTATGCCATTTGCAGATTGCCATTAGGTCATGTCATTCTGTCTGTGACGGTCTGTGTGTTTCATCTTGTTGTCTTATCGTTTTCATCACTTTCACGGAGATGTCGAGCCACGCTTCCATCTGTCTGTAGTCTTTCCTCTCCCATATATCCTTGAAGTCCAGAAATTCATGGGTAAGACGGCTTTCGTATGCGTTGTGCTGGTAGCTGGTGTATTTTCCCTGCTCCATGATCTCAACACAGCCGAACCTGTTGGCGGCTGTCGGAATGCGTATCCAGCCTTTCTCACCTTGGATGAGGATGAACGACGGACTGGTAGAGTCCTTTGCTGCGGTGCAGGTGGCGGTCATGGTAGGATAGGAGAGTACCATTACGCCGGAGGTGTCGATTCCGTTATGTCCGTAATTGGCAAAATATCGGCTTGCAGCAGGAGGACCGAAAAGGGCCGTGACGACGTTGATGTTGTACACGTTGAGGTCGTTCAGCGTACCACCGCCTGAAAGTGGGTCGAATGCCGGAGCGATGTCTCCCTGCAGATAACGGTCATATTTGCTTGAGTATTGTGAGTAATTGCACTGTACGAAGTGTATCGGTGCGATACGTCCCAGATTCTCCTTTACAAGCCGGAAGTTCGGTGTGTGGAGCGGTGAGACGGCCTCGAAGAGATACAGCTTCCGCTCCTGTGCCATTGCTGCCAGCTCTTCTGCCTCTGCAACAGTCATGGTAAAGGGCTTCTCCACAATCACATTCCTGTCTGCCTCCAATGCTTCGTGTATGAACGCATAATGAACGCTGTTGATTACGGCGATGTAGACAAAGTCGGCACCGTCTTCTCTGAGCAGCTGTGCATAGTCGGTATAGATGCGCTCTATATGGTTCGCTTTCGCAAGTGCCTGTGCCTTCTCCTTGTTGCTGTGTGTGAAAAGGCTGGTTATCTCTATTCCTTTTGCCTCTGTCCTGAGCGTCTTGATGACCTCGGTGGCTATCATTCCTGTTCCTACAATACTAATCTTCATGTTTGTTTCCCGTTTTACGGCATATTCTATGGTCGTTTTTTACGACATGAGACTTATAGAATGTGCCTTGTTACTTTTCCTGATGCAACAAAAGTATAGAATGTTTTGCAGAAAATGGGGGAAATGACTATTTTTGTACTCTCTTAACAAGCATTAGTTGATATGATGAACAGAAAATTTTTATTCCTTTCAGCGTTTCTTTTGTCTGTAGTCGCAGCTGTGGGATGTGCAGACTGGAAGAAACCGGCAGTAAAGTGTTTGGCCGACTCGGTGGCTTCGAAGACTGCTGTTTCTGATTCTGTTGTTGTGGAGAAAGAAGTGCCGTTGGTGGTGGATTCCATAGGAAAATCGTTCAGCAGTAAAAAGGGTAACCTTGATTTTGCTTATGATTTCCCGGTTTCCGGGCCAAGTCCGTTGGTTGATTCTTTGCGTGCTTATCTGTCATCAGAGATGGCAGATGCCGGGTATGTCAAGCCTTATGGAAATCTTTCCGATGGGAAGGGGATGATGACGTATTATGCAAAAACTGCGTTCGAGGGTATGAACCGGCTTTTTGAGGATGATGGGGAAAGGGCTGCTCCCTGCGTCCCAGAAGTGTCTCTGTTCGTAAGGAAAAGGGGGGAGACGGAGCGTTTCGTTACTTATGTGTCGACATATTATATTTATACTGGTGGTGCGCATGGCATGACTTCTGAGTATGGCGTAACCTTTGACAAGAAGTCGGGTGTCAGACTGCGGAATATCTTGAATGCAGATTGTGAGAAAGTACTACAGCCGCTTCTTAAAGAGAAAGTAGAGAATTATTTAAAGCAGACTGTCAGTTCGGATGACAGGGAGATGTCAGAAGCTGAGCTCAAGGATCTTATGGATGGGCTTTTCTTCGAGAATGGGGTTATTCCGCTGCCAGGCAATGGGCTTTATCTGTCTCCGGAGGGTGTGGTCTTTTCCTATGGACAGTATGAGATAGGTGCTTATGCTGTCGGAATGCCGACCTTTACAGTCGCTTATGAGAAGATTGGAAAATACCTTTCGCCTGAGGCACGAAGCCTTGCAGGGATTAAGTAATCTTTCTTAATTCTGTAAGTTGGATTGATAACTTTCGGCTTTGAAGTAGAGAAATGACTTTTTATTAGCCCTTTTCGAGGGTGTGTCAAAATGCAAATTAATGACTTGACAACATTCAAACTATAAGCAGGTCTTTCCTAAAAGCAAAGAAAAAACCATTTCTTTACTCAAAATCGAGTGCAGAAATGGTCATTTTCAATGAATTGTTTCAAACTGTAAGATGATCAAAATGGTATTTGCATTTTGACACACCCTCGTTTTTTTGGTGCATCAACCAAACAAATCCTTTGGCAATTCTGACTCCGTTGTCTTGGAAATGGTTGCCTTCGTTCCATTCCATCTTACAGTTGACTCCTTTGTCTTTGAATATTTGTTCTTGGCGTAGGATGTCTTTACTGATCGTTGCCATTATCTTCGTTTTTGTTCTCTCTTCCTTGTCGCCAAGGCTTAGGTAGGCGTAATTTATTAGAGGCTGGTGGTTTTCAGCATAATCCAACCAGCCTATATACCATGCGGAAGGCGATGCGGAGACTATCCCATAGAAAGGATTGTCTGGTTCATAGGCCGCCCAAAGTGAGAAAAGCCCCGCTAAAGAATAGCCGCCTAAGAGGGTGTTGTCTTTGGTAGATTGCAATGCGTAACGAGTATTCAATGTCGGTATTAACTGACTTGTTATATATAATAAGGTAGAATAAGCACCGGCTCCAAAAGGGATTTTGCCAAACACAGGCGGGGCTGGCCAGGGTGTTAGCTCTTCATTCCATTTATTGATACGGATGGCAACGTGTATGAAGGGGATGGATGAACTCTCTTCTATGTGGGTTATCTGCTTTTCTAATTCTTTCTCGTCATTACTGTCTATGGGCTGGATGATGAAAAACTCTGCTTTTTCTTCACTATGAAGGGTGCATATATGTGAACCGATCTTGGTAATTTCTTTTTTATGTCTCATTGCTTTGTGTTCTGTTATTACGATGCAAAATTAGTCGTTTTTGACCGGATTGGTTGATTTACGTCAATTTATAATACAACAAAGCGCTCCTTTTAAAGTTTTTCCCCGAAACATTTGGAGCGTATGTTTTTTCTTTATACCTTTGCACTCGCTTTACGAAACGAGCCGCACGGCTTGTTCCGTGGGCACAGAAAGAAAGAGTTCTTTGAAAGGATTTACATAGACAGAGAAGTAGTACAAGAAGCGTCTGCTCGGCATGCATGCCGTGCGGACGGGTAAAAGAAACGAACCGATCAATTCGGCATCAGGGCAGGCTTCTGGCTTCCGCCATTTCGCCGTTTCGCCCTTTTGCTTTTTGAACGAGGTGCTCTTTGAGCTTGATATTTCGGTAAAGGCGTTCCGGGACAGAGATTGTTCGAGGCTCGGATGACGGGACGGGGCTTTCGCCTC
>NZ_GL872283.1:554086-603985 GCF_000191065.1 Prevotella multiformis DSM 16608
CGATGATAGGCGATTTCTCCACCGGGAATGGTGAACAGAAAAAGAATGATTATGTTCTTGAATTATTGCTGTCCGGTAAAAAAATATGATTTCGGTCTAAATGCTTAAATTACAAGGCTCTGCGATAAAACACAGGTCGTATAGGTAACGATTTAGAAATGAGCGAAGTGCACTGATACACAATATTTTGAATAGCCAAAGAACGCTCACTATTTCACTTGCAAAGATAACTCTTTGCGAGTAGAAAAGAGCATTTTTCTATTTTTCCTCTTGTAAGTAAAAGAAAAATGAAACTTTCTATGCTTGCATTGATTTTGCAAGCATAGAAGGTTACTCATTCTTATAAGTAAGAAGTTTAAAAAGGAAAGATTTCACATTCGGTACAACCCTAACCAACCATTTTGGGAAACGTGACTTCCTGCGTCATTTCGGCTAGCTTGAAGGTTATGTGTGTGAAAGAGTGGTTGGACCAACAGCTGTTACAGAAGCTACGAATATACCTCCTGTGAAATCTTTGCCTGTAGTTCTTTATTCAAATTAAACATTGTCCAGCGAGTGAAGATGTACTTTTGCTTTTTAGCAAAGCGCAATATCATTTGTTGAACTTTCATATCAGCAATGCCCATCAATGTAAGGAGTTTTAGCTTATATACATCATCCACAAAGGGACAAGTCATCATATCCGCCGTGAGAATCGTGAGCTCCGAATTGCGTTTACGCTCCACTTCCGCAACAAGCCGATACTTTTTCAGAATCTCATCTTTCAATGCTATCTTTTGCTCATTATAACACTTGTGGTTAGCATAGTAATACATCAATATGATGCATGCGAATAAGTTATACTGTAACTCACTTTTTTTAATAAATGACTGGATAACTTCAGGTGCGAATAGATATGCAGAACCTAACTCTTTGGCTAAAATTAACAGATAAAGACTTTCATGTAATGTGTAACGATGTGAATCTGTTGTAGCGAGTACCAAGGCTATTTCATCTTGAATCTTCTTAAAGATAACATCCTTACTTATTGTTTGGAATCTAACCTCAGGATTCGTTTTAAAACCACCATGCCGTTTTGCATAGATAACAATGGCATTCATTGTCTTCTGCAATTTCAATGTGGTGTTTACCTGCCTGTTGCTATTGAACACGAAGAACACCACATCAATCAGAGATACAAGAAAACTTGTAAGCTTCCTTTGTACTCCTTGTGCTAGAAGTTCAACCTCATCCTTATTAGTGTTCTCTTTAGACATCAAGCGTTCATACTTCTTGAATCCCATTTCATATCGATTGAGAAAAGCGTCAAGGTGTTGACTCATTCTCTCAAGCAGATAGTTTGCTATATCGCGATATTCTATTCCACATTCCCTAATTATTGCTTTTATTTGAGCATTTACCTTATTTGCAGGCAGGTATATATTGAATTTCTTATCTAGTATTTCTCTGTCTTTATCCGAATTCTCATCTTCGGTTTCATCTTCTTTCTCCACATCCAAATTAGATTCTACTTCTTCCCAGAGTGGAGTCGAGAATATATTGCTAAATAAATGTTCGATTCTCTGTTTGGCTATTGTAACCTTTGTTATAAAAGGTCTTTCAAACTCTTCAGTTTTGGACGGGCTAATCTGTAATTTGAATTCTTTCAGCCATTTTGTTAGACTTTCCATGAAGAGACTCCTGTCCTGTTCATCATTATAGAATAGGAAATAATCGTCAACATACCGATAACACTCATAGTTAGATTTCTGACAAAGTTTTTCTTTCAATAGTTCCTGCTCAACCTTTTGGTCTATATACTGAAGTATAATCTCTGCAAAGATTCGAGAGAACTCCGGACCTATAACAATACCATTAGTTTCACGAGCATTGACCGACTGCATTAGATTGTCAAATGCATCACCGAGCCATGAACCATGATAACCGGGCAAAACCTTCACCTTGTCTGCACCACCAGCAGTCGCCCAACTTATTGTGTGAGTGTAAATACTATCAAAACAGCTTTGAAGGTCAAACTTAATAAGATGCTTGAATTTCTTTTCAGCCCGCTGGTACCTATAGTCTTCGTAGAACTTGTATATATTCGAATACTTCTTGTAGCTGAAATAAGTTTTCAAGTTCTCATATTCATTAAAGAACAATTCGACTTTGTCGCTTTGATGTCCTAACAACTTTCGATGGAGTCTATCTCTATAATAAAAGTATTGTGCAACCTTGTGTGGCTTGCGAAGAGAGTATTTGCTCTGATTACAGAGATAGAGTATAGAATACTTATATTGTTCGTAAAAATCTACTACCTGCCACTGATTATATGGATGTATAATTGACAACGTTCTATTCTTGTTTGCCTTGTGAGCTATATTGAAATGATAAGGATAGAATAGAGCATTATTCTTGTGTTTCAAATCGCTTATAGGCTTACCTTGCTCATAACAACCAAAAAGCAATGCTGCAAAAGCAGATGCATCTTTCTCATTCAAGCGTTTAGATTGCTTCAAGGTGTTCCACGTGATATTATCAATTTTTGTTTTTCACCAACCCATAAATACTTGGCAAGAAATCGATACAAATATCGGTTTGAGAATATTATAGGGCACTCGTAGGGCAGAACGTCTGAAAAGATCACTCGCTCTTTACTGTAGCTTAGTTTTATCTTTTTTCTACGTTTCATACCCATGATGATTTAATTGTTCGAAGTCTTTGCTTCTTTACTTTGTAACGCTTGTGGGGATAATCAAATCCCTTTGCGAAAGATAGTAAAGCAAGCTTTCTTTTCAGTCCATCCTCTATTATAGCCCTATCTGCAATTGTAATAGATGCCTTTGAAGAAAGATTCAGCCTACCTATGTTGCGACTCAATTGTCCATCCAAGTATGATAGATTTCTTTTATTATCCAGTAGTTGATTGGAATAAAAGATACCAACTTTAACCCCTTTCTTTGCGTTGTACAGATTTATATTGCAGGTCAACACATGAAGTGCATCAAACAAATAGTGTGCTGCAACATCGAAACCTACGACATCAATCATATTATCAAAAGTAGTGAACGACTTATCTATTCTTTTTGTAATCTTTTCCAACTTATCTTGGGAGAGTGAGAATACTAGCCTATCCCTATTTTTATTGTCGATATGGATATTATATCCTAATAGATTGAAGTCTAAATCTACAGCTTTAGCCGAATCATATTTATAGCATTTCCCCGAGCCATCTGATGGCGTGTGTATTGTCAACCCCTTTTGATAATAAATTTCCTTAAGCTCTTCGATGTACCAATCTATTGATTTATGGAATTCATCTCTGATATCAGGATGAATAACAAGTACCATGTCGTCCACATATCTGCCAAGAAATAAAACACTAGGCAAAGATCTCTTTATCACCTCATCTATCTTGGACAAATAGAATTCGGATAGTAGCGAACTGATAGCACAACCTCGTGGAATACCGGTTTGAGGAGTCCGTACAAGTGGGCGCAAATTCTTGGCTTCAAACTCCTTACGTATGAGTCCGCGCAAGAGCGATTTACTCTTTATGTCAAGCAGATTGTTCCCCTCCAAATACTCAAACAATTTATCATGCGGAATCGACTCGAAGCAGTGACACACATCCGTTCGGATTATATAGTACCTGCTCTTATCCTCTCTCAACAACATCTTTAGCTGAGAAAGTATCTCGTCGCGACTTGACATGGATATATTAAACAGCTTTTTCACATTTCTACAAAGAACTTGCATTGCGAAAAACTCTTCAGCTGTAGCTCCAATAGAATAAACTGGCTTCTGCGAATCTTCTGACGCATCTGACGTAAGGGTGAAACGAAAACTACTTGATAAAATACTTGAAGATACTTTATTAAGATGCTCTTGAAGCAAGACTTTCTGTTGCTGAGCATTCTCCTTCATCGATTGCTTCAAGTGGTCAAAACGGCTCGCTTCTTCCTCGGTACGCTCTGCCATTTTCTTCCGCAATATCTCATTTAGTTCCTTTCTCATCTTACGATATTCTTGA
This sequence comes from Prevotella multiformis DSM 16608, assembly GCF_000191065.1. Classification (GTDB taxonomy): domain Bacteria; phylum Bacteroidota; class Bacteroidia; order Bacteroidales; family Bacteroidaceae; genus Prevotella; species Prevotella multiformis. The sequence goes on from NZ_GL872283.1 coordinate 558,099, forward strand.
GCCGTAGCCAAATATTCAGGTGAAAGATACCTTTTCTGCATCTTTCCCTTCCTATTCACTGCATTGAACGCGTCATTCAGCGAATCGTAGTTATATGAGAAACGATATTGAGACATCTCTTAGAGTTTATCTATTCATCCGTTATTCAATTACTTTACTCACCTTCCTCTGAAATCCATAGGTAGTTGTAAAGAGATGGGAATTAAGTAAATTACCCAATGACAAAGAGTCTATGCTTGATGCCAGGCTTGTTTTTGCAACAGTCTTTATAGAATAGTGCTGAACCACATGGACAAAATTCATCATCATTATATGCTTTTTGTTTTGGCATATAAGATATTGTAACCTTGTAATCCCAATTCTGAAATGGAGTTATCCACAACTTCATCAGCTTCTGTATCCCACTGTAATTATAATGATCGATTTGTTCACCCTTTTCATTTGTTGTGAAAAGTACAGTATATTTATGTTCAGGGTTCGATACTATATCAACACCTTTTAACTCACAATCTGTGATTATCTTGCAACACATTTCTCCATTGTAAACTTTTCCTATCTTGTGTTCGCAATTATGTCTTAGTAATAGCTTTTGACCACAAATACTACATTTCGCTTGTTTGACTACTATCACAGTACTGGTAAACAACCTATATGGGTATAGCTGTTGTAATTTCTGAATATGCTGCCTTATACCTTCCACGAGCTTTTTGTCATCAGGAAAATTCTTTAGAAGGAATTTAATTGCAATCTCTGTTTGTTCTGCCTGACACCAAGCCTTGAAATACTCACCATTACGCAGCAGTTGGAATATTTCCTTGTATTCAGAAAATATGGAAATACGCTTTTGGATTCTCCATAACATATTGGAAACTTGACAATTTCCTCGAAGCTGTTGTATCTTCTTTTCTTTTTCTACAACAGACAGTTCTTGCTTATAATTAATGACTTTCGAAGTCAGAAAAGCAAAATCATATTTATTCAGTTCAATGCTCATCCCAGATTTTTTTTATTTCTTCTGCTGCTACAGTGAACTCTTTAGCCTCACCCTTAAATTTGAACGTCATTGATTTCCGCTGCTGGAGTGAATCTATAACTTCCATCTCGAATTCCACCTCAGTGGGAGCCACAAATTCAACTACTTCATCTGTATCAAAATCATTACGCGTATTTTCATAAATGTACGCACCGAGAACACTGATAAAAAGAGGTAGAGCTAAATCTTTGACGATGATTTTACCTAGTCGCATCACATGCGAATTGAGCTCTATTTCTTCATACTTATCATCGTCGACCAATATCTCAATTTTCAAATTATTCTCCTGACAGAACTGGAATAATTCATCTGTACGCTGAGGGAAAGCGTACGGTGCGTCATTATATCCCAAAGGTACTATCAATATATCAGCAGTCAGTGCTGATGCAGATATTGAATCGCCAAGACCAATGTCAGATATCAGTTTGGCAATGTCAGTGTATCTATCAATATGAGTCAGTTGCATATTTGATTATAATTATTTCTAATAAAAATTAAACTTAGGATTAAGAACCTGAAAACTAGTCCAAAGAACGCTCACTATTTCAGTTGCAAAGGTAACACTTTGCGTGGAAAAGTGAGCGTTCTTTTGTGTTTTTCTTCTTTGCCGATGAAAGAAAAAGTGATTACAGCCGTTGTGAGCGGTTACGGATAATAAGCTGTTTCCATTTCAGTTCGCACCAATCGGTAATGGGAAGTCCGTTGATAGTGAGGAGCGGTCGCTTCTTCTCGTCCTTGGCGATGCGGATTTCACTGTCTTCTTCTGTGAACTCTCTCTTGTACAGCCCCGAATAGGCTTTAGCCGTTCCTTGCTGGGGAGCTTCCGTGCGATACATCTCCGCTATCCTGTCATCAGAGAAATTCATCTTTCGCAGCATCAGACGAATATTCAGCAGTTGATAGAAGCCATTGAAGAAGCGTTTTATCCAATTCCGCTCTTCCTCGTAAACTTGCATTGTCTCTTTCAATTCGGCAATAGTTCTGTCCCTTCCCCTAACCGTATCCTGCAAAAGAATAACCTCCTTGCGGATTTCGGCTTTCTCCTTTTCTGAAAGGAACTTCTGTCGCTCCATCTCCCTTTCCAACTCTTCAATACGCTTCTCCGCCTTGTCAAGTTCCGTATTGCCAAAGAGCGAGTATAGAGTACCCTTTACCTGAAGTTTGCCTGCCTGCTTCTCCAATTCCCTTACTTTTTCAATAAGTTCGGCTTCTTCGGCTTGCCTCTGTTCCGTCTCCTTGAGTATCAGCTTGTAATACTCCATATTGGAGCGGTGCTTGGCTTCCGAGCCGTACATACCTCTCTCCAACCCGAAAGGCCTCATCTGTTCTGCGTATGTGGTTTGGTACTCCTCCAATTTCTTCGGGGTAAGCACATCATCGGCACAGAGCCGTACCTTGTCTTTCTTTGTCTTGTACTTCCGCTTGCCGTTTTCGGCTTTGGTCTTGGCTTTTCGTCTTTCTCCTTGTACGATGGGTACTATCGTAGCATGGATATGCGGTGTTTCCTCGTCTGCGTGCAGTGTGGCAGCCACCACGTTTTCCTTACCAAAGGTGGTGTAAAGCCACTGCATCGTGCTGCCGCACCACTCTCCCAAACGCCCCTCGCTTTCAAGTCGGAGCATATCCTCGTGCGAGCCAGAAAGGATAAAGCGTAAAGCCTTGACTTGGTTGTCTGCCACCTTTCGATAAATGTTTGCCGTGGCAATGCGGTGTTCTATGGCTTCCGTGCGGTTGGTGACACCTGCGGGGAATTGCACCAACTCACGGTTGAGGTGCGTGCGGGTGGCATCGACGTTGTTCGGCACGAATGTACGCTCGATGTGGGCGGTTATTGCCGAGTCGTTGCTCCGAGCCTTGTCTATGTATAATACTGCGTAGCCCATAAGTTGAATATTGCTTTAAGGGGTATCCAAAGGGGCGGAGACCCTTGGCTCAGGAGGGCTTTTTCAGCGGTAACGGAGTGGAGCGTGAAGAAAATGCCCTAATAAGCTATGGCATTTCTTCTAAATGCCGCTCCGCCCTGTCCGAAGTCTGCCTTTACGGCAATTGCATTCCCCGAATGCGCAGAGGGCTTTGTTTCTAAGTTTCTTTTGAGGAAACTTGCAGTTGGGAAAACTGCCATCGCTCTCGAAACAAAGCCATCTGTCTGCTTTTGTTCTCTTTTAGTCCCTAAGGATACCCGATTGATATTTGGTTTTGATTGCACTCTTTTGCCTTATCTGCGAAATCCCCGTTTGACAACCGATTGAGGTTTCTTCTGTTTCTGTTCCATCGCTTTCTGACGTGAAACGTGGTACTCGTTAAGGTCTTTATATTCGCCGTAATGTCGGCTCATATCCTCTACGTTCATTCCTGCCGATTGAAAAACCAGTAAAGCTTGCCGTCCTGCTTCATCGTTGTCAAGAAACGCACGAACGTAGGCAATATGATGTTCACGGAGATATGCAACGGCTCTATGAATATTGCTTACGGAGTTCAGCACAAGGCAGGGGACTAATTCTTTTCCTTTCATAGTAAGATAGGAAAGGAAGTCCATAAAGCCCTCGAAGATGCAGTGAGAGGCGTTGTTCGTTTCTCCTGCAATCACGGATATATCCTTTGGAGCGATTGTTCCCTTAAACGTCTTGTCGTCCCGGAGTTCATACCCTCCTGCACGGTTGGAAAATCCTATGGCGGTGTAAGTTCTTCCTCCCACTTCGTAGCATACGGAACGCAGATAGGGTTTGGTAAGCAAAAGGTCAATCTTGCGTTCCTCCTGCAAATAGCGTTGCAGGTGTGGGGGCAACTCCTCGCTGATGCCGAGAATGTGCCTTGTGCTCGGGGATAGTGCAGCGACTTCTTCCTTTGGAGGAGTTGCACTATGAAAGGAAAGGTTGGTCCCTGCCAAAAGACTCATGGCTTTGTGAGCATCGCACCCTTGCAACAGCATCACGAGGTCTATGATGCTGCCACCTTTGCCCAAGCCGAAATCGTACCAGAGGTTGCGTGCAAAATCCACTTTCATACTGGCATTATGGTCTTCCCGATAAGGTGCGTTGTAAAGGGCATAACTGCCGTATTTCCTGACGGGCTGTATGCCACAGCCATGAAGATAGTCCGCTATGGGTATGTTCTTGATGTTTTGTAAATTGTAATATTCGTTGTTCATTGTTGTTATCGTTGGATTTGGATTGTTCGATATTTTATTGTTCGCTCTGTTTTCTCTTTTGGGAATTTCCCCTTTTTATCTTACTACCCTTCGACACTCGGATAAGTGATTGACAGTGAAAGAGAAAAGTGTAACACTTCTTTCGGTTCTATCTTTCTATACCTTTCCTCATTCATACTATCGTAGAAGCGTAGAAAGATGGTAGTAAGCTGTGTCGCAAGACGAATATCCCTTGCAATCCTTTTCCTTTCACTGTATTATCCTTGTTTGTAGTAATGTAGTAAGGAGAATAGGAAAGAAAAAAATAGGTTATAACAGAATGCTATGGTGGCTGCTCGGGGAAAATCTTGCGAACGGCATACACATATACGGGATTTCCATTTACCCTGCGGCATTCTCTCGAATAGCCTGCCTTTCGCAGGGCTTCGCCCATCCGTTTGGGTGAGAGCTGCTGTCTGGTATAGACAGAGAGATAGCCAACAATTTCCGAATTGGTCATATAGAAACGCTTGATGGCTTTTTCCGCTTCCGTGGGAAAGGTGAAGTAGCGGAGCAACAGTTCCATTTCTGCCGTATAGACTTGGAAAGCCTCGCTGTTTCGGTGCAGTTCGGCAATCTCCTCATCATTGAACCAATAGCGAAATCCGTCTTTCAGCAATGCTTTGGCTTCGCCATACACGGCATCCATCGGGATTGTCTTGGCTCGGTCTATATCTATTGCCAACACCTCAAAGGGAAGGAAGCGCCTGCTCCCTGTCGGGTCGGTGAGGAAGTCGTTACCATTGACCGAAGCCACGAAACTTGCCAAGTGCGGTCGCTCAACTATATGCTTCTCGTAAGGCATACGATACTTCACCTGTGGGCAGGTAATCAGGTTCTTTAGTTCATTCTCATCCCGTTTGTTGAGGGCTTTGAGTTGGTCGTCAATGTTGATGATGAGGTTCTGCCCGATAAGGCTCAGCACGTCCTTTTCCTGCGGATATATCTTTCCCGTATATTGATAGTCTGACAGTGCTGGTGGGCAGAGCAGGTCAAGAAATGTGGTTTTGAATTTCCCTTGCTCACCTGTCAGTACAAGGCAGGTGTGGTTACGGCACTGCCTGTCGTCCATCGCATTGGCGACCACTGCCACCAGCCACTTGGTGAGGTATTCCCTCCATTTCTCTGGATTGGCTACGCTCACGCAGTCTGCAAGGGCGGTAATTGCTCCCTTCTTGGCTTCTTCCATTATCGGTAAGCTGTGGAAATAAGCCTACACAGGGTTGATGCGTGGGGAGAAATCGCTTTCGATGATGCTGTATAGATTTTCTGGCGAGGTCTGTACATTGATTTCCTTGTCCAAGGCTCTTTTGAGGGTATTGATGCGGTAGCGGTCTATTGCCGCATAGTCCCCGGTTTCTCGCGGACGGTACTCTGCACGGTTTAACACGGTGTTGTAACGGAACTCGTACCGAGCCGAAAGGAACTCCTCTATTTGAGTATTCCTTGAAGTGTTGTCGTTGTTTTCTCTTTTCATTGTGCGGATTGCTTTCTATTACTTGGTTTTGATGTTTGGCACGTTTTCGAATGCCAAAGCCAAGTTAGACAGCCTTTCTCGCAGAGCCAAAGGTTGCGGTGTTCTTGCATCAGAGTACATCACTTTTCTCTGCTACAACACAACGAGAAAGCCCCTTTTTACTCAACAACAGAGAAAAACAGACAAAATAAGTGTGCGGATTGCACGGTGGAAAATTATGCGGTCTGCAACTGTTTGCAGAGTTTTGCACTTTCTGTAAGAAACAAATGTCTTTTCGGGCGGTGCAGGAGGATTTGAAAAGGAATAATAATGGAGGTGTGGAGTGCGGATTTCCTGCCGTTTCCCTCTTCTTCCCTGCTTATCCCTACCTCTTCGGGAATCGAAATACACTGCTTACTTTTGCGTCAGAAATCAATAATTACGCAAATAAAACAACAACGAAAAAAATGAAATTTACAGCTATTGACACCTCCGCTTGGGAGGAACTGAAAGAGAGCATCGTGGAGCTGACCGACTGCTTTAACGAGCATTTTGCCCCACCTGCCGAACTGCCCGACCTGTTGCACAACGGGGACGTGTACCGAATACTGAACATCAGTAAGCGGACACTCCAGCACTATCGAGACACCTCCGTGTTGCCCTTCATCCAAATCGGGCATAAATGCTATTACAAACGTGAGGACGTTGAGAAACTCCTTGCCAAATCTGACCTTCATAAATAAAACGCACTATGGAATATGAAACCATCAGCAAAGAAACACCCGAAATGAAACAGCTCATTTCGGGCATCAGAAACCTCACAAAGCGTGTGCGGGCAACGGCACAGACACACCGCCCCCTATTCGGGGGAGAACTCTATCTCACAGAGAGAGAAGTATGCGAGAGGCTCTTCCTCTCTCCCCGCACTTTGCAGGACTATCGGGACAAAGGCATTTTCCCATACACGCAGATTGCAGAGAAGGTACTTTACCGACTGTCTGACCTGCAGCACATATTGCAGGAAAACTACATCAAGCGGAGTACTCTATAATTTATTAATGAACATAAATATGAGTATTAATGAAAATACCGACTAATTTTAGGTATTGAACTAAAAACCAGTCGGTATTTTATAAGTATATAGAGATTTCTTAAGTTACAAATTCAAGAGTTTTACCTTCTGTGTGTTAAATTCCTCATCTGTGAGAATACCATCAGCTTTCAACTGAGCTAATTTGGCTAGTTCATCTGCTATTCCAGACTTTGGAGAAGATGGAACTTGTGCAACTTGCTGTACTATTGGATTTCCTGATTGTTTTGCTCTGTCAATAATAACAAACAGTAAATCCTTTGCACAATTTGCATTCTTCTGATAATTCTCATACAATATATTATCATTGGCGTTTTTAGTTTTTAGGATGCGATTAGAATCATTGAAATTCAAAACTAGACTTGTCCTTTGAGTATCACGAAGAAGTATCTTAATCTGCATGGTCTTAATTTCCATGTTCTTCTTTGAAGTGCCAGACAAGCCACCAACAACAGCTCCTGCACCACCAATTAATGCACCACCAACAATGGCACCTCCAACAGTGCGCATTGCTGATTTAGAGTAGAGTTTAGTCCCATTCTCCTCATAGCTTACTTCTATAATGTCTGAATAATTGAATAGTTCATATGAAGATGGAGTCACAATTACAAGAACATTAAAGAAGTCGTCCATAACAAAATGATAGTTTCCAATCCCTTTATCATGCACATACGATTTATTACCTGTCTTCCTTGGAAGGCTTGAACCATTTACATAGTTAAATAAGGATGAAATTTTTCCTTTTCTAACGATTGCCATCAATCCATGAGTTTCATCAACTAATGTATAAATTAATTCTTTTGTAGGAGAAGGGCTAATAGCTGTTGTTATTGCATTACATACAATCTTTGGCGCAATATCACTTTTAGGAACAATATCTTTGTGCTTGTCTTCGGTAGCTATATCTCTCACACAAAAAATAGGAGTCATTCCCTCATATGTACCAGTAAGTAATTTGCGATTTTTGCTATCATAGATACAGAAATAGGGATCATTCTGACGACAAAGCTCTTTTCCTCCAAATTCAAAGTCATCGACAAACTGCTTGTTAATTCCTTCTGTCATGACTCTCATTATCATGACTTGCTTTTTTGATGCATCAAAGTAAAACTTACAACGATCATTCCCAAAATTAACAGAACGATCAAAGTCCTTGTTTTCTGTTTCGTCTTTTTCAATCATTTCAAGCCGTTTTTTCTTGTTATTCGACTGCACAATTGATTGGATTATCACACCAACTACTACACATAAGAAGGCTCCGCCAGCAAGCCAAAGGAAGATTTTGATGTCATCACCATCAAAAGATCCACCAGCAAGTACTGCAAATAATAGCAATACACTTGATGATAGTAAAGTTTTAGCTTTCATACGTTATTATTTTAGGATAAACTTTAATGTCAAAAATAGGAGTATCGCACCAAAGTAACACGACAAATCTAATGTATCATAAACACCAGAAACAATATCAAATGCCTGCAATATCTCAGACGCTATTGCAATTATAGGCAATAAATAAAGAAAAAAAATATAAGAATACCTTCTCTCTATCCCATATTGTATCAATTAAGAACATATAAGAGAATAACCACAAACCATCAGGAAGACTGTTTTTCACCCAATCAAATACAGAATACTCAGTTCCAGTATTCCTGATGTGTTGAATTAGCTCCATAATTTGCAGTTCATCAAAGCATGTAAACATCAGTAGGGAATCTTGCCTAAACAAGATGTAAATCATACAACCGACACTCAATAATGCAAATGAAAGAATAATACGAAATACCCTTGTGTTCAAGAAATTCGCCATAATGGCATTATGACTACTTATCTTAAATCCTCTTCAAACCAAGCTGAAAAATCCGTCTGGTTCTTCATCTCTTCTTTCAATGCTTCTCTTATCTTGTACATATAGCAACTATAAGATTGGATTTGACCATGCAAATTTACATAATATTATTATCAATCTTGAATGAATTCTCTTTTATTTGCTCTCGTTTCCACATTTTTCTATCAGCCTATCCATATCCTTTGAAATCTTATTATCCGTGATTTGAGCATAAATCTGTGTACTCGCAATGGACGCATGTCCCATCATCTTGGCAATACTCTCAATCGGTATGCCTGCTTCCAATGTCAGCGCACCGAAAGAATGGCGATCGACATGAAAGGAAAGGGATTGGCGAATGCCACAAGCCAGACCAATAGTCTTGAGGTGCATGCCTATCTGTATTCTACTCATCGATGTTGCAAAGATGGGGCTATCCTCTTTCCTGTCTTTCAGTGGGTAAAGCGAGAGTATTTGCTCGGCTATCGGGTGCAGGGGCGTAATGCTCTCGACATCGGTCTTCTTTCTGTACTGCCGGATATAACGTATCCCTGTATTGTTCGTTTCAATATCACAGTACCGCAACTTGCTCACATCAGCAAAAGCCTGACCTGTAAATACCGAGAAAAGAAACAACCTCCGCACAAATTCCGCCTGTTCATTTTGCAAGGGCATAGCCAACAGACAGGCTATATCCGTCTTACTCAAACAGCGAATTTTTCGCTCCACCCGCTCATACTTAGCATCCTCAAAAGGATTATACCGAATGGTTTGCTGGCTCACAGCCCTATACATCAACCGACTTAACCAAAAGAGATTTTGTTTTGTTGAGGACAAAGCATAACCTTTTCTTTTGAAGTGGATGCGATAATCATCGAAAAACTCCATAGTAAGAGTTGTCAGAGGAATATCTGCTACGCCTTTACTTTCTACAAAACTTTCCAACTGCCTGTGATAGCTACGACAGCTTTGGTAAGTGCCTGAAGCCTTTGTGGATTGAACGATTGACAGTTTCTCTCGGCTAAGGGCAAGCAATGTGGTGGGATTTGATCCGACACCTTGCAAGTGGTTTTTAAGCAACTCGGCACTCACAGCACCGAATTGCAGGAGCAACGTATTATACCCCTGCTCTATCTTCTCACGAAACGAATGCAAGCGTTGGTTCTGCTGCTTGTCGTTGGTCTCTTGTCGCTTTACGCTCCAATCGTCGGGCGATGTGTTTTCTCCTGTGGACATCACGACTTTTGAGCCATCTATCGTAATGCGGCAAAGGATTGCTGTTGTACCATCCGCTTTCAGTTTATTGCGATTGATGTAGAATAAAATGTTGAATGTACTGCGCATAATCTCAAAGGCTAAGGGTTAAATCTTCTGTGAAAGAGAGAAAGCGACCAAATTCCTCAAATACTTTCTTCGGTGTCACATAGGCATAACGCTCGGTGGTCTCAATTTTGCTATGACCAAGCATTTTACTCACTGTTTCAATCGGCACTCCATTCTCCAAGGTTATCAATGTTGCAAAGGTGTGCCGTCCTATATGTGCGGTCAAGGGAATGGCAATCCCTGCTCTCAGTTGTAGGGCTTTCAGGAGGAAACGGTAGGTTTCGTAACTGATAGTCGGCAAAAGCGTGTCCCGTTCATCCGAATGGTATGTATCAAGCAGAGCAACGGCTTGGGGCAGAAGTTTTACCCGACAAAGGGTATTAGTCTTTTGTCTTCTGAATTTAAGCCACATAGCCCCTGCATCATCCTGCACAAGATGTTCCTTGCGCAGATTCATCATGTCGCAAAAGGCTGTGCCTGCGTAGCATGTGAACAGGAAAAGGTTACGGGCAAGTGTTAGTTCTGTTTCCTCCTCTTCTAATCGGACTTGCCTTATCTTGTCCAAAGAAGCCCTGTCCAAAGCTCTGGGCAATTTACTCTCTCCTCTGTCTATCTTGACAAGGTCAAAGAGAGGACGGTCTATGATACCCTCGCGAAAAGCCAAACGGCATACTTTCTTGACCGTCAAAGCCATCTTGCGGTAATAACTCTGTGAATGACCGTGTTTTCCCACGCTGTATTGATGCAAGCCGTCCAAGAAATCCTTGGTTAGTTGCCCAAAGGTGATGTCAGCGGTATGGTATCGCTCTAAAATAAAGACTTGCAGATGCTTTCGGAGCATGTAATAGACCGAGTGCCAACGTGCCGTAATCTCCACACCAACTAATTGCTTCTCGTCTTCCACCATTTGGTCATAGCGTTGCAAGAACGTAGTGCGGTTCTGCATTGAACCCTGAAACTGTTCCTTGATGTCTTTTGCAGAGAACTCTATACCTCTATCGCAAAGCGTTTGGTACGCTCATTGTACAGAGAGGAGCAGCTGTTCCAACTTTGCATTGGTTGCCACTGCTTCACGGCTCTTGCCATTCAATCGGCTCTCTCGCACATTCCACAACCTTGGGGGACACGAAAGCTTACTGCTGAATTGAGCCATCGTGCGATTGTAGGTTATCCGTCCCATAATCGGAGCCTGCCCCGACTTGTCCAAACCGCTCTTTTTGAGGTAGAGCAAAACCTTCATTTTTTCTTTTTGCATACGCTTCTGTTTTTGTGGGCAAAGTTACCCGTTTTTGAAGCGTTTTCGGTTATGCAAAATGTTGTGAGTCAGTGCATAAACACCATAATATCAAAAATCGATACCACTGTACAAACTGCTTATCGTTACCTCATTTTATTCACACACATTTGGCTAACGATTTGGTAACGTATCTTCTGCACAAATCCACATTTTCTGCACTTTCACCATCAAAGCAGCACACGGCAATAATCCGTATTTCTCACACATTCTCAATCACTTACCATCAATCTACATAAATCAACCTTTTTCTTGCATTTTCCCGACACAACTTTTTGGGTCTGTCCTTGTTAGATAAAATAGACTTAAACTTATGATTTCTTTGAATTATCGGTCATTATAGGTTTGCCGTTGCCAAAATAAACACATTTTTATAATGCTTGCAGTGTGAAACAGAAAACCAAGCCTCTGGATAAGTAAAACAGCTGCAACGCCGATGGATAAAAAGATACAGAGGTTTCAGTTTATTTTTACCGGACAGTGATATTCTTGAATATGCCTGCCTGACAGTATCTGTGGTGGGCAGTTATCAGTCTGGCATTGGGCAGAATGATGACTAATCAGCCGGTCTTTGTCGGGTTGAATGATGATTTCTGAAGAATTGCGATAGAATGTTTACCAATCAGTTTTTGGTAGACTATGACTCCGCAATTTATCCTATAGGGCGATGTAAAATTATTCGCTCGGTAGGATAAATTGCGGATTTTTGTTGTAGCTTAGTATCTGAAGCTTGCAGTGAGGGTTATATTGCGTCCGTCCGCATGTGCATATTCCGCATTGCGGGCCATCAGCATGGAGGACGGAGTGTAATAGGTGTAGTTCAGCAGATTGGAAACGGACAGGCTCAGATCCCATGCCTTCAGCCTTACTCCTGCCGTAAGATTCAGAAGGTTGATGCGGTTCACCTTTCCTTCTCCTTCGTTGTATGCCCCTGCGGCATTCGGTGCAAAGCGGTCACGTTTTCCCGTATGGATGTACTGTAGGTTCAGATAAGTGTTCTTGACCGGAGCATAATTGACGTACATTGCCAGTTTGGCGGCCGGAATGGAGATGCTTGACATGTAGGTGTCCCAATCTCCTGATGCCGATTTCAGCTTTCCTTCGAACCATGAAAGGTTTGCTCCTGCCTTGAGGTTGCTTAGAATCTGTGCATCTGCGCTTAGTTCAATGCCATAGACCTTCTGCGGTGTACGGTTCACTACCCAGAATCCGTTTTCAATCTTGAGGTCGCTACCCAGTTTTGAGTAGGTGTAGAAGAATGATCCGTTGATCTGCAGCCAGTTGTTGATGTTTGAATAAGCTCCTATTTCGTAGTTGTCCGTCTTTACCGGTTCGGTGGAGATTTTTTCGAGTACATCCGCTTTGGCAGCACGCAGGGTGCGTCCCAGGTCGAAGATGGAGAAACCCTGTGAGAAAGCGACGAAAGGCTGGAAGACGGGATACCTGTTATAGGAAAGCCCGATATTGAACGAGAGGTTGTTGTATCTGAGCGAGCCACCTTTCACATGAACCTGCGGGGCAGAGAGCTTGTTACGCAGCACATCGTAATCGGGCACGCTTACATTGATGAAGTCGTAGCGTCCGCCTAGCTTGATGTTGAACCACTGCCACAGCGTTGTCTTTGTCTGCAGGAACGGCGCATGGCTGTTGCTTGTCAGCCACGGCATCCAGTAACGTCCGTCGACGAGGGGCTGTGCCGTCTTGTCGAAAAGGTAATCATAACCATAGACAAGGTGCGTGAAAGCATTGTCCGAGAATATGAGACGAGTGCTGAACTGCGTGCGGAAACCGAATTTACGGTCCTTGACGGCCGACTGTCCGCTGGTCTCCTCCCAGCGTGGCTGTGCCGGATTGGCTTTCCTGAAGTCGAAGATGGTGTACAGGCTCGATCCGTAGACAGCCGTTTCAAAATCCGTATGGGCGAACAGATCATGTGACGTGAACTTCAGGTAGGCATTGTGGTTGTAGCGTGTTCCCTCGTCCACTGCCAGCGGATCCCTGTCACCGACGATGCCGATGGCCGGCTGCTTCAGGTATTTGCCGCCGGAAGGGACAAGGCGTGTGTCCTGCAGACTGCGGTAGAAGTTGTACATAAGTTCGATTCTGTTCTTCGGCGAAAAGGCATAGCCCAGTTTCACGAGTGCATTCGTCGTATAGGTGTCTCCAAGCCCGTACCGGGGCGAGATGAACTGTCCGTCCCCGTCGACACTGCTTCCTGTCCGTCCGAATGTCCCATTGACAAGGTAGTCGAGATTCCCGGCCGCCCCGTATAGCTGCTGGTTGATACGATATCCTTGTCCCTTTCCCTGACGGAAGAAGTTGTAGGTAGAACCGGAGAGCGTCGTCTGTCCGCCGATGGCTCTGTGGGCAGCATTCTTCTTGGTGATGATATTGATCAGGCCGCCGATGGCACCATTTCCGTATAATGCCGTTGATCCTTTCACGATCTCGATATGGTCGATTGCCGATACGTCGATCGTACGGATGTCGCGGTCGGTAGAGCGCAGAGGGGTAGACTGCGGAATACCGTCGATCAGGATAAGCGCGCTTCTGCCGCGGAGCGACTGTGAACGCGAACTGGTTGTATTGCTCGACAGTGCCATGCCCGGTGTGAGCAGTCCCAGCAGATGTGACATATCCGGGGCGACCTTGCTCATCTCGGCAATCTGTTTCTGGTCGATGATTGTGACCGTTGCCGCTGCGTTCGACTTCACCTCCGGAATGCGGGTCGTGCTGATGGTTACTTCCTTCAGCTGCAGAGTCGCTTCTTGTGTGCTGTCAGTCTGTGCATGACAGGGAATGGCAGCCGTGGCTGCTATCGCAAGTGACAGAAAAATCTTTTTTTTCATTTTGAATGCAATCTTGTTAAATAATAATTAAAGATGTGCAAAAGTATGGAAACGCATCCTTTCCTGCAATACCTAAAACAAGGTATTCTCATGACGTACAATCTGTTCTTCCCCTGCTGATGCGGTCTTGTCCTATGGCCATGCAATAATCAGCACGCTTTGTCGTTAGATGGAATATATGCAGTGGACAGACAGAATCCGGCAGGTAAAGATATTCCTGGTAGTGGCGGCAATCATCATTGCCGTCGCCTCGCTGGCTGTGTCCCATTTCCTGACCGATGACCTTGCCAGGCAGGAGCGGAGCAGAATGCAGGTCTGGGCAGAAGCGATGAAGTCGCTGAGCGAGGCGGATGAGAACACGGACCTGAGCCTGGTGCTGAAGGTGCTGGACGAGAACAACTCTATCCCGGTCGTCGTCCTGGACAGTGAGGGCACTGTTACGGATTGCCGTAACGTAAGTGTCAGGGCACACAATGCCGCCGACCGTACGGCGAAACTGGCGGATATGGCCTTGCGGATGAAATCGGCGGGGCGGGTGATCCGTATTCCTTTAAGCAGCCGCCGCGGAGATTACATAGACGTGTGTTATGATGAATCGCTGATGCTGAAGCGCATAGCTGTCTATCCTTACATCCAGCTGGGCGTGGTGATGCTTTTCGTGGTCGTGGCGGTCATGGCCCTGCTCACCTCGAAGCGGGCGGAGCAGAACAAGGTGTGGGTGGGCCTGAGCAAAGAGACGGCCCATCAGCTGGGTACGCCCATTTCCTCGCTGATGGCATGGACGACAATCCTGAGGGAAAACTATCCCGACGACGAACTGCTGCCGGAGATGGACAAGGACGTGAAACGGCTGCAGCTCATCGCCGACCGTTTCTCCAAGATCGGCTCCGTCCCCGAGCCTGTCCCTGCCGACCTGAAGGAGGTGCTGCAGCACGTCGTGGACTACATGAACCGGCGTACATCCCGGAAGATAGACATCAGGACCGAGTTCCCGTCCGGCAACTTTATTGTAAAGATGAATGCCTCGCTCTTCGAATGGGTTGTGGAGAATCTCTGCAAGAATGCCGTCGATTCGATGGGCGGTGCGTCCGGTTCCATCACGATCCGTCTGGAAGAGGCCGGAAGACGTGTTGTCGTAGAGGTCTCGGACACGGGCAGGGGAATTAAAAAGAAGGATATAAGAAATGTGTTCCGTCCTGGTTTCACGACCAAGAAACGTGGCTGGGGACTGGGATTGAGCCTTGCCAGGCGCATCGTGGAGGAATACCATCACGGAAGGATCTTCGTGAAGAGTTCAGAGATCGGGAAGGGAACCACTTTCCGTATTGAACTTGGGAAGGAGCAGGAAATGCGCCAGATATAAGGGCAGATAACCAGCAGAGGGACATACGGAGGATGTCTGTCCTTGCGAATCGGATACCTGAAGCGCTCCCTCATGCGCTTTCCGGGGGCTGAATCGTGAGTACCTTTTCTGCACGCTGACGGCTGGTACTCCTGTTCCCGGCGGCCGGTACCCGTGTTCCCAGGCATCGGTACTCCTGTTCCCGACCGGTTGGGAACAGGATTCCCGGTGTCCTTGATGACCCATCCTGATCTGCAAGACGCTTCTTTGCCGTATCAGTTGAATCGGCAGACACTCTTTTCGCAAGCCTGCCGGATTGTCGGGTACAGGTGGAAAGTCCATGCCGGAACGGCAGGGCGACAATGCCCCTGTCGGATTGCCGTAGCACCGGAACGCTGCTTCCGTAGTCCGTCATCGTATGTTCCATGGCCTGCTTTTGCAGGCAGCCGGCTCCTGTGCCGGCTGCTGCTCCGGCTTGCCGGTGCATACGTTTTACAGGCTGTCTTATATAGGAAAGGAATGGTGATGCAGGAGAGGCTTGCTTTATGCGTCCTCACTTTTTTTACTTTTAATTTGCTTATAATCAGAAAAATATTCGTAACTTTGCAACCCAATTATGGACTTGGAAACCCTTAAGATTGACTTGAAAGGTCTGGAAAAAGGTGCAAGTCACCTTGATTTCGACCTGGATGACACTTACTTTAAGGCGATTAACGCTCCCGAAGTGAGGCGGGGGTGCGTGCGTGTGTCGGTCGACATCGTGCGCACGGAAAATGATTTCTTTACCCTGGACTTTCATGAGACAGGCACGGTGATGGTTCCGTGCGACCTCTGTCTCGAACCGATGGAGCAGTCTGTAGAGACAACGCAGCGTCTCGAAGCGAAATTCGGAACAGAAAACTCAGAAGAGGACGACCTTGTGACGGTGGCCGAGGACGAAGGAATACTCGATGTCACATGGCTCCTCTACGAATTCATTGCCCTCGCAATCCCTATCAAGCATGTGCATGCACCTGGAAAATGCAACCCTGCTATGATACGAGCTCTCGAAGAGCACTCTGCCGCCCGAAGCGGTCAGGAAGACGGGGTAGCGGTGGATCCGCGCTGGGAAACTCTATTAAAACTGAAAGAATAATATATTAAACGTTTAAAGAATTATGGCACATCCAAAAAGAAGACAGTCAAAGACCCGTACACTCAAGAGAAGAACTCACGATAAGGCAGTAGCTCCTACACTGGCAGTATGCCCCAACTGTGGCGCTTATTATGTTTACCACACGGTTTGTCCTACCTGCGGTTACTATCGTGGCAAGGTTGCTGTCGTAAAGGAAACAGCTGAATAGACATGAGCAACATCAATGCGATCATCACAGGTGTCGCAGGTTACGTGCCCGACTATGTCCTCAACAACGAGGAACTGTCGCGTATGGTGGATACCAATGACGAGTGGATTACCACCCGCACGGGCATCAAGGAGCGCCGCATTCTCACGGAGGAAGGTCTCGGCACATCCTATATGGCACGCAAGGCGGCCAAACTTCTGATGAAGAAGACCGGTGCCGATCCTGACAGTATCGATGCTGTCATCGTCGCCACTACGACTCCTGACTATCCGCACCCTTCCACAGCTTCCATTGTCTTGGGCAAGCTGGGTCTGAAGAACGCTTTCGCATTTGACTTTGCTGCTGCGTGCTGCGGCTTCATGTATGCTTTCGATGTTGCCTGCAACATGATTCAGAGCGGCCGTCACAAGCGCATCATCGTAATCGGAGCTGACAAGATGTCGGCCATTACCGACTACCGTGACCGTGCGACCTGTCCGCTCTTCGGCGACGGGGCAGGTGCTGTGATGGTGGAAGGGACGACCGAGGAAAACATCGGTCTGATAGACTCCTACCACCGTACGGACGGCAAGGGACTTCCGTTCCTCCACATCAAGGCGGGCGGTTCCGTATGCCCTTCTTCCCGGTTCACGGTCGACCATCGGCTGCATTACACTTACCAGGAGGGGCGCACAGTGTTCCGTTATGCTGTCACGGCCATGGGCGACGACTGTGCGACTTTGCTGGAACGCAACGGTCTGACACAGGAGGACATCAATTATGTTGTCTGTCATCAGGCCAATCTGCGTATCATCGAGGCTGTGGCAAAGCGTATCGGTGTTCCGATGGAGAAGGTGCTGGTGAACATCCAGCGTTACGGCAACACCAGCGCCGCCTGTATGCCGCTTGTTCTCTGGGACTTCGAATCGAAACTGAAGAAAGGCGACAGAATCATCTTCACGGCTTTCGGAGCGGGTTTCGTCAATGGTGCCTCTTATTACAGGTGGGCGTATGACGGAGCTTCCGCAGCGGTTAAGAAATAAAGACGCTAAGTTATCATACACAAAAGAACGCATCTTTCTTTTCCCAATAAGATTGATGCGTTTTTTTAGGAGTCAAGTTTGTCAAGGAGTTGAAACAGATTGACCGGGGCGGCTCCTCCCCGGTAACTTAGAAAAGATTATGCACAAAGCAGGATTCGTAAACATCGTCGGCAATCCGAATGTCGGGAAGAGCACACTGATGAACCAGCTCGTCGGTGAGAAGCTCAGCATTGCCACTTTCAAGGCACAGACAACGCGCCACCGTATCATGGGTATCGTCAATACGGAGGATGCTCAGATCGTCTTCTCGGACACGCCGGGCGTGTTGAAGCCGAACTACAAGATGCAGGAGATGATGCTCCAGTTCTCCGAGTCGGCCCTGGCCGATGCCGATGTCCTGCTTTATGTGACGGATGTCATCGAGAATCCGGAGAAGAACATGGACTTTCTGGAGAAGGTCGCGAAGATGACGATTCCGGTCATTCTCCTGATCAACAAGATTGACGAGAGTGACCAGTCGAAGCTCGTCGAGCTTGTGGAGAAGTGGCACAGCCTGCTTCCCGATGCGGAGATTCTCCCCATATCGGCCAAGAACAAGTTCGGGACGGACATTCTCATGAAGCGTGTCCGAGAACTGCTGCCGGAGAGTCCGGCCTTCTTTGACAAGGACCAGCTGACGGACAAGCCTGCAAGGTTCTTCGTCTCAGAGATCATCCGTGAGAAGATCCTGCGCTATTACGACAAGGAAATCCCTTATTCAGTTGAGGTTGTCGTTGAGCGTTTCAAGGAGGATGACCGCCAGATACATATCAATGCGGTCATCTACGTTGAGCGCAGCAGCCAGAAGGGCATCATCATCGGGCACCAGGGAATGGCACTGAAGAAGATGTCGACCGAGGCCCGCAAGAGTCTGGAGCGTTTCTTCGACAAGAAGATTTTCCTTGAGACGTTCGTGAAGGTGGACAAGGACTGGCGCAACTCGCAGAAGGAGCTGAACAACTTCGGGTATAATCCGGAGTGATCCGAGAGGAAGAGTAAAAAAGTGAAAAGGTGAAAAAGTAAAAAGCGCCGGTTCTTACGGGGGATGCCTGACGGAAAAAAACGTAGAGAGGTCTTGGGGCTTTTGGCCTCCGGAACTGATGGTGACTATGGGTCCAATTCGGCTGACAAGGCTGACGGAACCAATGGATCTGACAGTCCTCCCTGAACATAAGAGAAACAGAATCGCCCTGACTGCTTAGTAGGGTATACTCTCGCACAATGCGAGGGCTGGGGAATGGTCATCCCCGGCAAATATTCATCGGATGCCTGACCACATCCGGCGCCTTTTCATGATACGCTTGGCGGCATGGCTCTTGCATCATGAGGAGGAAAAAGACCAGCATGAATGGCAAATTTAGTAGCTATCGTGGGACGCCCGAACGTAGGTAAGTCCACGCTTTTCAACCGACTGACCCAGACCCGTCACGCTATTGTGAGTGACACGGCCGGTACTACCCGTGACCGCCAGTATGGCAAGTGCCAGTGGAACGGCCGTGAGTTCTCTGTTGTTGATACAGGTGGATGGGTCGTCAAATCAGATGATATTTTTGAAGATGCGATCCGCAAGCAGGTGCTTGTGGCGACTGAAGAGGCCGACCTCGTGCTCTTCCTTGTTGATACCGAGACCGGTGTCACCGACTGGGACGAGGATGTCGCAATGATTCTCCGCCGTACCAAGCTGCCTGTGCTTCTTGTCGCCAACAAGGTGGACAACAGCGGCGAGTCCTATCAGGCGGCCGAGTTCTATAAGCTCGGTCTGGGCGATCCCGTCTGTATCAGTGCCGCTACGGGCGGCGGTACAGGCGACCTGCTCGACCTGCTGCTTGAGCGGCTGAAGGATGCGCCGGACGAGACGGTCGACCAGGACATACCCCGTTTCGCCGTCGTAGGCCGTCCTAACGCCGGCAAGTCGAGCATCATCAATGCCTTCATCGGCGAGGACCGTAATATCGTGACCGAGATTGCCGGTACGACCCGCGACAGCATCTATACCCGTTACAACAAGTTCGGTTTCGACTTCTATCTCGTCGATACTGCCGGCATCCGCCGCAAGAACAAGGTGACCGAGGATCTGGAATTTTACAGTGTCATGCGTTCCATCCGAAGCATCGAGAACTCTGATGTCTGCATCCTTATGCTGGATGCAACCCGTGGCATCGAGGCGCAGGATATGAACATCTTTCAGCTCATACAGCGTAACAACAAGAGCCTTGTTGTCGTTGTGAACAAGTGGGACTTGGTGGAAGACAAGAACCAGAAGGTTATCGATACTTTCGAGAATGCTATCCGTAAGCGTATGGCACCGTTCGTCGACTTCCCGATCATCTTTGCTTCTGCACTGACCAAGCAGCGTATCTTTAAGGTGCTGGAAACGGCAAAGGAAGTCTATCAGAACCGCAAGAGGCACATCGGTACGACGAAGCTGAACGAGGTGATGCTGCCCATCATCGAGGCGACGCCGCCCCAGTCGGTGAAGGGGAAGTACATCAAGATCAAGTATTGCTCACAGCTGCCCAACACGCAGATACCGTCTTTCGTGTTCTATGCGAACCTGCCGCAGTATGTCAAGGAGCAGTATCGCCGTTTCCTGGAGAACAAGATACGTGAGAACTGGAATCTGCATGGCTGTCCGATCAACGTGTTCGTCCGTCAGAAGTAGCCGTAGGAGGTGTGTATATGAAGTGGATGATACTACCCTTTCTTTTTGCTTCGGCATTGCTGCTGGCGGCTTGTGGAAGTAAGAAGGAGGAGGTTGATCAGGGAGAACTGGCTGCCCGTGCGGCCAGACTCTATTATGAACAGCTGCTGAAAGGGAAGTACGAAGCCTTTTTGGAGGGTGAGAACCGTCCGGGAAAGCTGCCTGATGGCTATCGGAAACAGCTTCTGATTAACCTTCAGCAGTTTATGGAGCAGCAGAAGAGTCAGCACAAAGGGATTGATTCCATCTCGCTGACTTCATCTGTATTCTCGGAGAAAGACAGTACAGCCAGTGCTTTTCTGCTCTTTCATTTTGGTGACAGGATGACGGAACAGGTCGTTGTCCCGATGATCAAGAAGAAAGGCGTGTGGAGGATGAGATAAGCACTGTGTGGGATAAAGAGACGCGAACGGATTTTCCTGTCACTCCCGTCATACTTCGCTGACGCTCAAAGTGTTTATATACAGCGTATTGGCTGTAAATGTTAAAATGACAGCCGGCAAAACAAAAACTTATCTGGTAAGGAAAGTCGGTCTCTTGAAAGTTTTAGTGGCGGCATGAAAGCCTGTGTGTAAGGGATTGTTCTGCACTTTCCAGGCAGGTTTTATCATCCCTGTTTCCGGGGCGCTCTTTGGCGGTCGAAGGGGGCTTGAGCGGAGTCTGACAGAGGCTTGTCTGCAGTCCTGCCAAGCCTCTGTCTGCATGGTCTTTAATGATCGGCTCTCTTGTGTCTGCCGATGGGAAAAGACAATCCCTTATCCTCCCTATCTTGGCAGGAAGGATAAGGGATTGTGCAGGTATATATCAGTGTTTCATGAGCTGCCGGGTCTCCTTACAGCGCAGTCTTGTTTTCTTCTATGCTCTTGACTTTCTTGAAGAGGTCGGAAGCGAAGACGAGGTCGTTCAGCTTCTGGTTGTGGGAGGAAATGACCGTGTCCTTGTCGCCTTGCCATTCCTTCTTGCCGTCAGCAATGAAGATGATATTTTCACCAATGCCCATCACCGAGTTCATGTCGTGGGTGTTGATGATGGTTGTCATATTGAACTCACGTGTGATACTTGTCAGCAGTTCATCGATGACCAATGAGGTTTTCGGATCCAGTCCGGAGTTCGGCTCGTCACAGAAGAGGTACTTCGGGTTCATCACGATGGCGCGTGCGATGGCGACACGCTTCTGCATACCGCCCGAAATCTCACCGGGGAACTTCTCTTCGGCGCCGGTCAGGTTTACACGCTCAAGGCATTCCATAGCCCTTTTGTCACGCTCCTGTGAGGTCATGTCCGAGAACATATCCAAAGGGAAACGCACGTTTTCCAGCACGGTAAGCGAGTCGAAGAGAGCTGCACCCTGGAAAATCATTCCCATCTCACGACGCATGAGAATCTTCTCCTTCTTTGTCATGTTGACGAAGTTGCGCCCGTCATAGAGCACTTCGCCGCTGGTCGGGTCGAGCAGGCCGGTGAGCGACCGCATCAGTACGGTCTTTCCCGCACCGCTCTGTCCGATGATGAGGTTCGTCTTCCCGTCTTCAAAGATGGTGTTTATATCCTTCAGCACTTCCTTGTTGCCGAACGACTTGTAGAGATGTTTTACTTCAATCATAATGAGAACTTCCTCCAGTCCCTCCCAAGGAGGGCAGTAGGTTTTGCTTTTTCACCTTTTCAATGTTTACTTTCCCCTCGGGGAGAGGTGTTCATATTAACTCAATATCTGCGTCAGGAACACATCGCTGAAGAGAATCAGGACACTCGAGCAGACGACGGCATCGGTGGATGCCTTGCCCACTTCTACGCTGCCGCCTTTCACCGTGTAGCCCATGTAGGAGGATACGCTTGAGATGATGAAGGCGAAGAAGAATCCTTTGATGATGCTCATCCACATGAACCAAGCATTGAAGTCGTGCTGCAGCCCGGCGGTCAGGTCGATCGGCGTGATGATGTGCCCGATGTATGCCGTTGCATACGCTCCGATGATACCCGTAGCCGCCGAGAAGATGACAAGGAACGGCATGATGGTGATCAGTCCCAACATTTTCGGCAGGATGAGGTAGCTGGCGGAATTGATGCCCATAATCTCCAGGGCGTCGATTTGCTGCGTGACCCGCATCGTCCCCAGCTCTGATGCGATGTTCGACCCGACCTTCCCCGAAAGGATCAGGCACATGATGCTGCTGGAGAACTCCAGCAGCATGATTTCGCGCGTCACGTAGCCCGACACCCAGTGAGGCATCCAGGGGCTCTGCACGTTGAGCTTGATCTGTATACATATCACCGCACCGATGAAGAACGAGATGAGCAGGACGATGCCGATGGAGTCGACCCCCAGCTGCGACATTTCCTTGACGTACCGTTTCAGGAACATCCGCATCCGTTCAGGGCGGCTGAACGACCGTCCCATCAGTATAAGATAATTGCCGAATGTGTTCAGCCACTTGAAGACAAGCATGATTTCTCCTTTTGGTTTGAATGTGCAAAATTAGCCAAAATATCACAGAAACAGGCAGGAAAGACATTATTTAATAGTCGGGAAGGCTGCTTTCCGCCCTTTGTAGACGGTGTCTCCGCACCAGTCGTAGGTGTGTTTCCCCGATGTTCTTCGTATCCCCGCAGGATAACCGGGCAGGTGCAGGCTGTGAAAAGCGGTCCGGCAGAGTGCGGGAGATGTAGCCCGATGTGCGGACCGGCGGCAGCCCCGTGCCGGCACAAGCCCTGCTGGCGGCGGAGACAGGCGGCAGCGTACGCCCCCCGGCCGTATGCAGCTCTTCTCTTTTGTTTCTTTTCACGTCTTTATGACGGCTGTCTGCTTTTAATTTATTAATTTTGCAGCGATTGCAGCGGTGGTGTCAGGTGATGCCCGCCTGTGTAAATGCTAAAAGAAAAAGCTATGTCAGAGACAGATAAGATTGTGGTCCGTCCGCAGGAGGAGGGGAGTGTGCTCCGGACGGAGAAGCTGGTGAAGCGGTACGGGAAGCGTACGGTAGCCAACGGGGTAAGCATCCATGTGCGGCAAGGGGAAATCGTGGGACTGCTCGGACCGAACGGTGCCGGAAAGACAACGTCGTTCTATATGACGACGGGGCTTGTCGTTCCGAATGAGGGGCACGTCTACATCGACGATCGGGAAATCACCAACTTCCCCGTCTACAAGCGCGCCCGTGCCGGCATCGGCTATCTGCCGCAGGAGGCGAGCGTCTTCCGCAAGATGAGTGTGGAGGACAACATCATGAGCGTACTGGAAATGACGAAGCTCTCGAAGCAGGAGCGCATCGACAAGATGGAGGCCCTCATACGGGAATTCCGGTTGGAGAAGGTGCGCAGGAACCTCGGCGACCGTCTCTCCGGCGGTGAGCGTCGCCGCTGCGAGATAGCCCGCTGCCTGGCGATCGACCCGAAGTTCATCATGCTCGACGAGCCGTTTGCCGGGGTAGATCCGATTGCCGTCGAGGACATCCAGCACATTGTATGGCGGCTGAAGTTCCGCAATATCGGAATCCTCATCACGGATCATAATGTACATGAAACGCTGAACATCACCGACCGCGCCTATCTCCTTTTTGAGGGGCGCATCCTCTTCAAGGGGACGCCGGAGGAGCTGGCTGCCAACAAGATCGTGAAGGAAAAGTACCTCGGTACAGACTTCGTCCTGCAGAAGAAAGACTTCCAGCTGCTCGACCAGCGCAAGCGGGCGCAGGAAGAGGCAGACGGCATTGTCCGCCAGTAATCCGGCCTCCCGGCAGTCGCCGTAGCGTCGCTGATACGGTGTCGTCACCGTCCACGACCGTGTCCCCAAGCATCGGGCACGGCATTTCCGGCCGTTCCGGTTGTGGAGTCCGGTGTTGCGGCCTTTCGCCTGGAAGGTACGGATGGGCGTGGACGTGCTGTGGGGAAGCGGCAAGGTCATGGCTGGATCCGGAAGGGATATACCCGTCCTCCAGCCCCGTCCTCCTTGGTTAAAAAAACAAATTTCCACCTGTATATTATAAAGGTATGCGATTTTTTAAGTACCTTTGCACCTCAAAGACTGCGGGGAGGGAGTGTGTCTTCTCGCAGCTGTACGCTGTTGATAAATAACAATAAACAATAATATAGAACATCAAAGATGAAAATTTCATTTGAGAATCCCGACAAGGTGAACGGTCTGATGACGATTACCGTTGAGGAAGCTGATTACAAGGATGAGGTGGAGAAGACCCTCAAGGATTACCGCAAGCACGCCAATGTCCCCGGCTTCCGTCCGGGGCAAGTGCCGATGGGCTTGGTCAAGCGTCAGTACGGCATGCAGGTCAAGATGGATACCATCAACAAAATCCTGGGTGAGAACCTTCAGAAATACATTGCCGACAACAAAATCCAGATGCTGGGCCAGCCGCTGGCGCCGGAGGCCGGGGAGGCTGTCGATCTGGAAAAGGCTGCTCCTTATGAGTTCAAGTTCGATATTGCCGTTGCTCCTGAGTTCAATATTGAACTGAGCGGAAAGAACAAGGTCGATTACTATGAGATCGCCGTTGACGACAAGCTGATCGACCAGCAGGTAGAGATGTTCCGGAGCCGTGCAGGCCACTACGACAAGGCCGAGACCTTCGACCCGGAGCAGCGTGATATGCTGAAGGGGGATCTTCGCGAGCTGGACGAGAACGGCAATACGCTCGAGGGCGGCATCACTGTGGAGGGCGCTTCGATGATGCCGCAGTACATCAAGGTCGAGGATCAGAAGAAACTTTTTGACGGATCCAAGCTGGGCGACATCATCACTTTCAACCCGACTGCCGCTTATCCCGACAACGATATAGAAGTCTCTTCTCTCTTGAAGATCAAGAAGGAGGAAGTGGCCGAGCATAAGGGCAACTTCTCTTATCAGATTACCGAGATTTCACGCTTTGTCAAGGCTGAGAACAATGCCGAACTCTGGAACGGTGTCTACGGCGAAGAGGCCGGCATCAAGGACGAGGCCGGTTTTCGCAAGGCGATTGCCGACGGTCTGAAGGAACAGCTGAAGGGTGATTCTGACTACAAGTTCATCCAGGATCTCCGTGCTTACTGCGAGAAGAAAGTGGGCAAGCTGACCTTCCCGGACGCACTCCTGAAGCGCATCATGCTCGCCAACAACAAGGACAAGGGCGAGGAGTTCGTAGAGAAAAACTATGAGCAGAGCATCAGGGAACTTACATGGCACCTGATCAAGCAGCAGCTGGCAGCAGCCCACGGCATCAAGGTAGAAGACAATGACGTCCGTGAGAGTGCGCGTCAGATGGCCCGTGCGCAGTTCGCCCAGTATGGTATGACAAACGTTCCGGACGACTACCTGAACGGCTATGCGGATGATATGCTGAAGAAGCGTGAGAACATCGACTCGTTCGTCGAGGCTGCACTCGACCGCAAACTCGCTGCCGCTGTCAAGGAAATTGTCAAGCTGAATGTCAAGAGCGTAAGTCTTGAAGAGTTCAACAAACTTGTAAGCGAACAATAATTTTAGGAAAAATCTTCCTTTAGATAGAGAGGTTATCGATTTTTTTGCTTATCTTTGCTTAAGATATGCAGCCGGATGTCGCCCCCGGGTGGCACGGTGTTTGTATAGATGGCAATGATAAGAGAGGTCGATAACCTCTGTTTTTTTGTCACATTTTATATTATAGAAAGGAAAACAATGAACGACTTTAGAAAGTATGCTACCAGGCATCTCGGGATCGACGGTATGGTGCTGGACGACGTGGTGAAGGCACAGGCACAGTATCTGAACCCGTACATTCTTGAGGAACGGCAGCTGAACGTGACCCAGATGGATGTGTTCTCCCGGCTGATGATGGACCGCATTATCTTCCTCGGCACGCAGATAGATGATTACACCGCCAATACGCTGCAGGCGCAGCTGCTTTATCTGGACTCCGTCGACCCCGGAAAGGACATCTCCATCTACATCAATTCCCCCGGTGGAAGCGTGACGGCCGGACTGGGCATCTATGATACCATGCAGTTCATCTCGAGCGATGTGGCGACCATCTGCACAGGCATGGCCGCCTCGATGGCTGCCGTGCTGCTCGTGGCCGGTCAGGAAGGCAAGCGTTCGGCCCTGACCCACAGCCGTGTGATGATCCATCAGCCGCTCGGCGGCGTACAGGGTCAGGCTTCCGATATTGAGATTGAAGCACGCGAGATACAGAAGTTCAAGAAAGAACTCTATACCATCATCAGCAACCACTCGCACCAGCCGTTTGACAAGGTTTGGAACGACAGTGACCGCAACTACTGGATGACGGCGGAAGAAGCCCGGGAGTACGGCATGATCGACGAGGTGCTGACGAGGAAACCAGTTAGTAACGCTCCAGAAGCAGTAAAGTAAAGGAGAGACGATGCCCCAGAAGAAATGCAGTTTTTGCGGCCGGAGTGAGAAGGACGTGAAGCTCCTGATCACAGGCCTGAACGGTTATATCTGTGAGGACTGTGCGCAGCAGGCTTATAACATCGTCATGCAGACGGGTGCTCTGGCACAGGAACAGAACGGTGACGGCGGACCCTTCAAGATAAAGAAGGTGCCGAAGCCGAAAGAGATAAAGAAGTATCTTGACGAGTATATCATCGGGCAGGATGAGGCGAAACGCTATCTTTCGGTAGCGGTCTACAACCATTACAAACGGCTGCAGCAGCCCAAGGACGATGACGGTGTCGAGATAGAGAAGAGCAATATCATCATGGTCGGCTCTACAGGTACGGGCAAGACTCTGCTTGCCCGCACGATCGCCAAGCTGCTGGAGGTGCCTTTCACGATTGTGGATGCGACCGTCTTCACCGAGGCCGGCTATGTAGGGGAGGATGTGGAGAGTATTCTCTCGCGCCTGCTGCAGGTTGCCAACTACGACGTGGAGGCGGCGGAGCGCGGCATCGTCTTCATCGACGAGATCGACAAGATCGCCCGTAAGAGCGATAACCCCAGCATTACCCGTGACGTAAGCGGCGAGGGGGTGCAGCAGGGTCTGTTGAAGCTCCTGGAAGGAACGATGGTGAACGTGCCGCCCAAGGGCGGACGCAAGCATCCTGACCAGGACTACATACATGTTGACACGCGCAACATCCTCTTCATCTGCGGAGGTGCCTTCGACGGCATCGAGCGCAAGATAGCGCAGCGGCTCAATACGCATACGGTTGGTTACAACTCGGTGCAGAATGTCGCACGGATCGACAAGGCTGACCTGATGAAGTATGTCTTGCCGCAGGATCTGAAGTCGTTCGGCCTCATTCCGGAGATCATCGGGCGTCTTCCGGTGCTGACTTATCTCAATCCGCTCGACCGGGAAGCGTTGCGAAAGATACTCGTCGAGCCGAAGAACTCCATCGTGAAGCAGTATGTCAAGCTGTTCGGCATGGACGGCATCACGCTCAGCTTTACGGATCCGGCACTCGATTACATCGTGGACAAGGCTGTCGAGTACAAGCTCGGTGCGCGCGGTCTGCGTTCTATCGTCGAGGCGGTGATGATGGATGCGATGTTCGATGTGCCGTCCCGGCGTATCAAGTCGTTTGAAGTGACGGAGGAATACGTCCGTCAGCAATTGGACAAGGCGCACATTCAGAAAGCGAATGCTGCCTCGTAACCTTATACACATACAGCCTGCGGATGTGAAGACGGATTCATGTCGGCAGGCTGTGTCGTTTTTCTACCGAACCTAAAAGGATAAGGAACAACCAGCTATTAACATGACACAGGAAGTCAATCTTACCGGAAAACTTAAACATTACTTTGGCTTTGACAAGTTCAAAGGCGATCAGGAGGCCATCATCCGCAATCTTCTTTCCGGACACGACACGTTCGTGCTGATGCCGACAGGCGGCGGAAAGAGCCTGTGCTATCAGCTTCCTTCATTGATCATGGAGGGGACGGCGATTGTCGTCTCTCCGCTCATCGCCCTGATGAAGAACCAGGTGGATGTCATCAACGGCATCAGCGAGGAGGACGGGGTGGCGCATTACCTCAATTCTTCCTTGAAGAAAGCCGAAATCGACCAGGTGCGTGCGGACATTGTCTCGGGACATACGAAACTGCTCTATGTCGCGCCGGAGTCGCTGAACAAAGAGGAGAACATAGCTTTCCTGAAATCAGTAAAGATCAGCTTCTACGCCATTGACGAGGCACACTGTATCTCGGAATGGGGACATGACTTCCGTCCGGAGTATCGGAAGATCCGTCATGCGATTGAAGCGATCGGCGTGGCTCCGGTCATTGCGCTTACGGCGACGGCTACCGACAAGGTGCGTACGGACATCGTGCGCAGTCTGGGCATCGAGGATTGCGTGGAGTTCAAGAGCTCCTTCAACCGTCCGAATCTGTATTACGAGGTACGGGCGAAGAAGAGCGACGACGATACCGACAGGCAGATCATTAAGTTCATCAAGCAGCACGCCGGCAAGAGCGGCATCATCTACTGCCTGTCGCGCAAGAAGGTGGAAGAACTGGCCGCCGTCCTGCAGGCCAATGACATCAAGGCCGCACCTTATCATGCAGGTCTCGACTCGGAGACGCGGTCGAAGACGCAGGACGACTTCCTGATGGAGGATCTGGACGTGATCGTGGCGACGATCGCCTTCGGAATGGGAATCGACAAACCCGACGTGCGCTTTGTGATCCATTATGATATCCCGAAGAGCCTTGAAGGTTATTACCAGGAGACGGGACGTGCCGGACGCGACGGTGAAGAAGGTATCTGTATCGTGTTCTATTCCAAGAAAGACCTGAACAAGCTGGAGAAGTTCATGGAGGGGAAACCGGTCGCCGAGCAGGACATCGGACGGCAGCTGCTGCAGGAGACGGAAGCCTATGCCGAGTCGTCTGTCTGCCGGAGGAAGATGCTGCTGCATTATTTCGGTGAGGAATACCCGAAGGACAACTGCGGAATGTGCGACAACTGCCTGCATCCCAAGAAGAAGATCGAGGGGAAGAAGCAGCTTCTGATAGCCCTTCAGGCGGTGAAGGTGCTGAAGGAGAACTTCCGGCAGGAGTATGTCATCGACTTTATAAGGGGCAGGGCTACTGACGACCAGAAAGACCATAAGCATGACGAACTGGAGGAGTTCGGAGCCGGAGAAGACGAAGATCCGAAGATATGGAATCCTGTCATCCGTCAGGCGCTGCTGGCCGGCTATCTGGAGAAAGACGTCGAGAATTACGGACTTCTCAGACTGACTGCCGCCGGCAGGCGTTTCATGAAGTCGCCGGAGTCGTTCATGATCGTGATGGATGCCGAGTTTAAAGATGATGGCGATGATGAAGAGCCGGTGGCAGGTACGGCTGTTCTCGACCCGGAACTCTTCTCCATGCTGAAGAATCTCCGCCGCAAGATCGCCCGTAAACTGGAGATTCCGCCATACGTGATTTTCCAGGACGTATCGCTGGAACAGATGGCGATGATGTATCCTGTCAACGAACAGGAACTGCAGAATATACAGGGAGTGGGAGCCGGCAAGGCGAAACGCTACGGAAAGGAGTTCTGTGAACTGATAAAACAGCATTGCGAAGAAAACCATATCGAACGGCCGGAGGAACTGCGTGTCAGGACGGTGGCGAAAAAATCGATGCAGAAGGTCAAGATCATCCAGAGCATCGACCGCCAGCTGCCGCTCGACGACATTGCTTCGGCGGAGGGACTCGACTTCGACGATCTGCTGACGAAAGTCGAGGAAATCGTTTATAGCGGGACGAAACTCAATATTGACTACTTCCTTGAGGAAATGTATGACGAGGAGCAGATAGACGACATCTACGACTACTTCATGGACAGTGAGACCGACAGCATTGAGACGGCAATGGAAGAACTGGACGGAGACTACAGTGAAGTTGAAATCCGTCTTGTCCGTATCAAGTTCCTTTCCGAAATGGCCAACTGATGCTGTTGCAGTTCAGACAGTAGGCAGAGGAAAGTGTGCCCCTACAGTTTAGCTGCCGTATGATCTTTTGATGCAGCCTCCTCCGCCAGGGAATATCCGCTGCCGGGACGGCCGTACGCTCAATCCTGTTCCGTTTCCATGCCTTGATGCCGTTGTGCGGATCTTGTTTTCAGCATTGAGCATTTTGCCGGTATGCTATCTGCACAGATCAAGAAACCCGTAGACATATATTATTAACATCAGACTTTATACTCCATGAGAAGATTCCCGGAAAACCTGAAGCCTCTGCTTTTAGTCTTGTTCATTCTGTTCTGTGGCTGTTCGTCAGCGTTTGAGCAGGATGAAGACATCTCCCTCCGCAACCTGCGTGAGGGAGACCTGATGTTTGTTGTGAAGGAACAAAGCAATGCCATTACAGATGCAACGCAGGGCATTGACGGACTGAAGATTGACCATGTGGCGATTTTCCATCATACGGACAGCCTTGATTATGCACTGGAAGCAATCGGGAAAGGGGTTGTGCTTACCGCCCTGACCGACTTCCTCAACCGTGCGAAGGGGAAAGAAGGCAGGCCGCTTATTGCTGTAGGAAGGGTAATTGCCGACTGTGATATAGCTGCTTCTATGAAACGGGCATTGTGCTATCTCGGCAGGCCTTACGACCACTTCTATATGCCCGATGACAAGGAAATCTATTGCAGTGAACTGGTCCAGAAGTCGTTCGTCGACCATCATGGACTCCCGGTATTCCACACTATCCCTATGTCCTTTCATGGTAAAGACGGTAAGATCTTAGACTCCTGGATCCGCTTCTATGGCTTCTACCATCGTGAAGTGCCCGAAGGAGAACCCGGTACTAATCCCGGACAGCTGTCACGTGACAAGGCCGTAAAAGTTGCTTACGCATTCTGAACTCTGACTTTCGAATAACCTGATCATTGTGAATGGCCTTTGTCATACCACAACTCCTTTCAGAGATAATCACAATATAATTTTAAATTCATTTGCTGTCATTCTAACATTTCGAGATAATATCCTGTAAGCTAATCACTTTTACACCTGCTTGGGATGACGGGAATGACAGCAAATAGAATTTAGTGCTGTTCGGTGAGCATTTTCAATATAAGTTGTTCATTGGTGCTTTACTGTATATAAAAGCGGCCGGAATGCAGGTCTTCCCGTTCCCTGCAGATGTGTTGATGGCCGTCACTTATGGAGTTGTCGGTAAACACCAGTCATGTTGTTGGCCCGCTCCCTGCCGTATATTGCCGGAATGGGAGCAACTTATAGTCGGTGAAGCATTGTGTCGGAAAGACTTATTTAATAAGGGGCTTACTTATTCTGCACTTATAATTGTACCGGCACCCGTAAAGGGTTCTGACTTGTTTTCATCTTTCATCTTCGCTTTTTAAATTTCTTGTCAAAAGCACTGCTTGTCCGCTGCAGTCTGCTCTGCTTTGATCCGTTTATGCTCTTCCAGCATCATTGCAGCCCGCTCACGTGCGATGCGGGCCGGTTCGCTTGCTGCCTCTTCTTCGGGTCGGATGCGCATGGTGTGGGCTGAAAGGATAAGGTCCTTCACCGCCTCTCCTCCTGCGATTAGTCCTGCTGCGGCTGGTACCCATGCGCTTGAGGCGGGCACGGAATGCCGGATGGTGTCGGAGCAGTCTTCATCGGACGGGCCGGAACCGTCGAGTGGCAGGATGCTTTCGAGCGGTTCTTCGGGGCTGTAGACTACTTTGAGATGTTTGATATTCGTCTTGCGGAGTTTCTTGCGGATGACTTTTGCCAGCGGGTCGTTGATGGTCTTGAAGATGTCGGTCACACGGAACAGGGTGGCATCCAGCTTGTAGGCGGCACCCATGCAGGCAAGCAGAGGGGTGTTCTGCTCGTGGCAACGGAAGATGAGGTCGAGTTTTGCCTTGACCGTATCAATACAGTCAATCACGTAATCATAAAGAGTGAAATCGAACTGGTCGGCATTGTCCGGCAGGTAGAAAGTCCGGTGCTTGCGTACAATACAGTCGGGATTGATGGCATGGATGCGTTCTTCAGCCACATCGACCTTATATAGTCCTACCGTCTTGGTGGTGGCAAGGAGCTGCCGGTTGATATTGGACGGACACACACGGTCGTTGTCGATGATGTCAATGGCCCCCACACCGCTGCGTGCGAGCACTTCGACGGCATATCCTCCTACGCCCCCGACTCCGAAGACCGCCACGCGGCTGCCGTTGAGGGTGTCAGTAGCGGGTCTGCCAAGGAGGAGTTGGGTTCTTGAGAATTGGTTGTGCATAGGCGGTGATAGGCGATGATGAGATTTATCCTGATGGCCTCCTCTGTCGAGATGGTTCTTGATAGAGGAAACGGGGCAGGGGAGCGGAACGCTCAGACTAATTTTATCATCAGTGGTTCGACGGTGATGAGATGGCGCTTGTAGAGGTCGCCGACGGCTCGTTTGTACACTTTCTTCGATACCTGGAAGCGGCGTTTGATGTCTTCTGCCTCGCTCTTGTCACCGAGGTCGCATACACCGCCGTTGTCCTTCAGATACTGGAGCAGGACTTCTGCAAAGTCTTCAGCATGCCGGTGTCCGGCCGGCTGCAGCGTACAGTCTATCTTTCCGTCACGGCGGACAGTGGAGATGTAACCTTTGAGTCGGTCGCCGGTATGAATGTACTGGAAAATCTGGTCTTCATAGACAAGTCCTGCATACCGGTTGTCAACGATGACCTTGAAGCCGAGGTCGGTCTTCTGCCACACCAGCAGGTCTACTTCCTGTCCGTGCTTGTAGCCTTCCGGGCATCCGTCGAGATAATGTTCCACCTTTGCCGAGGCTACAAGCCGGTAGGTCTCTTCGTCGAGATGGATGTAGACGATATAGCTGCTGCCTTTCTCCATTCGTTTCTTCTGTTCACGGAACGGGCAGAAGAGATCTTTCGTGATGCCCCATGACAGGAATGCCCCATACTCATTGACCCACGAACATTCCAGATAAGCGAAGTCGCCTACCTGTGCCAGTGGTTTCTCGGTCGTGGCGATGGGGCGTTCGTCCTGGTCGAGATAGACGAATGCCTCTATCTCGTCGCCGATCTGTGTGCCCTCCGGGACGTATTTCTGCGGCATGAGGATTTCACCTGCCGGTCCGCCGTCGAGATAGAGACCGAACGGATCGCCGTTGCCTTCACGCAGGGCGACTTTCTGTACTGTGAGCGTATTGTATGCTCCGAGTTTTATTTTAGACATTTTTGGAGATGATTATTGGGTGATGATAAGCGATGATAAGTGGGGATAAGCGATGATAACGGTGATAGGTGATATAGAAAGAAGGATGGTAGACCTTATTCTGATGTTTTTGTTTCAGGAGTATTCTCTCTTTCCGGGGAGGCTTCTATCAGACCGTCCTTCAGGCGGATGGTCCTGTCTGTGGTACGGGCGAGCTCTTCATCATGTGTGACGATGACGAATGTCTGTCCGAATCTGTCGCGGAGATCGAAAAAAAGCTGATGCAGTTCCTGCTTGTTTTTTGTGTCCAGACTGCCCGAGGGCTCATCGGCAAGGATGACGGCAGGATTGTTTACCAATGCTCGGGCAACGGCTACACGCTGCTTCTCACCGCCGGAGAGCTCGTTGGGCTTGTGTCCGGCACGGTCGGCCAGTCCCATGAACTCAAGCAGTTCACCGGCACGCTTCCGTGCATCCTTCGTCTTCCTGCCTGCGATATAGGCAGGAATCATGATGTTCTCCAGTGCGGTAAACTCCGGGAGAAGCTGATGGAACTGGAAGACGAAGCCCAAGTGCTGGTTGCGGAAGTCGCTCAGCCTGCCGGCAGACAGTCTGCCGACATCCACACCGTCCACGATGACAGAACCGCTGTCGGGCTTGTCCAGTGTGCCGAGTATCTGCAGCAGGGTGGTCTTTCCGGCCCCGGACGGCCCGACGATGCTGACGACTTCACCTTTGTCAATGTGCAGGTCGATGCCTTTCAGCACCTGAAGTGACCCGAAACTCTTTGTTATGTTCTTAATGTCAATCATATTTTTTCTTTTCTCTGTCCGATCGAATCTGTTGGGAAGGCAGGCCGGTGAGGTCTGCCGGGACGGGTAGACCCGTCTGTTTTGTGAAACGGACCAGGCAGACAGAGGCAATGCTTATACCTTGTTCTGAATCCACTCCCTTACAGCCTCGTAGGCACTGCGCTCCTCTGTGTGCTGCGGCTGGGCGAAGGTCATGTCGTCCATCCGGTTGCCGTACTGGTCAGGGAAGATGATCATCAGTGTCTTGCCCTTGAAGTACTTGTTCACCTCTTCGGGTAGCCGTTCCATCGCACTCTTGTAGGAAATGGTTCCCTTGCGGGCCGTCACGATGACGAAGAGGTGGTCTTCCCGTATTCTCGTCGCCAGTCCTGGCAGTTCGTTCCAGTGTTCCAGTTCCTCATACTCGGCCCTGACGCTCGGGAAACGGTTGTGGATGAATTCCTTGACAAGCTGCAGCGTATCCTGCCGGCCGTGGAAAACGATACGGCACTCCAGGTTGCCGGCCATTCTCGCCATCCGCTCCACCCAGCGGTAGAAGCCCGGCTCGAACTCCGCACGTGAGGGGACAGCCACCTGTATGCGGCGGATGGTATTCAGCGGCTGCATGATGCGGGTGATGATGATCTGTCGGCTCAGTCCGTTGTACAGGCTCCGTGTGAACTCCCCCCAGAAGCCCCGGCTGACTTCCTTGTGGAAGTGCAGACCCATCAATATCTCTGATGCCTGAAACTCCTTGAAAGCGTGTTTGATGCCATTGGCGATGTTTGCCGCAATACGCACCTGTGTGGTCATGGGTACGTCCGATGCGCTGGCCAGATGCTGAAGATGGTCCAGCAGTCGCTGTCCTTCGGCCTGGTTGTGCCGCATGTTCACATCATCATACACCACATTCAATGCCACCAGCTCCCGTCTGGAGCGGGGATTGCGCATCATCGTCGCCATCGTGACGAGGTTGTCGGCATACTCCCGGTATTTCACCGGGATGAGTATCTTCTCGTCGTCAACGTCCTTCTTCAGTTGCGGTTCCTCCTTCTCCTGCAGGCGGAGACGCTGCGCCGCGCGCTCGGTGATGACGGTCGAGATGACGCAGGTGAAGAGAATCATGATGACGATGCCATTCAATACTTCATCGCCGAACAGATAACTTCCTGGTGCCGTCTCCAGCTGCCGGCCTACCATTACCATGGCGATGGCGCCGGCGGCATGGGCACTGGTCAGTCCGAACATCATGTGCCCCGACAGCCACGGCATACGGAAGAGCCGTGCTGCCAGGTAAGCCGCCACGGCTTTCCCCAGTGTGCCGAAGAAGACCAGACAGAATACCACCCAGAGGATTCTGCTCCCGGCAAAGAGCAGCCGTACATTGATCAGCATACCCACACCGATCAGGAAGTAAGGAATGAACAGTGCGTTGCCCGTGAACTCGATGCGGTTCATCAGCGGTGATACCTTGGGTACAAACCGGTTCAGTATCAGTCCGGACATGAACGCACCGAAGATGCCTTCCAGTCCGACGGCATCCGACAGTGCTGCCGAAAGGAAGACGACGGCAAGGACAAAGATGAACTGCATCACCGAGTCTGAATAGCGGCGGAGAAACCAGCGTGTCAGTCGGGGGATGATGAGAATGAGTCCGGCACAGTAGACAGCGAACTTCACGACGAACAGCAGCCAGAAGCCGATACCGCTGCCGCCATGGAACGAATTGACGATGGAGGCCATGACGATCAGTGCCAGGAAGAGCGCCGTCATGGAGGAGCCGACACTCAGCGTCGAACTTGTGTGGCGTGTCAGTCCGTACCGTCCTACGATGGGGTAGGCGATCAGCGTGTTCGAGGCCATGATGGCTGCAAGCAGGAGGGATGCCAGAGGCGTGTAGTGCAGCAACCCGGTCGCCATGGCGTAGGTTATCGCAAAGGGTGCAAGGAAAGTAAGCATGCCGAAAACAGCCACGCGGCTCCGGTTCCTCTTCAGTCCCTCCATGTCCATCTCCAGTCCGGCAAGGAACATGATGTAATAGAGTCCGACACGTCCGAAAAGCTCAAACGAGGCGTCGCGCTCCAGTATGTCCAGTCCGTATTGTCCCACGACGACACCCGCCAGCACCATGCCGATGATATGCGGAATGCGCAGCCGTCCCATGATGATGGGCGAAAGCAGTATCATCAGCAGGACGACGAAGAAAATCAGTGTCGGGTCGGTGATAGGAAAATATTGGGATAAATTCAGCATGAAAGTCTATACGCTTGTTGTCTGCAAATTTACACAAAAACTGCGATTTATAAGCCAGCGGGAGAAAGAAAATGTTTTTTTCTTCAGAGAGGGATAGCGGAAAAGTCTGATATATCTCTACATGATGAATAGGCTTTGATGGAGTATTTATGAGCAGAGAGAAAGTGTTGAAAGTGGAATGACCGGTTTTTGACGAGTTCGTTCTTAGGTGGAAGCAACAGAATCGCATAGGGATGACAGCCGTTTAAAATCACTGTCAGACGTGGGATTCTTTCTTCTGCTTTGAAGACTTTAATCTTCTGTCGTACGAAAGATAATTGTGTAATCGTACGGTGCATATTGTCTTGCAAAAGGTTATAATCAAATTGAAAGCGCTGCAAAAATCGAAAAAAGAAAGGCTGACAGTAGCCGGCATTGCAGGAAAAATAGTACTTTTGCAATGACAAAGGATTCGTAAAACCAATAAAGACATAAAAGAGATGAAAGTAGCAATTGTTGGTGCCAGCGGTGCCGTAGGACAGGAACTCCTGCGCCTTCTGGACGAGAGAAACTTTCCGCTGGACAGCCTGGTGCTGTTTGGCTCGACACGTTCAGCCGGACGTAAGTACACCTTCAAGGGGAAGGATTACGAAGTGAAGCTGCTCCAGCACAATGAAGACTTCAAGGGTGTTGACATTGCTTTCACCAGTGCCGGTGCGGGTACATCTGCCGAGTTTGCGGAGACCATCACCCGGTACGGTGCCGTGATGATCGACAACTCCAGCCAGTTCCGTCAGGATGCCGATGTGCCGCTGGTCGTCCCGGAAATCAATGCCGAGGATGCGCTCGTACGCCCGCGTGGCATCATTGCCAATCCCAACTGCACCACCATCATGATGGTCGTCGTGCTGAATCCGATCGACAGGCTCAGCCATATCCGGAAAGTACACGTCAGCAGTTACCAGAGTGCATCCGGTGCCGGTGCAGCAGCCATGCAGGAACTGCAGCAGCAGTATAAGGAACTGGTGGAGACGGGTGAGGTGAAGACCATCGAGAAGTTTCCGCACCAGCTCGCTTACAATGTCATCCCGCAGATTGACAAGATGACCGGGAACGACTACACGAAGGAAGAGATGAAGATGTTCAACGAGACACGGAAAATCATGCACTCCGATGTACGCACATCAGCCACCTGCGTCCGTGTGTCGTCGCTCCGCAGCCACTCCGAGGCGGTCTGGCTCGAGACCGAGCGTCCGCTCTCCGTCGGGGAAGTCCGTGAGGCTTTGAAGACGGCTCCGGGCGTGACGCTTGTCGACGATCCGCAGCACTATATCTATCCGATGCCTTTGGAGAGTGCCGGCAAAGATGATGTCTTTGTCGGGCGCATCCGCAAGGACCTTGCTGACGACAACAGCATCACCCTCTGGCTCACCGGCGACCAGATCCGCAAGGGGGCTGCACTGAATGCCGTGCAGATTGCAGAGTATCTGGTCAGGTCGGGGCTTTGACAGTCTGTATTGATTTTTCTTTTCAGGCAGCTGGAACTTGCCTTTCCTTGAAAGCGTAGCACGATGCTCTTTCAAGAAGAGGCAAGTTCTATTTGTTTAAAACGGTGGAGATTTCCTCTAAATGGTCATTCCCCGACGTCATTCCTGTTCTAAACGTACTTCCCGTTTGTTCCGTCCGGTAAACCTTTTCTGTATAAGTCGGTCATTCCCCCTTGCTGTATGTTAGGGTAATGACAGAGACGAACCTGCCCTCCTTCCGGTGTACTTACGCCCGGCATCATTCGTGTCGAAGGCTTGCACGCCTGCAATCTGCTGACCGAAGTGCAGCTTGCAGTAAAACAGCAAAGATAATGTACTTTATGCATGTTCTAAGAAATCCAAGGGCAGTGTTGATTTGTGTGGGTAACGTTTAGTTCAAGTCCTCAAACAGTATCACCTTTGAAGCCATGGATACAAATATGCTATTGTTACCAATTCTGAACTCCAAGATTCAATTAGCGAAAAAGAAGATCCGGAGGAGTATGCGAATGCAAGCGATTTCATGAATAGGGTATAACCATATCAATAGGAAAAACTTCTGGTTCTTCCGTTAAATGGATAGAATAGAATAAAGGGCTTGTGTACTTGCATAGTATGACTCTCCAAAAACGGATGGTCTTGCAAAGGAGGGTAAACTACAGGATAAAAGG
Source organism: Prevotella multiformis DSM 16608 (assembly GCF_000191065.1). Lineage (GTDB taxonomy): Bacteria > Bacteroidota > Bacteroidia > Bacteroidales > Bacteroidaceae > Prevotella > Prevotella multiformis. The sequence goes on from NZ_GL872283.1 coordinate 596,921, forward strand.
CAGAAAAGACAAATTGATACGATGCCTGCCCGTCAGCCTGTCTTTCCGTCTTTTACAAACAACTTATTCTCAGATCATCGGTGTTTGTAAATATTTTTGTGCAGTTCAAAGCTGACACATGCTCTTCTGGCTCCTAAAAGATGCCTGATTGACCTGCAACAGGTGCTCTCTTAGCGTGTTACCAACGCCCTTTTGAAGTCCAATTAAGCACCTCTTGTAAACGACTTAACAACCGATTGATTGACTGCTGGTTACAAACTCGATTTTTGTACGTGTTCTTTACATTTACAGATGATCTGTTTGAAATTATGTAATGGTTTTTCAAAATCTTATCTGCCTTTTCAACGTATTAAAATGAAAAGGTCTTTGACTCGGAGGCTGATGACAGGATCGGCAGTTGACAGTCCTGATCATGTTTTTGTTTCATCAATCACTTCGGTTCTTCCGTTAAAGCCATATGAAAAGCATCTACGCATTTAACGGAAGAACCAGACTTCTGTTACCCAGACTTCTGTTACCCATTCAAATCAACTTTGATCCATAAATACTTGTGTTTTCAATATAAAATGTTTACCTTTGCGGGCGAGAGTTGTTATATAAGAAAGAGGCTAAACATCATTTAAAGTGCTGTGGGTTTTAAACGAATGGTAGGCACTCACAACAATCAGCTGGAATTATTAAAATAATTGATAAATATGGTAAAAACTAAACTTTTTTTATTGGCATTGCTGTTTGTGGTAATACCGAAAGGGCTCTATGCCTATACCAATGGCCAGATTGTTAAGATCAATCACATGAACTATAAAGTGACTTCGGTTGATTTACACTATCTTGCTTTTTTGAATGCAGACAATGTTGTTGGCGAGTTGGTGATTCCTGAAACAGTTCCAGATGGTCATGGTACAACTTTCACTGTTACAGGCGTAACTTATATGGGGGGTATGATTGTAAGATGATTACTTCGGTTAAGTTGCCTGAAAGTATTACTTACTTGGATGCAGGTGTCTTTTCAGGCGCTAGTTTGGAATCTATCAATATTCCAAAGAAAGTAGAAAGAATCGAAGAAAATGCAAATACACAGTTGAAAAAGGTGCCTAAGTACACCGTGTCTCCCGATAATCCCCATTTCAGTTCAGATAGTGATGGCGCCCTTTATTCAAGGGATGGGAAGACGCTGCGTTTTGTCCCTTCATCTGTTCCTCTTACCGGTGGTACCTATACTGTTAAGCCCAATGTGGAAATTATTAAAAATTCGTGTTTCAGTCTGATTGATGGTTTAAAAAAAATAGTTCTTCCCCCCAACCTGAAAGAAATATCTGTTGGCTATCCTTCTATCGCCCCACTCAACTCGCTTGAGGAGTTTGCCATAGCTGGTGGAGGAATTACTCCTTTTAGAACAGAAGCTGGGGTACTCTGTAAAGGTGAAGAGCTTATGCTCTATCCTCGTGCTAAGAACACAGAGGATTACACAGTACCTAGCAGTATAACCACTCTTGCAGGTTTCGCTATTGCTTATCCTGAGAAGATGAAAACAATCGACCTGAATCGGGTTACCAGTTTGGCAAAATCTTCTCTTTTTTCAGCCTATAAGCTTACCACGATTACCCTTCCTAAGGGGCTAAAGAAATATGATTCCACTACAAAGAAGGGTATGGAACCTGGTTGTTTTGGTGCTTGTACAAAAGTTGATAAGTATATAGTTCCTGAGGAGAACACAGACTTTGTTGCTGTGAACGGCGTGATTTATTCTAAGCCTGAAAAGGATATCCTCTATTTCTATCCGGCTGGTAAACCTGGTGATACCTACGACATCCTTCCAACAACAAAGGTGATTGAGGCTCTGGCTTTCTGGTCTGTACAGAGTCTTACGGCAATGACCTTTCCTGTAGGGTTGGAATCAATCAATGATGAGGCTTTTCGTCAACTGCCAAAACTTGAAAATGTGACATTCACGGAACCTTCAGATGTTAAGCATCTTGGTACAGCTGTTTTTAGAGCGTGTCCGAAATTGAAAGAGGTGACATTGCCTTCAAAGGTGACATCGCTTGATAAGCCTTTTGACGGTTGTGCCAATTTAGAGACGATTAATGTTCCGAATGGCTCCCAACTAAAAACGCTCCGTCCCAATTCTTTTTCTACTAACAAAAATTTGAAGCATTTTAACTTCAAAGGAAATTGTCAGCTTGAAAAAATTGAATCGAATGCTTTTGCCTACTTGCCAAAACTCGAGTCTTTCAAATTCCCCAAGACAGTAAAGACTATTGAAATCAATGCTTTCAGAGGCTGTTCGGGTATGAAAACAGCAGAATTCCCTTCTGATGCCGAGATTGAAGTTATTGGTCAGGGGGCTTTCGCAGACTGTGGTTTGACGCAGTTTACCGTTCCTAATAGGGTGCAGAAGATTGAACGCGAAGCATTTAACAAATGTGCAGCATTAGATGTCGTGAATATTTCAGCAGCTACAACGGATATTAGCCCCGAGGCTTTCAAGTCCTGCTTTAAACTCACAGATATTAATGTAAGTAGAGACAACACTGTTTACTCCAGTATTGATGGTTACCTCTTGTCTAAGGATAAGAAGACATTGAAGATATTCCCTGCAGGTAAGGCCAATGACCATTTCACATTACTGCCTCCTTCACTCACAACCATAGGTGAATACGCATTCTATGATTGTACGGTCTTGAAGAATGTGGTGATTCCCAACTTGGTTACTAAGATAGAAAAACGTGCGTTTGGTGGTTGCTCTAACCTGAATACTATCACGTTCCTCTGTGATAATAAAATCGATCCAGTTAATATCAACCAAAAAAAGAATGAAAGATCTTTCGACGATGGTGCACAGGCTCCTGATTTGATGAAAGAGATTGACATCCATGTACGTAAGGAGAAACTTAGCGATTACACTGGTGATGCTTTCTACAAAAAGTTCAAGACCATCAGCCCTTCTTTTATGGATGGTACAGAAGAGTATATAGCTGTGTCTGATATGTCTGTGGATATGCTCAAAACAACGAGCACAGATGAGACTTTCGTTTTCCCGGCAAAAGTAACCCACAACAGCAAGAACTATGTTGTGAGCTTGGTTGGCGACTATTCCTTCGATGGCGTTAGCAGCAGGATGAAGGAGGTTGTTGTAACGAAAGATGTTAGGTATGTTGGAGCTAAGGCCTTCATGACCGATAAGGATCACGATAAGAGTACTATTCAAAGTGTTTTCTTTATTGAAAGCAATCCCACGAAGCGGATGTTGAGCACTACTCGTTTTGAACTCGATGATACACGTAAGAGCTACAACGAGTTTGCAGAGACAACTACCATCTACGTGAAGAAAACGGCTCTCCCGAAATACAAGAAAGTCTGGACTAAGACAATCTATAATACAGCTACCAAGACTGAAGAACCAAGTCCTTTTAATTTCACGTCACATCTTAAATATCAGATTCCCGGTGTAACAATAAAAAACAAATATGGGACATTTGCACGTGAGTTTGATGTGGACTTCAGTGTTTATAACGCAGAAAAAGGGAATAGCGATGTAGCAGCTTTTGTTGCCAAGATAGGCGATGTGAAATCGGGAAATGGAGACTATGGGAATTCTGACTATTTTGTAAGAATGTCCAGTGTAGACGTAAATGGTGGTTCCAATAACAGCTATGGTTATGTGCCGGCTAACACCGGCGTGTTATTGAAAGTGCTGGACAAAGAAGCTACATCAAATGATTTCTACTATGCCATTGGTGAAAAGGATGATCAAGTCTATAACATTAGCAATAATATCATGACAGGTGTTGTAGTAAATTCAAAGAGTGTGTCGGCATCGGTTACAGATCCGGTCTATCTGATTCAAGGCGGTATCTTTAGAAAGGCTGTGAGCACCATTAATCCCTTCCCCATCCATAAGGCGTATGCCAAGATTCAGGGCATACCTGCAGGTGCCAAGTTGACACTTGTATTTGCAGACGACGATGAAACAACCGGAATAACGACGGTAGACGCTGCCAAGACCGATGATGATAGCTATTACAACCTCAACGGTCAGCGTGTGATAAAGCCGCAGCATGGTATCTTTATCCATCGCGGAAATAAAGTAATTATTAAATAATGCATAAGGAAATTATGGAAGAAAAAAAATATATTACACCGACCACAGAGGTTGTTCACATGACGACTGAAAACATCATGATCACCGCCAGTCCGGGTGTGGGAGGCAATTACAATCCCAGTGAAGAGATAGGCGCAAAGAAGAATGACTTTTTCGAGGAAGATGTTGTGGTTGAGTGGCCTAGCTATAATTTTTGGGATGAATAACTCATAACTATATATTATTTTGTAATTCTTTTTTTAAGATGCGGACCGGATAGTTGAAACTATACGTTCCGCATTTTTTCGTACGTTCGGCATGAGTATAGTCTAAACGGGGGAAGCCCCGGATAAACCCCAATAGCGAGAATCATATAGCTAAAGGAAAGGGTGTCCACCGTGAGATGAAATCTGAAGAAAGCTGATGGCAACCTCCTGCTCCAACGCATAGGAACTTCATATAAGACATGTAGTGTGGGTAAGGTTGCTAAACAAACTAAAGCCCGATGGCTATTCGTAACGGTTGATATAAATGAAGTAGTTATGAGGAAAAGGCAATGTCTTTGTCCGAGTAGGTTTCATGGACGTGAAAATCAGTTGTTCTTACGAAAGTTATGGAGTAGAACTCGCCATGAAAAGTCAGCAGAGGTCATAGTGACCAAGGCGTAAGTTGCTTATAAGGAAGGTACGAATTGTGCTGTGCAATTGTAAAACAAGCCGATGTGAATAATTGTCCACGTTGGTCTGCCGTTGACAGAGGTGTTGTCAACGCTTTGTGTCTTTTTTTTTATGCCGGTTTAAAGGAAGGCGTGCATTGGTATCCATGACATTCAGGTCTTACCGGACGATAATCATTCCGATTGTCACTACTTGCAGGCAGGTAGGTCGGCCCGCTTGCAGAAACAAGCTTCGCAGGGTCGATTTGTCCTTATCTTTCAGTTTCTCCGGCTTTCTTTTCTTCTATTGGCTTTTTATTCGTAAATTTGTCCGTATAAACAATCAAATACCAAGCTATGAAATATATACTACTGCCGGAACCTGACGTTATCCGCCGGCTCCCCTTCTATTTTGCGGTAGAGGAGTATGTGGCACGCCATTATACAGACGATGACTACTTTATGGGCTGGCGTGTGAATCCTACGGTCATGCTGGGACGCAACCAGCTGATAGACAATGAGGTGAATACGGATTACTGCAGGCAGAATGCGATTGACATCTTCAGACGGAAGAGCGGCGGGGGATGTATTTATGCCGACAGGGGCTGCATACAGTTCTCTTATATCTCCCGCACCTCCAATGCCGGCGAGGCCTTCGCACGGTACATGCGGCGTATGGCCGGGATGCTGCAAGGACTGAAGATCGATGCACGGCTGTCGGGACGCAATGACATCCTGATTGATGATACGAAGGTGTCGGGGTGTGCTTTTTACCAGCTTCCCAACCGCAGTGTGCTGCATAACTCCCTGCTCTTCGACACCCGGCTCGACCATCTCTCCAATGCACTCACACCGGCAAAGGAAAAGCTGCAGAGCAAGGGAGTGGAGTCTGTAAAACAGCGGGTCATGAACCTTGCGGCCTATACGCATCTCGGCATTTCTGCTTTCATGGACTATGTACGTCGTGAGATGTGCGGTGCAGAGGTGCTGCAGCTGACTGACGAGGATATGAAGGGTGTGGCGGAGTTGGAGAAGGAACTGGCATCGGACAGCTTTGTCTATGGAAAGAATCCGAAGTACACCGTCGTGCGGAAGCACCGCTTCGAGGGTGTCGGTACGCTGGAAGCGCATCTGGAGCTGAAGAACAACATCATAGGAAATATCAATATGGTGGGAGACTACTTCCTGCTCGGCGACATCGACCATGACTTCCTGGCACTGCTCAAGGGATGCGCATTCACCCGGGAGGCGGTAGGCGAGACGTTGCAGGACGTGGACCTGTCTGCCATTGTGCGCGGCTTGCAGCTGCGTCAGTTCCTCCGGCTGCTCTTCGGACGTGAGCCGCACGTGAGGAAGCCTGAATGGTTGAAGATCGACCTTACATCGAAGAAGTCGACCGGTGAGACGGCTGGAATCTTGGCTAAACACCACATGAACACAATTTGTACCAGTGGTCTCTGTCCTAACCGGTCGGAATGCTGGATGGCACGCACGGCGACACTGATGATCGGCGGCGAGATCTGCACCCGTAAATGCCGGTTCTGCAATACGCTGAGCGGTCGTCCGCACCATCTCGATCCCAATGAACCGCGCCATGTGGCGGAATCGATAAAGGCACTCGGCCTGCGTTATGCCGTCATCACCTCCGTCGACCGCGACGACCTGCCCGACTATGGAGCCGCCCATTGGATAAAGACGATAGAAGAGGTCAGGCGGCTGAATCCTGACACGAAGATAGAACTCCTTATTCCCGACTTCATGGGACAGGCCGACCTCATCCGGCAGGTGATGGAGACCCGTCCGCATGTGGCAGGGCATAACATGGAGACCGTGCGCCGCCTTACACCTTCTGTCCGCTCTGTTGCCCGGTACGACCGCAGCCTGGATGTCCTTCGTGAAATCGTGCGTTGCGGTGTCACCGCCAAGACCGGCTTCATGCTCGGTCTCGGGGAAACTTGCGAGGAGATATTAGAGACGATGGACGATATTCTTTCGACCGGATGCCGGAGGCTGACACTCGGCCAGTATCTCCAGCCGACCGCCCGTCACCTGCCGGTCAGGGCCTATATTACGCCTGAACAGTTTGCTGAATACAAACGGATTGCCTTGGCAAAGGGATTCCGGCATGTGGTAAGCGGTCCGCTGGTGCGCTCTTCCTATCATGCTGCCGAGGGATAGACGGCTCTCTCTCCGAGAACCTCCCCCGGCCTTCCCGGAAGCGGGAGAATGGAATTTGCGGGCCGAGACAAGCGATGGAAGAGAGAAGACTGGCCATGTAACGGGGGGAGAGCGGGAAATGAAAACCGATGAGATCACGCATAAAAAA
>NZ_GL872283.1:604035-630718 GCF_000191065.1 Prevotella multiformis DSM 16608
AAAGTGCTTCCTTTTACGGGAAGCACTTTTTTTATGCGTGATAAATAGAGGATTACTCTGTAACCTGAACAGTAGCGCGACGGTTGAAGGAGATAGGAGACAGAGTCTCTACACCACCCTTGCCGACTGCGGTAATCTTGCTGTTCTCAACGCCCATCTTGACGAGCTCGTTGGCAACCGTGTTGGCACGACGCTCAGAAAGCTTCTGGTTGTAAGCAGGAGTACCTGTTGCGCTGTCAGCATAACCTGTAACGAGGAGGCTGTTGTTGTTGTCCTTTGCATACTTTGCAAGAGCCTGAACGTTTACGAGATCCTTCTGAGAAGCGATGGTAGACTTGTTGATGTTGAAGAAGACGGAAACCGGTGTGTTGACCAGCTGCTTGACAGACTCTGATGTTGTCTCTACCGGCTTCTGGTTGGCAAGCTGGTCACGGAGACGGGCATTCTCTGCCTCTGAGTCGCGGAGCTTTGCGTTGAGTGCATCGAGGGCTGCCTGGTGCTGTGCGTTGATGGCCTCTACATCCGGAACCTTGTTCCAAGTGCCCTTGCCGAGGTTGAAGTTCAGACCTACCTCTGCGTAGAGGTTGTTGTCGTGAGACTCCCAGCCGCGTGCCTTGGTCGTAGCCTCTGCGACACCGTCGAGGTCACCCTCGTAGCGGTTCCATCCTGCCTCGAGGTAGACACGCATTGCCTTGCAGACCTTCCATGAAGACTGGACACCTGCGCTCAGCCCCATTGCATAGCGGTCGGCAGACATAGAACGGCCGACACCGGCACCTGCGAACGGAATGAGGTTCCATACACGGTTCTCATTGTAACCGCAGAGGAGGTTGCTCAGGTTGAACATTACCTGCTCCTGCGCAAGCCAGTACTTGTTGCCGTTGTCGAGGCGGGAAGCCGGGTTGAAGCTGGCACCTACACGCTTTCCCCAGATGCCCTGTACCTTTGTACGGAGACCGAGACCCGGTGTGAACCACTTACCTACGGCAATGGAAGCACCTGGGTTTGAACGGAATCTCTTCAGTGGGCTGATTGCGGCATCACGGCCGTGCTCCTGGTTTGAATACCATGCATTCCAATCTGCACCAACCTGTATGAACCAGTTGCTCCAGAAAGAATTTGTTGCGACACTGTACTTCTCAGTAAGTGTCTCATTCTGAGCAAAGCCAGTCATTGTACAACCGGCTAATGCCAAAACCATAAATAACTTTTTCATAACCTTATTTATTTAACAATCTAAATTTGTTCACCTCTTCTTTAATGGATGTGATCTTATCATTCACACCAGGATCATGTGCAAAGATAGTAATTTAATTCTAACTATAATATTATTTCTCAAAAAAATCACACTTTTAACAAAGTGCCCCCTCTAAGATTTTCCTTTTTGTCCACCTTTTTTCCTTAATAGGCAGGTACCAAAAGGGTTATGAAGGGTTGGCGGGATGCTTGTCCCGGTCTGTTCTAAGGATTTCATACCGGAATACCGGTACCGTGGAAGCTGCCAGTAGCTGGGTTTCCGGTCTGTCTGCTGAATGCGAGGATGTTTGTCTCAGAACCGTATGTTGGATGATCAACAAGTGCCCCTTCTCGAGGGGTTCGTGCAAGGGAGTTCGGCAGAGATCCCGCACCTGTATGGATCCGGATTCTATCGGTCGAACAGGTGCTCGATGTCCTGCTGTTTCATGATGGCGATCACCGGCTCTCCCGAGGGGGTGTAGTTGACGTTGTCGCAGGCGAAGAGTTCGTTGACGATGTTGTCCATCTCGGCATTGCCCAGAACCTGTCCCTGTGGAATGGCGGCATTGCGTGCAAGACTGAGCGCCAGGGCATGGTCGATGTCCGCTTTCACGCTCGTGCCGCTGTCTACCGCCGCCGTCACCATCTCACGGATGAGTGCGACGACGTTCAGCCCCTCAATGCCGGCCGGGACGGCATTGACGGCATAGCTTCCACCGCCGAGGCTGTCGAGCTGGAATCCCATCTCCCTCATCTCGGGCAGGATGCTGTCGAGGGCAAGCTGGTCGGCGGCAGCGAACTGCACCATCTCCGGGAACAGCACTTTCTGCGAGTGTGGCTTGTGCTCGGACAGCTGGCGGAGGTAGGATTCATAGAGGATGCGGATGTGGGCGCGGTGCTGGTCGATGATCATGAGCCCGGACTTCACCGCCGTCATGATGTAGCATCCTTTGTATTGGTAATGGGAAGGGGCTTTGTCTTCTATCATCGACTCCATGGCCGGCTGTGTCGCCATGGAGGAGACGACCGTCTCTCCGTCTGTTCCGGTACCGGCCGTCTCCCCCTCCTGCCGGTCAAAGAGCTGTGACTGCTGCGGTCCGGCATCAGAATCCAGCCCTGGATACAGGTTCTCCCATCCTTTCGGGGATGCGGGACGGGCGGGTCTGGCGGTCTGCTTGAAAGGATTGTAAGCAGGATTGAAGTCTATTTTCGGGGCGGTTGTTCCTGTCGTGGGATTGAAGACCGGGATGTCCGGTTTTCCTTCTGTGTCGAAGTCGATGGCAGGGATGTCGTTGAAGCGTCCTACCGCTTCCTTGACGGCGGCGAGCAGTATCTGCCAGATGGCCTGTTCGTTCTCGAACTTTATCTCGGTCTTGGTCGGATGGATGTTCACGTCGATGTTCTCGGCCGGCACTTCGAAGTAGAGGAAGTACGGCACCTGTTCTCCCTGCGGGATGAGCCGGTCGAAGGCGGTCAGGACGGCCTTGTGGAAATAGGGGTGCTTCATGTACCGTCCGTTGACGAAGAAATACTGGTGAGGAGCCTTCTTGCGGGCGGACTCCGGTTTGCCCGCGAAGCCATGGATACGGCAGAGGCTTGTATCGGCGTCTATCGGCAGCAGGTCCTGGTTGAGCCGTTTCCCGAACACTTCCACGATGCGCTGGCGGAAGTTGCAGGAGCGGAGGCAGAAGAGCTCCGTGCCGTTGCTGTGCAGGGTGAAGGCTATCTGGGGACAGACCAGCACAATGCGTTCGAAGGCGGTGATGATGTTGTTCAGCTCGGTGGTGTTCGACTTCAGGAACTTGCGGCGGGCAGGAACATTGAAGAAGAGGTTCTCGACCAGGAAGTTGCTTCCTGCCGGACACGAACAAGGCTCCTGCCCCGTAAAACGACTGCCGGCGATAGACAGATGTGTCCCGAGTTCTTCGGCCTCCATGCGGGTCTTCAGCTCGATCTGTGCGACGGCGGCGATGGAGGCCAGTGCCTCGCCGCGGAACCCCATCGTATGGAGCGAAAAGAGGTCGTCGGCCTTGCGGATCTTGGAAGTGGCATGACGCTCGAAAGAGAGCCGTGCATCGGTCTCCGACATGCCTTTTCCATCGTCGATCACCTGGATGGACGTACGTCCGGCATCGGCTACCAGCACATTGATGTGCTGCGCCCCGGCATCAATCGCGTTCTCCACCAGCTCCTTGACGACCGAGGCCGGCCGCTGGATGACCTCGCCGGCTGCTATCTGGTTGGCTACGCTGTCTGGTAAAAGTTGTATGATGTCACTCATGAACGGTCCGTTTAAAAGATGAACAATAATAAGGTGAGCAGGGCGATGACGCCTGCGGAGAGTATCAGCGATGTCCACATCGCCGTATAGCGGTTGTGCCGGCGGCGGAGCAGTCCGGGCTTCAGAGAGCCTCGTATCCTGCGTTGTAACGCTTCGCGGGATGCGGCTTCCGGCCCGGATTCTCCGTCGGGCTGATGCTGCGCGCGCTGTTCGAGGTCGTGGAGAAACGCTTTGCGGTCGTCCACATACATGTATTCGTGGTGGAAGCGGCGGGGATGTGATGACGGGAGGAAAAGCATAGGGGGAGTTGAAGAGGGGGAAAGGGTTTAAGGGAGTCAAGCCGGCAGCTTTCGAGACTGGCCGTTAGGTGCGGAGGAGACAGATGGACTTCCGGGGCAGGGGGCGGGAAAGTTGTTCCCGACCCATTGGGAACCCTGTTCCCGGCCGTCGGTACTCCGGTTCCCAAGGTCTGGTACTCCTGTTCCCAGCCGGTTGGGAACGGTCCGGCTGCTCCCGGGCCTGTTCCTGTCCGGTGTCATTCGATATGTTGTCGGGGCGGCAGGGAGACCCGTGCATTGCGTACCGTCGCGCTCGTCTTGCGTGCGGCGCGGCGGAAGATGTCGTTCTTGTCTTTCGGACGTACCTCGTCGAAGAGCTCGAAATGGGGGAGCGTCAGCCGGTCGGGCGGAATCTGCGTCATCGGACTGATGACCCCGTCCGACTTCGACATCCATATCTTCTGCAGCTTCCGAAGGGGAGAGATGTACATCCGGAGCGTATCCGTCTCGGTATAGTCGTGCCCGATGAGCGTGCTGTCCTTGTCGGTATGGTAGAACACCACCTCCACATTTCCCCATGCGTCTATGCGCCGCACGGCTCCGTCGACGAAGTCGGCCCGCATATCCCGGGACGAGATCTGGTTGTAATGTTTCCTGTCGGGCAGCGTCTCTATCGAGAAGGCATTGCCGTAGACGTAGGCCTGGCGGATGGTTGAATCGTTCATGTAAGCCTTGATGGAGTCGCCCACCAGCTGCCGGTTGCCGCTCCACACGATGGGGTAGTCGTAGAGGGTCACGCACGAGTCCTTGGTGTTGGCGACCAGAAAGCCGCATACCGTCTGTACGTCGGTGCGGTAGGCGCGGACGTTGTTCACGCCGTATATCTCACGGTACATCCCCGGGGTATTCATGTGAAAACCCTTCATGCTGATGGTGTCGGCGTGTACAAAGAGCGTGTCGCCCTGTGAGAAGTCCTTGGCGACAGGGCCGGGCTTGCCGCCGAAAGCGATGGCCGCGGAATCCGTGTAGTGCAGATAGTCGCCCGAGAAGGCGTGCTTTCTTTTGTAGTCGATGTAGTAGACGTCGCCCTCGCCCGTCCCCTCGCGCGTATTGCTGTTGTAGGTGAGGTCGCGTCCGGTCACGGTGCGCTGTTTCAGCCGGTCCACGATCTTCACGTTTCCGTGCCCTTCGCTGTAGCCGGTCTTGGCGTTGTAGGTTACCTCGTCGCCTGTAATCACCCGCTGTGCTTTACGGTCGTCGATCTTCACATTTCCGCGTGCGTTGCTGTGTCCGGTCTTCTCGTTGTAGAAGACATCCTGGCCGATGATGGTACGGTTGTTCGCCTTGTCGACGATCTTCACATTGCCGTGGCCTTCCGCATCCCCTGTCGTACTGTTGTAGACGATGTTGTCGCCCTCGACATCCTGCCTGGGAGAGGTGATGGTAGAGTGTCCGTTCAGCTCCATGTGGTCGGTCTTGCTGTTGTAAGTCCCGTCGTTTGTGTGTATCACCTCGCCCTTGGCGGTACGGATGACCGACTTCCCGACGACATGGACAAGTCCTGTCTCCGTGTTGCCGTGGGCTTCCGGCGTGTTGATGCGGTACTTGGGCGTGAACATGACGACGTTTCCGAAGAAGTTGGCCTCATGGGTCTCCGTATTGTAATCGCCTTCATCGGCGACGACCGTATTGCCGTTGTAGACGAGCGTGCCGCGTCCGCCGAAGTAGTTGGCTACCTTGGAGGCCAGATTGTAGTCCAGACTGTCGCAGCGGAGGGAGCGCCCCGGCTGCCGCACGACCACGTTCTTCCGGGCATGGACCAGCTGGGAGAAACCGTCGTAGTGGATGCGCTGGCAGTCGATGGACACGCCGCCGGGACGTGTGATGTGGACACGCCCGAAGGCCTTGAACCAGTTGGCTTTCTCGTTGAAGTAGGCGCTGTCGCACTTGAGCGTCGTGCCCTTGTAGCGGAAACGGACACTGCCCTTGGCAATCTGCACGTCGGTCATCACCATCTGGTTGTAGCGGAGGTTGTCGGCATGGTCGATATAGAACTTGCTTCCTTTCTTCTCCACCGTTTTCTGTGCCCGGAGCGGTTGGGACTGCCATAGCCCAAACAGGCATAGAATCAGGATGCCCAGGATTCTATGCCCGCAATGTGTATCTTTATGCCTGCTGTCTGTCGTCATTTAAACCAACCTTCGTACTGGAATTTACAACTTTTATAGCGAGGATTGATCCTTACATAGGTCTCTTTCACCTTCTTCACGACCCAGTCGTGGAGGATGTCTTTCCTGCGCTGTGCCGTAACGATGTCGCGCATCGCCTGGAAGTCTTCGGTGATGGTGGCCCTGTGCTCCGGTATCCGCTCCTTCAGCTTCACGATGGCGCAGACGACCTTTCCGCGGGGGTTGACCATCTGGAACGGCTGGGAGACCTCGTCGACCTTCAGCGTGTCGACGATGCGTGCCACCTCGGTCGGCAGGTCCTTCATCTTGAAGCGTGACGTGCGGGCGTTCTCGGACGAGTTGACCATCAGTCCGTGGTTGTTCTTGGTGTCTTTGTCGTCCGAGAGGTAGGCGGTCGCGTCCTCGAAGGTGAACTTCCCGTTCCGGATGTCTCCCCCGATGGAGTCCAGCCGCTCCTTGGCCGCGTCGATGGAGGCCATGGACACGTTCGGCTTCAGCAGGATATGGCGGCAGTTCACCTTGTCGCCGCGGCGGTCGATCAGCTGGATGATGTGATAGCCGAACTCGCTCTCTACGACCTTCGACACTTTCTTGGGGTCGGTGAGGTTGAAGGCGGCGGCGGCGAATGTCGGGTCGAGCATGCCCCGTCCCATATAGCCCAGCTCGCCTCCCTGGCGGGCAGAGCCGGGGTCTTCCGAATAGAGACGTGCCAGCGTGGCAAAGGAGGTCTCGCCCTTTGTGATGCGGTCCGTATAGTCGCGCAGCTGGTTCTTGATGCGGTTGATCTCTTCCGGCTCGACCTTCGGAGTCTGTGTGAGAATCTCCACCTCCACCGTCGTCGGAATCATCGGGATGCTGTCTACCGGAAGTTTCCGGAAGTATTCGCGCACTTCGGCAGGCGAAACCTTCACGTCGCCGACGAGTTTCTCCTGCATCTTCTGCACGAGCTGGCGGTTCTTGTAGTCGTCGTGCAGGTCCTGGCGGATCTGCGCCATGCTCTTGTGCTGGAACTCTTCGAGTTTCTCCTTGGAACCGATCTGCGGCAGGGAGATCCAGTAGTTGATCTGCTGGTCGATGCCCTGTGCGATTTCCGACTCCGTCACCTCGATGCTGTCGAGGGCCGCCTGGTGGAGGAATAGTTTCTGCACGGCAATCTGTTCGGGCAGCACACATTCGGGATCGCCGTCCCACTTCATGCCTTCCGCCTCGCCCTGCAGCTTCATGATTTCCACTTCCGACTTCAGGATGGGTTCGTCGCCCACTACCCAGATGACCTCGTCTACGACGTTGTTCGCCCTGTCTGTCGCTGCCGGTACGGTCTTCAGCGAGTCTGACAGTGTACCCGGTCCGGCGGTCCGGTAGGAACCGGCGTGCAGTCCCATCGCCGTGAGGACTGTTCCTGCAAGCAGGACAATCGTTTTTCTTTTATTTATCTTCATTGATATATGCTGTATGATCTTTCTGTTAATGTTTGTTGACCGTGGAAAGCACGGCCTTGTCGACTACGACCTTGTATTTCCTGCGAAGCGAAGCGACCCATTCCTTCTCCAGTTCTCCCTGGTAGTCCGAGATGACGAGGTCGCGCACGTCGTCCAGCCCCTCCGGTGCTTTGATCTTCTTGCCGAAGACGGCATCAATAGGATAGCCTTCGACCGGTGTGGCTGCCGTTTCCTGTCCGAATATCTCACGGTCTATGAGGGCGTTGTCGCCCTTGCGGAAGATTCCCTTCTCGACCCGGATGCGGATGTTGCCGTCCTTGTTGAACGTATCGCGCAGCCGTTCTGCCCACTTGCTGAAGGGCAGCCCTTTCACGCATGCTTTCACGGCATCCACGTCTGCCTGTTTCTTTACGTGGTAGGCGATACCCTTGAAACGTGGTTCGGCCCACTTATATTGTTTCCTGTGCTTGCGGTAATACGCCTCCAATGCCGTTTCGTCCTTGGCAGCCTTGTCCCAGACGGTGCGGTTGCTCATCTCGACCATCAGCAGGCCGTCGTGGTATTCACGGACAAGATGCTTCAGGTCGGCGTCCTTCTCTTCCAGTTCTGCAAGTTTCCGGTCCAGTATCTGCTCCTGTGTGACCTCCTTCCCGCCGGCCTGGGCGAGGGAGTCCAGCCGCTGGCTGATGATCTGGTCGCGCAGGCCGCGCATCTCGATGTACTGCATGATGTCCGCACGGAGCGAATCGTAAGGAGGAAGCTCCTCGTGCCCGATCATCTTGATGATGTGATAGCCGAAGGGGGAAAGCACCGGACGGCTTGTTTCCCCGGGCTTCAGAGCCAGCATGGCCTTCTCGAACTCGGCCACGGTCTGCCCTTTCTGAAGGCCGGGCAGGTCGCCGCCGTTCTTGGCAGAACGGGTGTCCGTGGAATATTTCTTTGCCAGTTCCGTAAAGTCGGCACCCTTCTGGAGAGCCGTATAGAGGGAGTCTGCCAGCTGTCTTGCTGCATTCTCTTCCTCTTTTGAGGCGCGCTGTCTCATTCCCACGAGGATGTGCGCACAATGCCACAGCCCTCCGTTGGCTTCGATCTGCCGCCGGGTGTCGCGGTATATCTTTCGTGCTTCGGCCTCGACATCGGCGTCTCTGATGAAGGCCGGGCGTATCTGCTGGTCGCGGTAGCCGAGAAACTCCTTCTTGAAGGAGGACAGTGTGTCAAGGCGGGCATCGAGGGCCGCCTGCACCTTCAGCTTATAGTCGATGAAAAGCGGCACGTATTCGTCTATGCTTTTCTTGTCAATGACTCCGTCGGAATTGTTTTTATTGTACGAATATTCAAACTCCGAACGGCTCACCGGCTGTCCGTTGATGGTCATTAGGGTAGGGTCTGCCTGCCCGTATGCCGTCGTGGCGGAGAGCAGTGCGGCTGATAGTAGTGCCTTGAATTTCATTGTTGTGATTAAGAAACGCACATACCCTCTCCCCTGGCAGAACAGAGAAGAGGGCGGATGGTTGACGGTCTGTTTTTATTCCGGACGGGAATAGTTCGGTGCTTCGCTGGTGATGGTGATGTCGTGCGGGTGGCTCTCCATCACGCCGGCATTGGTGATGCGGGTGAACCTGGCACTGTGCAGGTTCCCGATGGATGCCGCACCGCAGTAGCCCATGCCCGAGCGCAGTCCGCCGACGAGCTGATAGATGACCTCCTGCACTGTCCCCTTGTAGGGTACACGGCCGGCAATGCCTTCCGGGACGAGCTTCTTCGCATCCCGGATGTCGTTCTGGAAGTAGCGGTCACGCGAGCCGTTCTTCTGTTCCATGGCCTCCAGCGAGCCCATGCCACGGTAGCTCTTGAACTTTCGTCCGTTGAAGATGATGGTGTCGCCCGGCGACTCTTCCGTGCCGGCGACGAGCGATCCGATCATCACGCTGCTGCCGCCGGCTGCCAGTGCCTTGACGACATCGCCCGAGTAGCGCAGTCCGCCGTCTGCAATCAACGGCACGCCTGTTCCCTCCAGCGCCTTGTAGACATCATAGATGGCCGTAAGCTGCGGTACGCCGACGCCGGCTACGACGCGTGTGGTGCAGATGGAGCCGGGGCCGATGCCCACCTTGACGGCATCAGCGCCGTTGTCAACGAGGAACTTCGCCGCCTCGCCTGTCGCAATGTTCCCTACGACGACATCGAGATCGGGGAAAGCGGCCTTCACATCGTGCAGCTTGCCGATCACGCCGGCAGAGTGTCCGTGGGCTGTGTCGATGACGATGGCGTCCACACCAGCGGCCACCAGGGCCTGTGCACGCTCCATCGTATCGCCTGTGACGCCGACGCCGGCGGCCACGCGCAGGCGGCCTTTCTCGTCCTTGCAGGCCATGGGCTTGTCCTTGGCCTTGGTAATATCTTTATAGGTAATCAGTCCCACGAGGCGGTTCTCACGGTCGACTACCGGCAGTTTCTCGATTTTGTTTTCCTGCAGAATCTGTGCAGCGGCCGTAAGGTCGGTCTGCTGATGGGTGGTGACGAGGTTTTCCTTTGTCATCACCTCGTCGATGAGCTTGTCCAGATGGCGTTCAAAACGGAGGTCACGGTTGGTGACGATACCTACGAGATGGTTCTCCGCGTCGACGACAGGAATGCCGCCGATATGGTAGTCGGCCATCATGTCGAGTGCATCTTTCACGGTGCGTCCCTGACGGATGGTGACGGGGTCGTAGATCATTCCGTTCTCGGCCCGCTTCACGATGGCGACCTGGCGTGCCTGGTCCTCGATGGTCATGTTCTTGTGGATGACGCCGATACCGCCTTCACGTGCAATGGCGATCGCCATCGAGCTTTCTGTCACGGTGTCCATGGCCGCCGTCACGAAAGGTACGTTGAGGTCGATGTGCCGCGAGAACTTGGTCTTCAATTCCACCTCTTTGGGCAGCACTTCTGAATAAGCCGGGATAAGGAGGACGTCATCGTAGGTCAGACCGTCCATCATGATTTTTTCTGCAACAAATGATGACATAATTGTATTTTAGAAATTTATTGCATGCAAATTTAGCAATTTAAATCCAAACAGACAGTGTTTTTCTTTTTTTCCATTCCTTAATTAAAGCTATTTAACGGCATACACCTGCTCGGAGTAACTGTTCAACGAACAGTGATGGCTATCGTTATTTTTGTATGGTCCGGATAGATTTGTTTTATTTCTTGTTAAAGCCCGGCCGGAGGAAGGTGTTCTTCGGGGCGGGCGTGTTGATGAATATAGATGAGTGTTTTCTCCGAATCTAAGCGACCGACCTATGGACTTTTCCGCCGGGCAGACTTTGTTCTCTTCACAGCGGTCGACTGCCACTCGGATTGTATTTTTGAGCTGCGGTTGAAAATGAATGCCGTCGTTTTATAATGAATAAAATCCTGCTGGTCAATAGAATACGGATATTGATAGAAATAATCTATCAATAGAATAGACACAGTCTGTTGTCTGAAGAAGATTAAAAGACTATCTTTGCATTCGAATCGATTAAATAACTTAACAGAAAGGTTTTAGCAATGAGAACATCAGATTTTTTAGGTTTAGATGAGAAGAAGGTACAGTACGTGGTAAAGGAACTCTCCGTATTGTTGGCTGACCTTCAGGTGTATTATAGTAATCTTCGCGGTTTCCACTGGGACGTGAAAGGGCATGGTTTCTTTGTAATGCACAGCAAATATGAAGAGCTTTACAACGATGCAGCCGAGAAAGTGGATGAAGTGGCAGAACGTATCCTCCAGCTGGGCAGTGCGCCGGAGAGCCGTTACAGTGCTTATTTGCAGACATCTGAGATCAAGGAAGCCGGTGTCGTGAGCTGTGCCAAGGAAGGAATTGATCTTCTTCTTGATTCTTACAAGACTTTGATCGCCCGGGAACGTAAGATCATTGAGCTTGCATCCGATGCCAAGGACGAAACGACGGTCTCGCTGATAAGCGACTTCCTGAGGGAGCAGGAGAAGACGGTCTGGATGCTCGTTGCAGTCAGATCGCAGAGCTGTGCTGAATAATTCGGCAGGAACAGGGCACTGTCTATAGGGCAGGCTCTGGAGGACGTGGAACATAGAAGGTCTGTCCTGGGGCAGACAAAAGCCTCGGGCACACCTCCTCACGTTCCTCCATAAATAAACAGCCATATCCTGGCAGGTAATGCCTCGATATGGCTGTTTTTGTCAGAATATTTCTTGTTTCAAAATCTGCTGACGGTGAGTTGCGTTCCAATCGGGCACTACT
This sequence comes from Prevotella multiformis DSM 16608, assembly GCF_000191065.1. Taxonomy (GTDB): domain Bacteria; phylum Bacteroidota; class Bacteroidia; order Bacteroidales; family Bacteroidaceae; genus Prevotella; species Prevotella multiformis. The sequence continues at coordinate 615,708 of NZ_GL872283.1, forward strand.
TGCGTCTCAATTGGTGCTTGGTTGGAGGGCAAGTAATGCTTGATTCGGATGCAGATGGGCGTAGTTTTCAAGAGCAATCGTAAGCTGCTGATTTCGTGTCGTCTGCAAGTGGATATTGAGTTCCTTCTTTCCGTCCTTCAGGCAGGACGGAAAGCAATTGCTGTAAGGATATTTCAAACCCGGCAGCCCATGTGTCCATCTGGGAATCGGCAGAGTTCTGCAGGAGAATCATACCTGTGAAAGTGTGCAGAAACAGAACAGGGGCACACAAAAACTGTGTGTCCCTGTTTCTACATGGGGCGGTCTGTATGCCGCTCCTTTGTTTCTTTGTGCAAGAAGAATCTTCAGAACTCTGCGTTCTTCGGTGTGCGTGCGAACGGAATTACGTCGCGGATGTTCTGCATGCCGGTAACGAAGAGGATAAGCCGTTCGAAGCCGAGACCGAATCCGCCATGAGGGCAGGTCCCGTACTTGCGGGTGTCGAGATACCAGTCGTATACCTCACGCTTCATGCCACGGCTGTCTATCTCCGCAAGCAGTTTGTCATAGTTCTCTTCACGAACAGAGCCGCCGATGATTTCGCCGATGCGCGGGAAGAGTACATCGGTTCCCTGCATGGTCTTTCCGTCGGGGTTCTTCTTCATGTAGAACGACTTGATTTCGCTCGGGTAGTCGGTCATGATGACAGGGCGCCTGAAGTGCTCCTCGACAAGATAGCGTTCGTGCTCGCTGCTGAGGTCCATGCCCCATCCGGTAATCGGGAACTCGAACTTCACGCCGTCGGCGACAGCCTTCCGGAGAATCTCGATGCCCTCTGTATAGGTAAGGCGGACGAAGTCTTCCTTCAAGACACCTTCCAGGCGTGCGATGAGCTCCTTGTCGATCATCTTGTTCAGGAACTCAAGGTCGTCCTTGCAGTTGTCCAGTGCCCACCGGACACAGTACTTGATGAAATCTTCCTCCAGGTCCATCAGCTCGTCCTTGTCGATGAAGGCGACCTCCGGCTCGACCATCCAGAACTCTGCCAGATGGCGGGGCGTATTGGAGTTTTCGGCACGGAACGTCGGCCCGAATGTGTAGATGGCACCGAGTGATGTCGCGCCCAGTTCGCCTTCCAGCTGTCCGGAAACGGTGAGATTCGTGCGCTTTCCGAAGAAATCTGCATTGTAGTCAACCTTTCCTGACTTGGCGATGCGGTCGAGGTCGAGTGTCGTCACCTGGAACATATTGCCGGCTCCCTCTGCATCGCTGCCTGTAATCAGCGGGGTATGGAAATAGTAGAATCCATGCTCATGGAAGTACCTGTGGATGGCGATGGCCATGTTGTGGCGGATGCGGAAGACTGCTCCGAAAGTGTTTGTACGCAGACGCATATGCCCGTACTTGCGCATGTATTCGAAGCTCTGTCCCTTTTTCTGCATGGGATAGTCGCTTGGACAGAGACCGTAGATTTCGACTTCCTTGCATTGGATTTCGGAAGTCTGGCCTTTTCCCTGGCTTTCGACGAGCGTGCCGACAATACTGATGCAGACCCCTGTCGTGATGCTCTTCAGTTCATCTGCGTCCATCTTTGACGGGTCGACGACTACCTGGATGTTCTTGATGGTGGAGCCGTCGTTCAGTGCGATGAAGTCAACAGCCTTGCTGCTTCTGTGTGAACGCACCCATCCCTTTACGTTGATATCTTTTCCAAAGTCGGTGCAGGCGAGTGCATCGACGATTTTTGTTCTCTTCATTTCTATATGTTGTAATTGAATGCTCCTTGTCCCTCCCATGGAGTTTTATCCTCCCACATCCCCTCCTTCTGAGGGGCTTGTGGAGGCTTTCAGTGGAGTTTTATCCTACTATATTCTCTCCTTCGGGGAGGTTTCGGAGAGGCCTTTTTATTCAAATGCCCCCATGCGCAGCATATCCACTTCCTTCTCGGTGAGGAAGCGCCAGTCGCCACGACGTACATTCTTCTTCGTCAGACCGGCGAACTGTACACGGTCGAGCTTGACAACGCGATAGCCGAGACTCTCGAAGATGCGGCGGACGATGCGGTTCTTGCCGCTGTGGATTTCGATGCCCACCTGTGTCTGGTCCTGTGGGTCGGCATATTCAATGGCATCGGCCTTGATCTCACCGTCCTCAAGCTCGATGCCGTCAGAGATTTTCTGCAGGTCGTTGGCTGTGACCGGCTTGTCGAGGAACACATGATAGACCTTCTTCTTCAGGAACTTGGGATGGGTAAGCTTTGAGGCAAGGTCGCCGTCGTTGGTAAGGAGCAGCACACCTGTCGTGTTACGGTCCAGGCGCCCTACAGGATAGATACGTTCCGGGCAGGCTCCCTTCACGAGGTCCATGACCGTCTTGCGCTGCTGCGGGTCATCGCTCGTGGTGACGTAATCCTTCGGTTTGTTCAGAAGGACGTACACTTTCTTCTCCAATGATACCGGCTTCTCCTGGAAGAGGACTACGTCGGAGCGCAGCACCTTGCTGCCGAGTTCCTTTACGACTTCTCCGTTTACGGTCACTGCGCCGGAGAGGATGAACTCGTCAGCCTCACGGCGTGAGCATACACCGGCATTGGCAAGGTACTTGTTCAGGCGGATCGGCTCGTTCGGGTCGAAGTTCTCCTCCTTGTACTCAATCCGCTTCTTGAGCGAGTATTTAGCATTCGGGTCATAATCAGCTGTACGCTGGCGATAACCGCCCTGGTTGTAGCCGCCGCGGTTCTGGTAGCCGCCGCGGTTGTTGTACCCCCGGTTCTGGTAACCGCCCCGGCTGTTGTATCCGCCCCGGCTGTTGTTATATCCCCGGTTCTGGTATCCGCCCCGGTTGTTGTATCCGCCCTGCCGTGGCTGATAGCCGCTCTGGTTTGCCTGGTAGCTGTTGTTTTCCTCACCTTCAGCTCCGTTGTTGGCATTGTAGCGAGGGCGGTAGGGTCTCGGCTGATAACCGTTCTCGTCGTTGTTGTAACGAGGGCGGTAACCGCCCTGCTGCGGCCGGCTGTTGTATCCGCCCCGGTTGTTGTATCCGCCCTGCCGTGGCTGGTAGCCGCCTTCTTCTCCGTTATTGTTGTTGTAATGAGGCCGGTATCCGCCCTGCTGCGGCCGGTTGTTGTATCCGCCGCGGTTGTTGTTGTAGCCGCCGTAGCTGTTCTGGCGTGGCCGGTAGCCGCCCTGCTGCGGCCGGTTCGCGCTCTGCAGACCAGATCCGAAACCCTCCGGACGGAATCCGCCTTCGTCGTTGCCGCTGTTTGTCTTGTTGCTGCTGTAGGCACGCTGGCTGTGAATACGCGGCCGCTGTGTGCGTCCTGTTGTGCCACGGTACTCTCTCTGATAGCCGCTTTGACCGGCTGCCGAATAGCCCTCCCGGCTGTTCTCGTTCTGCTCAGACTGAACTTCTTTGTTCTCGAATTCTTCTGCCATAATTGTTTTATTTTTGGTTTTGATGTTACTGGCCTCACGGCCAATGATAGTTGTTTTATTTGTTTGTTTATAAATGGAACTCCGTTTGTCGGGAGTTACCCGGTTGCTGTTTGTAGGTCTTTACGAAGAAGTGGTTAAATTCCCGTATAGTTGTGCGGGGTGATCGCCATCAGTTCTTCCTTCACGCTGTCGCTGACATTGAGCGTGCGGATGAACGCATGGATGGTCTCCTCGGTCATCTTCTCGTTTGTGCGGGTGAGCGCCTTCAACGCTTCATAAGGATGCGGATAGGCTTCACGGCGCAGGATGGTCTGGATGGCTTCGGCCACGACGGCCCATGTGTTGTCAAGGTCCTCGCTCAGCTTCTTCTCGTTGAGGATGAGCTTCCGCAGGCCTTTCAGCGTACTTTGGATGGCGATGATGCTGTGTCCGAGCGGTACGCCGACGTTGCGCAGTACGGTGGAATCCGTAAGGTCGCGCTGCAGGCGGCTCACCGGCAGCTTCTGTGCCAGGAACTGCAGGATGGCGTTGGCTATCCCGAGGTTTCCCTCGCTGTTCTCGTAGTCGATGGGGTTCACCTTGTGCGGCATGGCGCTTGACCCTACCTCGCCGGCCTTGATTTTCTGCTTGAAATAGTCCATCGAGATGTACATCCAGAAGTCACGGTCCAGGTCGATGATGACGGTGTTGATGCGGCGGATGGCATCGAACACGCCGCCCAGATGGTCGTAGTTGCTGATCTGTGTCGTCCACTGCTCACGCTCCAGTCCCAGCTTCTCACTGACGAAGCGGTTGCCGAAGGCACGCCAGTCATACTGCGGATAAGCCACGTGATGGGCGTTGAAGTTGCCCGTGGCACCGCCGAACTTGGCTGTCAGTTTGCAGCTGCGCAGGGATGCGAGCTGCTCGGACAGGCGATAGACATAGACCTCGATCTCCTTGCCCAGTCGGGTGGGGGAGGCCGGCTGTCCATGTGTCTTCGCCAGCATCGGCACATCCTTCCATTCCCCGGCGTATTCCTTCAGCTGTGCGATCAGCTCCTTGACCTGCGGATAGAACACCTCTTCGAGTGCTTCCTTTACTGACAGCGGGACGCTTGTGTTGTTGATGTCCTGCGAAGTCAGGCCGAAGTGGATGAACTCCTTGTAGGCCTCCAGGCCGCCGATCCTGTCAAACTCTTCCTTGAGGAAGTATTCAACCGCCTTCACGTCGTGGTTGGTCGTCTTCTCTATTTCCTTTACCCGTGCCGCCGAAGCCTCGTCGAAGTTGCGGTAGATGTCACGCAGCGGCTCGAAGAGCGTACTGTCGAAACTTTCCAGTTGCGGCAGGGGCAGCTCGCACAGCGTGATGAAATACTCGATTTCGACACGTACCCGGTAACGGATGAGGGCATACTCGGAAAAATAGTCGGCAAGGTGTTCGGTCTTGTTTCGGTAGCGACCGTCAATGGGAGAAACGGCTGTTAATGTGTCGAGGATCATAACGATGTTGATTAATATGGTGCAAAATTAACAATAAAATCAGTAACAGCGCAAATAATAATAATAATATTCTGAAAAGAATGCAGATAAATTCTCAATAAAATAAAAAAGACCTCACAACGGGCGTTGCAAAGTCATTCCTCTTTCTTATATATTAAAAGGTGGGCGTTGACGGATTCGAACCGCCGACCCTCTGCTTGTAAGGCAGATGCTCTAAACCAGCTGAGCTAAACGCCCTTTAAAATTCCCTGCAACCCCGAAAGGTCACAGGGAAACACCCCTTGTGGGCGTTGACGGATTCGAACCGCCGACCCTCTGCTTGTAAGGCAGATGCTCTAAACCAGCTGAGCTAAACGCCCCTACTTTTTGTAAGGCGAGTGCAAAGGTAGGGAAAGATTTTGAATCTCGCAAACAAATGAAAGATTATTTAAAGGAAAAAGTTGTTTTCCCCTGTTTTTTCGGTCCTCCCGTTAAATCCGTAGACTGGAAATAAAGGCTTATGCACTTGCATGGCATGACCGTCCAGAGTCAGGTGGGCTTACAATAGAGGATAAACTACAAGATAAAATGCAGGAAGAAAAATTGATACGATGCCTGTCCATCAGCCTTTCTTTCCGTCTTCTACAAACAACTTTTTTTCCTATCATCGGTATTTGTAAATTGTTTTCATGCAATGCAAAGCAACACATGCTCTTCTGGATTCTAAAAGATGCCTGATTGACTTGCAACTGGTGCTCTGTTAGAGCGTTACCAACGCCCTTTTGGAGCCCAATCAAGCACCTTTTAAAACTGGCTTGACAACCAATTGGTTTACTGTTGGTTGCAGACTTGCTTTTTTGCACGTATTTCCTATATCTGCAGATGATTTATCTGAAATTATGTAATGACTTTTCAAAATCTTATCTGTATTCTCAACGTATGAAAATGAAAAGATCTTTGTATCGGAGGATGATAACAGGATGGACAGCTGACGTTGATGCCCGACACCGAACGTGTTGTTGGTAAACCTGCTTGCCGTCTGTTGCCTGAACGGGAACAGCCTGTGGTAAAAGCCAAGGGGCGATGTGCTTTATTGGATGAGGAGAAGCCTGCTTTCCCAAAGCCGATGAGGGACTGCCGGTTGAAAGGAGGTTGCGCATTGAAATCCATGATATTTAAGTTTTCTCGGACAGTAATAATTTCTAAAGGGCGGGCTCCGCAGTTTGTTCTTATTATTACACTCCCTTGGAAATTATTCTCCTTCCGTCTCTTTCTCACGTGGATTCTGCCGTAACACAAAGATTACGGACAAGCCAATGGCTGCTGTCATCATCGCTCCTGCAACCCAATCGTGTCCATAGGATGCCAATAACGTGGAGATTCCTATGAGGATCAAGACAATAGAATAACCCATCCACTGGCCACGACGGCTTTCCACTATCCCGCTTTTCACGATGCTTTCTTCTGTATGTATGCGGTGGAGCGCCTGCTGCTCGGTCATGGACAGAATCCGTTCCGGCGCATTGGGAATCACCTCGCCGTAGGCTCTGAAGTCTTCGGGAGCGGGAAGCGGACCGCGGAAAGTGCGTTCAGTTTCCATCGCCATGAAGGCTTTCACAATGATGGTACGCTGTTCGGGATCGAGCGTGTCGAGCACTTTGTTGACATCCGTTATTTCCTCTGACAACGTTTCGTTGCAGGTAGCCATAGAAGAGATGTGCTCAGTCTCTTTTCGTTCTTTTCCTTCCATTGACCAGCTGTTTGATCACCGTATCCATGTCCTGGGCAATGACCCTTGCGTCGCGCTGCAGGTCGTCCATGTTATTTCCGTGAAGATATTGGGCAAAACGCTTTCTGGGAGTCATGCCCAATGCGGAAAGGATGCCAGTCTCCCTTGTCGGCCTCTGTGAAAGAAGCACTGATGTGGATGTCCGTTTATTACCTGTCTGCCGTAGAATCTTCATGTTGACGATGATGTTATGATATAAACATGCCGCAAAATTAAGTATTTCCGTTGATATTTCAAAATGGAACGAAATATTTTTGCGTGACGCAAACGAAAATCCCCTTGAATACTTGGATGAACAAACGCAAGGAAGTCCCACCCTGATTGTATTGTCGCCGGAGGCTTGTTCTCACTTTCTCATGACGTTCAGTTTAAGAATGTCCTAAACGTCTGTGCGGATATAGGTGGACTCTATGGAATCAGCCAATTCTCAAGAGTCGTTCTGTCTGCGGACTTAATGTGAGGCATCCATTAGGGGCTGTCCTAAAAAGTTTGTGGTAGTATACTGGTATTATGAAATCCGTCTTTGAAAACCTGCCTTAAAGATTGTTTTAGTGCTTGCCCAAGGTAGAATGGCCCTGTAAAATAGTTTATTTTTATCTTGTCCGAACAGTTTATTTTGCTTATATTTGCAGTGGTTTTACAGAAAGGGAACAGATAAGCATAATGTTATGGCAGTAGAGATAAGATTGGAACAGAGTAAGTTCAAGGACAAGAAAGGTGCTGGCAAGTGGTATGCCCGCACGGTCAGTACGGGTGTCGTGACGACAGAGGAACTTGCCGATGCCATTCAGGAGAACACATCGTTCTCGCGTGGCGACGTGCGCGGGCTTGTCATTGCGCTGGTGGATGAAATCTCCTACCGGCTGCGTGAGGGAGAGACGGTGGTTCTTGAAGGTCTCGGCCGTTTCCATCTCACCGTGGAGAGTGATCCGGTAGACAATCCCGAGGATTTCGATATCAGGAAGCACGTCAAGAACGTGAAGTGCCGTTTCGTACCCACCAGTACCCGCAATGCCCGCACGGGGAAGAAAAACCAGACCCTTGCCTACGGTGCGCGTGTGGAGTGGGCGGAGCCGGAAGAGGACGAAGAGGAGGATGATTAAAAGGCCCGCCGGCGGGTCCCTCCCGCTGAAAACGACTGTGGGAAATCATCGGCCGGGCATGGATTTGATATTGTACAGAGAGGGTGTGTCAAAACCCGATTCCAACTGAAGACAGCTGTCATTTGTAAAGGACAACCGCTACCAAAGAGTTAAGAACTCGATGATGGCGGTTGTTCTGGTGTTTATGAGGGTCTGAGACGGTCAATAGGAAAGGGGTCTTTCTGACTCCTGAGTTTTGGAGCATCCTCATCCGCAGTGCCCGGAACCGGCTTCCGTAGGGAGGAAGCAGATCGCAGACACTGTGAGGGGAAAAGTTAAAGAGGATATTCCTCAAAAGCGTAGAGGACGGTCGAGAGGTAACGCTCGCCCGTGTCAGGGAGAAGGGCCACGACGGTCTTGCCTGCATTCTCCGGCCGGCGGGCTATCTCGGCGGCCGCAAAGGCGGCCGCTCCGGAAGAGATGCCGACGAGCAGACCTTCCTGCTGTGCCAGCTGGCGGCCGGCGAGGATGGCCTGATCGTTCTCAACCTCGAACACTTCGTCTACGTATTCCTTGCTGTAAGTCGCCGGTATGAAGCCGGCTCCGATACCCTGTATCTTGTGCGGTCCGCTTTTCCCGCCGCTCAGGACGGGCGATGCGGCCGGTTCTACGGCAACGATCTTGACAGCCGGATTCTGTTCCTTGAGGTAACGTCCGATGCCGCTGACGGTGCCGCCGGTCCCTACGCCTGCTACGAAGACATCCACCTTGCCGTCGGTATCCCGCCATATCTCCGGCCCTGTCGTGCGGTAATGCCGTTCCGGATTGGCCTGGTTCTCGAACTGCTGGAGGATGACGCTGCCCGGAATGGAGCTGCGCAGTTCTTCGGCAGCCTTGATGGCCCCCTTCATGCCGTCCTTCCCGCTGGTCAGCTTCACCGTGGCACCGTATGCTTTCACAAGATTCCGCCGTTCGACGCTCATCGTCTCGGGCATGGTCAGGATGAGCCGGTAGCCTTTCACGGCCGCCACCAGTGCCAGTCCGACTCCCGTGTTTCCGCTGGTCGGTTCGATGATGGTCGCACCGGGCTTCAGCTGTCCTTTCGCTTCGGCATCTTCTATCATTGCCAGTGCGATGCGGTCCTTCACGCTGCCGCCGGGATTGAAATATTCTATCTTTGCGAGGATGGGCGTTTCGAGCCCCTTCCCTGCAGAGAACTTACGGAGTGCCAGCAGCGGCGTGTTCCCGATAAGTTCTGTGAGTCTGTCTGCTGTCTTTGCCATGATGTTGTCGTTTTAATTTTTACTTTATCGCCTCGAAAGCCTGGTCGAGGTCGGCGATAATGTCTTCATAATGCTCTGTGCCGATGGAGAGGCGGACGGTGTTCGGGTAGATGCCCTGGCCGGCGGCCTCCTCCACGCTCAGTTCGGAGTGTGTGGTGGAGAGCGGATGGATGACGAGCGACTTCAGGTCGGCCACATTGGCCAGCAGGGAGAACACCTTGAGATGGTCGATGAAGTCGAATGCCTTCTGCTGGTCGCCGTCGATCTCGATGGTGAAGATGCTGCCTGCGCCGTTGGGGAAGTAACGCTTGTAGAGGTCGTGGTTGGGATGGGAAGCCACGGCCGGATGGTTGATCTTCTTGACCAGCGGCTGTTTCTCCAGGTATTCCAGTACCTTCCTGGTGTTGTATACGTGCCGTTCCACCCGCAGGCTCAGTGTCTCCAGCCCCTGCAGCAGCAGGAAGGCATTGAACGGAGAGATGGCTGCTCCCTGGTCGCGCAGCAGCAGTGTGCGGATGCGTGTTGCGAACGGTGCGGGCACGTCGCCGAAGACAAGGCCGTGGTAAGAAGCGTCCGGCTTGTTGAAGCCCGGGAACTTCCCGGGGTCTGCCTTCCAGTCGAAGGTGCCGCCGTCGACGATGACACCGCCGAGGGAAGTCCCGTGGCCGCCGATGAACTTTGTGGCGGAATGTACGACGACATCGGCACCGTGTTCTATCGGGCGGATCAGGTAAGGTGTGCCGAATGTGTTGTCTATCAGCAGCGGCAGGCCGTGGCGGTGGGCGATGTCGGCCGACCGTTCGATGTCGGAGATGTTGGAGTTGGGGTTGCCCAGCGTCTCGATGTAGACCAGCCGGGTGTTGTCCCGGATGGCTGCCTCCAGTTCCTCGTAGTTGTCAGGGTCGAAAAAGGTAGTGCTGATGCCGTATTTGCTCAGCGTGTGTGCCAGGAGATTGTACGTGCCGCCGTAGATGGTCTTGGAGGCGACGACATGGTCGCCGGCGAAGGCGATGTTGGTGATGGCGTAGGTGACGGCCGCTGCACCGGATGCGACGGCGAGTCCTGCCACACCCCCTTCGAGCGCAGCGATACGCTCTTCAAAGGCTGTCTGTGTCGGATTGTTCAGCCGGCCGTAGATGTTGCCGGTCGCCTTGAGCGCAAAGAGGTCGGAAGCGTGCTGACAGTCGTTGAAGACGTAGGAGGTCGTCTGGTAGATGGGCACGGCACGTGAACCTGTCGCCGGGTCGGCCTGTTCCTGTCCTGCATGGAGCTGGAGTGTCTCGAAGTGATACTTTTGTTTTGCCATAAAACTGGGTTTCCTTTCTTTTCTGTTCCTTCCGTGGACCTTAATGAGAGGGCGGAGGGGAAACGGTTAATACATTTATTGATATTAATTCTCTGCCGGTCACGTGTCACATCGGGCATCCACGCCCCGGATGTAGCTTGTTTGCGGTTGCAAAGGTACGGACTTTTCCCGATGCGTGGAATACTCCACTTGTGTTATTTTCCCTACCATGAATGTGGTATTTATGGGTGACGGCCGTGGCGGCAGAGCCACCTGTCGCATTGCGGCAGCCTGTTGGGGTAAATCGGCAGCCTGTCGCCAACAGATTGGCGACACATTGCCAAAGGACTGCCGACAGGTATGTCCGTAGGCGGATGCTGTCTGTGCCAGGTGCTTTCAAACCGGCCTTGTGCAATTAAAATATCAGTCTCGCATTGCCATTCGGATAAAAAACATTATATTTGCATGACTGTTGTCATCAATCTCTACGATTATGCAGAAATACGCTGATTACATAGAAGAAATCGAGATCGACTCGCTCTGGAGCGGAAAGAAGCACATCCGGTGGACGCTGGACCGGCAGGTGAACATCCTGAGCGGCATCAACGGCGTGGGCAAGAGCACCATTCTGAACAAGGTGGTTCGCAGCCTGTCGCAGGGCGGCGAGTTCCCCAGCCACTCGCTCAAGGGCGTGCGGCTGAAGGTCTGTCCGGACGATGCGCGGTGGATACGCTACGACATCATCCGCTCGTTCGACCGTCCGCTGATGGCCTCGGACAGCATCAGCAAGGTAAATACCGCCCTCGTCACGGAACTTGACTGGCAGCTCTTCCAGCTTCAGCGCAAATACCTCGACTACCAGGTGAACATCGGCAACCGCATCATAGAGACCTTGCAGGGGGGAGAGGCTGACGCCGCGGAGAAGGCACAGCGCATATCGCAGCCTAAGAAGCGGTTTCAGGACATTCTGGACGACCTGTTCACCGAGACCGGCAAGAAGATTGTCCGGTCGGAGAATGAAATCCGCTTCTCGCAGATGGGAGAGACGCTCGCCCCCTATCAGCTGTCGAGCGGCGAGAAGCAGATGCTGGTCATCCTGCTGACAGTGCTGGTGGAAGACAATAAGGATTATGTCCTCTTCATGGACGAGCCGGAGGTGAGCCTGCATATCGACTGGCAGAAACGGCTCATCGACCTCATTCTGGAACTGAACCCGAACGTACAGATCATCCTTGCCACACACAGTCCGGCCGTCATCATGAACGGATGGATCGACCGTGTGACCGAGGTGACGGACATCACTGACAAATGACGGCAGAAAGGGGGATGAACGATGGGAAGAAGACTGAGCGACAACCTTTCGTCGGCCTACATTGAAGCGGCGAACCGGCTGAACGGGAAGCACGCGCGGAGGAAGATCATCGCCTACGTGGAAGCGTATGACGACATCTTCTTCTGGCGTACCGTACTGAGTGGATTCGAGAATGAGGAACGCTACTTTGAAGTGATGCTGCCGTCACGGATCAACCTGACGAAGGGGAAGCGGTCGGTGCTGATGAACCTCGTTTCGAAGAACATGGGCGAGAACATGATTGCCTGTGTGGATGCCGACTACGACTATCTTCTTCAGGGAGCCACGCCTCTGTCGGCGGAGGTGAACGGCAACCCCTATGTCTTCCACACATACGCATACGCCATCGAAAACCTGCAATGCTATGCACCGAGCCTGCACGACGTGACGGTGGCCGTGACGCTCAACGACCATGCCCTCTTCGACCTGGAGGAGTTCCTGAAGCAGTACAGTGAGATAGTCCATCCGCTCTTTGTGTGGAGCATCTGGCATTATCGGTGCGGAGTCCACCGGAGGTTCACCATCTCCGATTTCAACAGGGTGGTGGAGATAGGCAGCTTCTCTCTGCGGGGAGCAGCGAACTGTCTTCAGCATCTGCGCCACAAGGTTCAGATACGGGTACGGCAGCTGCAGCGTGAGAATCCCGGTGCGAAGGAGAGTTTCCTCAGGCTCAAGGATGAACTGCGGCTGCTGGGCGTGACGCCGGAGACCACCTACCTCTATGTGCAGGGACATCATCTTTTCGACAACATCGTCGTCCCGGTGCTGAAGCGTGTCTGCGACCGTCTGATCCGTGAGCGGGAAGAGGAGATAAACCGCAATGCCGTACACGATACACAGCGGCGCAACGAACTGTCAAGTTACAGCCACAGTACGGAGGCGGTAGTCCCGATGCTGCGCCGCAACGTGGGCTATGCCGGCTCTGAACCGTTCCGAAGGCTTCGGGAGGACGTGGCCAGATTCCTGGAACAGGCGGCACGGCGGACAGGCGGCATACTGAAGAGCGGCTTCTAAAAAGCCGCCCCGCTGATGGCGCAGCATTGATGTTTATAATTTCAATCCCTTTTATTGCCCGCTTTTTAGCAGAATAATTGTTTTACTCCGCATAAGTTGGTACATTTGCCGTCATAAACACAAGATGATCATGAATAAGCAAGTTTTTTTAGATATACTGGAAGAGCATGGGAAACTGGGCTTCCAAGAACAGATAGACTACGACAAATTCTGTCTGTATTCCATCGTGACACATTCAACGGCCATAGAAGGCTCTACAATGACCGAGATCGACAATCAGCTGCTGTTTGACGAGGGGATTTCTGCCAAAGGTAAAAGCATAGTCGAGCAGAATATGAATCTCGACTTGAAGGCTGCCTATGAAAGAAGCATGGAATTAGCCAGGACCCATACTCCATTTTCTGTTGGCGTATTGAAGCACCTGTCTTCTCTGGTCATGAGAAGGACTGGTGGGGTAGTCAATGGCATGGGAGGCTCTTTCGATTCCTCGCGGGGAGATTTGCGTCTCGTCAATGTAACTGCCGGGGCTGGGGGAAAGACATATTTGAATTACCTTAAAGTACCGCAGAGACTGGCTGTTTTCTGTAGGGAAATGAATGAAAGACGCGAGCAGCTATTAAAGCAGCCTGATGTATATGAACAATACAAGCTGAGCTTCGATGCTCACCTGAATCTGGTAACAATCCACCCATGGGTAGATGGAAACGGAAGGATGTCAAGGCTGGTCATGAATCATCTTCAAAATGAATTTGGGCTTATACCCAGCAAGGTGCTAAAGGAAGACAAGGGGGAATATCTTAAATCCTTGATTTTATCAAAGGAGAAAGAAAGTGAAGTGCCATTCCGGGAGTTTATGTTTGAAGAGCACGCTGGAAATCTCCGTCAGGAGATTGAAAATTACAAGATGTCTATGGAATAGGAGGATTAGGGTGAAAGGTTAACTTCATTTCTTATCCATTAACGCTTCTATCAGTTCTGCGGCTAATCGTGCATTATCTGAAAGTTTAATGATATTGTCTTCTTCTGTTGAGAAACCGAGCAGGTGAATGCCGCCGTACCAGACGATGGAACTGTCGATGATGGCACAACTGTGAGAGAGGGTTTTGTTCGTATTCACAGTGACACCTAATGACTTCAGATAATCGGTCTGTTCGTCAGACTGCTTAGACAGTACAATGATGTTAATGCCATTGACAAGTAAGTTTTTAAGCATATCGGTGAACTGGTTCTGCTGAACATGATACAGCTTCGGAGACGAGATGATAATGGAGTGCTTGGCAGCAAGAAGGTCTTTGCAGAAAAGAACAAAGAATGTCTTGCCATTGAAAATCTGTCCTTCGCTGCTCGATAGGTCAAGGTCGGGTAAAGAATCAAATAATGCTGGAGAAGATACATCTGCCACCTTGTAGCCAATAGAGGCGTAACCTTTCAGGCGGCGTTTGTACATACTGTCATAAACAGGGTGATGAAGGTCAATGTAATCGTAGATACGCACATCTTCTTTGCCGGGGTATTCACGATGAAGCCGACCGGCATACTGTGCCAGAAGTCCCTTCCATGAAATGGGCAGAGCAAGAAACAAAGTGTCTAATCGTGGATAATCAAAACCTTCACCGACATATTTTCCCGTAGCTACAACTACCAGTCTGTTTTCTACCGGGGCAATCCTCAATTGATGAAGTGCGGTCTTTTTCTCTTTAGCAGTGCCGGACCCCGTCAACAGAATGACATCTTTGCCCCTGTCATGCAACATCTGTGAAAGGATTTCAACGTGTGCCGTCCTACTGGTGAGGACCATTGGGATACGCCCGGCATCTACTGCCTTACACACATCATCAACAATCAGATTGTTACGAACCTCATCATCCACCAAAGACTGATAAAGCGAGCTGATATTCTGTTTATCTTCTGTAAGTGGCCGGAAAGATGTAAACCGAGGAATAAAGTAACGATGGAAACCTTGCTGTGCCATCAGGCCTGCTGCATCGGCAGAGAACCGGATAGAGCCGCACTGCATAAAAATAATGGGCTGATGATAGTCTTTCCTAATCGGTGTAGCAGTTAATCCATACACGTAACGAGCCGTCACGCCTTTCAACACACGCTCAAAAGTAACGGAAGAGACATGGTGACACTCATCAACTATCACCATTCCATAATCACGTACAAACGGTTTCACCTCATCTCCATCTAAACACGATTGCATCAAGGCGATGTCTATCATTCCATGTAAGACATTACCTGTAGAATCAAGACAACCAATAGGCGAAAATGCCTTATACCTTCCTCTTCTTTTCGGGCGATCTGGCTTTTGATAATCAATATTAACCTCAA
>NZ_GL872283.1:633188-639117 GCF_000191065.1 Prevotella multiformis DSM 16608
CCTAAAGGTACAAAAACTTTAGGAAATAGCAAAGCCCTGGCTTGAGAAAGTCGGGGCTTTGTGCATAAAAAAGAGGATGTGTACATTTTGACACACCCTCAAGGTTGTAATATTATTTCACTTCCTCAAATTGAGTAGTATTGATTAGAAACAATCTTGGATGTTATCACTTTATTTATGTTATTACATTCCAACTTTTATCTCTCAATAGTAAACAAAAAGGCCTTAGGCTTTCCATTTACTTGATTTATTCTAATAGTTTGTTTTACTGATAGAATATATTTATCTGATAGTTCTTCTACCCCTAAATAAATATAATTATATGGATCTATTTTTTTATCTGTGGATATGGGTGAACTATCAATGATATCCAAAGAAGGTAGATCTGCCATTTTACAAACTAAAACAGATTTCTGGAAACCATTCATTATCCTAAAAACTTTAGCAGCTGTTCTTAAATCACTGCTATAGGCTATTTCGATTATACAATCATCTTTCGTCAGTTGCAAACGATCTAATTCTAGAATTAAGTTATCTAATTGAATCTTTATCTCCTCTATTGTGAAAGAGCGTATTAGAAGTTGCAAATACTTATGTTTCATATTATATTCCAAACACTTTGCTAATCCGTCACCTACGCCACCTAAAATTTCACTTCGCCCTTTTTGTAGATATCTCCTTTCAACATCTATAGTACCAATAACTTCTACCGTTGTATGTGTTGAATTCTCTTTACTTGGCAATTCTTCTTGAGTTGGAATCTCTATGTAATTCTGAGCATTAAATTTTAAGAAATCATTACATATATAATCCAAACGCTCTTCGTCATAACCATTTTGCTTATCAAGTTCTATATTCATATCTTCTAAAGAGCTAATATAATTATCCAGTAATGCTAAAACATCAGATTTACTTGGCAGATTCCATAAGCCAAGATTATTTAACTCCCCACTACTATACCACGCATCTATATATTCTCTTATAGTTTTAGATAATTTTATTAATTGCTCATTTTTATTTATGCTATTATCGATATAAGGTATTTCAAGTGGTTCATTATAATTGATATTATAATCTTTATATGACCATAACCGGATAAATAAAAGAGATAAATATTTATATGCGGTCTTAGCAATTTCATTGCTTGCATTTACACCTTCATCAAGGCCCTTTATAGAATACTTACTTTCCAAAACCATAGGTGTTAACCATTGGTTATTCATATTACATATATTATCTACACATTCCATAATTTTCGAAAATGTACCAGGAATAAGAGGAAAAGATAATGGTAGATTTTGTGAAAAACTCATTATATAATTTAGAGTAGAATAATTGCGATGATATGTCAACATAGCACCAAACATCACGTTAAAAATATAAAACTCTTTTAAATATTCTTGTTCATCTTCATTATCACACTTCATTTTTCTAAATCTCATATATTGATTTGCGTATGTCCAATAAGTTTTTAACCAGTTAGTATTCGAAACGAAAGAAGCATTATTTAGCATAAACCAAATATGATTAAACGTTTGTTGAGAGATTTTAGCGTTAGTGATAACAGTATCATACAAAATAGAAATAATATCATTACGATTATATATAAAAGATTGTTGTTGAGGATTTCCTACTGCACTTCCCATTTCATACAATACTTGATATAAGGAGGCTGAATACACGATTTCTTTTTTGTTCTTATTATTATCTTGCTCTTTCACAAAATACCCAAAAACTTCTCTGATTGCAATCTGATACATCTTGTCATTTTCTGCTTTTGAAGCAAATCTCATAGCATCCCAAAATATCAATATATCACTTTCTATTTTCTTTGATGACAAATAGCTTAATAGTTTTTCTATATTATAATATTTCGAAATTCTATCAAACAAGATCACCAAAGTCATTATAATACATAGTAAATATAATAATAAAAAACTGTTTACCCAATACTCCATTTCCACATTTGAAAGAAAGCTTAATATAAATGGAACAATACACACAATTACAGCATATATATAGAGAAGCCACTTAAAAATGTTATAGATATTTTCATCTTCAAAACGATCAGAGATTACTGCTGAATCATATTTTTCATCTATCCGTTGAATAGACTGCAGTATTAAAGGAAATGAAATACCTAAAAGAGCAGCAAATATTGTAACTACTGCACTGTATGTATTTGAGAAGAAATTAAACATATCTTAAATGGAGTCGTTTTGAAGGTTTAAGTTATTAATTAGATAAACTTGCTTATGATATACTTTCCTAACTTCTACAGGTTGTCTTTCAGATGAAATCTTTTTAAGTATATGGATTGCATTTTTTAATAATAGTAACTTCTTTTCTTCGCTATTA
The DNA here is from genome assembly GCF_000191065.1 of Prevotella multiformis DSM 16608. Lineage (GTDB taxonomy): Bacteria > Bacteroidota > Bacteroidia > Bacteroidales > Bacteroidaceae > Prevotella > Prevotella multiformis. Next base: position 635,547 of record NZ_GL872283.1, read on the forward strand.
ATAATAGACATTCCTATTCTTTTATGAGATTCGAGTATTGTATCTAACTTTAAAGAAACTTCTTCTTTTTCATTGGCAACGTCACATGTTTTATACATAGAGAGAAATGCCAATATGACTCCTATTGCGATGACAGCAAAAAATCCGAGATAAGGGAGTGTTCTTTTAAAATGTGAAACACTAAAATACTTTTTGTTTTTTTCAAAAAAAGAAATTCTATCACGACTTTTACTTGATAATTCGCTAATGACAATGTCAAGGTCATTATCTTGTTTCTCTTTTTCTACCCATTCCTTTATAAGGGCTTGAGGGATATAATATTCTGTAGATAACAAGTCTATATCCTTACCTTGATGGATATCTCTTAGGATAGAGCTTTTATATTTCCCATAATTTCTTTGTGTGGGCATGTTACGATTATTGTATAAGTTAATTCGGATATTAAGTAAATGTCATTCTAATTATTAAATATCACTCATCTTGTTCGTAATAATACGAATAATCAATACCCTTCATAAACATTTCTCGGTCATTAATCTTGGTTGTGAGAGCTGGCTGTACCAAAACCTTGATGTGTGCGCTATCAGCTACACTCTCACGCATGGCTAACAAATATTCGTTCTTGTCTATTTGACTCCAATCCACACACCGTTTTAGTGAACGCTTCAGCATAAGGTCAAGCCAAATGCGAGTGCTGCGACCATTGCCTTCCATAAATGGATGCGCTACATTCATTTCAACATATTTGTCCATTATCTCATCAAAGGTTGTTTCGGGCATTCGTTCTATTGTTTGCAGAGTTTCGGGGAAGTGCATACAATTAGCAAAGGTAAAACCTCCTTTGGATATATTCTTAGTTCGGATTTGTCCGGCAAAGTCGTACAATCCTCCAAAGAGATAAGCATGTATCTGTTGCAGACACTTAATACTGCCAGGTTCTGCCGTTTGCAAGATACCACTTTCAAAAAGCTGATAAGCCTTTTTCTTGCTCTGTCCGTCAATAGTGTTATCACTATAGAGGAACCAGTCAAGAAAGCTCGTTGCCTTGGTATTGTTGATATGCTTTGCCAAAAGGGTTACGCCCTCTGCATCAAACGTATCTGTCTTATAAGACTTCCCGTCAGAGGCTTTTAGCTTCAGTTGGTTAGTAGTACTAACCAACTGACTATTTTCTTTTCTTAGTTTGGTTTTGAGATACTTCCAATAGTTTCTCGTCTTTTGGTAATCATCTTGCTCGTTAATCGCAGCAATGATGTCCAGCACAGAGAACCACCACTTACTGTGTTCCTCGTCCCATACCGCCCTCACTTCACGGTCGTTGAAGAAGCGAATTGATTTCTTATATTGTTCTTTATCTTCTGCCATAAATGCTCATGTTTTATCAGAACAAAGCAATTTTGCAACATCATTAATAATGCTAGTATTTATTTCTTGTGGTGAGAAACTTACCTTGTGAGTATTGGGATCAAATATCAAATGAATAGAATCACTATTTGGTAAACAATTTGCAGAGATTGCAAATTTTCTTATAAGGTCAGCTTTTTCCTTAAAGCTGATAACAAGAATATCAAAATCTTTTTCGTTATACTGTACACGACGATTATAATTACCATCATGTAGCTGTAATTCTATTTCTTTTATTTTAAGTGAATAGCGTTTCATAAATAAATTGGATTTTAGTTGTTTAGTTCTTTGCTTTTAATCTCCCAATAGCCATTGCGCTTACCATTTTTGCGTTCAATAATGCCACGTTCTGACAAACGCGTTGTCATACGTTTTACGGTTCGCTCAGACTTACCTATATGCACAGCAATTTCCTTTTGCGTTGCTTGTGGTTTCTCCTTGACAAACTTTATAAGTGCTACTTCTTCCAAAGTGCAATCCAAAGTGTCATTATGGCTCTTTGGAACTTCCAGACTGGCACTTTGAACCAAATGCTTTGGTGCTTCTATATGTAGAAGTCTGTTCTTTAGTTCATTCTGCTCACCTAATATCAAATTGCGAAAGAATGCTTCAAGGTATTGTGTTGTAGCAAAGACTCCTTTAGGCATATTGTTATAGTTGGCTCGAACCAGTGCGTTACGAAAATACCACGAATAGTTAGCAAAGGTTTCGTTGCTGATGTCGAAACCAAATGTACGCAGATACTTAATGGTAAAAACTGCCGTTGTACGGGTATTGCCCTCCCCGAACGGATGAATTTGCCAAAGGTCAGAAACAAATTTTGAGATATGGCTCACAGCTTCTGCTATATCATGATGCTTATAATCGTATTCTTTTTCACGGGCAAAGTCGTAATCCAGCGTTTCACGGATACTATCAGCACCAGCATATAGTACCGTTTCTCCATTCAACACCCATTCCTTTTTCGTAATGTTATAATCTCTTATCTTTCCTGCATGCTCATAGATGCCTTCAAACAAACGACGATGAATTGAAATATATTCCAATGGCGAGAACGTAAAGCTCTGTTCAGATAGCAATTCGGTAATACGAGCCGAAACTTTATCAGCCTCTTCCGTCCTATTCCCGACCCCCTTACGAGCAGTCTTTGACTCATAATAGCTATTGACGAGCTGCTTCACCTCCTCAATCGTGATGTCACCCTCAATATGCTGGCGAGCAGTTTCACGCAAATAATCAGAAGTCTTCAAGCCATCAACGGCCTGCAAGCCAATAGCCGTCTGCCACGCATAACCTTTCTCTCGTTTATGCGGTTCGCTCTGTCGGATATATTCTTCAAAGTCGGTTATCATACTATTTATGAATTAAAATCGAATCGATTTCTTACTGTGCTCTTTATGTTCTTCCATAAACAGGTTCTTAGTCACTACGCCTATTAGATAGTGTCTTACAAAGGTAGCAAAAAAATCTATATAAAGAAAAAGATAAGGTTGTTTTTATAAAGAATACACTTCATTCTTGAACATCAATAAAGCAAACATAGTTTTGTTTTTAGTTGCTGTCACTTTTAACACTTCACGCAACCAGCAGATTATAAACGACTTATAACGTATCGCAGTGTGACAGTAGTGACAGCAACTTTGAAAGTTTATTCAGGCAGCAACTAACGTTTTAAGTTAGGATTGACGGACTGATCTATACAGCTTTGTACCGCCACCAAATACTCTGTGCCGTGCGAAGAATGCTTGCTGTGGAGATTCGGGATGTTGGCAAGGACACGGCCGAAATGGGAGAGGCTCGTCAGGTGTAGCTGACTGCCGTATCGCTGGCGGAGAAGACTGAAGATGGAGGCGGCTGTCATATAGGCACTCTTGGTCAAGTCCTTAGGGATGGAAAAGCACTCGAAGAAGAGAGCCTCAGCAGGTGTGCGCTGTTGATACTGAACGTTGTTTGCCATAATCTCCTGGGTGTCAGCCTCATCAAACCAGTAACGCCTACCAGCCTCAAGTTCGGCAACTGCCTGCGCATAAAGCTGCTCGTAGTCTATGCGGTCGGGCAGACGGATTGGATCAGTCAGAGTAACCGCTATAAAACGGCGACAGCCACTGGGATCGCTAAAGACATCCGAGACATTTGCTGTGGCGATGAAAGAGGCTACACGTGGCAA
>NZ_GL872283.1:639283-665002 GCF_000191065.1 Prevotella multiformis DSM 16608
CTGTATTATGCCGCATTTCATACTTCCGTTCAAGATAGTCGAGCAGACGACGAGTAATGTCATTTTTAAGTCTATCCGACTGTCGCTTTCGCTGATTTACAGCTTTAATGTTCTTAAGATTATTATATTTCATATACGATAGTTTTAAGTTTACGAGTTACTTGTGAGAAAGGAGAAAGGATAAAGAGTAAAAAGGTTAAACTGTTATTATGTCATTCCCTTACCCTTTTGCACTCTGTCTGCTATATTGGCCCACACAGAGAACACAGAGAAACGGAGGACACAACTCCCTCAGAGAAACCTAAAGGTTTTAAGGAGAGCACAGAGATAGAGAAAAGTAAAAGAGAAAAAAGACAGAACTGTTATTGTGTCTTTCTCATATCTGACCTTTTGTCATTCTGTCTGATGGCCACATAACAGTTAATCTGTTATTATGTCTTTCTAACATCTGACCTTTTGTCATTCTGTCTGATAAGCCATAGAAAGTTAAACTGTTACTATGTCTTTCCTTATTCTGTCCACCAACACCAAGTGTGTTAGTAGCAAGCACCATTCGTGCGGAGCGTTAACACCAAAGAAATAAGACCTATATAACAGCTTACTAATTCAACTTCGTGACGCTAAAGTTACCTTCTCTGCCTCTACCAAAACAAGCTAATGTCTTAACTCCTCTCACTCCCTTTCACTCCTTAATTCCTTACCCCCTAATACTCCCAGCTCGTTTGGTAATTGTCATAAACACGTGGGGCAGCATAGCCATAACGTTGGAAAAGGTCATTAATCCATTGCTGCTCTTCCCCACTCAGCTTGTTAATCCCCCGATGGTAACGATAGTAGACAAAACGACTGCCGAAATGGTCCTCCATAGCACGGCGCAGAGAGCGGTAGTCACTGTGCTTCACATCATCAAAAAGATGAGAGAATCCCCACGCCAGTCGTTCTGTCTTCATAGCGTGAAACTCCTTACAGCTATTGCCAGAACGAGCAGAGGGAAGAACAGTCAATGCCGAGTGCTGACTGACAGAGAGTGTCTTAGTCGCATGATAGCGTAGGCACTTTTCTTTGAGAATACAATCGTGCATTAAGCACACTGCCCAATTTTTGGGCATGTTAGAAAAATCTGTAAACATAAATAGAATGATTTAAGAATAAAACAAAAAGGAAGATGCCGTCAGTTTGTAGAAAATCACGCCTTGCGTGCCGTTGCTCTTCCTAATATCTGCGTGCAAAGATACAACATAGAGGTACCCCTTGTCAAGTTTTTCACGAATTATTTTTATTTTGCTGTCACTCCTATCACCCACTTACGACTTATAACACTTTATAAATCAACAAACTACCGCAAATGTTAAAAATGACAGCAAATAGTTTTCAAACTTAGTGTAGTATATAAAATAATGCTACGGAGATATTGCTCTCCTTATATATCCGTAAACGCTCAGTCAATTAAAGAAATAAAGAGCAAAAAACAATCTTCATCGATTCTACTCCTATCCTACTTACTACGCTATTTATATTTATTATAAGCTAAAATAATAGTCTTTAATTTTTGCTGCCATCAACTTTCTTCTTGCAACTAAAAATTCAGGATAATTGGAATAATCCATATCTATAATTTGACTTGGTATGCAGTTTTCTGCCATGTTTTTTTTCAAACAATTTATATCAGCTATATTCCCATAGAGCGAACTACCGTTTTCACAGTGTTCTATTGCACCTGTAAAGTATACATTCGGTGCATCATCAGAAATTTCTTTATTCACTTGTGTATCAAGATAAGTGAAGTTGGCAATTTGATTATACTGTATTCTCTCGTTGAAGCCATTATTACGCAGATATTGTTTGGGGAAGATATGGTGTACTTCACCCATTAATGTGATTAAATATCCCACTTTTGTACCATTACTAAACAAAGCATTATTACCTTCATAAATCTGTGCAGCAAGGAACACATTGAAGAAAGGACTGTTAATGACTTGCGTTTCGAGTTGTTGTACCAATCTGACATTCCAAAATGTATCGGAAAGGTTAGCTTCTTCTACTTCTTGAAAGAATGCTAAAAAACCTTTTTCACGAATACGCTTTATATCAAAATCCATTTGTGACTCAGGAGACCCTGTATATCTACTTGTTAATGTTGACATAACAAACCACTTTGCTACATAATGCTTTATCTGACTCTTTTCTATTGTAGTATCATTATTTAATAACAAATATAATGTATAGGCAAAGTCCATCGTCATTTGAGAATTTATCAACTTATTAGAGATAAATCCAGCAGCCTTCATTCCAAGAATGAAGTTTGAGAATGTATATTGATTCATAAAATCGATAACACCTTCACTTAATTTAGCAAAAGACTCTTCTGCTATTTGTGCTTTATATTCTCGTGACTCAAAATCACGCCCTCCAAGAAGACTAACAAGATCCTTTAACTTTGCACGACCGAACTTATACATAAATGAAATGCGCAGAATATCGTTATAATCAGGATCAAAAATAGACTCCTGATCATCTTTTAGCCATTTCAATTTACTCGCATATAGAGTTTCCATAAATAGCGTATCTTTAGCCATTTCAGTATACCAATCTGGCTCTACTGCTAAATGTGAGAAGTAATCGATAGCTTTACGTAATGCGTTACCGCCATATTCTGTATTGGCAGCAATCTTCGACATAGCAAAATCTGCTTGATTCAGTTTGGCACCTTGACTATTTATACGTATGAAGATATCTGTTACCTCATCAATATTCAAATCTTTATCAAGTGTGATAACTCCAATTTGACGATTCTTTATATCCAACAAACGCATTAATATCTTATTCATCTGCGATCCGTTTACTTCTGCGTTCTGCTGACAATATTCATTCACAAAAGCCCATTGGTCAAAGTCTGACTTAAATAACTCGGCAATATCAGCTATCCATTTCTTATCTTTCAGAATTGCATTATCTTGAACTTTAAAAATTTCTTCTTCACTTTCTTCTGATGCTTGTGGATTAAAAGCAATTTTAATTCTACGTTTTTTAAAATCACTGGTTAATACCTTAAGTCCTGCAATAGCCGTCATCAATGCCGTAACACGCTGCTGTCCATCTATCATTATCTTTTTACCTAACGATAGAGTCCCATCTTTTAATTTCATATCTGGACTTTGAGAGATTATCAAATATCCAGTAGGATAACCTTTATAAAGAGAATCTATCAAATCTCTAACTTGACGAGGTTTCCAAACAAAAGGACGTTGAATTTCTGGAATAGCAATTTCTTCAGACTTTATGTAATTTAAAATTTGGTCAAGAGAAATGTTTGATGCATTATATTTTTCAGTCATGTTTTCTTAATAAAATTGATTTATAGATAAAATAATATTAAAGTTTACTCAAATAATCATACTCTTTCTTGTATCGTTTGACTCGCTCGTAATCCTTCCGTGTCGGATTAGGAAGACGAGAAAGATCCATATTATGAGTAAGGTCGTGCATCTTTACTGCTTTTGCAAGAGCATTTCTTTTAATACGCTGAATATATGTTTCCCTATCAGGCGCAAGGTGATGATTAAGCAATCGTAAAGCCACTGTGAACTCTTCCCTATCGCTATCTGATAATAAACTTTCTAATTTCTCATCTAACAAGTTAAGCACTTGCTCAACTGAATTCGGAGTATCTTCACTTGCATCGTGCAGATAACCAATAATCTGCTCTTGCCAAGTGCTTCCCATTTTGGCAACAGTTGTAAGATGACCTGTGAAGTAATCAACTCCAGCCTTATCCACCTGCCCTCTATGTAGTTGACAAGCTAAAGCTGCTGCACATTGTACGATGCTCTTTTCTTGGTTACCTAACATTGCTAAAATTGAGTTTATATGTAACAAAATCTCTTCTCTATATCTACTATTCAAAGGTACATCTTTTTGTGAACATACCAATCTTATTGAGCATTTCTTTAAGATTTCATCTTCATCTATAAGCCTTTCAAATCATCTATAATTTAGCACATTGTTTTCTTTCTCTTTAGAAACTAATTATTTTCATAGGAATGAAACCAGAGTTTCATACTGATGAAATTAGAGTTTCAAACTGTTGAAACTTTCGCTTAGTACTGAGAAGATGTTTTATTTTATACACGTTTGTAGGTACGCATAAGTGTAGGGTATTGTTCTTCATAGCTGTCGAACTCAATTGCAGAGCCGTCGTAACCCACGTCTGTGAAGATATCTCTTATCTCCTTTTGCTCACTTTCTGTCAGTACACGCTCCTTTCGTTTAATCCGATAATAAGCTGTGCGCCCAAAGGTGTAGATGAGATTTTGTCGGATATCACTTAAATCAGCCACTCGCACATTGTCATATATTCGTGATATTCCCCATGCAAAACGTTCCTTGCTGTTAGGGTCGAAGAACGGACAAGGCTGTGTGTCCGCAATCACATTCGAGTTCATCATCATATACTGCTCCCGTCCACCCATTTCGAGCATCGTGTAGGCAGTGTGGCGTAAGCACTGGCTGGCTTTCTCACAGTGAGTACCAGCACAGTGTGCGTAGTCGTAGGGTAATTGGTTGTATTGTTCAAGAGTCATTGGGTTATTTTAAGTTTAACTTATGGCAACTCTTCCATATATATTAATTTAAGATCATTCTTTTGGGTAATAACCTTCGTTATCTTAAAAGATGTACCACGAGTAAAATTGACTTGCTTTTCATCACCATGATTGTATATTTCATAAAGATTGTGTGCTTTAGTCTTTCCATCTTTCAATGGTTCAATTATATACACATTCTTACTATCTTCTTGCTCCCAATCGTCTTCTGTACATGTAAGACAATGAGCTACCGTAAAGATGTCTCCTTCACAAAAATCTGTTTTATCTTGAGATTTGCAATATCGACGTAAAGGGGTACTCTTACTTTGAGGAGCCTTCAAAACAAGGGAATTGAGTACTTTAAATAATTCTTCTGCGATTTCAGGTACAGTTCCGTGATAATAATCGTCTCTAAAATAACAAGACATATCACCACAAAACATCCTCAAAATTACTCGTTCAGCTTCTGTTAGTTCATATTTTTCCTCGTTCCCAATATATCCTTTTATTCCATCATAATACCTTTGTATTTTCCCATTTTTTAAGAAGTATTCTGGATTATAAAAGTCAGCGTCTATTAGACCAGTACTTTCCTCAAACATCGAACCATCATTTTTATGCTCTGATATATATTCTTTTTCTTTATCAATAAAATATTGAATATCTTTTATTTCGTCTGTCATAGTGTTGATTAATGTGAAAAGCCCCAATGGCATTACTACCATTGGGGCAAGGTTATAATGTTATTTTTACTTCACTTCCTCAAAGTCTGCATCTTGGATGGTATCATCCTGCTTTGGCTGCTCCTGCTGACCAGCGTCTGCGCCTGGCTGAGGACCTGCCTGCTGACCGCCTGCCTGGCTGTACATCTGCTGTGATGCTGCCTGCATAACGGTGTTGAGGTTGTTAATAGCTGTGTCGATGGCTGCAACGTCACCAGACTTGTGAGCATCCTTGAGCTGCTGGAGAGCAGACTCGATACCTGACTTCTGGTCGGCTGGAACCTTGTCACCATTGTCCTTCAAGAAGTTTTCGGTGGTGAAGATCATTGAGTCAGCTTGATTCAGCTTGTCAATCTTCTCACGCTCTTTCTTGTCGTTCTCGGCATTCTGCTCAGCCTCAGCCTTCATGCGGTTGATTTCGTCCTCGCTCAAGCCGCTTGAAGCCTCGATGCGGATACTCTGCTCCTTACCTGTTGCCTTGTCCTTAGCAGACACGTTAAGGATACCATTAGCATCGATGTCGAATGTTACCTCAATCTGTGGAACACCACGGCGAGCTGGAGCAATACCTGTCAGGTTGAACTGACCGATAGACTTGTTCTGTGCTGCCATCGGGCGCTCACCCTGCAGAACGTGGATAGTAACCTCTGTCTGGTTGTCAGCTGCGGTAGAGAACACCTCACTCTTCTTGCAAGGGATAGTAGAGTTAGCCTCGATGAGCTTTGTCATCACGCCACCCATCGTCTCAATACCGAGGGTCAATGGAGTTACGTCGAGCAATACGATATCACCCACACCGCTCTCCTTGTTAAGGATAGCACCCTGAATAGCTGCACCAACAGCAACCACCTCATCAGGGTTAACACCCTTTGAAGGCTCTTTGCCGAAGTAGTTCTTCACCAATGTCTGCACTGCCGGGATACGGCTTGAACCACCTACGAGGATCACCTCATCAATATCTGAAGTCTGCAACTTAGCGTCGCGGATAGCGTTCTGGCAAGGAACGAGACAAGCCTGGATGAGGTTGTGTGCCAACTGCTCAAACTGCGCACGGGTCAATGTCTTTACCAAGTGCTTTGGAACACCGCCCTCAGCTGTGATGTAAGGCAGGTTAATTTCAGTAGAAGAAGAGCTTGACAACTCAATCTTTGCCTTCTCAGCAGCTTCCTTCAAACGCTGCATAGCCATCGGGTCCTTTGTCAGGTCGATACCCTCATCAGCCTTGAAGCCGTTAGCAAGCCAGTCGATGATTACCTGGTCGAAGTCGTCACCACCCAGGTGCGTGTCACCATTCGTAGAAAGTACCTCGAACACACCGCCACCGAACTCAAGGATAGAGATATCGAACGTACCACCACCAAGGTCGAACACGGCAATCTTCATATCCTTGTTCGCCTTGTCAACACCGTAAGCAAGCGCTGCGGCAGTAGGCTCATTCACGATACGCTGTACATTCAGACCAGCAATCTGACCGGCCTCCTTGGTAGCCTGACGCTGTGAGTCGGAGAAGTAAGCCGGTACGGTGATGACGGCATCCGTCACCTCCTGACCGAGGTAATCCTCTGCGGTCTTCTTCATCTTCTGCAGAATCATTGCAGAGATTTCCTGCGGCGTATATTTACGGTCGTCAATCTGTACACGTGGATAACCACCCTCATTGACCACCTTGAACGGAACACGCTCTGCTTCCTTCTTACTCTGGTCGTAAGTCTCACCCATGAAACGCTTGATAGAATAAACGGTCTTCTGCGGGTTGGTGATGGCCTGACGCTTGGCAGGGTCGCCCACCTTACGCTCGCCGCCGTCAACGAAACCTACGACAGAAGGTGTCGTACGCTTTCCCTCGCTGTTAGCGATTACCACTGGCTCGTTTCCTTCAAATACAGAAACACAAGAGTTGGTTGTTCCTAAGTCAATTCCAATAATCTTTCCCATAATCGTATATTTTTATTTTATTATTTTCTAATTTCTTTCCTGTTCTTAATGCCCTGCTGCAACCTCGCCGGCCAGCCCAGTTACGCTGTCCTTGCCGTCAGAGTATTATTCGGCATCAATCGCCAACAAGGAGACAAATGACGTGCCAACGGAAAGAGACTGACAGAATGGCAGAGCGATGCAGGATTACGACAGCATCTGTCTGTAAATGTTCCATGACAAGGGAATCGCAAATGTCCCGTGACAAGGGAAATGCCGGCATATTTTCTCGTACCCGTCAACAAAAGAGGCAGAGACACACGCCCCATGTGTCCCTGCCCTTTCGTTTCCATATAATATACGCCGGCAGTCTATTCGTCCGTAAAAAGATTCAGCTGTCCGGTGATTTCGTCGATGACCTGCTGCTGTGTCTTCCCGGCATCAGGATCGAGATTCTCTTCCGTCTGCACCTCCGACGGTTCTCCCTCCTTGTTCCCGCCGTCCTCTTTGTCTCCATCCGGGAAGCGGAGAGGTTCCAGTTCCTCAATCTTGTCGACCGTCCACGTGGTCAGCCGCTTGCCCTTCGCCTTAAAGCCCTTGACACCGACAAACTGCTCGGCATCGAACTCTTCCGTGCCACGTGCCGCATCGGCGCCGCCGTAGGTCACCTGTATGCGTGGGAAAGCAGCATCCGTCAGCAGTACCATCCGTGAATCGGGATTGTCGCCGACGAAGTTCTGATGCCGCTTCGAGGCCTCCATGTGGAACCGCTTCAGGTAAGGATAACCCTGGTTGTCAGCATCGAAGATGACCGCCGTCCACGCCTTGTCGGCTACGAACTTCTCTATGCGCAGGATATTGTCCTCGTAATGGTTGGAGGAATCGATGTTGGTGATGTAGAACTCGCCGTTCTTCAGCACGACAAGGATGCTGTCCTGGTCGGAGAACTCGCCGAGGAACAGTCCGTGCTCCTCGTAGTTGATCCGCTTGACATCCGGGTCGAACCACACCTTCCGTCCGCCGAGCGTGGAGTGTCCGTGGCTCTTCAGCGAGATGCGGTGGATGCTCTCCTTGGTCAGGAGATTGCCCTTTGCAGCACGTCCCTTGATGAGGATGCCGGCAAAGTCACGCTCCATGAAGATGTTCTGCTTCTTCCTGTCGGGGTTCGGGTCGAGGGTAATCTTGATCAGTTCAGCCTCGCCGTTGGGATTGGCCGTAAAGTAACAGATCCGCGATCCCGGCGTCCCCAAGGTGACATCATACTCCTTGTCGCGGGTAATGGAGGTTACGTTGAACCGTTTGATATAATAAGGTCCGGTCTTTCCGTCCCGGTAGACGACATTATAAATCGTCCGTTTGTCATTCTTCTTGAACACCTGCACGTGCAGGACACCCTTGCCGACGAACACCTTGTCGGCAATGCGGATGACCTTATACTTGCCATCCCGATAGAAGATGATGACATCATCGAGGTCGGAGCAGTTCTGCACGAACTCCGCCTTCTTCAGCCCTGTACCGATGAAACCCGCCTGCCGGTCGATGTACAGCTTCTCGTTGGCATCCACCACCTTGGCCGCCACAATCGTGTCGAAGTTCTTGATTTCCGTGCGGCGGGGATGGTCCTTGCCGTACTTCTCCTTCAGATGCGTGAACCACTCGATCGTGACACGCACCATCTCGCCGAGGTCCTTGTCAATCTCGGCTATCTCCGCCTTGATCTTCCGTATCAGTTCGTCCGCCTTGTCCTTGTTGAACTTCAGGATACGCTGCATCTTGATTTCCAGCAGCCGGAGGATGTCGTCGCGCGTCACCTCACGGACAAAAGTCTTCTTGTAAGGCTCGAGCTTGGAGTCGACGAAAGCCACTACCTCATCGAGACTCCTTGCCGTCTCAAACTTACGTTCTTTATAAATACGGTCTTCGATGAAGATGCGCTCCAGCGAGTTATAGAACAGCTGTTCCTCCAGTTCGTGCTTCCGGATTTCCAGCTCCCTCTTCAGCAGTGCCTTGGTATGCTCGACAGAATTGCGCAGCACGTCGGAGACGGTGAGGAAACGGGGCTTGTTGTCCTCGATGACACAGCAGTTGGGCGAGATGTTTATCTCGCAGTCCGTGAAAGCATAGAGTGCGTCGATGGTCTTGTCACTCGACGTGCCTGGCGTGAGATGCAGCTGGATCTCCACCTCCGAGGCCGTCATGTCTTCCACCTTGCGTATCTTCAGCTTGCCCTTCTCGACAGCCTTGGTGATGGACTCCTGCAGCGAGCTGGCCGTCTTGGTGAACGGCACCTCACGGATGACGAGCGTCTTGCTGTCGAGCTTCTCCACCCTGGCACGCACCTTCAGCACGCCGCCGCGCTGTCCGTCGTTGTACTTCGACACATCAATGCTGCCGCCTGTAGGGAAGTCCGGATAGAGATGGAACTCCTCGCCGCGCAGACAGCTGACGGCGGCATCGCAGATGTCGTTGAGGTTATGCGGAAGTATCTTTGACGACAGACCGACGGCGATGCCCTCCGCTCCCTGTGCCAGCAGCAGCGGGAACTTCACCGGGAGCGTGATCGGCTCTTTGTTCCGTCCGTCGTAGGAGAGCTGCCACTCGGTGGTCTTGGGGTTGAAGACCGTCTCCAGGGCAAACTTCGACAGGCGCGCTTCGATGTACCGGGGAGCAGCGGCACGGTCGCCGGTGAGGATGTTTCCCCAGTTCCCCTGCGTGTCGATGAGCAGGTCCTTCTGTCCCAGCTGCACCAGGGCATCGCCGATGGAGGCGTCGCCGTGCGGATGGAACTGCATGGTATGCCCCACGATGTTCGCCACCTTGTTGTACCGTCCGTCGTCCATCCGCTTCATGGAATGGAGAATACGCCGCTGTACCGGCTTCAGGCCGTCCTCGATGTGCGGTACGGCCCGTTCGAGGATTACATAGCTGGCATAGTCCAGAAACCAGTTCTTGTACATCCCGGAGAGGTGATGTACGGCCGAGGCGTCAAACCTGTCGGCAGGCTTGTAGTCGGAATGGGTATCCTGTTCCAGCGTCTCCTCCTCGGGCGAAAGTCCGTCCAGGTCTTTTGTTTCGTCATCCATATTGTCTTCTTTCTTGTCTTGGCGGAGGACGTGTCAGAAAGGATGTCCGGCGAACAGATGCCCCCCTCTTCTGACACGACACCTCAAAGGACTGCAAATATACGAAAAAAAAAGGAAACCGGCAAATCGCGCCTTGCCCGATTGCCGGACGGGGCTCTGTACCAGGCCGGTACAGCCCCTTGCCGTCCCGGCAGGACTAATGTTCGGACGTGCCGGTGTCTGGGAACGGGATTCCCGGTGCCTGGGACACCTGTTCCCAACCGGTTGGGAATACGATTCCCAACGCCCGGGACACCTGTTCCCAACCGGTTGGGAACAGCCCTGCGCCATCCTCCCGTACAGATTACAGGCATTCTTCAAGAAATCATCCCGTTTGTTCCCTGATGGCAGGCAGCCGTTTGGCAGACGGCGTTTCTGCCCTGGCGAATCCGGCAGACGGCCGGGAATAATCGGGCTTCATGATAAACTTTCACGATAAACCTGTCCTTATTCGGCTAAAAAAGCGTAACTTTGCGACAAAAACCAAGGTATAAAGAGACAATTATGGCACAAGAGGATGTTTTCAAGAAGATTGTAAGCCACTGCAAGGAATATGGCTTCGTCTTTCCGAGTAGTGATATTTATGACGGTCTGGCAGCTGTTTACGACTACGGTCAGAACGGTGTCGAACTGAAGAACAACATCAAGCAGTACTGGTGGCAGTCGATGGTGTTGCTGCACAGCAACATCGTCGGCATTGACGCATCCATCTTCATGCACCCGACGGTATGGAAGGCGAGCGGCCATGTCGATGCCTTCAACGACCCGCTGATTGACAACCGCGACTCGAAGAAGCGTTACCGTGCCGACAATCTCATCGAAGACCAGATCGGCAAGTACGAGGAGAAGATAGCGAAGGAAGTGGCCAAGGCCGCCAAGAAGTTCGGCGACTCCTTCGACGAAGCCAAGTTCCGTGAGACCAATCCGCGTGTCCTGGAGAACCAGAAGAAGCGCGACGAACTCCATGCCCGCTATACCGAGGCCATGCAGGGTCCCGACCTCGAGGCACTGAAGCAGATCATCCTCGACGAGGGAATCACCGACCCGATCAGCGGAACGAAGAACTGGACCGACGTCCGCCAGTTCAACCTCATGTTCTCTACCGAGGTGGGGGCTTCCGCCGAGGCTACCAACAAGATCTATCTCCGTCCGGAGACGGCGCAGGGCATCTTCGTCAACTTCCTCAACGTCCAGAAGACAGGGCGCATGAAGCTGCCGTTCGGCATCTGCCAGATCGGCAAGGCGTTCCGCAACGAGATTGTCGCACGCCAGTTCGTCTTCCGTATGCGTGAGTTCGAGCAGATGGAGATGCAGTTCTTCTGCCAGCCGGGCACGGAGATGAAATGGTTTGAATACTGGAAGAAACACCGGCTGGCATGGCACGAGGCGCTGGGCATGGGCGACGAGAACTACCGTTTCCACGACCATGAGAAGCTGGCACACTACGCCAATGCCGCTACCGACATCGAGTTCCATATGCCCTTCGGCTTCAAGGAGGTGGAGGGCATCCATTCCCGCACCGACTTCGACCTCTCCCAGCACGAGAAGTTCTCGGGCCGCCAGATCAAGTATTTCGACCCGGAGCGCAACGAGAGCTATACGCCGTACGATGTGGAGACCTCTATCGGTGTCGACCGTATGTTCCTCTCCGTCATGTGCCACAGCTATACAGAAGAGCAGCTGGAGAACGGTTCGAGCCGTATCGTACTGAAGCTGCCCGAGCCGCTGGCACCTGTCAAGTGTGCCGTACTGCCGCTGGTCAACAAGGACGGACTGCCGGAGAAGGCGCGGGAGATCGTGAACAGCCTGAAGTTCCACTTCAACACCCACATGGAAGCCAAGGACTCCATCGGCAAGCGTTACCGCCGGCAGGATGCCATCGGTACGCCGTTCTGCGTGACGGTCGACGGCGACACGCTGAACGACAACACCGTGACGCTGCGCTACCGCGACTCCATGAAGCAGGAGCGTGTGCCGGTAGAGAAGCTGCGCGAGATCATCGAAGACCGCGTTTCCATCACTTCCCTGCTGAAGAAGATCGATATTGATTAGATGGAGTTGACGAGTGGACAAGTTGACGGGCGGACAGGTTAGTTGACCGTTTCGACTTGTCCTCCCGGTTCTTTTTTACAAGCAATACGGATATGACAAAGAAAACAAAATCCCTTCTCCGCCATGCCGCAGGCATTCTCTGTCTGGGCAGTCTCCTGTTTACCGCCGGTGTCTTCACCTCCTGCTCCGAGGACAACGACACCGTAGAGGAGTATGCCGACTGGCAGGCGAAGAACGATGCCTACTGGAACAACCTCTACACTGCGACCCAGCAGAAGATCAAGGGGGGCGACACGTCCTGGAAGACGATACTCAACTATACGTTCCAGAACCAGAAGAGCGATGCCAAGACACCGCCGGCCTACGGGCCGGAGAGCCACATCATCGTGCATGTCGAACAGAACGGGACAGGCACGAAGAGTCCGCTGTATTCCGACTCCGTATCGGTGCATTACATGGGGCGCATGATCCCTTCCGCGACCTATACGTCAGGACTGATCTTTGACAAGTCATGGTCGGGTGAGACTTTCAATGCCGCTACCTCACGTCCGTCGCACTTCCTGACACAGGGACTGGTCGACGGCTTCGCGACGGCATTGCAGGCGATGCACCGGGGCGACCACTGGACCGTGTACATCCCTTATCAGCTGGGCTATGGCAGACAGGGGCAGGGACAGGTGCAAGCCTATTCGGTTCTGATCTTCGACATCAGGCTGGTCGACTTCGCCCACCCCGGCAGGAAGCTGAAGGATTAGGCAATACGCTCGGTCTTAAAGATTATTGTGGGGGATGAAGATTGTGAATTTCCAAGGCGGATTGGGCAATCAGATGTTTATCTATGCCTTCAGCCGGTATCTGTCCCGACTTTATCCGCAGGAGAAGATCTACGGTTCGTATTGGTCACGTTCTTTATATGTCCATTCTGCCTTTCAGTTGGACAGGATTTTCAGTCTTCAGCTCCCGCCCCATAATCTTTTTACTGACTGTATCAGCAAGCTCGCGCGGTTTTTCGAACGTCTCCGACTTGTTCCGGTGGAGGAGACACCGGGGAGTATGTTCTATAATGGTTATTGGCTGGATAAAAAGTATTGGGAGGGGATCGATCTGTCTGAGATGTTCTGTTTCCGCAATCCTGACCTCTCCGCAGAAGCCGGTGCTGTCTTGTCCATGATAGAGCGTAGCAATGCCGTTTCTGTTCATATTCGCCGGGGCGACTATCAGTCTGAAGAACATATAGAGAAGTTCGGGAGATTCTGCCCGCCAGACTATTACCGCATTGCGACGGAACGCATCCGACAACGGGAGGACGACCCTCTTTTCTTTGTTTTCTCGGACGATATGATGTGGGTGAAGTCCAACATGGATGTTCCCAATGCGGTCTATGTGGATTGTCATCATGGCGATGACAGTTGGAAGGATATGTTTCTTATGGCAAAGTGCCGGCATAATATCATCGCGAACAGTACTTTCTCGTTCTGGGCGGCGATGCTCAATGCGAATCCTGATAAAGTAGTCGTCTATCCGCAGCGCTGGTTCTGCTGGCCTTCACCGGACATATTCCCTGAAATGTGGTTGCCTGTAACTGAAAAAGAAATAAAGTCCTCTTTCTGATACGTTCCAGGAGAGATTCTCTGCAAGGCAGGATCCATGCTCATCTATATTAAGGTGATGGAAACGGGGGAACATCCTATAGATCAGTTTCATTTCCCTTTCCAGATCATCAATGTCTTATTCTCTTTAAAATCCAGCTTCGTCAGTTTTGCACATATCTTTCAGCAGGTCCGTTTCCGACAGCCTTCTTTCTAAAATCCGCAGTGGTGAAGGAATGAGTAGGAATGAGAAACTCAATCTCATTGTCCAGCTCAGTATTCCCTCTATCCTGGCACAGGTAACGACGGTGCTCATGTTTTATATTGATGCGGGAATGGTGGGTTCGCTCGGTGCCAGGCCTTCGGCGGCCATCGGACTTGTCGAACCGGCCACCTGGTTAATCTTCTCCCTGGTGGGTGCGGTTACAATGGGCTTTTCGGTGCAAGTGGCTCATTTTATCGGTGCAGACGACTTTGCAAAGGCACGTGCTGTCATGCGGCATGGTTACGCCTTCGGCCTTTGTTTCTCATTGCTTATGCTGCTGACAGCCTTTCTTATTGCCCCTCGTCTTCCGATGTGGCTTGGCGGAGGAATTGATATTCAGCATGATGCGATGCTCTACTTCCTCATTTTCTCTCTTATTGCGCCCTTCCATCTGATAGAGTATATGTCGGCGGCAATGCTCAAAGTTTCCGGCGATATGCGACGTCCGAGCATGATGGCGATTCTGATGTGCGTACTGGATGTTGTCTTCAATTACCTTTTCATATTCCCTACACGCACGATTTCTCTCTTGGGGGTCGAAGTGACGATGCCGGGTCTTGGTGCAGGTGTGGCAGGTGCAGCCCTTGGAAGTCTCTTGGCCTTTGTCTGCGTAGCCTTGCCTTTAGCTTATTATGCTGTTTTCCGCAGTCCTATTCTGTCTTGGAGACAGGATGCCGTACGCTTTGTCTGGCGGTGGCAGTATATTTGGAATGCGATGAAGATAAGTGCTCCAATGGCCTTGCAGTATCTTCTGATGAACGGGGCACAGCTGGTTTCGACCATGATTGTCGCTCCTCTGGGTAATGTTTCCATTGCCGCCCATTCGTTCGCCATTACGGCAGAGAGCCTCTGTTATATGCCGGGTTATGGCATCAGCGAAGCCGCCACGACCTTGGTAGGGCAGAGCGTGGGGGCAGGCCGCCGTGACCTCTGTCGTAGCTTCGCCTGGATGACGGTTTCTTCGGGTATGGCCGTCATGGCATTCATGGGGATTGTCATGTATGTTTTCGCTCCCGAGATGATCGGACTGCTGTCGCCTGTCGCTTCCATCCAGCATCTGGGGACGGCTGTCCTCCGTATCGAAGCCTTCGCCGAGCCGTTCTTCGCTGCGGCCATCGTAGCGTACAGTGTCTGCGTGGGAGCCGGCGACACGCTGAAACCCTCACTGATCAATCTGGGCAGCATGTGGCTCATCCGCCTTACCATGGCATACGCCCTCGCCTCCCGTTACGGCCTCCGTGGCGTATGGTTTGCCATGGCGGTGGAGCTTACTCTCCGCGGACTGATGTTCATCTTCTATCTGTTCCGCCATCTCCGGAAGACGTGATGCCGGACCGGAAGTGTTTTCCTCTCTCCGGTTTGTTGACAGAAGTCCTGCCCGGAGGTCTTTCATCTGGCGCATGGGAAAGCCGTCCGGCTCTAAAAGGTGATGGAGAAGGCGGCTCCCAGCACCGTCTGCGCCAGGCCTCTCTTCAAGGATGCCACATTCGGTTTCACATAACGTTCTACTGAAGACACAGGGCTGCCGTTGAATGTCACGTTACGGGCAGCAGCCTTCAGGAAGTGCATGGGATCGTAGACGATGGTATAATTGCGGTATGAATAGTCGTAATCCAGGAAGATTCTCCATGCCGTCAACGATTTATAGGAAAAGTTGACGGACAGTCCCGTACCTATTGTGAAAGCCTTGTTCCCCATGACCGTCAGGTAGTCCCATGAACAGTCATAAACATCGCCGTTGTCTTCCCGTTGGCCCAGCACCTCGCAGGTAATCCGCCTCTTTCCTTTATCCGCCTCATAAGAGAAGTCCAGGTCGCGCTGGTGTCCGCGCACACGTGCGTCAATATCCACGTCCCGCATATAGCTTCTGCCAAAGAGCAGCTTGGAGCCGAGGGATATGCGGGATGTAAGGGGGAGATTGAAGTAAAGTCCTCCGCTGAGAGAGAACTCCGCCAGATGATTGGACTGTACCGTGAGTGCATATTCGTCCATGAATCCATCCAGATCGGGGAAGGTCTTTGAGAACTCATACAGACTCTGTTTCGTAAAGTCATCCAGATTCTTCACGGCCCTTGATACGACACGCAGCCGCCCGCCGACCCCTATATGACGGTTGATGAAATATGCTCCCTCGCTGCTTACGGAAAGGGCATGTGAGAGCTTCAGCCCACGTACATTTTCTTCTTCATAGTCGTCTTGCAGCACCTCATTCCCCAGCAGGATGTCCAGCTGCTGCTTGCCAAGTCCTACTCCGGTCTGTATGCTGAAGAACGACGGACGGCTGCTGGAAACAGGCTCTGCCGTCCGGTCGGGGCGGCGCAGGCCATGCTGTCTGAAGATCAGGTCGGCGAGGGTATAGCCCAGTTCGGCCGACAGAATACCGATTCCGGCACCGGCGAAGGTGTCGCTCACCCAGTGACGGTTGTTCAGAACCCGCATGCAGCCGGTAGCCGTAGCCATCATATACCCTCCGATACTGTACCATGGACTTCGTGTGAGACCGTATTCCTTGTGCAGGATGGTGGCTGCCGCAAAGGCCGTTGCCGTATGCCCCGACGGGAAGGAGTTGCGGGTAGAACCGTCAGGACGTTGCTCACGGGCGGTGTACTTGATGCTGTTCACAAGCAGAGCCATGACTGCATAGGATGCTGCCGCACTCACGGCATAACGTCCCCACGTACTGCGTCCTTCCACCCCCGCGGCTTTCAGTCCGGTTGTCAACAGCAGCGGGGAATATTGCAGGTAATTGTCTGCGGGACTGTGGAAATTGTACTGGAACTTCTGCCGCAGACTCCTGATATTCGTCCGCTGTCCTCTCAATGCGGCTCCGGCAATGATCCAAGGGAAGCCGGAAAACGTGAAGTCGGTGCCCGGACTTGGGGCCGCGCAGTGCTTCTCATTCCCTTCCGATGTCCGGAGGGGCGCTGCTTTTGTCCCTGCATATAATAAGGTGGAGGAGTCGGGGCGCATGCTGTCCCCTGCGGATAGGATATGGCCAGACTTATCCCCTGCTGGGTGGAATGAGACGGAGTCGGGCGGTACCGGACAGTGACCGGCACCGGCAAGGCACAGGACAGGGGGCAGACAGCAACCTGCCAGGCAGTGTATGAACTTTATAGTCATGTATGCTGATTCCAAGTTTGTGTGCCTGCAAAAGTACGAATTTCCCTACGATTTTGATGAGAAGTACATTCTGAAAATGCGATGGGGTGTCGTTCTTTGCCGAAAAGTCCCGTTCCTCTGCTGCACGTCTTGCCTTTCGCCGCATAGAAAAAGGGTTCTTCTGTTAAATGCGTAGATGGGGAATAGAATAAAGGCTTATGCGCCTGCATGGCATGACCATCCGAAATCAGATGGTCTTCAAAGGAGGATAAACTGCAAGATAAGATGCTGAAAAGGCGCATTGATGCGATGCCTGTCCATCAGCCTGTCTTTCCGTCTTTTACAGACGACTTATTCCCATATCATCGGTATCTGTAAAATGTTTTCATGCTACCCAAGCTGACACATGCTCTTCTGGCTTCTAACAGATGCCTGATTGACCTGCAACAGGTGCTCTTTCAGCGTGTTACCAACGCCCTTTTGAAGTCCAATCAGGCACCTTTTGCGAACGGCCCGATAACCAGTTGATTGACTGCCGGTTACAGACCTGCTTTTTGCACGCATTCTTTTTATTTGCAGATGATTTGTTTGCAATTATGTAATGACTTTTCAAAATCCCATCTGTATTCTCAACGTATTCAAATGGAAAGGGATTTGTAATCGGAGGATGAAAATAGAATGGAAAGTTGACGGTCTTGGCATATTTTCGTCGGTTCTTCCGTTAAAGCTATGCGAAAAGCATCCACGCATTTAACGGAAGAACCAGAAAAAGCTCTCACATGCTACGAAGCTATGTCCTTTCATGAAGACAACGGGAGAGAGCCGGAAGACGACGCGATGTTTTCATCGGGCAGTGGCAACGGTCGGAGGGCGGCTGTCTGAGGGACGGGGCCGGCATCAACAGCCAGCATGAGGAAGACACAGACCGTACATGTCCGCATTTGCTCCACAGTGGCATGGTCCGGGATGCAGAGACCTCGAAGTCAACTTCCCAACCCCATTTTATTGCTCATTATGGCGGAAAAGAGGTTTTTTTCATCCTAAATTACTGAAATTTGCGTTTTTTTCTTTAAATTAATGTAGTCTATTCGAAAAAAGTACTATCTTTGCATACAGAATTTAATTAAGTCGCTAAAATTAACAGAATTAATATTAAGCATTTATGAAAAAGTTTTTGTTTGCACTTTCGATGCTCGCTATGGGTATCACGAGTACACAGGCTCAGATTGCCTATGAGAAGGCTAAGCCGTTTGACAACGTTTACCTCGGTGTAGAAGGTGGCGTTATGGGGCCTCTTAATTTTAACCACTTTGCTCCACTTAACGCTGCAGCCGGCCTGAAGCTCGGCAAGCAGTTCAGCCCGGTTTACGGTGCTAACCTCGAAGGTCTTGCTTTCTTCGGTGACAACCGTTGGCAGACAGGCTCTTTAGGTTTCTCCAACAGCCACACTGTTGTTCGCGCCATCAACCTCGGTCTGAACGGTACGATCAACTTCACCAATCTCTTCGGCGAGTACAATCCTGACCGCAGATTCGAAGTAGGTGCTGAGGCTGGTATTGGCTACTGGATCACTTACGGTGACAAACACATCATCCAGACAGACAATACCGGTGACGACACAGAGCTCACAGCCAAGACCGGCCTTACATTCGCTTACAACCTCGGTAAGGACAGAGCATGGCAGCTCTATGCTGAACCGGCAATACTCTGGAACCTTACACACGGTCCTGGCGATGCCATCCAGTTCGGCAAGCAGGCCGCACAGCTCGGCCTCTTCGTAGGTGTCAACTACAAGTTCAAGACCTCTAACGGTACACACAACTTCAAGATCTGGAATGTCGGCGAGCTGAACGATGAGATCAACTCTCTCCGCGACCAGCTGAACGCTAAGCCGAAGGAGGTTGTCAAGGAGGTTGTCAAGGAAGTCATCAAGGAAGTTCCTACAACAACTACCCAGACTATCAGTGTTGACAATCTCGTATTCGTTACCTTCCAGCAGGGTAAGTACATCCTCACTGCTCCTAACAAGAAGGCCCTCGATTCTATTAAGGCAGGCCGCCACGTACAGATTGTCGGTACCGCTTCTCCAGAGGGTTCCAAGGCATTCAACGACCGCCTGTCTCAGAACCGTGCGAACGTGGTTGCTGAGTACCTCCAGGGTCGTGGCATCATCGTTGACGAAGCTACTGGTCAGGGTGTTCAGGGTGTAACCTCTAACCGTCTGGCAGTTGTTTACGTAAAGTAAATTGAACCTCTTTCCTGCCGGTCACCACAGACCGGTCAGGAAGATACAAGAGGGGATGAATCCTTCGGGATTCATCCCCTCTTTCTTTTTCTTGCAGGTGCATCCTCTTCCCGCAGGCGGGAAATCCACATTCTGGAAGATACGTTCCCTGACTTCACATGGCTTGCCCCGTCGATCCGTCGTCCTTGCCGGGCAGGCTGTCTGTCAGCCCCGAACGTATATGGGAAAGCGGACATTGATACCGGGAAAAACACAAACGATTGTTTCCCGATACTTACTTACCCGTGGTTTTATTTTGCCTTTTAAGCTATTTAGCGTATCTTTGCATTGTTATTCATGCTATTCAATAATGTCGAACAAGAAGAAATACGACTTGTTAAGCCAGATACAGTCACCTGCCGATTTGCGCAGACTGAAGCTGGACGACCTTCCGGAGCTCTGCCAGCAGTTGCGGGAGGACATCATTGAGGAAGTCGCTGTCAATCCGGGACACCTCGCTTCCAGCTTGGGAGCGACCGAGATCACGGTGGCATGCCATTACGTCTTCCATACGCCGGAAGACCGCCTCGTATGGGATGTCGGCCATCAGGCCTACGGCCATAAGATCCTGACAGGACGGCGGGACAGCTTCTGCAACAACCGCAAGCTGAACGGACTGATGCCTTTCCCTTCGCCTGTCGAGAGCGTTTACGACACTTTCACCTGCGGCCATGCCTCCAACTCCATTTCTGCCGCTTTGGGGATGGCCGTTGCGGCCAAGCTGACGAAGCAGCACCGGCATGTCGTGGCCATCATCGGCGACGGAGCGATGAGCGGCGGTCTTGCATTTGAAGGACTGAACAATGTCTCCAGCCAGCCCAATGACCTGCTGATCATCCTCAACGACAATGACATGTCCATCGACAGATCCGTGGGAGGCATGGAGCAGTACCTGCTGAACCTCGATACAAACGAGACTTACAACCGGCTTCGTTTCAAGGCGTCGCAGTGGCTGAACTCCAAGGGACTGCTGAATGACGAGCGGCGCAAGGGGCTGCTGCGCCTGAACAATGCCCTGAAGTCGGCACTGGCTCACCAGCAGAATATGTTTGAAGGCATGAATATCCGTTACTTCGGTCCCTTCGACGGCAACAATATCACCGAACTGGTACGCATCCTCCGGCAGCTGAAGAACATGAAAGGGCCGAAGCTCCTCCATCTGCATACGAAGAAAGGAAAGGGATATGAACCGGCGGAGAAGAGCGCAACCGTCTGGCATGCACCGGGCAAGTTCGACCCTGAGACAGGCGAACGGATGGTGCAGGACAGCAGCCGGGAACCACCGAAGTTCCAGGATGTCTTTGGAAAGACACTGCTGGAACTTGCCAGGAGGAATCCACGCATCGTAGGCGTCACACCGGCCATGCCGACCGGCTGCTCGATGAATATCATGATGGACGAGATGCCCGACCGGACCTTTGATGTCGGTATCGCCGAGGCACATGCCGTGACCTTCTCCGCCGGCATGGCAAAGGACGGACTGCAGCCTTTCTGCAACATCTACAGTGCCTTTTCGCAACGTGCGTACGACAGCATCATCCACGACATGGCGATACTGAATCTGCCGGTCGTACTTTGTCTGGACCGTGCAGGGCTGGTGGGTGAGGACGGTGCTACGCATCATGGTGCGTTCGATATGGCTTTCCTGCGCCCTGTTCCTAATCTCACGATAGCTTCTCCCATGGACGAGTGTGAGCTGCGGCGGCTGATGTACACTGCGCAACTGCCCGGAAAGGGCTCTTTCGTCATCCGCTATCCGCGCGGACGTGGCGTACAGACCCGGTGGGACTGTCCTCTCACGGAGGTAAGGGTCGGTACCGGCCGCCGCATCCACGACGGATGGGATGTCGCCATACTGAGCATCGGACCGATCGGGAACGATGTCGAACAGGCCATCGACCTGATTGAACGTGCCGAATCACCTGCTACAAAAGGGCATTGTCCTTCGGTAGCCCATTACGATATGCGTTTTCTCAAGCCGTTGGATACGGATATCCTGAAGGAAGTCGCCGCCCGTTTCTCACGTATCATAACCATTGAAGACGGCGTACGCAATGGCGGACTGGGATCCGCCGTAACCGAATGGATGGCCGATCACGGGTACAGTCCGCGCATCACCCGTATGGGGCTGCCCGACCACTTTGTCGAGCAGGGCACCGTCCAGCAGCTGCGAGAGATATGCGGCATCGACGTAGACGGCATCAAGGGACAGCTCACCGCTGCCTGCCGATAGTCACAGTGCCTGACAGTCTTTTCCGCCTGTCATCGCTGCCCATCACATCCCCTCCCTCGGAGGGACTTGGGGAGGCCTCCTGCCATACCCCTCCCTCGGGCTTGGGGAGGCCTCCCATCCCCACCTGCAAGAATCAAAGAGCAAAGAATGAAGATCATTATTTCAGGAGCATACGCCATAGGGACTTTCCTGGCAAAGCTCCTTTCACGAAACAAGGAAGACATCATCCTGCTGGATGAAAATCCCGAGAACCTTGACAAGATCAGCAGCGAGTTCGACCTGCTGACCATGGAGTGTCCTGCAACCGATATCAAAGGGCTGAAAGCTGCCGGTGTAGAACATGCCGATCTTTTCATCGCCGTCACGCCGAACGAGCCGGCCAACATCGCGGCCTGTGCCATGGCGCACCAGCTGGGAGCCAAGAAAACGGTGGCGCGGGTGGACAGCCCGGCATACGTTGAGGAACAGAACAAAGAACTCTTCCGCAAGATGGGCGTCGACGATATTATCTATCCTGAAATACTGGCTGCAAAGGACATCATCAACGGACTGAAGATGTCGTGGGTGCGCCAGCGGTGGGACGTACACGACGGAGCACTCGTCATGCTGGGCATCAAGCTGCGTGAAACCTGTGAAATCCTCGACCGGCCGCTGAAGGAAATCAGCGGGCCGAACGACCCTTACCACGTCGTCGCCATCAAGCACAACGACGAGACCATCATCCCCGGGGGAAATGACACCCTGCAGGTGTACGACCTCGTCTACTTCATGACGACAAAGCAGTACATCCCCTACATCCGGAAGATTGTCGGCAAGGAACATTACGTGGATGTGCAGAACGTCATCTTCATGGGGGGCGGAAAGACGGCCGCGCGCGCCGTGAAGATGCTGCCCGAATACATGCACGCCAAGATCATCGAACAGCGGACGGAACGCTGTGAGGAACTGAACAACATCTTCAATGAAGACACGCTGGTCATCAACGGAGACGGACGGGACATCGGACTGCTGAAGGAAGAGGGCATCCGCAACACACAGGCTTTCGTGGCGCTCACGTCGAATGCCGAGACCAACATCCTGGCCTGCCTGACAGCCAAGCGGATGGGGGTACGCAAGACGGTCGCCTCCGTGGAGAACTTCGACTACGTGGGGACGGCGGAGAGCCTCGACATCGGCACGATCATCAACAAGAAAGCCGTTGCGGCCAGCCATATTTACCAGATGATGCTGGATGCCAATGTGGAGAACATCCGGTTTCTCATGTCGGTCAATGCCGATGTGGCGGAGTTCACGCCGAGCCCTGATTCCAAGATCACCCGCAAGCCCGTCAAAGACCTCAATCTGCCGAAGGGGGTCACCATCGGCGGACTGGTAAGGGACGGAGAGGGAATGCTGGTCTCCGGCAACACGCAGATCGAGGCGGGCGACTCGGTCGTGGTCTTCTGCCATAACGTAGATATGAAAAAGGTGGAGAAATTATTTATCTGATCATGCTGAATCTGAAACTTATCTCCAAAATCCTCGGGGCACTGCTGTGGATAGAAGGCCTCCTGCTCTTCAACTGCCTGCTCGTCTCACTGTGGTATCGGAGTGTCGATACCTTGCCTTTCGTCTGGAGCATCCTCATCACCGTCGGCGCAGGACTGCTGTTCCGTCTGCTGGGGCGCAATGCCGACAACCTCCTGGGACGGCGCGACGCCTATTTCGTCGTGACAGTGGCATGGATTCTCTTCACGCTGTTCGGCACGCTTCCGTTTATGATCAGCGGATACATCCACAGCTTCACAGATGCCTTCTTTGAAGCCATGTCGGGCTTTACGACGACAGGAGCCACCATCATCGACTATCCTGAACGGCTGCCCAAGGGACTTCTCTACTGGCGTTCGCTCACCCAGTGGATCGGCGGACTGGGCATCGTGTTCTTCACCATCGCGATCCTCCCCTCCATCGTAGGCGGATCGGTAAAGGTTTTTGCCGCCGAGGCCACAGGGCCTATCAAGAGCAAGCTCCATCCCCGCCTGAGCACAAGTGCGAAGTCGATATGGATTGTTTATCTGGTGCTGACGGTGGCCTGCATCCTCAGTTACAAACTCTGCGGTATGGGATGGTTTGATGCTTTCAATTATTCCATGACAAGTACGGCGACCGGTGGTTTCGCCACCGAGAGCGGTTCCATCATGACCTTCCATTCCCCGGCCGAGGAGTATGTCTGTACGCTGTTCTGCTTTCTTTCGGGCGTGAATTTCACGCTTATGTATGCTTCTGCTGTGGGCATGGATGTCAAGCGGCTGCTGAAGAACAGCGAGTTCCGGTTCTATACCGTCATGGTGCTGTCGTTTGCCCTCTTCATCGCTGTCGAGCTTGTCTACCGCAATCATTACGACATCGAACACGCCTTCCGCAGTGCCATCTTCCAGGTGGTGTCTTTCATTACCACGACCGGACTCTTCAGCGATGATGCCGGCAAGTGGCCGCACGTGACGTGGGTTGTTCTGGCAGCCTGTATGTTCTTCGGTGGATGTTCGGGATCCACGAGCGGAGGCATCAAGAGCATCCGCGGTGTCATGCTGCTGAAGGTTGTACGCAATGAGTTCCGGCAGATCCTGCATCCGAATGCGGTCCTGCCGCTGAAAATAGACGGCATCAATATTCCGCAGGCTAAGCGTGTGACGCTTCTTGGCTTCATCGGACTGTACCTCTTCCTGACGCTCTTCTGTGCTTTCACGATGATTGCCTTCGGCATCGACAACACGAACGCCATCACCATCACGCTGAGTAGTCTTGGCAATGTAGGACCTACCCTCGGCATGGAGATCGGACCTACAATGTCGTGGGCACAGCTGCCCGGTTTCGCCAAGTGGATCTGCTCTTTCCTCATGCTCGTCGGCCGTCTGGAACTGTTCACTGTTCTGGTGCTGTTCACACCGGCGTTCTGGAAGGAAAACTGACACGATCCATCATGATCTCCCGGACCTGCCGGCACAGCGGAAAGTACAGAAAACGCCATGGCCGTCCGTAAACATCGGGTGAAACATCCGGGGCACGGTTCAGGTACCGGGAGACAGCCGTCTGTCCGCTTTTCCTTGGGACGGCCGGACTTGGCCTTCCCGCCGTTGCGCCTGCTCCCCTCCTGCCTGGACTGGAGACGGCTGGCCGGCGTTCCATGCCATGAAGACGGAACGGCTGGTATGGGGCTTCTCGCATCTCTTCGACGATGTGAAGCACAGTGACTACCGCCCTCCGCACCGTGAGATGGAGGCGTATTTCGGAAGCCGCTTTGTGTACTATCGCTATCATCGGGGCTTCAATAAGCTGTATGAGGAAGAGCAGCAATGGATAGACGGGCTTTTCCGGCGTTATGGCTATACTGCTCCACGTGTTTATGACAACTACCGGACGAGCTGGAAATATTAAGAGTTAAGGAGTGAAAGGGAGTGATAGGAGTTAAGGCATTAGCTTATTCTGAAAGAATGGAGAAGTTAACTTTAGCGTAAAGAAGTTGGGTTGACAGGCTGTTAAGGAGGTCTTGTTTCCTTGGTGTTAACGCTCCGCACGAATCATGTTTGCTGCTGACACACTTGGTGTTGGTATGTGTCTTAAAAATAATTTCTCCGTTTCTCTGTTCTCTGTGTGAACCAAATACTGTGCAGATAAAGACAGAATGACAGACAGGATAAGAAAAGGCAGAATAACGGTTTAACTTTTTTACTCTTTTTTCCTGTGAAAATTAAGAATCTTAAGAAAATCAAAGCTGAAAACCAGCGTAACCGACAGACTGGAAAACTGAGCCATGACATCACCCGCCGCCTGCTCGACTATCTTGAGCGGAAGTATGAAATGCGGCATAATACGG
>NZ_GL872283.1:665052-790712 GCF_000191065.1 Prevotella multiformis DSM 16608
CTGCCACGTGTCGCTTCTTTCATCGCCACGGCAAATGTTTCGGATGTCTTCAGCGACCCCAGCGGCTGCCGCCGTTTCATAGCGGTTACGCTGACGGCCCCTGTCCGTCTGCCCGGGCACATAGACTATGATCAGCTCTATGCGCAGGCCGTCGCCGAGCTGGAGAGTGGCAGACGTTATTGGTTTGATGAGGCTGACACACAGGCGATAATGCAAAATAACGTGCAGTATCAGCAGCGTACGCCTGCCGAGGCTCTCTTTTTCGAGTGTTTTTCCGTTCCGAAGGACTTAGTCAAGGGAGCTTATATGACGGCCGCTTCCATCTTCAGCCTGCTCCACCAGCGGTACGGCAGTCAGCTGCGCCTGACGAGTCTTTCCCATTTCGGGCGTATGCTTGCCAATATCCCGAACCTCCAAAGCAAGCATTCCGCACATGGTACGGAATATTTTGTATCGGTACGTAGCAGTGCGGGGCTGACAGGCAGTCTGGCGTTGAATAGAAAGTAGGAACGGCGTTGCGAATGTTTTTAAGTTGCTGTCACTGCTGTCAGGTAGTGATACGTTGTAAGTAGTTTATAATGTGTGATTTACGTGAAGTGTTAAAAGTGACAGCAGCAAGAAACAAACTTAACTTTTATATTTGGGTTAAAAGTAGGCTTATTAAGGTGTATTCTTGTATGAGAAAGTTTTGTTAATTCTCCTATATATATGGATTTTTTGTGTTATCTTTGTGGAACGCTATCGAAGGGGGGAACATCAGCTAAGAGCCTACTTATGGAAGAACATAAATCACACATAACGTATCAATCAGTACTAACGATTGTGAAGAGTGGTAATAGCATTCCGTTGGCTTGAAAAATGATTAGCACCCCAGATGGATAAAGTGTTAATTCAAGAAGTTATATGATAACCGACTTTGAAGAATATTGCTCAACTTCGTTAAAGAGAAGCCGAATGCAGCCGAATTTATGCAACGTTGCTCATCCTTTTATGGAGGGTAATGGTCGCAGTACTCGCATTTGGCTCGACCTCATGCTGAAGCGTTCTCTCAATCGGTGTGTGGATTGGAGTCAGATAGACAAGAACGAATATCTGACCGCCATGCGCGAGAATGTGTCTGATAGCACGCATATCAAGGCTTTGGTAAAGCCTGCACTCACCACCAAGATTGATGACCGAGAAATGTTTATGAAAGGTATTGATTATTCGTACTATTATGAATAAAGGTTGTAATTTAGCAGAATTACCTATCTAAGATGCAAGTGATTACAAGAAGAATATAATCATTTAGTATACTATTATGGATTACTTTAAAGATAAAGAAATAGAAGAAGCGATGTTAAAATCTTGTTTGCTCTTTAATAGCAAAGAAATTAAGAGTAAGCGAAATGTCATATTTCAAAAATTTCTACTTTCACTCATTATAGGAGGTGGAGTGACTAGCCGGAAAGAAATAATGGAAAAGGTTACTACACAACACAAAGGTTTTTTTATAAATGAAGATAATATAGATTTTGCAATACAAGAGCTAGTTAAAAATAAATTTATTAAGGAAGAAAATGGGGTACTCACTCTTACAGAAGAATCTCAACAGGATGCGAAGAAGGATGTAAAACAGATTTCAGAACAGCAAAAGAAACTTATAGATGATATCTGTAAGATGGTACAAAAAGCTTATGGGAAAAAGATTAGTAATGAAAATCAAGTAAAATCTAACATCAAAGAGTGTATTGATTATTATTATGTGGTAACTGGTCTCTCTTTCTTTGAACTAGATAAAAGAAAAGAAGCGACAGAGCTTCCTCAATTAGGAAAAATTGCATCGAATGGATTAAATTCCGGAGAAAAAGAAGAATTGTCAAATCAAATTATTTATACAATAGGTAGCGTCATAGAAAAACCTACAGAGGAGCAAAAGAGCATTCTTGAACTTCTTGCTAGAACTTATATAACAATGCAAATAATGGATATAGACCCATTGTTAAGCGAATTTAAGAGTACTTTAATAAGGGAAAAAGTCTTTATTTTAGATACTGATGTCCTCCTATACTTGGTTACAGATAAAGCATCATTGAGTAGACAATACAGAAAGATGATAGAGTTGCTTCAAAAGTGTGGTTGTAAAATCTATATACCGAATGAAATTATTACTGAAGTTTTTAATCATGCAGAAGCAGCTCAAAAAAGATACCCTTTTGTTTCATACTTAATTGACACAGAAGAAAACTTGGTAAGCCAAGAGTTTAAGAATGTTTTTATTGAAGACTACTACTATATTAAACAGTCAGATAAAGCAAACTGCCCTACCTGGAAAGTTTACATTAAAAATTATTTCTCTTCAACTCATGGTGTTGCTTTTATTAGTGAACAAATCAAAGATAAACTAGGTGAGAAAATTAACTATGGTGTCATGCCTGAACCAGTTCAAGTAGATGAGAAGTTGTTGATGCAACTTACAGATGTATCTCTAGAAGAAACACGTAAAACAGAAAAAGCTCAACATCGAGATGAAGATAAGAATCAAAATATTGCGAAAACTGATGCTCAATTATATTTAGAAATAAAAAAAATGAATGAGATAAACAATGAAAGGATAGGCAAAAAACAAGCAGATAGACAGGACTTGTTAAAAAACAAATACTATATTTTAACAAATTCGACAAGGGTTCATTATTGCGCTAAACAACTAGAAGTTAGTGCTAATATCTTATGTAAACCCGCTTCGTTAATGGCATATTTAGTTGAAACGGGATTAGTACAAGATGATCAAGTAAAGATACAAAGCTTATTTGAAAATCCATTCCTACAACATACAGCAAAAACAATATGGAAAGATGTAGAACCCCTTTTAAAATTAGGAATAGAAATCACAGGGAAGAATATTATAACTATGCGATTCGATTTACAAGATGAAATTAATAAACTCTTAACGAACCCGTCTGAAGAAGAATGCAATGAAATATATAAAAATACAAAACAAAAGGGTTACTCATTCTCTCCGATCATAGAATCAGCTAAAAAAGAAGCAGAATCTAATGAAAAGAAATCAAAAGAATTAGAAAAGCAAAATCGTGTTCTTCGAGACGAACTTTTAAAGGCAAAACAAATAATTGAAAAAAAAGATAGAGTTATTAACAAAAAGAAATATGAAAACCGAAAGGGTCTCAAAAAAAGAAAGTCAAAAAAGAAATGAAAAAGATAAATGAATGGGATGAAAAAATCATTAAGATTATATTGGATCAGGGTTCTAATATGGTATTTACACTTGGAGAACTTTTAAAGCAATACTTTAATGATAAAGAATTAGCTCTTCTAATCTTAGCACCAACAAGAAAGGTATACACCTTGTACAATACAAAATGTAGAAGAGATGAGATATATTCATTGCTTGTAAAAATAATTTCATTGATAGAAGCAATGGAAAAAGAAGGACTTGTGTATTGTTTAAGTAAAGAGCAGAACCAGATAATATATGCTCCTTCTGATACTAGTGTAGGAGTAGGCTCTGATGGGACAATATTAACAATAACTGGAGGGCAAATCATAATTGAAGGAAACACTGTCGTTCTAAAAGATGCTCAAGGCGATATTATACTTAATGGCGAACTTGTCGTTGACCCTATTTTGAGTAAAGTTATATATTATTTTAATAGCGTGATTTATCCCTCTGATTCATTATATGAATTTAAAAAGAATAATTTCGTATCATTAGAAATTTTATCATATCAGAAAGAAGTGAAAGCAGCAAGGTGCAGTAGAAATCTAGCTTGGTTAGCCCTTATTATTTCATTATTTTCACCTTTGGGGATGACCTTCTTTAATAATGAGTTTTCCAAAATTGAAATACAGCAAGGGCAATACAAAACCATAATTATGAGAATGGATGATAATTTGCAAAAAATGGACTCTCTGCTAGCTGTATCTAAATTCTTTATAAATAGTAAACCTAAGACAAGATGACCGTATTTGATAGTATGAGTGACATATCAAATAGACATCAATAAGAATGGTAATATTCAATTTTATTTATACTTTATAAAACATACAGAAACATAATCCAACCCGCAGCAACCCCTCCAGTTGCTGCGGGTTGGATTTGAAAGATGATAAGTAGAGAGAATCTATATCACAGTGTCAGCTCCACGATATAATCAATATCGGTGGGAACGGTATTGAGGTTGAGAGTGATGCCGTGGCCGGTTTTTGTGAAGTTGACACGCTGGTTGGTGCCGTAGACGGTGGCGGACTTCACCTTGTGGCTGCCGGTCGGGAGGAAGAGGCTGGTGTCCATACAGTTTAGGATGTGGATGTAGAGTTTGTTGCCTCGCTGCGTACTTACTCCCCAGTCGTGTGGGGCGATGATGCCGCCACGAGTGTTGTAGATGGTTTCGCCGTATTGGTTCAGCCATTTACCGATAGCCTGAAGGCGGTTGAGGGCAAGGGAGGGTAGTGCGCCCCCCGGTTCCGGGCCGATGTTGAGCAGGAGGTTGGCATTCTTTCCGGCAGCACGGACGAGCATCTGGATCAGCTCTTTCGGCGATTTATAGAGCGTGTCGGTAATCGAGTAGCCCCAGTGGTCGTTGATGGTCTGGCACGACTCGAGCGGCAGACGGCTGATGTCCTGCCCCGACAGTCCAGCCTTGTTTTCTCCCGGCAGGTCACGCTCGAAGATCTGAATATCCTCGCCGGCGTTGGGTGTCTGGTGGTGGTTGTTTCCGATGAGACACTGCGGCTGCAGCCGGTGGATCATGGCATACTGCTCCGTCAGCTGCCAGTCGAACGGTTTTGCATCGCTGTCATGGTCCCACCAGCCATCGAACCATATAGCCCCGACAGGACCGTAGTTGGTTAACAGCTCCGTCAGCTGTGTATTCATGAAATGATAGTAGCTGTTCCAGTCGGCTTTCTCCTTGTCCCGGCCTGTCCCCAGTCCTGTACGTCCCTGCGGATAGTCCTCCCGTCCCCAGTCCAGGTGCGAGTAATACAGGTGCAGCTTGATGCCGTGCCGCTGGCAGGCAGCGGCCAGCTCTTTGATGATGTCCCGTTTGAACGGTGTTCCGTCCACGGTGTTGTATGTACTGGTCGCCGTCTTGAAGAGCGAGAAGCCGTCGTGGTGGCGTGTGGTGATGGTGATGTATTTTGCGCCGGCTGTCTTTATCGCCGATACCCATGCGTCGGCATCGAACTCGGAGGGGTAGAATGTCTTTGCCAGCTTGGGGTATTCCCGGTGGTTGATGTTCCAGTTTGTCATCACCCATTCGCCCGCACCGATCATCGAGTAGAGTCCCCAGTGCAGGAAGATGCCGAACTTCTCGTCCTGGAACTGTTCGCGTGCCTTGAGGTTCTCTGTTGTCGGCTTGTACGTTTCCTGTGCCATGCTGCAGAAGCCGGTCAGCAGGGCGGCAATCAATAGTAAGGTCTTCTTCATGTTACGAATTTATAGTTTAGGTTTCTGCCGGCAAAGATAATAAAAGTCCGGCAGATATGTATGGGAAATCGGGTTAACTTTGAGATTTGAGGTTTGAGATTTGAGGTTTGAGGTTTGAGATTTGAGGTTTTCCTCCAAGCTTGAGCAATCATCCTGTTTTTTAACAGTTATTGTGTGGGAAATACGCAGGGAATGTGTAAATTTGCGAGCAATAAACTTAAATGTGATAACCAAAACTTACTACAATGAATAGAAACAAGTTGTTTATTTTAATTCTTGCACTCGTAACGACTCTGTCTTTCACGTCCTGTCTGAGTGATGACTACGAAGACAAACAGATTTCACAGACAGAGCTGAAAGCAGCTTTACTGACTATTCAGGGGAACTATCAGGGATGGCTGTTCTCTCATACCAGTGACGGTAAAAGCGGCAAGATAGAGAAGAAGGACTCCCTGCGCACTACCTGGGAAATCAGGTCGGACTCTACGGTGCTGGTCAGGAATTTCCCCAGCAAGATGCTGGCCAACAACATCACCAATCTCGAGCTGAAGAAGGCCGTGGAGGCTCTGCCTGCCCGGGACATCAAGTGTGCTTTCAATATCTACAGTGTGAATCCGATTCTGTTTGATGTGGCACCGTTCCAGGTTGAACTGGGTAAACTGACCTATGGCGGCGAGACGCACAAAGTAGCCATCGGCTTCGCTTTCAGACGCAACCTGACGTTCGGCGGCTTCTATGCGCCAAAGAAACAGGTCGGTATACGCCTTATTGAGGGTGGCGTGATCATTGATGACAAGGTGCAGAGCGAATTTTACAAGGGGCTTGATTATTTCTATCTCCTGTCGGACGCAAAGTGACATTCCTTGCAGTGTGTGACTGACATAGGCAGGGGCGCACAGACGGTGTGTCCCTGCTTTTGATACCCTCTTCCTGTTCCAAAAATCAACCCATGAACCTGAAAACCTCCTTGCTGCCCGCTCTCTGTCTGCTGTTGTCTGTACCTGCCGTTGCACAGGATACCTTGCGCAGCCACAAGGTGATAACCAATGTGCAGATGCTCGGTATCGGCACCGTAAACGTACTCGACACTTACCTCTCGCCAGAAGAATACCGTGGCACGGAGCTGCGGTATGTCTCCCACTCTGTACGTGAGAACGGCAGCCGGCTGTCCCGTGAGCTGGTACACCAGGCCCAGCTGCTGTCGGTCCATAACCGGAAAGACAACAACAATGAACTTGGCGGTTTCTACAATTTCCAGTACAGCTGGCACTATGCCCTCGGGGGGTGGGAGCTCGGCAAAGGAGAACTGTGCCTGAAGGCAGGCGGCGGCATTGATACAAGGCTCGGCTTCCTTTACAACACCCGCAATTCCAACAATCCCGCACAGGCTTACGGACAGGTGAATGTTGCCCCCGATGCCGTCGCCGCTTATCGTTTCCACCTTTGGAACTGTCCTTTCCAGCTGCGTTATGAGTTGCAGGCACCGCTCCTCGGACTGATGTTCTCACCCAATTACGGACAGAGCTATTACGAGATCTTCACCCGTGGAAACTACGACCACAACCTCGTTGTCACGACACCTGTCTCTGCTCCCTCCCTCCGTCAGCTGCTTACATTCGACTTCACGCTCCGCCATACGACCCTCCGCATCGGCTATCTGGGCGATTACCAGCAGGCAAAAGTCAACGGTCTGCGCCAGCACGTATGGAGCAGCCTCGTTGTACTGGGCATTGTACGTAAATTCTCCATCAACAAGATTATTCCATGAGAAAGCTGTTCCATACGGTTCTGAAAACATCTATCTCCGCACTTACCCTGCTCGGTACGGTCACCGGCTGTGTTACGAATGACGAACTTCCCGATGATCCGCAGGGGAACTTCGAGGCGTTGTGGCGTATCATGGACGAGCATTACTGCTTCTTCTCGCAGAAAGGTGTTGACTGGCAGGAGGTACACAGCCGTTATGCCCGGCAGTTCGATGCGTCCATGACGGCGAAGCAGCAGTTCGAGGTGATGACCAATATGCTCTCCGAACTGAAGGACGGACACGTCAATCTGTACACCTCTTTCAACCTCGGCCGCTATTGGGCCTGGCATGAGGATTACCCCAAGAACTATTCCGACTCACTTGAACGCAGGTATCTCAAGACCGACTATCTCATCGCAAGCGGGATGGACTATACCATCCTTGACGACAACATCGGATACCTGCGCTGTGAAAGTTTCCAAAACGGCATCGGTGCAGGCAACCTGGATGATATTCTCCTTCACCTGCAGCCCTGCCGGGGACTGATCGTGGATGTCCGCAACAATGGCGGAGGCAACGTGAACAATGCGGAGGAACTGGCAGCCCGCTTTACGAACGAGGAGCTGCTTGTGGGCTATATGCAGCACAAGACGGGGAAGGGGCATGACGACTTCTCTTCGTTGCGTCCGGAATATCTGAAGCCGGGACGTGGGGTGCGTTGGCAGAAACCGGTTGTCGTACTGACCAACCGCAGCGTCTTCTCGGCTGCCAACGAGTTTGTGAAGTATATGAAGTGCTGTCCCGGTGTTACTGTTGTAGGCGACCGTACCGGCGGCGGTGCCGGTCTGCCTTTCTCTTCTGAACTTCCCAATGGGTGGGGTGTCCGCTTCTCCGCCTGTCCGATGTACGACCGTGACAGGAAGATGACCGAGTTCGGTATTGATCCCGATCATAAGGTAGACCTCACCTCCGAGGATTTCGCACGAGGCAGAGATACGATTATCGAGTTTGCAAGGGAGCTGCTGAAGACCTCACCCAACCCCTCTAAATAAGGGAAGCGCATCATGGAAGCCGGGCAGGACAGTTCTGTTACCGCTCATCCGGCCTGTTCCCCTTAAGGTCTGGCTCTGCCTGCCGTCATCCCTTACTCATTGGCTGCCACGTACTCCCCCCCTCCTCGGGAGCGAGTGGAGAAGTATAGACCTTTGTGGGAGATTCAGCTACTGCTGCTGACTCGAAACAGCTGGAAAAGATGTTCGCAAACATTTGGCTGTTTCTTAAACATTCCGTAACTTTGCAGCCGTTATGCGCCTGTGGCGGAATTGGTAGACGCGCTAGACTTAGGATCTAGTAACTTACGTTGTGCAGGTTCGAGTCCTGTCAGGCGCACAGCAAAATACCGGATGATTGCCAGACAATCATCCGGTATTTTGCTTATGATAGTTTGGGAAGCACATAACCTCCTTATATTATAGGTGTTATAAACCTATGCGGCATCAGATTTACCAGCAGGTTTTGTCGGTT
This sequence comes from Prevotella multiformis DSM 16608, assembly GCF_000191065.1. Taxonomy (GTDB): domain Bacteria; phylum Bacteroidota; class Bacteroidia; order Bacteroidales; family Bacteroidaceae; genus Prevotella; species Prevotella multiformis. The sequence continues at coordinate 673,752 of NZ_GL872283.1, forward strand.
TTTCCGTTAAATGCGTAGATTAGAAATAGAATAAAGGCTTATACACTTGCAGGGTATGACTGTCCTGAATCAGATGCCCTTGCAAAGGAGGATAAACTACAAGATGAAATGCAGGAAAGACAAATAGATATGATGTCTGTCCATCAGCCTGTCTTTCCGTCTTCTACGAACAACTTATTCCCATATCATCGGTGTTTGTAAACATTTTTATGCAGTTCAAAGCTGACACATGCTCTTCTGGCCTCTAAAAGATGCCTGATTGACCTGCAAGGGGTGCTCTCTTAGCGTGTAACTAACGCCCTTTTGAAGTCCAATCAAGCACCTTTTGCGAGAGACTTAACAACCGTCTGATTGACTGCCGGTTACAAACCTGCTTTTTTGCACGTGTTATTTTTATCTGCAGATGATCAGTTTGAGATTATGTAATGACTTTTCAAAATCTTTTCTGTGTTTTCAACGTGTTAAAATGAAAAGGCTGTTGTATCGGAGGATGAGAATAGACGGTCAACAGTCTTAGCAATGTTTTCGTTTAAAGAATCACTTCGGTTCTTCCGTTAAAGCTATGTGAAAAGCAGCCACGCATTTAACGGAAGAACCTTTTCATGGACATGGGGCGGTCGTACTGTCATGCTTCCACAGCTTGGCAGGACCGCTGCTGGTTTCTATCTTGTCAGGCTGAGCCGGAGACTTACACCGAAGTCGTGGGTGGTCGTCGGGTAACTGCCTGACGAGAGCAGGGGAGTGTTGATCTGCAGGTCGTAATAGAGGCTGGCCGTTACCAGACGGCTCAAGGTGTAGTCGCCCATGAAAGCGAACTTGAAGGCGGTGTTGCCGCTTGAGGCCGAAGAGGCGAGTGAGGCAATGTCGCGGGTGAGCGATGCCTGCCGCCGGTAACTCATGTCGAGACGGAGGTTGAGGTCGTGGTTCAGTCCGTTGTCCTGACGGGACGCGCTGTTGTCCTGCTGTGAAGTCTCCGTATTCTTTTTCTTCTTTCTTGCTACATGGCGTGTCCCGTTGTTGAAGAGGTTGAAGTCGTTGATCCGGTAACCGACACCTACGACCCAGTCTTTTGAGGAGGCCTCATTCAGCTGCACACTTGTCATGGACAGCGAGAGCACACGTGTCTGCCGGTATTCCAGGCGTGCCGTGAGGTTGTTCTGCAAGGTGAGGTCGATTCCGAGGAGCGGTGAGAATGCCTCGTTGATACTCACCTGTGAGATGTTGTACATCGAACTTGGAATGGGGTTGCCTGTCGTGGCATCAGCGATGAATCCGAGTCCGTTCATGTATTCCTGCCATGTGCTGTAGCTCTGGTAAGAGCCGATGGCGAAGATGCTTCGGTAGGCATGATTGATGTTGACGCTTTTGAAGAACTGCTCGAAGAAAGGCAGCCGTGACAGTCCGCTGTACCGGATTGTCCAGTTGGGCAGCAGACTGCGCAGGGCAGGGAAGATGTTGAGTCCGTTGCCGCCCATGCTTGTATAGGCATTGAGGAAAGCAGGCACCATCACGTCGGCACTGTATTTGTTGACGGCTCCCACCGTCGGGTCGAAGTGTCCGCCGCCGAAGGAGGCAGGGTAGGTGGCGTTGCGGTATTGCGCTTCCACACGGTCGCGGTAGCCGTCGAGCGACTGCACGAAACGGTTGAATGTGGCACTGTGATAGCCGTTGTTGGCATCGCCCAGACTCTCGAATGCCGTACCGAGTGACAGGGTGGTCATGGTGAAGGAACCGCTCTGCGTGGTCGGGTTGCCGGCATACATGTACTGGATGCTCCGTGAGGTGCTCTTCATCCGGCTGGCGGTAAGGTCGATCTTGAAGTCCTTGAACGGTTCCAGCGTCATGCGTATCTGCAGATCCTCGGTCTGATTGGTCGTAGCCGGTGTCGCCACGCTGTCGTTCATGAGCAGCCAGTTGTTGTCCCGTGCCTTGCCGATATAGTCGTCATCGATGAGGCCGAAGGCGAAGTCCAGTCCCGGCGACATTGCTCCCATTCCGCGTGTCTGTCCGAAGGCATCGCCTACAGTCGGCATGAATCCCGGCAGTGCCATGGCGTACTGGTTTCGGTAGGAAACGCTTGCCGAGCGCACCGTCATCAGCGCACGTGCCACACACTGTGCGGTTTTGTACCAGCCTTTGTTGTCGAGGGACTCCTTGGGGGTGACGGTCAGTTTCATGCGGATGGCAGAGTCGGTGCGGTTGAATACCTTTACCTGCGTATCGCCCACCTTGCGCCACTTTATCTTCAACGTCTTTCCCCGCTCGTCCTTGGCAGAGACGATGAGCCTTTTCGTCTTCTTGCCGTGTGATACGAGGACGGCGGAATCGGCATTGATGACGATTTCCTTTTCAAAGCTTCTCTGGTTGCGGGGCAGAGCCTTTTTCTTCTCTTCGTCTTTGTCTTTCGGCTTCTTCTCTTTCTTTTCCTTTTCGGCTTTCTTTTGTTCATCGGTCAGCTTGGGGCGTACAGGACGTGTGCGGTTGAATCGTTCGTTGGTCTTCTTGAGGAAAGGCACATGATTGTAGAGCCGTTCGAGGTTGAACGAACCGTTGATGTTCAGCGAGCGGTTGGCCGTGATGGTGTTGCCGAGTGATGTCCCGTCTTCCAGTTTTGTTCCGCGTACCCAGGTATAGGCTGCTGTATAGTTGGCATCCGCATTCACCCAGTCGAAGACCGGCAGCAGGTTGATCGGCAGCTGGTAAGAGAGTGTGAAGTTCTGCTGGTAGTCGAGCGGTGTGCCGAAGTGCTTGATGCTCGTCCACACCGAATCCTTCCATGCCTCGTACCGGTCGGGGTAGAGGTCTTTGTTGACCGGTGTGTAAGGCTCTTCTATCTCGGCGTGTGTCGCACTCTGGAAGTTCATGTGCAGGTTGCGTGTCAGATCCCAGCGCAGGGCGAAATCACGGTTCCACAGGAACTGTTCGCTGAAGGTGAGCGGCAGCATGCTGTTCTCTGTCGATTCCATGTCCCGTTCCTGCAGTTCGTAGTAGTTGCGCACCATCTCGGTATTGAACGTGATGTTCTGCGGCAGCCAGTTCAGTCCGAACCGCTTGAGGATGTCGAACCATTTGGACCGGCTCTTGATCAGCCGTCTGAACGGCTCCCAGGTCCTGTACACCGGTGTCCAGTTGTAGTTCAGTGCGCCCCGCCAGTTGTCCTCATTCTCATAGACGGTCGTCTCACCCGATGTATGAGAGTGGGAATGGCTGTAGGATAGGGCGAAGTTGGCCGGGTCGTACGGCATAGGGTGGTTTCTGGTCTGGATGCCTATGCGCACGTTCGAGAGCGAGAAGTTTGTCGTCAGCCGTTTGGTGACGGCGATTGATTCGATGGAATCCCGTTCCTGACGGCTGGCGGCACCGTCGAGTGCGTCCTTCAGTTCCATGTCCGTATCGAGAGGGTTGTACTTAGGCCGGCTTTCGCTCTTCGTGACACTGTAATATAAAGGTGCGGACACCTTGGCCTTGTCGGGGAAGAACTTGCCCAGTTCAAGGCTTGTGGTGACCGACACATCCGTCTTCGTCTCCTGCTGCCGCTCGTTGACACCCTGTTCCAGACCGCCGAATCCGTCGGTGCTGTGGCTGGTATTGACATCCACCGTACCGAAGTCGGACAGCTGGAGATTGAGCTGTCCTCTTGCCGCCCAGCCGCCTTCGTTGTTGAATTCCAGCAGGCGAAGTTCGTTCACCCATACTTCACCGCTTTTCTGACTGCTGGAAAGGTTGCGTACACCGATGATCATCGTCTTCACTTCACCGAGTGTCGGATTGCCCATCACCGTCACCTTGTTGGCAGGACGGTCGGTGTCGTAGACGGAGAAAGCCCGGTTGTAGCTTGCCGTTCCTGCACCCCGTGCCTGGTTACGCTGTTTCTTCACGGAGGTGAGCAGCTTCAGCGGGATGTCGAGCATATTCTCCTCGGGCCATACGATGCGGCGGTCATGGCCGGTGTACATATCATAATGTCCCGGAGCCGACAGCTTCAGCGGGATTTCATACTCGTAGTAGTTGTTCTTGTAATCCGATCCCAGACGGATGAACACAGCCAGCTGGTTGTCAGTCAGGTTGGTCGTGTTCTGTTCGAAGGCGTTGGCGTGTACGAACATCTGCAGCCGCTTGTACTGGCGCAGGTCGAGGGTAGTGTTCTTGTAGACAGCCTTCGACTCGCCTGTACCCAGGTTGTTGACGACCATGGAGAGTGCCTGCTCGTTCTCTTCGACAAGCTGTGGCTGGTTCGGATCCTGTCCACGGCGGATGCCCGGCGGCAGGATGTAGTTCACGGGCACCTTGTCGTTGTTCTCCTCAAGGCTCACGGCACTTACCGACATTGTACCTGTATTGCTGGCAGAGTTGGTGAGGTTCTGCTGATACTGCCGCCACTTGCCGCTGACGAGGTCGAGCGTGCCGAACCGGAGGACGATGGGTTTCTCGAAACCTGTGAGGAACATACGCATGAAGCGGATGCTGGTGAAGTCGCTGATGTTGCCTACACGTTTCTGGAATTCCTCCAGCGGGATGCGGAACTGATACCACGTGACGGGTTCTGAACCGCCTTTGCGCAGGGAGGCAGAGGCTACTCGCTTGTCGACAATGTAGTTCCGGCCGACGACGAGGTCCTGCGGACGGATGCTGACGTGGTACTGATAGTACTTCTCGTATTCGTTCAGTGTGTAGTCCTGGTTGATGTCCTCCACGTCGGGCGTCGTCTTGTACGAGGTGTCGTAACGCTCGTTGTTGTTGTCATTGTCCGGTGAGTTGCCCTGTGGGTTGTTGATGCGCTTGTAGCGTTCGAGAATGGAAGCCTGCTTCGCATCCCAGTCCGAACCACGGAAATAGTGGTAGTCATCGTTGGCCGGATCCGTCCAGATAGAATCGAAGACGGCCTGATTGGTGTTGGCACGGGCTGCGGTGAGGAAGTTCTGGTAGGATACGAACTGTCGTTCTTCTTCGTCCGTCAGACCGTTGAATCCCACGTCCTGCTTGGCACGGCTGCCCTTTGACGTGGCAAAGGCGTAGGTGACGGTGCTCTGCGTCGGAATCTTACCCCATTGTGTGGTCGTCCACGACGGGCTGCCGTCTACCGGCATACCGCTTTCATAGAACTTCTTTCCATCCTTCAGCACATCTTCTGACACTTCGCCGAGGTCGATGTAGAAGTCGCCGCCATACTGGCTCGCATTTGGCAGCCGGTTGGAATAGATGAACGGGTCGAGCAGCCAGAACTCGATGTATTCGATGTTGGCGGTCTGGAAGTCGTTGGTGTCGAGCTTGCGCATCATGCCTCCCCATGTACCGGCAGGATGGGTGAGGTGTCCGTTGATGTCTATGTTCGGATTGAAGTTGTACGGTCCGCGTTCGGAAGGATAATAGGCGAGGTTCAGGATATTCAGCGTAGAGATGGAACCGCTGTAGTTCCGGTCACGGTTCGGGAACAGCTCGCTTACCGGAATCTCGCGTACATAATGGTTGGAGAGCTGGTCGAGGTCGCTCTTGATATGTCCCGGTGTCAGCGAACTGCTGCGCCGTGTGAAGAGCGGGTCGATGTTGTACCATGCCAGCAGACTGCGGTTATAACCGCTGTTGAGGGTCGTCTTGTCCGTATGCTCGGGGAAGTCGGACGGTACGCTGGAGATGATCCACGATGTCGGCTGGCTTACGTCGATGGTCGTCTTCGCCCCCTCGAAGTCGTCCAGATAGGAGGCGTTGTCCTGTGTTCCTTTGCTCTGTCCGGCCAGAAGCTGTGCAAACTCGGCGGAGAATGTGATGTAGGAAGGCTGACTGACGTGCAGCAACGGAATCTTGTCGAGCATATTCGTCAGCCACTGGCTTTCCTTCTTCCAGTTGATGTTCAGTCCCCAGATGGTGTTGTTGAGCGGTTCTGCCCCCATGTTCACCTTGGTTGTCAACGGCTGTTCGGACAGGTGCATGAACGTACCGCCGATCTGGAAGTCTTTGGAGAAGTCGTATTCCCAGTTCACGCCAATCATTGTCTTGCGTTCCTGCTGGTAGGCACTCTGGCTTTCCAGGGAGACATTGATGGCTGTTCCGGCGTCAATGATGCTCTGATTGAGGATGGTTACCTCTCCGGCACTGTAATCGACACTGTAGTCAGAGCCTTCATTCAGGGTCACACCGCCTGCCGTCACGACCACCGATCCCTGTGGTACGTTATAAGCCCCGAGGGAAATGACATTCGCCGCCGTACCCCGGTACTGCCCTGTGAGCATGAACTTGTCTTTTTCGGCAATCTGCTTGGCGATGGTCTTTGTGGAGTCGTAAAGCTGTTCGAAGACATACTTGTCTGCAATGGCTGCTGTGACACCTCTGTCAGTCAGGGCTTTCCGTAGTCCCCTGCCGAACGGTTCCGCCATCGGCAGGAAGACACGTCCGTTGCTGACGGTGTACCCCTCGACGTAATCGAAGTAGCCGTTGGAGTGCGGATTGTTGTTGTTGTCCAGCCGGTCGGCATTCAGGAGTTTGATGAGCGTCTGGCTTTTTACCTGCGGCTCCGGTATATAGGAAAGGTAGACACCAGTCGTATCGCTCTGGTATTTCACGTCAAGGCGGAACTTGTCACGCTCGATGTTTGAGGCAAGGTAATAGACGTTCTTCATCATCAGATCCCAGTTTCCCTGCCTGGGGTTGTTGCTGGTGTTCTTCAATGACTTGACGAAGAGCGCCTTGTTGATGTCCGTGTGGTCGCTGGCAAACTCTCCCACCTGGTAGGTCACGCCGCCGTAGGTGTATTCGTAGGCGATCGCCAGCACCTGGTCGGTCTGCAGTCCGCTTCTCAGCGAGATATATCCCAGGGCTGTGTTGACTGAATATTCCGAACTGTTCAGCAGCCGGGCATTGGCGAGTTTCTCGTAGTCGTTGCCTCCCACCAGTCCTGCACCGTCCAGGATGCCTGTCACCTGGTCGATGTCGCGGGCGGCAGGATAGGTCTGTGTAAGGGTGCCGTACTCTGTGTTGGCATTGTTCGACGGGACGGGACCGGAGCCTGGTCCCCACAGGTCGGTGCGGCTCACTTTCCTGTTCTCGCCGAGGTCGGTCAGTGCTACGATGTTGCGGGTGTTGCTGGTCGTTCCTGTCTTGTTTGTCACCCATACTTCCACACGGTTGACGGTTATGCCTGTCTTGAGGTTCGGCAGCGATTTCATCGCCGCGTCATAGTTGTCGCGGAAGTACTGGGAGAGGAAGAAGTGGTGGTTCTCCTCGTAGTCGGCTGCATCGATCTCGAACGGTGTCAGCTGTTTGCCGCCCCTTGAGCTGACGCTCTTGTTGGAACTCTTCTTCTGCGAGAGTACCGTCTGCAGCTTCAGCTTGCCGAACTGCAGGTCTGTGCGGATGCCGAAGAGTGCCGATGCCCCCTGCACGAGCGAGTTGTTGGAAGGGAAGGAGACATTGCCGCCTTCAACGAGCTTGATGATCTCGTCTTCCTTGCCTTCATATCTCAGTTTGAAGTTCTGCGTGTCGAAGTCGAACGTCGCATCGGTGTTGTAGTTCAGGTTCATGTTCACCTTGTCGCCCACCTTTCCGTTCACATTGACATTGATTTTCTCGTCGAAGTCCATCGCTGTCGTCTTGCGGTTGCGGATGGGCAGCGACGGGTTGTCAATGTTTTTGATGTTGGCGCCGAACTTCAGCTCTGCCGATCCCTGTGTCTTGATGCGTACGCCGCCCGGTCCGAAGATCTTTTCGGCCGGCCCGAGGGAGAAGTGCATGTCCGTGAAGTCGAACTTGTCCTTGCCTTTCTCCTTCAGTATCTCCTGGTTCTTCGAGCGGTAATAATCGGCGAAGCTGCGCTTCTCCGTCCATCTGCGGTATTCTTCCGGCGTCATCATGATCGGTGCCATCACGTAGGTGTCGCCGATTTTGTTGCCGATGATGTAGCGGTCGAGCGAATCGTTGTACTCCACGGTCTGCCGCATATTCTCCGGACGGATGAGATCGGTGGAGTTCTCTTTGAGGTCGTCGTAGGTTATCGGGGTAGTGCGCTGCACCTTCCAGCGGGGATGAAGCAGCGAGTCGGGAATCTTCTCCTCGTCAATCTCCACCTCGGCCGTCTTCGCCTTCTTGACGGTGTCCGGCGGTGCAACGGTACTGATCAGCTTTGCGAAAGGTACAAAGTTGAGGGCCGGATGTCCCCAGCTCAGCAGACAGATGCTGCCGAGAAACAGGACGACGAGGAGAGATATGTATTGCTTTCTTTTCAAGAAGATGGGGGATTGGGAGCCTTCCTGATCCCTTTTCGGAGGAGGGGGATGTGTGGGCGGTGATAGACGGTGATGAGCAGTGATAAACGATGATGCCCGGAGGGCTTACTTTATCATCTTCAGCGCCAGCTTGACGACCTGTTCCACGGGAAGGTCGGGCTGGTCGGTGAGGATGCTCACGACGACCTTGGCCGATGGGGCAGGGGAGAAGCCCAGCATGGTCAGCGCACTGACGGCCTCGTCCTTGATGGCGGTGTCGACAGCCGGCGTGCCGGGCTGGCTGCTGACGTGGAGTTCGTCGGCGATACCGCTCTGCATGATCTTGTCCTTCAGGTCGACGATGATGCGCTGTGCCGTACGCAGTCCGATGCCCTTGACCGTCTTCAGCATCTTCTCGTCAGCGTTGGCAATGACGTTGCACAGTTCGGCAGGTGTCAGAGACGAGAGGATCATGCGTGCGGTGTTGGCTCCTACACCCGAGACGGTGATCAGCAGGCGGTAGAGCGATCGTTCCTGCCTGCTGGCAAAACCGTAGAGGGTGTAGCTGTCGTCGCGGCCGCCAGTCATGATCGCCTCGTGTACATAGAGTTTCACAGTTGTCTTGCCTTGTAGGGCACTGTAAGTATTGAGCGAAATGTTCAGCGCATAACCTACCCCGTGTGCCTCGACGACGGCCAAAGCAGGTGTCAGGTCAGCGAGTTCGCCCCTGATGTATTCTATCATAATCCTATAAAAATATGCTCCTTGCTGTGGCAAGGCATTCTGTATATACAAGAAAAATAACGCTGCAGTTTGGCTTTTATTGTATATGACAAATAAAAAGAGGCAACCTCTCCCCGGCCTCACCCCCAGCCCTCCCCAGTGGAGCGGGGGAGGGACTATCGATGTGGGCTGAACAGAAAGTGTAAAGTGCTACTTGCTGGTTGAATAATATTTACAATTTATGGTACAAAACGATACTTTCGTCAAGTGTTATAACACCCCGAAAATAGGTAGTTAAGCAGTACTTGAATTGCAATCAAGCATCTTTTGGATTCCAATCAAGGCTTGATTGACTTGCAAAAGATGCCCTTTTGAAGCTTTACTAACGCCCTTTTGAAGTTCAATTAAGCACCTTTTTTGTACGGTTGTGTATGTGTTTGATTATAAGTGGCTTACAAAGTGTATAGAAGTGTGTTCCGGCTATGTTTTCATTTGCCGCTTTCAATCTTATCAACGGCTTTGTTTCCCGTGATAGTCTCGATGAATAAACAAGGTAAAGAATTAATACAAAACGAAAGCTGCTTTTCCTTTTCTTCTCGGTCTTCCAACGCAGTAGTTCGCAGAAATGCTTATGGCTGGTACATACATTGGCTGATTCATTTTTGATAAATGCTGCAAAGCACCAAACCCACATTTAATAGGCAAAACTATAAGCAGGATGTTTGGATGGCGACGCAAATCCGCTTAAAGAATGTCTGAAAATCAACGGACGATAGTTAGCTGAAAGTTTGGATATTATGTTAGCTTTATCATAAAATTTTGTACCTTTGTGGCATTACTAACCCTTTAATTCTAAGCGATATGATGAAGTACGTTATTCAAGCAAAGAAAAATCCGCTGAAGAAAGAAGAGGTGAAGTCTTATCCGCAGGCTGCACCGACTACCCAGGTTACGCAGGTTTCAAAGCTTAAAAATTTGATTTTACAACTCTTTGATAATCAATACCTGGTAAGTGGTAATAATTGTCTTATAAGACAATTTTAAGATGGTGTACAGTAAGGTGGAATTGACTATAAGGCTCTTAAGATAGTAGAAATAAGTGTAAATGAGTTAGTAAATAGAGGTTAACATTAAATTATAAGGTTGAAAAATGAACTGGATAAAAATAAACAATATACGCTGGAAGACAATAGAAAATATACTCTTTGTAATAGCTATTCTATCATTAATAGGACTAACAATAGTGATTTTTTCAATGGAAAAATTAAAATTAGAAGGAACTTTAATAGTAGGAATACTTACAGCTTTTGTTAGCACAATGGAAATTTCCGCAACTATAAAACAATCAAGTAAAAATACTTTTATCAATACCATAACAATTGCTCGAAAGGAATATATGGCAGAACTTCGTAAAGCTGTTGAAGAGTTTTGTGTAACTGCTGAAAGAAACGACAATGATAGGTTGAAAGAATTGTCGTATAAATTAAAATTGTTGATGAATCCTGCTGATAAGGATAATGAGCATTGGGATAGGAAAGCTATTGAAATGATTGATAAAATAGTCCAAGCAGAGAATAAAACAGAAGATATTGATAGTTTCATAACACTAATGCAATCATGGCTTGCTCTTGAATGGCATGGAATGAGAGAAGAAGCTAAAAAAGGAATAATGAGCAAAGAAGATAAAAAAACTTTGCTGGATACTGAATATAGTAAATATACAGAATGGATGGAGGAAAAAGACAATGGACAAGAATAGCATATTACAATATAAATCATCGTTCGATAGTATTGTCAGATACATTGAGAGTGACGATAGCGAAGAACAGGTAGAAGTTTGGTTTGCACGTGAACTGCAAACAATATTAGGCTATGCACGTTGGGAGAACTTTCTTGTTGCCATACGACGGGCAGTAGATTCGTGTAAAGCACAAGGAATCAATGTTGATGATCATTTTCGTGAGGTCACGAAAATGATAGAAATAGGCAAAGGCGGAAAACGAGAAGTATCCGACTTTATGCTTACTCGCTACGCCTGCTACCTTATCGCTCAAAACGGTGATCCAAAGAAAGAAGAAATTGCATTCGCCCAAAGCTACTTTGCTGTACAAACACGAAAAGCAGAGTTAATAGAAGAGCGACTGAACCTGTTATCTCGTTTAGAAACCCGTGATAAATTGAGAATGGCAGAAAAACAATTGTCGCAGAACATATATCAGCGAGGAGTTGATGACAAAGGCTTCGGGCGCATACGTTCTAAAGGTGATACGGCACTTTTCGGAGGACACACCACTGAAGATATGAAGAACCGATTGGGGGTGAAATCTAACAGACCGCTGGCTGACTTTCTGCCCACCCTTACCATAGCTGCCAAGAACCTTGCTACGGAAATGACCAACTACAACGTAGAAAACAAAGACCTGCATGGAGAACTACCTATTTACGCACGAACACGTCCAGAACAACCAAAGTGTGCGTGATATGTTGGGACAGCGAGGCATCAAGCCTGGAAAACTTCCTCCCGCAGAAGATATTAAGAAATTGGAACGCAAGGTTGCGCGAGACGAGAAAAAGATAGAACAAGCCTCACAAAAACTACCGAAGAACAAAAATGGAGATTCATAATATATTAAACAAGATACTGCAAATAGAGCATGGCTTTCAGCACATCATTGATGGAGCCGACGAGATCCTTTCTACATACTCAAAAGAACAATGCTTTGAATTAGCACTTGAATTGTTAAAGCACGAAGCCTATCAAGCCCGAATGTTGGCAACAACGATATTGGGTAGATTGGCAACAGAGGATAATAATGCACTTTGTTTTTTGAAAGAACAAGTAAGCACCGATGAGAATTGGCGTGTGCAGGAAATGCTTGCAAAGGCTTTCGATGAAGTTTGCAAACACAGAGGATATGAAATGTCCTTACCGCTCATAGAAGAGTGGATAAATGACGATAATCCGAATGTTGTCCGTGCCGTAACAGAGGGATTGAGAATTTGGACAAGTCGCCCGTTCTTCAAAGAAAATCCATCGGAGGCTATTGCTCTAATCAGTAAGCACAAAGCACATGAGAGCGAGTATCTTCGGAAATCCGTGGGAAACGCTTTGAGGGATATAAGCAAGAAACATCGTGAATTGATACGGAAGGAAGTGCAGCAATGGGATTTATCCAATCCACGAGTTATGTTTACTTATAAACTTGTGTTAAGAAACAAATCCCTGCTGTCATTAATAGACGATAAAGAATAGATGATAAAACAGGCGCACCAGTAACCCCCTGTATTGTTTTTATTTCCTCTGTCAAGCAACCCGCAATCCGACATCGTATTTCAAGTCCCCTCCTTTGGGGAGGGGATGGGGCTTGACCGGTTTGCTGTCTTGCTGGGGGTAGGGCTTATATAATTGTGTTAAAAATATGCCGCAAGGCAATACTTTCTACAAAGAAAACATTACTTTTGCAGATGTATAAATAGTACTAATTATAATAAGGTAAAAGGAATATGAAAAAGATCAGAGCAGCCGTTGTAGGCTATGGCAATATCGGTCAGTACAGCGTCCAGGCATTGGAAGCTGCAAAAGATTTCGAGATTGCAGGTATCGTACGCCGTCAGGGTGACAAGGACAAGCCCCGGGAACTCGCCCCGTATGAGGTGGTTGACGACATTACCAAGCTCAAGGATGTGGACGTAGCTATCCTTGCCACACCTACCCGCAAGTGTCCGGAATATTCCGAGAAAATCACGGCACTGGGTATCAACACCGTTGACTCGTTCGACATTCACGGTTCTATCCTCGACTACCGTACGAAGCAGATGGAGAACAACAAGCGCACGAATACCGTCAGTGTGATTTCAGCAGGCTGGGATCCGGGTTCTGATTCTATCGTACGTGTGCTGCTGGAAAGCCTTGCACCGGAAGGTCTTTCCTATACCAACTTCGGTCCGGGCCGTTCCATGGGACACTCTGTCGTCGCCCGCAGCAAGAAAGGGGTGAAGGACGCATTATCCATGACCATTCCTCTCGGCGAGGGAATCCACCGCCGTATGGTCTATGTGGAACTGGAAGAGGGGGCGACCCTCGAGGAGGTAACCAAGGAAATCAAGGCCGACGACTACTTCGCCCACGACGAGCTGCACGTGTTTGCCGTACCGAGCGTGGCTGCCCTGAACGATGTCGGGCATGGCGTTCACATGACACGCAAGGGCGTGAGCGGGAAGACGCACAATCAGCGTTTCTCATTCGACATGAGCATCAACAACCCGGCTCTTACGGCGCAGGTGCTCGTGAATGTGGCGCGTGCCAGCTTCCGCCTTGCACCGGGCTGCTATACAATGCCCGAAATCCCGGTCATCGATATGCTGCCGGGCAGCCGTGAGGACGTTATCGCAACGCTGGTTTAGAATGATGGCTTATGGGCTGAGAAGCCTTGTTGATCTTATTGGTCTTATTCGCCTGACAAGGGCGATAAGGCCAATAATCTTTTGCGCAATATGAGAACTTTCCGACATAAAGTGACGATAAACGATGCAGGAGCCATCGTGGTGTTTGGCTTGGGATCCTTTTTCTGTCTGTGGAACAGGACGAACAGCCTGATGATTCTCCTCGGTGTCCTCCTGGTTGTCGTGACCATCCGGGCTGTGGACCGTGCCATCCATACGGAATATGTGCTGACTGATGACGGCGTGCTGCAGGTGAAGACAGGACGGGTCGGCCGGACAAGACGGATAGAACTGAAGAAAATAAAGAAGATAGGGAAACGTCCGTTTGCCTTCCGTTTAGGTGTCTACGCACTGATAGAGCTGGTGGACGGAAGCGTTGTCAGCGTTCAGCCTGATAATATGGACGGTTTCCTGTCAGCCCTTGGAAAACGGATAGAAACGAAAGAGAAATGAGATTGAGACTCTTCCCGGCACTGCTTCTCGGTGTCGTGTTAAGCCTGCCGGTACAGGCGCAGGTCAGTTTAGACAGCACGATGGTTGCAGACACCATCGTCTCGAAGGCTTTTGCAGTACTGCCGGAGAACGATGATTCCGTCAGCGAGGAAGAAGATACGGACAGTATTATCCCGGCCTTCTCTACAGACAGCCTGCTCAGCTGGCAGGAGAATGCCGTAATGCGGCTGGACGGCATACTCCGCAGCCCGTTGCTGGAGACAGTGCAGACGAGTGTGATGGTTTGGGATCTGACCGATGATGTACCTGTCTATCAGTTCCGTGAATGCCTCCATCTGCGCCCGGCATCCACGATGAAGTGCGTCACTGCCATTGCAGCCTTGGACAGGCTCGGAGCCGACTACGATTTCCGGACACGTGTTTACTGCACTGGCGAGATGGACGATTCCACACTCGTTCTGCATGGCGACCTCTATTGCGTGGGCGGTATGGATCCGATGCTCTCGTCCTCGGACCTGGCAGAGATGGCACGTGTCATACGCAATCATGGCATCACGTGTGTAGAGGGCAATCTCTATACCGACTTCTCCTTCAAGGACCGCGACCGGCTGGGGAAAGGCTGGTGCTGGGACGACAAGAATCCTGTGCTCTCGCCGCTGCTTGTTGATCGCAAGGATGACTTCGCCGACCGTTTCCGCCGCCGATTGTCGGAGGCGGGTGTAACGGTGAATGGTATTACCGCCGACCGGCAGCTTCCTGACAGTGCCCGGCTGCTGACGATGCAGACGCACTCCGTCCGCCAGGTGCTTCGCCGCATGATGAAGGTGAGCGACAATCTCCATGCCGAGTCGCTGTTCTACCAGCTGGCTGCCAGCGGCGGTACACGGTGGGCATCGGCACGCCAGGCACGGCAGTATGCGTATTCTCTCTTCAGCCGTATCGGGCTGAATCCCCGTGACTATTATGTTGCTGACGGGTCCGGTCTCTCTCTGTATAATTACGTGAGTACCGAACTTGAGACAAGGCTGCTGCGGTATGCCTTCCAGCATCCGGAAATCTATGAAGCCCTGCATGAGGCTCTGCCGGTGGCAGGCGTGGACGGAACCTTGCGGAAACGGATGCGCGGCACGGCTGCGGCCGGCAATGTGCGGGCCAAGACGGGCACGGTGAAGGGTGTCAGTTCGCTGGCGGGTTACCTCACGGCTTCCAACGGTCACCTGCTCTGTTTCTCGGTCATCTGCAACGGCGGACTCTCCAACGGTCCTATGCGCAACCTGCAGAACAAGATCTGTGTGGCACTGTGCCAATAGCTTATGAAATTAGGATTTGTGAATGATGAATTTCAAATTAACACCTCCCCGTCATTTTGTCAACGACGCACTTGAAGAAATCAGAATCTTCGTAGAGAACATTATCCTTTCGTTGGGTGTACACGGCCATGCCGTACCCGTCGTGCGCCATGTGTTGCTGGCCGTGGTTGCCCTCCTGCTGGCATTTTTTGCCGAACGGCTCTGTAAGTATATCCTCGTGCCGCTCATTCTCCGGCTGGTGAAGCGCACCGAAGCGCACTGGGATGATGTTGTCTTCGATCGTCAGGTACTGCGCACAGCCTGCCACATTGCCCCTGCACTGGTGATATGGCAGCTGATGCCGCTTGTCTTCTATCAGTTCCCCATGGTGCAGGAAATACTGCGTCGGCTCACGGCAGTCTATCTCACCATTGCCGCGACACGTCTGATTACCGGCATCATCGACCGGCTGCGTTATCTGAACACCCGCCCCGGCAGTTCCACGAGCCAGTATCTCAAGTCGTTCTGCGGCGTACTGAAGATTCTTGCCATCTTTATCGCCGTGGTTGTCGTCATCGGTATTCTCATCAACCGTAGTCCGATGGCATTGCTTGCCGGTCTGGGAGCGACTTCGGCTGTCCTCATGCTGGTGTTCAAGGACACCATCGACGGCCTCGTCGCCGGCATCCGGCTGACCAGCAACGAGATGATACACATCGGAGACCATATCACCGTACCCGGCGGATTCGTGGACGGAACGGTCATGGACATCACACTCACTACCGTAAAGGTGCGGCAGGCCGACAATACCATCACCACCGTACCGCCCCTGACACTCGTCAGCGGTATCTTCCAGAACTGGAAAGGGGTGCAGGATGTGGACGGACAGCGGGTGAAGAAGATGGTCTACTTCGATGTGCGCAGCATCCGTGTAGTGGATGACAGCCTTCGGAAGCAGCTTCTGGAACAGGGATTCGTGAAGGAGGAGGAGCTGAAGGGTGAGGTCATCAACATGGCACTCTTCCGCCATTATATGGAGCATTACCTTGCCAAACGGGAAGATGTCAATGAGAAGATGACGCTCCTCGTGCGCCAGCTGGAGGCCACACAGGCGGGTGTGCCGATCGAACTCTATTTCTTCCTACGCACAAAAGACTGGATTCCCTACGAGCATTCGATGGCCGATATTCTCGAGCACGTTTATGCGTATGCCAATGCCTTCGGCCTGAAAATCTACGAGCAGACCCCTGTACAGTAAGCCCTTCCTCCTTATTCCCATCTCCTTTCGGGTGGGGAATAAGGAGGCCGCTTGCATCGTTCCTGCATCAGATAGCGTTTTTTATTACCGAAAAAGCTTCCAACTGGAAAAAAAACAGTATATTTGCACTGTACTTCTATCGGATTGACTAACTTTTAAACAGGAATGAACATGAAACAACTGAAAACAATCAAGCGTCTGACTGCCTTCGGCCTGTTGGTACTGATGACCGCCTGCTCCACAGAGAATACCGTTATCGGAAATGTCGGAGTAAGTGATGTGAAGTCGTCAGGCTGCAAGGCCTCTGCCTCGCGGCTGGATTCCCGCCCTGAATACTATAACAATTTTGTAGGACAGAAGTCTGTGCTGCATCTTACGCTCGGTGCGGATAACATCGTCAATGCACGCTTTGCCGACTTTATGGACAACTGTTCTATCGAACTGTTCCATGTTGATGCAAGCAGCAGCGAGGGAAAAATCGTCCTCGTTCTGTACCCCGATAAGGATATGGCGACAAACTGCATTTGCCGGTATGATGTCGACTTCAAGATGCAGAACATCGTTCCCGGCAGCTATCAGCTGGAGGTGTACCATACTGCTGCCGACAAGCAGGTCAGCAAGGGTAATAGGGTTTATAGCGGCACCGTAAGCCTGGAGAATGGGAAAGAGGTTGTGCTGACAATGAGCTGGTAGGAGGATAGTGTGGAAAGTATGGTCGTGTTACCCTTTTATTCAAGGGCTGCTTCCATACTTTCCACCCATGTTTTGAATCTTGGGCATTTCTCCAGCAGTTCAGATATCCCCACAGTATTGATAATATCTATTCCATGTAACACTTTGTTATAACCGGGGATAAGTTTTTTCAATCGCACGGAAGGAGCCGTGTCGGGGTGGTTGTTAATGTCTTCGGGATTAGGATGTTGTTGGATGACATCTATTAATCCTTTGTAATCCATTTCGTTTCTTTCAAACAGGGAGTCTATCCCATTGATGGAAGCAAACACCAAAGCCTCAAATTCATGAAGTTGGATATAGGGGATGAAGTTATCGAATTGATGTTTTCGAGTGTCTTCCAAGTCTTTCTTTATTCTTGTTTCGAGCAGATCTGCTTGTTCCTTGTGCGTTTGTGTTGCTGTCAGATCACTGAAACCGGGAAAGTCTGAAGGCAGACGGTAGAAATCTATCATCATTGATACGATTACATCTTTTTCATATATTGTGTTCAGAATGTCCTTTTTGATATAAGAGTATTTGGAAACTCCCCCATGCGAGTGTTTTGTCTTGAAGCATTGTATGGTATTATACAGTCCTTTGGAACAGAAAAAAGGACGGAGTATATTATTGACGAAACTTTCTTCGGTTTCGCCTTCTACGATTATTACCAGTCTTTTCATAGCAATTTTGGTTGTCCGTTAATTATGCTTTTTGTCCATAATTCTCCTAAAGAGTAATCATTTAACCAGCTTTGCAGTGTGTCGTTGTTCAGTCTGTTGAAAGAGGATTGCCTGTCCTTGCGGTCTACAGTGATAATATCTTCAGCATCAAAGTTGTTGATAAGGTTTACCGACTGTGTGGATATGATAACCTGACAATCTCTGGAGGCAACAGATTTTATCATACCAGCCAGCTTGACGATAGCTGTCGGGTGCAGGCCCAGTTCTGGTTCGTCAATGATAATGACTTTGGGCAAGACAGGTTGTTGCAGTAGTGTGGCAAGAGCGATGAACCGTATGCTGCCATCAGATAAATCATTGGCATCGAAATACTTCTCGTTATTTTCCATATCACTCCACTGTAAGTTGATCTGGCTTTCGTCGAGCAGAGATGGTGCAAGAGAGAAATTACCAAAGTAAGGCATAACAGAACGGATCGTCAGTTCTATCCTTTTCAGTGTCTTGGGATGTTTCTCTTGCAGCATATAGAGAAAGGCAGGAAGGTTACTTCCGTCAGTCTTGAGAAAACGGTTGTCATTGATATTTGCACTGCTTCTCAACGGTGCGTCTTTACTTGTGTCATGGAAGTGGAAAATCTTGTAACTTTGGAGGTATTCTCTCAGCCACTTGTCGCTAAAGGTGGTTGAGTCTTTGATATAACTTTCATCTAAGTTAGAGACAACGTTGGGTCTTGATTGGTAGTAGCTTCTTTCTTCGGCGATAAACAGACTTCCGTTGTTCCGTGCCTGAAGCGTTACCCCATAGGCATTGTCGCCAAATTCCAGATAGCCTTTCAGTTCTTTGGTTTGTTTTCGCCCATAATGAAACAGTCTTTCTGCACTGTTCTGCATCGTATAGTTGTGCAGACGTTGCTCATAGATGATGTTTATCAGTCTGAAAAAAGAAATGAAGTTGGTTTTGCCAACACCATTTGAACCAATCAGTATATTGATCGGTCTCAATTCTAAATCTACGTGGTGGATAGATTTGTAACCATCTATGATAATTCTGTTCAGCATTGTGAAAATCTCATTATCGAAGTAATAAACAATTCCATTGCAAATATACGATAAATTTATCATCTTCACAACTATTTTCCTGATAGAGGACTAAATACTATTTCATGGTGATTGATTAGATGTATTGTTAGGTGGATTCTGTTTTTGAGGTAACCTGCAATTAAATTCAAGCCGCAATGCTCCCTGCATTGTGGCTTGGATTTAGTTTTTCTTTATAAAAGCAGATTTCGTTACTGCAACTGCATGATGCCGTCTTTATTGACGCTCACGACGCCTTTTACTTTCCTGAAGTCGGCAATGGCTTTGTCGATGTCCTGGTTTTCATCAACCTTGACGGCGACCCCGCTGAACTCCTTGTATTTGTAAAGGAGGGTACAGCCCTGCTTCTTGATGGCTTTCAGCAGGGGCTTGTTGCCGGTTTTCCTGTCGAAGAAGATGATCAATGTGTGGCTGACAGATGTCTTCTCTCTCTCACGTCTTTCCTTTTCCAGTCCTTCGCCCTCATCGTCACCATTCATAATCTGCTCTTTAATTGGGCATTGTGCCATTGCTGTGGTAGACTGAACCAATAGGAAGCCCACCAATAATAGGCTCGCTTTAATGTACCTCATCATATTCTTTTCTTTTAAATACGTGTTGCAAAGATATAGGTAATTCTGCATATCACCACAAAGTCGTATGTTTTATTCTGCTCTCAAAGTAATTATATAAAATTGTCTGCTGTTGTACAATTCATTGTATATCGTCATACAATCCGTTGTATACCTATATACAATCGGTTGTATAAAGTCATACAATCCGTTATACACTGTCTTATTAAAGACCGAGGTGACAGTGTCGGGAGCGTAACCAACTATGCAAAACAACGTTGAAGAGTTATTTCTGTCGTGCTATTCGCATCAATGTCGGGTATTGCTCTTCGTATCTGTCGAACTCAATAAGGTTTCCGTCATACCCCATGTCAGTGATGGCAGAACGGATGCAGGACTGCTCCTTTTCTGTTATTGCGCGCCGTTGCTGTTTGATATGATAGTAGAGTGAAGTGCTGAAACAAGACATTACCTCCTGTTTGACACGATGAAGATCGGCCGCCCGCACATTGTCATAAATGTGGGAGATGCCCCATGCGAAGCGTTCTTTGCGGTCGGCATCATAGGCGGGACAGGGCTGCCTGCCGGTTATCACCTGTGGATTGGTAACGGTGAAATACTCCCGTGTGTTCGTATGGAGCAGGGTGTAGGCTGTGTGGCGCAGGCATTGATTGGCTTTCGGACAGTTCGTACCGGCACAGTGAGCGTAGTTGTAGTCCAATTGATTGTATTCTTCTTGGTTCATGATTCGGATTCCGTGATAGAGAAAAAGATGGGGAGGACGTGTTGACATCCTCCCCCCTCTTTAGATGTTTCTTGTGTATTGTTCGTTATGCTTCAGTAGGCTCGTCGTCTGTTGCCTTGAACTGCTCAAGGTCTTCCGGGTTGAAGGCTTTGATGTAAGCGGCGCTGCCGATCACCTCTTCTTCTGCCATACGGACGAAGATGTTGGCGGACTTCTTGAAGAGCTCCGGTGCCTTGGCAGCATCCTCGATGAGGAGGAGGGAACCGATGATGTCGGCAGTCATGTTGTACAGCCGGCGTGCGAGGAAGTCGTGGACATCCTGGTTCTCGCCTGCATTCACCTTCTCGACCGCCTCTTGATAGAGCCGGACGAGGCGGGCGACACGGTCGCGCAGCGCCTTCATGCAATCACAGGCGAGTTCATCCTCAAGCATCTCCTTCATGATAGAGAGGTAAGTGCCGTTGGTGATGTAACGCACGGCAGCAACCACCTGCAGCTGCGTCGTTCCCTCATAGATGGAGAAGATACGTGCGTCACGGTACAGCCGCTGGCTCTTGTACTCCATGATGAAGCCGGAACCACCGTGGATAGAGATGGCATCGTAGGCGGTCTGGTTGGCGTATTCGGAGTTGATACCCTTTGCCAAGGGTGTGAACGCATCGGCCAGACGGGTATATTTCTTCATCTCCTGGCGTTCCTCCGGTGTGAGCTTCTGGTCACGCGCAATGTCTTCCAGTGCTTTGTAGAGGTCGACGTAGCGTGCTGTCTGATACAGAAGGGAACGGCCGGCATCGAGTTTCGCCTTCATGCGGGAGAGCATATCGTAGACAGCCGGGAACGTGATGATCTTCTTTCCGAACTGTGCGCGCTCCTTGGCGTATGCCAGTCCTTCGTTGTAGGCCTCCTGCTCGACACCGACCGACTGTGCGGCGATGCCGAGACGTGCGCCGTTCATCAGTGCCATCACGTACTTGATGAGGCCCATGCGAGTGTTGCCGCAGAGTTCTGCCTTCGCATTCTTATAGACCAGTTCGCAGGTAGGAGAGCCGTGGATGCCGAGTTTGTTCTCGATGTGGCGCACGTCAACGCCTCCGTTGCGCTTGTCATAGATGAACATGGACAGTCCGCGTCCGTCACGTGTACCCTCTTCCGAACGTGCAAGGACGAGGTGGATGTCGGAATCGCCGTTGGTGATGAAACGCTTCACGCCGTTCAGTCGCCAGCAGTTTTCCTTTTCGTCGAAGGTAGCCTTGAGCATGACACGCTGGAGGTCGGATCCTGCATCAGGCTCAGTGAGGTCCATTGACATGGTCTCACCTGCGCAGATACGTGGGATGTACTTCTGACGCTGTTCCTCATTGCCGAACTCATAGAGTGTGTCGATGCACGACTGCAGTGACCAGATGTTCTGGAAACCGGCATCGGCGGCAGCAATCACCTCGGACAGCATGGAGAAGACGACATTCGGCAGGTTCAGACCGCCATAGCGGCGGGGCATGGAGACACCCCACAGTCCGGCCTGACGTGTAGCCTCGATGTTCTCCAGCGTCTTGCTGGCATAGTGCATACGGTTGTCGATGAGGTGCGGACCTTCCTGGTCGACAGCCTCGGCGTTCTGTGCGATGATGTTCGCCGCCACGTCGCCTGTGATGTCCAGAATGCGCTTGTAGTTCTCAATCGCATCTTCATAGTTCACCGGTGCGTCAGCGTGTGCAGCGGCATCAGCATAGTTACGCTCTTTCAGTTCTACGATGCGTTTCATCAACGGGTGCTCCAGATGGAACGCTATTTCCGGGTGGTCAGTATAATAATTTGCCATATTAAAAGTGTAGTGGCCCCTCCCCCTTGCCCCTCCCCCAAAGGGAGGGGAGTAGAATGTTCTGTTCCTGGTGGTTAGGGGTCTTCTTTATTCGTTGTTTATAAAATCGTTTATTTGTTCAGTGACGTTATCAAGTTCCGTGCAAATCTCATCATTCGTGAATCTAAGTACGTTGAAACCCATGTCGTTGAGGCATTCTTTCCTCGTCGCATCATCTGTCATTTGCTGAGATTCATTATGATAAGCTCCATCAACCTCTATAACCAAGTTGTGAGAAAGACATACGAAGTCGACAATAAAGTCGCCGATCGGGTGTTGTCTTCTGAAGTGGCAATCACCCCTCATACCTCTTAGCTCGTTCCAAAGGATACTCTCTGCAAGCGTCATCTCCTTTCGATTCTCCTTTGCATAGTCCTTCAAGATATGATACCTGTCAGGTGATGAGGTTTCATAACCCAACTTCTTCTTCCTCCTATCCTCGCTCATGGTTGATTGCGTGTCAGCTTATAACGTCTTCTGAATATAAGTAGAATAGTCCTATTCCGTCCTTTCAATATCCCTCTGTACATTTCACTCCCCTCCCTCTTGGGGAGGGGCCGGGGGAGGGGCCGTTACTTACTGTTCTGCTTATAATATTTTATCAGCTTCGGCACTACCTCCTCAACGGTACCATTGATGACATAGTCGGCAATGGCATTGATGGGAGCGTCGGGGTCGTTGTTGATGGAGATGATGATGCCGCTGTCCTGCATACCGGCAATGTGCTGGATCTGGCCGGAGATGCCGCAGGCGATGTACACCTTCGGGTGGACGGTGACACCGGTCTGTCCGATCTGGCGGTCATGGTCAGCCCAGCCTGCATCCACGGCGGCACGGCTGGCACCTACTTCTCCATGGAGTTCCTTTGCCAGCTTGAAGAGCAGGTCGAAACCTTCCTTTGAGCCGACACCGTAGCCGCCGGCAACAACGATCGGCGCACCCTTGAGGTTGTTCTGTGCAGGCTCGACATGACGGTCGATGACCTTTACCACATAGTCCACCTCAGGTACATACTTCGCTACATCAGGATAGACAACCTCGCCCTTTGCCTTGCCCTCATAGAGAGCCTTCTGCATGACACCCGAGCGGACGGTCGCCATCTGCGGACGGTGGTCAGGGTTGACGATGGTCGCCACGATGTTGCCGCCGAAGGCAGGACGGATCTGATAGAGCAGGCGCTCGTAATGCCTGCCGGCTTTCTTGTCGTCGTAGTCGCCGATTTCAAGCTGTGTACAGTCGGCTGTCAGTCCGCTGGTCAGTGAGGACGATACACGCGGGCCGAGGTCACGGCCGATTACGGTAGCCCCCATCAGGCAGATCTGCGGCTTCTCCTCTTTAAACAGGTTCACCAGAATGTCCGTGTGCGGTGCCGACGTGTAGGGGAAGAGCCCCTCGCCGTCGAAGACAAACAGCTTGTCTACACCGTAGGGAAGAATCTGGTCTTCCACTTTCCCCTTGATACCGCTGCCGGCAACAATGGCGTGGAGTTCCACGCCTAACTCGTTTGCGAGCTTGCGACCCTTGGTCAGCAGCTCCTGTGAAACCTCCTGTACGGTGGTTTCCTCTATTTCGCAATATACAAATACGTTGTTCATAAATCAAATGTTCGACCAATCAGCCAATCAACCAGTCCCAATCAGCCCCTCCCCCTTGCCCCTCCCCAAAAGGGAGGGGAGTGAAATGTATCATTTGCTACAGGTGCAACTGGCTTTTCGAAAGTCGGAAAACTTCTTGTCCCCACATACTTTTCAGTAGCAAATATCCTATAGTTAATATTCAGTAAGATGATATTCAGCAATAGGACATTCTACGCCCCTCCCTTTGGGGGGAGGGGATGGGGGAGGGGCCGGTTCGTTGGCCGGTTGGTTGGTTCGTTGTTCAGGCTTTTTTATCCAATAATCTTCTCTCCTAACAGTTCCTTTACGAGCCCCTCTACATCCTCGTCCGAGCCGGTGAGCGTCTTGCTCTCCTTGGCCTGGAAGACGATGTTCTGTACTGACTTCACCTTTGTAGGCGAACCGGACAGGCCGCACTGAACCTCGTCGCCGTCAACATCGGCTACCGACCACTGGTTCAGGGTCAGGTAAGGACGCTCCTCGTAGAGTTGTGTCCAAGGCTCATCGCCCTTTCGTTCCATCGGACAGGTAGCATACTTGTACTTCATCACGAGACGGGCATTGCAGGGACGGGCTGGAGCAGCGGTGCCGTTTACCGTGACAAGCACCGGCAGCGGTGCCACGACGGTCTCAACACCTCCGTCGATGTGGCGGCGGATTGTAGCCTTGCCGTCCTCAATCTTAAGGATTTCCTCGGCGTAAGTAACCTGGTTGAGTCCCAGTTTCTGTGCGACCTGCGGACCCACCTGTGCCGTGTCGCCGTCAATCGCCTGACGTCCGCCGATGACGATGTCTACATCGCCGATTTTCTTCACGGCCGTAGCCAGTGCATAGGATGTAGCCAGCGTGTCAGCACCTGCAAACTTGCGGTCGGTCAGCAGCCAGCCGGTATCGGCGCCGCGATAGAGTCCCTGGCGGATAATCTCGCCGGCACGTGGAGGCCCCATGGTCAGTATCCCCACGGTAGATCCCGGGTTCTGTTCCTTCAGCCTGAGCGCCTGCTCCAGTGCGTTCAGGTCTTCCGGGTTGAAGATGGCAGGCAGTGCGGCACGGTTCACCGTTCCCTCGGCTGTCATGGCATCCTTCCCCACGTTTCTTGTGTCAGGTACCTGCTTGGCAAGTACAACGATTTTCAAACTCATAAATATAATAATGTGTTGTTTAGAAATTCTGTCACGTGTTTGATGGCAAAAGTACTGTTTTTTTGCAAAACAAACAAATAAAAGCCGTAAAAACCGTCCTGCCGTCACGCCCTTGGAACCGATCGGGCGAGAACTTCCGCCAGCCGTATCGACATCACACGAAGTCGACCTCCTGTCCTACGGCTGCCGGCCCGCCGCTTCCCGACTATCCGGGAATCCCATTCCCAAGCCTTGGGAATCCAGTTACCAGACGTCGGGAACCGCATTCCCGACCGGTCGGGAACATGTCAGCCTGACCGGTGCTGTTTTTTTTCTGTTCTTGTTTTGTCTTATCATCGGTTTCTGTTATCTTTCCTTTAAAGGAAAACATTTTCTTCATCCGACTGGCTTATAGTTCGGGAATTTTATCTAAATTTGTGGCATAATGATTGACAGACCTACCGTAGACAGGATTATGAATGCGGCGAACATCGTTGAGGTAATCAGCGATTTCGTTTCTTTACGCAAGGCGGGGACAAGCTACAAAGGCTTGTGCCCTTTCCATGACGACCGTACACCGTCGTTCTCCGTCAGCCCGGTGAGAGGCGTTTACAAATGCTTTTCATGCGGTGCGGCGGGCAATGTGGTGAAGTTCATCATGGAGCATGAGCAGATGACCTACCCCGAGGCCTTGAAGTGGCTTGCCAACAAATATCACATCGAGGTACACGAGCGGGAACTCACAACGGAAGAGAAGCAGCAGGAGAATGAGCGGGAATCGATGTTTCTGGTCAATGAATGGGCCGTGAAGTACTTTGAGGACATCCTGCACAATGACGTGGACGGCATGGCCGTCGGTATGCAGTATTTCCGCAGCCGCGGCTTCAGAGACGACATTATCCGGAAGTTCCGGCTGGGTTTCTGCCTGTCGGGCCGTCATGCCTTTGCCGATGCCGCCTTGAAGGCCGGCTTCCAGAGGGATTTTCTGGTCAAGACAGGCCTGTGCTTTGAGCGGGAGAACGGAGAACTCGTCGACCGTTTCAATGGGCGTGTGATGTTCCCGTGGATAGGTGTGAGCGGTAAGGTGACGGCTTTCGGCGGCCGTCTGCTGGATGCTCGCACGAAAGGAGTGAGCCAGAAGTATGTCAACTCTCCCGACAGTGTCATCTATCACAAGGAACGCGAGCTGTATGGTATCTTCCAGGCGAAGAAAGCCATTGCCAAGTACGACCTCGTCTATATGGTCGAAGGATATACGGATGTCGTTTCCATGCACCAGTGCGGCATCGAGAATGTCGTCGCCAACAGCGGGACGGCGCTCTCCGTGCACCAGATCCGCCTCCTGCACCGCTTCACATCCAACATTGTTCTGCTCTATGACGGTGATGCCGCAGGGCAGCATGCCGCCCTGCGGGGCACGGACATGCTGCTGTCGGAAGGCATGAACGTGAAGGTGCTGCTGCTGCCTGACGGCAAAGATCCCGATGAGTTCGCACGCAGTCACAGTGCGGAGGATTTCAGAAGGTATATAGAAGACAACCAGACGGATTTCATCGTCTTCAAGATCAACGTCCTGCTCAATGGCGTTACCGATCCCGTCAAGCGTTCGGAAGCCGTCAGTTCGATCGTCCGGAGCGTCTCTGTCATCAAGGATCCGATACTCCGTGACACCTACATCCGTGAGTGCGCCAACCGCACCGGCGTGTCGGAGCGTACGTTGATGGAGCAGATGAACCGTAACATCTATTCCGACCGGGAACAGCAGACGCGCGAACAGCAGCAACGGGCAGCGGCCTTGCAGCAGCAGCAGACGGATGGGCAGGCCTCGGTACCTGTCCCGCAGGTGCCGCAGGTGGAACAGATGCTCATGCAGGTCATCGTCAGAGACGGTGAGAAGATCATCTTCCGTGACGTGAAGGACGAGGCAAGCGGACAGCTGTACAGTCTGACCGTGGCGCAGTACATCGCCTTCGACCTCGGCAGTGACAATCTCGGCTTCTCCGATCCGCTTTATACGAGAATGCTCCGGGAGGCGGTGGAACACAGCGGGGAGGAGAATTTCAGGGCGGAGGAATACTTCATGCAGCATGCCGACATCCAGATCGCATCTGCGGCCGTGAAACTCGGTGTCGACCGCTTCCAGCTCTCGGAGAGCCTGCAGGTGAAGGAGACGGAAAAGACCCTGTGCGACCGTGTGGTACACCTCATAGCCGACTTCCGCCTTGATTATGTCTCGTCCCACCTGAAAGAACTCAATGCACGGCTGCTGCAGACGAAGGATCCCGAGGAGATGACGAAGACCATGGAGGAAATCATGAAGATGCAGACCCTCCGCAACAAACTGGCAAAGAAATTAGGTAGCGATATTCTGGTATGATAGACAAGATAAGAAAAATTCTCAGACAGCCTCTCCGGCTTTCAAGCCTCACGCTGGAATCCAACAGGCGGATCGTGTCGAAGGCCCTGAAGGCCCTCAACTGCACAGGGGAATGGCAGGAGGATAAGGACACGGCGATGGTGCGCTTTGACTTCCAGAGCGGGCACTTCGGCATCCATCTCTCCAGGCAGCATCCCCAGGTGGAACTTTCGTTCCTGTTTTTCGCCGAAGCCGGTATGAACGACCTGAATACGGTCCGCCATGTGTGCAACCAGTTCAACCTCAATTCTGACGGGCCGCGTTTCTGCTACACCATCAACGAAAAGACGAATATCATCGATCTGCATATCTTGACGACACTGCTGCTGGACGAAGACCGTGCCAAGGATGTTCTTTCTTCTGCAATGATCGACTCGTTCGGCTGGCAGAGTGCGTTCGTACGGAGCCTGAACGAGATGAAGACGGATGCGAAGAATGCGGATACCAATGACATAGAACGTGCCGTGAACGATCTGTCGCGCGACTTCTTCCTCCTGCGCGAACAGGAACTGTCCCACCAGCAGACGGCGCCGGGATGGCGGCATAACGACAAGGAGCCGGCGGCGCTGGCCCAGTGGATGGAAAAGGCGTTCGGCATGGTAGACGTCGTCTTCTCGGAACTGACGGTGGTGACGGACCGGCTGACGGTGCTCCATGACAGGGAGGCGATCGCCGGTTATGATCTGGCAGACGCATTGATTGCCGGCGGCGCTTTCGTCCGTCCGAAGGCGATGCTCGACCTGGTGTTTTTCCTTCCGTCCCATCCCACGGTACGCCGGCACATGACCTTCAGCCTCCAGCAGACCGACAGCTGCGAAGCGGTGCTCTACTATCAGGTCGTCGCCACATTGTTGCCTTTGCAGGCGGCGCCGGGCAGGCCGATGCGCTCAAAGGAGCAGCAGGCACAGGCGCGTTCGGCCCTGCTGGCATACGACCTCCGCAGCACGAAGCAGCTGCAGGACGAGTTCGTCTACATGTGGAAGGAAGCCAAGAGCAAGATGGCCAATGGCGCGGCGCGGCAGCTCACGGAAGAGCAGCGGGCGATAGCCGACGTGGTGGACATGGAGGCCGGCCGGTTTGTCTATCGCGGCCGTGCGCTCTACCGGCAGAAGCGTTACTATGAGGCCATAGCCAGTCTGGAGAATGCCTTCCGGCTGCTGTACGCTGCCTTCTACCGGCTGGGCAAGACTGAACGGGACGTGTTCTTCGAGGTCTGTTTCATGCTGGGCTTCTGCTATGATGAGCTGCGGCAGTATGAGCAGGCCTATTATTACCTGACGTTCACCCTGGGGCTGAACCGCTCCGTCTATGCCGAGGAATATGTGAACTGCATGGTCAGTATGGGCGATTTCCGCTCGCTGGGGTGCATTGACGGTCTCCTGAACGAGCTGCGCGGCTCCCTCCCGGAGGACGAGGAGGAGGAAATAGACCCGTCGCTGCGCTCGTTCCTGCGGTTTCTTTACCGGCGGAAGGCTTATGTGCTGGTGGAGATGCGGCGGCTGGATGAGGCGGAGAAACTGCTCCGCCGGATGGTCAGCGACCCGGACAGCAGCGACTTCGCATTGGGTGAACTGGCTTATATCCGGCACCTGCGGGAAGGGCGGCAGACTGACCGGGAGGGCGGAAGGAAAGACAAGTAAAGCGAGAGGAGGGTAAGGATGTTTTATGTTCATTGGATTTTCCTGGTTCTCTACACGGCGGTCATCGTCATTGCGATGATCCGTGTGCTGATGGACAACCGGCAGCCGGCCAAGACGATGGCGTGGATGCTGGTGCTGACCTTCATCCCTCTGCTGGGCATCATCCTTTACTTCTTCTTCGGGCAGATCACCCGCAAGGAGCGCAAGATATGGCAGCACAGCATGGACCAGCTGACGAAGCGGTCCATGCTGGAGTTCGTTGAACAGAAACGGCTTCATCTGCCAGATGCGTACCGTACGCTCATCAATCTCTTCATGAACCAGAACTGGGCCTTGCCGTTTAAGAACAACGAGGCGGAGATCTATACATCCGGCTATGAGTTCTTCCCGTCCCTGCTGATGGAGGTCGGAAAGGCCGAGCACCATATTCATCTGGACACTTTCATCATTGTCGACGACCCGCTGGGGCGGATTGTCGCTGATGCTCTGATTGACAAGGCGCGGCAGGGCGTGGAGGTGCGTGTCATCTACGATGATGTAGGCTCATGGAAGACGAAAAACCGATTTTTCGACCGTATGCGGGCCGAGGGCATAGAGGTTTATCCCTTCATGCCCGTCCGATTCCCGGTCTTTACAAGCAAAGTGAACTACCGCAACCACCGCAAGATCTGTGTCATCGACGGCGAGGTGGGCTTTATCGGAGGCATGAACATCGCCATGCGCTACGTGAAGGGATTCGGAAAACTGGCATGGCGCGACACCCATGTGCGGATAACAGGTGCTGCTGTCTACGGGCTGCAGCGCGCCTTTCTGGTAGACTGGTTCTTCGTGAGCCAGTCGCTGATCACCGACCGCGGTTATTATCCGGCAAGCAGGGTAGGGGACAACGACTGTCTTGTGCAGATTGTGACAAGCAGTCCGACGAGTCTCTGGCCGGAGATAGAACAGGGTTATGTCAGCGTCCTTGCCAGTGCAAAGCGTTATGTCTATATGGAGACACCGTATTTCCTGCCGACCGACCCCATTCTTTTCGCCATGCGTACAGCGGCACTGTCGGGCGTTGACGTAAGGCTGATGGTGCCCTACGAGACGGATACGAAGATTGTGGAGTGGGCATCACGTTCGTATGTGACGGCGACGGTGAAGGCGGGGGTGAAGGTGTATCTCTATAAGGCCGGCTTCAACCATTCGAAGCTTCTTGTCTCTGACGATGCGGTGGCTACCATCGGATCCACGAATGTGGATTTCCGTAGCTTTGAGAACGATTTTGAATCCAATGCTTTCTTCTATGACAGGGAGATTGCCTTGAAGGTGAAGACGATCTTTCTCAACGACCAGGCGGAGAGCGTCGCCCTGGAGGATGTGCGCAACCTTACCCACCGGTCTTTCCTCCAGCGGTTGTGGGAGTCGATGGTCAGGCTGCTGAGCCCGTTATTGTAAAGGATGTCCTGAAAGTCCCCATTGAACTTTTGCCTGCATGGACATTGTCAGCCCTTTGTCCCTTTTGGTTTTATACGGCATATTCCGGTTTCACTTTCAGTCGCATACACCGGAAGGAGAGTCTGTCTGCCTGAAAGGGAAAGGACTGCAAAGGTGATTTTCCGAACCGGTCTGGACTGATTGTTTACTTGAACAACGTGAAGTTCACGCTGCCATAACTCCTGTGTTCGAGGAAATGCGGATGGGTGGAGAAGTCGTCGTGTTTGCCATGCTCAAAGACAAGCAGTCCGTCTTCTTTCAAGAGTCCGTATTGGAAGATGAGGTCGGGGAGGGTAGGAAGCTCGGGCAGTGCGTAAGGCGGATCGGCGAAGACGAGGTCGAACTGCTGGTGACAGCTCTTCAGGAAACGGAAGACATCTCCTTTTATCAGCACATGGTTTTCCGTGCCGATTTTCTCCATGCACTGACTGATGAAGCGGGCATGGTCGCGGTCTTTTTCGACGCTCACCACCTGCGGACAGCCCCGTGAGAGAAGCTCCAGGGAGATGCTCCCTGTACCTGCAAAGAGGTCGAGTGCCGTGGTTTCTTCCCAGTCGGTGTAGCCGTTGATTACATTGAAGATGTTTTCTTTGGCGAAGTCGGTTGTCGGGCGGGCCTTGAAAGTGCGTGGGATGTCAAAGCGTCTGCCTTTGTATCTTCCTGTGATGATTCGCATTGTTTTTTGTTGTGGGGGTTAAGAAAAGTCTGTCCGCTTCCGGCAGGTATATTCCCGACTGTCCGGGACTCGTGTTCCCGAGGCCTGGGACTTCTGTTCCCGACGGTTGGGAACCGTATTCCCGGCCGTCGGGAATATTTTCCTGTCAGCCCAGGTAAATCGCCTTAAGATCGTAAGGAATCTCCTTCCGCCCGGCCAGCGGAATGTTGCCGAAGTCGGTTTCCGGGTCGACGACCCTGTAGAGTTTCAGATACTGTCCGATATGCTCGACGAGCCAGTCCCGATGTGGCGGGTCGCCGATGAGATACAGCTCGTCCTTGTCTGCATCCATCCCCGTCAGCTTCCATATATAAAGAAGGTAATACAGGGCATCGTGTGCGTGCGTGGCTTCGTATGAATTACTGAAGCGGAACCGGTTCTGCTGGAAACTGAACACCTCCATCTTTTTTTCATGGAAATAGGCGTAGAGCTTCCGGCGCGGTCCTGCGAAGGAGCGTCGGTAGAGATGTGTCCAGACCGACTGCATGAGCGGTTGGAAGCGGATGTCCTGGAAGTGGTCGTCGATGACGAGTCTGAGGTCTTTGTTGACGGAGAAGACGGCAACGGCATTCAGGTCGGACAGTACGCTGGAAAGGATCTCCTCATTGCCCTGCCGGTGGTAGGTGTGGTGATAGAGTGCCTCGGCATCCTGCGTCTTGAACTCATCTGCCGGCATGAGCATCACCGGTGCGTCCAGCTCTGCCAGTACCCGTTTGTACCCGCTCTGAAGCAGTTCAGAGACCGTGAAGGCTTCACGCAGGTTAGCAGCCATGGAGATACCCGCATTTATCTCGTAAGGTTCGTAAACGAGCATGCCGTTTTCCTGCGGGGCACCCACGGCGAATGCCATCGTACTTCTGCCGAACCGGATGGTCAGCCGCAGCTTCTTGTCGGATATGTTATGGTCGGTCTCTGTCATTGCAGATGTCATATTGCTTTTTACCATCTGCAAACTTACGCATTTTTTTCCGATTACGTTTGTTTTCCGGTTGATAAATATCATCTGACAGGTTATTATCGGATATTAGAAGGTGGGTGAGGATAGATTCCAAGGGGAGCAAATATCCTTTCACTCACTTTTCCATGCTATGACTGTTCTGAAGGCTTTACGGATAGTCGCACAGAATAACGACAAAGGCTCACGGAAGCGTGAAAGCTTCTGTGAGCCTTTGTCCATATATGTCCTGTCCCGGCAGGGACGATTCTATACCAGTCTGTCCAGGTGTTTCTTGAGGTCCTTCAGCTGGTCGCGGACAGAGATGAGGCTTTCCATTATCTTCTGGCTCTTGTCTGCGCCGCTGCGGTTCTCCTGTAGCATCTTGCGGGCAGCGGCAATCTTGAAGCCGCGTACCTTGACGAGGTTGTAGATGACTTTGATCTGCTCGATGTCTTTCTCTGTGTACTGGCGCACACGGTTGCCGGTAGTCTTCGGACGGAGGTGTGGGAACTCTGTTTCCCAGTACCGCAGCAGACTCTCCGTGACATTGAGCTGTCGTGCCACTTCCTTGATAGAATAGTACAGTTTATGCGGATTCTCTGCCATGTCTTGTTTCTTTAATCATTCAAAAATAATAATTCACAATTCATAATTGTGATTGTCTTAGTCTGCGGACGACCCTGTTCGTTTTGTACATTCTGTCCTTTAAATCAATCATTTACACTGGATCGGTGTCGGACAGAACGGATGTATGCTCCTCAAGGAGAAGTTTTTGCGTATTCAGCAGCCTAATTGTTTGCAAAAATACGCAAAAGTCAGTATCTTTGCAACAATTTTAGATAGAAAAATTGAATTAAAAACAAAATAAAGATGATGACAGCAAACGAAATCCGCGACTCTTACTTGAAGTTCTTTGAGTCGAAAGGACATGTTATCGTACCGTCTGCTCCGATGGTTATCAAGGACGACCCTACGCTGATGTTTACCAATGCTGGTATGAACCAGTGGAAAGATATTATCCTCGGAACAAAGGAGCCGGAGCCTCGCCGCCGCACCGATTCGCAGAAGTGCCTGCGTGTGAGCGGCAAGCATAACGACCTGGAGGAGGTGGGACGTGATGCGGCGTTGAGCCACCACACCATGTTCGAGATGCTGGGTAACTGGAGTTTCGGCGATTACTTCAAGGAGGGCGCAATCGATTACGCTTATGAATATCTCGTCGACGTGCTCCATCTCGACCCGAAAGACCTTTACGTAACGGTTTTCGAAGGCGACGAGGCAGAGGGCATCAGTCGTGACGACGAGGCGGCCGGCTACTGGGAGAAGCACTTCCCGAAGAACCATATCGTCAATGGCAACAAGCACGACAACTTCTGGGAGATGGGCGATACGGGACCTTGCGGGCCTTGCTCGGAGATTCATATCGACTTCCGTTCGGAGGAAGAGAAAGCGAAAGTGCCCGGTGAAGAACTTGTCAACAAGGATCATCCGCAGGTCATCGAAATCTGGAACATTGTCTTCATGCAGTTCAACCGCAAGGCTGACGGCAGTCTCGAACCGCTGAAGATGCACGTGATTGATACCGGTATGGGCTTCGAGCGTCTGGTGCGCCTGATGCAGGGAAAGAACTCCAACTATGATACGGATATCTTCACACCGGTCATTGCCGAGATCGAGCGGCTCTCCGGCAGGAAGTACAGCCACACCTTCCCGGAAGGTCCTAACGGCGAGGGCGTGAACGAGGAGCAGAAGGTAGACATCGCCATGCGTGTCGTTGCCGACCACCTGCGTGCCGTTGCCTTCTCGATCGCTGACGGACAGCTGCCCAGCAATGCCAAGGCCGGTTACGTTATCCGCCGCATCCTGCGCCGTGCCGTGCGTTACGCCTACACGTTCCTCGGACAGAAAGAAGCCTTCATGTACAAGCTCTTGAATGTACTGGTACGTGAGATGGGGGCGGCTTACCCTGAACTCGCCGCACAGCGTGAACTGATCGGGCGTGTGATGAAGGAAGAAGAGGATTCGTTCCTCCGCACGCTGGACAAGGGCATCACACTGCTGAACGGTGCTATGGACGAGCTGAAGGCGCACGGCAGGAAGGAACTCGACGGCAAGGAGGCTTTCCGCCTCTTCGACACCTACGGATTCCCGCTCGATCTTACCGAGCTGATCTGCGGTGAGAACGGTTATACCGTTGACGAGAAGCAGTTCAACGAGGAGATGGCAAAGCAGAAGGCACGTGCCCGCAATGCGGCTGTCGTTGAGAACGGTGACTGGGAGGTGCTGCGTGAGGGCGAACAGGAATTTGTCGGCTATGATTATACAGAATACGAGTGCCATATCCTCCGTTACCGTAAGGTGACGCAGAAGAAAAACAGCTTTTATGAGCTTGTACTGGATCATACGCCTTTCTACGGCGAGATGGGTGGTCAGGTAGGCGATCAGGGTGTGCTTGTCAGCGAGGACGAGACGGTGAATGTCATCGATACCAAGCGTGAGAACAACCAAAGCATTCACATCGTCAAGCAGCTGCCGAAGAACGTAGAGGCCGACTTCATGGCCTGCGTCGACACCGAGAAGCGTGATGCCTCGGCTGCCAACCATACGGCGACCCACCTGCTGGACTATGCGCTGAAGCAGGTTCTGGGCGAGCATGCCGAACAGAAGGGATCGTATGTCAGCCCTGATACCCTTCGCTTCGATGTTTCCCACTTCCAGAAGATTACCGACGAGGAACTCCGGCAGGTGGAGAAGATTGTCAATGAGATGATCCGCAAGGACTATCCGCTGGACGAGCACCGTGATACACCGCTGGAGGAAGCGAAGAAGATGGGAGCTGTTGCCCTCTTCGGTGAGAAGTACGGCGACAAGGTACGCGTCGTCCGCTTCGGCCCGAGCTGCGAGTTCTGCGGTGGCATTCATGCCGCATCAACCGGCCGCATCGGCTTCTTCAAGATTGTCGGCGAGAGCAGCGTGGCTGCCGGCGTGCGCCGTATCGAGGCGATGACGGGCGAAACCTGCGAGAATGCCATCTATGTCCTCGAAGACACACTGCGCGACCTGAAGGCAATGTTCAACAATGCAAAAGACCTCAAGGCAGTCCTCACCAGATTCGTCGAGGAGAACGATGCCATGAAGCGGGAAGTCGAGAAGTTCCGTGCCCAGGCTGTTGACCGTGCAGCAAAGACATTGGCAGAACGTGTCGAGATGGTTGACGGTGTACACGTCATTAAGGCGGTATTGCCTGTCGACCCTGCTTCAGCCAAGGACATCGTCTTCAAGGTACGCCAGTCATTGCCCGAGAAACTCGTCTGCATCCTCGGCTCTGTCTATGAGGACCGTCCGCAGCTTTCCATCATGCTCAGCGATGACATGGTGAAGGAGCACGGTCTGAACGCCGGCAAGATAATCCGTGAAGCTGCCAAGCTCATCAAGGGCGGCGGCGGCGGTCAGCCACACTATGCACAAGCCGGCGGAAAGGATGCCGATGGGGTCAGTGCAGCGGTTGACAAGGTGATGGAGTTGATTAATTTGTAGTCATATTATACAGGTGAAAAGAGGGTGTGTCAAAATGCAAATTAATAACTTGACAACTTTCAAACTATAAGCAGGTTTTCTCTAAAAGCAAAGAAAAGAC
Organism: Prevotella multiformis DSM 16608; assembly: GCF_000191065.1. Lineage (GTDB taxonomy): Bacteria > Bacteroidota > Bacteroidia > Bacteroidales > Bacteroidaceae > Prevotella > Prevotella multiformis. Next base: position 709,319 of record NZ_GL872283.1, read on the forward strand.
CATTTCTTTACTCAAAATCGAGTACAGAAATGGTCCTTTTTAATGAATTGTTTCAAACTGTAAGATTATCAAAATGGTATTTGCATTTTGACACACCCTCTTTTTCAGTTTCATTCGATATTCCGGGTGATATTGCAATCATTATGTAATTGGAACATAAAGTTACCAGCGGTGAAACAACGATTGCATACACAAGGGTATTCGAAGAATAAGATGCGCATTTTTTGAAACACGATATGCTCGTCTTTTCTGGGAGTGTGTTTTCTGTCGACAGACAGGTGCTCCGAGAATAATTTTCCTGTCACTCCCGTCACTCTTCCATGACAATCAAGATATTCATATACAGCCTGTTGGCAAAGGATGTTAAAATGACAGCAAGTTGAATTAAAACCTGCGTTATGAACTATTCTGCTGTTCTCATCTTCATTTCGGGTTGATTTTATCACGTGTTACAGGAGCAAAGATGTCCTTACTGCTTGTTTTTTTATCTTCCTTTTCAACAACCTTCTAAACTCTTTGAGGTTTGTTTTTTCTACCTTGCAGCATTCTGATGATTGATCATACTGACTTCACGAATCATCGTCTGCCCCCCCTCCTGTCACCTACTAAAGCTACTAATAATTCGTATTATGCTGATATATAAAATCAAAGTATTCGCTTGTTAGTATTATTTAACGCTTTAAACTTGACTTTCTTACGAAATAATCGTAAGTTTGCGGCAGATTAATGAAACATGATTTGAATATGGAAAAACTGACGAAACAAGAAGAAGAGGTAATGCTGCAAGTCTGGCGTCTGGGCAGATGTACGACAAAGGAGATACTTCAGCAATTGCCTGAGCCTCGTCCTCCTTATACAACGACAGCTTCCGTGGTGAACAATCTGAAGCGGAAGGGTTATCTGAATGCAGAGCAACGGGGACTTACCTACCATTTTACACCTCGGATTGCGCAGTCAGTGTACAAGTCGGACTTCATGCGTAACTTCGTAAGCAACTACTTCAAGAATTCATTCCGTGAGATGGTTTCGTTCTTTGCGAAAGAAGAAGAAATTTCTCCTGAAGACTTGAAAGAGATTATCGACGAGATAGAAAAAGGAAACGGCTAAGGCTATCAGAACAGTATGTAACCTGAATATATAACAAAACAATGGTATTCACCTGAAATATAAAAGCTATGGGCATTTGTTTTTTGAAGATAAACATAGCACTCGTCATTCTTTTTGGCTTTTACAAGCTAATGTTTTCGAGTGACACCTTTTTTTCTTGGAAAAGGGCAGCACTGATGGGAATGTATGTCGTTGCGGTTTTGGTACCGGGACTGAATTGTTCTTATTGGTTGAACAAGAGCGTTGGGGTGGTTTCCATGGCTAACGAATATGCCGATATTATTCTTCCCATTGTGACCATTACGCCGGGTGATAACGGTTCATTTGGCTGGGAGGCTGTCGCCATGACGGCTTATAGCATGGTAGTTGCAGTGTTGTTGTTGCGCCTTCTTTGGCAGTTGTCTGCAATTGTCCTGCTAAAGCGGAAGTGCAAGAAGGCGGAAGTGTGTGGCATAAACGTCTGTCTGTTAGAAGGGGATGAGGGACCCTTCTCATTTTTCCACTGGATATTTCTGAATCCAATGAGACACAGCCAGCTGGAATTGGACGAGATAATCGCACATGAGCGGGCACATTGCAGACAGCTCCATTCCCTTGACATTCTCTTTGCAGAGCTGTTTGCCATTGTCTTCTGGGTCAATCCATTTGCCTGGCTGCTGAAGCGTGAAGTGAGATTAAACCTGGAGTTTCTTGCTGATAATAACGTCCTGGCAGGAGGACGAGACAGTAAGGAGTACCAATACCACCTGTTGGGATTGGCTTATAGAAAGAATGTAGCTACAATATCAAATAATTTTAATGTCTTACCCCTTAAGAAACGTATTAAGATGATGAACAAGAAACGAACCAATGGAGTAGCAAAAGCAAAGTATGTACTCTATGTCCCGTTGGCTGTAATGCTGCTTGTTGTGAGTAACATAGAGATTGTGGCACGCGAAATCGCCAGTGTTACAACTAACGGGCCTGCAACCGCAGTGAGTGTTAACAGGCAAGTATCCAAGCCATTGATGGTTCAGAAAGAAAAGCCAATGGCGGTTGAGATGGGTAATGCGGATTTGCCTGTCGGGAAAGAAGAGAAATCAGAGACGGAGGGTGTCGTACCATTGACAGCAGAGGCGGAAGCCCCCGCAGTGGAGAATGATGAGGCAGCCACGGAAGCATCTGAAGAGGAGCAGGCGGATCAGAAGCAGAAGGAAGGAGACCGGAAGGTCTATGCTGTATCCGAAGAAATGCCTTCGTTTAATGGGAGCGTCAATGCATGGCTGGTACAGAACATGAAATATCCTGTTGATGCAGCACGCAATAAGGAACAGGGGACCGTGATTGTGAAATTCATCGTAACAGCCCAGGGCGAGGTGAAGGATCCTGTCATCGTGCGTTCAATATCTCCTTCACTTGACAAGGAGGCACTGCGTGTGGTTTCTGTAATGCCGAAATGGAATCCAGGGAAGAACAAAGGAAAGTCTGTAGATGTGTACTACTGTATTCCTATCCGGTTTAAACTGAACTGAAACGAGTGGAACCGATTTCTATGAGGCCGGGCTGTCAGGCTGACGGGTCTCATGGAAATCGTCTTACAATTTGATGTGCCTTAACTTTAAACAGATCCTGCACTATGCGGAAGTTCATAATATGCCTTGTGATTTTATCCGGTATCCCCCTGTATGGTATGTCCCAGAATTATAAAAGGGCTATCGAGAGAGGAGACAGCTGTATGGGGGTGTATGATTACTATAATGCCCTGTCATTTTACAGGCAGGCGCAGGTGCAGCGTGATGATTACGTTGTCAGAATGAAACTTGCTGACTGTTATTATCATCGTACATCGTATCAGCAATGCGCAAATCTCCTGCGGGAAGTCCCTGTGGACACGTTGACCCACGAGGCACTCAGGGAATTGTATTATTCGCTTGGTGCAATCCGGAGAATCGCCATGCAGGTCTTCTATGGAATGACACTGGTGGAACGGTTCCCGAGGGACGGCCATGTCGTAGCCGATCTTATCGGCGTACTGTTGAGTCAGGATTACAACAGGCCCGAAATGGCAGTCATGTATGGCGAGCAGTACTGCAAGACGGACTCTTTCAATACGGAAGTCAACCGTGCCTTGGGGGAAGCGTATTTCATAGAGCGGAAGTTCACGCAGTGTGTTGATACGTATAGAAGGGTGTTCGCTGCCGGTGACACGACTTATAATGCGCTCTATTATACAGGAGGGTCGTTTGAGTACATGGAGCAGCTTGACTCTGCTGTATGTTATTTCGCCAAGGCCGTGGAGATGAATCCTAAGATGGCTGTCGGCAACTACAGGTTGGGCATTGTGGAGAATAAGCTCGGACGGTATGATGATGCCCTTGTGCATCTGAAGGCTGCCGCTGCTCTTTATGAACCCAGCAAGCCGCTCATGTTCGTTATTTATAAAACAATGGGAGAGGCGAAGTATAGTCTGAAAAACTTCAAGGAGGCTTGTCTCTATTGGGGATATGCACTGGCTTATGATGAGGATAAAGAACTGACGGAGAGGCGCGCTGCTTTGAAGAAGCAGCTGAGGCCATGACTTGCAGAAGGAAGCTCCTGCGGTGCGGATGCTTCCGGGAACGGCATCATACCTGTATAAAAAAAGAAACGGCCGAGCGAAACGCCCTTCCGTTATCTCCGAATAACCTCCGTCTCACGACGGAAAATATTTCTACAATCTTTACCTAAAATATAACTAAAAACCTAAATCTATTACTAACCTAAACAAATCTTTTCTGTTTTCAAAAATAATCCTGAGCAATCTTTACTACCTGTAAAGGGGGATACCTTGTCGAGACAGGCATGTAATATCTCTTGAATTACGATGCAAAAGTACATCGTTTTTTCGAATTGTCAAATAAATCGGGCGAAAAATATCGATGTGTCGGCGAATTATTGATTTATATCAAACGATGAGGGGTCTCTTTGCTTTTTTCTGGATCAAGTGCCTTGTTCTTTTTCCTGCAGACGATGTCTTTCGTCATGGAAATTCTCCGTACTTTCCCGTCCCTGTTCTCTCCGTCATCCGGATTTCTCTCCCCCTTTCCGGCTTGTCTTAGAGAGGTGAGGCTTCTTGTTTCAGTCCCTGTGTCAAGGCGGGTGGAAATCATCCCATGCCGGCATATTGATGTCATGCCGCTGGCGACTTCTTCAGTGTGTCTTTCTTTTTATGCAGCACCTTCAGCCTTTCTTCCCTCGCAGTTCTTTCAGGAAGTAAGCAGCTTCAGCCTGCTGAGAGGCAAGGATCTGTCAGGTGGAATCCTTGGTGCCTGCCTCAACTCACCAGACCGCCATGTTCCTCTTTCCGTATTTCCATCTGCATAGGATCCTGTACGTTTGCTCTCATGAAGAGCTGCATATATCGTTCCCTCAGCGGCCCCACCCTTATGTTTTTCCGTGCACGTACGGAAGAGAGGATCGACGACGGGTTGCGAGGCTCACGCACGTGCAGCACCCGGCAGATGTGGTGTACGATGGTCTGGAAGTCCATCGGGAAACCTCTTCTGTCCATCAGCTTTCCGCTTGTCCAGACGATGTGTGCGAGTTCTACGAGGTCGCATTGCAGCCCCGTCCAGTATAGTCCTTCTTCTTCGTTTCGATTGATCAGGTCGTAAAAGTTATCGACAAGCCTTGCTGTCAGACGTTGCTCATCTTCTTGGGTCCAGTTGTGAGTAGCTTTCATTACGATGTTCACTTTCTTCATCATTGTTCTTGGTGTTTTTGGTTTAATTTGGTGCGCTTTGTCAAATGTGTTTTATGCAAGCTTTCCGGACAGTGCTGGCGGAGGGCGGAGGGCAGGAGAAGCTGCCGGGCGGCATTGGCATCAGAGTTTCACAAGAAAGGTCCGGGAAAAGACTGTCTTGTGAATACGGGACAAAGATAGCAGCACATCGTGCAGTAAACGTTCAATTACGTTCTGTCCACTCTTAAATTAATATAAGCCGTACTGTCTGTTGACTGTTTCGACGTATTCTGCTGGTCCGAAAAGGGATAGAGTCCGGCAAGAGCCATCTTTGTGCAATGCAGTCTTTCTTTATTCATTTGACTTTCCCTATTTTCATACTATTAAGGCAGGTCTTATAAATCCCACGTCAGTCTGTCTTTGATAGGGGTTTTGTCAACTTTTTTTTGCTTTTATGTGGCATCTTCTGTATTCTTCTGTTCTCTCTTGCAGACACATTAGCCTGCTATGCCCTTTCAGGAAGAAAGCGGAATCGGATCGCCATATTTTTGGTTCTTCCGTTCAATGCGTGGATGCTTTCCGTATAGCTTCAATGGAAGAACCGGGGGTATTCATTCAACAAAAACATGGGCAAGACCGTCAACAGTCTATGGATTTAACGGAAGAACAAGATTTCCGCCATAGAGATGGCATAACATTGCTAAGCATGCTGCTCCACATTGCATAGCGTCATGTTGTTTTATAAAGACAAAACCTGCCATTCTTATTTTGTTAATGAAACAGTAAAAAGCAGCTCTCTTCCTCTCATGTGATAGCTGTAAGTGTAAGTGTTCATTGTGTTGAAAATGGTGTAACTATAATACTGTTGGTTGAAAATATTTCTCATATCAATACTGAAACGAAGTGCCCTGTGCCTGTAACTGACTCCTGCATCGAAGATTGCCATAGTCTTGGTAAGATCCTGATACATTTCCTTTGTCGAAATATCTGCCATTGCCTTGAATTGCAGATTTGTTACAGGCTGCAATATCAGGTTGATGTCGTGTGTTTGCGACAAGAAGGACTTTGATACCTTTTGTATCTTCGTAATGTTCTTGGAAAAGCTATAAGTATAATATAACTCCATGAAGGAAACCGGCTTGAACGAAACCGACGGAACAACGTTCAGACTGTTCCACGAATAGCTGTAAATCATACTGTTTTGCATCATCAGACTCTTGCTGTGCATATAATTTCCATACAGCGAAAACTTGGTGTTGATGGCTTTTACCTGTTTTGTTATGTTGAAACAGGCATTTATATTGTCAATGCTGTTAGGACTTGGCATCGGATATTCCTTAATCAAAGTCTGCGACACATCCTGCACTGGCAACAAATTATTATGCTGATGCGTGTAGCCTAAACCGACATTAAGGAAAAACATTTCTATCGGGAATTTCAAATCGTAGATAGCATTGAGTGTAATGCTTCTGTTTTCACTCAATATCCCTGAACCGTACTTTTGATAGTTCAGACTGGTTTGTATCGGTGCTGTGATAAAATCAGCCAGATCGCCTATTCTGTTTGCAAAAACTCCTTGAAGTCTTACAGTAGCCCTTGGCGTAACATTGTAGAGAAAATAGAAAGAAGGATTAATCATAAAATTCCATTTCTGTTTTCTTAATGGAGTCGTTCCCTCATTTTCAAAATCGACTCTTGTTGTGGCCAATGATATTCCTGCCTTGAAATTATATTTTCGTTGTGGGTGGGTATATTCATATTGTGGAGAGAATGAAATCTCCAACTCGTTCCCTTTCAAGAGATTGAAGCCTGAATAGCCGTCGGTAAGCAAAGCCGAATTAATCCTTTCGTTGCGATATTGAAATGAAAGAGGGAAATAAACTCGTGAGTTTCTTCTTTCATAAGCGGCAGAAATAGTTTCCTTGTTCGTAAACTGTCTGCTGTCTGCACTTTGCTGAAAAGAGTCTGCTCCTCCGTCTGAAACACGAATAGTGCCATTAGGCGTAGATGTATAATTGAGGAGAGAGGAAAAACTCCATCGAAACTTATTCGTTTTCCAACGTATGGAAAGGTCGTTGGTAAAACCTAAATCGTGATACTTCTCATGCTGGAAGACGGAATTGCTGTTGTTTTCAACTGTCGGCAATTCTGATTTTACGAACGAAGCCAATGATGAGAACCGGTTGGTGATGTATCGTTTGTCGCTATTCTCTTTGTATTCGATGTTCAAGGCCGGCTTGTGAAGCGTAGAGGCCGGCTGATATTGGTAATCCTGCATTAATTCATTCTGACTGTTTCCAAAGAACATCTTGTGATTGTAAGCATAATCGCATTGGGAACGAGCATAGCCGACATTTGTTCTTAACGACTTGTTTTCCGACAGTTTGTTGAGTATATTGAAACTAAGGGAACAATCATTGGAATGAATATACCTTTCCCTCTTGATCGGTGCACTGGAAGAAGACAAGTTGCCCAATAGTCTTACACCGTAAGACTCGAACTGATCGTTTAGGAAATGATTGATGTTTTCATCGGCAGCAAACTCTCTTATGTTCCCTACCTTCAGTGTCCCAAGAAGTTGCATATGCGATTTGAAGAGCATACCGGCTCCACTAACTTGGTAAAGTGTACCGTTACTGCGCAAGCCTCCAATGGCTTCGTATGTCCCGACAGGTTTAAACTTGGCGTGTTTTGAAAGTTTTATGTTGATTGCCACGTCGTCAGACAGCACGTCTTTGTCCATTTTGGCATCTTTATGATTATTCAATACCTGTACGGATGTTACGTAGTCTGCTGGGATATTGTTTGTGGCTACATTATACTGCCCGCCAAGAAGATCCATTCCCTCGATGTAAAAATTGGAAATGTCTTTCCCCAGGTATTTTATACCTCCCGAACCTGTAACCTCAATGCCAGGCAATCGCTTCATAGCATCTCTAAGCGTGTAATCGCCCTTTCCTGCGAAAGAACTTAACTGATAGGAAACTGTATCACCGCGCTGACTTATTTCAGGTGCCTTCACAACAACTTCCTTAAGCTGTGTTTTTTTCCTGAGCAAGGTAATGTTCTTTTGTGTTTCTTTGCTGTCTATTACCAGATTGGTCTTCTCAAACGACAGATGCCCGACCGAGAGTAGAACAAGCGTTTTGGAACTGTTGTAGCTTAAGGCATAGCCCCCCTTCTCATTGGTAAAGGTATAGGCGATGGGCTTGTTGTTCTCTAATATCTGCACATTGGCATTGCTTACCGGCACACCCTCAGTGTCCGCCACGACCCCATTCAAAGTGTGTTTTTCTTGGGCCTGGGCTTGCATCCAAACGAAAAGACTGAGAATATAAAGGAGTAATCTTCTCATTATCATTTAATCTCTAAAGGTACATAGCCATTTGTCCGAAGACGAACTTGTACTCCATTGATAAAAATAGAATTGCTTCCACCGTCGCCTTTTTCCACCCTCATATCCGTAATGCTCTCCTTTGGTATATTAGCTATCGGATTTTCTTCAAAATGATTCTTTGCCTTAATAAATTTTTCACGACTTGTAGCAATGCTGTTAGGTATTCTGGGCGCAGTGATTGGTGTAGTACCCTGCCTGAACGTGATAGCCTTAAAGTGGTGAATGTTCTCTGTATCACAAGCATACATTATCAGTCCAGGCAGTCCGCCAAGCTTCCACGGTCCAAAGGAGGATGGGATTTCTGATGAAAACCAGGCATTCCAGATACGCCCGCCATACTCTCCTGTGGCCTTATTACACAGATAACCGCATATCGTATCGGTCTCATCGGTAAGTTGCCATGCTATACCGTTCGTCGCTTCTTGATAGGAATACAGATTCGGCGGAATCACACTATACACGGTGATCGTTCTTTCTGACGCATTTACAAACGTAGTCTGGTCAAAGTAGAAGGCTGTTTTCACTACACACTCTTCAGCTTTCTTTAATTGTTCTTCTGTTGCTTTTCCTGTCTGCATTAAAGAGTCTAACTGAAAAGCAGCATAGTCGGCGAACCTGGCGTGAATATCATCAAACTGCAATATCGTTGTATAGGTTTCATTTTCTGCATTCGTTGTCTTGACAGTGTATTCGTAAATACATTCATAACTGTTGTCTGCTTTCTGAGCAAAAACCTGTAAGGGGATGATCGACAAGAGGAATAAAAAATTCTGTTTCATAACTTAACATGCATTGATAATGTCTAATATCGTTATGTCTGAGGAAAGTTTTTCCCCATTTAGGATATATGTGGGAGTTTCTTCTATATTATTATTCTTGAACCATTTGTAATGTGATAAGATAATAGAATCTACCGTGTTATCTCCGTTCTCATTATTTCTACAGTAATGTTTTATGAACTTTTCTCTTCCAAAATAAAACCAATCAAAAATAAGTTTATCAATAGGAAGAATAGGGGTCTGAAGTGATTTGAATTTCTTGGATTACAACATCCTTGCATAAATCAAAGGCATTGTTCTCTATTTTTACCTTTTGGGGTAATGTGACCAATCTTAAGGAAGTGCAACCGATAAAAGCCTGTACCCCTATCCTTTGCATAGATGCCGGCAAGGAAATCTCACCTAAACTTAAACAACGTGCAAAAGCATATTTCTCTATAGTCCGCAGAGAATCGGGAAGTTTTATTTTTCTCAGTCCTTTACAACCGGCAAAAGTGCGTTCTTTTATTTCTGTGACAGAATCGGGCAATGCCAATTCCCGTATGCTTTCACACAGTGTAAACGCCTTGCCGCCAATGAAAGTAACAGTGTTTGGTATCTTTGAAATTGTAATTCTGCAACAATCCCAGAATGCCCCATATTCTATTCTTTTAAGATTTCGGGGCAGTGAGTATAAGCGTAGGTTTTCGCACATGTTAAAAGAATTTTGGCCGATGACTTGCAGGGAATTTGGCAGATATATGCGATGTAGATTTTTACAAGTGTCGAAAGCTCTCCCATTGATTACTTCCAGCCCTTCAGGAAGTATGACCGTTTTAATGTAATCGTTAAAGACAAAACAGCATTTCCCTATGACCTTAACCTGTTTTAATTTCTCATCTTTAGTCAAATCCACAATACTGTCTTTCCTTTCCCATTTTACAAGTTCAAGGACTCCTGCAGAATCCGACAGCTCATATCCTGATTGGGAAGTCTGACCTTTGACGAATCCAGATGAGAGTGAAAATAACAAAAGGGCTAAAAGTGTTTTTTTCATAAAATGGATCAATTTAAAAAATCAGAAAGCTGGTCAATAATCCCGGTACTGACCAGTTTTCGTCACCTTGCAATTAAGCTGTTCGTTTTTATTTGTATTCTAATTACATTCTGCAAAAATACAAATAAATTTTCTTTTAAACAAGAAGAATCAGTTTTTTTAATGTGTTTTCTTGATATTTCCACTATATCTGTAGTATTTCACTTTATATACATTCTTAGAATAAAAAATATTATTTCGTTAAAAGATTTCGAGATTGCTGCGAGCGAGGAATATTATCAGACATAGCAGGAGATTCCGGAGTTTCATAGACCAGATAGATCTGTTCGGCAGCAAGATTTAAGGTTCTTCCGTTAAATGCGTGGATGCTTTTCGCATAGCTTTAACGGAAGAACCGACGAAAATATGCCAAGACCGTCAACTTTCCATTCTATTTTCATCCTCCGATTACAAATCCCTTTCCATTTGAATACGTTGAGAATACAGATGGGATTTTGAAAAGTCATTACATAATTGCAAACAAATCATCTGCAAATAAAAAGAATGCGTGCAAAAAGCAGGTCTGTAACCAGCAGTCAGTCAATTGATTATCGATCCGTTCGTAAAAGGTGCTTGATTAGACCTCAAAAGGGCGTTGGTAACACGCCGAAAGAGCACCTCTTGCAGGTCAATCAGGCATCTTTTAGAAGCCAGAAGAGCATGTGTCAGCTTGGGTAGCATGAAAACATTTTACAGATACCGATGATATGGGAATAAGTCGTCTGTAAAAGACGGAAAGACAGGCTGATGGACAGGCATCGCATCAATGCGCCTTTTCAGCATCCTATCTTGCAGTTTATCCTCCTTTGAAGACCATCTGATTTCGGATGGTCATGCCATGCAGGCGCATAAGCCTTTATTCTATTCCCCATCTACGCATTTAACAGAAGAACCAGATTTATCAGATTACGGCAAGAATGGGAGCCGGAGCAAGATGCAAGATAGAGGCTCATGACGGTGAGGCCTGCACTTGCAGAATATCTTGTCATTGATGTCTGCGAAACAATGGAGAGTCAGCCACGATGCCCCGCAGTCCATAGAATCCAGTTGCTGTACGAGTTTCATTCTCCGGTACTTTTCTTTCTTTACAATCGGTCTGTCTCTTCTTGAATGGATGATCTGGCCTGGGATTTCGCTTTTGACCTTCCGAACGTGTATCGGAGCGAAAGGCCGATGAAACGGCTGTCTGCATTGGTGTCCATTACGATTCTTGCCCGCTGCATGTTCTGTACCCAGTTGTTGACCCTTGCGGTTTTGAATATGTCTTCTGCCTGCACGCTTATTCTGAGTCTGTTCTGGAAAAGGTCCTGTGTAAGGTACAAGGAGAAATTGAAGGATGCCCTGTGGTAATAGAAGTCATTGTGCTGTGCATTCCGATAGGCCGCGGAGAGCATTGATGATGCTCCCTTCCACAGGGAAGTCTCAAGATTCGATTTCAGATACAGGCCTATGTCTTTGAACGTGGAGTAGGCCACTCCTTCATAATTCATACGACTGGACGACAGCATCAGCGTGGTGTTCCCCCTTATGTTTCCTGTCCCGTAGTTACACATCGTGTAAAGGACGAGACGGTGTACATGGGGTATGTTGTCATAGGTGAACCTGACCCTTTGCGTTCCATTCCGTTCTTCCAGTACCGCCACCTGGGCTTTCTTGTTGTGATACTGTTCATAGCTGACGGTCCCGGCAAAGATTCCTTTCTGTACGGAAAACGAGACAATGTCGACCAAGGCCGATTTCAACAAGGGGTTTCCGATGGAATACGACAACGGGTCTATGTAGACGCTTTTTACAATCAGCTGATTGTAAGTAGGTCTGTAAATCCGGCGGGAATAAGAGAGGCTCGCCTTCACGCTGCCATTGGCGGCGATGGACAGGTATGGGAAAAGATGATTGTAAACCGTATCTGAAACGACACGGTCGTTGTCGGAGGATTGGGAATGCTCTCTCTCATATCTCAGACCTGCCGCAAAAGAGATTTTGCCGACAGTCTTTCTGAGATTGACATACGTGGCGAAGGACCTGGACTCCAATCTGGAATCCGGGGTGTCCTCATAACCGGAGAGATAAGTCCCCCGGTCTTTTATGCAGGAAATCTTCACTCCCAAGGCATAAGAGAGGAAAGACAGCCTGTGGGAGAAATCACCTTTCAGTCCGAATACATCGTAGTGATCGGTGAAGTCCTGTGATACATTTCTGTTCGCCGCCTTTTCAGAAACATGCTGACTGTTTTTGAGCGATGCCCCGTAGTAGTCCGCGTAAATGCCCAGGAAACTGTTTTTCCCTTTGTTCGTGAAATATAATGACGGATTATGGTCTGTCCTTTTCATAGATGAATGAACGGAGACAGGCAGGGTCGTCAATGCCTGATGATCGGCTGACACAACGGAATAATCCTGTTCTTTCTCAATATTCTGTTCCGTGACGGACAGCCGGTAGCCTAAGCCAAGGGCTGTCTGCGGGCGGAAGTGATATTCTGCAGTCTGGCTGATATCCAGCAGATTGTGCCTGACCATGAGTTCGCTGAACCGGCTTGTCCGAAGTTCCTGCACATCCGACCAGACGTGTTTTTCTTCAGAGTCGTACTGAAGATTGCCGTTTGAAGAGAAACGGACATCCGTAAAAAGATCAAGCGACTTTATCCGGCTGTTTAATGTAACGGAACTGCTGTTGGAGAGCTTTCTTGCCATTGAGAACTTGTTTACGGCAGCAATATGAACGTAATCCTGGATGGCATCCCTGGTTGAAATGTTTATGACGGCATCATAATCTGCCGAATAGGCAGCAGATGGATTCCGGTCTATTGAAACAGACTTGATCTGACGTGACTGAAGAGCCTGTAATTCACTGACGTTCCGGACCGCCCTCCCGTTCAGGTTGATCAGCAGACGCGGCTTGCCCATTACACTGATTTTCCCGTTACCCGACACGACAAGCCCGGGAATGCGCCTTGCCACGTCGATAAAGGTTCCGGCGTTTTCAAGACGGGTCTTTGCAATGTCGACCACATAAGAATCGCCTGAAAACCTCACCAACGGCCTGCGGGCTGATACGACGACCTCGCTTAATTCAGCAGGCTGGCTGTCTAAGACGATTGCCCCGATGCTGACGACGTTCCCCTCCCTCTTTCCCAGGTCGAGAGAGAGGTAGGCCGGCACATAGCCTAAAGAACTCACTTTTATCAATGCCGCTTCCTCCGGAAGTTCCATCTCAAAAGACCCTTCAAAGAAAGCACCGCCTGCCAGCATGGAGGAGTCTGCACGCAACGCCCTTACGTCAAACACTTCTATCGGATGCTCCAGAGAGTCGACCACCCTCCCCGAAATCCGCAATGCCTGGGCATTTACGTACAGAATACCCAGGCAGAAAGCCATAATAAAAAAGAATGTTCTCCGCATAAGGCGTTGACTTTTCTCAGACGGAAGGAATCAGGATAAATTCCTTTTGCTTATACTTTCTCTGTCCATTTGATTTCCCATATTTCCATACTATTAAAATTTAAAAGAATCAGAACAAGATGTTTGTTCTGTACTATTACAGCGCAATAGTATATAAATTATTTCATTTTTCCAAATCTTTCAGATATTTTTTCTCCAAAAGTGTTGTTTTTCTGTCTTTTTCCTCCATTTTACAACAAAGGATGGCGGCCCCGCCATTTCCTGAAGACCGGGGATGATGCAGGAATCCTTGTCGGATCCGCTCCCGCCAGGATCGGCGGATTTTTCTCATTCTACGCCTGTCTTTTGATCATCACTCTTTAGCGTCCTGTCTCGCTTTATCTCTTTATGCGTTCCTTTTTGCAAAGTGTAAGTAATATCTATGCCGAAGGCTCTCGCTCGCATAAAGTTCGTTTGTGAACCGGAAAATGATGGAAGCAGGTTTTGCTCTCTGATTTCAGTGAACTTGTCAAATGGAGAGTTGATGACTGCTCTGACATTTAACGCATTCTTCAAGAAGGACTTACTGATGCTGCATGAATAGATGTTAAAGCTATGTGATCTGTTCCAGATAGGATGCATGTTCAGATAATTGCCGTATTGCAGGCTTAGCGTCCATTGGTTCTTCAATGAAACGTCGCACATGAATGTGATATTATACGATTTCCCATCGTCACAGGCACCCGCATAGTCTTTCATTCTATACCATCCAAAGTCGCCCGTCAATGTCAAAGACAGAGGCAGGACAGACTTGTAATTACCATAGAAATTCATTCTATAATCATTCAGGGAGTTTATATTCATATATTGACTCAGATACCGGTGGTATTCTTCTGAATAGCTTGGGTACAATACAATCGGGCGGTTTTGATGTTTGTATGTGAATCCGCAAGACAAGAACACCGTATTGGAATACGTCATGTATGAAGCGTCAACTGTATTGATGTAGGAGCTTTCCAGTTCCGGATTCCCCATTTCCGCTTTATATTGAGAAGAGAATGTCTTAAAGGGATTAAGCATGAGAATGTCAGGGCGCACCATTCCGCCGTTATACGAAAGGGACAGAGAGGAGTTCCCCCTTTGATACGAGACGCCTATGTACGGTATCATGTTCCCGAAAGTCTTTGAGAAGCCTGCTTCTTCCATCTTGGGGAACAGCATTTTCATATGGGTGTACTCCCACCGGAGCGATGTGTCAAAAGTAAAGTCCTTGACACTGAGTGAATAGGACGCATAGGCGGCAGAAACATCCTGCCGGTAATGGATCTGATCCAAAGAAGAACTTTCGTCTTTTTCCGTCACCCATTCATTGTTTTGGTTCAGAAGAAGCATTTCCGTGTCAATGGCTCCTTTCCTGAAAATCTGCTTCCCTCCTATCTGCAGGAATTGAGCATCATTGTCTACCAGAGTGATGCTTGCCGTAAGGCTATGCTCATTTAAGCCTCCGTGCGTTTTGTTCCGGCTCTTCTGCTCACTGTCCGTGTTGTCAGTATATGTCTGATTGAAGTTCCTGATATCCGGATTGTAAGTATAGCGATAACCAGCCATCCAGTGTTCCTTGCTTTTGTCTTTTCGGAACATTTTCCTGTAAAGAAGGTTGGTCTCAAAAGTCCCCGCTGTATTGTTGTGCTCAGAAAGAAAAGCGGTATGAAGCGGCTCAGTCAATTTCCGGTCTGTAAACGTCTGGATCCAATCGGTACTCATGTCGGTTTGTTTTATCATTGCATGACCGTCAACATACAGACTGTTCAGACTGTCTATATTAAATACCATCATCGTCCTTAATGTATGGGTTCTCCATTTGCCATCGGATATTCCGCTTGCAGTATTCTGTTGATAGGAATCCGGAGTAGAGTATATACCGGATGACTCTACCGGTTGATTTCTCTGTCCGTCATAACTGTAGTTATATCCCACTAAAAAATCGATCTTCTTCTGCGTGCCTACCAGACTTATTCCGGCACCGGCTTTAGGAAGAGTATTGGAATTGCCGTTAAGAGTGAGCGACCAGTTGTTGAAGTGATGCCTGGAAGTGATGATGTTGATGACGGCATCTCCGGTCTCACCGTCATATCGTCCATCCAGACGGGTGATGACCTCTACCTTCTCAACGGTAGATACCGGGAAGGATCTCAGTACTGTCTGTGGATCGTATTGTGCCATGCGGTAAGGCTTTCCGTTCAGATAAATGGAGTAAGCTGAACTTCCCTTGACTGTTATGTTCCCGTTAGGAGTAACATTGACCAGCGGTACGTGATTAATCGCATCCAGCAGATTCAATGCCTGGACACCTGCATCCTTGGAAATGTCATATACAATCCCTTTATCAGAAAGTTTTATCATTCTTTTCCGGGCGAAAACGGTTACTCCGTCTAATTCTTTTGTATTTGCCGACAATGATATGTCTAAAGACTGATGCTGGATGATTTTTATATGTCTTTGCTGTTTATCGTATCCCAACAAACCGAACAGGATGTCATATTCTCCATCCGGCAATTCAACCTGACATGTACCAGCTGTATCCGAGAAGCACACAAGAGAGTCATGAGTATTTCGTATGTCAATTTGCACGTAAGAGAGAGGTTCACCACTATGAGAATCCTTGATGTGGATAATCAACTGGCTGTTTTTCCCATCAGCTTGCATCACATTGCCAAAAAGCAGGAATAGCAGTATGAAAAATATCGATTTTATCTTCATGATTTCTTTATTTTGGAATGGATCTTAACATATTTATCGCTTTCTCTTTATAAGCGCAATATTACGGAAAATACTTTAATTTGCAAAACCTTTTTGATGTTTTTCATTTAAAAACATCATTTTACTGTCTTTTTCCTCCATTTTACAACAAAGGATAGCGGCTCCGACATTTCCTGAAGACCGGGGATGATGCAGGAATCCTTGTCGGATCCGCTCCCGTCAGGATCGGCGAGAGGCGTTTTTTTCAGTCCCCGGCTTGTCCTTTGTCCTGACCTTTCAGCTCCGCATGAGATGAAAGCTGCGGCAGAGAGATTCTTCTTCCTGTGCTGACTGGAAGAACCGGCGGCGACGGGGATTGGGGACGAAAGCGGAAGGGAATGCAATACGCTTATTTTCAGACATATAAATCGGATGCTGAAAAGAGAAGTCTTGCAGGAAGACAAACAGGCGTTACTTGGCTTCCAAACAGGCGTTAGTTGAGGTGTTAGTAGGCCTTGGTTGGCAGGCAAGTAGGCGTTGGTTGGAAAGCAGGGTAACACCTCCTTCCCCGGACACGCTCCAGAGGGGGGAGGTGGCAAAAGTTCTATGGGTGGCTAAACGGCAGGGACAGAAGCCCTTTCTATGTTTCCTGTTGTCTTGGTCCCATGAACTTGTCGCCGTTCAGATGAATCATATGGTCTGGCATATCTGCAATCCAGACCTCCGTTTCCCATGCCAGCAGTTCGGAAAACCGCTTGAATTTCGCAAAATCAGGAAATGCGGTAACGAAGATTTTCCCCGATTTGACCCCTTCGGTCATTTGGGTTATATCCCTTACCCTCTCCGGGCTCATAGGCCCGACAGAATCCACGGCCTCAATAAAGTACAGCCAGTCTTTATCTTCTCGATAAAGAACCACGTCCGGCATTTTATCGTGAAGCGTTATGTCGAATCCGAGTTCCCGCAGTTTCATTTCGTTCTTAACCATGTCCCTGTGCGTAGTGTCGCCGACATAAAGGCATTCCGAACCCGGGGCAAAGCGAGGTGCGAATTCTTCCAGAATTGCTTTTTGAAGTCTGTTATGGGAGCCGGGACTAAAAGTAAAGTCTTTCTCGTTTATCCTGACAGGCATCTTGCGCATGGTTTTCTTCGAGGCATAGGTGTCTATCAGTCTTTCATGACAGCTTAGGAATTCTTTCAAAGCATCGTTGTCAGAATTGTCTTCCTTCGTCTTCTTCGTTTCCTGAATGACTTTCAGGAACTCATCGGTCAATCTGTATCTGTAGTTAGGACTGTTCGTTGCCTTCCCATTGTCTTCTATCAGTGCAGCTGTCCTGAAATGGTGCATGGCCTGTTTGCGGAAAGTCTCTCTTGAATTTTCTGCATACTTGGCAATGTAATTAGAATTGATGAAAGCGATTACATCGTGTATTCGGATCCAATTATTTGTTGCGCTGGCAAAACTGCCTATCTCTTTCAAACCAGCCATGGCCAATATTGTCAGGGCGCACAGATCCGACTGCTGGGCTGGCGGCATACCGATGTCTGCCAGCAGGCTCTTTATCTTCCTTAGTTTATCCATTTCCTTAAAATGTTATCACATACCGCTTGGCTTAAATCAGCTCCTTCCAACTCTTTCCCCATCTTGCAGATGATTTCTTTAGAGGGAACAGGCATATTGTTAATTTCTGTAGAGTTGACCTGTGTTGAGCCATTCAGTATTCTATAATATTGGTCATAGATGGTAGAGTTGAGCAGTACATACAGCCCATAGACTTCTTCCTGTGAGGCGCATTTGATGTAGTTCAGCTTGTTCTGCGTACTTATATATTTGTACTCCGGGTAATCAGCGGACAGATAGATGCCGCACTGAAGCCGCCTTTTCTCTTCCTTAGACGTAAAACGCTTGACGAACAGATAGTTTGTGTTTTCCTGCAGATAGCCTTTGCGGTCCGTATCGATGAATTCATGTTCTTTCCCTACAGGCCACACTATCCGTCCGTCCTTGATGTGCTGGGAGTAGAAAAGTGGGTATGTTTTATCTGACGGCTCGTTTCTCAACACTTCCCGTGTACGAAAATCCACGATGATACCGGTTTTCATTTGCAGGTCGTCTGTCACAAGGGTGGAAGGCAATCTTCCAAGTGTTGCCAGAACCTCAGCCTCTTCCTCACTGGTGACCAGATAAACGTAGCCGTTATCGGCTACGACTGTATTATAATCTACATCAAAACGCCTCAGGTCGAGGAAGTCTGATGTGTCAGAAGAAGAAATCCTTATTTTTGACGGCCTTGTGCAGCCTTTCCTCACTTTGATGATCATGGTTTCCTGCAAGACCGTCTCGCCATCAAAAATCTTATCCCTACTTCCGAAAATATGAATGTCGGTAATCGCACAATGTGACAGAAGGTATTTTCTAAAGCGAGCGAAATAGGCTCCGGAAGTCCATGATCTCGGAATGACATAGACGAGTTCTCCACCTTCATTGAGATTATGGATGCCCATGGCCCAAAACAGGAAATACAGGTTGGGGGCACCATAGCACACTTCTTTCATGTGTATGGCATCTGCTGCATTCTTTGGTATTTTCTTATAGGGTGGATTTCCGATAATCAAGTCGTAGGTTTCTCCATTCCTTCTTCCAAACAGGGATGGGTTGTGCCCAAAGGCTTGGGAGGTGATATAATTTTCGTGGCGAATCTCAAATGTGAAATGAGAATCCTTTACCGAAGTAAGGTTCTTGGCAAGAACACCAAGTACTTTTTCATCATTTTCATAACAAACGAGTTTGACAGAGCCTGTATAACCGATTTCGCGTATTCGGCTTAACAGAGCCACGGACAAGATACCGCTGCCGGCACCGGCATCAAGAAGCCTCAAAGAGTCCTTTTCCAAATCTATATGAAACATGGAGGCCATGAATACGGCAATAGATTCCGATGTAAAGAACTGGCCATATTGCTTCCTGCCAGCCTTGGCATTGGAGCTGACGAAAGATGAAGTCCTGTATATGGTTTCACTTAGAGGCGACATAAGCATTATTTTCGGTCCGACTTAACAGCTTTCGTTCGTAGATAACGGTAGACTGTAGATTCAGACAGTATCCCCAGTTGTTGCATAATAGCGGTAATTGCCATTCCTTTCTTATACCGGTCCGAATCGGCATCACGAAGATAAGACTGGTATCTTTCCAATGCCAGGGTTTTGCCCTGGCTTGATGCTCCTGCATAGTCTGAATTTGCCATCTACCAACTGTTCTGATTCTTATTTCTTTGCAAATATACGCAAAATCGCACTTACAGACAAGCGGTAATGCCGTTTTTTTATCTTCCTGTTTTGAGGTCCGGCTGTTTTACGCAGTCGTTTGCGGGATGGATTTCAGGAGGGGATGTCCGTTGCAGGGCAGGGGAGTCATGGGCTGTCGGGTGATTAAAATTTGTTAAATACCATGGGCGTGATAAGTATTCGTCCGCATCAGGTTGTTTGGTATATAGATGGCGGCAGAATCGGTCCATCCGGCTATGTACCATGCTGCCCGCCGTCGTCCCGTCCTGTTGCGGACTTCCGTGGAACGGCAGCCTGCCGGCAGGGACAGGGAAATCTACAGACGTGGACCTGACGGATGTGAACAAACCGAGCACCTGAACCGTATGACCGTCTATATAATTAAGGTG
Organism: Prevotella multiformis DSM 16608; assembly: GCF_000191065.1. Taxonomy (GTDB): domain Bacteria; phylum Bacteroidota; class Bacteroidia; order Bacteroidales; family Bacteroidaceae; genus Prevotella; species Prevotella multiformis. The sequence goes on from NZ_GL872283.1 coordinate 729,167, forward strand.
GAAAAGCGAACGTGAACAGACCGAGCACCTGAACCGTATGAACGTCTATATAATAATAAGGTGGGAAAGGAAAGCGGAATTTCATGTACAGACAGAACGGAACAAGTCAATAAAAACAAATAATGTCCAAAAACCTAAACCGGATGAAAATCTTTAAGGAAACAAAGCAGAAGCATCTGTATTTCTCGGCTGCCTTTGCTTTTTCGCTGGCACTGGCTCCCGCCGGTGCCTATGCAGGGTCGAACGCCAGAGCTGCCGCGGTACAGGCCGTGCAGCAGAACGGCAACCACAAAGTGACGGGCCGTGTCGTCGATTCGACCGGTGAACCGCTGATCGGCGCCACCGTCCTCGTCGAGGGCACCACGAACGGTACCGTCACCGACATCGACGGCAACTTCACCATCAACACCCCCTCGAATGCGAAGCTCGTCTTCTCTTACATCGGCTATGTCGGCCAGTCGGTTGCCGTCAACGGCAAGAACACCATCGACGTGACGCTGAAGGAAGAGAGCAGCCTTTTGAAGGAGGTCGTCGTGACGGCCATGGGTATCCAGCGCAAGGAAGAGTCGCTGACATACGCCACGCAGAAAGTGAAGGCGGAAGACCTCATGAAGGTTCAGGACCCGAACGTTGCCAATTCCCTTGAGGGCAAGGTGTCCGGCCTGACGATTACGCCGAGTGCCGGCGGTGCCGGCGGTTCGACGAAGATTGTTCTCCGCGGTGCCAAATCCATTCTGGGCAGCAGCTCGCCGCTGATCGTCGTCGACGGTGTACCGATGACCAACGATGCCCGCGGCAAGCGCGACATGGCTGGCGAAGGCTTTACGTATGCCGGTATGTCCGAGGGTTCCGATCCGCTGTCGCTGATCAACCCTGACGACATCGAGTCGATCAACGTCCTCAAGGGTGCCAATGCGGCGGCCCTTTACGGTTCTGTTGCTGCCAACGGTGTCGTGATGATCACCACCAAGCGGGGCCGCGAGGGCAAGCTCGACATCAACGTCACATCGAACATCACCTTCGACTCGCCCCTGCTGACACCGAAGATACAGAACACATACGGTGCCACGATGAACGGCAACACCATCCAGGCTGACGGATGGGGACCGAAGATCGGCTCGCTGGCCGACAACCAGCTGACGATGAGCTCCCCGCTGAACTCCACCAACTTCCAGTCGGGGGCGATGCATGACATTCACCTGCGCAACCATGCCCAGGACGACGTGAAAGACTTCTTCCGCACGGGTGTGACGACCAACAACTCCCTGTCGCTTTCCGGCGGTACAGAGAAGATGACGACTTACTTCTCCATGGCGAACAGCCATTCTACAGGTCTGCTGCGCAACAACAACTATAACCGCAACACCTTCAGCCTGCGCCAGAGCTACCGTTTCTTCAACCGTCTGAAGGTGGACCTGTCGCTGAACTATGCGCAGACCATCACGCGCAACCGTCCGGGCGGCGGTACGGTGGGCAATCCGCTTTACCACCTCTACCTCACGCCCCGCAACGTCGACATGGACTACTACCGCAACAACTACGTCACACAGGACGGCAAGTGGCTCAGCGGTCCGCAGAACTACTACGAGCTGTCCGGGGGAAGCTACAGCTATACGACAGACCAGGCGAAGCTCCAGGGTCCGCGTCAGAACTGGGCGTTCATGAACGCTGCCAACAACAACCCCTACTGGCTCATCAACATGAACCAGAGCAAGCAGAAGGAGGACCGCATCTGGGGTACCATCTCGGGGAACGTAGACATCTACGACGGGCTTTCCTTCCAGGCACGTATCAATTATGATCACACCCGCTACAAGTCGACGAGCAAGCGTTACGCCACGACCTTCCTCCCGGCATCCATGGAGGACTACGGCCGCTTCTGGGACTCCGACTCCAAGACAACGGAGATCTACATCGACTACCTGCTCAACTACAACAAGACTTTCGGCGACTTCGACCTCTCAGCGACAGCCGGATGGGTGGGACATACCATCAAGGGTGAATACAAAGGGACGGATGTCATCGCTACCTATTATGACCGTACGCTGCAGAAGCTGCCTACGAAGGTGAACTACTTTGACACCAGTGCCGGCGGCATGGGCGCGACGTCAAGCTCGAAGTCGTCGAACTGGGACCGTGCATGGCTCGCTACGGCGCAGATGGGATGGAAGGATATGGTGTTCGTCGATGCTTCCTACCGCCGCGACTGGTACCGTCCGTTCCGTTACTTCAAGCTCAGCGGCATTTCCAATACCGACAACTACGGCTATTTCGGCATCGGCGCCAACGCCATCCTGAGCAAGCTCCTCAAGCTCCCCGAGCCGGTCAACTACCTGAAGTACCGTGCCTCCTACTCCGAGGTGGGTAACTCCATCCCCAACATCGCCTACAACGCCGTGAGCACGAACCTGCAGACCGGTGCCATCAACGGCAGCAACTATGCGCAGTTCGTCGACCCGCGGCCGGAGAAGACCCGCTCTTTCGAGACAGGTGTAGAGAGCCTCTGGTTCAACAACCGGCTGAGCTTCGACCTCACCTATTACAACGCTACCATGAGCCACCTCTACATGACGGCGGCGACGGGTACAGGTCTGACGAAGAACATGAACTCTGCCAAGGTGCGCAACCAGGGCATCGAGATGACCCTCGGCTACGACTTCAAGCCGGTTAGCTGGCTGCGCTGGCGCACGTCGTTCAACCTCTCCTACAACAAGAACAAAATTCTCAAGACCGCCTACGACGAGCAGGGCAAGGAACGGCTCATCGAGCAGAAGGTCGGCGGTGTACACGTGAAGTACATGGAAGGCGGTTCGATCGGCGATATGTACGTTCCCGACTTCGACCGTGACGAAAACGGACACATCAAGCTCAATTCGCTCGGTCAGCCGCAGTTCGACAAGAGCGGAAAGCTGAAGTACATCGGCAACATGAACGCCAACTGGCAGATGGGATGGAGCAACACCTTCACCTGGAAGGACCTCTCGCTGTCGTTCCTCATCAACGGACGCATCGGCGGCAAGGTCATCAGCCTTACGGAGCAGCAGCTCGACTACTACGGCTACTCGCAGCGTTCGGCAGATGCACGCATCGAGGCGGAGAAGAACAACATCGTCGCAAAGGACTACGGCAATGTCCCGGGCATGATGCTGCCTGACGGCAGCGGGCGCATTGTTCCTGTGCAGTCATACTATCAGGCAATCGGATCGGCAGACAGTCCCGCAGACTACGTCTACAACGCAACGAACTTCCGTATGCGCGAGCTGTCGCTGGGCTACACCTTCCGCAACCTCTTCGGCATGAACCGCAACCTCGCACTGTCGTTCATCGCCCGCAACCTGTTCTTCATCTACAAGGACGCACCGACCGATCCGGACGTTTCTCTCTCGACAACCAACGGACTGGGAGCCTTCGAGCTGTTCAACACGCCGTCGACCCGCTCCTACGGTTTCTCCTTGAAAATGAATTTCTAAACCCAACGATTAAAACCTAACGACAATGAAACTGAAAAATATAGGAACAGTCCTGGTTCTCTCTGTTGCCGGACTGACACTGAACTCCTGCCTGGACTTCGATGTCACGGGTGCCGAGTTCAACCAGACGACACAGAATGAAAAGAAGGTGGTACGGCAAGGGAAGGTCGACTCTATCGATTACCGTGTCAGCATTACCAAAGAGAAATTCGATGATATATATGGCAAGATAGAGACCAATCTGAAAATTGCTCTCGGCGGTGTATATGCGACTCGGGGCGGAAAGAAAGGAGACCCCCCTGTTGCGCATCAGTATCAGTATCTGTCTACATTCTATCAGGATGCCTTCGCACAGTACGGTGTCATCCCTCATGTCAATTATCCCTACTCCGGTATCAACATCGTGTCCTCTTCGGCCATCGACCTGAAGGCTTACGGTGGTGCATACGGTTCCTACCAGGAAGCGACGAAGGCTTTGGTTCCGTTGCTGAACATGGAGGAAATAGATTCTCTTCCGGAGCTGAAGGCGACTTATCTGCTCTTCCTCGACTTTGCAAGCATCGAGTGTGCGGACAACTACGGCCCGATGCCTTATCAGGACCTGAAGACGAACAAGCAGGAGCGTCCTTTCACATACGACGATGTGGAGACGATCTACAGTACGGTAGAGGCTAATCTTGACAGCATTGTGAAATGTTACGATTATTATCAGGCCAACCGCCCGCAGTGGTATAAGGAGAAAATCCAGCGTGCGCTGACCGATTACACTAAATGTAATGTTTCTGCTGACAGGGGAGGATTTAAGGATATGGACATCCTGAAGCGTTTTGCCAATTCGCTGAAACTCCGCATGGCGATGCACATCGTCAAGGTGAATCCGTCGAAAGCAAAGCAGTGGGCCGAGGAGGCTGTAGCAAGTGGTGTCATCGAGACTGAAGAGCAGGAAGTCTGCTTCCTCACAGCCAGCACTGGCAAGAACAATCCGCTGGTAGAACTTTGGAATACATGGAATGATATGCGTATGGGCGCTGGATTTGAGCAGGTGCTCAGGGCTTACAATCATCCTTTCCTTGAAACGCTCTTTGAGAAAAACGACTTTATCCGCTCATCGAAAGGGGAAGACAAGAATCTGAATGCTGGTGAAAAGGTATGCGGAATCCTTGCCGGAGCACATGTCGGGCAGGAACAGGGAAGCACATCAAATCCTTACAACGGATTTTCAAAGCTCATCAACCGTACGATGAACAATGCACCGCTTTACCTGATGAAGCTCTCCGAAGTCTGCTTCCTCCGTGCCGAAGGTGCCGTGAGAGGCTGGAACATGGGTGGGTCTGCCCAGCAGTTCTATGAGCAGGGTATCCGCGAGGGGAACTTTATGGACCGTCAGAGCCAGCGGCGTCCCTACAAGGGAAAGTATGAGGCAGCTATGGATGCTTACCTGAAGATGGAGAAGGCTCTTCCGTTCACTTATGTTGATCCGACAGGCAACGATGCTGACCGTGTAAGCGAAATCACCGTCGGCGTGAAGTGGAATGAGGGCGACTCACAGGAGACAAAGCTGGAGAAGATTATTACCCAGAAGTACATTGCAGGTTTCCCCAACAGCCTTGAGGCATGGGTTGACCTCCGCCGTACCGGCTATCCACGTTTGTTCAAGATGCTGAATATGCAGGATGGTGACGGATCGCTGAAAGAGGGCGACATCGTACGCCGTCTTCCATTCCCCGGCACTTCCGACCCTGCTACGCTCAAGGACGTTGAGGCTACGGGCCTGAAGGCGCTTGGCGGAGCCGACAAGGAAGGGACACGCCTTTGGTGGGATGTAGAGAAGCCGAACTTCTAACTCCTTGCAACACTGAACATCAAATATCCAATCGGTAAGGACAGACACCTTCGTCAGTCTGTAACGAACAGATAGCTCCTGTACAGGCACCGGCATCTGTCCTTGCTGATTCCTTTCTGTCGGCTTATGTGAAAGCGGAGGCAGCCACGTCTCAGTCCGACTTTAAGCATTGACAAAACCTATTTTTTAATTATAACCCAACTAAGATCATTAAGATGAAAAAGAAATCTACTTTAGCCGCACTGCTTCTTACAGCACTGCTGAGTGGGAGTCCTGCATCAGTCATGGCGCAGAACTACAACTTCGGACAGCTGAACTGGAAGAAGATGGTAGACCTGTTCGCAACAGCCCTGCAGCAAGGCAAGAACTTCCCGACCGACGAGGAGATTGCCTCCAAAATGGGCATGACGACTACAGACCTGTCTTTTATCAAGTCACACGTAAAGCGTCGTGACATCCTTGATCAGAATGGACGTCTTATCAAGAACACTTACGCTGACCGCCGTGTATGGATGAACCTGCCGATGGGCAGCGGATCGGGTGGCGATGCCGGCTATCCTACAGGTGTGTGGCACAACGACGTGTTCTCTCTCTGGAACTATACAGCCCTGTGGGGAAGCTGGAATCACAGTGTAGCACAGATTCCCGGTGCGTGGACGGATGCCGCACACAAGAACGGATGTGACATCCTGGGTGGAACCATCTTCTTCGATGGCGCTTCTTCTGCCGGGGCATACAACGACTGGATTACTTATGCAGGAGCGAAGACTACCGATGCCAAACTGGCTTTTGACGGGTATCGTTACGTTAAGCCTATGATCCACATGCTGATGTATTTCGGTATGGATGGTGTCAATATTAACTGGGAGTTGCATCAAGGCTCTGTGGGCAATTACAAGGGCTTCCACAAGGCATTGTACAAGTATGCAAAGCAGGTGGGCTTCGACGGTTTCCATTTGGGTCTTTATGGCAGCTCGTCACAGCTGACAGCCTATCAGGCTACCGATTGGTATGCAGATTCTGAGGGACAGATTTCCGATCTGATGCTGAACTATGGTGGTGAAACCGGAGCAGAGAACTCCGTGCAGAATGCCAAGAAGGCAAACAGCACACTGGGTGCCAAAGGACTCTGGCAGGGTTTTTGGATTGTGAACTTCAGCAAAGAATGGGAGGATATGACCTATGATGAGGCCAAGGAGCTGAATATCTGTCTCTGGGGCGAACACAAGGACAGCCGTTTCTGGAGCTACAACAGCGGATCCAGCACCATGGAACAGCAGGATCACTACCAGCAGTTCCTTGAGCGCACCTTCAGCGGTGGTAATCGCAATCCGCTCAACAAGGTGGGATTAAGCTACAACAGTCATAATATGGAGTGGGCCGGTGATACACCCCCTATGTCCAACTGGAAAGGCTTTGCCGACATGGTTCCAGAGCGTTCTACCGTCAAGGGCAGCTTCCCGTTTGCGACCAACTTCTGTCTGGGTAACGGCGACCGTTACAATTACCGTGGCAAGAAAGTTTCAGGTGCATGGTATAATATGTCTGCACAGGACATCGTACCTACCTATCGCTGGCTGGTGCTCAAAGCCAACGAAAAAGTCAGTGATGCTGCACAGATCAGCAAGGACGTTACACCTTCATTCACCCATGAGGATGCCTTTACCGGCGGCACCAGTCTCCGTCTGAAGGCGACGGGCTCTACGGCCTCCGACATCGTGCTCTACCGCACGGACCTTACCACCAACGGCGCAAAGCCTTATGCACTCGTGGCTACCAAGAAGAACGGCGAGAAGAACGGACAGCTGAAACTCATCCTCTTCACCGGCGGTCAGTGGAAGGCATACGACATACCGCAGAACGGTGGCAACAGCTGGAAGGAGCACCGGATCAACCTCGAGGGTCTTGCCCATGGAAGCAAGGTCGAGTATGTCGGTCTCCGTGTGGAGAATGCCGAGAATGGTTTCGATGCGTATGTAGGTGAGCTGCAGCTCAATGACGGAAACACAGCGAAACCTGATGAAGTACAGAACGTAGACGTTACGACTACCTCTACGCTCGTTGAGAACGGCACTACAACTGTTGACCTGAAGATGGCATGGGGTGTAAACCATGTGGCCAATGAATACGGTGTGGTATATAACAAGGAGGCCAACATCGACCACTTCGAGGTTATCTACCGTGCGTCAGATGCCAATGATGCCAATGTCGTTGAAGTGGGACGCACCTCACAGTGGGCGGCATTCATCCCTGCACTGGACATAACAAAGGCTGCGAAACCTCAGGTGGCTGTCGTAGCGGTATCAACCGACCTCAAAACCGTTACCAAGCCGGAATGGCATGACATCAAGACCAGCAGTGAGGCGGGTGCGAAAGATCCGTTCGGCTCTTACGGACAGTCCTTCCTCGATACCAATGCGGAAGGCTACAACAATGCTGTCCGCCTGCGCGGCGTTGAACGTTTCACCGTCAAGGGAACACCCGATGGCGACTATAAGTATGAGCTTCCTTATGAGGATTATCTCAAGGACAACAGTCCTAACGGCGTTAAGAACAGTGCTCGTTTCCTGAACTACCATCATGCTGACAAGACTCTTAAGGTAAAGCAGGGTGAAACCTACGAGTTTACCCTCAAGGGTTTTGATGCCCAGGTGGTCGCTACAGGCACCAAGGACGACTGCCGTTACTGCTTCGTAGGCGGCTGGATGGACTTTGACGGCAGCGGTACTTTCAACTATGGAAAGGGCGTTGTTGAGCAGCCATTCTGGAAGGACAATGGTTTCTACTCTTATGCTGACGGCACTTCCTATGCGAACGATCCTGACAAGGATCAGTCTACCTATCCTCTGGATAACAACACCAAGGACGGTACGGAGGCCTATGGCGAGCGTGTATTCCGTGCCGGAACGCTCCGCAAGGGCAATCCATGCCTTGTAAAGGGTGACGGTCTCAAGGGTAAGATAACTATTCCGGCTGATGCTCACGTAGGCAAGAGCCGTCTGCGCATCGTCTACTCTGATGCATGGTTTGCTGGTGCTTTCGGTCCTGGCTCCAAGACGAACAAGGGCTACACACTTGATATTGATGTAGATATTGTAGGAGACAACCAGCCGGGCCGTACGTATGTTGACAAGCATGATGTAGGCAATCCCGACAACTGGACGATTGTGACAGCGGTTGACAAGGTTGCCAATGTGACAGGTGTTCCTTCTGTCAAGGTGGTTAATGGCAGGCTGGTGTTTGAGAACACCTCTAAGGCTGAAATTTACACGGTTGACGGCAGACTTGTACAGAGCATTGTCGCACCTGTCACGGCAGAGTTGCACACGGCAAATAAGACAGTTCTTATTGTGAAGCTGCATAATAACAAGACTGTCAAGAGCGTGAAGGTTGTACTATAGTATAAAGACGGCTTCTATGTCTCTGCTGACGGAGACCATATTAGAAATTCCTGTTTTCAGGAACTTCTTGGGAGTCGTTCCTTAATTTCTTTAGAGGGAAACAACCCACTAATGAACTTGCCGGACCGGGCAAGAGGCTGCCAGTGCAGCCTCTGTCCGGTCCCTTTTTTGTGCAGAACGGTGCTGGCCTGTTATCTTCCTTTTTAGGCTTGCTAAACTATATGCTTATCCACACTAAATATCTACTGTCCCTGTTGTCAGTGTAAGTTGAGAACCGGGTACGAAGGGAGAGAGTTGATGAAGGAAAGGGATGGAGAGGGAAAAAGAGGGAAAAAGAGATAGAAGATGATTGCTGCCCTGTAAACTTTCCTGTATTGAAGTCAGTTACAGGCATCTCGTGTTCAGGGACGCATGAATGTCACGGTCTTGGTACACCCGTCTATGTGTTGCAGCCTGTCACGTGTTGTGTTGCGGCCCATCACGCAGGGTGCCCGTCGGTCGGCACCGTCCGTGTTGCGGCCCGGCTTCTTGTAATTATGTTGCTGGTTTAATGTGTAGAGTGGGCGCAGCGTCATGCCGCAGACGGGATGCGGTGGTCCTTACGCAGCCGTTTCAGCAGCCACAGGTAGGCGGGGGCGAGGAAGAGGTCGGCCATCATCCATGCCACCGGATCGGCATAGCAGACACCCAGCCACGCCCATGCCGGCACCAGCCAGAGGCTCACGCCGCAGCGGGCGATCATCTCCATCACACCGCTCATCATGCTCAGGTTGCTGTAACCGAGGCCCTGGATGCTGTACCGCAGGATGACGAGCACGCCCAGTGCGGGGTAGAACCAGTTGGAGATGCGCATCAGCTGTGCCGCATTGGCGATCACCTCCTGCTCGCCTCCGTTGACGAAGAGCATCATCATTTCGTCGGCGAAAGGATAGATGACGGCGACGGTCAGGACGAAGTAGACCATCATGATGCCCATGGCGTCGCGCACGCCGGTCCTCACACGGTCCAGCCTCCTTGCCCCGATGTTCTGTCCGCAGTAGGTCGCCATGGCGACGCCGATGTTCTCCAGCACGCAGGTGAAGAGGTACTTGATGCGGATGGCGGCCGTGAACGAGGCCACATAGACCGTTCCGAGGGCGTTGTTGGCACTCTGCAGCATGATGATGCCGACGGCGGTGATGGAGAACTGCAGGCCCATCGGCACGCCGTTGTTCAGCAGGATGCTGATTTTTCTGTTGTTGAAGGCCCGCTCGTCTCCCTTCGGGACGAGTACCGTCAGGCGGCGGCGGATGAACCGCCGGCACAGCCACGAGGCGAAGGCCTGGCTCAGGAAGGTGGCGATGCCCGCTCCCTCGACGCCCATTCCCAGCAGGAGGATGAACACGACATCCAGCAGGATGTTCAGGAACGACGATGCGATGAGGAAGTAGAACGGCTCCTTGGAGTTGCCCAGCGCACGGATCTGTCCCGAATAGAGGTTGTAGGCGATGGTGAAGGGGATGGTGCAGAACTGCAGGAAGAGGAAGACGTAGGCATCGTGGAAGACGTCGGCCGGCGTGTTGACGAGCTGCAGGATCTTCTCGCAGAACAGGCACGAGAGCAGGGTTGCCACCAGTGCGAGCACGACGGCGATACGTCCGGCGTTGCTCACGTAGCATCGCATCTTGTGGTGGTCGCCGGCGCCGAAGGCCTGTGCCACGGGGATGGCGAAGCCTGCACAGGCGCCGTTGCAGAATCCCATGATGAGGAACATGATGCTGCTCGAGGCCCCCACGGCGGCCAGTGCGCCCACGCCGATCCACCGTCCCACGATGGCGGCGTCGATGATGAGGTACATCTGCTGCAGGAGGTAGCCGAGGATGAGCGGTACGGCGAACTTCAGGATGGATCGTGCAGGTGCGCCGCTTGTCATGCTCTCTGTGTGCTGCGAGGGGGTAGCGGCCATATCTGTCAAAGTTTAATGTTGTCTTTTCTCTGTCGTTATCTTGTCACGCTCTGCAAACTTACATAAAATCCTCGAATAACGGGTCGTTTGAACAGGGAAAATGTTTTTCATCTTTAAGACCTGCTCTGGAAAGCGGACTCTCCTCGCCAATGCTGACGGGGAAGGCGGCAGATCCGTCGGAGGTGTTTTCAGAGGCTGCCATGCGATGGAAACAGGGCGTGCCAGAAGTTTACAGGATAGCGAAAGCAGGGACGGACATCCCTGTTCTCTTTTTCTGTCCGCAATAGATTGCGGGCGGTATCAGATTTTTCAATAGATGTATCTATGATTAACCCGTTGGCAGAATTGATTTAGTGCATACTTAGTGTTCCCTGGAAAAAGATCAAGCAGTCCAGAGGCATATAAAATCCATTGGGCTGCTTAATTTGAAATGAAGAAGATGAAGCCAAAATACGGTTTTTCTGAAAATTGCGAGACGAAGTCCCCTAAAGAACTCCCATCACGTTCTTGACAAAGAAACACATTCCTGCCCGGCATCTTGCCGTGTCCGGAAGCCTGTTCCCGTATGTTGTCGGCTCTGTATAATCATACCGAGGCCTTCTATTTGCTTCCTGACAAAACGCCAGAATTGGTATCACTATTATTTATTCGTTTGTTTACATTGTTCTTATGCTTACCGAAGTCTATGTTAACGTATGCTTCAAGCATGAATATCCTGTTCAGGTCATGCGAAAAAGCATCCTGCCTGTTAGGAGCCAGCTTCGACCAGTTTTCTACATACTGACTGTACCTGCTGCTGAAAGGATTCAATACCTGAGCTTGTATGCCCCAGTTATCCCTATTATAGCCGACCGATATCGAATGTAGAGTTTCCTCCTTGGTTAAAGTCTCTCCCCATAGTATTTTATGCCCTTTGCCGGCACTGGCCATCAGGAACCAATTACCTTTCAGGAAGGTAACAGAACCATTTACACCGAAATCAGAATAGGTGTGGGTGTAATTATTCCCCTCACTTATGTATCTGTTGAAGTATGTGCTGACATTAATCTGACAATTTTCACCGAAAGGAATCAGCTTCAAATTTAAATTATTCTGCAACCGATGAAACCCCCTCTGATTTTCCATTGTACGTATATACTTGTTCTTCTCGAACAATGTCGTCTCCATCAAAGGCTTGTCATCAAAGCTGTATCTGATAAGATAATCCAGATCCAACCATTTGCACTTCCAGTTGACGGTCAAATCATTAGAGAAGAACGTCACGGTCTTAAGATTAGGATTCCCTCGTCTGACTTGATAATTATCTATATTCTGACTCACATCATTCATATCTGATAATGATGGAGAATAACCTGAAATATAGCCAGTGTATCTAACAAGTAAATTCTTGGTCAGATTGTATGACAATTTAAGTGTTGGGCGAAAGATAAGTTTACTCTGGCTTACATCTCCCTGACTGTTATATGTCCTCATTACACCACTACCCATGGTGTATGTCAATTTCCCTACCTTAGACATAAATTCCACATACCCATAGGTCTCAGCTGTTCGCATACTTACATTCGCATTGATGGTTCCACCGTAATTATTGGAAACGAAGGCCTGATTATGTTTTATGCCAAGTGATAACATGGAATTTTTAATCTTTTGCTCATAAATAGCCTCAGCGATGAGCGAATATTTATCACCTTTTGTCTGCGATGCATATTCCTCAACAGAATTTACGCCTCTCTGAACAAAATGCCTATTATTCTTAGTTTTTATATAGGTTCCTACCACATCAATAAACAGATTCTTTCCTTTAGCCAGTTCTGTCTGGTAATAAATATCTAATGAAGGTATATTTTCCCTCGACTTTTCATGATCGGATATTTTATATTCCTGTCCAGCACTTGTAAGTTCGGATTCTCTGTCTGATATGGAATAAGGCATATCCATATATGACTGTCTATAGTTAATACTGAGTAGATGGTTATTTTTATTATAGTCATAACCTAATAGGAAATTCATCCTGTCATACTTTACCTTTGTAGGCAAGCCTGTTTCCACATTGTATAGTGGAGTTGCAGTTCCATTAAAGGTTTCAACATTCTCGCGTATCCATTTCAAATCTCTGCGTTCCCAATTAGACATAAACTTGAAAGACGAACTTCCAAAATGATAATTAGCGGAAACATTATAATCTCCTGTTCCGATTTTATTTATGCCATTGGTTAAATCGACTGAGAAATTTCCACCTGAGTTCCTCCGTTTCAGAATAATATTAATGACAGCTCCCACATTTCCATAACGCAATCCCGGATTATCATGGTATTCCACCTTTGCTATATCGTCTGGTCTTAGAGATTTCACCTCAGGAAGTTTTGCCTTTACTCCATTAATTTGTAATTCAACTGTCCCTCCTGTAGTCATCTCTATGCTATTGTTAATAGAATTGATTTCAATGCGTGGAAGACTTAAATTCTGTAGTAACAAAAGTCCATTACTGGATGCCTTCCGTTGCAGACTACTAGGAATAAGTATCTGTCTGTCAATTTTCTGGATTTTATTACTACCAACAACTTTTACCTCTCCTAAAGTCTTTGGCAATACCATCAGTTTAATCTTTCCCATATCAACATCATCCGATGCATTATTACAGGTAATATATTGGTCTTCATAGCCTATATATGACAGATGAACAATAAAGTTATTCGATTGAATATTTTTAATATGAAATTCACCCACATCATTGGTTACGCCGCCAGACAAGAATGTCGAATCTGCCGACAGAATTCTGACCGAACATCCAATTACTTCCTTGTCGTTCTCATCTACAATGTTTCCTTTTACACTCATTTGAGAGTATGCTCCTTTGGAAAACACCAGAAACAGGAGCATCATAAAAATATGCTTCATTATTTTATAACATTTATATAATTTTCCTCATCATATCACATTTATATCTTTAGCCCTTGTACATCTGGGATCTGGCATAGAAAAAGAATTTCTTCTGTTATCTTTCCTCTGTGAAAGAAGATAAGTGATGAGAATAATTCTCCCGGGCTACGAAATTGGCGATTTCATTCAGACAGGATTTATCTGCCATGAATGTCTCATGTTTTTTGAATGATGCAACTTTCTTTTCCATAAAAAATATTTTATTTTAATTTATGCGGCAAAGATAGCGATTTCCCAAATGTTGAAGACTACACTTTTGGGAAATTTTCCTTTTCCTGGCTTACTTTTTACACTTTTGTGTAATCTCATAGTGTTATTTCAAAGAAAAAAGTTCCCCCCGATTCTGCCCGTGAAGAGCCGTTCAGGGGATTTCGTGTAAAGAAATAAATAATATATCACACTGGAAAACAGTTAGTTGTGAATTTTCTGCATATCCTTATTTACGTTTAATAATGTCAAATCAGATTCTAAAATCACGTTTCGTTGGCCAAACAAAGAGGTTTTCAAGGTAAAAGTATTATCTCTGTTTTCCTGTTCTCTTATTTTCTCCGGCAATGACGCCCCCCAAAACAGGTTCTTGGAAAGGAGGTTTCCGTGCGCTATCTGTCACGGATTTTTACCATACGGGGCTGGATGAGACCCTTGCTCTTGTTTATCGTCCCCTCCTCAGATGAAAAATTGGAGTCCATGGAAACAGGAAAATGGCCAGTAGAGTGTAAGTCCCTTGTTCACAGATGGATAACGGCGTGTGCAAGAAACGGTGCTTGGTTAGACGGCAATCGGGCGTTAGTTGAGGTTCAATCGGGCGTTAGTTGGAGGGCAATCGGGCGTTAGTTAGGAGGAAAGAGACGGCTGTTTGCCTTTCAGCCTCCCACAGTCTGTCTCCCAGCCGGATGAAGAGCGGGTAAAAACGGATGGACAGCTTCCGGATTGTAAGATTATTTTCTGCACGGCGGCTAAGATTCAATGTATGATATCGGATAGAGGGAGAGGTCTCCTTTCCTTAAAAGAAGAATTGCCTGTTGAAAAGAAATCATGGGGTGTGCCAGAAGTTTATTTAGTAGCTGAAGCAGGGGCAGACACTCCCGTCTGTCCGATAAGGAAAGTCTGTTTCGTGGAAAGAAGAGGGCGTCTGTCCACATACGGTAGAGGTGTGTGACACGCTGCCTGTTCCGGTTTTACGGGGCGGCCGCCCCCCTGCGATGTCCTGCGCATCGGTCTTTCGCTGGACATGAGACCTGCCGGCGCATTGTGCCCTCCTGCTTGTATACGGCAGATTCAGCCCTCTCCTTCAGCCACATAGCCCGCTGTGCCTTTTCAAGGAGAAAGCTGAATCTGCCCGTCTGGAAGAGAGAACCCCGGCAAAGGAAACGCCCGGGATCTGCCTGTAAGATTCGGAAAGTGGGATTAATCCTGCACTTTCGGATATTTCCTGAACCATCCATCCATCCGCAGCCGCATTACGCCGAAGAAGGCCTCGGAGAAGATTCCGCCGCTCATCTTGCTGGTCCCCTCCCTGCGATTGACGAAGACGACAGGCACCTCCTTGATTCTGAAGCCGATCTTGTAGGCCGTGTATTTCATTTCGATCTGAAAGGCATAGCCCTTGAAACGGATCCTGTCCAGAGGGATGGTCTCGAGGACGCGGCGGCGGTAACATACGAATCCCGCTGTAGTATCGTGGACGTGGAAGCCGGTCACGATCTGGACATACCTGCTGGCAAAATAGCTCATCAGCACCCGTCCGATAGGCCAGTTGACGACATTCACACCGCTGACATAACGCGACCCGACGGCGACGTCATACCCTTCGTCGTGCGTGGCCGCATAGAGCCGCGGCAGGTCGGCGGGGTCGTGACTGAAGTCGGCATCCATCTCGAAGATGTAGTCGTACCCGTGCTCCAGCGCCCATTTGAAGCCGGCGATATAGGCTGTGCCTAATCCCAGCTTGCCTGCACGTTCGATGATGAAAAGGCGGTCTCCGAACTCCGTCTTCATCAGCCGGTGTACAATCTGTGCCGTTCCGTCAGGGCTTCCGTCGTCGATCACCAGAATATGGAAATGCTTTTCCAGCCGGAAGACCGCCCGGACAATCTTCTCCATGTTCTCTTTCTCGTTGTAGGTCGGTATGATTACAATGCTGTCACTCGTCATAGGAATACTGTTTTAACAGGGCAAATGTAGTAGAAAAATATGATACTGACAAATTTTCCAGCTTGTTTTTACTGGTCCGGATTCTCAACGAAACCCCGGTATTCAGGTGTAAGCCCCGACATGACAGCGTCGTAGGCTTCGGCCATCGTCCGCTTCTCAAACTCCGTCCCCTTCCCTCTGGGCGGAATCGGCTCGTGAATGGTAAGACTGAGCCGGTGCCATACGGGGAAATGCCAGTCCTTCGTCCGTGGCATGACATCATAGGAACCGTTGATGGTAAGCGGGCAGACCGGCAGCTGGAGCTCGTCGGCCAGCATGAAGGCGCCGCGCCGGAACCTGCCCATGTGTCCCGTAAAACTGCGTGCTCCCTCGGGAAAGACGACGACGGACATCCCCTCGCGCAGTGTCTCGCGCGCCGTGTCGTAGGTCTTCTTTATCTTGCTGGCTCCGCTCTTGTCCACATAGATGTGGTGGGCTTTTTCACAGGCCAGTCCCACCAGGGGAATCTTGCGGATGGCCTTCTTCATCATCCACTTGAAGTTACGGCCGAGGAAACCGTAGATGAGGAAGATGTCAAAAGAGCCCTGGTGATTGCAGACGAAGACATAACTCTGTCTGGGGTTGAGGTGTTCCCGTCCCCGGACCTCTACCGGCAGGAAAAGCAGACGGACCGTAAGCCACGACCAGCATTTGCCCGGATAATATCCCCAGAAGTGGCCGTTGCCCAGCTGGCAGCCTGCCGTCGTTATCAAGGCCGTGAGGACAGAGGCCAGGATGAAGAGGGGAAGGAAGATGAACAACGTGTAAAGATTGTACAGAACCGTCAGAATCCGTGCGGGCAACGTATGCAGAGCAGCCGGTCGCCGGTCCTGTCGCTGAGGTGTGGAAGTATACATAAAGGATTTCTTTTTTATTTCTTTTTCTTCGTGTGCAGCGTGATGACTGTTATCTCGTTAGGCATGTTGAGCCGGAACGGCACCAGTCCGCCCAGTCCCGCCGTGACATAGAGGAACCGTCCGCCCTGCCGGTAGAGTCCGTAGTCTTCATGCTGTCGGATGCGGGTCGGCCTCCATCCGAAGAGCTGCATCTGTCCGCCATGCGTATGCCCGCTGAGCGTCAGCTGTGCCGTCGTCTTCGGGAGGATGTTCCGCTTCCATGCGGAAGGGTCGTGCTGCAGCATGATGACAAAGGCGTTTCTGTCCATGCCCTTCGTGGCCTTTCCATAGTCTGCATAATTGGGGAAAGGCGGTCTGCCGTCGTTCTCCGTGCCACAGATACAGATGGACTCGCCGGCGGGCGAGGTGATGAGCAGGTGCCGGTTGCGGAGGAGCGTCCATCCCAGTCGCTTCTCCTCCACGGCGATCAGCCGTGCCTCCTGCGCCGCCTTCTCCTTGGGATTCCCTTTGATATATTCGGTATAGTCGTGGTTGCCCAGGACCGCTACGGTTTTCCTCATCGGTTGCCGTAGGACAGGTGCCATCTTCTCCACCTCTTCAGGCCGCATGTTCTGCAGGTCGCCTGTGAAGCAGATGAGGTCTGGTTTCTGCCGCACGATGCTGTCCATCTCCGCCTGCAGGATTCTCTTCCGCCATCCGTCGAAAGTGCCGAGATGGAGGTCGGATACATGTACGATCCGGTAACCGTCGAATGACGGCGGCAGATCCCGGAAG
Source organism: Prevotella multiformis DSM 16608 (assembly GCF_000191065.1). Taxonomy (GTDB): domain Bacteria; phylum Bacteroidota; class Bacteroidia; order Bacteroidales; family Bacteroidaceae; genus Prevotella; species Prevotella multiformis. Next base: position 746,590 of record NZ_GL872283.1, read on the forward strand.
GCCAGAGACACGTGCTTCACCCGGACAGCGGAGACCCCGGCGGTGAGTCCATAAACATAGAAGGCGAAGGCAAGGGTGCTCAGGACAAGTCCGATGCAGTGTCCCCAGTTGCGCTGCGTATGCGTAACGTACTTGCGCACGGCCCATCCTGCGAAAGACGAGAGGGTGAAGATGGCCTTGGGTCCGACGAACATGCCGAGGAGGAAGAGATAGATGTTCAGCCATGTCAGGTCGGCAGGTGCGAAGTTGCGGATGGAAGCCAGCGCACAGGTATAGACGACCATGCCGATGCAGGGAGTCCACCATAGCAGGCGTTGCCGCCACGTGATGTGGTAACGCTTGCGGAAATAGTGCATATCGATGTACAGGTCGGACAACACTATTGTCAATATAAGGTATATGACGATTCTGGCTATCATTTCTTCTTCATGCAGAGGCGGTGAGGACTTCTTGCCGCAGCGTCAGGCCGGGGACGGTGTCGGACAGGGACTTCTCTCTGAAACGCTGTCGTCCACAACAAGGACGGGACAGGCCTTTCCGGCATTCAGAGGCCATGGCCGGCTGACCGGCCGGCCTCCTGTCCGTGCCGGAAGGTAATCTGCTCGCCGCGCACCGTGCCGTCAAGAAGTCCGTCGTTCAGCAGATGGTGTCCGTTGCAGAAAGTATGCAGTACCCGCCATCGGTAGGTATGTCCCTCCATCGGACTCCACTTGCATTTGCTTTGAATACATTTCCTGTCGACCGTCCAGGGCTGACGGGGGGAGACGACGACGAGGTCGGCCTTGTATCCTTTCCGCAGGAAACCCCGGCGGTCCACATGGAAGAGCCGGGCCGGGGCATGCGCCATCAGCTCCACCATGCGTTCGATGCCGAGCACGCCCTGATCGACCAGTTCCAGCATCGTGACGAGTGAAAACTGAACCATCGGCATCCCCGAGGCGGCCTTTGTGCAGCCTCCCTGCTTCTGTGCCGGCAGGTGCGGGGCATGGTCGGTACCGACGACCGCGATCCGTCCGTCTGCGAGTGCCCGGCGGATGGCGGCCTGGTCGGCAGCGGTCTTGACGGCAGGATTGCACTTGATCAGCGCCTCCTTCGTGAGGTAGTCCCGGTCAGAGAATACAATATGTGCGAGGACAGCCTCCAGCGTGATCCGTCCCTCATCCTCCGGACGGTTCGCCAGAGACAGTTCTCCTGCCGTAGAGATGTGTGCGATGTGCAGGTGCGTCCTGTATTTCCGGGCCAGTTCGACTGCCAGCCGGGAGGAGGCCAGGCAGGCCTCCGCACTGCGGATTTCCCCGTGATGGATGATCGCCGGATCGTCGCCGAAGCGTTCCCTGGCTGCCTTCATGTTCGCATTGATGATGCCTGTGTCTTCACAGTGCGTCATCACAGGGAGCCCCAGTTCGGCAGCGACCCGGAAGATCTGCTCCAGCGCCTCACGCCGGTCGACAAGCATGTTTCCTGTCGAAGCACCCATGAAGAGCTTGATGCCGGGGACCGTATGCGTGTCGAGCAGGGGGAACAGACCGCTGTTGGCATTTGTCGCGCCAAAGAAGAAGCTGTAGTTTACGTGGCTCGTCCGCCCCGCACGTTCCCACTTGTCGTGCAGCGCCTCCGGCGTCGTCGTCTGCGGAAGCGTATTCGGCATCTCGAAGTAGGAGGTCACCCCGCCGTATGCGGCAGCCCGGCTCTCGCTCTCGATGTCTGCTTTCTCCGTCAGTCCCGGCTCACGGAAGTGTACATGGTCGTCGATCACGCCGGGCAGGACAAAACACCCCGTGGCATTGACGGTCTCGTCAAATGAGCCACGGGGCTGCTGTGTTCCGGCCATGATGTCTGCGATGCAGTCGTCCTCTATGACGAGCGAGCCGATGAAGCTCCGCCCTTCGTTGACGATTGTTCCACCTTGGATGAGTTTCCTCATGAGTTTCTGTTGTTTAGGGATTACTGGCTTCCTGCTCTGAGACCGTGTCTCGAAAGCAGGGGAATGGGGGGTGCGGAGAGAGGAAGAATGCGCAAGAGAAAAGGAAGCGGATGTGCGGAGCGGAGCCTTATCTGCGGGCAGGCTCGCCGGCCATCTGTGCGGGCGTCGGGGGCGCGACGGCGGCAGTGGGAGCGGTTCCTGTCGTGTCCGGGATGGCTGTGGCGGCAGGGTCGGCCGTGCCGTTCATCTCCTTCTGTGCCTGCTGGAAGTCTGCATAGAAGGCCTTTACCTGCGGATTCTGCTTGAAGGTGTCTGTCGCCTTGGCCATGATGTATTCAATCCATGACGGCAGCTGGTTGACCACGTTGGCATACATATAGTCGTTCATCCATACAGGAAAGGCATTGGGGGTCGTGTCGTAGGTGATGCGGGTCAGGAATCCCCAGGGGCCGAGGATGTTGTCAAAGTTCTCCGTGATGAACTTCGTGAACAGCCTGTCTCCTTTGGCATATACGCCCAGCGCCTTCTTGATCAGGCGGGCATTCACCGTCTCCTCGTCATGTCCGTTCAGGATGGCCGCGCTCTCTTCATGGTCGATTTCGACGTACTGGTTGCGCAGCTGTGTGAATTTCGTCCAGAAGTCGTTGAGCTTGTCGTTGAGCGGCGTACCGCTGACACGCTGCTGCGTGTTGTCCAGCCTGAGCGTGATGTCTCCTTTCTCCAATACGACGGGGAACTGCAGGTTGACATCGTCCATGAACACCTGTGCCACCTTCACCGAGTCGATCGTCCCATGGAAGGAGAACTGTCCGTGGACCACGTCACAGGAGTCCAGATTGATCAGCGAGTCGCCCTGGTCGGTCTTCAGATACAGCTTTCTCCCATCCAGACTCGACACGTTGGAGGTCCCCTGGATATTGAAAGAGTTGGCACACGATGTGAATGCAGCGAGTGTCAGGAGTGCGTAGAGAACTTTATTCATAGATCATTTAACTGTTCAACTTCTTCTTCTCAGACAAAATTACAACCTATAATCGGACTTGAAGAACTTTTTTATTCAAATTAAAACTATCTGTAATGTTTTTAGCTTTTTTTTTAGTCACTGCCTTCTCCGCCCTCTTTCTTCAGCTCGTAGCTGATGCGGTGGGTCGTGTACATCTCTAAGACGGCGGATATGAGCAGGAGGATGACCCAGTTGTGATGGAAGATGCTTACGTAACTGCTGTAACCGTCCAGCGAACCGGTGAATGCCGGACGGAGAAAATGGTAACAGTCCTCCACCATGAACAGCCCGGAAAGGATGAATCCCCAGCCCGCCAGGGTCATGATGCGGCGCAGACGGCGGACGGCCAGCCGCGTGCCGAGGTAACGCTGCCGCGACTGCATGAGCACAAAGCCGGCGGCACCGGCCAGCATCAGCCAGCAGGCGACGGACTGAATGAGAAAGAAGGCGTACAGACCCGCGCCTGCCACCATGACGATTCCTCCCAAAAGGTAAACGGTTGATTCGAGTTTATTCAGCTGTCTCATACTTAGGTGTGTTGTCGGCCGGCTGCTCATCGTCGCTCAGCACGAAGATGTCTTCGTTGTCAGCCTTCATGAAGTAACGCTCCCGGGCCACGCGGGCGATGGCGTCCGAGTCGGTCTTGAGGTCCTTCAGCTGCTGTGTGTCGTGCTGATACTGACGGTCATATTTCCGGATTTCGGCCTTCAGGTCATCGATCTGGTAGGCGTATTCAATGCGCTTCATGAAACTGTTCTCGTCCAGCACGCCCACGATGAGTGCGCCGAAGATGATGACAATATGGAACTTGAACCGACTGAAGAATCTGTAAATATGTCCGGTAATCTTGCTCACTTCTCTCCTTATTATTTTCTGCAAAAGTAAGGAAAAGATTGCAGACGTACGCAGGAAGCATCCATATTTTTAGCAAATTAACAATTTAATCCTGTCCCTCTCCATCCACTTCCCTTAACTTTTATTACCTTTGCAAGACAATCAGATTTTCAAAACTATGGATGAATATATTGTCTCGGCGCGCAAGTACCGGCCGATGTCCTTCGATTCCGTCGTGGGGCAGCAGGCGCTGACTACCACGCTGAAGAATGCCGTGAAAAGCGGTAAGCTGGCGCACGCTTACCTCTTCTGCGGACCGCGGGGAGTGGGCAAGACGACCTGCGCCCGCATCTTTGCGAAGGCGATCAACTGCGAACATCCCACGGCCGACGGCGAGGCCTGCAACGAATGCGAGAGCTGCAAGGCCTTCAGCGAGGGGCGCAGCTACAACATCTTCGAACTGGATGCCGCCAGCAACAACTCAGTGGAAAACATCAAGTCGCTGATGGACCAGACGCGCATCCCGCCGCAGGTAGGACGGTACAAGGTCTTCATCATCGACGAGGTACACATGCTTTCCACGGCGGCCTTCAATGCTTTCCTGAAGACTTTGGAAGAGCCGCCGGCACACGTCATCTTCATCCTCGCGACGACCGAGAAGCACAAGATCCTCCCGACCATCCTGTCCCGCTGCCAGATCTACGACTTCGAGCGCATGACCGTGCCGAACATCATCAGCCATCTGAAAAGCGTTGCCGAAAAGGAGAACATACAATACGAGGAGGAGGCACTGAACGTCATCGCCGAGAAGGCCGACGGCGGTATGCGCGACGCCCTTTCCATCTTCGACCAGACGGCGAGCTTCTCGCAGGGAAACATCACCTACCAGAAAGTCATAGAGGACCTGAACGTACTGGATGCGGACAACTACTTCCACATCATCGACCTTGCCCTGGAGAACAAGGTGAGTGAAGTGATGGTGCTCCTGAACGATGTCATCAACAAGGGCTTCGACGGCGGACACCTCGTCAACGGACTGGCATCCCACGTCCGCAACGTGCTGATGGCAAAGGATGCACAGACGCTCCCGCTGCTCGAGACAAGCCAGCAGCAGCGGCAGCGCTATCAGGAGCAGGCGCAGCGGTGTCCTGTCCGCTTCCTTTACAGCGCGCTGCAGATCATGAACCGCTGCGACGTGGAGTACCGGCAGAGTTCCAACAAGCGGCTGCTGGTGGAGCTGACCCTGATCCAGGTGGCACAGATCACGCAGAAGGACGATGACGTGCCTGCCTCGGGGCGTAGCCCTAAGCGATTGAAATCCCTGTTCAAGAATCTTATTCTGAAGGCTCAACAGAAACCGGCTCCGCAGGTGGCCGGGAGCCTGAGACATCATGACGAGACAGCACGCCGCTGTCAGGGCGGAAGCCGGGAGCAGGTGGCTGCCCCGTCTCCCGGCGGCACACACGTCACCGCCGCAGAGCATCCGGCGGCGAAGGTGGCGACAGGTCTGCCGAAGTCCATCAACCTGGGGGCATTGAGCATGTCATTTGACAATCTGCTCAAGAGCGACAGGAAAAAAGCCCGGGAGGACGAGCCTGAAATCACCAACAAGGACGAGAACGAGCCGTTTACACAGCAGGACCTCGTCGTCCGGTGGCGTGCCATGTGTACACGTATGCCGGACAAGATGCAGGCACTGGCACAGCGGATGAAGAACATCACGCCGACCATCACCGAATTTCCGAATATCCAGGTGCTGGCCGAGAACAACATCCAGCTCAACGAAATGCTTCCCATCCGGTCGCGCATCCGGGCCACGCTGGCGAAGGATCTGCACAACGGACAGATCGGCCTTACCATCCGGCTTGCCAGACAGGAGGAAATCAAACCCATGCTTACTCCCCGTGAAGAGTTCGACAGGCTGATGAAAACCAACCGCTCTGTAAAGAAACTCGTAGAGACGCTCGGGCTGGAGCTGGCTTAGCCGACATGGCCGTATTGTCCGGCAGCATACGGTGTTCCGGCACACGCTCTTTGCATACAAGGCAGCGAAACACCCTCCGGTCAGCTTCTCCTGTACGGCAGGGCACTCCCTCCCCGGCACAGGCAGCGAGGCCGTCGGGCTTGGCACAACCGGTGTCAGGCCTCAGCACGGCCGGTGTCCATCGGCAGTACAGCCGGTGACGGGCATCCGCACGACGGCAGAAGCCGGTAAGGAAGGGTACTTCCCGGCATCATCATACCTGTAAAAAGGAGACCGCCGGCCGACTTATTGCGGAAGATGTCTGCCGGACAGCGACAGGCTTGTTTGCATCCTCTAAACACAGGAGGGTGTGTCAAAATGCAAATACCGTTTTGATCATCTTACAGTTTGAAACAATTCATTAAAAATGACCATTTCTGTACTCGATTTTGAGTAAAGAAATGGTCTTTTCTTTGTTGTAGGAAAAACCAGCTTATGGTTTGAAAGTCGTCAAGTTATTCATCTGCATTTTGACGCATCCTCCCTCTCTTATTTCTCCGGGTAATGGAGGTTGGCTTCGGTGATATTGTCCAGCACCTCTGTGAGAAACTTCTTCGACTCCCACTTTGCCATCGGCAGGTCGTGGAGCAGGTAGTTGCCGCAGTCGCAAGGTGCTGCACCGGGGATGTCGCCCTCGTAGTCGGCAACGAACCGGAAGGTGCGGCGCATCAGTCCGACGATGTCTTTCGATGCAAGGTCGCCGCGGAGAATCAGGTAGTTGCCCGTCAGGCAGCCCATCGGCCCCCAGTAGATGATACGGTCTTTCCATTCCGGGTCGTTGCGGAGATAGGTGGCGGCCAGGTGCTCGATGGTGTGGATGGCTCCCACGTGCAGCGCCGGTTCCCGGTTGGGCTCTTTCATGCGGATGTCGAAGGTGGTGACGGTCTCTCCGCCTACTTCGTCCTTGCGGCTTACGTAGATGCCGCGCAGCAGCCGCTCGTGGTCGATGGTGAATGATGGGATCTTGTTCATAGTTTTCATATTATGTCGATAAAGTGTTTCGTCACCTCGAAGCTGCCGTTGGCGACACGCTCCCAGAAGTCGAAGTACTGACTCGCCTTGCTGTCCTTGAGCGGTATGTCGCTGATGATGCGGAAGGAGACGAACGGTGTCCGGTAGATATGGCAGACCTGTGCGATGGCGCAGCTCTCCATGTCGACGGCCGTGGCATCGGGGAACCGGTCCAGTATCTGCTGCATCTTCTCACGCGAGTTGACGAACCACTCGCCGCTGACGGTCAGTCCGCTCCGTATGTGCAGTTCCCTGCAGTCGGGCAGGTCGTTCAGCGACAATGCCTTTTCCACCAGTTCGGCAGGAGCCGTGAAGTATGCCGGCATGCCGATGATCTGCCCGAACGCCACTTCGTCACCGCAGTAGGCATCGTGGTAGGTGCAGGCCGAAGCCACCACCACGTCCGTCACCTCCAGCGTCGTGTCTGCACCGCCGGCACAGCCGCTCGATACGATGAGGTCAGGGTGGTAATGATGGATCATCTCCACGGCCCCGACCGCCGCATTCACTTTTCCGATGCCGCATTGCTGCAGGATGATTTCCTTGTCTCCCAGTCGGCCTGTCACGAAGTCTTTATGGTCGAAATGCTCCTTTGCTGTTTGGGAAAGGATTGCTTTGAGCTGCGTGAACTCCTTGTCCATCGCAACGATGATTCCTATTTTCATGCGGCAAAGGTACGAAAAAGTTATAAGCTGGAGATTGTACGTGCTTTGTTTTTTGTAACTTTGCACGCATGATATGGAATCCATGACCTCCCGGTCAGGAAATTCTGTCAGACGAAAGCAAAACAAAAACAAACATGAAAACTTGGAAAAGATTTCTGCCCGATGTGGTGGCTGTCGTGTTGTTTGCGGTCATCTCGTTCGCTTACTTCTTCGTTCCCGTCACACAGGGTAAGATCCTCTATCGCCACGATGCCTCTGCAGGTGTCGGATCGGCACAGGAAATGGCGGCCTACCAGGAGCGTACCGGCGAGGCGACACGATGGACAAACGCCATCTTCGGCGGTATGCCGACCTACCAGATGTCGCCGTCCTACCGGTCGACGGACGGCCTGTCGCAGGTGATGAACGCCTACCACCTCTGGCTGCCGGACAATGTATGGTTCCTTTTCGCCTATCTCCTGGGCTTCTACATCCTGCTGCGGGCGTTCGACTTCCGGCAGTCGCTGGCGGCGCTGGGCAGTGTGATGTGGGCCTTCTCGTCCTATTTCCTGATCATCATCGCTGCCGGACATCTGTGGAAGGTGATGGCACTGGCCTACCTTCCGCCGATGATCGCCGGTGTCGTGCTGGCTTACCGCGGCCGGTATCTGTCCGGCTTCATCGTGACGGCGATATTCACCGCCTTCGAAGTGAAGGCGAACCACGTACAGATGACCTATTACTATCTGTTCGTCATCCTCTTCATGGTCGTCGCCTACCTCGTGAAGGCCATCCGTGAGAAGCGGCTGGCGGGATTCCTGAAGGCGACAGGCGTGCTGGCGGCGGCAGCCGTCATCGGCATCGCCATCAACCTCTCCAACCTCTACCATACCTGGCAGTACCAGAAGGAGAGCATGCGCGGCAAGAGCGAACTGGTGAAGGCGGACAAGGCCAACCAGACCAGCTCGGGGCTCGACCGTGACTACATCACACAGTGGAGCTACGGCATCGACGAGACGCTGACGCTGCTCGTGCCCGATGCGAAGGGCGGGGCGAGCGTGCCGCTGAGCCAGAGCGAGACGGCGATGAAGAAGGCCGACCCGCAGATACAGTCGATGATTCCCCAGCTCTACGATGCCTTCCCGCAGTATTTCGGCACACAGCCGGGGACGAGCGGACCGGTCTATGTCGGAGCGTTCGTGCTGTTCCTCTTCATCCTGGGACTGTTCCTCGTGAAAGGCCCGATGAAGTGGGCGCTGGCTGCGGCGACCGTGCTGTCAGTCCTCCTGTCATGGGGGCACAACTTCATGGGATTCACCGACTTCTTCCTCGATAACATCCCGATGTATGCGAAGTTCCGTACCGTGGCGAGCATCCTCGTCATCGCCGAGTTCACCATACCGCTGCTGGCCGCCCTGGCGCTGAAACGCCTCGTCGACGAGCCTGACCTGCTGGGTAGGAAGATGAAGTTCGCCTATGTCAGCCTTGCCCTGACGGCCGGCGTGGCGGCCCTGATCGCCCTGTTCCCCGACATGACGGGGCCGTTCGTCAGCGATCAGGAACGCCAGATGATCAACGGCATACAGGGCATGGACAGCAATACGGCAGGGACGATTCTCGCCAATGTCTCGGCGATGCGTGCCGCCATGGTCAGTGCCGACGCATGGCGTTCGGTCGTCGTTATTCTGATCGGTTTCGCCCTGCTCTTCGGTTACAGGATGAAGAAGCTGCGCGCCGATTATATGATCGCCGCCCTGCTGGTGCTCTGCCTCGTCGACCTGTGGCAGGTGGACAAGCGTTATCTGAACGACGGTATGTTCGTGCCGAAGAGCGAGCGTGACATGCCGCAGCAGCCGACGGCGGCCGACGTGGAGATCCTGAAAGACAAGGGTCTGGACTACCGTGTGCTGAACTTCGCTTCCAATACTTTCAACGAGAACGAGACCGCTTACTTCCACAAGAGCATCGGCGGTTACCATCCCGCCAAACTGCGCCGTTACCAGGAGATGATCGACGCCTACATCGTCCCGGAGATGCAGAAGGCGATGCAGGCGATCGCCGCCAAGGGCGGCAACATGCAGGCTGTGAACGGGGCGAAGGTGTTCCCGGTGCTGAATATGCTGAATACGAAGTACTTCATCCTTCCGTTGCAGGGAGGTACGACAATGCCGCTGAAGAACCCCTACGCACAGGGAAACGGCTGGTTTGTCGATAAGATAAGCTATGTTGCCGATGCCAATGCGGAGTATGCGCAGGTGGGCAGGATAGATGTACGCCATGCGGCTGTAGCCGACAAGGCCTTTGCAGCTGTCCTCGGACAGGCGGTGGAGAACGGCTCTGCGGCCACGGTGAGACTGGAGAAGTACGAGCCGAACAACCTGCGATACACCGTCAGCTCGAAGAACGGCGGCATTGTCGTCTTCTCCGAAATCTATTATCCGGGCTGGACAGCGACGGTAGACGGGCAGCCTGCAGAACTCGGACGTGTGAACTATATTCTCCGTGCTCTCCGTGTGAAACCGGGCAGCCACACCGTTGTCCTCGACTTCCACCCGGCGAGCATCTCTACGACTGAGACGGTTGCTTACATTGCGATGGCCATTCTGATCCTTGCCGTCCTGGGAGCGGGATACATGAAGTTCAGACGGCGGAAGGGGACGGGAGAGCCGAATAGGCTGATGGCAGGAGCCTGAGAAGGCACGGCGCCGGCTTTCAGCACTCCGGGGAATACGGTCTTGTTCCCAGCCGGAGGGGTGCCGCGTCCCCGGATATTGGGAACAGGATTCCCGACCGGTTGGGAACACCATTCCCGGCCGTCGGGAACAGGATTCCCGGCCGTCGGGAAGGGCAGTCCCGGCTGCCCGGGGAAATACTTCCTGTACATGCTGCGCCCGGTCTTGGTCTCGTCGCTGCGGTTTCTGGAGAGGACAATTGTGATCCGGCCGGATGAGACGAACTGATCCGCATCGTTCGGTCTTGTTTCCCGGTCACGGTCCGTCCTTGCAGATGCCCGGGTCCTCCTGCGGGCAAAAAGATGTCGGGAAGGGACTTCCTCTCCGATGCCTGTTTCTTTGTACCCTGTCCGGATGATGGAGTGCGGTGGTGTCCGGATAGCTCCGAGGCGGAAGGATGCCCTTGTACGAGGATGTACACCGGGTATTGGTAAATTAAAGTTAAATAGGTCTTGAGGTGATACGCAAAAGTGCCCTCTGGGCTGTTATTCCTTTAGAAAATCCTGATAGACAAAATGAATCTGAACCCTAAGAACCTAACGGAGGAAACCACATACAACGGGAAACGGATCAGTCCGGCGGCATGGGTGCCTACGCTTTACTTCGCCATGGGCATGCCCTTCGTCGTGCTCAACATGGTCTGCACGCTGATGTACAAGGGAATGGGCGTGAGCGATGCGCAGATCGCCTTCTGGACCTCGCTCATCATGCTGCCCTGGACGCTGAAGCCGCTGTGGAGCCCGTTCCTGGAGATTTACAAGACAAAGAAGTTCTTTGTCGTACTGACGCAGCTGCTCACAGGCGTGCTCTTCGCCCTGGTGGCCTTTGCGCTCCATCTTCCCTCTTTCTTCCCGGTCACAATAGCGATACTCTCGGTGATCGCCATGAGCGGTGCGACGCACGACATCGCAGCCGACGGCACTTATATGTCCGTGCTGTCAAACGAGGAGCAGGCACGGTGGATAGGCTGGCAGGGGGCATTCTACAACATTGCGAAGATTGCCGCGACGGGCGGGCTGGTCTATCTCGCCGGCACGTTCATCGGCCACTTCGGCGTGACGAAGGCCTGGATGCTGATCATGCTGATCATCGCCGCCGTCATGGTGACCATCGGCATCTATCACTATGCCGTCTTGCCGGACCCGGCGAAGACGACGGAGGGCAGTCCTGTCTCGCTGCACGATTCTCTGCACGAGCTGCTGGAGGTGTTCCTCGACTTCTTCCGGAAGAGACATATTATATATTATATCTGTTTCATCGTCCTCTACCGCTTTGCCGAGGGATTCGTGATGAAGATCGTCCCGCTCTTCCTCAAGGCACCGCGTGCCCAGCAGGGACTGGGACTGAGCGAACAGGAAATCGGCCTGTGCTACGGCACCTTCGGTGCTGCGGCGTTCGTCATCGGTTCGATTCTCGCCGGCTACTACATCGCCTGGCGGGGGCTGCAGAAGAGTCTTTTCTCGCTCGCCCTGGTGTTCAACATCCCCTTCGTCGCCTACACGTTGCTTGCCGTCTACCAGCCCGAGAGCCTGTGGCTGATCGGCGGCGGTATCGTCATGGAATACTTCGGCTACGGCTTCGGCTTCGTCGGTCTGTCGCTCTTCATGATGCAGCAGGTGGCGCCGGGCAGGCACCAGATGGCCCACTACGCCTTTGCCAGCGGCATCATGAACCTCGGGGTCATGCTGCCGGGCATGCTGAGCGGCTACTTCAGCGACCATCTGGGCTACCGTATGTTCTTCATCGTCGTACTGGCATGCACCATTCCGGCCCTGCTGATCACATGGTTCGTCCCGTTCACCTATCCCGACAGGACGAAGAAGGCAAAGGCCGCGGCATGAGCGGGGAACAGCGTGTACAGCACATTCAGACCCAAACAAAATAATTAAAACCAAAGATTATGAGATTAATCATAGAACCCAACTACGAACAGCTGTCCCGGTGGGCGGCCAACTACGTCATCGAGCGCATCAATGCTGCCAGGAACCAGGAAAAGCCGTTCGTGCTCGGACTGCCTACCGGCTCGTCGCCGGAAGGGATGTATGCCGAACTGGTGATGGCCTGCAAGGAAGGCAGAGTCAGCTTCAAGAACGTCGTCACGTTCAACATGGACGAGTATGTCGGCCTGCCCGAGAGCCATCCGCAGAGCTACCACACCTTCATGGCCGAACACCTCTTCAACCACATCGACTGCCCGAAGGAGAACATCCACATCCTGAACGGCAATGCCGAAGACCTGGAGGCAGAATGCCGGCACTATGAGGAGATGATCCGTGAGGCCGGCGGCATCGACCTCTTCCTCGGCGGCATCGGCCCCGACGGGCACATCGCCTTCAACGAGCCGGGGTCGTCGCTCCGCTCGCGCACCCGTGTGAAGACGCTGACCTCTGACACGCGCATCGCCAACTCGCGCTTCTTCGACAACGACCCGGAGAAAGTGCCGGCACACGCACTGACCGTAGGTGTGGGCACTGTCATGGACGCCCGGGAGGTGCTGATTCTCGCCAACGGTCACCACAAGGCCGAGGCCCTGCGTGCAGCCGTAGAGGGCGGCATCACCCAGAAGTGGACCATCAGCGCACTGCAGATGCACGAGCACGGCATCATCGTCTGTGACGAGGCTGCGACCGACAAACTCACCGTAGAAACATACAAATACTTTAAAGACATAGAAAAGGAGAACCTGTGATGAAGCTGAATCTTAGTTCAAAGATCGTACTCAACCAGATACCGGAGGAGTTCTACCGTCCGGCAACCGCCATCGAACGTTCGGAGATCACCCGCTTCGAGAAAGTGCCGACCGACATCTTCCCGACCATCGAGGAGGGTGCCGTCGACATCGCCAACCAGCTGGAAGCCGACATCAAGAAGCGGGAGCAGGAAGGACGGAGGTTCGTCATGGGCGTAGGGTCCGGCTCTTCGCTCACCCCCATCTTCCAGGAGCTTATCCGTCGGCACGAGGCCGGCAGGCTGAGCTTCAGTAACGTGGTCGTCTTCAACGCCTACGAATATTTCCCGCTGAACGCCGAGAACGTGAACCGCAGCATCAACCAGCTGAAGGAGCGTTTCCTGAATCATGTCGACATCGAGGCGGAGAACATCTTCACGCCCGACGGAACGCTTGCCCAGGACGATGTGCAGGAACACTGCCGGCAGTACGAGCAGCACATCAAGGAGCAGGGCGGCCTGGACGTCATCCTCCTCGGCATCGGCCGCATGGGCAACATCGCCACCAACGAGCCGGGCTCGAGCCTCACGTCGGCCTCACGCCTCATCCTCATCGACGAGACGGCGCGCGAGGAGATGAAGATGAGCTTCGGCTCGCAGGAGACGGTTCCTCCCTGTTCCATCACGATGGGCGTCAGCACCATCCTCTCCGCACGCAGGATCTTCCTTACGGCATGGGGCGAGGAGAAGGCCGACATCATCAAGAAGACCGTAGAAGGCAAGGTCAGCGACACTGTCCCGGCCTCTTTCCTGCAGACGCACAACGATGCGCACGTCGTCATCGACCTCTCGGCGGCAGCCAAGCTGACGCGCATCCAGCACCCCTGGCTCGTCGCTTCCTGCCGGTGGACGGACAAGCTGGTACGTTCAGCACTCGTATGGCTCTGTCAGGTGACGGGCAAACCGATCCTCAAGCTGACCAACAAGGACTACAATGAGAACGGCCTCAGCGAACTTCTGGCTCTCTACGGGTCGGCCTACAACGCCAACATCAAGATATTCAACGACCTCCAGCATACCATCACCGGATGGCCGGGCGGCAAGCCGGATGCCGACGACACCTACCGTCCGGAGCGTGCCAAACCGTTCCCGAAGCGGGTCATCGTCTTCTCGCCGCACCCTGACGACGACGTGATCTCCATGGGCGGTACGCTCCGCCGCCTCGTCCAGCAGGGCCACGACGTACACGTCGCCTACGAGACATCGGGCAACATCGCCGTCGGCGACGAGGAGGTCGTGCGCTTCATGCACTTCATCAACGGTTTCAACCAGCTCTTCGGCAACGAGCAGGACGAGGTCATCAAGTCGAAGTACAAGGAGATTAAGGAGTTCCTGAAGCACAAGAAGGAAGGCGACATCGACACACAGGATGTCCGCACCATCAAGGGGCTGATCCGCCGCGGAGAGGCGCGCACGGCCTGCACCTTCAACCAGATTCCGCTCGACCACGTCCACTTCCTCGACCTGCCTTTCTATGAGTCGGGCAAGATCGAGAAGCTGCCGATGGGCGAGGCTGACGTGAATATCGTAAGGAAACTCATCAGTACCGTGCAGCCGCACCAGATCTACGTGGCCGGCGACCTGGCCGACCCGCACGGCACGCACCGTAAATGTACGGATGCCGTCCTCGCCGCCATCGACCTGGAGAAAGAGGCCAAGGCGGCGTGGCTGAAGGACTGCCGTGTGTGGATGTACCGCGGCGCATGGGCGGAATGGGAAATCGAGAACATCGAGATGTGCGTCCCCATCAGTCCGGAAGAGCTTCGTGCAAAACGCAATTCCATCCTCAAGCACCAGAGCCAGATGGAGAGCGCTCCGTTCCTCGGCAACGACGAACGGCTCTTCTGGCAGCGTTCCGAGGACCGCAACCGCGGCACCGCCAAGCTTTACGATGATCTTGGGATGGCCTGCTACGAAGCGATGGAGGCGTTTGTGGAATATAAATTTTAGTATAAATCCGGCAAATGCTATCCATGTATAAAAGGATTTTATCAGCTGTCATCCTCTGTACCGTACTGTTACAGGCCGGTGCGGTCGAGATAGGAAACGACAGGAAAGAAAAAAACGATGATGGTTTTACCACCATCGTTTTTGATAGGGCGCACAGCCCCGTCCCTTACCGCATCCCGGCCATCGCCGAGACACGGCGGGGCACGCTGCTGGCGGCCTGCGACTTCCGCTTCAGTCATGCGGACGTGGGGTGGAACAACCGCAACGGCCGCTGGCAGATCGATGTCGTCATGAAGACCAGCAGGGATCACGGCCGCACATGGTCGGACACGCTCTGTGTCGCAAGGGGCGATGAGCAGGCTGCGGACACCGTCCGCACGGCTTTCGGCGATCCGTGCATCGTCGCCGACCGCACGTCGGACAACGTGCTGATGAGCTGCGTCGCCGGGAAGACCGGCTACCAGACGGCGACACGCCGGAATCCCATGCACGCCTTCTTCTTCCGCAGCACCGACGGCGGAAGGACATGGGACAACGGGACGGACCTGACGGAAATGATACACGGTCTCTATGACGGACGGCTGCCCGGCGGCGGAAGTCCCGACGGCATCTTCCTGACTTCAGGGAAGATCATGCAGAGCCGGTACATCCGCAAGGGACGGTTCTACCGGCTGTACATCGCCCATCCCGTCCGGCAGAGAGGAGTGGACCGTTGCGGCACGTTCGTCATCTATTCCGACGACTTCGGCCGTACATGGAGCGTGCTGGGTTCTCCCGCTGTTGCTCCCTCTGTCGCTCAGGACGAGTCGAAAGTGGAGGAACTGCCCGACGGAAGCGTGCTGCTCAGCTGCCGGGATGTCTATGGCGGACGGCGATTCAATGTCTTCACCTATGCGGATGCCCTCAAGGGCACAGGCAGCTGGGGACAGGAGGTGATGCCGGAGAACATGACCGGCAGGCAGGTCAACGCCTGCAACGGCGGTATCCTGGTCGTTCCGGCAAGGAGGACGGCCGACGGACGCCGGCTGTTCGTAGCCCTCCAGTCCGTGCCGCTCAGCGCACGCCGCGACAGCGTGGGCTTCTATTACAAGGAGCTGGCTGCCTATGCCGACTATTCCACGCCTGATGCATTGGGCCGTGGATGGAAGAAAGGGCTGTGCGTGACGGACGGCTCATCGTGCTATTCGACGATGGTCAGCATGAAGAACCGCCGCATCGGTTTCCTGTATGAGGTACGCGGGCAGGACGACGGCTATGACATTGAGTTCCGGAGTCTGTCCTTGAAGGAGATTACCGGGGGAAGGTATGCTCTTCTTCCTTTCGTTGACCGTTCTTCCTACATCAGGGAAGCTGCGGCCGTACGGTAGGGAGGATGGTCGGGTGTTTAAGATCTGGCCGGAAAGTCGTATAGGACTGCTTGTGGGAGCTTTCCCGTCCGGGAAATATTTTCCGGCAGGTCGGTCGTTTCCCTGCTCTATGATGGGGAAGGACCGATCCGGTATGAAGTTGATTGTTGCATGAAGCCGGACGGTTGTCATCTTGCTGGATGGACTCGGCCGGTACGGTCGGTCAAGTAGGGCTGGCCTGCTGGTTAAGTATATTCCGTCTGTCAGCTAAGTATATTCTGCCTGTTGCCAAGCATAGTCGAGCTTTCGGTCAAGTAGAATCCGCTTGCGGGTTAAGTATATCCTGTTTGTCGGCTAAGCATAGTCGACTTTCCGGTCAAGTAGAGTCAGCCTGTCGGTTAAGTATCATCAGCTGTCTGGCGGTACTTTTCCGACAGTCTGCTAGAAGTTGGAGAGACGGCGAGTTGCCCGAAACAATCCTGCTGACAGGATATTTCCGTGTGAAGTACCCGAAAGAGGCAGCGGATGTCTCTGTCAACGGAACGCTGTCCGTAGAACAGTTGTGCGAAATAAAAACCACGGAAAACTTGCAGAAGTCGTAAATCATGTTTAAATTTGCGAGCATTACGAAAATCAACAATCAAATCACTATGATCAAGAATTATGTAGAAGAGAACAAAGACAGGATGCTCGAGGAGCTGTTCAGTCTGATACGCATTCCCAGCGTAAGTGCGCAACCGGCTCACAAGGAGGATATGGTGCGCTGTGCCGAACGGTGGAAGGAACTGCTGCTTGAGGCTGGTGTCGACAAGGCAGAGGTGATGCCGTCAAAGGGGAATCCGATGGTCTATGCCGAGCGGATGGTCGACCCGAAGGCGAAAACCGTATTGGTTTACGGGCATTATGACGTGATGCCGGCCGAGCCTTTCGAGCTGTGGAAGACCGAACCTTTCGAGCCTGTCGTGAAAGACGGCCATATCTGGGCACGCGGTGCCGATGATGACAAGGGACAGTCGTTCATGCAGGCGAAGGCTTTCGAGTATGTCAACAAGCACAACCTGCTGAAGCATAATGTGAAGTTTATCTTTGAAGGTGAGGAAGAAATCGGATCCGGAAGCCTCGGTCCGTTCATCGAAGCACACAGGGAACTGCTGAAGTGTGACGTGATACTCGTGTCCGACACGGGTATTATCAGTCCTGATGTTCCCTCCATCACAACGGGGCTGCGGGGTCTGTCCTATTGGCAGATTGAGGTGACAGGTCCCGATCATGACCTCCATTCCGGGACGTTCGGAGGGGCTGTCGCCAACCCGATCAATGTCCTCTGCAAGCTGCTTGCCGACGTGACGGGACCTGACGGAAAGATCCGGATTCCTGGTTTCTATGATGATGTGGAGGAGGCTTCCGAAGAGGAACGCAAGCTCGTTGCCTCAATTCCTTTCGATGAGGATGCGTATAAGAAGTCCATCGGTGTGAAGGCTCTCTTCGGTGAGGAGGGGTATAGCACGATCGAACGCACAGGCTATCGTCCGTCATTCGATGTCTGCGGTATCTGGGGCGGCTATACGGGAGACGGTGCCAAGACCGTCATCCCATCGAAGGCATACGCCAAGATCTCGTCCCGTCTCGTCCCGCATCAGGATCACAACAAGATCAGTCAACTGGTAATCGACTACTTCAACCGCGTCGCTCCCGACACCGTTACCGTGAAAGTGGAGAAACACCATGGCGGTTACGGCTACGTCTGTCCGATCGACTTCCCGGCTTACAAGGCGGCGGAACGTGGCTTTGAGACTGTCTTCGGCAAGCGGCCGTTGCCAGTCCGTATCGGTGGAAGCATCCCCATCATCTCTACCTTTGAGAAGATGCTCGGTGCGAAGAGTGTTCTTATGGGTTTCGGTCTGGAGTCGAATGCCATCCACTCGCCGAACGAGAATATGCCGGTTGACCTCTGGCTGAAAGGCATCGAGACCCTTGTCAATTTCCATCTCGAGTACGACAAGGAAGCATAAGCGTATCCCCTGTCACTGTGCCTGCTGTTCCGATGGGGGCAGCAGGCAATATCCTTCAGGCCGGAAACCCGAGAGAACGTCTTTCCTCGCCCGGTTCGGAAAAAGAAGGAAGATGTATCAGAAAGCACCCATGAGGGGTGTACGAAGAAGAGTAGATGCCCCCGTTTGTCCGGTAAACAACCTGTTCTACGGACAGACGGGGGCATTTCTTTTTGTCTGACAGGACATTTTCCGTACCTGCCTGAGTCAAGGCAGTTGCATCGTCAGGCAGTGGATGGATCCATGCTGCCTTATGATTGTACGGCTGTCGATACCGATAATCTCCCGGCCGGGGAACGCTTCCTGTATGGTTCCTAATGCGGCCTTGTCCTTTTCGGGCTGATGGTATGTGGGTACCAGTACCGCTCCGTTGATGACAAGGAAGTTGGCATGGGTCGCCGGCAGCCGCTCACCGTCGTCATAGATGGCATCCGGCATCGGCAGGCGCAGCAGACGGTAAGGTCTGCCGTCGGGCGTACGAAGTCTCTTCAGCTGTTCCTCCAGAAGGCGGAACGCCTCATAATGTTCGTCCGTCTCATCGTCACATCCTATATATAATAAGGTGTCATCCGGAGCGATGCGTACGATGGTGTCGATATGTCCGTCGGTGTCATCGCCTGCCAGCTGACCGTGATCCAGCCAGACGACACGCTCCACGTTCGGGAAGAGCAGGCGCAGCCGTCTGTCGATATCCTCTTTTGTGAGTGGCTGATTGCGGTGCGGTGCTGTCAGGCAGCCGGTTGTCGTAAAGAGCGTATGGTCTCCGTCGCTTTCTATCGAACCGCCCTCCAGCACAAAGTCCTTGTGATTTTCCAGTGCACCGTGAAAGAGTCCCGCTTCATAGATCTGCCGGTTGATCCGGTTGTCCTTCTCAGCTGCAAACTTCCCGCCCCATCCGTTGAAACAGAAGTCAAGCAGGTGGATGGGCTGGAAGCTGCCCTTGGGCTGCGCATCCGAAACGAGGGAGATGGGAGCAACGTCCCGTGCCCATGTGTCATTGCTGTCACAGGCGAAGAGGGTTACCTGCCTCATCTGTTCCTCTGTCAGCCTTTCTGCCAGTAAGTTGCGCACCTGCTCTGTGTCTCGTGCCGTGATGAGCAAGGCCTCATGGCGTGTAATGGCATCCGCCATCTGGAGATAAACCTCGGTAATCTCTTTCAGGTAAGGCCGCCAGTCGGTGTCTTCGTGCGGCCATATCAGCATGACGCCGCTTTGCGGTTCCCATTCTGCAGGCAGCCTGAAACCGTGATGTCTGTCTGTATTCATGGTGCAAAGGTAAGAAAAGAAAACGTGATATGTCGCTTCCCGCCGCCGATTTATTGCCGTAGTATTATAGGAAAGGTGCGTCTCCTCCTGGGGATTGTCGGCATGAGCAAGGACATGATACGGCTTGACGCAGGTCAATTCATGGGGTTGACATAGGTCAATCCAGGCGTTTGACATGCGTCAAAATCTTTGATGAAAGTCAACTTTTACCCAAAGATCAAGGTAAAAAAGGCGGTTTTTTTTGTTTGAGGCCGGAAACCGCACTAACTTTGCAAGCACAAAACAAAACAAACGGCACCTCATCAGGATAACAAGAGGTGACCACTGAAAGGGCTTCAGTCTCAATAGGCAGACACAAGTAAAAAGATTGTTTAACAAGAAAAGAAAGGAAAACGTTATGAAAGAGAGAATCAAGAAAGCAAGCATTATGCGTAAGCTGTTCAACTATCTGACAAACGTCATCAGTGAGTACAACATGGGTCGTGCAACTTGTCTGGCATAAGCCGGCAGCACGCTCATTCCTTACGCTAAGAGTTTAGAAAGAAAGTAAAGTTTGAGAGAATATAAAGAGAAATCGGATCGGAGTCCCTGTGGATTCCGGTCCGATTTTCGTTTGCGGAGGGCTTACTTGCTGCCGGCTGCATCGTAATCGGCAATCAGCTGTCGCAGCCCTTCCAGTGTCCGGGTGTCATATTTGGAGGCATCCATATCTGGACGGTTCAGATATTCAGCTGTCAGTTTTGTCCTCGTCTTTGCACTCCGTGTACCTAACATGGCTTTGTCGCCAAGATAGATAGCCTCTTTTCTGTCCTTCAGCTTCAGATAAAGTTCGTCTTTATCCAATGGATGTTCCAGGATGTAGTTGCCCTTTCCGTCGGTAAAGCGTACCTCAAAGAACTGTGGGTGGCGTGTCCCGATATTGATGGAACCACTGCCGCCGGCATTCGTCAGCACACCGTCTTTCGATCCTTTTACGCCGATGTAGGTCTTGCCGCCTGCATAGACGGTTACGTTGTCGGCAGCCTTGAACTTCTGTTCGGTCTTGCCGTTCGCGTCGTTGTGCGTCAATGTTACGGCTGATCCCATTGCCGGAGCGTCAAGGTCGAGGATGCCACTGGTCCCTTTGCCCATCTTCTTTTCAATGGATTCATAGACGATGGTGATGCTGCCCTCATGTGTCGTACCGTCGGCAAGTACCACCTTGCCAGGCACATTATAGATGTTCACGGAAGCCTCCCTGGTCTCTTTCACCAGCTGTCGTTCTTCGTCGGCAGCCTGCTGTTCCTCTGCTTTTGCCTTGTTGGCCAGTCGCAGCTTGATGTTCTCCGTCATGTCTCCCAGTGCATAGCCGTTGGCAAGCAGTTTGGATACCATGCGGCGTACCATCTCGTTCTCGGAGAGCTGGGGTGCCGTCTTGTATTGCAGGAAGGGAAGTTTCCTGTCATCACAGGTCGTTATATTGCTGAAGTTCTCGCTGCTGCTCCACGATTCGAGCCTGATCTCGGCCACCTGGTTGCCCACACGGTCCTTGATATAATAGTTTCTTTTGCCTAATGATGGGTCATTGACAAGCACCTTTCCCACCACCTCTTTGTTGATGATGATGTCGCCGTTGTCGTTGATGGAGAAAGGATGCTGTGCTGTGAAGTCCTCATCGGCTTTCTCCATATTTTTGACTACGGTATAGATGCTGTCCCATTTCGCAGAGAAAGGACGTGAGCCTTGCCCGAAGAGGTCGGCAATGGCGGATTGGTTGATGCCGCTGCCGGCGATGAGCTGGGGCTTGCTGTCTAACAGCTTGTAGACAAAGTACTTTGTGTTGGACAGGACAATCCTGTCTTTCGGGTTCTGCAGCTCAAAGACTGCACCTTCGGGCGATGTGAACTGGAGCCAGTCTTCCGGTGTGCTGACGCCTTGTTTTGTCCTGTTCGTAATGAAGAATGTGAACACCTTTTTCCCGTCGGGCGTAGACAGTTCGCAGACTCTCTTCTCTTCTTTTACAAGTGCTACCGCTGTGCCGTCAAGCAGAACCTCTCCTTTCTTGATCTTCAGATCCTGGGCATGTGCGGAAAGCACCATGAAGCTGGCGATGAAGCCTAATACCGTTTTTCTCATTTTACTTGTTTGGTTTTGATGTTGATTGAAATTGTCTGTTATGTATTTTATGTCTGATGTCGGTGTTTCCGGTGAATGGAGTCCCCGGTGTCTGCCAGGTCTGTCTTGAGGGAGGTTTCTACAGACGTTCCGCCTCCTTCACCCGGTTCTTGTCTGTTTCAAACTTCCTGCTTCCGAAGTTGTAGTGTACACGGAAGAGTACCTGGCGGCTTTCGCTGTGCCCCCAGATGTCCAACTGCAATGCCCCTTTGCGTCCGTAACTGTCCCAACGTTCAGTGTAGAGGAGGTCGGTAACCATCAAGGATAGTGAGAGACGGTCACGGAGCAGCCGTCTGCTCAGTCCGATGTCTATGCTTCCGCTTGGCTTGAGCACCTCATAACTCTTGCCTTGAGACTTGCTTGCATATTTGGCAGACAGCTCCATACGTATCTTTGCAGGCAGTTGTATGTCGTTTGAAAGGGTAAGGTTGCAGGATGGTCGACGATAATCTTCTCTGTAGGTTTCGTAGTCAAGATGGTTGACAAAGTAATAGGCACCGATGTTTGTACTGATGTCCCACCATGATGTAAGGCGTTTGTTATATACAAGGTCAAGTGCCAGCTGCTTCTGCTTGCCGATGTTCTTGGTTGTCATGACAATACAGTTCTTCTTGTAAGTGTCGGGAAGTTGAGTGAAATAGTCATTCAGCTGGTTGTAGGATAGGGTAATGCTAAGGCTGTTCTTAGTGTAGCCTAATGAAATCTTATGGCTTATCTGCGGTTGGATAAACGGATTTCCTTTCCAGTAGGTCAGCTCGTCCAGCAGATATTCAAAGGGGTTGAGGTCTTCATATCTCGGTTTGTCCTGTCGTTTGCTGTAGGCGAGTGTGAGCTTTGAACTGTTGTTGAGGTCGTAACTGACGGAGAGATTGGGGAAGAGCCTTGTGTGACAGTTCTTGTTCTCTTCCATCACTGTTCCGTCCTGATAGGATTTCAATGTCCCTACAGTCTGCATATATTCAATTCGCAAGCCTGCAGAAGCCTGCAGCCGCTTCCACTGCTGGGCATATTGCATATAGCCTTCAAGGTTTGACTCTTGATAGGTAAACCTGTTTGACCTTGTGAGGTCAAGTGCGCCTTTTGCATAGAAGCCGAATCGGTTACGGCTTTCCACCTTGGCAGCCTTGACACCTGCCAGCAGTTCTCCACCACGGCTGTTCTTCAGTCTGTAGTCTGCTGTTGACGACAGGATGTTGATTGTTTTCTTGTTTTCGGCTGGATAGTCGTCTTCACGCAGCAGCTTCCCGTCAGGAGAGTAGAACGCATTGGGCTGTTGATTCCTGCTCAATCCGTCAACGTGAATCCAGTCGGCATTTGCAGCGATACTCTGCTGTTCTGTGATGGCAAACTGATAGCCTATGCCCGTCGTATATTTTGTATTCTCCTGTTTGGTATAGTCATTTCTTGCCTTCAATATTTCATGGAGTGTTTCCCTACCTTTATATATCCATGTGGTGGTTGCCGTAACTCCAGGTCCCGTCAGGGCATCAACCGATGTGTTCAGCGTCAGCTTGTGTCGTTTGCTGGGCTGGAAGACAAAAGCCAGTCCGCCAGCGTAGGTGTTACGCTTGTCGGTATCGTCGGTCTCCGAGAAGTTGCGGTCTCCGTCCTGTATCCTGTCAGTGCCATATTCCATGTCGTAGTGTCCGATGTTGTGACTGTAATTGATGCCCAGCTGCCATGTCCGCTTGTTGTAAGCCATGCTGAAATCGGAACTCTGGCGCAGGTGGTTCCAGAAGGAAACACCATGCGAGGTGGAAATATAGAGTCCTCGCTCGTTATTGTTCTTCAGTGTGATGTCGATAATACCGCTTGCCCCTTCCGAGTCATAACTGGCATCGGGATTGGTAGAGGTGGTAATGCTGGCAATATTGGAAGACGGGATAGCACGCAGATAGGCAGTAAGTACTTCACCTTGAAGTCGTATGCGCTTCCCGTTCACATAGACGGTAGCACTGCCGAGGGCAGAAAGCGACAGATTTCCTTTACTGTCAAGCCTCACACTGGGTGTATGGCGCAGAACATCTAAGGAATTACCAAGGTTGGCAAGATAAGACCGGGCAACGGAAATGCTTATCTTTCCGCTTTCCATCTTTATCAACGGGCGTCGTTTGCGGGCTGTGACGACAACGTTTTCCAGCTCTGTTCCGTCTGGGCGCAGGTAGATGTTATAAGTGTCGTTGTTGTCGGGAATGGAGAAGAGAACCGTGGTGTCACGGCATCCGATGGCTCCGCAATACAGCTGGTAACTGCCGTCCGTGAGCTGGCAGCTGAGTTTTCCGTCTGCTTCCGTCAGTCCATTGGCAACGACTTTGCCTGTTTTCTGGTCGGTAATGATAAGCGTTGCTGCGTCGACGGGTTCCTCTGTCTGCTGCCGGATGCGAAAGGCGATATTCTGCTGGGCCATGACCTGCGATGTGTCAAGTAACAGCAGGCCCATGATCAACAGCGGAAATGAAGCGGAGCGTCCGGTCAGCAGGTTTGTGATCGACATAAGTTCAGTTATATTTCGTATGAATTGTTTTTTTACCTGATAGTTTCGTCTGCAAATTTACGAAATAAATCCCGATTATATGCAGTCAGTAAGGGGTTTTCCTTCCCCTTTTTCAGGAGATAAGGCGAAAGTCTCCTCTTTGTCTGTACCTGTCTGGCGGAATCTACAGGCGGCGATGCAAAGCCGTGACAGCAGGGGTGTCCTGTCCGCAGCCGTCTGGAACAGGAGTACCAGGCGTTGGGAACAGGAGTACCGGGCGTTGGGAACAGGAGTACCGATGCTGTGGTAATGTATGACACACGGAGCTTCAGGCTTCCATGTGCTGCAGACAGGGATTGCGGGAAACGTTAAAATAGCGTAATGGTGGCTGTTTTTCGGCATTATTTGAGTATTTTTGCACGTTATTTAGGCAATGAGAAATAAGAGCATTATACTCCTTCTGTTGTTTGCCATCGTCTGTGCGATGGCAAGTGTCAATATGCCTGTTCCGAAGGGTAAGAAAGCCCGGAAAGCAAAAGCCGGCACGATTGTGGTCGACAGTCTGCTTCAGGGACAGGCCGCAGGGACAGGCCGGGAGGACAACGAGCATATTCCGGATACCACGAAGATGGACTCTCTCCAGCTGGCGATCTACCATCACAACAAGGCCATCGACGACTCCATCCGTGCCGACAGTATGATGCGGGCACGCTCGAACGGCATCGATGCACCGGTGAAGTACTCGGCTGACGACTCCCTCGTCTACGATGCGGCCACGGGAACGGCCTTTCTGTATGGCAATGCGAAGGTGGATTATGAGAACATGAAACTTGCGAGCGACAAGGTCTTCATGAACCTTGACAGCAGTACGGTGCGCGCCACGGGAACGGCCGACTCGGCGGAGGAAGACGGCATAAAGGGCAGACCGCTCTTCACGATGGGCAAGGACGAGTACAAGAGCGATACGATGGCCTTCAACTTCAAGTCGAAGAAGGGTCTGATCAAAGGGGTCTATACCGAGCAGCAGGACGGCTTCCTCAGCGGCGAGGTGGGCAAGCGCGACTCTTCGGGTGTCATCTATCTGCAGCATGGCCGCTACACCACCTGTGATGATCCTCACCCCGACTTCTACATCGCCCTCTCGCGTGCCAAGGTGCGCCCGGGCAAGGATGTCGTCTTCGGTCCGGCCTATCTGGTCGTGGCCGACGTCCCCCTTCCGTTGGCAATCCCCTACGGGTTCTTCCCTTTCTCGAAGAAATATTCGAGCGGATTCATCATGCCGAACTACGGTGATGAGAACGACCGCGGGTTCTATCTGCGCGACGGAGGCTATTATTTCGCCATCAGCGACAAGTGGGACCTGAAGCTCCTGGGGGAGATCTACACCAAGGGGTCGTGGGGCGTTTCGGCGGCCAGCAACTACCGGAAACGCTACCGGTATTCCGGTTCGTTCCTCTTCAGTTACCAGGATTCGAAGACCGGCGACAAGGGACTGCCGGACTTCACGGAGCAGGAGAGCTTCAAGATACAGTGGAGCCACCGTCAGGATCCCAAGGCCAACCCCTACAGTTCGCTGGCGGCAAGCGTGAACTTCGCCACGTCGAGCTATGAGCGCAACAACCTCAACAGCATGTACAATCCGCAGACGCTCACGCAGTCTACCCGTACATCGTCCGTCAGCTGGAGCACGAATTTCTCAAGTATAGGCCTCTCATTGAGCGCCACGACCAATCTGGCGCAGAATATGCGCGACTCGACCATCCAGATGACGCTGCCCGACCTGAACATCAGTCTGAGCCGTTTCTATCCGTTCAAGCGCAGGCACGCTGTGGGCAAGGACCGGTGGTATGAGAAGATTTCGATGAGCTATACCGGCCAGCTGTCCAATTCCATCTCCACCAAGGAAGACCGGCTGCTGCATGCCAATCTTTTCAAGGACTGGAAGAATGCCTTTCAGCATACAATCCCTGTGCAGGCGAACTTCACCGTGTTCAATTACATCAATGTCACACCGTCGTTCAATTTTACAGACCGCATGTATTCCAAGAAAGTGCTGCGTGGATGGGACAATGTAAAGCAGAAGGAGGTCGTGACAGATACCACATACGGCTTCCACAATGTGTATAACTGGAGCATGAGCGTGGGAGCCAGCACGAAGCTGTATGGATTCTGGACACCGAACCGCAAGCTCTTCGGCGACAGAATCCAGGCGATCCGCCATGTCATCACGCCGCAGATCTCTTTCTTTTATTCGCCGAACTTCGGCGCACGCCGTTATGGCTATTATGACAGTTACCAGTACACGGATGCCAGCGGTAACGTGAAACTCGTGGAATACTCGCCTTATCAGGATGAATTGTACAGCGTCCCAGGGAAGTACAAGACCGAGATGATCAGTTGGGACGTAAGCAACAACATCGAGATGAAGGTCAGGAGTGACAAGGACTCCACGGGCTTCAGGAAGATAAGCATCATCGACGAGCTGGGAGCGAGCATGTCGTACAATGCCGCTGCCGACTATCATCGCTGGAGCGACCTCAGCATGCGCCTGCGTCTGAAGTGGTGGAAGAACTATACCTTCTCCATGAATGCGCAGTTTGCCACCTATGCTTACGAACTTGACGCCAGCGGAAAACCTTATGTCGGCAACCATACCGAATGGGGCTATGGCCGGCTGCCCCGCTTCCAGGGGATGTCGCAGAATTTCTCGTTCACGTTGAACCCGGAGAAACTGAAGAAGTGGTTCGGACATAAGGAGGACAAGGAGGATGACCAGACGGACGACGACGGTGACGGTCCCGACACGGACATCGAATCCAATATGGACGACGACCTTGAAAAGGGGAAGCATGCGGCAAAGAAGAAGCGCGGCAAC
Source organism: Prevotella multiformis DSM 16608 (assembly GCF_000191065.1). GTDB lineage: Bacteria > Bacteroidota > Bacteroidia > Bacteroidales > Bacteroidaceae > Prevotella > Prevotella multiformis. The sequence goes on from NZ_GL872283.1 coordinate 773,603, forward strand.
ATTGCCGAGACGGACGACAACGGTTATATGCGCTTCAATATGCCGTGGTCGCTGACAATCGGCTATGGCATCACGATGCGTGAGAATACGGCCGGACGGTTCAATACCAAGACGATGCGCTATCCTTATAAGTTCACGCAGACGCTGAACTTCTCGGGGAACATCCGCATCAGTGACGGCTGGAACATCAACTTCTCAAGCGGCTACGACTTCGAAAACCATGCCATGAGCATGACCACGGCCAGTCTGTCGCGCGACCTTCATTGCTTCAATATGAGCGCATCGGTGGTGCTGGCACCTTATACATCGTATAATTTCACCTTCCGTTGCAATGCCTCGACGCTGACGGATGCGCTGAAGTATGACAAGCGGAGCGGCATCAGCAATGCTGTCCAGTGGTATTGATCTGGAAAGGAAAGGGGTTTGTCTGGTACGTCCGGAGCAGGCAGCCCCCCTTTGAACGCCTGTTGCTGAAATGTTCTGGGGGCTGTATGCCGACTTCGGTCTCTTGTCCGGATTCGGGAATGCGATGGACAGACGCATACACCTTCTCTCTCTGATTCTCACAAATTTAAATAGATACGACAATGGAAGCATTAGAAGCTCTGATGACACGCCGCAGCATACGCGCCTATGAAGACCGTATGCCGGCACAGGAACTGATTGACAAGGTGATGGAAGCCGGTCTTTATGCTGCAAGTGGAAAGAATATGCAGACGGCCATCATCGTGGAAGTGACGAACAAAGAGGTACGCAAACGTCTCTCGGTCATCAATGCCGAGATTATGGGTACAACAGCCGATCCATTCTATGGTGCGCCCGTTGTCCTTGCTGTTCTGGCCGATAAAAGCAGTCCAAACCATGTCTGTGACGGTGCGTTGATGATGGGTAACCTGATGAATGCAGCCCGTGCCGTCGGTCTGGGCAGCTGTTGGATCAACCGTGCCAGGGAGACTTTTGACCGTGCAGACGGCAGGCGGATGCTGGAAGAGTGGGGGATAGAAGGCGACTATGAAGGGATTGGTTTCTGTATTCTGGGCTTCCCGGCGAAGGAAGGAAAGGCTGCCCCGCGCAAAGCGGGACGTGTCTTCTATGTGAAATAGCCGCCGCCGGCACCGGGTACACGGCTGCCGTAGGCGGTGTAGGGCAGGAAGCCGTAGGCGTAGGACTTTGAAAAAGACAATCACATGCCCCGCTGTCCGTAATCGGGACAGTCTTTCAGCATCTCCTGCCGGTTGGCGGCAGGAGACGCTGGGGGTAGGAAAAAAGACTTTGTATGAGAGAACTGAAAATAGGAATCCTGCAACAACACAATGTTGCAGACACAAAGACAAATACGGAACGGCTGGCAGAAGGCATTGCCGGCCTTGCGCACCGTGGTGCAGAACTCATAGTCCTGCAGGAACTGCACAATTCGCTTTATTTCTGCCAGACAGAGAACGTGGAGAATTTCGACCTTGCCGAACCCATCCCCGGACCGTCAACAGATTTCTATGGGAATCTGGCACGTGAACTGGGGGTCGTCATCATCGCCTCCCTCTTCGAAAAGCGTGCGCCGGGGCTATATCACAACACGGCTGTAGTGATAGAAAAGGACGGCAGCATTGCAGGCAGGTATCGCAAGATGCACATTCCCGATGACCCGGCCTATTATGAGAAGTTTTATTTTACACCGGGTGACCTCGGCTTTCATCCGGTTGACACCAGCGTGGGTCGCCTTGGCGTACTCGTCTGCTGGGACCAGTGGTATCCTGAAGCAGCCCGGCTGATGGCTTTGCAGGGAGCGGAAATACTCGTTTATCCCACTGCCATCGGCTACGAAAGCAGCGATACGGACGAGGAGAAACAACGCCAGCGTGAGGCATGGACGACGGTCATGCGGGGGCATGCCGTCGCAAACGGACTACCGGTTGTCGCCGTCAACCGTGTCGGCTATGAGCCGGATCCGAGCGGGCAGACGGGGGGGATACGGTTCTGGGGCAGCAGCTTTGTGGCTGGCCCGCAGGGGGAGCTCCTGTTCCGCGCTTGTGACAAAGACGAGGAGCATACGGTTGTTCCTGTCGATCTTGACCACAGCGAACAGGTGCGCCGTTGGTGGCCTTTCCTCCGGGACAGGCGGATCGATGAGTATGGGGCGATGATAAAAAGGTTTATTGACTGAAGCCTCACCCCCGGCCCCTCTCCGAATGGAGAGGGGAGTGAAATGCGCTGTCTGCTGTCTTTAGGAGGGGTAATCGCCAGGCCGTGAATCGTATTTACATACTTTCCATGAAATATATTGTCTGCTGTCTTTAGAAGGGGTAATCGCCAGGCCGTGAATCGTATTTACATACTTTCCATGAAATATACTGTCTGCTGTCTTTAGGAGGGGTAATCGCCAGGCCGTGAATCGTATTTACATACTTTCCATGAAATATACTGTCTGCTGTCTTTAGGAGGTGTAATCGCCAGGCGGTGAATTGTATTTACACATTTTCCGTGAAATGCACTGTCTGCTGTCTTTAGGCGGTATAATCGCCAAGTCTTGAATTGTATTTACATACTTTCGGTGAAATGTACGGTCGGCGGTTCCCAGGGCGGTATAATCGTCAGGCAGTGAACCGTATTTACACATTTTCCGTGAAATGCACCACCTGTGGTTTTCAAGGTTTTATTAGGAAAACAGGGAATAACAACGATTGCCGCCGGTCTGATGGCAAAAGAACAGTTGCCAGTCCGATGACAAGAGAACGGTTGCTGCTGTACTGTTAATTTAGAAATGAGAAGAGTACTGCTGCCGGTATACTGTTAGTTTAGGAATGGGGAGGAGATGGTTGCTGGCGTACTGTTAATTTGGAAATGAGAAGGGTGCTGTTGTCAGTGTACTGTCCCTTTAGGAAGGGAAAGGACACGGTTGCCGGTGTACTGTTGAAGGTAGTGGTAATTGATACATGGAAGCTATGGTTACTTTTCAGGGGAATCACGGTATTCACTCCCCTCTCCATTCGGAGAGGGGCTGGGGGTGAGGCTTTATATCAACCCCATCCCCACCTCCTCACATTCTTTCCGCATCTCTTCCGGCCAGATGCTGGCCTGTATCTCTCCGATATGTGCTTTATGCAGCAGGATCATGCAGAGGCGGCTCTGTCCGATGCCGCCGCCGATACTCAGCGGCAGCCTGCCGGCAAGCAGCTGCTGATGGAAGAAAAGGTGCTTGCGCTCCTCCTGTCCTTCAAGACCCAGCTGGCGGAGCAGTGCCTGCCTGTCCACACGGATGCCCATAGACGACAGTTCGATGCTATGTCCGAGGACCGGATACCAGACAAGGATGTCGCCGTTCAGCCCCGTCTTTCCGTCTTCAGCTATGGTGGACCAGTCGTCGTAATCGGCTGCACGCCCGTCATGTTTCTCCCCGTTGCTTAGCTTGCATCCGATTCCTTCGATGAATACAGCACCGTATTCTCTGCTTATGGCATCCTCGCGTTCCTTGGCGGTCATCGTAGGATATTTGTCCAGCAGTTCCTGTGCATGGATGAAGTGTATCTCTTCCGGAAGGAACGGTTCCAGCTCGGGATAGGTTTCACAGGCAAGAAACTCCGTACGGAGGATGGCCGCATAGATGCGCCGGACGACACGTTCCAGATAGCAGCGTGTCCTGTCGTTTTCCGTAATGACCGCTTCCCAGTCCCACTGATCCACGTACAGCGAATGGAGGTTGTCCAGTTCCTCGTCGGCACGGATGGCATTCATGTCGGTATAAATGCCATAGCCCGGCTGTATCTCGTAGTCGGCCAGTGTCAGCCGCTTCCATTTCGCCAGCGAGTGTACCACTTCTGCCCATGCCTCTCCCATATCCTTGATGGGGAAGGAAACCGGCCGCTCGATGCCGTTCAGGTCGTCATTGATGCCCAGACCGGTCTGTACGAACAGCGGTGCCGTGACGCGGCTCAGCCGCAGTTCGGTAGCTAAATTCTGCTGGAAGAAATCTTTTATCAGTTTTATCCCCTGTTCGGTCTGGTGCTTGTCGAGCACCGCTTTGTAGCCTTTTGGCTTTATCAATCGGCTCATGACCATTCCTTTCTGTTTGTCTGCTTGTTTCTTTAATTGTCTGCAAAGTTATAGAATAATTGTCATATTGGCGAAGAATGTCCTGCTGAATGTTGCAGGAATGTATGGAAACCGTCATTTTTTGTGTCTTTCTGACATTTCTGGCATCTTCGTCGGCAATGCTCCTTGCGAGGGAGAAGGTGTGAAATCGGTGTGTAAGACTTTGTGTGGGAATGTTGTGTGGTAGAATGTTATGTGGTGGAGAATGTCGTGTAGCGGTATGTTATGTAGCGGAATGTCGTGTGTGGTGGTATATTGTGTGGTGAAATATTATGTGGGAGTTTTCAGAGGGATTGCGGGAGCTTATTGGGAAATTGTAGGTGAAATTGTGGTTGGAATCAAAATCTTTAGCAAGAATGTTTGCTGTTCGTTTGGTATTCTGCAAACTTTACCGTACCTTTGCAACCGTTATCAGGCAGGCTCCGTAGCTCAGCTGAATAGAGTGTCAGATTCCGGTTCTGAAGGTCCAGGGTTTGAATCCCTGCGGAGTCACTATAAGGGCGGGACTTCTTTTTAGAAGGGATCTCTAATACGAAAGGATAGGGACGGGTTCTCCTCCCGCACAGATTCACAGATTGTTAACAAAGGATGTATGGTTTTACTGTCCATCCTTTTTTGTTTTACCGAATTAGCATCGAAGACGACTAATTCATTTTTAAAAGACAGAGCATGGAAAAGAAATTCAAGATCGGACTGCTTCCACGCGTCATCATAGCCATACTTCTCGGACTGTTTCTTGGCTATTACCTTCCGGCACTTGCCGTAAGGCTGTTTCTGACTTTCAACAGTATCTTCAGCCAGTTCCTTGGCTTTATGATTCCGCTGATCATCATCGGGCTGGTTACTCCGGCCATTGCAGGCATCGGAAAGGGGGCCGGGAAACTGCTGCTTGTGACGGTTGTCATCGCCTATGTCGATACGATCGTGGCTGCCGGTCTGTCCTACGGGACAGGTACATGGCTGTTCCCGTCTATGATCGCTTCGACGGGAGGCAGCATACCGCATATTGACAAAGCGACCGAACTGGCACCTTATTTCTCCATTACCATTCCTGCCATGGTCGACGTGATGAGCAGTCTGGTTTTCTCGTTCATCGTCGGTCTGAGCATTGCATACGGAGGTCTGCGTACGATGGAGAGCCTTTTCAATGAGTTCAAGACCGTTATAGAGAAAGTGATCGAGAGAGCCATCATCCCGCTCCTGCCGCTTTATATCTTCGGCGTGTTTCTCAACATGACGCACAACGGACAGGCACGGCAGGTGCTGCTGGTATTCTCGCAGATCATCATCGTGATCCTTGTGCTGCATGTCCTCATCCTCGTCTATGAGTTCTGTCTTGCCGGTGCTGTCGCAAGGCGAAATCCTTTCCGGATGTTGTGGACGATGCTGCCTGCCTACCTGACAGCCCTGGGGACCAGCTCGTCGGCGGCGACCATCCCTGTGACCCTGAAGCAGACAGAGGAGAACGGCGTAAGCAAGGAAGTCGCCGGATTTGTCGTTCCACTCTGTGCCACGATCCACCTCAGCGGCAGTGCCATGAAGATTACGGCGTGTGCCCTGACAATCTGTCTGCTGACAGGACTGCCGCATGGACTGGGACTTTTTACCTATTTTATCCTCATGCTCGCCATTATCATGGTGGCCGCCCCGGGTGTGCCCGGAGGTGCCATCATGGCTGCCCTGGCTCCTTTGGCGAGCATCCTGGGCTTTAACGATGAGGCACAGGCCTTGATGATCGCCCTGTACATCGCCATGGACAGCTTCGGTACGGCCTGCAACGTGACAGGCGACGGAGCCATTGCTGTCGCCGTGGACAAGTTCTTCGGCAGGAAACGGATGGGGGGATGACGGTGGAAAGACGCTCCGGTGGACAGACCGTGCCGGCCCTCCTGCTAATAAGAAATCATAAAAACAGACTGTGAAAGTAGTATCATTAGGCTTTTTCGGAATTAAATCGTATCTTTGCAAGCATACAACTAAATATCCGTAACATCATGGAAATAGTAGAAAGATTTATCAACTACACCAAGTTTGACACACAGTCGGCTGAAGACTCAGAGACTGTTCCCAGTACGCCGAAGCAGCTTGTCTTTGCGAAATATCTCAAGGAGGAACTTGAACGGGAAGGACTGAAAGACGTCGAGATGGACGAGATGGGCTACATTTATGCTACGCTCCCCGCCAATACGAAGAAGAAGGTACCGACAATCGGGTTCATCTCTCACTATGACACTGCGCTTGATGCCAGCGGTGCCAATATCAAAGCACGGATCATCGAGCACTATGATGGAGGCGAAATACAGTTGAATCCTGATATGGTCAGTTCCCCGCGGATGTTCCCGGAACTGCTGGACCATAAGGGAGAAGACCTTATCGTCACTGACGGGACGACACTGCTGGGGGCTGACGACAAGGCAGGTATCGCCGAGATTGTACAGGCGATGTGCTTCCTCCGTGACCATGATGAAATCAAGCATGGAGACATCCGGGTCGGCTTCAATCCGGATGAAGAAATCGGCAAGGGTGCGCATCACTTCGATGTGGAGAAGTTCGGCTGTGAGTGGGGATATACGATTGACGGCGGTGACCTGGGAGAACTTGAATACGAGAATTTCAATGCGGCAGGTGCCAAGGTGCTGATTCATGGCGTAAGTGTCCATACGGGCTATGCCAAGGGAAAGATGGTGAATGCCAGCCGTCTGGCTTGTGAGTTCAATGACATGATTCCGGAGACGGAAATCCCTGAACAGACGGAAGGTTACCAGGGATTCTACCATCTTCTCGGCATTGACAGCCGCTGTGAAGAGGCAAAGCTCAGTTATATCATCCGTGACCATGACCGCAGCCATTTCGAAGAGCGGAAGCGTTTTATGGAGAACTGCGTGAAGAAGATGAACGAGAAGTATGGAAAAGGGACGGTTGAACTGAAGCTGAACGACCAGTACTACAACATGAAGGAGAAGATCGACCCCAACATGCACGTCGTCGAACTGGTGCTCCGTGCCATGCAGCAGGCCAATGTCGCTCCGAAGGTGCAGCCGATCCGCGGCGGTACGGACGGTGCGCAGCTGTCGTTCAAGGGACTTCCCTGTCCGAACATCTTCGCCGGCGGAGTCAACTTCCATGGCCCTTACGAGTTTGTCTCGGTACAGGTCATGGAGAAAGCCATGCAAGTCATCGTCAACATCTGCCGGCTGACAGCCGAGTTTAATGATTGAGTTGAGGATATAGAGGAGTTAAGGAGGTTAAAGGAGTTTTGTCCCGCCAGTACATCGGACACGGTGTTGGCTCAACTCTTTTGTCTTCCTTGACTCCTCCTGTACCCTCTGACTCTGCCCTAACTCTCCCCCAATTCCCCGATTCATGTCCGAACTTCCTTCACTGGTCAAAGACCTCGCCCTCATACTCGTTGTAGCAGGATTCGTAACACTTGTTTTCAAGAAACTCAGGCAGCCATTGGTGCTGGGGTATATCGTGGCAGGATTTCTCGTGTCGCCTCACATGCCCTATCTGATGAGTGTCGTGGACAAAGCCGATATACAGACATGGGCTGACATCGGGGTCATCTTCCTGCTGTTCTCATTGGGGCTTGACTTCTCCGTGAAAAAGATTCTCAAGACGGGAGTAGCCCCTGTCATTGCGGCCTGTACCATTCTCTTCTGTATGATGACGCTGGGTGTTGTCGTCGGTTACAGCTTCGGGTGGAAAGAGATGGACTGTATCTTTCTGGGCGGCATGCTCGCCATGAGTTCCACCACCATTATCTATAAGGCTTTTTCTGATATGGGGCTCACACAGAAGGGCTTTGCCAATACGGTCATGAGCGTACTGATCCTGGAGGATATCCTCGCCATCGTCATGATGGTAATGCTCAGTACGGTAGCCAGCGGTGCCAGCCCTGACGGCGCACAGGTGGTCGGCAGCATCTTTAAAATCGCCTTCTTCCTTGTGCTGTGGTTTGTCGTTGGGCTCTTTGTCATTCCGCTCTTTCTTCGTTCCGTCCGCAAGATACTCAATAGCGAGACATTGCTGATTGTGGCGTTGGGGTTCTGCTGCCTGATGGCCGTCATTTCCACACAGGTAGGATTCAGTGCCGCCTTCGGCGCCTTTGTCATGGGAAGCATTCTGGCGGAGACCGTTGAAGCAGACAAGATTATCCGGCTTGTAGATCCCGTGAAAAACCTCTTCGGCGCCATCTTCTTCGTCTCTGTGGGAATGCTGGTCAATCCGAAGGTACTTGTAGACTATGCTGTCCCCATCTTTCTGCTCGTCCTGACCATCCTTGCTGGACAGGCGGTATTCGGGACTTTGGGCTATCTGCTTGGCGGACAGACACTCAAGAACGCCATGCGCTGCGGATTCTCGATGGCACAGGTGGGCGAGTTTGCCTTTATCATCGCTTCATTGGGCCTGTCCCTGCACGTCATCAGCGATTTCCTCTATCCGGTCGTCGTAGCCGTGTCGGTTCTTACCACTTTCCTCACGCCGTATATGATCCGTGCGGCGGAGCCTTGTTATGACCTCCTCATCAAGCACCTCCCCAGGCAATGGGTGCGCCGTCTCACGCATATTCAGAATGAACCTTCCGGTGAAAACGCCTCCGCCGACAGTCATTGGAAGGAGCTGGGCAGGAAGATGCTGCTCAATACGATCATCTACGGTATCCTCTCCTCGGCTGTCATCGCCGTCATGTTCTCAACGGTGCTCCCTGTATGCAGACATTTCTCTTTAGAATGGACAGGCAGCCACTGGCCGGGCAATGCCGTGTGTGGTCTCTTCACGGTGGCTCTCATCTCGCCGTTCTTGCGTTCCATCGTCATGAAGCAGAATCATTCAGAGGCTTTCAAGACTTTATGGACGAGCCGGCGCATCAACCGGCTGCCGCTGACAGCTACGATTCTTGCCCGCATTGTTATTGCCGTCGGTTTCATCTTCTACATCTGCAATTATCTTACACGGTTCCAGAATGCACTGATGATAGCCATGGCCGTAGGCATACTGGTACTGATGCTTCTCTCCCGCCGGCTCAAAAAACGTAGCATCACACTGGAACGGTTGTTCATCGAAAATCTCCGGAGCCGCGACATCAGGGCACAGGTCCAGGGAAAAAGAAAACCGCTTTTTGCGGATCATCTGATAGATCGGGACATTCATATCGCCAATCTTGAACTGCCGGAGGACTCTCTCTGGGCAGGGAAACCGCTCAGCAGCCTGAAGCTCCGCAACCGTTTCGGTGTACACGTCAGCAGCATTCTCCGGGGAGCACACCGTATCAACATCCCGAATGGCAATACCATCCTTTTTCCCGGTGACAAGTTGCAGACGATCGGTGATGATGAACAGCTGACGATGCTTTCCCATGCCATGAAGGAGGAATTGCAGCCGGAAGACACAGAGATAGAGAAGCGGGAGATGAAACTACGGAGCTTCACTCTTTCCCGAGAAAGCCCTTTTATCGGTAAGACGCTCAAAGACAGCGGTATCCGTGATCAGTATAACTGTATGGTAGTGGGGGTGGACGAAGGGCAGAAGAACCTTACCCTCGTCACACCTTCCCGCTGTCTGCAGGCCGGGGATGTGCTGTGGGTTGTGGGGGAACAATCCGACTTGGAGCGTATCATGGCATTAGGGTAGGGAATAGTGACTCTACTGAGCCTGAATAGTTTCGGAGAGGCTGTCCGATTGATGAATGGCCAAAAGCATATCTGTAAAAACAAAAAGGAGTTGCGGACAATCCGTAACTCCTTTTTCGTAGCGGGGGTGGGACCCGAACCCACGACCTCCGGATTATGAATCCGACGCTCTAACCAGCTGAGCTATCCCGCCATCCATGGTGCTTTCGTTCTCGAAAGCGGGTGCAAAGGTATGGAAAAAAAGTTAAGTCTGCAAATTTTGAATCATTTTTTTAGCGGATATACAGGAAAAAGTTTTATATTTGCAGGCGGCTGCTGTCTGCGGGGCTGGTTTCTGTCTTTCCGTAGAGCCGGATGAGCGGCTGCATGACGGGATGTACAGGGAATGTACCGTTGCGCCGGCAGGAGGGGCGGTGGCTGTCCTGCAAGGCCGGGACAGGTAGCGGGATGCCGGCAGGCCGGAGCGGACGGCCGGGGGAGAAGAGTTATAAAAATAATGAAAGAAAATGCAGAACATTTGAATAATGAGCAGGAAAATAGAGCTGGAATATGAGCTGAAGACCCGTTCGGGCAGTGCCGTGTGGACATTGATCAGTACGCCGGTCGGGTTGAAGAAATGGCTGGCCGACGATGTCTTCTTCGAGGAGAATGTAGCCACGTTCGTGTGGGGAGACCCGCTCCGCGAACATGAAACACATACGGCAATTGTGATGGAGATGGTGAAGAACAGTCATATACGACTGTATTGGGATGATTCGGACGACGATTCCTATTGGGAAATAAGGATGTTCCACAGTGAGATCGCCGGCAACTATCATCTCGGTATCACCGATTTCGCCGAGGACGGAGAGGCGGAAGATCTTGTCCGGATATGGAATCAGAACATAGACCGGCTGCACCGGATTACGGGAGTTTGAGGTTTGAGGTTTGAGGTTTGAGATTTGAGGTTTGAGATTTGAGGTTTCTGCAGGTCTGCTTTTTCTGTTTAAAGGCCGGAACGCTCTGCCTTTCTTTTCACGGCCTTGAGGGTTGCAGTCCGGTCTCATCAGCCCCTTCCGGAACATTGCCGGACAGGTTGCAGGGTGGCAGGCGGAGAATAAAAAAACGAAAAAAGACCATTACTCTGATATTTTTATGTACTTTTGCAGAAAGTAAGCTGCGTTCGGCAGAACGAAAGCTGTCTTTCTCCTGCACACGTTTGCCTTCCCTTTGCAGGAAGTGGGGCTGCACACGTTTGCAGCCAGTCTGTCTGTGTGCAAGGAAAAGGTGAGTAGTCAATTCTACATCGTCTCATGTTTCGGATCAGAAAATTAGATATATTCATAGCCAGGCAGTTTGGCATGCTCTTCGCCGGGACCTTCTTCATCAGTCTGTTCGTGCTGATGATGCAGTTCCTTTGGCGGTATGTCGACGACCTGATCGGCAAGGGACTGTCCGTGGATGTTCTCGGGCAGTTCTTCTGGTACATGAGTCTGATGATGGTACCTCAGGCGCTACCGCTGGCCATACTCCTTTCTTCCCTTATATCCTACGGCAACCTCGGCGAGAGTTCCGAGCTGACGGCCATCAGGTCGGCAGGCATCTCGCTGGTCCAGTCGTTCCGCGGCCTGATCGTCATCAGTGTCCTCATCGCCTGCGGTTCGTTCTATTTCCAGAACAACGTCGGGCCGAGCGCGCAGAAGCACATCGCCCAGCTGCTCATCTCCATGAAGCAGAAAAGTCCGGAGCTGGAGATACCCGAAGGGATCTTCTATGACGGCATCCCCAATACCAACCTCTATGTGGAGAAGAAAGACCTGAAGACGGGACACCTTTATAATATAATGGTGTATCGGATGACCGACAGCTATGAGGACCAGGCCATCATCCTGGCCGATTCGGGTATGCTTCAGTCGACGGCGGAGAAGAAGCACCTCGTGCTGAACCTGTGGAGCGGAGAGTGGTTCGAGAACATGCGCTCGCAGGAGATGGGCAACAGTGCCAGCGTCCCTTACCGCCGGGAGACATTCGCCCATAAGCACATCGTGCTCGACTTTGACGGCGACTTCAATCTCACTGACATGGCGGGGATCTCGAATGATGCCCGCACGAAGAGCATTACCCGTATACAACACGACAAGGATTCCCTGATTCATGTCTATGACAGTGTAGGGAAGGCGTATTATAAGGATGCGCAGGCGATTTACTATCCGTCGCCGAAGCTCACTCCTTCTGATGAGCGGAAGGCGGTCCGGATGGCCGCCGGAAAGGGTTTTGAGGTCGATTCGATGTTCAGCAGACTGCCTGCCGACCAGCGCCGGCAGGTCGTCGACCAGGCCTTGTCTACCGTCCAGCAGGAGGTAGGCGATCTGGAATTCAAGAGTCTGGTGACCGGCGACGGCGACAAACTGATCCGTCTGCACGACATCGAGACCATCAACAAGTTCACGCTGTCGCTGATCTGCATCATCTTCTTCTTCATCGGCGCACCGCTCGGTGCCATTATCCGCAAGGGCGGACTGGGCATCCCGATCATCGTCAGCGTCATCGTGTTCATCATCTTCTACATCCTCGACAATACCGGCTACCGTATGTCCCGGCAGGGCGACTGGGCGATCTGGTTCGGCAAAGGACTGTCGATGGCGGTGCTCATCCCGATGGCGGTGTTCTTCACCTACAAGGCAAACAACGACTCGGCGGTGTTCAATGCCGATCTGTACCTGAACCTGCTGCGGAGGATGTTCGGCCTGCGCATCAAACGGAGCATAGCCAGCAAAGAAGTGATACTGAACGATCCGGAGTACGGCAGGGATGCGGAACGGCTTCGGCATCTGAATGTGCAGATCGCCGAATATGCGAAGTCGCGCAACCTGACATCGCCGCCGAATGTGATAAAGGTGTTTTTCCGTTATCATGCCGACCATGTCATCGAGGGCATCAACGACGAGCTTGAGACCGTCATCGAAGATCTGGGCAACACGCGCGACAAGGTCATCATGACCGAGCTGAACCGTTACCCGGTACTGGCCGTGAAGGCGCATACGAGGCCTTTCGACCGCCGGTGGCTGAACATCCTTGCAGCCCTGATCCTGCCGGCAGGCATCTTCTTCTACTTCCGTATGTGGCGCTTCCGCCTGCGGCTCTACCGTGACCTCCGTACCATCGTCAGCTGCAATGACGTGGTGATTGCGGAGATAGAGTGGATGGAGAAGAGGGCTTCCGGCGGAAGAACCTGAAACACTCATAATCAGTAACAATATATGGAAGACTTTAAACTCGACAGCATCGAAGATGCTTTGAACGATTTCCGGGAGGGGAAGTTCGTCATTGTGGTAGACGACGAGGACCGCGAGAACGAGGGCGACCTCATCATGGCGGCGGAGAAGATCACGCCGGAGAAGGTGAACTTCATGCTGAAGAACGCCCGCGGCGTGCTTTGCGTGCCGATTACGCTCTCTCGCGCCGACGAGCTGGATCTGCCCCATCAGGTATCGGACAATACGTCCATGCTCGGTACGCCGTTCACGGTTACGGTAGACAAGCTGGAAGGCTGCACGACAGGCGTCTCCGCCCACGACCGTGCCGAGACCATCAGGGCACTGGCCGATCCGGACTCTACTCCCCAGACCTTCGGCCGGCCGGGACACATCAATCCGCTCTATGCGCAGGACAACGGCGTGCTGCGCCGCTCGGGGCATACCGAGGCGGCCGTCGACCTCTGCAAGCTGTCCGGCTGCTTCCCGGCCGGCGTGCTCATGGAGATCATGAACGAGGACGGCACCATGGCACGTATGCCGGACCTGCAGAAGCGTGCGAAGGAGTGGGGCATGAAGATCATCAGCATCAAGGACATCATTGCCTACCGTCTGAAGAAGGAGTCGAGCATCGAGGTGGGCGACGAGGTGGAGCTGCCCACGCAGTACGGCACTTTCCATCTGATTCCGTTCCGCCAGGCGAACGGACTGGAAAACATGGCACTCATCAAGGGTACGTGGAAGGAAGACGAGCCGGTGCTCGTGCGTGTACACTCTTCCTGTGCGACAGGCGACATTCTCGGCAGCCGGCGTTGCGACTGCGGCGAGCAGCTCCACAAGGCCATGCAGATGATCGAGAAGGAAGGAAAGGGCATTCTTATCTATATGCAGCAGGAAGGACGCGGCATCGGGCTGATGAACAAGATTGCCGCCTACAAACTGCAGGACGAGGGGCTCGACACCGTCGAGGCAAACATCCATCTCGGCTTCCGTCCTGACGAGCGCGACTACGGCTGCGGAGCGCAGATGCTGCGCCACCTCGGTGTACACAAGATGCGGCTGATGACCAACAACCCTACCAAGCGGGTCGGTCTGGAAGCCTACGGTCTGGAAATCACGGAGAATGTGCCCATTGAGATTGCCCCCAATAAGTTCGATTACCGTTATCTGAGAACAAAGCGCGACCGTATGGGACACGACCTGCATCTGTAAACCTCTCCGCCTTGGGGAGGGTGCATCAGGAGACAGACGCGCAGGCTGATGTCCTGAGCTGTAAGCGATGCTTCCATGGAAGCTAAGGAAAAGACCATTTCTTTACTCGATGGCGAGTACTGAACTGGTCTTTTCTTTTGCTGTCGGCATGGATGTGGGATGTGCTTTCTCTACAGAGCTTGTTTCCGTACAGGCCGGTTATACACCGCTTGCGTATGTCCTGTTGGGCAGGAAGGAGGCGGTATTCCCACTTCCAGCTCATGTACCGGTTTTAATCTTATTTCCATGCAGGATTTTAGTTGTAACCTGGATGATACGAAACTCTATAATCAATATGGTCTTACGTCAGATGAGATTATATTTATAGAACAGACCATCAGGCCAATGAATTAATTTCTTTTTTTATAGATTTTCTATCCATTATTTGTCGCTTTTGTTTATCTTTGCAATATGGTGAGACATCTCTATATCATTGCGGGGTGTAATGGATCGGGTAAGACCACGGCATCCATGACGATTTTGCCAAAGAGCCTTTTGGTGAAAGAGTTTGTCAATGCCGATGAGATTGCGAAAGGTCTGTCGCCTTTCAATCCGGAGGGGGTTGCCTTAGAAGCAGGCAGACTCATGCTGGAACGAATTGACTATCTGTTAGAACAAGGGGAATCCTTCTCCATTGAGACAACACTGGCAACAAAATCGTACATCAGACTCGTGGAGCGTGCCCAAGGCTTAGGGTATATGGTTCACCTCATTTTCTTCTGGTTGGAAACCCCGGAGCTGGCCGTCAACCGCGTTGCGGAAAGGGTGAGCAAAGGCGGACACAACATTCCCATAGAAGTTATAGAGCGACGATACAAGGCTGGCATTAACAATCTCTTCAAACTATTCATGGGCAAGGTAGATGTCTGGTCTGTCTATGACAATAGTCGGCAACCAAGAATATACTTGGCCACAGGTGGCAAGAATATCGGAACCATGGTATTAAATAAAAATAGGTTTTCAAAATTAATGCAATATGTTGGATAAAGAAATAAAGAACTATCTTGACGCATTGAACCAAGGCTTAGCCGAAGCCGAGAAGAAAATGCTGCAAGAAAAAGCTGCAAGGAATGAGGAGGTCGTTAACTGTGACGAAACAGGTGAAATTGTCAGAATCCCTGCCAAGCAAATCATTTCAGAGCACTCACAATATCTATAATAGTCATAAAACAATATGGCTCTATAACGGATCGTGTGGGTAATCCATCTCAAGCCCACACGTTATAAAGTAGATAGGGTGTCCAGTTTGATGTTCCGAAAAACAGATGCTGAAATCACCCATTAAGCTGTTGATACAATGCTCTGACATTTAACGTTTTAAGCAACGAAATAGTTCCTTAAAATTTGTACAACTCATTGATTTTTAGTAACTTTGTATGTAATTTTAAGATACGTAAATCAATGAAAAAGTTAGATTTTAACCAAGATAAGGAGTCGCTCCAGAAGGAGGTAAAACGTCTTCGTAAAGAGAACAAGAAACTTGCATCTCAAAAAGACAAGATCAAGGCTAAGTATGACAAGACCAAGAAGGAGCTTAAAAAAAAGACGCTCGGAAGATAACGTTGACCGGCGAACAAAGTCGATTACTCTCGAGCCTGTTTCCGGACACAGATTCCCTCTTATAGTCATTCAACTCTGCGTTCTGATCTACATGCGTACACCATGTGGGCTGCGGACAGTCGTGACTATCCTGGAGACCTTCGCCGAGCTGCTGGGTGATACATTCGGAAAGGTTCCGTGCTACAACACCGTAGAGAACCGGGTGAAGAAGCTTGAGCTCTCTGCCTATCAGGATGATCGGCCATGCAAGGATAAGAAATTTGCAATGGTCATAGACGAGAGCATTGCCATAAATGGACAGAAGCTTCTCTTGACTCTTGCAGTTCCTTCCGAGCATCAGAACCGCCCTGTAAGACACGAGGATGTCACGATTCTTGACATGTCGGTCAGCAAGGGCTTCAACGGCGATGATGTTCAAGGCAGAATAGAGGCGGCAGAGAAATCCGCAGGAAACACTCCCGATTACATCATAAGTGACAATGGGTACAATCTGGTCAAGGGCATCACCGGCTCCGGACATACACATCATGCAGACATCAGTCATTCCATGGGCGTGATTCTCAGGAATGTATATGAGAAGCAGTCTGATTTTGTGGAGTTTACAGCACTCCTTGGCAAGAAACGACTGCAGTATCATCTGACCGGCAAGGCATACTTGCTGCCACCCAACATGAGAGCCATATCACGGTTCATGAACATGTCTTCATGGGTGTCCTGGGGTAATGAAATGCTTGACCGTCATGACACGCTGCCGGAGAAAATGCAGGAAGCGTATGCCTTCATAAAGGATTATGAGTCCCTGTTAAGGGAACTACAGACGGTCATTTGTGCTGTAAGACACGTCGAGGCCACCTGCAAGAACGAAGGCTTCTCTGTCATGACAAGTAGGAAGTGCAAGTCCTACATCATTACTTACGTCTTAGGAAATGCGCATTCCCGACAGGCACGTGCTGGTATCAAGATGCTTGAATACTTCAACAGAGAAGAAGCACTTCTCACTGGTAACATGAGCATCAACTTATCATCCGACATCATCGAATCTACTTTTGGCATCTACAAGAGCAAGAAGTCACCGAACAAACTGTACGGCGTAACGTCTTTTGTTCTGACGATACCGTTGTATTCAAAAGTCGCGAACGAATCCGTTACAAAAACAATTAATTTCAAAGAGCGCATTGTAAATGTTAAACTGAAGGACATCTGTACTTGGTCAACCGAGCACCTGTCCAAAAACTGGGTTACAGAACGAACCAAAACGCTTAGGAAAGTAAGCTAAAATTGGTACAACGAACAGGACAGCCTATTTATCTGTATACAGGTTCAGAACGTTCTGTCTTCCCGTCCGTG
>NZ_GL872283.1:790762-822723 GCF_000191065.1 Prevotella multiformis DSM 16608
TCTGGATGATTTCCTTCGAGAACGACCCGCAGTCGGCACGGAAACGCTCTGTCACAACACCAAGCTCGGAGGTCACACGGTCCATAATGCGACGGAGCGTGTCCTCCTGATGGAATCTCACATTGGTGTTTCCGTCACGGTTCTCACCTCCGACTATGATTCCCCCGATGGAAGCCCAGCCCGGGAAATAGCCATGGTCCTGCCTGTAGGAATACTTTGCATCGAACTTGCGGGCAGGAACAAACTGGTGGTCAAAGTCCAGGTCAACATGGCTTCCCGCCTTTATAAGCCCCATTCTCCGTATCATCCGTAAAAGTAAGGTGTTCAGCTTCTCTGCAGTGTTGAAACTGTAGGACTTTCCGGAGGTTTCGCTCTTATAGACAATATTCTCTTCGGCAAGCTCCTTCAGTCCGCGCCCCACGGTGTCGGCACCGGGTAACAGCGCACCTGGTTTCTGCCTGAACAGCCCTGTAAGCGCATTGATGTCCTCAAGACAATCCCCGCCGCAAAGGTAGCTGAAGAAGAGAGAGCCCAGGATGCTTCCATGGCTGAATGCCTTGCCGCTGCATCCGCGTCTGCCCAACACGGATTCGGTAAGTTTTTCAAAGCCCAGCTTTGAAAAAACGTCCATGATGTGATAAATTCCTCCGAAAGAAGTGATATTCCCGTTTTTAATTGCTACCTTTGCCATGTCAGATGTTTTGCTTGTTTATTATTTTGATAGCACTAAGATAGGTGAAATTTCTGACATATCCAAGTGTTTTGAGAACTTTGTTTATCAGGCACTTGGATTACTTGCAAGATTTTATGCTACGGATTTAAGGCATTACATAAAAAATACCGCCATAAGGGGTTATGTTCTCGTTTTTTATTGCTATCTTTGCCATGCTAAGTAGGATTGTACTTTGATCTTTTAACACCATAAAGTTAGTGAAAATCCTACAAATAGCAAAACTCTGAGAAACGATTGTTCCTCAGAGACTTATAAAAAATATTAATACCAAATTATGTATTTAGTCGCGGAATTAAGGGTTAACTATAAAATAAAAAATGACAAATGGATAAAGGAATACGAAACAAGCTTTTAGGTGTTTGGGGCACGGTTATAATTGCTTTCGTTGGAACGTGGGTACAGTTAAACTCTCGTCTTTCCATTCTGGAGGTGCAAGTGGATAACTACCACCTGCTCCATAATGAGAACAACAGAAAAGCACAAGAAGGTATGGAAGAGATTAAGGATAAGCTCGATGAGATAAACGTTAAGGTTATGCACCTTAACGATGTCAAAATGGGCCGTCCGGATATACAGAAAGGAGGTGTTTTTTGAAATGTTTTAAGACTGTTTCAGGGGGTGGAGGGCTACAACTCCCCACTTCTTTAAGCGAATAATTTATATAGGTTCCATAGTTAGTGGCGTCGCCCTTGCTATACATGTGACTCTGGTTGCTGGTGGTGCTGTCGGATCCCACTGTTGGCAGGATATATACCCATATTTAATTGGAGTTTCAGCAGTTATGGCTGCGGTGGCGAAACTGACTATGGAAGATAATGAACAAAAATAATAGAGTATGGCAAATTTAGATGTTTTAGCACCTTTCATATTTAGCTTTGAAGGTGTTTACGGTAATGACCCCATAGACCGAGGAGGGGCAACGAAGTATGGTGTAACGATAGCCACTTGGAAGAGGCTGGGCTATGATAAAGACCGAGACGGAGATATAGATGTCGAGGACTTGAAACTCATAACCCTTGATGATGCCAAGATGATTATGCGCAAAAACTTCTGGAACAAGTGGCAGGCAGATGCTATTAAAGATCAGTCTATCGCTAATTGCTTGGTCGACTGGGTATGGGCTTCGGGTGCGTATGGAATTAGGATACCACAAGTAAAGCTGGGTGTACTTGCTGATGGTGTGGTAGGCCCGAAGACTATCGCAGCCTTGAACAAGCAAGACCCAAAAGAGTTCTTTACGTGGCTGAAAGAGAGGAGAAAGCTCTATATACTGAGATTTGTGCAAAACCAACCAGCACAAAAGAAATTCCTAAAGGGATGGCTCCGGCGGTTGGATGGCATAAAGTATGGTTCACTTGTTTACAACAATGGAAAGGAGGTACGTTTCTGATGAGAAAGCTATTAGGAGTATCCCCGGCAATGCTGGATGTTTGTCTGTTGGCTGACTGTTGGACAACGAAACTTGCATAGACACAAATCGTACATGACAGCTTTTTCAGATGCGATACAGTATAGTCCGTTAGGCTAGGAAAGGATAGCGTCTCAGAACGAGAGAAAACGACTATACAGGCGAAGCATGACACGGTCAAATGGTACTGATACAGTATTTGTAATTCGTGAAGGATTACAGACCGTTGGAAGGTGCGGATAGACACTGTGCAAAGGTCGTCTACATAAAGACAGCACGAGATAGTACATATATATATCAAGCAGCCTGTACAGAACAATAGTCCGTTAAATGTTATGCTGCGTCATCCTCGAAACTAAATGTATCATTAATACTTTCTTTATTAAAAGGCGTGTTCGGGTTCTTCTCGAACACGTCAATAA
This sequence comes from Prevotella multiformis DSM 16608, assembly GCF_000191065.1. GTDB lineage: Bacteria > Bacteroidota > Bacteroidia > Bacteroidales > Bacteroidaceae > Prevotella > Prevotella multiformis. Next base: position 793,326 of record NZ_GL872283.1, read on the forward strand.
TTCGTTGCGCATAGTAGGCATTGACCATCTGCGCTTTAAGTCGACCGATGGACGTGCCAAGTTCCCTGCACATGATCTTGGCCACATTGAGTGCCGTGAATGAAGAGCTGAAGGCAAAGTAAAGTTTTCTCTTGTCGCGTGCCTGACAATCTGTAAGGCCGAGGAACTGCTTTGCGTCGCGAAAGCAAAACTCCTCTTGGAAACGTGTGGTGTAATATTCCACCACATCGCGTCCACTCATGTTCTCATCCGTAGAGAAGTGCAGACGGCGGACACCGTTGGGCAACTCGTGGATGACAAGCGAAACGACCCTGTGCAAGGACTTGCACCATGCCTTGAGCGCATAGGCCTTGCCGGAGGTCTCCTCCAGCTCAAGCATTTCGGCTTTGGACATATCGATGTCCCTCACGTCGATCTTGTCACCTTTGACACGGGGACGACCGGGCCTTCCCGTGGGTTCCCCGTCCCATGTGTAGAACAAGGCTGCGTCATGACGCAGGCGGCTCACAACATGGAATCCCATCTTCATTACCTTGTCGATGAAAGGCCTTTTGGAGAAGGCTGAGTCAGCGACAAGCACCTTGCAGATACGCTGCAGCCTTACCTTGTCGTCCTCCAATACTTTGGCATACCAGTCGTACAGGCTCATCTCTTTTTTCTCCTCGCCTTTTTCCAATGTGGTCTGCACCGCCTTTTCAGCATCATGCACTCATGCAGGTCCACGTCTATCACCCCGATGCCGAGGATCTCAAGACCGTGCTTTACCGCACCTGCACAGCCCGACCAAAACGTACCCACGTATGGGGTATGCTTCCCAGCCTTCTTGATGAAGCTCGGGCCTATGACGATGGCATTGCGACCCTTGCCCTCTTTGAAGGCGAAAGCACTCAGCCACATGTTCATCTCAAGCCAGTCCACGCTGCGCTCTGCCGTCTGCCGACAGCACTGCTCGCCACGATTGCCATAGCGTCCCATCTGCGTGAAATTGCATCTCCTTGGGATGACCATCAAAAGAAAAAGCATTTCCATGACGTTTGTCTGAATATTTTTTTGTTTAACTTTGCCCCATCTTCAGCACTAAATGCTGCTTTGCAGAGCTTCATATATCGGCTAATCAAGTTGGTTATCAGCATAAACTTTATGTTTCTTTTTCAACCCATAAAATTACTGAAAATCAATGAGATAGCCGATTTTATTATGTTATATTTTGTTATTTGATCTACTCTTTTTCAGAGACTTATCATGTTTTCTTTCTGCCACAATTTCTGTTGCCTTAGGGGCGAAAGCTTCGCAAACCGCGAAAATTTAACGGACTATTGTACTTTATCACTCTATATTTCGGAAGAACCGATAAAATGCAGAAAAGGCAAATAAGTGCGATGTCTACCTATCAGCATGTCTTTCCGTCTTCTACGGACAACTTATTCCCATATCATCGGTGTTTGTAAACAGTTTTCATGCAGCCAAAACCGACACATGCCCTTCTGGCTTCTAAAAGAAGCCTGATAGACCTGCAACAGGTGCTCTCTTAGCGTGTTACCAACGCCCTTTTGAAGTCCAATCAGGCACCTTTTGCGAACGATTTGACAACCAACTGATTGACTGCCGGTTACGAGCTCGATTTTTGTATGTGTTTTTTATATTTGCAGATGATTTATTAGAAATTATGTAATGACTTTTCAAAATCTTGTCTGTGTTTTCAACGTATTAAAATGAAAAGGTCTTTGTGTCGGAGGAGGACAAGAGGATAGACTGCTGCCAGTCCTGGCTATGTTTTTGCTGAATGAAGCACTTCGGTTCTTCCGTCAAAGCTATGCGAGAAGCATCCACGCATTTAACGGAAGAACCATAAACTTTGGAACAAAAGGTGTAGTCCCTACGATGAGAATTTTTATTGTATATTCACTTTTTTCTTTCAGCCGTACCGTCTCCTTGTTCTCTCAACAAGAAGAAACGGAATCTTCTCGTCTAAGCGGGAAAATCTCTCAAAAATGTTTTTGAAGATCTGACGGAATCCGTTTCCGGTAGAAAAGCGTGCTGTTTGTCTATTCATCGTGTTTTTTTCTGTCTGTCTGATTTTCGGATTTATCCCATTTGCAGTCTGTTTCCCTTTTGTGCAAATAGTTTGAACATCCAGTGTACGGGTGGTGATTCCGCTATTTTGCGGCCGGGTGACGTGTATTTGTCCTTTTATTAGGATTTTTAAGACGTATCAGTCGGAATCTTCGGATAAATGACGTATCTTTGCAGGAATATTCGATATTTGTTAAAGATGAACCGCAATAATTTCACATCTCTAATTTTACTTGCAGGTATTGTCACGGTCACGTCTTGTGTGGAGGAGAAGCGTCCTACTCCCGTCCGGCAGCGCATCAATGTCACCCCTCCATCGAGAGAGTCGGAGGCGATAAGCCAGCTTACGGCATCCATCGACGACATATCTGCCAATCTTGACCTTATCTATTCGCAGGAAGCATTGCTCTGCAAGACCGTCGAGCACACGAATAAACGTACGAAGATAATCCAGCAGATCAATACCCTTGGCGCATTGCTGGGCGAGAAACAGCGGCAGATCGCCCGGATACAGAAAGAGAGGGCAAGGAAGCCGGAGGGTACGGCCGGAGAACGTGCTGCAATGGAGAAACTGTACAAGGTGCTGGACTTCCTTTCGGCGCAGCTGCAGGAAAAAGGCGAGCGCGTGGCCTCTCTCCAGGTGATGGCGAAGCGGAAAGACATAAGCGTAGAGCAGCTAAGATATGCTGTCATGAACCGGGAAATCAATATGGATGTGCTGTATGACAGGCTGAGGCTTTCGGAGCTGGAACGGGAGAACATCAGGCTCAAGGCAAGACGGATTCTGGAGAGGCAGGAAGAGGCTTCGCCGGAGGTATATTATATCATTGCCCGGAAACAGACGTTGAAGGAGAAAGGCCTGTTGAAGACCAGTCTGTTCTCGAAGAAGATCGACGGCAATCATATCGTCAAAGAGAATTTCACGAAAGCTGACCGTAAGGAGCTGAAGACGCTGACAATCAACTCGCGTACCCCGAAGGTGCTGTCGGCGAACCCGGAGACAAGCTATACACTTACGGAGAACGAGGATGGGACAACGACACTGACGATTACCGATGCGGATAGGTTCTGGAACGTGTCACGCTACCTGATTATCCAGGAGTGACGGATTCCCTCGGGGCTTCTTGCTTTCCTTGCCTTGATGGGAGGCGGAAGAAAAACCGCCTGCAAAGATTTGCGGAACCGGATATTTTTCTTATCTTTGCAGCCTGAAACTTATGCGTAGCGTGAAAATAAAGGAAGTGATTGATGCCCTTGAACGATTCGCGCCTTTGCCCTTGCAGGAGAGCTATGACAATGCCGGCCTGCAGGTCGGATTGACGGAGGCGGAAGTATCAGGGGCTTTATTGTGTCTTGACGTGACGGAAAAGGTCGTGGACGAAGCCATCGGACGAGGGTGCAACCTGATTGTGGCGCATCATCCGCTCATCTTTCACAAGCTGGCACAGATTACGGATGCGGACTATGTGCAGCGTACGGTATTCAAGGCTGTCAAGAACGATGTCGTCATCGTTGCCATGCACACGAACCTGGATTCGGCCGTGGGAGGCGTGAACTACAAGATCGCAGAGAAGTTAGGGCTTGGGAACATCCGTCTTCTGGGACGTGCCAGGCAGGCGGCGGATCCGCAGACCGGAGAGCTGGTGACCGGTGGAGACGGTGTCATCGGCGAGTTCGAGACACCGCTGGCTGCCGATGACCTGATTCTGCTGCTGAAGGATCGGTTTGACGTGGAGTGCGTCCAGGCAAACGAACTGCTCCGGCGTGAGATACGGTCGGTTGCCCTTTGCGGAGGGTCAGGTTCATTCCTCCTGCACGATGCCGTGGCCGCCGGTGCCGATGCTTTCGTTACGGGGGAAATGAGCTATCATGAGTTCTTCGGACATGAGCAGGAGATCCAGCTTTGTGCCATCGGGCACTATCAGAGCGAGCAGTACACGGCTGAGGTGCTGCGTGATGTCATCCGCCGGGACTGTCCGGGTGTGGAATGCCGCCTGTCTGAGATAAATACGAATCCGATCGTTTACTTTTAGTGGACAGAGGGGTGTTCCGGCTGTCTGTCGTCGTATTCGGGGGCTATGTCTCAGACCGTGATGCCGACTTTTTCTGGAGCGTTTCGGAGAGGCTGTCGGAGACGGGTCTTTACACGCAGGAGACTTTGGGTGCGACAGCGTCCGGTGAAGAGGGCGCAGTCCAAGCGACATGGTGACCAGGAGCCCGGGCTCTAGACGTCAGATGGCGAATCGCATTTTATGAACATTGAATTTTGAATTAATACAAGGAACTATGGCAAAGAAAGATCCAAAAGAGTTACCAGTAGAAGAGAAGCTGAAGAATCTTTTCCAGTTGCAGACAACATTGTCGGGAATCGACGAGAAGCGTGCGCTGCGGGGTGAGTTGCCGCTCGAGGTGCGCGACCTGGAGGATGAGCTGGAAGGGCTGCACACACGTATCGAGAAAATAGACCAGGATATCAAAGAGTATCAGACTGCGATTACCCAGAAGAAAAGTGACATTCTGGAGGCGCAGGCAAGTCTGGAACGCTACAATAAACAGCTGGATACGGTGGCGAACAACCGCGAGTATGACACGCTGACCAAGGAAATCGAGTTCCAGACTCTGGAGATAGAGCTTTGCAACAAGAAAATCAAGGAAGCCCAGTTGAAAGTCGAAGAGAAGCAGAGGGACCTGGATGCCAACCGTGCACTGCTCGAAGACCGCCAGCATGCTTTGGAAGAGAAACGGAACGAGCTGGATGAAATCATGCAGGAGACCCGTGAGGAGGAAGGGATGCTGAAAGAAAAGGCGGCAGAACTGGAGACGAGGATCGAACCGGGATTGCTTCGCAGTTTCAAACGTATCCGTCGCGGAGCACGCAACGGACTGGGAATCGTCTATGTGCAGCGGGATGCCTGTGGCGGCTGCTTCAACAAGATTCCGCCCCAGAGGCAGTTGGACGTGAGGATGCACAAGAAGATTATCGTCTGCGAGTACTGCGGCCGTATCCTTATCGATCCGGAACTGGCGGGTGTGAAGGTGGACAAGCCTGCAGAAGAGAAACCGAAGAAGCGCAGGACGGCACGCAAGAAGAAGGAAGAAGAAGGAGAGTAAACCTCTTCTCCATCATACGGTCTGATGGAAGGGGGAGACTCCGACAGAATAGATGAAACGGGTGACAGGAGAAAAGAAACCGCCGTTTCTCTACGGAGCGACCACACCTCCCGGCCTTGTAAAATGAAAAGAGACAATCCTCTGGACACCAGGTGCAGGTATCTTTACACCAGGTGTCCAGAGGATCGTCTCTTTTTTGCAGGGCTTCCTGTGGAGTTTGTTAGCCCTGTTCTTTTCTTGTACATCTCTCAATAAGATTTAGTCCGGTCCTTCCTTGTACAGACTTCCATGGAGGTGTCGGCCCTGTCACCTTTATCTTTTCTTGTATATTCCTCAATACGGATTAGCCCAGTCCCCTCTTGTACAGCCTCCAATGGGAAGCCGCCCTGTTCTTTCATCCTGTTCTCCATTGGCGGGATCTGTTATGTCAGAGGAGATTATAGACGGAAGCCCTTTGCAAGAGTCGGCAGAATATGTGCGAGAAAAGGCTGGGAACTATTGTGGCACTTCACCGAAAGGAATTAATGACAGGCAGGTACTGTTAACATCGCATTGTGGAATTTCAGGTAAGGTGAGTCCTAAGTGGGGGGCATGGGCTGTTTGGAAGGTCGGGAGCAAAGCAGGCTGTACAGCGGTCGCAGCACAAGATGGTCCTATTGTCTGTCTTGCGCATTGGATGAAATGAAAAAGAGGATATTCATGAATTTGGAGTGATGGGGTTTGTCTCGTGCGTTTATAATTTGGATGAAATATCACACAGAGGCAGGGAGTGGATGGAGGTAACCCTATAGCGGGGGCGGCGTCGGCGCGTAGAGGGTTATCTGAGGGCTTTATCAGAGCTTTTTTTGAAATTTGTGAATAGCGTTTATCCCCCAAAAACGCATCTCTCTGTCGCTCTTCTATGCCATCGGCAACTCCGTGATAGTTTTCCTCTGCTTTCTCCGCTTCTCTGTGTGCCTATTATGTAGTAAGTTTACTTTATCACTCCAAATTCCGGAAGAACCGAAAAAGAGGGTGTGTCAAAATGCAAATTAATGACTTGACAACTTTCAAACTATAAGCAGGTCTTTCCTAAAAGCAAAGAAAAAACCATTTCTTTACTCAAAATCGAGTGCAGAAATGGTCATTTTTAATGAATTGTTTCAAACTGTAAGATGATCAAAATGGTATTTGCATTTTGACACACCCTCTTTTAACGGTTGTCCTGCTGCCCGTTTGTGTCTCACAGCAGGGTGATGTTTTCGATTTTTATGTCTTCTATCGGGCGGTCGTTGCGATCGGTCGGGCAATGCTGTATACGTTCCACGACATCGAGACCTTCCTCAACCTCGCCGAAGACCGTGTACTGGTTGTCAAGGAAGGGCGTTCCGCCAAGGGTTGTGTAGGCCTCGGTCTGCTCGGAAGTGAAGGCGGGCTTCCCGTTTTGTCTGCATAATTTCTTGGTCTCTTCAATCAGGTTGTCCTGTAATTCCTGCAGACCTGCACGGTTGCGATTGCGTCTCAGATCCATGATCTGCTCATGATGTTGTTTAGCCAGCTGATTGAAGATCTCCTGCTCTTGTTGCAGTTCCATCTGTCGTTCCATCTGCTTCAGTTCGGCAGGTTTATAGGTCTTGCCCCATACAATATAGAACTGGCTGCCACTGCTTTCACGGTCTGGGTTCACGTCGTCGCCTGTCCGGGCTGCACTCAATGCGCCTCGTTTGTGGAAATAACGAGGGTAGACGAACTCTGCCGGAAGGGTATAGTCCGGTCCGCCCGTGCCCAGCATCTTCCCCTTCGGCGCATTCTTGCTGTCCGGGTCGCCGCCTTGTATCATGAAGTCCTCTATGACCCGGTGGAAAAGGGTGCCGTTGAAGTAGCCTTCTTTCGCCAATCTCAAGAAGTTGTCACGATGTCCGGGTGTCTCATCATAGAGGCGGATGATGATATCCCCCTCGGTGGTCTTTATACTTAGTCTTGTTGTCATAATTTATTTTTCAAGATTATATGTCTCAAAGTTTACTACTGCTTAAAGTCCGGAGTCCCGATGTTTTTTCGTCGTCAGCGGCCAGACTTATTGGTCCTAAATTCATCCGGGATCTACCATTGACTTGCCAATTCACGGCTTCTGTATATTGCCGGATTGATTAGCTGGTGTTTATGGGTAAGATGTCTGTTAACCGGTCTTTTGTTATCCGGACGGTTGCCAGCCATCGACTTGTCTGCTTGTCTACTTGTCAACTTGCCGCTTCACCTATCAGCCGGTTCGCCTGATGGTCAGTCTGCCTTTAGTCCGTCAATCGGTTTCTTCCTTGTCCGTACAGACTTCGTCCCCCTTTACAGTCCTCTTGCCTTGAAGATTCTCTCTTTGGCATCATTGATTTCCTGGAACTTCTTTTCTGCGGCCTTGCGCACATCCTCACCAAGAGCAGACACACGGTCGGGATGATGCTTCAGTGCCATCTTGCGGTAGGCAGCCTTCACCTCCTCATCCGTGGCCGACGGAGATATTCCCAGCACCTTGTAGGCTTCCTCGATGTTGCTGCTGTCTTTTGCGCCATTCTCCAGATTGAGCATGGACTCTACGTCCTGTGCGGAAAGACCGAGATAGTGGGCGACTTCCTTCAGTGCCGTCACTTCTTCCGGACTGACAATGCCGTCTACTTTGGCGATGATGACAAGGTAGTTGAGCAGCTGCAGCCGCTGACTGATGTTCATGTGGAAACTGATTTCGATGCAGCTTTTACGGATGGTTTCTTTGAACTGATAAGGGCCTTGCTGCTTTTGCAGTTCGAACAGCTTCAGCAGGATGTCCTCTCCCTGGCTTACCGCCTGCGGTCCGAAGTTGTGACGGAGAAACTGCCGTACGAACTCCATTTCAGAGTGCATGATCCGACCGTCCGCTTTTATGATGTAGGAGGAGAGGACGAGCATGGAGAACAAAAAGGAGTTCCGGTCTTCCTCGAAAGGCCGTCTGCCTCCAAATGTACTTTGTTCATAATAGCTTTGTCCTCCGTTTCCGGCATCATCATCCGGTCCTTTGTGTTTCTTGTCTTCGATGGCTTCGTCAAGCATTGTTCCTATGCAGAAGCCCGCTACAGCTCCCAGGACTCCTCCACCAAGAATCCAGCCCAGGGCGCTGCCAATCCATTTTCCAATTGCCATATTTTCTCTTTTTAATTATCGTTCAGCACAGTCTGATGCCATATTCCTTGTAATGCGCAAAGATGATGCCAAAAGATAAAGGGATTATATTGTAAATAAAATTACCAATATATGCAAGATCTTTTGTCTATAAATTGTTGATATTTTTATAGTCTGGTATCGTCTCCAAAAATCGATACGTATGGTTTGTATAGTCCATCTTGCAGATATAGGTTTCCAATCCGTTCGAAACGATGAGATAATCTACATGGAGCAGGAGGTTATACACCGTTATTTGGTCAAAGACCTTTTGGGTCAGAGGTATGGTAGGTGCCTTGTACTCGATGATAAGTCTCGGCTGAAGCTGTCTGTCGTACAGTACGCTGTCTGCACGTACTCTCTTTTCTCCGACTTGCAGCGGGACTTCGTTGGCAAGCAGGGCTGCGGGATAGCCTTTATAGCCGATCAGATAATGAATGAAATGCTGGCGTACCCATTCTTCTGGAGTGAGTGCCACGTATTTTCTGCGCAGTATGTCGAAGATCTGTCTCCGTCCGTCAGCCTCTTTCACCCTGGCAGGGTAAGGAGGTAGGTTAAGTCGCATCATTTCCAAAGCGGTTCTTTCTGTTTATATATAATAAGGTGTAAAGCGTCCGGGCGAAAGTCAAACGAAAATTTTGTATTCTATTTCTTTTCTATTAACTTTGCACAAGGAGGCTGTGCCGACACGCCCGCAGGACATTCTCCCCTGATGGACTTCTCTCCGTTCACGGCAGGAAAGCCCTTTGAGGAATGAGTTTCTCTCCGTTCACGGCAGGGAAGCCTTTTGAGGGTAACAGTCTGCCTTCTATGCAAAGTTAATAAAAAAGTAAATGCCAGCAAAGCAAGGAACCACATTTCAGCACATCATGCGAGATCTGAAAAGCAGGAAGTTTGCTCCCGTCTATATGTTGATGGGAGACGAATCCTATTACATCGATCAGATTTCCGATTATATTGCAGAGCATGCGCTTCGCCCAGAAGAACGTGACTTCAATCAGACCATTTGTTTCGGGTCGGACAGTACAGCCGTGCAGATAGCTGATATGGCACGGCGCTATCCTATGATGGCCGAGTACCAGGTGATCATTGTCAAGGAAGCACAGAATATCCGTTCTTTGGAATCTCTGGAGAAGTATCTCAAAAATCCTGTAAAATCAACCATCCTGGTGTGGTGTCATAAAAACGGGAAAATTGATGCCCGCAAGAAAGCAGTAGGGCTGGCTCAGGTTGTGGGAGTCGTTTTCGAGAGCAAGAAACTGCGGGACTATCAACTGCCGGATTTTATCCAGACTTATCTGAAGCAGAAGAACGTCAGCATTGACCCCAAGGCGTGTCAGATGATAGCCGACCATATCGGATCCGATCTCGGCCGTCTCACCTCCGAACTCGACAAGGTGCTCATTTCACTTCCGGCAGACCGTCTCCGTGTGACACCGGAGGTGGTGGAGAGGGAAGTCGGGGTAAGTAAAGATTTCAATGCCTTTGAGCTCAGAAATGCCATTGTCCAGAAGGACTGTTTCAAGGCCAATCAGATTGTGAAATATTTTGACAGCAATCCTAAGGCTGGTTCTCTTTATTCATTCCTCCCTTTGCTCTTTTCCTATTTCCAGAACCTGATGATTGTACACTATGCTCCTCGCCGGAACACAGATCAGGACATTGCAAGTGCATTGGATTTACGTAATTCTTGGGGGGCGAGAGACTATATCGCAGGCTTGAAAAACTATTCCGCACGTAAAACGATGAGCATAATTTCCAAACTTCGGGAGATTGACGGCAAGAGCAAAGGGCTGGATAATCCCAATACAGGTGCAGGAGATTTGATGAAAGAACTTATTTTCTTTATTCTTCATTAGGAAAGAGAGGGAATTTTGAAGCTTTTTGGTGGCTCAAAATTCCCTTTTTTATTTAAAATCATGTGTTTTTTGAGTTAGAATGAGCATCCAAAAAGGGGTGCTTTTCTTGTGTTTTATGCTGACTGATAGGGCAGTTAGCTTGTTTTCTCCCCCTCATATTTCGCATATTTCCGGGAATCTACGCACCTGTCTGTAAATACGCTAAACATGCAGAAAATGGGATTATGTCATAAAACAAGATTTACCGTTCACAAATTTTATGATTTTAAAATGTCGGATTCTTATTTGTAGACAACACGCGGCTATTTATGAATGTGAATTTGTAATTTAAGATATAAAAAGCGAAAACATGCGCATTCTTGCTAACGTTTGCCTTTCTAAAAGAATATATTTGGATTTGAAGATCTAAACGAATAAGTATCCATCCTACTTATTTCCTATCTATACTTCTGTAAATCAGTTTTATAATGACATTTTCTATAAAAAAAAGTTGGTTTATGGATGATATATACTCCCTTAACTGCATATTCGAGAATTTACATTCACATATCATCCATAAATTTTCTAAAACCCAGTAGATTAGTGTTTTTTGCTCATTTTTATATTTTATCGTTTTCATTGGTGTGAATTGTGATTTGTAAATGTGTATGCGAATGCACAATGTTCTCTATCCATAGATGTTGAAATGTGAATATCAAAATCTTAATATAGAAAAATAGATTTCCTCCCGCATTATTTTGATACTTGAATTATTATATTTATCTTTGTAAAGTCGTTAGAAAAGCGTCAGGAAAGCTTTCAAACGTCACTATTTGGTTATGGACAATAGAATTCGGTTATGAAAGATAGAATCAGACAGCTCATGGAAAGTCAGCACATGACCCAGCAGACCTTCGCAGATTTCATCGGCATCTCGTCGGCCTCTCTCAGTAGCATCTTCACGGGAAGGACCAAGCCTACCCTGAATACGGTGGAAGCCATCAGGAGCAAGTTTACCAGGATCAATCTCGACTGGCTTGTTTATGGGCAAGGTCCCATGTTTAAGGATCAGGTCGCTGAGCCGGACGCTCCGGCTGGCGGCGTGAAGAAAGAGCGTCCGGACAGTTCTGAAGGTTCACTTCATTTCACGTCCCCTACTTCCCACTCACATCAAGAAGGCGGAACGGCCGCGGCAACCTCTGCTGATCCTATGTTCAAAAATCCGACACGAACGGAAGTGAAATATATTGACAAACCACAGCGTCGGATCACGGAGATCCGCATCTTTTTTGATGACCAGACATGGGAGAGTTTTGTTCCGAAGAAGTAGTCCTCGGACATGTTGCCGTTTTCAATATCCCGAGCTAATCGGACATGGGAGAGTTTTGTTCCGAAGAAGTAGCCCTCGGACCGTATTTTTTCCCGCTATTGTTAGTCTGACAGCTGGTAGCTACTGCATGGTCTTTCGCAGGCAAAGGTACAACAGAAATGGTTCCAGACAAAGAGAATAGGAGTAGTAATATCCTGTAATCAGTTGTGTAGGTCCTTTCGGAGAGCTCCCGTTGTAGTATTCGGCTTCTGTCTTGTACCGTGGTCTGTCAGACTTTCCCGTCCGGCAGGTAGAGAAAAGTCGGGAGCAGCTGCACCCGGAGGCGGACCAGCCTCCTCTTTCTCCGGGGCATCAGAGTAGAGGTTGCGGCTGTCCATTCATGGAAGCCTCCAATAAGTCTGATCATGTTGCCATCGGTACTTCACTATCTGTACTTCACTGAAAGAAAAAGTGGTTTTCTATGTCCAGATGATGGATAATTCGGGATTTTTATGTAAGTTTGCATAAAATAAGCTGCATTCGGCAGACCGTAAGCAAGTTTCCTTCTGCTCTCGTCTGCATTGCTTTTGCATAAAATAAGCTGCATTCGGCAGATAGGGAATCCGCCCCTTCTTCGCATTGGGCGGCCACTATTCACCAGGTGGCTGTACCGGCGGAATGAACGCAGGCGGCCGTCTGTCTCCGCAGGCAATGTTTGCATAATGATTAAAAGCAAGATAAAGATGAAGAAGTATGTCCTCGATCTGAAGGTGTCTTCTGTGGAACGCATCAATGAAAGGAATGTCCTCATTAAACTGACAGATGACAAGCCCTTTCCCGAGATGCTTCCGGGTCAGTTCGTGGAGGTGAGGGTGGACGGCTCTCCCTCTACCTTTCTTCGCCGTCCGATCTCCATTAATTTCCTTGATTGTGAACGCAATGAACTGTGGCTGCTTGTCGCTGCCATAGGAGAGGGTACACGTGCGCTCGCGCGCCTGCATGCGGGAGACATACTGAACTGTGTGCTCCCACTGGGCAACGGTTTTACTCCTGTACGCCGTCCCGGCGAGCGGGTCCTGCTGGTCGGCGGAGGCGTCGGCGTGGCTCCATTGCTCTATTATGGCAAGCAGATCAGGGAGGCGGGGGGTGATCCTGTCTTTCTGCTGGGCGCACGTACGGCGGCTGATCTGGCTGAGGTAGAGCTTTTCAAGGCGTATGGAAGGGTATGTATAACTACCGAAGACGGCTCTGCCGGTGAAAAGGGATTTGTCACGAATCATTCCGTCCTCGTGTCAGAACACTTCGACCATATCTCTACATGCGGTCCCAAGCCCATGATGATGGCCGTTGCCCATTATGCCCGGAAGGCCTCCATTCCCTGTGAGGCCTCATTGGAGAATATGATGGCCTGCGGTGTCGGTGCCTGTCTATGCTGTGTGGAGAAAACCACGGAAGGGAATCTCTGTGTCTGTAAGGAGGGCCCCGTTTTCGATACCCGCCGCCTGTTGTGGGGAAAGTAGGGGGCGGCATCGGCAGGAGTCCGGTTCTCATGGCACATGCGCCGCAGAAGGTAAAGGAAGTTCGTCTGAAGAGACATCTATAATCTTAGATATGTAAAATAAAATGATTATTGCATGGCTGATTTGAATGTAAAGATAAATGATTTGCGCTTGAAGAACCCCGTGATGACGGCCAGCGGTACTTTCGGTTATGGCCTTGAGTTCGCCGACTTCGTGCCGTTGGACCAGATCGGGGGCATCATCGTCAAGGGTACGACGCTGAAGCCACGTGAGGGAAACGACTATCCACGTATGGCAGAGACTCCTCAGGGGATGCTCAATTGCGTGGGTTTGCAGAACAAGGGGGTGGATTATTTCATCGGACACATCTATCCCGAGATAAAGGATATTGACACCAATATGATCGTCAACGTGAGCGGAGACTCCCCGGAGTCGTATGCGGAGACGGCCGGGCGGCTTGATGTGCTGGACGGGATTCCTGCCATTGAGGTGAATATTTCCTGTCCGAATGTCAAGGAGGGAGGAATGGCTTTCGGGGTGACCTGTGCCGGAGCGGCCTCCATCGTGAAGGCTGTACGGGCACGCTATCACAAGACCTTGATTGTGAAGCTGTCGCCAAATGTCACGGACATAGCCGGCATAGCACGTGCCTGTGAAGACGAGGGAGCCGATTCCGTATCCCTGATCAATACCCTCATGGGCATGGCGATTGACATTGAGCACCGTCGTCCGAAGCTGAGCATCCGCACCGGCGGATTGAGCGGCCCTGCTGTAAAGCCTGTTGCTGTCCGTATGGTCAACGATGTGGCAAGGGCTGTCAAGATTCCCGTCATCGGGTTAGGAGGGATTTCTACGGCCGAAGACGCCATCGAGTTCCTCATGGCAGGGGCGACGGCGGTCCAGATAGGGACGGCAAATTTTCTTGATCCCCGGGTGACAATCAAGGTGCGTGACGGCATCAGTGACTGGCTCGATCGTCATGGTTGCAAATCCGTCACGGAAATCATCAACTGTCTTGCATGAGTTCGTAAAAGGTGACGGCAATGCCTGAAGCCCCCTTGATGTCTTCAGCTTCTTCAGCGGACAAGTCCCGGCTTTCTTCCCGACGAGGGCATGGCTGACTTTACGGCCGGAGGAGGTAGTTGAAGAGGCCGCATAGAGGCAGGAGGACACCAGAGACTGACGGGCTTGCCGTACCGGTATGCCGGCGTGGATTTTCCAGGATATTCCTTTATAGTTAAAAGATCACATTGAATGAAGAAGATGTTATTGATCGTCGACCCGCAGGTTGACTTTATCAGTGGTTCACTTCCCGTGAAAGGTGCCGCCGGGGCAATGGATGCACTCACAGAGTATGTAAAGGCACATGGTGATGAATATGCCGTGAAGATCGTCACGTCCGACTGGCACCCTTATCATCACTGCTCTTTTGCCGAAGAGGGTGGGCAGTGGCCCCGTCATTGTGTGCAGCATTCTGCCGGTGCAGCGATATGGGAACCGTTATTGGCTGCGCTCAACGAGTCGAAGGGCGGTTTCACCTTGCTGTATAAGGGCGACAGCATCCAGAAGGATGAGTATTCCATCATGCAGAACGAAAGTTCGGCGGATGTGATAAGCCGGCTGGTCCGTGCCTTGGGGATAGAACAGATTGATGTCTGCGGTCTGGCAGGGGACATCTGTGTGCTGAACACCGCAGAAGACTTGAAGCGCAGGGGCGGCAATGCACGTCTGAACATCCTTGAGGCCTATGCTCCGTCGCTTGACGGCGGGTCGGCGCTGAAGGCGTTCATAAAGGCCTTGGACTGAACCGTCCGGAAACAGGGACCATCTCCGCTTTGTTGCGCAGGAAAGAATCTGCCAGGTGATGTCCCTGCGGTGCCTTCGGTATGAAGGGAGAATGCTGTAATGAGGTGGATTTCAGCACCTTTCCCATAGGAGAAAACAGCCGGGTGACCTGGACAGTCATCCGGCTGTTTTTCTTTTCCCCGACGGTAATATGCCTGAAGTGTCAGGTTCATGGCGGCAGTATGCCCGTATGTATTGTTCCTTTTCTGTCTAAAGTCTGTTTGTCCTGCTTATCAGCAGTGCGTCAAGTATCGTCATGGCGGCCATCGCCTCGACGACGGGGACGGCGCGGGGCAGTACGCAGGGATCGTGCCGGCCTCGCACGTTCATTGTGACCGGATGCCCTGCCTTGTCTACGGTCTGCTGTGCCATGAGCAGCGTTGCGACAGGCTTGAAGGCCACGCGGAAGTAGATGTCCTCGCCGTTGCTGATCCCTCCTTGTATACCGCCGCTGTGGTTGGTCTGGAGTTTGAGGTTTGAGGTTTGAGGTTTGAGGTTTGAGGTTTGAGGTTTTTCTTTGGCTGGTAGGAAGATGTCGTTCTGCTGGCTTCCCCGCCATGCCGCGCCCGCAAAGCCCTCGCCGTATTCAAATCCCTTTGCGGCGTTGATGCTGAGCATGGCGGCGCCCAGCAGTGCATGCAGTTTCCCCGATTCCGGTTCGCCCAGCCCAGCAGGACAGCCTTTGACGACACAGGTGACGACACCGCCGATGGTATCACCCTCCTGTTTTACCTGTGCAATGAGTGCTTCCATCTCCTTGGCTTTCCCGGGGTCGGGGCAGCGGACGGGGTTCGATTCGATGCGGCTGAGGTCGTACCGGCGGCAGTCTCTGTCGAGCTGTATGTCGCCGACCTGCGAAGTGTAGGCTGTGATGCTGATGTCCAGCTGCCGCAGTACGAGTTTGGCCAGCGCACCTGCCACTACCCGTGACAGCGTGATGCGTGCAGAGGCACGTCCGCCCCCTCGGTGGTCGCGGATGCCGTACTTGCTGTAATAGGTATAGTCGGCGTGGGAGGGACGGAAGAGGTTGCGGATGTCGTCGTAGTCCTTTGAATGCTGGTTCGTGTTGCGGACGAGGAATCCGATCGGTGCACCGGTAGACTTCCCCTCGAACACGCCGCTCAGCAGCTCCACCCGGTCTGCTTCCCTGCGGTCTGTCGTGATACGGCTCTGCCCCGGCCGGCGACGGTCCAGCTCATGCTGGATGAAGGCGGTATCGACGGGGATACCGGCCGGCATCCCGTCGACGACACCGCCCACGGCTGCGCCATGGCTCTCGCCGAAGGTGGTCAGTGTGAAGAGTTTTCCGAATGTGTTCATAAGAGTGGGCTGTGTGACAGGGGTGTCTCCCCTCCGGGGCTTCCGGCGGAGAGGCGGGGCATGAGAGAGGATTAAGGGGGTCAGTGGCAGCTGCAATTGCCTTTGCAGCCTCCCTCGTCCTTGCAGCCTCCCTCTTCCTTGCAGCCTCCCTCGCCTCCGCAGTTGCAGTCTCCTCCGCAGCCCCCGCAGTGATGCTGGCTCATCTGCTCGAAGAAGCCTTTGACTTCCGCATCACTTGCCGGGCGGTTCTCGATGACGTGCCCGCGGAACTGAAGGTCTTTCCCGGCGAGGGGATGATTGAGGTCGATGGTCACCTTGTCGTCCGAGACCTCCAGCACCTTGCCCAGGAAGCGATGTCCCTGCTCGTTCTGCAGCGGAACGACGGCATCCTTGTAAATGTTCTTTGAATCGAACACGCCATCATGGGAGAAGGTCTCCTTGTCGAGGGCCAGTACGCTCTTCGCATCGTGTTCGCCGTAGGCCTGCTCCTTGGTGAGTGAAAATTCAAAGTCGGTATCCTTTCCGTATTTCACGATTTCCTGCTCGAAAGCCGGCAGTGCCATTTCGCAGGCAGTATAGAACTGCATGGGTTTCTGTTCCTCTGTCTTCTCGATGAAGTGTTCCTGACCGTTTTCTACACTGTATAGCTCGTAGCTGACTACGATGAGCCGGTGTGTGTTATTCTCCATTATTGCTTGTTTAATGTTAAGGTATGTTCTGAAAATTCCACGTTGGTCTGTCTTTGACGGGGACATCGTCCACCCTTTCCGTGCTGCTGTCATGCGGCATTTTCCGCTTCCTCTTCCAGGTGCATGGTCCGCCATGCTCTTTCAAGGAGAAAGCTGAATCCGCCCGCCTGAAAGGCAGAAATCCCTCCGAGGCAATTTTCAGAACCAGCCTTGGTCGTTTGTCTTCTGCAAAGGTAAGGATTTAAAGTGAGAAAAGGGTGCGTGCTGATCGTTTTCTTTTTCCGGGTTCTTCTGCATACGTTCCGTAAGAGGAAGGCGGATACGGCCTGCTGATATAAATCAAACGTCTTGACGTGTGTCAAAAATATAAGAGAAAACGGATGAAAAGTGACGGAAAGCTATGCAGAAACCTGATTGTCTTGTAACTTTGCAAGCGAAAAAGAGATAAAAGTTACAGTTAATTAGGATAACAACGAGTTTCCCCATCGGGTTGCTCATCATGATTAAGAAAGGAAAATGATTATGAAGAAGATTGTATTGACAGTAGTAGCAGTAATGAGCATGACAATGGCTTTCGCAGCCGGTGAGAACGACAACAACGCTGCAAACGCCAACGCATATAAGTTCAATGTGAGCACATACGCCCTGAGCCGTGCCCTGAATCTTAACCAGGACCAGATCGACGCCGTTGAGGACATCAACCGTACATTTGCCACCGAGATGATGAACGCTTCTGTTGCCGACAGCTCCGAGCGTGAGGCGAAGGTGAACGAGGCCATCAAGAAGGATCTTTCTTATATGCACTATATTCTGAACAACCGCCAGTATCGTGAGTACGTCAAGCTTCTCAACGTCACGCTGAACAACCGCGGCTTGAACAAGTAACCAGGCTGCTCCCTGCTCCTTGCGGAAGCGGGACTTTATACAAAAACATATCAAGGCTACGGACCGGGCTGCCGGTCTGTAGCCTTTTTCGTGTCTGCGGTGCTGTCTCCGCTGATGCTTGCAGCCGTCAACCAAGTTTGAAAGTAAAACGGAAAACAGCCCCCCAGACATTAGACTGCATTAAGCAAATGTCCCTGAACACCGGGACGGTTGTTCCCGACGCCCGGGAATCCTGTTCCCAATGCGTTGGGAATCCTGTTCCCAACGTCTGGGAGCCCTGTTCCCAACGTCTGGGAATCCGGCTCCCGTGCAGTTCAATGTTTTCGGTTTGCCGGTGGGGGAGTTTTACTTGCAGGGTTCATTTATTTTTTGTTCCTTTGCAGCAGACTTTCCGACGGACCGACGACCGCGGGAGAGAAGGCTGTGCGGTTGGCTGTCGTTCAGAGGAAAGACGGACACGGATGAATCTGTCTAAAAAAACGATATATACAAATGCAAATGAGACGAATCCTGTATTTTTTCCTGTTCCTTTCCATGACACCCGGGATCAGCGCACAGCGTCCCCGCTATGAGAAGATGTCGCCCTTTGTACGTGAGGCGATGGCCTCCGCACTCGCCGTCCGGCAGCTCACCCGGGGGCAGGGGGATGAAAGGCTGCTGACGGCTTTCGTGCGCATCGACGGCAATGCGGCGGAAGTGCTGCGCCGATACGGCTGTAAGGAACTGGCCCGGGTGGGGGACATCAGCATTGCCGCCATCCCGCTGGAGGTGCTCGGACGGCTGTCCTGCAGCCGGCAGGTGAGCCGCATCGAGACAGGCGGCCGGTGCAGCGTGCAGATGGATACCACACGTGTGGTGGTCAATGCAGAGCCTGTCCATGCCGGGGACGGACTGTCCGCGGCTTATACGGGACGCGGGGTCGTCGTAGGCGTGCAGGACATTGGTTTCGACCTGACGCATCCCAACTTCTATTCTACGGACATGAGCCGTTACCGCATCAAGGCAATGTGGGACCAGCTGTCGCGTGACACGCTGGGTTCAAGCCTTTATGTCGGGCGGGATTACGTCGGGCAGGAGGCCTTGCTCGGAATCGGCCATGCCGTTGACGGCGAGACGCAGACACACGGCACGCATACGGCGGGGATAGCGGCTGGCGGCGGAGCGGAGGGCAACGGGGTGGTTTCGCCTTATCGGGGCATGGCCTGCGATGCCGACCTGGTGCTGGTCGACAATGCGGCGGACAATGCTTCCCTGATTGATCCGAAGGACTACTACAAGTACACCTACGCCACGGATGCGCTCGGTTTCAAGTACATCTTCGATTATGCCGACCGCCATCACCAGCCCTGTGTCATCAACTTCAGCGAAGGCAGCCACCAGGACTTCCATGGCGACGACCAGCTGTATTACCAGCTGCTTTCCGCCATGACAGGTCCCGGGCACATCATCGTCTCGTCTGCCGGGAACGACGGCGCACGGAACACCTACATACATAAGCCGGCAGGACAGGAGCGTGCCGGGGCGTTTGTCAAGGGCAACCCGAACAGGGTCGGCTGCACGGCAAAATCCGGGAAACCTTTTGCATTCCGGCTGACCTTATATAATAAGGCGGACTCCCCTGTGGTGCTGGAGGTCCCTACGGCGGATGTCTGTGCGGCCCGCGACTCGCTCCTTGCCGACTCGGCGGTGATAGACGGCAAGAAGTATGTATGGCAGGTGCTGGCATATCCCAGCTGTTATGGTGCCGGCGAGACCGCCTACGACCTTCTGTTGAGCAGCGCCTCCGGCATAGGCGACAGTCCGTGTGTGTCTCTCCAGGTGGTGGGCAGGGAGGCTGACGTGGAGCTCTATCGCACATCGGGCTATCTGTTTCCTCATGCGCTCGATCCGGGACTTGATGCGGGAGACTGCAGCCGTACGGTCTTTTCGCCGGCCAGTTCGCCCGACGTAATCTGTGTCGGTGCGACTGGCTACCGCACCAGTTTCGTCAATTATCTCGGCGAACGGAAGGTATATGATAATGGCCAGCACGGTGTGCGGACACCCTTCTCCGCCATGGGTCCCACGCTGGACGGCCGCACGAAGCCCGATGTCATGGCACCGGGACAGAACATCATCTCTTCTTACAGCACTTTCTTCATCAGCAATCCGAAGAACATAAACGGCCCTGTGCAGAGCGACGTGCGCCACTTCGATTACGACGGACGCACCTACGCATGGAATGCCGATGCCGGTACGTCCATGGCGGCGCCGGTCGTGACGGGTGCCATCGCACTGTGGCTGCAGGCTGATCCCCGGCTGACCCCTGCCGACTGTCTGGACATCTTCTCGAAGACCTGCACGCATTATGACACGTCGCTTGCCTATCCGAACAACCTCTACGGGTATGGGCAGATTGACGTCAAGGCCGGCTTGCAGGAAGTGCTGCGTAGAAAGGCAGCGGGCATCAGGGAGGTCGACGATCATGGAAAAAGAAGACCGGAAGACGCGCGCATTTATCTTCTGGATGGCCGGTGCGCAGGCACTTCCATGGAAGATCTCCCCAAGGGAATCTACATCAGGAATGGCAGGAAGTTCGTAAAACGGTGATTTCCGCTCCCTAAAAGTAGGTATTTTCATAAACCATCATTTTTAGGTATTGCAGGTAATGTTTTTTCATCGTATCTTTGCAGACGTAAAAAATAAACAAACAAGAATATTAAATCAGTAACAGAAATATGAAGAAGACAATTGTTGTTTACGGTTCATCAACCGGTACATGTGAAAGCATTGCAAACACCATCGCCGAGAAGCTCGGCGTTGAGGCCATTAACGTTGCAGACTTCTCGGCAGATACCATCGCGGAGAATGACAACCTGCTTCTCGGTACTTCCACATGGGGTGCGGGTGAACTGCAGGACGACTGGTATGATGGTGTCAACGTACTGAAAGGTGCTGATCTCTCCGGCAAGACCGTGGCGATTTTCGGCTGTGGCGATGCTGAAAGCTATTCAGATACATTCTGCGGCGGCATGAAGGAACTCTACGACGCTGCACAGGGGGCGAACATCCTCCCGGGCGTGTCAGCGGACGGCTATGCCTTCGACGACAGCGAGGCTGTGGTAGACGGAAAGTTCGTAGGGCTGGCATTGGACGATGTAAACGAGGACGACAAGACCGAGGGCCGCATCGATGCATGGCTGGAGGCCATCAAGCCGGCATTGTAAGCCGCAGCCGGGAGAACCGTCTTATATTCTAACCATATCCGGGAGGGATCACTATGATGACAGATATGATGACCGCCGACATGAAAGTGTTGATGAATCACATCTACGAGTACCAGAAAGGTGTGCGGCAGATGGTTCTGTACACTTGCAACAAGAAGTACGAATCATTCGCTACGCTCCGGCTCGAACATCAGAACATCCCTTACCTTATCCAGCCGGTGGGGCACGACCGCATGAATCTCTTCTTCGGTCGTCAGGAATGTCTGGACGCCATCCGGCTGATGGTGACGAAACCTCTCAACCAGCTTTCGCCGGAGGAGGACTTCATCCTCGGTGCGATGCTGGGCTATGATATACGTGTGCAGTGCGAGCGGTACTGTGAACGCAAGTGTCGTACTTGTAAGCGTGCGACATAAGCCATAATTATTAAATGATAATCTTGTTCGCGAAATAAATTATTTCATAATGTTTTTGTATTATAAATGGGCTTGTTGTGAAACAAGCCCTTTTAGCGTTTAAGACTTTCCCCTATAAAAAGCACCCAATGGTTGCTCACTTGGTACCATAGCAAAAAGAAAAATGAAAAAGCACCAAATGATCACTCATTCAGTGCTTGTTCTTTTATGGATGAAAGGAGTATTAATCCCGTCTGAATATATCTCTTGTATATACTTTCTCTTTCACATCGTCAAGGCATTTGTCGTAGCGGTTGGCAATGATGGCATGGCAACGCTGCTTGAAGGCGGGAAGGTCGTTGACAACCAGGCTGCCGAAGAAAGTGGCACCGTCTTCGAGTGTCGGCTCATAGATGATGACCTGTGCTCCCTTGGCCTTGATACGCTTCATCACTCCTTGAATGGAACTCTGGCGGAAGTTATCACTGTTCGACTTCATTGTCAGGCGGTAGACGCCGATGATACATTCCTTCTCTTCATCTGGGTTATAATCGCCCCGGTCATAATAGTCATAATAGCCTGCTGTGTGCAGCACCTGGTCGGCAATGAAGTCCTTGCGTGTGCGGTTGCTTTCCACAATCGCCTGGATAAGATTCTCGGGGACATCCGCATAATTGGCAAGCAGCTGCTTCGTGTCTTTCGGCAGGCAATATCCGCCATAGCCAAATGATGGGTTGTTATAGAAAGATCCGATACGTGGATCAAGGCAGACACCTTGGATGATATTCGAAGTATCAAGTCCCTTCACCTCGGCGTATGTGTCCAGTTCGTTGAAGTAACTTACACGCAAGGCCAGGTAGGTATTAGCAAAGAGCTTTACTGCTTCTGCTTCGGTAAGTCCCATGAAGAGGGTAGGGATGTCCTGTCTGATGGCCCCTTCTTGTAGCAATCGGGCAAAGAGATGCGCCGCACGGTCGAGTCGCTCGTCGCCGTCCGGACGGCCGACGATGATACGGCTGGGGTAAAGGTTGTCGTAGAGTGCCTTGCTCTCACGCAAAAACTCTGGTGCAAAGAGGATGTTGTCGCATTTATATTTAGCCCGGATGTTCTCCGTATAGCCTACAGGGATTGTCGACTTGATCACCATGACAGCCTCTGGATTCACCTTCATTACCACCTCAATGACCTCCTCGACATGACGTGTGTCAAAGTAGTTCTTTACCGGGTCATAGTTCGTCGGTGTGGCAATGACGACGAAGTCGGCATTCCTGTAGGCCGCCTCAGCGTCCAACGTCGCCGTGAGGTTCAGTTCCTTTTCGGCCAGATACTGTTCGATATAGTCGTCTTGGATTGGGGAACGGCGGTTGTTGATCAGGTCGACCTTTTCCTTTATCACGTCAACAGCCACCACCCGATGGTGCTGGCTTAATAACGTGGCGATGCTGAGACCGACATAGCCGGTTCCGGCGACAGCGATTCTCAAGTCTTTTAAGTCCTTATCCATTGTGTCTTGTTCAGATTATCTGCAAAGATACGTTTTTTCTCTGAAAGGTATGACGGATGCGGATAAAAACTTCTCTCCCCCTTTATAAAGGCAGACAGGGTCTGAAGCCTAAACCGTATGGTAAGTTTCTTCAAATGGACGGCGGTAACGTTCGCCCCAGACACCGTCCGGCATACGGATACCACAGGTAATGACCATGTTGATTTCCGTATCATAAGGCAGATGCAGAGCCTTTTTCACCAGCCGGCTGTCAAACCCTTCAAGCGGACACGTATCATATCCGGCCTCACTCATTGCCAGCATGAAGGTCTGGGCAGCCAGGGCACAGCTCTTGTGTACGCTGACACGTATGTCTCCTTCGCTCACCTGCCGCATTATCGGCCGGAACAGACCTATGGACTGTGCCAGGGCTTTGCGGAAAAGTCCCAGCAGACCGAAGAAGCGCGAATAGACAAAGGGGATCAGCTTCGTATAATACAGTTCCTGCTTCCTGATGCGTCTCTCCTGTTTGCCGGCCGGACTGTTGCTTCTGACATTGTCCTTCTCAAATGCAAGTACCGCCTGTGCGTGCTGCCTGTATTGGTCCTGTCGGGTGACGAAGACGACTGTCTGCTGTGCCGAACGTGCTGTCAGCTGGTCCAGACAGGCATGAGACAATTTCTCCAATACATTCCTGTCCGTGACATGATAAGCTTCCCAAAGCTGCATATTAGAACTTGTCGGGGCTAAGGTGGCCTGTTCTATACACCTCTTTACAACCGCATTGTCGAGCGGTTTGTCCGGGTCGAAATGCCTGACAGCTCTTCTGTGGTTTAAGATTTCCAGTAAACTCATAATTTCTCAATAAACTTTAATCCGTATAAGCCTTTTTGTTAAGAACGCAAAGTGTATGCCAACTTCAAACATTAATTTATTTAGAGAACCTATCTACATACGGGAGCTTTATCGGTACATTATGTCTAATGAATAAGGGGATAAGGGAATAAGGAGGAGGTGAAAGAAAAATCCCAGGCAACGCTTCTGTTGCCTGGGATTCGTTATAAAGGATAGGACTTGTCTTTCTGAGTTTATCCGCAATGGAAGTACTGGCGGACGAGCTGCTCCATCATCATCTCCTTGCCTTCGATTTCCTGACGCAGTGTGCGGTCGTTGAAGGCACGGAGCTGCTTGATGATGCCGTCGATCATGGCCGGAGAGAAAACATCGTACTCCTCGTAGACCTTGCGCTGACGCTCCAGACAGTCGGCTGACGCAGCACAGCTGTCAGGCAGCTGGGCCAGTGTGGCGTAACGCTCGGCATTCTTCGGGTCGTGGATGTCGCCGTCAGCAAAGGTACGCTCGGCTTCAGCCTCTGCATTCGCCATCTCGAAGCCATGGCGGCAGGCAACACAAAGACCGGCCAGCAGCTGGTAGATGTCTGCCGAAGCATCCGGCGACCGCATCTCTACGGTCTGCTTGCCTGAGTAGTCGCGTGCTGTGAGCGGTTCTGTCTCATTTGCCTTGTGGCACATATCCTCGCCGGAAGTCCAGCCCAGTGGCACACGTACCAGTACCGAACGGTTGCTCATGCCCCAGCAGACATTTGTCGGAGCCTCCTGGTGTGGAACGAGACGGAAGTAAGAGGTCGGATTCTTGTTGCCGAAAGCCGTGATGCTCTCTGCCAGATCCATCATACCGGCGATGGCACGGCGAGCATCAACAGACAGCTTCCCATGGTCGAGCATCATGTTCTTTCCGTCCTTCATGATACGCATGTGGATGTGCATACCCGAACCGGCTTTGCCCACGGTAATCTTCGGTGCGAAAGTAACATCAAGTCCCTCTTCATAGCCCAGGCTGCGGATAATCCATTTGGCAAGGAGCAGCTGCTCCGCACATTCATTGGCAGCAACAGGCAGGAACTCGATTTCGTTCTGCTCGTAGCAGCGACCGTTCTCAACGAAGTTGCCCACCTCGGAATGCCCGTACTTGATCTTGCCGCCGCACTCGGCAATCAGCTGCATGGCACGCATACGGAAGTCATTGCTTTTAGCAAAGGGAGAACTCTCGTGGTAGCCGTGCTGGTCGTCGGCAGGGAAAACGCCCTCATCGTCGCGGATCACATAGTATTCCAGTTCGCCCATGGCATGGAATTCCATGCCTGTCACCTTCCTGAAGGCAGCCATGGCCTTGTGAAGCGTATATTCCGGGGAAGATGCCAGCGGATTGCCGTCACGGTCGAAGAACGAACAGAGCATGCAGAGCGTAGGAATCTCAGAGAACGGATCAACGAATGCCGTCGAGAAACGCGGCATGACATAAAGGTCGCTGCTGGCTGCGGCGATGAAGCTGAAGAGGGAAGACCCGTCGACGCGTTCACCGTTGGTAAGGATGGTCTCCAGATATTCCGGTGTGTGCAGCATGAAGTTCAAGGTCTTCAGCCGTCCGTCACCGGCAGGATACATGAAGTTGACCATCCGGATGTTCAGGTCGCTGACAACCTGTTTGATGTCCTCCTTCGTAAACTTGTGTGCGTCTTTGCCCAAGTGTGCTTCCAGTCTGTTGGCTGAATGCTTGAAAAGGTTATTTTCCATTGTTATAGGTTTTTAGAAATTAGTATTCGATTCTGTGGGCAAAAATACACATTAATTTTATCATTCGCAATTATTTCGCATACTATTTTTCATACTTTTCCTTTCGTCCGCTTCCCTGCTTCTGACTTTTTGTATGATATTTAAGCATTATTGGGACTTAATGTTAGATATTTCTTTGTACTTTTGCATTGCAACCAGATTAAAGAGGAATCCTTATGACAAAAGAAAGTGCTGTGAAACTGCCCGCCGGCCGTACTGTCCGCAGAGCTGTGAAGGATGATCTTCCACTTGTGATGCGGCTCATACAGCAGGGCAGGGCGAAGATGATTGCTGCCGGCAATCCTCACCAGTGGCCGCCCGCATATCCGCCGGTGGAGAAGATCGCAGAGGACATCGCGCGGGGCAGCTCTTACCTGTTGTATGAAGACGGTCTTCCTGTTGCCACGTTCGCTTTCCTTCCCGGTCCCGATCCTACCTATTCTCATATAGAGGGTGGCAGCTGGCTTGACGACCGACCTTATCATGTCATCCATCGTGTGGCTTCGGTAGAAGGAGTCCATGGTGTCATGGCAGACATCGTCAGCTACTGTTCCGCCTTCACCTCCTCCATCCGTGTCGACACTCATGCCGACAACCGGCCTATGCAGGCTGCCCTTTCCCGCCTCGGCTTTGTTTACTGCGGTGTGATCCGTCTGGAAAACGGTGACGGCCGGCGGGCTTATCAACGGATATGCGTACAGATGGAAAAGAGCTGTTGCGTATGATGATGTCCGTCCTCCGGGATAGAATCTCTTGTCGGTAGGGAAACAGAAGGATGACTTTGCTGGAAGAACCGCTGGAATGTCAGAGACGTTATGACGCTGCCGGTGAGCTGTTATATGTATGATTGATTTCACTGCTATTATACTGTTTTGCCTGCTCGCCCTTGGTGTATCGTTTCGGGTGGGTGACAGGAAGAAGTATGAGAAAAAGGAAGGCGCAACAGGTTTAGAGGCTGTTTGCAAAAAGAACCGGCACGTCTTATTCTTGCAGTCCCTGCGTGTATCGGCTTTCGCTTTTATGACATTCTTCTTGTTCATAACGATGCTCATCTTTCATGAAGAGGACGCCCCGGGCGAAGCCTTCTCGTGGTTAATCGGGTTTATGGTCGTTGCCTGGTTCATCTCAATACCCATCGCCATTGTCTACGCCGGCGATGGTGGCATGGAGGTTGACTGCAAAATATACGATAAACCACTCACCGACTCGTTTGTGCAGGAGCCGGAAAGCCGTCCCGACCTTGCTGTCTACAACCGCAATGCCGTATTCAGCTGCATGGGATTCACAAGCGACCGTTCTGTTTTCCCTGGAAAAGAATCATTTTTGGAGAAGCGTGCCAAGTCAAAGCATAAGCAGTTTGTCACAAGGTAGCACGGACACGGATATGATGGGTTCAGATTGCCTGTAAAATACGTACAGGAAAACGCCCTCATCAGCCCGCAGTGATGAAAAATCAGCGGACGGATGAGGGCGTTCTACGTGAGACTGTTTCTGAATAGTGAGGGTGTTTTGTCAAGCAGCAGATTACAGGATGACAACTTGTCTGTTATTTTACAACACATACCTTAAATGGATGAAAAGCATAACCAAGGATATGTCCCGTCATTCTGACAAGGGCATCAGGCATTGTTTTTATAAGATTGTTGCTGATATTAATTTAGAAACGCCCGCATTTCCAAAAGATGTACTTTCTTGGCAAGAAGGCAGTCAAGACTTAGAGCTGTCGCCGTTAATCATTGGTATGTTACTTCTAAAGCCTGATTGTTTTACAGTCGGCTCTTCTCGGCATTGCCTGCACCCGTTCCCTTGTACTTGCTTCGCTTTGCATTGAAGTTATAGGTAACGGTCAGTGAAACAGAACGGGAATAGGTGTTGCAGTCCTTGTCCATCGTGGTGCCATAACCGTTAAGCCCCCATCGTTCCCGCATGGATTCGAAGATGTCGTTTGCAGAAAGGGAAAGTATGAGGCGTTCGTTGTAGAATGACTTGCGTAAAGCCAGGTTCAGACTTGCAAAGCCGTTTGCCTCTTGAAAGCCTTGGTAAATTCTTGTACGTGTCCAGAAATTCACTCTGCCCATGAATGTCTTGGAGAATGCGAACTGGTTGAGCAATGAGAATGTTACCGTAGGCTTGTTCTTCACCAGCGAACCATCATCATTCGGTGCATGGAAGTTCTGCTGCAGATAGCTTACTTCTGCCGTAGGCTGATACCATTTGAACTTAGGCGAGGCGACGACAGAGGCATAGTACAGCTCTGAATGGTCATAGTTGTAGACTGCAGCAAAGGAGACAGCCTTGTTCTGGTATAATCCATGTGTCCATATCATCGCATTCTTGTAGTATTTATAGCCGGCAGAAAGGTTCAGCCAACCATATACTCCATTTACTTCTATGTTGTGTATCTGCTCCGGGCGCAGTTCCGGGTTGCCTCCTTCATAGCCGTAGCGGTTGTTGTATTGTACGAAATTGCGCAGGGAACGGTAGCTCGGACGGTTGATCTTATTGCTGTAATTAAGCTGGAGCGACCACTTCCCGCTGTTCCATGACAGTGAAGCGGAAGGGAAGAAGTTGCTGTAACGCCGGCTGGCATCGTCTTGTTTAGTCCCGAAGGAGTAATAGTCTGACACTACATGCTCGTATCTTAGTCCTGCACTAAGGGAGAACTTGCCCAAAGGAAGGCTGTAATCTGCAAAAACAGCCCGGTTTCTTTCCTTGATGTCAGTTTCCGATGATGCAACAATCTGCTCTTTATTGGTGAAGTTTCCCCAGGAGTTGGTATAGCTGAACTCCGTTCCCCAGTTCAGATTACCACGCCATAGCGGATATTCAAAGACGAGTTTTCCTGCCCAGAGATGACTGAGCTGGTTGCCTGAAGAATGTACCTCACGGTTGGAAAGCTGGTCGGAGTGCTCTGTCTGGGCATGGTTTTCCTTAAACCTCATGGCTACATAGGATGCGTTGAAGTCTATTCCGAGTTTTCCGAGTCTGCCAACATAATACACATCAGCCTGATGACGGGCAGGAGTACGTATCTCGACATTCCCTTTCTGTGTTATCGTTCCTTCTGACATGCCGTTTTTGTAGATATTCTGAACACCATCCATTGTTCCGTCCATGCGGTAATTGGTGTAGAAACGGTAAGAGGCACCGATTGAGTTGCTGTCGTTGAAGAAGTAAGAAGTACCAATGCGTTCGGAAAGGGCATTGTGCCTGCCCTTGTAGTTGATGTGCTGGCGAATATCAACATCGTCTTCGTTTGTGTGTATCTGGGAGTGAAGGTCGTTGTTCTCCTGCTGTAGATAGTTCATCCAGTAGAGGCTGTTGAACAGCTCCAGACGCTTTGTCCGATAAGTCAGTTGGGTCGATTCCGATCCAGTCCACCATCCATTGTATTCCACATTGGCATCATTACGGAAGCTGAAGCCTTCATCCTGCCGACGAATGGTCTTGATGCGGATGACGGACTGTACCTGTGCATCATATTGTGCACCAGGGCTTGTAATTACATCCACACTCTTGATGTTGTCAGACTTGAGTTCCGTCAGTTCCTTCATGTCACTTATCTTGCGGTTGTTGATATAGATAAGCGGTGTTCCCTTGGCAAAGACCTGCACACTGTTGCCGCTTGTCGTCACACGGGGAAGCTGTGCCAGTACGTCCATGGCACTACCCATCTTTGCCAACAGTGAGTGTTCAATGTCGATCGTCATGCCTCCCCGTGTCATCTTGTATTGTGGTCGGACGGTCTTGACGGTCACTCCTTTCAGCTGTAAGGCATCGGGTGCAAGCTGGACAGTGCCTGCATTCTCGGTTGAGAAGGTTCGGTAAACGGTCTTGTAGCCCACGTAGCTGATGCGTGCAATGACCTTTGCCGGCTCGTAAGGCACTACGAACACACCGCTTTCATTGCTCACTCCACCAGCAAC
>NZ_GL872283.1:822773-825042 GCF_000191065.1 Prevotella multiformis DSM 16608
GTTGTACTGTCGGGTGATGCGCTGGGCATGCAGTTGTAAGCTCAGAACGCAAAGCATGGATATAATATACTTTCTCATAGTTCTTTTCAATAGTTGGAGATAACTACAGTCGGCTCTTCTCTGCATTACCTGCGCCTGTTCCCTTGTACTTGCTTCGTTTTGCATTGAAGTTATAGGTGAGAGTGATTCCTATGCGGCGTATGCAGTTATAGCAGTCCTTGGTATTGATAACATTCTGTCCATACTGCGTCCATGCGTCCCGTTTTGTCTTGAAGAGATCTATGGCATATACATTAAGAAGCAGCGCCTTGTGCAGGAAGGAGAGAGTGTATCCCACATCAACGGTACCAGATGCCTTGGTTTTTACGAAGTCTGTACAGACCTCGGAATTATATTTCATGTCCAAAGTTATAAAGCTGTTGGTCGAAAGGACAAGTTTGGTATTCATCTTTATGCTGACAAATGGGTCTTGTAGGTCTTCTGTACTTCCATACTTTCGTGTATTGAAGAATGGCTTAAGGAAGTCAATCTCCAATGTAGGTTGATACCATCCGAACTTAGGTGAAGCTACAAAGGAGGTTGAGAGGCTCTGTGTATGGTGAAAGTTCTGGTTTTGTATAAGTGCTATTTCCTTTCCGTCATAGAGCCTTGACGTGTAGACAATGGCATCCTTATTGTAAGAATAATCTATGTCCAGACTTAGCCAGCTGTGTACTATGCTGAATCCGATACAGTGGTTTATGGTTGGTCGCAGATAGGGGTTGCCGGCTTCATAGGTGAACCGATTGACATATTGAACGTTGCTTCTTAGGTCTCTATAGGAAGGGCGGCTGATGTGTTTAGCATAGTTCATCTGTAGAGACCACTTGTCTTTATTCCAGGAAACAGAAAGGTTGGGGAACCAGTCATGATAAGTGCGGCTTGGTTCATCCTCCTTTATGCCGAAAGAGCGGTAGAGTGCCGATGTGTACTCATAGCGTAATCCTGCCTCAACTGTCCAATTTCCCAATGGCAGTGAATAGTCAATAAAAGGTGCAATGCTTTTTTCTACAACAGTGTTGTCCGATGCGTCGACATATTTCTCCGGGTTATTATAGATGGAATGGGAGTGGGTATTTGTCGTTTCGGTCCCAATTTCTGCTTTTCCTTTACCAATGGGATAGCTGAGAATGAGCTTGGATGCCAACATTCTTATATGTCGTTCATTCTCTGTATTCACTTTGCGGGAGGGCAGATCGTCGCTGTTTTCTGTCCAGTTATCCCTGCGTCCGTCTTTCTTCCATATACCTGTACTATTGAAGACAATGTCCATATTCCCTACTTTTCCTATATAGTAAAGGTTGGCGGTATGGTCAGGACCGTTGAAGATGTCTATATTAAGATTCTGCTGGATAATTCCTGTCAAAACATTATCTTTCCATACCTTCTGGTAGTTGTTCACACATTCTCCTTTTCCTACTATAGACTTGACCAGCGAATAGGAAGCACCAATAGAATGTTTTGGTGTAATATCATAACTGAAACCGGCTTTGGGGAGGAAGAACGAGGCTCGGAAATCAGTATTGGCAAGCTGTTCTTGGTAAATGGTATGGTCTGGGAGAAGCAGTTTGCTGCTGACAGTATTGCGTTCACCCTCATATCGTGTAGAGCTTGTGACATCTGTAAAAACTTCAAGTCCGCCTTTTCTGTATTTCACATTAACTTCCTCAAAACCGCCCCACTTGCTGTTGTTCTTGGCATTTACTGCTGTCATTACGCTCAGTCCGTCAGCTTTTATCCCTTTTGTATGGATGCGGATAACTGATTGAACAGACGCATTGTACTGTGCGCCTGGGTTTGTTAGAATCTCAATGTTTTTTATTTCAGTGGATTTTAAGGTTGTGAGTTCCTGCTTGTCACGTATTAGTCGGTTGTCAATGTAGATTTCCGGTGAACCTTTGGAAAAAATAGTAACACCTCCATTAGCATCAACATTTACACGAGGCAACTGCGCTAAAACGTCATTTGCGGTACCCATCTTTGCCAACAGTGAGTGTTCAATGTCGATTGTCATGCCTCCCCGTGTCATCTTGTACTGTGGTCGGACGGTCTTGACGGTCACTCCTTTCAGCTGTAAGGCATCGGGTGCAAGCTGGACAGTGCCTGCATTCTCGGTTGAGAAGGTTCGGTAAACGGTCTTGTAGCCCACGTAGCTGATGCGTGCAATGACCTTTGCCGGCTCGTAAGGCACTACGAACACACCGCTTTCATTGCTCACCCCGCCGGCAAC
>NZ_GL872283.1:825591-986998 GCF_000191065.1 Prevotella multiformis DSM 16608
ATTGTATTGTCGGGTGATGCGCTGGGCTGATGCTCCGCACATCATGGTGAGGAGCACGAGCGTTGTTAATAACCTTTTCATAGCTTCATTCTATTGTCAGGGTGTTGTCGGAATAGGTAAGGTTCACACGGTCAAAGGCATTCAGCAGTTCAATGTTCTGCTGGAGAGATGCCTGCTTGTCCCATTTGAAGAAAAGCCGCACATGGGCTGCGCCCAGGTTCAGTACCTTCACCTCTGCATGATAGTACTGTGCTATCGTCTCGACGATGGTCTTCAGTGATACATTCTCAAATACGACCGGCTGCACGGGGATGCTGTCCTTCTGTGGAAGAAGCGTGCGTGTAAGGCTGTCAATGACTGCTTTACGTTGTTCCCGTACCTGTTTTAATGAGTCGGCTACGGTTGTCTGCTGTATCT
Organism: Prevotella multiformis DSM 16608; assembly: GCF_000191065.1. Taxonomy (GTDB): domain Bacteria; phylum Bacteroidota; class Bacteroidia; order Bacteroidales; family Bacteroidaceae; genus Prevotella; species Prevotella multiformis. The sequence goes on from NZ_GL872283.1 coordinate 826,009, forward strand.
GCGGCTGCGGGCTGGCTGGCTGCTTGTTGCCGAAGAAGGGCAGAATGCCCAGCTGTACGGTCGCTGCAAAGGCTAGTCCTGACGCAAAGACGACGCCTGCGACAGATGCTGCAATCTTCATTCTGCTGCGCTGCCGTGGTACGGGATGCCGGGTGGAGAAGCGTTCCCACTCATCCTCCACGTCCACTTCTCCGGCCTCGTTGCGCATCATGGCGCGTTTGGTCATGGCCAGTTCCTGTGCGAAAGCACGGATTTCCTCGTCGGCAAGCAGTGCTTCTATCTGCCTGTCGGTGTATTTTTCGGGATGTTCCTGCATGTCAAGGAACTGCATCCGCTTTTCTTCTGATAGCTTGTTGTTCATTGTCCTGCTTGGTTAAGTTGTTTCTTGATACTGTTGATAGCCTCTGAAAGATGATGGTAGACGGTCACCCGGCTCACGTCCAGTTCGTCGGCGATGCGCTGGAAGGGCAGTCCCTGCAGATGGCGCAGCCGGAGAATCTGTCGGCGGACAGGCGGTTCGAGGTTCTCGATCATCTGCATCAGCCGGTCGAGCAGTTCGTTGTCCTGTTCAGAAAGGACGGTTTCCGCATCTGCCAGAAGCAGCTTCGCCGTCCGTTCCCGTATGTCCTTATGCGCAATGATGTTCAGACAACGGTTGCGGACAGCCCTCACGAGGTAGCCTTCTTCCGTCCCGGGCAGCAGGACGATCTGCTCGCTCAGCACGTGGGCGAAAACGTCACTCACCACGTCCCTGCACTCGTCACAGTCGTAGAGAATGCTCCTTGCCACCCGGTACATCGGCTGGTAATAACGCTTGAAGAGCCTTTCTATGTCAGTCTTTTCATGTTTCATACACAATCCTTACAGTTCAGCAACTGAAAATGTAAAGCAGAACTATGTTTTTTTTTGCATCAGACTGCAAAGATAATCACTTTGCGGTAATTAACGTCCTCTGCCGATGCCGTTTCTCCTGTTCATGGGGGTAAATAAGCAGGTAAGGTGCTTTTGTTCCCGAACGGTATGGATTTCGCCTGTTTGTCATGCTGTTGCCCATCCGCTGCAGGATGCTGTCCTGTGTGCCCGCACCTTCCAGTCTGCCTTCTGTAGGACTTGGAGTGCCCCGAGGCTGTGGCCTTTTGGGATGTGCTGAAAATCGTGTGCCGGCCTGCCGGATTCATGAATGCAGTCAGCTTTTTGTCCCTTTGTCCGTATGCGAACATCTTCGGCCTTCTCTTTATTCCCAGATCATCGGTGTTTGTAAACTGTTTTCATGTACCTTAAAGCAACACATGTCCTTTTAGCTTCTAAAAGAGGCCTGATTGACCTGCAACTGGTGCTCTTTTAGCGTGTTACCAACGCCCTTTTGGAGTCCAATCAGGCACCTTTTACAAACGACCTGACAACTGATTGGTTTACTGCTGGTTGCAGACTTGCTTTTTTGCACGTCATTTTATGTTTGCAGATGATCTGTTTGAAATTATGTAATGTTTTTTCAAAACCCTGTCTATCTTTTCAACGTATTAAAATGAAAAGGGCTTTGTGTCGGAGGATGATGATAAAATGGACAGCTGACGGTCCTGGCCATGTTTTTTGTAGAATGACTCACTTCGGTTCTTCCGTTGAAGCTATACGAAAAGCATTCACGCATTGAACGGAAGAACCGTTTTCAGTGCTTTCCTTAATATATTTTCTGATTTCTAATTTCAGCTTTCTAAATACTTTTCTTACCTTTGCACGGCATATTTAAACGAAGAAACGAATGAAGAAGATAACTTTTCTCCTTGTTGTTGTGGCGGCGGTGCTGGCCTTCAGTGCATGCAGTCATTCCGAAACCTATGCCGACCAGCTGGAGCGCGAAAATGAGGCCATTCATGCTTTTATCGTCAAAAAGGGCATCAATGTCATCAGTGAAGACCAGTTTGCCAAGCAGGGGAATACGACCGACGTGACGAAGAACCAGTACGTGCACTTCTCCAGTACCGGTGTGTACATGCAGATCGTGGAGAGGGGTACGGGCAATCCCATCAGGAAAGGGGAGACGGCAACGGTTCTCTGCCGTTTCACAGAGCGCAACCTCATCCGGGACACGCTGCAGCTGTCCAATCAGTTCCTTGTTTTCGGCCCGAAGGTAGACAAGATGTCGGTTACGAACACGAGCGGTACTTATACGGCTTCCTTCGACCCGTCCTCCAGTGTGATGTACGATGCCTACAAGAGCACGTCTGTGCCCAACGGCTGGCTGGCCCCGATGACCTATATCGGGTTGGGCAGACTGGTTTCGGCTACATCGAAGCTGGCGCACGTGCGGCTCATTGTTCCCTCGCAGCAGGGACAGATCAATGCCTCGCAGGCTGTCTATCCCTGTTTTTACGACCTTACGTTCCAGAGGGGACTCTGATGGAAAGGCGGAAAGTAAAAAAGTAAAACGGTGAAAAGTAAAAGGGTAAAACGGTAAAAATGGGATGATACCCTCATAATATATTTGGAGTATGACACTTATCAAATCAATTTCCGGCATCCGTGGCACTATCGGAGGTCGTGCGGGCGATACGCTGAACCCGCTGGATATTGTTAAATTCACTTCGGCATACGCTATGTTCATTGCCCGCAGACATCCGGGGAAGAAACTGAAGATCGTCGTCGGCCGCGATGCACGTATCTCAGGCCCGATGGTCAAGAACGTGGTATGCGGAACGCTGATGGGTATCGGGGCCGATGTGGTGAACATCGGACTGGCCACGACTCCGACAACCGAGCTGGCGGTGCGCATGAGCGGTGCGGACGGTGGCATCATCATCACCGCTTCGCATAATCCCCGCCACTGGAACGCCCTGAAACTTCTGAACGAGGAGGGCGAGTTCCTGACGGCTGCCGACGGTGCAGAGGTGCTCGACATCGCGGCTCGTGAAGACTTTGAATATGCGGATGTAGACGGACTGGGCAGCTATACGGACGATGATTCGTTTGACGGACGGCATATAGAAGAGGTGATGAACCTTGAGCTGCTCGACCTTGAAGCCATCCGCAAGCGCAGGTTCCGTGTCGTCGTAGACTCCATCAACTCGGTCGGCGGCGTCATCCTCCCCAAGCTCCTCGACCGGCTGGGTGTCGAGTACAAGTTCCTCAATGGAGAACCTACGGGCGACTTCGCCCACAATCCGGAGCCTGTCGAGAAGAACCTCACGGGCATCATGGATGAGGTCGCAAAGGGCGGCTACGATCTGGGGATCGTTGTCGATCCGGATGTGGACCGTCTGGCATTCATCCAGGAAGACGGAAAGATGTACGGCGAGGAATATACGCTCGTCACGGTGGCTGACTATATTCTCGACCACGTGAAAGGCAGTACCGTAAGCAATCTCTCTTCCACCCGTGCCCTGCGTGACGTGACCGAGAAACACGGCTGCAAGTATTATGCCTCTGCGGTCGGCGAGGTGAACGTGACCACGAAGATGAAAGAAGTGGGAGCGGTCATCGGAGGAGAAGGCAATGGCGGGGTCATCTATCCGGAGAGCCATTACGGACGGGATGCTCTCGTCGGTATCGCCCTCTTCCTCAGTTCTCTGGCACAGAAAGGCCTCAAGGCAAGCGAACTGCGCAGGACTTTCCCTGCATATTTCATCGCCAAGAACCGCATCGACCTCACGCCGGAGACTGATGTCGATGCCATTCTCAAGCGGGTGAAAGAACTCTACGGACAGGAGAAGGACGTGCAGGTGACGGACATTGACGGTGTGAAACTCGACTTCCCCGATGCCTGGGTGCATCTCCGCAAGTCGAATACCGAGCCGATCATCCGTGTCTACAGCGAGGCCGATACGATGGAAGCCGCTGACGCACTGGGCAAGAAGCTCATGCAGGTAGTTTACGATATGCAGTAAATACACCTTATTATATGTAACAGGAAGAAGGATAGGTCATCGGGGATCGTCTGCGCAGGTCGCTCTGGCCTGTCCTTCTTCCTTTTTCCGTGCCGGTGAAGACGGCCGCCTTGTCCTTGCCTTCATGCCGTCAAGACGGCTTTCCGGCGAATGGTCTGCAGGATGATCGTGCCCGGATCTGTCAGGATGATGCACCGGGCGTCCGGCCATCTTTGCAGTACTGTCCACCCTTCCCGACTGATCCTAATCGGGTAGGGAATCTTTGCTTTTTTGTTCGGGAAGCGGTTATAATTGAGAAAAAGAGCTATATTTGTAGTCAAAGACAGTAACAGTCAGTCTAATCAACCTTTTGTGTATGGCAAAGGAAACCTTTTTAGAGCAGCTGGAAAAACTCGGTGATTTCTTGGAGGAGCATGGTGCAGAGCTTGTCAACCGCGGAGTCCTCTCACGCAAGAGAAGCAAGGAACTCGACCAGCATATCATGGATTATTTCACGGCCGACAGTGCCGATGATGTCTTCTGCACCAGTATGTGCAGGTCTGAAATCTTTTACCTGCTGGATAAGATCGAGAAGAAGATCGGTAAACGATCAGAGACCTCTCCCGGCCTGATGAATGACAAGCTGACAGGTCAATTCTACCGTCTGGTTGTGGAGACCCTGAGCATGGATATTATGGACGGACAGGAGGAGGATAGCGGTGAGGATGTCCTGCCTGATTTTGACAGCCTGATCCATCAGATAGCAGAGAGCATGAAAGGCGAGAAGCTGACGGATGATGAAAAGGAGCGGCTTGGGGCGGCCTTTGCCGATCCGGAGACACTGTCCCAATGGATGAGCGATTTCTCCATGGAGCATTATCACTATCATTGTCCTGACTATGCGGGCTTCCTGCAGGACGGGGAGGTTGACACGCCGCTTTCCGGTCTCCTGCCGCATCAGCTGGCGGAGACGGAGAACTTTGATTACGACCGCCTCGTCAGCAGTCTGGAAGACTGGCAGCACGAAAAGACCGCAGCCCAGCTGACGAGACTTGTCTATTCCCACCTCAAAGCATGGCAGGATGACCCTTGTCCGGACACTGACGGACTGCTGCTGACACTGGCACTCATCGAGCATTTTCAGGTTTCGGAATGTCTGCCCGCAGTCTTGGAGATGCTCCGTCAGGACTATGATTTCATGCAGATGTATTTTGGAGATATTTGCCTGGAAGATGTCCCGGCAGCCGTATTGAGCAATATTGTGGAGGCGGACCAGCTGCCTGTACTGCTCGATTTCATGAAAGAACCGGGGCTGCTGCCCGAGAGTAAGTCGCAGGTGGCTCTTGCCGTCGGCCAGCTTCCCAAACGTGACGGAAGAATGCTGCTGCAGGTACAGCGGTGGCTCGCCGACGTGCTGAACTACTATTATCCGAAAGGGGAAGATTCCGACCTCTTTGACGGCATCGTGCTTGATAAGCTGTTCTATTGCTGTATCCATGCGCGTGCCGTGGCATTGGAGCCGCTGATCGCCAAGTTCTATTCTGCTTACATGATACCCCCTTCCATGGTCGTAGACGGAATGGACGGAGTGAAGGAAGACATACGGGACGGTGAATTGGGAACACTGGAGGACGAGAGCGGGGAGCGCATGATTCTGGATGTCCTGTCGTACGGAGATGACGATTCCGATGCCTGTCGGAATCCGGACGGCGAGGATGAACTGGACGATGAGGACTGGGACGGCGGACCTTTCGATCTTTCCGATTATGACTTTCAGGATTATGAAGGCTGGGCGGAGAACCCTGCGGCTGTCTATATGCCGTCCGTCGACGTGAAGAAGTACACGCTCCGCATCAAACTTGACCACATCAGGCCTGCCATCTGGCGCAAGATAGAGGTGCCGTCAAACATCACACTCGCTTCCCTTGCCTCGGTCATACTGCTGTCGATGGGATGGTGTGAGACTCATCTGCACCAGTTCGTTGCAAAGCGAGGGAAAGCGGTTGATTTGTATGTCACATCTATCCATAATCCGAAAGGTTTTCAGGCTGTAGCGGGCAGATACCATGACGGTGGGAGAGTCACGGTGGGAGAGATCCTGAAGAAGGTGAAAGACAAGGTTACCTTCGAGTACGATTATGGTGACGGATGGGAACATACGGTTACACTTACAGGGATTGCGGATTATGCCGGATCGGAGAAACAGGTGACACTCCTTGACGGCAAGCGTGCCTGTCCGCCTGAAGACTGTGGGGGCGTGTGGGGCTATCAGGAAATCTGCGAGCTCATGAAAGACCCTGCTTCGCAGGATGCGAGGGAACGGTTGGAATGGCTGGGGTACCGTTTCGACCCGGAACGTTTCCAGCTGGAGAAGGCACAGCGTGCTGTCAGGGGGTGCAACCGGTAACGGTCTGCGGGACGTGTCCGGCCGGTCATGAATCTCCGCCTATAACAATTTATAAAGGAAAAGATGCCAAAAAAGAAGAAAGCAGGAAAAATCAGCAGCGGTTCCTCTCGCCCGAGAAATATCTCCGGACGAAAGCCAGAATGCTGCAGAAAGGACAGTGCTACCGTTCTTCCAGTCTGTTTGAGGCGGGAGAAGGATATGTCATCGTCACAAGGAAGCATATGGGAGGAAAGATCAGCTTTGCAGTTTATCTTATAGATACCTATTGTGTCGGAGTGAAAGGGTCTTTTTACAGGCTGAGGGTTGAAGAGGATGAGTTTGAGGACTTCCTGGACCGTGCTTCAGAGGGAGATGGCCTCATAGAATGCAGCTATGAAGAAGCGCACAACATTGTCTACGGTGCTGTCGAGTTTGCCGGTGAGGCTGATATAGAACCCGACAAGAGCTTTGCACTCTCGAGGTATATGCTGGAAGAAGACACGGAAGATGTTCCGCTCATCGAGTACCGGTTCGGCAAAGACGGCAGGCATTTCCTCGTTGCCTCCAGCGGGTTTGAAGCCAGCAGGTATCTGCCGAAGCTGAAGAAAACTTACGGAACAGATTTCAAGTATATTACGCCTTGTACAAACTTCGGTGTAGGCGACAGCGACTATAAGAAAAGCCCGACCTACGGTCTTGAGACAAAATATACTTATACGCCCCCGCGATACGCCGAAGCCTGGAATGTGCATAACAGATGGCTTGTCGAGGAACTGAGCAAGCCGGAGAATTCCATGTGGTTGGAAGACAGATTGATTGACCGTATTCTCGCCTTGCCAGAGGAGGAACTCCGTGCTGATTTAGAAGCCATCATCCGTTATGTCATGACGATAACAAGTGAAGGCAAGATACCGGAAGGTTTTGATGACGGGAGGTATAACGGAATACTCGCCTCTGCCATCATCCTGTTAGGTGAGGTGGGCAACAATGAGAGCAGTCTCGACCTGATGCTGGAATGCTGCAGGCAGTCGGAAGGTTTCTATGACTATCATTTCGGTGACTGTGCCAATGAAATCATAGTCCCGACATTGTATAAACTGGTGACACCGGACAAGTTCGCCAAGCTGCTTGAGTTCATGAAAGAGCCCGGGCTTTATTCCATGTTCAAGTGTTGCGTGAGTTGTACGATGGCACTGCTCGCCCGTAGGAGACCCGAGCAGCGACAAGCCTGTCTGGAATGGTTCGGCAGTCTTGTCACCTTTGCAACGGAAACACTTCCTAAGGTGCAGTATATTGATGGAAGTCTGGCAGGATTTATAACCGCGGATGTCGTCAGTCTGCATACGGAAGCATTACTGCCTGGGTTAAAGGCGATGTATGCTACAGGGTGTGTAGACCAGAAGATCTGTGGAGGGATTGACGAGGTGGAATACCTCATCCTCCATAAAAAGGATAAGGATGAATTTATGTCTTCCCGTTTTGAGATCCATGAACGCTTTGCCGACATGAAAGCCCGATCCGGGAACACATTATGTTTTTGACACAGAGAAGGGAAGCCGGCTGGGTTTCCCTTTTTTCAGGCTGATACTAAAGATTTCCCTCCAAAAGGAAGTCCCTTTCCTCATCCGACCTGCTTGTCATCCGTGCATTTTATCTGGTTTGCAGCACTTCGCTTTTCAGGCGGGCAGCTTCGCTTTCTTCTTGAAAGAGCATAACAGGACGGGTGCGACTGAAAGGGAAAGCAGATTGTGCCGTATAAAAGCAAAGGCACAAAGAGTTGACAATGTTCACATGGACAGAAGTCCGATGACAAAAGTTCAATGTGGATTTTCAGGGTCTGCCTTTCATGATTCCGGTCTTCATAAAAAGAAAGCAAAGCACGTATATTAGCATTTTTTTTGTTATCTTTGCAGCAGCAAAACATTGGGAACAAGCATGGAAACTGCAAAAAAGAATCTGTTGGGAATGACACTCGGCGAATTGAAAGAGGTCGCAAAGTCGCTCGGCATGCCGGCTTTCACCGGCGGACAGATAGCCAAATGGCTCTATACGCAGCACGTCAGGTCTATTGACGAGATGACGAATATTTCAAAGGCGAACCGTGAGAAGCTGGCGGCAGCGTATGCTGTCGGCTGCAAAGACCCGACCGATGCGCAGTATTCCAAGGACGGTACCGTCAAATACCTTTTCCCAACGGAGAGCGGGAAGTTCGTCGAGACGGTGTATATCCCCGAAGACGACCGTGCCACCCTGTGTGTTTCCTCACAGGTGGGATGCAAGATGAACTGCCTTTTCTGCCAGACAGGCAAGCAGGGTTTTGAGGGCAGCCTTACGGCAACGGACATCCTCAATCAGGTTTATTCGCTCCCTGAACGCGACAAGCTGACGAACATCGTCTTCATGGGGCAGGGTGAACCGATGGATAACCTGGACAATGTATTGCGTGCGACGGAGATACTGACCGCCGGTTTCGGTTATGGATGGTCTCCGAAGCGTATCACGGTGAGCAGCGTGGGAGTTAAAGGAAAGCTGAAACGGTTTCTCGAGGAGAGCGACTGCCATGTAGCCATCAGCATGCACTCACCGCTCCATGAACAGCGTTCAGAACTGATGCCGGCAGAAAGGGGGATGTCTATCGAGAGCATCGTCGGTCTGCTGGCCAATTATGATTTCTCCCACCAGCGGCGCCTGTCGTTTGAATACATTGTCTTCAAGGGCGTTAACGACTCGGAAGCCCATGCAAAGGCCATCGTGCGCCTGCTCAAAGGACTGGACTGCCGCATCAACCTCATCCGGTTTCATCCGATTCCTAATACTCCATTGCAGGGCGTTGACGACCGGAAAATGGAGGAGTTCCGGAACTATCTGACACAGCATGGCGTCTTTACGACTATCCGTGCCAGCCGGGGGCAGGACATCTTTGCGGCCTGCGGTCTGCTTTCTACGGCAAAGGAGAAAGAAGAACGGAAGGGAAACGTAAAAGAGTAAAAAGGGTGAAAAGATGAAAAGGCAAGACTGTAAACTTTGAAGCGTAAGTAGGAAAAGAACATAACCATACAAGATATAGAGATATGAACGAAAATAAAAAAGTCCGTGTAGCCATAACGCACGGAGATACGAACGGCATCGGCTATGAGTTGATATTCAAGACCTTCGCCGAACCGGAGATGCTGGAACTCTGCACCCCCATCGTCTACGGTTCGCCGAAGGTCGCCGCTTATCACCGAAATGCGCTGGGGATAGAGGCCAATTTCACCATTATCAAGGATGCGAAGGAAGCACAGGAGGGACGGCTCAACCTGCTTCCTGTGTTCGACGACGAGATCAAGGTGGAACTGGGCATTGCCTCTGAAGAGTCGGGAGCAGCCGGCCTCCGTGCTGTCGACCGGGCTTTGGACGACTACCGGCAGGGCTTGTTTGATGTGCTGGTGACCGCTCCCATCGACAACAACGAGCAGTTCCACTTCAGCGGGCAGAGCCGGTATATCGAGGATCATCTTGAGACGGAAGGGCAGGGCTTGTCCGTCCTCGTCGACGACGGGCTGCGTGTAGCACTCGCCACCCGTAATCTCCCGTTGCGGCAGGTGGCGGAGTCGATCACCAAGGAGCGTATCGTCAGCAATGCCACCACGCTCTTCCAGAGCCTGCGCCGCGACTTCCGCCTATCCAATCCGCGCATTGCCGTACTCGGCCTGAATCCCAAGGCTGGCGACAACGGACTGCTGGGCTCTGAGGAACAGGAACTTATTTCGCCGGCAATCGCCGAGCTTGTCGAAAAAGGCATCCAGGCTTTCGGACCTTATCCGGCAGACACGTTCTTCGGCTGCAGCCACGCCGAACAGTTCGACGGCATTCTCGCCATGTATTATGAACAGGGACTGTCCCCCTTCCGTACGCTCTCCGCATGCCGGGGCATCAACTATACGGCAGGACTGCCCCTTGTCCGCACTTCAGCAGAAATACCCGACAGTCTTCCGCTGGCAGGCAAGGGCGTTGCCGACGAGCTTCCCTTCCGCCATGCCGTCTACCTCGCCATTGACATCTTCCGCAACCGTGCCGAATACGATGAGCCCATGGGGAATCCGCTGCCGAAGCTTTACAAGGAGAAGCGGGATGAGAGCGACAAGGTGCGTTTCGCCATCCCGCGCAAACGTGATGACCGCACACCGCACAGTACACACCGCAATCCGAAGGAGGCGCACTGATACCGGATGCCCAGGAAGTGATGGAGTCCGTGGGCTGCAGCGGCATCTTGACTGAAGGCACGGCTTCGGGCAGGCCGGCTCTCCCGGCGTTGTGCAGGCAGAGAGACCATGCCGGCGGGGGCTCCGAGGTCTTTCTTCTGTGCCAGGACGGATGTCCGCCCCCGTGAGCGTCTTGCTTGATTTCTTCGTCAGGAACTGTTTATGGAAAAGAAGTATCAGAACATCTTCTTCGTCTTCGGCCTGGTCGTCCTTGTCATCATGGTGACACAGCTCGACTTCGCCGATGTGTGGCACAATCTGCAGCATGCCGGCTACTGGTTTCTTGCTGTGGTTGTCCTGTGGGCGTTGCTGTACCTCTTCAATACGTCGGCCTGGCTGACGATCATCCGCAGTCAGACCGTCGACCCGGCGGAACGGCGACGCGTTTCGTTCCTTTGGCTTTACAAGGTTACGGTGTCAGGGTTCGCACTCAATTATGCGACGCCGGGCGGACTGATGGGCGGCGAGCCTTACCGTATCATGGAGCTGACGCCGAAAATCGGGGCAGAGCGTGCCACGTCATCCGTTGTTCTCTATGCCATGACCCACATCTTCAGTCATTTCTGGTTCTGGCTTCTCTCCCTGTTCCTGTATCTCTTCACACAGCCTGTCAGTCTCTTCATGGGTGCGATGCTCACGCTGGCCGGCGTGTTCTGCGTGTCTGCCATCTGGTTCTTTCTCACGGGCTACAGGAAAGGGCTGGCGGTACGTGTGATGAATCTTGTACGTCATCTTCCTTTCATAAAGAGGTGGGCGGGGCCGTTTGTCGCGGGTCACAAGGACGAGCTTGACAAGATAGACAGGCAGATCGCCTCGCTCCACAACCAGAATCCCCGCACGTTCCTTACCGTCGTGTTGCTCGAACTCTCCTGCCGGATCTGCAGTGCATTGGAGATTTTCTTCATCCTTCTGGTTCTACTTCCGTCTGTCAATTACCTTGACTGTATTCTCATCCTTGCTTTCACATCCCTTTTTGCCAATATGCTCTTCTTCATGCCCCTGCAGTTGGGTGGCCGTGAGGGAGGCTTCCTCATGTCGGTCACCGGTCTGGGACTTTCCGCCAGTGCCGGTGTCTTCGTAGCCCTTCTTGTCCGCATCCGTGAACTCATCTGGACGGCTGTCGGTCTGCTGCTGATCAAGCTGGAGCGGAACAGATCCTTTTAAGCCGGGTCTTGTTCGCCGGCAGCTTCCGGTGCCGTCTTCTGCTGTGCAGGTGCGTACGGGACGGCCGCTGCCCTTCTTCCTCTTGAAGCGCATGGGACGAGGCAGCCGTCAGGAGTCTCCGTTCCTGTGTATGGGACTGGTGTTCCCAACCGGCTGGGAATCCTGTTCCCAAGGTCTGGGAGTCCTGTTCCCAGTGCCTGGGAATCCGGTTCCCGACCCTCCGGCCGTGGCGGCCGGTGCGGTTTCATGTTCCGGGTAGACCGCTTTCGTCTTGTTTTCAAACTTGGCTGGCGGGTCGGGGACTTGTGTTCAAATATTGTTGACCGTATGTAGCTGGACGACCCGGGTTGACCGCTTTCCGACTTACGGTAAAACCTGCCCGGCAGGTTCAAATAGGGCAGGAGAATCGGGGGAAAGTTGTTAAAGTCTGCCAAAATTGCAGTTTTGTCAAATATAATAGGTAATTTTGTCAGTTAAATGAATACAACAGAACTGCAACGAACCAAACAGCGATATAATATTGTCGGCAACAGCGACGGACTGAACCACGCCCTGGATGTCGCCTTGCAGGTGGCGCCCACGGATCTGTCCGTGTTGATCATCGGCGAAAGCGGTGCAGGCAAGGAGATTATCCCCCGTGTCATCCATGACAATTCTCCCCGTCGCCGCGAGAAGTATTTTGCCGTCAACTGCGGCTCCATCCCGGAGGGGACCATCGACAGCGAACTCTTCGGGCACGAGAAAGGCTCCTTCACGGGTGCCATCGGAGAGAGCGAAGGCTACTTCGGCATTGCCAACAAGGGGACAATCTTCCTCGACGAGGTGGGCGAACTGCCCCTGGCGACGCAGGCCCGGCTGCTCCGTGTGCTGGAGACCGGCGAGTATATCCGTGTGGGCGGTCAGGAGATCCGCAAGACGGATGTGCGCATCGTGGCCGCCACCAACGTCAACATGCGCAAGGCCGTCAGTGAGGGGAAGTTCCGTGAGGATCTGTTCTACCGTCTGAATACGATTCCCATCCAGATGCCGCCGCTCCGTGACCGGGGCGAGGACATCATCCTGCTTTTCCGTCTTTTCGCCATGCAGATGGCGGAGAAGTACCGTCTGCCGAAGATTACGCTTACCGGCGAGGCACGCCAGATCATGCTGCAGTACAAGTGGCCGGGCAACGTCCGCCAGCTGAAGAACATCACGGAACAGATGTCCGTCCTCAGTGAGAAGCGGGAGATCGACGCCGAGACATTGCTCCACTTCATCCCGCGCGACCAGGACAGCACGGAGCTGTCAACGGTGCAGCCTGCCGGTACGCATACCTACGAGAGCGAGCGTGAAATCCTCTACAAGATCCTTTATGAGCTGAGAGGGAACGTGAGCGACCTGCGGCGCGACCTCAACAATGTGCGCAAGCAGCTCGAAGAGAGCCGGCAGCTCAATGGGGCGGGCGGATTCCGGTCCGCTCCGCCGACAGTCTCCAATCTCCCCGCCACGGCGGACAGGCCGACCCTCAATCCGCCGGCCGCTATCGGACAGGTAGAGGATGCCGAGGCAGAGGAAATTTCCGAACCGGAGACCTTGAACCTGAACGATATGGGACGGCAGCTGGTGGAGAAGGCTCTGGAACGCAACAACGGCAACCGGAAGAAGGCGGCACAGGAACTCGGCATCAGCGACCGTACGCTCTACCGGCGCATCAGGCAGTACGGATTAGACAAAGATTAAAACGAAGGACTATGAGAGGATTTCCGTATGCCCGCAACATGAAGAGGGCGGGGATGAGGCACGCTGCGGTCCGACCGCTGGCCCGGGGACTGGCAGCCGTCTGCCTGCTGCTGCTGACCGCCTGCGGCGTATCTTACAAATTCAATGGTGCAAGCATCGACTACAATAAGGTACACACGATACAGATTGCCGATTTCCCTATCCGTTCCACTTATGTATGGGGACCGATGGGGCCGATGTTCAACAACCAGCTGAAGGATGTCTTCGCCAACCACACCCGCCTGCAGCAGGTGAAGCGCAATGGAGACATGAAGATCGAGGGGGAGATCACGCAGTATCAGCAGCGGAACAAGAGCGTGTCGAGTGAAGGGTATTCGGCCCAGACGGAACTCTCCATCACGGTCAATGTGCGTTTTACGAACAACACGAATCACAACGAAGACTTCGAGCGGCAGTTTACGGCGACGGCAAGCTATGAGACGAGCCGGAGCCTGAACTCAGTGCAGGAGGAACTCGTCACGCAGATGGTGAAAGACCTTACGGACCAGATATTCAATGCAACCGTCGCCAACTGGTAGTTCTCGCCCTGCCCATCCTCACAGACCATCATCAGCCACCACTTCTATGGATATAGCCTATCTCATCCGTCATCCGGAGAATCTGAACAAGGAGACCCTCTACGGTCTCCGGAGCATGCTTGCGCTCTATCCTTATTACCAGCCGGCGCGCATCCTGCTGCTGCGGAATCTCTTTCTGCTGCACGATTCCACCTTTGATGATGAGCTGCGCCGTGCGGCAGTGTACGTCTCTGACCGGAGTACCCTCTTCCGGCTCGTGGAGGAAGCACATTACCAGCTGGCTCCGCAGCGCACGCAGAAAGGAACGTCCGGAGGGGAGGAGGCTGTGCAGGACAGCGGGAAGGAAGACCGTACCAGTTCGCTCATCGACAACTTCCTCGAACAGATTCCCGAAGAAGAAAAGGAATCGGGAAAAGGCGGTGCTCCCCGCAGGCCGACTCCTGCCGATGCTACGGTAGACTATGTGGCCTATCTGCTGGAGAGCGAAATCGAGCAGCAGAAAGAGGCGGCCCCCCAGCTGAAAGGGCAGGAACTCATAGACGATTTCATCTTCAACGAGGGCGGGAAGATTACCTTACAGGAAGAGACCGAGTACGAACCCGACGAACCCGACGGGGTAGAAGAGGTTGAGAATGAGGATACTGGCTATTTTACGGAGACGCTGGCAAGAATATATATCAAACAAGGCCGTTATGAGAAGGCATTGGAAATAATTAAGCGATTAAATTTGGTTTATCCGAAAAAAAATCGTTACTTTGCAGACCAAATGCGTTTTTTGGAGAAACTGATAATAAACAACAATAAAAAATAAGACAAGAAAATGTACACGTTATTCGTAATCCTTATCGTGATTGCTGCTCTTCTGATGATAGGGGTCGTGCTGATCCAGGAGTCCAAGGGCGGCGGTCTCTCATCGAACTTCTCATCCTCTAATGCCATCATGGGCGTCCGCAAGACCACCGACTTCATTGAGAAGACGACATGGGGTCTGGCCATCGCCATGGTCGTCATCAGTGTAGCCAGTGCTTACGTAGCACCTACCGCAGACACCGATGAGAGCGTGATCGAGAAGGCGGCGACGGAAGGCAGCACGACCAACCCCAACAACCTGCCTAACTTCGGTGCAAGCCAGCAGAAGCAGGCTGCCCCGGCTGCAAAGGGGGATGCCGCACAGGCTCCTGCTGCTCCTGCCGCACCTGCGAAATAACAGATAAATGCAAAAAAGTACGGGAAATATTTGCTTGAAACAAATAAAACCCGTACCTTTGCACTCGCTAAAATGAAACGGCCTTCACGGTCGTGGAAAACAGCCAACACGGTGGATGTAGTTCAGTTGGTTAGAGCGTCAGATTGTGGTTCTGAATGTCGTGGGTTCGAGTCCCACCCTCCACCCTCCGAGAAACAGGCGGAAATCCTTTATGCAAAGGGTTTCCGTCTTTTTTGCTGTATAGCCCTGGGATGAGGCCGGGGTGTATGAGGCGGTACATCCGTGCCCGGAAAATGCCACAAGGATTGAGACGTGCCATTACCCACAAGCTGCAAAAGTAACCTGCGCAAGCGTTATATCTGCAACATGTACCGAATTAATGGTGCTGTATACTACCTGCTCGGACTTTCGGCAGAATGTAGATGAGTAAATGAATAAGGTTTCACTTTCTATGGACTTCTAACACTTTTCCTATATGGTAGGCAATCACCCAAAATGCATACTTATCTGCTCGTATCATTTCAGGGATAAATCTATACCCGTCAATCTCAACGAGAGCCGTATCACGTTCTTTTGCATAGCCTACTGCAAGATATAGTTTCGTGTATGGATACGGCTTGAATGGAAAATGACCGTTATTATAGTCATCTATCCAGTACTTTGATACATTCGGGTCTGTATGCTCTAAATCTCTTACATACCCCTCTGTATCGTTGGTATCTTTAACAGGGTTGCCATTATCGTCCATTACCCGTTGCAAGTATTTATTAGCCGTGATACCCATCTTAATTTCTCTGAGCTCTTCTTTTTTCGTACCAGCTATTATTTGGTCGAAATACACCTGTTTGATAGGCAGATATAAAGTGTCATTTGGTAATTTCATTGTTCCATCCCGTTATGTCGATTAACTATGTCATTGCCATTTAAAAGCTTACCTACATTATTTTCTGGGAACTGTTTGCGAAATTGGCTGTCTATTTCTCTTTTTTTGAGAGTTTCTAATTGTTCTTCCGCAATCTTTAGTAAAGCTCTGAATCTTTCAGAACGTGAGATGCCTTTTTTAATAAATTCCGCATTAATAGTTTCCAAATTAGAGAGAACCAACAATTGAGCTACAGATGCTGTTTCTCGAATATTAAATCTTTTCCTTGCTAATTGTGGATTCTTTGATTCCCATTCCTTTGCTGTACAGCCAAACACAACAACATTCAGCATATCTGCCTCTTGAGCATATACCAAAATTTCTTTTGCTTTTTTATATCCAAGATGCTTTAGTTGTATTTGAATGGCATCTGTGTGTATTGCATAGTTTGCCTTTGAAAGAAACCTCTTCGCATGCCATTGCAATAAGGCGGGGTTACTCTCTTCTTCCTTTAGTCGTTGGTAATCCTTGATGAGGTATAACTTAAACATAGGACTAATAGCTGCACCAAATTCAAATGCAATGTCCTTATGTGCATAAGTTCCCCCATATCTTCCTGACTTGGAATAAATTCCTATAGCACCAGTACTTTCTACCCAATTTGCAACACTCATTGTAAAAGTTGGTAGACCAGCTGATTTTCTAAAGTGGTCAAATTCGACCACTTTAAATTTAGGGTTATAAAGGCTCTCCCATGCCCCAAGAAATTCAATCGTCGCTCTATTGCGTATCCAATTCTTTATTATATCAGCTGCCCTACCATCATCTTCTGACGCTTTCACCATGTCTGTTAGACAGATGAAATCATCACTATTAATACCCTCTACCACAGAAATTTCGGTGGAGAGAACTGTAAGTTTTCTAATTTTACCCATACCTTATTACACTTTTTCGAACTTGATCATTTTCCCACAATGGGGGCAAATGATAGTATTGGGTATGTCTTTTTCATCCGCAAAGAACTCTCCTACGCTACAATTAATAGCATTTGCAATGCGTTCCAATGTGCCAACTGTTGGATTACGGCTCATATTCTGGCTAAGTGTGACCCTTGAAATTCCCATTTTCCTCGCTACATCTTCTATTGTGTAGCCATACCTCTTTATTACTTTTTTTATGTCCATATTATATATTTTGATTATAGACTACCCTGCAAAAATATAAAGAAGAAATGAATAATGCAAATATTTTGGTGTTCTGTTGATTAAAATCAACGTTTTGTCAATTTACGTAATGTCAGGAGCATAAAGAACCCTTGTTTACTAACGGTTATCAGGATCATACATATTTTACACGGTTTACTAGTTTTGCATGATCGTAACCATCGCATTTACATTGTGATTAATAAACAAATAGCAACAACATTTAGAAACACTATGAGAGAGGTAATATTAAGATGAGTGTTACGCTAAGTTAAGCAATGTGCAAGGTAAACTATTTGGCTATGACAAAGAGTTTGAAGAAAAGGTCGGGTGTGCCTGTGCGGCATTCAACGAAGCTATCATGCGAATTATGGCAGATAGCATTGATACTACAGGCACAGAAAGCCAATATAAGGTGATTGAACAACAACCGAGTGATCGGTTAACTCACAAAAGATAAAAGATATAGAAGAAAAGAAACCAATATCTTTGCAAAGTATAACCGCCTTAGTGGTATTCAAGTGGTAGAGAAGAAATTTTAAAGGGCATCAACTTCGGGTTCTGAATGTCGTGGGTTCGAGTCCCACCCTCCACCCTCCGAGAAACAGGCGGAAATCCTTTATGCAAAGGGTTTCCGTCTTTTTTGCTGTATAGCCCTGGGATGAGGCCGGGGTGTATGAGGCGGTACATCCGTGCCCGTATTTTCCGACGGTTCTCACTGACGGTCGGCCGGGAAAATTCTGTACCATGACGTTGGAACATGGAGGGGCGGATTCCCTTGGTCAGGACAACCTGTTTTGTAATCGTTAATCTCTCACACGTCCTATTTTAATATAATTTAGACACTATTATTCGCTCCGTCCGCTTTTATGTTGTACTTTTGCCTCTCATTGAAACAGAAATAAACAGTACCGTATAATTCGTAAGATAATGGCAGAATCCATTGACATCAGAGCGTTGAATGAACGTATTGAACGCCAGAGTTCCTTTGTGACAAACCTTACGACAGGAATGAACCGGGTGATCGTCGGACAGAGGCACCTGGTTGACTCGCTGCTCATCTCACTGCTCAGCGACGGGCACATCCTGCTCGAGGGTGTCCCCGGTCTGGCGAAGACACTTGCCATCAAGACGCTCTCGCAGCTGATCGACGCACACTACAGCCGCATTCAGTTTACACCGGACCTGCTGCCGGCAGACGTCGTCGGCACGCAGATCTATTCGCAGAAGGATGAGTCGTTCCACGTGAAGAAAGGCCCCGTGTTCGCCAACTTCGTCCTTGCCGACGAGATCAACCGTGCCCCCGCCAAGGTCCAGAGCGCATTGCTGGAAGCCATGCAGGAGCACCAGGTGACGATCGGCGACACCACTTTCAACCTGCCGGATCCGTTCCTTGTCATGGCGACACAGAACCCGATCGAACAGGAAGGCACGTACATGCTGCCCGAGGCGCAGGTAGACCGTTTCATGCTGAAGGTCGTCATCGGCTATCCTACACTGGAGGAAGAGAAACTCGTCATCCGTGAGAATCTCCAGGAGGCGATGCCTGAAGTCCTGCCGGTCATCGGTGCGGATGAGATCCTTGCGGCGCGCCGGGTGGTGAAAGACGTATATATCGACGACAAGATCATGCAGTATATCGCTGACATCGTCTTCGCCACGCGCTACCCTGAACGCTATCAGCTGCCGGAACTGACGCAGATGATTACTTTCGGCGGGAGTCCCCGTGCCAGCATCAACCTTGCCAAGGCAAGCCGTGCCTACGCTTTCATAAAGCATCGCGGCTATGTCGTTCCGGAAGACGTGCGCGCCGTCGCACACGACGTTCTCCGTCACAGAATCGGACTGTCATACGAGGCGGAGGCCGCTGACCTTACGACCGAGAAGATCATCAGTGAGGTTATCAACAAGGTGCAGGTGCCGTAGTCTCCGACCGGAGAAAGAGAACGTCAGGCATGTAAAAAGAGGTTATCATCATTGTATATGGATACGACTGAATTGCTGAAAAAGGTCCGTAAGATCGAAATCAAGGCATTGGGACTGAGCCAGAACATCTTTGCGGGGCAGTATCACTCTGCCTTCAAGGGGCGCGGCATGGCCTTCTCGGAGGTGCGCGAGTATCAGTACGGCGATGATGTGCGGGATATTGACTGGAATGTCACGGGGCGTTTCCACCGGCCTTACGTCAAGGTCTTCGAGGAGGAACGGGAGCTGACGGTGATGCTGCTGATAGATGTCAGCGGTTCGCTCGACTTCGGTACCACCGGCCAGCTGAAGCGGGAATGTGCCACGGAGATCGCCGCGACGCTGGCTTTCTCGGCTATCCAGAACAACGACAAGATAGGGATTATCTTCTTCTCCGACCATGTCGAGAAGTATATTGCCCCGAAGAAAGGACGGAAGCACATCCTTTATCTTATCCGTGAGATGCTCACCTTCACGCCTGAAAGCAGGAAGACGGATGTCGGCACCGGTCTGGAATGCCTCAACAAGGTGATGAAGCGGCGCTGCACGGCCTTTGTCATCAGCGACTTCTATACCCGAAAGGATTTCAGCCAGGAACTCCGTATAGCCAGCAAGAAGCATGATGTCGTGGCGATTCAGGTGTACGACCCCCGGGCGAAGGAGATGCCTGACGTGGGACTGATGAAGGTCGTGGATGCCGAGACGGGGCATGAGATGTATATTGACACGCATGACATCCGCCTGCGGAGAAAGCACAATGCGTATTGGGAGGAAAGGGAGCAGCGGCTTCATGAGACCTTGTTCCAGAGCCGTGTGGACAGCATGGCCGTGGCAACGGATGATGATTACGTGAAGATGCTGATGACACTGTTTGAAAAGAGAAGCCGATGAGGAAATATATAGTCATAATCACGTTGCTCGCCCTGACGGCGGTCTGTCAGGCGCAGACCGGTGTCAAGGCAAGTCTCGATACGGCCCGGATACTGATCGGCGGGCAGGCACACCTCGTCATTGAGGCGGATGCACCCCGGGGGGCGAAAGTGTTTTTTCCGAACTACACCCGCACGAAGCCCGTCGCCCCCGGCATAGAGATTCTGAAAGGCAGCAGCAGCACAGCCGAGCGGTCGGGGCACCAGCTTGTAAGACGTATCTATACGCTGACGGCATGGGAGGCGAAACGATACACGATTCCGGCACAGGAGATTGTCGTGAACGGGAAGGCGGACAGGACCCGGCCCCTTGTACTGGAAGTCCGCACCATTCCTGTTGATACGGTACGGAACACGCCGATGCCGCCCGATGACATCCAGCAGGTTCCTTTCTCATGGGGCGAATGGCTGCCGGTGATGCTGCTGGGCGCATTGGCACTTGTCCTGCTGGGCGTGGCGTTCTGTCTTTACAGGATTCTCCGTAACAGGAAGATCGGTCGGACACGGCAGAAGCACCAGCGTATATTGTCCCCCTATGAAAAAGCAAGGCTGGAACTGGAGGAGATACGGGCCAGGAAACGTATGTATGCCGAGCAGAAGGCATACTATACGGATGTGACGCTTGCCCTCAGAACCTATCTGGCGCAGCGTTTCGGAATCAATGCGCTGGAAATGACTTCCGGCGATATACTGGAGAGTCTGGACGGGCAGTGCAGCGAGGCGGATGTCGCCGGGTTGCGGGAGGTGTTCGACACGGCCGACCTCGTGAAGTTTGCCAAATACTCGACGGGGGAGAATGAAATGGACTTCTATCTGGACAGTGTCGTCCGGTTCATCGAAAGGACAAAGAAGGAAGAGATCCCAGCGGCCGTTACAGGCGCAGACGGCGGGGAGGAGGCAAGGGACAGCCGTTCCCGCAAGGTGCTCAGACTGGCGATAGGACTGCTCGTTGCCGCCTCTGTGGCTTTGCTCCTCTACACCGCTTCTGAAGCCTATGCACTACTGATGTGATATTAAAAAGAGAATGTAGAAATGGAATTTGCCAATAGTGGATACCTCCTTTTACTGCTTTTGCTGATACCGTACCTGTTATGGTATTTCCTCCGTGGTAAAGGGAAAGAACCGACGATGCGGCTGAGCGACACTTTCGCTTATCAGCATGCTCCCAGAAGCTGGAGGGTGAGGATGATCCACCTCCCTATGGTGCTGTGGTGCATGGTCTATGCGCTGACCGTCATTGTTCTGGCACGCCCGCAGACCTATGACGCATGGGATGACAAGGAGACGGAAGGCATCGATATTATGCTGACGATGGATGTGTCGGCAAGCATGTTGACGGATGACGTGTACCCGAACCGCATGGCCGTCGCCAAGGAAGTGGCCTCCGAGTTCATCAGCAGCCGTCCCAACGACAACATCGGGCTGACGATTTTCGCCGGTGAGGCGTTCACCCAATGTCCTATGACACTTGACCATGCGGCTCTTCTGAATCTTCTCCATAACGTCCGTCCAGACCTCGTCACAAGCGGTCTGATGAAAGACGGGACCGCCATCGGCATGGGACTGGCAAATGCTGTCAGCCGTCTGCAGGATTCGAAAGCCAAGAGCAAGATCGTCATTCTGCTGACCGACGGCAGCAACAACGTCGGTTCTATATCGCCGATGACCGCCGCCGCCATAGCAAAGAAGTTCGGCATCAGGGTCTACACGATCGGCTTCGGCAGGGAGACGGGAGAAGAGATCGGAGCCATCGACTACAGGGCGCTGCAGAACATCGCCGTATCGACAAACGGCGAGTTCTACCGGGCGCAGAGCCAGGCGGAGCTGTCGAGAATCTATCAGGATATAGACAAACTCGAGAAGACGAAGATGAACATGAAGTCTTACAGCCGCCTGCACGAGGCTTACATACCTTTTGCCTGGCTGGCGCTGATTGTCTTCTGTCTGGAACTGCTGCTCCGGTGGACCGTATTCAGGCGGCTGCCGTGAGGCTCTCTGCCTGTCTGTCCCGAATCGCATTCGTGTACCTGTCTAACAAGATTGATTGAAGCATGTTTAGATTTGACAATCCCATATATCTGTGGCTGTTGCTGCTGGTCCCGTTGTCAGCAGTCATCTACTTGTATTCTGTGCGTAAATACGGGCGGAGAATAAGGAGATTCGGCAACCCGGCACTTATACGCCAGCTTTCTCCGATGAAAAGCCTGAGGAGGATGTGGATCAAATTCATACTGTCCGAAGGGATCCTGCTGCTGCTCGTACTGATTATCGCCCGTCCGCAGATCGGCAGCAAACTCGCCACCAACAAGCATCGGGAAGGGATAGAGACGATCATCGCACTGGACATCAGCAACTCCATGCTTGCCGAAGACGTGGCACCCTCTCGTCTGGAAAAGAGCAAACTGCTGGTGGAGAACCTGATGAGCAGATTCAGCGAAGACAAGATCGGACTGATTGTCTTTGCAGGTGAGGCTTTCGTGCAGCTTCCGATAACAAGCGACTATGTGTCCGCCAAGATGTTCCTGGACAACATCAACCCTTCGTTGATCGGCACACAGGGGACAGACATCGGAAAGGCGCTCCAGCTTGCCGCCAACAGTTTTACGCCGAACTCGAAAGCGGGCAAGGCAATCATCCTGATTACAGACGGTGAAGACAATGAGGGCGGTGCAGAGGCGATGGCGAAACAGGCACGGAGCAAAGGCATCAAGGTCTTCATCCTGGGAATCGGCTCCAGGCAGGGAGCTGTCATCCCGATGCCTGACGGAAGTGAGCTGAAGACATCGGACGGTGAACCCGTGAAGACGCATCTCAATGAAGAGATGTGCAGGCAGATAGCCGCAGCCGGACAGGGGGTATATGTCCATGTAGACAACAGCAACGTGGCGGACGCCGTCCTCGGAAGAGAACTCGGCAAACTGCAGAAAGGGGAGATCAACAACGTGGTTTACAGCGATTTCGACGAGCAGTTCCAGGCTCTGGCGCTCCTTGCCGTCATTCTGCTCATGGTTGATGTTCTGGTACTTGAAAGAAAGAAAAGTTGAAAAGTAATGGCAAGACGACTTTATTTCATAATCTATCTGCTGATGGTACTTGTCTCGGCCAAGGGACAGACTGCCAGCCAGCTTACAAGGGAAGGCAACAGACTTTTCTCCTCGAAGCGCTATGCGCAGGCGGAAGTACTTTACCGGAAGGCTGTCGACAAAGATCCCGGCAATGCAATTGCCGGCTACAATCTGGGCAGAAGCCTGCAGGCGCAGAAGAAGAATGATGAAGCCCGGAAACAGTATGAGAAGGCGGCACGGCTGGAGAAGGATCCCGTCCGTCAGGCGAGCAGCTATAACAATCTCGGAACTGTCTTTCAGGGAGAGAAAGAGTATGCCAAGGCCATAGAAGCCTACAAGAACGCTTTGCGGCGTAATCCTCATCACAGGAATGCGCGTTACAACCTTGAACTGTGTCAACGCCAGCAGCGACGGCAGCAGAAGCAGAAGCAGTCCTCCGGCGGCGGGAAGAACAAATCCGACAAGAAGAAAGACAAGCAGCAGAACAAGAATCAAAAGCAGCAGAACAAGAATCAGAAGAACAACCGCCAGCAGGATGATCAGAGTATGAGCAAGGACAATGCCGAGCAGTTGCTCAATGCTGCCAGACAGCAGGAAAAGGAAACGCAGGAACGGTTGTCCAAGGCAATGCGGCAGCCTTCTGACAGAAAACTCGAAAAGAACTGGTAATATTGAAGATATGAAACGATATATATTTTTGTTTCTCGTATTGTTGAGTGTCTGCACCATGCAGGCGCAGCGTGTACGGGTGACGGCACCCAAACACGTGGCGGTGGGCGAGGAATTTCAGGTTGAATATACCGTATATACGCAGGACATCCATCGGTTCCAGCTGGGGAAGTTGTCGGGCGGCCTTGAGAAAGTTTACGGCCCGGCGACCTCCTCCCAATCCAACTTCCAGTTCATCGACGGCCATGCGAGCAGCTCGTCTTCTGTCTCGTTCACCTATGTCTTCGTGGCGACAAGGAAAGGAATGCTGAGCATCGGGCCTGCCCGCATCAACGTAAACGGACAGGAGCTGGCCTCAACCCCTGTGAGGGTCAGCGCATCCGGCAGTGCGAATGTATCGAGAGCGGCATCCGGCGGCGGCTATTATGACCCGCAGGACGACCCACGGTCGCCGGCCACCACCATCTCGTCCAAAGACCTGTTCATCAAGGTGAGTGCCAACAAGACCACCGTCTACGAGCAGGAACCGGTATTGCTTACCTATAAGGTCTATACGACGAAGAATCTCCGACAGCTGATGGGCAAGATGCCGGACCTGGCCGGCTTCCTCGTACAGGAAGTGGACCTGCCCCAGCAGAAGACCTTTCATCGGGAGCGTGTCGGAAACCGGGTCTATAACTGTGTCACCTGGAGTGAATACGTCATGTATCCGCAGATGACCGGGACTTTGAAGGTCCCTTCCCTGACTTTCCATGGCATCATCCAGGAGTCCAACGGCTTCAATCCGTTTGAAGCATTCGGCATTGACGGCGGGACGACGAACATCAAGAAGAACATCGTCGCCCCGGGACTGTCTGTCAAAGTGCTTCCGTTGCCAGCCCGGCCTGCCGACTTCTCCGGCGGCGTCGGTCATTTCAACCTCTCCGCCCAGCTCAACAAGAAGGAGGTGAAGGCTGGCGACCCGGTGACCATCCGTGTGGTGGTCAGCGGAACGGGCAACCTGAAGCTGATCAGACAGCCGGTTATCCAGCTCCCCAAGGGCTTTGAAGCGTACGATGTCAAGACAACCGACAAGACGCAGCTGACCACAAAAGGGGCGGAGGGCAACATGATTTACGATCAGGTCGTCGTACCCCGTCAGGAAGGAGTCGTCTCCATTCCTCCCGTAAAACTGTGCTACTACGACCTGGCGCAGAAGAGATACGTCACGCTCCAGACCGCTCCCATGGACCTGAAGGTGGCAAGAGGCGACGGTACTGCCAAGGACATCCTGTCTGTCGACCTGCCCAACGAAGACATATTGCCTCTGAAGACAGGCGATAGCTCGCTCGACAAGGTCGGCAACCTCTTCTTCGGTTCGGCAGTCTATTATGTCCTCCTCATCCTGCTGCTGGGCACGGGCGGCATCCTTTCTTTCTGCTACCGTGACCGTTTCGCCCACCGTGTGGACATGGTGCTGAAGCGCGGGAAGAATGCCAACCGCATCGCTTCCGGCCGTCTGCACGAAGCCGAGCTGCTGATGTTGAAGAACAAGAACCTTGAGTTCTACGACGAAGTGCTGCAGACCCTGTGGGGGTATGCCGCCGATAAACTGAACCTGCCGGTTGAACAGCTGTCACGTGACAACATCAGCGGACAGCTCGACAAGATCAGCGTATCGAAGGAGGTCATCGGCAATTACATTGCAGCCATTGACGAATGTGAGTTCGAACGGTATGCTCCAGGCGATGAGAAAGGAAATATGAAACGGACACTTGGCACGGCCATGAAGGCGATCGCCGACATGGAAGAGGCGATCAAAGGAACGAATCCCCCCGCAAGGAAGAAGCATCTCTGCTTCCTTCTTGTCTGTCTGTCGGTCTGCTCCCTGCAGCTCTCTGCACAGACAAAGGCCGATGTCGACAAGATGTATCAGAAAGGCAATTACCAGCAGGCGGTCAGAGGCTATGAGAAGCTGCTGAAGCAAGGTGAATCGGCCGCCCTGTATTACAATCTCGGCAACAGCTATTACCGGCTTGACAACATCCCCCATGCCGTCCTGTCCTATGAGCGGGCACAGCTCCTCGCCCCCAGCGACGAGGATATCCGCTTCAATCTCCAGCTGGCACAGTCGAAGACGATCGACAACCTGACCCCGGAGTCGGAGATGTTCTTCGTCACGTGGTACAAGGCGCTGGTCAATTTCCTGAGCGTGGACTGCTGGGCTTTCCTGAGCCTTGCCTGTCTGTTCCTGTCGCTCGCCGCCCTTGTCGTTTACCTTTTCGTCGAGTCGGATAGCTTCCGCAAGGCGGCAAAGGCGGCGGTGCCCGTCTTCTTCTTCCTGTTCCTGCTGGATACTTTCTTTGCCGTCCAGCAGGTATATCTGCTGGATTCGGACGACCATGGCATCATCATGTCGTCCTCCGCCGTTGTGAGGAAGACCCCCGACCAGCAATCGGCTGAAGCCTTCATCCTGCATGAGGGCTCCAAGGTCAGGATCATCGACCACAGCATGAGCCAGTGGACGGAGATCCAGCTGAGCGACGGCCGGCAGGGATGGGTCAGAACCCGACATATAGAGGCGATTTAACACACATTTCCACAGGAGACCCGGACGATGGATTTAGACGCTCTGCAAGAACTGGACAAAACGGTGCTGCTCGCTTTCAATGGAAGCGGCAACCTCTTCATGGACTATTTTGTGCTCACGCTGACATCCGCCTACACATGGATAGCCTTCTATGTGTCCCTGCTCTATCTGGTCGTCAAGAACAATGAGAACTGGCTCAAGATCGTACTCGTCATCGGCGCGGTAGCATTGGGGCTGATGATCGTCGACGGCGCCAATCTTGCTTTCGTCAAGCCCTTCGTTGCCCGGCTCCGGCCTCTGGAAGCCCCCGGCCTGCAAGGACTTGTCGTTCCGGCGGAGCACTACCGGGCGGAGGGTTACAGTTTCTTCTCCTCCCATGCGGCCAACGCCTTTGTCGTGGCGGTATTCTTCGCCCTGCTGGTACGCGACCGCTTCTTCACCGCCATCCTGGTTGCATGGAGCACCGTCGTCTCGCTCACGCGGCTTTATCTCGGCGTACACTATCCCTCCGATGTCCTCACCGGCATGTTGTCCGGTTCGGCCGTCGCCGTGTTCGTCTACGGTCTGTACCGCCGCCTCTATATCCGGTGCAGCGACAAGCTGCACTATATATCCACCAAGTACACGCGGACAGGTTACAGTTTCGCCGATGTTGACGCCGTCCTCTGCATCCTCCTGCTGACATTCATCTATGCGGCTTTCCGTGCCGTCTTATCCATATAAACAGAAAATCATGGCTGAAGATACAAAGCATATCTGCATTTCCGATTACAGTTATCCGCTTCCCGACAGTCGTATCGCCAAGTTCCCGCTGGCCGAGCGCGACCACAGCAAACTCCTGCTTTACAGGCATGGAGAGGTGTCGGAAGATACATTCTACCGTCTTCCGGAATATCTGCCGGAAGGGGCGCTGATGGTGTTCAACAACACGAAGGTCATCCAGGCGCGCATGCACTTCCGCAAGGAGACGGGGGCCCTCATCGAGGTGTTCCTCATGGAGCCGGCCCGGCCTACCGACTACGAACTGATGTTCCAGACGAACCATGCGTGTGCATGGCTCTGCATGGTCGGCAACCTCAAGAAATGGAAGGAGGGGTCGCTGAAGCGTGTGTTTGAGATCAAGGGACACAGGCTGACGCTCACGGCGGCCATGGACCGCAGCAGGGAACAGGAACTGGCAGGCGGCACCCATCACTGGATCAGCTTCGAGTGGGACAATACGAACGTGTCGTTTGCCGAAATCCTCGAAGCGGTGGGCGAACTGCCCATCCCGCCCTATCTCAACCGCGCCACCGAGGAGAGTGACAAGGAAACTTACCAGACGGTCTACTCCAAGGTCAAAGGCTCTGTGGCCGCACCGACGGCAGGGCTGCATTTCACGGACAAGGTGCTGAAATCCTTGGACGGACACGGAATCGACCGGGAGGAACTGACGCTCCACGTGGGGGCCGGCACTTTCAAGCCGGTGAAGAGCCGTGAGATCGAAGGACACAGCATGCATACAGAGTTTGTCGTCGTCCGCCGGCAGACCTTGGAAAAGCTCCTGAAGCACGGCTGCTGTGCCATTGCCGTAGGGACGACGAGTGTCCGCACGCTGGAAAGCCTCTATTACATGGGTGTCAAGCTCGTGTCAGATCCTGATGCGGCCGAGAAAGATCTCCATGTCGACCAATGGGAACCTTACGACCTGCCGCATAATGCGGAGGGACTGGTGGAAGTGGACGGCAGGGCGGTGACCGTAGAAGATGCCGTCAGGCAGCTGCTCGCCTATCTGGACAGAGACGGCCTGGACGTGCTGCATTCAAGCACACAGATCATCATAGCCCCGGGATATGACTACAAGATTGTGAAGATCCTTGTGACCAATTTCCATCAGCCGCAATCCACGCTGCTGCTCCTGGTCAGTGCCTTCGTGAAAGGCGACTGGCGCAAGATCTACGATTATGCGCTCAGCCACGAATTCCGCTTCCTGAGCTACGGCGACTCGTCCCTGCTGATTCCGTGACACCGCCGGGACGAAGATTCCCAACCGGTCGGGAACACGCGTACCGGACGTTGGGAACGCGGGTACCGGCCGTTGGGAACAATACTCCCGGCCGTGGGTGACAGGGATGCGGACCGGCCGGGCGCAGCCTTCTGGACAGCCGGCTCCGTACCGGCAGGTATGGCTTGCAGAACCGGTCGTACCGCCCATTTAATTTCAAACAACAGTAAAGACATGAAAATAGGAGACAAAGTCAGATTTCTGAGTGATACCGGCGGTGGCGTCATCGCAGGTTTCAAAGGCCGGCTCGTACTGGTCGAAGACGAAGACGGATTCCAGATACCGACACCTGCCAGTGAGGTTGTCGTGGTGGAAGACACCGCAGCCGATCGTGCCAGATTGCGTATCGACCAGCAGCAGCGCAGGATAGAGAAAGGTGAGGACAGACGCAGCATCAGGCAGCGTCTTGCCGCCGCAGACACGGATGAAGAAGGGACGGAAGAGAACTGGCGTGAGGCAGATGCCGATGCGCAGCCTGACGACGCCCCCTCCATCAACTTTGTGGCTCCGGTGAAAGAACGGGCGGGGGGCGACGGACTGTCGGTCTATCTGGCCTTCATGCCTGCTGATGTAAAGAACCTCTCGACCACCCGCTTCCAGTCGTATCTCGTCAACGATTCCAACTATTACATCCACTTCGCCTACGCCGTGAAGGATGAGGAGCAGTGGAACCTCAAGAGGGCAGGCGAACTGGAACCGAACATGAAACTGCTTGTCGAGGACTTTACGCTTGCCGACCTCAACGGCATGCTGCACGGCTGCATCCAGTTCCATGCTTACAAGAAGGACAGGCCCTTCACGCTCAAGCCGGCCTGCGACATCCAGGTAAACATAGATGCAGTGAAGTTCTACAAACTCAACACCTTCCGTGAGAGCGTGTTCTTCGAGCAGCCGGCGCTGGTCTATACGCTGGTAGAGAAAGACAGACCCGGCGGCCATCCGATGCTCGAACCGCTGACAAGCAGGCCGGAGGACGAGGCGGCGGCGAAGCTGAAGGGCGGCAGTCCTGCTCCGAGCCGTATTGCCAGAGAGGCGTTTGAGAAGAAGAAGGGAGAACTTTCCCTGCGTTACGGCGGAGAAGGCAGGAAGCCGGCGAAGCAGGTGCTCAATGCCGACAAGATAGTCATCGACCTCCATGCCGGCCAGTTGCTGGAAACGACGGCGGGCATGTCGGCGGCCGACATTCTGGACTATCAGCTGGAGGTGTTCCGCCGGACCCTTGAGCAGTACAAGTCGCAGCCGGGCATGAAACTCATCTTCATCCACGGGAAAGGGGAAGGCGTATTGCGCCATGCCATCATCCACGAGCTGAACTACAGATACAAGCGTTATCCTTATCAGGACGCATCCTTCCGCGAATACGGCTATGGAGCCACACAGGTAACAATCAGATAAAACAACGGTCTTATGAAGTACGGTCTTATAAAGGTCGCGGCAGCCATTCCCGCAGTGAAGGTCGCCGACACGAAGTTCAATCTCGCCGAGACGGAGAAGCAGATAGCGATCGCCGAAGGGAAAGGCGTGGAGGTCATTGTCTTCCCCGAGCTGTCGCTGACAGGCTATTCCTGTCAGGATCTCTTCCATCAGCAGCTGTTGCTGGACAATGCCGAGCAGGCGGTCCTGTCCCTCCTCGACTTCACCCGGCAGCTGGACATCACTGCCATCGTCGGTGCGCCGGTCGCCGTCGGGCCGTTGCTCCTGAACTGTGCGCTGGTCATCCAGCAGGGCAGGCTGCTGGGCATCGTTGCCAAGACGTTCCTCCCGAATTACAGCGAGTTCTACGAGAAGCGGTGGTTTGCCTCTTCACAGGACCTGCGCCCACAGCGCATCCACTTTGCCGGTCACCGCATCCTCGTCACTCCTGACATGCAGATTTTCCGTACGGCACAGGGGGCGAAGTTCGCCATCGAGATCTGCGAAGACGTGTGGGCGCCGACACCGCCCAGCAATCATCTCGCACTGGCTGGTGCGGAAATCATCTTCAACCTCTCTGCCAGCGACGAGCTCATTGGCAAGCATGCCTACCTGAAGTCGCTCCTTGCCCAGCAGAGTGCGCGTACCATCAGCGGTTACGTTTACAGCAGCTGCGGTTTCGGCGAGAGCACGCAGGATGTCGTCTACGGTGGCAATGCCCTGATCTTCGAGAACGGGTCGCTGCTGGAGCAGTCTGACCGTTTCCGGCTCGATGCACAGCTGATCATCTCCGAGATCGACGTGGAACGGTTGCGCAGCGAACGCCGCACGAACAGTACCTTCGTCAATGCGCAGCGTCCCGTGGCAGCCGGGCTGGCTGGCATCACAGGGCAGGCGGGAGAGCTGGGGATGCGGGTGGACTGTCTGCCGCCGGCCAATCCCATGCGTGAGTTCACGCTCACACGCCGCTTTACGCCCCATCCGTTCATTCCCGGCACGGAGAACATGAAAGACGTCTGCGAGGAGATCTTCAACATCCAGGTCAGCGGACTGGCTAAAAGACTGGTCCATACGAACTGCCGGACGGTCATCATCGGCATCAGCGGCGGTCTGGACTCCACGCTCGCCCTGCTCGTTGCCGTCAGGACTTTCGACAAGCTGGGACTTGACCGCAAGGGAATCGTGGGAGTCACCATGCCGGGATTCGGTACGACCGACCGTACCTATCGCAACGCCATGACGCTCATGGAGAACCTCGGCATCACGATACGTGAAGTCAATATCGCCGCTTCTGTATTGCAGCATTTCAAGGACATCGGACATGATGCTGCCGTGCATGACGTGACGTATGAGAATGCACAGGCCCGTGAGCGTACGCAGATCCTGATGGATCTGAGCAATCAGCTGGGCGGACTTGTCATCGGTACAGGCGACCTCAGCGAACTGGCTTTGGGCTGGTGTACTTACAACGGCGACCACATGAGCATGTATGCCGTGAACGTGAGTGTGCCGAAAACGCTCACACAGTATCTTGTCCGTTACGTGGCGGAGAACAGTGTGGACGAGACTTCCCGAAGGACGCTGAACGATATTGTCGATACGCCGATCTCGCCGGAACTGACACCGGCCGACGACAAAGGCGACATCGCCCAGAAGACGGAAGACCTCGTCGGCCCCTATGAACTGCACGACTTCTTCCTCTACTATGTCCTCCGCTGCGGTTTCCGTCCGTCGAAGATTTACTGGCTGGCGCAGAATACCTTCCAGGGTGTCTATGCCGACGGGGTGATCCTGCATTGGCTGCGCATCTTCTTCCGCCGTTTCTTCTCCCAGCAGTTCAAGCGGTCCTGTCTGCCCGACGGGCCGAAGGTGGGCAGTGTGAGCCTTTCTCCGCGCGGCGACTGGCGGATGCCGTCGGATGCCATGTCGACCGACTGGCTCAATGAGTTGGAAGGACTGTCATGAGACGGCGGCTCCTTTCCTTCGCCCTCTTGCTGATGATTCCTCTGTGCATGCCCGCACAGGGGAACATTCCTTTGCTCCGGATGCCGGTCATCGACCTGCTGCAATACCAGGTGCAGAAAGGAAAGCGGAGCGTCGCACCTTACCTCTTCAGCCAATACGGTCTCCGGCAGATTCAGACGGAACTGGTTGTCAAAGCTGCTGACACACGCCGGCTCTGGGGCTGGCACGTCGCCCCCGACACGGATTTCGCCCCTGCCAGACAACCGCTTTACCGCCTCTTTGCAAAGAAGGATAACAGCAGTCTCGCCGTGATCGACGACAGGACAGGGGCGTTGCAGATCGTCTTCTGGGACAAGGCTTACTATCGTATCTTCACACAGGAGCTGACGGCGCACGGCTATCAGCTCCAGCATGTCCAGCCGGCGCGGAATGTTCTCCGTTTCCAGCGTGAGGGAGTCTCCCTGACGGTGGATATAACCATCTGGTCAGACCTGTATGTCGTTGAACTGCGCAACCGGTAGGTAGCATGTACGGCACGCCATGCCGGGCGTACAGGGGCAAGAAGACCCGAAGCCGCTTATACACCGTCTTTGTATTTTCTCTGTCAGGCGGCACCTGCATATCGGCTAAGGCTCCGCCTTTCTGTCGTTAGGTCTGTTCGTACGCCTTCGGCAGGTTGCCGTGGCAGTCCCGCATGGGTTGACAGGACCGGTAGAAGCCGTCAGGAGAAGACCTGTGTTAAAGGCCGAGGCGAATGAAAGACAGCAGAGAGAAGCGTTCCGCAGGGGGGCTTTTTCCCCGGGATAGATAAGGTAAGGCGACGGATTCCTAAAAAAATGTGTCAGACAGGCAATCTTCAGGACTTGATTGCCTGTCTGACACATTCTTATTATCAGTACTTATTGTCAGTAAATCACTTCATCCACCAGCTGGTCATGTTCATCTGTCGGGATGGAAGGAAGAGCCTGGAACGGAAAGCAGATACCGAGTTTGTAAGCATTGGTGAGGAGGGGAAGGAAGCGGTCGTAATATCCTTTCCCACGGCCGAGGCGGTGGCGTCCGGCATCGAACGCCATCCCTGGAATCAATGCGAAAGTGATGGAAGGGAAGTCCGTAAAGGCCTCGCCGACAGGTTCGAGAATGCCATAGGAACTTTCCCTGAAAGAAGCGGGAGAGGTGTAATGGCGTATCTCCATCTCTGTATCGCTGATGACTACCGGGAGCAGTACCTTCTTTCCCTCGGCATGAAGGCGGCGGATGAGGGTGTGGGTATAGACCTCATCGGGCAGAGAATTGTAGAGCAGTACGGTTCCGGCCGCCCGCAGACGGGGGTGAGCCAGGACGCGCCGGACGAGGGAGGCCGACTGGCCGACCAGTTCCTCGTTTGTAAACTGCTTCTTGAGAGAGCGGACATAACGGCGGAGTTCCTGCTTGGAGACCTGCTCCAGCCCCTCTCTCGGGGAGAGAGGCGTGCCTGTCCGGAGCCGATCAGGCGGAAGTGGAGCGTCAGACGGCGTGCCGGATGCCGGTGGACTTGATTCAGCTGGATGTTTCATGACTTCAGTATTTCATTGTGCTTTACGTTTCGTCCTGCCGTTCTGTCCCGACATGATCATGAGAATAGAGGGACTGCGGAACACGTTGAGAGCCGACTTGATAGTCGCATCGTCGAGATTGACGTACTCTATCCAGGCCTGTTCGTCAAGCATGTTATAGATGATCCTGCTGTTCAGATACTCTTCTAAAAGCGAGTGTGAACGCATGATCATCAGGTTGCGGCGGCGGAGCCCGTTCCGTTCTGCGTAGTCGGCGAAGTCCGACACGAGGTTCTGCCGCTTCAGATAGTTCGCCAGCGGGCGCATCTCCGAGAACTCATTGAGCTTCTTCCGGTTGCGGTCTGTATAATTGAAGGCATACTGCATCATCAGTCCGCTCATGGCAGCCTCCTTGTAATAGGAGGTGATGTTGGTCGTGTCTTCCGGAACGAAGATGTCCGGCGTGATGCCGCCACCGCCGTAGACGGTACGCCCGTTGTGGGTGTGATAAGCCGGCCCGACATGCTTGATGCTGTCCTGCGAGAAGAACTCTCCATGCTGATAGCGCATGAGAAGGTCGTTCTCATAGTCGGTGTTGTCGCCGGGCTTGAACGGTTTCTGGATGCAGCGGCCGGAGGGGGTATAGTAGCGGGCAATGGTCAGACGGATCATACTGCCGTCAGGGAACTGTATCTGCTGCTGCACCAGTCCCTTTCCGAAAGAACGCCGGCCGACAATCGTGGCACGGTCGTTGTCCTGCATGGCTCCGGCAAAGATCTCTGCTGCCGAGGCGGAGCCCTCATTGATCAGTACGACCATCGGTATATGCTGATAACTCCCCTTGCCGTCACTGCGATAGTCGATGCGCGGGCTTTTCCGTCCCTGCGTATAGACAATGAGCCGGTTCTTGGGCAGGAACTCATTGGCCATCTGCACGGCGGCTTCCAGGATGCCTCCGCCATTGTCGCGAAGGTCGATGACCAGATGGTCAGCCCCCTGGATGTTCAGTGTCTGCAGAGCCGCAAGCATCTCGGCATAGGTACGCTCGCCGAAGCTCTTGATGCGGATATAACCTGTTGAATCGTTGAGCATATAGCAAGCCGAAACACTCTTGACGGAGACATCGCCACGTGTCACGGTAAACACCTTCACTCCCTGTTCACCGTACCGTTTCACACCGATCTTCACCTTGGAATCCTTAGGTCCCTTCAGCCGGTGCATGGCCTCCTCGTTGGTGACATTCTTGCCGACGAAAGCCTTGCCGTTGATGCTGACGAGCTTGTCACCGGCGAGTATTCCGGCCTTGTCAGCCGGCCCGCCCTTGATGACATTCTGTATCCGCAGCGTATCATTGCGGATGATGAACTCGACACCTACTCCGGAGAAAGAACCCTTGAGGTCGTCCGTGGCGAGCTGCACATCCTTTGCGCTGATATAGACGGAGTGCGGATCCAGTTCGGACAGGATGGCCGGGATGGCCTTCTCGACAAGGTCGTCTATGTTCACCGAGTCGACATACTGGTCATCGATGATATGCAGCAGGTTGCTTAGCCGGCTGCTTCCACTGTTGATGATGTTCAATCGGTTGCCCGAGAAGTGATTGGCATAGAAAGTGCCGATCAATATACCGATGACGACACAGAATGCCATCAGGAGCGGCATGAAACGGTTGGTTTTGTTTTGATTCATAAAAGCTCCACCCCTATGCCTCCCAGAGAGGAGGACTTGCGGACAGGGTGCTCGCTGATTTACTTGTTATTGTATATCCGATTATAAGCGCCTTGGATAACGTGCTTGTGGAAGGCGCATGACGGCTGATAGGGTCTGTAGGCCGGCGGTGCAGCCGGATGCGGCGGCTGCCATGGTGTCGCCTTCTACGTTATCTGCCGCCCTCATCTTGTCTTTTCTCTTCAGGGACATCGTCTGGAGGAAGTCCCTCAAGACGAAGGAACTCTACCTCGATGCCGGCACGTTCCAGCAGGTCAATCCCGTCCATCAGCCGGTACTTCTCGGCATAGACGACACGCCGGATGCCCGCCTGGATGATCAGTTTCGAACACTCGATGCACGGTGATGCCGTCACGTAAAGCGTCGAGCCGTCGCTGTTGTTGCCGCTCCGTGCCAGTTTCGTGATGGCATTGGCTTCAGCGTGGAGCACATAAGGCTTCGTTACGCCGGCTTCATCCTCACATACATTCTCGAAGCCGCTCGGGGTTCCGTTGTAACCATCGCTGATGATCATCTTGTCCTTCACGACCAACGCCCCCACCTGCCGGCGTCTGCAGTAGGAGTTCTCTGCCCAGATGCGTGCCATCCGGAGGTAACGGTAATCGACGGCGGTCCTGCTCCTGCCCTTCATGAGGGGGGATGCGGCTGCTTCGTGACTGGTGATAGGTTCGCTGTTCATTGTGATGATGGAGTTTTATCTGTGACGGGGTGGGGGAAGGCTATCGGGAAATGCCGTCTCTCTTCATCAGCGCATCAATTGTCGGCTCCTGTCCGCGGAAACGCTTGTAAAGTGTCATGGGATGTTCCGTTCCGCCGCGTGACAGGATGTTGTCACGGAACCGCCGGGCGGTTGCCTGATTGAAGATTCCCTCTTTCTTGAAGACGCTGAAAGCATCGGCGTCAAGGACTTCAGCCCATTTGTAGCTGTAATAACCCGCAGCATAGCCACCCGCCATAATGTGGGAGAACTGCACCGTCATACAGGTGTCCATGCGCTGCTCGTCGATGATGGCGGATGCCCATGCCTTCTTCTCGAATGGGATAATATCCTCGGTAAACGCATCTTTCTGCGTGTAGTAAGCCATATCCAGCAGGCCGAAGCTGACCTGCCGCAGACACGCCGTCGCCGCACCGAATGTACGGCTAGCCACGATCTTGTCTATCAGTTCGTCGGGCATCGCCTCCCCTGTCTGATAGTGGAAGGCGAACGTGCGGAGAAAGTCCTTCTCTACGGCGAAGTTCTCCATGAACTGTGAAGGAAGTTCCACGAAGTCCCACCAGACATTCGTTCCCGACAGACTCTCGAAACGGGTGTTGGCGAACATCCCATGCAGTGAGTGCCCGAACTCGTGCAGGAAAGTCTCCACCTCACCCAGCCTCAGCAAGGCCGGTTTATCCTCGGTAGGCTTGGAGAGATTCATTACAAGCGAGGTGTGCGGACGTACGTTTGTCCCGTCCCGCTCAATCCACTGTCCCTGGAACTCGGTCATCCAGGCACCGTCCCGTTTTCCCTTGCGCGGATGAAAGTCGACATAGAGTACTGCCAGGTAGCTGCCGTCCTTGTCGAATACTTCATAGGGCTTCACGTCAGGATGATAGACCGGTATGTCCTTGTTCTCTTTGAAAGTAATCCCATACAGGCGTGTAGCCAGCCCGAAGACCCCCTTGATGACGTTGCCCAGTTCGAAGTAAGGGCGGAGCATCTCGGGGTCGAGGTCGAACTTCCGCTTCTTCAGCTGCTGGCCATAGTAAGCCGCATCCCACGGCTCCATCTTGAAGTCGTCGCCCTCCAGTTCACGGGACAGTGCCTTCACTTCCTCCCGTTCTCTGATGGCTGCCGGCTTATACGCCGTAATGAGGTCGTCGAGCAGCTTGTAGACGTTCTCGACCGTTGTCGCCATGCGGTGCTTCATCACGTAGTCGGCGAAGGTGTCGTAGCCCAGAAGCTGCGCCATCTCACGGCGGAGATTGACGAGCCGCCTGCATACCTCGAGGTTGTTCGTTTCCTTGTCCTTTATGCAGAGTGTGTTCCGGGCCATGTAGAGCTCCTTGCGCAGTTCGCGCTGCGTACTGTACATCATGAACGGTCCGTAGCTCGGTGCATCCAGAGTGAATATCCATCCCTCCTGTCCGTGCTCTTTTGCAGCCTCGTGCGCTGCTTCCCGTGCCGTGTCGGGCAGACCGTCAAGCTGTCTTTTATCAAGGATGTGCAGCGTATAGGCCTTGTTCTCCTTCAGCAGGTTCTGTGAGAACTGCAAAGAAAGCATGGAAGCCTCTTCCGTGAGCTTGCGCAGACGGTTCTTCCCCGCCTCATCCAGCAGCGCACCGCTGCGTACGAAGCCGTCGTAGCTGTTCTCCAGCAGGCGGTTCTCTTCCGGTGTCAGTTCACGGTGATGCTCATAAACGTACTTGATGCGTTCGAACAGCTTGGGATTGAGGCTGACATCATTCGCGTGCCGGGTGAGTATCGGACTCATCTTCTGCGCCAGGGCATCCATCTCGTCATTGGTCTCGGCACTCAGCATATTGAAGAACACGCTCTCCACCCGGTTCAGCAGATCATAATAATGCTTGCGTCCCTTCACTTCATCCTCCGGTATGATGGTGTTCTCGAAGGTCGGTTCGTCGGGGTTATGGATGATCTTCTCAATCTGTTCGTCCTCACGGCGGATACCCTCCATCATCGCCTCTTCATAATCGGCAAGGGTGATACGGTCGAAAGGCACGGTGTCGTGCGGTGTATTGTAAGGCAGGAAGAAAGGGTTTGTACGCTCTTTCTTCTCCGATATGTTGTCTGTCATTTCTATTTCGCTTTCTCTTGATTTAACGTACAAAGATAAACCAAAAAAAGGAGAAACCCCTTAT
Organism: Prevotella multiformis DSM 16608; assembly: GCF_000191065.1. GTDB lineage: Bacteria > Bacteroidota > Bacteroidia > Bacteroidales > Bacteroidaceae > Prevotella > Prevotella multiformis. The sequence continues at coordinate 863,978 of NZ_GL872283.1, forward strand.
ATAGGACTGGAATTTAACGCATTTTTGTTTCTTTGTCAGGTTCAGACAATCGGCCATTGTCGCTTGCCAAGATGAAAGACTGCAATGGAATGAAAGTCCGCTCCCGTACAGTCAGGACGAAAGATGTCCGGTGCTTTTCCTTTGCCATCAGAAAGAAAATGCCTATATTTGCACGGACAACCAACAGAAAAGGAACAGATGGTAATAGCAGATTTAAACGCAGCCTGCCGGTATTATGGCCTGCATCCGAAGATGAAGGAACTGATGGAGTATGTTCTCCACCACGATTTCAGCGGGCAGGAAGCGGGGCGCATCACGCTTGACGGCAGAGGTTTGTTCATCAATCTGGATGAAGTAGAACTGAAGACAAAAGACAGACAGCGGTTGGAATTTCACAGGAGATACATTGACATGCAGGTTCCTCTGTTGAAGGAAGAGACGATGGGCTGGACACCGGTCTCCGGGCTGGGCATCCCCGACATAGCCTACAACCCCGATACCGATTGCGGTTTTTATACACAGGAGGCAAAAGAATATTTCAAGGTCCGGCCGGGACTGTTTGTTCTCTTCTTCCCCGAGGATGCCCATGCGCCCGTTATAGGTGATGGAAGGCAGAGGAAACTGGTCGGCAAAATCAGACTGTAGTTTCGCACCTGCAGGGAAAACGCAGGGGGCATGCAGACAAATAGAAGAGGGTGTGTCAAAATGCAATTACCATTTTGATAATCTTACAGTTTGAAACAATTCATTGAAAATGACCATTTCTGTACTCGATTTTGAGTAAAGAAATGGTCTTTTCTTTGTTGTAGGAAAAACCTGCTTATAGTTTGAAAGTCGTCAAGTTATTCATCTGCATTTTGACACACCCTCTTCTTTTGGTATGCCCGGCATGAGCATTGGTATAACGGGTGGAAGTCCACGGTAAGCCCTGATAGCGGGATTTACATAGCCAACGGAAAGGGTGTCCATCGCAAAGCGGGCCTGAAAGGATCCGTCGGCAAAGCCCCGATGAGCAGGAACTTCATACACCCATGGCCGTCTTACCGAATTTCCACAGCAGTCTGTGTATTCCGAGCCTCATCAAACTTTGCCTTCATCGTCGGGTTATTGTAGGTGAGCCTGCGGATGGTGAGGTTTTCAGTGTCTTGGGTGGCAAGACGCAGGTTGTTCTCACTGCTGACCAGTTCTGCACGAACCTTCTGGAGCTTCTTGATTGTAGCGTCAATGTCCGCGATGGCATCCTGGAACTTCCTGGTGTACAGCTCGTAATGCTTGCTGAACTTTTGTTTGAAGTCTTCCATCTTCGTCTCGAAGTTGGTCACATCCACCTCCCTGTTCTGTGCCAGGACAAGCTGCTTCTTATATTCCAAGGCACTCTTCGATGCCTGTACCAACAGCGTGATGAACGTCACGAAGAACTGCGGGCGAATGACATACATCTTCGGATAGACGTGGCTCTTGTTCACGATGCCGCTATTATACAGCTCGTTGTCAGCCTCCAGCAGGCTCACCAGCACGGCATACTCACATCCTTTCTTCCGCCTGTCCTCGTCCAACTTCTTCAAGAAGTCCTCGTTTTTATGCTTAGTGGCAGTGGTTTCCATTTCGTTCTTCATCTCGAACATGATCGAGATGTATTCCGTCCCGTCTTCACTGTCACGGAAGATGAAGTCGCCCTTCGTACCGTCGCTCGCATCATTGTCCTTGTCAAAGTAAGCATTCGGCATCAGCGGACGCAGATAACGCTCGAACTCAATACTACAATGCTGCTCCAAGGTCTCACCCACCATCTTCGTCGACATCTTCGTCTTCAAGTCCTTGTAGTAGTCTATCTGTTCTTGCTTCATACGCAACTCATTCTCATGTTGCTTCTGCAGGTCTGCCTCATGCAGCTGTGCCTTGCTCTTCTCCTGCTCTATCTCACTTTGCAGTTTCACGATCTTGTTTTCTCTTTCCTGCACATCTCTCTGTGCTTTGTTGCGCTCCTCCATCAGTGCCAACTGCAGTTTGTCTCCATTCTGGCTGATCTCTGACTTCAACTCACTGATTGTCTTATCCTTCTCAGACAATGCAGCCATCAGTTCGCTTGCCTTCAGCGACTCTATCCCCTCCAGCTTAGCCTTCAGATTGGCAATCTCCGCACTCATCTCAGCCTTCTGCCGGGACAGTTCGCTGTCCTTCTCACCTTTCAGTCGTTCTATCTCAGCTGCCTTCTGGATCAGCTCCTGCTCTTTCTGCGACAGCTTGTTCCGGAAGGTCTGTTCCGTCTTGGTGGTAACCAACGCCAGCTCAGCTTTGTTGCGCTCCTCCGTCTCAGTCATTCTCCGCTTCACCTCAGCCTCGATTTCCTTCGTCTTTACTTGGTTCAAAATGGAAGCATAGTCTGCCTCATCCACCTTGAAAACATTTCCACACTTAGGGCATTTTAGTTCTTTCATAATTCTATCCTTTCAAGTTGTTGTTTATGTTGCGAGTGCAAAGGTAATACACGGGAGTGCAGCCTTTCCGCAGAGAAAAAGATTTCTGTTTAAATCCGTCATTTGTTATCTTCTATATATAATGGGTCGTCAATTAATTTGTAGGAATTTGCCGGTAACCACTTGTTTAGTACCATTCATATATGTTATTACAATCTTAGGTTTAAGGCATCGGGCGTTTACACTCCTGATGCAGATATTTGATAAAAGTGAGATAATCTTGTCAAGCCTTGTCAGCAGCAGATGTTCGGAAATTCCTGACCATGGCGTTGCTCACCTTGGAAGGGTGGAGGTCGGCTTTCTCAACAAACTGCATGACAACCGCAAAGAGCTTGTTGCCACGCTCAAGCCGGGCGTATATCTTCGACAGGTCGACGATGCCGCTGTCGCCGTCTTCGTGTACAAAGTTGGCAAGGATGTCCTTCACGTTCGGCGTAAAGCCTTCGATATAAGTCTTGAAGGCATCGCCGATCTGGTCGGGAGAGTTGAGCAGCTTCCTCAATGACAGTCCCGACAGATTGAAGAAGGTGAGGCCGTTCTGCCGCATCAAGGACTCGAGTTTGTATTTCCGCATCTCTGCGGGCGTGCCGTCGAGTGCCTCGAGAATGACATCGTACTTATCTTCGAGCACACAATCCAATCGGCGAAGCAGCGTGAAGGGCAGGATGACATCCTCCACTTCGGAGTCGTCATAGTAGTTGCGGATGACTTCTTTGATGTCCCAAATCACGTTGGCTAACTCTTGTTCCGTCATAGGTCTGTTGTCTTTTATTTCTTATTCTGTTGCAAAGTTAATGATTATCCGTGCGGTTTTCGTGCCTTGAATCATATTTCTGCAGATTCTCTTTTATTTTGCTTCTTCTCTCGTTGCGGAACCATTCGGGGGAGAGAATATCAACGTCAGGAAGACCCCGATTTATTCCCTTGCCATCGCTGTTTGTAAACATTTTTGTGCAGCTCGAAGCTGACACATGCTCTTCTGGCTTCTAAAAGATGCCTGATTGACCTGCAACTGGTGCTCTATTACCGTGTTATTAACGCCCTTTTGAAGTCCAATCAAGCACCTTTTGCAAACGACTTGACAACCAATTGATTGACTGCTGGTTACAGACCTGCCTTTTTGTATGTGTCTTTTATATTCGTAGGTGATTGGTTTGAAATTATGTAATGACTTTTCAAAATCTTATCTGTGGTCTCACGTGTTAAAATGAAAAGGGCTTTGTGTCGGAGGAGGATAACAGAACAGACAGTTGACCGTCTTGGCCATGTTTCTGTTGAATGAATCACTCCGGTTCTCCCGTTAAAGCTATACGGAAAGCATCCACGCATGGAACGGAAGAACGCAAAAGACCGTCAGTACTCCCACCGGAGCAGACGGTCTTTTGCGTTCAATTCTTAACAGTATAGGCACAAAGGGCTGGCAAGATTCCCGCCATTGACAGACCGACGTGGAATTTCCAGAACATGCCTATGGATGTACTTCCGGCTTCACGGACGTTGTCTCACGCTGTGATGACGGCTGTCCTTCCGGCTGTCATCTGGTTTTCCCGATGGACACATGCCGGATGCGGGGGACCGTCAGAAATGCAGCCTGAAGTCGACCCCCAGCTGGAAGGGGTTGCCCTGCTGGGCAAAGGTGTAACGCTTGCCGGTCGCCGCGCTCTGTACGGCGAAGGTGTCATACTTCGTGTCGGTCAGATTGCGTACCCACAGGTTGATGTGCAGAGGGCCGAAGTCGGCATCGGCGTGGGCGCCGAGTACCGCATAGAAGTTCTGGCTGACGGTGTTCTGCTCATCCCAGTAGATTTTGCCCAGTGCGGAGAGATTCATGCCCACTGTGACGCTGCGCAGATGGAACCGGCTGGACGGGTCGAGCAAGGCCGCCGGGTCAACGTCGATCCGATAGTCGGCATTTGCCCCCAACGTATGCTGTGGCACGAAAGGCGCCCGCTTGTCTTTGTAGTCGACCGTCCCGCCTCCTGCGACAGAATCCGTATATTCGTCAAAGCGTGCGCTCGTGAGCCCATAGCTGACCGCATAGGCGAGCCTGTTGTCCAGTGCTCCTCCCCGGAGTGTGGCTTCCAGACCGCAGGAATGGCTGCGCCCGGCATTCGTCATCACACGTCCGAATCCGTAGTTGCCAGCCATGACGGAGAGCTGCTGGTTGCGGATCTGCATGTAATAGGCGGAAAGATCGAGGTGAAGCTGATTGTCGAGAAGGTTGAGATGTGTGCCCGCCTCGTAGTTCCAGCTTGTCTCCGGCTTGTATTCGATGGTCTTTGCAATGCGCTCATAATACGCCTCGTCATGTGCGATGTCAAGGTCGGCACGGGCGGCCTTCGCAGCCTTGGCGGTCTCCGTCTGGAGCACATCCGAGAACATCTCGAAGTTGTATCCGCCGGCCCGGTAGCCCTTCGACCACGTCGCATAGACGTTGCTCCCGTCCGGGAGGCGGTAGGTCAGCCCGACCTTCGGCAGAAGCTGGTTGAAGTGGTCGTGCTCGTGACGGTTCAGCCGGGAGGTGATGACCGGGCTGATGTTCACTCCGAATACATGCTCCTGTAAGGCTACACGGGCCGAGGTCTCATAGTCAATGGCCACATGGGAGTAGTCGTACCGGAGACCGAGCGTCGCCGTAAGATGCGGTGTGAGGTCGATGTTGCTCTCGTGGTAAACGCCAAGATTGAATGTCGGCGTGCGGAAGAGTCCCGGGACAGGGTCCATGGCCATGTCTATGTTGACGCCTCCTGTCCGGGCGATATTGGCGGCCGCCAGCGCGCGGGCAGCGGCCTCGGCGGCCTCTTTGGACATTCCTCTGGCAATCATTCCCTGCGCAATGCCGCGTGCCATGGAATTGAGTATGCCGTTGTAGGCATAATCGGTAATCGTCTTGGAGAGAAAGGCGTTCATGTCCTTGTCGAAGTAGACGGGGGCGGATGTCTTCAGCCACTGGTAAGAACCGAAAGCGCCGAAGGTCCAGTGCCACCTGCTGCCGTTGCGGCTCTTGACGGACAATTCCTCCGAGAGGATGTTTCCGTGCTGACGCTGGATGAGATGCAGGAAGTCCTGCGGCCGGTAGTCGATATCCATGAGCATATAGTCATGGAGATACTGCCACGAGGTCATGGAGTTCACGTCGAAACCGTTTCCGGTGTACTTGATGCCTGCCCCCGTGTTGAGGATGTTGCGGCGGTAGTTGCTCTGCCGGTTCTGGTCGGGCGACTGTGTCCCGGCTTTCAGTCCATAGAGCGGGGAGGTGATGGGGGCGGCGGCGATTTCGTCTTCGGTGACAAGCTGGCCATACGGAAAACCGTTCTGCCGTGTATATTGGTAATCAGCCAAGAAGTCAAAGGCCAGACGGCCGGTCGGATGCCACAGCAGCCGTCCCTTTCCGCCGAACTCGTTGATAAGGTCGGCACGGCCTCCGTCAAACTGATTGCGGAAAAAGCCGTTCTGTCCGCCATAGAATCCTGCCAGCGAGAAAGCCGTCCTGTCGTTCAGCCGCTCATAATGGCTCGCCTCGACCTTGCGCAGGAATCTGGTTCCCAGAGAGAACTTCACGTCCGTGCCCTGATACTGGAAGGGACTGCGGCTGTAAAGGCGCATCAGGCCGCCCTCGGTGTTCATGCCGTAAAGTGTCCCCTGCGGTCCGTGGAGGACATCCACGCGGTCGACATCATAGACGTGGAAGTTGAAGGCGCTCCTGCACAGGACGGGCATGCCGTCCACATAGATTCCCACAGCCGGAGAGTAGACGCGCGAACCGATCCCGCGCATATAGATGGAAGAGGTGTAGCGGCTTCCATACTCGGGCATGGCGAACGACGGCACGAAGGCAGACAGCTGCCGCACGTCCTGCACGTTGAGGCTCTGCAGCTGCGCACCGTTGAAGGAGGTGCTGCTCAGGGGCTGCTGCCGGAGACGGAAAGCCTCCTTGGGCTGGTCGATGATGACGACTTCGTCGATGTCATACACTCTGGAGGTATCTCCTTTTTCAATGGTATTATCAGCATGTACTCCCGCTGGCAAGGCTGCGGCCATCAAGAGCGCAATACCTAATCTGGACTTGAACATATTATTCTATAATGTTTTACAATACGTTGACGCTGCAAAGGTAAGAAGAAAAAGCATCATGTACAATCCTTATTTGTTAGGAATATGACCGGGCACGTCACCCTCGCTCCGGGAGCGGAAGGCTATCCGTTCACCACGTCTGGTCTTCACGTTTGCCCCTGCTGACGCTCCGGGAGCGGAAGGGGGCGGCTATTCGTTCACGGCCCCGCAGTGCGGGCATCTGCCTTTCCGATGCAGCCGTCTGCCACAGTTCCCGCAGCAGTAGGTCTCGCTGCTATGGCGTAAATAGACGCGGAACGCATAGTAGATATAGGCAAGCAGCAGCAGATAGCCTATATAATATAAGGTGAGAACCGAAAAGACAATGTAGTTGACGGCACACACCGCAGCCAGACCGGAGAGGTAGAGGATAGCCTCGGCCGGTTGCAGCAGCCGCCGCACATCGTCTATTGTCGCCAGGGCTATGATCAGCATGGCCCATACGAGTACCAGAAAGATGTTGAGCAGCAGGGGCTGGGAGAAGGGATTGAGCGACGGATGGAAATAGAACTCGCGCCACGTCTCCGGTGCGAAGAGCTGTATGCTGGCATAGAAAGCCGCCGAGAGTGCCACGATGACGGCCAGCAGGGTGGGGTACAGGGAATTGACATCGTTGAAGTGTACGATATGTGCGTTCTGCTTCAGGATCTTGCGGGCGAGATAGCCTATGGCTATGATGGAGATGACGATCAGGAAGATGAGCAGGTGGATATTCGAGAAGGTGGAGATGAACTGGGAGATGGGATCGTCCGGGTCGACCTGCTTCAGGAGGCGTCCTTCGTGTATCCATCCAAAGGCATAGTCTTCTGTGGCGATCTCCAACCAGACGGAATCCTGCTTGTCATCCGGCAGGATACGCACGTCGGCCACCACGATTCCCTTTCCTTTCTTTACGGCAAAGGAGTCGGTCTCCATCCGGTTCACGGCTTCTTCGGGCTGCTGGCGAAGCAGCATCAGCGAGTCGGATGTGACGATGAAATTGAATCCCTGTGAATAGTGGTGCTTCACGCGGAAGGACAGCGAATCGACCCTGCTTGCCGTCCCCTGCCAGTTGTCTTTCGTACTGTCACTCTGCTTTGCCAGCGAGTCGTCGCCTGCCTGCAGGTGGCGGGAGATCTGGGCTTCCTGTATGCTGTCGGGCAGACGGAAAGAGGAAGGGGTCTTCTTGTGATAACAGCCTGTCGTCAACAGGAGGATTCCTAAGAGAAGTAATGGGAGCAGCGAATAACGTCTACGCATATTGTTGGTTTTTGGGCCTCCTGCAGGAGAAGGCCGGACGGTGAAGTTGTCGGTCTATATTTCCCATCTGTTCCGGAGGGAGCGGAGAGGTGTTTCCTCTATGCCGGGTGAAGGTTCATCTGACAGTCCTTGCAGTCGAACTCCAGCCGGAAACGCCGTCTGTCGGGCAGGACAAGGAAGAGCGGCTCCCGCCACGTCGGCTGCTTTCCGCCCCGTCTGGTGCAGTAGCCGAGCGAATAGCGGATGCAATGCCGGCACTGCATGAGGAGCGGAGAATCGCCGGAGTGACCTGTCTCAAAGGCCGGATGTGCCTCCGGCAGCCCCTGCTGTGCATAAAAGCTGCGTGCGGCGTCGTTGGAGATGTTGTACAGGTAGGGGAATTTCCGGTACTGGGAGGGATTGGCCACTGCGAACAGGGATGTACTGTCTGAACCGTCACGGGCGGAGTTCCGGCGGACGGCCATGCGCTTCATCGACCGGATATGCGCGTCGAGCCGGCCTGCCAGCATACGCCGCAGTTCGGCCAGCACGCTGCTCGGCAGGAAGAACCTGTCTGCTCTGTCCTCTATCTCCACCTCTGTACAGGTATAGACCGTATTGCCCAGTCTGGCAAGCTGGCTGACGATGTTGTCATGCTGTGGCTTCCGGGCAGACTGGAGGGGAAAGGAAGTCGATGCCTCGGCTGCCTCCTCCCCGTGCCTTATCTCGGCCTTCACCCATATGATCCCATGGCTCTCCAAGGCCTCTGTCGCGGGGGCTGGGGCAGAGGTTCTGACCCCGAACCGTATTTTTATAGGAATCTTGCGCTCGGCAGTCTTTCCGCCCAGTATTCTGTCAAAAGCCTGATCCTGGTTGCGATACAGTGCCATGCCGGGTTTCAGTCCTCTTGGCATCTGGAACGGATAAAGCCGGTTGCCCACGGCCCGGTTGATGCGGAAGCCCTCCAGACGGGGGGAGGAATGACCGGGGCCGTCCATCCGTCTGCCTGCCGGTCCGTCTGTGCGTCCACCTGTCAGGAAGCACAGTCCGTCCCCATTGGCAAAGGCCGCCGTACCGGCTACATTGAAGCTGTCGCGGCGGATTTCCTTTACCGTGCCGACAAATTCTCCCAATGCCTTGGGCGTGTCGGGTGAGAAGATATCCGCCTGCCGCCCTTTCAGGAAGTAGTCGGTATAGCCGCGGTTGAATGTCTTTCTCAGATCCGGAGTGAACGCATAGCGTACATGTCCCAGGGAGGCACGGCGGAACTCGCCGGGGTGTCTGCGGATGATCTCGTCAATTCGCTGGCTGTAGGCCGAAACGACATTCTTCACGTAGTTGATGTCCTTCAGACGGCCTTCTATCTTGAAGGCGCACGCACCGGAACGCATGAGCGTCTCCAGATTGTCGATCTGACACATATCCTTCAGCGACAGCAGATGACGCTGGTGTTCTATGGTTCTGCCGTCCGAGTCCACCAGATCGAAGGCCAGCCGGCAGAACTGGGCACAGGCCCCGCGGTTGGCGGACCGGTCGAAGCAATACTGCGAAGCATAGCAGATGCCGCTATAACTGACACACAGGGCGCCATGTACGAATGCTTCCAGCTCAAGTGACGGCAGCCGTCTGTGAATCTTGTTTATCTCGTCGGCGGAGAGTTCGCGGGCGAGTACGACACGGTCGAAGCCCTGCCTGACCAGCCATCCGGCCTTCTCTGCCGTGCGGGTGTCGCACTGTGTGCTGGCGTGGAGGGCTACCGTGTCCGGAACGATCTTCTTCACTTCGGTCATCAGGCCCATGTCCTGCAGAAGAAAGGCATCCGCGCCGGCATCGACGAGTTCGCGGACGAGGGAAAGCGTGTCTGCCAGTTCGTCGTCGTAGATGATCGTGTTGAGGGTGACGTGGACGGTTGCACCGTACTGATGGGCATACGTGCACAGTGTGCGGATGTCCTCTACGCTGTTGCCTGCCGACTGTCGCGCACCGAAGCGGGAAGCCCCGATATACACGGCGTCTGCCCCATGGTCGATGGCGGCGATGCCGCACGCTAAGTTCTTGGCGGGGGCAAGCAGTTCAATTGAAGTGGGGTGGTTGGATGATGGGAGCATTTGCGATGGGAGTTGAGTGATGGGGGATGAGGGTGGAGGCAAGGGAGGGGCTGTGCCGGATGTCGGCGGAGGGAGACCGTCGGGTGAGACGGAAGGGACGGAAAGGCTGCATTCCCTCAATGTCCATCCCGCAGCACCCAGTTGATCCAGTTGGAGAACAGCAGGTTGGCATGTGCGCGCCAGCTGACAAGCGGTCCGTTCTCCGGATTGCCATCACGATAATAATGCCGGGGCGCCTCCACGTCGTTCCGTCTGCCGAGATCACGGTGGTATTCCTTGTCGAGAGTGTCGGGTGCATACTCCAGGTGTCCTGTGATAAAGAAGTCACGCTTGCTGCATGACATCACGATGGACACGCCGCTCTCCGCCGACTCGGCAATTACCTCGAGGTCGTCTATCGGGTCAATGTCCTCCCGCCGTATCTCCGTATGCCGGCTCTGCGGCATCCGGAAGACATCATCAAACCCGCGGAAGATCGGCAGTCCGGGCTGCAACGCCACGGTCGGGAAGATACCGAACATCTTCTTGGGCAGCGGATGCTTCCTGACACCGTAGAAGTGATAGAGCCCGGCCTGGGCCGCCCAGCAGATATACAGTGTCGAGGCGACGTGTCGCCGTGCCCAGTCGAAGACCGCCGTAAGCTCGTCCCAGTAGTCCACCTCCTCGAAAGGCATTCCCTCCACAGGAGCACCGGTGACGATCATCCCGTCGAAACGCTCCTTGCGCAGTTCCTCGAAGTCACGGTAAAACTTCTCCATGTGTTCTGCCGGAGTATGTCTGGGGACATGGCTCCGGAGCTTCATGAAACTGATCTCCAGCGGCAGCGGACTGTTGGACAGCAGGCGCACGAGGTCGGTCTCTGTCGTCTCCTTCAGCGGCATGAGGTTGAGCACGGCTATGCGGAGCCGTCGTTCGCTGTTCGTCTGTCCTTGTGTTCCATCCCCGAGAAAGATGTTCTCGTGTTTCAGGATGTCGATGGCGGGAAGTCCGGCCGGTAATCTTAATGGCATATCCTGTTTCTTGACTTTGTCGTAGGCGGGTGATGTGTGGGAACATCATCTGCCTCTGTTCGCTGATAACGAGATACAAAAGTAGCAATTAATAATAGACTGGACAAGTCCTGCCCCTATAAAAATGTAAAGCGCACAGAACGTTTCGGGGGAACAGCGGACGGCCAGGCAGGTGTGCCGGACAGGAAAAAGATGCAGATCGCCGGGAGAAAAACATTGCAGCATGCGATTTTATTTGTAGATTTGCAGTGTCAAGACAGCCTGCCGCATCCTCTCCATGCGGGCTGTGCCCGTCAACAATATGAATGCAATATGCCGATTACGCTCCTTCCCGGTCTGCTTCTGCAGATATTGATCATTGGTTATACGCCCGGTCCTGCCAACATCTATTCTCTTGCCATGTCGCTGCAGTATGGCAGGAAACCGTCGCTGGTGATGTGGCCCGGACTGCTGGCCGGCTTTTCCATTGCCGTGTGCCTGATGGCCGTCCTGGCGCATTGGATAGGCCTCGCCTTTGCAGAATATATACCGTATCTGAAATATCCCGGGGCGGCATACATCCTGTATCTGGCGTATAAGGTGGGGAAGAGCAGGGGACAGGCGAAGGAGAAAGACAGCGATTGCAGTTTCACAAGCGGGATGATCGTCCAGATGACGAATGTCAAGATGCTGTTGTTCGACCTGACCGCGTTCGGTACGTTTGTGCTGCCTTACAGCAGCAGGCTGACCGATCTGCTTGCTGTCGGGGCCTGGCTGCTGATAGCAGGGCCGGGAGCCAATCTGCTGTGGATATTGGCAGGCAGTTACCTCCGCAGATTCTTCACGGACTACCAGCGGCAGACGGCTATGGCCTGTGCCGTCGCACTGGCCCTGTGTGCCGTCTATATCGCCATGGCATGACCGCATGGAGCAGGAGATGGGCGATCTGCCTCCCGAAAGTTCTCAGGTTTTTTCAAAAAGCTCCTAAGCTTTCCGTGAAAAGCTCTTAAGCTTTCTGCAAAAAGCTCTTAACCTTTCTGTGAAAAGCTCCTGAGCTTTTTCTGTTGACCTGCCTGTCGGGGGAGACTTCTCCGCAAAAGCGACAGGGAAAAGGATGTGTCTCTTTTGTCTGTGGCGCGAAGTGCCCGGACTTGTCCGTCGCTCCCTTTCATACCGGTGGATAAGGTCAGGTAAGGTTGCCGGGGGGCAACAGGAAGCGTAACCCCGGACAGGACATTGCCCCATAGAGCCTCTTAACTGGATGGAATAGATATGTCTTTCTGTACGGTATGCCAAATGGTCAGTTCAAGGCAGAACCGCCGTATGCAGGACGGCGGGCATACAGAGACCGGTAAACACGGAAACAGGGAGGGTGTGTCAAAATACAATTACCATTTTGATAATCTTACAGTTTGAAACAATTCATTGAAAATGACCATTTCTGTACTCGATTTTGAGTAAAGAAATGGTCTTTTCTGTGTTGTAGGAAAAACCTGCTTATAGTTTGAAAGTCGTCAAGTTATTCATCTGCATTTTGACACACCCTTCTGCCCGAATGAACGGGAATGTGGTGCCTGACAGGTCAGCACACCCGCTCATGTCATCCCGTTGTCGTTTTTCCTTTCCGGCTTATTCCATGACATACTTGGTCGACTCTCCGTACTTGTTGTCTTCCGGCTTGCTGTCGAGGAGAGTGAATACGAAGATGGCGATGCCCAGTGCCCCATTGACCAGGTAAAGCAGCAAGGCCAAGATGCCTGTACTGCCCGCCATGCCGGCAGAGAGCACCCTTATCATCTTGGTCATATCCTGTGACTGTGCCGCCGTCATATAAGCATGGAAATCGATGGCGGAGAAGAAGAGTGCGCCTGCAGCCAGTCCGATGATTGTCTGGCAGCCCCACCACCAGCCGCTGCGGCCGGTATCGTGCAGACGGCGGAACAGCATGGATATTCCGCCTATGGAAAGGAAGAAGGTTGCGATCCATCCGACAATCGGGATGAAGGAAAGGACGATGGAAGCGAGAAGGACGATCAGAACACCCCACCAGTACTCTGAGCGGCGGATGCGTCCCTTGAACTGGAAACACTTCCTGAAAAAGTTCTGTGCGGCTTCAGAGAAGCCCACCTGTGGTAATTCTTTCATTTGTGACATAAAGTAGCTGTATTAGAAAATTGAAAAATAAGGGATCATTTTTCCTGCTCTTTCAGGAGGTCGGGACGGAGCCGCCGGGTACGCTCCATGGCCTGGTCGAACTCCCACTGTCTGATTTTCGCCTCGTTCCCGCTGAGCAGGATTTCGGGCACCTCCCACCCCTTGTAGCTGCGGGGACGGGTATAGATGGGGGCGGAGAGCATATCGTCCATGAAGCAGTCGGAAAGTGCGCTCTGGTCGTCGCTGATGACACCCGGGACAAGCCGGACAACGGCGTCGGCAATGATGGCTGCCGGCAGTTCGCCGCCTGTCAGGACGAAGTCGCCGACGGAAATCTCCCGTGTGATGAGGTGGTCGCGTACGCGCTGGTCAATGCCTTTGTAATGCCCCGCAAGAATGATGAGGTTTCCTCCCATGGAGAGGTCGTTGGCGATACGCTGGCTGAACGGCTCGCCGTCGGGTGACGTGAAGATGACTTCGTCATAGTCTCGTTCTTCCTTCAAGGCGGCGATGCAGTTGTCAATAGGCTCGATCTGCATGACCATGCCCGCCTGTCCGCCGAACGGATAGTCGTCTACACGCCGCCATTTGTCTTTCGTATAGTCACGGAGATTGTGCAGCCGGATCTCTGCCAGTCCCTTTTTCTCTGCCCTGGCAAGGATGCTCTCGTGGACAAATCCCTCCAGCATCTCCGGCAATACGGTGATGATGTCTATTCTCATACAGCTACAAAGTTAACGATTCTTTTGTTATTACATGGACGGTTTAAGTTTTTTTTGTAACTTTGCCGCCGTTTTAAATAGTAAAATAATAAACAACATGAAAAGATTCTTTTCCCTCGCTATCCTTCTGGTAGCAGCTTTTAGCGGTGCGCAGGCACAGAATGTTCAGCTCCATTACGACCTTGGTCACAATCTCTACAACGACCTCTCATCGCGTACGACGGTGACGACGACGGTTGAGATGTTCAAGCCAGACACATGGGGTTCCACCTTCATGTTCACCGACATTGACTACAAGAACGACGGTACGATCGGTGCTTACTGGGAGATTGCCCGTGAGTTCAACCTCACGAAGAACAAGCAGTGGGCTGCCCACGTGGAATACAACGGCGGCGTAGGTTCCGGCGAGACTCCCGGGGGCTACTACGGTAACCGCTACCAGCACTCCGTGCTTCTGGGCGGCGCATGGAACTGGGCTTCAAAAGACTTCTCAAAGACGTTCAGCGTGCAGCTGATGTATAAGTATTATTTCAAGAACGGCCACACGGGCGCGCATCCTTACAACAGCTTCCAGCTGACGGAGGTGTGGGGAACAACCTTTGCGCATGGCCTCTGTACCTTCAGCGGGTTCTGTGATGTCTGGTACGATCCGGACGTGAACGGCAAGCTGATCATGGTATCTGAACCGCAGTTCTGGTTCAACCTCAACACGCTGAAAGGCATGAAGAACGTGAACCTCTCTCTGGGTTCTGAGGTGGAAATCAGCAACAACTTCGTCTGGAACGACCGCGGCGAGCACAACCGCTTCTATGCCATCCCGACGGTGGCGGCCAAGTGGACGTTCTGAAAACGTCACAAGATGTGAATGACAAATTGCAGGATTCAGATGGAAGACTTTTCTCCTGTAGGCAAGATAAAAGGAGACGACATGGAAGTCGTCTCCTTTTTGATTCTTCTGTTGAATACCTTGCAGATAAAAGAATTTGGCTTCCTCCGATTGACAGCGAAATCCTGGCATAGTCAGTCTGGATTCCAAAAGGGCCTTACTTGCAATGCAAACAAGGCCTACTTGGGCTTCAATTAGGCCTTATTTGCGATGCAAGTAGGCACCTTTTTTAACGCCGGATATAACAGCTTGAGAATCAAAGCAGTATAATACTCTGTCTTTGTATGTGAATTCGGGATGAGAAGGGGGGGATCCGAAGACTGATTCTATCAGTCTTGGAATAATGCTTCTTCTGTCCTCTGTGCGGGTAAGCCGGAGGCGGAACCCTGTGCAAAACGGTCGATGAAATCTTCCTCAGAGATGATGGGGATGGAGAGAGCCTTGGCTTTCTGGTTTTTGCCCGACGTGCTTTCTACATCATTATTGATGAGAAAGTCAGTAGACTTGGAAACCGAACCGGTGACTTTACCGCCCTGGCTTTCGATATAGGCTTTCAGCTCATTGCGGTTTTTGTAATGATGGACATCGCCCGTAATGACGAATGTCAGTCCCTGGCAGCTGCTGCCTGTCGGCGCGAATGAGGCTTGCCTGACGTTGAGTTCGGCCAGCAAGTGTTGCAGCACAGGCTGGTTGTCTTCGTCTTTCATCCACCGGACAAAGCTTGCACTCTTTTCCGGTCCGATACCGGGAATGGTTGAAAACACATCATCGTCGGTACTTTCCGTAGCAGTCCTGATGAGTTCTTTCAGCGGATAGGCTGAAAGCAGACGGTTGCATACATCCTGTCCGACCAGCGGAATGTTGAGTGCGAAGAGCAGCCGGCGGGCTTCCACGCTCCTTGCCTTTTCAACGGCCGCCAGGAGTTTGCTGACACTCCTGTCTCCGAAACCGTCCATGGCACGCAGCTGCAGAGCATGTTCGTTGAGATGGAAGAAGTCGGCATACTCACAAATCCAGCCCAGGTTGATGAACTTCTGGACAGTCTGTTCGGACAGTCCGTCGATGTTCACCCCCTCCTTGGAAACGAAACGGCCGAACTTCCTGAGCTGTTTGGCAGGGCAGTGGGCGTTCGTGCAGTGCAGTGTCCGTGTCCCGCTGGCCTCACTCTCCACGACTTCTGTCGCCGACCGGCACACCGGACAGGTCTCCGGGACATGGAAGATGCCCGTCCGTTCAACGACACTGACAACCTTCGGTATGATTTTGTTTGCCTTGATGACGGCGATTTTCGTGCCCTTGCCGCCGATCCCCAGGCGTTCGCATTCAGAGATGTTGCAGAGCGAGGCACGCTTGACGGTCGTCCCCTCCAGTTCGACAGGCTGGAAGACTGCTACCGGAGAAATCGTAGATGCGGCACATGACCATTCTATGTGGTCCAGTTCCGTTTCCGCCCGCTCGTCCTGCCATTTGAAGGCGTAGCCGGCACGTGTGGCATGATGCCCTGTGACCGATCCGGTTGCGGCATAGGCCGTGTCGTCATAAGTGATGACGAGACCGTCGACGGGGTAGGGGAAGCATTGGGGGTCAGCTGCCGGATGCCGGGTGTTGAGGGCTTGTCCGGTGACACGGGAAGACCAGCTGTCGATGACGGCTTGTATGTTCCCGGCCGTCGGCCGTGAGATGAGTTCTCTGTCTACCGGATGGAATCCCTGCCGTTCAAGCCATGCCATCCGTTCGCCCCATGAGCCGATTTCCCCCTCGGTATAGACAAGGGTGAAAGGAATCCAGTGCAGGTGGCGTTGCCTGACCTCGTTGATATCCTTCAGCGTGAGCGATCCTGATGCGAGGTTGCGGGGATTGGCATACGCTTCCTCCGACTCCATATTGAACTTCTCGAAGTCGGGGTAGCTGATGACGGCTTCTCCGCGGATGACGAGATGCCCTCTGTAGGGGACGGTCTGCAAGATGCCCTCGATGGCTCTGGAAAGATAGGTGATGTTGGTGCCGATGTGCCCGTCGCCCCGGGTGACGACTTTTGTCAGCCGTCCGTTGTCATAAGTGGCGACAAGCGTCAGGCCGTCCAGCTTCCAGGAGAGCCAGACGGGCTTTCCTTCTGCCCATCTGGCAAGGTCTTCGACCTTTTTGGTCTTTGCCAGAGACAGGGCCGGAAACTCATGTTTCTCTTTCTTTCCGGCTACATTGTCGGCCGAGACATTCTGTGTCGGGGAGTCGGGGAGGACGATGCCGGTCTGTTCTTCCAGCTTCTTGAGCCGGTCGAAGGCAGCGTCCCACTCGTAGTCGGTCATGAGCTCTTCACGGCCGTTGTAGTAAGCGTCGGAGGCAGCGTTGAGCCGGTCGACAAGGCGTTGTATTTCTTTGTTCATTGTTTTTGGGGTTATGGGGGATGATAGGCGGGATGGGCGGTGTTGGGGGATGCCCGCTTCCTTCCTGCTTCCTCTGCAAATATACTACATTTTGCTGGATGTGGCTGCCTTTTGCCCAATTAATTTGCATTCTTTACGTCCCAACTCATTTCTTTTGCTTAACTTTGTGCCTTGGATTCAATCGAAACAATATCAATCAATGTCTACACTAACAATTGCCATTATCGTCGTCTTCATTCTGGGCTATGCGCTCATAGCGATGGAGAGTCTGACGAAGGTCAACAAGGCTGCAATCGCCCTGTTGATGTTTGTATTCTGCTGGACTCTTTACATGTTTGATCCAGCCCCGTTCGTACAGCTCATGCATCCTGATTTCAAGGGTGCGGGAGAGCAGGTCGTATCCTTCGTGAACGCTTTGATCACCGAACATCTCGGCGACACGGCCACAACGCTCTTCTTCCTGATGGGGGCGATGACTATTGTGGAGATCGTCGATCAGAACGGCGGCTTCAACTGGGTGAAGAATGTCATGCACTCTAAGTCGAAGCGGAGCCTGCTGTGGAAGATAGCCTTCATGACTTTCTTTCTTTCAGCCATTCTTGACAACCTGACGACAAGTATCGTGATGATCATGATCCTGCGCAAGCTCGTCCACGAAAGGAAAGACCGTATTGTCTATGCCTCGCTGGTGATCATTTCCGCTAACTCGGGCGGTGCCTTTTCGCCTATCGGAGACGTCACGACGATCATGCTGTGGAATGCGGGCATGATAACAGCGGGTGGGGTCATCAGTGAGATATTCCTTCCGTCTTTGATTTCAATGCTGGTACCGGCACTTCTGCTGCAGACGGCACTGAAGGGGAATATTGAATACGACGACCTGGCGAACGACCTGACGGGCGACAGGGAAATGCTGGAGTTCACCGGCATGCAGCGCAAGGCTATCTTTGCTGTCGGCGTGGGCGGTCTCTGTCTTGTGCCGCTGTTCCATTACCTTACCGACCTCCCTCCTTTCGCTGGCATTCTCTTTGTGTTGGGCATTTTGTGGACCGTGACCGAACTGTTTTACCGTAGTATTCACAGGAGAAGAGGAGACAATGTTCATTTCTCAAAGCGTGTCAGCAATCTGCTGAGCCGCATTGATATGTCGACGATCCTCTTCTTCCTGGGTATTCTGATGGCTGTGGCCTGCCTGGAGGAAGTGGGTGTGCTGAAGGAACTCGGCGGCGGGCTGAACGCTACGTTCAGCGGCAACCATTACGCCGTGACCGGAATCATCGGCGTACTGTCATCCATTGTCGACAATGTACCGCTCGTCGCCGGAAGCATGGGTATGTATCCTGTTGCTGCTACAGGTGACATGGCGGTTGACGGAATCTTCTGGCAGCTGCTGGCTTACTGCGCCGGTGTCGGTGGATCGATGCTTATCGTCGGTTCTGCGGCAGGTGTGGTCGTCATGGGACTGGAGAAGATCACCTTCGGCTGGTACATGAAGCATATCTCATGGATTGCTTTCACGGGTTATATCATAGGCATCATTTCCTACTGGATCATCCGCTCCTACATCTTCACTACGCCGCTCTGAGGGAGCGGCGTACTGTCGGCAGGATTTGAGAGGAGGGAACAAGCCGGAATCTCGGATGGCACGTGCCCCGTGCCGGGTGCGGCCGGTCTTGGCGAATACGAGGGTGCCGCATAAGAGCAAGGCACGGAGAGTGGGCAGGAACCCAATCCACGGAAGATCGGCGTGGAATTTTCAGGACAGGCTGATAAGCCCTTTCGGTCTGTACAATAGAAAACATATAGAAAGATGAAAAAGATAGATTGTTTTGTCCCTGATGGACGTTTTGATACCATCATGTCCAATTCCGCCCAGCTGTGGCAGACCGGTGTCGTACGCCAGATACACCTTTTGGTTGAGAAGCATCTGGTGATGGAAATCGCACCGCTTCATACAGACGTACTGCGGATAGACAGGCTGTTCTCGGCGCCCACCATGCGGATGATCGCAGTCTTTTCGACCGGTGAATACACGCTGTTCTTCCTGAAGGGTTCTCCGGTGGCACTGGGTTACCATGCTGTCGAACGGATGTTGCAGGTGGCGGAGGAGACGGGTGCGGCAATGGTGTATGCCGATCATTATACGGTGGAAGACGGGAAGACCGTACCGCATCCGGTGGCGGACTATCAGCTGGGAAGCATCCGTGACGACTTCGATTTCGGGTCTGTCATCCTTCTGAAGACCGAATACCTGAAAGAATATGCGTCGAGAGAATCAACGGAAGACTATCAGTATGCCGGATGGTATGAACTCCGTCTCTTCCTGAGCCGGAAAGGGAAGCTCTTTCATCTGAATGAATACCTCTACACCGAAGTGGAAGACGACCTGCGTGCCAGCGGTGTGAGGCAGTTCGACTACGTGAACCCTCGTAACCGTGCAGTGCAGATAGAGATGGAACGTGTTGCGACCGAACATCTTTCAGCCATCGGAGCTTTGATAGACACGGCGCATTACGAGCAGCCCGACTTCTACGAAGAGCAGTTCCCGGTCAGGGCATCGGTCATCATACCTGTCTTTAACCGTGAAAAGACGGTGCATGAGGCCGTTGTGTCAGCTCTCTCACAGAAAACCGACTTCTCTTTCAATGTAATCGTCGTCGACAATCATTCGACGGACGGGACAACGGAGATACTGGAATCATTTAAAAGGGATGAACGGCTGATCCATCTCATCCCCGAACGTACCGACCTCGGGATAGGCGGATGCTGGGACTACGCTCTCCATGACGCACGCTGTGGACGCTTCGCCGTGCAGCTGGACAGTGACGACCTCTATTCTTCAGAGCAAACCTTACAGGTCATTGTCGATGCCTTCCATGAACAGAAGGCGGCGATGATCGTGGGCTCTTACCGTATGTGCGACTTCGACCTCAACACGCTTCCTCCGGGGCTGATCAGTCACAGTGAGTGGACAGCGGACAATGGTTGCAACAATGCTCTGCGTATCAACGGACTCGGTGCGCCGCGCGCCTTTTTCACTCCCTTGGCCCGCCAGCTCCGGTTCCCCAACACCAGTTACGGGGAAGACTATGCCATGGGGCTGGCCTTCAGCCGCCGTTTCCGTGTCGGGAGAATCTATGATGAACTTTATCTCTGCCGCCGTTGGGGAGGAAACAGCGATGCGGCGTTGAGTGTTGATAAGGTGAATGCCAACAACCGCTATAAGGATCAGCTGCGGACGATTGAGATTCTGGCACGTCAGAAGCAGAACCGACAGCGGGAAAAAGGGCTGACGGACTTCTTTCATGACCAGTTGAGCCGGTGGAAAGACGTGTCCCGGCGTTATGAGGAACTGAAGCAGGTGCAGATCCGGGAGGCCGGACCGATACGGATACAGTACAACCCGGCCCGTATGGTGAGTACGGGAGCGAAGATCGACAGGGACACACTGGCGGCGCGCCCTTGCTTCCTCTGTGCGAAGAACCGCCCGGAGGAACAGACCGTACTGCCTTTCGGGGATGATTTTGACATTCTCGTCAACCCCTTCCCGATACTCCCGGCCCACTTCACCATCGCTGCCCGCAGGCACCAGCAGCAGGCGATTGCCGGTAATTACGTACAGATACACCGTCTGCTGAGGGCTTATCCGCAGCTGATGGTATTCTATAACGGGCCGAAGTGCGGAGCCAGTGCCCCCGACCATCTGCATTTCCAGGCCGGGACAAGCGGTGTCCTGCCGCTGCAGCGTGCCTGGGAGCGGCTTCACAGGACTTCCGTTCCGCTTTTGAAGCTGAACAACAGGGAAGGGATTTACGAAATCAAGGAGTATCCCTGTCCTGCCCTTGCCATCGTGAGCCATACCGAGGCGCATGATGCTGAGCTGTTCCACTATGTATATGACGCATTGCCTTTAAAAGGTGCGGAGACCGAACCGATGATGAACATCGTGGCCTGGCGGAAGGACAATGCGTTTATCGCAGTCGTATTCCCGCGGGAGAAGCACCGGCCCGGATGCTATTCTGCCACGGGGGAGGCGCAGTGTCTGGTCAGCCCGGGCAGCCTGGACATGGCAGGCCTGCTGATCCTGCCCCGGCAGCGTGACTTTGAACGGATGACGGAAGCGCATGCAGAGGCCGTCCTTCGAGAGGTGGCGCTGTCGGAGGAAGCGATGGCGGAAGTCGTAGGAAGGATCCGCAACACGGCCGTTGACGCCTCCTTCGGTTTTTGGAGAAGAGAGCCAGTGGTGTCGGTCGGTGTGGTAAGCGGCGAGGAAATACGCTTCCATCTGAACGGGACTTATACCTTAGGGAATATGAAGCTGCACGGCGAACATACCGTGAAGCTGTATGCCGGGAAAATCCAGTGGAGAGCCGGAGTTTATCAGGAACTTTGCTTCACTCCTGAAAACGACGACTGCTCCTTTACCTTGGAAGACGTGACAATCGGAGTGGACTTCCATTGGGAGCGTAAAGAGGCACAGACCTTCCTCGGCAGCCTGCGGATCGTCATGGACGGAGACAGAATCTGGGCTGTCAATGAGCTGCCTGTGGAGCATTATCTGGCAAGTGTCATTTCCAGCGAGATGCGTGCCACGTCGTCACTGGAGTTCCTGAAGGCGCATGCCGTTATATCCAGAAGCTGGCTGCTGGTACAGATGAGGAGGCGGAGAGCCGCCGGGATGGGGCTTGTGGATGCCTCCGCACCCTGTGGTGAGGCGGCGGAAGAAGGCATCGTATGGTATGACCGTGATTCTCACAAGCTGTTTGATGTCTGTGCGGATGACCATTGCCAGCGTTATCAGGGCATCACGAAGGCGACAAGTCCGAATGTGGAAGAGGCCGTCAAGGCCACGCGCGGGCAGCTGCTGACGGACGGCGGCGAGGTCAGCGATGCCCGTTTCAGCAAGTGCTGCGGTGGTGTCACGGAGGAGTATCAGTATTGCTGGGACAATATCCGCAAGCCTTACCTGCGTTCGGTAGCTGACAACACGCCTTTAGGGGCAGCCCCTGCGGTTGATCTGACGGACGAGAAGACCGCCAGGGAATGGATATGCTCTTCTCCGGCGGCATTCTGTCATACGGACGATGCGGCCGTCTTGCGGCAGGTTCTGAACAGCTATGACCAGGAGACACAGGACTTTTATCGCTGGACCGTGGATTATACGCAGGAAGAACTTGCCTGCCTTGTCCGGCGCAAGAGCGGTCTTGACTTCGGAGAGATCGTCGACCTCCAGCCTTTGGAGCGGGGGAAGAGCGGCCGCATCAGCCGTCTGAAGATCGTTGGAACGAAACTTACCCGCATCATCGGAAAAGAACTGGAGATAAGACGTGTGTTGAGTGAAAGCCATCTGTACAGCTCGGCATTCGTCGTGGACAGGTGTGATGTGGCGGACGGCATCCCCCGGAAGTTCCATCTTGCCGGTGCAGGATGGGGACATGGTGTCGGGCTTTGCCAGATCGGTGCTGCCGTGATGGGAGAGAAAGGGTATAAGTATGACGAGATACTGCGCCACTATTATCAGACGGCGACCCTTGAGACACGATATAAGTAGAGGATCCCGTCCCGGCATATTATATATAAAGGTGTAATCAGATGCTCGAGGAGCAGAATATCATCAACGGAATACCCATAGAGAGCCGGTGGCGCAGCCATCGGGTCTGGCTTCCTACGCTCTATCTGACACGCGGACTTCCTTATGTGATCCTGTTCATGACCTCAATGGTCTATTTCAACAGGGCAGGACTGTCGAACGGATCCATCACGCTGACTACTTCCTGGTTCCTGCTTCCGTTCATCCTCCGACCCCTGCTGGGCAGGCTGGTTGTAGGGTACGGGAGCAAGCGTTTCTGGATTGTTCTGACGGAACTCGTCCTGGCATTGAGTCTCGCCGGACTGGCGGTGACCGGTCCGTCGGTCCATTGGTTTGAATGGTCGGTGCTCTTCCTGCTGACCATGGCGACTGCCGGCGCACTGCATGATGTGGCGGTCGAGAGACTCTATAAACGGGAGGCGGCCTTGCGCCATCAGGAGGTGTTCTTTGATGCCCGGGCCGCTTTCTATCTGCTCGCCATCCTCGTAGGGATGGCCGTCCCCGTTACGGTGGCGGGCAATCTGGAGGTCATCAACAGGACCATACACCCTTCCTGGCAGGCCGTCTTCTGGATGCTGTCAGCCCTGCTGTCGGTGCTGATGGTGTTCCATGCCGTTGTCCTCCCGAAGGATATCCTCCGTGCCGACCTCCCGATATGGAGCGGCGTGACGCGCCAGTGGTGGCATGATGTCAAGGCGGCCTTTGTCCGTCGCCCGCATTATGTGGCCAATCTCTGCTTCCTTTTCTGCTTCCTGATACCCGAAGGAATGTTTTTCAGGATCGTACCACTCTTTCTGATAGACCCCGGAAGCAATGGCGGACTGGCGCTCTCCCCTCAGGAACTGGGTCTGGTGCTGGGGACGGTCGGCACTTTTTCGTTGATTGCGGGCTGTGCCGTCGGAACGAGACTGGTACGAAGAGACGGCCTGCGGAGATGGCTCTGGCTGTTTGTCATTGCCTTGACCCTGCCTAAGTTCCTTTTCGTCTACCTCAGTTATTACTTTGTTTCCACGCTTTCGATCATCAATTTCTGCATGCTGGCCGAGCAGTTCGGGACAGGAATCGGGCTGACGGCTTATTTTGTCTGGCTCGCCTATTGTACGAGGGGAGCACATTCCACGTTTACTTATTCCCTGGGAACGGCCATTACGGCCTTTTCCGTGGTCATGTCAGGATGGTTTACAGGTTTTCTCCAGGAATATGTAGGTTATCGCCGTTTCTTCCTTCTGGTGGCCTGTCTGGGCGTGGTCAGCTTTGTGGCGGCCGGTTTCGTCCCTGTTACGGATGAGGCGGGGAAGAAGGTGGAGGCTTCTTGATGGTCCGTACGAGGCTGCATCAAGGTTTCCTTTAAGCGGCCCGGCAGGATGGGGCCGTACTGTCCGCAGGTTTCATTTCCAGGCGTTAAGCTTTTCAAAAAAGCTGTGGATTTGTTTGTATCTTACAAAAAATGTTGTACTTTCGCATACTGAAAGTTATAAAAAAACAGTAATTCGGATGAAGATCAAGTATTTGTTAATGGCAGCTGTCGTCGCTTTGATGACAGCCTGCGGAACGGCCTCAAAAGTTCCTTTGACAGGCCGGACACACCGCATCAGTGTGTCTGACGCCCAGCTTCTCAGTCTCAGCAATCAGGAATACACCAAGTTCATGGCTTCTGCCAAGCGTTCGACGGATGCAAAGAATACGGCGATGGTCCAGCGGGTAGGGCGTAATCTTGCCAATGCGGTAGAGACCTATCTTCGCAACAACGGCTATGCCAGTGAGATAAACAACTTCAAATGGGAGTTCAACCTTGTCCAGGACAAGCAGGCCAATGCGTTCTGCATGCCCGGCGGAAAGATAGTTGTCTATGAGGGGCTGCTCCCTTATACGCAGAACGAGGCAAGTCTGGCTATCGTCCTGGGACATGAAATCGCACATGCTGTCGCCAAGCACAGTGCGGAGCAGCTGACAAAACAGATGAACCAGCAGATGGGAACGAACATCCTGGGGACGGTGCTGAACTCAACGGTCGGCAGCGGAGTAGGCGACATCGCCTCGCAGGTGGCTGGCGGATACTTCTCTTTCCGCAATCTGAAATACAGCCGTGACAATGAAAGCGAAGCCGACTATATGGGGCTGATATTCGCCGCCATGGCCGGGTACGATCCTGCCAATGCGGTTACATTCTGGCAGCGTATGGCTTCGGGGAGCAGCAGCAACCGAGCCGAGGTGCTGAGCGACCACCCTTCCGATGCCCGCCGTATTGAGAATATCAAGCGGTGGCTGCCGGAAGCCGAGAAGTATTATCATGGCAGTACTGCCGGCCGTGTATCTGCTGCCGGAACGATACAGACGACAAAGACCATTCATATCGGCGGCTCTTCAAGTTCAAAGCGTTCCGGAAGACGTCGTTGAAACGGCAGCGGCCTTTTCTTCGGAACTTTTTTCAAGGCCGCCCGGAAGTCGTCCCTGCTGATTCTTCGCCTTTCAGACGGACGCCTCCGTCTCGCTCCAGAGAGAGCACGGCGGGGGCATGGCGACTGAAGGGGGCGGTTGAAGAGACTGCGTGAAAACAGGAAATTTACAGGAAGCCGCCGGTCTCAGCGCAACCGGCATGCTGCCGTTGCCTTTTAAAGAATAGGCCTCGCGGCTATCCGTCTTCTCATCTCCGGGAAGACGGATAGCCGTTTTTTATTTTATACATGGATTCATGTCCTGCTGTTTGCGACTGCACGGACAATCCTTTTTTGTAAAATGTTTTTCCATGTTTTTGTCTTTTTCTTCATCCTTTATGGCGTTTATCCGTCCGGTAACAGCCACAGGTCATACCGCAGGTCGGGTCGGGTTGCAGAGGTTCTTCGGCAAGGTCGGGGTGGTCTTGTAAGTAATTTGAAATCAGATGGATATATCATTGTGTGGGAACAGGTGTCTGATTGCCTTGCAAGTAGGCGTTGATTGGATTTCAAGTAAGCACCCCTTGGACTGCAATCGGGCGTTACTTGCATCGCAGGTGACGGCAGATTGGAATCCGGGGGTTGGCGCACTGTCTTTTCTGTGGTCGCCTGTGGTAAGTGAAGAGGGCGTTGCAAGGATAAGGATTGTAAAATTCTTTCCATTCCTTCTGACGTTTGTCACCGTCTGTTTTCTGAAGAGGTTGTGTGCGTGTGTGCAGTCTCCGGCGCAGGCATATTGGCTTCCGGCTTTTATCGGGAAGGCGGAATCTCCTGTTTCCATGGTGTCCGCAATGTTTTCTGACGGAGGGGCATCGGGCTGTGTCCATTGTTTTTTATCATGCCCTTGTGCTTTTTCTCAATGAAGATTTGACAGAACCAGCTTTTATTATTATCTTTACAGACGAAATCAAATCTTTAAAACTATGATAGATTATCTGATACAAAACCTATGGCTGGCATGGCTGCTGGTAGGTATCGTATGTCTGATACTGGAACTGATGAACGGCGATTTCTTTATCATGTGCTTTGCGATCGGCGGATTCTGTTCTTCGATCTCCACGGTCTTTACGGACAGCATTGTCGTTCACGTCATCGTGTTTGCAGCCTTTACAGTGCTGAGCATCTTCTCCGTACGTCCGATAGCCCTGAAATACCTTCACCAAGGTGCGGACAGCAGGCCGAGTAATGCTGATGCGCTGATCGGGCGTGAAGGGGAGGTGACCGATACCATCGAGGCCGGCGGATACGGCAGAGTGAAGATCGATGGCGACTCCTGGAAAGCAAAGTCTGTCGACGGTATGGAAATCAGGCGTGGGCTGGTCGTCCGTGTCCTCCGTCTCGAATCGATTATAGCGACGGTTGAACGCTGTTGACAGAGTTCACATGACAACAAAATGGAAACAAATTTAATGACCATCTGCTCTTCCCCCTTCTGACAGGGGAAGGGAAGACAAAAAACAAATGTTTATGGATATACTAACTTATGTGCTGATAGCAGTCATTGTCCTGGCGATCGTCTTTGCCAGGATGTCGATCGTCATCATCTCTCAGAGTGAGACGAGAATCATTGAACGGCTGGGTAAATATCATGCGACACTCCAGCCCGGTATCAACATCATCATCCCTTTCATTGATCATGCAAAGGATATTGTGGCCTTGCGTGCCGGCCGTTATACCTATACCAATTCCATTGACCTGCGTGAGCAGGTGTATGATTTCGACCGCCAGAATGTGATCACCAAGGATAATATCCAGATGCAGATCAATGCGCTGCTCTACTTCCAGATCATCGACCCGTTCAAGGCCGTCTACGAAATCAACAACCTCCCGAATGCCATTGAGAAGCTGACACAGACCACCTTGCGTAACATCATCGGCGAGATGGAACTCGACCAGACGCTGACCTCGCGCGATACGATCAACACCAAACTGCGCTCTGTGCTGGATGATGCCACGAACAAATGGGGAATCAAGGTGAACCGCGTCGAACTCCAGGACATCACGCCGCCTGCAAGTGTCTCACAGGCAATGGAGAAGCAGATGCAGGCGGAACGGAACAAGCGTGCCACCATCCTGACCAGTGAAGGACAGAAGCAGTCGGCTATTCTGCAGTCGGAAGGCGAGAAGCAGGCTGCCATCAACCGTGCCGAGGCTGACAAACAGCAGCAGATCCTCATAGCGGAAGGTCAGGCGCAGGCACGAATCCGCAAAGCGGAGGCAGAGGCGATTGCCATTCAGAGAATCACGGATGCGGTAGGAAAGAGCACGAACCCCGCCAGCTACCTGATTGCACAGAAATATATTCAGATGCTTTCTGAGCTCGCCAGGAGCAACAACCAGAAGACAGTCTACCTGCCGTTTGAGGCGACCGGCCTTCTGGGATCCATCGGTGGAATCAAGGATATGTTTAAAGGATCATAATGAAAAGAATCAATCTTTGTATCTTTTGCGGTGCCCGCCCTAACTTTATCAAGGTGGCACCCATCATCAGAGTACTCAACAGGCTGTCCGGAGGGAGCAGCCCCAGGGAGGTCGGCTATTCGCTTGTCTATGCGGGGAGCGCAGACGACCCGACACTGGAAGACGGACTTTTTGACAGCCTTGCCATCCGGTGTCCAGATGTTTTCTTAGGTGTCGAATGTGAAAACCTGAACGAACTGACGGGACAGGTTATGTCCAAGTTCGAGCAGTATCTGCAGGCGACACCGACGGATGTGGTGATTGTCGTGGATGATCTGGCTTCGACGATGGCCGCCGCCATCGTGACAAAGAAGCAGGCCATCACGCTGGCACATATCGCTGCGGGAACACGGTCGTTCGACATCACTATGCCGAAGGAAATCAACCGGCTTGTCATAGACGGCCTTTCCGACATCCTTTTCACAGCCGGATTCAGCAACAACAGCATTGCCAACAAGGAGGGGGCGGAGCTTTCCAAGGTCTACATGGTGGGGAATATTCTCATTGACAATATCCGCTATAACCGCGAGCGCATTGAGAAGATGCGGCTGACGGATATTGACGCCTTGGCCGGACTGCCGTTGAGCGAGGGGGACTATCTCGTCTTCACATTGAACCGCAAGGTGCTGCTGTCCGACCGGGACAATCTCGAGAAGATGCTCCGCGTGCTGAGTGAGACGGCAGGGGACGTGCCGGTAATCGCTCCTTTGCGTGACTCGGCAGTACAGGTCATCATGGCACTTGCCTTGAAAAAGAACATTAACCTGCACAATCTTCACATTGTCAAACCGCTCGGGTATCTTGAATTTGCTTATCTTACGGCACATGCACGGGGAATCATCACCGATTCGGGGAATGTCGCCGAGGAAGCGACTTTCAACAATGTCCCCTGTATAACGTTGAACAGTTATACGGAACATATCGAGACGGTAAAGGTGGGAAGCAACGTGCTCGTCGGTGAAGATGCCGACCTTCTGCGTTCTGCGCTCGGCGACATGGTGTCCGGTTCTTGGAAGAAGTGCGGGATTCCTGACCGCTGGGACGGACGCTCGGCAGAACGGATCGTGCAGATTCTGTTGGAGCTCTGATTCCGGTACAGCACCATCAGCATTCACGGAGAAGGATGTACGGAACTGTCAGATCCCATGCCGCCGGTCACTTCAGCATGCTTTCTCTTTGAGGAAAGCAGCGGGCGGTGCGGATGGAGAGGGAACAGAAAAACAGGCAATAGCCGGACGATTCAGTTCGTCCGGCTATTGCCTGTTCTAATTGGGAAAGTCCAAGGCATCCTCCTTTGCTGCATAACCCTGCCGTTGTCCAGTCATCGCTCATAGAGAAAGCCGACCTGCCTGTGGCTGTGCGCCGTCAGGCGAGCGGCTTCTGCAGGTGGTGCATCCGGTGACTTCCCCATTCACTGTCGTTCAGATAGACGAATCCCTCCCTGCGATAGAGACTTTCAGCCTTGGGGTTCCCTGTATCTACAAGCAGCCCCGTCGGGAGGTTCATCGCCTTTCCTTTCTCCGCAGTCGCATGGAGCAGTCGGCTTGCAATGCCTCTTCCCCGGAAGGACCGGTCTACACAGAGCGAGTCGACGTATAGTTCTCCGGCGGCCGTTTCGTCTGCCATATCCGAATAGTCCCGGTTGAAAGCCGACAGGCATCCCTCGATAAAAGGCAGTCGCAGCCGGTGGAGCAATGCGCCGTCGTAACTGACGCAGGCAGCTATGACCTCGCCGTTGTCTGCCACCGCGACCAGCGTGTTGCGGTATGAGTACTGCGAAGCCTCATGCCTCACGAGACGTGTCATCAGTCGGTGAAACTCCTGCAGAGTATGGCCGGGACCGGCAAACCATTGGCAACAGGCATGATTCATGGCCTCCATTATCAGCCGTGCTATCGTCTCTGCCTGTTCTTTTCTTGCCTGCTCGATCTTGATCATGGTGAGGCTTACAGCATGTCTTTCATAGCCTTCTGAGCCGCCTCACGGGTCTCTTTGGGCATTTTGCCGGTAGCGTCCTTGATGGCTTTCCTGGCAGCCTTCATCTGCTCCGGAGTAGCGGACTTGGCCGCTTCTTTGATCTTGTCTTTGGCTTTGTCCAGTCCGTCTGCTATTGCTTTCCGGTCAGATTCCGATGCTGCACCGATAGACTGGGTGATGGCCTGGATCTCCGGAGCATCGCCGGAAGCCTTCAGGGTGGACATGAGTTCGTCTCCGTTGTCAAGCATCCACTGCTGGAGAGAGGATATATATTTCTGTGCTTCTTTCGGATTCTTCCTGCTCATTTCGCTCATCTTGGACTGGGCAGATGCAAGCAGTGTGGCGACTCCTTTCCCGTCCTTGCCCTTGAGTTTCTCGTTGAGCTGTTCGATCAGCTTGTCGGCATCAGCCGATACATCTGTTTTCTTGAGGCCTGTCGCGGCAGAGTCGGTCATCGTGGAATCCGTCATTGCAGAGTCTGTTGAAGCTCCGGATGTGGTTGTCTTTCCATCTTTGCAACCTGCAAAGGTCATTGCTGCTACGGCCAGTGCCATGATAAATGCTTTTCTCATAATCGTACGTTTTGTTGGGTTTTGTTCTTTGCCGCCAAAGATAGGTATAATTCCGCTTGTTTTCATGTTCTGTTAGAAAAGTTTAACGGTTGGAACAGGAAAACAGTGCTTTCACCTCCCTCTCGGTCTGTCTCCCATGCGGCAGGCGCAAAGTTCCGGACAGGCCGGGTCTGAACAGTTCCGTTATGGATTCCGGTCTTTCAGGTGCGTGTCGGCAGCTTTCTTCTCGAAGAAGCATTGCAGACTCTGCGGCCGAGCTGAAAAAGGAAAGCGGAAGATGCCGCATAAGTGGAGAACCGGCATAAAGCAGACGATGTTCACCGTACCGGTATGGGGACATGGATTCCAGAGTGTGTTCTTACATACGGGCGAGTCTCTTCCACATCATCCTTGTCACCTCGAAAAGTTCAGGAAGGTGAAAGGTCTGTTGATGAGAAAGAGACTCTGGGACCTCAATGATATGAGAGACGGAAAATTCTTGTTGGGCTGTCCGTGGGATGCCTCGGTTGTCCGGCAGGATCGGAGCACTCCGTCTGTCCGGCAGGCTGCCGCCTTTACGGCAGGAGAAGCCTTTGCTTCTCTCATCGGCAATGTCTGACGCATTGCCTATGCAGTTCGGACCGGATCAGCCGCGTATCATTGTGATTATCATTTTGAAACGCTCTGCTGCATTCACGGAATGGCGTGCTCCATTCGGGATGACAAAACTCTCTCCCGTGTTGATTACGTACTTGACATCCTCGACCGTCAGCTCCATGCTTCCGTCAATGACTTGGATGAGTGCATCGAACGGTGCGGTATGTTCCGACAGACCTTGTCCCGCATCAAAGCTGAAAAGGGTGACGCTGCCGGCATTGCTGTGTACAAGTTCTTTGCTTACCACGCCGTCTTCAGCATATTCGATGACTTTCCCGGCGTTGAAAACGATTCCTTTCTCTAATTTAGCCATGATCTTAATCTCCTGTATTTAGTTTGTAATGTTGATCTTCCTGTCGGTTGCAGTACAAACATGATGCCATGTAGAAAGGTGGAAACAATTGTTACTGTTCCGTGTGCATGCCATCCTGAGGCCGGGCGGTTTCCGTCGGATATTTGGCGAGAGAAGCCTGTCTCTGCGTTCCCTTATAGACGGTTCCGATGGAGGGCGCCGCTGAAATTCTCATTTCTCCTATTGCTCCTTTGCCTGAATGTTGCGTTTCAGGCCATCGAACTTCGCGCGTTTGACGGCCGAACCCTTGAACAGACGGCGATAGTCCTCGACGGTGAGACGGTGCCATTTCTCCTTGCTCATGCTGAGGAGCTCCGGCTTCGGCTGGAGTTCCGGCTCGGTGCTGGGGGTTGCAAACCGGTTCCAGGGGCAGGCCGTCTGACAGCGGTCGCAGCCATAGATGGTGTCTCCCATGGCCGCTTTGGCTTCTTCTGACAGTTCGCCTCGGTTCTCAATCAGCTGGTAGGAAAGGCATCGGCTGGCATGGAAGTCTTCGCCCGGGACGATGGCACGTGTCGGACAGGCATCTACACAACGGTGGCATTTCCCGCATCGGTCGGGCATGGACTCATCATATACATCTACCTCGAAGGGTAAGAAGATCTCGCCTAAAAAGAACATCGATCCTGCATGAGGGATGATCAGCTGGTGGTTGCGGCCCACCCAGCCCAATCCGGCCTTCTGTGCCCAGTAGCGTTCGAGGACGGGAGCCGTATCGCAGAAACAGCCCCATCCGGGTTCTCTCTGGGGTGCGGGAGGCGATGAGGCGGTACAGGGTCTGCTGGTCTGAGACGGGTCTTCTGCTGACGAGGCCGGCATGGCTTGCCGCCTTATGGGCAGAATCCCTTGTTGTGAGGGGGGGAAGGTTGCATGCGCTTCTTTTCGAGGGAGGAACGGCAAAAGGGGGTGTAGTTCTTTGATTTTCCCGGCTAATTGCCTCATTCTTTCTTTCATCAGGTCGTGATAGTCTTTGCCAAGTGCGTATGCTGCAAACTGGTATTCCCCTTTCGGAAGAAGCTGTGAGGGAGCGTAGTTGAGGGCGAGCGAGACGATACTGCGCACTCCCGGAACCAGAAGCCGCGGGTCGAGCCGCTTCTCGAGATAGTTCGCCATGTAGGACATGGAGGCCTCCTCACCGTTCTCCAGCCACCTGCGATACCGCCGGGCAATTGATTCTTCGACAGCATCGGCCTTGGCGATTCCGCAGGCAGAAAAGCCGAAGGAACGGGCCAGGGACTTGATGGAGACAGCACGGAGTACCGGGATGTGGTCTGCTTTGCCGGGGAGTGAAGCGGGATACGTTTTTGCTGTCATGGGGAGTGAAGGAGCGCTGCAGGGACTCTCCGGGGGAAAGAGGCTATAATCGATGACGGCCGGAGACCGGGGAATGAGAAATGATGATAGGGGGGAAGGGGAATGAAAAAAGGGAAGGAGGGGATAAAGGATACTGTCTGTTCCGGTCGATAAAGCAGATTGTCAGAAATGGGTTTCTGCCGGATCGTCTGGGAACAATTTGAACTCGTAGCCTTGGTCTTTAAGCCATTGCAGCGATTCAGGCAAGGCTGTCTGGAGCTTGTCGATGCTCTTGAGAGAGTCGTGGAAGGTGATGATGGAACCGTTGCGGGCATAACGCTTCACGTTGTTTACCACATCATCAGCCGTCAGCCATTTGGAGTAATCTCGGGTGACGAGGTCCCACATCACTACACGGTAGTTCTGTTTCACCCACCAGTAGACGGTATGGCGCAGCCAGCCGTGTGGCGGGCGGAAGTAAGGGCTTTGGAGCAGCGCATCGGCTTTGGTGACATCGACGGCGTAGGTCAGCGCCCAGTGTCTGAAAGAACCCAGGTGATGATAGGTGTGATTGCCCGCTTTGTGACCTCGGCGGAGCACCTCTTCGTACAGTTCCGGATATTTCCTCACATTGTCGGCAACCATGAAGAACATGGCCTTGGCTCCGAATCTGTCGAGAACGTCGAGGATAAACGGGGTGGCTTCGGGTATCGGCCCGTCGTCGAATGTGAGGTAGACAGAATGGTCCTGTCTGTCCATGCGCCACAGGGCGTGTGGATAGAAGAGGCGAAGCCAGCGGGCGGGTCGTTCGATAATCATGATGATGGTCGGGGGGAAGAATGATGAATGTTGGAGGATGATGGACTGCTGAATGTCGGCCGTTGAGCGGTACGGGACAGTGCTGAATATCAGCGATAAGCCAGAGTACGGCTGCCTGTTGAGGACGGCTAGACTCCGGCTTTTCTGTCTTTTATCCTGATAAGGAATCTCAGGATTCCTGCTGCAGCGAGCCGCCCAGGCTCTGGAACCGCTTGAAGAGATTCGTCAGCTGGGCTGCATGGCTGTTCGCCCATGTGCGGTCGAAGCGGTCGTTCTCGTTGACAAGATTCATCATGATCTGGAAGTGCATTTTGCAAGATCCCTGTGACATGTCAAAATAGCGGGGCGACAGGCTCATGTAGTAGTTGGCATACTGCAAAGAGATCTTCCACAAAGCATCATAGAGCTGGCGTGCCTTTGCCTTCTGGCCCAGCAATGAATAGGCACGTGCCATATCACTGGAACCACTCATGTAGCTGACAGGTACATTGTAATAAGGGATCTCCTTCTCTGCCTTCTGCAGCACCTTCAGTGCCTTGCCTCTCTCTCCCTTGGCGATGAGGTGGAGGGCAAGGTCGGCCATTTCCCGGCGGTGTGTGTAGCACATTCGTGCCACGGTCTCGTCGATGTAGAGCCCCGGCTTGCTGAGGCCGCCCCATCTGAAGCGGTGCATCATCACGTCGTAGGTCTTCTCCGTGTCGAAGTTCCGCAGATTGATGCCGTTTTCATCCTGTACGCTCTGGGTATTGAAAGGCGTGATGCGGTTTGCAAGTCCCTCCTGGATGAAGTTGTCGCCGAGGTTCATGAAGTTCTCTGAACCGACGGTGATGGCTACATAGAGCGGACGTGTCCAGTTGCAGTTGGCGATCATCTCAAGCATCATCAGGTCACCTTTGTAGAGAGCCTGCCTGCCCGCCAGCGAGATGACCATACGGTCGGGGATGGAGTCTCCCGGCCGCATCATGCCGCTGCGGCGTACCGCTTCCTTGTCGATAGTCATGTAGAGCGTATCCGTTGGGATGACATGGTTCCGCGGATCTTTGGAACGGACCCAATACCTGAGGACATTCTTCAGCTCGAACGGATCGTCACCGAACTGTGCTTTTGCCGCTGCCGGATCCTGTTTGTAGAAGTCGAGGATCTGCTGTTTGAACTCCGGCGCTATCTGTACATACTCGTTGGTTCCGCTTACATAATCCAGTCGTGGCCATGAGATAGGCACGCTCGGAGAGTTGTAAGCCGGACGGCGCATCTGGTCGATGTACCAGTCGGTCTGCAGATAGGAGAGGTTGCAGACACGTGTGTCGGTGCGTACTCCTTCTACTTCCTGGTTGTACCAGAGCGGGAAGGTATCGTTGTCGCCGTTGGTGAAGATAATCGGATTCCCTTTCTTCTGCAACGAGTTAAGATAGTTCTGTCCAAAGTCACGGCAGGTGTATCGGCCTGACCGGTCATGATCGTCCCATGTCTGCGATGCCATCTGGATGGGCACGAGCAGGCAGGCAAGGGAGATGACGGATGCGGAGAGTACCGGTGCGATCTTCAGTTTGCGCGCCCAGTCGTAGAGTGCCAGCACGCCCAGTCCGCACCAGATGGCGTATGCATAGAACGAACCGGCATAAGCGTAGTCACGCTCACGAGGCTGGCTCGGGGTCTGGTTCAGGTAGATGACGATGGCAAGTCCTGTCATGAAGAACAGGAAGAAAACGACCCAGAACTGCTGTATGCCCCGCTTGCCGCGCCATGCCTGCCAGAAGAGTCCGATCAGACCGAGCAGCAATGGCAGACAGTAGAACACGTTGTGACCCTTGTTGGCTTTCAGCTCGTCCGGCATCTTGCTCTGGTCGCCGTAGAGTGCGTTGTCGATGAAGGAGATACCGGTGATCCAGTTGCCGTGTTCGGGCTCGCCGTTGCCCTGAAGGTCATTCTGCCGTCCGGCAAAGTTCCACATGAAGTAACGCCAGTACATGAAATTGCACTGATAGGAGAGGAAGAACCTGATGTTCTCCAGCTGTGTAGGCATCTTCACGCCGTCTACGTCGTGGCCGGTGATGCCGCCCATCCACTGTTCGTACTGTGCAGCGTGCCCCTGGTCGTACATACGCGGGAAGAACATATTCTGTTCAAACACCTGTGTCGACTTGTGGCGGACGAGGAAATAGGAGTCTTTTTCATCCTTCGATGCTTTCTCCTTGCGCTCATAGACGGGTGCTCCCTCGTCGAACTTGTAGTGCATGCCGTCTTCGGCCACGGCCGGCTGGCTCGAATAAGCCTGTCCGTACAGCAGCGGCCGGTCGCCATACTGGTCGCGGCTCAGATAGCTGCCCAGTGTGAAGATGTCCTCCGGAGAGTTCTGGTCCATTGGCGGATTGGCTGTCGACCGGATCACGATCAGCGTATATGATGAATAGCCGATGATCAGCATCAGCATGCAGAGCAGTGCCGTGTTCTTCACCCGCGAAGAGACAAGTGCGACCCGCTGCCTCTTGCCGTTGTTGCTGACAGGACGCTGCCATTGCAGGAGGATGTAGACAACAACGAGGAGGAGGATGCCGGTGATGAAGGCCGTCCAGCCATAGCCGTAGAACGGAATACCGATCAGTGCCAGTGCCGAAAGGAAGGCAAGATTCTGACGCCGGCTGCTGTTGTCCCGGTAGGTCTCATAGATGCCCCAGACGAAGGCGGCGATGAGCAGGACAATATATACGAT
This sequence comes from Prevotella multiformis DSM 16608, assembly GCF_000191065.1. Classification (GTDB taxonomy): domain Bacteria; phylum Bacteroidota; class Bacteroidia; order Bacteroidales; family Bacteroidaceae; genus Prevotella; species Prevotella multiformis. The sequence goes on from NZ_GL872283.1 coordinate 899,873, forward strand.
GGTGCCCGTGTTGAACGGCATGCCCAGCGTATTCGTAAAGAACAGCTCAAACCATCCGCCTACCGTGATGATGCCGGGGACTACGCCGTAAAGCACGGCTGCCACGAGCACTACCGAGAGACCGAGTGCGAAGAGCGAGCCTTTCAGGTCGGCATCCGGTACCTTCTTGTAATAGTAGACCAATACGATGGCGGGGATGCAGAGGAGATTGAGCAGGTGTACGCCGATGGACAGGCCTGTCATGTAGGTGATCAGCACCAGCCAGCGGTCGGAATGCGGCTTGTCTGCGTTGTCTTCCCACTTCAGAATCAGCCAGAACACGACGGCCGTGAAGGCAGACGAGTAGGCATATACCTCTCCCTCGACAGCGGAGAACCAGAACGTGTCGCTGAACGTGTAAATCAGTGCGCCGACGAGCCCTGCTCCCTCAATGGCAATAAGCTTGGCAAGTGACGGGGCTTCCCCGTCACGGACGATCAGACGGCGTGAGAGATGGGTGATTGTCCAGAAAAGGAACATGATGCACGTTGCCGAAAGCAACGCACTCATGGTGTTGACCATGCGTGCCACCTGCGTCGGATCGCTTGCGAAATGTGAGAAGAGATTCGCCGTGAGCATGAAGAACGGTGCCCCGGGAGGATGCCCGATTTCCAGTTTATAGCCTGTTGTAATAAATTCGGGACAGTCCCAGAAACTGGCTGTCGGCTCGATAGTGGAGCAATAGACGAAAGCTGCAACCAAGAATGCAACCCATCCGACGATGTTGTCCACCAGTCTGAATTGTTTCATTTATGCGATTAGAGTTTACATGCTGCCCGATCCGTATCCGACGCAGGCAGGAAGATTTTATTTCGAAATAACCTGTGCAAAGGTAATAATATTAATTAAGACAGCACAATGACAAGGATGAAAATATATTAAAACAGGCTGTCGCCGTTGAATACGCCGACAGCGGATGGCTGCCGTCCGGTAGAACCTGGCTGTCTTCGTCTTCTATGCGTAAACTCCGCCCAACAGGCAGTTTGCCAATTTCCCGTGAGTCGCAAGTTCCCCTTCCCATCCTGTGACTTACACCGGTTTCCGGCTGTACGACGCTTCTTTCCCTACCGATCGCTTGCTGTCCGGCGATAAAGCGCAAAGGTGCAGGGATGCAACACGTCTGGTGTTGACCGACGGTACGGCTGGTGTCGGGCATCGGCATATCGGCAGGAGGTCGGGTTCGCTCCTGTCACCATGATACATACCGTTAAGAGGAATTGACCGGCTTATAGGGAAAATGACGGACGGGACGGCAATCAATACTGAATATGTTTACTGGACAACCCTGACGGGAAACGCGGAGCACCCGGTATCTCCTCTCTCTTCCCGTGCTCCCTTTCTTCCCGCATCGGAGGTCGTTTTGCTTCCATGATTCTGTGTAAGGCAATTCCCCCTGACGTCCTCCGGCCTTCCCGGGCGTGCCCTGACCGTAACTTTCCAGAATCAGGAAAGGCCGGGAACAGCCGGGTGCATTTCCACAGGTTATGCGTCCTTGCCATGTCGAAAGACCGTCCGGAAGAAACGGAAAAAGGGACTGTCTGCCATGAGACAATCCCTTATCAGGCTTCGTGTCCTGCCGCAGGGCAGGAGCTGTATTTACTTCAACTTGGCATAGCCGTACTTTGCACAGGCGCCGAGTTCTTCCTCAATGCGGATGAGCTGGTTGTACTTGGCCATACGGTCTGTACGAGACATAGAACCCGTCTTGATCTGGCCGGAGTTGGTGGCAACAGCAATGTCGGCGATGGTTGTATCCTCTGTTTCGCCTGAACGGTGAGAGGTAACAGTCGTATAGCCGTGGCGGTGTGCCATCTCGATAGCCTCCAGTGTCTCTGTGAGGGAACCGATCTGGTTGACCTTGATCAGGATGGAGTTGGCCGCACCCATCTTGATGCCCTTTTCGAGGAACTTGACGTTGGTTACGAACAGGTCGTCACCGACGAGCTGGCAACGGTCGCCGATGGCAGCTGTCAGCTTGACCCAGTTCTCCCAGTCGTTCTCATCGAGACCGTCCTCGATGGAGTCGATAGGATATTTGGTGATAAGGTGCTCGAGGTAAGCAATCTGCTCGTCAGCGGTGAGCTTCTTGCCGTTAGGATCCTTCGGCATGCCGTTCTTGAGCTGGCGATAGTCGTAGAACCACTTGCCGCCCTCGCATACGGCGAACTCGGATGCTGCGCAGTCCATTGCGATCTTCACGTCCTTGCCCGGCTCGTAGCCTGCATCCTTGATGGCCTGGATGATTGAGTCGAGTGCATCCTCGATGCCGTCGAACTTAGGAGCGAAGCCGCCCTCATCGCCTACGGCGGTTGAGAGACCGCGCTTCTTCAGCAGCTTGGCAAGAGCGTGGAACACCTCAGCACCCATGCGGATGCCTTCTTTCTCAGTCGGCGCGCCTACCGGACGGATCATGAACTCCTGGAATGCGATAGGAGCATCAGAGTGTGCGCCGCCGTTGATGATGTTCATCATCGGAACAGGAAGTACGTAAGTGTTGGCACCGCCGATGTAGCGGTACAAAGGAATATTCAGCGCCTTGGCAGCAGTGTGTGCTACGGCCAGAGAAACACCGAGGATAGCGTTAGCACCGAGCTTGCTCTTTGTAGGAGTGCCGTCGAGTTCGAGCATCTTGTAGTCGATTGCACGCTGGTTCAGCACACAGTCGCCCTTCAATGCCGGAGCGATGAGGTTGTTGACATTCTCGACAGCCTTGAGGACACCCTTGCCCAAGAAACGCTTCTTGTCGCCATCACGAAGCTCCAGTGCCTCGTTCTCACCGGTAGACGCACCGGACGGAACACTTGCACGACCCATTACACCGTTTTCGAGTGTTACCTCTACTTCAACTGTAGGATTGCCACGTGAGTCAAGAATCTCGCGAGCATGTACTTTTTCAATCTTCATAACTTATGTGTTTGTTAAAAATCAGTTATATTTCTTCTTTCCTTTCGCCTTGCAAAGTTAATAAAAAAAACTTGTAACCGCATTCTGTCAGGACGTTATATTTCTGTTTTTGACAAAATTAACGTTTATCCGATGAGGATGACCGTGACGCCTCTTGCGGCCTGTGCGCCCATGACGAGAGCCTGTTCAATATCGGCGGTCTTGCTCGGTCCGGAAATAAAGCAGCCATAGCCGTAATCCGTCATCTGGATGCGGCTGTAGGCTTCGTGCATGTTGTTGACGATCCGGCGGCGGCGGACAAGGATGACGAGCTGTTCTGATACGAAGCAGACGACCCTCTCCTTCATGGTCTGCGGAACCCATACGCAGCCGTTCTCGGCCACGGCGACCTGTCCTTCGACGATGCCCACATCCGTGCCGTTGAGTTCCTGTGCCTCCGCAACTGTATCGGGGTTGCGGTCGGCCTGTATACCCTTGACGTTTGATGCGAATACCTGGGCATCGGGGTAGGCCTGCCGGATGATTGCGTTCAGGTCGTCGGTCTCTTTGGCCTCAATGACCTTGCAGCCAACGTTTTTGCTTGTTTCGATGAACTGTCTGGCAACATCGGGATAGGTGATGCCTTTGACGGCTGTCTCGGGCATATCAAACTGCTGGATGGTATGTCGGCGCAATCTGCGGAGTAAGTCTTCTTTTTTCATTGATGCGTGATGAATGTTGGTTGATGGTGAAGTGGGGTGGGAAGGATGGAAAATGAAAGTCTGACGGCAGGAAGCAGGGTGGGGGAGCGGAAGGGTGTCTTCTGGCCGGCAGTGTCTTATTTCCCGTTCTTCAGTTCCTCCATGGCCTGTTTGAATAGCGCATGGAAAGGTTTTCTTGCAAAACGGGGCATGGTGTGGCCGATGCTCCATGGATTGAGACTGGTGTCCGCCCATGCCTCCGGAATGTAATTGGCCACGGAGGAGTTCCGCAGGAGCGCATCGTAGACGGGGTAGTTCTCGTAGACGGCTTTCATGCCTTCCGCCATGACTTTCTTCTCCTTGTTCTCTGTCCCGTAAGTCTCCAGGCTCTGCCGCCACCGGTATATCTGGCTGCCCGGAGTCACCTTGGCGGGGCAGACACAGTCGCAGCTCAGGCACAGCGAACAGGCCGACACGTTGCCGCTGTGCTTCTTGGGATCCTTCAGCATGCTGAGATTGACACCGATGGGTCCCGGAATGAAGTAGCTGTAGGAGTAGCCCCCCGAACGGCGGTAGACAGGACAGGTGTTCATGCAGGCACCGCACCGGATGCACTTCAGGGTCTCCCAGTGTGCCGTATTGGCTGTTATGTCGCTTCGTCCGTTGTCAACAAGGATGACGTGCATCTCTGCTCCCGGCCGCGCTCTGCGGAAATGAGACGTGAAGGAAGTGGCGGGCTGCCCTGTCCCGCTGCGGCTCAGGAGCCTGTGAAAGACGGCGAGAGAGGCGTAGTCCGGGATGACCTTCTCCAGTCCCATGGCTACGATATGCAGCTTAGGGACGGAAGTGGACATGTCCGCATTCCCCTCATTGGTGCAGACGACGCAGTCGCCGGTGGCCGCCACGCCGAAGTTGCAGCCCGTCATGCCGGCATCGGCATCCATGAAGTCCTTGCGGAGATTCTGACGCGCGCAGTAAGTAAGGTACGTCGGGTCGTGGTTGCCGATTTCCTTTGAGATTCCTTTCTCCTCAAACATCTCCCCGACCTCGTCGCGTGTCAGGTGGATAGCCGGCATCACGATGTGGGCGGGTTTCAGATGCATCAGCTGGAGGATGCGTTCGCCCAGGTCGGACTCGACGACGTCAATCCCTCTTTCCATCAGATAAGGATTTAACCCGCACTCCTCCGTCAGCATGGACTTCGACTTGACCAGTTTCCTGACCTTGTGTGTTTCAAGAATGCCGTAAGCGATCTCGTTGAACTCCTGTGCATCCTTGGCAAAGTGTACGATGACCCCGTTCTTCTCCAAGTTTGTCGTGAACTGCTCCAGATAGTCTGCCAGATGGGTGACGGTGTGCGCCTTGATCCGGCTGGCCTGTTCGCGCAGGTTCTCCCATTCGGGAAGCTGGGCTGCCGCTGCATCACGCTTCTGCCTGACTGACCAGAAGGTCTGGTCGTGTCTGGATATTTTCTCTTCGGGATTCTTCAGGAACTCCTTGGCTCTTTTTGAATGATAGGTTGACATACTTGTATTTACGCTTCTTCTTTATTATAGTATGTGTGTCACAGCCCGGCTGCCAGTATCTCGGCTACGTGCATGAACTTTACCGGGTACTTCTGCCGGGCAGCCACGCCCTGCATGTGCATCAGGCAGGAACAGTCCGAACCTGTGACGATCTCTGCTCCGGTCGCCATGTGCGCCTTCACCTTGTCATTGCCCATCCGGCTGCTGACATAAGGCTCCTCTACCGCAAACATCCCGCCGAAGCCGCAGCACTCGTCTTTCCGGTCGGGCTCTTTGACCGTTATGCCGTCCTTGAGTCGCAGCAGATCCACGATCTTGTTGAACGGTTTTATCTGCAGTTCCGACGGTGAACTCAGCCCGAGCTCCCGTACGCCGTGGCATGAGTTGTGAACGGAGACGACATGGGGGAAACTACCCGGAAGCTCCCTTACCTTCAGGATGTCGTGCAGGAACTCCACCAGTTCCATGGTCTTTTCAGGGGTCTGGCACGCATGGTCGAGTATCTGCGGGTAGTTGACCCGTACAAAGGCTGCACAGGAGACGCTGGGAGTGACGACATAGTCGAAGTCGCGGAACTTGTCCTCGAAGCGTTCGGCCAGATGCTCTGACATACGTTCAAACCCTCCGTTTGCCATAGGCTGTCCGCAGCAGGTCTGTCTCTCGGGGTAGACTACATTCAGTTTCAGTTTCCGCAGAAGCCTGTAGGTGGCTACGCCGACCTGCGGATACAGGGCATCGACATAGCAGGGAATGAAGAGTCCGACTCTCATAGATTGTATGTATTCTCTTGTTCGTTTGTGTGCTACAAAAGTAGAGAAAAAAAGTCATATAGAAAAAGAATTGAGTGGAAAACGGCAAAGCGGCGGAGGAAAATTCCACTGTGTGATATTTTTTCTTACCTTTGCACGTGTGGAAGGCCGTACCGTCCGGGAAGAAGACTACGCCCGGGAGGCGGATTCCCGGAGGAGGGCTGGCCTTTCTGTCCCAGGCCTCTCCGGCTTCCATGTTTACTTTTCAGAGAAAGATATGATCGTTTGCATAGCAGAGAAACCCAGCGTAGCCAAAGACATTGCACGGATCCTTGGTGCCGACAGACCTTGTAGCGGCTACATGGAGGGGAACAATTACCAGGTCACATGGACCTTCGGACACCTTTGTGAACTGAAGGAACCCGATGATTATTTCCCGAACTGGAAGCACTGGAGCCTGGCGGCTCTGCCCATGATTCCGCCCCGGTTCGGCATCAAGCTCATCGAGGACGAGGGCGTGAAGAGGCAGTTTGCCGTCATCGAGAAGCTGTATCATTCGGCAGAGCTGATCATCAACTGCGGGGATGCCGGACAGGAGGGAGAACTGATCCAGCGGTGGGTCATGCAGAAAGCGGGCGTGAAATGCCCCGTGAAACGCCTGTGGATTTCTTCCATGACAGACGAAGCCATCCGGGAGGGATTCGCCAACCTGAAAGAGCAGGGACAGTACCAGTCGCTCTATCTCGCAGGATTGTCCCGTGCCGTCGGCGACTGGCTGCTCGGGATGAACGCCACGCGTCTGTACACATTGAAGTATGGAAACAACAGCTACGGACGGGGACAGGTGTTGTCCATAGGACGTGTCCAGACACCTACCCTTGCTCTTATCGTGCAGCGGCAGAAGGAGATAGACCATTTCAAGCCGGAACCTTATTGGGTGCTGGCGACCGTCTACCGTGACACGCAGTTTACGGCCACAAGGGGCAGGTTCAGCTCCAGGGAAGAAGGGGAGCGGGCGTTCTCCACCATTGAGGGAAAACCGTTTACCATCACCAGTGTGACGAAGAAAAAAGGTGCGGAACAGCCCAGGCAGCTCTACGACCTCACCTCGCTGCAGGTGGACTGCAACCGGAAGTTCGGCTTCTCCGCCGAGATGACGCTCAATACCATCCAGACACTGTACGAGAGAAAACTGACGACTTACCCCCGTGTGGATACACAGTTCCTTTCCGACGACATCTATCCGAAGTGCCCGCAGATCATGAACGGCCTTTATCAGACGGCCTTTGCCGGCCAGCGTCTCTATGCCGGTCTCGTGAAGACATTGGGCGGGAAGCCGCTGCCGGAGAGCAGGCGTGTGTTCGACTCCTCGAAAGTGACGGATCACCATGCCATTATCCCCACTGGGGTCCCGCCGCAGGGGCTGACCGATGCGGAGCGCAAAGTCTACGACCTCATTGCCCGCCGTTTCATCGCAGCGTTCTATCCTGACTGCAAGTTCGCTACAACGACCGTATTGGGAAAGGTGGACGAGGTAGAGTTCAAGGTGTCGGGAAAGGAGATACTGGATCCGGGATGGAGAGTCTGCACAGACAGCGGTCCTTCCCAGTGCGCCGCCTCTGAAGAGGGACAGGGAGGAACTGCCCGGAACGAGTCGCTGCTCCCTGCCTTCACCAAGGGAGAATCAGGGCCGCACACCCCCACGCTGACGGAGAAACAGACCGTCCCCCCCAAGCATTATACAGAAGCCTCGCTGCTTCGTGCTATGGAGACGGCAGGCAAACTTGTCGAAGATGAGACTCTCCGGGCTGCAATGAAAGAAAACGGAATCGGCCGGCCGTCCTCACGTGCGGGAATCATCGAAACGCTCTTCAAGCGGCATTATATCCGGCGGAAAAGGAAGAACATTGAGGCGACCGAGACAGGCATCGCCCTGATTGACACCATCCACGAGAAACTCCTTACATCCGCAGAACTGACAGGTATATGGGAGAAGAAACTCCGTGACATTGAGGCGAATAAGTATGATGCGGCACAGTTCGTCAACGAATTGAAGCGGCAGATCAATGACATTGTCAATGATGTCCTGGCCGACAACTCCAACCGGAAGATAGGACAGATAGAAAACAATGCAGGCAAACAATAGGAGAAAGACAACCGTATAAAAGGCAGGGACACCCTGTCACCTGCCGTCAGCAGCAAATGGGATAGGTTTTTAAACCTGTCTGTCAGGTTGGGAAGCAAAGGGAGAGAGCGTCAACCCCAGTCAGTGGACTGCATCATCCCGATCGCTCAACTGCACCGGCTGTTCTGGGCAGAGGGCCGGGAATCGGATTCCCGGCGGCTGGGAGCAGGATTCCCGACGGCTGGGAACAGGATTCCCGACCGGTTGGGAACAGCAGTCCCGGCTGGGAAGTCCCTTGCCGTCTGCAGCCCATTCATTCTGAAGTTTTCCTATCCTGCGGGCCGGTCCTTCCTTTTGGCAGTAAAGGAAATGGGTCAACCTTGTTCTCCAAGGGGGGCTTATACCCTGTTTCAGTTTCTTGCTGCGAACTTGGAGGTTGTTCTGTCTGAATGTTTTTTGTCCTTCCGAAATAGGGAGTGATGAAGTAAGCCTGCTGCATAATAAGGCACACGGAGGGGGGACTATCACGGAGATGCCGGTGGCACACAAGAGCGACAGGGATGTGACGTACGGGGTTTCTTTTATTTTCTGGATAAACGCTATTCATGATTCTCACAGACAAATGCTCTGATAAAACGCTCAAATAACCTCCGCTCCACGCACCGACGGTGTCTCCGTTATAGGGTTCTTGCCTCCGTTCATTCCCTGTCTCTGTGTGATATTCCATCAAAGTCATCAACTCACGAGACAGACCTCATCACTCCAAATTCCTGAAGCCCCTGTTTTTTCATGATCTGATCGCTTGCAGTCCGTCAAAGCTTCAGTCCTCCGGCGCTCTTGGCAGGGCGGATAGTGTCCCGGAAATAAGCCAAGTCTGTTCTGCTCATATCGGTTTAAACGAAAAGACCCGTGTTTCCGCAATGGCTATACATTGCGGAAGCACGGGTAGTGACAGGCATGGCCTTTCTCTTTTGCCGGCTTCAGTTCAGGTTGTAGGTGTGAACGCTCATGCCCTGTGCCGAAGGCAGGTAGTTGATTCCCCACCAGCACATTTGCAGGAGACAGAAAGAAATGATCAGTATCCAGAGTGAGGGCCGGACGGTGCGGGGATGGTACTGGCGGTAGTGGACATAGACGAGATACGCCAGCCATGTAATGGCCGCCCACGTCTCTTTGGGATCCCACGACCAGTAATGTCCCCAGGCTTCCTTTGCCCAGACGGCACCCATGAGCATGCCGAGCGTCATGAACGAAAGGCCGACATAGGTGAGGTTGTCCGTTATCTCCATTTCCTTGTCAAGGTCTTCTCCTTTCTTGAAGTAGAGCAGGTACACGGACATGACCGCTGCGGCCCCCAGAAGTGCATACGCCATCATGTAGACGATGACGTGAGGCGCAAACCACGGGCTCTGCAGTGCGGGCATAAGGGTCTTGGAATGGATCTCCGGTCTGAGGAGGTTGATGCCTACGAAGACGGCCGCAAGGAGTGTAGAGAAACTCAAGATCCACTTGTACCGCCAGCGGCTGTAAACGATGATGCCTGACAGGGGAAGGAAGAAGCTGTACCATAGGCGCGTCTCGCCCATTGTACGGAGCGGCGGCCGTTCCAGGGTGATCCACATGATGAGGATGTAGGCAAAGAAGACGGCAAGTCCCAGTCCTGTCGTCGTAAACGCCAGTGTACGGCGGTTGCCCCACGCAGCCCATGCTCCTACAGCCCACAGGGCTACGGCCAGCAATGCAAATACAATAAAGTAACTCCAGATCATGCTTCTACCTCCTTCTTACGACTTGCCGTCAAGAACATACCGACAGCACCAAACAACAACAAGAAAATACCTATATAAACGACTGGCAGCCAGGGATCCGTCACCAGTTCAAAGACGCTGAGATTGCTCCATTTGCCCATCTGCTCATTGTAGCTGAGCTGATAGATCTTCCAGCCCTCAATGTTGAACGGCTTGTTGACTTCGATCTCCGTCTGAATATTCTGCCCGCTCTGGGTATAGATGTCGACAACGGAAGCAAAACGGCGTGGCTCACGGTCGGGCATCGCCAGTTTTCTGCCGTCAGGAAGCTGTAACGCCTGATAGGGGAAGAGATAACTGCCGCTGGTGATCCAGCCGGTTGCCGTGCGTGGTTGTCCTTTCCCTGATGGGGATTTGCCGTCACCCGCACGTGCGCCGGTCGTCACCTTTACGAGTAAAGCACAGGCCGACCCCCGGGCATCTGTCGCCATGTAACCTTTTTTGTTCTGCGCCTGTCCCAGAGAGTCCATACGGATATTCGCCATCATCCCTTCCGGCACTTTGCCGACCATCTGGTTCAATGTGACGGGGATGGCATTGTCAATGCGTTTGAGAATCTCGATCCTGCAGTCGAGCAGCTGCCCGGTCGTCATGTTCTTTTCCACAAGGAGGTTTTCCGGTTTCCCCTGTGGAAGCGGAAGGCCTTTCTTGTCGATGAGCATGAGCTTGGGGGGGTATTCATCAATGGTGAATTTCTCCAGCTGGATGGCTACGGGGAGATGATGGACACTCCCGAAAGCATCCAGGCCGCGCCATTCCGGCTGCCCCGTCTCGCAATACATCTTTACACGCAGCATGTCGGCGCTGCCGAGCGTGCCGCACGTCAGTACGATGAACAGTCCTGCATGACTTGTCAGTGTGGGCAGACGTCTCCATGAGAAATGGGCGATCTGATTTAAGGTCACCTCCCCTACAATTGCCGTCATCCACAGATACACAAGGATGAATGGCCAGAAGTTCAGCATCTTTGTCAGGCCGACAGGGTCAAAGGGGCTTTTGCCTTCCGCTGCCTGTCTGGTTACTCCCATGAGTAACGTCAGTATGGCGGCTGCGGCAATGGCCGGTATTGCCGCCTGCATGGTGGTCATGAACCGACACAGATAGGAATGTCTGCGACGCATGAAGACGGCGACAAGTGCCAGTATGAATAGAATGAGTATGATGATGTTGGCGGGCCAGATGAAGATGCCCCATTCCAAGGGACCCATCGTAGCTTGTAACAGTCCGCCGGTGACTAACAGTCCGATGACTATTGCTGTTCCTTCCTTCAGCGTATAAGGTTTATTCCACATAAGTGTTGTTGAATGTTGGGAGTTGAATGTTGAGGGTTGAAGCGGGGGACCCTGACGGTCATAGAGGATTTTCCCACGGATTGCTTTTCCTGAAGACAGGGTGGGGGTAAGGCATGCTGTATGATGGAATCAGCCTCTGCTGCCTGTCCTGCTGCCTGCACCTCACCAGTCGGTCGGTTCTGTCAGGTATGGGTTATCCTGCTGATTTCCAGTATTAGAAGCCTGTTCTCCCGTCATGCCCGGCCGAGGGTACAGTCGGTCTTATGACCCATGGTACTTCCTTTGTATGAGCACGGATAGTAATCGTTGTGCTGCTTTTAACCGCTTGATGAGAAACCGCAGCTCTGTCCGTTGAGAGGCATTCTGAACCGGCAGGGTCTGCTTGCAGTCCCTTGCTTCTCCGGCTGCGGCCGTGTCTCCTCTTGCTATATAGGATCCGTATTAATCAGCTGATAGTTGACAGCTGGCAGGAGGACCGCCAGCCGTCAACTATCCGACTGTTGACTTTCAACCGACTACATAGGTTTTGTTATGAATCGCTTGTTCTTCTTTGCAGTCTCAATCCACTTTGGTACGACCGTATCCAGGAACTGCTTCTTCTGCTTGTTGAGCTTCGGCATATCCAGTCCGATGTACGACTGAGCCTTTGCCTTGGTGGAGAGATCAGGAAGCGGAATCTGACCTGTGAATCCGTGGCGGGCTACCACACGGGCGATCTGCAGGCGTGCATCCTTGGCATACTCCATCGCACTGGCGAGGAGACGCATGATCTCCTGCGGGGCATGGAACGCTGCACCGTGGCTGGCAACAGCATAGTCCCAACGCCACTGACCCTTGCGGATGTCGGACAGGGCAGTCTTCATCTCGGCTTCCGTCGCACCCTTTTCCCAGGCGAACTTGGCTTCGATGTGCGCTGCGGCAAGTTCCTTCTCTACGTGTGTACGGAAGTCATAGATCTTCTGCTGACGTTCGTAAACATTCTGGCGGAGTGTCTCGGCATCCTGACGGTGACAGGTCTGGCAGGTGCGGTCGATGTGTGCCAGAGGACTCATCACGTGGTGGTCCGTGTATTTCACGCCGCCCTCGGAGATGTACGGCATGTGGCAGTCAGCACAGGAGACGCCCCGCTGTCCGTGGATTCCCTGCATGTAAAGTTCATAACCCGGGTGCTGGGCCTTGAGGATCTTCGCCTTAGAAAGCGGATTGATGTAATCGTAGAAGCCGATACTGTCGTAGTATTCTTCTGCCGCCTCACATGTCAGACCCTTTTCCTGCGGGAAGTGGAGATAGTTTCCGTTTTCCTTTTCGAAATAGTATTCTGTGTGGCACTGTGCGCAGACCAGGCTACGCATCTCCTGGTGCGTGGCTTTCTTCACGTCTTTGCCGACGCGTGCCCACGCCTCATAGAGTGCAGGACGAGCGGGACGGAGATCCATCGTCCGTGCATCGTGGCAGTCAGAGCAACCGATGGTGTTCATGGCCTCTGGTCCCCAGTCGCTCCACTTGGCAGCATAGAACTTGTCAGTACCTTTTTCACGCATAAGGCGTGGAATATCCGGACCCTTACAGGTCCAGCATGTACCGGGTTGTATGTCTTCCTGTCCGTCGACACCGGGGCTTCCTGTACGCAGGATCTTGCGCAGGTCTTCTATGGCGTGCCGGTGCCCGCGCGGTGTGTTGTATTCCCTCGAGAAGGCGTATCCTGCCCATAGGACGACCATTTCCGGACGTTGTGCCAGTACATCCACCTCCTGCGAGGAGTTGTATTTACTTACGAAACTCGTGTCTTCCGTCATTGCCCATGTCTCGTATTCGCGGGGGAAGTCCTCTGCGAATTTCTCGTTCTGGGAAACGATGGAATCCGTCATCTGTGTCCGTCGGTTGTTGAAGATGCTTGCTACTTCCGCTCTTCTCTCAAGCATGGAAGAACATAGCAGTCCGAGCACGAACACGATGACCATTGCTCCGCCGAAGAGCAACCAGCCTTGCCATTTCTTTAATGTTTTTGCCATAATTATAGGTTTTTAATATTTTGTTCAATGATTAATGATATGCAGTGATAAGCGATGATAAGTGTTTATGGGTGATATAAGCGGTGATATATTAATGATATGCGGTGAAAAGCGATGATAAGTGTTTATGGGTGATATAAGCGGTGATAGCCGATAGAGGATGATGGCTATCTGTGGAGAATCGCCGGCAGGTGGGCTTATTCTCTTCCCAATATCTTCTGCAGCCAATGGGGTACAGGAGAGGGGGGCATGGGTTCTACGAATTCCGCCCCCGGCGTACTTGAAAGGGAGTTCTTTTTCATGTGGGCCACGTCACGGTGGCAGTCCCAGCATGCCTTGCCCTCACCGCGCTTCGCTTCCATGTAGTCGATGCGTCCGGTCTTGACAAATTCCTGGTTGAGCTGCTTGTGGCAGCGGATGCAGTTGTCCATGATAACCTCTGCGGATGCGTCTTCAGCCTCGATGGACTGCGACTCGCTGCGTGTGACGAAATAAGCCACGTGTTTCATCCCGTCCATTCCCTTGAAGGCATAATGGGCGGCCATGTTGTTGTTCGGTACATGACAGTCGTTGCAGGTGGTGTTGCGTGCGTGCGCCGAGTGTGACCACGTTGCATAATAGGGCGACATGATGTGGCAGTTGATACATGCCGCAGGGTCATCACCTACTATATATGTGTGCATACGGAGCAGATAGAGGAACAGTCCCGTCAGTCCTACTATGACACCGCACAGCAGAGACAGTGCGACCTTCTGCCTGTATGAAATGGATGCCAGGAAATTATCCAGCATTCCTTTCAATTTTGAAAATATGGCTTTTAGTTTCATAGGAATTAAACCTTGTTCGTTTGCAAATATACCTAATTTTTTTTAACAAGATGTAAATTTTGAAGAAATAATCATCATTTGTTAGGATTTTAACATATTCCCTTGTCTTTCCCCTCTGTCATTTTCCGTGAAAGTGATTTTACATCAGAGACCGGACAATTGAATGTGGTATAAAGGCTTTGCTGTCCCGGTAAATGTTTCCCATACCAGCCGGTCATCCGTCCCTTATATTTAATAAGGTGTGTAGATAGTGACAGAAACGAGCGAGCCTTTCCGTCTCATGCATTGTGCTGATGCCTGTCACCAGCCGTGCTGATGCCTGTCACTAGCCGTGTTGATGTCCGTCACCCGGCGTACCGGCAATGGATATTATGCGTGGTGTGGGATCGTATTGCAGTCGGTTGGCGGGATGTATTGTCGTGGAGAAGCGTTGTGCTGCCGTAAGCTGACGTGACTTGTCGGATGGGAAGGGAAGGCTTTTCATGAGGGTGTGTCAAAATGCAAATTAATAACTTGACAACTTTCAAACTATAAGCAGGTTTTCTCTAAAAGCAAAGAAAAGACCATTTCTTTACTCAAAATCGAGTAAAAAAATGGTCATTTTTAATGAATTGTTTCAAACTTTGAGATTGTCAAAATGGTATTTGCATTTTGACACACCCTCAAGGGAACGATTCATGAATCTGTGTGCTTTATGTCTTGCCGGACTGCAATTTGCCCATGTCCTTTCAACAAGTTCCGTTGTACAGGGAAGCCCATCCTTCCGCCGGGCGGCTTTCCCCACCAGCAGGCATTCCACGGCGTATTACAGTGACAGGATGAAATCATCCCAGTCCTTGGGAGTTCCCTTTTTGTTGAATGCCTTTTCAAAAAGCCGGCGGCGTGTGGCTGATACCGATTCGCGGCTGTGTGCTGTGAGGCCGGCTATGACGCTCGGCTGAAAGCCGGTCTTTATGAGCAGCGAGACACGGTATTCGTAATTATTCATCTTGCAGATATCGTGAAGATGTCCGTTAAAGTCCGGATAGGCCTGTTCGACCACAAGAGACAGCTGCCGCCAGTCATCATTGTGAAGAATGAACAGACCGTCCCCTGTATCAAGATGCCGGATGATGTGCTTGTAGATGTCGGAGTTCCTTATCATTGCCGTTTTTCTTTGTTCGGAATCCGCATCTCTGTTCTTTTGGTTCTTTCGAAGACTTTTGTAATGGTCTATCTTGAGGCGCATCAACGCTTTCTGCTGGCGGTTGTAGCGCATGGCAAAGACAAAGACCGCGACGACTGCGGCCATGGAGACCAGGGCGATGACAAGCAGCAGGCGGTAGACCTTCGCATCAGCATTCAGTTTGATGTTTTCCTGTTCTTTCTTGCCGTAGTTGTAAAGTGCATCCATACGGAGGAGGGTCTCTGTACGCCGGTACAGGCTTACGGAGTCCGTGAACCGGATGAAAGCCTCCATATACCGGGAAGCTTTCTTTATTTCCTGATTCCTTATATAGATATTGGTCAGGAAGCGTGCGGCACGCTGCCTGTCGAAAAGGTTGCCGTTCTTCAGGATTTTAAGGCTCGTCAACTCACAGTCCCGGTAGTCGTGTATGCCGTAGTAGTACTGGGCGGTTGTCATGAGGACGGCCGGCGTATTGGCGTTCAAGGTGTCTGCTGCAATGGCATGATAGTATTTTCCTGCTTCGCTCCACTTCTTTTGGTCTACCAGGCTTGTCAGCATCAGGCAGTTCAGTTCGGTTCTCTCGTACCTGTATCTGGATGGTGCCGTTTCGACCAGCTTCATTGCAAGACCGCAGTAAAACAGGCAGGAGTCGGGTCTGTTCATGCTGTAGAAGGCATTTCCCAGATTGCGGTAACAGTACAGCATCCCTGTCGTGTCGTTGTTCGATTCATAGAGTGCATACGCCTTGCTGTACATCTGCGCCGCTTCCTTTGCCATATACTGGTAGATGAAGGCGTTGCCAAGCTGCTTGTAAGCCTTCGCCTTGAGTGTTGTGATGGCTGTGTCGGGAGTATCGGCAGCCGGGGCATCGATGATCTTCATGAAACAGTCACGTGCAAGGACGGCCTGGCCGCTGTCCTTTGCGGCACATCCCTGTATATAGAGACTTCTCAGGTAATCAGGACAGGTGCTGTCTTTCCTTGTCTGCCCTTGACCGCATGAAATGAGGCAGCCGAGCAGTAACAGACAGAAAAAAAGAGGATGTTTCATCAGATTCTGTTTCGTCCTATCCACACTTTACTCACTTATGCAAAGTTATGAATAATTGGTTTACCATCAAAAAATATTATATTGTTTTTGAATAAATCCTCCTTTTTCCACTGTTTATGCACTTTTGTACATCATTTGTACACTCGATTTCAGTCCCTCACCGTAGGAAATCAGATACCTTTGCAACGTTTCTACACGGTTTCAGCTATCGTAATCTCACATCACAGGAACCGGCGTCATAGGCTGCCTGAGGACGAATGCAGTCTGAGGGTTCTGCTCTGACGTTGTTGGCAATGGAAGAAGAACCGCCACCCTAAGCGGTCAGTCCTGGGCAAACGGTATGCAGAAGTATTTCTGGGCGACCAATGCGGTCGTAGGAAAGCACTATTTCAAATGGTTCAATCAATTGTCTTCCGACAATGATAAGGGCTGTGCCTATTATGGTTCGACGGAGGCGAAGTCCGGTGACTGCGCCGTTCTTTCCTCCGGCAAGATCTCGCTTGTCGGTTCGGCCAACCCGCGCCTTTCGTTCAATTACTATTTTGTCAACAATGGTACACACAAGATTGTCGTCAGCATAAATACCGCGCACGGTATTGACGAGACGATAAAGACGATTGATTACGAGAAGGTAAAGGAAGCAGGAGCCGAAGAAGGATGGCAAAACGTGATGCCGGATCTGTCTGAATACAAGGGCGAGAAATACGTTACGGTCAGCTTCAGGGCTACCATCGGCAACCCGAAAGCCCTTGTACTGCTTGACAACTTCCGTGTAAGGGATGTCTATGACTACGATTTAAGTGCGCATATCACGGGACCCTCGAATGTCACGTCAGGGGCAAAGACCCACTATAATGTCATCGTCCGGAATGAAGGCATGAAGCCGATGAGCGATTACAGGGTCAGTCTATATGTCAACGACAACATTGTCGAAAGCAAGGCGATGACGGAGGCACTTGCCGCCAATGCAGAGAGAATCGTCGGATTTGACTACGACGTGCCTGCGACAGCGGACAATTCAATGGACGTTAAGGCAAAGGTTGCCCATGACTTCGACATGGACGAGAACAACGACGAATCAGATGTGCTGACAGAACCCGTCTACGCTCCTTCGTTCCCTGCCATCAACGATCTGAAAGCTTCTAAGCAGCCGGAGGGTGTGGTGCTCCACTGGAGTTCGACAGCCGGCAAGGAGTATGTTGTAACCGATAATTTTGAACGGTATGCGGCTTGGTCAACAGACAATATCGGTTCATGGACGCTTGTTGATGGGGACAAGAACTCTACCTTCGGCTTTGGCAACCAATTCCCTAAGCAGAGAACTCCTTTCTCCTGCATTGTCTTCAATCCTTCTGCTGT
This sequence comes from Prevotella multiformis DSM 16608, assembly GCF_000191065.1. Lineage (GTDB taxonomy): Bacteria > Bacteroidota > Bacteroidia > Bacteroidales > Bacteroidaceae > Prevotella > Prevotella multiformis. The sequence continues at coordinate 917,412 of NZ_GL872283.1, forward strand.
CGGTGACAAAGGCAATAACCTTGATCCGCACAGTGGCAGCCAGTACCTTGCCTCCTTCTCTTCAAGCCAGGGGGCGAATGACGACTGGCTCATATCTCCCGGACTGTCAGGAAGGAAACAGACCGTGAAGTTCTGGGCGAAGACCGTTAGCGGCACTTACGGCTGCCAATCCTCACTTCAGATGGTGGTTGGAACAGATGGACCGCACTGTACGCACTGCGGCGGCCAGGAACTCGCCACTGAAGGTGACACCCCCGGGCCCGGCGAAATACAAAGAAAGCATCAAGCCCCTCTTGAAGACGCAATGGGGGCAGATGGCACCTTACAACAACCTCTGTCCTGTGTCAAGCGGTACAGCCCGGTGCCTGACAGGCTGCGTGGCGACAAGTATCGCACGGGTGCTGTATTTCCAGCACGACCCCAAAACGGGATATGGGATGCGGACGATATACTACCCCCAGTATGACACAAACGGCACTCCGGTCTTCGTGGATTTCAGCAAGGAAGTCTTTGACTGGGACAACATGCTGCCTACCTGCGGCTCTTCGAAGGATGCCGCAAAAGGCATGGCGTCGGGTACGGGACAGCAGCAGTATGCCGTCGCACAGCTGATGCGCGACCTTGGCGTGGCGGTAGACATGAATTATGGTGAAGAGGCAAGTGGCACCAACCATGGCTCTGCCGCAACCGGACTGCAGAACTACTTCGGACTGAACAACGTGAAGAAGGTCGACCGTAAGGCCTATACCGAACAGGCATGGATGGATATTATCTACCGGCAGCTCAATGACGGCCAGCCTGTCGTGTATGGAGGTCTCGATGCGACTGCCGGCGGGTACAGCTTCGTACTCGACGGGTATGACAAGGAGGGGAAAGTACACGTGAACTGGGGATGGTATGGAGAGGATAACGGCTATTTCGTGATTGCCGACCTCGACCCCTACCACAACGGGAAATCCTATCAGTTCAACTCTGCCCAGGACATGATTATCAATATAAAGCCGGAAGCGGCAACGAAGAGGCTGTCTGCCAGAGTCCTGCCTGCAGAAGCCGGCACACTGGCCTCGCAGATCGATATGGACAAGAAGTATGGTTACGATACGCTCAAGGTGTCAGGATCGATAAGCGGAACTGATATCGGCCTGATACGTGAGATGGCCGGACGGGGAAGGGACGGACAGTTCACGGACGGCCGCCTGCATGTCCTGGATCTGGAAGACGCCGTGATTGTAAGCGGAGGCGAACCTTATCTCCATGCGGACGGGAAAGACTATAAGGTATCTGACGACGAGCTTCCGGAGAGGATGTTCTACGGATGTTCCTTCCTCTCCATTACCTTGCCCGATGGCATCAAGACATTTGGAGACGGTGTACTGGCGATGTGCAATGGACTGGATTCGGTCAAGATACATACCGGTGACCATCAGGATTTCATCATCGAGAATGGCATTGTATACAACAGGAAAAAGGATGAGGTGATAAGCGTACTGCCCAATGCCATGGGCAACCTGAGTCTTCCCAAGGGGATGTTCCGCCTGCACGATTATGCGCTTGCCGGATGCTACCACATCAAGAGCGTGAAGCTCCCCTCCACCTTACAGCACATTGGGCGTGAAGCCTTCAACAGCTGCATGAGCCTGAATATGACGAAACTTTATTCCAAGACGGTGCCTGTACTTGACGGCCCCGGAGTGTTTACAGGAATTGACACCCATACGCTGAAGATATATGTCCCGAGAGGAAGCAAGTCCCGATACACTGCTGCCGGACAATGGAAAGAACTGTCCTCTTCCTCCTACGTCGAGTTCGGGACAACCATAAAGGCACGCAATGCGACACGTGAGATCGGGCAGGACAACCCGGAGTTCTCCTATCAGGTCATCGGCGATTACGTGAAAGGGAAAGCAGAACTGAAGTGTGATGCCGCAAAAGACAGTCCTGCGGGGAAGTACGTGATCCGTTGTCTGCCCGGTACGATTACCGAGGAAGGCGTTGAATATGTGGATGGCTGGCTTCTCGTTACACCGTCAGCAGGAATCGATACTGTGCAGACCGGTGTACAGGACGGCGGAGCCGGCTATACGCTTAACGGCACGCGGTGTCCGGAAAACTATCACGGCATCGTATTGAGAAAAGAAAAAAAGGAAGCAAGGAAGTAGAACATACCTTAAAGGGGCGGGAGTATCCCATCTGACGGTTTCAACAAGGACTTGTTGCGGACAGACGGGAGACTTCCGCTCCTTTCTGTATCTCAGGCAGCCACTTTCTACGGCCTTCCGTTAAATGCGTAGATTGGAAGAGTAAAGGCTTATGCACTTGCAGGGTATGACTGTCCGAAATCAGAGGGGCTTCAAAGGAGGCTAAACTGCAAAGTAAGATGCAGTAAAGGCGAATGGATACGAAGCCTGTCCATCAGCCTGTCTTTCCGCCTTCTACAGACAACAACTTCCCATACCATCGCTGTTTGTAAACTGTTTTCATGCAACGCAAAGCAACACATGCCCTTCTGGCTTCTAAAAGAGGCCTGACTGACTTGCAACAGATGCCCTTTCAGCGTGTTACCAACGCCCTTTTGAAGTCCAATCAAGCACCTTTTTTGGGCAGCTTGATAACCAATTGGTTTACTGCTGGTTGCAAACCTGCTTTTTGCACGTTTGTTTTATATTTGCAGCTGGGTTATTTGGAATTTATGTAATGGTTTTTCAAAATCTTATCTGTGTTTTCAACGTATTAAATTGAAAAGGTCTTTGTATCGAAGGAGGATGACAGAATGGACGGTTGACGGTCCAGGCTATGTTTTTGTTTAATGAACTTCGGCTCTTCCGTTAAAGCCATGCGAAAAGCATTCACACATTTAACGGAAGAACCTTTTTTACTGCTGGCGGTCCTGAGGAATCCTCGTGGATGGCCTCTTTTCTTTTCAGCGGGCGGCCTCGCCTCCCCTTGAAAAGCAAGGGAGATTCCCATGCGGCTGGAGAGAAGGCGGTGGCAGGAAAAGCCTCGGACTGTCCGTGTTTTTTCACGGTTCACGGTACATCACGCTGCCGCTTGCCTGATGGGTGGCAAGGACCAGTACCTCGGCGATCTGGACATGGGCTGGGGCCGAAGCGGCATAGAAGGCCACATCGGCAATATCCGTTCCGGTGAGAGGCCTGATGCCCTGATAGACTTTCTCGGCACGTGCATCATCACCGTGGAAACGGACGTTGGAGAAATGCGTCTCCACCAGGCCGGGCTTCACGGTAGTCACACGCACAGCCGTATGGGCAAGGTCGATGCGCAGTCCGTCGCTGAGGGTTTTCACGGCGGCCTTCGTCGCACAATAGACATTTCCACCTGCATAGGCCGCATCGCCTGCCACAGACCCGATATTGATAATGTGTCCACTGTTTCGTTTCACCATCCTTGGGGCAATGAGCCGTGTCATTGTCAGAAGACCTTTGACATTGGTGTCGATCATTGTCTCCCAGTCCTCAAAACTTCCTTCGTACTCCGGCTCAAGTCCGAGTGCCAGTCCCGCATTGTTGATCAGCACATCTATCTGCTGCCAGTCGGGCGGCAGACTGTTGACGGCGGCTGTCGCCGCTTTGCGGTTCTGCACGTCGAAAGCAACGGCCAGCACACGTACGCCGTCTGCCTCAAGCTCTTCCTTCAGATCGGCAAGACGCTGTACCCTGCGGCCCGTGATGATAACGTTGTAGCCCCCTTGTGCGAACTTTCGTGCGCAGGCTTCTCCAATGCCACTGGTAGCCCCTGTGATTAATACTGTTTTCTTCATACGATGAAAAAAAATCCGTTTATTTGATGTTGTTGCTGTCCGAAGACATAATAGCGTGTTTCCTCCTGCATGTTCCCTTTCAACAGACGACTCCACATTGCTTTTGAAGAAAAAGTAACCCCGCCGATCTGACAGATGCTGCCGGGTGCAGCCCTCTTTCGCCGGGTGGCTTCCCTTCCGACGGCATATCATGAGCGTAAGGCCTTCAGCACACATGACGGCCATTGACGGAACGGCTGGTGACGGGCGTCAGCACGACTGGTGTCAGGCATCAGTACTTCGGCAGAGAACGAGGTGTTCCGTCGACATAACCGTCCCCAAAGGCGGAAAGGAGGGAAACCTGGCGGGAAATGGAGGCGGCGACCGCCCCCATCAGACAGGATTATTGATCTGGCGACCGCAGAATAAGACGCAGATACAGCCTTGTCTCTTCATTGTATCCGCCCTCCTCTCATGTAGCGGGGCAATGTTTTGACATCCCGCATCGTCCTGTCGGGCACGGTCTGTCCCTGCCGGCTCTTTGTGCCCTTCTGCGCAATTGTGCATCATCTTCGCGGTTCTCTTCCAGTCGCATGGTCTGCTGCCCTCTTTCAGAAAAGAAGGGGGAATCTGCTCACCTGAAAGGGGGAGGAACCGTCAAAGAAGTCTTATGGGAACTGTCTTGAATTAGACTGGTAAAGATCGATGCGCTGTGTTTTTTTCTGTCGGTCTGTCCGCCGGCAGCGTGAATGTCGGGATAAGAGAAGGCTTGTCCGTCGGCTGATACAGACGGCAGAACAGGCATCCTCTTCCGCCTGCCGATGAGGCTTTGTCGGAAAGACGAGGATGCCCGTCCCTGCGGTTGGATATTCGGGATGTCCGTATCCTTTTGTCTGACGATTTCTCTGACTGGTTCTCCGTCCGTCTGCATATCGGTGCTCCTCGATCCTCACAGACTGCCGGGCTGCCCCGGAACGGATGTTCCCGGTCAGCCGGACGGGAAGACAGATGATGGAAGTCAGCCGGGACGGGAACCTGACCCCGTTAGAAGGGGAGGTCGTCGGTAGAGTCTTCTTCCGTCTGTGCCGGAGGGAAGGGGGCTGCCTGGGTCGTTGCCGTGGTTGCGGCAGCCTGCTGAACCGGAGCCGCCATAGGTGCTCCGCCGGCCTGCGCGGCCGTGGCATCTACGCGCTGTATGTTCCATGCGCGGACATTGTTGAACCAACGGCCGTTATATTCATGTGCGTCAATGTCAAAGCTGACATTGATTTCCTCGCCGGCCTTGATGGCGAACTGTTCGATTCGGTCTGCACCGAAGATGTTGAAAACCATCTTCTTCGGATACTGATCATGTGTTTCGATGACATACTCTTGTGACTTCCATGGTCCGCGGGCAGAAGTTCCCTCACGTGCAGGGAGGACTGCGATGACTTTTCCTTGTAAATCCATTTATCTACTTGTTTTGGTTATTTTGTGACTATAATCTGTCTGCGAAATTACTAAAATAGTTCTAAAAACCGAAACTTTTATACCTAATTTTTGTTTTTCACGTCCCTTTTTCGTATTTTTGTACGTTGAAGTCGATCGGCGGCGGGAGGGATCGTTCCCGCCGGTCTGCCGGAAACAACGTAAATTGGAAATATTAACTAAAATAGATACTAATGAGATTTAACCTTTCAAGCACTGCTTTGAGCAGCCGGTTGTTGACTCTCTCTCGAGTAATTAACAGCAAAAATTCTCTCCCGATTCTGGACTGTTTCCTGTTCGAGATTCACAACAGACAGCTTACGATTACGGCATCAGACAGTGAGAATGTCATGCGTGGCACCTTGAACCTTGAGGATTGTGAAGGCGAGGGCGACTTTGCAGTGAACAATCATACGATTCTCGATGCTGTGAAAGAACTTCCCGAGCAGCCTCTTGCACTGGCTGTGAACATGGAGGAGATGAAGATTTACGTCACCTATCAGAACGGTTCGTACAACTTCCCGATCATGAGTGCGGAGGAATATCCCAGGGTCCAGCCGATGTCGGAATCTGCCACGACTGTCACCATCGGAGCCGCAAAGCTCTCGGACAGCCTGACCCGTTCGCTCTTCGCGACTGCGCAGGATGAGCTTCGCCCGGTGATGAACGGCGTTTATTTCGACCTGAAAGAGGACGGCCTTGCCGTTGTCGCCAGCGACGGCCACAAACTGGTCAGGAACAAGATCTTCACCGTCAAGAGCGAGACACCGGCATCGTTCGTGCTTCCCAAGAAGCCGGCGACCCTGTTGAAAAACGTGCTGTCCAAGGATGGTGGTGATGTGATCATCCGCTTCGACGACCGGTCTGCCGAAGTGTCCTTTGCAGAGGGCAATCTTGCCTGCCGCCTGATCGAGGGGAAGTATCCGAACTACAACAGTGTGATTCCGTTGGACAACCCCAATCTGGTGACCATAGACCGTAAGTCCCTGATAGGCGCGCTGCGCCGCGTGCTGCCTTTTGCAAGCGACTCTTCACAGCTGATCCGCTTTTACGTGTCATCCGGTCTGCTGGAACTGAATGCAGAGGACATTGACTTTGCCACAAGTGCGAAGGAAAGCGTGACCTGCGAATATGGAGGCAATCCGATGAGCATCGGGTTCAAGGGATCCAGCATGCTCGACATTCTGAACAACCTTGAAAGTGACGACGTGGTCATCCAGCTGGCCGACCCTTCACGTGCAGGGGTAATCGTACCGGCCATGCAGCCTGAGAGTGAAGACATCCTCATGCTGATCATGCCGATGCTGCTGAATGACTGACAAGACACAAAAGAAATAGATTCTGTTCTGGGAGAAGGCCGTGCAGCTGACATAGAAGCATTCCGGAAGTCACCCTCTGAAGGATTGCCGTCTTTCAGACGGACGGTTTCTGCTTTCCTCATCGAAAGGGCATGACAGACCGTGCGGAAGAAGGGGAAGGCCGGAGATGCCGCATGAAAGCGCATGGATGCGAAGAGCTGGCAGACCCCGTGGGGACAGCATGTCGACGTGGATTCTTTTATCCCCTGCCAATCGCCGTTCTCCCTTGGACATATAGGGAATACACGAACGTATGAAACTGAATTTGACAAAGCCCCTGGTGATCTTCGATCTGGAGGCGACAGGACTTGACCTTGTAAACGACCGGATCATTCAGATTTCTTTCATCAAGGCTTATCCTGACGGAAAGGAAGAGAGAGAGAACATCTTTATCAATCCCGGCAAGCCGATTCCGTCAGAAGTGACACAGCTGACGGGGATTTCGGATGAGGATGTCGCCGAAGCACCCACTTTCAAGCAGAAAGCAAAGGAGCTGGCCGACAAGTTCTCCGGATGTGATTTCGCTGGTTTCAATTCAAACCGCTTTGACGTTCCCATGCTGGCGGAGGAGTTCCTGCGTGCAGGGGTCGACTTCGATTTTACGAAGAGCCGCCTGATAGATGCACAGAATATCTATCACAAGATGGAACGCCGGAATCTCGCCGCCGCCTATAAGTTCTATTGCGGCAGGAAAATGGAGGAGGACTTTGAGGCACACCGGGCCGATCAGGACACGGAAGCCACGTGGCGTGTGCTGCAAGGAGAACTTGATATGTATGCTCCCGGCAGACAGGAGGAGCCCGAACGTGTGCTGAACAACGACATGGATGAGCTTGCCGAGTTCTCACGCATGAACGACTTTGTAGACTTTGCCGGTCGGATGGTATGGAAGGAGACGACCGACAAGGACGGAAACCTGCTGCTTGATGCAACCGGGAAACCACGCCGGCATGAAGTGTTCAACTTCGGAAAATACAGGGGGTGGAACGTGGCTGACGTACTGCATCGGGATCCGGGATATTACAGCTGGATGCTGGCAAGCGACTTCACATACAATACGAAGCAGGTGCTGACCCGTATCCGGCTGAGGGAATTCAATAATAAATAGAGGATCCAATAATAAATAAGGTGATGCTTGAAGGAAAGAAAATCGTCCTGGGCATAACCGGTTCGATTGCAGCTTACAAGAGCTGCCTTGTCATCCGGGAACTGGTCAGGCGGGGTGCCGAGGTGCAGGTGGTCATCACGCCTTCCGGCAAGGAATTTATCACGCCGGTCACTCTGTCAGCACTGACACATAAGCCTGTGGTCAGCGAGTTCTTCTCCCAGAAGGACGGGACATGGAACTCCCACGTCGATCTTGGGCTATGGGCGGATGCCATGCTCATAGCCCCCTGCACGGCCGCCACTCTGGGAAAGATGGCGAACGGGGTGGCTGACAACATGCTTATTACGACCTATCTTTCCATGAAAGCCCCTGTCTTCATCGCCCCCGCGATGGATCTGGATATGTACAGACATCCATCGACACAGAGGAGTCTTGAGATGCTTCGGGGTTATGGCAATCACATTATCGAGCCGGGGAGCGGCTTCCTTGCCAGCGGACTGGAAGGGAAAGGCCGGATGGAAGAACCGGAGGAAATCGTAAAGACACTGGAGGAATATTTCTCCGCCTCAACGGGAGAAACGGCTGTGACAGGCGATCTGGAGGGCAAGACGATTCTCGTCACTGCCGGCCCCACCTATGAAAAGATCGATCCTGTGCGTTTCATCGGCAACTACTCTTCAGGGAAGATGGGGTTTGCGCTGGCAGAAGAGTGTCACCGGCGCGGTGCGAAAGTCATTCTTGTTGCAGGTCCTGTCAGCCTTACCTGCTCGGCAGGTATCCGGCGTGTCGATGTCGAAAGCTGCCGTGAGATGTATGGTGCTGCGACCGAAGCATTCCCTAAGTGCGATGCGGCCATACTCTGTGCCGCCGTAGCCGACTTTCGTCCGGAGACGATTGCCATGCAGAAAATCAAGCGGGAAGGGGACGGACTGTCGTTAAGATTAAGACCGACACAGGATATTGCTGCCGCCATAGGCAATATGAAGGAAGGCCGCCAACGCATCGTCGCTTTCGCATTGGAGACCCAGGAAGAAGAACTCAACGCCCGCAAGAAACTCGAGAAGAAGCATGCTGACTTCATCGTATTGAATTCGACGAGGATTCCCGGGACGACATTCCGGTCTGACGACAATCAGGTCGTGATCATCAATAAAGAAGGAAAGAAGAGTTATGGCAAGAAACCGAAGACGGAGGTGGCTCGTGATATTATTGACGAGCTTGCTTCTATTCTCTGAAGAAAGCCTGTCTGCACAGGAACTGAATGCAAAGGTGACCGTAAACCACAGCCAGATACAGGGGACGGATGCATCGGTCTTTGATAATCTTCAGCAGACACTGGAACAGTTCATCAACACAAGACAGTGGACCCACTACCACTTCCAGAAAAACGAACGGATCGTCTGCAGCTTCAACATCACCGTAAGCAAATATGACCCGGGCAGTAATATGTTTACCTGTTCGGCGCTGATACAGGCGAACCGCCCTGTCTACAATGCGGCCTATACGTCCATTCTCTATAACAGCCAGGACGGGGACTTCAATTTCACATTCGCCCAATACGACCAGATTGAATTTCATGAACAGAACATAGACAACCAACTGACGGCTCTGATAGCTTATTATGCCTACCTCATCATCGGCATGGACCTTGACTCGTTCTCACCGATGGGAGGGGAGGATATTCTGCAGCAATGCATGAACCTGACGAACAATGCGCAGAACCTCAGCTTCACCGGATGGAAAGCCTTTGACAATCCACGCAACCGCTTCGCCATCATCAATGATTACCTCGACGGTGCCTTGAAACCATTCCGCCAGCTGCAATATGACTATTACAGAACCGGGCTGGACGAAATGGTGAATAATGCCGAGAGAGGCCGGACGAACATCACTACGGCCTTGGGAAACGGACTGAAGAAAGCACATGAGAACCGGCCGATGAGTCTGCTGCCGCAGATATGGACCGACTACAAGAAAGACGAACTGGCTAATATATACAAGGGGAAAGGGACGCAGAAAGAGAAGGAACAGGTCTACGACATCCTCTTCAGCATCAATGCCAGTCAGAACATCACCTGGGAAAAGATCAAGCAATAGTCGCGGCACGACCTTGTCCGCACCTTTCCACACCGACAATTATAATTCGCACATCTATGCTGAAACATCTATATATAAAGAATTTCACCTTGATTGACCAGCTGGACATCGAGTTCCGTCCCGGTTTCTCGGTAATTACCGGTGAAACGGGAGCCGGGAAGAGCATTATCCTGGGGGCTATCGGTCTGCTGCTGGGCAACAGGGCAGACAGCAAACTGATAAAACAGGGAGAGAAGAAGTGTACCATTGAAGCGCATTTCGACCTTTCCAACTATGGCTTCGAAGCTTTCTTTGAAGCCCACGACATCGATTTTGAACCGGAGGACACGATTATCCGCCGCGAACTGACTGCCACCGGAAAATCAAGAGCTTTCATCAATGACACCCCTGTGTCGTTGCAGATGATGCGTACGCTGGGCGAACAGCTCATAGACATTCACTCGCAGCATCAGAACCTGCTCCTGCAAAAAGATGATTTCCAGTTGAACGTCGTGGATATTATCGCACAGGACAGCACGGAACTTGCGGCTTATCAGACAGCTTTCCAATGCTACAAAAATGCGGAGAAACAGCTTTCTGAACTGAAAGAACAGATTGCCCGTGCACAGGAAAACGAGGAGTTCATGCGCTTCCAGTTCGGCGAACTGGACAGTGCCGGACTGACGGAGGGCAGACAGGAGGAGCTGGAACAGGAAAGCGAGACCCTCTCTCATGCCGAGGACATCAAAACGTCGTTCTATGAGGCTGACAGTCTTTTGAACGAGGATGACAATGGAATTCTCAGCAGGCTGGGGAGAAGTCTTGAGAGTCTCGGTAACATTGAGAACGTTTATCCCAAAGCGCAGGAACTGGTGCAGCGGCTTTCTTCTGTACATATTGAACTGAAAGACATTGCAGAAGAAATAAGCGGCGAGAGCGGACTGATCGACTTTGACCCCTCCCGGCTGGACAGCATCAACCAGCAGCTCGACCAGCTGAACGCCCTTGAGCAGAAGTTCCATGTATCCACGGAGAGAGAACTGATCGGCATCCGGGACGAGATGGAAAAACAGCTGAAGAACATCGAACACAGCGACGAAGAACTCGAAACACTTGAACAGGAGGTGAAGAAGCGGCTGGACGAATGTGAGAAACTGGCGGGGAAGCTGACGACCTCAAGACGGAAAGCCATCAAAACGGTAGAAGCCCAGATGAGCAGCCGCCTCGTTCCGCTCGGTATCCCCAATGTCAGATTCAAGGTGGAGCTGACGGCCAAGCCCTTGTCGACGGACGGTGCGGATAAGGTGCAATTCCTCTTCTCTGCCAACACCAGTACAAGGATGGAATCTGTCGCGCAGGTCGCTTCAGGCGGAGAGATAGCCCGTGTCATGTTGTCATTAAAGGCAATGGTCAGCGGGGCCGTAAAACTGCCGACCATCATCTTTGACGAAATTGACACGGGGGTCAGCGGTAAGATCGCCCAGAAAATGGCACTTATCATGCAGGAGATGGGCAATAACAACCGTCAGGTCATTTCAATCACCCATCTGCCGCAGATAGCTGCCTTGGGCAGTTCACATTACAAAGTCGAGAAAGAAGAGACACCGGAGGGTACCCGGAGCCGGATGCGTGAGCTCACCGAAGAACAGCGGGTGGCGGAGATTGCCCAGATGCTTTCCGGTGCAGACATCTCCGATGCAGCCCTGCAGAATGCGCGGGATCTGCTGGGTCTCGGCAGGAAATAACATACTAAGCCTTATGACATTGAACACAATGAGAAAAAGAATGAACTTGAATGTAAAAAGAATCGTCTTCACCCTTGTAAGCTTCCTGGGCATTGCGATACCGGCTCTTGCACAGCCGGGAGCCGTAAAGAAGGCTGCCGATGCCGCTTTCACCCTGACCACCTTCAAGGCTGACGGCAGTATTCTGGCGACCTCCAACGGTGTGTGTATCGGTGTAGATGGTGTCGCCGTGAGTCCATGGAAGCCTTTTATCGGAGCTGAAAAGGCCGTCGTGGTAGATGCAAAAGGGCAGAAGCACGATGTCATGTACCTGCTTGGTGCTGACGAAATCTACGACATGGCAAAGTTCAAAGTGAGCGGGAAGACTTCAGCCGCACCGTTGGCGACAACCGTCAGTGCAGGCGAGGAACTATGGATTGCGCCCATGGCGAAAAGCGGAAGTCCCCTGAAGGCAAGTGCGTCGAGCGTCGAGACCTTCATGGGCAAATACCATTATACGATCCTGAACTCCCCTGCCACCGATAAGTTGAACGGTGCTCCGGTCTGTAATGCCAAAGGGCAGGTCATAGGACTTTTCAGCCTGTCGGGGTCTTTGCAAAGTGCAACAGATGCTGGCTATGCCAGGAGCTTTGTGCTGAAAGGCCTTTCCCAGAATGATGCGACACTCCGGCAGAGTGCCATCCGCATCGGGCTGCCGGACACTGCCGAGGAAGCGGTTGTGGCATTGATGCTGTCCTCCGAGAAGCCCGAAAGCGTGCATGAGGCCGTCGTCAAAGACTTCATGGAGAAGTTCCCGCAGGCGAATGACGGCTATTATGCCTGGGCAAACAGGATGATAGCAAAGGGGGACATCGCCGAAGCCGACAAGACATTACAGACGGCCATCGGGAAAGTCACAGCCAAAGACGAAGCATTTTACAATTATGCACGCCTCATTTATCAGAACGCATTGAACCCCTCGCTTGAGGCGAAAACGAAGTCCGTCGGGTGGACACTTGACAAGGCTCTGGAGGTAATCCGGAAGGCACAGGAGGTTCGGCCGGTTGATGCCTACCGCCATCTGCAGGCACAGATCGTCTTTGCAAAAGGCGACTTTGCGAAAGCTTATGCAGAATTCGAAGCGCTGACGAAGACCAAGTTCAACAATCCGGAGCTGTATCTGGAAATGGCACAGAGCCGCCAGCATCTGGGTGCTTCCGACCAGGAGATCCTTGATCTTCTCAACAAGAGCATAGAACTCTGTGATACGCCTTACGTCTCTACTTCGGCACCTTATTTCTATATGCGTGGCCAGCAGCTGGAGAAAATGGGAGAATACCGGAAGGCCATACAGGATTATTATACCTATGAGTATTTCAATCAGGGACGGCTCGGTGCCGACTTCTATTATATGCGCGAACAGTGTGAAGTGAAGGGGCGTATGTGGCAGCAGGCTTTACAAGATATTCTCATCGCCTCCCGCATCGACCCTGAAGAGGCTCTGTATCCTACCGAGGCCGGGAGTCTTCTGCTGCGGCTGAATAAAATGGATGCCGCAGTGAGTGCAGCCCGGCAGGCCATCCAGCTTGATGCCGCGCATCCTGATGCCTACCTGATTCTGGGTATTGCACAGTGCGAACTGAAGCAGAAGAGCGAGGGCGTCAAGAACATCCTGAAGGCAAAAGAGCTGGGGAATGCGCAGGCTGATATCTTCCTGCAGAAATACAAGTGATGCTGTTCCATTTTTTGAGGACATTCCTTCACGGGAGTCAAAGCCATGGCATTTCAGTATGCCATGGCTTTTTCGTTGGCGATCCTTTTGGGGATTTGTTCTAAACCATTCCGCAAGCATCCAATATCTGCCGTCTTTCACACTGACAAATAACCTTGTCTGTCAGCATATAAGGGCTATTTGTCATTTGAAGTCTGAGGGCGGCACTTCCGTCAGTTCCTCCTCCGTCATATCCAACGATGGTTTTGAAAGCATTTCTCTCGCCTGTTATGCGGCTGTATTCCCCGTAACCAATTGCAGGCGTGCGGACCCTCAGCATGCAATGTCCGTTGATGACACGAACGGTGACGAACAGCCGACACGACTGGTGACGGGCATCAACACAATTGGTGACTAACGCCAACACGGCGGGTGGCGGGCATCCGTACAACGGAAGGGAGCGAGAAGAGGAAGGCGTACCTGTCACGCTCATACCTGTTGCAGAGGGTGACCGCCGGCTTGTACAGGAAAAGTTTACCGTGACGGCAAGGGATACGGGCGTGCTGCCCCGGCTGTCAGGAACCTGTCCGTGTTCTTTCTGCCGGACAGACACGCAGGGGGCAAGTTGACGGCGGCAGGGAAATGCAGCGTTATTTGCCGTCTGCTCTTTTCTCACGTGCCGATCTGATGCTGTTCTGTATCATCTGGTAGTGGGCGATGGCATGCTTGCGTGCGCTGATGATCTGGTATCGGTAGACGAAGCAGGTCGTGACGAAATAGACAACGGCTTGTATCCAAAGCCCTCGGATTTCGGGAAGGATATCGTCGATGGAACCTCCCATGGATGATATGCGTAGATAGCCTCGTACGCCGAATGTGGATGGGATGAGCCAGCTGAAGCCCTGCCAGATGCCGGGAATGTTGCTCTGCGGCCACGACACACCGGTAAGGAAGAGGAAGGGGACGGACGTGAAGACCACCAGCAGCATCACATTCTCACGATAGCGTACCATGCAGGAGAGCGTCATTCCGAAGAAGATGACCGCCAGAAGATAGGGTAGGAGAAGCCAGAATAGGTCGGAGGGGCGGGCAAGCATGGTGAAGCTGAAGAAATAAGGGACTGCCATGGTGATGTAAGCCGACATGACGCAATAGACCATGAAATAGCAGGACGATTTCCCCAGTACGATCTTCATGATGCCGTCGTAATGCCTTCCGATGGGGACGAGATCCTGGAAACGGTTGTTCTCGCGTGCCGTCCCTGCCGATAGCCCGATGCCGAGAAGGAGGGTCTGCTGCAGGATAAGGATCAGCACGCCGGGGAGAACTGCATTGCCGTAGCCGCCTGTCGTGTTGAATATAGGCTGCGCATCGACCGAGAGCGGTTCGGTGTTCAGCTCCTCATCACGTTCCGTGAATGAGAACGAACGTGGTTTCTGGCGTTCTTCTCCCATCTTGAGCGATACGGCGAGTGCCGACTGGTAAATGGCCTTGTAGGTGAGCATCAGACTCATGTCGCAGTAGACACCTACATGCGCCTGGTCTCCGCGGTTCAGCGTACGGTCGAAGTCTTCGGGGAAATAGAGTACGCCATGTACAGCCTGTTTTCCTGCCAGGCCCTGTGCCTCCCGCAGGCTGTTGCAATAATAGGCGGCATGGACATCCGGAGAGGCATCGAAGTCGCGTATGAACTCACGGGACGATGCGGAGTGGGAGAGGTCCACTATCGCCACGGGAACCTCTCTTACCACCTCGTTGTTATATATCCATGAGTAGAGCAGGGGATACGCCAGCGGGACGAGAATGAAGAAGATCAAAACTCCCTCGTCCTTGATGGTGCTTTTTGTTTCCAGCCACCAGATATAGCATAGTGAAGAGAGGAAGCCCAGGATGCCTGAGCCTGCTTTCTTTATAGGGGTATGGGAGGATTTTTCTTCTGACATGATAAGTGGTGATACTAAGCAGTAATGAACTGTGATGAGATTGCACCTGTCTCTTCCGGAGAAGCCGCTTCTGTTCTTCAGGGGATGTACACGTACTCCACCATGGCACGCTTGATGTTGCGTGTCACGAGAATGGGAAGAGCCGCGAATGCTACCAGGGCGACGACGTTCAACCAGGCATCAATCAGCGGATAGCCGTTGAAGATGCAGATCTGATAGATCATATAGTAATGCCGCAGCGGGATGATCTGTGCCAGAGCCTCGATCATGCCGTCCATGGCGAAGAGCGGGAAGGTGGCACCGCAGGCGGAAAAGCCCACGACAGCCCAGAGTGAACATACGCTCATCGACATTCTCAGAGAAGGCATCAGCCCGAAGGCGAACACCCCGAATCCCTGGGAGGAGAAGACGGTAAGGGCGGCAAGGAGGAGAATCATGTGCAGGCCTCCCGGGTGGGGAAAGTCCAGATAGCCGTAGACATACCACTCGTAGCCCAGGAAGATGCTCAGGAAGATGAGCGTCTGCGGAAGCAGCTTTCCGGTGAGTGCTATGAAGATGTTGCCGTCTGCCATTGCCATCCACCCGTGCGCCCGCCCGAACTTCAGTTCCGTACCGATGGAGTAGGCGGTGATGAGGAACATGAAAAGTATCAGTATGCCCGGTACCATGATGCTGCTCAGATAGACATTATAGTTCATCCACGGATTGCCTACCATGTGTACGTCGAGAGCTATGGGCTGGATGAAGTCTCTGATTTCCGAAGGGGTCTTTCCCAGCATCTGCAGCTTGGCCGATCCCACAGCGGCCGAGCTGAGAGTGGTTACGGTCTTGAGGTCTTTGAAGAGCATGCTGCCTGCTACGAGGGTGACATTGCTGTAATAGAACGAGACTTTGGGCTGCCGTTTTGAAATGAGCCGGGCGGTCGTCCCTTCTGGGATATACAGGAAAGCATAGATCTCATTGCGCTGTATGGCCTCGCGCGCCTCGGCGACGCTGTTGTAATGCCCGGCGACGTGGGTGCTCTGGAAGGCATCCAGTTGGCGGATCATGGCACGTGTCATCGAGGTGTTGTCGTTATCGACGACCCCACACGGCAGCTTCTCCGGCTGTCCTTCGCTCATCAAGGAAGTGAAGAAGAGAATGACGACGAGTGGGAATACGACCATGCAGCAGATGTAGATGGGGTTATGGACCATCAGCCCCACTTCCCGTGCAGAGAGATGGAACAGCCTTCTTATGTATATGTGTAATTTCTTCATTGTGCTGGACGGTGATGGGGGCAGTTTGAGCCATGATGGGCGACGGGGGTGTGCCGGCAATGCGGCCGGATCCGGAGAGTGTCTGCGGGAGACGGTTACAGCTGTGGCGGGTGATGGGGTGGCAGCCTGCAATAAAGGTGCTGACAGACGTTCCGGAATGAGCCTCCGGCGAAAAGAGAGGGACCGCCCTCTATTTCAGTATCAGAGACATCCCGGGCTTCAGTCCGTCAACCTTCCCTGCCGGACGGGCCTTCACCTGGAAAGTCTTGAGGTCGTACTGTCCGTTGGTCTTGGTGGCTTTCCATACGGCGTAGGAGCCTTGGTCCTTCAGCGAAGTCACGCGCATCTCTATGTCTTTGTCAAGAGCCGGAATGAAGACCTTGAGGAGCGTCCCCACCTTCATGTTCTTGAGTTGGTCCTCACGGACGTTGAAAGTACCCCATATGTCATTCACCATGGAGATGCTCATGATCGGACTGCCCAGGCCGACAAGCTCGCCTACTTTCGGGTAGATCGTTTCGACTTCGCCGTCGGCGGTCGCCCGTTGTACGGTCTCTTTCAGGATGGAGCGTACCACGTCGATAGCCGAACGGGCTGCCTGCGCCTGCTTCTTCGCAGCCTCCTTGGTCTCCTGGCGCGCACCGTTCCGGGCAAGTTCCCATTGCGCTTTGGCAGCTTCAACGCCGGCCTTGGTGGCTTCGTAGGCGGCCATCGCCTCGTCCCGTTTCTGTGCGGTCATCACCCCCTCTTCATACAGCCGCTGCATGCGGCCGTATGTCTTCTCGGCGATGCCGTTGGCGGCGATGGCCTGCTGATAGAGCTGGTAGGCGCTCTCTACGGTCTCGTGGCGTGTCGGTGCTTCGGCCAGTGCGCTCAGTGCGTCGGTCGCACCGGCGGTCGCTTCTGCCACTTTCTCCTGTGCGCTCGCTTCCGGAATGGCCAGCGTGGCGACGATGTCCCCCTTGTGGACGAAGTCTCCCTCCTTTACCTTGATGTCCGTTATTCGGCCGGGGAGCTTGCACGCCACGCGGTATTCGCTTACTTCGACCTCTCCCTGTATGACTTCCTTTGTACGGTCAATCGTGAAGTAGCCGATGACAGCCACGAGGACGACGACGGAGACAAAGCCTAAGACGGCTAACAGGATATTGTTATGTTGTGATTTTGCTGACATATTTCTTTGTTTTGAATTTTAAGATCTGTATTTCGGACCGGTCATGGAAAGCAAGGCGTGAAGACCGGAACTTGATTCTCAGAGGTTTCCGAGTGCCTTCTGTAATCCGGTCTGTGCCAGTCTGACGTTTATCTCCGCATCGATGATGGCCGTCTTTGCCGTGTGCCAGGCCGTCTGCGCCGTCATGACATCGGTAACGGTCATCACTCCTTCCTTGAAGCCGATGTTCGCGCAGCGGAGATTCTCTTCGGCAGCCTCCATGTTCTTGTGGGCCGTGGCCAGCTGCTTGTTGGTGTCCTTGAGACGGAGACGGTTCTGCTCTATTTCCAGATCGATCTTTTTTCGGGCGTCTTCCAGTTCGAGCCGTGCAATGCTCGTGGTGGTCCTGCTGGCACGTACCTTGTATCTGTTCTCTCCCCACGTCCATATCGGAACCTGTACGGTCACGCCGATGTTCCAGAGATCGGTGAAACGCTTCTGGAATCCGTTGAAGAGATTGGGATTCGACAGGGAATAGCCGCCCGTGAGCAGTATGTGGGGAAGGTAGAGCGAGCGGACGAGCTTGGTGTTCTGCCTGCTGAGGTCGATTGCATTCTGAAGCAGACGGAGTTCGGGACGGCTCTCGATGGAGTCCGCATGGGCCGAGGCCGTGCTCTCCCGGCTGTCATACTGGGCAGACGGGGCGGGCGGAATGTCGGCGTCTCCTTCGTCCGAGAGTCTGATATTGCCGTCCAGCTCCAGACCGCACAGCTCGCACAGAGCCATCTTCGCCAATGAGACTCCGCTCTGGATGCGGGCGATCTGCAGGTCGGCCGTATTGACAGCCACGTCCACTTTTAGCCCGTCGGCACGTGTCGCCACTCCGGCACGGATCATCTTCTTCACATCATCGTCCAGTTTCTGTGCCAGATCGTGGTAGCGGATCGCCAGTGCCTCTTTCTTTTTCAGCGAGATAGCCAGCCAGTACGCATTGTCCACTCCATAGAGAATCAGCTGCCGTTTGAGTTCGATGTTGTTCTGCACGACCTGTTCGCCGATGGCTGCCATGTCGTTGGCCGCTTTGATGGCTCCTCCCATGTAAATAGGCTGGTTGACGACAATGGCTCCGCCATAGACATTCTTCGTGTTCGACCGGAACGCATCGTTAATGCGCTGCCCGATGTTGTTTCCCGCCTGGATGAGAGGGGTTGTTATGTTCCCGAGAACCTGCCCGAGCTGCTGGGCTGTCTGCGGACTGAGGATCCCCTGCTGCACCAGGGAGGCGAGATTCTGCTCCATCTGGCTGCCTGTCTGCCCCACGGTATTCGTACCGAGATGGCCGAACGCACGCTTCTGCTTGTCGCTGAGAAGCGATATTTCACGTGAGAAATGCTGGTAGCCGGCCAGCGCATCGACCCGTGGCAGGTACTTCGTCTTTGCTGCCTTGCGTGTGTTCTCGGCGACATCGGCGGACATTCTCGATACTTTCAGCTGCCGGTTGTTCTGCAGGGCCAGTTCCCTGCACCGTTGCAGGGAATATACCTCCTGTGCCTGAACGCCTTGGGAGAGACAGAACAGCATCAATATGTTGAATAGTTTGTTCATTGCCTGAATGACGATAAAGTTTTCCTGCAAAAGTACTCTTTTTTATAGGGAATATCAATTAAAAGCACGTTGATAATCTTTAAAAATCAAAATTACGTCTATTTTTAGGGAAATATAGAACAACTTTAGAAATATTTGTTTACCTTTGCAAACGTAGTCTGTATAAAGTACAAGTAAGAGAACTATTCCATACTGTGAACAAGAAAGGGTTTATTTATCGTGCTTTTGACCTCTATTATGATGGATTCCGGCACATGACTTTGGGCAGGACGCTCTGGGCGGTGATAATCATCAAGCTGATTGTCATCTTCCTTGTGCTGAAGGTGTTCTTCTTCCCGAACTTTCTGAAACAGAAAGCAGAACCGGGAAAAGAGGGAGCATTTGTGGAACAGCAGCTGATGAAGCGATAGGCGGCGGCAGCGGTAAGCCTGCACGCTCTTCCGAAGAAAGGACATTCAATTCTTAACATTTTAATAAACAACAGACAATGGAAAACCTACTTTTGACCATTGACCCAGGGACCGTTGACTGGTCGCGCGCGCAGTTCGCGCTGACCGCCATCTATCACTGGTTATTCGTCCCATTGACGTTGGGACTGGCAGTCATCATGGGCATCATGGAGACTTGTTATTATCGTACCCGGAAGGATTTCTGGCGGACGGCGGCACGCTTCTGGCAGCGGCTGTTCGGCATCAATTTCGCCATGGGCGTCGCCACGGGCATCATCCTCGAGTTCGAGTTCGGAACGAACTGGAGCAACTATTCCTGGTTTGTCGGTGACATCTTCGGCGCACCGCTTGCCATCGAGGGAATCCTGGCGTTCTTCATGGAGTCTACCTTTGTCGCCGTGATGTTCTTCGGCTGGAACAAGGTCTCCGCCGGTTTCCATCTTGCCTCCACGTGGCTTACGGGTCTGGGAGCGACGATTTCCGCCTGGTGGATTCTCGTCGCGAATGCGTGGATGCAGTACCCCGTCGGCTGTACTTTCAATCCGGAGACGATGCGCAACGAGATGACCTCTTTCTTCGACGTGGCACTGAGTCCGTTCGCGATCGACAAGTTCATGCATACGGTTACGTCGGCCTGGGTCTTGGGAGCGGCGTTCACTGTCGGTGTCGGTTGCTGGTACCTGCTCCGCAGGCGGCATGCCGAACTTGCCACGCAAAGCATAAAGATAGGTTCCATCGTCGGGCTTGCGGCTTCCTTTCTGGCGGCCTTCACGGGCGACAACTCTGCCTATATGGTGGCACAGACCCAGCCCATGAAGCTGGCCGCCATGGAGGCCCTCTACGAAGGCGGGAACAGCCAGGGACTTACCGGTATTGCTCTTGTCAATCCGTTTGGACAGCCTGACTACATGACGGATGCCGAACCTCCCATGCGGATAGCCGTACCCAATATGCTCTCTCTCCTTGCCACGCA
Source organism: Prevotella multiformis DSM 16608 (assembly GCF_000191065.1). Taxonomy (GTDB): domain Bacteria; phylum Bacteroidota; class Bacteroidia; order Bacteroidales; family Bacteroidaceae; genus Prevotella; species Prevotella multiformis. Next base: position 937,995 of record NZ_GL872283.1, read on the forward strand.
CGATCCCGACGGTTTCGTTCCGGGTGTGAGAGACATTATCAAGGGCTATCCGAAGGCGGACGGCACGCAGGAACCTTCCCTGAAAGAAAAGCAGGAACGGGGACGTAAGGCGATTCAGGCGCTCAAGGACTTCCGTGCAGGCAAGGACAAAGAGGCCAACCGGAAAGTCCTTGAGCGTGACATGAAGTACTTCGGTTACGGTTACATCAAGGATGCCGACCAGCTGGTTCCGTTCATCCCCGTGAACTTCTGGGCTTTCCGCATCATGGTGGGACTGGGCGCACTGTTCATCCTCGTGTTCGCCGTCCTGCTGTTCGTCGTCTACAGGAAGGACATCACACGTCCGCGCTGGCTGCAGATGCTGGGCATTGCCCTGATTCCGTTGGCGTACATTGCCAGTGAGAGCGGCTGGCTCGTTGCTGAATTCGGCCGCCAGCCATGGACGATCCAGGACATGCTTCCGACGTGGGCAGCGGTGAGCGACCTCTCCAGCGGCGGCATCGCCTTCACCTTCTTCCTCTTCCTCTTCCTCTTCACGGCAATGCTGGCAGTCGAGGTAAGTATCATGTGTAAGCAAATTAAGAAAGGACCGGAACTATGACATACGATTTTCTGCAACATTACTGGTGGTTTATCATCTCTTTGTTAGGGGCTTTGCTGGTTTTCCTGCTTTTCGTGCAGGGAGCGAACTCCATGATCTTTCAGTTGGGCAAGACACCCGAGGAGCGTCGGATGCTCGTCAATTCCACCGGACGCAAGTGGGAGTTCACGTTCACGACGCTCGTCACATTCGGCGGTGCTTTCTTCGCTTCTTTCCCGTTGTTCTACAGTACGAGCTTCGGCAGTGCCTACTGGGTGTGGCTGCTGATACTGTTCACATTCATTATCCAGGCCGTCAGTTATGAGTTCCAGAACAAGGCCGGCAACCTCTTCGGGGTACGCACTTTCCAGGTCTGCCTGATCCTCAACGGCATTCTCGGCCCCTTGCTTCTGGGCGGGGCCGTTGCCACCTTCTTTACGGGATCCAATTTCATCGTCGAGAAGGGGAACATCACCGATGCCCTGCAGCCGGTCATCTCTCACTGGGCAAACGGCTCGCGCGGTCTGGACGTGTTGCTCAATCCGTGGGTTGTCATCTTCGGCATCTCCGTGGTGTTCCTCGCCCGGATCCTCGGCACGCTCTATATCAATAATAATGTAGACGATGAAGTCATCCGAAAGCGTATCCGCAGGCAATTGCTCGTCAATACCATTCTGTTCCTGTTTTTCTTCCTGCCGTTCCTCATCGTCACCTTGCTGGGTGAAGGCTATGCCGTCAATGAGAAGGGCGTAGTCTTCATGGAATCGATGAAGTATCTGAATAATCTTCTGGCGATGTGGCCTCTGGCTGTGATCCTGCTTGCAGGCATCGTACTGCTGCTTTTCGGAATCGTCAGGACCGTCCTCAAGCCCGGTTATGTCCGCGGCATCTGGCCTGCAGGCATCGGCGTGGTATTCGTGGTACTCGTGCTCTTTCTTATTGCAGGTTGGAACAATACCGCTTACTATCCTTCTACGGCCGACCTCCAGAGTTCGTTGACGATCCGGAACAGTTCGTCGAGCGAGTTCACGCTCAAGGCCATGTTTTATGTCAGCTTCCTTGTTCCGTTCGTCCTGGCATACATCGTCTATGCGTGGCGTGCTATCGACAAGAAAGCAATCGACAGAAAGGAAATTGCAGAGGACGACCATGCCTATTGAAAGGTAGCGGAAGCCGCTCTGCCTACAGACCTGTGTATGTCCAATCGGTTGGGAACAGGATTCCCGACCGGTTGGGAATCCGGTTCCCAGGCTTTGGGAATGCTGTTCCCAAGCACCGGGAATCCGATTCCCGGTGTGTCTGTAAAGCCGCCTGCCGTGTCGTCTGATGTTTCGGCCGGCTGTTTTCCGCCTTTTTAAACCTTGGTTGACGGTTCCAACCGTATGCTTTCTGTCTTCTGGCAGGTGGCAGGTGGCTTCTGTCCGGACAGCCGGTTTATCTGGTTCTCCTTGTTTGAGGAAAAGGCTTTACCCATGACGCATAAATCCCGGTCTCCTTGTCGGAAACCGGGATTATGTTGTTTGGAATAGTTTTGTTTGTTTGCTTCGCTTAAGCCTCAGGCTTTACGGTCTTGGCAGCGTAGACTTCCTCCGAAAGGACAGAGACCGTACTCTTGTTGTACTTGCCCTTGTGGAAGTAGACAACACCGTCCGCAAGTGCATACAATGTGTCGTCTTTGCCCTGTGCTACATTCTCGCCCGGGAAATGCCTGTTGCCGCGCTGGCGAACGATGATGTTGCCCGCTGCGATCTTCTGGCCACCCCAGATCTTAACACCTAAACGCTTCGAAGCTGATTCGCGACCGTTCTTAGAACTACCTACACCTTTCTTATGTGCCATTCTTAAGTCCTCCTTTTTAAGCGTTAATTGATTTGATTTCTACCTGAGTGAAGTGGGTGCGGTGACCGTTCTTCTTCCTGTAGTCCTTGCGACGCTTCATCTTGAAGACGATGACCTTGTCGCCCTTTACGAGAGGAGCTACAATCTCAGCTACTACCTTTGCGCCCTCAACTGTCGGTGCGCCTACAGTGACTGTTCCGTTGTTGTCGACCAGCAGAACCTTGTCAAACTCAACAGCCTTGCCTTCTTCCGCATCCTTGATGTGGTTGACGAAGAGCTTCTTGCCTTCTTCAGCCTTGAACTGCTGACCGTTAATTTCTACAATTGCGTACATTTTATTATTGTAAACGGGTTTGTACCGCCGGGCGGCTGAGCATCTTTCCAGCACTTGTTCTGAGCCCATAACGGCATAATCGGGTGCAAAGGTACTAAAAATTAATGGCATACGTCATGAACAGGACGGGTATTTCCGTTTTAATTAACAATAATTAGAACCTTACGGCAGAGGCCCTGGCCGGAATCCGCCTGATACCGTACAGCTCCGGTCATGCCCCGGGTGGCAGGCAGGTCATCCGGCATTCTCGTGTCTGGCGGGGATGGATTCCGGACAGGTCTCCATCCATTCATGTTGCCGTGCCGGCAAGTAGAAGCCTGCCAGCCTTTTCGTCCTGCCGTCCTTGCGGCATCCTGCATTTCACCCTTTCCTCTGTCTAACCGCCGTGCTTCTTCCGGGGAGGGGCGGCATCCGCCGGCTGGAAAGACGAAAAGACCTGCCGGATGCTCCTTCCCCGGCCGGCCCGGAACGGTTTTTCCCGGAGATACAGAAAGCCCCGTCTTTCCGCATGGCTGGACACCTGCGGAAAAACGGGACTTTCGTTCAGTTGTTGTTTTCCATTCAGAACTGTCTGACAATCCCCTCGAAGGAATAGGCTTCCCGGACTTCAAGCTGCCGGTCATCCTCCTGGTAGATGTTGTCGATGTCAAACTCCTGCTCGTTGTGCATCTTAGGTTTACGTCTCATAGCTATGTCCTCCATAGAGCAGTCCCCTGCCGCAGGGACTGCCTTTGACTGTGAGTGATAGGGGGAGCGGCAGCCCCCTGTGTCCTCGTTTACAAAATTACAAATAAGAAATGAGACTTTTGTCAATTTATCTGAAATATTCTGGCCGAAGTGTCGTTTTCCGTTCCGTATAGGTCGAATGTCCCTGCTGCATGACCAGAAGGACTCCTGAATCCATGCGGTTCCGTCTATGCGGCAGCTTCGGTCTTCTCTTTCCGCTGCATGGCGTATCTTTTCTTTCGGAAGGAGCGAAGGCACGGCCTGCCGTGGGAAAGCCTGGAGGCATTCCTTGAACGGCCGCACCGCAGATAAATAATATGCAGAACCCGCCCTGTTTGCTTGCATATTATGAAAGAATATGATAACTTTGTGCCATCAGAAAAAGACGGTACGTGTTATGGGACATGAAAAGATGCGTGACGAGCGGGAAATGAAATGGAAGACGCTCGCTTCGGTGCGGCTTGTCGACCGGCCATGGCTGAAGGCAAGACGCGATACGGTTCAACTGCCCGGCGGCAGGGTCTATGACGAGTATTATGTGCTTTCCTATCCGGCATGGATCAATGTCATTGCGGAGACGGAAGAGGGACAGATCGTCTTGGAGCGTCAGTACAGGTACGGACTCGGTGTCGTCTCGACGGAGATCTGCGCAGGGGTGGTAGAAGCGGGGGAGACACCGTTGCAGGCCGCCCGGCGCGAACTGGAAGAAGAAACCGGTTATACGGGCGGCAGATGGGAAGAAATCATGACGATAGCTCCTAATCCCGGGATGATGGACAACCTCTGTCACTGCTTCCACGCCTGTGGCGTGAAGAAGACGGGCAGCCAGCACCTTGATGAGACGGAAGATATCGAAGTCTTCCTGCGGTCCAAGGAGGAAGTGAAGCGGATGCTGGTGCAGGGCGACTTCATCCAGGCGCTGATGGCAGCTCCTTTGTGGAAATACTTTTCCTCCATTGCGGACACGACACGAAAGGGTGGGATATGATAACAAAAGACAGCATAGAGGAAGCCTACTGCTTCTTCCATCAGAAATATCAGGTGTATGCCTTCTCGCACAGTGAACGGCAGAAGGACGATATAGAGTACGCCGTCAGTTCGTATGTGGATTCGATGAATCCGGAACTTTATGCGAAGCTGGCAGCAGGGAAGAAGGACTTTCTGCTGACGCATCCGAGGTTTGCGGAAGACATGAAGGAGGCTTTGGAAAAGCTCACCTTGGAGTGATACCCACCCTCACGTGCTTGTAGCCCATGGCCTTCAGGAACTGTGTGAACTGCTGGCGGGCATTCGCCTCCGCTGTCTTTATGTTCTCTGGGGTCATGCAGCGTGCGAGCATCATCCGGTAGGCGCGGTTGTAGAGTTGCTCACGGTCAGCGGCCGTCCATTTCCCTTTCTCGAAGAAAGAGCGTGATCTGGCTTCATCGATGAAATCGGTGTCGAGCAGTTCTATGGAGGGGAGCTGGGCCACGACGACACTGTCGTCTTCTATGCGGATCCAGTGCGGCTTCGCCTTATGGAGGTCGATGCCTAAGCGGACCGTTCCATAGTAGATGCGGACAAGTTCTGAGTCTGAAAAGAAGCCGCGGCTCACAGTGTCGAGCAGCTCTTCGTCATTGATGGACAGGAACTCCCACTGTCCGATATCCTGTATCTGCTGTATCTGTGTCGGCGTAATGTCGATGCGCTGGTCGACTGCGACATCTACCTTGTTGGATGAGTTCAGCCACAGGAAAAGTCCGATTGCGAGACAGACAAGGGCAAGGAGTATCAGCAGTCGGTTTTTGTAGAGGAACAGGATCGCATGGAAAATCCGGTGTCTGCCGTGCCTGTCATCCGTCTGCACAGGTCTGGCGATGGTGTTGTCTGGTGTTTCGTGCTTCATCATCATCATCCTTTTTCGTTTACTTTAATCAGTTGCTTCAGGTCGCTGATCGTGAATCTCTTCCGGAAGGATATGGTTATTTCCGAATCCTTGTATCCCATTGCGGTGAAGATCGGAACGAGCTGGCGGGCGGCACTTGCCTGCACCTGTTCGATGATGCCCATCTGCGGGACGGCATCGATGATCTGCTTTCTCCCTTGTGCTTCGTAACTTGTCAGTTCTGCATCTGAAAAGTTCCGTCTGGTCAGGGCGACATACTGTCTTACGTCCTTGTGCTCGATTTTCGTTGAGGTCAGAGTGATTTTCGGGTCGGGCAGGGTGATGACGAGCTGTCTCCCGTTTCTGCGTATGTTCTTTCCGCTGAATCCTGATAGATCTATGTATGCCTTGAGCGTCGCATCCATGGGAATCGCAATGCGTCTTTCTCCCAATGGGAGATCTATGCTGAAGTCGCGTTTCATGAATGTACCGGACACTTTCATCTCGTCATCGTGTGTGATGATCTTGTGGACATGATACTCTGTGGTGTAAAGGCGGGAGCATTGCTGCACCTGCGTTACCAGCATGGGGATGGTGTCTACGCCCTTGGGGACCGTCTCTTCTGCTTTCTCCCTGTCCGTGCAGGATGCCGTCAATATCAGAAGGAGCGATAAGAGGGTGATTATCTGCTTCATATCTTGCATAATAAATGGACATTGCAAATTTACATAAATTTTGCGGAAACAACTGCCAGTCCGCCGAAGAAAAATGGGTCTTCAGGAAATTGGAGTGATGAGGTCTGGCTCGGGCGTTGATGGCTTAGATGAAATATTCTACATTATAGTTTAGATGAAATACTCTACATTATAGTTTAGATGAAATATCCCACAGAGGCAGGGAGTGAAGGAGGCAAAGACCCTATAACGGAGGCACCGCCGTTGCGTGGAGCAACGGAATTTATCCGAGCGTTTTATCCGAGCATTTGCCTGTGAAAGTGAAGAATGGCGTTTCTCCTGAAAATAAAAAGCCCTCCGTACGCCACCTCTCTGTCGCTCTTTTGTGCCGTCGGCACCTCCATGATATTTTTCCCTCTGCTTTCTCCGCTCCTCCGTGTGCCTTATTATGTGGCAGGCTTACTTTATCACTCCCTGTTTCGGAAGAACAAGAAAAATGTTCCCTCCTTATGGAAACCGTCTTCTTGCTACCTGACATCTGTCGGAGACACCTTCGTCCAGTCCCTCCGGTTATCCTGCCGGATGCCTTATAGTTCCTTTCTTTTTGCGGTTTTTGTTTTGTGATTTCATTTTTTTACCCTATCTTTGCGTCTGCTTATCATGGCTTGTACAGAATTAGTAATTACCGGAGATGAAACAGGAAGACGACATCAGGAAAGCGATTGAGGTGATGAGAAAAGGTGGAATTATTCTTTATCCGACAGACACTGTGTGGGGAATAGGTTGCGACGCCACCAATGCAGAGGCTGTCGCAAAGGTATATGCCTTAAAGCGAAGGGATGATTCCAAGGCGCTTATCTGTCTGGTAGACTCGGATGACCGCCTGCAACGGTATGTGCGCAATGTGCCCGATGTAGCCTGGCAGCTCATCGATGCCGTGGAGAGGCCGACGACACTGATTCTCGACGGTGCTGTGAACCTTGCCGGCAACCTGATTGCGGAAGACGGGTCTATCGGGATACGCATTACAAAAGAGCCTTTCTCCCATGAACTTTGCTATCGCTTCCAGAAAGCTGTCGTAAGCACATCTGCGAACATCAGTGGTGAGCCGGCTGCACAGAACTACTGTGACATCTCACAGGAGATTCTCGACGGGGTAGACTATATCTGTGAGTCGAGACGGCAGGAGCACAAGCCCCACGTTCCTTCAAGTATCGTGAAGCTGGGGATTGACGGGCAGGTGAAAATCATAAGGAAATAATCGAACGGTTAGATGGAGGTATCTGATAAACTGGGGATCGTCTCTCAATTTGATACTTGGCGCAAGAAGCACGTATCCGACCGTGAGCTGGTTCTGGTACTTGCGTTCGCCGTAGGTTTCCTTGCCTCACTGGCAGCCTACGTCCTTCATTTTATCATCCATCTGATCGAAGAACTGGTGACCTCCGGCTTCCAGGTGAAGACCATCAACTGGCTGTATCTTATCTATCCGGTCGTAGGAATCTGGCTGACAAGCCTGTTCGTGAAGTACATTGTAAGGGACAATATCTCCCATGGCATCACCCGTGTGCTCTATGCCATCTCAACGAAACAGTCGCGTCTGAAACCGCACAACACATGGTCGTCCATCGTTGCTTCCGCCATAACCATCGGCTTCGGAGGATCGGTAGGGGCGGAGGCTCCGATCGTTCTGACGGGTTCGGCCATCGGCAGCAACCTCGGGCGGATCTTCCATCTGGACAACCGTACGCTCATGCTTCTTGTAGGCTGCGGGGCCACGGCTGCCGTGTCGGGCATCTTCAAGGCGCCGATTGCGGGACTGGTATTTACCCTTGAGGTACTGATGGTAGACCTGACCATGGCCTCGCTCCTTCCCATTCTCATCGCCTCCGTTACGGCAACGTGCTTCTCCTATTTCTTTACGGGCGGGGCTGCGATGTACCGTTTTCAGATGGATTATCTTTGGGGACTCGACCGTGTCCCTCCGACAATCCTGCTGGGCATCGCCTGCGGATTCCTCTCCCTCTATTTCATGCGTATGATGTCGTGGTGTGAGAATGGATACGGGAAGCTGTCCTCGCGTCCTTACCTGAAACTCCTCGTCGGAGGGCTGGTGCTCTCCCCGCTGATCTTTCTCTTTCCGTCTCTTTACGGTGAGGGATACAGCAGCCTCGGACTGTTCATTGAAGGAAAGACCGAAGCCGACTGGATGCAGGTGATGAGCGGTTCCATGTTCGCAGGACAGACAAAGCTCCTCGTCCTATATGTCGGACTTGTGATGATGACGAAAGTCTTTGCGACCAGTGCGACGAACGGGGCCGGAGGATGCGGCGGAACCTTCGCCCCGGCTCTGTTCATCGGCGGGTTCGGGGGATTCTTCTTTGCGCGCCTGTGGAACATGCAGCAGCTGGGAGTCTATATACCTGAAAAGAACTTCACGCTTTATGGCATGGCAGCCGTCATGGCGGCCGTCATGCATGCGCCGTTGACAGGCATTTTCCTCATCGCCGAACTGACCGGAGGATACCAGCTTTTCATTCCGCTGATCATCGTGACAATCAGCTCTTACCTCACGATCAACATCTTCGAGCATCACAGCATCTACGCCGTACGCCTGGCGAAACAGGGGAAACTTCTCACACATCATACTGACAGATCCATCCTCACGCTGATGAGCATGGACAAGATCATCGACCGCGATTTCACATCGGTACATCCTGACATGGAGATGGGGCAGCTCGTACATGCACTCAGTGCGAGCCGTAACGATTACATCCCGGTACTGAATGACAGTGGCAACCTTCTCGGCGAGATAGACATCAATCAACTCCGTTATATCATTTTCCGGACGGAACTTTATCATCGTTTCCATGTAAGTCAGCTGATGACACCTCCTGCCGCCACGCTTGGCGTGAACGACCCGATGGAAGACGTGATGAAGACCTTTGACCGTACCGGGGCACAGAACCTGCCGGTCGTGAGCGTAGACGGACAACTGATAGGATATATCTCCAGAACGCATCTGTATAGTATGTACCGCCAGCTGGTGGCTGACTTCAGTGCGGAATAATTCCTGACTACTGTCGATGCCGTCTCCGGTCTGTCCTCCCCATTGGAAGAAGCGGGTACGGTGTTCTCAATGATTTAAATCCTCAAAGACAATGAAAAAAGAAGATATACGGATTGTGTTCATGGGCACTCCAGAGTTTGCCGTGGAGTCTCTGAAGGCATTGGTGGAGAACGGATACAATGTCGTAGCCGTTGTCACACAGCCGGATAAGCCCGTCGGCCGCCATCAGGACACGTTGCAGCCATCTGCCGTAAAGCGGTATGCCGTAGAATGCGGACTGCCTGTCCTCCAGCCCGTGAAGATGAAGGATCCGGTCTTCATGGAGCAGCTGCGGGCTTATAAGGCTGATTTACAGGTGGTGGTAGCTTTTCGGATGCTGCCGGAAGCCGTGTGGGCTATGCCCCGGTTCGGTACGTTTAATGTGCATGCCGCTTTGCTTCCACAATATCGCGGGGCCGCCCCGATCAACTGGGCGGTCATCAACGGAGAGACGGAAACCGGCGTGACGACTTTCTTCCTTGACAAGGATATTGATACCGGGAGGATCATTCTCCAGAAGCCCTTCCCTATACCTGATACGGCTGATGTAGAATATGTCTACGACGGTCTGATGTATTTAGGGGCGGAGGCTGCCATGGAGACCGTCGACCTCATTGCATCCAGACTGCCGGAAAAAGCCTTGGGAGAAGCAGGATTCCGCCATATCCTCGACGGAGTCAGCAGACCGCAGCCATGTGCAGGGATTGATCTTCATCCTGCCCCCAAGATATTCAAGGAGACCTGTGAAATATGCTGGCAGCAGCCTTCCAAGAAGATCTATGACTTCATACGCGGGCTCAGTCCGTATCCCGGTGCATGGAGTGTGCTCCATGCCGTTGAGGGAGAAGAGGGAAAGGCGATTCCCATTAAGATTTTCAAGACTGCCGGGACGGACCGGAAGAGCCTTGCACCCGGCGGCATGCTCATCGTTGAAAGGAACCGTCTTTATGTCAGTACGGCAGACCGTCTCCTCGAACTTCTCGATGTACAGCTGGCGGGAAAGCGACGGATGGATGTAAAGGCTTTCCTTAACGGCTTTAAGGATATTGACGGATACAGGTTCTGACTTTCTTCCCGGCGCAGCCCTTGTCCGAGCCGGGATTCCGAACCGTTTTCTTGCCGTCTGCCTTTCACTTTATACATATCGGTTCTTCCGTCAAATGGGCAGACAGGTGTTGTGTAACTGCATGGGGGATCGGAAAAGCCCTGCTGACTTCAAAGGGACGGTTCTGACTGCCAGCAGGCTGTAGATGCCGATTTTCCTTGTCAGCGAGTCTTGCAGAGGTTTCCGTATAGCTTTGGCATGAAATGGTGCTGGATAGCCGGATCCAGACAGCCCCTTTCCCAATACCTGTATTCATGCCCTCCGATAAGACGTAAATCGCCCATGTGCGGTTTCGTTTAAGAAGATAATTCCGTTTTGGGTTCTTCTGTTAAATGCGTAGATTGGAAGGATAAAGGCTTATGCACTTGCATGGTATGACTGTCCAGAATCAGATGGTTTTACAAAAAGGAAGGTAAACTACAAAGAAAAATGCAGGAAAGGAAAATTGATGCGATGCCTGTCCATCGGCCTGTCTTTCCGTCTTCTACAGACAACCCCATCCCTATATCACCGGTGTCTGTAAACTGTTTTCATGCAACCAAAGCCGAAACAGGCTCTTCTGACTTCTGAAAGATGCCTGATCGACTTGCAATCGATGCTCTTTCAGCGTGTTACCAACGCCCTTTTGAAGTCCAATCAGGCACCTTTTACGAACGGTTTAATAACCATTTGATTGACTGCTGATTACCAACTTGCTTTCTACACGTGTCTTTTTTATTTGCAGATGATTCGTTTGAAATTATATAATGGTTTTTCAATATCTCATCTTTGTTTCCGACATATTAAATTGGAAAGTTTTTTATCAGGAGATGATGACAGAATAGCCAGTTGACTGTCTTGGCTGTTTTTTTAATGAATAACTTCGGTTCTTCTGTTAAAGCTATGCGAAAAAGCATCCGCGCATTTAACGGAAGAACTCGTTTTTTTGGGGAGGGAGTGTATAAACTCGTCCCCAGCTGAAGACGGTCGTCATTTGTAGAGAACAACCGCTGCCAAAGAGTTGATTACTCGATGACAGCGGTTGTTCTGATGTTTACGAGGGCTTGAAACGGTCAATAGGGAAGGAGGTTTTTCTGCCCCCGAGTTTTGATACACCTTCCTGGATGAATAATTCCTGCCGCCATGATGTCTCCCCGGCAGCAGGCCTGTCCCATTCCTGCGACATGTTATGATCGTGCGGGTCGTCAACACGATAGGTGTTTGCCGGCAGCTCCACACGTGATGGGCAACCGACACGGCTGCTTGGAGCGGAAAGCCGCACCTGCTCCTGTCACTGTCCAACATGACAAGCTGCTGATGAAGGACTTGCACAGGAAAGGCGCACCGGACAGCACAGGCGTTTGCAGGGCTCGCATTCTTATAAATAAATTATGGTGGCATTTGGCGAGTATTACAAGTCTCTACCTTCATTCCTATCCATTCAGTTAACGAAAGAGCCTTATAATAGACAAGCGTCGTGCCTCTATATAATAATAGGTGGAACATAGTGCCCCCCTCCGGTCTGGCAAAGATAATCCCCACGTTTCATTCTATTCGAAGCATACGGCGGTCTGACAGTTTGAACAGTCTTCGCAGTACTTCCATCAGATTTCATCAAGCCAATCCCGCACACCTCGTTTTTTTCATCTGTTTTGATAACATATTGTTCTTTAACGCTTGCTTTATGTCATTATTGCTCACAATAGGGGGTGTTGTGCACATTTTTCCTCAAAAACATTTGGCGGTTTCATTATTTTTTTATTACTTTGCAGCCGATTAAGAATGTTGATTCTATAATTTATATTATAAATATTAATTAATTCAGAGAGAAATGAAAAAGTTAGTTTTAATGTTGGCTGCAGCCTCTATGGCTGCTTCTGTATCTGCTCAGACAGTTGCAGAGAGCAAGACATTCGACAACATCTACGTAGGTATTAACGGTGGTGTTGCAACAAAGACAACAGGTCACAAGTGGTTGAGCGACCTCGACCCTAATGCAGGTATCCGTGTCGGCCGCTACTTCACTCCGGTGTTCGGTCTGGCTGTTGAGGGTAACGCATACTTCTCAAACAAGCCTTGGGGTTCAACAGGTACTGCCGTTCGCGCTACAAACGTCAGCCTGCTCGGTACTGTAAACCTGAGCAACTGGTTCGGCGGCTACAAGGGTGAGCCACGTGCATTCGAGGTAAGCGCACTCTACGGTCTCGGCTGGGCACACGTGTTCACAAGCGACAAGGCTTTCAAGGAGCTTACTTCCGGTCAGCGTAACCGTATGACTTCCAAGGCTGCTCTTGACTTCGCTTTCAACTTCGGTTCAGAGAAGCAGTGGCAGGTATATGTTGAGCCGTCAATCAACTTCGCTTTCCTGGGTCAGGCTGCAAAGAAGCACCTTGTAGTCGATCCCGCTAATCCTGGGAAGACGTATTATGCTGACTATACTAATGACTACAACTACAAGGCAGGTTCCAATGCAGGTCAGCCAGCTTACAACATCAACAACTCATTTGTACAGCTGAATGCAGGTCTCGTTTACAAGTTCAAGAACTCTAACGGTACTCACAACTTCACAATCGTTACTCCGCGTGACCAGGCTGAAATCGATGCTCTGAACGCTCAGATCAACGAGCTCCGCAACCGCAAGCCAGAGGTTATCACCAAGGAGGTTGTCAAGGAAGTTCCGGCCGTTAAGGAGTTCACCGTTTCCGACCTCGTATTCGTAACATTCGCACAGGGCAAGTATGCTCTTACAAACGACGCTAAGTCTGCTTTGAACAACATCAAGGAAGGCTCTCACGTTCAGGTTGTAGGTACTGCTTCTCCAGAGGGTTCTAAGGAAATCAACGACCGTCTGTCTCAGGCTCGTGCCGATGTAGTTGCTGACTACCTCAAGGCTCGTGGCGTGAATGTTGACGAGGCTACTGGTAAGGGCGTACAGGGTACGACTTCTAACCGTCTTGCTGTTGTTTACGTAAAGTAATCTGAAGCAACTGGTCAAGGAGGTTTATCCTTCCGACAGAATAACTATCGGGGATGCATCTTGTGGGATGCATCCCTTTTCTTTTTGAGAATCAGCGTCGAAAGTCATTGTGTAGTGTGGTGTGCAGCTTTCCTGTGAAAGCTTTTCTTTTCCCTATACGGTATATCGGATATGTTCCCTCCACTGCATGATTCATTATAGAATCTCGTAGAAGAAAACAGAACATATCCACAGGCGCTGTCGGAGAAAAGTGGAATAGAGGTTAATCAGTTGAAAAAAGGAGAAAAGGAAGATGGAAAAGCTATCAAAGATTGGAAAATATGAATTTCTGGCAGAGCCGTTTCACTGCGACTTCTCCGGTCATCTGTTCATGGGGCATCTGGGCAACCATCTGTTGAATGCCGCGGATTTCCATAGCAATGAACGAGGTTACGGCATGAACTATCTCAATACCGTCCGCAAGACGTGGGTGCTGAGTAGGCTGGCCGTAGAGATGGATGATATGCCAGGGGCGTATGACAGGTTTTCCGTTGAAACCTGGGTCGATGACGTGATGCGTTTCTTTACAAGCCGGAACTTCAGGATTACCGGGCAGGACGGTCACGTCTATGGTTATGGAAAAAGCATCTGGGCGATGATTGATGTAGAAACCCGCCAGCCAGCAGATGTTCTTTCTGTGCGTGGCGGTCTGATCAAGGATTATATTGAGAAAGAGTATCCCTGTCCGATCGCGCAGTCATCCCGCGTGAAGATGAGCGGTGAGGCGAGTCCGGTCCGGCAGACTGATACCTGTTACAGTGATGTGGATGTCAACGGGCACGTCAATTCCGTGAAATATATTGAGCACATTCTGGATCTGTGGAATCTGGACTGGTACAGGAAGCATCCGGTCAGACGGTTTGAGATCGCTTATGTGGCCGAGTCTCATCAAGGTGACAGGCTTCATTTCTATTGTGAGCGGAGAGAGACCGATGTCGACTTCAATGTCAGAATCGCCAAGGAAGACCCGGACTGCGGAGAGACGGAAGTCTGTCGCTGCAGGGTCCTGTTTGTCTGAGGAAGTTTCACGTCGTCACCGTGTATGACGGAGACTCCACAGTTTCATTATAGGGAGACGCCGTCCGTCATGGCTGGAGAAGATAACTGCCTTCCATGAGTATTTCCTCCTCCAGGACCATCTCTCTCATCACTTCTCCTGCAAGATCCCAGTTGCTGTTCAGCCGGCGGACTTCGGTGACGTGGTGTCTCTTGCCGTCAGCCAGCAGTTCCAGTAGCTGCTGTCTGATCAGCTTGCGTATGGCACTGTCATCCGTGTCAGTATGTGAAAGGCACACATCACACTGTCCGCAGTCTGCCGACTTTTTCTCTCCGAAATAAAGCAGCAGCTGTCTGCTCCGGCAGATGCGTCCGTTCTGTGCGTAGTCTATCACAGAGCGGATCCTTTTTACAAACTGTTCTTTCCGGTCTTCATACACGCTTCTGTCGAGGATGACGTCCGCGCCGTCAATCCGGTCACTTCTGTATCGGACAAGCGGTGTGTTCTTTCTGGGGATGAAGTTGATGATACGTTTTTTACTCAGGTTTACAAGTATCATGTAGGTCTGGTTCCTGTCAAGCCCGGCTTCCTGCGCTATATAGCTTTCATCGACATAGCCATAATCCGAGAACAGTCCGCCGTAGTTGCGGAGAAGGGCCGTGACGACTTCATTCTCTTTGTCGCTGAGCGCATCGAGCCGGTAAAGGTCGTCACGGTTCAGCAGGAAACGGACCCGGGCCTTGGTGTCGGGGTTCTGTTCATAGTCGATATAGCCTGCCCGCTGCAGGATGGTCAGTGCGGCGCTGGCACGGATAGGGAAGTGCTTGAAGGTCGTACAGAACTTGTCTATCGGGAACTCGAAGGTACATCCGGCACCGCTGCCCACTCCAATCTGATAAAAATAAGCCAGATGTTCGTAGACGGTCTGGATATACTCCTTGGGAGGGAATGTGTCTTCTATACGTTTCTGCAGGATCCGGTTGTCGTTTCCGTTATACAGCAGTACGGCGTATGACTTCTTTCCGTCACGTCCTGCCCGGCCTGCCTCCTGGAAGTAAGCCTCCAGTGAGCTTGGGCAGTCGATATGGATCACCACACGTACATCGGGCTTGTCGATGCCCATTCCGAAGGCATTTGTCGCCACAATGACACGGATCCGGTCGTTCTGCCAGTCGTTCTGCCGTTGGTCCTTGATGGCGGGTTCCAGTCCGGCATGATACCATGTAGCGGAGATTCCCTGTCGTGTGAGCATCTGTGCGACGTCCTTTGTCCGTTTCCTGCTGCGGCAATAAACGATGGCCGTCTGGGGGATGGACTGTAGGATGTGTATCATTTCCGCATCTTTGTCCTCCGTCTGCCGGACAACATAAGCAAGGTTCTTCCGCTCAAAGCTCATGCGGAATACATTCTTCTCCTTGAAGCCTAAGCGGTCCTGAATGTCATCGACGACCTCGGGAGTAGCAGTCGCAGTCAGTGCGAGGACCGGTACATGGGGCACCAGCTTGCGGATGTCGGCAATCAGCAGATAAGAAGGCCGGAAATCGTATCCCCACTGACTGATACAGTGAGCTTCATCAACGGTAATGAAACTGACCTTCATGTGGCGCAGTTTTATCTGGAAGATGTCAGACCCGATGCGTTCCGGTGATATATAAAGCAGTTTTGTCCTTCCGAAGATACAGTTCTCCAGGGTCGCCACGATGGCGTCACGGTGCATGCCCGAGTAAATGGCAGCCGCCGGAATACCTTGATGGCGAAGATGATCCACCTGATCCTTCATCAGGGCGATGAGAGGCGTGATGACAATACATATCCCTTCCCGGGCTAATGCCGGCACCTGGAAAGTGATGGACTTTCCTCCGCCCGTCGGCATGAGCCCCAAGGTATCCTTTCCTGCACCGATGCTCTCTATGATGTCCTTCTGGATGCCGCGGAAGTCGGGATAGCCCCAATATTGATGAAGAATGTCAAGGTAGGACATGGAACTGTGAGGTCTGATTTCTGAGGTCTGGGGATATAAGTGGAACACGCAATACTTCTGCTAAAGTTACAGGAAAGGTCTCTGCCATAGAAGAGAAGGAGAGCGCAGTACACGGTCTGCCCCTTGTTTCCTCCCCGATTGTCAGAAAACCGTATCTCCTTTCGGGACAGTCCGGGAAGCGGCGTAGTCTGTCCCGGTTCTCCCGTCAGCTTTCATCCGTAGGCCTGATGTCCTCTATCTGCAGCTGTACGGCACCACGTTTGAAGACATTGTCCTCAATGGTGTAGGCAATATCAAACGAACGCTTGGACTTGATGTATCGCGCGGATGCGCTCTGCCCGAAGGCAATGCCGTTCATGACATTGTTCGATTTGGAATCGACCAGTTCCAGCTTGATATGTTCCTGTTCACGTCCGACGACCTTGCTTGTTCCGAAGTCGTACACATCCAATGTGCAGAAGACCGGTTTGGTATTGCCTGGGCCGAACGGGGCGAAACGCTTCAGGTCATTGTGCAGTTTCTTGGTAATATCCTTGAAGTCGATGACGGCATCTATGTCCAGTATCGCCTCACGCTGTTCGGGTTCGATATGGGTTTCGACATAGTCCTGGAACCGTCTCCGGAACTCTTTCACATCCGACCACTTCATCGTCAGACCGGCAGCATAGGTGTGTCCGCCGAAATTCAGCAGCAGGTCGCGGCAGCTCTTGATGGCTGCATACACATCGAATCCTGCTACGCTGCGTGCCGATCCAGTCGCAAGGTTCTCGTCACGGGTCAGCACCACGGTGGGGCGGAAATAAATCTCGGTCAGCCGCGAGGCGACAATCCCGATGACCCCTTTCTTCCAGTGCTCGTCATAGAGGACAATGCTCGACTGATGCTTCTGGCTCTCCAGGCGTGCCACGATCTGATTGGCTTCCTCGGTCATCTGGCGGTCTACGTCTTTCCGCTGTTCGTTGTATTCGTCGATGTGTTTTGCCTGTCTGAACGCCATGCCGTATTCCCTTTCAACAAGCAGGTCGACACTCTTCTTCCCGTTCTCCATGCGGCCGCTGGCATTGATGCGCGGCCCAATCTTGAAGATGATGTCGCTCATGGACAGCTCGCGGCCGTTCAGTCCGCAGATATCGATGATGGCTTTCAGACCGAGACTCGGATTCTGGTTCAACTGCTTCAGCCCATGGAAGGCAAGGATGCGGTTTTCATCCACGACAGGCACCAGGTCGGCTGCAATGCTTACGGCACAGAAATCGAGCAGGGGGATGAGCCGTGAGAACGGGATATTGTTGTTCTTGGCAAATGCCTGCATGAATTTGAATCCTACACCGCAGCCGCATAGATCCTTGAACGGATAGCTGTCGTCCGGCCGTTTCGGGTTGAGGATGGCCACGGCCGGCGGCATTGACTCGTCTGGGACATGGTGGTCGCAGATGATGAAGTCGATTCCCTGTTCCTTGGCGTAGGCGATCTCCTCGATGGCCTTGATGCCGCAATCGAGGATGATGATGAGCCTGACACCGGTCTCTTTGGCGAAGTCGATACCTTTCCGGCTCACTCCGTACCCCTCGTCGTAGCGGTCGGGGATGTAATAATCGATGTTGGAATAGAACTGGCGCAAGAATTTATATACCAACGCCACAGCCGTACAGCCGTCTACATCGTAGTCGCCGTAGACGAGTATGCGCTCCTTGTGCCCCATGGCATCGTTGAGCCGGTCGACAGCCGCATCCATGTCCTTCATCAGGAACGGGTTGATGAGGTCGGCAAGCTGTGGACGGAAGAACCGCTTGGCGGCACTCTCCGTTGTGATGCCACGGCGGATCAGCAGTCCGGCGAGAATAGGGTTGATGCCCAGCTTTTCTCCCAGTTCGGCGGCGGTATGCTCCTGTTCAGCAGTGGGTGGCGTGTAGTTCCATTTGAAATTCATTTCCAATTGTTTTTATTTCTGAGCGTAAAGGTACAAAAAAAAAGCCAAAGGTGAATGTAGTACGCTCAATATTTAGGTGATTTCTATAATCCCCGTCGGGCGGCTGTTTCTCCACTGGTACGTTGCTGATAGGAATGTCGCCGGCCCTTTGGGTTTTCCTGTCTTATGGGGTGTATTCTGTTTCCCCTTTCTTTTTCAAGGGAAATATAGGTTCTTCCGTTCAATGCGTGGATGCTTTTCGTATAGCTTTAACGGAAGACCCGAAGTTAATCACTAAACAAAAACATAGCCAAGACCGTCAGCTGCCTATCCTGTTATCCTCCTCCGATACAAGAGCCTTTTCATTTTAATACATTGAAAATACAGACAAGGTTTTGAAAAACCATTACATAATTTCAAATGAATCATCTGTGAATATACAAACACGTGCGAAAAAGAAAGTCTGTAACCAGCAGTAAATCAATTAGCTGTCAAACTGTTTTTAAAAGGTGCCTGATTGGACTTCAAAAGGGCGTTGGTAAGGCTCTAAAAGAGCACCTGTTGCAAGTCAATCAGGCATCTTTTAGAAGCCAGAAGGGCATGTGTTGCCTTGCGCTGCATGAAAACAGTTTACAAATACCGATGATCGGGGAGTAAGTTGTTTGTAGAAGACGGAAAGACCTGCTGATGGACAAGCGGCGCATCATTTTTCCTTTTCTGCATTTTATCTTGCAGTTCATCCTCCTTCTCCTTTGTAAGCCCATCCAATTCTGGACGGTCATACCATGCAAGCGCATAAGCCTTTATTTCCAATCTACGCATTTTACGGAAGAACCTTTCTTTTTTCCTTATAAGGGAGGACAACTGCCTGCAGGGTAGACCGTCCCTGCGCATCAGCCTTGGAGAGGACTTGCCCGAAACAGACCATCCCGCCCCAGAGATTTGGAGCGGGATGGCTTGTCGATCAATATAAGAGGGCAGGAAGCTGTCTCCATGACGGGTCATCCTGGCTGTGCTTCCTGAATCCGACAGGATTCTCAGAGCCCCATCTTCTTGCGGAGATCCTTTGGAATGGCGTTCTTGTTCACCATATAATCCATTGTATTGGCTGCGATGAAGTTCTTGGTCATGTACCAGATGCCCTTGTAGTCGCCGGTCTCCCCCCAGGAGTTCTTCACCATGTAGTACTCTTTTCCGTTCTGGTCCTTGGCGATACCGAAGATCAGCATGCCGTGGTCGTCTGTCAGCTCCCAGTTGTCGAAACGCTCCTGACGCTGTTTCTGTGTAGGAACCACCTCCGGCACATTGACACCGAGGGAGTCGATGATGTCTTTCTTCTTGGCGTTGGAAAGGCCGAGCCAGTGCGCCATGTCACTGCCTTTCAGGCTTTCCACTTTCTTTCCGTCCACCATGTAGGCCAGTCCCTGACGGGTAAAGCCGGGTTCGCTGACATCGCCGCCCCATGCCACGGTATAGCCGTTCATGATTGCATTGTCGATGATGCGCATCATTTCGTCCATCGGCAGGTTGTAAGACAATGGGTTGCGCCAGTTGTCCTGAACCTCTACCGGGAAACTCGTGTAGAATGGGTGGTGGGTGTAGGAGGTAATGCTTACATAGTCGCTCCAGTTCAGACCGAGACTTGCAGCGAAGCTCTTCGGGGTGTACTGCTTGCCTTCATAGGTGAAGGTCTCCGGACATTTGCCGAGATAAGCGTCAAGAATCCCCTGCAGTCCCACCTTCCACTGGCCTGAGAGTTTGTTGGCCTTGTTGCGTGCAACCGCATTCACGTAAGGTTCCAGCAGAGAGAAGAACTCATTGAAGTTGTTCAGGGAGTCACCATAGAGAGAGCCCGGGAACGGCATGGCACTCTCCGGACAGATGCCGTTGTGCTCGAGGGTGTACAGTACGTCGTATGCGGAACCGCCCTGTGCGAACTGGCAGTCGCCGTGCAGACGGATCACCTGCGTGGCACGGTCCATATAGGTCTTGTTGGCTACGAAACTCTCACAGAGGTCGTAGGTCTTCCCGGTCTTCTTCAGGATTTCCGCCTCGAAATAGCTCAGCGTGGAATAGTCCCAGCACGTACCGGAACGGTGCTGGTCCTTGATGCTGGTGATCGGAATCTGTTTTACAACTGTGAAGACAGGTTTGTTGGAGGCTGCACCTTCCTTCTTGTCTGCGGCATTCGCTCCTATCGCTGCCAAAGCGAGCACGGCTGCAACTAAAGTTTTTTTCATAAGTTTTTAAAGAAAAGGGGTTGCCGTAGCGGGGTCTTCCCTTGCGGCAACCTTGATGAAATATTAATTATTAACGTAATTCTTATTTTCTGTTTGCGGCAATGAAGTCCTCTACATCCTTCGGATGATATGGAATCCGATCCTTTCCGATGAAGCGGCATCCGTCCTTTGTGATGAGGAGGTCGTCTTCAAGGCGGATTCCTCCGAAGTCCTTGTACTCGTCCAGCCTGTCGAAGTTCAGGAACTCCGCACAATGCTTCTTGGCGCGCCACTCGTCGATAAGGGCAGGGATGAAATAGATGCCCGGCTCGTCGGTGACGACGAACCCTTCCTCGAGGCGGCGTCCCATACGCAGGCAGTTGGTGCCGAATTGCTCAAGGTTGGGGCGTGTCTCCTCGTCGAAGCCCACATTGATCTGGTCGAATGACTCCATGTCGTGGACATCCATTCCCATCATGTGTCCCAGTCCGTGAGGCAGGAACATGGCATGGGCGCCGGCAGCCACGGCCGCCTCCGTGTCACCCTTGGCAAGTCCCAGCTCTTTCATCCGGTCGAAGAGGATGCGGCAGATGGCGAAATGGACATCGGCGTATTTCACACCGGGCTTCGCATATTTCAGCGCCGCATCGTGACATTCTTCTACTACCTTGTAGATCTCCAGCTGTCTCTGGGTGAATTTCCCGTTCACGGGGAACGTACGGGTGTTGTCGGAGCAGTAGTGGTTGATGGTCTCTGCGCCGCAGTCGCATAAAGCGAGCCGGCCGGATTCCAGAACCGCCATGGACGGATTTCCGTGCATGATTTCGCCGTGCTGTGAGAAGATGGTCGGGAACGCCACCATCGAGCCGTATGACTGGGCGATGCCATCCAGCTGGCCGCCTACGAACTTCTCTGTCACGCCCGGTCTGGCCAGTATCATGGCCGTCGTGTGCATCTTGTAGCCGATGACGGCTGCGCGCTCCAGTTCCTCGATTTCTTCCTGTGTCTTCGTGGAACGCATCTTGACCACCGCATGGATCAGGTCCATGCTTGCAGATTCCTTCTGCTGATTGGGATGAATGCCGAAGAGGTCGAAAATCTGGATCTTGATGTCCGCGCGGTAGGGAGGCAGGAAATGGACTTTGCGGCGGTCGCGCAGCGCATTGTTGCAGATGGTCTTCAGTCCTTTCATGTTGACAGTATTCGCTACGCCCACCGCATCGGCCATGTCCTTCACGGAATCGACGCTGCCGTACCAGACGATGTCTTCAATATCAATGTCATCGCCAACAAGCGTTTCGGTGTCATTGTCGATGTCGATGACACCGACCAGTCCGTCACGCTGCTGACCGAAATAGTAGAGGAAGGATGAATCCTGTCGGAAAGGATAATACCCGTTCGCAGGAAAGTTTGCAGGCGATTCGTTGTTGCCGAAGAGAATGATGATACCACTTCCGACAAGCTTCTTCAGCTCTGCCCGGCGCTTTACATAGGTTTCTTTGTTAAACATATTTCAAAAATTAGATGGTTTGGTTGCAAAGATAGCTATTTTTGTTTGAAAGTTATTAACTTTGCAGTTGTTTTTTAACGAGATTTTATGCAGTTCGACAAGAATACGGGATTGGTACTGGAAGGAGGAGGGATGCGGGGTGTCTTCACCTCGGGCGTGCTTGATGCCTTTATGAAGCATGGACTTTATTTCCGCTACATCGTAGCCGTGTCGGCGGGGGCGTGCAATGGACTTTCGTATGCCAGCCGTCAACCGCGCCGGGCACGCATCTCCAATATTGACATGCTTGCCAAATACAACTATATCGGCCTGCGCCATCTTGTCACACAGGGATGTATCTTCGACCCTGAACTGCTGTATCATCGGTTCCCATACGAGCTTGTCCCCTTTGATTACGATGAATATTTCCGCAATTGCAGGCGAGGCTACCGCTTTGAAATGGTTATGACGAACTGTGAGACGGGGTTCACGGAATATCTTACGGAGACATCCGGAAATACGCATCGGCTCAATGAGTTGGCACGTGCGTCTTCAAGTCTTCCTTATGTCTGCAAAATCGTCATGATTGACGGCAAGCCGATGCTGGATGGCGGTATCGTCGATTCCATCCCGGTCATGCGGGCCATAGAGGCCGGTCATGAGACGAATGTGGTTGTCTGCACACGCAACAAAGGATGGAGAGATACCGGACGGGACCACAAACAGCCCAAGTTCGTTTATCGGAACTATCCCCGTCTGCGTGTCGCTTTAAGCCATCGTGTGGAAGCGTACAACCAGCAGCTCGACAAGGTGGACGAGCTGGAAGAACAGGGGAAGATACTGGTGATTCGTCCGGAGAGGCCGGTCGTCGTCGGACGGATGGAAAAGGACATCAACAGGCTCGAGGCGCTTTACGAGGAGGGCTTTCTGTTGGGCGAAAGATTTGTACAGGAGCATCTTCTCGGAGGTCTGTCTTCTGATGCCAGTGCCCAGCCTCAACTTTAACTTTAAGGCTTAAGGCCCGTTCTGGATTTCCCGCACTGGTCTGCCGTCGATGGAATCTGGTCGGCTCTTTGCGTCTTTGCTTCTATGCGGTATCTTCAGCCTTCTCTGTCAGGAAGATTCTTTCCGGCAGCAGACGGCAAACGTGCGGGGAATCAGCACGGCTGGTGTTTACCGACAGCACGATGTGTGATGGGCATCAGCACATCGGCAGGAGGTGTACAGGAAGCATTCTCCCTGTCACGGTCTTATACAGAATAACAGGTGGGGGGATGGATGATTTATCCTCAATCGGTCATTAAAGATAGATCCACATTACCTGTCGGTACGATGGAACCTGTCGTTTCCCTGCGGTCATTTACTTCTATCTGCAAAAAATCCAGCTTCCTCTTTCGGCCGCATCATTTGCTAAGCCCTTTCAAGAAGGAAGCTGGATCTGTCTGTTTAAAAGACTGCCATCTCTTCAGAAGTCCCCGGACTTTATGCGTATGAGTGCATCCCTCCCAGGATGTAGTTGACTCCGAAGTAGGTTATGAGGATAGTGAGAAAGGCCAATGTGATGTATAAATGATAAGTGAACGGCTGCTTGAAGGCAGGCAGACTATGTGTGTGAAGTACAACAGCATAGACCATGAAGGTTATCAACGCCCATGTTTCCTTGGGATCCCACGACCAGTAAGTCCCCCAGCTCATGTTTGCCCAGATGGCACCGATAAAGATACCGATTCCTAATGTGCTGACGGCCGGATAGAGGAAGATACGTGAAAGGACCTGCAAGGCCTCTGCCTGCTGCAGGACAGCTTCACGTTTATCCGGCGTGATTCTACCGGCCAGATGCAGCAGGAGTGCTGTCAGTCCACAGATGAAGGTGATTGACAACAGGGCGTAACTCATCATGATGATACTGACGTGTACGCTCAGCAGGGGAGAGTTCAGTACGGGCATCATCTGTCCGATGGCCGGATCCATCTGTGATATATGGCTTACAAGCAGGAAGAAACCCGACAGAAGAAAGCCGAAGATAATCAGAATCCGTGCCTTTTGATAACCGACAAGTGCAAGCAGCTGTGTAAGCCATGCAACGGTGAGCATCGTCTCATAGCCGTTTGCCATGGGTATATTGCCGGAAATCATCCAGCGCAGGCCGAGTGTATAGCTCAGGACAAGGAACGAAAGAAGCAGAAGAAAGAAAAGCACAGTATATCCTTTCCGTATCGTATGTTCTCCCTTCTCCGGCTTCTGACTGCCCATCAGACGATAGATAAGGAACGCAAAAGCAAAGAATCCAATCGTCAGATTGAACATGAAAAGGATGGTCGCCAGAGGCAAGGCATTGTACAACCGTTCTGCTTTATAGGCATACACATCAGGCAGGCTGTTACCGCCGTTGCGCTGCTGATAGGCAGAAAGCTGCTTGATGGCTTCGTCAGCCTGAGCGTTATTTGCCGACAGCGCATCGGCATAGAGCGTTGAAAAGAAGCCCTGCCAGTAGGCTATATCCGCCCGGTCAATGTCAGCAGGGTACTCCTGGTTGGGGGCGTACCATTCCGTCCTGCCCTTCTGCCTGTAAGGGAAGATGGCAAGAGGTGTCCCATTCTGAAGCTCCATGACAAGGTTCACCTTTTCATCCAAGGCAGCTGCAGCCTTGTGGTAGGCATCCTTGTTGCCGTTGTAATATTCTTCTATGGGAGCTTTCAGACGATAGCTGCCCATTGAGAACAAATCATTGAGAGAGACGTAATCGCCGAGATGGAACTCATCCTTGAACGCTCCATCCTTCACTTTCAATATCTTCTCATTGTCCCATTCCTTTCTCCAGAAAATGAAACCCATGAGAACCTGCTCGGCAGTCATGCCCTGATAAGCGTCTTTTCCACAGAGTTTCTTTGTAAAGTCCATGGCATAGGTCTGCAAGGGGCAGATGCGGTCGTTGTGCAGTATATACAGTCTTCCGAACTTGTCGGCAGTGCTTTTGGGAAACGATGGGGCGGCGGCAGCATGATGTGCAGAAAACAAGGCGAAGACGATTACCGCACACTTCCTGAGTATCGGACTCTTCAACAGCTGGCGGAATGTGCCTTTCGGACGGATGAGCAACCATATCAGAGAAAGAAACAGCAGGGCATAGCCCATATAAGTCACCGGTGTGCCGTATCGGTCGCTCTTTACCGTCACATAGCTGCCCTGTCCGTCTGCGTCGTAACTTGACTGATAGAAGCGGTAGCCTGCATAGTCGAACACCTTGTTCATTGAGACCTGTGCGGGAATCTCTGCCCCGTCGTCTTTGATGGTGAAATGGGTTGTATAGTCGCTTGCAGCCTTTGTACCTGGATGATAACTGATCTCAAAGTCTGTAAGTTCTATTGTGAACGGTAACCGTGCCGTATCTGTTTCGTCATCCGCTATTTGCTCTGTATAAGCGTTGACGGGCTGTCCTTGCCGAAGATGTACAACCCCCTGTGTCGAGAGCAGATGGGTGAGGAGAGCTCCTGCAAGCATGATGAAAAAGGAAAGATGCAGGAGCAGTTTGCTTTTGTCTTTCTTGAGCAGTTTGAGAATATAAGGCAGGCTTGACACGGCAAGCAGCATCCAAAGGAGCGAGAACCACCACGCACCATAGATATACCGTGCAGCAAAACCAGTTCCGTTTGCGTGTTCGACAAGTGTACTCCCTGCCAGTACGATGACAGTCAGCATGTAAAAAACAAAGATGACTTTCCTGTTCATGTTGTTGTGTTGCAATAATAGAAAAAGAGAGCGTCAGAAGCCCGTGTCGGTTTCTGGCACTCTCTTTGGCGTATAGCTTGTTAAATGGCACGGAGGAATGCGACTACTGCATCACGGTCCGCCTTCGGCAAGTTATAGAACTTGCTGGCTGCCCAGAAGGCGTCGCTGCGCCTGTCATACGCATGCCACATAATCGCTTCGATTTCGTTGCGTGCTCGGCAGTCATGCAGACGGTCCTCCGCTCCGGTACGTTCAAGGCTCAGGCCACGTCCCCATAGCGGAGTCGTGCGGCACCAGCCGGTACGGATGTCGTTTGCCATGAACAGGCGGTGCTGGACGAGGTCCGTGTAGGGCCAGATGGTCTGGTGGGCATACCTGGGCAGCATCGTCTCCGGATTCTTGCCAATGCTCTTGGCATAATCCCTGATGGCATTGTCAACCCAGTAGTTGTCGTTTCCGGTCTTCCATGACGGACGGTGACAGCTTGTACAGCCTAATTCCATGAAGACTTTCTTGCCGCGTTGTACGACAGGGTTGTCGAGACCACGTGCAGCCGGGACAGCCAGGCCACGGTGCCAGACCATGAAGTCGTAGTAGTCCTTGTTGCTCATCTCGTCCTGTCCGGCAAACGGTCCATTGTCAACGAAATGCTTCTTGTAGGCATCGGCATCACTCTTCGCATTGAGGCCGAGCAGCATATTTACATTCTTACTGATATCCTCGTCCGTCCCGTTGCCATAGTACGGGTGCAGAATAGAGCCTGACTGCTTACCGTTCTGCTTGATGTAGCTGATGACATCCTTGTCCATCGACATGGCCTTTGCCCACATATCCGTGGTATAGAGGTAACGACGGTCAGACCGGGTAACATTTGTAATATTCCACATGGCATTCGCACCCGGTCCGTCCTGCAAGGAGGCACGGGTCATGCCGTATGTAAATTTCTTGATGGCCTTGGTGCCGTCAGCCAGCGTGTACCATGCTGTTGCAGCCCAGTCGTCAGCAGCTTTGTTCCACATGGCAGGGTTCAAATCAGCCTTTTTGGCTTCTTTCTGGTATTGCGCCTTCATATCCTCCTTGTCAATGGCATCGAGCAGTCCGGTACCATACAATCCAATGGTCGATTCCAGTCTGACCTCATAATTGTCAGGTTTGGGGAAAGTGTTGAAAGCTTCCTGCTTGATGGTGACTTCCGGATAGATCAGCTGGAACTTCTCGCCATCAGGGAACTGTGTAGCAGAGAGGCCTGACGGCATCGTACCGGAAACCGTCTTCCACTCGATGTTGATGCCGCTCTCATCCACAGGTGCCTTGAACGGAGTCATGGCGTTAGTCTGCGGCATACCCGTGACGTGCCTTACGTAACTGTTTGCAGCGTATGCCACACCGTCTGCGTCCACACCGGCTGTCGGATGGTAGATAACCAGCAGGTAACCGTTTCCGAACGCCTTTCCGTTATAGATTGTCTGGCGTTTTCCATGACCGTAGGAAGGATGGCACTGTTCACAGTTGTTACGTACCCATGCCGGACCGAGTCCCCGGTAGGGGTTGTCTGTCAAGGTAAAGGAACGCTCGAAGAAGTTTTCACCTCTGTTGAAGCTGTCTTCCATACCAGGAACATTCGTGACAGCCGGTGTCGGGTCGGAATAAGCTCTTCCTTCCGTCGTACCCAGTTCACCTCCCGGATACCACTCTTCGGCACTGAACACATCGTTCTTCTTGCCGAAATTCGTTTCTTTCTTTGCAAGTTTGTCTTCATCTGCCGGTGTAGTGGTGTCATCCGAACAGGCTGTGTTGAGTAACGGCATCATCGCCAAGGCGGCCAATACCCATCCATTATTTCTCTTCATAAATCTTATTGTAATGTTTTTGTGATGTCATGTAGGAAAGCGTCCTGCCGCATATAATCAGTGGCAGAACGCAATCGTAGTATCTTCCCAGGAGCAGTTTCCTATTCCTTCACATCGAAGTCGTTGTCGTCCTCGAACTTCTTGTTCCAGACCTTACTGACGTACTTGACGAATGGTTTCGGCATTCTGCCGATCTTCTGGATAGCAGTCTCTATCGCAGCCTCAACCTTCCTTCCGACTGCCGTCTTGTTGCTCTGGAAGAACTTGTGGAAGCTGTATGCAGCATTGCTGTTCTTACCGTTCCTGCCACCATACCATATATTTTCAATGCTCCGGATGTTGTTCTGGAAGTCAGTGATTGAATTGTAACTGTACGGAGACTCTACATAACTGATGTCGCCAGCCTGGAACGGATTGGAAATCTTGGCGGTGCCGACCTCATTCGCAATGCCAAGGCAACTGCCCTCCGTCTCGGAAAGAACCTGCGTGACAGCCACATCTATCGAAGCGAATGTGCTCTTGGCCGCATCACCGGCAGACCTCATGTTCTCACCGTATGAAAGTCCTTTCTCCGTCTGATATTTCAGATTGGCTGCCTTTACAGCTGCAAGACGGGTTGCGTTCGTCGGATTCCACGCAACCTCAAGCTCATAGACATGGTTCAGCAGGTCCTTGATGACAGCTTCAGCATACTTCAGCTCATCCGATCCCTTGATGTCAGTGAAGTTAGGATAAGTATCATTGCCTTGGAACTCTGCCACCTTACGCGGCTTACCGTTTCTGAAAAGAATGAACTCCAGAGCGTGGAAGCCCAGAATGCTCTCATCCTTGATCTCCGCAGTCGGGTTGCCGAAATAGGCGTGCAGTGCCGTGCGGTTGAGCGGCCAGGAGTCGATGTGCGGGTCGATGGAGAAGTCGGAAGCGGGTCCCATGAGGAATGCCTCACTCCTCTCCCACTGTTCGCGCGCCTTGAGGAAAGCAGCACAGGCGTCGTCTACATTCTTCTGGCTGATTTCCTTCTCGGAGAGTGTGCCCAGAGCAGCATGCAATGCTTCTACATCATCTCCCAGCTCCTTGTAGGTGGGGTAGATGACATTGTCCACATTGGCATTCAGAATGTTCTGCAGCTCTTTCTTCTGTTCGGCACTGAGCTGTGAAGATACGATTGCCTGGTTGGCTTCGGTCAAAGCGTTCGTCAGATCCGTACAGGCAGCCATGGCCTCATTGCCGAATTGCTTGTTGGTATAGTCTTCCTCGGAAATACCCGGATCGTCATTGCTGGAACATGCTGTAAAGCCTAAACTGAGTGTGCCTGCTACGGCAAACAGCAGGGCTGATTTTCTGATCATTTTCATTTGTAATACTGTTATTGATTAAATATGTGAGTTCGTACTGGGGAAAGGTCAGAGGAAGAAGCCGGCATAAGCGATACCGATGTTTATGCTCGGCTCGTTGTTGTACTGGCTTTTCAGTATGCGACAGCTGTAATCAGCCTTCACCACAATCTGCGGCAGCGGGTAATAGTTGATGCCGAAGCTGACATTCTTCTTTGCTGTATAATCGTAGTTCTCGTTGTTCGTCTTGGAAGCATAAGGATTATACTGTTCAAAACGCCCGAAGACATATAATTTCTGATGGTCATCACGCAGCTTCTGAATCTGTGAGAAGACATCATAACCGGCTTCTATACCGTACGAAAAAGCATTCTTGCTGACACTTGGGGTATGGTGATATGGAGAGAGCTTGTTACGGCGGTTAGAGAAGTACTTCAGCTGGGCAGCATCGCCGAGATAACCATAGTCCGCCTGACCACGCACAATCCAGTTGTGTGCATTATAGGAGAAGTCGAACGAGCCGATCAGAACCGTCCCCTTGTACTTCTGGCTTGCCCCTGCAGCGTCATTGGGATAAGTGTTGCCGATGGAATTGCCGCAGTAACCGCTGAGGCCAAGACGGAGACCTTTGACCGAATAGTTGTCGATACGCAGGGCAAGCGCATACTTGTTGGCCACGTCGAACTCCAGCGGAGACGACGCACCCTTATGAATCCAGTAGTCGTGGGTGAAATGGTCGGCGTTCAGACCAGCGAGAATCTGTGCCTCATAACGCCAGTCTTTCAGCTTCCCCCAGAAGCTGATACCCGTCTGATGCCAGGTGGATGGAAGGATGGTGTTCTCTCCTTCGGGACGGTAGACCGTGAAGAAATTCAAAGGCTCATGGTGCGTATTGTTCAGGCCGACGGGCACGACGATGTGTCCGGCGCGGATGTTGAACTTTCCTCCCCAGAAAGACTTCTGGAGCCAGAACTGTTCCAGTTCCACTTCACCGCCTTTTTCTGTTTCCTGTTCCCATTCTCCTCCCTCTTCATTCTCTTTCTCGTACGAGACACCGGTTCCGGCGTGTTCAAATTCTATCTCCGTTCCCATTGTCCAGCCCTTGCCGAAGTCGTAGCCAAGGTAGACAACCGCATGAGGAATATCGAACCTTCCGTGCGAAGGGTCATTCCTGTGCTCGTCGGCAAGCGTGTATCTGCTGACATGGTCGCTGTAGAAATTGCGTGAATAGGCCACTTCACCGTAGCCACCGACACTGAGTTTATTGCCTTTGGCATGATTCATTACAGAGTCAGAGGCATTGACCTGTGCCTGTGTACGAGTTGTACCTGCAAGCAGTGCTGCACCTAAAATAATTCCAAGTGTAAAATTATCCATCTCTAACTTAATATATTTTGTATAATTTTACCTGCAAAGTTATAATATTATGCGGTATTCGGCAATACCCAGTTTTGTTGATATTATCAGCCTTCCTTTTTGCCTTCCGTCTCTGTTTTCAGTCCTTTTTATCATTATATTTAGGTATCTCCGGAAAGCATTGAAGTATATGTGCAGCTCTGGAAAGCAGGGCATACGCTGACACACAGCGGTCGGGACTGTCCGTCCCAAGGGCTGGGAACGCCGTTCCCAAGTACTTGGGAATTCTGTTCCCAAGCAGTCGGGAACAATCGTACCAGACAGGGCGGTGTGACGCAATGGTGTGCCGCTTTGAGAACCAAGCAGACCAGCTTGAAACAAGAACATGAATCTATTTAAATAAAATCATTGTGATACAGCTTATTATCATATGATATAAAACAACATCATAAAACTTTCCCTGGCGTTCTCCCAGGGCACTCCCCGTCAGACGACAGCACTTCCTTACCTGCCTGCAAGGCACAGGTACATGAATATATCCCGGCCGGTTCCGATCGGCTGACACGGCTGGACAATCGCCATTCAGACAGCTGTCAAACGCTTCCCGATACGGATAAGCCCCTCGAACCGCCCTCCTCCTACCGACAAATAAGGATGAAAAATCAAATACCTAATAATAATTATTGTGTCATTGATTTTTTTTTTGTTATTTTGCATACTATATCGAAAAGAAGAACAAGATGAAGAATCAGAAGATGTATGAGCCTGAAGACAAGATGATCAATCTTATCAAGGATAATTACGACCTGCTGCAGAGTCTCGGCTGCTTCGGCATTAGTCTTGGCTTCGGAGACAAGACGGTACGCGAAGTCTGCGACGAGCAGAATGTAGATACTTATACATTCCTGTCGGTCGTCAATTTCACCATCAATGGATACAAGGGCTTTGACGACATGGACCGCCTCTCAATCCCGACACTTATGCAGTATCTGCAGGCAAGTCATACCTATTATCTTGATTTTGAGCTGCCCTCTATCCGCAAGGAGCTGACAGCCGCCCTGGACGAAACCGACAATCTGGCCCGCCTTATTCTCCGGCTCTTCGACGAGTATGCGCATGACATCCGTAACCATATGAAGTATGAAGAGAAAATGGTGTTCCCCTACGTTGAAGCCATGCTGAAAGGGGAGGCGAGCGACGCTTATGATATTGAGACCTACTCGAAGCACCATAGCCAGACCGACCTCAAGCTTCGGGAACTGAAGAGCATCATCATCAAGTATCTCCCCTCCGATGCCCATCACAATAACCGGCTGACGGCTACCCTATACGATATTTACAACTGTGAAAGTTGGCTGACACTGCACGCCGAGGTGGAAGAGGAAATCTTCATTCCCGTCATCCGCCGGCTGGAACAGAAAACCCAGCAGAAAGACGTCAGTCTGAAGATAACGAACATGATTACGCAGAGCCCTGACTCCAACGAGGTGCTGAGCGACCGGGAGAAGGATGTCATCGTGGCCGTAGCACAAGGAATGACGAACAAGGAGATAGCCGACCATCTCTGTATCTCGACCAACACAGTCATCACCCACCGGCGCAACATCGCACGCAAGCTGCAGATTCACTCCCCGGCCGGGCTGACTATCTATGCCATTGTCAACAACCTCGTCGACATCAGCAGCGTGAAACTGTAAGGACATTCTATTGACTTGTTGTACAGGAATTTGATAGAAGATGATTTCATCTTAACTTCGTCTGGGAAAATGGAAGATATAGAGACAATGAAGAGGGAACGCCCCAAGATGGCGATAGTGGACCCGAACACGCTCGCCGTGCTGGGGCTGAAACAGATATTGCAGAATGTGATGCCGATCATGACGGTCGAGACATTCTCTACATTCCAGGCCTTTGAGGAGGCCGGTCCGGGTTCGTTCTATCACTATTTCGTCGCACAGGTGATTGTCCTGGAGAACAGGCGCTTCTTCTCACAGTGCATCCATAAGACAATCGTTCTGACGATTACGAAAGACCCCAATGCGCAGCTCTCCGGCTTCCACAGTTTCTGCATCAATGTACCGGAAGACGAGCTGGTCAAGGCCATTCTGAAGATAGAACAGTATGGGCACTCAGGCGGACGGAATCTTCCAGAGCTGCCGCAGGTGCTGAAGAACAAGATTCTGAGCAACCGGGAGATCGAAGTACTGTCGCTGATCGTACAGGGGCTGATCAACAAGGAAATTGCAGAGAAGCTGAACATCAGTCTGACGACCGTCATCACGCACCGCAAAAACATCATGTACAAACTCGGCATGAGGAGCGTGTCGGCGTTGACGATTTACGCCGTTATGCACGGCTATATCGATATTAATAAGATATAAAAAAGTCCATGCCGGCAGCCGGTTCTGAATACGGTTCTGCAGTCCGACGGCTTTTGAGTTGTAAGTCCGGTCTCACCGGGCATCAGAGAGAAGGGCCTTTCAAAACTCGTTCCTGAGTTTTGAAAGGCCCTTCCCTTATGCCGTCATCTTGCTTTCCCGGGTGTATTTCCCTTTATTCCCGACTTAGAGGAACGGTGACAGCAGGTGAGCGAACCATCCCCGGAACCGCTGCCAGGGGGTACGCCATTGCTTCCATTTGGCCTCAGTAAGTTTGAAACTGTCTTTTTTCTGGTCTTCGAACAGCTGGTTGAGTTCATGGGTGGTACACGCATCCACGATGACGGCGTTTTCCTCCCGGTCCCACCGCAGGCTCCTTGCATTGAGGTTGGCCGACCCGACCGTACAGAGCTGACCGTCGATCGTGATGATTTTCGTATGATGGAACCCCGGCTTGTAAATCCAGATTGTACAGCCGGCTTTCATCAGCTGGTGAGCATTGTAGAAACCACAATCAGGAGTCAGAGGGATGTCGCTCTTCATGCTTAACAGAATCTCCACTTTCACTCCGCGGCTTACGGCATCGCGCAGGGCTTTCTTCAGGGAGTGGCTCAGGGAGAAGTAGGGATTGATGAGCTTGATGCTGTCTTTTGCATCCTTTATGGCGTTGAGATAGAAACAGCGGATGATGTCTTTCGTGACGTGTGGTTCGCGGTTGATGATGCCCACCATCTTCTTCCCGGCACTCCGGCAGGTGTCAGGCTTCAGCCCCGCCATATAATCCGCATCCGATACCCCCCGGTAGTATTTGGCTCCGTGTACATCCTGGCCTGAAACGATCCGCCACATCCGCAGGAATATCTTCTGGAGTGTGTTCACCTCGTCCCCCTCGATTCTGCAGTGCATGTCGTGCCAGGAGCCTACGGCCTTTGTCCCTTTTATATAATAGTCGGCTACGTTCATGCCGCCGGTATAGGCGACCTTTCCATCGATGACGATGATCTTCCGGTGGTCACGGTTGAAGATGTCGTGCAGCCAGGGAAATGCCATGGGCTTGAACTCATGGATTTCAATTCCCTGTTTACGGATGGCTTTCAAACGGCGTTTCCGCATCGGCCGGTTATTGCTGGCATTTCCGAAGCCGTCGAAGACCGCTCTCACTTCAATGCCTTCCTTTGCCTTTGCGGCCAGACGGCGTATCAGTTCCTCGTTGATGGAGTCATTGCGGAAGTTGAAGTATTCCAGGTGAATACTCGACCGTGCCTGATCTATTGCTTTAAACAGGTCGTCGAACTTCTCCTGTCCAGTCGTGAGCAAGGTGACTGAATTGTTGTGAGAGAAGCGTACCCCTTTCCTGCGGAGCTGGCTGACAAGCAGGGAGTCAGCCCTGGTCTCCGTAGAGGAAAGACCTCCTGCAATGGCGTTTTGCTGATTCTTCTGTGCTGAAAGGGGGGACGGGTGGGATAGGCAACATAACGCCATCACGGCGGTGATGGCGTTTCTCTTCTTATGGTTCAAATTAATCTCTCTCATTTTCCATCAATGGCAGACAACGTTTTTCCCGAAACGGGAGGCTGTTGTCCGCCGGGTATAAGTATCACAGACAAGACGGCAGAAGCCTGTCCCTTACAACATACAGCTGTAATGGTCGACGACACCCAGCAGATGTCTCCCGGCGTCGCATACCAGTACGGTGTGTATTTTGTTCTGATGCATAATCCGTTGGATCTCGGTGATTTTGGTTGTCGGCAGGACGGTCTTCGGTTCTCTGGTCATGATGTCGCTCACGGTGTGATCGAAGAACTCCGCCTGCCACCGTTCCATTGCGCGGCGGATGTCGCCGTCGGTGATCAGTCCGATGACCTTGCCGTCCGCAAGTGATACTCCCAGACCTAATTTCCCTTTGCTCACGTGTATGATCGCTTCACCCAGGTGCATTTCCTTCGGAATGACCGGCAGATCATCCGACCGCATGACATCCTGTGCCGTCGTCAGCAGGCGTTTCCCCAGTTCACCGCCCGGATGGAACTGTGCGAAGTCCTGCGGTTTGAAATTCCTGACACGCATCAATGCGACGGCCAGCGCATCCCCCATGACGAGTGCGGCCGTCGTCGAACTTGTCGGCGCCAGATTCAGCGGGCAGGCTTCCTTCTCCACCCATACCTTCAGATGGGCGGTGGAGTATTTTGCCAGCAGCGATTCCGGATGGGCGCTCATGCCGATGATGGGGATGTTCATGTGAAGGACCATCGGGATGAAGCGAAGCAGTTCATCCGTCTGACCCGAATTGGACAGGGCAAGTACTACGTCGTCTTTCGTCATTACCCCTAAGTCGCCATGGTAGACATCCAGCGGATTGACAAAGAAGGCCGGTGTGCCGGTCGACGAAAGGGTCGCTGCTATCTTGGCGCCGATGTTGCCGCTCTTCCCGACACCTGTGACAATCACTTTGCCTGCACAATGATACATCAGGCTTACCGCCTTGTCGAAATTTTCATCCAGCTGGTTGATCAGATTGAGCGTCGCTTCCGTTTCTTCTTTGATACATTGAATGGCGTATGCCCTGACCTGCGTCAGACTTTGTTCTGCTTCCATTATATCAGCTTTCCTATTAATTCATCCAGTTTTTCAAGTTCCAGCATGTTGGCGGCATCGGACAGTCCTCTGTCCGGATCGGGGTGTACTTCAAAGAAGTAGCCGGTCGCGCCGAAGGCCTTGGCCGCCAGTGCCATTGCGGGAACGAACTTGCGGTCGCCGACGGTCTTGCCGTCTCCCGCACTCGGACGTTGCACGCTGTGTGTACAGTCCATGATGACACGAGGGACGATTTCCTTCATGTCGGGAATATTGCGGAAGTCGACGACCAGGTTGTTGTAACCGAAACAGTTTCCGCGTTCCGTAAGCCACACTTCCTTTGCGCCGCTTTCCATACACTTCTGCACAGGATAGCGCATGTCACGGCCGCTGAGGAACTGTGCTTTTTTGATGTTGACGGTCTTCCCTGTCTTTGCCGCAGCCACAAGCAGGTCGGTCTGCCGGCAGAGGAAAGCGGGGATCTGAATGACATCCGCCACATTTCCTGCTGCTTCCGCCTGCCAGCTCTCGTGTATGTCCGTCAGCAGGCGGAGTCCGTACTTCTCTTTGACGGCCTGCAGCATGGCGAGTCCTTTTTCGAGACCGGGACCGCGGAAAGCGTGCAGGCTTGTCCGGTTCGCCTTGTCGAAGCTCGCCTTGAAAATAATGTCTACCGAATATTTCCTGTTCAGCCGTGCAAGTTCAGCTGCAACAGTGTCAAGCAGTTCCGGAGTTTCGATGACACAGGGACCTGCAATGAAAGTTGGTTGATCCATCATATACTTGAAATCTACAGCTCCTGTTTCTGCGGCGCGCATTGCGATGCTGCCTTCAGGAGCAATGCAAAGTTATATATAATAAGGTGAACCGGCAAGCGATTAACGTTCATTTGCATATCGGATGTAAAACTTCAGGATAAAATTTGGCTGTTTCCCACAAAAGCCTTTACTTTGCAGCCGGATAGAGAAACTTCCTTGACTGATTTGGCAGTCGGGAGTTCCAATAAGAAAGATTAAATTCAGTATTAACAAATTAAAAGTTTTCTATTATGAAAAAGATTTTAATGACACTTGCAGTTGCTTTCGTTGCAGTTGCAGCAAACGCACAGGTTTACGTAGGTGGCAACGTCGGTATCGCTTCTTCTAAAAACGGTGACGCTGATGCTGTTACAACTTACAAGGTTCTCCCGGAGATCGGCTACAACCTCGACCAGAACTGGGCGATCGGCACGACTGTTGGTTTCGGTAAGGGAACTCCTGTTAACATTGAGAAGCTTGAGGACGGTATGCTTCAGAACTATTTCACGGTAGAACCATACGTTCGTTACACTTTTGTACGCAGCAAGTACATCAATGCGTTCGTTGACGGCGGCTTCGGTTATGCTCACTTCAACCATGCCCATGGCGCAGCTGCTTCCGTAAACGCATGGTCAGTAGGTGTAAAACCGGGTATCTCTGTAAACCTCAGTCCGAAGGTCAGCTTCATAGCACACGTAGGCTTTGCCGGCTGGAAGTCTGCCAAGGCCGATATGGATGGAGCCAAGTCAAGTAACGTCTGGGGTGTAGACCTTGACGGCAACAACGTTACATTCGGTGTCTACTACAACTTCTAAAGAACTGTTCTGAACGAGTATTTAATTATAAAGAAAGAGGGATGCGTCACTTAGACAGCGCATCCCTCTTTTTCTTTTTCATTCCTCCGGGAGGTTTCGCCTTTCCTGCTGTCGTCTGGTATATTTTGTCCGGACGGGCAACCGGGAGAAGACCAATGATGTATATTCCCCGGAAAAATTGTAAAACTAACGGAAACACGTTCCTTCCTCTCTGCCGAATGATGCCGTCCTGGGCGTCCGCCGAGGAGAAAAAGCATCGGGCAAATCTGACAGGATTCTGTCGCATTTGCAAACCGCTCACAGACAGGCAGGTAACGTGTCTGTGCGAAAAGGTGCTTGGTTGCATTGCAAACAGGCCTCAACAGGCTCGCAAGGAAGCACCGCTTGGAACGCAATCAGGCGTTAGTAAGAACCCGGGAAACGGCCTGTCACGATTCCGGTGCATGTTTTCTGTTCTGGGAAAGCTCCTGTAACGGAATATGACAGGATGTTTCCCGTTCAGAATGTAAAGTTATTTTCCAATCCGGACATTCCTCCCTGACGTGTCTTTTGATCAGTCCCCTGCTGGTGCCTGAGTGTGATCTCACGCTGCGGGAATGGGATTTCAATGCCGTTCTTGTTCAGTGTGTCATAGATACATTCCATGATGACACTGTCGTCGGTCCCCTGTGTAAGTACATTCACCCAGACAAGAACCTTCAATGTGATACAGCTGTCGTCAAAGCTCTTGAGCAGGACATTGACCGGTTTTTTCTTGTAGGTGATACCAAGCGCCGTTATGGCCTCGGACAGCATCGCCTTGACCTCCTTGACATTGCTTCCGTATGCTATGCCCACCTCGAGGATATCCAGCTCATAGCCATGATTCTTCGTCATGTTCTTGTAGTTCTTGGTGAAAAGCTGGGAGTTCTGGAAGGCGATGATCGAACCGTCGAGCGCTTCAATCAGCGTGGAGGTGTAGCTGATGGAACTGACACGGCCGCGGACCCCCTCGCAGATGATGTAGTCGCCGATCTTGATACGTCCTGTCATGAGCGAGATGCCGTAATAGATGTTCTCGAGAATGTCCTTCATGGCGAAACCGATACCCGTCGAAAGACCTCCCGTCACGACCACCAGCCAGGTATTGCTGATCTTGAAAATACTGAGTGTCGTAAGCAGCCATGAGCCCCATACGACCACCTGCAGGACATTGATGTACATTGTCGCACGGGCGGCTGCCGTGGAAGGGTCGCTGCGCTTGAGATACAGTCCGATGGCATCCCGGATAGTCTGGTTCAGGTAGTTGAAGACGAACCACAGGATGATCACCAGAGCGATGGAATAGATGCTGATCTTGAATTTTTCGGAGTTGATGAAGTCTGTACGGAACAGACTCCAGGTCAGGTCGCTGAGGTTGAAGACGTCTGTCGCCCAGTAGACGGCAAGGATGAATGACACGACCAGGGCGGAAGGCAGGAGAACCGTATCGACGAAGCGGATGAGCCATACCTGATAGACCGTCATTCCCTTTTCCGGGTGTCTCTTTTTATATTGGTTGAGGTAATCGTGGAAAAAGGCGATTGTCAGGATGCAGGCCAGCTGCATGGACCACCAGATGATTCCCTGCACGGCCAGCATCGTGTAGCCGACCCACGAACTCACAAGAGAGAAGATGAACACCAGCAGCGAGAAGTAGGCCAGACTGAGATCGTAACGCGGCACCAGACCATGGTATTTGCAGATCATCCTTGTCTGCCACAGAGCGTTGACGAACAGGAGGGGAGGGAAAACCAGGGTCACAATGGAGCTCGGCAGCATGATGATACGGAAGGTGATGACCGTAAAGGCAACGAGGATCAGCGGATAGTAGATGCGGTAGGTGTTGTGGGTCTGCGAGCCGTCCACGCGCAGGAGCAGGGAGGCGAAGATGACCGCCAGCATCCACGTATATTCCAAAAGCAGGCTGCAGGCCATGTGTACGAAGTTGGACGGTGACAGCAGCCGGATGATGACCAGGATGATGCTGAACGTGATGACCGAAGCCAGCATGATGATGCAGGTACGCTTGGCAAGGAAAGCGTGGCTCTTCTGCTCGAAACGGCCGGTCTTCATGACCTTCGTGACAAGGAAGCGGATGCTCAGGTAATTGATGAAAATGGCTACCAGTCCATAAACCAGAATCATGCTGAAAAGGGTGATGATCCATTTCACGTCCCACTGCGACCTCACAATGCTCTGTGGCGTGTATTTCTCGGCGAGCGAAGTGTTCATGTGGCCGATCAGGTAGGGAGCTGCTCTGAGGAACTTTATGTAGTTGTCGCCCCCGCTGGTGAAGATGCTTTCCTGGATTTCATCATATCTCTTCTGGGCATACGCATTGAGGGCCTGCAGCTGATGGCGGTTGTATTCGTAGTACTGGATGTATTCCTGATAGGAGTCGTTGCGCTCCTTCAGCATCCGCCGGATATTTACAGCAAGGGTGAGGCAGACATTGCGGTCGATCTTCATCCGCTGGGTAAGCCCGAAGGTGTACATGGTGCTGAGCACGTTGACGAGCGAGTCGTAACGTGCTATCTCCTCGTTGCTCTCCGTGATGAGGTCGTGGAAGGGACGTGTCTTGCTCTGGAAGTCCTTCCACAGTTCCGTAGCCTGATGGCATGCGTAGGTAAGGTCGAAGATGTTGTCGGCTTTCTGCGAGTAGAGCATCAGGGATAC
Organism: Prevotella multiformis DSM 16608; assembly: GCF_000191065.1. Taxonomy (GTDB): domain Bacteria; phylum Bacteroidota; class Bacteroidia; order Bacteroidales; family Bacteroidaceae; genus Prevotella; species Prevotella multiformis. The sequence continues at coordinate 977,346 of NZ_GL872283.1, forward strand.
CTGCGCCGACTTGTCACCGATTTCTTTCAGCTGGTTCATCACCTGCTCGTTCACGAACTTGGACTTGTTCAGCTGCCTGGTCTGTTCGAGATGCTGTGTGATCAGCTCGTGCCGTAGTACCGAGAGGGAATTCTTCAATGAGTCTTCCTGCAGCACGGCATGTGCCGGGAGTGTGAGGAGGAGCAGCAAAAGGGTGATCGAAAATAGCTTTCTGCGCATATCCATTTTATGGTGAAGATGGTTGTTGTCTCTGATTATGAACTGCAAAGATACGCAAACTTTGTCGTTTAGGCCTGTCAGGAGGCTTAAAATGATGTGAAAGGACATGCCGGAAGGCGGTTTCCCACTGTTTCAAAGCGGATAAACGAATAAAAATGTGTAAGTTTGCAGGAAAAAAGAAATCTATGATATTGATAGCAGACAGTGGCGGCTCCAAGACCGACTGGGCGCTGGTGGGGGCGCAGGGCGACAGGGATACCCATGTCCTGAAGGTCCGTACACAGGGCTTGAATCCGTTTCACCAATCCGAGGAATTTATCCGGAAGGTCCTGGAGGAGGAACTCAAGCCGGCGATGTGTTGTGCTGCAGGGCAGGAGGGATGTACGTCTGGAAAGGCCGGGGTGACAGAGCGGGTCTCGCGGATAGCTTTTTATGGTGCCGGCTGTACGGAGACCTTGTCGCCCCTTGTCAGCGGGGCTCTTGCCGCAGCTTTCCCTTCAGCGGAGATAAAAGTAGAGAGCGATCTCCTCGGGGCTGCCCATGCCGTGTGTGGCCACGAGGCCGGCATTGCCTGCATTCTGGGCACGGGAGCGAACAGCTGTCTGTATGATGGAAAGCGGATTGTGGAAAATGTCCCTCCTCTGGGGTATATCCTGGGGGATGAAGGGAGCGGGGCGGTTCTGGGGAAACTGTTTCTCAACGGCATCTTCAAGGGAGACCTCCCGGCGGAGATACGTGAGAAGTATCTGGCATGGAGTGGACTCACTTATCGGGAGATCATCGACAAGGTCTATCGGCAGCCTCTGGCCAACCGGTTTCTGGCAGGCATCTCCGTGTTCCTTAGAGAGAATCTGCGATATGCAGCGATAGAAGCTCTGGTGTGCCGTAACTTTGACGACTTCTTCCAGAAGAACATCCTGAAATATGCTTCTTCGGCAGTCCGTATGGTCTCCGCCGCAGGAGGCGTTGCATCCGCCTTTGAGCATCAGTTGAGAGACCGGGCGCATTACTTTGGTTATCAGATCGGGAAAGTTGTCGCTGCACCGATTGACGGTCTGATTGACTACTACACTTAGTCCTTTTTCTTCGCATTGATATTTTACCGGACTTCTGACCGTAAAGCTCCTCTTCCACGATGGTCGGCTCTTTTTCCGGCAACAGGTTGCAGGCGTGCATGTCCTCAACACGGCCGGTGACGAGCACCGACACGGATGGTGTCGGGCATCAACGCAACGGCAGGAGGAAGGGGTTGTTCCCGTCCCTGTTGTGCATAGTGCTCTCGGAGGAAGAATGACTTGTCCGGAGAAGATTCCCCGGACGGCAGTAACCGGTATAATAATAAGGAGAGCGCATTCATCGGTGCGGATGAGCTGGATCCTTGTGCGGGAGATTGTGAAACCGTCTATGGTACAGCCACTTGCTGAGGAAACGGGGAGTACCTGTCGGGCAAAGTCAGGTCGTAGCCTGTTCAGGCCTCTCTCAAAACCTGTCATCCAGGTTCCTTTATTCTGATTTATTTCGTATATTTGCATAGGTATAAGGTTATAAAACGGATATGCACGGACATACAGACAACTATACTTTCCTGACACAAGGCCCGGTACACCGCGTGATCGTCACCATGGCGATACCTACCATCATCTCGATGCTTGTGACGGGACTGTACAATATTGCGGACACGTTCTTTGTCGGCAGGATCGATACGCAGGCGACGGCAGCAGTGGGTATCGTGTTCTCTCTGATGTTCTTTGTGCAGGCGATGGGGTTCTTTTTCGGCCACGGGTCCGGAAACTACATATCGCGCGAGCTGGGCGCACGCAGGCATGAGAATGCAGTCAAGATGGCTTCGACGGGATTCTTCAGTTCGTTCTTCTTCGGACTGGTCATCCTTGTCCTGGGCGAGATGTTCCTCACGCCGCTGTCGGTTGAACTGGGAAGTACGGCTACCATCCTTCCTTATACCGAGGACTATATGCGGGTGATCCTTCTCGGTGCGCCCCTCCTCACCTCTTCCCTCACGCTGAACAATCAGATGCGTCTGCAGGGGAATGCCAATCTTGCCATGTACGGGATTGTGACGGGGGCTGTACTGAATGTCCTTCTCGACCCGCTCCTTATTTTCACTTGTGGGATGGGTGTCGGCGGAGCAGCCTGGGCTACGGTCATCGGGCAGGCCGTATCGTTTTTCATCCTCTTCCTGATGACCCGCCGGAAAGAGAACATCGCCATTCATTTCCGTAACTTCTCGCCTTCTTTACAGGCTTATAAAGAGATTTTCTATGGAGGAAGTCCGTCCCTCATGCGGCAGGGACTGGCCTGCGTGGCTACCTTGTCATTGAACGTAGCCGCCGGTGTCTATGGCGACTCTGCCATTGCAGCAATGAGTATTGTTGGGCGTATCGCCATGCTGTCCTTCGCAGCCGTCATCGGGCTGGGGCAGGGATTCCAGCCTGTCTGCGGCTTCTGCTATGGGGCGGGACTGTACGACCGGCTGAAGGAAGCCTACAAGTTTACGGTTATCCTCGGGACGACGTTCCTGGTCGTAGTGGCCGTGGTGGGCTGGGCACTCAGCGGTTCACTGATCGGCATCTTCCGTGATGATGCCGAAGTGATAGCCATCGGTGTGGTGGCGTTGCGCTGGCAGCTTTGCACCTTCCCGCTCAATGCGTTCATCCTTGCGAGCAACATGCTTGCGCAGACCTGCCGTAAACCCTGGCGGGCCAACACGCTGGCGGCTGCCCGGCAGGGACTGTTCTTTATTCCGCTGATCTTCCTCCTCCCGTCTTATTTCGGACTGACAGGGGTGGAGATGTGCCAGGCCGTCAGCGATGTGTTTTCTTTTGCGCTGACGCTGCCTATAGTTGTTTATACCTTCCGTGAGTTTACACGTGAAGCCGCTGAGAGAAAGGAGGCGGAATGAGTAAACTGTACATAAAGAATATGGTCTGTGACCGTTGCAGGATGGCCGTCGGCCAGACATTGGAGCAGCTGGGACTTCATCCTTTGAGGATTGACTTGGGGGAGGCCGTGGTGGAGGAAGAACCTTCCCCTGACCAGCTGGCTGCCCTTGGGGACAAACTGGAACGGCTTGGGTTCAGGCTCCTTGATGACCGCAGGCAGCAGACCGTAGACCTGATCAAGTCTGCGCTTATCAGACGGGTTCTCAATCCCGGTGTGCATCCGGCTGCAGCATTCAGTGATTATCTTGTACAGGAACTGCACCAGGATTATAGCGCACTCTCCAAGCTCTTCTCAGAGATGGAGGGAAAGAGTATAGAACGCTATTATATCGGGTTGCGCATCGAACGGGTGAAGGAGCTTATCTCTTATGGAGAACTGACACTCACACAGATAGCCTTGCGCATGAACTACTCCTCGGTAGCCTACCTGTCCAGCCAGTTCAAATCGGTGACGGGGATGACCCCGTCCCAATACAAAGCTGAAGAGGGCCGCCGCCGTACGGCGTTGGACAAGCTCTGAAACCCTGTGTGTCAGGGAGGAAATTGAACCGGGAAGAAGACGGGGACTATTGGTTTTCAGTCTTCTTCGCTCTTTCCGCATCCTTAGGGAATTTCATTGAGAGAGGTCAAAAATGTAGGTGAAATCTTTGGGTAATCAGATATTTAATAGTAACTTTGCACTCGTTTAGCAAAATCAGACATTAAAATAGTTGAATGAAGAATGACAGAATGAAATTCAAGTACCGCGTGAACGAGCAGATTCGCGTTCGGGAAGTACGTGTGGTTAGCGATGACGGAGCAGAGGTGATGCCGACACGGAAGGCATTGGACCTGGCTCATAAGCAGGGAGTTGACCTTGTGGAGATTTCTCCTAATGCGCAGCCGCCGGTCTGTCGTATCATCGACTATTCTAAATTCCTCTACCAGCAGAAGAAGCATCAGAAAGAGATGAAGCAGAAGCAGGTGAAGCAGGAGGTGAAAGAGATACGTTTCGGTCCCCAGACCGATGAGCATGATTACAATTTCAAGCTCAAGCATGCACAGGAGTTCCTCAATGCTGGGAACAAGGTGCGTGCATACGTCTTCTTCCGTGGCCGGTCCATCCTCTTCAAGGAACAGGGCGAGGTTCTGCTGCTGCGTTTTGCCAATGACCTCGAAGAGCTTGCCAAGGTAGAACAGCTGCCGAAGCTCGAAGGAAAGAAGATGTTTCTCTATCTTGCTCCGAAGAAAGTCGGCATTGTCAAGAAGAGCCAGCAGAAACGCGACCGTGAGGAGGCAGAGGCCGGCGCAAAGGAGGCGACCAAGGCAGAGGATGCGGAAGTAAAGGCAGAGGGCGGATTGTTCGCCAATGCCAAGAACGGTGCAGATGCACTGAAGAAACTGAATATTGACTAACGCCCGTCAGGCAATCTCCCGGCAAGGAGGAAACGGAACGGGCAACCTGTGCGTAACGTCCTGGTATATACGTTGCCACAGATGATGAATAAATAACAATTAAAATTTTAACAAAAATGCCAAAACAGAAGACAAATTCCGGCGCAAAGAAGAGATTCACGTTCACCGGTACTGGTAAGATCAAGCGTCGTCACGCTTTCCACAGTCATATTCTTACCAAGAAGACAAAGAAGCAGAAGAGAAATCTTGTTCACCAGACACTCGTGGATGGTAGCAACCTGAAGCAGGTACGCGATCTGCTTAACCTCCGTTAATTCATTAGTCAAACAACACATTAAAAGGAAAGAAAAACTATGCCAAGATCAGTCAATCATGTTGCTTCCAAAGCAAAGAGAACAAGAATACTGAAGCAGACCAAGGGTTACTATGGTGCCCGCAAGAATGTCTGGACGGTAGCGAAGAACACCTATGAGAAGGGTTTGACTTATGCTTATCGTGACCGCCGCAATAAGAAGCGTAACTTCCGCGCATTGTGGATTCAGCGCATCAACGCTGCTGCACGGCTCTATGACATGAGTTACAGCCAGCTGATGGGTGCGTTACACAAGGCCGGCATCGAGATCAACCGTAAGGTGCTTGCTGATCTCGCTGTCAACAATCAGGAAGCTTTCAAGGCTATTGTTGACAAGGTGAAGTAAATTGATGTCCCCCTCCTTCTTGGGGTGGAGATTTATCATAGACAAAGAGAGCTGTCACGCTGATAGGTGACAGCTCTCTTTTTGGCTGTTAGTGTGTAAGGATTAAAGTTTGCTGCTGAAAGACGGTGTCCACCCTTTATCGTCGATGTTTTTTCTGGAGGGTTAGTGTGAAGCATTAAGTCGTCGCAGCATGACAGCGCGTGCGCTCTAATCGCCGGCATTGCTTTTTGCTGTCAGTGTATAATGGCTGAATCGCTGTTGGAAGACGGTATCCATCTTAATCATCGATACTGGTGCAGACAGTCTAATCCGGCCCAGAACAGTCAGAACGGTGTTGTACGGAGATGCCGATGCTGTTTGGGAACAGTCAGGACGGTATTGCACGGAGATGCCCGATGCTGTTTGGACGGCATATAAAAAATGGGGGAGGGCAGTGTCATTCCGATGTGAATGATTCTCCCCTCCCGCCATTTTCATTGACTTTTATTTCTGGGTGATATGCCTGATGAGTTCTTCCGAGGTCATTGATTGCTGCTTACCGGTAGCCATATTCTTCAGTGTAATCTTACCGGCTTCCATCTCGGATTCTCCCGTGAGTGCGACGAAGTTGATGTTCTTGGCATTCGCATAACTCATCTGTTTCTTCATCTTTGCCTTGTCCGGGTACATCTCGGTCCGGATCCCTGCACGCCGGGCAGCGGCGACAACCGGCATGCAGTAGGCGGTCTCCTTCTCTCCGAAATTGATGAAAAGGAGTTGTGTGCCTTGTACGCTCTCCTTCGGATAGAGGTCGAGAGTGTTCAGTACATCGTAGATGCGGTCAGCTCCGAAGCTGATCCCGACGCCTGACAGTCCTGGCATACCGAAGATGCCCGTAAGGTTGTCGTATCGTCCACCACCCGTTATGGAACCTATTTGTACGTCAAGTGCCTTTACTTCAAAGATGGCTCCTGTGTAATAGTTCAAGCCACGTGCGAGGGTAAGGTCGAGCTGGATTTCATTCTTTAGTCCTGAGGTCTTGAGCATATCAAGAATGAAACGGGTCTCTTCAACGCCTTTCAATCCTGTCTCGCTGTCGGCGAGTACCTTCGCTATGACTTCCAGCTTGTCTTCGTTCGTCCCTTCCAGTCTGATGATGGGCTGCAGTTTTCTGATGGCTTCTTCCGAGATTCCGTTCTCACGCAACTCGGCATTCACATTTTCAAGACCGATTTTGTCCAGTTTGTCGATGGCAACCGTAATGTCTACGATCTTGTCTTTCTCACCCATCACTTCGGCAATTCCCGTGAGAATCTTCCGGTTATTGATTTTGATCTGTACCCGTACGCCAAGTTCTGTGAATACCGTATCGATAATCTGCATCAATTCGACTTCATTCAGCAAGGAGTCGGAACCGACGACATCGGCATCACATTGGTAGAACTCACGATAACGTCCTTTCTGTGGACGATCAGCACGCCACACCGGTTGGATCTGATAGCGTTTGAAAGGGAGCTGTAATTCCTCACGGTGCATCACGACGTAACGTGCGAACGGCACGGTAAGGTCATATCGCAGGCCTTTCTCACAGAGTCTGGTCTGCATCTTGAGCGTATTCCGCTCTTTGAGTTCATCGTCGCTGACGGATTTCAGGTAATCACCGGAATTGAGAATCTTGAAGAGGAGCTTGTCCCCCTCTTCTCCATATTTGCCCATCAGCGTATGCAACGTCTCCATGGCAGGAGTTTCAATCTGTTGAAAGCCATAGAGGGCATATACACGTCTGATAGTGTCGAATATATAGTTTCTTTTGGCCATCTCCTCCGGGCAGAAGTCGCGTGTACCCTTTGGGATGGAAGGTTTGTTTGCCATTTTATGTTTGTTTATGTTACAGGATTGGAATGACAGATAGAGACAGAAAGTAAAGGGGATAATGAGACCCAATAGACCCGGAAGACAGTGACTGTCTGCTCCCAGTCATCCTTGCCCGTCCCTTCCGTTGCCGCTATTTCTCATTTATGATAAGCGGGGTTATAGGATGATCGTCTGTTCTCGGTCAGGCCCAATAGAGATGATTCCGATTCTGGTCTCCAGGAAGTTTTCAAGGAAGGAAACATAGTCGCGGAACTCCTGTGGGAACTCGTCCGCGGACTTACACTTCGTCATGTCCTTTTTCCAACCATGAAAATCCTTATAGACTGGCTTTACATTGTCTATCTCATAGGGAAAATCCTTTGTCTGTGTGCCGTCGGGCAACTGATATGCCACGCATGCCTTGATCGTGTCAAAGCTGTCAAGCACATCACTCTTCATCATGATCAATTCAGTGACTCCATCGATCATTACCGAATAGCGGAGTTGGACAAGGTCTATCCAGCCGCATCGCCTCTCACGGCCCGTTACGGCACCGTACTCGTGTCCGAGGTCACGGATCTTCTTGCCGGTTTCATCGAACAGTTCTGTCGGGAACGGTCCCGCCCCCACCCGTGTACAGTAGGCTTTCATGATGCCATAGACATTACCTACCTTGTTAGGCCCGATTCCAAGTCCCGTGCATGCACCGGCGCAAATGGTATTCGAGGAGGTAACAAAAGGATAAGAACCGAAATCGACGTCCAGCATGGTTCCCTGCGCTCCTTCGCAGAGGATGTTCTTCCCGTTTCCCAGCAGCTGGTTTATCTCATGTTCGGAATCCACGAAACGGAACGCCTTCATGTATTCGACACCTTCCATCCAATGTCTCTCCGTTTCCTCGAAGCCTTCAAAGTCCGTCCATCCGAGTGCCGCCAGCATTTTCATGTGCCGTTCCTTGTGCCGGGCGTATTTCCGGTCAAAGTCACAGAGAATATCCCCCACACGCAATCCGTTACGGCTGACTTTGTCCGTATAGGCTGGGCCGATGCCTTTACCGGTTGTACCTACCTTGTTCTTCCCTTTTGCAGCTTCGTATGCACGGTCGAGGATACGGTGTGTCGGCATGATGAGGTGTGCCTTCTTTGAGATATGCAGACGTTCTTTCAAGGGATGACCGCTCTTTTCAAGCTCCTTGGCTTCGTTCATGAAGAGATCAGGAGCCAGTACCACGCCGTTGCCGATGATGTTCACCTTGCCGCCTTGGAAGATTCCTGACGGTATGGAACGCAGGACGTACTTCTGTCCTTCGAACTCCAGTGTATGGCCGGCGTTAGGACCACCCTGGAAACGAGCCACTATGTCGTAGCGTGGTGTGAGCACATCTACGACTTTTCCTTTACCTTCATCACCCCATTGGAGTCCCAACAGGACATCTACTTTACCTGTGTTCATTTGCTTTTATCTATTTTTACCTTGCTTCTGGTTGGAAGACTTGCTTTTCTGACGCGACAAGACCGTCTGACAGCGTGAGCAGATACCGTATATATATAAGGAGAACCCGTCCTTCCGGAATCGATGAAGCTTGGTGTTCCTGATCGCATCAGCAATCTCCGGCGATTCAATTTCCGTAACGGTCCCGCAGACGGTGCAGATCTGATGAATATGGTCTTCATTGTCATAACACGCCTCGTATTTTGTCTGCCCGATGAAACGGTGCCTGATAACAAGGCGCAGCTCGATGAAGAGCCGCATCGTATTGTACAGTGTCGCACGAGAGACACGGAAATTCCTTGTCTCAAGTTCTAAGCCAAGCTCATCGAGAGAGAAGTGTCCTCTCATATCATACACCGCATCCAGGATCGCATACCGTTCTGCTGTTTTGCGATGATTGTTCGCTTCGAGGTATTCATCCAGAATATCCCGAACTTTTTTTTTGACTATATCTTTAGTCACCGTTAACTGATTAAATTCGCACAAAGTTACCAATTTTAAATGATATAATGAGAGTCTGGTAACAAAAAAAAGTTAAGGGCGGCTCTAAATACCACCTTTGTAAAAATCACCTTTGATATTCTTACTGCTGTCCGGTAGACATCTTTCGTATAAGTAAGGTCAACAGTCTTTTACTGATAGCGAAAGGAATGAACCTGCCCGTCTCCCGATGTGTAGATGCCTGACACCGGTCGTGCTGTCGGCGGGCACCGGTCGTGCCGAGGGTTCGCACGCTTGCAATGGGTAGGCGGTATGCGGACTGCCAGCAGTGAGAGAAGTGCCGTACTGCCGAAAGTCAACGTATCATATTTGGATGAAAGCGAGCGGTCTGTTTTTCGTCATGGAGCTTTAGCGGGTGTACTGAAAGATGGACTTACCGGGTCTGCCGTTTTCTCTCCTCCTTTCTTCGGGTCAGTCCTAAAACCCAGTTGCAAGTCTATACTCTTAAGCACACAATTTCATAAGTCTATATAAAAAGAAAGGAATATCTGTCACTCCTCTGAACTGTGCCCTGAATGCCTTAACTTTAGCATTGAATGACTCGGCATTTGCATTC
>NZ_GL872283.1:987054-1066486 GCF_000191065.1 Prevotella multiformis DSM 16608
TGACCCCTTTCTTCCCCGCATCTTCAACGACGGACACCTCGTCCCATCGAGGCTCCCTGAAAACAAAAAGAGCGGCCTCTTTCGAGAACCGCCCTGATGAAAGGAGGAGTGGTACCACCAGGAATCGAACCGGGGACACAAGGATTTTCAGTCCTTTGCTCTACCAACTGAGCTATGGCACCATCATTTTTTTGCAATCATCATCGTGTTTTCAGCACCATTTCTGAATTGCGATGCAAAGGTAGTATATTAATTTAACCCTGCCAAATTATCTGTAAGATTTTTCACATCATTTGCACTCATTAACATGTTTCTTAATTTTCCTTTAGCCGCCATCCCTGTGCTTTCAATTCAAATTCATTGCCGTCACGAGTGATGAGGAATGTACCCAGATTCTCCTTGGTGATGTAGCCTATCTGTCTGATATTCTCCATCTTTTCTATCTTCTCATGATCCCCTATGGGTACGGTGAATAGAAGTTCATAATCCTCGCCGCCGTTCAGGGCTGCCGTTGTGAGATTCATATTGAACTCCTCGCAGGTGGCTGCTGTCTGGTAGTCAATGGGAATGTTCTTTTCATAGATTCTGCACCCGCAGTGGCTTTGTTTGCAGATATGTTTCAACTCGCTTGCCAGCCCATCCGAGATGTCTATCATAGCCGTCGGGTGTATCCCGGCCTCACGGAGCTGGTTGAGAATGTCGCCGCGTGCCTCGGGCTTCAGCTGCCGGTCTATGAGATACTCTTTCCCCGCAAAGTCAGGTTGGAAATCTTCGATGGCAGCACGTTCCTTTTGCAGTGCCTCGAGCTGCTTCTGCTCTTTGTTGCGTTGTGCCTCCTTTACCTTTCTGTTGAATTCCTCCACCTGCTGGTAATATACGGTCTTCTCACGCTCGAGGATCTGCAGACCCATATAAGCCGACCCAAGGTCGCCTGTCACGCAGATAAGGTCGGTCTCATGCGCTCCGCTTCGATAGACGATGTCCGCCTTGGCTGCTTCTCCGATACAGGTGAGGCTGATGGCGAGTCCCGTATAGGATGAGGTCGTATCACCGCCTGCAATATCTACCTCCCATTTGCCGCAGGCTTTCTTCAGCCCGCTGTAAAACCGGTCGATGTCTTCGACTTTGAAGCGTTTGCCAAGGCCTAAAGACACGACCAGCTGACGTGGATGGCCGTTCATGGCAAAGATATTGCTCATCGTTATCATAGCTGCCTTATAGGCGAGGTGCTCCATGTCAATGTAGGTCAGGTCGAACTGCACCCCCTCCATGAACATCTGTGAAGAGACGAGGGTCTCAGTGTCTGTATAGTGGAGAACGGCGGCATCGTCGCCGACTCCCATCACCGTTGAGCTGTTGACAGGCTTTATATCCTTTGTGAGGTGGTCGATGAAATCAAATTCACCGAGTTCTTTTATTTCCATTGAATGCAAATAGCTTTGTGAATTTTTCTGGCGGAAGACATACATCTTACCGGCTTTTCCGTTTCCGCAATCCCTCTTCCACGACATGGAAGGAGGTCCGGGCGGATTCTGTCTCCGCAGTCCTGTCTTCTTAGACATAGGAGGCGGGAGTCAAGATGTACGTCTGCCAGTGCCTGTATGGGACTGTCTCTTTGTCAGGAGCGTTTGATCATCTCGCGCATTATCTCTGTCATGCGGGGCTGTGCGGCGTTGGCAGCCTCCTGTACCTCTTCGTGGCTGACTTTGACAGGTACGTCGAATCCGCCGAGATCGGTGATGACACTGACACCGAACACCTTGATGCCGCTGTGCCGGGCTACGATGACTTCAGGCACGGTACTCATCCCGACAGCATCCGCTCCCATCTTGTGATACATACGGTATTCGGCCGGGGTCTCGAAGGTCGGGCCTTGTACGCCCATGTAGACGCCGTGCATCACCCGGATATTCTTTTCCTTTGCAATTTCATCGGCCAGTGCCACCAGTTTATGATCGTATGCCTCGTGCATGTCCGGGAATCGGGGGCCTGTCGGGAAGTTGTGTCCTCGCAGCGGATGTTCCGGGAACATATTGATATGGTCGGTGATGATCATCAGGTCGCCGATTCTGAACTCCGGATTCATGCCCCCTGAAGCGTTGGAGACGAAGAGGGTCGTGATGCCTAACTCATACATTACCCGGATCGGGAAAGTGACCTCTTTCATGCCATATCCTTCATAGAAATGGAAGCGTCCTTCCATGGCCATGATGTCCTTGTCACCGAGCTTTCCGAAGATCAGCTTGCCGGCATGTCCCTCTACGGTCGAGACAGGAAAGTTGGGTATGTCTTGATAGGGAAACTCATGACTGTCAGTTATCTCTGAAGCTAATTGTCCGAGGCCTGTGCCCAGAATGATTGCCGTCTTTGGACTTGTGGTCATCCTCTCTTTTAGCCAAGATGCTGTTTCTTGAATTTTTGCGTACATAGGATATTATTTTTTGGTTGAATGTCTCCTCCTTGTCAAGCATGAAACTTACTTTGATCGGGAGGGCATAAATGTTTTCTCTTACGCTGTCAGACAGTGTCTCCACGTCAACAAGCCGTGCCTGGTCCTTCTCGGTGGTGATGACCATCTTGGGTTCTGCCATGCCGGCGAAGGTCTCGTTGATGCGTCTGATGTCTTTTGCCGTAAAGGCATGGTGGTCGGGGAACGAAAGCGTAGTCAGTGCATTGTTTCCGGCATAGGTGTTAATATCCGTCTCCAGCTGCCCCGGTGAGGCTATTCCCGTAAGCAGGAGAACATTCTTCCCCCTGATCTCGGTCAGCGGGACATGCTGCCCTTGGACGAAGATCGGCTCAAGTGCGCAATACTCCAGGGTGGTGAAGTACAGCTGCTGGAAAGGATAAAGCTCCATTGCCTTGCTCAGCACCCGGTAGTCTATCGGATTGAGGCTTCTGGGACATTTGGTGATGATGACGATGTCGGCGCGGTGTTTGCCGGACAACGGTTCACGCAGCCTCCCTGCCGGGAGGAGCTTGTCGTAGATAATCAGCCGGTGATAGTCTACCAGCAGGATATTGATGCCGGGCTGTACATAGCGATGCTGGAAAGCATCATCCAGAAGAATGACATCCGTGTCCTTTGTCGTTTCGTCAGATGTAAGCCGGTCGATTCCCTCGCATCGGTTCTTGTCTACGGCCACACGTATGTCGGGGAATTTCATCTTCATCTGATAAGGCTCGTCCCCTATTTCACGCATAGGGGTCTCTTTGTCCGCCAGCACATAGCCATGGCTTTTCCGTTTGTATCCACGTGAGAGCACCGCTACCTTCATCTTGTCTTTCAGCAGCCGGATCAGATATTCCACATGGGGGGTCTTTCCGGATCCTCCCACGGTGATGTTGCCGACGGAAATGACCGGGATGTCAAACCGTCTGGTCTTGAGGATGTTCAGCTCGAACAGCTCGTTGCGGATGATGACGGCAAACCCGTAAAGCCAGCTGAGCGGCAGCAGCCATCTGTGTATCTTGATAGGGTCTCCTTCCATATTCGGTTAGTGGATGTTTGGGAAATAGGGCAGGCGTGCCTGGATGGTGCTCTGGTGGTTGAGCGTCTTCAGCAAGGAGAATGGTTCGTAATAGTCGCCCAGATTCGCCCGCAGCTGTTCGCTGAGGTAATTGTCCGGTTTTGTCTGTTCCAGCAGCTGCTCGAGGAACCCCGGCTCCTCCGGATAAACGCAGGTGCTGTAGCCGGTCAGCTTGGCAAGCCGTACCGCCTTGGCAATTGCGGTGTCCAGACCGCCGAGCTGGTCCACGAGGCCGATTTTCTGCGCATCCTGTCCTGTATAGACATGCCCCTGGGCGATCTTCTCGACCTGACTGTCGGTCATCTTTCGTCCTTCCGCCACGCGATGGCGGAAGAGTCTGTATCCACGGTTGACATACTGAGTGAGATATGCCATCTCATCTTCCGTGAAGGGACGTGCCTGCGTGCCGAAGCCGGCGTACTTGTTGGTTTTCACCTCATCGAATCTTACGCCTAATTTCTCTGCAAACAGGCTGCTTGCATCAGGGAACATTCCGAAGATTCCGATCGAGCCGGTGAGGGTAGTAGGCTCGGCGACAATCCAGTCTGCCGGAGCCGACATGTAATAGGCTCCTGATGCCGCCATGCCTCCCATGCTGACGACTACCGGCTTCTTTTTCTTCAGTTCCATGATCTGGTGCCATATCTGCTCTGAAGCATAAGCGGAGCCGCCTCCAGAATTGACCCGCAGTACGACGGCTTTTATCTCTTTGTCTTCCGCCAGTTCCTCCAGATCTTTGCATACCTTCTGTGCATCAATCTTGTGGTTCTGTGCGAACATGCCGCCTACGGCACCGTCGACAATGTCACCGTAGGCATAGTAAACGGCGATCTGGCTGTCCCCGTCGTCCAGTGTTTCGTCTTCTGCATTCTGCAGGTCGGCGACGGTGACCTGCTCGATAGCATCATCGGACTTAAGTCCCAGCCGCTTTTTCACGATCCCTTTCATCTGGTCCGTGTAAACCAGTCCGTCTACGAGTTTCAGCTTCACGTATGTTTCCGGTGCGGCAAAGGTAATCATGCTGTCGGCATACGCATTCAGCTGCGCTGTGGACAGCCGCCTGCTTGCTCCCACTTCCTTCGTTATGTTTCCCCATATACTGTTCAGGTAGGCGGATGTCTGTTCACGGTTTGCTGCACTCATTCTGTCGCCTGTAAACATCTCGGTGGCACTCTTGTACGCACCGACCTTCACCACCTGCATCTTCACGCCGACCTTTGCCAGAAGATCCTTTACGAAGACCGGCTGGGACGACAGTCCATGCCAGTCGATCTGCCCCTGCGGATTCAGGTAGACCTTGTCGGCGGCAGAAGCCAGATAATAGGTGCCCTGTGTGTAGGTGTCTCCGTATGCGACAATCCATTTCCCGCTCTTCTTGAAGTCGAGCAGGGCATTCCGCAGTGCCTGCATCGAAGCGTACGAATCGGCGGCGAAGGCGCCGGCTTCGATATAGATTCCTTTGACGTTGTTGTTGTCTTTGGCTTTGTGGATGCCTTCGAGCAGGTTGTCAAGCCCGATGCTGCTTGTAGCATTGCCTTGCAGCTGACCGAAGAAGTTGTCTTCGCCTCGCTCTGCCAGCTGTCCCGACAGGTTCAGGACAAGCACGGAGTTGTCCTCTATTTTCTCTGTGGAATCCTGCATTGCAATCATGCCTGCGATGGTGATAAGTGCAAAGAAGCCTGCGACGATACCGAAGAGGAGCGTTCCCACGAATGAAGCGAAAACAAACTTGAAAAACTGTTTCATATAGGCATCTAATTATGTTTTTCGTGCAAAGATATATATAATAGATGTAAAATCCAAATAATTCAAGATTTCTTAATAACTTTGCGGCCGTTATGAGACGTGTCGTTTTAGCAATTGATAGTTTCAAAGGCTGTCTCTCCTCTGCCGAGGCGGAGACCGCTGCCGAGTCCGGGATCAGAGAGCGATGGCGGGAGACCGAGGTGGTCAAGGTGCCGGTTACGGATGGAGGGGACGGGATGACGGAAGTCTTCTCCCGTCTTTTAGACTGCAGGACCATCGCTGTCGACTGCCACGATGCACTCATGCGTCCTGTCCGTGCCTCTTATGCTGTGAGTACGGATGACACCGTCATCCTCGAGACGGCTGCAGCCTGTGGCATCGGACTTCTCAAACCGCAGGAGCTGAACCCGTTGCGTGCGACCTCTTATGGAGTAGGTGAACTGCTCTCCCATGCTCTTCGGAAGGGGTACAGCCGGTTCATCATCGGACTGGGCGGGTCGGCGACAAGCGACTGCGGGCTGGGGATGCTGGCGGCGCTGAAGGATGCGCTCGGGGAAGACTGGCCTGCCGCACTTCCGCAGCACCTTGATGTGACATTGGCTTCCGATGTAGACAATCCGCTCTTCGGGGAGCAGGGGGCGGCCGCAGTGTTCGGTCCGCAGAAAGGGGCAACTCCGGAAATGATAGCCTGCCTGGATCGTCGTGCACGCACATTCGCCCGCATGGCGGCGGCCCGTCAGGGCTTCGACCGGTCCACGGAGCGGGGAGCCGGTGCTGCCGGCGGACTGGGCTATGCCTTCCTGCAGTTCATGAATGCAAAGATCAGGTCAGGTGCCGGCCTCCTGCTGGAGACCGCCGGCTTCGGTATGCTGATAGACGGGGCAGATCTCATCGTGACAGGGGAGGGAAGTGCGGATGCCCAGACCTTGATGGGGAAGATCCCCGCCTGCGTGCTGCAATACGGCATCCGCAAGGGTATTCCCGTCGTGCTGATAGCCGGGAGGGTGACGGACGCAGCAGCTCTGGTCGGGGCCGGTTTCGCGCAGGTGCTGTGTATCACCCCGCCGGATATGCCGCTTGCCGATGCGATGGATCCGGTACTCGCAAAAGCGAATATCCGCAGGACATTGGCGGAATGTGACTTTAGTCTGTCGGTATAGAACTGCATGAACGGGACGGGAGGGACAAGTCGCTTTTTCCACACGGGATGCTGATCCCGGTGTCTCCGTAACAGGAAAACTTGCGAGTCCGCATCCCTTCGTCACGTGAAAAGTTGGAGCAAGGCACTGATTTGTTGCAGGGTAATTTTCCCATGTGGGTAATTAATCGTAACTTTGCAGACGTTTATTAAGCTAAAGATTGTTATTTTATGGACGAGAATCAGATGGTATCTTCCAAGAAGATCCTTCGCAGGAAACTTGATCTACTCCTAAGAACAGGTCAGATTCTTATGGAGAGTTCGGCAGACACGAGCCGTGTGAAACGTAATATGGAACGTACGGCGGCTTACCTTGGGCTGCCCAAGGAGAATCTGCACATGGATGTCGGTTATTACATCCTTCAGGTGAATGTGAGTGACGAGACACACAGCTTCTCGAAGATGCAACGCTGTGACAAGCACGTCATCAACATGCTTGCCATTCAGGAAATCTCGAAACTTTCGTGGCGCGCCATACAGGAAGATTATTCTCTGGACAGATATGAAGAAGAACTTGAGAAGATTGCGCACGGCAGACATTATTATACAGACTGGATGATCGCCGTCGGCGCCGGCTTTGCCTGCGGCGGCTTCTGCATCCAGTTCGGCTGCGACTGGACGGCGTTCTTCTATGCCTCCCTTGCTGCCATCTTGGGCAACCGTCTGCGCATGTACCTGAACCATTCCGGTTCCAACGTCTATGCCAATTTTGCAATCGCCGCTTTCGTCAGCACGATTCTGGCATGGCTGTCGTCTTATCTGTCGTCCCCATCTGCCCAGGCGGCATTACCTGCGTTCCTGCGCCCGATTCTGTACAGTTCCACCCCTTGGCATCCGCTGCTTGCCTGTGCGCTTTACATTGTCCCGGGAGTTCCTTTGATCAATGCCGTCAACGACTTGCTGGACAACTACATCAATACAGGTCTCGTCCGGGCGATGAACACGCTGCTCATCGTGGTCTCCATGGCTTTCGGCATTGCGATCGCCATCAAGTGCGGCAGCATTGACAACTTTGTCAAGGACTTGTCGATGACGCCTCACCATAATTTCATAGAGTATGCCGTTGCGGCAGCCATATCGGCTATGGGCTTTGCGACCATTTACAACATTCCCTACCGGCTGATGCCGTGGATAGCCATCGGGGGAATGATCTGCGTCTGCTCCCGCAACTTCATCAATCTCGGACCGGAGACAGGCAATATCGGTCTGGGGCTGGGTCTGATCGTAGGCTCACTTTGCGGATCGGCCCTGATTTCGCTGATCAACATCAAGGCCGTACACTTCCTCCATACACCGCATCAGTGCATCACGATACCGGCTGTCATCCCGATTGTCCCGGGTGTGTTGATGTATCGTGCTCTTTACGGGCTCATCGAGATGCAGGGTGTCATCGGTGAAGTGACATTTGCCGTACTCAATGCCATCAACGGCTCGCTGGTATTGCTTTGCATTGCCCTCGGCGTAGCCATTCCGAACATCTTCGGGCGCAAATGGATTGCCCCCCACCGCAGAGCCAAGCTGGCACGTCTGATCGAAGAACGCCGCCAGCGTGGCAAGTTCGTCGACCTGCACAGCTTCATGGTGGAGTAGGGAGGCGCCCGGAAACGGACGGCGGATGTGATTGCCACGGATGCTTTTCTGCCTTTCAGGCGGGCGGCCCCGGCTTCTTGCTTGAAAGGACGCGGCGGATCCGTGCAGCCGGGGAGGAGGCTGCGGCGGCTGCCTGAAAACAAAAGAGGAAAATAGATCCGGCAGGTGCGCATAGTGCCGGAACGGCAACGTGCATTTCCAGGAAACAACATAGACCGGCAGGGATACATGAAAGATGTGTCTCTGCTTTTTTTGTCCCGGCCGCTGGGAATCCTGTTCCCGACGGCCGGGAATCCTGTTCCCGACCGGTTGGGAACAGCAGTACCAGGCCTTGGGAACCGCCGTACCGCTGTGCTGGCATCAGCCGGGTCTTACACGCGCTGCATGAGCACGGCGCGCTCTTCAGGGCTGAACTTTTCGATGGCATAGCGCAGCATGGTGCGCGGCATGTCCGCACGGTGCCCGAGAACATATCCGTAGAGACGTTCCGGATCGCGCTTGCCGGCCTCACGGAGCATCCAGCCGATGGCTTTGTGCATGAGGTCGTGCGGGTGGTGCATCATCAGGTCGCTCAGTGCATACGTGTCTTCCAGTTCGCCCTTGCGTATGAAGGCGTACGTGGAGACGATGGCAATGCGGTTGTCCCATAGCAGTGGACTTTGGGACAGCCGGTAAAGAATGTCACGTGACTTGTCGAGCAGGTATTCCCCTACGAGGAAGCGGCAGGAGAGGTCGACGAGGTCCCAGTTGTTGATCCGTTCGGTCAGCGAGAGGTAGAGGTCGAAAAGCCGGCGGCGTAAGCCGTTGTCTTTCTTTTTGCTTTTTTCCACCATGACCAGCAGGGCGCACAGTCTTACCTCATGCCATTCCGACTGCATCAGTTCCCGGATTTCGTCCAGTGCAATGTCCTTGTGCCGTCTTGCCACGGACCGTATATCCGGTACTGTCACCCCTAAGAAGCGGTCGCCTTCGCCATATTCTCCTTTTCCTGCCTTGAAGAATCTCGGGAAGATCTCCCGCTTTTCAGGATTGGACAAGTGTTGAAGTTCTGTTGAAATCTTTTCTGTAATAGACATCATATTTCCTTTCGATTCTGTTGTTTCTGTTGCAAATTTAGATAAAGTTCCCAAACTATAATCCTGCCGGATAAAGAAAGTTCCATTTTCTTTAAAGGAAAGACAGCGTTTTCCCTCGGATTTCCTGCGGTACGTTCTTAAAGTCCCGGATGGGTCTGCCGCCAGGGATATGGTCCCCCTCTGTCTCTCCTTGTTTTCATACGGCATCTCCGGCTCTCCCTTCCGGTTGCATGGCCATGACCCGCTGTCCCCTTTCAGAAAGGGAGCGGAATCTGCCCGCTTAAAAGACGGTCATCCCTCCAAGGTGTTCTTAGATGCTGCCCTGCAAATGCCGGTGCAGACTGACAGGTTGGCACAGATGGCTTCCGAAGACTGTCAGTACACTGCTTTGGCACGCTTTTCGTAGAGTGGAAAGCGAAACTACTTCATCAGTAGGAGAAAAAAGACAGATTAGAACTAAAAATAGATTGATTATGACAATTAAACCTTTAGCAGACAGAGTCCTCGTGCTTCCGGCACAGGCAGAAGAAAAAGTGGGCGGTATCATAATTCCTGATACGGCGAAAGAGAAGCCGCAGCGTGGCAAGGTCGTCGCAGCAGGCAATGGCACCAAGGATGAGGCAATGGTCCTCAAGGCAGGCGACGAAGTACTCTATGGCAAGTATGCAGGTACGGAAATCGAGAATGAAGGAGAGAAATACCTGATGATGCGCCAGAGCGATGTTCTCGCTGTCATAGAATAAAAGTCTTCCCCACGTCACATCCTGCGGGAAAGGGGAGAAGAAGCCGGAATGTCCGGCCGGTAAAACATAAAATTCAAAGTTCAATTTTCAAACTTAAAGAAAAAGAAAATGGCAAAAGAAATAAAATTCGATACAGATGCGCGTGAACTCCTGAAGAGCGGCGTAGACCAGTTGGCAAATGCTGTAAAAGTAACGCTTGGCCCTAAAGGCCGTAACGTAGTACTTGGCAAGAAGTTCGGTGCTCCGCAGATTACCAAGGACGGTGTGACCGTTGCCAAGGAAGTGGAGCTGGAAGACAATTTCGAGAATGCAGGTGCACAGCTTGTCAAGAGCGTGGCCAGCAAGACCGGTGACGATGCCGGTGACGGCACGACGACTGCTACGATCCTTACACAGGCCATCGTAAACGAGGGGCTGAAGAATGTAGCTGCCGGTGCCAATCCTATGGATCTCAAGCGGGGTATCGACAAGGCCGTTGCCAAGGTGGTAGAGCACATCAAAGAGACCGCAGAGGTTGTCGGTGACAATTATGACAAGATCGAGCAGGTCGCTACGGTCAGTGCGAACAACGACCCGGAAATCGGCAAGTTGCTGGCAGATGCCATGCGCAAGGTGTCCAAGGATGGTGTGATCACCATTGAGGAGAGCAAGACCCGCGAGACAAGTATCGGTGTCGTTGAGGGCATGCAGTTCGACCGCGGTTATCTTTCGGGTTACTTCGTTACCGATGCGGACAAGATGGAGTGTGTGATGGAAGACCCTTACATCCTCATCTACGACAAGAAGATTTCGAGCGTAAAGGACTTCCTGCCGATTCTCCAGCCGGCTGCCGAAAGCGGTCGCCCGTTGCTGGTCATTGCAGAGGATGTCGACTCAGAGGCACTGACGACACTGGTTGTCAACCGTCTGCGTGCCGGTCTGAAGATCTGTGCTGTCAAAGCTCCGGGCTTCGGCGACCGTCGCAAGGCCATGCTCGAGGATATTGCTGTACTGACCGGCGGTGTGGTCATCAGCGAGGAGAAAGGTCTTTCTCTGGAAAAGGCTACACTGGAGATGCTGGGTACGGCCAAGAAGGTCACTGTCTCCAAGGACAACACGACGATTGTTGACGGTGCCGGTGCAAAGGATGCCATCAAAGACCGTGTGGCACAGATCAAGAACGAGATTGCCGCTTCGACAAGTTCTTACGACAAGGAGAAGCTGCAGGAACGTCTGGCCAAACTCTCCGGCGGTGTCGCAGTCCTCTACGTCGGTGCGAACTCCGAGGTGGAGATGAAGGAGAAGAAGGACCGTGTTGACGATGCACTCTGCGCTACACGTGCTGCGATGGAAGAGGGCGTAGTTGTCGGTGGCGGTACCACTTACATCCGTGCTCAGGAAGCATTGAGGAATCTGAAGGGCGACAATCAGGATGAGCAGACCGGTATCAACATCGTCTGCCGTGCCATTGAGGAGCCGCTGCGCCAGATTGTTGCCAATGCCGGCGGTGAAGGTGCTGTCGTTGTCAACAATGTCCGTGAAGGCAAGGGCGACTACGGTTACAATGCCCGCAAGGATGTTTATGAAGATCTCCGTGCTGCCGGCGTCATCGATCCGGCAAAGGTTTCCCGTGTCGCACTTGAGAATGCGGCTTCAATTGCAGGAATGTTCCTGACAACCGAGTGCCTCATCGTTGACAAGCCTGAAGAGACACCGGCCATGCCGGCAGCTGCTCCGGGTATGGGCGGCATGATGTAATCGGCATTTCAGACATGACATATAAAAAGGGAAGACATCGGATTGGTGTCTTCCCTTTTTCGATTTTTATGTTTCCTTTTATGTATTTCCTGAAAGTATCTTAGAACTCGCTTGTGAAGTGGAAGCGGATGTGTTCAAAGTCCTGCTGTGCCATACTTAGCACATAGCCGGAGTCGGCAAGGAAGACATCACGACCTTCATTGTCCTTTGCCATATACTGATACTTGCGTTTTTTGAAGTTCTCAAGCTCCGTTTCGTCATCCGCTTCTATCCAGCAGGCCTTGTAGAGATGTACCGGCTCCCAGCGGCATTTGGCATTGTACTCGTGTTCCAACCGGTACTGGATAACCTCGAACTGAAGCTGTCCGACAGTGCCGACGATGCGGCGGTTGTTGAACTGGTTGACAAACGACTGCGCCACGCCCTCGTTCATCAGCTGCTCAATACCCTTGAGAAACTGCTTGGACTTCATGGGGTCGTCGTTCTCAATGTACTTGAACAGTTCCGGGGAGAAACTCGGCAGGCCGCGGAAATGAATCTGTTCTCCCTCGGTCAGCGTGTCACCGATCTTGAAGACACCGCCATTGTCCGGCAGACCTACGATGTCGCCTGGGTAAGCCTCCTCGACCGTGCTCTTGCGCTGTGCCATGAACTGGGTAGGGGAGGAGAAACGCATTGTCTTTCCGTTGCGGACGTGCAGGTAAGGCTGGTTGCGCTGGAACTTTCCAGAGCACACCTTGCAGAAAGCGATGCAGCTGCGGTGGTTGGGGTCGATATTGGCCGTGATCTTGAAGATGAAGCCAGTGAACTTAGGCTCTGTCGGTTCTACCATGCGTTCCTCGGCCTTGGTAGGACGCGGGCTGGGAGCGATTTCTACGAAACAGTTGAGCAGCTCCTGTACGCCGAAGTTGTTCAGTGCAGAGCCGAAGAATACGGGGGCGACTTCTGCACGTCGATAGGCTTCTACATCAAAGTCGGAATAGACACCGTTGACCAGTTCGAGGTCGTTGCGAAGCTGTCCGGCAAAGTCTGCACCGACCTGTGCATCCAGTTCCGTTGAGTTGATGTCTACCTCCACTTTCTCCGTCACACGCTGTTTGTTGGGCGTGAAGAGATTGAGCTGCTGTTCATAGATGTTGTAGACACCCTTGAAACGCTGTCCCTGTCCGATAGGCCAGGACAGGGGGCGCACGCTGATCTGGAGTTCTTCTTCCAGCTCGTCCAGCACATCGAACGGGTCGCGTCCTTCGCGGTCCATCTTGTTGATGAAGATGATGACCGGCGTATTACGCATACGGCATACCTCCATCAGTTTACGTGTCTGCGCCTCGACACCTTTGGCGGAGTCGACGACGATGATGGCCGAGTCTACGGCTGTCAGTGTACGGTAGGTATCTTCGGCAAAGTCCTGGTGGCCGGGGGTGTCAAGGATATTCACTTTGTATCCTTCGTAGTCAAATTCCATTACGGAAGTTGATACAGAGATGCCGCGTTGTTTCTCTATATCCATCCAGTCGGATGTGGCCGTCTTGCGGATCTTGTTGCTCTTGACCGCACCGGCAACCTGGATCTGCCCGCCGAAGAGAAGGAATTTCTCGGTCAGTGTCGTCTTACCGGC
Source organism: Prevotella multiformis DSM 16608 (assembly GCF_000191065.1). Lineage (GTDB taxonomy): Bacteria > Bacteroidota > Bacteroidia > Bacteroidales > Bacteroidaceae > Prevotella > Prevotella multiformis. Next base: position 1,000,293 of record NZ_GL872283.1, read on the forward strand.
ATCCGGGTGGGAGATGATGGCGAACGTTCGCCTGCGTTCTATTTCGTTCATTTGCTTTTATTTGGGGAGTTAATGGAGTTGAAGAGTCAAGCCGGCAGTTTCTCTTCCGGAATGTATTGGAAGTGAGAGCGATGACTTCCTTTTCTCCAGAACTTCAGGCAATGTCTTGCCTTCTGTTTTCTTTTACCTTTCTTTTGTCAACCTTGTTTCTGCAAGGATTCCACACATTTCTTCAGAGAATCGACCCAATAAGGAATCTTCATGCCGAAGGTCTCTTTAATTTTTGTCTTGTCGAGTACGGAATATGCCGGACGCCTGACCGGAGAGGGGAACTCGTCGCTGTGGCAAGGCAGGATCTCGCAGGTCGTATTGCCGGCAAGTTCTGCAATCTTGATGGTGAAATCGTACCAGCTGCATACGCCTTCATTGGAGAAGTGGTAGATGCCGCTGCTGCCTTCATACTTGCGATTCTCTATGATATCATAGATCGTTTCTGCCAGATCGCCGGCATAGGTGGGCGTTCCGCATTGGTCGAAGACGACCTTCAGCAGGGGCTTGGTCGCCGTAAGATTCATCATTGTCTTGACGAAGTTGTGTCCGAACTCACTGTAAAGCCATGCCGTGCGGAGAATAATGTGTTTCACGCCGGTAGCCTGTATTTTCTCTTCGCCATGCAGTTTGGACAGCCCATAGACTCCGGTGGGAGTCCCCTTCATCTCCTCCTTGCAGGGAGTGTTGTAAGGATCGCCGCCGAAGACGTAGTCCGTGCTGATGTGGACCAGCAGGCCATCCACCTCCTTCATGGCCTTGGCAAGGTTGCCGGGTGCGACGGCATTGAGCGTTTCGACGATCTCGCCTGCTGTCTCGGCTTTGTCCACATTTGTCCATGCCGCACAGTTGATGATGCACGTAATGTTGTGGTCATGCACCATTTGGCGGATGTCTTCCAGATTGGTGATGTCGAGCTTCGTATATCCCTCACATACATCTGTAAAGATGTAGTTGTCCTTACTGTTTCTCGCGACAAGCTGTATTTCATTGCCAAGCTGTCCGTTGGCTCCTGTTACTAAAATATTCATTGTCTTCCTCTTTATTCTTTGCCGAAGTCCAGTCCTTCCGTCTTGTCCTTTATGTAGTAGTCTGACAACATTCCGATGAATGTCGTCACCTCTTTCAGCGCACGGGTCGTCTCGGGTGTCACCTCCTTCTTCTGCAGGCGTAGCATCATCACCCCGTACAGCAGGTCGAAGCAGGTCTCCACCTCGCTCTCTGCTAACTGGGAGGCGACACTCTTCAGCCGTCTGTCATTCGTGCGTGCCATCTTGTCCGCCGTGCGTTTTGCCTTACCTCTCAGTTCGACGATGAAAGGAAGTACACGGTAATATTCGGCGGAATAGAATGGGAACTTTGACGATTGCAGCAGCTGTGCGTGCAGTTCTGTCAGATCCTGCATGAGTACTTTGTTGATCTGCAGGTGTCCGTTCTCCCGGCAGCCTTCCCGGTTCATCATGCGTACAAGATCGCCGAACCAGTCTTCCTCTTCTTCTTTTTGCTCCTCGGTATATTGAAAACGGTCAATGTACTCTTTGCGGATTCGTGTCAGTGAACAGCCGTAGGCACGGATAGTATCTTCTATCTGCCACATATAAAGCAAGTATTCTGCTATGCTCTTTTTTCTTAATTCCTTTGCAACAAACATCTTTGAACGGTGCGTAACTATGTATCTGATTTGTACCCTGTCTGATGGACAGTCATTTGACAGACAACGTTCTCTTTCAGAATCCGGCAAACTTGCTGTCCATGTCAATCCATCTAATAATAGGATGGCAGGTGATAGAGGTTGAATATCGTACCCAATAGAATAATGATCGAGAAGATGATGACAACGGCTCCGATCACCTTGTTGATGATGAGTATTCCGTTGACATCAAACTTTCCTCTGATCTTGTCGACCAGCCAGGTCAGCCCATACCACCACAGCAGGGCACCGACCGGAATACAGGAAAAGCCGACGATGGTCTCAAACATACGATGGGGCTGTATCAGGGCGAACTGGGCAAAGGTCGCCATGAAGAGGAAGATGATCAGGGGATTGGAAAATGTTACAAGAAATGCTGTCAGGCCATTCTGGAAGATAGTCCCCTTGGTGTTTCCGCTTTTGTGCATCTTCTTCATCGGGTTGGACTTGAAGCAGTAGATACCGAAGAGCAGGAGGATGACGCTGCCTGAGATCTGAAGGACAAGCTGGTAGGTGGGGTTCTTCAGGAAGCTGACAATAAATCCCATACCCAAAGCTACGATGAGCGCATAAATCGTATCACTGGCAGCTGCTCCGATTCCCGTGATGAAGCCATACCAACGACCCTTGTTCAGCGTGCGTTGAATACACAATATTCCGACCGGCCCCATCGGCGCCGAGGCGATTATGCCGATCAGCAGACCTTTGAAAATGAAATCCAGAATATCTAATTGAATAGGAAACTGCATGCTTGTAATTTTGAGTGCAAAATTGCAAAAATAATACGAGATAAGCAAATTTACCTGACAAAACTTTGTGGTATTGCACTTTTTTCATAACTTTGCGCATATTATAGTCAAACTAAAAACTTATATAGTCATGGACATTACAGAACAGAAGCCAGTTGTGGCTGGTTTGGAAAAGCCATTTGTCATTGGCTTGGATTTGGGGGGAACAAATGCTGTCTTCGGGATTGTTGACCAGCGCGGACAGGTACTCGCTACTAACTCTATCAAGACCCAGGCTTACAAGACCGTCGATGATTTCGTGGAAGCCGGCGTGGAGGCATTGAGGCCGCTTGTTTTAAAATACGGCGGTATCAGTCAGTTCCGTGCCATGGGTATCGGGGCTCCTAACGGCAACTTCTATCGCGGAACCATCGAGTTCGCACCGAACCTGTCGTGGGGGCACGATGGTGTCGTGCCTTTGGGAGATATGTTCTCAGAGAAACTGGGAATTCCGGTAGGTCTTACCAATGATGCGAACGCTGCTGCCATCGGCGAGATGCAGTACGGTGTAGCACGCGGTATGAAGGACTTCATCATGATCACCCTCGGTACTGGAGTCGGTTCGGGCATTGTCATCAATGGACAGATGGTGTATGGATCAGACGGCTTCGCCGGTGAGCTGGGGCACGTGGTAATGGTGCGTGGAGAGAAAGGACGCAGCTGCGGCTGTGGCCGCACAGGCTGTCTGGAGGCTTACTGTTCCGCCACCGGCGTGGCACGCACAGCCCGGGAGTTCCTGAAGGAGAGCGATGAAGATTCTTTGCTGCGCGAGTTGAAGCCTGCGAAGATCACCTCTCTGGACGTTTCCATTGCTGCTGGCCGCGGCGACGCACTTGCCAAACGCGTCTATGAGTTCACCGGGAACATGCTGGGTGAGGCCTGTGCCGACTTTGCGACATTCTCTTCGCCGGAGGCATTCATCTTCTTCGGCGGTCTGACAAAAGCCGGCGACTTGCTGATGCAGCCTATTATCCGCTCCTACAAGGAACATGCCCTGGAAATATTCAAGGACAAGCCGAAGTTCCTGGTAAGTTCGCTTGACGATGCGGCTGCGGCCGTGCTCGGCGCTTCTGCTATCGGGTGGGAACTGTAGTCCCGCATAGACAGCCGGCAAACCCTGGTCGCTGTTATGGCAGATGACAATGCCGTCCGGCGGGTTCGGATGCAAGCAGCGTCCGGTTACGGACGGATGTCAAGATAAAGGCAGACATGCCATTCCTCCCACTTCTGACAGATAAGAATGTGGGCGGGATGAGATGTCTGCCTTTATTGTTTTCTGATTTCGTTTCTCGGACAGGGAAACAAAAATCCATAATCTCCTTTTTACAGAAAGGTATTCCCCTGATCAATCAGCCCTTGTCTGTACGGCTATCCTTCTACTGCAAGTCGCTTTCCGTACCGGCCATGGATCGTCATGGTGCAGACCGTCAACACGAATGGTGCAGAGCGTTCAACACGAATGGTGTTTGCCAACGACACGAATGGTGCGGAGCGTTCAGCACGAATGGTGTTTGCCAACTCTATAATGTGACGGACACCGATACATCTACCGGAAAAGGATAGACAGAGCCGTCCCGGTCACGATGATGTATCGTAAGAAAACGATGACTTATGCGGGAGGTGTCTGCCGGGCAGTACTTTTTCGTACAGGATGGGTTCTGATCACCTTGTCCTGTCGGGGAAAGTCTATGCAGCATGCTCCCGGACTTCACCTGTCTGCCCTGCAAAGTGGAAATAGTGGAACGAAATCTCTGAGGCACGCACGCCAAGATACCGATAACCGGCATTGCTGACCGATAAACAATTATGAAACCGGATGGGAAGAGTTTTGCGGAGATCTCGTAGCACACGTCACCGCTTCTCTAAAAGGACAACGTTCTCCACGTGCGGCGTATGCGGAAACATATCAACCGGCTGGACGGCCGCAACCTGATAGTCTGCATCGAGCAGGGCGAGGTCGCGTGCCTGGGTGGCTGGGTTGCAGCTGACGTAAACGATACGTTCCGGACTTGCTCCGAGGATGACATTGATGACGTCAGGATGCATGCCGGCACGTGGGGGGTCGGTGATAATGACATCAGGACGACCCTGACGGCTGATGAAATCCTCTGTCAGAATATCTTTCATGTCTCCTGCATAGAAAAGCGTGTTGCTGATGTTGTTGATCTCAGAATTGACCTTGGCGTCTTCAATGGCTTCCGGTACATACTCTATACCGATGACTTTCCGTGCCTTACCGGCGACGAAGTTGGCGATTGTCCCTGTTCCGGTGTAGAGGTCGTAAACGAGTTCGTCGCCTGTAAGGGAGGCGAACTCCCTGGCTACGGAATAGAGATGGTAGGCCTGTTCGGTATTTGTCTGGTAAAAGCTCTTCGGACCTACCTTGAATTTCAGGTCTTCCATTGTCTCGAAGATGTAGTCGTTGCCTTTGAAGGTAATGAGGTCGAGGTCGTTGAAAGTGTCATTCCCCTTCTGGTTGTCTACATAGGAGAGGGAGGTGATCTGCGGAAAACGGTCGGCGACATGCTGCATCAGCGCCTTCGCACGCTCCTCGTCTCCCTCCTCGTCGTAGTGGAATTGGATGAGTACCATCCACTCGCCTGTATTGGAGTTGCGCACCATAATGTCACGCAGCAGGCCATGCTGTCCCCGGATGTCGTAGAATGTCATGCCTGTTCCGAGCGCATAGTCGCGGATGTCATTGCGGATCTGATTGCAGAGATCATCCATCAGCCAGCATTTCTCAATGGGGTAGACCTTGTCGAAAGCTCCTGTGATGTGGAAGCCGATGGCTCCCTCTGACAGTCCGGCATCCTCCGGCAGAGCCTGCAATTCCTCTGCCGTGTACCATCGTTTGTTGGCGCACCCGAACTCCAGCTTGTTGCGATATTCCTTTGTATGCACGGATCCCATGATAGGACGGAATTCCGGAAGCTCCACCTTCCCTATACGGCTCAGCTGGTCATAGACCTGCTGCTGCTTTGCTTTCAGCTGTTCGTTGTAAGGCAGATTCTGCCATTTGCACCCGCCGCAGATGCCGAAGTGTTCGCACATGGGGGTCTCGCGTACAGCACTCTTGCTGACAAACCGGACAACCGTAGCTTCGCAGTAAGTGCGTTTCTTCTTGCGTATCTGGAGGTCTACGACGTCTCCCGGAACGACGAATGGGACGAAAACGACCTTGTCGTCTACGTGGGCGACACATTTTCCTTCGGCTGCCACCGCTTCTATGGTGATGTTCTCCAGAAGGGGGAATGGCTTTCTCTTTCTACTCATAATCTGTTTTGTATTTCGGGACAAAGGTACGGCTTTTTTTCTATTTGCACGTTGCTTGGCAGTTCCCAATCGGTTCTGTGTACGCAAACAATACAAAAATGTAAGGTGAAGATAGCAATTTTCACTAAAAAGTTTGCTGCTTTACCTGTTTTTTGGTATATTTGCACTAAAGATGAATAACTAAAATTTATTATCATTTTATAACTATGAGCGAAAAAAGAGTTTATACCTTCGGTAACGGTAAGGCAGAAGGTAAGGCTGACATGCGGAATCTCCTTGGTGGCAAGGGTGCCAATCTGGCCGAGATGAATCTTATCGGCGTGCCGGTTCCTCCGGGTTTTACAATTACTACCGATGTATGTAACGAGTATTTTGAGAAGGGTAAAGAGACTGTAGTGGGTCTGCTGAAAGCGGATGTGGAGAAGAGCGTAAAACATATCGAGACTTTGATGAACTCAAAGTTCGGTGATCCGGCCAACCCTCTCCTCGTGAGTGTGCGTTCGGGCGCGCGTGCCTCCATGCCGGGAATGATGGATACCATTCTTAACCTTGGTCTGAACGACAGTGTCGTCGAGGGATTGGCCAAGAAGACCGGCAATGAGCGTTTCGCTTTTGACAGTTATCGCCGCTTTGTACAGATGTACGGTGATGTGGTGCTGGGCATGAAGCCGGTAAACAAGGAAGACATCGACCCGTTTGAGGCTATTATACAGAAGGTCAAGGCACAGCGTGGCATCAAACTCGACAATGAAATGACCGTTGACGAGCTGAAGCAGCTGGTTGTTCTCTTCAAACAGGCAATCAAGGAGCAGACCGGAAAGGACTTCCCGACCGACCCGATGGAGCAGCTCTGGGGGGCGGTCTGTGCCGTGTTCGACTCCTGGATGAATGAACGTGCCATTCTCTACCGAAAGATGGAAGGCATCCCGCAGGAGTGGGGTACAGCCGTTACTGTCATGGCCATGGTATTCGGCAACATGGGAGACACCTCGGCGACAGGTGTCTGCTTCTCACGCGATGCGGCAACCGGCGAAAACCGTTTCAACGGAGAGTATCTTATCAACGCACAGGGCGAGGATGTCGTTGCCGGCATCCGTACACCGCAGCAGATTACCAAGGAAGGCTCTCTCCGCTGGGCTGCACAGCAGAATATAGACGAGGAGACGCGCAGTACGAAATATCCCTCGATGGAAGAGGCCATGCCTGAACTGTACGCCCAGCTGTATGCTCTTCAGGACAAGCTGGAGAAACACTACCATGACATGCAGGATATGGAGTTTACGGTACAGGAAGGCAAGCTGTGGTTCCTCCAGACACGCAACGGAAAGCGTACGGGTACGGCAATGGTAAAGATTGCCATGGACCTGCTTCACGAAGGGGAGATCGACGAGAAGACGGCTCTCCTGCGTTGCGAGCCGAACAAGCTCGACGAACTTCTTCATCCTGTATTCGACAAGGAGGCGCTGACACAGGTCCATGTCCTGACACGCGGTCTGCCGGCTTCCCCGGGTGCAGCCTGCGGCCAGGTCGTGTTCTTTGCCGATGATGCGACAAAGTGGCATGAGGATGGACATCAGGTCATCATGGTACGTATCGAGACTTCTCCGGAGGATCTTGCAGGTATGTCTGCTGCAGAGGGTATCCTGACTGCACGTGGCGGTATGACCTCGCACGCTGCAGTGGTTGCGCGTGGTATGGGCAAGTGTTGCGTCAGCGGTGCAGGAGCCATCATGGTAGACTATAAGGCACGCACCGTAGAAATCGACGGGACTGTAATCCGTGAGGGCGATTATATTTCGCTGAACGGTTCTACAGGTGAAGTCTATGCCGGTGAGGTCAAGACTCGTCCTGCCGAGGTGACTGGTGATTTCGCCGAGCTGATGAATCTCTGCAAGAAATATACGAAGCTGGTTGTCCGTACCAATGCTGATACGCCACACGATGCTGAGGTGGCAAGCAACTTCGGTGCTGTAGGTATCGGCCTCTGCCGTACGGAGCATATGTTCTTCGAGAATGAGAAAATCAAGGCCATGCGCGAGATGATTCTTGCTGACAGTACCGAAGACCGTGAGAAAGCACTTGACAAGCTCCTGCCTTATCAGAAACAGGATTTCTATGGTATTCTGAAGTGTATGGACGGCATGCCGGTGAATATCCGCCTGCTTGACCCGCCTTTGCACGAGTTTGTTCCTCACGACCTGAAGGGCCAGGAAACCATGGCAGAGGAAATGGGCGTAAGTGTTCAGTTTATCCAGGAGCGGGTAAGCTCGCTTTCCGAACATAACCCAATGCTGGGACTCCGTGGCTGCCGTCTGGGAAATACTTTCCCAGAGATTACCGCCATGCAGACAAAGGCAATCCTTGGTGCTGCTATCCAGTTGAAGAAAGAGGGATTTGATCCTAAACCGGAAATCATGGTCCCGCTGGTAGGCATCGTCAACGAACTTGATGTCCAGGAGCACATCATCCGCAAGACCGCGAGCAAACTCTTCAAAAAAGAAGGAGTGGAAGTTCCGTTCAAGGTGGGTACGATGATTGAGATCCCACGTGCAGCCCTGACAGCTGATGTCATTGCAGAGAAGGCGGAATACTTCAGCTTCGGTACAAACGACCTGACGCAGATGACCTTCGGATACAGTCGTGATGATATTGCCAGCTTCCTGCCAAGCTATCTTGAGAAGAAGATCCTTGATGTCGACCCGTTCCAGGTTCTTGACCAGAAAGGTGTCGGTCAGCTGATCAAGATGGCCGTTGAGAAAGGACGTAAGACGCGCAAGAACCTTAAATGTGGCATCTGCGGTGAGCATGGCGGTGAGCCCAGTTCTGTCAAGTTCTGTCACCGTGTAGGACTCAATTACGTGAGCTGCTCTCCATTCCGTGTGCCGATTGCAAGACTTGCAGCGGCGCAGGCAGCAGTGGAAGAAATGTAGTGATTTCTTACAATACAGTGTATTGGGCTGTGACTCCTTATTAAAACAAGGGGTTGCAGCCTAATTTCGTAAAGGGAAGAATGTCCATTTTTCCTTATACATCATTGATTATATGTAGGGGGAATGTATCTGGGTGGAGGCTTTCTTCACGGATTCCAGTCTGTAAGAAAAGAAACGGACTTCTTTGTTGTGCATCTGTAAGTCTGCTTACCCCAAATCGGTCATTAGAGATTTTCAAAAGCAAACAGTTACAAAGATATTCTTCTGCTGTCTGAAAGGTGTATGGTAAGCTGACTATTTGCGTGTACTCGACGTTTTTTGGTAAAAATGAAATCGATTTAATCTAATGATTGATTTGGGTTTATCAGACGGATGTACAATGACTGGTTGTCATTTAGACAGGAACCGGATGAGGGAGAAGAGCAGGCAGACCGGTGTACTGTGGGAAACCGGCCGATGTGCGCTCAGACCTTCTCCTTGCACGGGCGGTTCCTGTTCACGATAAGACCTCTGCAAAGCTCTATTTGTCTCAAAGCCATATATATGATCATCAACAACCTACACCTCTCGAGCATCTCGTGTAAGGGAGTTCGGCGGAGGTTTCACGATATGAAAAAGCCCGTAACCAAGGTTCAAGTGGTTACGGGCATGATGCTCGGATTGTCGCTTTATGCTTATCTCTTGCCGAATCCACGAAGCCACTTCAGAGGCTTCTTGATAAGTGCCTTCAGCCCAGAGCCGTTTTTGGAAGCTGTCGGCAGTTCTTCACGGATGTCATACTTGGTGCTCCGTCTTACGGCTTTCTCTTCTGGTGTCCGCTGCCGGTTGTTGCGCTTCTTGTGTCTGCTGTTCGGTTTCTTTGCCTGCTGGGCGGTATTCTTTTCGGCAGCATCCCTGCTGCTGGCAGGCTTTCTGCCGGTACGCTTCTCCTTGTCGGCCTTCGGCTGCCGATCCTGCTGTCTGCCTTTTGACTGTCGGCCGTTCTTTTTGTCTCCGGACTTCTCCTCAGTTGCCTCCGGTCTGTTCTCCTGCTGTTTCTGTTTGTTACCGTTCTGCCTGTCGGATGTCTCGCGTTCCTGCTTGTCAGTATTGCGGTCATCGGAAACATTCTGGTCCTGTGCCGTCGGGCGCCGGCTGCGCTGCTTGTTGCCGCCTTGTTTCTTGTCCTTGTGGCTCTGCTGGTCACGGTCTTTTCTGCGACGGCTCTTGGCAGAGCTTCCTCTCTTCGGCTTCCCGTTGCTTTTGTATTCCGGACCTTCGCCAAGTTCTTCAGGGAGCGGGATCTTCTCTATTTCTTTCTCCAGGAAGGCTTCTATCTGCTGGAAATAATAGATGTCATCGACACTCACGAAGGTGATGGCCTTTCCGTCACGGTCGGCACGGGCCGTACGGCCGATGCGGTGGACATAATCCTCGGCATCGTGCGGCACATCATAGTTGATGACCATGGTGATATCGTCGATGTCGATGCCACGTGCCACGATGTCCGTAGCCACCAGAACATCTATCTGGCCGCTCTTGAACTTGAACATCACGTCGTTGCGCTGTTCCTGGTCGAGATCGGAGTGCATTTCTCCGCAGTTGATGTGTTTGCGGCTCAACGATGCTGCGATCTGCTTCACTTTCTGCTTCGATCCAGAGAAGATGATGACACGCTTGAGGTCGCCTGCCTTGAAGATGTCCTTGATGATGCCGATCTTCTGTGTCTCGTAGCACACGTATGCCATCTGATGGATTTTCTCTGCCGGTTTGCTGACTGCCAGTTTTATCTCTACAGGATTCTTCAGCAGTGTCTTGGCCAGTTCTTCAATCTTTTTCGGCATTGTGGCCGAGAACATGATCGTCTGGCAGGAGGCCGGCAGCTTCTTGGCAATAGTCATGATATCTTCGGAGAATCCCATGTCGAGCATGCGGTCGGCCTCGTCGAGAATGAAGAAGCTCACCTTGGACAGATCGACATTGCCAAGAGAGATGTGGGAAATGAAGCGTCCCGGTGTCGCGATGACGACATCGGCTCCGAGCGACAGGCTCTTCAGTTCCTGATCGTAGCGGTTGCCGTCGTTGCCGCCATAGACAGCAACGCATGACACACCGTCAAGATAGTAGGCGAAACCCTGCATGGCCTGATCGATCTGCTGTGCCAGCTCCCGGGTCGGCGACATGATGACGCAGTTGATGGCCGACTCCGGGTAGCCGCCATCGGCCAGTTTGGAAAGAACCGGAAGAAGGTAGGCCGCTGTCTTGCCCGTTCCTGTCTGGGCAACGCCCAATACATCCTTCCCTTTCAGAATCTCCGGAATGCACTTCTCCTGAACCGGTGTGCATTCATCAAAACGCATGTCATAGAGTGCGTCGAGTACGTTATCGTTTAAATCTAAATCTTCAAAATACATATTCTACTGTTTTTCCCTTCTTCACAAAGGGTTGTTCTTAATTCGTTTTGTTCTATATGCCTGATCAGCTCGGCGCATGGCGGTAGCAGAAGTAGGCGATGACGGCAAAGATAATGTTCGGTATCCATGCTGCCAGAAGCGGCGGTGTGTCCGACTGGATGGCAAAGGTGGAAGATACTGTCTGAAGCATGATGTAGCTGAAACTCAATGCCAGGCCGATGCCCAGATACAGTCCCATGCCGCCCTTGCGCTTGCGGGAAGAGAGAGACAGACCGATGATGGTGAGGATGAAGGACGAGAACGACATGGCTATGCGCTTGTGGAACTCCACCTCATACTGCACCACATTGCCTGACCCGCGGCTTGTCTGCTTGGAGATATAATCCAGCAGTTCCGGCGAAGTGAAGGTCTCCTGCTGTCCCTTGGAATAGACAAGGTCGGTAGGCTCCATAAGCAGAACGGTATCCTTTGAGGCACCGCTCTGGATATGTTCCTTCAGTCCCTTGAGGGTTCTTGTCTTCCAGTTGCTAAGTCTCCAATGGAATTTCGTGTCGGCAACCGTGTCATACTGGATTTCCATTGCCGTCATGTGACTGACGATCTTCTTGTCTTTGATCTTCACCAGCGAAAACCCGTACCCCCTTTTGTATTGGTTGTCATAATGCTGGATGTAGGCCGTTGTGTTCTTTGAAACATACAACTGGACGTTCTCCGCCGATGTGTTCTTCTTTGAATTGCGGTAAAGCGACTCGAAGTTCTGGCGGATGACCGTGCCATGAGGTATGACAAAGCTGTTCAGGTAGAACGTCAGCCCGGCGATGAGGACACATGAAATCATGTAGGGACGCATCAGCCGCTTGATCGACACACCGGCCGCCAGCATGGCTATTATCTCCGAATTTCCGGCCAGCTTGGAGGTGAAGAAGATGACGGCGATGAATACGAACAGCGGTGAAAAGAGGTTTGAGTAATAAGGGATGAAGTTGGCGTAATAGTCAAATACTATCGCCCGCCACGGTGCATGGTACTGTGTGAACTTCGATAGATTCTCGTTGAAGTCGAATACAATCGCAATGGAGATGATCAGCAGGATGGCATAGATATATGTACCGATGAACTTCCTGATGATGTACCAGTCCAGAATACCGATGTAACGAGTAGGGGAGAGCAGACGAAGCACATGTCCGATCTTCTTCAGAAAGGGCAGGTGTCCGGCAGCGTGTTGTCCGGAGAGCCGGACGAACCGGCCTGTTATGTCAACAATCTTTTTGACCTTACTCATTTCACTTCTCCTTAGATTCTTCTTCCCAGCTGGTCGATGACGGAGGCCTTCCACTGCACGAAGTCGCCTTGCTCGATATGCGTCCGCGCATCCGTCACGAGACGGAGGTAGAAGGCCAGATTGTGGATGCTGGCAATCTGCATGGCAAGCAGTTCCCCGGCCTTGAAAAGGTGGTGGAGATAGGCCTTGCTTGTCACCAGATCCACGTCACAGCCTCCGGGGTCTATCGGCGAGAAGTCATCTTCCCATTTCTTGTTCTTCATGTTCATCGTGCCGTCGTAGGTGAAGAGCATGGCATTACGGCCGTTACGGGTCGGCATGACACAGTCGAACATATCCACTCCCCGCTCAATCGCCTCCAGGATGTTCTGCGGTGTGCCGACACCCATCAGATAACGGGGCTTGTCTTTAGGCAGGATTTCATTGACCACCTCGATCATCTCGTACATCACTTCCGTCGGTTCGCCGACTGCCAGACCGCCGATGGCATTGCCGTCTGCCCCCTTGTCTGCCACGAACCGGGCTGCCTCACGCCGCAGATCCTTGTAGGTACACCCCTGCACGATCGGAAAGAGACTCTGCTTGTAACCATAGAGAGGCTCTGTCTCATTGAACCGTCTGATACAGCGGTCCAGCCAGCGCTGCGTCAGTCCCAGGCTCTTCTTGGCATAGGCATAGTCGCTCTTGCCGGGAGGGCATTCATCCAGTGCCATCATGATGTCAGCACCGATGACACGTTCGGTATCCATGACATTCTCTGGGGTGAAGATATGTCTGGAACCGTCGATATGGCTTCTGAACTCACAGCCTTCCTCCGTCAGTTTGCGAATACCCGTCAGCGAGAACACCTGAAAACCGCCCGAGTCGGTCAGGATGGGACGCTCCCAGCCATTGAAGCCATGCAGACCTCCGGCCGCCCGGAGTATATCCAGTCCCGGCCGCAGATAAAGATGATAAGTGTTGCCGAGGATGATCTGTGCCTTGACCTGCCGGCGCAGTTCCTCAAAGTGTACCCCTTTTACAGAGCCGACAGTACCGACAGGCATGAAGACTGGCGTCCTTATCTGTCCGTGGTCGGTCGTAATGACACCTGTCCGGGCCTCACTGGCAGTATCCGTATGCTGTAATTCAAATGTCATTTTTTGATGCTCTCTTTCTTGTCTTCAGTAATGGTGAACTCTACCGGGTGATTGACTTTCTCATCGGTCAATGCAAAGTCCCATACCTGCTGGATGTTCTCTACGAAATGGAATTCCAGTCCCTTGCGATAGACTTCAGGTATCTCCTCAATGTCTTTCCTGTTCTCTGAACACATGACAATGTCGGTGATGCCGGCCCGCTTGGCAGCCAGAATCTTCTCCTTGATACCGCCGACCGGCAATACTTTTCCACGCAAGGTTATCTCACCCGTCATGGCCGTGTTCTTGCGGACCTTGCGCTGTGTGAGTGCCGAGGCAATACTTGTCGCAATGGTGATGCCCGCTGACGGCCCGTCCTTCGGGGTGGCCCCTTCCGGCACATGGATGTGGATGTTCCATTGTTCAAAGATGCGGTGGTCGACACCGAGCGCATCAATATGCGCCTTGACATACTCCAGTGCAATGACGGCCGACTCCTTCATCACATCGCCGAGATTTCCTGTCAGCGTCAGCTTGCCGGCTTTTCCCTTTGAAAGCGAGGTCTCGATGAAAAGAATCTCACCACCGACACTGGTCCATGCAAGTCCTGTCACGACACCGGCATACTTGTTCCCCTGGTAGATGTCGCGTGTGAAAGGCGGCTTGCCCAGCAGGTCCTCCAGCTTGTCCGGCGTGATCTTCGTATAAGGCAGCTGCCCGTCCAAGGCCTGTCTGTAAGCCAGCTTGCGCATGGCTTTGTTGATCTGCTTCTCCAGCTGGCGCACACCGCTCTCACGGGTATAGCTTTCAATGATCTTTTCCAAGGTAGCCTTGGCGAACTTCGGTTTCTCTTCCAACTGGTCCAGACCGGTGTTCTCAAGTTCCTTGGGAATCAGATGACGCTTGGCAATCTCTATCTTCTCTTCCGTGATATAGCCTGACACCTCTATCAGTTCCATGCGGTCGAGCAGGGGGCGGGGAATGGTGTTGAGGTCGTTGGCCGTTGCGATGAACAGCACCTTCGACAGGTCGTAATCCATGTCGAGGTAGTTGTCATGGAAGGCAGAGTTCTGTTCGGGGTCGAGCACCTCCAGCAGGGCGGACGACGGATCACCATTGATGGTGTTCTGAGTGACCTTGTCTATCTCGTCGAGGATGAACACGGGGTTTGAAGAGCCCGCTTTCTGGATGTTCTTGATGATGCGTCCGGGCATGGCGCCGATATAGGTCTTGCGATGCCCCCTGATTTCGGACTCGTCATGCAGTCCGCCCAGAGAGACGCGTACATACCTGCGCTTCATGGCTTCCGCAATACTCTTTCCCAGACTGGTCTTGCCCACCCCCGGCGGGCCGTAGAGGCAGAGGATGGGTGACTTCAGACTGCCGCGCAGCTGGAGGACGGCGATGTATTCAAGGATACGTTCCTTCACTTTCTCCATGCCATAGTGGTCCTTGTCCAGGATGCGCCTTGCGCGTTTCAGGTCGAGGTCGTCCTTGGTATATTCGTTCCAGGGCAGGTTGACCATCGTCTGCAGATAGTTCACCTGCACACTGTAGTCCGGGCTTTGCGGGTTCAGCGTATCCAGCTTGTCCAGTTCTCTCTGGAAAGTCTTGGCGACCTCGTCCGGCCATTTCTTGTCCCTTGCCTTGTCGATCAGTTCCTTCTTGTCGGGTGCGGCGTCACCGTCGCCCAGTTCCTCCTTGATGTTCTTGATCTGCTGGTGCAGGAAGTATTCACGCTGCTGCTCGTCAAGGTCTTCGCGGGTCTTAGAACGGATGTCCTGACGGAGATGCTGGAACTGTATTTCACGGTTGAGCACCTTCATCAATGTAAACAGCCGATCCTTGATGGAATTTTCTTCCAGCAGTCGGATCTTGTCGGTTACGGGGAAAGGCATCGTCGCACAGACGTAATTCACGGCAACGACAGGATTGTTGATGTTGTCGAGAGCGAACTGCGAATCGTCCGGAATGTCGTCACTGCCGTGGATATACTCCTTTGCCACCATCTTCATGTCTTCGACCGCTGTCGAGAACTCCGTGTCTTTCTTCGGTTCCGGTTCTTCAGGCAAGGAGGCCGTGAGGCCTTTCATGAAAGGTTCGACGGCCGTAACCTCTTTGATCCGGCATTTGCCAAGTCCCTGCAGGATTACCGTGCGGTTGTTGCCCTCATAGTTCCCTGGCATGTCAAAGGCGCGGACGAAGCGGGCATAGATTCCCGTCATGTAGATGTCGTCTGCCTGTGGATCATTGACATTGCTGTCCTTCTGACTGACAATGGCAATGACGGCATTCGGATTCTCCTCCAGGTATTTGACGAGCTCCAAGGTCGGTTTCCTGCCAACGAGGATGGGGGAGAGGATGCCCGGGAACATCACGAGATTACGGGTGACGAAGATGGGGACTTCCCCGTCGACCTGTATGTTCAGGTCGGGCAGATCACCCTCGTAATCCGTGATCATCTGTATAGAGCTGTTTTGTTTCATAAAGTTCTTTTATTCCTATTTTAGCGTGCAAAGTTACAAAATAAAACCGAAAGACTGAAAGAATAGAACGGCTTTAACTATGTAAGGCAGCCCCTGAAAACCACTTTTGGCGGATAATTCCCTTCTGGGGGATCGGATTTTGCCGTCTTCCGGAGAGCGGGTTGTAAGCTATGCGATGGAAGAGAAAGCCGAAGAGAGGCATGAGGCCTAATGGGCGGAAGGGCTGACTGGCGGCATCGTTCCGGCAGACCGGTGTAGCGTTTTCCGGGGCTTGCCTGTGGCCTGTCGCCTTGCCGTATCGTTTCCCGTCCGCCCTACCGGATATAGAAGGTGTCTGTCAGCTGTTTATACCATTCTGTCCGGGTGCCGTCAGGCCGGGAGAGCGTCTCCTCGCTCACGGTGCAATGATCCGGCATCCCCTTTGTAAATTCTAACAGACAACGTTTTACCGGCTTCGACCCTTTGGTCCTTATCCTCACGGTCTTCTGCATTGACAATCCGTTGAATAACGCCTCCGGTTCAAGTATCCCTTTATTCTCTGCAGGGATGATCACCGAGAGTGTGCCGCCCTCTTTGAGAAGTCCTGCCGCATGGCGGGCAAGCTCTCCGTACGAGAGCGTATCCGTATGCCTTGCAGCAGCTCTCTGCTGTAAGGGATTCTTTAATGAATTGATGAAATAGGGAGGATTGCACACAATGGCATCGTATGGCCTGTCTGCCTGTGCCCGGTAGCGTTGCAGTGTCACGCCGATAACGCTTATCCTGTCCTTGAACGGCGACCGCATGATGTTGAGCCGGGCATCAGCCAAAGCCCCCTCGTCCATCTCTATGGCATCAATATGTGCTGAAGGAAACCGCTGTGCCATCATCAGGGCGATAAGTCCTGTGCCTGTTCCGATATCGAGGATGTGTGCGCCTCCTTCCGCCCATGCTCCCAGCAGGACACCGTCCGTCCCGACCTTCATGGCCGTCCGGTGCTGGGTAATATGAAATTTCTTGAATGTGAAGCCCATCTTGGCAAGTCTATCAGAAATGAATACAGGCAAGGTCTCCGCCCGGCCTTTTCTCTTTGTTTTCCGGTCGCTTCAGACCTTGCATTTCCGTCGCCCGACCTTTCCCCGGAGGGGTTGTACAGACCGTTGCCGCCCGGAGGCAGGCCGGTCGGATAGGGGAGGGAGCGGTACGCCATGCGCCGGCGACCCGTCGGGGCAGTCCTTAGATATTCAGCTTGCGCAGCAGGTTCCTGTTGAGGGCCTGCACTTTCCGGCTCTGTCTTGAAATATCCTGCCGCATCAGGTCGATGTTGTAGAAAAGCTCGGAGAAGGCCGTCTGCACGATATTCGGCTGCCGGTAGTCTTTGTTCCCCGTGGGGTTCACCACGATGTTGATGCCCTTGGGGACGATGGAGATGTCCACGTCGGCACCTGTCATGACCGGGTCGCCGTCATAATGGATGTATCCTTCCTTTTTCCTGCGGATATGGATGTGCGAGGCTCTGAAAGTCTTTATCTTCAGATTCTTGTCCAGCGTCTTGTTGAAGAGTTCTATGGCTACCTGGGGAGCGTCAATGAGGTCGAAAGGCTCCATGACGATAATGTCGAGCAGTCCGTCGCTCATGGAAGCCTGCGGGGCGATGTAGGCATTGTTGCCGTACTGCGAGGCATTAGCTGCCGAGACGAGGAAAGCCTTGTAGCTGTGCGTCCCCTCTTCGTCCTCTATCTCGTAGGTCTCGGGCTTGTAGGTCAGTCCTTCCTCGAGGATCTTCTGCATATAGGTGATGGGTCCCCGCTTGCCGGCCTCCGCAAACTTCATGGAGATGAAGGCATCGAAGCCCATCCCGCAGGTGCAGAAGAAAGGATGCCCGTTGATGACGCCGTAGTCGAGTGTATGCACTTCGCAGGCGTTGAGGATGTCGATGCACTTCTTCAGGTTCATCGGCAGGTTCAGGTGCCTTGCGAGGCCATTCCCCGATCCGCAGGGCAGTATTCCCATGGCGGTCTCTGTGCTGGCAAGTGCTCTGCCGACTTCGTTGACCGTGCCGTCTCCGCCCACGGCGACGACGATGTCGGTGCCTTCCCGCGCCGCTTCCCGTGCAAGTTCCGTGGCATGGCCGGCATATTTCGTTTCAGCAATGCGGTAGTCAAATTTCTCCTTGTCGAGCCGTTCTTCTATCAGGCCGGGGATACCGGCTTTGCTGACGGTCCCCGATATGGGATTGAGGATGAAAATGAGATTTTTCTTATTCATTGTGCCAAATTCATCAGCGCATGGTTTGTCCGGACAAAGATACGTATTTATCGGCTATATCCTTGGTGGATATGGGTGAAAAAAACTTTAAAAAACACTTTTCCAATCAAAATATCCGTTTTGTCATTCTAAATTAGTAACTTTGCAGCCTGAAAAATAATTTTATGTGGCCATTGGCTACACCTTATTGAATATAATGGGACAGTTACAAGACAAGTACAAAAGCTACCGCGATCCGCAGAAGTTCATGAAGGCAGGCGTCTACCCTTACTTCCGTGAGATTACCAGTAAGCAAGGAACAGAAGTCACAGATATTGACGGCAATGAGATTCTCATGTTCGGGTCGAACGCCTACACGGGGCTGCCGAACGACCCGCGGGTGATTGCCGCCGCACACCGTGCCCTTGACAAGTACGGCTCTGGCTGTGCCGGTAGCCGCTTCCTGAATGGTACGCTCGACCTCCACGTGCAGCTGGAGAAGGAGCTGGCGGCCTTTGAGGGAAAAGACGAGGCTCTTGTCTTCTCCACAGGCTTCTCTGTGAACGCCGGTGTCCTTGCCGTAGTCGTCGGCCGGGGCGATTATATTATCTGTGACGACCGCGACCATGCAAGTATCGTAGACGGCCGCCGGCTGAGTTTCGCCACCCAGCTGCATTACAAGCATAATGACATGGAAGACCTGGAGCGCGTGCTCCAGAAACTTCCCCGCGAGGCTGTCAAGCTGATTGTCGTGGACGGCGTGTTCTCCATGGAGGGCGACCTTGCAAACCTGCCGGCAATCGTCGAACTGAAGCATAAGTACAACTGCTCCGTCATGGTGGACGAGGCACACGGACTGGGTGTCTTCGGCCGCCAGGGAAGAGGGGTCTGCGACCATTTCGGGCTGACGGATGAGGTCGACCTCATCATGGGGACATTCTCGAAGAGCCTGGCTTCCATCGGCGGTTTCATTGCCAGCGACAAAGATACGATCAATTATCTGCGCCATACCTGCCGTACATATATCTTCTCTGCAAGCAATACTCCTGCCGCCACTGCGGCTGCATTGGAGGCCTTGCACATCATAGAGCAGGAGCCGGAACGTATCGAACACCTGTGGAAGGTCACCCGCTATGCCTTGAGACGGTTCAAGGAAGAGGGCTTTGAGATCGGGGACACGGAAAGCCCGATCATCCCGCTCTATGTCCGTGACATAGACAAGACTTTCCTTGTCACCAAACTGGCTTACGAGGCAGGGGTATTCATCAATCCGGTCATCCCTCCGGCCTGTGCGCCGCAGGACACGCTGGTACGTTTCGCCCTGATGGCAACCCACACCGAAGAGCAGGTCGAACGGGGTGTACAGGCACTGGCTAAGATATTCAGGGCACAGGGCATCATCCGGTAAAAAGATAAGAGAACGCAATACAAAAGAGGCGGAGGGACTGTTTCAGCAGGAGCAGACTCTCCGCTTTTCTGTTTCCGGCTGTTTGGGACGACGGTTCCCAACCGGTCGGGAATCCTGTTCCCAGGTGTTGGGACTCCTGTTCCCGGCCGTTGGGAATGCGATTCCCGGCAGCGGGGAACAAGCTGTTGCGGCAGCGGCCATGGAGCAGACGTGGACGGATCCGGTTGCATCAAGTCCCGTCCTGCCTTTCAAGGATGCCTGTGCCGGCCATGTCCGGTCTGCAGATCAGACGGAGGCCGGTCGGGATCTCCTCTTTGACAATCAAGGTTTTATCAGCGCAGAGTCCGTATTCCCATGACAGGAAGGAGCACTTGGCAGAATGCAGTGTGACGATATTTGTTGAAAAAAAGAGAGGAAAAGTTTGGCGGTGTCAGAAATAAGTACTACCTTTGCACTCGCAATTCGGAAATGAGCTTGCTCATCCGGAAAAAAGCAGCGGGGTGTAGCGCAGCCCGGTAGCGCTCCTGGTTTGGGACCAGGCGGCCGCAGGTTCGAATCCTGTCGCCCCGACCTCAATCTGGCCCTTTAGAGAAGGGGAAAGCGTTAAAATGCGGCAATAGCTCAGTTGGTAGAGCACGACCTTGCCAAGGTCGGGGTCGCGAGTTCGAGTCTCGTTTGCCGCTCATTGACATTCTGGAATACATATAGAAGTTTTGCTTCTAGCATCATGCCCAGGTGGCGGAATTGGTAGACGCGCACGTTTCAGGTGCGTGTGTTTTACGACGTGCAGGTTCGAGTCCTGTTCTGGGCACAATGTTTTCAGAATGTCAGAAATATGTTGGAGAGGTGGCGGAATTGGTAGACGCGCTACTTTGAGGGGGTAGTGAAAATTGTTTCGTGGGAGTTCGAGTCTCCTCCTCTTCACATAATTCGTTCAGGGTAAGTTGTTACTTACGGTTGATGCGGCAATAGCTCAGTTGGTAGAGCACGACCTTGCCAAGGTCGGGGTCGCGAGTTCGAGTCTCGTTTGCCGCTCTTTTTTGAAGAGAAACATACTTAGCATTTTCTTTATGAATTTATATCTGCGATATTTCGACAATGAAGTATTAGTGCATACTGTTGAAGAGGCCTTGGATTTTCTGAGTTCAATTCCTGATATCCAGCTTACGCCGGAACTGGAAGAGGACATCAGGAACTATGCATCGAATGATGTCTTCTACCCGAAACGCTACAAGGTCCGTCCCCGCGTCTATTTTATTGTCATCAAGACCGAGGCCGCCAATATGATGGATTTCAAGCAGAAGAAGGCGCTCCGTCCTGTCGCCGAAGGAATGTCGCGCAAGGACAGTCCCGCAATCATGCACCTCAATGAGGAACGCGAGGGATGGTATGAAGGCGAGCTCGACTTCAAGCGTGTCGTCCTGATTCCGGCATCGGGCAAGCACGAATACCGGGACACGCATTTTGTAGCGCGCTGCAAGGCACTGTCGGGATGGGACTGCTACAACCGTATTGTAGAGTACCTGAAAGGACGGGTCGACAACAGAAGCCAGTTCCCGTCGGCGAAAGGCAAGAACTTCAGATTCAGATATTTAGGTATGTGGAAGTAGATTCCACATACCTTTCGTCATAGATTGCTTATGAATAAGGTGATGTTGATCGGCAATGTCGGCCGTGATCCGGAGATCCGCTACTACGAGGCCGACCAGTGCGTGGCTTCGTTTACGCTGGCGACGACGGAACGTGGCTTTGCACTGCCGGACGGCACCGCCGTACCCGACCATACAGACTGGCACAACATCGTACTGTTCAAGTCGCTGGCAAAGTATGCCGAACAGTACATCCATAAAGGGGACAAACTTTATATAGAGGGGCGCATCCGGTATTGCTCGTCTGACGACAAGAAGGGACAACGCAGGTATGTCACCGAAATCTATGGAGAGAGCCTTGAATGGCTGTCTGCTCCCCGTAAAGCCGGAAACAAGTCTGAAGAGTCGGTGGACGACAGCTCCAGCGAGACTTCAGGGAAATCTAAATTACCTTTCTGATGGATTCTTTTTTAGTGGATATATCTTCTTATATCAGCGTTAATCCTGTTGATTTCAGTGTTGTAGTTGCAATCCTGTTTGCGGTTTTCCTTCTTTTGCTTTCTGCTTTTGCCAGCGCCTCTGAAATAGCTTTTTTCAGTCTGTCTCCTGCGGATGTCGACGCATTGGATCCGGACAAGCGTCCCTCCGACCAGCTTATCCGGCAGCTCAGGGAGGACAGCGAACGCACATTGGCGACGATTCTCATCACGAACAATCTTGTCAACGTGGCGATTATCATGCTGTGCAATTACATCTTTGACAGTCTGTTTGACTTCAAGGTAGAGTGGCTGCAGTTTCTCTGTGTGACGATTCTCCTGACGTTCATCCTCCTGCTGTTCGGCGAAATTGTCCCGAAAGTATATAGCAGGGCCAATCCGCTGGCATTCTGCCGCAGGGGGGTAAAGGGCATCGTCTTCTTCCGCCGGCTGTTCTGGCCGATTGAAACGGTTCTGCTGAAGAGCGGCGCCTTTGCGGAGAAAGTGATCCAGAAGGAAAACCGTCAGCTTTCGGTGGATGATCTGGAACAGGCATTGGAACTGACAGACAAAAGTGACATCAAAGATGAACAGGGGATGCTTCAGGGCATTATCCGGTTCGGTGATGAGACTGCCAAAGAGGTGATGACATCGCGGCAGGACATCGTGGATCTGGATATCCGCTGCTCGTATGAAGGCGTGCTGAAATGTATTGTCGACAACAATTACTCACGGATACCGGTCTATCAGGACAACCAGGATAATATCCGCGGAATCCTCTATATCAAAGACCTGCTGCCGCATCTGTCCAAACCGATGAATTTCAGGTGGCAGAGCCTGATTCGTCCGCCTTATTTTGTCCCTGAGACAAAGAAGATTGACGACCTCCTGCGAGAGTTCCAGGAGAACAAAGTGCATATTGCCGTCGTTGTGGATGAGTTCGGCGGAACGAGCGGTATCGTGACGCTGGAGGATATTCTGGAAGAGATCGTCGGCGAAATCAATGATGAGTACGACGAGGAAGAACACCACTATTCACGGCTGGGTCCCAACAGCTATATCTTTGAGGGAAAGACGCTCCTGCACGACTTCGTGAAGATTCTGGGACTTTCTGATGACGAGTTTGACGATATAGCAGGCGATGCTGATTCTCTGGCAGGTCTGCTGTTGGAAATCAAAGGGGATTTCCCGGCTGTCCATGAGGTCCTCGTCTATAAGCGGTACAGATTTGAGGTGCTGGCCATCGAAGAGCGTAGAATCAGTAAGGTGAAGGTGACGGTCTGTGGTGAGAATAACGAGTGATGCGGATGGAAAGGTCCGTATCGGACTGCTCGAAATAGCCAAGGGCAGAAAGGCGGAAAAGGAAGGGGAGCTTCGGGTTCTGGAAGCTTTGCTGGGGTATGAACCGGTCGTTCTTCATAATGCGGATGGGAAACCGGTGATTGATGCTTACCATGTCAGTATCTCGCACACCGTCGGTTATGTCGCTGTGATTCTTTCGCGGGATTATGAAGTGGGAATCGATATCGAATACGTTTCCGAACGGGTCGGTCGGATTGCGGCACGGTTTCTCCGGAATGATGAAAACTTTACAGACTGCAGGCAGTTGCTTACCGCATGGTGTGCCAAGGAAACCATGTACAAGCTCTTCTCTTCTGACCATTTAGGGTATCAGGAGATGAGAGTCAGTCCGACGGAAAGACTGATGACGAATATCCGCCGCAATGTCACACTTCAGTTCAGGTGCGAAGAGAACCAGGCTTTCCTGCTGACGTATGCCTGGCGCTGATACATTCCGTCAATGCGTGTCTGCAATCGATTGCATCTGTTTTTTGGGATGTTGGTGCAATCGTTTGCCCAACGATTTTGTTGGATAAAGGTATTTTATTGCGCATTTTTCATCAATCCTTTTGTATCTTTACGCCATCGAAGGTAACTGATTGTTCAGGATAATCCGGGCTGTCGGATTGCGGAAAGGACGCTTCCTTCTAAAGGATTCAATCTGTCTCTGATGTATTTGGTGGCCAAGGGTAAGATTGGTAATCTGTGATTGATTTTTGTTGATTTGGTTAAGAACCCCATTTACTCAATAAAGTAAGTGGGGTTAGTGTTTGGTCAATAAAAAATGCATAAAACACAACAAAAAACAGTTAGATGTGATAAAAAATATTTAAATAATTGGGAATAAGGGAAAATTCCTTACTTTTTATTTTATTTTTTCCTATCTTTGTATCAGTCATTTAACATAGAACATAAAAGATCAACTAATTAGTCTAATTAAGAGGAGGGCATTATAATGAAAGAAACTAAGACCTTGGAATTCTTCGATGAGTATGAATTCGAGAATCAGAACAGTCAAGAATGCACCGATGTACGTCAGTTACTCGGTGGAGAAATTTGGTACAACTGAGAAGTTGCATGAGCATTTGTATATCTTCCTTGTTGAGTAAAGAACGCACTCCATCTTGCAGATCGAGTGCGTTCTTTGTGCTGTATCATTCCTCTATGCGCGCTTTGGCTTCTCATGAAGATGGATGCCGTCTTGTGCGTAAAGCCTACTTTGGGAATCTGGAGTTTATCATGAAACTTATGGAGAAGCTATATCAGATCTTCATAAGCCTGGTTCATCTCATTCATCAGTGTCTCGAAGTTGTCGGAATTCAAAGCCGCTTTCCTGAACATCAGTTCCAGATTTTCTTCTTCGAAGGTAAGTGGCGTTTCGTGCAGAAGAGAGACCATTCCCGACAGCATCAGTCGATAGACGGTGGTCTGACGCAGTCTTCCGTTTTCAGCAGCCGCCAAGGTTATTCCGGCCGCATAAGCCTGCATCTGGACACGGACAAGGGAACGGATGGCAAGAGAGACAGGTACGCTGTCTTCATCGGTCAAGGGTGGGCAGTCTGAAAAATAGGCCTCGGCTGACTGGAGGTGTCCCTCAAGCAGAGCGTACATGTGTCTTTGATATTCGGAAGTTATCAGGTCGTACAACGGCTTGCTGGCGCAGGCATAACGCAAGAGAACCTTTGTCGGGGTCGAATCAGAGAAATGTCGTTTTCTCATGTCGCCGGTCACTTCCTCGACGTTCTGATAGTTCAGACGGATGAGAATAGGGAAGAGAACGGAAACGAAATGGTGTGAGAGCCGGTCTAAATTGTCCATCACCAGCTGTTTGTATTCTTTTGCTTCCAGCTTCTTTTTACCGGTGAACAGGGCATCAGCCTGACCCGAAAAGAAAGCATGAAAGTAGCCTCTGACCATTGCAGAAGCTACCCTTGAGCGGTTTATATCTTTTATCCTCATTTTCTGTTGTTTATCTATGACCGCCAAAGCTGCCATAGTTATTCGGCATGTTGGGACGTGTCTGAGTGGATCGAGCCTGTTCTGCAGGCATGGGAGAACTTGTCGCGGATGGACGGGAGGCATTGCCGAAAGACACACCATTGTTGCTGTCCGGTTGCTGACGGGTCGGCACCGTGCTTTGTCGGGGCTGGTAGACCGGGCTTGTCGTCTGCTGCCTTGAACCGCCGAAACTCTGGTTGGAATGTCTGTCTGAGGCGACGTCCGTGCTGTTCCGGCTTGCATTGCCGAAGCTGTAGTGCCGGTCGTCTTGCCGTGGCGCATCCCATGCCCTGTCGTTCTGATAGACTTCCCGGCCGGTTCTGGAACGGCTGGTCATGGGCGGTCGCCCCTGCCGGTCGCCAAATCTCCCTGCATAATAACTTTCTGCAGATTGGTTGCGTCCTCCACGGTAAGTGAAGTAGTCTGCCGGACGTGAGCGGTAGAAGCGATCACGTCCGGTATAACGGTTATAAACCCGGTATGCGTAGTTCTGGTTGTACCAGTAGACCGGACGGTAGAAGTAGTCTTCACCTATATAATGGTTATACTGCCGGGCATTGAGCACATAGAACAGGTCGCTGTTCCGTCGCGACCAGTAGCTTCCGTAAAGAGAACTTTCCCCCTGCATGTTCAGAAGGTAGTCGAGGTTTATCTCATAGACTGCTTCATACTGTGCGTCGGTCAGTCCGAGTTCATAAGCCATCTTGTCCGAAAGGAAGAATGCCTCCCGGCGGGCATCCTCATAAGACAGCCTGCCGTAACTGCTTCCATATTCCACATTGTAACCGTCATCATAAACTGCACCTGATGAAGCCATCGGTCCGCCAATTCCTCCTCCTATAGAGAAGAATGTGCCACAGGAAGTCAGCGAAAGGGCTGTGAAGCCCCCGATCAACGTATAGAGAACTTTCTTTTTCATATCTGTAACCTTTAAAGTGACTATTTCTGTTGTCTGTCTGATGCAAAAATAGCCGTTTGGCTTCAAATTTCATGTAGGTAAATTCCTATTCTGCAAGGGGAAGTTCCTACATTTCATACCCATCTGTTCCACAACACCCATTACAGAGCAACTGACCCTGAAAAGGGGAAGTTTCTTTCTTTCCTTCCACTTCGTACACATTTTCCATCGCTGAACAGCAGATTAATAAAGGGGAATTTCCCATCTTCTCTTCCACTTCATACACGGTTTCCATCGCTGAACAGCGGATCAATAGAAAGGGAAGTTTCCTTCCTCTTATTCTACTTCTTCAACAACGGTATTGGGTACTTCTTTTGATTTCAACATCTCATCCAGACTCTTGAAAGTATAGGCGGCCTTGTCCTTTACGAAGGTCTTTGAGAAACGGTCACGCAGACTCATGAGCTTCTGTACGGCTTCCTGATAGGTCTCGGCGGTGATGCGTTCTGCCATCGACTTCGCATTTGTCGGAGTGAAGTCAAAGTATTGTACAAGATACTGCTGGAACTGTCGACGCTGGTTCTGGGTCATCTCCTGGAGCTGCAGGTTCATCTTGTCTTTCGTGCGATGAATGACAAAGACGAGCTCGTCCGGTTCACCACCACGCTGCCCGCGGTCATACTTCTTCCCATACTCAAAGTAGCAATCGCAGAATCCCTTCTCTGAAAGTTCTTTAAGCTCCTGCATGGCCGGGTCGAGGACACGTCGACAGAAATCGGAAAACTTCTTGTAGTTGTTTTCTAGACGAAGCATCTTGCGGAACTCCAAAGTCTTGATGACCGTACGCCCCTTGTCTATCCATGACTCGATGAACATGTAAATACGCTGTGTATAACGGTTCTTGCAGGCGAAGACAATCTGCTTCCCTAAGCGGTGATAGCCGAAGTCCAGGGAGACAAGACGCTCTGCAACAGTATGGTCGAGCTTCAGGATCGCGTATTTGTTATAGGATCTGTCCTCCGGGATATAGACATCACAGAGGTTGGTCGCCTTTGTGTATTTTCTTCCCTCCGCCGTTTTATAAGGTATTTCGACAGGGATAGAGGCCAGCATTTTCAGTGAATTGCGCAGCTGGGGATAATGGTTCGGGTCGACTCCCAGCTCCTTGAAAGGGAGCTTGATAGGCATGCGGCCGTCCTCATCCAGCTCGTCTGTCTGGAACAGATCCAGTTGGAAACTACGCTTGTTGTTCAGGATTCCATGCAGGATAGACTGCAGACTCTCGACGATAGACACCAGAATCCTCACCTGGATCAGGGAGTAGTCGTGGCGCATCATCGTCACGGCGATAGGCTGCAGAAGCCAGGTCTCCTCTTCTATGGGGATCAGGTCGTTCGAGATGGTACGGCTTTTCAAAGGAGCTTTCTGGGCCTTTGCCCCGCGCTTGCGGGTAACCTTCCGTGTGGTTGTCTTGTCCGTTGTCATATATGCAATGTTTGCCTTTGTCTTGTAGTTTGTGAATCCTTCAAGCTACAAAGATACTGCTTTTATTTGAACTAACTATTAAAAACAACGAAAATGATAGGCTGCACTTTCTGAAAGCCGAATAAAACCCGGCCGGAATCCGACCGGGACTTATCCATACTACATGCTTATCCCCACGTAGACGGACAGATCTGCGTGGGGATTATCAGTTTACGGCCGGTTCACCGGATATTCTCGGATAGCGTACATGGCATCGCCCTGTGACCTGCGGATTCCCCCGTCCGGCTTATGGAGAGACAGACGGCGATTCTTACAGCAGGCGGCCCGCATCGCTGTAAACAGCCCGACGGCGGCCGCTTCACCGTCACATGTACGATGACAATGCTACGACTTCCTAAAACGAAATGTTAAGTCCGGCCTCTACCGTGGTGTAGGTTTTCCTGATCGGTACGATAGGATTCGTGTCGTAGATCAAGCGGTAGGCGCCGTTGATTCCAATCTTGGGTGTAATATTGTATTTCATGTCGACGGCCCCGCCAAAGCGTGCTGCTTTGAAGTAACTGTCTGGCTTTGCCTGATGGATGGCCGTGGTCGTCAGTTCCCAATGGTCTCCGATATGATGCTTGCAGCTGACTGACAGGTGGCTCTTGATGCTGCGGCTGTAAGCGTGCAGCCGGGCAGGATTCGGAGAGGGATCATCCCATTTCTCAAACTCGTAGAACAGTCCCACTGCGGCAAACATGAGGAACTTCTCTTTATTCACCAGCCGATAGCGCGACTGTAGTCCGGTAGAGATCTTATACTCCATCCCCCGGCTCTCAGCCCACTGTGATTCTGCGTAAGGATAGATTTCAAAGGCACGGCTTAACAGATAGCGGTATTCAACATGTACGTAACCGCCGCTGACGGTCGCCTTCTTGCCATAGGTCGAGAACTCCAGTTTGTTGATCAGGTTGATGACACGCTTGCGCCTGATCAGCAGGTTGAGATTGGCGGTATTCTTGAGTGTTAGTACGTTTTCCTTTTCGGTCTTGAAGTCGAGTACCGGCTGCAGAGACCCCTGTATGGTCTTCGTGCTGTCTATATCCATCGTCAGATTCTCCGAAAAAAGCATTTGCGAATAAGAGGGGAGATGAAACAAGAGTGCGGATAATAAAGAGAAGAGTGTTTTTTTTGTCATTGTTCTTTGTTTTCTTAGAGAATATGAAGTTCATTGAAATATAAGGACAGACACACCCGTCTGTCCTGAAACTGTGCTGTGGAAAAAGCAGTCAGACCCGTCGGTCCTGATGGTGAAGGAAACGTCCGCCTGTCTGATAATTCAAGATAAGCCTGTTCTGAAAATCCCCGTCGGCGTATTGATACAGTTGAACATCTGCCGGATTCTTGTGGCTCTTTTACCTTCATGCGCCACCTCCGGCTTTCTCTTTCAAGGTGTACAGCCTGTCATGCTCTTCAGGAAGGAAGACAGAATCTGTCCGCCTAATAGTCCTGAATCCATCACCGGATTTTTCCAGAACCACCCCTATATAGCGGACCGGCGGGGGGCCGCCGCCGGTCAGATACGGTCAAATTTGATGCACCTTATCATATATGCAGACGGGGTTCCCTTGCAGGAAGCCCCTGACCCCATGTCGGCAGACCGGATACGATGAAACCGTCCAGACCTTCGGGTCTTTTCCCTTTTATACAGCAATCTTCTGCTTTCTCTTTCGCTCGCATGGGTCTGCCGTGCTTTTGGAGAAGAAAGCAGAAGCTGCCAGTCTAAAAGGCAGACGACCTTCAAAGGCAGCTTTCAGCGTCTGCCCTTAAAGGTGTTTTCAGAACCGTTCCCTGAAAGTCTTACTTGTCGATGATCTGGACTTTCTTGTTCAGTTTGTCAATCTTAGACTGGAGCTTGGCCATTTTCTGCTCCATCTTGGTCATGTCCTTCTGACTCTTCGCCAGCTTCTTGTTGACGGCCTTTGTCTCCTCCAGTTTCTTGACGGTGTCTTTGGCCTGCTTTACAGTGCTTGAAGGGTCTGATGCCGTGAAATTGGTTGTGGCGCTGTTGGCATCGGCATTGACACTGGCGGCCTTTTCGCTGATGGCATTGTAATTGGCCTTTTCCTTCTCGTAATCGAGCTGGAGTTTGTTCAGCTTTGCCGTCAGATCGAGCACTTTCTGCTGCTCTTTCAGGTTGTTGACTATTGCGGTGTTCTGGGAAAAGCCGGTAAGGACTGACAATATCATTATCCCCATCAATAATAATCTTTTCATATTTAAAGTCTGTTTAAAATTATGTTGCAAATATACGTATTTATCGTGGATCAACAAAGATTTATCCACAATTTTTTCGGTTGTATAGTCGAAATCCCTCTGCGGATACGGGAGACGAGAGCTTTCTGCTGGAACAGGTTCAGCCCTCCTGCCCATGCTGACGGACAGGGCAGGGCATCAGATACTGTCTGTCGACGGCTGTCTGCCTCTGTCGTCTTTCGGATGCCTCATGCCTAAACCGATGTCATCCAGCAGTCCGTCCAGCGCTCCTCCCAGTATTCCTTTAATGGCTGTCGCGGCAGGATCGACCACGTTTTCCTGTATCATTTTCTGAGCTTTCTGCTTGAGCTGTTCTTTCACGTTTATCTCCGATTTCTTGTAATACTGCTCTGCGGCTTTCCGGAGATCGTCTTCGTCGACCGTGAAGATATGGCCCAAAAGACCTAAAGAAACGATGTAGTCCTTGCCGTTATAGTGGACTTTCCCCAGAGAGCAGACGACGTAATTGTCGACGGTCACGAGGTCGTCAATGGCCGACCTGATCACTTTGCCGGCAAACACATTGCTGATGGTGCGGAAGGCATTGTCGATGACTTCATTGCCGGTGGTATTGGCGGTGTCGTTGGCTGCATCCGTCACCGTTGCCGTTATCACATCTGCGAGCACTTCCCGGTGCTGCTCCGGCTTGGGACAGGTAAGAACCAGCACGAATAAAACAGCGGCAAGCACGACGAGGCCTCCCGCCAGACAGCCCGCATGGCTCTTCTTTGAAGGCCGCCCGGCAGGTGCCGTCCCGGCGGAGGGGGTGACGGGGGAGGCTTCTACAAAGGGGACTCCTTCCACATCTGGTTTTCTGTCAGAGTGTTCGCTTTCCTCTAAAAGCGTGCGGAGCTCCTTTATCTGCCAGGCCGGAATCCACTGTGTTCCGTCAGCCGGCATCACCAAGGTCGTTGCCTGCAGCTTTCGCCCGGCCAATTCCCGGAGGCTGTAAGGACCTCTTTTTTCATTGTCAGCACTGATATAATACTCCATTTTCTTTGATTTTGAAAGTCGGGGAGCGAAAAAGAAAAGCATCCGTATCTCTTTACTTCCCCCCAGTCGGTTTTTGAGGGTGCGAAGATAAACATTATTTCCTGAACTGGCAAAAAACTCTCCCCTTTTTCTATATTCTGACATGAGAACAGTCCGATCCGTCGGATACTCATGTCCTCCTGACCTTGCCGCTTATCCAAACGGGAAAAAGTCGCCCCGCCTGTCCCGTCCGTCCTTGAGGGCAATATTGGTATGGAGACAGACATAGAAGGCAATGGTTATTCTGTAAGGTATTTTCTTCGCCTCATCCGCTGTTGTCTCTCTCGCTTCCTTCTCCCCGGGCTGTCTGACAACGCAGGATGGAAAGCAAAGGAAGGGATAAATCGGCCGGCTCTGTAAATCCCTTATTGACAGCGGATTGTCATGCGGATCTGAAGAGGTGCTTTCTTGCGTTGCAAACAGGCGTTACCCGGGCTCCAATCGGGCGTTACTTGAAGTCCAATCGGGCGTTACTTGGAAGTCAGACGGTGCTTGGTTGCAAAACAGGGAGATGTCGGCAGGATTCAAGTATGCGTTTTTCGGCTGTAAAATCAGTGCCCCGGAAGGATGTTTTGTAAAATTGTTTCACATTCATCGGCTGCAATATCTCCGTCAACCGGACAAGACCGAATGGGTGGACATTCGGGAAAGACAGCCTCCTCCCTTGCACATCAGCCTCCTCGAAGGCATGCCGCATGGCAGGGTGCTGCTGGTATGCCCGGTTGTGGTAAAACTTCCGCCGGCAAGCAGGAAATACCCGCCCGGCACACCGGCAGACATGTACATCCGTCTCTTGGGTCAATGCAACGCATGAGCGCTGAAGGCAGGGTGGGGGGCGATGGTCTTTTGTTACCTCTGCGTTGCAGTTTTGATTTCCCGAAGGTGGAAGCGGAGCGTTTTTTTGTTGTATTGTTTGCACGTTTTAGGAGAAAAGCATAATTTTGCGGCCATATATTCAGACAACTCAATTAGGTATCTAAAAAACAAAGGAAAATGATCGAACTGATACAGCCATACGTGGCGATTGCCGTGAAACTCATCACGGGTATGATTGGTATTCTGACCTTTCTGAGAATCACGGGCAAGACCCAGATGGGACAGCTGACACCGCTTGATACGGTAAGTGCATTCGTCATCGGCGCATTGGTCGGCGGTGTGCTTTATAATCCGGACATGACGATATGGCATCTTATCTTTGCCCTTGCCGTCTGGACAGGCTTCAATATGCTCGTCCGCTTTGCCATGCGCTCATCCATGTTGCGCCATCTTATAAAAGGAGAAAGCGTCTTCCTGGTGAAAGACGGTATCATCAATTTCAAGAATTTCAAGCGGAACAGCCTTGAAATGGAGCAGTTCAGACTGATGCTGAGGCAGAAGGGGATCTTCTCGATGTTTGATGTCGAGGATGTTCTTTTTGAAGCAAACGGTGCCGTCACGGTACTTTCCCCGGGAGACACCTCCTATTCTGTCCTGTTGGTGAACAACGGTCAGATTGTAGAGAGCAGCCTCGCCAAGGCCGGGAAGTCGCAGGCATGGGTACTGTGCGCCATCAAGCGGAACGGGTTCAAGGGGGCTTCGGAACTGTTCTGCATGGAATGGACGCCCCGGAAGGGTTTTTATTTTGTCACGTTCGAAGGTCATGTCAAGCGCGGAAAAGATGAGGTGGACGCCGATGAGATAGACCCGGACAACGCACAGGTATAGGCCTGCCGTTCTCCTTCTGAGGCATCAGCAGGAAGAAAGGGCATCGGGAAAATCTGCACAGGACTCCCGCATGGACGGGCCGGGGAAAGCCGGAGCCTCCCTAAGCAGTGCGCCGGCGGGGATTCCCTGAAGCAGCATAAGATGGAGGCAGCTGGCTATGGCTGTCGGCAATCATTACAGACGGTTGCTGACGGACACAACCAGCTGCCTTCACCGTTGTTTTTTCTTCTATTCTTGCACAAAGCCTATTTATGTGCGCATGATTATAAGGTAAGTGTTTTAAAATACTTTAAAATAGGAGCGGCATACTTGTCATTTTATTTCCCTTTTTACTATCTTTGTATGATAGAACAAAAATAAGTACTCTTTTTAAAAGCAATGTTTGAAAATTTAAGCGACCGTCTTGAACGCTCTTTTAAGATTCTTAAAGGAGAAGGAAAGATAACAGAAATAAATGTAGCGGAAACCCTGAAGGACGTGCGCAGAGCCCTGCTCGATGCCGATGTCAACTATAAAGTCGCCAAATCCTTTACTGACACCGTCAAGCAGAAGGCATTGGGCATGAACGTGTTGACAGCCGTCAAGCCCGGTCAGCTCATGGTGAAGATCGTACATGACGAACTGGCGGAGCTGATGGGCGGCGAGGCCGTAGGGTTGAACCTTTCCGGACGTCCGGCGGTCATTCTGATGAGTGGTCTGCAGGGTTCCGGTAAGACTACATTCTCCGGGAAGCTGGCGAACATGCTGAAGACGAAGGAGCATAAGAATCCTCTGCTGGTCGCCTGTGACGTTTACCGTCCTGCCGCTGTCGAGCAGTTGAAGGTTGTCGGCGGACAGGTCGGTGCACCTGTGTACAGCGAACCCGGGAACAAGAATGTGAACGAGATAGCCGATCATGCCATCGCCGAGGCAAAGGCACGGGGAAATGACGTGGTGATCATCGATACCGCCGGGCGCCTGGCGGTGGACGAGGAGATGATGGACGAGATAGAAAGTCTCAAGAACCATGTGAATCCTGACGAGACACTGTTCGTCGTCGACTCCATGACGGGGCAGGATGCGGTAAATACAGCCAAGGAGTTTAATGACCGGCTGGACTTCAACGGTGTAGTCCTTACAAAGCTCGACGGTGACACACGTGGCGGAGCAGCCCTGTCGATCCGCACCGTCGTGACGAAGCCTATCAAATTCATCGGTACAGGCGAAAAGATGGAGGCGGTCGACGTGTTCCATCCGGGGCGTATGGCCGACCGCATTTTGGGCATGGGTGATGTCGTTTCCCTTGTCGAGCGTGCGCAGGAACAGTTTGATGAAGAAGAGGCGAAACGCCTGCAGAAGAAGATCCAGAAGAACCAGTTTGACTTCAATGATTTCTACAACCAGATCCAGCAGATCAAGAAGATGGGCAATCTCAAGGACCTGGCCTCGATGATTCCCGGAGTGGGCAAGGCCATCCGCGACGTAGACATCGATGACAATGCCTTCAAGGGCATTGAGGCCATCATCCAGAGCATGACGCCGAAGGAACGATCGCACCCGGAGGTGCTGAACAATTCCCGCCGGCAGCGTATCGCCAAGGGGTCGGGTACGAATCTGCAGGAGGTTAACCGCCTGATCAAACAGTTCGACCAGACCCGCAAGATGATGAAGATGGTCACCGGATCGAAGATGGCCGGCATGATGGGACGTATGAAGGGCATGAAAGGAATGCCCGGCATGCCGAAGATGCCCAAGCTGTAACAGACTTTTATTTATCAATTAATACTTTACTATGGAATATCAGTTAATCGACGGAAAGGCAACCGCCACTGCCATCAAGCAGGAGATTGCCGAGGAAGTGAAGGCTATTGTAGCCGCAGGTGGAAAGCAGCCTCATCTGGCCGCCATATTGGTGGGGCACGACGGGGGAAGTGAAACCTATGTGAAGAATAAGGTGATTGCCTGTGAACAATGTGGCTTCAAATCCACGCTGATCCGTTTCGAGGCTGATGTTACCGAAGAGGAGCTTCTGGCCTGTGTGGAGAAGCTGAACAGAGATGCGGATGTAGACGGCTTTATCGTCCAGCTGCCGCTGCCGAAACATATCGATGAGCAGAAGATCATCATGGCGGTCGACTATCGCAAGGATGTGGATGGATTCCATCCCATCAATGTCGGACGGATGTCCATCGGGCTCCCATGTTTCATATCCGCTACACCGCTGGGTATCCTGACCTTGCTGCAGCATTATAAGATTGAAACGTCCGGGAAGAAGTGCGTCGTGCTGGGAAGAAGCAACATCGTCGGCAAGCCTATGGCACAGCTGATGATGCAGAAACAGTACGGCGATGCCACCGTGACGGTCTGCCATTCCCATTCGAGGGATCTGAAGAAGGAATGCCGTGAGGCCGACATCATCATCGCGGCAATCGGCAGACCGGACTTTGTAACGGCCGACATGGTAAAGCCGGGGGCCGTCGTCATAGATGTCGGTACGACCCGTGTGCCGGACTCTTCGCGCAAGAGCGGATTCCGGCTGAACGGAGATGTGAAGTTCGACGAGGTCGCTCCTCGCTGTTCTTTCATTACTCCGGTACCGGGTGGAGTGGGACCGATGACGATCTGCTCGCTGATGAAGAATACGCTTGCTGCGGGCAAGAAAGAATATTATCAATAGATGACAGCAGAAGAATATTTCCAGCTGGGGAACGAATGCCGGAAGAAAGGAGACTGGCAGAATGCCTTGGCAAACTATATGGAGGCTATCGAGCTGGACTCTGAGTCTCCGGCTGTCGTTGCGAAAGAGATGCTGGAGAGTATTCTCAACTTCTATAACAAGGATGCATATAATCCTTAAAATACAAAAACTATGAGCAAGATGAAAGGTGCCATCGTAGTAAACACTGACCGCTGCAAGGGATGCGAATTGTGCATCGTTGCGTGCCCGAAAGATGTGATTGCCTTGGCTCAGAAAAAGGTGAACGTCCACGGATACCCGTATGTCGAGTCTGCCGTACCGGAGTCCTGCATTGGCTGTGCAGCCTGTGCAATGGTCTGCCCCGACGGCTGTATTACGGTCTATCGCAAGAAAGTGGAGGAATGATTTATGGCAGAACAAGAAGTAAAATTGATGAAGGGGAACGAGGCGATCGCCCATGCCGCTATCCGCTGTGGCACGGACGGTTACTTCGGTTATCCTATTACCCCTCAGAGTGAGATAATCGAGACACTGGCCGCGCTGAAACCATGGGAGACGACCGGCATGGTCGTTCTCCAGGCCGAAAGCGAGGTGGCCTCTATCAACATGATTTATGGCGGTGCGGGAGCCGGCAAGCGTGTGCTGACGAGTTCGTCGTCGCCGGGCGTTGCCTTGATGCAGGAAGGTATCAGTTATATGGCTGGCGCGGAACTTCCGGGCGTGTTTGTCAATGTGCAGCGCGGCGGCCCCGGTCTGGGTACCATCCAGCCGAGCCAGAGTGATTATTTTCAGGCGACGCGAGGCGGCGGCAATGGCGATTACAATGTGATTGTATTGGCTCCGAGTTCCGTTCAGGAGATGGCCGATTTTGTCGATCTGGCGTTCGAGCTGGCTTTCAAATACCGCAATCCTGCTATGATTCTGTCTGATGGAGTCATCGGACAGATGATGGAGAAGGTTGTCCTTCCGCCGATAAAACCTCGCCGTACGGAGGAGGAAATCCGTAAAGAGTGTCCATGGGCTTCGATCGGGCGCACACCGGACCGCAAGCCGAACATCATCACATCCCTGGAACTGAAACCGGAGGTGATGGAGCAGAGAAACCTCCACTTACAGGAAAAGTATCGTCAGATACGTGAGAATGAAGTACGTTTCGAGACACAGCAGTGTGATGATGCCGATTACATCATCGTCAGTTTCGGCAGTGCCGCACGCATCGGCGAGAAGGCTGTCGAACTGGCCCGGGAGGACGGTTTGAAGGCCGGCCTGTTCCGTCCTGTCACGCTCTGGCCTTTCCCGAGCAGACAGCTTGCGGAACTCTGCAAGGGGAAAAAGGGTGTGCTGGTAAGTGAAATCAATGCCGGGCAGATGGTACAGGATGTCCGTCTTGCTGTCAACGGAGCCTTGCCGGTGGAGCATTTCGGCCGTCTGGGCGGTATTGTTCCCGACCCGGAAGAGATCGTCGCAGCACTCAAGGAAACGTTAGTAAAGTAAGGAGGGGAGGACTGTATTATGGCAAATAATATTATTTCACCGGAGAATCTGGTGTATAAGAAACCCGCCTTGATGAACGATACGACAATGCACTATTGTCCCGGCTGTTCGCATGGTGTGGTTCATAAGTTGGTTGCAGAAGTGATCGAAGAGATGGGAATGAGCGACAAGGCCGTCGGGGTCTGCCCTGTCGGCTGTGCCGTCTTTGCCTATCGTTATCTTGACATTGACTGGCAGGAAGCTCCCCATGGGCGTGCTCCGGCTGTGGCGACAGGCATCAAGCGGCTGTGGCCGGACCGCCTCGTCTTCACTTATCAGGGCGACGGTGACCTTGCCTGCATCGGTACGGCCGAAACCATCCATGCACTGAACCGCGGCGAGAATATTCCGATCATCTTCATCAACAATGCCATCTACGGCATGACGGGCGGACAGATGGCTCCGACCACTCTTATCGGTCAGAAGACCGCAACCTGTCCTTATGGGCGTGATCCGGAGCTGCATGGCTACAACCTGAACATTACCGAACTGGCAAGCCATCTGAAGGGTACTTGTTTTGTAACTCGTCAGAGCGTCGACTCCGTGGCTTCCATCAACAAGGCGAAACGGGCTATCCGCAAGGCATTCGAAGCAAGCATGCAAGGAAAAGGAAGCTCCCTGGTAGAGATCGTGTCAACGTGTAACAGCGGCTGGAAGCTCACGCCGGTAAAGGCGAATGAGTGGATGCGTGAGAATATGTTCCCGGAATACGAAAAAGGAGACCTGAAAGATACAACAGGGCTTTGATGAGCCCATGGCAATGTATCGCTGACAAGTAACAGGAGAAATCCGTCGGGAGGGCAGCCGGCTGCCTGTCCGCTGATTCATGAGAACGGGCATCCTGTCAGGTTGTTTTCCTCGTGAACATCAGCAATCTCCTACATATTAAATAAGGTGTAAAATGAAAAAAGAGATAATTATTAGCGGCTTTGGCGGTCAGGGTGTGCTCTCAATGGGCAAGATTCTGGCTTACTCCGGTCTGATGGAAGACAAGGAGATAACCTGGATGCCGGCTTACGGTCCCGAGCAGCGTGGCGGTACAGCCAACGTGACGGTCATCGTAAGCGACGAGCGCATCTCTTCCCCGATCCTCAGCAAGTATGATGTGGCGATCGTTCTGAACCAGCCTTCGCTGGATAAGTTTGAGCCCAAAGTGAAACCGGGCGGGATTCTCATTTACGACGGCTATGGTGTCTTCAATCCTCCGACCCGCAAGGACATTTCCGTCTATCGGGTCGATGCGATGGACAAGGCCGCAGAGATGAAGAATGCCAAGGTCTTCAACATGATAGTGCTGGGCGGGCTGCTGAAAGTATGTCCGGTAGTCAGTACCGATGGGCTGAAGAAGGCTCTGTTCAAGAGTCTGCCTGAACGGCATCATAATCTTATTCCGCTGAATATGCAGGCAGTGGAAGAAGGTATGAAGATCATTGAGCAGCAGTAACGGATAGGGGCGACCTTTCCATGTTGCTCTAAGAATAAAGGAAAAACCTGATTTTTTATAACTCTCTAATTTGTTTGAAGGGATCTTAGCAGTGATGCCACGGATCCCTTTTTTCTTTCCCGATAACTTCTCATACACACTACATGGGCGGACCATGAAAATCGCAGACAGACAGCAGATTGATTCATTGGAAGGAATCCTGGCAGCAGTGCTGCATGACAAAACGTCTATTTATCATAACTCCCATTATCTGAAAAGTTATATCTTTGCATTGTTAATTTAAAAATTCTTAATGTCATGTTCAATCAACGTAAACCCATGCTGTTTCAGACAACGAGGCACACTCTTATGATGTCTGTCACCGTTCAGCACTATGTCAATCCTCGTAACGGAGTTCATACCTACATCGTCCGCTGGCGTGAGGAGAACCAGCCCGACACTCTCGGTGATTATTATGTGGCGTTCCGTTCCTTCGCTTCCGCTGTCGATTTCATCTGTACCAATTTTGACGGTTGATGGATAAGTATGAGCGTGCTGCTTTCCGTTTTTCGCATTGCGCTTACCGTGATCTGATCGGATGCATTGATTTCATGTGTGTTGACTGCCCAGATCCTCGTGAGACTTACCAAATTTTTTTGAATTCTGAAAATAAAAAAAAATGTATTGCTTATGAAAAAGATTATCCTTTTCCTCAAGAAACTTCCTCCTGTCCTTTTTAAGTTCAGCGTTGGTGGTTTCATCCTTGTTTCTGTCACTCTCTACTTTCAGAGCTGTGTCACTTCGTTTGATGCCGATAAGTTCCACTTCCACGGTGTTGCTGGCAAGTGTAGTTCTAATTCTGTTGTAAAGGATTCGGTTCGCTGATGTCTGTTCTTGGTAATATCAATAGCTGCTTATCTCCTAAGCGCATTTATAACAAATATATTGATGAAACCTTGTATGTACCGTGTCGTAAGTGTTTCCGCTGCCGTGATTCCTATGCTTCAGATTGGTCTCGTCGTATTGAAAACGAGTGCAGGGAGCATCGTTTTTCGCTTTTCGTTACTTTGACCTATGACAACGAGCATATTCCTCTGTTTCAGCCTTTGGTCATGGATGATGGTTCTCATCCTGTCTGGTTTTCTAACAGGCTTTCAGAATCAGGCAAGTTTCTTTCCGATTCTGTCTGCCGTTCTCTTCCTCCACAGAAGATGGAGGATGAAGTCTGCTTTGCTTATCCGTGTAAAAAAGATGTGCAGGATTGGTTCAAGCGTCTTCGTTCTGCCGTTGATTATCAATTGAATAAAAATAAATCAAATGAGTTCAGAATTAGATACTTTATCTGTTCAGAGTATGGACCTAGGACGTTCCGTCCGCATTATCATGCCATATTGTGGTATGACAGCGAAGAACTGCAGCGGAACATTGGTCGGCTTATACGTGAAACTTGGAAGAACGGTAATTCGGTCTTCTCGCTCGTCAATAACTCCGCTTCCCAGTACGTTGCGAAATATGTTAACGGCGATACTCGTTTACCACCGTTTCTTCGCACTGAATTTACCTCTACGTTTCACTTGGCAAGTAAACACCCTTATATCGGGTATTGCAAGGCTGATGAAGAAGCGCTGCGCTCGAATGTCCTTGATGGAACTTACGGACAGAGTGTCCTCAACAGAGATAATGGGCAGTTTGAATTTGTTCCAACTCCCCGTAGTCTTGAAAATCGGCTCCTGCCTAAGTGTCGAGGATACCGCTCGTTATCTCATTCTGAAAGAATTCGAGTATATGCAGCTGCGTATGACTTTGAGCAGAGTGGCATAGATTTCCGTGGTCTTCTTCCTTTTGAGTTCAAGTCCGCATGCTATCCTTCTGTTGACATTCATGCTACTTTGGTCTGTCTTGATTGGTGTAAACGATATTCGATGACCCCCGAGATTTTCGTTTCTCTTTTAGAGGATTACTATTATCGTAAGGACATGTATCTTCTTCGCACTCAGTATGAGTATCAGGAAGCTTATATCAATCAGTTTGATATGCCTTTGCATCATCTTGTAGACTTTGATTTGCAGCTTTTTTCCTATCTTCCCCGTACTCGTAAGCTGTTTAATCAGTCGCCTTGGAAGGATGTCATGTTGACGTATGGTCTTCACGATTTCATGCTTTATGATGTCGATGGATTCATGAATTCTGAACTTATTAATATGATCGGTCAGAAGCATTCTCAGTTTTATAAAGATAATGTTGCACGTTATACTAAGATTCACAATGATTCTTTGAAGAATAAGCAGCTTAATGAGCTGTTAAATTCAAGTTTATTCACTTAATTTTTTTTTATGTCATTATTTAAAGTTCCGTCTCCAAAGCCGAGGCTTGCTCGCAATGGTTTTGATTTGAGTTCTCGGCGTGTTTTCAGTGCCAAGGCTGGTCAGCTCCTGCCTGTCGGCTGCTGGGAAGTCAATCCCAGTGAACATTTTCGTTTTCAGGTTCAGGACTTAGTCCGTACAACTACCGTCAATACTGCAGCCTTTGCTCGTATGAAGGAGTATTATCACTTTTTTTTCGTTTCTTACAGGTCTTTGTGGCAATGGTTTGATCAGTTTATCGTCGGCACTCCTAATCCTGTCAGTGCTCTTAACGGTA
The DNA here is from genome assembly GCF_000191065.1 of Prevotella multiformis DSM 16608. Classification (GTDB taxonomy): domain Bacteria; phylum Bacteroidota; class Bacteroidia; order Bacteroidales; family Bacteroidaceae; genus Prevotella; species Prevotella multiformis. The sequence continues at coordinate 1,041,032 of NZ_GL872283.1, forward strand.
TCGGTGTTTTGAACAATTCCAAACCTGATTACTCTTTCGTACCGAAGTCTGTTCCTTCGTTTGATGTTGACAGTGTTATTAATGCTGCATCTAAGTTTTCCGATGATTCGCAGGGTTTTTCCTATTTTGATGGTGCAATGAAGCTGCTTAATCTTCTTGGTTATGGCGTTTCATCCAACGGTGGACGTTATCCTTATTCCTCTCTTTCGGGTGGTTATTCCAAGAAAACTTCTATTGGTATTGATTTGATAGCTCCTTTCAAGCCTGTAAAGCCCAAGGCTTCTCCTTTGGTCTCTTCAGCTTCTCCTTTCCGGCTCCTTGCCTATCAGAAGATCTTCAATGATTTCTATCGTGTGCAGGATTGGTCAACCGCTGATGTTCGTTCGTTCAATATCGATGACTACGCCAGCGATTCCAATTTGAAGATTGAAGGTGATGTCGCTGCCAAGTTCTGTCAGATGCGTTATCGTCCGTACTCAAAGGATTGGATTACGTCTATGAAGCCTACCCCGTCTTATGATAAGGGTATTTTCAATCTCCCTGACTATGTCGGTCATGGTAATGGTGCTGTTTCTCGTTCTTCCAACGGTGTTTCTGGTGCCTCTACTTTCATCAATGGTGTTTCTGTCCTCAGTGTCAATGATTTGCGTGCTGCTTTCGCTCTTGATAAGATGCTGGAAGCTACTCGGCGTGCGAATGGTCTTGACTATTCATCGCAGATCGAGGCACATTTCGGTTTCCGTGTTCCTGAATCCCGTGCTGGTGATGCACGTTTCATCGGTGGTTTTGATAATCCTGTTGTCATTTCAGAGGTTGTCAATCAGTCTGAGTTTGACCGTGGTGCTGACGAATCTCCTTGTCTCGGTGATCTTGGTGGTAAAGGCGTTGGTTCATTGAATAGCTCTTCAATTGATTTTGATGTCAAGGAGCATGGTATCATCATGTGTATTTACAGCGTTGTTCCTCAGACTGAGTACAATGGTACTTACTTTGATCCTTTTAATCGTAAGTTACGGCGTGAGGATTTCTTTCAGCCCGAGTTCGCAGATTTGGGTTATCAGCCTGTTGTTACTTCTGATTTGATTTCGACTTACTTGGATAATCCTGTTCCAGATGGTCCTGAGAAACAGAAGCGTTTGGCTGCCGGTTACCCGTTGTCTTCAATTGAAGCTAACAACCGACTTCTTGGCTGGCAGGTTCGTTACAATGAGTACAAGACTTCTCGTGATCTTGTTTTCGGTGAATTCGAGTCCGGTTTGTCTCTTTCGTATTGGTGTTCACCTCGTTATGATTTCGGTTTTGATGGTAAAGCCGGTGATAAGAAGCTGGTTAATTCTCCTTGGTCTCCTGCGCATTTTTACGTCAATCCGTCTATCCTCAATACGATCTTTCTTGTATCTGCTGTCAAGGCAGACCACTTCCTTGTGAATTCTTTCTTTGATGTAAAGGCTGTTCGTCCTATGTCGGTTAGTGGCCTTGCTGGTCTTTGATCTTTGATTTTTTAAAATTATTTCTTTTATGTCTGGTTTTCATTTTAACCGTATGCCGTCTGACTGCTTCGTTGTTCCTTCCGTCCCTCTCGAGGTCAACGGTATCAACAACGGTTTGTCTGTTGTTGACGGTTCTATCTTTGATACGGTTTGTCCTGTGAACCCTGTTACAGGTCATCGTGATTCTATGTTATCTCGTCTTTTTTCGGGTGATGTTTCAGATTCTGAAAAGCAGTTGATCCTTTCGCAGCTGGCTGTTGTCAAAGGTGTTTCTTCTCCTGCAGGTCTTTCTGATGATGACATTTTGTCGTTGATTCCTTCACGTTATATGTCTGATCCTGTTGAGATGGAGCGTTACAAAGCCTTGGTTGATGAACTTCGCAAGCTTCGAGATGCTTCTAATGAGCCTTCAGATCCTGTTGAGCCGTCAGAGCCTTCAGGTCTCGGTCCTGGTCCTGGTGATCCTTCTTCTGTTTCTCCTTCTTCGGAGTGATTTTTTGTTCTGTCCCTGCAATATTGCAGGGACATTTCCGTTATCTTTAAAAATTTTTAATATGCCTATTGATCCTTCTATAATCGGTTCTGCCATCAGTGGCGGTGTTTCGCTGCTCGGTGGTCTCTTTGGCGGTCATTCCAACAAGACCGCCCAAGATCGTGCTAATGAGACTAACCTTCAGATAGCCCGTGAGGCTAATCAGAATCAGTATCAGATGTTTCAGGAGCAGAACGCATTTAATGAACGCATGTGGAATCAGATGAATCAGTATAATTCGCCTGCAGCCCAGATGCAGCGTTACACTGATGCTGGTATTAACCCTTATATCGCTGCTGGTAATGTTCAGACAGGCAATGCGCAGTCTGCTTTGCAGTCTGCCCCTGCTCCGCAGCAGCATGTTGCACAGGTCATGCCTGCAACAGGCATGGGTGATGCCGTTCAGAATTCTTTTGCCCAGATCGGTAATGTCATTTCGCAGTTTGCACAGAATCAGCTGGCTTTGGCGCAGGCTAAGAAGACTGATGCTGAAGCGAGTTGGATTGATCGTCTTAACTCTGCTCAGATGGGTAAGCTCGGTGCAGAGACTTTGAACATTCATAATCAGAATTCGCTTCTTGGTCTTGATTATCAAATTAAATCCGATACTCTTGGTAATTACAAGCTTCTGTCTGATCTTTCAGTTCAGCAAGCTGCTTTGACTAACAATTTGGTTGATGCACAGACACGTAAAGCTCTTTTTGAATCCGACTTGGCTATGGTTGAAAGTCATATTAAAGCTAAGTATGGTGAAAAGCAGGTTTTGCAGGAAATTTCGGAGAGCGTCTCTCGTCAGTATCTTAATTATGTTTCGGCTCATAATTCTGAAAAGTTGACTACTGCACAATGTAATTTGATGTTTGAGCAGGCTAAGACTGAGGTTGAGAAGCGTTTTGGTATTCGTTTGGATAATGATACTTCTCGTAAGATTTCGAATTTCGTTGTAGATTCGTATCATTCAAATGCAAAGATTGATGCTAATCAGGCTCGTATTTCGTTTTTTGATGCTCTTAAAGCTGGTAAGGACGATAAGCATTATAATGCTAACAATTGGATTCGTTGGATTTCAAGTTTCGTTCCTTTCGCTTCCGGTCTTGGTTCTTCTTCGATTTCAACTTTTGGACGTTCTACTCCTGTTAAGGGTATTCGCTGATTGTATGTTGATTGTATGTTTAGTTTAAAGTTTATATATCGTATTTTGCGTTGTCTTTTAATTTATGTTTTTATAATGTGGTTTTTGGCAGCGCTGATCGGATTTTGTGTTTTGGTTTATAATCTTATCTTTTGATTTAATTTAGCCACTCTTCGGAGTGGCTTTTTTGTTTCATCTTATCCCACGACTGCCCCGCTGCCCGACGTGAGGAGAGGCAGAAACAACCCCTTCAGTCCGTTAGGCGCAAGGCGACCCCCGGGAGCCGTCCGCTAAATACTTTTTGTATGCTGCTCTTTGGAATTTTTCTAATGTGCTGCTCTTTGGAATCTTTCTAATGTGCTGCTCTTTGATGTGAATTCTAACAGTTTTCACGGATGTGTCGCTGCTTTAACGGTGGCAGCGATGTCCCCTACTTGACCTATACCACAAAAACTGACAGAAAATTTTTTATAAACACTATTTTACATATATGTTAAATCTATGTTAAACTTATTTTTTTGTTTTATTTATCATACCTCCCATTATTTAAATAGTGTGGAGTAATATTGAAAGAAGCTGGGATCTTTCCTTTCAAAGACTTCTGTATCGTTGCAAGCCTGTTTGTCCAACATTTTTTCAGAATAGCATCTCAGACACGTATTCAATCTGATGTTTGGCAGACGGGATTCCTTTTAGGCGCATTGAGCCGACATATTTCTTGTCAGAATACAGCGGACTATGCTAATGAAAGAGAAAAATTAGAGACAGCGCATAAGGACTATAAAAAAAGATAGTCGGAGAAAGCTATGATATTGAGATGACAATGTGAATTTATGCTGAAACGGGCGACAACTTCCACGGTTCACCATCACATCCTTTCGTTTGAATTGCTGGGAACAGGATTCCCGACCGGTCGGGAATCCTGTTCCCAGCGGTCGGGACTGCCGTTCCCAAGGCTTGGGAATCACATTCCCATTGCAGTTTAATGCTGTTGGTTGTGTAGTTTAATATTTCTGATTGACTACCTTCCGTCTTATTTTCAAGACCGGTTGGATGAGTTAAGAATCCGTTTTAACAGTTGTTGACGATAAGTCGTTTCAGGCGGGCACTTCAACATAGACAACAATCTCATGGAACAAGCTATTAGACCTGTCGCGCTTGGAAGAAAAAAGTTTGAAAGTTGTCAAGTTATAAATTTGCATTTAGTTGACAACCTATCATCTTGTTTTCAAACTTAGTTGACGGCTTGAAAAGTTTGTTTTTTGCTCATTCTCCTGCTGTTCTGCAGACTCAACGGCCGGCTGTCAGGAGAATCTCTGTGGCAGAACCGATGCCGGACGGTCTACCCTATTATGTCGTGATAGTCCTTATCGAATGTCTGCGGATGGCGTCCCATCAGCACGGTGTTAAGCAGGCAGTTGGCGACAAGCTCCTCGCTTGACAGATCCACCTTCGGGTCTTTCTTGACTTCTTTTCCGAGAAGCACGTTCCACGGACCGTTGAAATCACGGTCATCAGCCCCGAAGAACATTTCGCTGGCACCCGGATCCTCCATCAGCTGATACCGGATCTGTTTCTTGGACATCACAGGCGGGATGTCCAGCAGCAGGTCGTAGGCATGGCGGAACTGTGCGCGCAGACGGCGCCCTTTGGGAAACATAAGACCTATCTGCGGATAGATCTCGTCAAAATCATAAGCCTGGAACAACTCTTTCAATTTCATACTATTCCGTTCTTTTATTTGCTGTCAGAAAATTGACATGTAAACATTTCCCAATCCTGCAGATCCTTTCGGGAAGCCGGTGGAAAATCTGTCGGTATGCAAAGTTACATTATTTTTTTTGATACGCTTGCAAGTTAGAACATTAATTCGTATATTTGCAGCGTTATCACTAACCACGGAGGACATAGGCTAATACATCCTCCCATAAACATTTCAAATACACATGAGAAGAGACCAGGAAATTTTTGACCTTATCGAGTTGGAACACAAACGCCAGCTCAAGGGGATGGAGCTGATTGCATCGGAGAATTTCGTCAGTGACGAAGTCATGCAGGCCATGGGATCCTACCTGACGAACAAGTATGCCGAAGGCTATCCCGGCAAGCGCTACTACGGTGGCTGCCAGGTGGTAGACCAAGTAGAGACAATTGCCATTGAGCGTATAAAGCAGCTCTTCGGTGCAGAATTTGCCAACGTGCAGCCCCATTCCGGCGCACAGGCCAACCAGGCGGTACTGCTTGCCGTTCTGAAGCCCGGAGACACCTTCATGGGTCTTGACCTTGACCAGGGCGGACATCTTTCTCATGGCAGCGAGGTGAATACGTCAGGTATCCTTTATCACCACATCGGCTATACGCTCAACCGTGAGACCGGACGCGTCGACTATGACGAGATGGAACGGCTCGCACGCGAACACAAACCCAAGCTCATCATCGGCGGTGGCTCCGCTTACAGCCGTGAATGGGACTATAAGCGTATGCGCCAGATTGCAGACGAGGTGGGCGCACTGCTGATGGTCGACATGGCTCACCCTGCAGGACTCATCGCGGCAGGCCTGCTTGACAATCCCGTGAAATATGCCCATATCGTTACCACAACCACCCACAAGACACTCCGCGGTCCTCGTGGCGGCGTGATTCTCATGGGTAAAGACTTCGAGAATCCATGGGGGCTGACGACAAAGAAAGGTGTCGTGAAACCGATGTCCATGCTCCTCAACTCTGCTGTCTTCCCCGGAAACCAGGGCGGCCCGCTGGAGCACGTCATCGCCGCCAAGGCAGTCGGTTTCGGTGAGAACCTGCTGCCGAGCTGGAAGGAATATGCCCTGCAGGTGAAGAAGAATGCTTCAGTTCTGGCCCAGGCGCTTATTGACAAGGGCTTCAGCATCGTCAGCGGCGGTACGGACAACCATTCCATGCTGCTCGACCTGCGTCAGAAGTACCCTGACCTAACGGGTAAGGTGGCTGAGACGGCTCTTGTTGCAGCTGACATCACAGCCAACAAGAACAAAGTTCCGTACGATGAGCGTTCTGCTTTCCAGACAAGCGGTCTGCGTCTCGGCACGGCTGCAATGACGACCCGCGGCTGCAAGGAAGACATGATGCTGCTCTGTGCCGACCTCATCGATGAGGTGCTGGCAGACCCGGAGAACGAGCAGGTCATCAAACGTGTACGTGAGAAGGTGAATGAGACGATGAAGGATTATCCGCTCTTCGCTTACTAAGGGCAATATCATTGCTGTATCTGAAAGATACAAAACAAAAGAAGGTGTGCAGGAAATCCTGCACACCTTCTTTTGTTTTCCTGCCAGGACATTGGTTTGAAGCCTTGAGGAAACCGGGCACAATAAGGCTTTCGTATTCGGCAGAGGGAGGTCCGGATGGACTTTTTTTATAGAACAGGCATGAAATCCGATATTTTTATGTAAGTTTGCAATCGCAATAGGTTCATTACCCAATATGATTAAAAAGGGAAAGCGGTGCAAATCCGCTACTGTCCCGCAGCTGTAAGCTATCCGCCGGGCAAACTGAAGCCACTGGTTCTGCTAATCCGGGAAGGCGTTTGCCCCCATTTGGATAACAAGTCAGAAGACCTGCCATTGCAAGTCGTTGCATCCCTCGAGGAAGGGCACTGCATAGAATCCTTTGAAACAAGCAAGAAGACATGAGGCGACTGGCTTCTTACACATTGTTGTTGTGCCCGATCGGAACAATGGCACAGACTGTCGGCGCAGATTCGGTTCATTCGATACAGGAGGTAGTGGTCAATGGGTTCCATATTCCTGGAAACATCTTGTCAAGTTCACCCGTACAGACGCTCTCGCACGCTGACATGGAACGGATCGGCATCATCGACATGGGTGATGCCCTGAAGCAGTTCGCCGGCGTACAGGTAAAGGATTATGGCGGCGTAGGCGGTATGAAGACGGTCAATATCCGTGGGCTGGGTGCAGGACATACAGGTGTTGTCTATGACGGCGTACAGGTCGGCGACTGCCAGAGCGGACAGGTCGACCTCTCCCGCTTCACCCTTGACAATGTGTCGCTCGTTAGCCTCCAGATAGGACAGGACGATAATATCTACCGGAGTGCCAAGTCTTTTTCATCCGCAGGCCTGATAAACATCAGTACATTGCATGACAGCAATAATGACCGCAGGAACAGCCTTGCTGCAACCGTCCGTACAGGCAGCTATGGCGTGTTCTCCCCTTCCCTACTCTACCACCGGCAATTCTCCCATCTCGGCATCAGTGCATACGGGAGCTGTGAAAGGGCCGACGGCATCTATGCGTTCAAACTGAAAAACGGCAACAGGACCATCCATGAACACCGTAACAACAGCGACATTGAGACGTGGCGGGGAGAGCTGAACATGGACTGGCAGCCCGGCAACCATCAGACGATGAAATGGAAGACTTACGGTTTCGTGTCTCATAGAGGACTGCCGGGGGCTGTCATCTATGACAACCCCTACTCTGCCGAAAGACTTGTCGACAAGAATGTGTTTACACAATTCGCCTATGAGAATAGATTCAGCCGGTGCGTCAAGCTGAAAGCAGCTGCCAAGTGGAACTACACGTGGTCGCGCTATTCGGATGTACCTGCCGCCGGCTACAAGGAGGACATCTACAGACAACAGGAGGCCTATCTCACTGCAACATTATGGAGTGCGCCTATGCGGGGACTGCATCTGTCGCTGGCACAGGATTATGCCCGCAACCACCTGTCCATGACGCTTGCGCAGGCGGCCAATCCGACACGCAATTCGCTGTGGACGGCATTGGCAGCCAGCTATCATGCCGGGCAGTTCACCATCAACACCTCCCTCCTTGCAACGAATATTACGGAACAGACAGAACAGGGCCGTCCTTCTGACGGTTTCCACCGGCTCTCTCCAGCTTTCAGCCTGCAATGGCACTGTCTGGAAGGGCTTCGCTTCCGTCTCGGCTACAAGGACATCTTCCGGACACCTACGTTAAACGAACTCTATTATACAGGCGTGGGAAACAGGCATCTGCACCCGGAGAAATCAAGACAATGGAATCTTGGAGCAACCTACAGTCATGTGTTCAGCCACATGATTCAGCTTTCGCTGACGGCTGACGGCTATTTAGGAAATGTCACAGACAAAATCATCGCTGTGCCCAAGATGTTCTACTGGCAGATGATGAATGCCGGGAAGGTACGACAGATAGGGCTCGATCTGTCTGCCAACATGGAGAAACGATGGAATGAGGGGTTGTCAGTCAGTGTTATTGGGAGCTACAGTCTTCTCAAGGCTACCGACAGAACCGACCCTGCCGATGTCTACTATGGTGACCAGATCGCCTATACTCCACGCCATTCAGGGGCTGCGAGCATACTGCTGCACACATCATGGGCCGACCTTGGTTACAATGTCTTGTGGATGGGCGAGCGTTACTCATTGGGCTATGCCATTCCGCAGAACCGAATGGCAGGCTTTGCCGACCACAGCATTACACTGTCCAAGGAACTTCGTGTCTTCCATCAGCAGCTGCGAATACAGTTCGACTTGCGCAATCTTGGAAACAAAAACTATGAGATAGTAAGATTCTACCCCATGCCCGGTACGAACTGGCGGCTCTCTATAAGCTGGAAAGGCCGTGGAAAAGTAAAAAGGTAAAAAAGGAAAAAGGGGAAGGAAAAAAGAAAAAGATGAGAGGAGGAAAATGGAAAAGCAAGATGTGAATAGCAGAAGCATTAAAATCAATTATATTTAAAACAACAAGAACAATGAAAAAGAATCTTCTTGCGCTGGGCATCATCCTGATGGCTGCGCTTACATTCACCGCCTGTAGCGATGACAATGACTTTGACGACGGCAGGCAACAGCCAGAGGTCGCCAATCCTACAACTTACGTTGCCTGCGCCGGCAATTTCAAAGCCAACGACGGCACTGTCGGCATCCTCTTCTATAATGCTACGGCACGCCCGACATCACCCTTTCGTTATTACGATGCTTATACTGCACAGAACGGAGAAGAGGTGGGCGATGCACAGGACCTGATCGTCGTCGGCGACAAGGTGGTCATAACCGGGACGACTTCTTCAAAGATAGAAATCCTGAACCGTTTAGGACGGCTTGAAAAGAAAATCCTCATGCCGAAAGTTGAGCCACGCTATCTGGCTACAGACGGAAAGTATGTTTACTTCTCGGCATACAGCGGGAAAATCTACAAGATGAATCCCAATGATCTGCAGAAGCCGATCATCGACTCTGTTGAAGTCGGTCCATATCCGGAAGCAATCTCCGTTGCAAACGGAAAGCTCTATGCAAATATGTCTGACCACAACTTTGACAACAAGGGTAAATCCATTTCCGTTGTCGACCTCGGTTCGTTCAAGAAAGTCAAGGAGATAGAAGTAGTGCTGAACCCTTACAACCAGAGTATTGCTGTGGGCAATGACATTTATTTTGTTTCCAATTACCATAGCGAGAATGCCCTCGTGCAGAAGATTGATGCAACAACCGACAAGGTTACCAGCGTCTGCAAGGCAAGTGCCATTGCCTATGATGCGCCAAAGAAAGCACTCGTATGCTTATACGCAGCTTACTATGATACGGCTAAGCGGTTCTTCTTCTATGATCTGAAGACCGGTGCGGAGACCGACATCGCCATGACGGGACTGAAGAGTCCGCAGCAGGTGAACGTAGACAGCAAAGGACAGATTTATGTCATTGACAACCCGAGTTACAAGGCACCGAGCGAAGTGTTCTACTATTCGCCGGCAGGCAAGCTCATCCAGGGGAATATCCAGGTGGGCTACAGCGCACAGAACGTGAGGTTCGCCAATTAAGCAATATTGGGGAAAGAAGACTGCTGCACGCTGACGGCGGTCTTTACAGACCGAACATATCCTATTAGCCGAGGGAGCATCGATGCAGATTGACGCTCCCTCTGCTTGTTGTCTGCCGGCAGGACAAAGTCCCTTTTCTTGCCGCCTTGCCTGCCGGGCTTGTCACACAGGGTTCGCTTATCTTCCTCCAGAATCATATTTCTTACAAATCACTTTGTCTTTCCATATCTTTTTTATACTTTTGGCAGCAGAAATCAAGAATAATAGAATGAGACAGATCATTAACCATTTCACAGACGACGACCTCTACAAGCTGACCATGTGCTGTGCCGTCATTGACAATTACCCACGTGCGCACGTGCGTTACCAGTTTGTAGACCGTGATGACATGGTCTATCCTGATGGATTCGCTCGTGAAGTGGAACACCAGATAGAGTTGCTGGAGTCGGTAGTCATTACCGATGAGGAGATAAGTTTTCTTCGCCAGAAGTGTTATTATCTGCCCGAATGGTTCTTGACTTACCTCCGCGGCTTCCGCTTTTCACGTGACTGGGTGAAGGTGTGGCAGAATGACCAGGGGCATCTTCATGTTGAGTTTGAAGGGCTGTGGGCAGACACGATACTGCTTGAAGTGAAGGTACTCGCCATCATTTCAGAGCTGTTTTATATGTTTAACGAACAGGCACGGGGATTCGATTACCAGGAACTTTATGACAAGACCTATCACAAAACTGAGCGGTTGCTTGAAGCTGGCTGCGTCTTCTCCGACTTCGGCACACGCCGTCGGGCGAGTCTGGTCGCTGAGGATACAGCCGTCCGTGCCATGAAAGACTGCTATGACAGCCGCGAGTGGAAAGGCAGATTTGTCGGAACGAGCAATATCCACCTTGCCATGAAGTACGACCTGATGCCTGTCGGCACGATGGCACACGAGTTCATCTGTGCCATCGGCGGTATGTTCGGTCCGCAGATGGCCAATTACATGGCGATGGAGGCATGGCGGAAGACCTATCGGGGTGCACTCGGGACTTATCTCTACGATTCGTTCGGCTGGGACATCTTCTCCTATAACTTCTCGGAAGACTTCGCCAATCAGTTCAAAGGGCTCCGCATTGACTCGGGAGACAATTTCGAGCAGCTGGAGAAAATCATCGCCAAATACAAGTCCTTCGGCATTGATTCCCGTGACAAGCAGGTACTGTTCTCAAACGCACTGGACACAGACAGGGCAATCGAGATACAGCATTATGCCGAGGGACGTGTAAAGCCGTCGTTCGGCATCGGTACACATTTCACCAACGACTTCCCCCATGTGAAGCCGATGAACATCGTCATCAAGCTGGTTGCCGTGAAAATCACGGAGTCGTGGCCCTTCTACAACGACACCTGCAAGATTTCAGAGGATAAGGGGAAGCATACGGGCAGGCCCGAGGTCATCAAGAGGTTTATGGAAGCCATACATTACAAGGAGTAAAGTCCGCACCGCAAAAGGAGCATGCTGACGAATTGCAGAAAGACGGTAATAAGGCTGTGTCAAAAGTCCATATGGGATATGTGACACACTTTCATTACCGTCTTTCCGGTTGGGTCGTACCTATCGTTTCTCCGTTGAACTTTCGATTCGCTTTAATCCTTTCTGGTAGTAAACGTAATAGAGTAATCCGGCTGTCGTCAGCCCGAAGGGAAAGGCGTACCAGACACCCAGCAGCCGGTAGTCCATTACGACTCCGAAAAAATAGCCCAGAGGCAATGACACGACAAAAAAAGCGATGAAGGCGATCCATGTCAGCGGACGCACAACAGCAATGCCGCGCAGGGCATTCGCATAGTTGCACTGCATACCGTCTCCGAACTGATAGATCATAAATGGGACAATCGTCATGGAGACCATTGAAATGACATCGGCATTATCGGTGAACAGACCGCCGATAATGTGACGGCAAAGGAAAACCGGAACGGATGTAGACAGTGCAAGCAGGAAGACCAGATGGATTCCGGCAGTCGCCGTCCGTCTTACGGCCATATAATCCCGTTGCCCCATGAAGTTGCTGATCCGTACCGCCACGGCAGCTGCCAGACCGTAATAGATCATATAGCCCAGCTGTGAGATGGTAAGCATGACCTGATGTGCCGCCAGGGATACCGTACCGAACCATCCCACCATCAGACTCGACAGGCTGAAGGCAGCAGCCTCCATCCCCATCTGCAATGCCAGAGGGAGACCGAGGACAGTTATCTGCCGGAAATCCGTGCGGTTTGTATGCCCCAGTCGCCATCCTTTCCGGTATTCCCTGTATTTCCTGCCGAAGAAGAAGACACCGGCCATCACGATTGCCATCACAATCCGTGAAATCATCGTGGACAGACCAGCACCGATCAATCCCATCTCCGGTATGCCTAAATGACCGTAGATGAGTATCCAGTTGCCGAAGATGTTCATCACGTTGCCGCTGACAAGTATCCACATGGCTACTTTCGTATCGGTAATTCCGTCCGTAAACTGCCGAAAAGTATTGAACCAGCAGACAAACGGCAGGGAGACAAGCTGGATGAGGAAGTAAGGGCGTATGAGCGGAAGCAGCTCCTCCGGCTGTCCCAGCCGGTGGACGTTCAGGTAGAGGGCGGTCATGATGACTGACAGGAATACTGCCATACAGGTGTTGGCTGCCACAGCACTCTTCATCAGTTCGCCGATGCGATAGGTCTTCTCCTGTCCGTAGAGCGTGCCGACAAGGGCCGTGACAGCATAGGTGAAGCCGATGGCAAAGATAATGACCAGCGTGAACATATTGTTGACAAACGCCGCTGCCGCCAGTTCTTCCGTACTGTGATGCCCGATCATAAGTGTGTCGGCAAAGTTCAGAATGAGGTTTCCCAACTGTCCGATGATGATGGGAACGCCTAAATAAGTGAGATTGCGATAGTGCGTTTCGTATTTTGAAAATTGATAAGACATACCTTTCTGTTTCTGTATAAATGATAACGGAACTGCAAAGATACGAAATAAAAGCGTATTTCCATGCATAGTTCATGGCTTGCTTTTCGCAAGGCTGCTCCCACACTCCCTACAAGTTCCTACAGAAGGGGGGAACTGTTTCACGGAAAAGACGCAGATGCACCTGCTGAGGTAAAAGGGCTGCTCTCCTCATCTGCTCTCATCTATCGGCATTTGACCTACCCACAATAAAAAAGGAGGAGACAAAAAAGTCCCCTCCCCGATAGTGAAACCCAAATGGAAATGAATTACAGGTCGAATTTGTAACCCAAAGTAATTTGGAATACGCTGTTCTTCTGGTCAAGTTTGTCTACGTCGAACACCTTTGTCAGTCCCCAGTTGTAACGGGCATCTACCTGGAAGTTATTGTACTCGTAAGAAATGCCTACAGGGATAGAGAAATCCACCGACTTAGCCTTCAGATCGACTAAAGCTCCTCCTAAAACAGGCATCCTGAGATCAAGCTTGTCATTAACCTTGAAGCCCGGCTGTACACCCAGTTTCACGGCGAGACCTTTGATAACATAGACGTTTGCCATGATAGGTACATTGATGTAGTCCAGCTTTTCTGTGGACTTAGCACCAAAAGCGTCAAACTTAGCACCCTGCATGGAATAGAGTACGCCTGCACTGACAGAGAAGATGTCGCTTGCCTGGTATTCCCCTTCGACACCAGCGACGAGACCTACACGTGCATCAGAACTGTTGTTGTCAGTAAGGTTGGCGATGCTCACACCGACCTTCGGCTGGAGGTTGATAGAACCTACTGCATGCTGTGCGAATGTAGCGACTGATGAAAACATCAATGCGGCTACTACCAATACTTTTTTCATAACTCTTTGTTTTTAATTAGGTATAAATGTTGTCAATATGTTGTCCTTTCTATCTCGTGGCACTCTGTACGTACAGGTGTCTTCCGAATCATGTATTATCAAATATCTTTCGTGGGCAAAGATAGTGGAAACGGATGTAATGTCAAAGCGTTTTGTGTTAAATTGTATTTATCTTGTGTTTTTGCTGATTGATTTCAATGAAAAGGTGGACAGAGAAAGATAATCTTTCAATGTCCACCTTATTATATATAGGGGAGATACTTTATTTCACCTCGCAGCTCAGTTCCTTTCCCTCTGCAAGTTCCTTTACACTGTTGAGTGTGGAAACGGCGATGTTATGAAGCGCCTCTTCGGTGAAGAAAGCCTGATGAGAAGTCAGGACAACGTTCGGTACCATCAGCAGGCGTGCCAGTACATCGTCGTCGATCATCTTTCCGCTCTTGTCCTCGTAGAAGTATTCTTTCTCTTCCTCATATACGTCGAGACCAGCCGACCCCACCTGCTTGGTGCGGAGTCCCTCGATGAGGTCCTCGGTATGGATGAGCTGTCCGCGGCCTGTATTGATGATCATTACCCCCTTCTTCATCCTGGCGATGCTCTCCCGATTGATGAGGAACTTGGTGTCGGGTGTCAGCGGACAGTGAAGCGAAATGATGTCACTGTGCGCATACAGTTCGTCGAGCTGGACAATCTTTACCCCATACCGTTCTGCAAATTCCTTGTCAGGGTAAAGGTCGTAGGCCATGATGTTCATCCCGAATCCGTGGAGGATTCTGATCAGTTCCTTGGCGATGCGTCCCATACCGATTACGCCGGCTGTCTTGCCGTACATATCGAAACCCAGCAGCCCGTTCAGTGTGAAGTTCCCGTCACGCGTACGGTGTACCGCCCGGTAGATCTTGCGGTTCAGGCTCAGCATCAAGGCAACGGCATATTCTGCCACAGCGTGTGGTGAGTAAGCCGGAACACGCGTCACCTTAATGCGTCCTGCAGCAGCCTTCAAGTCTACGTTGTTGAAACCGGCACAGCGGAGTGCGATGAGTTTCACACCGCCTTTTACCAGTTCGTCTATCACCCGTGCGTCACACTCAGCATTGACGAAGATGCACACCACGTCAGCCCCTTTTGCCAAAGGGACTGTACTGAGGCTGAGACGCTCCTGATAATAGCGGATGTCGAAATTATAATCTTCGTTTACTTTGTTGAATGACTCAATGTCATACGACTTTGCATCGAAAAAAGCTATCCTTACTGCCATCTTTCTTTTGAATTTTAAGTTGTTATAAGTGTCCGGGAATTTCTCTCTTACATGGACTATCCCAGATGATTCCACATTGGTATGCCGGAACCGGTGATGAAGGAAAGCCCTTTGCGTTCTCTTCAGATTTCTCCATCGACAGAACACCTTCCTGCAATCCTCCCGTGCTTCGGCAATTGTTGCAGTTAAAGTTATCCGCCCTTCTGATGAAGACACTGCAAAGGTACATATTATTTGTAATATTTGCAAATATTGTTCTTGTGGACTGTCATATTACCGGCTCATCAGGCAAAGTGATGTGACAGGGGCTGCCTGAAATACGAAATATTGTTCTATGGGCAGTGGATTATAAGCTGCACCATGACCTTCCTGAAGAGACCGTTTTCTCACAATATTATTTTTGATTGGTTCTTCCGCTAAATGCGTGGATGCTTTTCGTATAGCTTTAACGGAAGAACCGAAGTGATTCATTCGGCAAAAACATAGCCAAGGCTGTCAACTGCCTGTTCTGTTATCATCCTTCGATACAAAGACCTTCTCATTTCTATACGTTGGAAAGACAGATAAGTTTATGAAAAGTCATTACATAATTTTAAACAAATCATCTGCGAACAAAAAGAATCCGTGCTAAAATCAGATTTGTAACCAGCAGTCAATCAATTGGTTATTAAGTCATTTCTAACAGGTGCCTGATTGGACTTCAAAAGGGCGTTAATAACACGCTGAAAGAGCACCTGTTGTAAGTCAATCAGGCATCTTTTAGAGGCCAGAAGAGCATGTGTCAGCTTTGAACTGCACAAAAATGTTTACAAACAACGACGGTAAAGGAATAAGTTGTCTGTAGAAGATGGAAAGCATGCTGATGGACAGACATCGTATCTATTTGTCTTTTCTGTATTTTATATTTCAGTTTATCCTCTTTTGCAAGCCCATCTGATTTTGGGTAGTCATACCCTGCAAGTGCATAAGCCTTTATTCTTTTTCCAATCTATCTATCTAACGGAAGAACCTTTTGATTTCGGTTGCTGTCATTTTATATACCCTTTCCATACCGAGATTAAGGAAAAAAGTGTAATTTTGCACCCTTGCAAAGTGTAACAAACATACATCGGTCGTGAATTACTCATCCACCCTAAAGGGCTATGGCTATGCCAGCCTGTCCGCAATTACTTTCGGTACGATTCCGCTTTTCTCCATACCCGTGATGGAAACAGGGATGCTGCTGCCGTCCGTACTGATTTATCGGTTCGCCTTTGGCTGTCTCTCCATGATGGCCATCCTGCTCTGGCGCAAGCAGAGCCTGCACATCCGGTGGGGCGACGGAATGCGCATCATGTTCCTTTCCATCCTGTATGCCGTGTCGGCGGTATGCCTGTTCAGCAGCTACGAGTTCATGCCGGGCGGTGTCGCCACGACGCTGTTGTTCTCCTATCCCGTATGGACGGAAGTCCTGCTCATCCTGTTCTTCCATGAGAAGATAACACTTCGCATAACTCTGGCTATCCTGCTGGCTATCGCCGGCGTGTTCTTTCTCGGAGGCATCGGACAGACGGATGGCATCAAGTCGCTGTGGGGGGTAGTCCTCGCCATGTCTTCGGGACTTCTGTATGCCATCTACATGGTCATCTTCCCGCACATGCGTATCCGTAAACTTCCCGCACTGAAACTGAACTTCTACATCTTTTTCATGGCGATGCTGCTGTTAGTCCTGTACGCTTCGTTTACCACAGGCGGCGTACAGCGGATTCCTGATGGTGCATCGTGCCTGTCGCTCATACTCCTGGGACTGATTCCGACCACCGTCAGCAATGTGACCCTGGTACGTTCGCTCACGCTGATCGACTCTGCCAGCGTGGCGATCCTCGGTGCCTTCGAGCCGTTGACGGCCATGGCAATCGGCATTACGCTCATGGGAGAACCGCTCACGACCTCTATCTTCATCGGCTTCATGCTTATCATCACCTCCGTACTGATTCTTATCACCAAGGGAAAGTCCCTCCCTAATCCACTTCAGAAATATGCCCGTCACAAAGAATAAGCCCCTCCTCTGGCATCTCCTCGCCGCCGTCATCGTCGGTGTGTGGGGAACAACCTTCGTCAATACGAAAGTACTCTACAACAGCGGGCTGACACCCTTGGAAATCTTCTTCCTCCGCTTCGTCATCGCCTACATCTGTATATGGTTCATCTCGCCGCGTCACTTGTTTTCCCGGACCTGGCGCGACGAACTGCTGATGGTGCTGCTGGGCATCACGGGCGGTTCGGTCTTCTTCCTTGCCGAAAACTATGCCGTGGGACTCACATTCGTCAACAACGTCAGCTTCATCGTCTGTACTGCGCCTCTGATGACCGTAATCCTCGGAATCACCTTCGTGAAGAGCATCAAGGCAAGCTGGTCGCTAATACTCGGGTCGCTGACAGCGCTGCTGGGAGTGGCTGTCGTCATCTTTAATGGCAGCTTCGTCCTGCACCTCAATCCGTGGGGCGACCTGCTGGCTTTGCTGGCATCGGTGTGCTGGGCGGTCTATTCCCTGCTGATGAAGAAGATTTCGCACGATTATTCCGCAGTCTTCATCACCCGTAAAATCTTCTTCTACGGGCTTGTGACCGTATTGCCGGCATTCCTCTTCGATCCGTGGACGGCTACACCCGCCATGCTTCTGACGCCGAAGGTCGTCCTGAACCTGCTCTTTCTCGGTCTCGTCGCCTCTTTCCTCTGCTTTGTCCTCTGGACATTGGTCATAGCAAAGATCGGTGCGATGACTTCATCTAACTATCTTTATCTTAATCCCATTACGACTGTCGTCGCCAGTGCCTTCTTCCTCAACGAGCCTATGACGGCCATTGCGTATGTCGGCAGTGCGCTGATACTCTTAGGCGTGGCGGTGTCAAACAAATGAGCCAGACGGAATGTATCTGCCTGTACGGTCAACTGTGTACAGGCAGATACTGAATAGATTCCTCTTCTTTCACGATAAGCTGTCCCACCTCCAACAACAGATTGGAACCGTGCGGTCCTTCGAAACGCCCCGTGTTCGCCGTCGGCACGAGAACGTTCCAGTCGACAGGATATATATCGTAAGGAGACGGTGGCAGCCTGATGCGGAGGGTGGATGCTGGACGGCAGTGTACCGTCAGGCGTATAGGCATGGGAAAACCGTTCACACACGGGGCGTATCAGAAAAAGACAGGGGCGCACGGTTCTGCGTACGCCCCTGTCTTTTTATACAGTTCTGTCCTTATTCCCACTCGATAGTCGAGGGCGGCTTTGAAGAGATGTCATAGCAAACCCGGTTGACCCCCTTCACCTTGCGGATGATTTCATTGGACACATCAGCCATGAAATCGTAAGGGAGATGCGCCCAGTCGGCAGTCATGGCATCCATCGATGTGACGGCACGCAGGGCTACCGGATGCTCATACGTACGCTCATCCCCCATGACTCCCACAGACCGGACGGTTGAGAGCAGAATCGTGCCAGCCTGCCATACATGGTCGTAGAGACTTGTCCCGTCGGGCATCGTATAGCTGTGCATCTTTTCAATATAGATGTCATCGGCATCCTGGAGGATCCGCACTTTCTCACGGGTGATGTCGCCCAGGATACGGACAGCAAGACCCGGTCCGGGGAACGGATGGCGATTGATCAGCCGTTCAGGCATCCCCAGCTGGTAGCCTACGCGGCGCACCTCGTCCTTGAAAAGCCATCGGAGCGGCTCACAGAGCTGCAGGCGCATCTCCTCGGGAAGTCCGCCGACATTGTGATGGCTCTTGATGATCATCCCCGTGATGCTCAGGCTCTCTATGCGGTCAGGATAGATGGTGCCCTGTGCCAGCCACCTGGCGTCCGTTATCTTCTTGGCTTCTGCATTGAACACCTCGACGAAATCACGGCCGATAATCTTCCGCTTCTGTTCCGGCTCCGTCACGCCCTCCAGGTCCTTGAAGAACTTCTCGGAAGCATCTACGCCGATCACGTTCAGTCCGAGTCCCTTGTAGGCTTCCATCACTTTGGCAAATTCGTTCTTGCGAAGCATGCCATGGTCGACGAAGATACAGGTCAGGTTCTTGCCGATCGCCTTGTTGAGCAATACCGCACACACGGAAGAGTCGACACCTCCGGAAAGACCGAGAATCACACGGTCGTCCCCCACCTGCCTGCGGATTTCCTGTACGGTGCTCTCCACAAAAGAAGCCGCGCTCCACTCCCGTCTGCTTCCGCAGATGTCAACGACGAAGTTCTTCAGCAGCTGCCTGCCCTGTAAGGTGTGATACACCTCGGGGTGGAACTGTACCGCCCATACCGGCTGCTTCTTGGAGGCGAAGGCGGCATACCTGACATCACCTGTCGAGGCAATGATCTCGTAATCTGACGGGATCGCCGTAATCGTATCGCCATGACTCATCCATACCTGCGAACCTTTCTCGAAGCCGGAGAAGAGGCGGTTGTCAAGGTTGATGGTCTCCAGATTGGCACGCCCGTATTCACGGGTGCCCGTCTGTTCCACCTTGCCTCCATTCGAATAGGCAATGAACTGGGCACCGTAGCAGATGCCGAGCACCGGAATCTTTCCCATGAACTGGCTGAGGTCTACCTTGAAAGCCTCCGGGTCGTGGACGGAATAAGGCGATCCGGACAGGATCACGCCGATCACCGACGGGTCGTCCTTGGGAAACTTGTTGTAAGGCAGAATCTCGCAGAAGGTATCCAGCTCTCGCACACGCCGCCCGATGAGCTGTGTCGTCTGTGAGCCGAAATCCAAAATGATAATCTTCTGTTGCATTGAATAATGATATTTTAAAAGAGGGGCATATCAGTCCTCCGCCCTGGAGACCTGATGTCCTGAATTTACGATAAAGTCCTCGGCGGCCTGCAGAGTGTTCAGCTTGCCGACGTCCACGAGCTGCAGATCAGTCTTCAGTTCGCCATGTATCTCCATCCGGCCGCAATGGGAAAGGTAGAAGTCCATGATGGGGAACACATCATCCTGCTCCGCTTCTACAGCCTGTACGGCGGAAGGCGAAAGCACATGGATTCCCGAAAAGGCACAGAGGAAACAGTTGTTCTGACAATAAGTCCCGACTTCCGGCGACACGAAGTGCAGCCGGCGTATCGCTTGATGAGGCGACTTCACCTCACCGGTAGCCACGTTCGTCCAGCCTGCCAGTCGCATCCTCTTGTCAAAGATGAGGTAACGCTGGGTAATACGGTGGCTGACCAGCAGCAGTACATCGGCCTCTGACATACTGGCGTGCCGGTAGAAGCCGGCCAGATCCACGTTGCTCAATATATCGACATTGTGGACTAGGACAGGCTGATACCTGTCGAAAAGCGGAGCAGCTCGCTTGATACCGCCGCCGGTATCAAGGAGCCGCTCCGTTTCGTCAGACACAAGAATCTTCACGCCGAAGTCGTGTGTCTCCAAGTAGTCTGTTATCTGATCTGCAAAATGATGTACATTGACAACCATCCGGCTGCACCCGGCCTTGGTCAGCTTTCTGATGACATACGCAAGCAGCGGCATGCCCCCTACCCTTACCAATGCCTTGGGCATAGTGTCAGTAAGCGGCTTCAGACGGGTACCGAGCCCGGCTGCGAAAATCATTGTCTGCATTAGCTTCTCTTTTTATGACTGCAAAATTACGGCTTTTATTTCAGTCTGCAAAAGAAATGAAGGACATAAATCATAAATCGGAATGGGCTTCCTCCAGGTCTGCCATCTGCCAATGTTCCTACATCAAGCAGAGGACTTCAAGACGGTTTCTTACAGTCTGCTGGTCATGAGTTTCATCTACATTCCAACATTTTTTACCTACGAGAACGTATATTTTGACTTTGCATACTTGATTTATGTCAATAACTAAATGCTCAGCAGACATTTATCCGTTCTGATTTGTACAGGCACCCGCCAATTTGTAACTTTGCGGAGAGTAAAAGAAAGAATTTATTTAGGTTAGTAGTAAATAGATTAGGTTTTAGTTATTTTAGGTAGATTCAAATGATTGTTTCAGAGGAAATCAAGCTATCAGTAACTTTAAGGTCAATCTGATCAAGGTTCAGGAGAAACACAATGGGCTGTCTGTCGACAGCTACGAAAAGGCACAACTGGCAGGGGGCTGTCGTTGTGCCTTCTTGATTTGTTGTAATTCAGGCCGCTGTCCGGACATGTTTATCTCTGCAGGCTTTTCAGCGCATGAATGACGGCCTTAGGGTCACCGGCCTTGAACACATAACTGCCGCTGACAAGAATGTCAGCACCGGCATCGACAAGGCGCGGTGCCGTCTCTGCCTGTACACCGCCGTCTACCTCGATGAGGGCATGGCTTCCCTCATGGGCAATCAGCTGGCGGAGCCGCTGCACCTTCTTGATGCTGTGTTCAATAAATTTCTGTCCGCCGAAGCCGGGATTCACACTCATGAGCTGAACGATGTCAATGTCGCCGATGATGTCCTCAAGGACATTCACTGGAGTCGACGGGTTCAGAGTCACACCGGCTTTCATGCCGGCAGCACGGATAGCCTGAAGTGTACGGTGCAGGTGGATGCACGCCTCATAGTGTACGTTCATGATGGCGGCTCCTGCATCAGCTGTCTGCTGGATGTAGTTCTCGGGATGCACGATCATCAGATGCACGTCCATGGGTTTCCTGCAGACTTTTCCCACCGCATTGAGCACAGGGAATCCAAACGAAATATTGGGTACGAAGACACCGTCCATGACATCCATGTGGAGCCAGTCGGCCTCGCTCTCGTTGATCATCTCAATTTCCTTGTCCAGATGGAGGAAGTCGGCAGAGAGCAGGGAAGGAGATACGATTGTTTCCATCATTTTGTCAGTTCAGATACAAAGACCGCATTTTACCGTCGATTTTAATGACACGATAGCTGTAGGCTATCTGCCGGATGATATGAAGCGTCTTCTCGGACGGCTTCAGTTCTTCAGAAGTAAATAATCTTACCATAGGCCAGTTGAATATTAAATATAGAGAGTCATTCTGTTCTTTAAACGCTTGCATACGGAGATTATTATATCGTCCTCCCAGAATATTTTCATGCCGGCAGATGCTGTTATCCCTCACCGTAATGAAAGGAAGACGCATGGGATTTTCCGCCCGATCAACTCGTTCGCCATCCGTCCGTTACCCGTTCATCACCGAAAGGAAACGGCGTTTTATCATGCTGACCGGTGTATAATCCAAGATTTTTATGTAAGTTTGCAACCTGAAACCATACAGAACATCTTACGGTATTATGATTATAAAGGTATGCGGCATGCGTGATGCCCAGAATATTCACGACGTATTGCAGTCGGGTGTTGACTGGATAGGACTTGATTTCCGGCCGGAGAGCGGACGGTATGTCAGCCAGATTCCCTCATGTGCCGGCATCATACCCGACTACAGCAGCCTTTCGTCTCTGTCTCAGCACAATCTGTCCGGTCGGGAGAAAAAGGCGTTGCTCTGTGGTGTCTTTGCGGATGACATGCCGCAGAACATCGTCACACGCGTCGTGAACTTCGGCTTGGACATCGTCCAGCTCAACGGAGACGAGAACGAAGTGATGATAGACAACCTGCGCCGTACCCTCGACCCGGACATCCATGCGGGCATACGGATCATGAAGCGCATTGCAGCAGGTAGCCGCAAGGATATAGAGCAATGCGAACGGTTCGCCGGCGTGGTGGACTACTTCCTCTTCGATCTACAGGATGGAGCGGGCGACTGGGCATTGCTGGAGGCTTACAGGGGAAATGCTCCTTTCCTTGTGGGTGGAAACATCAGGACGGAGGAGGCAGAGAAGATAAGGTGTTTCTCCCATCCTCGTTTCTATGGCATTGACCTGAACGAGCCGTTTGAGACAGCACCGGGGCTCAAAGACACAACACTGCTGGAGGATTTCCTCAAAAAGATGAGATAGTCTGACCGAACGACAAGCGTGTGAATAATGCCCATGGAAACGAAATGTGTCGTCGTCGACAATTACGACTCTTTTACCTATAATCTGGTCCATCTCATCAAGGAAATCGGAGCAGACGTGACCGTCGTCCGCAACGACGGGTTCCGTCTCGAGGAATTGGCCGCATTCGACCGCATCGTCCTCAGTCCGGGACCGGGCATCCCCTCAGAGGCCGGTCTGCTGGAGGAGGTCATCCGGCATTATGCAGGAGTAAGGCCCATCCTGGGCGTATGCCTGGGACACCAGGCCATCGCCGAAGTTTTCGGTGCCAGACTGTCGAACCTGCCTGACGTGTTCCATGGTGTCTCCACGGCTGTGAAACGGCTTGCCGACACGCCGTTGTTTGCCGGTCTGCCGGAACGCTTCCCTGTGGGAAGATACCACAGCTGGATTGTAGAACGTGAGAGCATGCCCGACTGCTTGGAGATAACGGCAGAAAGCTGCGAAGGACTGGTCATGGCTCTGCACCACAGAACCTACAACATCCACGGCATCCAGTTCCATCCGGAGAGCGTGTTGACCCCCGATGGAAAAAGAATCATGGCCAACTGGCTAAATATTTAATCTATATTTATTATTTTTGCAGAGCAATGGCAGAGACAGCAAAACATATAGATGAAATCGTCGATGACGGAGCCTCCTGGTATGCGGTAAGACTCTTTACCATCCGGCAGGAGGAAGTGAAAGCGTTTTTCATAGAGAATGGTCTGGAGTGTTTTGTCCCGCAGCAGTATGTGGTTGTAGAAGGATCCAACGGCAGACCGCATGAGATACTGCGCCCCGTGGTCCGCAATCTTATCTTCGTCAAACAGGCTGCCGGGGAGCGACAGTTCCGGAAAATCATCCAGGATGCCGACTACAAGATAAGCGTGCTGCGGAAATCAAAGGATTCCCAGGAGTACGCCCTGATTCCCCATGAACAGATGTATGAGTTCCGCCTGATGTGCAACCCGGAAATTACCATGCGCAAGTTTCTTTCTTCGGAGGAGGCACGGATGAAAGCCGGAACCGAAGTCTTTGTAAAGTTCGGACCCTTGAAAGGTCTGAGCGGACGGCTGGTGCGCTCAAGCAAGAAGTATTACCTCCTGAAGGAAGTCCCCGGCATAGGCGTCATGCTCAAGGTGTCACGCTGGTGCTGCGTCCCGGCAGAGGACAGAAAATAACCGCCCTGTCCGCACCGTATTGCTGCTGGATTGAGGCTGATTCTGAACGGCACTTGCGCCCTGTCCGATTTATACCTGCTGCTGCCCAGACTAAGATAAAGCCGACCATGAAACACACCTACACCATATCTCTCAGTGCATCCGGCACACAAATGGAATCACAATGAAGCCGGTCCAGCTTCTCCATCCCGCGTCTGGTGATGTGGAAACGCTGGCAGCGCCCATCCTGCGAACAGGCCCGGCGGCGGATCAGAGAGACACGTTCCAATGCGGCAATCACCTTGGAGGCATTCGAACGCGTCAACCCCATCTCGTCGGCAATCTCACCGGCAAGCATCGGTTCTTCGCGTTCAGAGAGCAGGCAAAGCAGCATGATTTCATTGATATTCAATCCCAGCTGCTGCTGCAGACTGCTCTCAAACGCCGTAATGGCACGGAATATGTCACGAATCCTGCCCATGCAATGATTGTCCATATTTACCGAATCTAATGCCTTACTTCAGCAGGACCGTCTTGATGGCCTGCTCAAACTGCGGTTTGTTCATCGCCCCTGTGTTCATCGTCGGCTCGCCTGTCAGAGGGATGAAGAGCAGAGACGGTATGGAACGGATGCCGAAGAGGCCGGCCAGTTCAGCTTCCTTGTCTACGTCAACCTTATAGACATCGATCTTGCCGGCATATTCGCCTGCGACCTCCTCAAGGATGGGAGCCGTAGCCTTGCAGGGGCCGCACCATGTTGCATAAAAGTCGATGATGGCAGGCTTGTCCCCCTTGAAGACCCATTTCTCCGGGTTCTTCTCAAAGTCCATTACCTTCTGTTTGAACATCGCTGCGGTCATTTCTTGTACATTCATCTTTTTTCCCTTTCTTTCTTTTTGGTTATTTACTTCTGCCTGTGCCGCGGGCTGTGCCACGTCCGCCTGCTTGTCCGAAGCGGCAGGTCTGCTGTTCTGTGTGCAGGCGGTCAGTGCGAATGCCATCACGGCTGCCACGAGGATTGCTGTACGTTTCATTTATTCATACTTTTTCCTGTTCATACTTGCCAGAGCCGTGTAGGCCATCCGACGGTGTATTTTCAAATTTGTTTCCATTGGAAAACGGTGCAAAAGTAATCATTATATATTACTCTGCCAAATTTCCATTGGAAAATTATCAGTTATTAACGAAACTGTTTACAAGGCTTACAAGGAAAAATAGAAGAAAGGTTTTCTGCCGTCCGGGACATTTCCCCGTCATCGATAGAACGGAAATGAGCGGAAATACAGGGGTCAGT
>NZ_GL872283.1:1066658-1149443 GCF_000191065.1 Prevotella multiformis DSM 16608
AAATACAGGGACGGTCCGGGAAATCATCCTGATACAAAAAAGAGATTCCTTGAATAAGGAATCTCCTCGTGAGGTGCCTAGCGGAATCGAACCGCTCTACATGGTTTTGCAGACCATTGCCTAACCTCCCGGCCCAAGCACCATTGCAGTTTTGATTTTGCGAGTGCAAAGATAAGCACTTTATTCGGTCCTGCCAAATATTTCAACGACTTTTTTCAAGAAAGACAACACAAACCCCTTCCGGGCAAATCTCCCGGCAGTTTCCCCTGTAAGAAAGGACAGACCGGTCCATTGGGGACCGCCCTACCCGAGGTGTCTCTGCCGTCCAGCTGAAGGCCTGTTCCATGAAACTGGTGCCATGCAGGTGTTGTGGAAGGGAGTCCGACGCCAGATTCTTCAAAGGTGTTTTCCGGAATCCGTCTTGAAGCAGACCGGCTTCTTCCGCCCTTTCAGTTTCTGCTGCGCCTTCAACCGGTCGTGCAGGGCACAGCCTGCACAGCCATGACACGGATCATTCGCCGTCTGAAAAGTCTCCCACACCCGGCAGGCTACGTACCCCAGGGCGCAGAGAAGCACGATGGCCAAGACAATATACTGCCACATACCAGCCTCCTTTCTGCATCAGACGGGCGTGTCGGTCGGATCCTCGGAGAAAAGGTCCTCGGTGAAATGAAGCTCGTCTTCATCGAACCATTTCGAGAGTTTCTCACGTGCCTTCGCCTTCATGTCTTCATCTACCGACGTCCACACCTTGCCCAGCGCATAGAGCAGTACCGTAAGGTCATCGCCCAGTCCGGCAATGGGAATCGCGTCCGGCACGACATCCAGCGGTGAGATGAGATAGCCCAGTGCGCCGATGATGATTGCCTTGTCCTTCAGCGACACCTTGTCGCTCTGTATCAGGTAATACAGGATAAAGGCCACATAGACCAGCTTGGCGCCGGCGCGCTTCGCAATGCGCTGTATCTTTTCGACAAACCCCTGCTGGGAAAACTTGTCTTTGTATTTCTGCAAATCGGGTAATTCCATATCGTTGTCAATATTTGGTTGCACTTACAGCGTATCTACGGACCCATACGCCCCCGGACAGAAGGCCGTGGATGCAGGTACGCCGCATCTTCTCCTGACGTAGCCTCACTTGAAGGCCAGCACCCGGTCGACGTAGGCCTTTTCCTCCGGATAATCACGGCCGGCACGTCGGATCCGCCGCCGCACCAGTGCTTTCATCAGGATCCTGTAGACCAGGAAGAGAACCAGCCCCACCGCTATGGCAGCCAGTACATTCCATACCCCTTTGAACGGCAGCGATGAGTCGGGGAAAGCCGACATCACCAGAATCGGGAGACAGAGCAGGATGCCCGCCACCGTGTAGCGCGACCGTTCCGTCCCCTCGCTGTCCAAGGCCGCCTGATAGTCGAACAGGTAATCGGAGAGGCTCTCCGCATCCACACCTGCCGGCATCTGCGGAAATCCCGCCTCGTCCATGTGGTTTCTGATTTTATTCTCCACCGTGTGCTGGAAATCGTCCAGTACCGTCACGTATTGCTCTTCTAAATCTTTCATGTACGTAAAAATCTTATTGCCCACAACAACCGTCCCCTGACTTTCCTGCCGGACTGCACGGAACCGGGGACACAGGGAGGCACGCCCAGAAAAAACCGCCGGTCTTCCGCCGGTACGGATCCTGCCGGCGTTTCATGGCTTCTTTGTCTTTATGCGGCATCTCCAGCATTCCCCCTTCGGCTGCATGGTCCGCCATGCTCCTTGCAAGAAAAGGCCGCATCTGCCCGTCTGACAGACAGGAAACCGCCAGAGGTGGATTCCAGATCCTGCCATGAAAGAAAAAATAAAGCAGTGCCCCTGTAAGCCGGGTTCCGTCTCTTCCTCATCTTTCGATAATAGGAAGATGCCTGTCATTTATCTACTTTGCAAGTCGCCCTGCAACTCAAGCATTCTACCCTCCGTTGTGCTTGCGCTCGGGCGGGCAGCCCTCAGACAACGGTTTACATGAACTTGCAGCTCCTGAACGGCACAGCCAGACGATCACCCGCCTGCCGGTGGTCTCTTACACCGCCTTCTCACCCTTACCATCCGCTGCCGGATGGCGGTTGTTTTCTTCTGCCTACATCTACTGTCACCAATAGCTTCTGTTTTCGGAAGCAGGATGCCCTATGCTGCCCGGACTTTCCTCTCGCATCCGTTACAGATGCCAGCGACAGAGCCGGGGCACTGCCTTATCATGCGTGCAAAGATAGTGGAAAACATGGAAAAGGCAAAATTTTTTGCCGGTTAAGTACATCCTCAAGATGAATTGCCGGTGAAATCATCTCCGCTTCCTGCACGACGGGAGGATTCTCAACGGTCGGGAACCGGATTCCCGGACGTTGGGAATGCTGTTCCCAAGCCTTGGGAATGCTGTTCCCGACCGGTTGGGAACAGCATTCCCGTGCGGTTTACTTTTTTCCGGGTTGTCCGGAGACGGAGCGCCCCCGGATCCGAAGAGGGGGGGCGGAGGAAAGGGTAAGCTGAATGAATGTAAATTTAACCACACTTCTAATTAAGAGCCGTTAAGGGGCGATTTTGAAGTGTTAAAATCGGATAAAGATAGCTGACAGAATGGCGGATTTACGTTTTTTGCCTCTATATTTGCACCCACCGAAATCATCGGGAGGCGTTTTGTAAAGATTCCCGTTGGAACATTCAATAGAAATTAACGAACAGAAAAGAATATGAAGAATTTATCAAAGTATCTGGCAGGTGCAGCCTGTGTGACCGCCCTCGCCTTTTCCACAGGTGCTTTCATCAAAGTCTATGCGGCTGAAGCACCCGTTACAGCTCCCGGACAGCCTGTCGACCTGACTTATGCGGCTGAGAAGGCACTCCCGGCTGTAGTTCACATCAAGTATGTCCAGAACTCGAAGACACAGACCGTCGATGTCCAGGACGACCCGTTCGGCGGCTTCTTCGACCCGTTCGGCTTCTTCGGCAATCCGGGGCAGGGCAACGGCGGATCCCGCCGCCAGAAGGTGCAGACTCCGAAGAAAGAAGCTACCGGAAGCGGTGTCATCATCTCACCGGACGGTTATATCGTGACGAACAACCACGTGGTGGAGGGGGCCGACGAGCTGACGGTCACACTGAATGACAACCGGGAGTTCTCCGCCCGCATCGTCGGGACGGACAAGCAGACCGATCTCGCCCTGCTGAAAGTAAACGCCAAGAACCTTCCCACACTGCCCATCGGCGACTCTGACAAGCTGAAAGTGGGCGAATGGGTCATTGCTGTCGGCAATCCTTACAACCTCAGCTCTACCGTCACCGCAGGTATCGTGAGCGCCAAGTCGCGTGGACTGGGTGCCACCCAGAACGGCATTGAGAGTTTCATCCAGACGGATGCTGCCATCAACCCCGGCAACTCGGGCGGCGCACTGGTCAACACACAGGGCGAACTTGTCGGCATCAACGCCATGCTCTACTCACAGACAGGCGCATACAGCGGCTATGGGTTCGCCATCCCGACGACGATCATGAACAAGGTCGTCGACGACATCAAGAAGTATGGCAGCGTACAGCGTGTCATGCTCGGCATTCAGGGCGGCGACGTGCTGAATTACATCAACGCGCAGAAGGAAGACGGCAAGAACGTCGACCTCGGCACGAACGAGGGAGTCTATGTCAACGAGGTGTCCGAGGACGGCAACGGTTCTTCCCTGGGCCTGATGAAAGGCGATGTCATCACCAGGTTTGACGGTCAGAAGATAACACGCATGTCCGAGCTCCAGCAGGCGCTTAACAGCAAGCGTCCGGGCGACAAGGCCTCTGTGACCTACCTCCGTCACAAGAAAGAGATCACCCGGACTATCACCCTGAAGAATGCACAGGGGACAACGAAGTTCATAGAGCAGGCGGACATCGACGTGCTTGGCGGACAGTTCCGTCCTGTCCCCGAGACCTTGAAGAAGCAGCTGGACATCAACTACGGACTTGAAGTGCTGAAGGTCAGCAACGGTGCGCTGAAAACCGCCGGCATCAACCGCGGCTTCATCATCCAGAACGTGAACGACACGATGGTAAAGAGCATCGACGACCTGCAGAACCTCGTCAAAAAGGCTTCCACCAGCAAGGATCCGGTACTCTATATCCAGGGAATCTATCCGACTGGAAAGAAGGCCTACTTCGCCGTTCCGCTGTCCGATTGAACACGGATTCCGGTGTCCTGAAAGAGACGGAATCAGCCATGCGGGAAACCTCCATCCTCATGTTCACGACATGAAGATGGAGGTTTTCCATATTATAATAAGGTAACATTTTCTCCGTTTTATTTGTTCAACTCGTTGAATTTGTGTAAATTTGCCGTCACTTTACATAATGCCACGCACATGAGACAATTGAAAATCACGAAATCGATTACGAATCGGGAGAGCGCCTCTCTCGACAAGTATCTACAGGAAATCGGTCACGAGGAAATGATCAGTATCGAAGAGGAAGTCGAACTTGCCCAGCGCATACGGAAAGGTGACCGGAAGGCTTTGGAACGTCTGACGAAAGCCAACCTGCGATTCGTTGTCTCTGTCGCCAAGCAGTATCAGAACCAGGGGCTTTCCCTGCCCGACCTGATCAACGAGGGGAATCTCGGCCTGATCAAGGCTGCGGAGAAGTTCGACGAGACGCGTGGCTTCAAGTTCATTTCCTATGCCGTGTGGTGGATCCGGCAGAGCATCCTGCAGGCCATCGCCGAGCAGAGCCGTATCATCAGACTGCCTTTGAATCAGGTCAGTTCGGTCAATAAGATCAACAAAATTCTGAACCGTTTTGAACAGGAGAACGAACGCCGGCCCAGCATCGATGAGATCGCCCAGAGCACCGACCTACCTGAAGACAAGATCGCCGACGCGATGAAGGCCAACTCGCGGCACGTATCGGTGGATGCGCCGTTCTACGACGACGAGCAGAGCAGCCTGCTCGATGTCATTCCCAACGACAATGCGCCGTCTACCGACAGAGGGCTGGTGGAAGAGAGCCTGCGGGAGGAGATCGGCAGAGTCCTGCAGATCCTTGAAGACCGGGAGAAGATGGTGGTAGAGGCCTACTTCGGCATCAACCAGCGTGAAATGACCCTGGAAGAGATCGGCAGCAAATACAACCTCACACGTGAAAGGGTGAGACAGATAAAGGAGAAAGCCATCCGGCGCCTGCGGCAGCAGACCAACAGCAAGGTTCTGAAGGCTTATTTAGGACAATAAATCAACACAGAAAGATAGATTATAATGAAGATGAGACTCCGTCAGATGTTCGTCATTGCAGCACTGCTGCTGGGATGGGTGAACAGCAGTTACGCCAAAGGATACAAACCCGCCAAAGTCTATGTGTTCGGCTTTGCAGCCTCTTTCAACGACTCGACCGTCTATATGACTGACATCCAGCAGGTCGACGCCTATCTCGTCAATGACCGCACGCATTTCCTTGCCAACCGCGAGGATTACTCTTACCAGCTGCGTTCCTATCTGCAGGACAACGGCCTGGAACACTACCCTACCTGTGTGACGATGTTCGCAGAGAACGAGAAACAGGCCATGAAGAAATACGTGAAGTTGAGAAACAGATACGAGAAGTCCAAAAAGAAATACGTCATCAAGGGAATTGCGGAAAGCCAGTTCGGCTATAAGACCGTTGAACCCGACGAACTCGCCGTCTACAACAGTTCACAGAATCCGGGGAAGAAGACCAGGAAATCGAAAAAGAAGATACGGCCGGAAGAAGATGGAGACAAATAACTTCAACATAGCCGACCTCGACGTGCAGATTGCTTTCCGTGACACGGCTGTCAACGGAAAGCAGCTGCTGCATTCTCTTGAACCCTTCAGGACCGGCAGGCCTTCCGAGGAACTGTTCTTCCGGCTGACGGTCGACGACACGCTCCGACCTATCCCGAAAGAACGGCGAAAGCGCATCCGCACCTTTGACACGGGCAACGGTGACACGATCGTCGACCGTGTGGATGACGGCGGCTATCAGTATATCATCAAGGACATCAACGGTGCAGGCTGCTGCCTGCTGCAGTGCAACAAGGACTTCACCGACTGCCGCTGTGCGCTCAACGGCAGTACGAATATGCGTATATTCGGACTGAACAATGCGCTGATGCTCATCTTCGCCTTTGCCGGAGCACACCGGAATGTCCTGCTGATCCATGCCTCCCTTGTCCGCCACAACGGCTACGGCTATGCCTTCATTGCCAAGAGCGGGACGGGAAAGTCCACACAGGTCAGCATGTGGCTGCGCTATGTCCCGGGGTGCGACCTGATGAACGATGACAATCCCATCGTGAGAATCATAGAAGGTAAAGCGTGGATATACGGCAGCCCATGGAGCGGGAAGACCCCCTGCTACCGCAATGTAAAGGCCCGTTTAGGTGCGCTCACACGCATTGACAGAGCAGCAGCCAATTCGGTGGAAAAGCCCGACCCTATTTCGGCTTTCGCCTCTCTCCTGCCCTCCTGCTCCAGCATGAAATGGGATCCGGCAATCTACAACGCCATCTGTGACACCATTACGAAGGTGGTAGAGACCGGGAGAATATTCACGCTGCACTGTCTGCCCGACCGGGAAGCGGCCGAAGTGTGCTGCAAGGCCGTGACAGAAGGAGAAAACTCATAAAGACCCGGCTATATGCCCAAGATACCTCTTACAGCCTCTGAGATTCAGTTCGCCAATGCCGACTTCCTCCCCGAGGTGGTCAAAATGCTGAACGAAGGCCATACGGTCACACTGCGACTGCGTGGCTTTTCCATGCGTCCTTTCCTTGAGAACGACCGTGACAAGGCTCTTCTGGTGAAGCCTTCTGCCGTAAAAGTGGGCGATCCTGTCCTGGCAGAAGATTCTCCCGGACACTATGTCCTGCACCGGATTGACAGGATAGAGGGAAATCATGTCACCTTGCGCGGTGACGGAAATCTCGGTGTCGAGCATTGCAGGATGGAGAACATCGTCGGCAGCATCATCGGTTTTTATCGGAAAGGGCGGTCGCACATGGACCGCACAGACGGGTGGAAATGGAGGCTGTACAGCTTTTTCTGGATACGGCTTCTCCCCCTGCGGCGATACCTCCTTGGGATTTACCGCCGCCTGTGGATTCCGTACTTCGGGCCGGTTTAATGTCAGTAAGAACAAGAAAATCACCAGTTAAGTATGAAAGTAAAAAACGGTTTTAAACTCCGTGAAGTATGCGGGGAGCATATCATTGTTGCTGAAGGGGATGAAAACATTGATTTCAGCAACATCATCTCTATGAACGAAAGTTCCGCTTTTCTGTGGGAAGAAGTGCAGAAACGGAGTTCCTTCACAGTAGAGGATCTTGTGGAACTGCTCTGCGGTGAATATGAAATCGACAAACTTACTGCCCGGAAAGATGCCACCGCGCTTGCTTCCCAATGGGGCGTTGCAGGAATCATCGAAGGGGAGGACATTCCGGAGATGATTGCTGAGAAAGTCGGAGAAGAAGTCGGTGAGGAAGTCCAGCCTTCAGCAGAAGGCCTTTCTCAAGAGCAGCGGAAAGAATGTGGACAGACTCCGAAAAAAGGTCTCTTCAAACGGATCTTCGGATAGGATGAGCTTGGCGAAAGAGCCAGGAGGCTATAACTCGGATGCCCCGGATGGAATAGCTCTGCCTGACTCCATCCGTACAGAAAAGCGTTATTGACAATCCATACGTCGCATATCTTATAGTCTCTTCACAGAACTGTCTTGCAGAGGCCTCGGATTCCCTTTGATTGATCCGGAGAGGGACAGACTATCTTCCGGAGACGCTTGAAGAGACGGCAGAAAACAAAAAAGACCATTTCCTTACTCGAAAAACGAAACAGGAAATGGTCTTTTCTATTGGATTGTTTCAAACTGTAAGAGGCACGGGAAAGCGTTTGCATTCTTCATGCATCTTACGGTAAGCAAGTCGTCGCTTATTTGGCATAGGCCACAGAACGGGTTTCACGGATGACCGTGATCTTCACCTGTCCAGGGTAGGTCATCTCGTTCTGGATCTTCTCTGCAATCTCAGAACTGAGCTTCTCACTCTCCGCATCGTCCATCTTGTCAGCACCTACGATGACGCGAAGCTCACGACCGGCCTGGATGGCATAGGTCTTCGTCACGCCCGGATAACTCATCGCAATGGCCTCGAGGTCGTTCAGACGCTTGATATAAGCCTCGACGATCTCACGGCGGGCACCAGGACGGGCACCGGAAATCGCATCACAGACCTGCACGATCGGTGCAAGGAGCGTTGTCATTTCCACTTCATCATGGTGGGCTGCGATGGCATTGCAGATATCCGGTTTCTCCTTATACTTCTCGGCGATCTTGCCACCATAGAGGGCGTGCGGGAGATCGGTCTCTTCATCAGGGACTTTGCCGATATCGTGCAGCAGTCCCGCGCGTTTGGCCTTCTTCGGGTTCAGTCCCAGTTCGCTTGCCATGACAGCACAGAGGTTGGCGGTCTCACGTGCGTGCTGCAAGAGGTTCTGGCCGTATGAAGACCGGTACTTCATCTTGCCGACAATACGGATCAGCTCCGGGTGCAACCCATGGATGCCGAGGTCGATGGCTGTCCGCTTTCCGGTCTCGATGATCTCGTTGTCGAGTTGCTTCTTGACCTTGGCGACAACCTCCTCAATGCGTGCAGGATGAATACGGCCGTCTGCTACCAGCTGATGAAGAGCCAGACGGCAGACCTCACGGCGGACAGGGTCGAAAGCGGAGATGACAATCGCTTCCGGCGTATCGTCAACGACAATCTCGACCCCGGTCGCAGCTTCAAGGGCACGTATGTTCCGCCCTTCACGGCCGATGATACGGCCTTTCACCTCGTCACTGTCAATGTGGAATACGCTTACGGAGTTTTCGATCGCCGTTTCTGTGGCAACCCGCTGGATCGTCTGGATGACGATTTTCTTCGCCTGCTGGTTGGCATTGAGCTTTGCCTCGTCTACGATCTCATTGACATAAGATGCAGCATCAAGCCTCGCCTGGTCTTTCAGACTTTCCACCAGGCGCTTCTTGGCCTCTTCCGAACTGAGACCGGAGAGTTCCTCGAGCTTCGTACGCTCCTGCTCCTGCATCTTCTCGAGATCCTGTTGCTTCACCTGCAACAGTTTCTTTTCATTGTCGACACGCTGCTGCTGCTGGTCGACATCCTGCCTGCGACGGTTGATTTCCTCCTGACGCTGGTTCAGTGCGACTTCACGCTGCTTCAGCCGGTTCTCACCCTGCTGTATCTTCAGCGTACGCTGCTGCACTTCTTTTTCCAGTTCACTCTTCTTGTTGAGGAATTTCTCTTTCACCTCCAAGAGCTTCTTCTCTTTGATTACCTCTGCAGCTTTCTCTGCTTTCTCCATGGTGTCTCTGTACTTCCCCGTCAGGATATAACGGAAGACCGCAAATCCACCGGCACACCCTGCTGCGAGGCAAATCACAGCTATGATGACTGTTACTATTGGACTCATTGATTCTTAATTATGATTTAAATTAAATATTCCCGTTACTTCTTCAGTGCATCTTCAATTTCAGAAGTGAGTTTTCCGAGAATATCATTGAATGGAGCCGTATCATTACGTGCACGTTCTTTCTTATACCGCAATGCGATATCCAACATCGCCATGTACAAGATGTCCCGATTCTCCTTCTTGCCTTTGAAGAGCGTGGAATAAGTATTGATGGTGTCCGTAATGAGCTTGGCTGCCGAACGATAATACTCCTCGTCTTCCCGTGGAACATTCACGGAGAGTTCTGCATTGTAAACGTGCAATCGTATGTGTAGCTTATCGTCTGCCATTACATTCTATTTTATTTCTCACTTAGAAGCGTGATACACTTGTTCACGTCACGGATCAGCTTGGCGACGCGCTTCTGTGCCGTTTCCATGTCCCCATCCGTGATCTCGAGCATCTTAGCCATCTTCAACGTATTGTAGTCGGCATGCGCCTGAGCCAGCTCCTGCTGCAGCTGCGTTATCTCCCGGTCACGCTGGTCGACAAGCGTATACAGTTCGTCATTCTCCTTTCTCTGCGCTTCGTACTGAAGGATCATCTGACGTACACGCGTCGCAAACGTATTCAGAGATTTCTCATTCGCATTCATAGCTAATCTGTTCGTTTTGGCTACAAAATTACATTAAAGTTTTTATTTAAGCAAACATCTTTCTGATTATTTTGCCGGTGTCTCCTCGGCCGGTTTGGGCTCTTTCTTTGCCAGGATCACCATCTGGTAGACAAAATCCGTTGTCCATTTCCGGCTGAATCCCAGACGATGGTCGTACTGGCGAATGGACATGACAGCCTTGATGATGCCGGGGTCGGAGAAACTGTTCTTCTCATAAATGTCATTCACGGTCTTCTCGGTCATGGTGTAAATGGCCTTCTTGAAGAATCCCGGGACACGCAGCTTGAACTTCATCAGATTTCCTACCAGCATCATCAGGTCCTGGGTGAAGCCCTGGAACATGTACAGGTAGGGCTGTACATCCTGCATCTTCTTGCAATTCTTTTTGATGCTCGCATCTATCTCATCGAAGAAATCGTCGTCAACTTTATAAATGTTTTTCATCGTCTTGCGCACGCTTGCCTTCTCTCCTGGACCGAGTTTGTTGTTCAATGTCGGAACACGGAAGGTCTGCTTATAAGTACGAAGGTCGGGGAGTGTCGCCAAGTTGTTGATGCCCAACCGTCCTGCAAGTGCTGCCTGGAAGTACACCCGTACAAGTGTCATATAGTCTTCCATGCCGCCGGTCTTGCCCTGTGCATTTTCTTTCTTTCCTAAGATCTTTGATAGAAATCCCATATTCTTTTTGAAGTTTTAAAAGTAATTGAGGAGTACCCTTTTCGTTTACCGATTGCAAATTTACACAAAAACTGTGATTTATAAGCCAGTGAGGTGAAGAAAATGTTTATTTCCTTAATAGGAAAGTTAATAAGAAACACGAAAAGTACCCGACAAGCAAATGTTTTCTCTTTTTAAAGACTCTTTAATTCGATTTTAATTATTACCTTTGCACGCAGAGATATCCGATTTTCCAAATGAGAGAGTATAACGGCAACGATTTTATCAAATGGTTAGTTATCTTCAATGATTTCATCATCTTGAACATAACTATGATGGCGTTTCTGCTTCTCCCCCCAGAACACGCTCCGGAATTTATCTACACGGAACCCAGGATTTTCTTCTTTGTCGGAAACGCTACCATGATTCTCGCCCAGCTTGCTTTCTCGACAATCATCAATCTCCGGCACCTTACCTTCCAGGACATTCTGACACGTGCCTGCAAACTCGTCATCACGCAAGTTGCAGTCGCTGCGGTCTTCCTCCATTTCATGAAAGACGCACAGAACCTTTTCACGTTCTCGGCCGAATTCGCACTTAGCCTCTACACGCTGATCATACTTGCAAGAATCATCGAGCGCTGGCTCTTAAGGCGTTACCGGCAGAGAGGAGGAAACAGCCGTTCTGTCCTGCTCGTCGGAAACGACCCGGCGCTCATCAGCGTTTACAGGGAACTGACGAACGACCCTTCTACGGGATACATCATCAAAGGCTATTATGCAGATGCCCCCATCCGCAACCTTCCGGACGGGGTGGCTCTGACGTATATGGGTACCATTGCCGCCCTCAACAGGGACATGGTCCCTTCTGTCAACGTCAGACCTTACGACGAGATCTTCTGCAGCATGTCGCACAACGATGCTGAAGAGATTGTGAAACTGATGCGGTTCTGCGACGACCATGTCATCCACTTTCACTATGTTCCCCGTATGTTTGCCAATTACCAGCTCAAGCTGACGGCAGAACGTGTAGGCAGTCTGGATCTCTTCACCAATCATATCGAACCTTTGTCTGACATGGGAAACAAGTTCATCAAGAGATCCTTCGACATCATCGTCAGTCTGCTTGTATGCCTCCTCCTCCTTCCACTCATCCCATTCATAGCCCTCTGCATAAAGCTGCAGAGTCCCGGTCCCGTGTTTTTCAGACAGGAGCGGACGGGGCTGAACGGGGTGACCTTCCTGTGTTACAAGTTCCGCAGCATGCACGTCAACAGGCAGGCGGACACGGCACAGGCAACGAAGGACGACCCGCGCAAATTCCCCTTCGGCAATTTCATGCGCAAGACAAATCTCGACGAGTTCCCGCAGTTCTTCAACGTCCTGCAGGGGGACATGAGCATCGTAGGACCGCGTCCTCACATGCTCTACCATACGGAACTCTATTCTGAGATAATAGACAAGTACATGGTAAGGCATTTCTCAAAGCCCGGCATTACCGGCTGGGCGCAGGTCACGGGATACCGGGGCGAGACCAAGGATCCGCGGCTCATGGAGGAAAGGATAAAGCATGATATCTGGTACATAGAGAACTGGACCTTCTGGCTCGACATGAAAATCATCCTCATGACAGCATGGAGCATCGCCCATCCGGACAAGCATGCGTATTGACTTCGTTTCATGCCGCCCCATACAGGAAGATGCCGTACAGGAAAAGAAACAACTACTAAATAAAAACAGATTTCAAACAACACCATTATGAAAGGTATAGTTCTTGCAGGAGGATCGGGAACCCGCCTCTACCCTATCACCAAAGGCATAAGCAAGCAGCTTATCCCCATCTACGACAAGCCGATGATCTATTACCCCATTTCCGTGCTGATGCTGGCAGGAATCAAAGAAATACTGATCATCTCCACCCCTTTCGACCTGCCGGGTTTCAAGCGGCTGTTAGGTGACGGAAGCAGCTTTGGTGTACACTTCGAGTATGCAGAACAACCTTCACCCGACGGACTGGCACAGGCCTTCATCATCGGCGAGAAGTTTATCGGAAACGATGCCGTCTGTCTGGTCTTAGGCGACAACATCTTTTACGGAGCAGGACTCAGCAGCCTGCTGTACAGCAGCGTGCAACGTGCAGAGAAGGAAAACAGGGCAACCGTCTTCGGTTACTATGTCAACGACCCCGAACGGTACGGTGTGGCGGAGTTTGATGAGAACGGAAGATGCCTCAGCATAGAAGAAAAGCCGGAACACCCCAGGAGCAACTATGCCGTCGTAGGGCTTTACTTCTATCCCAACAGTGTCGTCGGAATCGCCAGCCGCATCGAGCCTTCCGCAAGAGGCGAACTGGAGATAACGACCGTCAACCAGCGCTATCTGAATCAGGACGCGCTGATGGTACAGACACTCCAGCGCGGTTTTGCATGGCTCGATACAGGCACCCACGACAGCCTGTCGGAGGCAAGTACATTCATTGAATGTATAGAGAAACGGCAGGGACTTAAGGTGGCCTGTCTGGAAGAAATCGCCTACAAGAAAGGGTGGATCACAAAAGAAAGACTGAGAGAAGAAGCCCGGCCCATGGCAAAGAACAACTACGGGAAGTATCTTCTCCGGCTTGCAGAAGAAGACGTATAACCCCTTACGGATCGACATCAGGAAATAAAGAACGAAAAGAAATATGGAAGAGAAAACAAAATTAGAACAAGGACAGGAGCAGGAGGCACAAGAGACCAAATCCTCCATTGACTTCGCAGTCCTCTACCGAACCATCATACTCAACTGGTACTGGTTCATCCTGTCACTGATCATCTGCGGTGGCTTAGGCGCGATTTACCTCAGATACGCCACTCCGAAATACCAGTCCTCTGCCAAGCTGCTGATCAAGGATGATGACAGCGGAAGCAAGCGCGGGCAGTCTTTACAGAACATGACGAACCTCGGCATCATCTCCAATTCCGCCGGAATCGACAACGAGATGGAAATCCTCAGCTCGCACTCTATCGCCGAAGATGCCATCAGAGACCTGAAACTCTACGCAGACTATTCGACGAAGGGCAGAATCAAGAATATCATACTCTATCGCGACCAGCCGCTCAACGTGGATGTGGACAGAGCACATCTGGAAAAGCTGAACATGCCAATCGACCTGGCCATTACGAGGAACGGCACAACATACAGTGTCAGCGGGACCTATTCTGTCCCGACGGACGAAAACGAGAGTGAAGGCCCCTTCTCCCTCAACAGGAAGTTCACTTCGCTTCCCGCAACCATCGCCACCCGCGCCGGCATCATCACCATCAGCTCCAACAACGGACACAGCCTGCATGACGGACAGACCCTGAAGGTCGAAATCCTCTCGCCGAAGATGGCATCAGACAAGTACGTCAGCGAGCTACAGGTCGCACAGACTTCAAAGACCACCTCTATCGCACAGCTTCAGTTGACGGACGAGGTGCCGCAGCGTTCGCTGGACTACCTCAGGCAGCTTGCCATCGTCTACAACCGGCAGGCCAATGAGGACAAGAACATCGTCGCCCTGCGTACCGAGAAGTTCATCAACGGCCGTCTGCAGAAAATCAACGCCGAACTCGGCAAGACGGAAGGACAGCTGCAGAACTACAAGCAGCAGAACGGCATGGTGGAACTGAAGCTGAACGCCGGCAATGCCGTCACCAACCAGAACGAGTCCGAACTGAAACTGGCGGACATGCAGACACAGATCGAGCTCTTCGGAACCATCGCACAGGAGGTCGAAAGTTCGTCGAGAAACCTCTCACAGGTAATCCCTTCTAATGTGGGTCTGGACGACCAGAGCTCCACCTCCCTGATCAACAAGTACAACGAGCTGGTGCTCGAACGCAACCGTCTGCTCCGCAGTGCTTCCGAGAACTCGCCGGTCGTAGAGCCGCTCACGGTCCAGATCCGCGAACTGAACGGGAACATTCGACGCGCCATTGCGGCGGCCCGGCAGAATCTGCAGATCCAGCGGGATGCCCTGGCGGCACAGGTCAGCAAGTTCAACGAACAGGTCGCCGAGACTCCTCAGCAGGAACGTATGCTGACACAGATCGGCCGCCAGCAGGAAGTCAAGTCGGGACTGTACCTCATGCTGCTCCAGAAACGTGAGGAGAACAGCATCTCCCTGGCCGCTACAGCCGACAAGGGAAAGCTGATCGACGACCCGCAGCTCGACGGGAAGATCAGTCCGAGGTCTTCCATCATCCTGCTGATCGCCCTGCTGATCGGACTGGCTATTCCGGCCTTGAT
Organism: Prevotella multiformis DSM 16608; assembly: GCF_000191065.1. Lineage (GTDB taxonomy): Bacteria > Bacteroidota > Bacteroidia > Bacteroidales > Bacteroidaceae > Prevotella > Prevotella multiformis. The sequence continues at coordinate 1,081,739 of NZ_GL872283.1, forward strand.
CATCTTCCTGCAGCAGTTGTTCCGCTACAAGATCGAAGGACACGAGGATGTGGTACGGCTTACGAAACTCCCGATCATCGCCGATGTGGCCATCGCAAGCAATACCGCAAAGGGAAAGGCCGACATTGTCGTGCACGAGAATCAGAACAACCAGATGGAAGAGATCTTCCGCTCCATGCGCACCAACCTGCAGTTCATGCTGCATGAAGGACAGAAAGTGGTGCTCTTCACCTCCTCTACCTCCGGCGAGGGCAAGACCTTCACGGCTGCCAACCTCTCCGTCAGCTTCGGTCTCCTGGGCAAGAAGGTCATCCTGGTAGGTCTTGACATCCGCCGTCCCCGTCTGGCCGAGCTCTTCGGCATCCAGGACCACAGGCATGGAATCACCAATCTCCTTGTCAAGGAGTCTCCGACAGCCGCAGAAGTACGGGAACAGATCCTGCCCTCCGGTGTCAACAAGAATCTGGATCTCCTTATGGCAGGCCCCGTTCCCCCTAACCCTGCCGAGCTTATCGCCCGCAAATCATTGGAGGATATTATCGGAATATTGAAAGACGAGTACGACTACATCATGATTGACACGGCACCTGTCGGTCTGGTAACCGACACGCTGCAGATTTCCCGCGTGGCCGACGCTTCCATCTATATGTGCCGTGCAGACTACACGCCGAAGGCGAACTTCGAGATGATCAACGCACTGGCCAACGAGAAGAAGCTGCCTAATATGGCGGTTGTGCTGAACGGTATCGACATGTCCAAGAAGAAGTACGGCTACTACTACGGCTATGGCCGATACGGTAAGTACGGACGTTACGGACGTGGACTCAGCAGCTATGGATACGGACAGTACGGACATTATGGCAACTACGGCAACTACGGCAACTATAGCAGCAGCCATTATGGCAATAAGGATGATCACTCTATAAAGAGATAAACATAGAAGAAGATGACAATTGCAGTTGATTTCGATGGAACCATCGTAGAACATAAATACCCGAAAATCGGTGACGAAGTACCCTTCGCCACCGATACACTGAAGATGCTGATCAAGGACGGACACCGGCTGATCATGTGGAGCGTAAGGGAGGGCGACCTGCTTCAGGAAGCGGTCGACTGGTGTCATGCACGCGGTGTAGACTTCTGGGCCGTCAACAAAGACTACCCGGAGGAAGAGAAAGACAAGAACAACCACTTCTCAAGGAAACTCAAGGCGGATATGTTCATCGACGACCGCAACTTCGGCGGGCTGCCCGACTGGGGGACCATCTATCAGATGATTACGCACCATGAGACCTGGGAGAGCCGTGGATTCGGACATCATTCATTCGAGGAGCATAAACCGCCGAAAAAAAAGCATTGGTGGAGTCTCTGAGCAAGCTGCACATGTCAGGCCTGCCGATCAGGTCTGGAAGCGAGCCGGAAAGCGGTCAGCCCAAAACACCAGACCAAACGGGAACTGTATTCCCAAGGCTTGGGAACAGCATTCCCAAGGCTTGGGAACGACATTCCCAGCCGCTGGGAACAGCCGTCCCGACCGGTCGGACACAACTCTTCCCGGCAATCAGGGAAATACCGGCGACTGACCGGCCGGCTACTTACTGACGGACGAAAGTATCCCGGAGGATGGAACCTACTCTCTGGACAAGACAGAAAAAAGCAAGGAGGAGAATGTAAAGATGGCATTCTCCTCCTTGCTTTTTCCATATCAAGAGGTCAGGATTTCTTCGCAAATCATGTCACTCGTCCCTGTCCCCACTGACTGTACAGAAAACGTCACCCGGCCAAAAAGACCGAAAGAGCGTCGCATACCCTACCGTAGGGAACGATGCCCCCGTCTGTCCGCAAGACAGACTGTTCGTCGAACAGACGAGGGGTGCCCGTCCCTGCTTGTGCTGCCACATGCACTCTTGACCCAGCCCTATTGGTCCTGTGTGAATGTACGTGTCAACACCGGCGGAAGAAAAGAGCGGAAGCAGACAATACCGTCTTACTTCTGCAGCTGACGCAGGCGGCGCCGCAGATAAGCCTTGTAAATCATGTGCCACCAGCGCGAAACAGGACGGCCCCATATCGTCTCGGAGGGGAAGTCCATGGCAAAATGCAGGTTCCTGTATATCTCGACGAAATACTGCGAATAGACTGACTTCCCCGCAAAAGAATAGCGTCTGTCATGAAAGCCGAAATTCCCTGCCTGCAGCATTTCGGATACCAGCATCCTGCCGATCCTCTCGTCTGGTTCCAGCAGCAGATACTGATCGGGAAGCCCCAGCGTCTCCTTCATCACATACATCACGGCCGCTGCGAACTTGTACATTCCTGTCTGCCGGAAGATGCGCAGCGTTCTCCGGCGTTCTTCCTCGCTGAAGCCGTGGAGAAGCAGATAGTAATAATCTATCATCTGACGAAGGCCGATGCCCTCAAAGAAGAAATGGTGCATGAGGTGTGACATCTGGAAAACCCGGTTGAACTCGTCGGTCAGGGTGTACATATACCCTGATCCGTCAGGCAGCTCCGTCAGCTTTTCAAACTGTGAAGCCTTACATTGGTTGAAAAAACGCCGCAACCTGTATTCATGCCATAGATTGCCCATGAAGGATGGGAAGAAATGTACTTCGACAGGGGTCTTGAAACACCCGACCTCAATATGATGATAGCCGATTTCCCCGTGTTTGTCCAGCTGTCTGGAAATGCGGATGACATCCAATGTCTCCGCATCTGTCCAAAGGTCAATGTCGCCCGATGTCCGCATATACGGATCGGGATACATCAGCGCATTTGTCTGTCCTTTCAGCACACAGCTATGCACACCATATTCCTTCAGCATCAAGGCCGTGAGCATAGAGGCATCCTTGTAGGCCTGCCGGTTAGCCCGTTCGATAAACGAACAGCTGCCATACCATTTTAGGATCTGCTGTCTGCCGGGACGGTGTTCGGACTTGGAAAGGCGCTTGATTCCATGGAAAAAGACACCCAGAATGGCTTGCTTGTAACCGAAGTCATAGAGGGCGTCCCAATCCATCTCGGCCAGCCCGGCCGGTTCCTGCGCTTCTTCCCGCAGACAGAAACGCAGGAAGTCGGCAAAAAGGGCGGACAATTTCATTTCTTTCTCATTCATTTGCGACGATTCGTTTGCACCGCCTTCTCCCGTCAGGATACATCTTTCCTGTCAAGAACGGAGTACTTGCTGTTGTTGCTTACATATTCCGGCACGATTTCCTTCATCTTGCCGACGATGGCCATGTCATTGTATGTATGGCTCAACGAGACAAGAGAGACGATCTGACTGTTTACCGCCTCGTAGTCATACTCGCATACCTTGGCGATACGGATTTTCTCATGGAAACTCGGAAGGGTGTCCTCCTTCGTGCTCAATACCTCTTCGTAGAGCTTCTCGCCAGGGCGCAGCCCGGTGTATTCCACTTTGACGTCCTTGGCCCCGGAGAGCCTGATCATCCGTCGGGCAAGGTCGGCTATCCTGACCGGCTGGCCCATATCGAAAACGAATATCTCCCCGCCGATGCCATGAGTGCCCGCTTCAAGCACCAGCTTGCAGGCCTCCGGGATGAGCATGAAGAAACGGATAATATCGGGATCGGTGACCGTGACCGGCCCGCCGGCCTTAATCTGCTTTTCAAAAAGCGGTATCACGGATCCGTTGGAGCCCAGCACGTTTCCGAAGCGGGTCGTTACGAATTGTGTCACCGGCCTGCTGCCGGCCTGCCCGTTGATTTTCCTGTTCAGACTCTGGCAGTAGATCTCGCAGATGCGTTTGGAACAACCCATCACGTTGGTCGGGTTCACGGCCTTGTCGGTGGAAATCATCACAAACTTCCTGACACCATACTTCACGCTGAGATCGGCGATGACTTTCGTTCCCCAGACATTGTTCTGTATGCTCTCCGAAGGATTGTCCTCCATCATCGGGACGTGCTTGTAAGCGGCGGCATGGAATACATAGTCGGGGCGGTAGGTCTGGAAAATCTTTTCCATGCGCTCCTCGTTGGCGATGCTGGCAACGATGGTGTGCGCCTTTATCTCCGGCCAGTCAAAGTGCATCATCAGCCGGATGTCATGCTGGGGGGTCTCCGCCTGGTCTATCAGGATCAGTTCGGAAGGTTCATAGACAGCTATCTGGCGCACCATTTCGGAGCCGATGCTGCCGGCAGACCCCGTTATCATGATTTTCTTCCCACGCAGAAGACGGCCGATGGCGTCCATGTCCACATGGATCTGTTCACGGGGCAGAAGATCCTCTATGCTGATTTCCTTAAGCTGCACCTGGGAATAGTCGTCATCCTGCTTCCATTCCTTCTCTCCCGAACTCATGAAAATCTGGATGCCAAGGCCGAGGAGCGTGTCCTGCAGCTTCTGGTCATTACGGAAGTACTCATTCTGCAAGGGCGAGACAAGGACTGCCTGGATGTTCATATCCTTGATGTGTTCTGCAAGTTTGTCATCCGCTACATACACCTTCGTGCCCATGAGGATACGTCCCTTGATGGACGGATCATGAGAGATAAAACCTTTCAGCAGAAAACGGCAAGGCCGTTCGCTGCGGATGATTTTCGCCAGTCCTACACCGCCGTCCCTCACACCATAGATGAGTGTACGCATCCCCTTGTCCGTATTGAACAGGACATCGTAGAGCGACTTCGTCAGGATACGGAACGCCATCATGCCGATGGTCGCGACAAGATACATGGCGGCAATCTGCCGTCCTTCGAGCCGTACAAACTCCAGATTCCAATGATAGACCACGTAGTGCATGGCCTCTGCAATGCCCAGCGAGAGCAGCATTGCCAGTCCCACACGCTGCAGATCGACGAAGGAAGAATAGCGGATGATGCCCGAATAGGTACGGAAAAGCTTGAATCCTATCAGGTTGAAGACCATATACATGAAGATGGTCTTGGTCAGCAGGGCGATGTTTCCCAAGGCTACCGCCCCGTGATAATACAGCCAGAAGACGAAGATGCCGGAAAGGTAACAGATAAGAATGTCCATGCCGAGCACCACCCAGTAAGGAAGGGCATTAACAGAAAGATACCAGTTGAAAAGCTTGTCGACTACCTTCATATCCCATTCATAAATTAAGCCATAACCCTCTCTGAATGCAGAAAGAAGGCCTGCAAATCCATTTTATTAGTTTTAATTTAGGCTGCAAATTTAAGCAAAAAAACTTAAACGTCCTAATTTAAGTCGCAGAGAATTGACCCCTCTGCAACGGATTCGCGCTTTTCCATCACCGCACATCCATCTGGATATGATAAAGTCCTGCGTAGAGACCGGACTGATGGGTGAAGGTGAGGATGACCTCACGTTCGCCGTATGCAGTCGGGCTGCCTTTCCGTTCAAGGATGAAATTCCCGTCCAAGGTACGATAGTCTCCTCCACCGAGCACAGCATAACCGCACTCTACAGCCTGCCGGGCAAAGGAACCCATCTCGGCTTCCGACCATGTAAAGAGGTTAATGCGGTTAATGGAAAGGCTGTCTCCCATGGAGGAACCGAAAAAGCCCGCCTGCCGCGGTCTGTCACCCGTCACCCTGTCTTTTCCTGTCTGTGCATCATAAGGCAGATGGTGATGGAGGATTATTTCCTTCTGTGCGCCGTAGCCGTTGACGGTCTGGGTGTCCTCCAACCGGAGGCGTCTGCCTAAACCTGTCAATTCGTCTATCCGTTTCAAGCTTTCTTCTTCCCGGCTCAAAAGGCCATATAGATAGGAGAAAGGGAAAAAGGACTGGCCGTCTTCTGATGCGATGACCGTCTTTTCGTCTCTCGCAGAGGCAGAGTCGGCCGGCAGACGGTCTGGATACTTCACGTCCGCCACAAGCTCTTGCTCTTTTGTCATGTCCTTTGAGGGTCTTCCATCACGGGCTTTCGAAGGAGTCTTGCCGGCGGTATGGGATCCTTGGAAATCCGCATCTCTACGCACATCTTCCTGTCTTACATCTGAAGTCACGTGCTTCTCCGGACGGTCTTCGCTTTCTCCGGACTCCGGTATGCCGGATTCCCGGGTCCTGGAGATGGTCTTCGACTGTGCCATGATCAGCGCCTCATCGTGCCGGAAACGCTCACAGAAAGCATCCTCGTTGGTCTGTCGGTCTATGTAGTGGTCTTTTCCGCCCTGTATCTCTCTGACCTTAGCCCCGTTCCGCCAGACGGTTGTATATTCCAGATGTCCGTTTTCATCATAAGTATAGCATGGGCCGTCGAGGACACCGTTCCGGTAACTCAACTTCATTCCAATATTTCCACTTGGGAAAAAAGACAGCGCTCTGCCGTCCGCCTTGCCATTTCTGTACTGCATGACGGACTCTACCCTGCCTGACTTGTGGAATGTCCGGCATACCCCGGTCAGTACGGTCCTGCGGTCATTCTGTCTGTCAAGACTTGTATAATGCTTCTCGGCCTGCAGCTGTCCGGTGATGAAATAGTCGTAAAACATCTTCTGCCCCTTTTCATCCACAGCAAGAACACGATAATAGGAGGCCTTGTCAGCACTGGGAACAGGCTGCCACCGGCTGTTATAGAACAAAGCTCCATGAGGAATGTAGCTGCGTGAAACCTTCTGGGCTGAGGCCAGTTGGAACACGGCGCATACCCACATAACAATGTGCAAACGTCTCATATAAAATCTTTAATACGACCGCAAATATACATCAATGAAGCTGAAAAAAAGAATTTTCCTGTGTTTTTTCACCAGAGAACGATTGTATTTCAAAACAAAGTAGTATCTTTGTCACGTCATCAGACTATAACTGAAAATCGATTAACTATGCCAGAACAAAAAAAGACGATCAAAGACTTTAGCCAGCTCATCGCTCTTCTCAAGGAGAAGAACGTCTGCAAGCGCACCGCCGTGGCGTGGCCGGAGGATGCTCATACGCAGGAAGCTGTCACCAGGGCAGCGCAGGAAGGGTTTATAAGCCCTATACTGGTCTGTTCCGAAGAAACCGCAGAAGGCTATGCCGGCAGGCATGGCTTTCAGTCGGTCATCGCCCGGACACCTGAAGAGGCGGCACAGAAAGCAGTCGGACTGGTAAGGGAGAAACAGGCAGATGTCCTCATGAAAGGGTTCTTGAACACGGATGTGCTGTTGCGTGCCATTCTTGACAAGGAGGTCGGAATCCTGCCGAAAGACACGGTGTTGACCCATATCACCGTCGCCAAACTGCCCGAATACCACAAGCTGCTGTTCTTTACCGATGCGGCGGTCATCCCCGCCCCGACGGACAAACAGCGACGGGAACAGGTCAGATACGTTGTCGATTTCTGCCATGCCTTCCAGATTGATTGCCCGAGAGTCTCCCTTATCCACTGTTCTGAAAAGGTAGACGAACGCCATTTTCCTTATACCGCATCCTATGCGACACTCCGAGAGGAAGGGGAGAACGGAGCTTTCGGTTCCTGCCTGATAGACGGTCCTTTGGACCTGAAGACCTCCTGTTCGCCTGAGGCCATGAGCGTCAAACGGATCGATTCCCCCATAGGAGGCGATGCTGATGCCTTGATTTTCCCCGATATTGAAGCCGGAAATCTGTTCTACAAGGCCGTCACTCTCTTCTGCCGTGCAGAGACAGCTGCCGTCCTTCAGGGTACAATGGCGCCCGTTGTACTTCCCAGCCGAGGCGACACTGTCGAATCCAAATTATACAGCCTCGCGCTGGCAAGCCTGATTTCCAGGTAGCATATCCCCTCTACATTAAGGTGCAACAAGACATTATGCCATACAAGATATTAGCAATCAACCCCGGCTCGACTTCCACAAAGATTTCCCTTGCTGACGACGACCAGCCGGTGTTCGTGGCGGACATCACCCACTCCCAGGAAGAGCTGAGCAAATTCAAACGCATCTCCGACCAGTTCCACTTCCGCAAGCAGGTTGTCATAGAGGAGCTGAAGAAACGCAATATTCCCCTTGACTTCGATGCCGTCATCGGTCGAGGCGGACTTGCCAAACCCGTTCCCAGCGGTGTCTTCTCCATTACTGAAAAGATGATCCTCGACCAGCAGCAGGCTATCCACCAGCACGTATGCGACCTCGGCTGCATGATTGCCGACGAGATAGCCCGTGAGATTCCGGGGTGCAGGAGCTTCGTAGCCGACCCCGGTGTCGTAGACGAGATGGAGCCCGAGGCACGTATCTCAGGCTCTCCGCTGATGCCCCGTATGTGTATCTGGCACGCTCTGAACCAGAAAGCGATAGGCAGACGATTTGCCAAAGACATGGGGACAACCTATGAGAAGCTAAACCTCATTATATGCCATCTGGGCGGAGGAATCTCCATTGCGGCCCATGACCACGGCAGGGCCGTCGATGCCAACAACGCCCTGGATGGAGAAGGACCGTTCTCTCCCGAACGGGCCGGGTCGTTACCCGCAGCCGACCTGATCCGTCTCTGTTTCAGCGGGAAATACACCGAAGACCAGCTGCTGAAGAAAGTAAGCGGACAGGCTGGACTCATCGCACACCTCGGAACCAACGACCTCAAGGAGATAATGAACTGGATAAAAGCAGGTGACAAGCATGCCGAACTCATTGTTTCAGCCATGATATGGCACATCGCAAAGAATATTGCAGCAGAAGGTGCCGTACTGTACGGGAAAATCGATGCCATTCTTCTGACAGGCGGCATGGCGAAATGTGACTATATCATCGAAAGGCTCAGGCGGCGGCTCAGCTATCTTGCCCCGATCCACGTCTATCCCGGGCAGGACGAGATGCTGGCACTGACCGAGAATGCACTGGCTGTCCTGTGCGGAGAGAGAACGGCACGGGAATATTGACGAAAGTCACCGTCACGATCAGGAATCCTAAACAATTCAACTATCATTTTATAATTTAAAACTTATAATTTAAAACCAAATCTTATGAAGGTACATGAATACCAGGCAAAGAAATTCTTTGCAAGTTATGGACTTCCGGTGGACCGCAACATCATCTGTCGCACCCCCGATGAAGCTGTAGCTGCCTACAAGCAGTTAGGTGTTGAGAAAGCCGTGGTCAAGGCACAGGTTCACACGGGCGGACGAGGCAAGGCCGGTGGTGTGAAACTTGGCAGCAGCGAAGCCGAGATCCGCCAGCATGCTGAGGCGATTCTGGGCATGAACATCAAGGGGTTTATCGTCGACAGGGTGCTCGTGAGCGAGGCCGTCGACATCGCATCAGAGTACTACATGAGTATCCTTGTAGACCGTAAATCGAAGTGTCCGATGTTGATGCTGAGCCGTGCCGGCGGTATGGACATCGAGCAGGTTGCCAAGGAGACACCGGAAAAGATCGAGAAGATCGTCATCGATCCCGTTGTCGGCATGAACGACTACCTCGCCAGAGAGGCTGCCTTCAAGCTCTTCGACAACATGGCGCAGGTGAAGCAGGCTGTTCCCGTCTTTAAGAACATCTATAAGCTGTTCACAGAGAAAGACGCCTCGCTGGCAGAAATCAATCCTCTGGTCCTGCTGAAGGATGGGACACTGAAAGCAATCGATGCCAAGATGACCTTCGACGACAATGCCCTCTTCCGCCACCCGGATGTGGCCGAACTCTTCGAGCCGACCGAAGAAGAACGCAAGGAGCGTGAAGCCAAGGACAAAGGGTTCAGCTATGTGAACCTCGGAGGAAGCATCGGCTGCATGGTAAACGGTGCCGGTCTTGCCATGGCTACCATGGACATGATCAAACTGTATGGCGGCGAACCTGCCAACTTCCTCGACATCGGCGGCAGTTCCAATCCCGAGAAGATCGTCGAGGCGATGAAGCTTCTCTTGAGCGACAAACATGTAAAGGTCGTATTGATCAATATCTTCGGTGGCATCACACGATGTGATGATGTGGCCAACGGACTTCTGGAGGCTTTCAAGGTAATCGAGACCGACATACCTATCGTCATCCGTCTGACAGGAACCAATGAAGCCGAAGGAAGAGCCATCCTCGAAGGCACTCATTTTACCGTCGGCACAAGCATGGCCGACGCAGGACACAAGGCTGTAGAACTGAGCAAAAAACTTTAAAACACAAGAACTATGAGTATTCTGATCAACAAAAATACAAAACTAATCGTACAGGGTATTACAGGACGTGACGGCAGTTTCCACGCTTCCAAGATGAAAGAGTATGGCACCAACGTGGTGGGCGGCACTTCGCCGGGCAAGGCCGGACAGGAAGTGAGCGGCATTCCGGTGTTCAATACCGTCAAGGATGCGGTTGCGGCAACCGGTGCCAACACCTCCATCATCTTCGTTCCAGCCCCCTTTGCAAAGGATGCCATGCTCGAAGCGATTGACGGCGGCATCAAGCTCGTCATCTGCATTACCGAGGGTGTGCCGACCCTCGATGCCGTCGCCGCACAGCGTTATGCACGCATCAAGGGCGTAAGCGTCATCGGCCCGAACTGTCCGGGACTGATTTCTCCGGACGAGAGCATGGCCGGCATCATGCCGACCAACATCTTCAAGAAAGGCCATACAGGTGTCATCAGCCGCAGTGGTACGCTTACCTACGAAGTGGTCTACAACCTTACTCAGGCCGGCCTGGGACAGTCAACGGCCGTAGGCGTAGGAGGCGACCCCGTAGTGGGTCTCTACTTTGAGGAGCTGCTCCGTATGTTCCAGGATGATCCGGAGACCGACAGCATCGCACTCATCGGTGAAATCGGCGGCGATGCCGAAGAGCGTGCAGCTAAATTCATCAAGGAGCACGTGACGAAGCCGGTGGCCGTGTTCATCTCCGGGCAGCAGGCACCTCCAGGAAAGCAGATGGGACACGCCGGTGCCATCATCTCAAGCGGATCAGGCTCTGCAAGCGAGAAGATTGCCGCCTTCGAGGCCGTCGGTGTACCTGTGGCACGTGAGACAAGAGAAATCCCGGAGCTGTTGAAAAAGCAGCTGAACAGATGACCGTACCGTGTCTCGCCGTCTCTGACAGGACGGCGGGATGCGAATATGCCCATAGCTGAATCCCACCGCAGCAGCATAACAGGCTGGCCGCGGTGGGATTTTTTTTGTGGATTTTCCGCTATCCACAGTCATGTTCCGTCACGTCAGCTTGTCAGCCGACAGGTAGGGACTTTTTCACAGGCTTTCAATCAGGGAAACCGGCAGAGGCAGAAAACTGCCAGACGAAAACATTAAACAACATACCGAGGCCGCAGAAAAGCTCTCTTACACGAGGCTTCCGGAAAGTGTAACCTGTTGATAATCGAATATGCAGTGTTGTGATAAACAGGGCTTTACAGCGGTCTCATACAGACGATAATCATTTAAAAAAGTTCTTTCACCCGTCAACCGAGTTTAAAAACAAGACGAGAACCCATCAGCCCAGAACAGGAAGATACAGGGTATACAACACGCATCTGCATGGGAACAGGATTCCCAACCGATTGGGAACATCATTCCCAAATACCGGGAACAGGATTCCCAGCCGTCGGGAACAGGACTCCCGGCAGCCCCATCCCGACAGTTTTCAAAACGGAATCCGCAAAGCGTTGACGGATTCCATCGCACCGGTATGTCCGTGGCTTTTTCAGCACATCCCGGCAGCCTGTATTCTACAACGCCGGAGTCCTGCGGAAAGCTTCTTGTCCATGGAAGGCCGCAGGCATCACAAACCGGTATTTACTCCTCGCCTATTTTCCTGATGACCTTGCAGGGATTGCCTGCCGCCACCACACCGGCGGGGATGTCATGGGTTACGACAGAACCTGCACCGATCGTGGTCCCGTCGCCAATGGTCACACCGGGCAGGACAACGACATTACCGCCTATCCACACATCATTGCCGATGCGGATGGGCAGGGCATATTCTATTTTCCTGTTGCGCTGAGCGACATCGAGCGGATGCCCCGCAGTATAGAACGAACAGTTGGGTGCGACGAAGACATTGTCGCCGAACGTCACCTTGGCTTCATCAAGTATCACGCAGTTGGTATTGGCGAAAAAGTTCTTCCCCACCTCTATGTTATAACCATAATCGCAGAAGAACGGAGCGACGATGAACAGTCCGTCACCAGCCCTGCCGAACAGGTTCCGCAGCCGCTCCATGCGTTCCTCCCTGTGTGAAGGAGGAATCCGGTTGATTTCGTAACACTCATTCTCACAGTAATAAAGGTCCTTCAAGACCTCCGGATCATTTGCCTGGTAAAGCATTCCTCGCTGCTGTTTCTCTTTCTCTGTCATTGTCTTCTGATTTATTTTAAAGATGTCCATTCAGGCAGATTCTGAAAGAACACAGGTCTGTCGGTACAAAAGAACCGGTCGGTCCCCTGTGCCTGTCCTGCCCGACACATACGTGCGCCGATCTGTAAACCTGTGGTAGTCTTTCCTGCAAATATAGTCCTTTGCACCGGATTCCGCAAGCAATCTCATGAGAAATCACTTCCGCCATTTCCCAAAAGCTGTATTGACATACAGGCACTCCGTACATCTGTTCCCTGCTGCTTCCTCTGTCTCCATGCACCGTCTTCCGCTTTCAGCAGCATGGCCCGACACCATATCCGTCCAGGAAGGAAGCAGGAACAGTCCGTCTGAAAGACAGACCCCTTCAAAGGTGACGCATAGGATCAGTCCCGTACCGGCATCCATTCCGAATCACGGAACGAGACGATCTGCTTGTCCATCCCTTCATTTTAAACCGGGAAACAAGGAAAATACAAAGTATTTTTGTAAATTTGCAGCACTAAGCTACATCTTGACAAAGAAAGGAGTAAACATCATGGATACGATAACCTACGAGTTTGTACTGAGGCTTTTCATTGCAGCCATGCTGGGCGGAGCCATCGGTCTGGAGCGGGAATACCGTGCCAAGGAGGCGGGTTTCCGGACACATTTCCTCGTGGCACTGGGCAGCGGACTGTTCATGATCCTGTCTCAGTTCGGTTTCGACGGCGTGCTGGGACATTACGGACAGGTGTCGCTCGATCCGAGCCGTATCGCCTCACAGGTGGTGACAGGCATCGGATTCATCGGTGCCGGAACGATCATCTTCCAGAAGCACGTGGTACGCGGCCTCACGACGGCGGCAGGCCTCTGGGTGACCTCGGCCATCGGCATGACGGCCGGTGCGGGCATGTACGTACTGTCCATCGCCACGACCGTGCTTGTCCTGCTCTGCCTGGAAGCCCTTTACTTCATCCTGCAGCACTTCGGCACACGCAACATCAACGTGTCTTTCAGTGCTCCCGAAGAGACCGACATCCAGCGTGTCCTCCAGCGGCTGCGTGAGAAGGAAGTCATCATCGACTCCTATGAGATGCAGCGCAAGGACACCTCCTCCGGACACTACTACGTCGTGACGATGGAAATGAAGCTGAAACGCAACCGGTACCAAAGCCATCTGCTTAACTTCATGATGGAGTTCAAGGATGTCACGGTGGAGTCGATAGAATAGGTCCTCGGATGCGTAAAAACGAAAGTCATGGATTTTGAGAAGAGAGAGGAAGACACCCGCCGGGCGGAACTTGTCCGTATATTGGAGCATTCGATAGAACGGCTGTCGCTGGCAGAACTCGAGGCCTTGTACTATGACCTCATAGCCAAGGATTATATAAGGGAGTAAGAGGATGCCGCTGATGGACAAATGGAACAGGGAAATCCTCCGCCTTGCGGTTCCCTCCGTCATAAGTAATGTGACCGTCCCCTTGCTGGGACTTGTCGACCTGGCGGTCGTCGGTCATATCGGCAATGAGACTTACATCAGTGCCATTGCCGTCGGATCGATGATCTTCAACGTCATGTACTGGCTGTTAGGGTTCCTGCGAATGGGGACAAGCGGCATGACCTCACAGGCTTTCGGACGGCATGACCGTAAAGAATGTCTGGACATCCTTGCACGCACGCTGCTGATAGGCATTGGAACTGGACTGTTCTTTGTCACCATACAGCGGGGTCTGGAATGGGGTATGCTCCGGCTGATGAACACGCCGGAGACCTCATGGGGGCTTGTCGGAACCTATTTCCGGATTGTCATCTGGGGCGCACCCGCCATGTTGGGGCTATACGGACTGACAGGCTGGTTCATCGGCATGCAGGATACCCGTATGCCCATGATGGTCGCCATACTGCAGAATGTGGTCAACATCCTTGCCTCCCTGTTCTTCGTATTCGTCCTGGACTGGAAGATAAGCGGTGTCGCTGCCGGCACCGTCCTGGCACAGTGGGCGGGCTTCATCGTGTCCCTGTCTGCCGCTTGCCGGCGGATCAGACGCCCCGTGAGGGGGTTCGACCTGCTGGCAGGCAGGCTTTTCAGAGCCCAATTGCACGCCACGTGGAGACACGTGCAGAAGAGGAAAGACGCATGGGGCGAGTTCTTCCGTGTAAACAAGGACATCTTCCTGCGGACGGTCTGTCTGGTAGCCGTCAACTTCTTCTTCACCTCGGCCGGAGGGAAGCAGGGGGCAATGCTGCTGGCCGTCAACACACTGCTGATGACGCTCTTCACGCTTTTCTCTTATCTGATGGATGGCTTTGCGTATGCCGGAGAGGCTTTGAGCGGAAAATACTATGGTGCAGCCGACGGGGAGGGACTGCGTATCATCGTCCGCCGGCTGTTCGCCTTCGGCGGACTCATGGCAGTGCTCTTTACCGCCGTGTATGCCGTCGGCGGAGAAGGATTCCTGCGTCTGCTCACAGATGACACGGCTGTCATCGCATCCGCCCGCCCCTACCTGTTCTGGGCTTATCTGATACCGGCGGCCGGAATGTCGGCCTTCGTATTGGACGGTGTCTTTATCGGACTGACCGCCACCAAAGGCATGCTGTTTTCAACGGCGGTGGCCATGGCAACATTCTTCACCGTGTATTTTCTGTTCTGGAGGCAGCTGGGCAATGATGCCTTATGGATAGCTTTCCTCCTGTTCCTTGCAGCGAGAGGAGCCGCGTCTTTTTTATGGATGCACCGGTATTCTATCATCACCTGATCTAATTTTTCCGAAAGATGAAATACACCGCAATCATCGTCTTTTTACTTTTCTTCCTGTCAGTCTGCGGATATGTCGGCTGGCGTATCTGGCATATCCTCCCTTTCTTTTCCCCTGTCAGATGGATTGTCGTAGGGGTTCTGCTGCTGTTCATCGTCTGTTTCTTCACCAACTTCATCTTCGGACTTGACAGCAGGCCCATGCCCATCGCCATAACGCTGTATGAGCTGGGCAACTCGTCTGTTTTCATCGGTCTGTATCTTGCGATGCTCTTCCTTGTGCTCGACATGGGGAGGCTGCTCCGTCTTGTCCCCCGTTCATTGCTCTACGACAGCCGGACCGGAACGGCTTCAGTCGCAATCGTCATGACCGGACTGTTTGTCTATGGCTATCTGCATTACCTGCATAAAGAACGTGTGCCTTTGACTTTGAAGGCTACAAAGACCATGCGCCAGCGGCACCGTATGGTCATGATGACCGACCTGCATCTGGGTTACCACAACCGTGCAGACGAGTTCAGGAAATGGGTGGACAGCGTGAACAGGGAGCAGCCCGAACTTGTTCTCATTGCAGGTGACATTGTCGACGGGAGCATCCGGGCATTGGCTGCACAGGGCATGGCGGCAGAGTTCAGGCGACTGAAAGCCCCGGTCTACGCCTGTCTGGGCAACCATGAGTATCTCGGAGGCGCATCACAGGCAAAGAAATTCTATCAGGATGCAGGCATCCACCTGCTGGTCGACAGTCATGCCCTGGTGCATCTGCCGGGCGGAGACAGTCTGCTTGTCGTGGGGCGCGACGACCGGACGAACAAGAGGCGGGCCGGCCTGCAGGAGCTGATGAGGTACTCTCCGAAGGGCTATTACACGATTCTCATGGACCATCAGCCCTACCATCTGGAAGAAGCACAGCAATGCGGCATAGACTTCCAGCTGTCAGGGCACACACATTATGGACAGGTCTGGCCTGTCAGCTGGATCGAAGACCTGATCTACGAAGATGCCTTCGGGCCATTGCGAAAAGGAGACACGCAATACTACGTATCTTCCGGAATCGGAATCTGGGGCGGGAAATTCCGTATCGGAACAAGGTCTGAATACATTGTGGCGGAACTCCAATAAACAGAAGTCTACGGAAAAAGCGTATCGGACTATGCCTTCCAGCTTAGCCTGATACGCTTTTTCTCATTCATTTCCTCCCCGACCAGCCGGTCCGGTCGGGACATCTTCCCCAATACCCTCATTGTCATGGCGATGTTAAGAGGGGGCTGCCGCCCCTTCGCAGCTTTCCGCCCCTATTCAGCATGTTCCTTCTTCCCAGCATCCGAACGAGTCCGTTATGTTATTTTAGGATCCGTTCGTCTAAAAGAAGAGAAGACATCAAAAGGTCATTCCGGGTATCCGCATGAATCCGTCTCCCCCGGCAACAGCCGGAATCTCTCACCGGGCATTCAGGGTCTGTCTGATTCCCTGCTCCCGATGCGTTATGTGTACTTCAATTCCATACTTCTCATTGAGATGCTCCGCCAGATGCTGTGCGCAGTAGACCGAACGGTGCTGTCCTCCCGTACAGCCGAAGCAGAACATCAGGTCGGTAAAACCGCGCTGCATATAACGTTCCACATGATGGTCAGCCAGTCTGTAGACGGGCTTGAGGAAATCGAGTATTTCGCCGTCATCCTCCAGAAAGCGAATGACGGGTTCATCCAGTCCCGTAATCTTTTTGTAAGGCTCGTACCGTCCGGGGTTGTGCGTACTCCGGCAGTCAAACACATAGCCTCCCCCGTTGCCGGAGGTATCTTCGGGAATTCCTTTCCTATAGGAGAAGCTGAACACACGGACTACCAGCGGCCCTTTCCCGTCGTACTTGGAGAATGTCGCAGGGCCGTCCATCGGATTGGCCTTGTAAATGTCCTTCTCTGCTGTCCTGAAACCGTCCGACCTGTTTGCCGCCGGTCTCTCGATATGTGCAAACTGCGGCAGCCGGGTAAGCCGTTCCAGCATGGACATCATATAAGGATAGGGAAATACATCCTCTCCCAATGCCAGAAGATCGCGCAGATTCTGTATGGCAGGAGGGATGGAGTCGACAAAGTGCTTCTTCCGTTCAAAGTAACCGCGGAAGCCGTATGCACCCAGCACCTGCAGCGTACGGAACAGGACGAAGAGGGACAGGCGGTTGACGAAATGCCGCTTCGACGGCACTTCTGTGTAATTCTTCAGACTCTGGTAGTACTCAAACACCAGTTCCCTGCGCAGCTTGAAAGAATACTTTGCACTTGCCTGCCACAGGAAGGATGCAAGGTCGTAATAGAACGGTCCTTTCCTGCCACCTTGGAAATCGATGAAATAAGGTTTCCCCTCCTTGTCCAGCATGACGTTGCGAGCCTGGAAGTCACGATAAAGAAAGGCATCCATCTTCTCCGAGGTCAGGTCTTTGGCAAACATACGGAAATTCGCTTCGAGCTTCAGCTCGTGGAAATCCAGCTCTGTCGCTTTCAGAAAGCAGTACTTAAAGTAGTTCAAATCGAAGAGCACCCCTCTCTGGTCGAACTCCGGCTGTGGATAACAGTTGGAGAAATCAAGCCCCCGAGCCCCACGCAGCTGTATGTTCGGCAGCTCACGGATCGTCCTGCGAAGCAGTTCCTGCTCCGCAAGATTATATCTTCCGCCGGCTTCTCGTCCGCCACGGACGGCCTCAAAGAGCGAACGTTCCCCAAGATCGGTCTGCAGATAGCGGGTCTCATCTTCCGAGACGGCCAGCACGTGTGGAACCGGAAGCCGGCGTTTCTCAAAGTGTCTGGCAAGATAGACAAAAGCATGGTTCTCGTCGCGGCTTGTACCGATGACGCCAATGACCGGCTCACCGTCTTCGTCCGTCAGCCGATAATATGCGCGATTGCTCCCCGCCCCTTCCAGCTTTTCGACACCGGCAGGCTCGCTGCCTCTCCATCGTTTATACAGTGCTAATAGTTTCTCCATTCCCTTATTCCTTATGCTGTCTCCGAAGATAGGCGACGGTACAGCCTGCATACATTAAAGTCCGCTCAGTGTCTTTCCTCCAGCCTCTTATAGAAGGCAGAACCGGGGAAGAGCGAGACGGTTTCCTATTCTTCCAGCTTTCTTTTTATCTCGTCGGCCTGCTTCTCTCCCCGTTTCTTGTTGTCATATTGACGGAGCAGACCGTCTATCAGCAACAGGATGGCAAGAATACCGCCCGTGACAAGCAATGACTTCGTGAGATAGTAGATGCCTCCGATGACTACGAAGAGCACGATAAATTCTTTCCAGTTGATCAATCGTTTCATGCTACAAATTTACATAAAAACGGTGATTTACGAGCCTGTTGGATAAAGAAAGTGGTTTTCCTTCGGAGGAAAGTCAACGAAAAGACTACGGATGATTGCCGTCCGGTAAACATTTTCCATACATGCAGGGTATCATCCACTTTACTGACACCGACTGGAACGGATCGGGTCTCCTGCCGATGTTCTGACGGCCGGCACCGGTAGTGCCTTGGGCAACCGTCATGAAGAAAGGACACGAAAAAACGCCCATACCGCACCTGCTGACTTCCATCAGGTGCCGTATGAGCGTTATGGATCGGATTTCAGAAAGCGGTTTTATCCTGCTTTTTCATCGGCAGGGACGGCCTTCTCCGTTTTCTTTCTTGATACGGACTTCTTTGCAGCCCTGCCCGCAGCGGGCTTTCTGCCCGAGGCTTTCTTCTCTTTTTCGTCACGCAGCCGGAGCTCTTCCTTTTCCAGCGTATCGACCTTTGCCTGCAAATGGGATATTTCCTTCGACTTCATTTCAAGCTCCTCTCCCTGATTACGGATAGTTGTAAGCAGGCTGTTCAGCTCCTCATTGTCGATTTCAGCAGGATAAAGACTGTTGACACGGTTCAGGAAGTCGCCCAGAACATTCATGTAATTGGTAAAGGCATCGAACGGACTGGAATAGATGCCCCTGTCCATTCCCACCCGCGAGGGCTTGGTAGACATGAACCGGAAGTTGTCGCTCGCCTGCAGATAGTCCCAGTCCTGGTTGATGCGCGGGTCGTCGGCAATACGCACACGGTCGGCAATGCTGTAAAGCTTGTTGAATGCTTCACGCTGCATCGGATTCCCCAGCCATGTACTGACATCACGCTCCTCATCCATCCAGCTCAACGTGTCAGGCACGTCAAGCCGGTCGACACTCTTCAGCTTCATACATAGCTCTGTCGGAGTAGAGAAAGTGATACCCCGCTGCTTTGCACAGGCCGGCCACGCTTTGAAGAACTCGAGGATATTGCTCGAAAGCGGCTGCTCAATGCCGAGAGCGGACAGATTCATGAAAACGCCGATGACCTGTTCTTCCTCGGGAAGTGCCGCGATCTCGTCCATATAGGTATCGGCGAACAGCGGATACCCTTCCCAGTCTGAATTGTTGAAACGGAGCGAGATGTCATCACTCAGCTTCACGTCACGCAACAGCAGCTTGAGTTTCGGATCGAGCGCACAGTTGTACACGTAATGCGGACTCTTCCAGCCCAGTACATGTTTCGCCCCTTCTGTCAACATCCCCTTGAAGCCCATCCGGGAAGCCAGCAGACCGATTTCATCACTGTAGATCAGCGAGGAGTTGCGCAGTACCTTAGGAGTCTGGCCGAAGTATTCCTTGATTTTCTGTGCCTGACGTTTTACTTCCGACTTGAAACTTTCCTCATTGGCAAGCGAAGCAAGACCGTGGGAATAGGGTTCGGCAAGGAACTCCACACAGCCGGTACTGTTCAGTTCCTGCAGTTTCTCCAGCACCTGGGGAGCGTGTATCTCCAGCTGCTCGATGCCCACGCCCGAGAGCGAGAACGTCACTTTGAAAGCCTTTCCGCTCTCATGGATCATCTGCTGCAAGGCCTCCAGAGCCGGCATATAGCTCTTGTCGGCAATCTCTGATATGGTGCGTTCGTTCTCGAAGCTGTCATAATAATAATGGTCGGTACCGATGTCAAAGAAACGGTAACGTTTCAGGTGAATTACCTGGTGTATCTCGAAATATAAACAAATTGTCTTCATTGTCTTGTTGTTTTGGTTTTATTTAGGTCATTCGTTTTCCATCATCCGGACTTATTGCCAGCCCAATGTACGGAGGTAAAGCTCGCGGATCCATGCGCCGACCTTCTCCCATGTTATCTGGTCGACCTCACGTTTTCCTTCAGCGGCGAGGTAGTCGAAGAGGCTTTCGTTGTGACAGATGGAGTACATCGCATCTGCCAGCGCATGAATATCCCAGTAGTCTACCTTGATGCAGTTGTCCAGAATCTCTGCGCAACCGCTCTGCTTGGAGATGATGGACGGTGTCCCGCACTGCATCGCCTCCAAGGGAGAGATACCGAACGGCTCGCTTACGGACGGCATCACATAGACATCGGAAGCCTTCAGGCATTCATACACCTGGTTGCCGCGCATAAAGCCGGGGAAATGGAAACGGTCGGCAATGCCCCGTTCGGCCGCCAGGTAAATCATCTGATCCATCATATCGCCCGATCCTGCCATACAGAAACGGACATTACGTGTACGGTGCAGCACCATGTTGGCGGCTTCGACGAAGTATTCAGGCCCTTTCTGCATTGTCAGCCGGCCGAGGAAAGTGACGACTTTCTCCTTCCCCTTATGGTCGGGACGCGGGATTTCGGCAATCTCCTGCTTCAGCGGGTAGACGGCATTGTGTACCGTGAAGACCTTCCGTGGATCCTGATGATACTGATTGATGACCGTCTGGCGGGTCAGTTCTGACACGCACATGATGCAGTCGGCATTGTCCATACCGTCCTTCTCGATGCCATAGACTGTCGGATTGACCTTACCGCGCGAACGGTCGAAATCGGTGGCATGGACATGGATGCACAGCGGCTTGCCCGATACCCGCTTGGCATGAATGCCGGCAGGATAGGTCAGCCAGTCGTGTGCATGGATGATATCGAAGTCGAATGTACGTGCCACGACACCGGCGATGATCGAATAATTATTGATTTCCTCATGCAGATTATCCGGATAGCCGCCGGCGAAATCCATCGCACCAAGGTCGTTGACGTGCATATAATTGAAGTCGGCATAGATGTGCTCACGCAGTTTGAAGTACTGTTCCGGTGTCATCAGATTGCCGAGACGGTTCTTCACATAGTCGTAGCCAAGCTCCCGATAGGCAATAGGCACATGGTCCATTGCCACAATATCCGCAAAAGTGTGGTCCTCGTCACCAAAAGGATGAGGCAGACAGAGGATTGTCTCGACATCTCCCTGCGCATGAAGCCCCTCCGAGATACCGAAGTTGGCAGTAGCCAGACCGCCATATACATGAGGAGGATACTCCCATCCAAACATTAAAACTTTCATACAGGTTCCTCCATTTTAATATTTATACTTCTCAAGCAACTCTAATGTACGGAGCACTTCAGCAACATTCATCGCAAAAGAGATGGCTCCGCGCCCACAGAACGGCGGATTACCGTCGAACAGTTCGGGCAGCGTGCTGAGACAGTGGTTGAACATCTCATCCTCATACCCTACCAGCTGGCGTTCGACAAAGCTCAGACGCGTCTGCTTATAGAGTTTCAGACAGGCTTCGAGATAGAAGCCTCCCAGCCATGGCCAGGCCGTTCCCTGATGGTAGGCCAGGTCGCGCTGTGTCTGCGGCCCGACGTACATCGGATTGTAACCGCCGCTCTTAGGAGAGAGAGAACGAAGCCCCTTCGGCGTAAGCAGTTCACGCGTACAGACATCCAGCACGCCTCTTTTCTGTTTCTGGTCGAGCGGTGAATAGTCAAGCGCTACGGCAAAGATCATGTTAGGACGTACACTCCAGTCGATCATCCTGCCGTCTACGTAATCATAGAGATAACCATACTCGTTCAGGAAAGTGGCGACAAACGCCTCCTTGCACTTGGAAGCGGTCTTCTCGAGTTCCGCTGCACGTGCCTCATGGCCGCTCTCCTGTTCCATGGAAGCGACAAAGCGCAGGGCGTTGTACCAAAGCGCATTGAACTCTACGATATATCCCGTCCGGGGAACAACAGGTTTACCGTTGTTTGTGGAGTTCATCCACGTTATGGCTCTCCCCTTCGCACTGGCATAAAGCAGACCGTTGGCATCCAGCCTGAGGTCGGGATGTCCGCCGGAAGAGAGGTAATCAATAATATCACGCAGCAGACTGCCATAACGTTCCTGGCAGCGTGCCTTGCCAGCCTCCTTGGCGTATTGCTGTATAGCCCATATACACCACAGGGGAACGTCGGGCTTCTCCATCTCGTAGATGTTGACGCTGACCGGTTTCCCCTCCATGAACTCACGCAGCCCTTTCTCCGCCGTCTGCATTACCAGTTCAAAGTATTCCTGCTCTTCGATGCTTAGCGTCAACCCCGGGAGAGCGATGAACTGGTCACGGGCACGACATTTGAACCACGGATAGCCGGCAAGGATATAACGCTCATCGTTCTTCGAACGGTTATGGAACTGATGGGCAGCATTGACAAGACAGTGGAAGAAATTGTCACGAGGACTGCGTGACGCCACCTCTTTTTCAAACAGGGATTTCAATGAGGATGTATGGCATTCCGCCGTAGAAGCGGCAAAGATTATACTCTCTCCCTTTCGGATATTCATTTCAAAGTAACCCGGCACATAGAGATCTTCATTGGACGCATAACCACGTTCCTGCTCTTTCGGATATTCCAGTCCACGGTACCAATAAGGCTCGAAGTGGAATACATTGCTCTTCGAGAACTGCATGAAGAGCGACGGATAGCCGGCATACATGCGGGTGCTGATGCCGTTGTCCACCTCCTGGTACGACCTGTCCGCAACGGAGTTCTCGTGTGTGAACTGCCGTACGCTGCGGAAAGCAAGGAAAGGACGGAACTGAAGGGTAGTCTGTGAGTGGGCATCCAGCAATGTGTAACGAATCAGAATACGGTCTTCATAGTGTTGGAACACAACCTCCTTTTTCAGCAGTACACCTCCTACCCGATACACGGTAGTAGGCACGGTGTCACAGTCGAACTCACGGATATACTTATGTCCCTGCGGGCTGAAATTGCCGCTCTGATACTTGTGTAACCCAAGGTTGAAGGCAGCACCATGCTGGATGACGGTGGGGTCAAGCGAGCTAAGCAGTACATGGTTGTCGTCATCCAGTCCCGGAACCGGCACAACAAGCAGTCCATGATACTTGCGCGTATTGCAGTCAACGATTGTAGAACAGGAATATGCCCCCGAGCGGTTGGTCCGCAACAACTCTCGTGGCAGCGAGTCCTGAAGATTGGTCATCAGAGCCTTTTCAAATTTTAAGTAGCTCATGTCTATAAAGGTTTTATGTTCTGTTGTTTGGTCTCAAGTCAAAAGGAAGTCACGGTACGACTACACTGTTTGGCACTTCAAAGATACGAAGAAAAATCAGGATAATGTCAAAATCTTACTTATATTTTTCAGTTCTTCCGTTAAATACATGGACAGGAGACAAAACAGAGGCTCATAATCTCCGGCTAATGCCGTCATTATACATCTGAAGCGTCTGTCTGCCCATTCGATCCGTGTGCCCGGCAGACCGCTCCCGCACAATCCGGCCATCAGCACCTTACTATATAGGACCATGGCAGGAGCGAACCGCTCTTCCCTTTTCCTGCCGATGTGTTTAAAGGAAATTCGCCATGAGGAAAGTTTCCTGTCTTACAAGGTAAAAGGTCACCTTCACCGCTGCGGGCAAGATAATATCCTGACAAGGATTCAGGACTGCCAGCATCAGAAAGCCGTCTGTCAGTCGGGTATCAGGAAGTTGATCACCTCCTTCTCCACGCTGACCTTGCATGTTCCGACAGGCGTCCCGTTCAACAGGCGTCCATCCACACTGACAGGGGTATGGCTCTCTGCCTGCAATGTCAGTTCGGCCGTCCGATAAGGATGCACACTCCTATGATTCAGAATTTTCCCACGCAGGAGGAGATAAAGCCCCTCGATAATCTGCACGGTCTTGGGCTGGGAGACGACCGAGACATCCAGCAGACCGTTGTACGGTACGGCGTTGGGGGTCTGTCCGTAGCCCGAGGCATTGCCTATGCAGACCGTCATAAGGCGTTTGTTTACCGTCTCCGTATTGACATGGAGGTGCATGAGGAAGTCGGTACGCTGGAAGAGAAGCAGGAAAGTCGAAAGGATGAAGGACAGTCTTCTGGAGACAAACAGATGACGGGTACGGCGGCGAAGGCTCATAATGGTGGCAACAAAGCCAAAGTTCACACAGTTGAGGAAATAACGCCGGCAGTGCTCGTTCTTTCTGTTCTGATAACGGATACATCCGACATCTATCTTTCTCACCCTTTTCTGCATCAGCCATCGGATGGTCCGGTCCAGACAGGATTCATCAAAACCCCAGAAATGAGCAAAGTCGTTCAGCACCCCGTTCGGAATCACCCCCAGCGTGATCTGTCCCCGCTCTTCCGGTTCCATGCGCATCAGGTAGTTGACCGCATCATTCAGGGCAGAGTCCCCGCCGAAGATGACAAGGGTCCTGTAACCGTTGTTGATCATCATACGAACCAGCCTTTCCACACTGCGCGGGTTCTCACTCTGTACCATGTCATACAATATATGATGCGATTGCAGACAATGTTCTGCCTGTTCCCAGCGTTTCACAGGATTACTCAGCAATCCGCCTTTGGGACAATAGATGATGCCCCACCTCTCTTCTTCTACCATAGACTTAATATTTCTTCTATCTTTGCATTCATCGGCTGCCGGGCATTGACCCAGTGTATTGTGAAGCCTCGCCGTTCCATGCCCCGGAACCATGTCATCTGCCGTTTCGCAAACTGGTGGATGGCCGTTTCCAGCTGTCCGAACATTTCCTCATAAGACAGCCGTCCGACGAGATATTCCGTGACAAACCTGTATTCCAGCCCATAATAAATAAGATCTTCGGCAGGAATACCACGTTTCAGGAGGCGGTCTATCTCCTCCACCATCCCCGCTTCAAGCCGGGCTTTCAGACGCTCTGTTATTTTCTGCCTGCGCTCGTCACGATCAATGTCCACACCTATTATGAACGAGTCTATCGGCGGGCAGTGCCGGTCTTCTGTCGGAGCCGACAGGTTGTGCGTTTCAATCTCTATGGCGCGGATGGCCCGCTGACAGGAGTCTACATCCGTCCTGTTGTGCATGACGGAGTGGTTCCTCTCTTTCAATCCGGTCAGAATCTGTGTCAGCTCCCCAAGCGATCTGTTCTCCAGTGACCGGCGCAGCTCCGGATTCTGGGGCACCGGAGACAGGCTGTAACCTTTCAGCACCGCTTCTATGTAGAGGCCTGTCCCGCCACAGAGAATGGGCGGTACCCCCCTGCTCCGTATGTCTTCATAACAGTTGAGGAAGTCCTGCTGATAGCGGAAGAGATTGTACTTCGTCCCGGGCTCACATATATCTATCAGGTGGTAGGGAACGGATCGTCCGTCCACCGTATAATCTCCCAGATCCTTCCCCGTGCCGATGTCCATGTCCCGGTACACCTGCCGGCTGTCGGCACTGATGATTTCAGCACCAATGCGCACCGCCAGATGTGCGGCGAGGTCTGTCTTGCCCGATGCCGTAGGCCCGAGAATGGTTATCATACGTTTTCCCGAAGCCGTCCCATAATCCGCACCGCTCTCCGTATGTTCATGCTTCATGTCGCAAATTTAGATAAAATTCCCGAACTATAAGCCAGTCGGATAAAGAAAATATTTTTTCTTTAGAAGGAAGATAACAGAAAAATCCCTGCCGGAGAACCGGCAGGGATTAATATTTCATCCGTCAATGTCTCTCTGCGCAAGAGAGAATTGCAGATTCACTTTCCAGCAATATTACTTCAGCTCTGCGAAGTACTTGATTGTGCGTACCATCTGAGAAGTGTAAGAGTTCTCATTGTCATACCAGGAAACAACCTGTACCTGATATGTGTCGTCGCTGATCTTGCTTACCATTGTCTGAGTCGCATCGAACAGTGAGCCGTAGCGCATACCGATGATGTCAGAAGAAACTATCAGGTCCTCGTTGTAACCGAAGCTCTCCGTTGCAGCAGCCTTCATGGCAGCGTTGATGCCCTCAACGGTAATGTCCTTGCCCTTGACAACAGCAACGAGGATGGTGGTAGAACCTGTCGGAGTCGGAACACGCTGTGCAGAACCGATCAGCTTGCCGTTCAGCTCAGGGATGACGAGACCGATGGCCTTTGCAGCACCTGTTGAGTTAGGAACGATGTTGCAGGCACCTGCACGTGAACGACGGAGGTCGCCCTTGCGCTGCGGACCGTCGAGAATCATCTGGTCGCCCGTGTAAGCGTGGATGGTTGACATGATACCTGACTGGATAGGAGCGTATGCGTTCAGTGCAGCTGCCATAGGAGCCAGACAGTTGGTTGTACAAGAAGCGGCAGAGATGACCTTGTCGTCAGCTGTCAGGGTTTTGTGGTTTGTATTGAATACGATAGTAGGAAGGTCGTTGCCTGCCGGAGCAGAGATAACCACTTTCTTGGCACCTGCCTTGAGGTGGGCAGAAGCCTTCTCCTTTGATGTGTAGAAACCAGTGCACTCGAGAACAACGTCTACCTTGTTAGCAGCCCATGGGCAGTTTGTAGCGTCCTTCTCAGCAGAGATCTTGATTTCCTTGCCATCAACGATGATAGAATCCTCTGTTGCCTCTACAGTGTGCTTGCCCTCACCGTACTTGCCGGCGAAACCACCCTGAGCGGTATCGTATTTCAGAAGATGAGCAAGCATCTTAGGACTTGTCAAGTCGTTGATTGCAACAACCTCATAACCTTCAGCCTCAAACATCTGACGGAATGCGAGACGACCGATACGGCCAAAGCCGTTAATAGCTACATTTACCATTTTTTACCTTAATTAATTTATGAAAGTTTATAAAACTATTTTCTTTTTACCTCCCCAGTAGAAATATTTTCCTTGTTACGATTGCAAAGATACAATTATTTTTTTATTTTTGCAGACGCTTTGCGTATTAAATATTATAAAAAATAACGTGCGACACGCATACAGATGGATGGATGCAATCCTACAGACCGAGATTGTAACGTCCGTATGCCAAAAGCGGGATGTTTAGGATAAAGAAGTACAGGACAACAACAATTTAACAACAGATAAAATTATGAGCAGACTCATTCAAGAATTCAAAGACTTTGCAGTAAAAGGGAATGCCGTCGACATGGCGGTCGGTGTAATCATCGGCGGTGCTTTCGGAAAGATCGTCTCATCTATCGTCGACGACATCCTCATGCCTCCTATCGGATGGCTCATCGGCGGCGTCAAGTTCACCGACCTGAAGATCACGCTCCCCACCGTCGACATTCCGGGAGTGGAGAAGATGGAGGCCGCCACCATCAACTACGGCAATTTCCTCCAGACGACATTCGATTTCCTGATCATCGCTTTCTGTGTATTCCTCCTCGTAAAGGGTATCAACAGACTGTCTAAGAAAAAGGAGGAGACAGCTGCGCCGGCACCTGCTCCAGAGCCGACGAACGAAGAGAAGATCCTCATGGAGATACGCGACCTGCTGAAGAAACAATAAATACAGGCATCCTGTAACAACAGGGGAACGAAGTCCGAAGTCCGGCAACGGAACTCCGGACTTTTTCGTTAATGCCACTTACAGGCGGGAAGACCATGTATCAGGCAGATACACAGCACAAGAGGCGGGTAGAAGTCCTCCCTCATCAGAAAAAGGATGTCAGCCTCCGGCTTTTGCGACAGGCTGATTCCGCCAAGCTCCAGCGTCCCCTCATTTCAGTTCTAAGTGCAGGACCAATGGCAGATGATCGCTGAATCCATTGTTATAACGCATACCATTATAATTACGGCGTGGCTTCACTCCACCGTATTTCTCATCCGGCTCCAGCAGGAACACGGCATCATGGACATGACAGCCTGACACACGCTCACGCAGGTTCTCGCTCACCAGAATCTGATCCAGACTCCCCCAGGCACCATGGTAACGATAGGTTCCTTTGGCTCCGTTGCTTCCCCGCGCTTCTGCCGACACATTGACCAGTCCGTGCGTATATGCGGTCTGCAGGGAGGGACTGTCAGGATAATCATTGAAATCGCCCATCACCAGTACTTTGGGATCCGAGTGGCACAGCCGGAGAGAATCTACCGCATCGCACAGCCGGTTTACCACGTGTTTCCTGAAAGGTCTGGAATACAGTTCACCTCCCATTCGGCTCGGCGCATGAACCAGGAAGACGTGCAGCGTGTCGCCGTTTTCCACTTCACCTTCCACATGAAGAATGTCCCTTGTAGGACGCATGTCCAGAATCGGTGCGACACGTATCGTATCCGCTCTGATCAGCCTGAAGGAAAAAGGAGAATACAGCAATGCCACATCAATGCCGCGCACATCACCGGAGGCGGTCATTACGTATTCATAACGTGCCTTGCGGAGCAATGAACGGCGGGTAAGGTCGAACAGGACGGAGTCGTTCTCCACCTCGCACAGTCCTACGATGTCGGGCAGATGCCAGCCGCTGCCGTCTTCGCCGCAGGCTATGAGGGTCTGTCCTGTCCTGTTCAGTTTCTCCCAGTACTTGGTCCGGGTCCAATGCCGGGGAGAATCCGGCAGAAATTCACGATCTTCCTTCAGCGTGTCATGCCGTGTGTCAAACAGGTTCTCCGCATTGAGTTCGACGACGGTCAGGCGACTTTGTGCAAAGGTCTGCAAGGTGGTCAGTACTGTAAAGATAAAGATTAATGCTAAACGCATAAGCCGTTGGGAATTAAATATCAAGAGTTAAAAGTATTGCGGGGACAGACGGGGTAGTTGAAGGAAGGATGAGAAGCCAGAGGGGAAAGTGAGTAAAGGTATCAGGCCTTTACCGCATTCCATCCATAAAGGGGAATCGGCCGCAGGGGTGTTGTCTGAAGACAAGAGGACTTCCTCTCCGGCAAGAAGACCACGATGAAGACATAAGGCCGTTCATTCCCTACGACGGTGACGACTTATCCTCCTCTGAATCATCCACCTCCCGACGGATCCCCTACCCCTTCACATGCTTGCGGATCTTCGCCAGATAAGCTTTCATGCCATCGGCATCCTTGTCGTCGATGATCTGCAGCAGCTCTTTCAGTTCCGTACGGATCTGCGCCACCTGGTCGTGCGTGCAGGGATTGAAAAGAATCTCCTGGAGCAGGTAGTCATCCTCATTCAATACGCCCTTCGCTATCTGCATGTGCCGTTTGAAAGTGGTGCCCGGTGCATCCTGGTGCTTCATCACGGCCGCAAAGACGAAGGTCGAGACAAACGGAATGCTCAGCGAATAGGCTACCGTCTTGTCATGTTCCTCAAAACTATACTCGTAGATGTTCAATCCCAACCGCTGGTAGAGATCCTTGAAGAAGATTCTCCCCATATAGTCTCCCTCGCTGATGAGGATGGCGTTTTCTTCGCTCAGCTGGTTGAGATTGGCAAAGGTCGGCCCGAACATCGGATGCGTAGACACGTAGGGATGCCCGCAGCGGCCATACCATTCCTTCAGCCCCGTTTTCACCGAACTGATGTCTGACAGGATGCTGCCGGACGGCAGCACCGGCAGTACTTCCTCAAAGGCCGGAACCGTATATTTCACCGTCACGGCATTGATGACCAGCTCCGGCCGGAAGGCTTCCACCTCGTCCAAGGTGGTAAACCGGCGGCAGTTGTATGTAAAGCGGAGACGGCGGGCATCCTTTTCGTAGGCCGCCACTTCGTGGTCGAAACTGAGCAGGTCGATGAAGAAACTTCCCATCTTTCCCGCACCCATAATCAGTATTTTCATATTCTTCCTTTTTCAAGAGGGGGATTCGGTGACGGACATTACTCGTTACCAGCCGATTGTCATGATGAAGAAAAGCAGCAGCCAATAACAGCCAAGAGGCTGATCGACAACAGACAATCACCGCTTATCCCCCCGATACCCGTCGGCCGGCAATGCGAACCATCGACACCCGATGCTCCTACCTGTTCACTATCTCCAGCTGCTGGCGCACGCTCTCTTCATGGATCAGCTCGAAGACCTGTGCGGCAAAGTTGGGATCCATGCCGCAAAGACTTGCCTGTGCACCGCGCTTCTCAAGTATCTCATTGTACCTGCCGGTCTGCAGGACCGTCATGTTATGCTCTTTCTTGAAAGTGCCGATTTCACGGCAGATACGGAAACGCTTGGAAAGAAGTCCCATCAGCGAGTTGTCCACCTCGTCGATCTGCGCACGGAGAAGGCGGAGTCCTTCAGTCGTTGAGGTATGGTCACGCACGACCAGAAGCGACAGGATATAATCGAGAATATCGGGCGTGACCTGCTGCTTCGCATCACTCCAGGCTTTCTCCGGATTACAGTGGCTCTCGACGATCAGTCCGTCGAATCCCAGGTCCATCGCCTGCTGGCAGAGCGGCGCTATCAGGTCACGGCGGCCCCCGATGTGGCTCGGGTCACAGATGATGGGAAGCCCCGGGATACGCCGGCGCAGCTCGATGGGAATCTGCCACATCGGCACGTTGCGGTAGATCTTCTTTTCGTAGCTTGAGAAGCCACGGTGTATCACGCCCAGCCGCTTCAGCCCGGCCTGGTTCAGCCGCTGCAGCGCTCCTATCCATAGCTCAAGGTCGGGATTGACAGGATTCTTCACCAGCACGGGAATGTCCATCCCCTGCAGGGTGTCTGCCAGTGCCTGCATGGCAAAGGGATTGGCAGAGGTACGCGCCCCTATCCAGAGTATGTCCATGCCGTACTTCAAGGCCAGTTCGACGTGTTCGGGCGTTGCCACTTCGGTAGAGATCAGCATGCCTGTCTCTTCCTTCACCTCCTTCATCCAGGGCAAGGCCGTTTCGCCATTGCCCTCAAATCCACCGGGCTTCGTACGCGGCTTCCATATCCCGGCACGGAAGATATGGCAGCCTTTGTCTGCCAGGCTGCGTGCCGTGGACATTACCTGTTCTTCCGTCTCTGCCGAGCAGGGACCAGCGATGACAACAGGGCGAACATTGTCGCTCGGGAGTCTTAAAGGTTCTAAGTCTAATTCCATAATCATCTGTTCTTTAGTTTCACTTGATGGGATGAGCGCATCGTCCCGTTCCTCCTCAAAAGCCGCACCGGCGGCAACGGCACGGCATCCGGCATACCGCCTTACCACTCCAGGGCGGCAATACGGTCGCATGCCTCCGCCATCCTCTCGTCTTTTGCACACAAGGAAATGCGGACATAACGCCTGCCGTTGCTGCCGAAGATGAATCCCGGGGTAAGGAACACACGTGCCCCGTGCAGCACCCGTTCGGTCAGTTCCTCCGCATCGGCGTACTTCTCCGGTATCTTTCCCCACAGGAACATCCCCACCTGTGCCCTGTCGAAACGGCAGCCCAGCAGTGTCAACATCTCTTCGGCCAGGACACGCCGCCGGCGATAGACCTCTATGTTATACCGCCGATGCCATTCATCCGTATTCGTCCTCATGGCCTCCGCCGCAGCCAGCTGTATGCCCCGGAAAGTTCCCGAATCGATGTTGCTCTTCACTTTCAGTATCCACGAGATGAAAGTAGGATTGCTGATGCACATCCCCACACGCCATCCCGGCATATTGTAAGCCTTCGACATGGAATTGAGCTCTATGCAGCAGTCTTTGGCACCGGGCACCTGCAGCAGGCTCAGCTTCTCTCCCTCGTTGAGGATAAACGAGTAAGGATTGTCGTTGACAACCACGATTCCATGCCGGCGGGCAAAGTCGACCAGCCTGACATAGGTCTCCCGGCGGGCGTTACCGCCGGTCGGCATGTTCGGATAATTCGTCCACATCAGGCGGACACGGCCCAGATCCATCCGCTCCAATGCGTCGAAATCGGGCTGCCATCCCCTTTCCTCCCGCAGGTCGTAGGTCACGACCTCTGCTCCGAGCAGCCGTGAGAGGGATGTGTAGGTGGGATAACCGGGATCCGGGACAAGCACCTGTTCGCCGGGATTGACAAAGGCCAGGGTGACGTGCAGGATACCTTCCTTCGATCCGATAAGCGGCTGTACCTCGGTCAGCGCATCCACCTCCACGCCATACCAGCGTTTATAGAAGTCGGCCATCGCCCCGCGCAGTTCGGCTGTGCCCATGGTGGGCTGATAGCCATGCCCTGCCGCCTCCCGGGCGACCTCGCAGAGCTTGTCAATGGTCTGCTTCGAGGGAGGCTGGTCGGGACTGCCGACAGCCAGGGAGATGATGTCCTGTCCTTCCGCATTCAGTTCTGCCACTTCTTTCAGTTTGCGCGAGAAGTAGTACTCCTGCACCTCCCGTACACGGCTTGCCGGCTGTATCATAGGCTGTTTCCTTTTCATCTGCTGTTCATGTTCTGTCTGCCGGGGCACTTTCCCCGCGCCGACGGCTGCTAATGTTCTCTGTACTCTCCCAGAATCCTGATGCTTTTCACCAGCGGAGTGATGGCGTCTATCGACTGCCGGTAGCGGGTGAGGCTGTCAAAAGTCAGGTCTACATAGAAGAGGTATTCCCACTCGTGCCCGATGACGGGCAGAGACTGTATCTTCGTGAGATTGATGCCATAGAAAGAGAGGATGGTCAGCACCTTGCTCAGAGACCCCTCTTCATGCGGCAGCGAGAATACGATGCTCGCCTTGTCCACATCCGTCAGCGGACGGAGGAAGTCGGCCTTCTGCGGCTGGCAGGCAATGAGGAAACGTGTGAAGTTGTGCTTGTTGTCCTCTATCGAATCCTCGAGAATCTTCAGTCCGTAGATCCGTGCGGCATCCGCGGCGCAGATAGCCGCCCGGCCGCGGCAACGTTTCCGTGCGATACAGGCAGCCGCCCCGGCCGTATCATCAGCCTCCACGGCCTTGAGAGCAGGATGACCGGCAAGGAACGAACGGCACTGCATGAATGCCACAGGGTGGGAATGAACCTCGGTGACCGTTGTCCAGTCGTCGTCAGGCAGGCAGCAGATGCAGTGCTGGATATGGAGCCGCTGCTCGCCTACGACCATTGTCCCCGACTTGCGCAGGAGATCGTAATTGTGCAGCAGGCTGCCGGCTATCGTGTTCTCGATGGCGAGCAGCGCGATGACCGTCGGGTCTTTTTCCACCTCCTCGAACACCTTCTCAAAAGTGGTGCAGCATATAAGCTGTACCTGTTCATCGGGAAAGTAAGCATGGGCGGCAATGTCGTGGAAACATCCCCGTTCTCCCTGTATGGCTATTCGTTTCATCTGCTTCGTCTGTTTTGTGGAGAACCGGCCCGTCAGAAGGCCGGTCTACGAAAAACGGCCCTGCCCAGGAATGGGCGGGACCGCTTCGTCGTCTGTTTCTTGCTTTATGTGATGGTCATAAGTTGAAATCTACACGCAACCTCCCGCCTTGCAACTTTCTGCAAAGAAAAAATAAAAGTAACGGAAAGATACATAAGACGTGCTCATAATCTTCATTTTCGTTTGTATTCGACTGCAAATTTATTACTTTTATTTCTTATCACCAAACTTTTCGTGGAGAAATATGCATCTTCAGGAATTTGGAGTGATGAGGCTTTTCCTGTGAATTGACGACCTTGATGAAATATCACACAGAAACAGTGAGCTGTTGGAAACAGTAAAAAGGTAAAAGAGTAAAAAGGTAAACATTATTCTCTCATTCCGCCGTCCTGCCCCCGCTTTCCCAGCTTCTCCGTGCTCATTATGTAGCAGACTTACTTTATCACTCCATATTTCGGGAGAACCCTTTTTGATGGATGCAATATAGTGGACAAACCTCAAATCTCAAACCTCAAATCTCAAACCTCAAATCTCAAACCTCAAATCTCAAACCTCAAATCTCAAACCTCATTATGTAGCAGACTTACTTTATCACTCCATATTTCGGAAGAACCAGAAAGATTCCTCCTGCGGAAAATACTCTGTGCGATACCGGCTGCTGCCGGTGGCTGGTACTGCTGTTCCCAAGGGGCGGTACCGCTGTTCCCAAGGGCTGGTACCGCTGTTCCCACACGGTTGGGAATCCGGCTCCCATACAATCAGAGGAGGGACGTTTGTCCCTCTCCGGATCATCCGCATTCCTCCCGGTACTTCCGAGGGGTCGTGCCCACCTCTCTCCGGAAGAACTTGGAGAAGGCGGATGCACTGGGGAAGTGCAGCCGGTAGGCAATCTCGCAGCCGGTCAGGCCGCCGGTCTCCAGGAGGATTTTCGCCTCCTGTACCGTCGCACGGTTAACCCAGTACATGACGCTCCGACCGCTCGCCTTCTTGATGACGGAAGACAGGTAGTGAGGGGTCATGTTCAGTTCTCCGGCATAGAAAGGAATGGAACGCTCCCTGACACAGTGGCGATGTACCAGCCGCCGGAACTTCCTGAAGGTTTCCTGCATGCGCATGGGAATACTGTCTGCCGCAGCCTTCTCGGCAGTGTCCCTGATGTACTGGACGTTGTCCACGAGTGCCTGCAGGAGATGCCGCAGCACCGTGCGGCGGACAGGGGGGACCTGCATGAAGTCCCAGACGAGGTAAATCATGCGCAGCAGCCGGTCGGCCTCTGTGGGCGAAACGGTGAGTACGCTCTCCTCCGGCAGCTCCACCCCCTTGCGGAAGATGATGGCAACGACGCGCGTTTCCTCCGATATTTTCTTTATGTCGACAATGGTATCGGCAGGCAGCACCATCAGCATCCCCTTCTCGAGATGCCAGTCCTGGAGGTTGATGCAGAGGTCGGCATGTCCTTCCATGACAAATACCAGCCTCGGCTCTACTATCTGGTAGATCTTCCCTTCCTCGAGGAAACGGCTGTGCTGTATGTGACCGTCGATGACGAGGACGGCCTCGTCATTTGCCGTGACACGTCCCTGCTGCGGCAGCAGTTCTTCGGGATTGATGCTGTCCATTGAGAACGGGTTGATGGTTCTGGACTTCTCTTTCATCTTTCCTTATTGTATGATTATATTGCAAATCTAACATTATTCTCCGTAATAATACGTGCGAGACACAGGAAATCATACAATCGGGAAAGTTTTTGTTCGTATTTCATCATCTTCCTATGGCATAATAGTCCTATCTTTGCACGACAGGAAGAAGAAAACAGCCGATTAGACAAGAAAGAAGAGATGAAGAAACAGCACATGAAGAAGAAATTAGGACTTCTCGCACTGGCGGTCTTTCCCATTGCCGTTCCGGCACAGACGCTGGACGAATGTCAGCAGGCGGCCGGACGGAACTATCCGCTTATCAAGCGGTACGGACTCCTTGCACGGACAACGGAACTGACGGTCAGCAACATCAGAAAGGAATGGCTGCCCCAGATCAGCGTCTCCGCCCAGGCGACCTGCCAGAGCGGCGTCGCCTCGTGGCCGGACGGCATACGGACGGCGTACCGGCGGATGGGACTGGATATGAAAGGACTGTCCAAAGACCAGTACAGGGCGGGCATAGAAGTCACCCAGCCGCTCTACGACGGCGGGGCGGTCAGCAGCCAGGCGGGAATAGCACGGAGACAAGGAGAGGTGCAGAAGGCCGAAAACAAGGTAAACCTCTATCAGGTACGCAGACGTGTCAACGAGATGTACTTCTCACTCCTGCTTCTCGACGAACAGATCAGGCTCAACGAAGATGCGGCGGCACTGCTGCTGTCCAGCGAGAAGACGCTTTCGGCAATGGTCAGGGCCGGTACGGCCGCCGCAAGCGACCTTGAGAATGTAAAGGCGGGACGGCTGGACAAGGAGCAGCAGAACACCGGGCTCAGGGCACAGCGGCAGATGCTGCGGCGGATGCTGGGTGTCTTCTGTGGCAGAGAGATCTACAACCTGCAGAAACCGGACGCTGTCAGGATTTCCGGGCAGACCGGCAACCGGCCGGAACTCGGGCTCTTCGACCGTCAGCTGATGCTTGTCGACGCACAGGAGAAAGCACTGGGGGCAAGGCTGCGGCCGAAGGTCGGGCTCTTCGCACAGGGCTTTTACGGTTATCCGGGACTTAACATGTTCGACGACATGATGAACCGGAAGTGGAGCCTCAACGGCATCATCGGCGTGAAGCTGTCGTGGGATGTCGGCGCACTCTATACACGGAAGAACGACAGGGAGAAGCTGGAAGTGCAACGTGAACAGATCGGGAATATGCGGGAGGTGTTCCTCCTCAACAACCGTCTGGAACAGATACAGGCGGAGGAGAACGCCGCCCGGTACCGAAGCATGATGCTTGCCGACGACGAAATCATCAGTCTCCGCACGCACGTCCGCAAGGCCGCCGAATCGAAGCTGGCCCACGGCATCATCGACGCCCACGGACTGATGCAGGAAATCAACAACGAGAATGCGGCCAGAATACGGCAGGCAATACACGAGATGGATATGCTACGGGAAATGTACAACCTGAAATATACCAACAACGAATGAAACGACTGACGGAAATGAGAAAGATATTTTTATTCGCCGCACTTGCCCTTGGGGCGGTATCCTGCAAAGACAGCGGGAAAGAGTATGATGCCACGGGAACGTTCGAGGCTACGGAGGTGACCGTATCGGCCGAGTCCTCGGGACAGCTGGTAAGTTTTGACGTTACAGAAGGACAACTGCTCAATGGCGGGCTGACGGTAGGCCAGATCGATGCCCGTCAGCTGGCGCTGAAACGAGACCAGCTGGCTACGGACAATGACCAGCTCCGGGCGACCCATGGACAGTTCGAAGCCAACAGACGGCAGCTCGCAGCCAGCAGGCAGGCAACGGTCAGCCGGCAGCTGGACCTTGAAAAGCAGGTGGCGGCCATACGGCAGCAGATTGCCGACCAGCAAAGGGAACGGAAGCGTTTTGACGAACTGTTCCGGGACGGGGCGGCACCGCGCAGGCAGGTTGACGAGATCGATTACCAGATCCAGGTGCTGAAGAAACAGCTCGCCGCAGCCGAAGAGCAGATTGCCAGCCAGAACGCTGCATTGGCCGAACAGGACAAGGGTATCGCCGCACAGATGGAGGGCATCGCCGCCCAACAGGCCGGCGTGGATGCCCAGCAGGCCGGCGTACGTACCCAGCAGGCACAGATTGACGACCAGATAGCCCATACTTTCGTGAAGAGTCCCATCACAGGGACGGTCCTGGAGAAGTATGCCGAACGGGGAGAGTTCGTACAGGCCGGCAGGCCACTCTTCAAGCTGGCAGACACAGTCAGGATGTTCATCCGTGCCTACATCACCTCCGCACAGCTCCGGAATGTCAGGATCGGGCAGCGGGTGAAGGTCATGGCTGACTACGGAAAAGGGCAGAAGAAGTCCTATAACGGAATCGTCACGTGGATTTCCAGCCGTTCGGAGTTCACGCCCAAGACCATCCTTACCGACGACGAGCGTGCCGACCTCGTCTATGCCGTCAAGATACGGTTCCGCAACGACGGCTATGTGAAGATCGGCATGTACGGTGAGGTGAAGTTTTAGTCAGTACCGATGAATGCAATCGAAGTAAACAATCTGTCCCGCCGTTACGGCAAGGTGCAGGCGCTGAAAGCGGTCAGCTTCTCCGTGGAAAGAGGCGAACTGTTCGGCATCATCGGCCCTGACGGAGCCGGAAAGACGACGCTGTACCGCATTCTCTGCTCGCTGCTGCTCCCCGACGAGGGCACGGCTTCGGTGAACGGATACGATGTCGTCAGCGGCATGAAAGAGATACGCCGGCGGGTAGGTTACATGCCGGGCAGGTTCTCACTCTATCAGGATCTGACGGTAGAAGAAAACCTGAGGTTCTTCGCCACGCTCTTCGGAACGACGATAGAAGAAAACTACGACTCCATCAAGGCCATCTATACACAGATTGAACCGTTCAGAAAACGCAGGACGGGAGCACTCTCGGGCGGCATGAAACAGAAGCTGGCACTCTGCTGCGCACTGGTCCACCAGCCGAGTGTCCTGTTCCTTGACGAACCGACAACAGGTGTCGACCCTGTCAGCCGCAAAGAGTTCTGGGAGATGCTGTCCCAGTTGAAGGAGCGTGAGATGACCATTGTCGCCTCAACGCCTTATCTGGACGAGGTGAGGATGTGCGAGCGTGTCGCTTTCCTTTCGGAAGGTCGTATCAGGGGTATCGGTACTCCAGACGACATCCTCACCACCTTCAGGGACACCTTCAATCCTCCTGCCATCGAGAATCCGGAAGCCGGAACGAAGAGCAACGAGAATGCCATCGAAGTAAAACACCTCGTCAAGGCCTTTGGCAGCTTCCATGCGGTAGACGACATTTCCTTCACGGTCAGGAAAGGAGAAATCTTCGGCTTCCTCGGCGCCAATGGAGCCGGCAAGACCACAGCCATGCGTATGCTCACCGGACTCAGCCAGCCGACGGATGGAAACGGAAAAGTAGCAGGCTTTGACATCCGTACCGAGTACGAGCAGATAAAGAAGCATATCGGCTACATGAGCCAGAAGTTCTCGCTCTACGAGGACCTTACCGTTGCCGAGAACATCAGTCTCTTCGCCGGCATCTACGGCATGGACGACGGAGAGATACGCCGCAAGACCAGCGACCTGCTCGATCGGCTGGACTTCTCGGCACACCGAAACACGCTTGTATCCAGTCTGCCTTTGGGATGGAAGCAGAAGCTCGCCTTCTCGGTCAGCATCTTCCACGACCCTCATGTCGTATTCCTCGATGAACCTACGGGGGGTGTAGACCCCGCCACACGCCGCCAGTTCTGGAAACTGATCTATGACGCTGCGAAGCAGGGGATAACGGTCTTCGTGACCACTCACTACATGGACGAGGCGGAATACTGCGACCGGATTTCCATCATGGTAGACGGCAAGATCAAAGCCCTGGGCACACCTGAAGAACTGAAACAGAAACTGGGGCAGCCGGACATGGACCATGTCTTTACATTCCTGGCACGGCAGGCCACAAGATGTGCAGATTAAGAATGAAACCAATCCATAACGTATGAGGCAGTTCATAGCTTTTGTCACCAAGGAGGCAAAACATATCATCCGTGACAAGCGTACCATGCTGATGCTTTTCGGCATGCCTGTCGTCATGATGCTGATCTTCGGATTCGCCATCACCAACGACGTGCGGAACGTGCGGACAGTCATCGTCATGAGCAATGCCAGCTATGCGACGCGGCAGGCGGCTGACCGTCTGGCGGCATCGGAGTATTTCACGATCGTGAAGACCGTCGCCACACCTGCCGAAGCCGAGCAGACGATCCGCAACCAGCAGGCGGACATTGCGGTTGTCTTCGCACAGGACTTTACAGAACCGGGACATGGAGTCCAGTTCATCGTGGACGGGGCGGATCCCAACATGGCGCAGCTGTGGTCTAACTATGCCCGTGCCGTGCTCATGAATGCGGAGGGGACCGCCGTCAATTCACAGATGCTTTACAATCCGCAGATGAAATCCGCCTATAACTTCGTGCCTGCCATCATGGGGATGCTGCTCATGCTGGTCTGTGCCATGATGACCTCCATTTCCATTGTCCGGGAAAAAGAGAGAGGCACGATGGAGGTGCTGCTCGTATCGCCCACACGTCCGCTGCTGATCATTGTCGCCAAAGTCGTTCCCTACCTGGTACTCGCCTTCCTGATTCTGACGGCAATCCTCCTCATGTCCACTTACGTCCTGGACGTACCGCTGCATGGTTCCCTGTTCTGGATATTCGCCATCTCCACCGTCTACATTCTGCTGGCACTCTCATTGGGACTGCTGGTCTCCAACGTCGCAAAAACACAGCTTGCCGCCCTGCTGCTGTCGGCCATGGTGCTGCTGATGCCCATCATCATGCTTTCGGGAATGGTATTCCCCATCGAGTCGATGCCCCGGATACTGCAATATGTGTCGGCCATCATCCCCACACGTTACTATATCAGCGCCATGCGAAAGCTGATGATCATGGACACCGGCATCGGACAGGTGTTCCGTGAGCTGATGATTCTCGTCGGCATGCTCGTCATATTGCTGGCTCTCTCGCTTACGAAGTTCAACAAACGACTGGAATAGAAACTATATGGTACTGAAATATCTTTTACGCAAGGAGTTCACCCAGATACGCCGCAACTCGTTTCTGCCACGGCTCATCATCGTCTTCCCCATCATGGTCATGTGTGTCATGCCGTGGGTAATGAACATGGAAGTGAAGAATATCGTGGTAGATGTCGTCGACAACGACCGCTCCACACAGTCGCAGCGGCTGGTGCATGAGATTGAAGCAAACAACTACTTTGTCTTTCATGGACAGCAGCCTACGTATGCGGCAGCACTCAGCAACATAGAGCATTCCACGTCAGATGCCATAGTGGTCATTCCACAGCACTACAGCAGGGATCTTGTCCTGGGACGTACGCCGCAGGTGCTGGTGGCTGCCAACGCCGTCAACGGGACAAAAGGCTCGATAGGGTCTGCCTATCTCTCACAGGTTGTCATCGCCCGCGCATCTCCTTCCGCAGCTTCTGTCCAGTCGCAGGTGTCTACCTTATATCTCTACAACAAGCAGCTGGACTTCAAACGCTTCATGATTCCCGCACTCTTCGCCATCGTGATGATGCTGATGACAGGATACCTGCCGACGCTCAACATCGTAGGTGAGAAGGAGGCAGGGACTATCGAACAGATCAACGTGACACCCGTAAGCAAATGGACATTCATCCTTGCCAAGCTGATTCCCTACTGGATCATCGCCTTCTTCGTCGTCACCGTCTGCCTGCTTCTTTCATGGGGGATATACGGCATTGTTCCCGCGGGAAGCATTGCCCTTGTCTATCTGCTGGCGATGCTGCTGGCACTGTTCTTCTCGTCCTTCGGGCTGATTGTCTCCAATTATTCGGACACCATGCAGCAGGCCATCTTCGTCATGTGGTTCTTCGTCGTGATGCTCCTGCTGCTCTCCGGCCTGTTCACACCGACACGTTCCATGCCTTACGCAGTTTATCTGACAACCTATGTCAATCCGGTAAGCTATTTCATCGAGGCCATGCGGACGGTCTGCATCCGCGGAGGCGACATGGGAAGCATCTACCATCAGGTACTCGCCCTGCTCGGAATCGGACTTCTCATGAGCATGTGGGCCGTGCAGAGCTATAAGAAGAACTGCTAAGCTGTGCATAAGCGTGTGGCCGTGCAGAGCTGTAAGAAGAACTGCTAAGAGAAACCGTTGCCGGGGTAAAGTTCATCGTATACAGAGGTGCATCAATTCTCCGACCGAGGCAGTACAACGCTTCTTCCACCGTAAGTTACTATTTTCCAGGCAATAGAATATAAGGGTGCGAAGATCCGACACGGGTGGTGTAAACCAACAGAACGAACGCAACACACCGGCGAAGTCGGTTTCCGATGTGTG
Organism: Prevotella multiformis DSM 16608; assembly: GCF_000191065.1. Taxonomy (GTDB): domain Bacteria; phylum Bacteroidota; class Bacteroidia; order Bacteroidales; family Bacteroidaceae; genus Prevotella; species Prevotella multiformis. Next base: position 1,122,983 of record NZ_GL872283.1, read on the forward strand.
TTATATATGGTTCTTCCGTTAAATGCGTGGATGCTTTTCGCATAGTTTTAACGGAAGAACCGAAGTGATTCATTCAACAAAAACATAGCCAAGACCGTCAACTGGCTATTCCATCATCATCCTCCGAAACAAAGCCCTTCTCAATTTAATAGGTTGAAAATACAGGCACCGTTTTGAAAAACTATTACATAATATCGAATGAATCAGCTGTAAATATAAAAGACACAAACAAAAAAGCAAGTTTGTAACCAGTAGTAAATCAACAGGTTGTCAAGTCGTTTTTAAAAGGTGCTTGATTGGACTTCAAAAGGGCGTTGGCAACACGCTAAAAGGGCACCTGTTGCAAGCCAATCAGGCATCTTTTAGAAGCCAGAAGGGCATGTGTTGCTTTGCATTACATGAAAACATTTTACAAATACTGATGATAGGGTAATAAGTTGTTTGTAGAAGACGGAAAGACAGGCTGATGGACAGGCTTCATATCAATTCGCCTTTTCTGCATCTTATATTGCAGTGTAGCCCCCTTTTGTAAGCCCCTCTGCTTTTGGACAGCCATACCATGCAAGTGCATAAGCCACTATTCCCAATCTGCGCATTTAACGGAAGGCCCGATACCGTTCCTATAAAACGTCAAAGCCCTCATCTTATAGGCGTTCCAGACTGAGAGACAATCTGGCAGTACCTATAAAATGAGGGTTGGAATATGAGTCATATAGTCCTTCGACTATAAGGTGTTCCGTTCAGAAAATCCGTTAAGCCTCTTCGCTCCAGTCCTCTTTCGTCTTGCGGACGTAGCTCTGGTAACGAAGTTTCGCCATATCCTCACAGGCCTTGAAGAGTTCAGCCCCCTCGTCCGGATAAGCCTTGAGGACAGAGAGGAAGCGTACCTCGCTGCGGAGGAAGTCCTGGAACTTGCTCCAGTCCGGTACCTTGGAATCAAGAGAGAACGGATTCTTGCCTTCTTCAGCCAACTGCGGGTTGTAACGCCAGAGGTGCCAGTAACCGCAGGCAACAGCATTGGCCTCCTGCGCCTGACTGCGACCCATACCGCCCTTGATCTTCAGACCGTGGTTGATACACGGAGAGTAAGCGATGATGAGCGACGGCCCGGGATAAGCCTCAGCCTCACGGATGGCCTTCAATGTCTGTGCGTTGTCAGCACCCATGGCAACCTGTGCTACGTAAACGTAACCGTAGGTTGTAGCCATCAGACCGAGATCTTTCTTGCGTACACGCTTGCCCTTGGCAGCAAACTGAGCAATGGCGCCGAGCGGAGTAGACTTTGAACTCTGACCACCCGTGTTGGAGTAAACCTCCGTATCGAGTACCAGGATGTTGACATCCTCGCCGGAAGCGATGACGTGGTCGAGACCGCCGTAACCGATATCGTAGGAAGCACCGTCACCGCCGATGATCCACTGGCTGCGCTTGACGAGATAGTGGTCGAGGGTCTTCAGTTCGGCACATACAGGGCATCCATGCTCTGCGCCGGCAGCAATCAGCGCTTTCAGCTTGGCAGCGGCAACCTTTGACGCATCCGCATCGTGCATGCTGTCGAGCCACTCCTGTGCAGCTTCCTTGAAGTCGGCCGGTGTCTTGTCGTCAGCCATCAGCTCATTGAGCAGCACGACGATGCGCTCACGCATCTTCTTGTTGCCCAAAGCCATACCCATGCCGAACTCGCAGAAGTCCTCGAACAGTGAGTTGTTGAAGGCAGGTCCCTGTCCGTTCTCGTTGGTTGTATACGGGGTAGAAGGAACGGAAGCAGAGTAGATGGAAGAGCAGCCGGTAGCGTTGGCTATCATCTCACGGTCGCCGAAGAGCTGTGAAACGAGCTTGACATACGGTGTCTCACCACAACCCGCACAGGCTCCTGAAAACTCGAACAGCGGCTGAGCGAACTGGGAGTTCTTGGCATTCGACTTGATGTCAACCAGATTCTGCTTGCTCTTGACGTTCTTGACGAGGTACTCCCAGTCGGCTGCACGACGTACAGCCTCTTCCTCACCGGCAACAAACTGTGTCATGGCAAGTGCCTTGTTGCCCTTCTTGCCCGGGCAGACATCAGCACAGTTGCCGCAACCTGTACAGTCGAGTACAGACACTTCGATGCGGAACTGCATACCCTTGAGCTGCTTCGGAGCGAGTACGTCGAGGGTAGGTTCGTTGAAGCCGGCCTTCTCCTGTTCGTCCAGAACGAACGGACGGATACAAGCGTGAGGGCAGACGAATGAACATTTGTTACACTGGATACAGTTCTCTGCGTCCCATGTAGGAACGAAAGCAGCGACACCGCGCTTGTCGTAAGCAGCGGTACCTACCGACCATGTACCGTCAACCGTGTTGTGCTTTACGAAGTCTGACACTTTCAGGAGGTCACCGGCCTGTGCGTTCATCGGACGTACAAGTTCCTTGACGAATGCGGGTGCATCGTCGGCTTTGGCCTCATCGTCAGGGAGGTTTGCCCATGCAGGGTCAACAGTGAGCTGCTTGTATTCGTTGCCGCGGTCAACAGCAGCGAAGTTCTTGTCTACGACATCCTGCCCCTTCTTGCTGTAGCTCTTGACGATGAACTTCTTCATCTGATCTACGGCAAGGTCGAGTGGGATAACCTGCGTGATACGGAAGAAAGTCGACTGGAGGATGGTGTTGGTACGGTTGCCCAGCCCGATCTCCTGTGCGATCTTGGTCGCATTGATGTAGTAGACGGTGATGTTGTTCTTGGCGAAGTAACGCTTCACCTTGTTGGGAATGAAGTTTACAAGCTCCTCTCCGTCGAAGATGGTATTCAGCAGGAACGTACCGTTCTTGCGCAGGCCACGTGTGACATCGTACATGTTCAGGTAAGCCTGGACGTGGCAGGCCACGAAGTTCGGAGTGTTCACCTGATAGGTAGAACGGATCGGGCTGTCGCCGAAACGGAGGTGAGAGCAGGTGAAGCCGCCCGACTTCTTGGAGTCGTAAGAGAAGTAGGCCTGGCAGTGCTTGTCGGTGTTGTCACCGATGATCTTTACAGAGTTCTTGTTCGCACCGACAGTACCGTCAGCACCGAGTCCATAGAACTTAGCCTCGAACATTCCTTCACCACCCAGCGGAATCTCCTCGACCTCCGGAAGAGAGGTAAAGGTGACATCATCCACGATACCTACCGTGAAGTGGTCCTTCGGCTCGGGCAGTTCAAGATTGTTGTAGACGGCGATGATCTTGGCGGGTGTGGTATCGGCAGAACCGAGACCGTAACGGCCACCGACAATCAGCGGCTTGTTCTTCACATCGTAGAATGCGCTCTTGACATCGAGGTACAACGGCTCACCCTCTGCACCCGGCTCCTTCGTACGGTCGAGCACGGCGATGCGCTTGACGGTCTCGGGCACTGCTGCCAGCAGGTGCTTGACAGAGAACGGGCGGTAAAGGTGTACGGCGACCATACCCACCTTCTTGCCCTGGGACATCAGGTAGTCGATGGCTTCACGGGCAGCTTCTGTGGCTGAACCCATCAGGATGATGATGTTCTCGGCATCCTTTGCTCCGTAGTAGTCGAAGAGGTGATGCTCACGGCCGGTAATCTTGGTCAGTTCGTTGAGATAGTGCTCCACGACCTCCGGCACATTCTCGTAGGCAGAGTTGCTTGCCTCACGGTGTGTGAAGAAGGTCTCCGGGTTCTCGGCAGTACCGCGTACGACCGGACGCTCCGGTGACATGGCACGGTCGCGGAACCGCTTGATGTCTTCTTCATCCACCAGCGGACGGATGTCTTCCTGGTCGAGGCACTCGATCTTATGATACTCATGAGATGTACGGAAACCATCGAAGAAGTTGATGAAAGGAACGGAAGTCTTCAGCGAAGCAAGATGAGGAACGGCAGAAAGATCCATGACTTCCTGCACGGAACCCGAACAGAACATGGCGAAACCTGTCTGGCGGCAGGCCATCACATCCTGATGGTCACCGAAGATACAGAGCGCATGACTTGCGAGTGTACGTGCGGAGACGTTGAACACACATGGCAAAAGTTCACCGGCAATCTTGTACATGTTAGGAATCATCAGGAGCAGACCCTGTGATGCGGTGAAGGTTGTCGTGAGAGCACCCGACTGCAGTGAACCGTGTACGGCACCTGCTGCGCCACCCTCTGACTGCATCTCCTGTACGCTTACGGTCTGCCCCCAGAGGTTCTTCCGTCCGCGTGCCGACCACTCGTCGACGTGCTCAGCCATTGGAGATGAAGGAGTGATAGGATAGATAGCTGCGACCTCAGAGAACATATAGCTCACATGAGCAGCGGCCTCGTTACCATCACAAGTGATAAACTTCTTTTCTTTAGCCATTTTGAAATTTATTAAATGAATATTGTTATAATGTTTTTGGTCTTGCCTAATAAAGGAAACCCATCAGCCAGAGCGGTACTTGTCTTCCTTTCCCTACTTCGGCGTTGTATATCGCATAGGTCGTATCGCTGTTGAACCTCATCTTGGGCTTTGCAGCGTCATACACCTTGAATTTTTCCTTCTCGTTGATGATGTAAGTCCCCTGCTTGCCGCCGTCGTTCACGGAACACTCCTCCTGCAGGGCGTTGACGAAGAAAGTCTCCATGAGCTGCTGCTGGTCCAGCTGAATGGGATAGATGGCATAAATCAGGTTGGAGTTCTGCAGCATCACCTTCGCCGGCTTCTTGGGGAATTCCTGCCCGGCAGGGTAGACAATGTTGATGAGGCGTGCGTCAGCAAGGTTCTTGATATAGTTCATCACCGTCGCCCGGCTCGTATTGATATCCTTGGCGAGGTTGCTGATGTTGGGAGCTTTCGGTCCTTCCAGGGCAAGGAGGTAGAACAGTTTTTTTATCTTGGTAAGATACTTCAGGTCTATCTGCTTGATGAGGAGGATATCCACTTCCGTCATCATGTTCATCGTCTTCAACAGGTTCTCGGAATAGTTCCGGTGTTCCAGAAAGAACGGATAGAAGCCGTGGTGGATGTATTCCTGAAAATGTTTCATCGGGCTCACCTTCGCCAGGATGCCGCGGGTGATTTCCTCATGACCGCCCAGTATCTCATCCAGCGTATAAGGCTCGAAATGCTGCCCGGCCTGCAGGTTCAGATACTCACGGAACGAGAATCCCCGGAGGTTGTAGCTCCTGACAATGCCGTTGAGTTCCGGGTTCTCTTCCTTCAGCCTCATGACACTCGAGCCGGTGAAAACAATCTGGAGCTGCGGATAACAGTCGTAGCACCGGCGAAGCTCCCTGCTCCAGTCCGGCTGCTTGAACACCTGGTCAATCAGCAGAACCTTTCCTCCCTTGCGGCAGAACTCGCCTGCGAAATCCGCAATTCCTCTGCCCTGGAAGTAAAAGTTGTTCATGTTCACATAAAGACACTGCCGGTCTGCAGAGCCGTAACGCTCCTTGGCATATTGCAGCAGAAAGGTGGTCTTCCCCACGCCTCTCGTACCTTTAATGCCGATGAGCCTGTCGTTCCAGTTTATCTCATCCATAAGACGACGGCGGACAGGGGCATTGACATGCTCCACCAGATTTGTATGAGTGTGAAAGAATGCGTCCATCTTGTTCGCGTTGCTGTCTACTTTATGCAAATGCAAAGTTACTACTTATTTCTCTTATTTGCAAACTATGGATGGCAAAAAAATGTTTTTCAGCTTTTATTTTTTGCATGTACATTTGCTTTCCCGTACCTTTGCAGGAAACAAACGAACATTCTCTATGACACTTCATGTATTCAACCCCGAGCATGACATTGCATTGGCTTATAACAACAAGTACTTTACAGCCCCGCACGCCGGCAGGCAGCTTCGTCACGACTTAGACTATCTTCCTGCACTCTGGGCAGCGGAAGGCGACCTCGTATGGGTGGAGAATGTGGCTTCCGCCAAGGCGCATGCCCACCGCTTCATGCGTGACGGCAGGAAGGTCCGCTTCGTCGACAGGAACGAGGTGAGCCGTCTGGCGGACAGAATCAGCCGGGTATCCCCCTGGGGATGGGATGCCGCCGTGAAATTCCAGCTGGAACAGCTGGGAATCCGCAGGACGCTCTTGCCGGCCGACGGTCTGCTGGACAGGATACGCAATGACAGCAACCGGCGTTTTGCCTCGATGGTGCTGACAGAACTCCGCAGCAGCATGCACGACCCCATACTGACCGGAGCAGCATGCTATGCCCGGGGGATAGAGGAACTGGAGCAAAGGGTCCGGGAGACCGGAAAGGCCGTCATCAAAGCTCCATGGAGCAGCAGCGGACGGGGCATACGCTATGTCGACACCCTTCTGCAACCGGCCGTGGCAGCCTGGAGCAGAAAGACGATCGAGCGGCAAGGGGGCATGATGGTAGAGCCCTATTACAATAAGGTAAAAGATTTCGGGATGGAGTTCGTCTCCGATGCGCGAGGGGTTCATTATGCCGGCCTGTCGGTCTTCCATACGGTCAACGGAGCGTATGCAGGAAACAGCCTTGCAGACGAGGCCGGAAAACGGGCAATGCTCTCGGCCTATCTCCCCGGCAGCGTGCTGGACAAAGTGGCGGAGACGCTGGAGCACCTTCTCGCCGGCCGGCTGCAAGGCATCTATCAGGGTGTCTTGGGCGTGGACATGATGGTCGTTGCGAAAGACGGCGTCCCGGACGGGCGGGAGACGGGGTTCGGCCTCCATCCGGTCGTGGAAATCAACCTGCGCCGCACGATGGGTCATGTGGCGCTGGCACTGTCGGCCCGGCAGGAATTACAGGACCGGGTGATGCGGATAGACTATGACGGCTCGCATTATCATCTGCACACGGTGCATAAAGACAGATGACGGCTCCGGAAGCCGGCAGGCGGGGACCGACTGCCCGGTCAGTTGCTGTACAGCCAGCAGACGAAGGCCACGATGGCCAGTGCAAAGCCCGTCATGACGATTTTCATCAGCTTGTTCAGCTTCTGTCTGCGCCGTGCATTCTGCGATGCAGCGTTGTCGTGAAATCCCGTCCTGTGATGCGAATGGTGATGATGATGGTGTGTCGTTGTCATTTTTTTAGTGTTTGATAATCAGTCCGCAGAGACCTTTGCCAGAATCTCCTTTCTGTATACATCTCTACCTGACAGGGTGCAAAATTATAAAAAAACACGGATATACGCTGCATATATCCGTGTTTTTTGCTGTCAGAAGCGGAAACTCAACTCCAGATCAAACATCGAATAGTTGGGATGCCCCGCAGGAGTGTTCTGCGAACGGTCGTGGACATAGGAGTAAATCCCGCTCAGTTCAAGGTTCTTGTTGAACTCATAGTCGAGCCCCAGGTCGTATTGCGTGCGCTGCTTCTGTGCGCCGTCCGACGGCCGGTACATATCATAACGGGCCTTCGCATGGAATTTCTTAGGAATGATCGGGGCGATGACGAGGGCGTAGACACCCTGTGCCTTGCTGCCGTCGGCACTGATATTACAGTCATGAGCCGCTTCATCATTCGTATTGGCAATGGGCTTTGCGAAGGCATAGCCGGTGGAATGGACATACTCTGAGCGGACTGTCCAGTCGTCTGCCTTATACTCTGCCGAGAAGGCATACCGACGCTGCTGCAGGCTGCGTATGCCGCTCTGTGGCAGGCCGGCCGCATCCGTCCACGTTCCTTTCCGGGCATACGACCCCGTCCAGCCGAACCAGCCCAGACGCAGACCATCCATGGGCATTACCCATACACCCCCGATGATGTTCTTCTGCTGGTCGACATCCTTCACATTGATGCCCTGTCCGTCGAACACGCCGACCTGATAATGGATGAGATTCCGGCCGGCATTGTTCTTCAGGAAGTCGCCCTGAATCTGCACACCGATGTCGCGCCCGTTAGAGGGATGCGCCCCTGCCCGGTCAGAGAAACCGGCGAGTTTCTGCACGCTCTGTGCCACCCCCATGAAGCCCTGGTCAATGGGATGAATCGGGTTGTCGAAAGTAAACGGATTCTTGAACTGGCCGGCCTTCACGCGGAAGAAATCATACTTCTGCCATTCGACAAAGAGATCCAGCACGCGCGGGGATGCCCCGAGAGTGGAGGTGTTACCGTTGAACTGCAGCTGTGCTTTCCAAAACCAGTCGTCCAGAATGCGGCCGTCGAGGGAGACACGTCCCAGACGGAGGTTAAAGGTATTCGACTTGCTTGTCGTACCGTTGTGCAGGCCGTTATACTGATACTGCACGATTCCGAAACCCGACAGCTTCACGTTGTTGATCCATTTCTGTGTCTGCGCATGGCCGAAGGCCGAGCACAACACTATTGCTGTAAGGATAATTGTTTTTCTCATGTCTTTGTATTTAGGTAATGAAAAAATGGTCTTAGGTTGAAATAACAGATGTTAATGTTGCAAAGATAGTGTTTTATTATGTAAACACCAAATGTTAACCGTAAAAGTAAGCCGGGAAGCAGTCAATCAGAAACAGTCGGCTGCAACCGGGCAATGATCCGACCGGTCCTAATACCGTCAGACAAGTCTAAAGGCAAGACGCTATGCCGCCAACCTAAATCATTAAACTGCACGACACAAAAACAACCAGCTACACGGGAATCCGGTTCCCAGCACTTGGGAACCGGATTCCCAGCGCCTGGGAGCCCGGTTCCCGACCGGTTGGGAATAGCATTCCCACTGTCTCCCTCTGCAGAGTCACCGCCGATGCCGTCCTGCCAGCCCCGCGACCGCATCGAAACTGTAGACAAGTGTCCCGCTCGTAAAGGTCGTCGTCTCTATCTTGAGCGAGCGGTTCTTGCGGAGGCAGTCGACAAAAGCTGCGGGATTCCGTACAAAAGCAGAGTCCGTCTGTTTGCTGACGCCGGGCTTATAGGTGAAGCGGCCGATTTCGTCGCCATGCGCATAGACACGCACGAAATTGGTACTGTCATAGCTGGTGCCCGAGAACTGTTCGCCGTCGCCGAGTATCATGCAAGCCTCTATCCCTACCCTGCCGAGGTAACGGACACGGATCGTCATGCGGTTGGAGGCCGTAATCTGCGACTTCCTGTTCGGAGCGCTCTGCATCGTGGCGACCGCCGAATCGTTCTGATAAGCCCATGCCGAGACGTAAGCGCCCTCAACGGAAGACGCACTGTCAAGATCGACCGCCATCATGGTGTCGACCTGTGTCGTGTCATAATGCCCTGCTCCGCGTGACGTGCAGCCGGAGCAGGATGCGAATGCCGCCGCTGTAACAGCGGCAAAGGCGAATGGAAGAAATTTCATGGGATGAGAAATGTTTTTAGAGGAGCCTCGGGAGTCAAGCCAACACTCCTGACCCCCGAAACCTCCGGAAAGCCATCAATATTCCCCCCACGCCTTGATGTCAATGTCGTCGAGACCGACATTGCAGAAGGCATGGATGAACGCACTTGCCAGCCGGCTGTTCGTAATCAACGGAATGTTGAGATCGATGGCGGCGCGGCGGATCTTATAGCCGTTGGTCAGCTCGCGCGGCGTGAGGTCCTTCGGCATATTCACCACCATGTCTATCTTCTTCCCGTGCAGAAGGGCGAGTGCCTGCGGCTGCTTCCCTTCGTCGGAAGGCATATAGACGAGTGTGTTCTCAATGCCGTTCTCCGTAAGATACTTAGACGTTCCTACCGTCGCATAGAGTTCGTAACCATGCTGCCTCAGCATCTTCGCCGCATCGAGCATCTCGGCCTTCTGCTTCGCACCGCCGGTCGAGAGCAGCACCGTCTTCTTGGGAATACGCTGCCCTACGGAGAGCATCGACTTCAGAAGCGCCGTAGAGGTGTCGTCGCCCAGGCAGCCCACTTCGCCCGTCGAGCTCATGTCGACACCGAGAACCGGGTCGGCTTTCTGCAGGCGGTTGAACGAGAACTGCGAAGCCTTGATACCCACATAGTCGAGGTCAAAGAGGTTCTTGTTCGGTTTCTCCACAGGTACGCCGAGCATGATCTTCGTTGCCAGATCAATGAAGTTCAGCTTCAGCACCTTGCTGACGAACGGGAAGGAGCGGCTCGCACGGAGGTTGCACTCGATGACGAGAATGTCGTTCTCACGTGCCATGTACTGGATGTTGAACGGTCCGTTGATATGCAGTTTCTTCGCAATCTGGCGGCTGATGCGCTTGATGCGGCGCACCGTCTCCACATACAGCTTCTGCGGCGGGAACTGGATGGTGGCATCTCCGGAATGGACACCGGCGAATTCAATGTGCTCGGAGATGGCGTATGCCATGATCTCACCGTCCTGTGCCACGGCATCCATTTCTATTTCCTTGGCGTGCTCGATGAACTTGCTGACCACAACAGGATGATCCTCGCTGACATTGGCTGCCAGCTGCAGGAAGCGTGTAAGCTCGTCTTTGTTGGAGCAGACGTTCATCGCCGCCCCAGAGAGGACGTATGACGGACGGACAAGTACCGGGAATCCGACACGGTCGACAAACCTGTCGATGTCGTCCATGCTGGTCAATGCGCTCCACTCCGGCTGGTTGATGCCGTTCTCGGTCAGCATCGACGAGAACTTGGCACGGTCCTCGGCATTGTCTATGTCCTTCGCCGCCGTGCCGAGGATGGGCACATTCTCCTCATCAAGGTACATGGCGAGATTGTTGGGAATCTGACCGCCTGTCGACACGATCACACCGTGCGGATTCTCCGCATCGATGATATCCATCACCCGCTCGAAGGTCAACTCATCAAAGTAGAGGCGGTCACACATGTCGTAGTCTGTCGACACGGTCTCCGGATTGTAGTTGATCATGATGGAACGGTAACCCTGCCGGCGGATCGTATTCAAGGCCTGCACACCGCACCAGTCGAACTCGACGGAGCTGCCGATGCGGTAAGCGCCCGAACCGAGCACGACCACCGAATTGCGGTCGTTAGAGAAGGTTACATCGGAAGCCACGCCGGCATAGGTGACATAAAGGTAATTGGTCTGTGCCGGATACTCCGCCGCCAAGGTGTCGATCTGCTTGACTACCGGCAGGATGCCGAGTCCCTTGCGCAGACGGCGGACTATCAGCATCGCCTTGTGCATGTTCTGGCATTCCTCTTCCAGGCCTACGGCACGTGCGATCTGGAAGTCGGTGAAGCCATAGACCTTGGCTTCGCGCAGCAGTTCTCTGTCAAGCGTATTGATGTTCTTGCGTTTCAGCTCCTCGTCAATGTCGATGATATGTCTCAGCTTGTTGAGGAACCAGCGGTCAATCTTCGTCAGGTCGTGAATCTGGTCGACCGTATATCCTCTGTGCATCGCCTTGGAAATCAGGAAGACCCGTTTGTCGGTCGGCTCGCGAAGGGCGGCATCAAGGTCGTCGATCTGCAGCTCCTTGTTCTCGACAAAGCCATGCATTCCCTGTCCTATCATGCGGAGACCCTTCTGAATCGCTTCTTCGAAGTTGCGGCCGATGGCCATTACCTCGCCGACCGACTTCATGCTGGAGCCCAGTTCCTTGTCCACACCGCGGAACTTGCTGAGGTCCCACCGGGGAATCTTGCAGACTACATAGTCGAGTGCCGGCTCGAAGAATGCAGAAGTGGTCTTGGTAACGGAGTTCTTCAGTTCAAAGAGTCCGTATCCCATGCCCAGCTTGGCGGCCACGAAGGCAAGCGGATAGCCCGTTGCTTTGCTGGCAAGGGCGGATGAACGGGAGAGGCGGGCATTGACCTCAATGACGCGGTAGTCCTCGCTCTCGGGGTCGAAGGCATACTGGACGTTGCATTCGCCGACGATGCCGATGTGGCGCACGATCTTGATGGACAGCGCACGCAGCTTATGATACTCGCTGTTGGAGAGCGTCTGGGACGGTGCGATGACGATCGACTCTCCCGTATGGATGCCGAGCGGATCGAAGTTCTCCATGTTGCAGACCGTGATACAGTTGTCGTAACGGTCGCGGACAACCTCGTATTCTATCTCCTTCCAGCCTTTCAGGCTCTTCTCTACCAGCACCTGCGGAGAGAATGAAAAGGCCTTTTCGCAGAGGGCATCCAGTTCTTCTTCATTATCGGCAAAACCGCTGCCCAGTCCTCCCAGAGCGTAAGCTGCACGGACGATGACCGGATAGCCGAGCGTCTTTGCGGCCAGACGTGCCTGTCGAATATCCTCGCAGGCCTCGCTCTTGATGGTCTTGACGTCAATCTCGTCCAGTCTTTCCACGAAGAGCTCACGGTCTTCGGTATCCATGATGGCCTTGACGGGGGTTCCCAACACCTTTACATGATATTTCTCCAGCACGCCGGTCTTGTCCAGCTCTACGCCACAGTTCAATGCGGTCTGTCCGCCGAAAGACAGCAGAATGCCGTCGGGGCGTTCCTTTTCAATGACCCGCTCCACGAAGTAAGGCTGCACCGGGAGGAAGTAGATCTGGTCCGCTACGCCCTCGGATGTCTGTACTGTGGCAATGTTCGGATTGATCAGAACCGTAGAAACGCCTTCCTCACGCAGTGCCTTCAATGCCTGTGAGCCGGAGTAATCGAACTCGCCCGCCTCACCAATCTTCAATGCGCCTGAACCAAGTATCAGGACTTTCTTTATTGACTCGTCTTTCATTATTTCAGTGTCTCTACGAATTTGTCAAACATAAAGTAGGTATCTACCGGGCCGGAGCAGGCTTCCGGGTGGAACTGGGAGGTAAACCAAGGATTCTCTTTGTGACAGATTCCTTCGTTGCTGCCGTCGTTCATGTTCACGAACAGTTCACGCCAGTCCTTGTCGAGCGTCGATGCGTCAACGGCATAGCCATGGTTCTGGGAGGTGATGTAGCACTTCTCCGTCCCCACCATACGCACCGGCTGGTTGTGTCCTCGATGACCGTATTTCAACTTGTAGATGGTTGCACCCGCTGCCTTTGACAGCAACTGGTTACCCATGCAGATGCCGCAGATGGGCTTCTTGCTTCTGTTCATCTGCTTGCGGATAATCTCAACGGCATCGTTGCACATATCCGGGTCGCCGGGGCCGTTGGCAAGGAAGAGTCCATCATAGTCCATATCGGTGTAATCATAGTTCCAGGGTACACGGATGACCTCTACGCCTCTTTTTATAAGGGAGCGGATGATATTGGCCTTCACGCCGCAGTCTACCAGGACGACTTTCTTGCCGGCTCCCTCATTGTAACGGATGATTTCCTTCGTGGAGACACGGTCGACGAAGTTCACGCCTTCATAGTCAGCCTCGGGGATGTTGTCCGGCTCGTCATCGAAGAGTATTTTCCCCATCATCACACCATGTTCGCGCAGCACCTTGGTAAGCTCTCGGGTATCTATTCCTGTTATACCCGGTACATGCTCCCGTTTCAGCCAGTCGCCCAGGCTCTCCGCAGCGTTCCAGTGTGAGTACCGCTCCGTATAGTCGGACACGATGATGGCTGACGCATATATCCTGTCACTTTCCATGAAAGTCGGGATGCCATCCGCATCGAAAGTGAAAGGCGGCACACCGTAGTTGCCTGCCAAGGGGAAAGTCATTGTAAGCAACTGCCCGGCATAGGAGGGGTCGGTCAGGCTTTCCGGATAGCCCATCATGGCCGTGTTGAATACCACTTCTCCAGCCACAGGGGCATCGTATCCAAACGACTTTCCATGGAATTTTGTTCCGTCACTCAGGAATAAAGTTACGTTCCTCATTATTGTTCTGTATTGTTGGGTTGTTTGTTTTTTCCGATTCTTTACAGGCCGACAGGCACACATCCTCTTGGGAGCAATGCCTTCTGTCCAGGATGAAACACGCTCATCGACACGAGAAGCATTCCTTGCAGAGAAGCTCTATTTCATCCTTTCGGAATGACGATGCACACGCTCATAATAGTCAATGAAAGCCTGGTTGACGAGACGCATACCGCCACGGGTCGGATAGTTGCCTGTGAAATACCAGTCGCCCGGATGATCCGGGATGGCATGATGCAGCCCTTCCACACTCTGAAAAACGAGTTCGACAGGCGTCGTCATCCCTTCCGGACGCAGCATCTCTATGATCTTCTTATTGAGTTCATCCACCGTAAACGGCTTGTAAACGGTACGGACGGCATTCACGATGGGTTCGTCCTTGGCCTTGGCAACCTCCTTCCTGCACGCCTCGTACACCTCATCCAGCAGAGGGGCCATTCCACGGTCATGCAGCAGTTCGACGGCAGCACGGAACACACAGAACTCGTCAGGACAAGGCATATCAATGCCATAGTAGTCAGGGAAGCGGATCTGGGGTGCGCTCGACACGACGACGATCTTCTTGGGATGCAGCCGGTCGAGTATGCGGAGGATGCTTTCCTTCAATGTCGTGCCCCGTACGATGGAGTCGTCAATGATGACGAGATTGTCCTCATAGGGCTTGATGCACTCATAGGTAATATCGTAGACATGAGAGGCAAGGTCGTTACGGGAGTTGCCTTCGGTGATGAAAGTACGCAGCTTGATGTCTTTCCACGCCACTTTCTCCGAACGGACATCCTGATGAATAATGCGGTAGACTTCCTCTGCCGAAGGATCGGTGCCCAAGGCTGCAATCTGTTCCACCTTCTTCTTGTCGATCCACTCCTTGAAACCATGGACAAGACCATAGAATGCCACCTCCGCCGTATTCGGTATGAAGGAGAGCACGGTGTGGCTGGTATCGTAGCCGACCGCCTTCAGCACCGGCTCTGTCAGCTGTCGTCCCAGCTGTTCACGTTCCTTATATATATCACGGTCAGAGCCGCGGGAGAAATAGATGCGCTCGAATGAACAGGCTGAATAGTTCCGGGGTTCGAGTATCTGCTGCAGCGAACATTCGCCACGGCGGTTGACAATCAGTGCCTGACCGGGATCCAATTCCTGAATGTCATTACACTCCAGGTCGAAAGTCGTCTGCAGCACAGGACGCTCACTTGCCAGCGCAACGATCTCATCGTTCCTGTAATAGAAGGCCGGCCGGATGGCCCAGGGATCACGGATAGCGAACATCTCACCCGACCCCGTCTGTCCGCAGATGACATATCCGCCGTCAAAGTCCTGCATGGTCGTCTTGAGGACATTGCTCACCTGTACGTGCTCTTCGATGTAATCGGTGACGGCACGCTTCTCAAGTCCGAGTTTCTGCGCCTCCACGAAGTTGCGCTCCACCTCCCGGTCGAGCCTGTGCCCCATCAGTTCCAACAGGATATAGGTATCACTGTAGATGCGGGGGCACTGTCCCTGATCTGTCAGTTTCTCGAAGATATCCCCGATGTTCGTCATGTTGAAGTTGCCGCACATACAGAGATTCTTGGCCTTCCAGTTGTTCCGCCGCAGGAACGGATGGACATAAGAAAGGCCACTCTTGCCGGTAGTGGAGTACCGGAGGTGGCCCATGTAAAGCTCTCCCGCAAAGGGAAGGTTCGATTTCGCAAAAGAAACATCAGACAGCTGCTCCTGCGAGAAGTCCCTGTAATGCTTGTGCACATTGGCGAAGATCTCGGTGACGGCATTCTTTCCCTCAGCCCGCTCACGGAACATGTATTCGTTGCCGGGCAGGGAGTCCAGCTTGACAGAAGCCAGACCGGCGCCCTCCTGACCACGGTTGTGCTGTTTCTCCATCATCAGATAGAGTTTGTTCAGGCCGTACATCCAGGTGCCATACTTCTCCTGATAATACTCCAACGGCTTCAGCAACCGGATCATTGCCACACCGCAATCTTCATGAATGTTCTTTTCCATTTATAAGGTAGTCTATATGTCTTTAATTGTGGGGGGTCAAGAAAGCAGGAAAAATCCAGGAGGTCAGGTGGGTCTGGGGAGACCCGAAGGAAAAAATCCATGCAGGGAGGGATATTGGCTCCGGACGGCAGCCTCCTCTTCCTTCAACGTTTCTCACGTCTTTTTCTTCCCTCTACCTCCATTCCTTTTCTCTCCTACTCTACGGTAACCGACTTGGCAAGGTTGCGCGGCTGGTCGACGTTCTTTCCCTTGCAGACCGCAACATAATAAGCCAGCAGCTGCAGCGGAATGGTAGCCACCAACGGTTCGAGGCAGTCCATCGTATCGGGAAGTTCGATCACGGCATCGGCTATCTTCGAAACGGTGGTATCTCCTTTTGATACCAAAGCGATTACACGGCCCTGCCGTGCCTTTATCTCCTGAATGTTGCTGCGTACCTTCTCATACATTCCGTTGTGGGTCGCAATGACCACGACCGGCATGTCCGAGTCGATCAGCGCAATCGGACCGTGCTTCATCTCGGCTGCCGGATACCCTTCGGCATGGATATAGGATATTTCCTTCAGCTTCAGCGCACCCTCCAACGCCACAGGATAGCTGTACCCCCTGCCGAGATAAAGGAAGTTGCGGGCGTATGTGAACGTGCGTGCCATATCCGCAATCTTGTCGTTCACTTTCAGAACCTCCTTCATCATGGCCGGTATCTCAGCCAGGCCCCTCACGGTCTTCACGTACTCATCGTGGCCGACGGTCCCCTTGGCATTCGCCAGGGCAAGGGCGAACATCGTCAGCACGGTGACCTGTCCGGTAAACGCCTTCGTAGAGGCCACACCGATCTCCGGACCCACGTGGATGTAGGTGCCGGTGTCCGTTGCGCGCGGAATACTGGAGCCGATGGCGTTGCAGACCCCATAGATGAAGGCACCCTTCGCCTTCGCCAGTTCTACGGCTGCGAGCGTGTCGGCCGTCTCCCCGCTCTGCGAGATGGCGACGACAACATCGCCGCTGCCCACCACCGGATTCCCATATCGGAACTCGCTGGCATATTCGACCTCGACCGGTATGCGGCAGAACGACTCTATCAGCTGCTTGCCGATCAGCCCAGCATGCCAGCTTGTCCCACAGGCTACGATGATGATGCGCTTGGCACTGAGCAGCCGGCTCCGGTAGTCGATCAGCGCACTCAGCGTCACCCGGTCGTGGTCGACATTGATGCGGCCGCGCATGCAGTTGGTCAGACACTCCGGCTGTTCGAAGATTTCCTTGAGCATGAAGTGGGGATAACCTCCCTTTTCTATCTGACCGAGGTTGATGTCTACGGTATGGATCTCCGGCGACAGCTTCTCATTCAGGATATTCACCACCTTCAGTTCCTGACCCAGTTTCATAACGGCAATGTTGCCGTCATCGAGATAGACCACCTTGTCGGTGTACTCGATGATCGGACTGGCATCCGAACCGAGGAAGAACTCACCGTCGCCGATGCCTACCACCAGCGGGCTCTGCTTTCTCGCCGCAATGATGGTATCAGGATTGCGCCTGTCGAGCAGCGCAACGGCGTATGCCCCTATCACCTGGTGCAGTGCCAGCTGCACGGCTTCCAGCAGACTGAGGTTCTTCCGTGTCTGTATGTAGTCGATCAGCTGTACCAGCACTTCCGTGTCGGTCTCCGACCGGAACTTGACTCCTTTTTCTATCAGCCTGTGCTTGATCTCGGCATAGTTCTCGATGATTCCATTGTGGATGATGGCGAGATTCTTCGACTGCGAGTAATGCGGATGCGCATTGACAGAAGACGGTTCGCCATGTGTCGCCCAGCGCGTATGGGCGATGCCGACGGTTCCGGTTATGTTCTTGTCGGCACAGAACGCTTCCAGATCAGCCACCTTTCCTTTTGTCTTATAGACATTCAGGCTGCCGTCCGTGTTGATCAGTGCGACCCCCGCACTGTCGTATCCTCTGTATTCAAGCCGTTTCAGGCCTTTTATCAAAATGGGATAAGCCTCACGCTTCGTACCGATATAACCTACTATACCACACATATCCTAAATACATTCTTTATCCGAAAATGAGAACATCCCTCACACCCTCTTATCAGCCGGCAGTCCAGAATACTGCGCGCAGGACATGGATGTCAAAGATATTCTCATTTCTAATTATGTTTTCGCCACAGCCAGGGATGCCGCAGACACGTCCTGGCAGGAGACAGAATATTACTTTCTCAATACGTTTACCAGCAGCGAGGCGACGGAAGTCACGATGCCGATAAAGGAGAACCAGATGGTCGTGGAGCTTCCGATACCGGAACTCTTGGCCTTCACACTGTTCGGCTCAACATAGAGGATGTCATTCTGCTGCAGATAATAATAAGGTGAATTGATGAGGTTGGCGTCATTCAGATTCAGCCGGTAATGATGCTTCTCACCCATCGCATCCTCCCGGATCAGCATGACGTTGTTGCGCTTTCCATAGATGGTCATGTCGCCGGCCTGCGCCAGCGCCTCCATCACACTGATCTTCTCCGTGGAGACCGGGAACACGCCGGGATGGGTAACCTCACCGATGACCGTGATGCGGTAGCTGCTCATGCGGACCGTCACGATGGGGTTCTCTGTACGTGCCAGATAAGGCTGGATCTTGCTCTTGATCAGGTCCTCGCACTCCGTCTTGGTCAGACCGCTGACGTGTATCTTCCCGATGACGGGGAAATTGATGAAACCGGAATTGTCTACCAGATAGCCTTGCAGCGAGCCGCCGCCGCTGCTGATCTGCTTGCCGCCGCTCAACTGGTTGCGCACCTGCAGGTTGAAAGGAACGGAAGCATCGGGATCGGTCGTGTTTACCGTAATCGTCAGCTCGTCCTTCGGCATGATGCGCGCATCGTACAGACCACGTGAGGCAGCCAGGCTGACAGAGTCAATATTCGTGTAGTAAGGCACGTCCTTACTTGAGCCACAGCCAGCCATGGCCATCATCATAGCCGTAACTATGACAGAAAAGATGATCTTTTTCATTTAAACAAATAACGTGTAGTCTTCTATCAACATTAATTTTAGCAGGAATGACGGGGCCATGAACAGGATCCATGCGCTCCGTTTCACCGCCGCGACATATCCTCTGCAAAAATACGATTATTTTTTGAGAACTACAAATGATTGCCTTTTTTTCTTTCAGATACCAACAAAGGGGCTATGCCGGCAGGTGACACGACCTGTGGCGGACAGCCCCTCCCCCTGCAGGGTATGTCCGCCGAAAAAGTCCGGCGGCATAGAGCCACAGAACAGGCGTTCTCGTACGCAGAGCCGGAGAGGGACAGGAAGGAAAGATGCACCGGCTACCTTGCAAACTACATAGAAGAACCTTGCCGGTATGGAAAGGCAGGGGTATCTTTGCAGCGAACAAAACATACGATTATGGAAACAAAACACCAGAACATCCCGGCAGGATGGGCAGTCTGCTTTCTGACCGGATGCAGACGAAAGCAAGAGTGTCTCCGCTATCAGGCGGGGCTGAACCTGCCCGACGACGTGGAGACCCGTGAGGCGGTCGTACCGTCAGTACTGAAAAAAGAACGATGCCCGAGGTTCTTGAAGACAGAGACCGAACACGTCGCCTATGGGTTCACCCGCATCTTCTATGATGTAAAGAGCAGGCACATTGCCGATATGCGCAGTGCCATCAGGGCATATCTTGGCGGACGAGGCACTTACTACCGCTATCTGCATGGGGAACAGGCATTGATGCCGGAACAGCAACAATGGATCAGGCGGCTGTTCGCCGACTACGGCTACCCCGGGAAGGTAGAGTTCGACCGCTACGAAGACCAGCCCCGGTTGTATGCCACAGACAGCTGACCGGCACAGGAGGTCTGGGAACCGGACTCCCGACGGCCGGGAATCCTGTTCCCAACGGCTGGGAATCCTGTTCCCAGCCGGTTGGGAACAACCGTCCCGGCAGGCCGGGCTGTTCTCCCGGGCGTACATCTATCTGCAGACCTGCCGAGAAGGCAGGAGTCTGCGACGAAATTGTAATGAGTTTTCGTTCCGTTGGACTCTGCTTATCTTTCAGTACCCTCTACACACTATCATGGTGTACATCTGCTGAAAAACAGGGTGATTTTCCCGGTTTCTTCCCTGCCTCCCCTTTGCATAGAAAGAAAATCAGAATGGGATCATCAGGATTTCCGTCAAGTATTTTACCTTTTGAAAAGCCGGCTCTTCATTCCGAAAAGAATAAGGGAATAAGACAATAAGATACATCCATTAACACACCTGACACGTTCATAGACAAATCATCCGTATTCACCTATAATTAAAAAAGGTAAATATTTGCATATCTGACGATAAAAAACTTGCATAAATCTTTGGAGTTCAGAAGAAATCACTTAACTTTGCTGTGTAAAGAAGAAAAAAGGAGGATTAAAACATTTGAAAAGAAAGAAATAGATTGCTAACCGTCCTGCTATTTGCCCCGAAACAGACACGTCGTCTGACGGGGGGAGAGTTTTCAAGCTAACTATAACATCTAAAAATCAGGCTTATGACGGAGATTTCACTGATCGCATTTGATGCAGACGACACGCTGTGGGGTAGCCAGACCTACTATGACACGGTGGAAAAAGTGTACTGTGAGATCCTTGCCCCTTACGCTTCGGCCGACAAGGTGTCCCACGCTCTCCGCGCCACTGAAAAGGCTAACATACCACTCCTTGGATACGGAAGCAAGGCTTTCTTGCTCTCACTAATAGAGAATGCAGTCAACATCAGTCACGGAAAGATAAATGGTGGAGAGATCGGGCAGGTCATCGAACTGGGCAAGGAATTGCTGCGGCTCCCCGGCCATCCGTTCGACGGCGTAAAGACGACACTGGAGAAGCTGCGGAAGACCGGCAGGTACCGTATGGTCGTGTTTACCAAAGGGGAACTGCTGGACCAGGAGAACAAGTTCCGGCGTTCAGGACTGCGTCCCTACTTTGACGACATCGTCATCGTGACGGACAAGACACCGGATGCCTACCAGCGGCTCTGCAGGCAGTACCATGCCAAGACGGGCCAGCTGCTGACCGTGGGCAATTCATTTGCAGCAGACGTCGACCCTGTACTGAAGATCGGCGGATGGGCTGTACACATACCATATCACATAAAGCATGATGAGGAGGAACGGAAATATGTACACCCGAGACTGCTACGCATCGCCAAGTTCTCCGACCTGACGAAATACCTGTATCCTGTCCCGCATTTCATCGATGCGAGCCAGCTGTCTTGACCGAAGGCGGGTGTGCCGGACAGGCTGATGACAAGCTATCAGTCTGATGTCCGACACACCCGCATCCGGTTTAACGGGAGGCTGGAAATCCTCTCCGGCGGACTTCCCTTTTGCAGGAAAGCCGACAAGAAGCAAAGAACCGGCGGCCTGCCTCAGCACAGGGACACCGATATAGGACTACGGCAGACCCTAAGGTTTCCGCACCGGTCTGTCGCTGGCCGGGAGACCGTCAACCCTCTGTGCCTATTTGCTTCCATGCGGCATCTTCACCTTTTTCTTCCAGTTGCATAAGCCCGCTATGCACGTTCAAGAAGAAAACGGAATCAGCCCGCCTGAAAGACAAAAAACATCAAAGGAGTTTTTCAGAACCTGCCTTACCGGGACTGCCCTTTATTCATAGACGAAACTGAACACCTTTTCGGCCGTCAGCGTATTCCCGACGAAACAGGCTTTTCTGGCTATATATTCGAACTTCTTGCGCTGCTTTTCGTCAAAGGCAGCTTTCAGATGGAAAGTGATGGGGATACGTGTGACGGTGAAGGCCTCCATGTCTTCCTCGCACTCGCCTACCTCGGCATAGCAGCCGGCAAAATCGACACCGCTCCGTTCGGCCTGCAGCCCTATGAGCGTCAGCACACAGGCCGCCAGCGCATTGCCCAACAGCTCCACGGGTGTCTGGTTCTCGCCCAGACCGCCCACCGCCTTGCCGGCATCGGTCTTAACGGTTACCGCCGACCGTACATGGTCAGCCTCGACTCTTCCTTTTCCCTGATAAATCGCTTTCGTGATGGTCATAATCGTAATGCTTTAGGTTGTTGGTTATTGTTTTCTTCCGGATTCCAGAGGACAGGCTTCCTCCAGAACCGACTGGGCAAATTTACATAAAATAACCGACTTCCAAGCATGTCAGACACCAAAAAACAAAAAAAACATACTGCCCCCATGACAAATACAGCCGACGACGACAGACCGCTCTGCTGGCGGAGGGTTTCCATGATGTCCAGACCGTAGACAGACCGGCGACAGACACACCTGTGTGCTGCAAAAAGGATTCTTGACACACGGCATTTGCTATTTCACCAACTTTTTATTAACTTTGCAAGCAAATTAGCTAATTGTATGGGATTATTCGGTTTATTCGGCAAAAAGAAAAAGGAGACACTTGACAAGGGACTTGAAAAGACCAAACAGAACGTCTTTTCCAAACTTGCACGTGCGGTGGCGGGAAAGTCAAAGGTGGATGATGAGGTTCTGGATGATCTGGAGGAAATCCTCGTCACGTCAGACGTGGGCGTTGACACCACCATCAAGATCATCCACCGTATCGAAGAGCGTGTGGCAAGAGACAAGTATGTATCGACCAACGAGCTGAATGACATCCTGAAAAGCGAGATCACAGCACTGCTCACCGAAAACAACACAGGCAGCAATTCCGACTGGGTGCTGCCAGAACATGCCCATCCCTATGTGATTCTCGTCGTCGGCGTCAATGGCGTCGGCAAGACGACGACCATCGGCAAACTTGCCTATCAGTTCAAGCAGGCCGGGAAAAAGGTCTACCTCGGAGCGGCTGACACCTTCCGTGCGGCTGCCGTCGAACAGATACAGATATGGGGCGACCGTGTGGGAGTCCCTGTCATAAAGCAGCAGATGGGAGCCGACCCGGCGAGCGTGGCTTTCGACACGCTGCAGAGCGCCAAGGCGAACGGAGCGGACGTCGTCATCATCGACACCGCCGGGCGACTGCACAACAAGATAGGCCTGATGAACGAGCTGAAGAAGATCAAGGACGTAATGAAGAAAGTTGTCCCTGACGCTCCGCACGAGGTGCTGCTGGTACTGGACGGAAGTACAGGACAGAATGCCTTTGAACAGGCAAGACAGTTCGCTGCCGTAACACAGATCACCTCACTCGCCATCACCAAACTTGACGGAACGGCAAAGGGCGGCGTTGTCATCGGCATCAGCGATCAGCTGAAAGTTCCCGTCAAATACATCGGATTGGGCGAGGGGATGGAAGACCTGCAGCTCTTTGACAAGGCGCAGTTCGTCGACAGCCTCTTCAAGTAACGATGAGGGGGAAGCTCGGGAAGGAAGGGACAGACCGGCTGTCGCCGTTCGTCCGTCTCCCAATATTCAACACACACGAATGAAAAAGAACCAGATAGACATCGTAACCATGGGCTGTTCGAAGAATCTTGTCGATTCAGAGCTTATCATGAAGCAGTTCGAGGCCAACGGCTACCATTGTACACACGATACGAAACATCCGCAAGGAGAGATTGCGGTCATCAACACCTGCGGTTTCATTGAGGCGGCCAAGGAAGAGAGCATCAACACGATCCTCGAATTTGTAAACCGGAAGAAGAACGGACAGCTCAACAGGCTCTACGTCATGGGATGCCTCTCCCAGCGATACAAGGACGAACTGGAGGCAGAGCTTCCGGAGGTGGACAAGTTCTACGGAAAGTTCAATTACAAGCAGCTGCTGACCGACCTCGGCAAGGCCGATGTACCGGCCTGCAATGGCGTCCGCCACCTCACGACACCAGGCCACTATGCCTACGTGAAGATTGCCGAGGGCTGTGACCGCCACTGTGCCTACTGTGCCATCCCGCTGATTACAGGCCGGCACCATTCGCGGCCTCTTGAGGATATACTGGATGAAGTGAGGCGGCTTGTAGGACAAGGCGTGAAAGAGTTTCAGATCATCGAGCAGGAACTGACTTACTACGGTGTCGATCTCGACGGAAAACATCATATCACAGAACTGATTTCGCGCATGGCAGACATAGAGGGCGTGGAATGGATCCGCCTTCATTATGCCTATCCCAATCAGTTCCCGCTGGATCTTCTCGACGTAATCGCCGGAAAACCGAATGTCTGCAAATACCTGGACATTGCCTTCCAGCACATTTCCGACCACATGCTTGAACGCATGCACCGCCATGTCACCAGGCAGGAGACACTGGATCTGATAGCCGAGATACGGCGACGGGTACCAGGCATCCACCTCCGCACCACCCTGCTGGTGGGCTTTCCGGGCGAGACCGAAGAGGATTTCGAGGAGTTGAAGGCATTTGTCAGGAAGACCCGCTTCGAGCGGATGGGGGCTTTTGCCTATTCGGAAGAGGAAGGAACGTACAGTGCGACCCATTACCAGGATGATGTCCCGGAGAAGGTCAAACAGCAGCGACTGGATGAACTGATGGAAATCCAGCAGGGAATATCAGAGGAACTTGAAAGCGAAAAGGTCGGCAGCATATTCAAGGTCATCATCGACCGCAGAGAAGGCGACTACTACATCGGACGCACGGAGTTCTGTTCGCCCGAAGTGGATCCGGAGGTTCTCGTTCCCGCAAAAGGAAAGGCACTGCACATCGGCAGGTTTTATGATGTCCGCATCACAGGCTCTGACGAATTCGACCTCTTCGGCGAGATTGTCTGAAAGGAAACACAGTCTGAAGGCATGCGGAAAGGATGAGACCGGGACATGCGGACCTTGTCCTTCGGAGCACCGACTTTGGAAGGTGACAACGGTCAGAAGCAATAAGTAAATGAAGGGTAAAGAAGAATGAATAACAAGGAATTCATAGCCGAGTTGGCCTCAAGGACAGGCTATACACAGGACGAAAGCCAGAGAATGGTGAAGTCTGTCATCGAACTGATGGGCAAATCCTTCGAGGCAGGCGACCCCGTCTCTGTCTCCGGATTCGGTACGTTTGAAGTCAAGAAACGGCTGGAGAGGGTAATGGTTAACCCCTCTACGGGACAGCGTATGCTTGTTCCTCCCAAGCTCGTGCTCAATTTCAAGCCTGCTGCAAACATCAAAGGACAAGTAAGGAGAGGAGGAACTGAAAATGGGTAAGACGGGAATACAGATGATAACGGGTGCGCTGGCCAAGCAGTACAAGCTGTCAGCATCCGACGCTTCGGTCTTTGTGGATTCGGTTTTTGCCATCATAAGCTCCGAGCTCAAAGATGGCAGACCGGTGAAGGTCAAGGGTCTCGGCACCTTCAAGATACAATCCGTGAAACCCCGGGAGAGCGTCAATGTCAACACGGGCGAGCGCGTTCTCATAAAGGGGCATGACAAGATTACCTTCACTCCGGATGCGGCAATGAAGGAACTTGTGAACAAACCCTTCTCCCAGTTTGAGACAGTTGTCATCAACGACGGTGTCGACACGGAGACGCTGGAAAGGATTCCGGCAGATGAGGCGAAGGGGAACACCTCAGAAACCATTCCGACGAAGTCGTCCGGCACAGAAGCCGGGAAGCAGAAGGACAACGGAAATATCCACGAGGAAGACTCTGTACAAGCTATCAAGAAACAGACCGGGAATAGTTCCGCAGAGTCCGGAAAAGTGTCTGCTTCCATAGAAGAGAAACTTACGGAAAAGGCCGAAAGGAAACCTGATGCCGAGACGGAGAACAGTTCTGCCATAAAGGAGGCAGAACAACCCGTAACAGACGACGAGCCGACACACATCGGGAAGGACAGGAACGAAGAAGATAAAATGAATGTTGAAGAGGAAAAGTCCTCTTCCGTCCGACGTTCGCCAGAGCCGGGGAAGCTGCAAAGCCAACCTGTCCGGACTGTAACCGAGACCGAAGAAGAAAACGACAGCGATGTTGAAGGGTCGACAAACAACATGCTGAAAATCGTTGCACTGGCGGCCTTCATAGTCATTGTCTTTCTGGGCGGATTCCTCTGGGTCAGGTTTGGCAGGACGAAGCCGGGCAGACAGACTGCCGTCATGGAACAGAAGGAAGATACGTCCGGCAACAAGACGGCAATGGCTGCCAGAACCGTACCGGCTGACACCGTTACGACAGCAGCCAGGGAATCTCATGTCCCGACAGCCGCCGGAAAAGAAGAGACGGATTCCTTTGCTGCAATGAACAGCGATCGCCGGATCCGTTATGGGGCCTACAACATTGTAGGCATCGACAGGATCGTCGTGCTGAGGAAAGGACAGACCATGAAGAGTTATAGCCGGAAGACACTCGGTGCAGACATGGTCGGCTACTTCCAGGTACTTAATAAGCGAAACACAATGCAGGCCGGCGACACCATGAAAGTCCCCAAAGTAGAGCTGCGTCCGGAGTACAGGAAATAGGCTGTCTTCTCCCTCTTCCGTTGCACTTGATTTCTATTTATCCCGCAGGCCCTCATCAACGACTGATTGCTTCCGGCCATTCATCGGTCGGACACCGATCCCTCTCTTCAAACCGAAACCGCACCGAAATGATGGTCAAGAAATTTAATGAAATGGAATTTGGTAGAACCGAATTAAATCCGTAACTTTGCAGCCGCATAATGGTTCCGTAGCTCAGTTGGATTAGAGCAACAGCCTTCTAAGCTGTGGGTCTTGGGTTCGAACCCCAACGGAATCACAGCGTATTGAGTAGGAGTAAAACGAAGCTGTTTGACTCCTACTTTTATTTTCAACCTTTTACACCGCCATACCGTTCCGCATACGGCAGTTCTTGTTTTAAGTACCATTCGAGACATTGTCCATCAAAATGACAGACCTGCCTTGCATGATGATTTGGGGTCA
>NZ_GL872283.1:1149599-1177386 GCF_000191065.1 Prevotella multiformis DSM 16608
ACTGACCCATGATTTGTCCGTTAGGGAAAGGTTTGCTGACAGCAGCTTTCAGATTTCACCTCACGAAGCCTCACCCAGTTGTTCTCGCATGACTCCCGCTGTCCGTACTTGCTCGGAACTTGAAACTCAGGCAGTGCTCATGCCGAGCATGCAACAAAAACAGGGACGCACCCTTTCGTACGTCCCTGAGTAACTGACTGACAATCCTTCTCTACGGTCCGGGGAACTCCCCGGTGTCTTACAACGACATTTCGCAGAGACATCCCATAGGCAGACTTCTTACCAATGGTTCTTCCGTCATAAACACAGACACCAGTTGGGCAGAGCGTATAGTTTTCATATAAGTGACCTAAAACGCCCTTCTGCTGGCTTCCTAATTCTGGGCGAACAGCCACTATATGCTTCTTGAAAAGAGTGTTGCAGGCTGTACGACCGAGGGAAGAGGCAGAGTATGCCGTAGAAAGCACAAGACGCCAGAAGCCGACAGCATCTTATCGTGACGATATGCCTACATGGAATTTACAGGACACACCTAAAGTTTCTCCATGAACCATTCAGCAACCTGACGCAACAGATGGTTGCGTGTGTTGCCACCATAGATAGAGTGGTTGCGGTTCGTATAATAATTCTCCTTGAAGTCCTTGTCTGCCTGAACCAGTGCCTCAGAATATTCAAAACTATTCTGCGGATGAACATTGTCATCGGCCATGCCATGGCAGATCAGCAGTCTGCCGTGCAGCTTCCCGGCACGGTTGATGGGATTGACGGCGTAACCGGAAGCATTCTCCTGCGGTGTACGCATATACCGTTCCGTATAGACGGAATCGTAGAACCGCCAGTCGGTCGGCGGTGCAATGGCTACGCCCGCCTTGAACACATCACGTCCCTCGCTCATGCTCATCAGGGTATTGAAACCGCCGAAGCTCCAGCCCCAGATACCGATACGTGCTGCATCGACATACGGCTGTCTGCCCAGCCACAGGGCCGCCTCCACCTGGTCCTTCGACTCCAGATCGCCGAGCTTCAGATAAGTACACTTTTCAAACTCTGCTCCCCTCGCACCTGTGCCGCGGCCGTCCACCGTCACTACGATGTAGCCTTTCTGTGCCAGGTAATAATCGAACATACCGCCGTTGCCCATCGAACCGACACCCCAGCTGTCAACCACCTGCTGGCTGCCCGGCCCGCTGTACTGGTGCATGATGACCGGATACTTCTTCTTTGCATCGAATCCGGCGGGTTTCACCATCCATCCGTTGAGCTTCACTCCCTCGGATGTCGTAAATGTGAAGAATTCAACACCGCCGTTGCCATACTTCGCAAGTTTCGTCTGCAGTTCGTCATTGTTCAGCACTTCGCGTACCTCCTTGCCCTTGTTGTCATAGATAGCATAGACGTAAGGATGGTAACGATCGCTCCATGTATTGAGGAAGTATCTGTAATCACCGGAGAACGCAGCGGCATTCCAGCCTGCATGGGCAGAAAGGCAAGTCAGCCTGCCGGACTTGTCGGCGACATAGACCTCCCGCTGCATCGGCTTGCGGGCAGCTGCCTGGAAGTAGGTGCTGCCGGTCTTATCATCATATCCATAGATTTCCGTCACGTCATAGTCGCCCTTGTCTATCTGGCGCAGTAGCTTTCCTTCTTTGCTGTATAAATAAAGGTGCATATAGCCGTCACGGTCGGAAGGCAGCAGAATGTAATCTTTCATGATTCTGATGCCTTCCATCGCTTCTTCCTTCACATACTTGGGCACACGCTCCCTGATCAGCAGCCGGCACGCTCCTGTCTTGGGATTGGCAGCATAGAGATTCAGTTCGTCCTGGTGCCGGTTCATCGTATAGAGAATGATCCTGTCTGCATCAGCAGTCGTCTTGATGCGGGGGATATAACCATCCGCTGCCAAAGGTAGGTCATACTTGCGCACACTGCCGTCACTTAACGAATACGCCCATGCGCTTACCTGTGAATTGTCCTCTCCGGCTTTCGGATATTTGTAGCTGTATTCTCCAGGATAAGTCTCATACTTATTGAATGCAGGATGCGAGCCTTTGAAAAACTGCAGGGAATAGGTCTTCACCTTGCTTTCATCGTACCTGATCCAGCTCAACGTCTTGCTGTCAGCGCTCCATGCAAGTGCGTTGTTAAAGCCGAACTCCTCCTCGTTCACCCAGTCGGGCAGACCGTTGATGACCTTGTTGAACGCACCGTCAGCGGTGACCTGTCTGACATTCTCACCATCCGTGATGTAGATGTTGTTCTTATGGACGTATGCAATCTGCCGCCCGTCAGGCGAAAAAACAGGTATCTGTTCTGCCCCGTCTTTTGAAAGTTTCTTCAGTTGTTTCGTCTTCACTTCATAGAGATAGAAGTCTGCCGTAAACGAACGGCGATAGATGCGGTTGGTATTCGTCTGCAACAGCAGCCGGCATCCATCGGCCGAAATCTGATAGTCATCAAAAAACTTGAGCGGCCCGTCCTTGACATCGGAAAGGTCGAAGATGACACCGGTCGGTTTACCTGTTCTGAAGGAAAACTTCACCACCTGCCGGCCGTCGGCCGACACCTGTGCATATTCCGAAGTACCTTTCAGAGGATTGACACCCGAGATACGTTTCGCCCAGAATACGCCGCTGGTGATGTCTTTCAATGAAATCGGCTCTCCTGCCATCAGCTGGAGAGCTGTCAGCATAGCAGCACACATAAGGATTGTTCTTTTCATAAATTCAAGTTTTAACATCGCAAAAGTATAAAATAATCCGTAAATTTGCAAAAGAATGGAACAATATTATCGTGACTTCGGGAACTGGCTCCGCACCCAGTTTCCTTTCAGAGTACAGAAAATATCGGTCAATGCCGGCTTCACCTGTCCGAACCGGGACGGAAGGAGCGGGTACGGCGGCTGCATCTACTGCAACAACCAGACCTTCAATCCGGCTTACTGCGACAACGGAAAGAGCATTACACAGCAGCTTGAAGACGGCAAGCGGTTCTTCTCCGGAAAATACCCGGACATGAAATACCTTGCTTATTTCCAAGCCTATACCAACACTTACGGAAGCAACAACCGCCTCAAGGGCCTCTACGAGGAAGCACTTGCCGTGGAGGATGTCGTCGGACTCGTCATCGGAACACGGCCCGACTGCATCAACGACACCCTCTTAGACTATTTTGAAGAACTCAACCGCCGCACATTTCTCATCGTTGAATATGGCGTGGAAACCTGCAACGACAGCACACTGCGCCTCATCAACCGTGGACACGACTTCGCCTGTGCCCGCCAGGCTATAGAAAAGACCGCCCGCCGCGGCATCCGTACCGGTGCGCATATCATCCTCGGTCTGCCCGGTGAAGATGCAGAAGAGAGTCTCCGGCAGGCGCCAATCATTTCTTCTCTCCCCCTGACGACGCTGAAAATCCACCAGTTGCAGATCATCCGGGGTACCCGCCTTGCGAAAATGTATGCCGACCATCCCTTTCATCTTTACACCGTTGAGGAATATATCCGGCTCATTGCCGCCTACATCCGTCTGCTCCGCCCCGACCTCGTACTCGAGCGCTTCGTCAGCCAGAGCCCTGCCGACCTGCTCATTGCGCCCAGATGGGGGCTGAAGAACTATGAGTTTACCCACCGCCTGCACAATTATCTGAAAGGAATGCGGACAACACATGAATACGGACAATGTGTAAAGGAAGACCGAACACAGACCGAATAACGGAAGAACAGACGAAGCCATCAACGACTATGACAATCTGTCCCATTCGTCTGACACGATGTCACACAAAGGCCAAAGGCACAGGATTTGAGTGACAGACAATATAAAATAAAAAAACGAACACACTTCGATGCCTATAACCATAAGGCGGAAGAAGATATAGAAAGGAGACTGAAGAATGACATTTGAGAAATTTACAATTAAAGCACAGGAGGCTGTCCAGAGTGCAGTGAACACCGCACAGCGCAACGGGCAGCAGACCATCGAGCCGCTACATCTGCTTGCCGGCGTGATGGACAAGGGAAAGGATGTGACGAACTACGTCTTCCAGAAACTGGGGGTGAACGCACAGACCGTAGAGAATGCCGTCCAGAGCGAAATGAGCCATCTGCCGAAAGTATCGGGCGGCGAGCCTTATTTCTCCTCTGAAGCCAATCAGGTGATGCAGCGCACGTTGGACATCTCGCAGAAGATGGGCGACGAGTTCGTCAGTATCGAGCCGATGCTGCTGGCACTGCTGGCAGTCAACTCAACGGCAAGCCGGATCCTGAAGGATGCCGGATGTGCAGAGAAAGAGATGACGGCAGCCATCAACGACCTGCGACAGGGGCAGAAGGTACAGACACAGAGCGGTGACGAGAACTATCAGTCGCTGCAGAAATTTGCCCGCAACCTTGTCGAGGATGCCCGGGCAGGAAAGCTCGACCCGGTAATCGGACGTGACGAGGAAATCCGCCGTGTACTGCAGATACTGTCCCGCCGTACGAAGAACAACCCGATTCTCATCGGTGAACCGGGCACAGGAAAGACAGCTATCGTCGAAGGACTTGCCGAAAGAATCGTCCGCGGCGATGTGCCGGAAAACCTGAAGGACAAGCAGCTCTACTCGCTGGATATGGGGGCGATGCTCGCCGGAGCAAAATACAAAGGTGAGTTTGAGGAGCGGCTGAAGAGTGTCATCAAGGAGGTGACGAAGGCAGAAGGCAACATCATCCTCTTCATTGATGAAATCCACACGCTGGTCGGTGCAGGCGGCGGCGAGGGTGCCATGGATGCCGCCAACATCCTGAAGCCGGCTCTGGCACGTGGCGAACTGAGGGCCATCGGTGCGACAACATTGAACGAGTACCAGAAATATTTCGAGAAGGACAAGGCCCTGGAGCGTCGTTTCCAGACTGTCATGGTGGATGAGCCGGACGAGCTGGATGCCATCTCCATCCTCCGCGGACTGAAGGAACGCTACGAGAACCACCATAAGGTACGTATCCAGGACGATGCCTGCATTGCGGCCGTGAAGCTCTCAGAGCGTTACATCTCCGACCGTTTCCTGCCCGACAAGGCCATCGACCTGATGGACGAGGCAGCTGCCAAGCTGCGCATGGAGCGCGATTCTGTACCCGAGGAACTGGACGAGATAACCCGCCGGCTGAAACAGCTCGAGATTGAGCGTGAGGCCATCAAGCGGGAAGACGACACCGAGAAGATCGCACAGCTCGACAAGGAGATTGCCGAACTCAGGGAACAGGAGCACAGCTTCCGTGCAAAATGGGAAGGCGAACGTGCCCTGGTGAACAAGATTCAGCAGGACAAGCAGGAGATGGAAAACCTCAAGTATGAGGCCGACCGTGCCGAGCGTGAGGGCAACTACGAGCGTGTCGCTGAGATCCGCTACTCGAGGCTGAAACAGCTGGAAGACGACATAAAGAACATCCAGCAGCAGCTGCAGGCCACGCAGGGCGGACAGGCCATGGTGCGTGAGGAGGTTACCGAGGACGACATCGCCGAGGTAGTTAGCCGCTGGACAGGCATTCCTGTCACGAAGATGCTGCAGAGCGAGAAGGACAAGCTGCTCCATCTGGAGGACGAACTCCACAAGCGTGTCATCGGACAGGACGAGGCCATCACGGCCGTGGCAGATGCCGTACGCCGTTCACGTGCCGGCCTGCAGGATCCGAAGAAACCTATTGCATCGTTCATCTTCCTCGGAACAACGGGTACAGGTAAGACCGAACTGGCAAAGGCATTAGCTGACTATCTTTTCAACGACGAGTCAATGATGACGCGGATTGACATGAGCGAGTATCAGGAGAAATTCAGCGTCACACGACTTATCGGTGCGCCTCCGGGGTACGTAGGCTACGATGAAGGAGGCCAGCTGACCGAGGCCGTACGCCGCAAACCTTACTCGGTCGTGCTCTTCGACGAGATAGAAAAGGCGCATCCCGACGTGTTCAACATCCTCTTGCAGGTACTGGACGACGGACGGCTGACGGACAACAAGGGGCGGACGGTGAACTTCAAGAACACGATTATCATCATGACGTCCAATCTGGGGTCGCAGTATATCCAGCAGCAGTTCGAGAATCTCACCGATTCCAACCGTGAGGAAGTCATCGAAAAGGCGAGGACTGCCGTAATGGAAATGTTGAAGAAGACCATCCGTCCGGAGTTCCTCAACCGTATCGACGAGACCATCATGTTCCTGCCGTTGACAAAGGAGCAGATCGGAGGTGTCGTACGGCTGCAGCTGGAGCGTGTGAAGGCTATGCTCGAACCACAGGGTATCAACCTCCAGTGGACCGACCCTGCCATCAGCTATCTGGCCGGGGTAGGCTACGATCCGGAGTTCGGCGCACGTCCCGTCAAGCGGGCTATCCAGCGGTATGTGCTGAACGACCTCAGCAAGTCTCTGCTTTCAGGCAGTGTCAACCGTGACAAGCCGGTCATCATCGACTGCTTCGGCGAGGGACTGACCTTCAGGAACTAAGCATTCACAGCATCCTCTTCTCAAGGTGGGAGAGGTGCCGAAAGCAGAGAACAGAGACATATAGTAAAATCATACAAGACAAAGCGGGAGAAGTCCGGAATGGACTTCTCCCGCTTTGTCTATATGGGGTGGGATGTCTTCTAATACTTATAATCCTTTGCCAGTCCGCCTGCACTCGTCTCTTTGTACAGTGACGGAATGTCGTGCCCGGTCTGCTTCATCACCTCCACTACCCGATCGAACGACACGCGGTGGTGGCCGTCGCTGAACGAGGCATACAGCTGTGCATCCAAGGCGCGGCAGGCAGCAAAAGCATTGCGCTCGATACAGGGAATCTGCACCAGACCGCAGACGGGGTCGCAGGTCATGCCCAGATGATGTTCAAGCCCCATCTCCGCAGCATACTCAATCTGTGAGGGCGTACCGCCGAACAACTGGCAGGAGGCGGCCGAAGCCATGGCACAGGCCACACCGACCTCGCCCTGACAGCCTACCTCCGCACCGGAAATCGACGCATTGTACTTCACGACATTGCCGAAGAGACCGGCCGTCGCCAGAGCGTGCAGTATTTTCGTCTCGGAAAACTCGTGTCCTTTCGCCAGATGATAGAGGACTGCCGGCACGACCCCGCAGGCCCCGCAGGTGGGAGCTGTGACGATCGTCCCGCCCGAGGCATTCTCCTCGCTGACAGCCAATGCGTATGCGTAAACCATCCCACGGCTCTGCAGGGACGGTTTGTAACCGCGCGCCCTTATGTAGTAAGTAGGGGCTTTGCGTGCGAGGTTCAATGGTCCGGGCAATGCACCCTCACTGTCAAGACCACGCTCGACAGCCGCCTGCATGGCATGCCACACCTCACGCAGATAATCCCAGAAATCATCGGTCTCGCATTGTTTCACATATTCCCAGTAGCCCCGTCCATGATGTTCGCACCAGGACTGGATGTCCTTGAGCGTGTGCAGGTCGTATACAGAATCCTGATGGAAACAGTCGCCTGTAGCCTTTCCCTCCGACAGAGCACCGCCGCCGATGCTGTAGACCGTCCATTCGTCTTCTATTTTCTGATGGCTATCATACGCACGGAACACCATGCCGTTGGGATGATAAGGCAGGAACACCTCCGGTTCCCATTTGATTTCCACCGGGGCTACCGGCTTCAACACGTCGATGACGGCCTTGTCCGTCATGTGTCCCCTGCCCGTAGCAGCCAGACTTCCATACAGTGTCACCTCGAAACGCGCTGCCTCCGGATGACGGCCGGCGAAGATGACGGCGGCCCGCTGCGGCCCCATCGTATGGCTGCTCGACGGTCCTTTTCCTATTCTGAATATTTCTCTCAGTGATTCCATACCGGTTTACCCTTCAATACCTCTTTTACTCTATTGTGCTGCAAAATTACGAAAAAAACCGCAACGAGACGGTATACGACACATAAATTATCAGGCAGACATTTAAGGGGAAACCTTTCACCGTCGCAACTTTTTCAGTAACTTTGCAGCCATCATTTCATAGCTACCAACAGTGAAAACAATGGAAAAAAAAGACCATATCGACCGTGCGCTGGTTTTCATGGAAAATCTCGAGAAGCTCGGCGAGCAGTTACGCAACGCGCAGCAGCAGCTGATATTGACGATGGAGCACATGCTTGCAATGGAACAGAACCACCAGACGGACACGGATGAGTACCGTGAGCAGGAAAGGCACTGCAGAAATCTTCATGCAATAGTCGACAAGTGGCAGCCGGTCTATGAGGAGAAGATGGAGATGCTGAAAGAGGTCAAAAGAGCAGCCGGGAAATAAACAGACAATATATGGAGAAAGAGAAGAAGAAAGACAAGGGCGGCATGATGAGTGTCATTGCCGCTCTGGGTGCCAACGTACTGGTAGCCATATCGAAGTTCGTGGGATTTGCCGTCTCCGGGTCGGCCGCCATGCTGAACGAATCGATCCACAGCATCGTGGACTGCGGCAATGAGCTGCTCCTGCTGGTGGGCAACCGGCAGGCAGAAGCGAAAATCAGCGAACGGCATCCGTTCGGGCAGGCACGGGCGAAGTATTTTTACAGCATGGTCGTCGCCATGATGCTCTTCTTCGCCGGCGGCGCGCTGGGCATCATGGAAGCGGCACAGAAGCTGTTCCATCCGGAGCACAGCGTGGAGAACACATGGCTGGTCATGGCGATTCTCCTCTTCGGACTGATGGTGGAAAGTGCCAGCCTGCACGTCGCTTTCAAGGAAATAAAGGAGCTGAACAAAGACCGACTGCCGCTCTGCCGGTTTCTGCGGGAGAGCCGTCACAGCGAAATCCTCATCATCTTCGCCGAAGACAGCTGCGCCGTCGTCGGTCTGCTGATAGCTCTGGCAGGCACGCTCCTGAGCCATTTCACAGGCAATCCGTTCTACGATGCACTGTCGGGCGTGCTGATCGGCATACTGCTCTGTGCGGCGGCACTTCTCCTTGCGCGCGAGTTCTACAGTCTGCTCATCGGCGAGAGTGTCACGGAGAAAGACCTGGCCCGACTCAAAGGCTCGTTCAACCGGCCGGAAGTCGACCGGCTCATCAACATCAAGACCATCCATCTGAGTCCTACGGACATCCTCGTCACGGCAAAGATTGACGTGAGAGACGAGTACGAGACCCGGACACCAGAACTGATCAATGACATCGAACGGCATATACGTGCGGCTTTCCCGGCCTACAACATTTACATTTATATTGAGACGGATAAATACCGGGAAGATTACAAACGGTGAAGAGGATGGGGCTGTACCAAAAGTTCATAGGACAGTCAAAGCAGGGACAGACATCCCCGCCTCTGTCTGCAAACAGCTCCTCCGTAATGCAGTCCGACAAAACTCAAGCGACATGATTTGACCGTCAACACCACTGGTGTTTACCGCCAACACGATAGGTGACAGGCATCGGCACATCTGCAGGAAAGGCCTGTCCAATCCTGTCACTGTCATATACTGTAAAATGGCAATGGACACTTATTCAAGTTTCCATTGCCATTTCTTCATGTCGACACATCCGTTCGGACGGAAGGTGATGCCCTCCGCTTCCAACAGTCGGCGTTGCTCCTGCCAGCCGGGAACCGTGCGTCCGGCGCTGTTGACGACCCTGTGGCAGGGTAGTCCGTCGCTCTCCGCCGCCCCATGCAACACGCTTCCAACCAGACGGCAATGAGTGGGATGACCCGTAAGCCAGGCCACCTGACCGTAGCTAAGTACCCTCCCACGAGGGATAGATGCCACAATGCTATATACGTCCTTGCGGAACGAAGCGATGTCTACTGCCACCAGAAATTCAAAGGAGGCTGACGGAAGGTTGTTACCTTATTATTTTCAAATCCTTACAGGGACGGCACAGAGGCCGTCTGTAAGGACGTATATGTTCAGAGTTCAGCCTCAACAGCCTTCCGCACTTCCTTGAGGTCGACTGTCGGCTCGAAGCGGGCTACCACCTCGCCGTTGCGGTTGACGAGAAACTTAGTGAAGTTCCACTGGATGTCGTTCTGCTTGCGGGGTTCCGTGTTCGCCTTGTTGTACAGGTCCTCCATAATGGCGGCCAACTTCGCCTCGTAACCACCACCGGCATACCCCTTCTCACTCTTCAGCCATGTATAGAGGGGCAGCTCGTTCGCACCGTTCACCTCGCTTTTCTTGAACTGCGGGAAGTCCGCACCGAATTTCATCGTACAGAACTCATGGATTTCCTCATCCGTACCGGGAGCCTGATGGCCGAACTGGTCGCAGGGAATGTCAAGGATTTCCAGTCCCTTGTCCTTCAGGCTGTGGTACATAGCCTCCAGATCTTCATACTGCGGGGTGAAGCCGCAGCCGGTTGCCGTATTGACGATGAGCAGAACCTTCCCCTTGTATATTCCGAGACTTACCTCGTTGCCTTTCTTGTCTTTCAGATTGAAATCGTAAACTGTTGCCATAATTCTTTTCCTTGTTTAATTCTAATAGTGTTTTCTTATCATCCAAATATCCAACAGAACCGTTCCTATACCGAACCCACATCCAGACACAGAGCATTCATGCCCTGAATGCTGCACAAATTCGTACATAGTAATTTTTCCAATTTCTGTTTGATGCTGCAAAGATAGGACAAAGTCATTACACCGCTGACGATTACGGTCAGATTTAACATCATTTCGCAGCAGATCTCAATTTACACCATCACTGTTAAGCCGACTTAACAGTCTGTCCGTTTCCTGCAATTACGGAAGCTGGGGCTGCCTGACTGCACATCCGCCCGTCATTTTCTGGACAATATAGAAGAAAAAGAAAAACGCCCGGGATTCCAACAGGATACCCGGGCGCCATAGCATTTGAGAAACTCAAAGGAGCTGCCACTATGCTGCAGCTGCAATCCACTCATATACGAAGCTGCATACACCGAAGAGGAGAATGCCGGCCATGCAGACCGCCAAAGCGAACTTGGTGTTGCAGTCGCTTCTGAAGGCCGGCAGCGGATTGTCGGTGCGGACAATGTACATCGCCTTGACAATCTTCAGATAGTAGTAGAGTGAGATGACCGTGTTGATCAGTGCGATGAAGACCACGGCGTATGCCCATGCGCCCATCGTCGTGTTGATGTCTGCTCCGTTGACACCTGACATGAATACGAAGAACTTGGAGAACATTCCTGCAAACGGAGGGATACCGCCGAGTGAGAACATGGCCAGCGTCATCAGGAAACTGAGACGCGGATTGGTCCGGTAGAAGCCGTTATAGTCGCTGATATTGGTCTTTCCGCCATTGTTCTGCTCTACGACACTGATAATCGTGAAAACCGCCATGTTGGCCACGATGTAAATCAGGACATAGTAGCTCAAGGCAGTGACCGAGTTCGCCCAGTCGTTGCCGATGGCTGCCAGCATGATATAGCCGGCCTGCGAAATGGAACTGAAAGCCATGAAGCGTTTCAATTCACCCTGCCGTACTGCAAAGAGGTTGGCAATGGTGATGGAAAGCACCACAACGATCATCAGCAGCACGTGCCAGTAGACCATGATACCGCCGAAGACATGGAAGAGAATGCTCAGCAGCGTAAAGGCTGCAGCTCCCTTGGAAATGACGCTCAGATAGCCGGTAACAGTTGTCGGCGCACCCTGATAGGTATCAGCCGTCCAGAAGTGGAACGGCACGAGGGAGATCTTGAAGCCGAGACCGCTGAAGAAGAAGACAAGTCCCATGATGGTCAGCGGAGTTGCCTGCATCTTTGCAGCAACAACGTCTGCAAAGTAGAGTGTACCGAACTCACCGTACAGAAAGCTGATGCCATAAATCATCACGCCACTTGAAAAGGTGGCCGTCAGGATGAACTTGGCAGCAGCCTCGGCAGAGTTCTTACGGTACATATCGAAGGCTACGGCACATGCCAAAGGTACGGACGCCATCTCGAGTCCGAGGAAGAACATCAGGAAGTTTCCAGCACTCATCATGGCAAACATACCCAGAAGTGTCGAGACAATGAGCATATAAAATTCGCCTTCCTTGCCGCCCTTCGCCGCCCATACACGGCTCTGCAGGACAACGATGAAGGTTCCCATGGAAAGAATGGCCTTCATGACGTTGACGGCAGAAGACGTAACGTACATACCGCCGAACGCCGTCTGTGCTTCCATTGGAAGCAGGCATACGAACGTATTGAGCAAAAGGAGCACAGAAGCCAGCGGATTGAACCACCTGCGCTCTTCAGTCTTTGCCGTTGCGAAGTCGGCAACGAACAAAACTATCAGGATGGCAACGAGACTTGCCTCCGGAATCATCTTAAAGAAATCACTATAATTCATTTCGCCAGTTTGTTAAAGATTACCCAGTGTTGGTACATATGCGATGATATGGTCGAAGATAGGATGAACGGCATCGATGATCATGTTCTCGAAGAAGAGCGGACAAAGTCCCAGCCCTGCAACGCAGAAAATCAAGGCGCCGACCGCAAAGCGTTCGTCCCATGTGGCATCGTGCAGCTCATAGAACTTCTTGTTAGGTATCGCCTGGAAGAGAATCTTTCCGACAACGCGGAGAATGTAGACCGCCGTGATGACGATGGCC
Source organism: Prevotella multiformis DSM 16608 (assembly GCF_000191065.1). Taxonomy (GTDB): domain Bacteria; phylum Bacteroidota; class Bacteroidia; order Bacteroidales; family Bacteroidaceae; genus Prevotella; species Prevotella multiformis. The sequence continues at coordinate 1,162,148 of NZ_GL872283.1, forward strand.
GTACAGGAAATGATGGTGGCCACACGATGGAACATGCCGGCATTCTCGAATGAACCTACGAAGATGGTCATCTCGGCAACGAAACCGGAGAAGCCCGGCAGACCGAGGTTGGCCAGGCCGGCAACAACGTATGATACGGCGAGGAACGGAATGACCTTCATCAGACCGCCGAGGTAGCGGACATCACGTGTTCCGGCACGGTGGTAGATCATACCGATGCAGGCGAAGAACAGGGCTGTCATCAGACCGTGAGAGAGCATCTGCAGGATGGCTCCCGTAATGGCGGTCTGGGTCATCATCAACAATGCGAAGAGCACCATGCCGCAATGGGACACTGAAGAGTAGGCATTGATGTATTTCAGGTCAGTCTGTACACAGGCTGACAGGGCGCCATAGACGACGGAGATAGTCGTCAGCACGAGGAATACCGGTGCCCATGTCTGCAAAGCATCCGGCATCAGGAACATCGCAATACGCAGACAGCCATAGCCACCGAGCTTCATCAGCACGCCCGCATGGAGCATGGAAACAGCCGTCGGGGCAGAAGCATGACCGTCAGGAGACCATGTGTGGAACGGGAACAGCGCGCCGAGCACACCGAAGCCGATGAATACAAAGGGAAAGAAGATGTTCTGTGCGTTCTTGGGCATGGCATGCATACGTGCCAGCTCGGTGACATCCATTGTGGTGGCACCGCTGAAATAGTAGATGCCGAGAATACCGAGTATCAAAAGGGCTGATCCGCCCATCAGCATCAGGGTAAGCTTCATGGCCGAATATTCCTTCGGGCCTGTTCCCCATACGCCGATGAGGAGGTACATCGGGATAAGGGCCACCTCATAGAACATGAACATCGTGAACATATCCGTAGAGATAAAGAAGCCGAACACGCCGGAAGCAAGAAGGACGAACCAGAGGAAGTACTCCTTCTTCATCGGTTCGAGCTGCCAGCTGGCGAACGTTCCTGTGAAAACAATGACTGCTGAAAGCAGAATCATGACGACAGAAATCCCGTCTACACCTACCGAGAAGGCAATGTTCAGCGGTTTGAACCACATTACGGAGTTCGCCAGCAGCATCGCATCATGATTACCTGCGTTGCGCTGCTGGACAAAATAGACAGTCAGCCAGATGGCACCTACCAGAAGTGCCGTAGATCCAGCCACCATCAAACCGCGTACCTGATTATCGTTCTTGGCAACCCAAAGGCCGCAGAGCATCAGGACGGGGATAATTACAAATACAGTTAATATCCAACTCATTTCTTTAAATCAAGCAAAGTAATACCAATGTTAATGCTACTGTACCGGTGATGAACCATACGGCATACTGGCGGACATCGCCACTCTGCCAGGAACGGATGGACTCTCCGGCCTCCTGCGTACCCCAGGCCATGAAATTGAATGTACCGTCGATGACGTGGCGGTCGAACCAGGCGATGGGAATGGAGAAACAGCGGAACACGATCTTGTGTGTGAAGAACTGCCAGGCATCATCAATATAGAATCTGTTGAGGGCAGCCTTGTGCAGGCGTGGGAATGTACGCTGCAAGGCATCAGCAACAGGCTGCTGCTTGCCGGCATACATCCAGGTGGCAAGCGCAATGCCGATGACGGCCGCAATGATACTGGTCGTGGCAATGCTCCAGTCGATGTGGATGTCATAGTTCAGTCCGTTGGCACTGACAAAGTGGCCGAATGGAATCCAGCCCGCACAGACTGAAACGGCTGCGAGGAATACCAGCGGCCCCCACATGACGAAAGGAACTTCCTGCGGACGACGGCGGTTCTCGGGGTCCTGCTCGTAATATGAGCTTCCCCAGAAGATGACATAGTAAAGCCGGAACATATAGAATGCTGTCATGCCGGCCACGATGGTCATGATCCATTTCAACGCCTGACCTTCAACACCCGGCAGCGCATTGCAGGCGGAGATGATCTCATCCTTCGAGAAGAAGCCTGCAAAAGGAGGAATTCCGGCGATTGCCAGACAGCCGATCAGGAAACAGATGTTGGTAATCGGCATGTACTTGTGCAGTCCGCCCATATACTCCTTGAAGTTGCTGCCGATGATGACAATGATTGCACCAGAGCAGAGGAAGAGCAGTGCCTTGAACATGGCATGGGTGAAGAGGTGGAACATGGCAGCCATATAACCGAGGCCGCCATGATGGAGATACTCGGCACTGTTGAACGAACCGTTCCTGCTGTCATAGAAGCAGACACCCAGTGCAACGAGCATATAAGCGATCTGCGAGATGGTAGAGAAAGCCAGACCTCGCTTGATGTCACGCTGTGCGCAGGCTACCGCAGCGGCATAGAAGGCGGTGAACGCCGCAATCCACGCAATCCAGTGAAGCTGTTCCTGCGCACCGAACTGTACGTATATCGGCAGCAGTGAAGCGACCTGGAACACACCGGCAACGACCATGGTGGCCGCATGAATCAAGGCAGAAACCGGCGTCGGACCCTCCATGGCATCCGGCAGCCAGATGTGCAGCGGGAACATGGCCGACTTACCGGCACCACCGATGAACATCAGGAAAAGTGCCGTCGGCAGTACCCAGGCAAGTGCCGGATTAGCGGCCAATGCCGTCAGCTTTCCGACAAGACCGGGATTGACATTGAGATCGTAGTTGAATGTTCCTACATAGAAGCTGAAGAACAGGATACCGATCAGGAAGAACAGGTCAGCGAAACGTGTGACGATAAAAGCCTTCTTGCTGGCGTGTACCGCCGTATGCTTCGGATAATAAAAGCCGATCAGCAGATAAGAGCATACACCCACCAGCTCCCAGAACAAATACATCTGGAAGATATTGGTAGCCACCACGAGTCCGAGCATGGACATCGTGAAAAGCGACAGGTAAGCATAGAAACGCTGGAAGCCGTGCTCATACTCCTCGAACTTATAGTGCTCATCCCGTTCGGCCATATAACCGAACGAATAGATGTGAACCATGAAGCTGACGGTGGTAATGACAATCAGCATCATCACACTGATAGGCGAAAGGCGCAAGCCAATATTGAAGGTCAACAGCTCTGTAAACTTCAGCCAGGTGAGGTTGAAAGTCGTAACAGTCGGGTACACACCACTTGCCAGACGGCCGTCAGTCACGTTGAAAGTCTCGCCCATGGCCGCATATTCGCCGGTATAGAAGAAATAGCGATAAGCGGTATAAAGGCTGAGCGCAAACAGCATACCCACCACACAGGTGCCGATGATACCGGCGACCTTGCGAGGCATCTTCATTCCGAACAATCCGAGTACAATCGCACTCAGGAACGGGAGAAGAAGTATCAAAAATGCGTAGTCAAACATATTTGTTTTCTCTTTATAATTTCATATTTTCAATACTGTTCACCTGATCGCTGTGGAAATGACGGTAAACATTGATGATAATAGCGAGTGCAACAGCCGACTCGGCCGCACTGACACCGATGGAGAAGAGTGTAAAGAACAGCCCCTCGTAGCCGTCAGGGAAAAGCAGACGGTTGAACGCGGCGAAATTGATGTCCACGCTATTGAGAATTAACTCTACGGAGATCAGCATTGCAACGAGGTTGCGACGGGTTACGAAGCCGAATACTCCGATGAAGAACAGCAGTCCGCTAAGGACAAAGAAATATCCAACTGGTATCATTTGCTTTCCTCCTTTTTCTTATGGTTCAAAATGACCAGACCGCCGATGATGCAGGCCAGAAGGAATACCGAGATGAACTCGAACGGGAGCACATACCCGTATTTGTCGGCACTCATCAAGGTCTGTCCGACAGTATCCATCGTCAGTTCCCTGCTTAGGCTGTCCCCTTCCACGACAGTATTGCGGATAAGTTCGTTCTTCAGAAGAACAACGACCACCGTTGCGAATCCCGCCAAGGCGATAAAGGCAGCAAGGATAGTGCGCTTGCCCAGCCAACGTTCAGAGAGTCCCTGCAATGTACGCTTGCTCACCAGTTGGATCGCGAAGATGTACATCATGGTGATACCGCCAGCATAAATGCTGATCTGTACTGCACCCAGGAAAGTATAATCGAGCAGGAAATAGAGACCTGCAACGCCAAAGAGCACAAACAGCAATGCTGTCGCCGCCCGCATGATACGCTTCGTCGACACGCAGAACACGGCGGAAGCCAGTATTACCACGGCGAGAACCGCAAACATAATCAATCTTGCCATATCTCTACCTCTTTATTTCTTTTTAGTATTGAATGTCCCGACTTTCCAGTCTGCACCGCCATCGATGAGATCCGGCAGCGAACCGCCCTTATAGACCTCCTTGTCAAGATGGAGAACCAACTTGGAACGGTCGAAGACAGAGTTTTCAAAATCGTTTGTAAACTCAATTGCATCGAAGTTACAGGCATTGACGCACAGCTCACAGAACATACAGTCGCCCAAGTCGTACTGATAATCCAGAAGCTGCTTCTTCTTACGGCCTGTCTCCGGATTGGTGACCATCTCCGATGCTATCTTGATGGTACCGTTCGGACAGGCCTTCTCGCACATGGTACAGGAAGTACACTTGTAATTTCCTTCTTCGTCACGCTTGAAGACCAGACGGCCGCGGTGACGCTGGGCGACGTGCAGGGTTGTCTTGCGGTTCTCAGGATACTGCTCGGTAGACTTCGGTGTGAAGTATTCCTTCATGGTCACCTTCATACCCGTAGCAAGTGTCTTGAGCGCACTCCCGACCTCACCAAAATATGATTGTTTTTTATCTTCCATTCTCTTTAACCATTAATAGTGAATAGTCCAACCAAATGCTACGCACACAGTCATCAATACGAGGATAACCAGTGACAGCGGCATAAGATACTTCCACTCTAATTTCAGAATCTGATCGATACGGAGACGTGGGAAAGTCCACTTAATCCACATCAGCAGGAATACTACAACGAATGTCTTACCAAGGAACCAAACGAGTCCTGGAATGTAATTCATAATAGCATCGAAGCCATCTAATCCAATGTTCAAAGGAGCCCAACCGCCTAAGAATACAGTAGTTGCAATACCTGATACAACAAAAAGATTAAGATACTCAGCCAGATAATAGAAACCGAAGCCCATACCACTATACTCAGTGTGGTAACCTGCAGTCAACTCACTCTCAGCTTCTGCCAAGTCGAACGGACCACGGTTAGCCTCTGCATTACCAGCAACACAGAATACGAGGAAAGCCAAAGTAGCAGGAACATGTCCCTGTACGATCAACCACCGCAAAGGACCAGTCTGAGCTTCAACTATACCTGAAACCTGCATTGTACCAGTCAAAATAACTGCTGAAATCAAACAGATACCCAATGAAAGCTCATAGGAAATCATCTGTACGGCCCCGCGCATGGCGGACAGGACAGAGTACTTGTTGTTACTGCCCCAGCCTGCAAGGAAGATACCGACCACCCCGATGGAACTGATTGCCGTCACGAGGAAGATGCCCACATTGAAGTCCAGGATATTCGCACCTTTGTTCCAGGGAAGGAAAGAGAAAGTGCCGACAGAGGCGATGATGACCAGGAAAGGAGCTAGATAATAAAGCAGCTTGTCGGCCTTGTCAACGGCGAAAATCTCCTTGATCAGCATCTTCAGCACGTCGGCAAAGACCTGCAACGTTCCCCACCATCCTACCCTGACAGGCCCGATACGGCACTGGAAGTAGGCGCAGACCTTGCGTTCCATGAAGATCAGCACGATGGCAAGCAGGGCATAGGCAAGCAGTATCGCCAGTCCTACCACCACGCACTCAATCAGAACGGTCCAGAAGTTACCCAGGCCACAAGTGACGCGGAGCAACTCATCGAACCATGTTGTTACTATTCTAAAATCGAACATAGTATGATTTTAATTCTTAATTGATTACTTTAATGAGAATCCCGTCAGCGGTCAATGTCAGGAATCACGAAGTCAAGAGCGGCACCTGTCGTCACCAGGTCGGCGATCTTCTCACCACACAGCATCTTGTCCATCGCACCGACAAGCGACAGACCCATCGGACGGAACTTCAGACGATAAGCCGTCTTGTCGCCACGAGAGTCCAGGTAGGCGCCGAACTCGCCGCTGGCACCTTCCACGGAGAAGTACCACTGTCCTTCCGGCACCTTGATGATGGGCTTCTGCTTGATGTAGAAATCGCCCTCCGGAATATTGTCGACGAGCTGTTCGATGATATTGAGACTCTGGTAAATCTCCTGAATATGGCAATAGTAACGGTCCATGGAGTCGCCGTGAGACAAGGTCACCTGCTCGAAGTCCACCTTGTCGTACATCGCATACGGATGGTTCTTGCGGACATCGTTCTTCCATCCGCTTGCGCGGCCGGCAGGTCCCGTCACACCATAACTGATGCAGTCCTGCTCGCTCATGAAGCCGATATTGCGGAAACGCTGGTGCGTAATGACGTTGTCGCCGAAGACATCCAGATATTCCTGGACCATCGGGCGCAGATACCTGCACAGCTCCTTGACATTCGAAACGAAATGCGGATCAATGTCAGCCTGCAGGCCGCCGATTCTATAATAGTTCTGGATCAGCCGGCCGCCGGTCGTCTCCTCCATCACATTCAGCACGTGTTCACGATCGCGCATTCCATAAAGGAAGGCCGTAAGCGCACCCAGGTCCTGGGCACAGCAGGCCGTATAGAGGAGGTGATTGTCTATGCGCTGCAGCTCGTCCATGATGGTACGGACATACTTGATGCGGTCGGACAGTTCAATGCCCATCCCCTCCTCTATCACGCCGACCAGCGCATGCCGGTTCATCATGGCCGACAGGTAGTTCATACGGTCGGTCAGCGCCAGCGTCTGGGGATAAGTGAACTGCTCGCAGAGCTTCTCGATACCGCGGTGGATATAGCCCAGATGCGGATAGATCTTCACGACGGTCTCACCGTCCAGCACCGTCTGCAGACGGAGCACACCATGCGTAGAAGGGTGCTGGGGGCCGATGTTCACGACGAAATTGTCGTCCGTGAACAGAGGATGCGGCGTGCCGACCAGCTCGCCGTTCTTGTCCAGGTTCCACTCCGTAGTCGTATCGAGTTCCACGTCATCCTCCGTCGTGTACATGTTCTTTGCGGGATCCATGTCATAATCCTTGCGGAGGGGATAGCCCTTGAAGTCGTTTCTCAGGTAGAGACGGCGCATATCCGGGTGACCGAGGAACTTGATGCCGTAGAAGTCGTAGACCTCGCGCTCCAGCAGGTCGGCATCCGCCCACAGCCGGCAGACAGAGGGGACCACCGACTCCTCGCCGACTTTCTTAGCGAGCTGCCTTACAGAGCAACGCTCGTGTGTGTCCGTGTTCTCAAGGATATAGATACATCCAAGACCTTCTTCCGCACCAAAGTCTTCGCCGACAACAGTAACAAGGTAATCGAAATGCTTCTCATTCTTCAGCTTTGCCATCTCGGCGGCAAAGCTATCAAAACCGAATTCTTTGTTTTCTAATTTCATTCTCGCGTACCTTATATATTATTTGTTAGTAGCACTCTCGCCGGCAGATTTCCCGGCAGCGTCGATCTGTTCGATCTCCTTGCCCAGTTTCTCCACATCTTCTTTCGTAACCGGCCGGTTCACGACGATCGTCTCCTTTCTGGGAGCGGCAGCTTCAGGAGCAGCAGCCGGCTTTGCCGGGGCAGCGGCTTTCGCAGCGGCCGGACGTGCAGGCTTGGGAGCCGGTTTCCTGGCAGCCTCCCATGCCGCCTCGCGCTTTTCCTTTATCTCTTCGGGGTTGATGCCCAGCTTCTCCTCGAAGATAAGTTCCTCGTTGCTCTTTCCGAGTTTACGTTCTTCCGCCGTCTGCTTGTGATTGACCCCGCCGAAGAATTTCTCGATCTTCACTTTTCGCTGGAGCTGCATCATACCGTAGACGATCGCCTCCGGACGCGGAGGACAGCCCGGGATATAGACATCTACCGGGATGATCTCGTCGATACCGCGCATGACATGATAGCTGTCCTTGAACGGACCGCCGGAGATGGCACATCCGCCTACGGCAATGACATACTTCGGTTCTGCCATCTCGTCATACAGACGCTTCAGGGCGGGCGCCATCTTGTTCGTGATCGTACCGGCGCACATGATCAGGTCGGCCTGACGGGGAGAGTTACGTGTCACCTCGAAACCGAAACGCGAGAAGTCGTAACGTGCACAGCCGACCGCCATGAACTCAATGCCGCAGCAGGACGTGGCAAAGGTCAGCGACCAGAGAGAGTTGCTGCGGCCCCAGTTGATCAGCTGGTCCAGGTTGCCGAGGACGAGGTTGGTACCGCCGTCGTTCAGTTCGCTTGCCATCTTGCTAAGCGTATCATTGTCCTTCCAATCCTCGTATGGAAGAGACTTGATTTTTGGCTTCCTTATTTCCATTCAAGCGCTCCTTTCCGCCAAGCATACGCAAGGCCAAATACTAATACCAGCATAAAGAACCCGATTGTGGCGAGTGCCAGAGGTCCAATTTTCTTTACAACGACTGCCCACGGGTAGAGGAAGACGGTCTCCACGTCAAACATCAGGAACAGGATGGCAAAGAGATAGTAGCCGACATGCATTGGTAACCAAGAGGTTCCATAAGTCGGAATACCACACTCGTAAGGCTCACCCTTCGCCGGATTGTATGACCGCGGGCCGATCAGCTTGGCGATAGCATACGCTGCCACTACCAGGAATGCGGCCGTCATCAGAACGGTAACAAAAAGTGTGAAATACATAAACTTATATAGCTATAATTTAAATGTGCAATCTTGCCCTGGTTAGACATGTTTTAAAACGTGTGCAAAGATACAAAAATATTTGAGAACAATTGCAAACAAAACAGAAAAACATACGAGTTTTTGCAAACTCCACATTACAAACCTACCCATCACAGGCATACCGCCTGTTCGCTGACCAGTCTGTACCGTTGGCGGAAAGTCAGGGATCGGCGCAAGAATGTATGACAAATCATCTTCTGGAGGGGGTAGACAGTTGCAGAATGGCAGCATCTCCCCCGGCAATCGTGTCAACAGACCGCCTCTCCTGCGCATGGGCACATCCCTCCCGGCGGCGGGTTGTCAGGCAAAGAGTTCCTTGATTTTCTCCAGGTTCTCCAAAGCCGTCTCCCTGCCCTGGTCGTATGTGGCCTGCATCTCAGCAGGGTCGTGTGATATATGCCCGATGGCCAGCTTCCCTTTCGGACGGAGCACGAGCGTATTGGGCTTCTTTTCCTCCTCGCGCACATAGTCAAGCTCCGCATTGTACATGACGTGCCGCTGTTCCAATGCCCTTACGATACGCGGATGGCGGCGCAGCCATATCCGCATGAGGGGCATGAGCGGGTTCGGCGTTTTCACGAAGCCCTCCGGCTGGGTAAGGACGACAAGGTTGCGTGCATAGCCCTGTCCCTGGAAGAAGCGGAGAGGAATGGAGTCGGCTATGCCGCCGTCCAGCAGTTTCCGCCCATCCACGGTAACGATGCGGGCGGCGATGGGCATGGAGGCTGACGCGCGGATATACTCCAGGCACTCGTCGTCGACCTCCTTCAGCTGCCGGTACTCCGCCTTGCCCGTCCCCACATTCGTACAGACCGCCCAGAACTCCATGGGATTCTCCCGGAAAGCATCAACATCGAAATAGTCGACGTGCCGGGGCACATAATGATAGGCATACTCGCCGCCGAAGTAATCGCCGGTCGTCAGGAGCGACCGCAGGGAGGCATAACGCCAGTCGTGCGCCAGCTTCTGGTTGTACCGGAGCACGCGCCCGGGCTGTCTCGACTTCATATTGCAGCCGAAAGCCGCACCGGCCGACACGCCGATCACACCATCGGGTGCGATTCCGTTTTCCATCAGAACATCCATCACGCCGGCAGAGAACAGCCCGCGCATCGCCCCGCCTTCCAGTACGAGTCCTTTTTTCATGATTTTTTGTCCGCTTTTATGTTCTGGCATATTCCAAGATTTCCACATCGACCGGCCAGTCCAATGCCCGCCTTCAGCCCTTCCGTCTCTTCGTCTTGTCGCAGCTTTCCGGCCCTGCACCTCCCGGCCGTACAGCCTGTCCTGCGCTTTCAAGGAGAAAGAAGAACCTGCCTGTCTGAAAGGCTGCTTCCCGAAAAAGGTGTCGCCGGAGCGCTTCCGTTCATCATTTCCCTCGACCGGAGACGGCATTGGGAAAGCCCCGGACCCGGCCTCCGTCGTCCCATGACCGGGGATGCCTGCCCTACGGTTCTTTCCGTATGACAACGGATGCAAAGTTACACAATTCCGGTGGAAAAGCAAGGCTATGCGCCCGATTATCATACGGAAGAAGCCCGGACAGGGAACGACCCGACCGGATGGGACAGCTGTTCCCGGCCGTCGGGAATCCTGTTCCCGGCCGTCGGGAATCCTGTTCCCAGCCGGTTGGGAATCCTGTTCCCGACGGCCGGGAACTAATCAGGCCGTACAAACAAGCGTACAGAGCGTTCGTTTGTTTCCGTTTTATTTCGTACTTTTGCAAGGGAAATAAACATCAAATTATGAAACTCTCTATAATAGCACTCACCATCATGTTAGGACTCAGTTCTTCCACAATGGCACAGCAGAAAGACATTACAATCAAACTTATAGAAACTTCGGATGTCCACGGCTCGTTCTTCCCCTACGACTTTATCAGTCGGAAGCCGAGGAGCGGTTCCATGGCGAGGGTCTGCACGTTGGTTGAAGAACTGCGGCGGAAAAACGGCAGAGAAAACGTCTATCTGCTCGACAACGGGGATATTCTCCAGGGGCAGCCTGTTTCCTACTATTACAACTATGTGGTTCCCCAGAAGGAGAACATTGCCGCCAGCGTGCTGAACTATATGGGTTATGACGTGGCGACCGTGGGCAACCACGACATCGAGACGGGTCATGCCGTCTACGACAAATGGTTCAAGGAACTGAATTTCCCCATCCTCGGAGCCAACATCATCCGGACGAGCACCGGCAGGCCCTACCTCCTGCCTTATCATACCATCAGAAAGAAGAATGGTATCAAGGTATGCGTCATCGGCATGCTGACACCGGCCATCCCCAACTGGCTGAAGGAGAAGATCTGGAGCGGCATGCGCTTTGAGGAGATGGTGTCGTGCGCGAAGCGGACGATGGCCGAGGTGAAGGCAAAGGAAAAACCGGATGCCGTCATAGGACTGTTCCATTCAGGATGGGACGGCGGCATCAAGACGCCGGATTACGATGAGGACGCCTCGAAGAAAGTGGCAAGAGAAGTGCCGGGATTCGATGTCGTCTTCTTCGGGCACGACCATACCCCCCACTACTCCGTCGAGAAGAACGTCGCCGGCAGGGAGGTCGTCTGCCTCGACCCCGCCAACAACGCCCAGCGCATAGCCCTCGCCACGCTGACCTTCAGCACGAAGACGGTGAAGGGGAAGCGGCAATACACCTTGAAGAAAGCGGCCGGCAAACTTGTCGACGTCAGAAACCTGAAGGCTGACGAGACCTTCATCCGCCATTTCCAGCCCGAGATAGATGCCGTAAAGGCATGGAGCGGGCAGGTCATCGGCAGATTCGAAAACACCATCTACACCAAGGACAGCTACTTCGGCAACTCCGCCTTCAACGACCTGATCCTCGACCTGGAGCTGAAGATCACCAAGGCTGACATCGCCTTCAATGCCCCTTTGCAGTTCAACGCGTCCATACAGGCAGGACCGGTCACCGTGGCAGATATGTTCAACCTCTATAAATATGAGAACAATCTCTGCACCATGCGCCTCACCGGCAAGGAAATCCGCAAGCACCTTGAAATGAGTTATGACCTGTGGTGCAACACGATGAAGACACCGGACGACCATCTGCTGCTCCTCTCCGACACACAGAACGACGCACAGCGGCTGGGCTTCAAGAACTTCTCGTTCAACTTCGACTCTGCCGCGGGAATCGACTACGAGGTGGACGTCACAAAACCTGACGGAGAGAAGGTACACATCCTCCGCATGAGCAACGGCGCTCCGTTCGATGAAAACAAGTGGTACACGGTGGCGTTGAACAGCTATCGTGCCAACGGCGGCGGAGAGCTGCTGACGAAGGGCGCCGGCATCCCACACGACTCCCTGCAGAGCCGCATCATCTGGGAAAGTCCGAAAGACCAGCGCTATTATCTCATGGAAGAAATAAAGAAAGCGGGCGTGCTGAACCCACAGGCTCATCACAACTGGAAGTTCGTCCCAGAAGCATGGACGGCGCCCGCCGCCGAACGCGACCGCAGACTCCTGTTCGGAGAACAGAAATGATAAGGAGGGCGGAGGCAGATGCCTTCAGCCCTTCTGAAACACAGACATCGACACATGGAAAAATACTGGTTTGTTTTCTGCAAGACGGATGTCCTGCTGGAAAAAACAGGTGACAATTATACCATTCCCCTTGCGGAAGACCCTCCGGTCGCTCTGCAGCCCTGGATGCACATCATGCACATCACGCACATGGAGAACGGCACAGAGGTCAGAGCCGTCATGGTGGACCAGCCGGTAACAGACGACCCTCGCTATGAGATGTGCGGCCTGCGGCCGTCGTTCTACCTGCTTTCCACGGAGTTCTATCTCAAGGCCGGCAAATGCCGGGAACTGCTTTACTGGGACCAGAACACCAGGTTCTGCGGAGTGTGCGGCGCACCCATGAAGATGCACACCGACATTTCCAAACGCTGTACCCACTGCGGGAAGGAGGTCTGGCCGCAACTGGCGACAGCGATCATCGTCCTCATTCACCGCGGCGATGAGGTGCTGCTGGTACATGCCCGCAACTTCAAGTCCGACTTCTACGGACTGGTCGCCGGCTTTGTAGAGACAGGCGAGACCCTGGAGGAGGCCGTACACCGTGAGGTGGCAGAGGAGACGGGCATCCGGATAAAGAACCTGCGCTACTTCGGTTCGCAGCCCTGGCCCTATCCCTGCGGACTGATGGTAGGATTCAATGCCGATTATGACGGCGGGAATCTCCACCTGCAGCACAGTGAGCTGTCCAAGGGGGCATGGTTCAGAAAGGACAATCTGCCAAACATCCCGGAACGGCTGTCGATTGCCCGGATGATTCTCGACGACTGGATAAAGGAAACTTCCAAAACTGAATCCGAACGGTGTCTCTGACACATTCCGGCCGGCCGTGCAGCCTTCGTTTCCTGCCTGAAAACGCATAGGCGGTGCGTCCGGAGGAGGAAGCCGAGACAGAAGGCACACGGCGCAGACAGCCTCCGCCGCAGCGGCGTGCCGATGCGGAGCCGCCGGAAAATCGCTGAAATAAACCCAAGCATATTTTAAACCATTTAAAAATGATGACTTTCTTAGAAAAAACCCTCGGATTTGATCCGAAGTCCATGAAGCTCCGTACCGAACTGATTGCAGGAGCGACCACCTTCCTGACAATGAGCTATATCCTGGCCGTCAACCCGGCCATCCTGTCGTCTACCGGCATGGACAAGGGTGCGCTCTTTACCGGCACGGCACTCGCGGCGGCCATCGCCACCCTGCTGCTGGCATTCATGGCGAAACTGCCTTTCGCACAGGCGCCCTCCATGGGACTGAACGCATTTTTTGCATACACGCTCTGCCAGACGTTGCAATACTCATGGCAGCACTCCCTTGCCATCATGCTCATCGAGGGCATCGTCTTCATCATCATCACCTTCTTCAATGTGCGTGAGATGATCCTCCATGCCATCCCTGCCAACCTCCGTTATGCCATTTCAGCAGGCATCGGTATGTTCATTGCATTCATCGGTCTGAAGAATGCCGGAATCATCGTTGACAAGCAGGCGACCCTCGTCGGGCTGGGTGCCTTCACCCCGACCTGCATCCTGGGCATCATCGCCATTCTGCTCAGCGGCATCCTCATGGCGAGGAATGTCAAAGGGGCGCTGTTCTGGAGCATCATCATCGCCACTGTCATCGGTATTCCGATGGGGGTGACGGTAATCCCCGGCAGCTGGATGCCCGTCTCCGCTCCCCAGGACATAAGTCCGGTATTCTGCAAGTTTGACTTTACGGGACTGCTGAATCTCAAGACGGTCCTGGTGGTCTTCTCCCTGCTCCTGATCAACATCTTCGACACCATCGGCACGCTGATGGGACTGGCGGACAAGACGGGAATCGTCGAAACGAACGGTAACATCCCCCGGGTAAAGGAGGCGATGATGAGCGATGCCATCGGTACGACCTGCGGCGCCATGCTGGGCAGTTCCACCTTGACCACCTACGTCGAGAGCGCCAGCGGCATTGCCGAAGGCGGTCGGTCCGGTGTTACCGCACTCACGGTGGGGCTGTTCTTTCTCTTCGCCCTCTTCCTCTCCCCTGTCTTCATGCTCATCCCGAGTGCCGCGACGAGCGGAGCGCTGGTCATGGTCGGCGTGCTGATGATCGACTCTGTGAAGAAAATCAATCTGCAGGATATTACCGAAGCGTTCCCGGCCTTCATCACGATGATCACCATGGTGCTGTGCTATTCCATCGCTGACGGAATCTGCCTGGGGATTCTGTCGTTCGTCATCATGAAGGTATGTACCCAGCAGTGGAAAGACCTCAACTGGACACTCTGCATCCTTGCAGTCCTCTTTGTCCTGAACTTTGTCATTGATGCGTAGAGGGTGCCCGACAGGCTGCTTTCTCCGGACGGCATGCCCCCGCTCTTGCCGGCTGCGGTTCTTTCTCCCCCATCACCGCTTTCGACAGAGGAAGTCTTGAAAAGCGGATGCCGTTCTGAACCTGCGGTCTGAAACAACCTGATAAAAAGAGACCATTTCCATACTCGCTTTTTGAGTAGAGAAATGGTCTTTTCCCTGATTCGGACAGGAGGGGTCTGACAGGAGATCTACATCCAGAAAAGGGTTGTCAAGCGGCGGTGTCACACATTGACACCCGCATGGGAGAACACTTCCTCCGGCAGTGTACGAGAAGGTTTCTACTGTTCCCGCCCATGAGAATTATCAGAAAAAAAACTGCTAAAGTTTGCACAGTTAAAAATAAATGACTACTTTTGCAACCGCTTACGAAAAGTAAGGGCGTTTAGCTCAGCTGGTTTAGAGCATCTGCCTTACAAGCAGAGGGTCGGCGGTTCGAATCCGTCAACGCCCACCACAAAGGGGGTAGTTTCCAGAGTGGCCAAATGGGGCAGACTGTAAATCTGCTGCTTCTAGCTTCGGTGGTTCGAATCCATCACTACCCACGGAAGAGCTGCAGTCACATGACTGCAGCTTTTTTTATTTCCTTCAAGGCAGATTCAAAAACGGGTCAGT
>NZ_GL872283.1:1177720-1360446 GCF_000191065.1 Prevotella multiformis DSM 16608
TGCTTAAGAGGATAGGCTTGCAACTGGGTTTTAGGACTGACCCTCAAAAACATCCTGCCGCCTCCTTCCAGAAAGGACACGGCAGGAGCGGGCTGTGCGACCGAAAGAGAAAGCAGAAGATGCCGCGTAGAAGCGCAACAACACAAAGAGTTGACAAGATTCCTTTCAACGACAGACCAATGTGGATTTTCAGAACACGTCTTCATGTATTTTCTGCAAGAGCGGGCTTTACATGGCATAATTTTTGTATCTTTGCCAGCTGAGAATCCATCACATAAAACATAGAAGAGAATGAAGACAAAGGAGACACCTGTCCTGCTGCTTACAGGCTATTTAGGCAGCGGTAAGACAACTTTGGTAAACAGGATACTTGCCAACGAGAAAGGAATCAAGTTCGCCGTAATCGTCAACGACATCGGCGAGGTGAACATCGACGCGAATCTCATTGAGGCAGGAGGTGTCGTTGACCAGAAAGACGACTCGCTCGTCGCTTTACAGAACGGCTGCATCTGCTGTACACTGAAAATGGATCTGGTACAGCAATTGAACGATATTGTCTCACAGGGCAAGTTCGACTATATTGTAATCGAGGCAAGCGGTATCTGCGAACCGGCACCGATAGCGCAGACCATCTGTGCCTACCCGCAGATGTACCCGAATCTGGCAAAGAAAGGAAAGGCCGTACTGGACTCCATCGTGACAGTCGTGGATGCCCGGCGGATGTGCGACGAGTTCTCCGCCGGCAACGACCTGCTGAAGAAAGACCTGCAGGAAGACGACCTCGAGAACCTGCTCATCCAGCAGATTGAGTTCTGCAACATCATCCTCCTCAATAAGGTTGATGACGTCAACCAGGAGGAACTGGGGCTGGTGAAGAGCATCATCCGCTCATTGCAGCCCAAGGCGGAAATCATCGAGTGCAATTATGGCGATGTCAGCCTCGACAAGATCATCAATACCAAGGCGTTCAACTTCGACGAAGTGGCCACCTCCGCCTCATGGATTGCAGAGATTGAGGGAAACGACGAGGGGCACGAAGACAGACACCACCACGACCACGAGGAGGACGGGCACCACCATCATCACCATCATCACGGACTGGAGAACGAAG
This sequence comes from Prevotella multiformis DSM 16608, assembly GCF_000191065.1. Lineage (GTDB taxonomy): Bacteria > Bacteroidota > Bacteroidia > Bacteroidales > Bacteroidaceae > Prevotella > Prevotella multiformis. The sequence goes on from NZ_GL872283.1 coordinate 1,178,832, forward strand.
AGAGCGGGGAGGCATTGGAGTATAACATCCAGACCTTCGTCTACTACGCACGGAAGCCGTTTGATATCAATTTCTTTGACGACTTTGTAGCACGTCAGTGGCCGGAGCAGGTTATCCGCTGCAAGGGGCTCTGCTATTTTTCCAATGAGAAAGACGTGTGCTATGTCTTTGAGCAGGCCGGCAAGCAGGTGAATCTCCGCAATGCCGGACAGTGGTATGCCACCATGCCGCAGTTCCAGCTGCGTGAGTTCCTGAAGAACAACCCCAAGATAAAGAAGGACTGGAAAGAGCCTTACGGCGACCGTATGCAGAAGCTGGTGTTCATCGGGCAGAACCTCGACAAAGAGGCGATCACCCGGACACTTGACAAGTGTCTGACAGACTTCTAAGGAGGTCGGCAAAGGAAGAAGACGGGCATATCATGTTATCGTGATATGTCCGCCTTCGGCTTATTCTGTTCAGGAGACAGGTTTCTCCAGCTCTTTTAGACCCTGGGGAAAATCAGTACAACCGTACTTCATCTCCCATACGGAGTCCACGCTCGGCAATCTTCTCGTTCTTCTTGACAAGACTCTTCAGCCGGATGCCATACTTCTGGGCAATATCGTACAGACTTTCCGATTTACGTACGTAATAGGGATGGTGTTTGAAATTCCTTGGAGCTTTCCGCCGTTTCTTCTTCAGCCAGACGAACTCGCCAGCGACAAGACGGTCTTTCTTCTTCCGTTCGTTATACCTCGCCAGTTTATGACTGCTGATATCCAGTTCCTTGCCCAACGACTTGAAGGTGTCTCCCGGCCTTGCAACGACATAGTAGTTCTCATTATACTTGTGGATGGTATGTGCACCTGCCAGCTGGACGGCTGCCGGCAGACCGCTGTCCGGAACACGGACGGCTGTATCTTCCCCACTGTGGCGGGCCATGAAATGATCGAAATGCTTCGCCTGGTCATACTCGTACAGCTTATAGAGTTCGATGATACTGATCAGGTTCTGTGCGTACGTAGGACTCGTGGCATACCCGGCGCGCTTCAATCCGTATGCCCACCCCCGGTAATCGGTCTTGTCCAGGCTGAACAGGCTCCGGTAACGCGGACGGTCGCGGAGAAACTTGCAGTGGTCTTCGAAACTTTCCAACGCACTGTCGTATGCACGGAAACACTCTCCCAGTTCGTCGTCGTCATGGCTGATGGTACGCCCCGTCCAGCCATGGCACTTGATGCCGAAATGGTTGTTGCCCTGAAGGACGAGTGTGCCCCGCCCTGCCCCGCTCTCCAGCAGACCTTGCGCCAGGGTGATGCTGGCCGGTACGCCGTACTTCAGCATTCCCTCGATGGCCATGTCTTTGTACTGGTCTATATACGTCTGATAGGCCTGATTCCATCGGATCGGGCCGCCCGCCGTGGCAGACAACATCGAAAGGAATGAGAGAAGGATAAAGATATATCGCCTCATAAAAAAGTTCTTTTGGACTATATGAATGCAAAAGTACACGTTTTATCACATAATCCGAAACGATTTGTCTTAAATTCTCACAAACATTTCAGAACTTGTACTTAACCTTCCGTAACTTTCCGCCAAAGAAAAAGCATTTTATCCCTCCGACCGGCTTATAGTTCGGGATTTTTGTCTAATTTTGTATCATATGAAGATGATCATTGCTCTTGGTTCCAATCTCCATCAGGAACAGAATCTACTCAAAGCAAAGGAACTGCTGGGACACAGCTTTGACGGCATTACATTCTCTGAACCGGAATGGACAGAACCGATCGGAATAAAGTCGGACAGATTCCTGAACTGCATAGGGACTTTCGAGGCAGAACTGTCACGCACAGCAGTAGAGAAAATACTGAAGCGGACAGAGCAGGTCATGGGCGACTCGCACCAGAACCACCAGCTGGGGAAAGTGCTGATAGACATCGACCTCATACAGTATGGCAATGAGACGATAAGGAAAATCGCATGGCTCTGAAAGGGATTATCAAAAGACTGGCGCTCTGCCTGCTGCTCTCCGGGATGTGCTTTCCTGTCTCCGCTCAGAAAAGCAAGGATTCGGAAGAACTGGGGAAAGCACTGGACTACTTCGCATCCGCCAAATATCATGAAGCCCTGCTGATTTTCCAACGCCTGGACAAGGAATACAACCTCAATCCACGGTTCAAGGCTTATCTCGGTCTGTGCTATTACCACGAATGGGACTACAAGACAGCCGCCAGACACCTTGAAGCGGCAATCCCCTATCTGGATGCCTTCGCTCCACATGAGCGGTCTGTCTATTATTTCACCACAGCGGAAAGCCTCTTCAACATGAGACAATACAGACAGGCCATCCCGTATTATGAAAAGACACTTGCAGTATGCTATGATCGTGAAAAGGGGGATGTGTACTACCGGATGGGGCTGTGCTATATGTTCTTGCAGGTATGGCGACCGGCATACGACCTGTACATGAGCGCAGAGAAAGCCTACCAACAGTATGGGGCGAGAGAAGAAGTGCAGGCAAGACTTGCACAGACCCGTCGGATGGCAGTTGCATGCCGGGCAAATTACGAAGCCGAACAGCCGCTGGATCCTTTGTCGAAAGAATCGGACAACACGACGGAGAACGACAATGTGACGACGCAATTAAAAAGTATATCGACAATTCTCAAATCATTGACTTCTACGATGTTATTGCAGTCCCTTCAGCCTATAGCTGTAAAGGATATTATCAAGGAAGAAGAGAGAAAAATAATCCGAAAATGACGACTACTTTTCCTGTATTTTCTTCGTCCGTTCATTTTTTTTTAGTACTTTTGCGCCATATACTTTTAGACAAACTATTTACACTTAAAATATAACCGTCTGTCATTTCTGTTGATTGACAGTATAAGCAAATTCTCAATCCTACGACCATCAGCATTACATTCCAATGACTCTTGCATTGAGTTGACAGATTTTGCAAACAAGATATTGCCATAATCTAGTATCTATGGGGAAACACAGGAAGGGCTGGCACCGCAGACACGAAGATCTACGACGTCAGCCCTTAAAACTGTTTTCTTTAAAGAGGAGGCTTACTCGATAGCGCCCTTTATCGTCTCCACAATATACTTCACATCTTCGTCAGAGACCAGCGGGCCGCTCGGCAGACACATGCCGACCTTGAAAAGGCTCTCGCTGACACCATTGACATACGCAGGACAATCCTGATAACATGGCTGCCTGTGCATGGGCTTCCACAGAGGACGGCTTTCAATGTTCGCCTTGTCAAGAAAGACACGCATCGCCTCGACATTCGCATTCGGCTCGCAATCTGTATGGGCGTTGCCTACGGAATGGACGACACCGGCAGCACCGCCGACAGCACCCTTCACAGTCGTCTTGTAGGCACTCTCCTGCCCCTTCACTTTAACGGAAGGGGCAAGTGTAATCGTATTCAGCCAATAATTGGAATCATATTCCGGTGAAGGATTGCCATGGAAAGTGACGCCTTCTATCTCGCTGAAAGCCTCGTCGTACAGACGGGCGATGTGCCGGTGGTGGGCGATGTGCTCGTCGAGCACCGTCATCTGTCCCCGACCGATACCCGCACAGACATTGCTCATGCGATAGTTGTAACCGATCTTCTCATGCTGATAATAAGGGTAACCCTCGCGCGCCTGTGTCGCATAGAACATCACATTATTGCGCGCTTCCTCATCAGGACAGACCAAAGCCCCGCCACCAGAAGTGGTGATCATCTTGTTGCCATTGAACGACAGGACACCATAGGCACCGAATGTTCCGCACACCTGCCCTTCATATCTTGAACCCAGTCCCTCGGCAGCATCCTCAACCAACGGAATATCGTACTTCTCCGCCACGGCAAGGATCTCCCTGATCTTTGCAGGCATCCCATAGAGATAAACTACGATGATAGCCTTCGGCTTCCTACCGGTCTTGGCTGTTCTGTCCTTGATAGCTTCTTCCAGCAGCACAGGATCCATATTCCATGTTTCCTGCTCTGAATCAACAAAGACAGGCGTTGCGCCCTGGTAAGTCACGGGGTGTGAGCTGGCACAGAAGGTGAAACTCTGGCAGATGACCTCGTCACCAGCCGTCACTCCCAATGCCACCAAAGCAAGATGTACGGCTGCCGTCCCCGAACAGAGTGCCACGACATGCTTCTCCGCCATCCCTTTTAAGGACTCCCTCCACAGGTTCTCCGGGTTGTTTTCATGTGGCATGATCGTCTGTGGATATACCTCCTTCACAGAGGCGTCCCCTCTCCGGGAACGACCGGAGGATGCCGCAAACCGCTTCAGATCTGCTTCAAACCCATTGACATTCGGCCCCAATGGCACCACCCAATTGGTATCAAACGCCTCTTGGATGTATCTCATCTCATTACCGCTCATGTGAGCGAGACAAAGTAAAATACGTTTTCGTTCCATCTTTGTTTCTTTTATTTCAATCTATAAAGTGGGAAGAAGGATGCCGTCACATCAAAAGATGGCGTAGACATCTTCCGAAGCTTTATCAGATCTGAATATTTTTCCTTATCAAAACAATCCTTGGAGATACAAAAACCTAAATCCCCTTTTTTGTTAAATGTTTTTTTAAACTTATATAACGGATCCTCACCACTCCCCACGCCACCTCCGAGATGCAAAATCTTATATCCATGTCGAGCTCCATACCTGGCAGCTTCATAAAGAATAAGATTTGTAGCATTAAGACTGCGATACTCCTGCACATTACCTGATAAGTGATAATGCATCCTGCCATTGCACATAAGAATAATACTCATGGCAATTATTTCACCTTTGAAGACAGCATAAAACATCTTCCAATTTCCAGGCAAATCCTTGGCTACAGACTCGTAGAAAGATGATCCAAAATAATAATACGGATCTGCGTTATCTTTATCCATCGAAGCATTATAAATACTACGGAATTTATCAAATAGAGAAAAGTCTTCACTATGCTCCACCACTATCCCCATCTTTATAGCTTTTCTTATGGTTGTACGATCCTTGCTTTTCAGGTTCTGGAAAATGACCTCTTCCGAAGAACAATCTATGTAAACTGTTTTACCCAGGTTTATGACATTTGACCATCCTCTCAAAAGCTCTTGATTTTTCAACCAGGGACACCAACGGGTAAAGGCCGCAACAATATGATGCGCCCTCATGAACGTGCCTATTTCTGACCAGAAAGTTCCTACCTGTTCCTCTGAAATATTTCCATCTAAAAGCCAACCGCCATATCCGTATGGGGTAATAGCATCAAAAAGAACACCTTTCCCAATATACCTTTGTGCCCATACCTCATCATTTAAATCCCGGAGCATAAAGGCACATACGGCTCTCAATCCCCCTCTCTGGTAATAAACCAAGATAGGCGTTCCATCACCATGAACTTTAAAAGATGCTAAATAACCACTAAGGAAATATACATCATAATCAGGGAAAGACCTGACGATTTTGTCCCATTCCGTTCTATTTTCAAAATCAATTATCCTCGTCATTCTTCAAAAGATTTTAGCAAAGTACAGATTTGGCATCCCATTTCCCCTATTTCATCAGCACTATATCTAGCATCACAATGTATTGATAATATTCCATCCGAAACAATTCTAGACTCACGAGAACAGGTCTCCGGTATCTCCCACAAGACAGCCGGATAAATAGATTTGCTTATCAGACCTTTCCTAAACCGCTCACGCTTCATTTTATCTGGGAACAAAAGCAAAAGTGAGAAAGGGATCAAGGATTCGCTTTCCGGCACTAACAATCGAATTCCGTTTTCCTTCAGGAGGAAAGATAATTGCTTCACCACCATCTTCCAATTTCGGTTTCTCCTCTCACTCCAGTCCTTAATGTCAATTTTTTCTAAGACCTGTCTGTCCAGAGAAGAAATACGGCTAACGGGCAGACTACCAAAACATTGTTCTGTCCGAAGAAACTTTTCTCTGTAAGAGTCTTTCAGGTCAGGGATGGAGGCTTCATTATCCTGGGAAAGATACAGTGCCTTCTCTGCCATCGCCTGCCATCTTGTTCGAGCAACCTTTTCGTTCAACAGGGTCTCCTTTATTGTTGAACCTAGCTCTGACAAATCCTTGCTGTTACTCCAGAGTATACCGCCTTCTGCCAAGGGTAGTGTCTTCCGTAAAGACGCTATACAGAATTCCGCCTTACTTTTCCGGACCCACTCGCTGAAAATATTATGGGAGTGGTCCTCTATGACTGGAATGGGAACGTTGATCCGTTTTATTTCTCTTAACCCGAAATAATTCATCCACAACAAAACATCCCCTTCTTGGAAGGGTAGATGACCAACAAATTGATGGTCTTTGACAACAGGGTTATCCTGATATGTTTTTACTTCAATCTCACAATGTAGGAGAATATACGCAATGATTTCCCAGCAGAAATATTCAGGTATCCAAATTCGTTTCCATTTATAGTAATTTATCAGGGATTCAATGGCCTGTCGACCATCAGCCAAGAACACAGCATTTGGGTAATAATCAAACAGAGTTTTTCCACCAGCAACACATGGAAAGTTCAGAAAATGAAAATCAGAACCATATTCTTTCATCTACCATTCCTCCTTAACAGCCTGAGTTTTTCACCAAACCCTAAATCATCAACCATCTCGTCCTGCACTTCTCCTTCTCCTACTCCTTCTCTCTTTATGACATTAAGAAAAGTCATCCATAGAATCTTCAAGTCAAGTGAAAAAGAGAGATTATCAACATACCATACATCGTATTCAAACTTTTTGCTGTATTTCACAAAATTCCTGCCATTTACCTGCGCCCATCCCGTGATGCCAGGCCGCACTTCGTGCCGTCTGATCTGACAACTATCGTAGCACTTCAAAAAATCAGCATACAAAGGTCTTGGCCCGATTAATGACATATCTCCCTTTAACACATTGAGTAATTGGGGAAACTCGTCCAAAGAAGTGCTGCGGACGAATCGGCCGACTCTCGTCAATCGCTGTCCATCAGGCAGAAGATTTCCCTCTTCATCTCTCTCATCGGTCATGGTCTTGAATTTTATGACATTAAACACCTTGTTATGCCATCCTGCCCTCGAATGCAGGAAAAACGCTCCTCCACCTTTATTTGCGAAATGCAGCCATATCGTGACAGTCAACAACAAAGGTGAGAAAACCAGCAATGCAACAAGTGCAGCGCTGAAATCTATTGCCCGTTTGAAGAAACACCTATACATATACTAATCAAGTGATGTGTACATATTTTTCAAAGCCTTCCATACATCTTTCTGCTCATATTTTTCCTGGATGATCCTACGGCTGTTCTGAGCCATCCGTGCCACATCTGAGGGGTGCGACAACGTCCATTCCATGACAGCAAGCAGAGCTTCTGGATTACGAGGAGGAACAATACGTCCGTTTATTCCCTCTCGCACAATCTCGTTACTACCATTTATATCAGTTACGATAGACGGTAATCCCATACATCCCGCCTCAAGGACCACATTGGGAAACCCCTCTCTATAAGAAGGGAACACCAAGGCATCAGCAGTAGCAAGATAAGGGCGCACATCTTTCTGATAGTTTACAAATCGAACCGAAGGATTATGCATGAAGAAAGATGTATCTTCAGCATCCAGTGGATCGAGTTCTGGTTCAAAGTTCCCAACCAGAAGCAGTTTCGGCCGAAGGGGGTGTTTTCCTCCAAGTAAGCCCTGCATAGCAAAAGACAGTTCCCGCATTCCTTTGTCATTGACAATTCTGCCGACAAAAACAAAAACGAAATCCTCCGACTCGAAGCCGAGTTCCCTGCGGAGGCTTTCTTTCACAGGGCTTTCCCTTGGAATATCCAAAAGTTTCCTCCCATTATCTAAGCTGCATTTTTCACGCAACCTCTCGACAGAGAAGTAAGAAGTATCCTTTCCATTAATATTACCATTCCAGATTACCTTCAGTGGCTTCTTCGTGACATGGTCTTGCTTTAAAGTTTCAAGAACCCCCTTTCCTTCCGGAATAACCTTAGACGCACAGGCACAAGTTATTTTCTCCATAGTCTGCAAGATTATTCTCAATCCCCCTGTTGCTCCCTGATACCTAAGGCCTGTAACCGTATAAATCCGATGTGGGACACGGCAGAACCAGGCAGCCACCATAGCCAACAGAGATCCCTTGGGTGTATTGGCATGAACGCACCATGGTTTTTCTTTCTGAAAGAAAAAAAACAGCCAGACTAAAGAAACAAGATCTTTCCATAAAGAAATTGGACGTTCTATAGGTGCATTGACTACTCTGACTCCCTCTCTACCTCTTACCTTTTGCAACCGACCATCATCTTTTGCGACCGCAACAACATCGAAATGCTGATTAAGGTACTTCAACTGTCCTACCAAAAGGTCATCTAAACTCTCGCCTGCAGTGGTCAGTCTTACTATTTTCTTTTTTTCCATAACGGCTTATACAAATCAATATAGCACTCTTTTTAGGATGGTTCTAAAATTAAGATGTCGAAGACAATTTACATATAAGCAACTAAGCCGACAACACTCATAAGCTTGCTTAGTAATTTCACAATTGAAGATGTAATCCATAAACAATAAATACTCCTGTAAGGCTGCCGGGATCTATTCGCCGCCCAAACTCTCTATCTCTGCCGAAGTCCAGAATATACCCCGCTTCCATACCGGTTGTAGTCAGGCAGCTATTAACTGAACAGAATGTTCTGCCGAAAATACTGGAAGCAGCCTTTAACCCGACAATTACTTTGTTCTCGACTGCCATATCTGCTACGAAATTTCCAATATCAAGTTGCTCCTTGTTTATAACACGCCCGTCGGATATTGCTCTTCAACGGGCAGTCCTCTTCTCCGGATCTCATATACAAAAGCACGTCCATATTACGCAGACCGTAAAAAACCAATACCATGAGAAGTCTATACATACTCATTCAATCACCCCGCTGAAATTCAATTCTTCCCAATGTGAAGACATCTCGATAATGCGAAGCACATTCAGTATATTTTCCCACCGATAAATTCAAAGTGCTGATCCAGCAACTTCAGCAGCCCTTTCAACAGACTGTCCCAAGATAGGTCTGCAGCAGTAATGCGAAACAACCTCCCCTACCTACTTTAGAACTCAACACGTTCAAAACTCACATTCCCGATCCTTGCTGCATACTCAGGGAATGCACTCTTCCACATTCCTTCATGCCATAAGCTATATACCTTTTGCGCACCGCTGATCAAATAATAGTCTGTGAACATCTTTATATTCTCCGAATCATCAGTTTCACCGGCAGTATCTATATGCTTTACCGTTCCGGGCACTATATATACATCAGGCATTGCTTTTTTTATTTTCTCAATGAATACCATAGAATCCGAAGCTATCAGGACGTTCATACCGAAATGCTGCGAAGAGATTTTTTTTATAGCATTGACGGCAGAAGCCACCAGCGCATTCTTCTGGCTGTCAGAATCCAGCTCCGGGTTAACTGCTGTCTCGGTCTTATCGCCCAAGAGATTCATAAAGCGGGTATGAATTGCAATATAGCAGTCTCCTATCTCCGTCCGATAACGTTCCAGATAACGCTGAAGATAAGTCGTCGGGCGGAAGAGTTCTCTATACAACTCCCCCCACTTATAATCTGTCCCAAAATGAGCATTCACCTTGTCCAAGGAGTCATAGCCATAATAGAAATGCGTCTCCGACGAACGTTTCTTGCATAAGCGGGAAGGATTTACGATTTCCCCGTAAGCTATAATATTCTTATATGACAAAAGGCCAAAGTTCATTTGGCTTTCATCAATTATCCAATCATACTTATTTGGCTCAAGGTATTTGCTTAATACAAACGGATAGCTCCAATTCAACCTGAACGGTTTACCTAATGCTTTGGAAACAGCAAAAACAGTGATAAGTCCTTTAAGCCTGTCGAACATCCCACCATGCGGAATCCTGCCGTCAACCATAAATACAAACGGATAAGTATTACTCGTTCTGTACAAAGAGAACCCTTTCTCCTTCATTATCCTGAACTTCATCAACGGTTCACGATAACAGCAATCTATGAGCTTGACGAAAAAATCTCTTCTTAGCATATATAGATATTCAAGTCTGACAATTCCTCCCGAATGGATCTCTCGTCCTCGCAATCTGAGGCTGAAACAAACAGTTTGGAATACTCATTCATTGACCCATCGGCTACATTCCCATGTCATTTCAGCCATAGAGACCCGACTGCAAGTAAAAATCCTCCTAAAGTCCATATAGGAAAAGGAAACATCAATGTGATTATTTTACATGTTTCTCACTCCACACCGTGCCGGACACAACTCCATAGGGGATCAGAAAGAGAAGGGCATCACTTCTGTCCGCCATAAAAAAGGATGTTTATTATCTTAATGGGCTGCGTTAGTCGAACCACATAATAACATACAAAACACATGACACTACCGATCAGAGGGATAAAAACAAAGTCTGTAAAAGCCGATGAAATAAAAACTTCATTCCATTTTACATATTCTGTCAATGTCCGCTCTATCATAAAAGTCTGAACGACATATATGCCCAGAGTATATCTTCCAACCGTACTAAGCCCGGATAAGATATGCCTTCCTATCCGTTCATTCCCAAATATCTTATAAATCAGCTCGCAGATTCCTATGACAACTATTGAACCAGAAAAGCCTACCAGAAGTTGAATCATAAACTTCATCGGACTGTAAACAAGTAAACTGAGATCAACCTTATCACATGGATTTGCCCAACGCATGCAGACTGCAATAACAAAAAAGAAAAGCGAAACACAGAAAAGAGCAACCCGATAGGTTTGAAAGCCCGTCTGATATTTATGAATTTAATATCCCATACAAAAATAGAAATATAGGAAATTTATCATCAAGGTTCCACCAGATGGAATGATTAAAAGTGCTACCCATGAAAGCAGAAATGTAATCCCTACAGGTTTTTTTAATATATTTGGCAACTCTTGCTATTAAATAGCAAGCAAAAAGAGTTTTAAGGAACCAAACACACCCAATTATTTCTCTACAAATCCCCCCCACACACATAGACAAACGGTTGCAACTGTACAGGATATAACCGGAACCAACAACTGTTTACACTTTTTTATAAAAAGAGTTCTTATAGGGACTTCTAAGCTGCGACTGGAGAAATACCCGCACAGCAACATAAACAAAGGCATGTGGAAAGAATAAATAACAGCTCTAACAGAACTCTCCAATGCCTGTTCCATAACATAGCAGTGACCCACACATACAAGGAGCATCGCTGTGAACTTCACCAGATCTAAGTATGCTATTCTATCTTCTGCCATTAGAGATTACGTCGTTATAAACAAAACTGTATCCGCTCACCATTCTGTTGACATCAAACTCCAAAGCTCTATTGTAACAGCGTTCAGCTATCTCATTATAATAAGCTTCATCACTTGACAAATGATTAATTTCATCTGCCAGCACCTTAGCATCCTCATGAGGGAAAAGAAGGCCATAGCCCTTTGTCACTTCCCGCAGTCCGTTCACATCCGATGCTATGAACGGCCTGTGCACGCTCATGCCCTCCACGTTGCTGAGGCTCAGCCCTTCCCAATGGGAAGACATTACGATAATGTCCGCTGCCCGCAGCACATTCGGTATGTCCGTACGCAATCCAAGAAACCTCACCCTGTCTTTTACACCCAGTGAGGCAGCCAACTGCTCAACTGCATTCTGGCGTACACCGACTCCAGCAAACCACACCTCAAACAATCCTTTATCCAGCAGCCCCAAAGCCCTGACAACCGTATCCTGATCTTTGGCATCCCTGAAACCGGCAACCATCAGAATAGATTTCCGCTGTTTCTTCAGGGATAAAAGAGCCTCATCCGGTCCGGCGCAGCTGATTGCTTCCACATCTACACCATTGTTGATTGTAGAGATACGGCTGTACCGGGGGCTTGTCTTGTCTTGCCAGTCTCCTCCCATGTATTCCCGCAACTTTTCTTCAGCAATCCGGCTTATGCAGATGACATGACTGTACCGGCCATACATCCAGCTCTCAACTGGAGCATACCACTTCCAGCCGCGTTTGCGATTGGAAGTGGTATGCTCGGTAGAGACAATTCTCACTGGACAGAATACATCCGCAAGTGCCACGAACAGCTGCGGGGAGGAATTATGTGTATGGACGATATCATATCCGCGCATGATCTTTGCCAGTTTGAGAATGTAGACAGGATTATAAACACCACGTCCCAGCGAATAGATCTTCACCTCCGGGCACATGCTTCTAAGCCTCTGCATCAGCGGTGTCTCCGTACCGTTGAAAACACACAAATCCACCGTATGTCCCAATGCCCGCAGCCGTGGTATCAGATTGACTACCAAGGTCTCTGCTCCTCCCATCTCCAAGGATGTTATGACCTGTAATATTCTCATTCGCCTTTATCTTATTCCATTGACAAAAAGCCCGCCTCATGCCTGTCAACGGGAACAGTGTTCCCAAGCACCGGGAATGTCATTCCCGGACGTTGGGAATCCGATTCCCAACCGGTCGGGAACACAACTCCCAATGGAACTTACACACTGCAGAATCTATCATTCAGAAAGCAAACCGGTATAAGACATGGGGGACTATGCGTGAGAAACGCATGCTATCCTTAAAAGATCTGTCAAATGAGCCAACCATCCTAATGGAGCGACAAGATTCCATCTTCCCCTCAATCTCGGATACTTTTTACGGCCGTGGGAACACAATCGGAACCTCCAGTAATTAATTGCAGCTTTCATCTTATACCTCGCAGGGATGTCAAGTTCATTCAATTCGGCATAGCATATCATCGAAGCAACAGGACTATCCATCCTTATCCGGACAATCCTGGAAGTCAAACCTCCCGCTAAATAATCGCGGAAATAGATCACCTTATCAAAAAAACGTAATTGATATTTCCTTGCGATTCTGTTCCACACCAAAGCCTCCGGACAGAACCTCTCATTGTTTACCTCCGGGAACGGATATTCTCGTAAAACCTCGGTCTTAAATACTTCACAGACATCTCCTTCGAATCCATACCTATAACGCATGTCAATGGAACTTAAATCCATAGACTCAGCTATCCTTCTTCTTCCTATGACAGTGCCGTCATGATGTGCCATGACACCACAGACTCCGCCTACGGCAGGGTTATCCTTAATCTTCAAATAGTATTTATTTATCGTTGACAGAGCATCCTCCGGAAGACTGTCATCACTATCTACTATCAGAACCAGACTACCATTGGCTTCCTTCACACCTCTGTTCAAGGCTCTGTGCTTTCCCCCATTGTTCTGTTTTACATAAGTAATCTTCATCTTGCCCTCACAGACGAACCTGTCCACGGTCACTCCGGTAGCATCTGTTGAGCCATCATCTACAACAACCCACTCAAAATCATTAAAGTCTTGACTCAACAGGCTTATATACAACTTCTCCAGATAGGCTGCCCTGTTATAAGAAGGGGTGAGAACTGTTATCATTTCTTATAGAATTTATCAACCGCATATCGACTGTCATATTCGAATCTGTCGTAGACAGGATCATAGTCGCGCACACCGTTTGTAAAGAAAGTCTTATAAGGTGACAGCAAATAGCCCCATTGCATGACGATTCGGGCAAACAGGCCGAAACAGATTGCCAAGACAAGTATTTTCGTGCTCCTGCTTACATGCATGTCATTGCAAATGGTTGACAGAGTGGCAATGACACCGATCAGGTAATACCATCCTAAACGCCCCCCATTCAGAGACTGCACAAAGAGCAACAGTATCGCACAAAAACCAAGCATAACATTGAGTAAAACAGAATCCTTTTCCGTATCAGGTATCCTATCATAATTCTTTATTACAATATAAAGGAAGATGAAAGCCTCGATAATATACTCATATCTGAAGCCAACTTCCTGATCTGCATAAGAAATGGAGCGCAACTGCATATCTGCAACATCACCATATATACTGAACAAAGCAGAAGGTACTGCCGAAAGTCCCAACAACAGACAGAAAAACATAAAAACCATAATATGTCTTGTGTTAAAACGTTTCAGCGGTACGAAATATAAAGGCAACACGATAATGGCTGAGTTATGGAAGGTGGCAGCCAGCAAGACACATCCAATGAACTTATACGGATTCCTTTTATATATGTACTGCAGCCCCAGCCAGACAATCGCGACTCCTATCATCTGCCTCAGGTAGGTAAAAGTAAAGAAGAACATAAGACCCAGGAAAAGAGCCACCGCAAAAAAGAAGTTGATGCAATATTTCTTTAATGAATAGTAATACAAGGTATAAATAACCAGGGTCGTCAATAATATAAAGACATACCTGTTGCCGGATATACTTGAAATGAGGATGTTAAAACCAGCGTATCCAAACTCAGAAGGATACAATTTAAGAATAGTTGCATCATTATAACTGCTTCCTATATGTGTAATATAAGCAACCTCATCAAACAACTCTCCATATATATACCGGTCGTAGCCTCCAAGCATGTCAGAGACACCAACAAACACCGACAAAACAAGAAAAGAAAGGAACAATCCTTGTATCTGTCTGGTCTTATGTCTGTCAGCCAGATAATTAACAAGAAGAATAAAAAAGAAAAGTCCTATATACAGCAACATGGATTACTTAAGATTAAAAAAACACAGACATTACCATAATATGCCGGGCGCAGCAATAAATCCGGAAGATACTATCTATACTGGTTACCGCACATAAAATACATGGTACGCTGTCCGAAGACATTGAACGAAGCATGGTATATGATTGCATCAACGTCTTGTCTTCACATGAGAACTCATAGAGCCATGCCTTATCCAAAGATTTATCATCGTATTTCAGAATAGTACGGAAATGCGTCTACCTTGTGTCTCAGCTTACGCCTCCGGATGAATCAGCCTATCATATTTACAGTTCTGCCCCCTCGGGCTTCGCTTATAAAAAAGCGAAACAATCTCCTCCCGCACAATAGCTCATGTCTTAAAGTCAGTGCTGCACACACCTGTCGGGATACTTTTCCCACAGCTGGTTCCAACATCTTCAGAACAAGAAAACTTATTCAAGGGTTATGCTTGCAATAAAGAAAACATCTGTTGTGCGGTAAGTTCCCCATCATGAAAGCGCAGAACCGATTTCCTGCCACTTTGCGCAATTTCCTCATAATGCGAGGGACATAAATATATTTTTCTCAACATCGAAATGACTTCATCAACAGTACGGTACTGCAGACAGGAAACACCGTGCTCCACAGCTATATTCTCCAACGCATACCAAGAGCCAATGACCAACAATCCGTTTGCTATCGCATCAAGCACCTTTCCCTTGGTGCCCGTACCGATGCTGATCGGTGTTATCTGGATATCGTGCTTTATAATTTCCTCTATATAGTTCGGTGCAAACCGAATATGATGTACCTCGTATCCAGCTTCCTCAAGATGCCGGACATGAGTATCCCATCCTTTCCCTAAGAACGTTATCACGTAGTGCTCTTTCAAATCTTCTGTGCATCTGGACGAACAAAGACAATTGATTAATTCATCGGCATCCTGCTGCATATACAAATTATATTGCCCTGCGATCAGCAACTTTATTTTGGAAGAAAAAGAAATAACCTTGGCAGGATTTGCCAGTTGGTAGTGAGGATGACGTAAGAAGTGAGCCTGAATTCCTGGATTTATTTCCTTAAGAAAATCCACATCTGCCTCTCCTACTAAATGATAATGAATATTTGAAGATATATCAAACAACCTCTCCATCCTTAAATACTTAGGAAACACAAATACTGATTTCCAATATCTCATTTTGTCTCGCATAACAAAACGCTTGCCAAGCATTCTATAGTAATAAAGAGACTCGCAATCAGGCAATGTATGTACCCGCTTAAAATCCTTTAACTGGTTACTGACACAAGATAATTCTTCTCCATAAATCCATATACCGTCAGCATTCTCCTTGCCAATAATATCTAATTGTACTGTACTTAAAGAGATATAATTTCCAATAGGATTCTTCAAAAAGATTCTAAAAGGCAAAAGGAATCTAAGTACAAAATTATACCACCACGGTACTGGTAATAAATGGATCTTTATATTCAGTTCTTTTGCGACAGAGTCTATCTGTACCTTGGATAACCTATTTAAATTATACGAATACAAAATCACCTCTATACTTTTATCTCTACCAGCCAGCAAATGGTAAGGCAATGCACTCGTACCGCGAATATTTTCCACAGCAGGCATCATCACAGATAGCATAACAATTTTCATCTCAGTATATAATTGGCCTAAATTGTTTTATCAAAATCACATAATAAAACGAAGGATGTTAAGGTTAAATCTAATGAATATGACTTTTACAGGAATAAAGCTTCCACACATTGGATATAAGTTCGCTTTCCTAAGTTCAGCAATGATAGCGGAATTAATCCCTTACTACGCCAAATCTTCTTATTCTTATATAAAGAAAAAACAAACCAAATAATACGCTCTAACAACGATCGAATATTCTTGCCTTGGCAAATGGAATGAATGCAGGCTTCCAATCCTTCTGATTAATCCGATACGGATATTCAAGTCTTATGTGTACCGTCTCGAATAAGTCGAGTTGTATTTCTGCGCCGATATATCCCTTATCTCCGTATATGCTGCAATCGTGATAAGTCAACTTCCCATCTTTCATGTATTTTGGGTCAGCGACACTGGCCTTTGACAGGTCGAAAGAATGTATGATACCGGTCAACCCAAAGAGAATGTGCAACTTATACCCGAAATAACAAGGGTTACGGAAGCACAATAGCCAAAATCAGGAGCTTGTGAAAAATCACCGGTCCTTCCCATCCTGCAACGCTTTCCCCTGGCGAAACGGCAGACTTCTATGGGTTTGGAATCCACAAAGAACAGTTCTTCCGCACCGACCATTTTCATAGCCACCCGCCTGAATATTTCTTCGCATAAGCCTGCTGTATCCTTTCTGCAATCATTGAACTGCCTGTGTGAGATGAGGGTGAGGAGCTTGTCCTTATACTCTTGTAGCCTATAGTCAACCAACCACTTCTCGCTGTCAATGCTTTCTGACTCTACTGCCAATGACAATGCCACAACTTCCAAGACCGAGAACTTTGGAATTGGCCACGCCAAGAGATATTGCCATGTTCATTGACGAGAATTTCAGAAAACAGCTTTCATATCTCGAGGATTTTGACGAATTTTGTGTAAAGGTTGTTTATATGTTGGTTTGAAATTAATGATTTATACACCACTAAGTTGCTAAAAATCAAAGATATGTGCAACTTTTTAAGCATATTTGGCAACTTAATTTAATTCCGCCAAAAGGTTATACTTATAAAAAATGGCACAATAAACTTACCATAGCAAAAATAAATTTTCTATATAAAGGGACAGAACTGCGTACCATATTTAAACTACTATTTTTCAAAATTTTTCGAAGTTTTCCATTTACTTCTTTTATGAAAGAAATAGAGAACTTATGACGTACTAATACGTAAACTAAATTGATAGACTCATTTTTGATATGCTGCTTTAATAAATATACATTATTTATATTTATCTTCTTTAAATATAATGTTTTTTGTTCAAGAATAGTAAGATTATCAAGAACTCTTTTCTTTGATAGTGAGGAACGACTTATAGAATTCATATCACCCAGATAATAATTATAAGTCACATGAGGACAACCTATGATATTCTCAACATAGGTTGAGATCTCAAAACTCCACAAAACATCCTCATGTGTAATTCCCTGTAAAAAAAAAGTTTTGTGCTTACTGAATATATCTTTACGAATAAGTTTATTACATGCTATAATATTCCAACTATTATGGATATAACCTTTAAAAACATCATCATTACATCTGAAGTTTTCCGTCTTAACATCATAATAACTATCATCAGCCAAAATATGTCGAGTAATACCGGATACTATTTCTGGATAATGATATTTTTCTGCCTCATGAACAAGTTTCTCTATGGAATCGTCAGGAATACTATCATCACTATCTAAGAAAAAAATATAATCGCCTGAAGCCTTATTAATACCGGTATTTCTTGCAGCTGATAAACCCTGATTTACAGAATGTTCACATAATACAAACTTAACAGCCCCCTTGTATGCATCAACAAATTGTTTGGCAATTCGCATACTATCATCTTGCCCCTTATCATCTACTAAGATACATTCAATATCTGTATAGGTCTGTCTTTGCACTGATTTTAAACAACGGATAATATATTTTTTTACATTATAAATAGGAATAACTACTGACACTCTCATAATTTATGTTTAATTTTTCAAAAATCATTTAAGTTACAATAAGTGCAATTTCTTCCTTATTAGTAGTAATGTCATTTCTCGTGTATGATGATCAAAAACCACATAAAATGACAATAGTATAACCAATACACTAGAAACGATGGTTATCATCACTAAAGCATATAGATTATCACTGACAAAAGATTTTATTCCCAAACATAAACCTAAGACGAAGCAACCTATTAAGAACATTGGAGATATTGTACGTAGGAAATATTCAGAAATATTAAATTCTTTCATTTGTTTCTTCAATATATATATATATACAAAGCATGTACTAAAAGCCCCTGTGAAAATGCCAGCAACTGTTACAAAAATGTATGAATGAGTAAAATAAAGAATTGAATAAGTGATTGGTAAACTGATTAGATACAGAGCTCCACAAAGTATATTCACCCATTTAACATTTCCACTGGCCGTTATAGCTGTATAGGTAAGTGGATTAAAATTATTAAAGAAATTTCTTATTAAAAGTATTTGACAAATAATAACAGCACCCTCCGGAACTTTGTCAAGCCATAAACCCATCAAATAATCCATTTTAACAAATACGGGAATAGATATTAAGAGCGTCATCAATGATGTTAATTTCGCACCCATTATTATTAGCTCATTTACTCTACGATAATTCTTTTGCGCATACTCTTTTATAACTTGTGGATTAAATGCTGTCATTATATTACTAGCAAAAGTATTTAAAGTAGCTTGTACCATACCAGCGATTCCAGCTGCAGCTATAATAGCATTACCAAGAAACCAATTGTATAAAATATTAGTTCCTTGCTGGCAAAATGTTAAAGAAACCGAACTTAACAAATTCCATCCAGAATATGAAAGCATTCTCGGAAATAATGTTCGATCGAACGAAGAATTAAATTTAGTTTCAGCATAATGAGTGGCACAAAATCTTCTATAAGAAAACATTATACCAATAGAAACCACACCATAAAGGATACTATAGAAAATTAAATTATCAAACGAGTTGTTCAATAATACAATTAATGCTATTCCCAATTTTAAGAAAGAGGATAAAATATCTATATACGCATATATCTTGAAATCTTCATGTGAATTGATAGCTGCATTATATGGCGCTTGTGTAATACCCATAATAGTACTACATATAGCAACTTGATAAACCCAGTTAGCTGCTATTAAACGATCTGCAGGAATTACTAATTGAGTATTTATGAACCACAAGCCTACTGTTTCTGCAATGATTAGAAATATTCCAGATAAAGCCAAATGTATTACAAGAGCCGTAGAGAAGGTCTTAGACAATTCTTCGAAATCACCATCACCAAGAGCTACAGTTATATAACGTGAGGTAGCACTACTCAAGGATCCACTTAAAACATTAACCAAAACGATTATTCCTCCAACAAGATTATAGAGTCCATAATCTTCTACACCTAAAGCCTGCAATACTATTCTTGAAGTAAAGAATTGAATTGCCATACTGATAAACATACGTATATACAGCATGGAAGCATTTTTGGCTATTAGTCGATTATTTCCTCTTTTTTCCTCCACCGGCTTACAAATTATTTCCAAAAAGCAGTGGATGAATGTGTCTCACGTTCATTTTCAGCAGGCAACTTCATATAATCGCCATAATGCTGCTTCAAATAGATACCATATGCAGAAATACACATAAATTTTTTGTTTTCGAAATCAAGATTTTTATATTCCTCAAAAACATTTTTAGAATGAATCTCTTTCATTCCGTATCTTCCTGTAAGTGCACCAACAAAACTGGATTCAGAAAAAGAATACATCGTAGTGACTTTTTCTATTACAGCAGTAATAACCTTTCTACCGATGACTTTTGCACATAGGTATTTTATTTTCGACTTTAAATTATATCCTGAATTATTTTGCTGCCAAGATAAATAAAAAAGACTTTTTAAATAGCCAACAGCGAAAATAAAAAATTTCTGCAACCTACGATTACTAGGAAGCCCATCTATAGGAAATATATCTATATTTATCCCATAGCAAGGGAATGGAATTCCAACTTCTGTCATAAGGGTACGTAGATCTTCTACTTTCTGCCACAAAAAATGACATTCAAATAAATCGGTTTTTACACTATTAAAACTATGTAAATTTTCGCAGAATCCATTGAAATATTTCTTAAAAAAATCATAATCTTTTCTGGGCATCATAATATCAACATCGTCATCCCATGGGATAAATCCTTGATGTCTAACTGCGCCCAACAAAGTACCTCCAGCCAAAGAATATCTAAGATTATTCTTCTTACAAAATTCATCAACTTTACAAAGAATATTCAATAATATTTCATGCTGTTTATCTAATGTTATTAAATATGGTTGCATAAAAAAAAGAATTTAAATAATAACTAAACATATATGCTTTACATATTGCTTAACTAAAAATTTTAAAGACAGGAACAAGAATTCTGAGAATAACAGAATTGAAAAACAAAACTTCCCCTACAAACAATGAACAGCTTGCAAGTTGAGACTACCACGGTTTCTCCACATAAAACGAAATGACAAATAGGCATATACGGTAACAAGCATAGCACACAACCAATGGACTCTGTTGATAAATTTTGTAGCTGGTTTGTTCTCTGAATCTTTTTGTTAAGTCGATTAATTTCTAGAATATCCTTAAATCCATTTGTAGAATTTTTCAATTGAAATCACATACAGCTCAGTGCCGCAAGGATAGCTCATTGCTGCTTCAATTGTTTCGTAACACAAAACGGCGTGAGACCTTAGTTTGTAACCAAAGTTTCACGCCATTGTTTTCATAAGAATATTGGTCTATTCGAAAATCCCTGGTGACAGACCGCCTGTAACCCCGAAAGTAGAGGTTGTATATAGTACGTACTATCCCAGAAAATGAAATTCACCAGATTTTTAAAGTTGCTTATATGTAGTTCTGTGAGTCCTTCTGAAGAGGTTATGGTCAGACAATCTGTACAGCAGATTGGGATCGCAACCCCGTCAAAAAGCCCCACACACATTACATTGCTATGTGCCAGTCTACATTCTCTGTTTTCATTTCTCCAGATTCTTCTTTAAACGAGATTCCCCGCCCCTTGGAGCCTTCCACCTTGATATTGACGACAGTCATCACATTTCGTTTGACCGTCAAGGTCTTGGTTGCCTCTTCAACGCTACCATCAGCCTTTGTCCATGTAATCTTCATGTCCAATTCCGTATGATAATCAGACTGACAGGCTCTTTCTATATCGTAAAAAGAATAGGGTGACGCATCATCATAAGCTGCATCTCCCTTTTTCAAGCTGATGCGCCAAAAAGGATAATCAACCACCAATGTCCCCTCCTCCGGAGGCGACACTTTGAAATGCAGCCCAAAAACGGTACGTTTCAGGTCGACCGTCAGTTCCGTCTTCCCCTTGGGGCTGAAGTCTGCAAGACTTCCATAGAGCTTCACAAGGCGAGGATAATGAACAATCCGCCCGCCCTCGATCTTCGTTTCACCTTTCTTTATCTCATTGAGATTAGCCTCTTTGGAATAAACAAACGAGTTGGACACCTTCGTAAGTTCCTTTTTCCCATGCACCAACGGGAGATCAAAGCTATCCTTAACTGCGAACAGCCGCCCAGGCCCCTCTTCTATCTTCAGACATTCCACCTTGTAGAGATTCTTTTCATTCATTTTTATGGATATCTTCGATTGGAGGGTAAATAGACCGTAGGCGTACATTTGGTACTTTTCCTCACCAGGCTTCTTTTCATAGACATTGACAGCATAAATCTTTTTCAGGTTCTTGTCCCCGGCCCTGCTCAAAGGCTGTCCCTTCGCATTCATAGGGGTCTCCATTGTCTCTACGGCCAGTTCTTCTGCCGGATGAATCCGCACAACTCTCGTCAACTTGCTTTTAGACTTACCAATCGGCTTCACGCCGTCAGCATCTTCCAGCACAGGCTTTTCACAGGCTGCCAACAAAAGAAGACACAGCAAAGCCCAGATCAAGGTTACTTGTTTTTTCATAATAAGAATGTTTTAATTGGTATATTAATTTAAATGAACATAAACGAAGAATACTATAGAACCCGATAAACTACGGCAACGCATCCAATAAGGTGAATCATGTCGACCTCATAAGGCCTGTCTCCTCAAAACACTTCTAAATGCTTTTTCTTCTCAGATGAGCGACTCCATCTTCATGAAAGAACAGGGAGTAAAATACGGCTGAAAGAGCAAACGCAGCCTCCATATAAGGACATATTCTAAAAATTCCACATCGGTCCGTCGCTGACGGGGATATTGTCAACTCCTTGTGTCTTCGCTTTTATGCGCATCTTCAGCTCTTTCTTTCAGCCGGGAGTGCATCACATCCCCATTGCAGGAACCGTCCCTCCCTTCCAGGAAGAAAGCAGAATCTGCTCCCTTAAAAAGCGAACATCCATCAAAGATTATTTTTAGAACCAGCCTGAAGGGAAAAGTTCTCAGATTAATAAAATCTCACACTGCAGATATGCCACCATCGACTTTTGGGCATATTTCTGTAAGGGCGAAGATGAGAAAGGAGGATACTAGAAAAGAAACCGCCTAAAGAACAGCACAGAATCACCGTCCATCTGAAAGGACAGGCGACAACCCTTCCTCCCTGCAGGATAAGGTCTTACTGCAAGTTTGGCAAACTATTAGAGGATTTTCCGCCTTAGAACGAACAACGACGGCCAACCATTCGAGGTCCTGTCATGAATCTGTCAGTTGGTTTTACGGACAGACCGATAAATCCGCTCGCAGAATATTATCTCGGTTCTATAGTTTTGTTTTTTTATGTGGCTACAAAGTTAAACAAAATCTTTGATAACGAAAATGATTTAATCGGATATTTTAACTCCGCCAATGCAAAAACAGCGTAAGTGAAAGCATAGAAGCCCTCGAAAGAAAAAGTAAATGTTGTAAAGAATTGGAGAAAATCGTAATCTTCCTTCCAAAGAAAAAGCATTTTCTTTACCAGACAGGCTTATAGTTCGTGGATTTTATCTAAATTTGCAGCAAAAACCAACCACACGATATGAAAAGAACTATATTGACTGTCGTCATCTTTCTGGGCGTACTAACGAGTTCTCAAGGGCAGATATTCAACAAGAGCAACACAAAGCGCATCGGACAAAACATAAAGGAAAGCTTTCAGAACATCAAGAAAACTCTTGTGCAAGACACCCGACCGTCGGGAGAGCACACAATATGGGACATCTATATCGCTCCTAAAATAGGATTGGATCTGTCCAATCTGCCTGGCATCGACGGGAACGTCAAGTTAGGCGTTGTGGGTGCGGCCTACGTAGAAGTATTTGTTGCAAAGAACATTGCCATAGACGCAGAAATGCAGTACAGCCGCCAGGGCTCGTCCGGTGTCTACCGCAATCTGCATACGACGGATGCCGCAGGAACCCCCACTGTCCGTGAATACGGCCCATACGACTTCAAATTAGACTATATCAACACGAATTATCTGGTACGCTGGTATCCATGGGCCGATCTGCCTTGGAGCTTCACAACTGGTCTGCACATGGGTTACATTGTAAGTGCCCATGCGAAAATGAAACATGGGGCCGATAAAAACATTAAAAGAGATATTCACAGCGGCGACCTCGCCCTCCCGCTTGGCATCAGCTACGAATGGAAGCAATGGCAACTGGAAGCACGCTATAATCTCTATTTCCGAAAGCTGGCACGCAGCCATGAAGCCGAAGTGCTGATGCGAAATGCACGCAACAACATGCTTGAAGTGACCCTGGGCTACAGAATCAAGATGTTCTGACAAGTATCACATCCATGCTCCTCACACTACTTGCGGCATTGTTCTTTGTGCCTGCACCGACAGCGATAGCAGAAGCCTCCGACTCCGTCACTATACAGAAGACCGGTATAGAAATACGCTATACTCCTGCCCGGACGCTCACGCCGGGCAAAGAACCTCGCATCTGGACAAAGACGAAAGAGACACATGCGATTGCAGCACAGGTGAATGTCACTCCGACAGAGAACTGTTTTGCAGTGGAATATAATTATCCGATTTTCTCCGTCGGCCTGCGTTACAACCTGAATCATGGCACGACCATGCACCGTGACACCCCATGGGGAGAGGCCCAGCCTGTGGAGTATACAAGCAAATTAGGGAATCTTCTCACGCTCTACGGCATTTTTAACCGTCCCATCCATCGCGGCCGCCGCTGGCAATGGGGCTATTACCTCGGTACAGGAATCGGCTACACGGCCTTAAAATACAACCGGCAGAACGATATAGACAACGAGTACATCGGTTCACATCTGAACATCTTCTTCACGGCAGGACTATACGGGCAATATCAGTTTGCAAAGGAATGGAGTGTCAAAGGCGGACTGGACTTTGCCCATCACAGCAACGGTGCAATGGAACGGCCGAACAAAGGGGCAAACTACCTGGGGCCATTCGTCGGTGTCGTGTACGAACCTGATGCACAAACGACGAAAGCGGCAAAACGGAACACGGCTGTCACAGAACCTTTCCAAAAATACTGGTTCATGGAACTGACACTGGGAATAGGGGGAAAGACGCTGCTTGAGGAATGGCTGCAGACACAATTCGGAACGCCACAGGGACAGCCTGATTACAGGAAAGAACGGTTTACCTTGTACGGTGCCTATTCTTTCCATGCCCATCTGCTCTATCGCTACGCCCGACGCTGGGTATCAGGCCTCGGTTTCGGCATCTTCTATGGAGATTACGCCAGCCGGATCGCACAACTTGATGAGACGAACGGATATATCGGAGAGAAACACAGCCCGTGGTCAGCCAGCATAGAAGCGCGCCACGAAGTCTATTACGGGAATCTGTCTGCCCGGGTCAGCCTGGGTTACTACCTTTACCGCCACATGGGGTATAAATCTCACAACGGACTGGAAAAGCCCTACCATGAGCAGGTCGGCGTTTTCTACAGCTTCCCGAAACTGAAAGGCATCACTTTGGGATTCAGCGTAAATGCGCATGCCACCAAAGCTGATTTTACAGAGCTGCAGATAACATTCCCCTTCAGACTTCGGGAACGTGGAGGGCATGACCGTCTCTGACCATAATCCTGTCAGACCCCTGACATAGATACCTTGATTCTAAATTAGCTCTAAATTATCAGTGTCCTATAAGAAAAGAATCAATCCTTCCATAAGTCTTTCCTTATTATCGTCAGTACAGACACCCGGGCTATGGAAGCATACCTCTTCCCCCGGATAAACTCTAAAAACATCTCTGGTTTCAGCTGATAAAATGAAACCCGCCTAAATGACAAAAAAACTTCAAAGGCCTTTTTCAGAACCGGCCTATAAGGTGATGGCGGTCTTCATTGTATCGATATGCCTGTGTGGATAATCAGGACATACCGTCAAACCACTGATCCGTTTTCTTTTTCAGTTGCTGTCACTTTTAACACTTCACACAAGCAGCACATTACAAGCCACTTACAAAGCATCAGTGCATGACGGGAATGACAGCAACCTTCAAACATCCCTCACACCGGGGGGATTACCATGAGATAAAAATTCTGATCAGACACCGACCGTAACGGACAAGGGACAGATACCCTCTCCGACCCACAGCCCGATGGCTTCATCGGACCGGCGAGGATGTCTGCCCCCTATTATTTTAGGAACCACTATTTCTCCAGGTTCTGCCCTACTCTCCTGTATAGAACTTGATCAGCTTCGTCAGTCCCAGGCGACAAGCCGGACAGAACTCCGGATGCGTGTTGGTGCGCATACGGCAGTCGGGGAAAGCCCGATAGACACCGTGCTGGGAATAGCCGGCCGGTTCGTAAGCCCCCACTTTCCACTTGTCACGCCGTGCATTCGGCTTGTCCAGATCGGAAGGCTGCGGAGTCGGCAGCGGAGTCTTCTTGTCAATGAGGTTTTCCCATTTCCCATGGAAATCAACAAGCGTGGTAAGGTTAGGCTCCCATGGCTCCACGTCTGTAGGATACATGCTGATCTGCTCCTGGTCATAGGCATATTCATCTCCCAGTCCTGCAAAGGAATGGCCGAACTCATGAACGACGACCGGCTTGAAATAAGCATGATGCGCCATGGAAAGATTATAAGAGTTCAGAATACCGCCACCGCCGTACTTCTCGGTATTCACGAGTACGATGATATGCTCATAAGGAGTCCCTGCCAGCCAGTCGTGGAGGTCTTTCAGGTGAAGTGTCGTAAGATACCGGTCACTGTAGAACGTATCGAAATGCGAGTGCAGAGCGGTATTTTTCCAGATGCCCTTAGACGGCTCGGATGTACCGCTTTCCACCGACGGAGACTTGACTGCTACGATATTGAACCGATGTCGCAGTGACTTGAATGGCTCGTGGGCAAAGAGAGCTTCCATTGCTGTACGGCAATCCTCGATAAAGGTCGGCATTTCCGTCTCCTTGTATCCCTCGGCAACATAGGCGATATGGATGCAGTGCGTAGGGTCTGCGGCTTTCTGCAGGGTCTCGTAAGGTGTCACGGACCGCTCGCCGATGTGTCGGATAAGAATATCCTTCGGCGCAACCGTATGTGTCATCGAAACCGTTACCTCCCGCCGGTTGTTCCGCAGATCAATGGTCACATCCACCGTATCTTTTGGATATGGAACAAGAAAGACATTCTCAAAGGATTTCCCAGACGGTCTCTTTGCTTCATCATACGTCAGCCACTCCTGGAAAAGTGTTGAGAAAGAGTTCCGGTAGACAACCTTCTGTGTGCGGTGGTCGCGGACGGTCACCTGTCCGTTTCCCTCTACCGGCACTTCGGCCAGTCGGTCGTGCTTGCCATACCAGTGTGGAATGCGCGACAATTCGTCTACGGCAATCGTCTGGTGCTTCGCATTGCCGGCAAAGATGTAGTCAAGCCGGAGTGTCGCATCCTCAAAGTAGCGGTCAAAATCCTGTGCCGCAGCAGTCAGCGCAACAGCCAGGAACAGAAAAGTGATGATTTTTCTCATAGGTTAATCATTAAATCAGGGTTATTAATTCTGTTTCTCCAAATCCATCGGTCCGGCGGCGACATTGAATCCGATTTCCGGATAAAGCGTTTCCAATCGTCACCCCCTTTTGGATTGCAAAGTTATCAATAATAATGGGAAAAGCAAAGAACAGAAGAAGATTTAATTACGTTCTGATAGAAAAAGAGACAACTCTGTGTGAGTCGCCTCTTTGCTGAAGATAAACGATGCTGAGCGGAATACGGGAATCGAACCCGCCTCCCAGGCTTGGGAAGCCCGTGCACTACCGATGTGCTAATTCCGCATGGAGCCGATACCCGGACTCGAACCGGGGACCTACGCATTACGAATGCGTTGCTCTACCAACTGAGCCATATCGGCGGTATTGCGGTGCAAAGATACGGCAAAAAAAACAAACAGCCAAATTTTGAATTGTGATTTTTCAATTTAAAGCAGGTTCTGAAAATCATCTTTGATGGATTTCTGCCTTTCAGACGATCCGATTCCGCCTTCTTCCTGAAAGCGCAGAGCAGGCTATACGGCTGAAAGTGAAGGAAGAATATGCTGCTTCAAAGGCGAAAGACATCAGAGATGACTTCCAGAACACACCCGATCACTCCTTTTTATTTCTCAACCGTATAATCAGCATACTTCCGGTCTACCACGATCAGGAAGAATGGCTGTGTGGTGAAAGAACGCTGTTCCCCCTGCTTAAGTCTGTACTTCAAGACAAGGTGCGCCCTACCTTTCACTGTGAGCGAGAGGGGGGAGAATTCCGTCTCCAGGCTGGTTTCCGGGAGGATATAGGCAATGACGAAATTCTTGCTGAAATCGATCTTCGTCGGCTGTCCGCCCTTGCCCATGTGGGTTGCCTCGCCAAACTCCTTTTCAAAAGCAGTCTGCGAAGTGATTTTTTTTACTACCGGTGCAGGCTCTCCCCCGACATGGAAATAGTTGCGTGCTTCGGTGAAACGGACACGGTTGACACTGTCTGATACGAATTTGTCGGTGCTGCACGATGTCAACAGCATCGTCGCCACAACGAAAGAAACAAATAGTTTTTTCATTGTTAATTCTCTTTATACATAAATGTTAAGACTCTTTATATAATAAGGTGGCCTCACGCCCGCATGCCTGTTCCCCTATAATGTCGGAATGACACTTCTGTGACTGACAGAATGCCACACCAAGACATCCTTGGAAACAAAAGTAGTCTTTCTAAATGACTTATCCAATATTCCCCATCAAAAATAAACTAAGTTAACAGATGGCACAGCATTTGTTCATGGATAGTCCGGACAAAGAAATTCTTTGTCAGACAGTACACACAAAAAAAAGAGAAAATATGGCACATGGACATGATGTCCTTCACATGATGGAGGGAAACAGTTATGCAACAAAAGAGGAACTGGTAAAAGCGATCATCGAACATTTCGGAAAAGACGAGCGTTTCCACACCTGTTCTGCTGAGAATATGGATGCCGCCGAACTGGTCGACTTCCTCACTGCCCGCGGCAAGTTCATGCCTGCGGAAGACGGTTTTACCGTAGATGCAAGCAAAATCTGCAATCATTAAAGCGAAGGAATCAGATCGGCATCTGCCACAGTCCGGGTAGAGAACGGCCAAGACCTGTAAGTTAAGTCAAGACAGGTCTCTTCCGGGCAGCTCTGGCGGATCCATGCTTCCGAGACAATCAGCCCCGGCCCCTCTCCGTGAAAGGGACAGCAGACCATACGGCAGAAAGCGTATGTCGGGCATACCGCAATCATGAGGGAAAGCACGAAGAGCCGAAGGTTCCCATCGTATCAACATAGCAGAGAAATCATTTTTTTAGAATATCTTTCAAATCCCAGTATAGATTATGATCAAGATTTATGGAATGAACACCTGTCCCGACTGCATTGCCGTTGACAGGCAGGTTGAGGGAGATGACCGCTACGAGGTCATCGACATTGGCGCACACGTAAAGTACCTGAAAGAGTTTCTGCGCCTGCGCGACAACCATGCTGTATTTGATGATGCCAGAAAACAGGGCTATGCCGGCATTCCCTGTTTCGTGCTGGAGGACGGTACCGTAACGCTTTCCCCGGAGGAGGCAGGCATACGGCTGGATGCCACGCCGGCAGCTTCCTGCAGGCTGGACGGTTCCGGATGCTGACTCGTCCTGCACGTGACAGGCGTCGGAACACACCGGCAGTGGGGAAACACGGGAAAGGGGACATCCCGGGAGAGCATGCAGACCGCATGCCCGTCCGGGATGTCCCCCTTCCTACGTATATTGCCCTATGCCAGCTGCAGGCTCACCTTATGCTCCCGCACCATCCTTCTCAGATTCAGGATGGCGTAGCGCATACGTCCCAGACTGGTATTGATGCTGACCCCTGTCGTCTCGGCAATTTCCTTGAAAGACATCTCCTGGTAGAAACGC
The DNA here is from genome assembly GCF_000191065.1 of Prevotella multiformis DSM 16608. Classification (GTDB taxonomy): domain Bacteria; phylum Bacteroidota; class Bacteroidia; order Bacteroidales; family Bacteroidaceae; genus Prevotella; species Prevotella multiformis. The sequence continues at coordinate 1,208,564 of NZ_GL872283.1, forward strand.
ATGAACACTACCTCGCGCTGTGAGGCAGGGAGCAGGTTCATCAGCCGTTTCACATCGGAGAGCGTCTGGCTGTTGACAAACTGGCACTCAACATCGGCTATCACGGTGTCATCCCCTCTGACATTCGAAAGATCATTGTCCTTGGGGGCGTCAATCACCTTGCCAGCACGCTGCGAACGGTACCAGTCCATAATGACATTATGGGCGATGCGCATAATCCATGCCGAAAACTTCCCTGTCGGCGAATACCTCCTCTGCTGAAGTTTTGTAATGATCTTCACAAAGGTCTCCTGAAACAGGTCGTCAGCGACATCCCTGTCACGCACAACAAAGAGGATATACGAAAAGAGCTTCGACTGATTGCGCAATAACAACTGATCGAAAGCCTCGTTACTACCTTCTATGTATGACAATGCCAACTGCTCGTCGGTCATCTCATTCAGATTCTCCATTTCTATTATCTTCTGATGAAGTAAAGATGTTTCGATAGGCTTTTCTAACTTTTGTTCTTATTTTGCTTGCAAATATAAGCATTTTTATTTTTTACCGCAAATGTTTCACGCAAAAAGTCACTCGTCCAGCCATTCACTCGCTACGACATGCTTCTTCATACCGGGGATTCCCAGATATTTCTGCTTCACACCATAAAAGGCAATCGGCCTGCCATAGTTCTCTGGATTGTCCGCCAAAGCGATCTCTCGCTTCATCTTCTTTCCCACCATCTGGATGGAGATGACTTTCTCAGGGTCTGTCTCGCCGGGACTGTCTGCCAGAAGAACGGCAGCCTCAAGCGAGAAAGGCGGCTCCCATTCAGCCTGCCTGATGCTTCTGCTGCATGCCCCTACGATGTAGCCTTGCACCCAGACATATCTTTCGCCGAACGAACCGCTGCGGAACGCTGCCACACTATACACGTCCTGTTCAGCCTCATCGTCTGTCGAAGCCGCAGGCACAGGCCCGTCCTTGTCGTCTTCCGAGGGCAAGACGGTCTTCCCGCACCCCACAAGCAGGAGGGCGGAAAAGAGAAGTACTGTCAGTTGATTTCGTTTCATAGGATAGAAATTTGATTAGGTGTTGCAAAGTTAGAAAAAGATTCCTGACATGTCAAGTCCGACGGGAAAGAAACGGAAAAGAAAAGAGGTTGGTGCAGGAAGCTACCAACCTCGAATGCGATTTAGTAAAAAATCTAAATCTTGAAAAACACGTCACAAATATAGGTCAAATTGAACGACAATGCAAATTTTACAGTAAGAAAATAGCGATTTTAACATTGTAAGCGCACACAGTACGGGAGAGGATGAGGAAGTCATCCGGCTGGGATGGAAGAAAAATATACGTCATTAAGTTGCATACCTCATGGGAAATACCTAATTTTGTACGATTATAAACCTTTAAAACAAATTATTATGAACAAAATTCTACGTTTGACGTTCATTGCCATACTTGCAGCAATGAGCTCTCCTTATCTTTTGCACAGAAAACTGTGACATTCAGTGCGGAACAAGACCATGGAACAACACCACAAGCTGTTACCAAAGATGGCATTACAATTGCTATTACAAAAGGCACTCTTAACAACAATTATGCCTACCGAATCTACAAGGGCAGCACATTGACCGTATCATCAGCCAAGGCGGATATCGTGAAGATCGTTATGATATGCGATGATTATTCAAGCGGTGCCTATCTGGCTGATGGTTTCAAGACTGGTCATGGACAGACCATTTCCTCAGACAAGAAGACTGCAACATGGGAAGGTAATACAAAAAAGGTTGAGTTTACGACATCAATACATCAGGTACGTGTAAAAAACTTTACCATTATTTTGAAAGATGTCCCGTCAGGCATTGCGGAAATCAGCAATGCCTCTCTGAACGGGGAGGCCCCGATTTACAACCTCGCAGGACAGCGTGTGGGCAAGGAATACAAGGGTGTCGTCATCCAGAACGGAAAGAAGTTCATCAAGAAGTGAGGTCGTTCACACAAATAAGAAGAACAGAAACAGCCCGGCAAGGTTCCGGACAATAATACTTAGGGCAGACAGAGATGTCTGCCTTTTTTAGTTCCGCACGCCCGTGTGGGAGATTCACAGAGACGCATCGTGTACAAGGTGCGTCAGATTTTCAATGAGCCTCCCAATACACCTTGATTTAATAGAGAGAAAACCCGACGTACCGGGAGGAGATCCAGACGTCTTTCCGTTTTGTCTTTATTTTTTACTTCCCACTGAATTGGATAGAGTATGGGGATATATCTTCGACAAGTTCAACGAAAGTAAGCGGAATAGAAGAGAAAAGGGAAATATAGTGTAATGTTAATTTGCTTATAAACAGGAACTTGATCCTTCCATCAGAACAGGTGCTTAGTTGCGATGCAAGAGAGCGTCAGTTGGCCTGCAAGTAAGCACCGATTGACAGGCAGACAGGCACTGATTGGAACACAGACAACGGCCGTCTTGCCAGCACGACCTGCCCGACCTCTGTCCTTTGTGTGCCGGCATGGAGGAAAACCGTTATCTGACAGGCACGATATGTAAAACTATTTCATAGCTTTTCTCCCACCAGTTCCCTGCGCTTTCCGTCTTGAACCGGATGGACACGACTGGATTTAATCCGCTCTCTGCCGTCAATAACCGCATAAAATCCCGTCTTCCATGGGAACATTTTGTCTGCCGCCCGACCGGGCGATTCATCCATTGGCAGCAGTCTCCCGGACAGACGGGTGAGCCATGAGAAAGCGAAAGCCGGCAATCCGTCTGACACAAAGGGATTTTCCTTTCCTTTTTCTTGGCTAATTGACAAATTAATCCTAATTTTGCGGAACTTTGATGGTAAACGACATCGCTTTTTACATAAGGAAGGGCTGTCTTCCGGCGTTACCCTGCCAGAAACAAAGGATATAGTCAATATCACCTAAAAATATGGATAAGAAAGAATATCTGCGTTCATGGGCTGAGGCCTACAGGAACGACCTGACAAACAACATCATGCCGTTCTGGCTGAACCACGGATGGGACAGAGAGAACGGCGGCATCTACACCTGTCTTGACCGTGACGGATCGCTGATGGACACCACCAAGTCGGTATGGTTCCAGGGACGATGGGCTTTCATCTGTGCCTTCGCATATAATAATGTGGAGAAGAATCCGACATGGCTCGATGCGTCCCGGTCCGCCATTGACTTCCTCGAAAGACATTGCTTCGACAAAGACGGACACATGTATTTTGAAGTAACGGCAGAAGGGAAACCGCTCCGCAAACGCCGTTACGTATTCTCAGAGACCTTTGCAGCCATCGCCTTTGCAGAATACGCACTGGCGACAGGTGACAGGCATTACGCCGAGAGGGCCCTGCAGGTCTTCCACGATGCACAGCGTTTCCTTTCCACGCCGGGTTTCCTGCCCCCGAAATACGAGGCAGGTGTGGAAATGCAGAGCCACTCTATCGTCATGATCCTTATCAACGTGGGATCACGCCTCCGCGAGGTCATCGACGACCCGACGCTGACCCGGCAGATCGACGACTCCGTCTCGCTGCTCCGCCGTTACTTCATGCACCCGGAGTTCAAGGCACTGCTGGAGACGGTGGGGCCGAATGGCGAGTTCATCGATACCAATGCGGCACGCACCATCAACCCCGGACACTGCATAGAGACTTCATGGTTCATCCTGGAAGAGGCGAAACTACGCAACTGGGACAAGGAGCTGCTCGATACCGCCCTCACCATCTTCGACTGGTCGTGGGACTGGGGATGGGACAAAATGTACGGCGGCATCATCAATTTCCGCGACTGTCGCAACCTCCCTCCGCAGGACTACTCACAGGACATGAAATTCTGGTGGCCGCAGTGTGAGACGATCATCGCTTCACTCTATGCCTATCTCGGCACGGGCGACGACGAATACCTCTACCGCCATCAGCGGATCAGCGAATGGACCTATGCCCATTTCCCCGACCCCGATTATCCGGAGTGGTATGGTTATCTCCACCGTGACGGGACCGTCGCACAGTCCGCCAAAGGAAATCTCTTCAAAGGCCCGTTCCACATTCCCCGGATGATGATCAAGGGTTACACGCTCTGTCAGGAAATTCTGAAAACGATGGAATAGAAAAAGAAGACTGTCCCGTCCCCGCCTTTCCGGAATGCCGGAAACAGAATCCCCCATGGCATCCTGCCGACAGGATGCCATGGGGGATTTTTACAGCAGACAGGATATTGGCGGACATCTTGACGGAGAGGGTGCTTCCACTGCCGCCCTGTCAAGTCTCACAAAAGATTCTTCAACTGCGAAAAGTCATCCAGCCTCATCAGGTGAGGATGATCATACTCTTCAACGACTTCATGCTGCCATACTGTACGGAAAGGGATATGAGCGGCCCAGCCGCCGAGTTTCAGCACCGGTTCAATATCAGACCGGAAGGAATTCCCCACCATCAGCAGCTGTCCCACCTTTATACCGAACTGACGGCAAAGCCGATGATAAGACGATTCCGTCTTATCCGACACCACGACAAAATCATCAAAATAAGCATGCAGTCCGGAACGCTTGAACTTGCTTTCCTGATCAAGCAGTTCTCCTTTCGTAAACACCACCAGATGATATTTGCCGGCATCATGCAACGTCTTCAGCGTCTCCTCCACCCCGTCTATCGGCTGGGCCGGCAACTGCAACAGCCCCTTTCCAAGCCTGATAATCTTCGTCACTTCGTCAGCTGTCAGCTGCTCGCCGCTCACCCGGGCGGCATTTTCCAGCAATGAAAGCATAAAAGCTTTACAGCCATAACCGAAAAGGGGCATGTTCGCCGTCTCCGTTGCAAAAAGCGCTTCCGACACCTTGTCCGCCGGTGCGTAAGGGGCAAGCAGACGGCAATACTCCTCCTCCACTTTCTCAAAATAAGACTGACATTCCCACAATGTATCATCAGCATCGAAGGCGATCAGTGATATATCTCCCATAATCTTCACATTTCAAACTGCAAAAGTACGTTTTTTAAACAGGTGTTCAAAATTAATTGCGCACAAATTTAATACAGCCTCTAAAAGCATCACTTCATCAAAAAAAACACGTTCCTAACAATACGACAGCTGAATGAAGCCGATGCAGAGAGAACACAGCCGGCAACACGACGGCTGGCAGAGAGCGGAATGAAAAGAGGCGGTTATACAAGGCGGCGAAACCGACGGCTTCCATCGCAGCGACATACGGCTTCGTGCGTTTTAAGGAAATTCCTTAAAGCATCTGCTGTCTCCCTATTTCGTTTAATTCCAGCGAAGGAAGCTATCGCTTGCTTCAGAACTACCATTGTGAAAATCTGCATTGAAGGCACGGATGTCATGTATCCGAGACATCTTACAGCACACTTCGCCCACACGGAATAAAGTACAACTACAACTCTAAATCTTAAACCTTTATCTTACTGACATTTGCACATCTCGACCCTCTGAAAGAGGCGAACTTTTCAATATTTTTAAGACAGACAATACTTTGAAGAATGAATACTTTTATCTAACTTTGCATCATCGAAGTTTATCAAAACGGAAAACTTTTAGAGAACAGAAAACAAAAAAGTTGTCCAAAACGGATAACTTTTATCTCTACTAAAGACATCATCATGCACGCTGCGGCAAAAGTCATCCGACTCCGGCGCATTCCCCTACTGATGCTGTCCAATGTCTACACAGTATTCACCGACGCCTAAAAATAAAAGCAAAGCAATGGAAATAAAGAACTTCACAATTACCAAACGCGACGGGTCGAAGGAACGGTTCTCCCTCGACAAGATCATGAATGCCATTCTCAAGGCATTTGAGAGCGTCAACGAACCGACCGACCTGGGAACCATGTCGAAAATCCTCGCCGATCTGGACATCCAGAACGACATCAAAGTAGAGGACATCCAGAACCAGGTGGAGACGGCACTGATGAAAGAAGGCTTCTACAAGGTAGCAAAAAGCTTCATCGTCTACCGCCAGCAGCATACCGAAGACCGCGAGACACTTGAAAAGATGAAGTTCCTTTCGGACTACTGCATTGCCAAGAACGCCGCCACCGGCTCCAAGTTTGACGCCAATGCCAACGTCGAACACAAGAACATCGCGACCCTCATCGGCGAACTGCCGAAGCAGGGATTCATCCGCCTGAACCGCCGTCTGCTCGTCGACCGCATCAAGAAGATGTACGGGAAGGAACTGGCCGAGGAATATATCGACCTCCTCACCCACCACTTTATCTACAAGAACGACGAGACGAACCTCGCCAACTACTGCGCTTCGATAACGATGTACCCCTGGCTCATCGGCGGGACAACCTCCATCGGCGGCAACTCCACAGCACCGACCAACCTCAAGAGCTTCTGCGGAGGATTCATCAACATGGTGTTCATGGTCTCCTCCATGCTTGCCGGAGCCTGCGCCACACCGGAGTTCCTGATGTACATGAACTACTTCATCCAGAAAGAATACGGCAAGGACTACTGGAAGCGGGCCGACGAAGTGGTGGACCTCAGTCTCAGAAAGCGTACGATTGACAAGATCATCACCGATGACTTCGAGCAGATTGTCTACTCGCTCAACCAGCCTACCGGGGCACGCAACTACCAGGCCGTTTTCTGGAACATCTCTTATTACGACCGTCCGTATTTCGAGTCGCTTTTCGGGAACTTCTACTTTCCCGACGGTTCACAGCCCGACTGGGAGAGCCTGTCATGGCTGCAGAAACGTTTCATGACCTGGTTCAATCAGGAACGTCTGAAGACCGTGCTCACCTTCCCGGTAGAGACCATGGCACTGCTGGCTGAAAACGGTGACTGCAAGGACAAGGAATGGGGCGACTTCGCCGCAAAGATGTACTCAGAAGGACACAGCTTCTTCACCTATATGAGCGACAACGCCGACTCACTCAGTTCCTGCTGCCGGCTGCGCAACGAGATCCAGGATAACGGCTTCTCCTATACACTCGGGGCAGGCGGTGTCTCGACAGGTTCAAAGAGCGTACTGACCATCAATCTCAACCGCTGCATCCAGTATGCTGTCAACCACGACCTCGACTACAAGGAATACCTGGAGCATGTGATCGTATTGTGCCATAAAGTTCAGTTGGCGTATAACGAGAATCTCAAGGAACTGCTGCACAACCACATGCTGCCACTCTTCGATGCAGGATACATCAACATCGACCGTCAGTACCTCACCATCGGCATCAACGGACTGGTAGAGGCTGCGGAGTTCATGGGTCTGGACATAACTCCTAACGACGGCTACAAGAAGTTCGTACAGACGGTACTCGGACTGATCGAGAAGCAGAACAAGGCTTTCCGCACCAAGGAGGCGATGTTCAACTGCGAGATGATCCCGGCCGAGAACGTGGGCGTGAAACATGCGAAATGGGACCGTGAGGACGGATACTTCGTGCCGCGCGACTGCTACAACAGCTACTTCTACCGCGTAGAGGACAACTCGCTGACCATCCTCGACAAGTTCAAACTGCACGGTGCGCCCTACATCGAACACCTTACGGGTGGTTCCGCCCTCCACATGAACCTCGAGGAGCATCTCTCAGAACCACAGTACCGCCAGCTCCTGCGTGTTGCGGCACAGGAAGGCTGCAATTACTTCACCTTCAACATCCCCAACACCATCTGCAACGACTGTGGCTATATCGACAAGCGTTATCTGCATGAGTGTCCCCGCTGTCACTCCAAGAACGTGGATTACCTCACCCGCATCATCGGCTACATGAAGCGTGTCAGCAACTTCTCCGTCCCCCGTCAGGAAGAGGCACACCGACGCTACTACATCAAGACTTCTGCCGAATCTTCCCAGAAAGGAAAGGGCGTGGAAGAACGTGAGAAAGCACCGGCCGAAGTGAAATGACATAGAGCCACATTTACTCATCACGGCCAGCGGAAGCCTGACAGTGTATTGTCCCGGAAGGGGCAGCACTGTCAGGCTTTTATATTCGGCACACAGCATCTCATATAAATTACAGCACCGCATTTGTGTTCCCGGCAGCCGGGACATCTGTCCCCAACAGCCGGGAACACTTCAAGATGTAGTTCAATGCTTGAGGTTGACTACCTTCCACCTTACATTCAAACCTGGTCGACGAGGATTCCTGTAGTATGACGATCCGGAAAGTTGACGATAAAAACGGTATTCAACTTCCGGCTTACGTTTTCATGGACTTTCCTCTAAAGAGAAAAGCAAATTCTTTATCCCGAAGACTTAGAAATCACAGATTTTATGTAAATTTGCAATGTGAGGAATAAAAACAGACAAGCTATGAAGCATTTACGCACAATCCTGACAGCAGCAATGCTCAGCATTGTTCTCTGTTCATATAGCCAGGAACAGAAACGGTTCCGGATCGTCAACGGGAATGGCATGGAGGCGGTCATCAGCAACTATGGAGCACGCCTCGTCTCACTGACAGCCTACAACTGGAACGGCAGACTGGAGCCAGTCGTAAAAGGTCATGCCCATGACAATGATTACCAGAACGACAAGAGCCTGGGCGCCACCCTCGTCTACTTCGGGAAGAACAATGAAGAGACGCTGTCTGGGAAGACATGGGAAGTGGTCAGCTCGGACAATCAGTCCGTCTGCCTGCGATATGTGACTTCCGAAGGAGAGAACGGACTGGACGGGAAACTGAATGTGACCGTCACCTATACCCTGTCGGATCAGAATGCACTGGACGTGGACTATCGCATCACGACGACGGCCCGGACACAACTGGAAGTGACAAACGGGATCTGCTTCAATCTGTCGGGAGACATGCACCGCTCCATCCTCAAGCAGCATCTGTGGATCGACGCTTTCCTGTCCAACGCCTACAACAAGCAAAAGCAGCTGACGGGAGTACTGCAGCGCATAAGGAACACACCGTTCGACTTTACCAAACCACGTGAGATCGGCGAGCGCATCAGGCGCACGAACAACGGATATGACAATGCCTACCAGCTGCGCCATCCTGACAATATGCAGAAGCCGGCCGCCATCCTCTTCGACGCACAGAGCGGCCGCGCCATGACCGTCTATTCAAGCGAACCGACACTCTGCATCAACACTTACGGCAAGGCAAGCAGCAGCATCTCCCTGCAGCCCCTCCACTCAGGATACAATAGCGGCATGGAAAAGATAAGCCAAGGACTCGAGCCCGGGCAGGTCTTCCACGGTGCTACGGTGTTCTTCTTCACCACCGATCCTCCATTGCTTATGCGGACAAAATAACACAGGACTATCCAGCTCGTCTTGCTGCTCCCTATAAGTTAGTTCCTACCTACAGGTATCCATCGCCTGTGCAACTTGAAAAAGCTCTAATTATCTTTAAAATACTTGGCGGGTGACTACTGAATACTTATATTTGCAAGTGAATGAGAAAATATATTTTCATAATAGCAGCCGTTCTGTGTACACCGCTGTATGCACAGAACACAGAAGGGGGACACAACGGTGACACTTCCGCTGTGGAACCCATAGAGTCGGCACGTCTGCAAGGACCACGTGAAGCCACCGAAGCGGAGAAAGCGTATGCGAGGAGACTGGCAGAAGACCGGGAACAGCAGGCACAGATAGACAACAACCTGCCTCTCATCACAGAGAACGGTCAAACCGTTACACCCGGCGGGTTCTATTATCCGGGCTGGGGATACGGCATCGGGCTATGGAGACTGCATGAGGGACTGAATGTAAACCTCGGTGCATCGGCCTTTGCGAGCTTCGGGCATGGAGACTATCACGGTGCAGGCTTCTCGCAGGATGTCTCGCTGATGTATGTTACCAACCTGTCAAAGAAAGCGACATTGGCAGTAGGCGGATATGTGAATCATCTCACTTACCGCGGCGACAACTACTTTGTAGGCGGTGTCAATGCTGTTCTCGGCTATCAGTTCAATGAACATTGGAGCGCCTACGCATTCGTACAGAAAGCCTTTACTTCAGACAACTTCCGGAATATCTTTGGATATGCCGGTTACGGTTCACCTTACTGGGGCGGCTATGGAACCTGGGGATACTCCTCCTTCGGCTACGGCCTGGCAGCATACGGATACGACCCGACAGGATGGGACTACGGTGCCGGCATCAGCCGCTATATGGACAGAATCGGTGGCGGCGTAACCTATCAATGGGGTTCCCACAATCAGAACTCCATCTCCGTCAATGTCGAATTTGACCATGTCCCCGCTCAACGCAACGGCTGTTACAACACCGGCAGATATGATTATCCGGTAAGATAAAGGATCATCAACAATCAACAGGAATCCTGACAGGCAGCAGACTGCCGTTTGTCAGGATTCCTGTTTTCATTTCATCCACCTCAGGCGGAGGCTGTTAAGCACGACACTGACACTGGAGAATGCCATCAGGGCACTTGCCCATGAGGGGGTAATCTGCCAGTCGATGCCGAAAGCATAGAGCAAACCGGCGGCAAGAGGGATGCAGACGATGTTATAGACAAACGCCCAGAAAAGGTTTTCCCAAATCATGCGTACCGTATTGCGACTCAGCCGAATCGCCTCCGGAATCGCAGAAAGGTCATTCCCCATAAGCGTCATCTGGGCGACATCCATGGCGACATCCGTCCCCTTCCCGATGGCAATACTTACATCCGCCAGTGCCAGAGCCTGTGTGTCATTGATGCCGTCACCGACCATGGCGACACGCTTCCCTTCGGCCTGCAGCTGCCTGACAAGATTCTCCTTGTCCTGCGGCAGGACCCTGCTGTGGTAGTGCCTGATGCCCGCCTTGTCCGCCCAGTAGCGGGTCGCTTCCTCCTTATCACCGCTCATCATATAGACATCTATTCCGTCCTTCTGCAGGGATTCCATCGCTTCACGGGCATGGGGCTTCAATGTCTCGCGTACTTCAAGGGGAAGGTTGTCAGCCTTTGTAAAGTCGATGTTCCTGTCAGGAATGGTCAGTGTTCCGGTCTTGTCCGTTATCAAGACATTCACCTTGCGCAGGCTTTCCAGAGCCGTGGCATCCTTAATGAGTATCTGCTTCTGGGCGGCTTTTCCGATACCCACCATGAGAGCCGTCGGGGTCGCCAGCCCCATGGCACAGGGACAGGCGGTGACCAGCACCGCCACAGCCGACATGATAGCCTGAGGAAGGAAAGCGTTTCCTCCGATAATCCACCACGACAGGAATGTGACAAAGGAAATACATGCTACGACTGGGACAAATACCAAAGCCGCCTTGTCGACAACCCGCTGCACGGGAGCTTTTGACCCCTGCGCCTCCTCCACCATACGGATGATGTGGGCCAGAGCCGTGTCTTCACCGACCTGACAGGCACGCATACGGAACTTTCCCTGACTCGGTATCGTTCCGGCCAGTACCTTTGCCCCCTTCTTCTTCTCTGCCGGAGTCGGCTCTCCCGTAATCATGCTCTCGTCGACGTATGCGGCATCTGCCGTCATGAAGCTTTCCGCAGATATAACCTCACCGTCAACAGGCACTTTCTCGCCGGGACGTACCTCCAAGACATCCCCCACTTCTATTGTCGAGACAGGGACTTCCTCTATCTTTCCGCCCTCAACGACATGGGCGGTCTTAGGCGCCATGCCCATCATCTGGCGAATAGAGGACGCCGTACCGTCTTTGGCTTTCTCCTCCAGCAGGCGGCCTGTCAGAACAAAGGTAATGATCATTACCGACGCATCGAAATAAGTATGCCACACAACACCTCTACCCGTCCATGCCACATCACCCCAAAACGTATTGAAGGAGCTGAACAAGAAGGCTATGCCGGTAGACAATGCCACCAAAGTATCCATGCTGGCAGCACCATGGAGCAGCTGCTTCCATGAAGAGACATAGAACTGACGGCCGCAATAAAGCATACTTGCCAGGGCTATCAGCAATGACACCTGGTTGGAAACATCATGCGAGCCAAGGTCTATCCACCGCATCGACACACACATTACGGCTATTGCAAACAGCCATGACAGCAGCGTCCTGCGCTTCAGCAAGATGTACTCATGCTTTTCTATCTCCTCTGCCGACGTCTTCCTGTCAATGACCAGATCATAACCGATTCCATTGATCTCGGCCTTCATCTTCTCAAGTGAAATCCTGTCAGGATCATAGTCTACAAGAGCCGACCGGGCCGGAAGCGACACCGAGGCAGAATCAACGCCGTCAAGTCCATTCAATTTCTTTTCTATATTGGCCGAGCATGCCGAACATGCCATACCAATAACAGGAATGGTCTGTTTCATAATCTATCACTTTTTATCGAATAATTCTTCTGTACAAGGGAAAGGTTCCATTCCAGATCCCAAGAAAGAGACCTCTGCAAAACTCTATTTGTCTCAAAACCATATATTTGATTATCAACAAGCTGCGATTTACGAGAGTCTCTGCAAGGGAGCTTTGCAGAGGTCTCAGAAAGTGAGCAAACACTCGGACGAGTAAAACCTCATCTGCGGATCCGCCCCCACTTTCCACGATTCCATCAGACTTAATATGTCTCTTTATACCGCATACTCCATCCAGACGAAGAACCAACTATCCGGATGAATCGCAGCGGCTTACAGACTCATTTCATAACGTCCACTATTGTCAACGGCCGCTTTCAGCTGATCAGGAGTCACCTTGTTCTCATCATACTCCACCGTGACATCAGCATCCTCAAGACTGGCTTCAGCAGTCCGGACACCTGCAACAGCCTTTAAGGCATTCTCCACATTGGCCTTGCAATGTACACACTTCATACCACTTACTGCAAATACTTTCTTTTTCATTATTCCTGTTCCTTTCTTCATTAATACAATTCATAACAATAGAGGATACTCATCCCCTATCGACTGCAAAGATACATATATATAACAAAGGTACGTTATGGAATTATGGATAAAAATTACAAGATTCCCTCCATTATCCATAACCAAACAAACAAACACACGAAGCACACTTGACCAACAACATATTTACTTAACCACACCTGCTCGCAAATGGTTAAGTAGCAATAGGAAAAGGCGAATATATTGTTAATTTAATGTTAAAAGCAGGGTTTACTTAACCAAGAAAACTTATTTTATATACCTTTGTGGATAAGTAAGGACAAGTACTTAACCAAACAGAAAGTGATAAGCCCCCATGGATGCAGAAGAACTAAAAACAATCATCTCATTAGGAGAGAACAGCCGCGTTGAGTTCAAAGAACACTTCAGCAAAGACATAGCCATTGCAGACGAGATTGTCGCATTTGCAAACAGCAAAGGCGGCTACCTCATCTTCGGTGTAGAAGACAAGTCGGGTAAAGTCAAAGGATTAAGCTACGAAGAGATACAGAGAATCAGCAGCCAAGTAGGCAATACAGCCAACGAGAACATTCGCCCTACACTTTATGTAGAAAGTGAAACCGTAGCCATTGAAGGCAAGAAACTACTTGTCATACATGTCAAGGAAGGCATAAGCAAGCCTTACAAGGACATCAGCGGGAATATTTTCGTCAAACAGGGAGCAGACAAACGACGCATTACAGAGAACAATGAACTTCTGGAGCTGTTCTACGAATCTGGTACTTATCATCCTGATGAAGAAGGCGTAAAGCATACAAGCATCGCAGACCTTGACAAATGGCTGGTAGACAAGTACCTCATGGAAGTGTTCCACAAGAAAGCCTCCGACTTCAGCCTCCCTTTTGAAGCCCTGATGCGCAACATGCAGATCACGACCTTAGACGGCAGGCTGACCTTGGCCGGACTTCTCTATTTCGGCAACATACCGCAGATGTTCCGCCCGGAAATGGTCATTAAGGCGGTTTCATTCTACGGCAACAGCATCGGAAGTACCAGCTATCGGGACAGCAGAGACATTGACGGGACGATTCCAAGGCTCTTTTCCGAAGGGATGTCGTTCCTCCGAAGCAATCTGCATGCCTTACAGGACGGACAGAACTTCAATTCCGTTGGTCACCTGGAGATTTCAGAGATCGCCTTGGAAGAAGTCTTGCAGAATGCACTCGTCCATCGCGACTATCTGAAACCAGCCGCTATCCGTCTGCTCATCTTCGACAACCGGGTGGAAATCATATCTCCCGGCAAACTGCCTGGAGGAATGGATGTAGACGACATAAAGCTCGGCAACAGCTTCATACGCAACCGTCTGATGGCAAGTTTCTGTGCGAAGACAATGCTTTACCGCGGATTGGGTTCGGGTATCATCCGCGCCATGAACGAGTATCCGAAGATCGACTTCATCAATGACGAATCGGGAAACCAATTCAAATGTGTACTTTACCGCCCTGTTTCTTATGACATGCCGGACATGGTGTCCGAGCCCATAATGGAATACGGTCATCCGTCAAGGCGCATTTCCAGTATAGAACGATACTGTCCAGAACTTCCCAAGGAAGAAAAGGAACGTGCAGAGAAGATCCTCAGGTTCTGCATGACACCCAAATCGATACTCAACATGATGGAACTGACAGGATATAAAAGCCGGACGAGTTTCCGTCGAAGGATTCTCACACATCTGCTGGATGCACATTTACTGGAACCTACAGACAGGAAGAGTCCCAACAGTCCGAGACAGACTTATATCACAACCTCACTTTATTGAGGCTGTGATATTTTCGGTTCTTCCATTTTAATCAGAGACATAGCCAAGACCGTCAACCGTCTGTGCTGTTATCATCCTCCGATACAAAACCATTTTCATTTTAATACGTGAAAACACAGACAAGATTTTGAAAAGTCATTACATAATTTCAAACAAATCAGCTGCAAACAAAAACAAAGCGTGCAAAAATCAGGTCTGTAACCAACAGGCAATCAATTGGTTATTAAGCCGTCCACAAAAGGTACTTGATTGGACTTCAATAGGGCGTTGGTAACACGCTAAAAGAGCACCTGTTGCAAGTCAATCAGGCATCTTTTAGAAGCCAGAAGAGCATGTGTCAGCTTTGAGCTGCATAAAAATGTTTACAAACAGCGATAGTATGGGAATAAGTCGTTTGTAGAAGACAGAAAGACAGGCTGATGGACAGGCGTCGCATCAATTCGCCTTTCCTGCATTTTATCCTGTAGTTTATCCCCCTTTGTAAGACCATCTGATTTTGGATAGTCATACCCTGCAAGTGCATAAGCCTTTAATTCTATTTCCAATCTATACCTTTAACGGAAAAGCCATATTTTCTCCGTTACCGCCGTCTGGTAAACCTTTTCCACACAAGCCCGTCACGGACTCTTACCTGTCTGCATTCCAGCGACAAGGCAAGTCCAGACTCACCACCTTCCGCCGATGAGCCGATGCCCGGCACATGCCGTGTCGGCGGCGAACACCGGGCGTGCTGAGGGCTAACACCTCTGCTATCTGCGGGAACGTGTGCAGCTTGTCGTGGAAGCAACATCGTACTGCCAACCGCCAACGTAACCTTATCGGATGGAAAAGGAACGCTTCCTCCCCAGGCAATTGGGAATCCTCGTTTAATGGAACACGCATAGGAATCTACGACTGTCAAGGTCTGCCAGACTGCAATGATTATCTGTCAATTCAGACTTCCGAATTCTTTTCTTTAACAATAAAAGACTACTTTTGCAAACGAATAGAAACATATACAACTATGGATGTGAAACATGCAAAGCTCATCGCGGCTATGACCGAATACGACAAAGGAGATCCAAAGCGTATTCAGCATTTCATGAAAGTACATGACTATGCCGCTACTATCGGGACACTCGAAGGACTTGATGCCAAGACGCAGGACATCCTTGAGTCTGCTGCCATTCTCCACGACATCGGCATCCACATCAGCGAACAGAAATACGGATCCTGCAACGGCAAGTATCAGGAGATAGAGGGGCCGGAGGAAGCGCGGAAACTGATGACACAAATGAAGAACTTCACAGAAGAAGAGACGGAACGCATCTGCTTCCTCATCGGGCATCACCATACGTACAATTCTATTGAGGGGATGGACTATCAGATTCTTGTAGAAGCAGACTTCCTCGTCAACCTCTATGAGGACAGATGTTCGGAACATGCCATCAGCTCAGCCTGCAAGCACATTTTCAGGACGGGGGCCGGTATCCGCCTGCTGAAACAGATGTTCGACCATAACGGATACAAGACTTCATTCCACAGGGAAGACGACTGACACAATGAAAAGAAGAAGAGGACATGTCCGAATGCAATTCTCTTTCTGAGAATCTTACAACATGAGACAAGGCAATAAAGAAAAGACCATTTCAAAACTCGATTCCGAGTAAGGAAATGGTCTTTTCTCCGTTTTTCAGAGGCTCTCCATACAGATTAAAGGCGGTCAGACGATAGGTAATCAATATTTTGACACACCCTCTTCTAAAATCTGCAAAGATTGGACTGGAAATCCACATCCACGCCCTTTGCAAATCTATCCTCCAGCCTTGTGCTCTACCTTCCCCATCCATCACACAGCCTGCACACCTTTCTTCAAGAAGCCGGACCGACAGCGGAGCAAGGACAGATTTACCTATAATTCACTGCATGCAGCTACTTACCAGAGCTTCAGGCGATCTGCCTCCGGGATGAAGAGCTTGTCGCCCTCCTTCACACCAAAGGCCTTGTACCATGCGTCAATATGCGGGAGAGCACCGTTCACACGCCACTCGCCCAAGGAATGTGGATCGCTCTTCACACGGCTGCGTATCTCCGCCTCGGTGATATTGTTGGCCCATACGCCAGCGTATGCAATGAAGAAGCGCTGTTCAGGCGTGAAGCCCATGAGGGTCTTTCCTTTCTTGGCTTCTGCCGTCTTTTCAAACGCATTGAAGGCAACCTCGAGACCACCGTGGTCGGCAAGATTCTCACCTAAAGTAAGTTTCCCATTTGCATTGAGGTCCGGCAACACTTTGATGGCACTGAAGAAGTCGGCATACTTGGCCGTACGGGTCTCAAAGTTCCTGCCGTCTTCCGCAGTCCACCAGTCGGTCATATTTCCATCCTTGTCATAGTGACGTCCCTGGTCGTCAAATCCATGAGTCATTTCATGTCCGATTACCACGCCGATAGCACCATAATTGAAGGCATCATCCGCCTTGGGGTCAAAGAACGGATACTGGAGAATACCTGCCGGGAAGCAGATCTCATTCGTCGTCGGATTATAATAGGCGTTCACCGTCTGGGGTGTCATCAGCCACAGATCCTTATCGACCAGTTTACCCGCTTTCTCCCTGACGGCATCTTCTGACCAGAATCTTTGACAGGTCTGTACATTCTCGTAATACGACCTGGCCGGGTCGATCCTGAGTCCACTCAGGTCTTTCCACTTGTTGGGATACCCCACCTTGACATAGAAAGTCGAGAGCTTCTCGAGGGCAGCCCGCTTCGTCGGTTCACTCATCCAGTCCTGTGCCCTGATGCGTTCGGCAAGACTGATCCGGAGGTTCCCGATAAGGTCCTCCATGCGTCTCTTGCTTGCTGCGGGGAAGTAACGTTCACAATAAATTCGTCCGAGCGCTTCCCCCATCTGCCTTTCCACCTGCTGTGTGGCACGTTTCCAGCGAGGATAGTCCTGCTTCGTCCCGCGCATCGTCTTGCTGAAGAAGTTGAAATATTCAGCACGGACGGCATCGCTCAGATAGTTGGCTGAAGCGAGGATGGCACTCCATTCCATACGTGCACGGAGTTCATCGGCGCTCTCGGTTGAAGCCATTTTGTCGACACCTGCCAGAAAAGCCGGTTGCCCGACGACCATCGACTGGATATATTCACTCTTAATGCCTTCCGCATTCGCCAGCTGCTCAAGAGGTATTGCCGGGTACTTCGCCTTGAACTCCTCGAGTGTCATCTTGTTGTAGTTGGCTTCCACATCACGCAGCTCCGTACGGCTTTTAGAGATTAACGCCAGCATCGTCTCGTAACGCATCACGGCATCACGTCTTGCCTGTGCCTGGCAGTCGGAGAATCCATAGAGACGGAACATATTGGCAATGAACTTCCGATAGGCATTCCGGATGTCGCTCGTCGCCTTGTCATTGTCAAGATAGTACTCTTTCTGCCCGAGGGTCAGCCCGCCCTGGGAGATGTTGAGGATATTCATTTTCGCATTCTTCTCATCGGCATCAAAGCCGTAGTCGAACGGAACACCGTAGCCAAAGACGGCATACTTCAGCTGGAGCGCACGGAGATCCGAAAGCGTCGCTGCACCTTCCATCTCGTCAAGCAAGGGTCTGACAGGATTGATCCCTTCCTTATTACGGCGTACAGAATCCATGGCGAGCCGATAGAAATCACCCAGCTTTTTCTCGACGCTTCCTGTTTCTCCCTGCTTCTTGAGCAGGTCTGTAAGGATCGTATTGATACGTTTGTTATTGTTCTCCTGTAACTGGTCGAACGATCCGAAACGTGAGAATGCGGCAGGGAGCGGATTGCGCTTCTGCCATCCTCCTGTGGCAAACGTAAAGAAGTCGTCAGCCGGACGGACGGACTTGTCAAGATTCTCGGCTCTGATACCAGCCTGGCCCTGCGCCATGCCGGCAACCGGAGCAGATGCAATGAGCATCATTGGTAAAAGTGTCTTGATTTTCATATTCTAATAAGTTAAAAGTAAAATCTTCCTTTCTACAGCCTCCCCCTTGCTTCTTCCGCAACAGGAAGCGGGACTGGTCAGTTCTTGAGCGTCTCCAGCTCTTCCGAAAGCACCATCCATCTGTCGTTCTCTTCATCAAGTTCCCGCTGGATATTGGTATATTCCGTTACGAGTTCCATATCCGAAGCATTTTCAGGCACCATGAGAAGTTCATCCAGTTTCCGTTTACGATCTTCCAGTTTTGCTATCTTCGCCTCCGAATCTTCCACGGCACGCTGCGCCTTACGGATCTTCTTCTGCTGGGCCTTGTGTTCAGCATAGGCAGAGGCTCCGGCATTCCCAGTCCCTTCCTCTACCTTTCCTTTCGGAGAAGAAACTGCCGACTGGCGACCATTGCGTACCGGCAGGTCACGGCCGGTACCTCCTTTCTCTGCAGAAAAAGGGGGGAGGACGGAAAGCCTTTCAAGATAATCATAGATTCCTCCCAGATGTTCTCTCACACGTCCACCGCCGAACTCATATACTTTACTGACCAGTCCGTCGAGGAACTCACGGTCATGGCTCACGATGATCGCCGTACCGTCAAAGGCTTTGATGGCTTCCTTCAGCACTTCCTTTGAGGGAATGTCAAGGTGATTCGTCGGCTCGTCAAGAATAAGGAGATTAACAGGTTCGAGCAGAAGTTTGATCATGGCCAGACGTGAACGCTCACCGCCCGAAAGCACCTTGACACGTTTCTCAGACGTTTCGCCGCCGAACATGAAAGCACCAAGAAGATCGTTGATCTTCAGGCGCATCTCACCTGTCGCCACCCTGTCTATCATCTCATGGACCGTAAGGTTTTCATCCAGCAGCTGCGCCTGGTTCTGTGCGAAATAACCAATCTGCACATTATGCCCGATCTTCAGTGTACCTTCAAAAGGAATCTCCCCCATGACACACTTCACGAAAGTCGATTTTCCTTCACCGTTCTTTCCGACAAAAGCCACTTTCTCTCCTCTTCTGATTGTCAGGTTCACGTCTTCAAAAACCGTCTGTCCCGGCCCGTCGCTGTGCAGCCTGCTGGGATAAACCTTCTTGAGGTCTTCCGCAATGACAGGATAATCCCCGCTCCTCAGACAGGGAGGAAACTTCAGGTGCATTGCAGCGTTGTCCACCTCGTCCACCTCTATCGGCACGATCTTTTCCAGCTGGCGGATGCGTTGCTGTACCTGTACCGCCTTGGTAGCCTGGTAACGGAAACGTTCGATAAACGCCTTCGTATCGGCAATTTCCTTCTGCTGGTTCTCATAGGCACGGAGCTGCTGCTCGCGGCGTTCACGGCGCAGGACGAGATACTCGTCGTACTTCACACGGTAGTCTTCCACATGGCCGCAGGTGATCTCCAGCGTACGGTTCGTGACGTTATTGATGAAGGCACGGTCGTGACTCACGAGAACGACAGCCTTGGCACTCTGCAAGAGAAACTGCTCAAGCCACTGGATAGACTCTATATCAAGGTGGTTCGTCGGCTCATCCAGCAGGAGCACGTCAGGATGACGGAGAAGGATCTTTGCCAGTTCGATGCGCATACGCCATCCGCCGGAGAACTCACGTGTAGGACGTTCAAAGTCTTCCCTCGTAAAACCGAGTCCCGTCAGCGTGCGCTCAATCTCAGCCTCATAGTTCTCTCCTCCCATCATCATATACCGTTCATGCTCCGTCGTGAACCGCTCTACAAGCGCCGCATACCCGTCACTCTCATAATCGGTACGCTCGGCCATCTCCTGCTCCATCTTCCTGATCCGCTCTTCCATCTTTGTCGTGTCGGCAAAGGCCTTGCGCGTTTCTTCCTTCACGGTCGTATCGTCAGACAGCTTCATCACCTGCGGGAGATAGCCTACGGTCGTATCGTTGGGGACAGATACCGTCCCTCCTGTAGGTTTCTGCAGACCGCAAAGAATCTTCAGCATCGTGGATTTCCCGGCACCGTTCTTGCCTACCAGGGCTATCCTGTCGCGCTCGTTGATGACGAAAGACACATCCTTGAACAATGGCTTCACGCCGAACTCCACCGTCAAACCCTCTATTGCTATCATTTCTTCTCTTCTGTTTCTATGTATTGAAAAACAAATTTAATAATGTCCTCAGCGGGACTTCTCTGCATGCAGCTCCTGGCGCACAGACAACAAGTCTTCCTGCAGAGACCACATTCTTATTTTGAATAGAAAAGCCCCATCCTTATTTTGAATAGAAAAGCGCCATCACAACCGTCACGGCACAGAGCCAAGAACCCGGGGAATACTTTCCCATGAGAAAATTCGCCATGGACTTGTATCTTCCTCCAGCAAAGACTGTACGCTCTTCTTCAGGAACCGCCTCCCGATGAAGTTGTTGATGCACTCACCCTCCATGAACAGCTGTCCGAACTGCCGCCACGAATCTGCATGGATACTGATGAAGTTGATTTTATCACGGCAGAGGGCTTCGACTTCGTGGAAAGACAGGTATCCTACTTCCACGGCAGAGGTAAGGACATAAAGGTCTATCCCTGCTAAAAACACGGAGCGTGCGAGATTGTCTTCCTCGTCATGCGCTTCTTCCAATGCGTCTAAGACATTGGAAACACCAGCGGCATCTTCCAATCCGAAATCTCTTCTGAGCAGCTTCCGCAGGCTCTCAACTTCACCACCTCCCAAGTGTCCGAACTCCATCAAACGCAGCGGGACACCAGAAGTGAGGACGGAACGGAAAGGACAGCTTAACGCCAAGGCGAGATTCTCAACCGTCGGACTGCACTGTTCCCTTACTTTCAAAGCCGCTTCATAAGGAGCGTACTCGGCCAGCCTCTCGCTTTCGAGTTCGGATTTCCCCTCTGCAACACCTTCTTTAAAACTTTCTATGAGTTCTCTGACAAATTTGAACATAACATGATTCTTACAGTCCTTACACCTCCCGGCCACGACGGTACATTCTGATGTACAGGCATGCGGCTTCCTGCATCCCAACCATCCATGGACTTTTGCAATGGGCAAATATACATAAAAACTGTGATTTATAAGCCAGCGGGATGAAGAAAATGCTTTTCCTTTAGAGGAAAGGATGCAAAACTTATGCCTGAAACAAGGCGTGCCGGAGACTGGACAGCCTCCGGCACGCTTCCGTCTATGTCCTCCTTCTTACTGACGCTGGGCAAGATGGCTGTCGATATGTGCGACGGCGTGGCTTGACAAGTGTGCGAAAGAGTCGAGGATGTCCTGTACATTCCGTTCTTCCTCGACCTGCTCGTCTATGTACTTGGCGATGAAGTTCTGTGAAGCACGATCCTTCTCCTCATCGGCGACATCTGCCAGACGGTTGATGAGCCCCGTGACATTCTGCTCGTGAGCCAGCGTGTCGACAAAGGCCTCCTTGGCATCGGCCCAGCTTGTCTTGACAGCCTCAATCGCAGTAAGACACACCTCACCTCCGCGCCGAAGAACGAACTGCGCCATGTCCATCGCATGCTGTCTCTCTTCTTCAGACTGCTTGAACATCCAACTGGAGAAACCCTTCCAGCCCTCTTTACGGAACCAGAACGCCATCTGCAGATAGAGGTTTGACGACCACATTTCGGCTGCAATCTGTGCGTTGAACGCATCCTGCATCTTCTTTGTCATATTCATTTTCTTACTCTCCTGAATTTAAATATTATTAATAGAAAAATCTTTCATCCGTTGTCAACGGACAATTTACATTGCAAAAGTAACAATTTACTGTCAGCAGTCCAAATATAGAACCATATAATCACCCTCCGGCGACTACTCTATCACGACCGTAGTCCAGCCGTGCCGATCTTCGACCGTTCCGTACTGGATGCCCCGGAGCATCTCATAGAGCCGTGTCGACCATGGGCCGGGCTTGTCGCCGAAACGGTAGACCTTGCCGGTTTCCCGGTCATCGAGCCGGGAAATGGGGGAAATGACAGCCGCGGTACCGCACGCGCCGGCTTCCTCGAAGCTGGCAAGCTCTTCCTCGGGAACAGGACGACGTTCCACCTTCATGCCCAGGTCCTCTGCTATCTGCATCAGGCTCTTGTTGGTGATGGAGGGCAGGATCGAGGTCGATTCAGGCGTAATGTAGGTGTTGTCCTTGATGCCGAAGAAGTTGGCCGCACCGCACTCGTCAACATACTTCTTCTCCTTGGAGTCGAGATAGAACTCGGAGGCGTACCCTTCCTGGTGCGCACGCCGGTTGGCTCTCAACGACGCAGCGTAATTCCCGCCCACTTTGTACATTCCCGTTCCCAGCGGCGCCGCACGGTCCGCATCACGGACAATCACATACGAATTGGTAGAGAATCCGCCTTTGAAGTAAGGACCGACCGGTGTGACGAAGATCAGAAAACAGTATTCCTCGGCAGGACGGACCCCTACCTGTGCAGACGTACCGATCAGGAGCGGACGGATATACAGAGAGGCTCCGCTCTCATAGGGCGGTATGTAAGGCTGGTTGAGACGGACGACCTTCTTGACCATCTCGACAAACAGCTCCGTAGGGACCTCGGGCATGACAATGCCACGGCAGGTACTCTGCAGACGGGCTGCATTCTCTTCCATGCGGAAGACACGCACTTTCCCATCAGGACAGCGGTAAGCCTTCAAGCCCTCAAAGGCTTCCTGACCATAATGAAGACAGGTCGCGGCCATGTGCAGTTTCAGATATTCATCCGAACAGACTTCCACCTCTCCCCACTTTCCGTTACGGTAATAACAACGTACGTTGTAATCAGTTGGTACATAACCGAATGTCAAGTTTGACCAATCCATATTTTTCATATTATATAAGTATTTAAATTCAACTTAATGACTCTGAAACACAAAAGTACATAAAATCGGCTTACCATGCAAGTCCATTTAGATTTTTATTGACTTCAGTCATGTTCTTCCTCCGTGAGCAGGGAGGTTCTACCGGTCGGAAAGCAGCTTCTGTATCTCGTCATCCGTATGCTTCAGCTTCTGCTTACAGAGCTTTATAAGCCCCTGCGCCTGCTTCAGCCGGGAAGCCATGGAATCCACATCCAGTTCACCGCGTTCCATCTTCTCTACAATGTCCTCCAGCTGACGGACAGCCTCTTCGTAATTCACATCTTTCATTCTATTCGTTCTTTTTTTCATTATGCTTTTGCCGTTACAGGACCGCCATTGGCAAAAGAGCCCGGAATCAGGGAGCAGGGGAAAAGGACTGCATCCCGACATGCCGTTTCCACGATTCTCACATTGAAGACTGTCTCCGATGCTCGATCCTGCTGTCGGCCTCTCCCGTCGCAAACCTCGTCGTAATCACCTCTCCTTCCTCCAGCTCTGCCGCGCTACGGACCGCCCTGCCTTTGTACAGCGTAATGCTGTATCCCCGCTCCAGCAGCAGGGAAGGGTCGAGCAGATGCAGGCGCTGGTCAAGCATATCGAGCCGGTGTCCTTCGGCGGACAGACGGATCTTCAGGCCTGACCGGAGCCGCTGCCCCAGCAGATCGAGACGATAGTACGAACGATGCAGAAGTTCAGCCGTCTTTTCCGAAAGGTTCCGGGACAGTCTCTCAAGCCGTGCCTCCTCCTTCGCGCGGACTACGGAAAAGAGCACCGGAATGTGCGACTCCAGATGGCGGATGCGCATCTTCTCCGCCTCCATCTTCCTCCTGACTCCGTCGGCAATGGCCGTCTGCGCACGCTCTATGCGCCCGAGCGTCACCGACAGCTGGTCAATGAGAAACGCTGCTGCAGCCGTCGGTGTCTTCACACGCAGAAACGACACCATGTCCAGCACGCTCTCATCACGTTCGTGTCCGATACCCGTTATGACGGGAAGGGGGAAATTCGCTACGTTCTCTGCAAGTTCCAGCGTGTCAAAGCCGCTGAGGTCGGCCGTCGCTCCCCCGCCCCGGATGATGACGACAGCATCGAACTCGGACTCACGTTCGTTGATGCTGTCCAATGCGGCTATGATGCTCTGCTCTACCTGCTCGCCCTGCATGACCGCCGGGAAAATCTCTACACGGAACCGGAATCCGTACTCGTTCGTTTCCAGCTGGCTGCAGAAGTCGCCATAACCTGCTGCCGTCTCAGAAGAAATGACGGCAATGCGCTGGGCGAACAGGGACAGACGGAGTCCCTTCTGCAGGTCGAACACCCCCTCTGCCTGCAGCCGGCGAACAATATCGCGGCGTTTACGCAGCATGTCGCCCATCGTGAACTCCGGGTTGATGTCATCGACGATCCAGGAGAAGCCATACTGAGGATGGAACTGGGCATGCACCTGCAGCATCACCTTCATCCCGGCATGTATCTGCTGTCCGGTAATGCGGACGAAATAAGGGGAAATGGCTGACCATACATTGCGCCAGCACTTGGCTGAGGCACGGGCTATGGGCACATTGCCGGTGTCGTCCTTCTCTATCAGTTCCATGTAACAGTGTCCCCGGTTCTCCCGCACCTCGGAGAGTTCGGCTTCTACCCAGTAAGCCCGTGTCAGGGCTGTGTCGATAACGTCTGCTACCAGACTGTTCAGATCGTAAAGCGTGAGTGCCTTCGTCATATTCCTTGAATCTTCCTATACATTAAGGTCTGTCTCTGAAGCGCCGTCCGTATCCTGAACCCGTCTCCTGAAGGTTCCTTCGACGGTCAGCCCTGTGTGCAACGTGTAGCCGACTGGTAGGCTGACCAGAAGTCCGGAACGCCATATCCCATGATATTGTCAGGATGGAGGAGGTTGCTTCCCACGCTGCGGACAAGCTCGATGATTTCCTTCGCAGACTTATGGGGCAGAGCCTGCCACAGGCAGGCCACCATGCCGGCTACAAGCGGGCAGGCAAACGACGTACCCGTGTCAGGCGTGATGTACCCCCTCCCCGACACCACATTCGTAGGACATCCATAGGCCATCACGTCGGGCTTGACACGTCCGTCGGCAGTAGGCCCGACGGACGAGAAGGCGGCATTCACACCGTCCGGAGAGATCGCCCCCACCGTAAGGATGTCGGAAGCGTCAGCCGGGACGTTGACTTTCTTCCACGTCCCCATCCCGTCATTCCCAGCACTGTTGACCAGGATCATGCCCTTGCCTGCCATACGGGAGGCAGCCCGCGATACGGGAGCCGTCCGGCCGTCCAGGTCCGGATAATGATAACTCGTCGACTTGTCGTCATAGCCATGGTACCCCAGGGAGGAACTGACAACATCTACTCCGACAGAATCGGAAAACTCGACAGCCGCGATCCAGAAGTCCTCTTCTGCCGAACTCTCCGTAAGATAATCCTCCGTACGCAGCAGCCAGAAGCCGGCTTTGGGAGCCGTCCCCACAAAGACCGTCGGCTGGTTCATGGCGATCGTGGACAGGGTCTTTGTCCCATGATCCATCTCTCTGAAGACATCCTCGTCGTATCCGGCCACGAAGTTACGCGTGCCACAGACATTCACGTTCTTGAAGGCCGGGAGCCTGTCCACATTCATGAAACCTGCATCCAGAACGGCAATCGTCATCCCCTGTCCCATAAAGCCAAGGTTATGCAGCCGCCTTCCGCCCAGACTCTCCAATTGTTCCTTGCCCATTCCATAGTAGTCGTGGACGGTAGAGTCCAGCACCTGCAGGTCCGCGCGGTAACGGACACGCTGGGACAGAGGACGGAGCGAGTCGGGAGAGACAAATACCAGTCTGCTTTCCTTCACAAACGGCAGCCTCCTCAAGTCCTCCAGGGCCTTCCGGTCGCTGCCTCGGACAAGGACAGAATTGTTCCACTTGCTCACGGCCACGACCTTTCCACCAGCCTTCCTGATCCGCTGGACATAGGCGGGCGTCACGGGAAGGTCGGTAGAGTCAAGTTTCAGCCCCTGCCGCTGCCGCCGGAAGATGGAGGCTTTCGAGAGAAACTGTTCCGGCTTATCCAGCGTATAGGGTGTACCGGCCTTGTCTGCCAGCGTGATGCGGAACATGTAACATTTTCCACCGGGATAGGCTATCAGACCGCCGTTGCCCTTGCCCGCCCACGCAAGAGACGTGACGAACGAGAGCAGGAACAGAATATGTATCCTTAGGTTATCTTGCTTCATACCCTGCAAAATTACACAAAAAATATTGGATTACCTATTGGAAAAGCGGGAAAATAAAAAGGATTCCCGCCGAACGGGAATCCTTCTCTGTGCGCCCTTAGGGACTCGAACCCTAGACCCACTGATTAAGAGTCAGTTGCTCTACCAGCTGAGCTAAGGGCGCCTGCCGAACGAAAAAGGCTGGGTCAAAAGCCTGTCTGTGTGCGCCCTTAGGGACTCGAACCCTAGACCCACTGATTAAGAGTCAGTTGCTCTACCAGCTGAGCTAAGGGCGCTCATTTTCGTTTTGCGAGTGCAAAGGTATAACTTTTCCGTGAACCAGCCAAACTTTTCCGCTTTTTTTTAGTCAGAAACACCTCCCGGGTACAATCCCGGTTACAATCATTGCCCTCCTCAAGCACTCCCCCATGGCGGATTTCCGGTGGAACTCTCCCCTGTGTCTGTCCTTAGCCGGCTCTCTCCCTGAAAGCTGTACAACAGCCCATTCGGATGAAAGAAAGGGCAGAGAAAGATGTATCCAGGTATGCCCAGGGACAGACTACACACCGCCCTCATACGCCGGGAATACTGTTCCCAGTGCCTGGGAAGCTCATTCCCAGACGTTGGGAACAGGATTCCCAAGCGGTCGGGAATATCATTCCCATGTAGCCGCTTGCAGGATATATTGTACAGTCTCATGTCTTTGGCTGGCTGCTTTTCGTCTTACTTCTAAACCGGATGGCGGGGCAAGAACTTGTTTTTAAACGTCGTCTGCCGCATCTTGTTTCAATCATGTTAGAAGTTTACACTTTCTTTCCGATGACATGGAAAGATGGCATGAACAACATTTCCACCGTATGAATCAATGTTCGGGAAGTACATGGAAAAAGGTCTGGAAGAATTAGGAGAATCAAAAATAAAACATTATTTTTGCAGTAGAATCTATTTACTGAAATTCTGTTCATTATGCTGGGAGCAATCATTGGTGATATTATCGGTTCCGTGTACGAGTTCCATAATACGAAACGGAAAGACTTTCATCTGTTCACGCCGAAAAGCAGGTTTACGGATGATACTGTGATGACGTTGGCTGTGGCCGAATGGCTGACGGAAGACAGAAGTCACGGCAAAGAAGAACTCGTGCGCCGGATGCAGACATTAGGCAGACAGTATCCGACTGCCGGTTATGGCGGGAAGTTCATGCGGTGGCTGTACAATCCGAAGCCGGAACCTTATTACAGTTACGGGAACGGATCAGGCATGAGGGTAAGCCCGGTTGCCTTCTACGCACACAGTCTTGACGAGACGCTGCATCTGGCCGAACTGTCTGCGGAAGTCACGCACAATCATCCCGAGGGCATTAAAGGGGCAAAGGCCATCGCATCGGCGATTTACCTTGCCCGCACAGAGGCGACGAAGGAAGAGATCAGGTCCTATGTGGAAGAGAACTTCCTGTATGATCTGCACCGGTCTCTGGACGATTTACGCCCCGCCTACACTTACGATATGTCCTGCCAGAAGACCGTTCCTCCGGCTATTCTGGCGTTCTTGGAGGGTCATGACTTTGAGGAAGTAATCCGCCTTGCGGTCTCCCTGGGAGGTGATTCCGACACGATAGCGGCCATGGCAGGCGGTATCGCACAGGCTTTCTATGGTGTTCCGCGAAAACTCGCCACCTATTGCTATGCCCTCCTGACACCCCCTCTCCGCACTATCCTTGACAACTTCGAGGAGATGCTGGGCTGCCGTGAAAGCGATCCTTTCTGTCTTGAACGGTTCGTGGAGGCACAGGAGACAAACGGCAAATACCAGCAGGCTCTTGTAGAACTGGAGCATGGGCATAAAACGACGCATTGGATATGGTATGTCTTCCCGCAGCTGAAAGGTCTCGGGCACAGTGCCTATGCCCAGTACTACGGTATAGCTGATGCCGACGAGGCATCCGCCTACCTTGCTCATCCCCTTCTGGGCAGCCGGCTGCGCGAGGCTGCCCATGCCGTACTGACACATGGCGGAAAGGATATTGAAGCGGTGATGGGCGGCCATATTGACACGCTGAAGCTCAGGTCGTCCATGACGCTCTTTGATGCTGTCTGTCCAAACGATGTCTTCGGAAAAGTCCTGGACACTTTCTACAAAGGAAACAAGGATGAGTTGACGATAGAAAGAATGAAGAAAAGATGAGGAAGAACGTCTGCCGGGGTGCGCTGACACAAGCGTCCACTGCTGCCTGCCCCTAAAGGAACGGCTCTGACGGCCTCTATAACAAATCGCATCCTCCTCATTCCTTCTATGTTCCTCCACGGCAGACTACGTCTGAAACCGTATGTATGCTTGAGCCTGAAAAAGGCATGATTCCAGCTGTTCTGCTACGGAGGTGGACGAGGAAAACTGATGGAACAAATGGCAGGGCTGAATCGGGCAGGACATTCAGGTGTCAAATACAACACTTGAATATCCTGCAGATGATTTGAAAACCGAACTGTGTGTGGAGATACAGTGGACGATAAAAGACCTCTATTGAAACAAACGGACAATAAAAAAAGAAGCCTCTTATGCCGAAGAACATAAAGGGCGTGTCTGGAGGAATAAAGGCTGTTATGCAAATTGCTGTCAAGTGGCGGAAACAAAAAAGTCTTCGGAAGAAGACTCCGCACACGAAATTCCGGCCGGACGTGGATAAACCGTTTAATTAGGGAATGTGGCAGAAGCTCTTTTTTATGTGAAAGAGATCCTTGCCTGTGTTACATAGGCTCTTATATTGAAAAACCAAACAGCTTGCCTATCGGCTTGACGGGGAAAATGAATGAAAAGAACAGTCTTTTTAGTATTATCGATTGCAGCAGCACTGACGGCAATGGCACAGGGAAAAGCAGGAACATGGTCGGTGATGCCTCGGGCAGGAGTGTCAATCGCTTCCCTGACCAACAGTTCTATAATCTACGAAAATGCAGACGGAGAATCTCTGGAGACAAAGCCCCGCACCCTGCTGGGGTTTACCGGCGGGCTGGAAGTGATGTATCAGACTTCGGATCTGGTCGGGCTGTCAGCCGGCATATCCTATGTACAAGGCGGCTGCAAGTACAAAGACATGATGATGAAGGGTGACATACTTCACGATTATTATGTCCGCATGGATTATATCGCAGTACCCTTGTTGTTCCACAGTCACGTGACTTCTGGACTCTCCGTCAAAGTCGGCGTAGAGCCATCCTGTCTGGTCAGGGGGAAATCACATGAAGAGCATCTGTTCTTCGACGAAGATGCAGAGGGGAAAAAATCCAATGCCCATGAGATTAAAATGAACGAGAACATCAGGAGTGGATTGCGTACCTTTGCGCTCTCGCTTCCTGTCGGAATCAGCTACGAGTATGAACATGTAGTGCTGGATGCCCGCTATCATGTGGGACTGACCAACACTTTCAAGGGCAATGCGAGCAGACGGAGCAATGTCCTGGAAGTAGCAGTAGCTTACAAGTTTGATCTTTAGCCGAATACCGGAAGAACCGGGCCGGTACACCGTATAGACAGACAAGATAAGCCAAGAAGGAGAAGGCACTATCCCAACAGAGACGCCCGTCCTCACTATCCATCGTCTGGCAGGATGGTGTCTCCCATTCCCGAACAGCCCGGCTGCCGAGGAGGATTCCTTGCGGGCTGGTGGGAAAATGAGAGCACTAGAGCAAATCAGTAGAAGTAACCTGGCCTTGCCTCATCTTAGACTTGCCGAGACTGCAAAGAGCCGTCATCCCTGGAACAGAAAGGCATGGGGCATCATTCTCGCGCCTTACCTTTTGGAATGCAAAGGCAAGGAATATCTATTTCAGCACCTTGGCGAGGAAACGGGAAGTGTAACTTTCCTTGTTCTTCGCCACAGTTTCCGGTGTTCCACAGACCATCAGGCGGCCACCTCCACGACCACCTTCCGGCCCCATGTCGATTATGTAATCAGCAAGTTTGATGACATCAAGGTTATGCTCGATGATAAGAACGGTATTGCCCCTGTCGACAAGTTTCTCCAGTACATCCATAAGGATCCGAATATCCTCAAAATGCAAGCCGGTTGTCGGTTCATCAAGGATATAAAGGGTCTTCCCCGTATCTCGCTTTGCGAGTTCCGTCGCCAGCTTGACACGCTGGCTCTCGCCGCCGGAAAGCGTGGTAGAACTCTGCCCGAGCTTGATGTATCCCAGACCCACATCCTGCAAAGCCTTGATCTTCGGAAGAATCTGCGGTACGTTCTCAAAGAACTCCACCGCCATATTGACCGTCATGTCCAGAACATCAGCAATAGACTTGCCCTTGAAGCGTACCTCAAGTGTCTCGCGGTTGTAACGCCTGCCATGACAGACCTCGCAGGGAACCATCACATCAGGCAGGAAGTTCATCTCAATGGTCTTATAGCCGTTCCCTCCACAGGCTTCACAGCGTCCACCTTTTACATTGAAGGAGAAACGCCCGGGCTTATACCCCCGTATCTTAGCCTCGGGAAGATTAACGAAAAGCTGACGGATATCAGAGAACACACCTGTATAGGTCGCAGGGTTGCTGCGGGGCGTACGTCCGATAGGGCTCTGGTCTACATTCACCACCTTGTCAATATTGTCGATGCCTTCGATTTTCTCGTACGGCATCGGGCGCTTGAGGGAACGGTAAAAATGCTGCGAAAGGATGGGCTGGAGGGTCTCATTGATCAGCGTACTCTTGCCCGAACCCGATACACCTGTAACGACGACCAGCTCGCCCAAAGGGAACGTCACGTCTACATCCTGAAGATTGTTCCCCCTGCAGCCGACAAGCCGGATCGTCTTTCCGTTTCCCTCCCTACGCTTCTTGGGAATTTCAATAGCCCGTTCACCATTCAGATACTGGGCGGTAAGGGTATGCGTCTTGAGCATGTCAGAAGGTTTACCTTGAAATACGACCTCTCCCCCCTTGCGCCCGGCCTTCGGTCCGATATCTACGATCCAGTCCGCAGCACGCATCATATCCTCGTCATGTTCTACCACAATCACCGTGTTGCCCATATCGCGCAGCTCTTTCAGCGAATTGATGAGACGTTCGTTGTCGCGCTGGTGCAGCCCGATGGACGGTTCGTCAAGAATATACAGGACATTGACAAGCTGAGAACCGATCTGCGTGGCAAGTCGGATACGCTGGCTCTCACCGCCGGACAGCGTGGCACTCTGCCGGTTCAGGGAAAGATAGTCAAGTCCCACGTCGAGCAGGAAGTCGATGCGCTTGCGGATTTCCTTCACGATCTCGGAAGCGATTACACGCTGTTTCTCGTTCATGGACTCCTCGACATGACCGATCCACTCCTTCAAGTCAGCAATGTCCATCTCCGCCAGTTCGGCGATATTCTTTCCTGCAATCCGATAGGACAGTGCTTCACGGTTCAAACGATGTCCATGACATTCCGGGCAGGGAGCTTCGGCAATGAACTTATCCGCCCATTTCTTTCCGGCAGTCGAAGCATCGTTCTCCATGACCGTACGGAGGTACTTGACAATGCCGTCGAAAGATACAAAATAATCTGATGTCGTATGAACCAGCTCCTTCGGGATCTTCAGTTTCTCCAGTGAACCATATAGAATCTCCTCCATTCCCTCCTTGGGAATATCCTTGACGGGGGTTTTGAGATTACAGTCGTATCTTTTCAACAAGGCATCAATCTGCCAGAAAATCATCTGGTTCTTGTACTTCCCAAGAGGGACAACGCCCCCCGCATGGATGCTCAAATTGTCATCGGGGATCACCTTCTTCAAGTCTATCTCGTCAATGACCCCAAGCCCTTTGCATCGTGGACACGCTCCTTCCGGAGAGTTGAAAGAAAAAATATTGGGAGCCGGATCCTTATAGGCGATCCCCGTCACTGGATCCATAAGCCGTCTGGAGAAATACTTGCCCTCCCCGCTTTCACTGTCAAGGATCATAATCAGACCGTCTCCCTGTTTCATGGCAGTCGACACCGTCTTTGCCAGCCGTTCCCGAAGTGTCTCTTCCTCAGTACTGCCAAGCTTCATCTTGTCTATAACAACCTCGATGTTATGGTTCTTGTAGCGGTCGACCTTCATGCCCCGTACCAGTTCCTGCACCTCTCCGTCTATACGGACATACAGGTAGCCCTTGCGCCGCATCTGCTCGAAAAGTTCACGGTAATGCCCTTTTCTGTTGCGTACAATCGGGGAGAGGATATAGATCTTACGACCCTGATAATCTGACAGGATCATATCGACGACTTTCTCTTCCGTGTATTTCACCATCTTCTCACCACTCATATAGGAGTAGGCCTCTCCGGCCCGGGCATAGAGCAGACGGAGATAATCGTAAATCTCCGTCGTCGTACCGACCGTAGAGCGCGGGTTCTTGTTTGTGGTTTTCTGCTCGATGGAGATGACCGGAGACAATCCGGTGATTTTGTCTACGTCGGGACGCTCCATGTTACCGAGAAAGTTGCGGGCGTACGCCGAGAAAGTCTCGATGTACCTGCGCTGCCCTTCAGCAAAGATGGTGTCGAAAGCAAGTGAACTCTTCCCCGAACCCGACAGTCCCGTGAAGACAGTAAGGGAGTTGCGGGGAATGGTTATATCAACATTCTTCAGATTATGCACTCTGGCACCGAAGACTTCAATTTTTTCGTTCATTAAAAGGGAAATAATAGGCGATGAAAAGTGATAATGACCTCTGACAGGAGAGCGGGAAAAGTGATGCGCAATCAGTGTGCAGCCTGCGTATAGCCTCGGAGCAGGTTGACATCCCTTCGGATACGGAACTCTCTCCCGTCAGCACCCTTGGCAGTGACATTGACAAAGTATGTCCCTTGGGCAACGTCCCTGCCCTTGTATTTACCGTCCCAGCCGCCGGCGGGGTCGTCCCATTCATAGAGTTTCTGTCCCCAGCGGTTGAAGATGACAGCTTTGAACGACACAATACTCTTGTAGCCGGGCTTGGCGCGGTACACGTCATTGATTCCGTCACCATTCGGTGAAAAGGCGTTCGGCATCTGCAGACTGCTCTCACTGATGGAGACATTGATCGCATTGTAGCGTGTGGTATCGCCGTTCAGGATCTCATAGAGCACAACCCGTGTCGTTCCAGCCTCCGTAAAGATGTATTCCGTATCCTCATCATAGCGGATGAGGTAGGCTTCACGGGTGTTGTTCTGGTTGAAGAAATGCCACTCATAATTTGTAGCAGGATCATGGCCGGATGGCGGATTGGCCGAAAAGGTCACCGTCAATGGCGCCGAACCGGCATAGGTCTCGCCCGCTGCTATCGTACCTGCTTCTCCCTCCTTATCTGTGAACTTGCCTGAAGGCTGGCAGTCCTGCGCCCGACTGGATACGGAGAACAGGATTGTCAGCATTGCAGCAAGCAAACTTGTCTTACGTGGTTTCATATCCTGTCTGCTCTTTATGCGTTACTGTAAATTGTAGAATCATGCAAAAGTACATATTTTTTCTCATTCAAACAAGCAAAAGCACCTGCCAGAACTTTATAATAACGGGGCAGCTGTGTTTTTGTGTTTTTTTTCACTCTACCCCTTTTGGTTACAGATTTCTTTTGTATATTTGCACTTGTGATTTTAAATTGTTGCTTTTAAATTCAAAACATAGGTGCATGAGAAGTTATCTGAAATATCTCTTGTTATTATTCGCTGTAACATTCAGTTATAGTGTCCTTGCACAAACCGTCCAATGGCGCGACCAGCACAAGGTGAAGCGCAAGGAGACGATCTTCGGCATTGCAAAAGAGTATGGCATAACGATACCACAGCTTCTTGAAGCAAATCCCTCCATGAAGCAGCCCGGATACGAGCTGAAGAAAGGAGAGCTCATCTTTGTTCCCTTCTCCAAGGAGGGGGACTTCAAGCCTGACGGTACCATCATGGGGAAAACCGGCAGAACGGCAAAGCCCGCCAATCCCGTTGCACCAGTCCCCGTGAATGCCGTCCGCGTCGGCATCATGCTTCCATTGCACAATCAGGACGGCGACGGCAGACGGATGGTGGAATATTATCGTGGCGTACTGCTGGCTCTTGACCAGCTGAAAAGCGAAGGAATCACGACAGACGTGCATGCTTGGAATGTGCCGAAGGGCACCGATATCCATACCACACTGCTCGAGCCGAACGCAGCCAAGCTGGACATCATCTTCGGGCCGCTATATTCAGAACAGGTGAAGCCGCTGGCAGACTTCTGCCGCAACAACGGCATCAAACTCGTCATTCCGTTTTCCACCACCAGCAACGAGGTCGGGTCGAATCCCAACGTCTTCCAGGTCTATCAGACCGACGCCACACTGAACAACAAGGCAATAGCCGCTTTCCTGGAGCGTTTCCAGAAATCGCATCACCCCGTATTCATCAACTGCAAGGATGCGAGCAGCCAGGTAGGAGATTTCACCTCCAGCCTGAGAAGACAGCTTGAACTACAGAAGATCAAGTACGACCTGACCAGCACCAGTTCTTCTGCCACCGATTTCTCCAAACATTTTGATGCGACCCGTCCCAATGTCGTAATCGTCAATTCCGAAAAGAGCCCGCAGCTCAATGAGGTGTTCGCAAAACTCGATCAGATGAAGAAAACACGTCCGGGGATTGCCGTCAGCCTCTTCGGCTACAACCAGTGGTTTGTCTATCAGGATTATGACCTCGACCAGTTCTTCAGGTACAACACCTACATTCCGTCCACCTATTATTATAACAAGGCTGCGGACAAGACGAAGAGCCTGGAGGCAAAATACAGCGAGAGGTACGGAGAGCCTATGTCGAAACAGTATATTCCCCGCATGGCACTTACCGGATACGATCAGGCGGAGTTCTTTGTCCGTGGATTGAAGGCGTATGGAAAGAACTTCAAAGGAACCGCCGCCGAAGTGAAGTACCGGCCTTTGCAGACACGCTACGACTTTGTGCGTGTAGGGCAGGGCGGATATGTCAACGACCATTTCCAGCTGGTTCATTTCAAGACAGACCAGACCATGGAGAATCTTGTGTACTAACCCCTGCGAAGTGTAACAGCACTTTTCTGAACAGATGAATTATAAAATCTCAAAAATACTGTTTGCCGCTCTGTTTCTGCTGCCGATGACCGCCGTAGCGCAAGTGGGACAGCACCGGAACGATTTCGCCATCGGCGTGAACGGCGGCTGCGTGCTCTCCAACGTAGGCTTCAGCCCCAGCGTAACACAGTCTTTACACGGCGGCGTAACAGGCGGACTGAGCATCCGGTACGTATGTGAAAAGTATTTCAATACCATCTGCTCCATCTATGGAGAAGTAAACTATGCCTCCATCGGATGGAAAGAGAAGATCCAGACGGGCACTGACCAGCCTGTCATCAATGCCAACGGGGCCGCCGAATCCTATTCACGCACAGTCGACTACATCCAGATACCGGTCTTCGCCCATCTTGCATGGGGGCGCGAACAGCACGGTTTTAACTTCTTCTTCCAGGCAGGACCGCAGATAGGCATCTACCTGAAAGAGTCAACCTCCAGGAACTTCGAAACGCCCAATCTTGCAACCGACGGCACAGGGCGCAGCAATGTGACGGTCGCACAGGAGACCATGCCGGTAGAGAAGAAGTTCGACTATGGCATCGCCGCCGGACTGGGCATGGAATACAGCAACCGGCACATCGGCCATTTCCTCTTCGAAGGACGCTATTACTATGGACTCGGCAACATCTACGGCAGTTCCAAGAAAGACTATTTCGGGAAATCGAACCATGGCAATATCGTCATCAAGGCAACCTACCTCTTCGACCTAACAAGAACAAAGTAATCATTAACCTAAATTTTTATCATTATGTTTGAGAACCAACCAAAAGCACTGTACGCATTGGCTCTTGCCAACACAGGCGAGCGATTCGGCTACTATACCATGATTGCCGTGTTCGCATTATTCTTGAGAGCAAATTTCGGCTTGGAGCCGGGAACGGCAGGACTTATCTACAGCATCTTCTTAGGCCTTGTTTATTTTCTACCATTGATCGGCGGCATCATGGCAGACAAGTTCGGCTACGGCAAGATGGTCACCATCGGCATTCTGGTCATGTTTGCCGGCTATCTCTTCCTGTCCGTGCCTCTGGGAGGCGGGACCGTGGCATTCATTGCCATGCTGGCGGCCTTGTTCCTCATCAGCTTCGGGACAGGTCTGTTCAAGGGTAACCTGCAGGTAATGGTAGGGAATCTCTACGACACACCGGAGCTGGCAGACAAGCGCGATTCCGCATTCTCCATCTTCTATATGGCGATCAATATCGGTGCGCTCTTCGCACCGACAGCAGCCGTAAGAATCAAGGAATGGGCAGAGAACTCGCTCGGCTATGCGGGCAATGATGCCTATCATTTCTCCTTTGCCGTAGCCTGCATATCACTCATTGTGTCAATGGCCATCTACTATGCTTTCCGGAGCACCTTCAAACACGTAGAAGGCGGCGAACCCAAGAAAGACAAGAGCCAGAAGGTGGCCGTAGAAGAACTGACACCGCAGCAGACCCGGGAGCGGATCGTCGCCCTCTGCCTTGTCTTTGCAGTCGTAATCTTCTTCTGGATGGCATTCCACCAGAACGGACTCACCCTGACGTATTTCGCGGACGAATTTGTCAATCCTACCTCCTCGGGCATCCAGAGCATGGCATTCGACGTCGTCAATCTCGTAATGATCGTCTTCATGGTCTACAGCCTGATGGCATTCTTCCAGGGAAAGACCCCCAAGGCGAAAAGTATCTCGGCTGTCGTATTCCTCTTTGCACTGGGCATCCTGGTCTATAAGTACAACAACATTTCCGGCACAGTCAGTGTCAGCGCACCGATCTTCCAGCAGTTCAACCCCTTCTATGTAGTTGCGCTGACTCCTATCAGCATGGCCATCTTCAGTTCATTGGCAGCCAAGGGCAAAGAGCCGTCTGCTCCCCGCAAGATTGCATACGGAATGATCGTTGCCGGCAGTGCTTACTTCCTCATGGTAATGGCCTCACAAGGTCTGCTCACACCGGTAGGACAGAAAATGGCAAAGGCTGCCGGTGAGACTGTCCCGTATGCCTCCGCCAACTGGCTGATCGGTACTTACCTCATACTGACCTTCGGCGAGCTGCTGCTCAGTCCGATGGGCATCAGCTTCGTCAGCAAGGTCGCTCCTCCGAAATACAAGGGTGCGATGATGGGCGGCTGGTTTGTTGCCACGGCCATCGGCAACCTGCTCGTAAGTGTGGGTGGCTACCTCTGGGGCGGTTTGTCCCTGACGGTTGTCTGGTCTGTATTCATTGTACTCTGCCTCCTCTCCGCAGCTTTCATGTTCCTGATGATGAAGCGGCTGGAAAAGGTGGCATAGCATCCGGTCGACAAAAAGAAAAAGTGCATCCGGAAGATTGTCGGTGGCAATCTTCCGGATGCACTTTTTTTTGCATATCAAGCAAGGGGATCCAAGGGGACACCCGTCCTGCTGCAGGTTCTACGCATACAGAAAGGCATCCCCTCCTGCCTTCGGATACCGGCCGGAACCGCCCTGAAGCGCTTCGCTTGTAGCCGGGGCTACTTTTTCTTCAGGACAATCTGCCGGCTTGTAAATTCATAGGCACGATCGAGGACACCGAGCAGCTGGCTCCATCCGGCAGCAGGGACACACTGCTGTTTATAAACCTTCTGGAATGTGATGATCAGCTTGTCATTGTCTACATCAGCATTTGTGTTGAAAGACATGGCTTCGTTGTCAACATTATTGTTGAGTTTCCGCAGGCTCTCCGCTGATACGGCATAGCCTGACGGAATATCAAGCCTGACGGTAACAGCGAGTGTGCTGGGATAGTCGTAGTTGACATCAGTGTCGCGCTGGCGGTCCCGGCCCTCGATATGCGCCTGCTGCCCGAAAAGCTGCCCCACGGAAACGACAAGGTTACGGCCGGCTTTCTTTACCAGTCCGTCCATCTGATAGTCGGTCGTATAGGCAAACGGCTTGTTGTTCTCTCCGCAGCTGTTCACGGTTGTCGCATTGATCTTCACAGGAGCTTTGTCATGATAGGCTTTGATTTCCTCGGCAAAGTTCTCCGCCACCGCTTTCTTGTCCTGTTCGGCACGCTCTGCCGCCCTTGCCTTCGCCTCGTTCGGCTTCAGGAAAAGCTCGTCGGCAAAGCCCTGGTAGCCGTAGGGCGCACCCCATGCCTTGCTCAGTTCGTCGGCTGTCGTCAATCCTGGGATGACATTCTCCTTCTCACATCCTGTGAGTGTCGTCTTCCGGATGAGGTTCAGCATCGTACCGTCAATGGCAGCTTCGATTTCCTCTTTCTCCACATTGTCGGAAGCCTTGCTCAGAGCGAGCCTGAACCTTGTGAACGGTCCTTTCTGGAATTTCTTGGGCTTGTCGGTGCTGATGGCATCCCGGTTCTGATAGATGGACGGGATGATGTCCGAGCTGATGGCATTCTCGAGCGGGAAGTAGCATTTACCGCTCTTGAGCATGATGAAACGTGTCGCGTTGCCGTAGTTGATGAGCTTGTCCATAGGCTCGTTATAACTGTTGGTAACCAGTGCACGTGAGTAAGGAATCTTCAGTTTGTCGAGGACATAAGGAAACAGGCTTGAGAAATCGAATGATTTTTCGTAAGGTTTATTGAATACCAGGGTCTTCATCACCATGAAGTTATACACGTAATCGGCCTTTTCCTCGTCACTGCCCAGTTTCTTCGCATCTTTTACAGCCTTTTCAAATTTCTTGTTCAGCGTCCACTTCGGTTTGTACTCAGCCCAGGGAGTCCAGGCATCTTCCTGTATGACCTCAGCCGGAGGGTTCGCCTGCAGCCCTTTCTTCTTCGCACTCTTCGGCATATACTCCAGTGTGACGTCCGCCGTCACATAGAGCATGGTGTAAGGTGCCTGCATGATAGGATTATAGGCGTAGTCGGGGAACGTCTTGTCGAGGTTCTTTGCACGGACATCCAGCACGATGTCGCCGTCTTTCTCGCTGGCGGTGAAGTCCGGAGCACCGTTCATTGTTCGGTATTGCGTGCAGAGGTGCTTGTCGATGGCGCAGTGGATCTGGTAGTCGAGGATAGGATATTTGCCGCCGAAGAGGAACAGCACCGGATCGATGTTCTCCTCTTTCAGCTTGTCGTAATCGTAGATGAAGTAGTCGATCATGTCGCCTACCTGCAGGTCGGGTACGGCCAGCTTGGCACGCTTGTCCTTTCCGTTCTTGCCTTCGTCGTCATTCTTGTATTCGTCATTGCTCACTTCCTTGACGGTGCCGTCCGGCTTGATGACCTTCACACCGAGGACACTCTTGTGTATGTCCGTCCACCATCCTGCGTTGTGCGACTTCTCATAGCTCCGAATATCGAAGGTAGAGTATTTCTCCAGAGCAGCTTTGTCGTTGATTTTCACGAGGTAGCGCCGGATATGGACGGCTTTGTTGTTGGCGGTGACTCCGAGTTCCAAGAAATTGAAACTCGTGCCTTTGTCAACAGTCAGCTCCTCGTAGAAAGCCATGACCACGGCCGACTCGTTCTTGTACCGGGCAGGTACGGTGCGATTGTTGAACTGTGGCAGGTCTTTGCCCCACACTTCTTCTTTCACTTTCTGGACGTACTTCAGATAGTCGTCGTTGTCGAAAGCCATTGCCGGCAGTGAAAGAAGCACCAGCAGCAGCATTGCTAATTGTTTTTTCATATTCGTATGTTGTCAGATGTTTTTATTGTTGTAGCAGAAGCGGAAACCAGTCTGGAGCTGAAAAGTCAAGCCCCGTTGCCTCCTTCACCGCTTGAGCACCACCTGTTCGTTGCAGGCGTCTTTCCATTTGCTTACAGCCTCGTTCCATTTCGGGATATTGGCAAGCGGTATGCGGCGGTGATTGATCTGCATTTTCTGATGGAAGACAATGGTGTTCCCCTTCCTTGAGAACCTGCAGGTAAGCACACCTTCCGGGGTCGAAAAAGTCTTGGAAGGTGGCAGATAGTCGACCTTGTAACCTGCAGGGACGGTGAGCACCGCCTGCCTTACGATGTTACACCGCACAGGCAGATAATAGTCGTTGACACGCCGGGCGGTGTCGATGCGGCTGTCGAAGAGGTTGTTGTGCGGATTCAGCTCGATGTAGACTTCTCCGTCCATCAACTGCACGGCTGCCTTGTTGGTGATGCTGCCCGTAAAGCGTGCCCATTCGTGGCGGGCGTCCTTGTCGGCCCACTTCACGTCTGTCACGGTCATGCTGTGGGCATCGGAGTTCAGATTGCTGCCCAGGATGTCGTCACGGTTCTTGTTGCCGGCATCGTCTATCGTGCTCATGAACCACTCCTTCATGTCGCCGCGGAGATTGTAGGTTGCCTTTCCGACAAGCGCATCTCCCTGCAGGCTGTACTGATAGACAAGACTGTCGATGGATGCGTCAGCTCTCTGTATCGGTACGATCTGCATCAGCGGTCTGTCCCCATTCTCGATCATCGCTTCCGAACCCTGTATGTACTGTGGCGTATAGGTGTACGGGATGTGGTTGCAAGTAGCGTCCATATACCGTGTCTTCCCCTTGTAAAAGAGTGTGCAGATGACGTGATT
This sequence comes from Prevotella multiformis DSM 16608, assembly GCF_000191065.1. GTDB lineage: Bacteria > Bacteroidota > Bacteroidia > Bacteroidales > Bacteroidaceae > Prevotella > Prevotella multiformis. The sequence continues at coordinate 1,249,676 of NZ_GL872283.1, forward strand.
GGCACTGGCGAGTGTCGGCACGTCGCTCATTCTGTAAGGAATCTCATCCGTACCGATGTCCGTCAGCCGGGCATCAAACCCCTGTGCCTTGAGGAGCGTCTTCAGCAGCAGAGCCATGCCTTTGCAGTCTCCATACCGTTTGCGGAGCACCTCCTTAGGGGTGTCCGGGCGGTGTCCGGACTGTCCGGCTTCAAAAGCCACATAGCGGATATGGTCCTGAACCCACCGATAAGTATTGCTGATACGGTCCTCTTCCGTCCTGCTGTCCCGGTTGATTTCCTGCAGCAGTTCCTTCAGACCGGGTATCTCACAGTCTACATCTGCCATTTCCTTCGACCAGCTGTAAAGCCCGTTCACATCCTTGAATGGACCTATGATCAGCAGATAAGGATAGACGCTCGACATCGGCGGCATCCTCTTCTCCTGCCTCATCCGGTCGGCATCCGTCATGGTGTATTGGTAAATGTCGGCATCCGCAGTCGTCCTGTGGTCTGTCCGGATGTTGAATCCCTGGAAGTTCATCTCCTTGATGCGGTATCCTGCCAGCTGTCTGGGTATGGTGACCGTCACGGTCTTGCTGCGGATGAAGTAGTCCTCCAGCAGGTACAGCCTCGTGAAGTATTTGATGTCCTTGAAAGTCCGGTCGTAAGAGACGGTACAGGTCTTCCCTTTCTTGTCGATATAGCCCTGTACGACACAGGCCTTCGTGTCGTCATAGAAAACGTTTTCAGGCGTGACGTTCCGATAGGTCTTCTGTCCTCTTCCCGACACGTCGTCCAAAGCGATGAACTCGCCGTACAGTATGTCGGTCTCCGGACGTACCGTGCCGGTCGAATTCGACTGATAGGTAATTTCCTTTGAGTTCTTCACAATGGGTTTTCCATGTTCAAGCGTCAAGGTGTACTGTTCGTTGCATTGTGAGACGAGAATTTGGTCGTCCCACTGTTGTGCGTGCGATGCCGATGGTACCAGCATCAGCATTGCAGCTCCTGCTGACAGGAATAGCTGTTTTGGGTAGCAGTTCATTTTCTGTTATGTATTTGTTGTTTCAATTGTATGCGTTGGCTTGAATCCCTGGGACAGGCGATTGCCGGAGTCCTTACATACGGCCGGGTCGGTGTCCGGTCCTATGGGAATGTTGTTCCCAGGCGTTGGGAATGCTGTTCCCAGATGTCGGGAATCCTGTTCCCAAGTGCCGGGAACGCAGTTCACGATACTCCCTATGACGGGAGCTTTGTAGCTGTCCGGCGTATAGATGGTCAGCCGTCGGCCGCCAGCTTCTCCGCCAGATACTTCCCTGTCAGGCTGTCCTTGCATCGGGCAACCTCCTCGGGCGTACCTGCTGCGACGAGCTGTCCGCCCTTGTCGCCGCCGTCGGGCCCGAGGTCTATGACGTGGTCGGCACATTTGATGACATCGAGGTTGTGCTCGATGACAAGTATGCTGTGCCCACGGTCGATGAGGGCATCGAAGGCATGCAGCAGCCGCTGGATGTCGTGGAAGTGCAGGCCTGTCGTCGGTTCGTCGAAGATGAAGAGCGTCGGTTCCTGCTGCTCCTGTCCGATGAAGCAGGCGAGTTTGACACGCTGGTTTTCGCCGCCGGAGAGTGTCGACGAGCTTTGTCCGAGCTTGATATAGCCCAGGCCGACATCCTCCAGGGGCTTCAGTCTGCTGACGATCGCCCTGCGCTTATGCTTGCTGAAGAACTGGATAGCCTCGGAAACGGTCATGTTCAGAACGTCGTTGATGTTCTTTCCCTGGAACTGTACGTCGAGGATTTCACGTTTGAAACGCTGTCCGTGACATTCTTCACATTCCAGCACGAGATCGGCCATGAACTGCATTTCCACCGTGATGACTCCCGCCCCCTTGCATTCTTCGCATCGGCCGCCCTCGGTGTTGAACGAGAAATACTGCGGTGTGTAGCCCATCTGTTTGGATAGCTGCTGTTCGGCGAAGAGCTTTCTGATTTCATCGTATGCCTTCACATAGGTAGCCGGGTTGGAACGTGTGCTCTTGCCGATGGGATTCTGGTCTACAAACTCTACGTGTCTGATCTGTTTCCAGTCGCCGCCCAGTGATGAATATTCGCCCGGCGTATCGGCTATCTCGTCCAGGTGACGTTTGAGGGCAGGATAGAGGATTCCCTTTACAAGGGATGACTTTCCGCTGCCGCTGACTCCTGTCACGACGGTGAGTACATTCAGCGGAAACTTTACGTCCACTCCTTTCAGGTTGTTCATGCGTGCCCCTTTCAGTTCTATCGCCATGTTCCATGGACGTCGGCCGGCAGGAATTCTGATGACTTCTGCACCGGTGAGATACTTGATGGTATAAGAGCGTGGATATTGCTCCAGCAGCTTTCGCGATGCCTTGTCGGCAGCATCTTCAACGTTGTTCTTTATCTGCTGGATGTCCGACACTTTTCCCTCGAAGACGATTTCGCCGCCCAGGCGGCCTGCATCCGGCCCGACATCAACCAGGTAGTCGGCGGCACGCATGATTTCCTCATCATGCTCTACTACAATCACCGTGTTGCCCAGTGCCTGGAGTTCTTTCAGTACATGGATGAGGCGGGCTGTGTCGCAGCTGTGCAGTCCGATAGAGGGTTCGTCGAGGATGTAGAGTGATCCGACGAGTGACGAGCCGAGGGAGGTGGTGAGGTTGATGCGCTGGCTCTCGCCGCCGCTCAGCGAGTTCGACTGCCGGTTGAGCGTCAGATAGCCCAGACCGACGTCCAGCAGGAACTGCAGCCGGCTTTTTATCTCGGCCAGCAGTCTCCTGCTGACTTCCTGCTCGTGGGCTGTCAGTTCCAGCCTGTCGAACCATTCCTTCAACCTGACAATGGGCATATCGACAAGGTCTGTGATGGCCTTTCCACCGATCTTCACCCACGTAGCCTCTTTCTTCAGCTTCGTACCGTGGCAGTCCGGACAGACCGTCTTGCCCCGATAGCGGCTCAGCATGACGCGGTACTGTATCTTGTACTGGTTCTCTTTCACCATCTGGAAGAAGGAGTCGATGCAGACACGGTCGTGGATGTCTGCCTTCCTCTCGCCGGGCAGTCCTTTCCAAAGGCTCTCCTTCTCGGCCTTCGTCAGTTCATAGTAGGGCTTGAAGATGGGGAAGTCGTCTTTTGCCGCCCGCCGGCAGAACTCCTCTTTCCACGTGGCCATCTTGTCGCCGTGCCAGCATTGCACGCAGCCGTCATAGACGGAGAGGGAGGAGTCGGGGATGACCAGCTTCTCGTCGATGCCGATGATGCGTCCGAACCCTTCGCACGCGGGACAGGCCCCGAGAGGGGAATTGAAAGAGAACATATTGTCGTTCGGTTCTTCAAAACGGATGCCGTCGGCCTCAAACCGGGTAGAGAAGTCGTAGGTGATCCTGGCGGGGAGAATCATCAGCTGCATATTGCCGTCGCCCTCATAGAAGGCGGTTTCGCAGGAGTCGGTGAGCCGGCTGACAGCGTCTTTGGAGCAGTCGACTGACATACGGTCGATGACCAGATAGATTTCCTTTTCCAGTCCTTCCCTCTCTTTCTCCTTGGTTTCCACATCAGGATGCGTACGCAGCCAGTCGTCTATGCGCATGAAGTCGTCATCGGCATAGATGCGGGCATAGCCTTCCTGGAGTTCCATTTCAAGCTGCTGGCGTGTGCTCCGGCCATCCACGACATGGAGCGGGGCGAGGATGCAGAACTTTGTCCCTTCCGAGTAGGACTTCACCTTCTCTATCACATCCTCCACAGAATGATGTTTCACCTCCACGCCCGACACGGGGCTGAAGGTGCGGCCTATGCGGGCATAGAGCAGGCGCAGATATTCGTAGATCTCGGTGGAAGTACCCACCGTCGAGCGGGGATTGCGCGAGATGACTTTCTGCTCGATGGCGATGGCAGGGGGAAGGCCTTTGATAAAGTCTACCTCCGGCTTCGACATTCTGCCCAGGAACTGGCGGGCGTAGGCCGAAAGGCTCTCCACGTACCGGCGCTGCCCTTCGGCGTAAAGCGTGTCGAAGGCCAGCGAGGACTTACCCGACCCGGACACTCCGGTAATGGCCACGAACTGCTCCTGCGGAATCTTCACGTCGATGTTCCTCAGGTTGTTGACCCGGGCGCCTTTCACCTCAATATACTTCACAGTTGTATCTTTTTTCATTCCTTTCAACTTTCTTCTGTACAGTCCCCATCAACTTTTAAAAGAGTTTTAAAGGAGTCATGGGGATATGCAAAATTACAAAAAACTTTTGGTTCTTTCTGATATTTGATTTATATTTGCAGCCACTATTTTATTTTTAAGAACAGAATTATGAGAGTTAAGAAACTATTGGTGATGGCTTTGATGGCGTGTCCCTTAATGGGGATGGCACAAAGCACATACGAGCAGATCGGCGACCCTGCCGGGACAACACAGGTGGAGAACAAGAAGGTGAGTGAGGCTTTCCAGCAGTGGCTGAGCCAGTACGAGGAGTGCGGCCGCAAGATCAATGAGGTGTCCGAACAGTACCAGCGGGAAGTCGAGAAGCGCGGCTATCCGAAGAAAAAGACCGTACAGGCGAAGATGGCACTGGTAAACCAGTACATCAGTCTGCTGAAGCAGGAGCGTGACTCACCCGATCTGAACCAGGACCTGGACGTAGAGAAAGTGAACAGCAAGATAAACATGTGGCAGAGCCAGCTCGAAGGTCTGGCAGCCTTGCTGAAGAAGATTTAGCAGAGACTTTCCACGCAATTTCACGGGCGGGGCATGCAAAAAGTCCAGCCGGCAGAGACTGACAAGGTCGTCAGTATCTGCCGGCTGGATTTCTTTCACACACGTTCTGCGGGACGGGACGGCTCTATTGCTCCATGCCTTCAGTGGTCAGCAGGACTTTCTTCTTTCCTCTCCTCGCTTCAAAATAAGGCGGCTCGTCCCTCAGGGAGATGCTGTCGTAACTGAAAGGGGCGACGACCGTATCTCTTCCGTCGGGAAGGATCAGACCGAGCTTCCCGCCCAGCTGTGCAATGACCGGCATCGTACGCAGGTCGTCGACATAGACATAACAGGTGCGCAGGAACTCGTACTTGGGTTCGACGAGCGTACGCCCTCTGTGGTCGAGGATTCCGAACTTTCCCCTGCGTTCAATCACTTCATGATACTGGATGTATATCTCACGGATGAGATTCAGGTATCTGACCATCTTCCGCTTGTCGTTTACCAGCGTGACAAGATAAGCGAAGGTGTCGGAGTAGTTGGCCATTGCACGGGCCAGGACAATCTTCATGTCCAGTCCCTTGATGGCTTTCCGGTTGAGGTCGATGTACCGGGCTATGGCGGTTTCCTTCTCGCGCAGCGGAAGGTCTTTCAGATGCTCTTCAAAGCGCAGCATCTGCTGTTTGCTGCCGTGCATGGCCTTGATATATCGATGTATCTGCCGTCCCATCTCTATACATACGAAATGACGGATCTGCTGCTCTTCTATGGGGTCAGCATACTCCTGGTTGAAGTTGTCTTGCGTAATCATGGGCTTTGTCTTTTATTGTTTTCGCCAAAGTTACGGACTTTTCACTGTTCTGCCAAGAAAAAATAAGACTTTTTAGCAGGTGGGAGGAGGATAAAGTGCCCGCTCAAGAGAGCAGCGGCTGACAGGCGACTGACGGTCGGTCAGCAGGGACACCCGCTCCCGTCTGCCTGCAATACGGCAGGTTTCCCGGACCGACGGTTCCGGTACCATGCCTGACGGGATGTCCGGGACGTCATCATGCGCCGGACACCGGCGGACGGAATTGAGGATAAAGAAGAGCGAGAAAGGGGGATGGGGCTGGAAGCGGCAGACGGAGAACCCGGCAGGGGGGATCTACCGCAGTTCTTCCTTGTAATAGAGTATCGCCTTGATGACAATCTGTTCTGCTTCTTCGATGGTGCAGTGCAGTCTGCCGCCGGACGCGTCAGCATGGCCGCCGCCGTTGAAGAATCTTGCCGCCATGGGCTGGCAGTGGAAACCGTTGCTGGAACGTAGGCTGACCAGTACGAGGCTGGGCTTCTCCGTGTCCTCACGTAAAGAGATGCTCAGCTTGAGACCTTTGATCTGCTGCGGGACGTTCACAAGCCCCTCCATATCGCCCTTGATGAAATGGAACTTCGTCATCTCTTCTTTCGTCACCGTGTAATAGGAGGCGTGCAGCTCCTCTATGACCTTCATCTTGTTGAGGATGATGTGGGCACGCAGGCGCAGCGCATTGGAAGAATAATTATGGAATACCCGGTTGTAGATTTCATCCTTGTCGATTCCCTTTGCCAGCAGCTGGCCGATGATGTAGAATATCTCGGGACGGGAGGAATTGTAAGTGAAACCGCCCGTATCCGTCATCATGCCGCAGTAGATGCAGGCCGCACACTGTCTTGTCATTTCACCGTATCCTCCCAGCTGGCTGATCAGCCGGAAGACGATTTCGCTCGTACTCGACATTTCCGGGTGAGAGACGGTCAGGGCATTGTCCGTGTCAGGCTCCAGATGATGGTCGACGAGCAGGCGCAGGGCGTTACTGTGCTCGAGCACCTCCTGCATGGCATCCACACGCGAGTTCTGGTTGAAGTCGAGACAGCAGACGAGGTCGGCTTCCCGGAAGGCCTTTTCCACCTCCTTGGGACGCCTGTCGTAACGGATGACACAATTATGTCCCGGGAGCCAGTGCAGGAAATCGGGCGTGGCATCGGGCATGCAGACCTTGATGTCGGTCTTGCCGATCTGCTGCAGATAGTGCATCCATGCCAATGAAGAGCCGATGGCATCACCGTCCGGCGACTTGTGGGCGCAGATTACAATGTGTGTGGCATGGGAAAGAAGGTTGCGAAGGGTCGCAGTCTCTTCCGTGGACAGTAAGTTCAAATCCATTCGTTGTAAGCGGTATAAGGCGTTTATGAGGGCAATAAAGAAGGATGTGGCGCCTCCCCGGCAATGGAAGGGGAACCCGGCAGCCCCTGTCCCCCACGCCGGCCTTGCCTCTGAACAGGCACAGGACAGGCATCGGGAACAGGGGATGGACATCAGAACAGCTTGGTCGGATAGACACCTCCGTCGACCAGCGCCTGGATTTTGTCGACCACACTCTGCCGGTCGGCAGCATAAGTGACGCCGAACCACTTGCTGGTGGTATCGAGGACTTTCACGGTGGCTGTACCGTCGTTGATCAGTTTGTTCACCATCAGCGGAATGAAATACTCCGACTTCTTGTTCTCCATGTTCTTCGGATCAGAGAGAAACTCCCTGAAATAGGCCTCACTGTATTCAAAATAGTCAGGCGTGAAACCCCATACATTCATGGAAACCGGCGTGTTCTCACCGACTGCAATCCAGTCGCCCTTCTCATCTTTGTACTTGATTTCACCCTCTCGGCGTTCGATCTCCGTTCGTTCCACAACGGTCGTCAGATTGCCTTCCGCATTGGTCGAGCAGATGCCGCGGGCCACCGTACCGTTCTCGCTCAGCGTATTGCCGACACGGAAGCCCACCATGGCATAGCGGTTTCTGGCTCCCTCCGGAAGGTCTGCAAGGAATTTCCCGATGACCTTGAAGCAGTCGCGGTTGTAGAAATCGTCGCAGTTGATGACGCAGAAAGGCTCCTTGACGACATCCTTCGCCATCAGTACGGCATGGTTCGTGCCCCATGGCTTCTCGCGCCCTTCCGGTACGGAAAATCCCTCCGGCAGTGCATCAATGCTCTGGAAGACAAGCTCGGCAGGGATATGTCCTTCGTATTTCGACAGTACCTGACGGCGGAACTGCTCTTCAAAATCCTTGCGGATGACGAAGACTATCTTTCCGAATCCGGCCTGAATGGCATCATAAATGGAGTAGTCCATGATGGTCTCACCGTTGGGTCCCAGTTCGTCGAGCTGCTTCAGCCCGCCGTAGCGGCTTCCCATTCCTGCCGCAAGAAGCAATAATGTAGGTTTCATTTTCTTTCTGAATAGATGGTTTATATAATTGTTCGAATTGCAAAGGTAGCAAAAAAAATGGGAAACTCCGCCATCTTGCAATGCCAAAAATGTCACAGCCCCAAGTGCGGGGGCACGCCGCACGGCATGCGACCGTTTCCTGCCGGTGCCGCTCCGGACTTGCGGGGGCTCGCCCTCCATGCGTGGGGACGCGGAATCCGACATGCCGGGCAACGACGGAGAGACGGCTGGGGGGAGGGACGATCCGCAATGTTCCTGGGCGCAGCTCCGGATGAGCCAGGGGAAGGGGGAAAAAGCGGAAACGAAAAGTTGTTTCCTGCCGTTCCACTTTCATATCCAGGTTTTTCGCATTATCTTTGCATACAGTTAGAGAAATCATCTACACGTAGAGAAAATATTATCTACATGTAAATAGTCAAACCTCTACATGTTGATAAAACATTATCTACATGTAAATAATACTACGACACCGCACGATTTAAAACGTGCAGGGCGCAGGTTGTGAACAGAAAACTCCAGAATACTGAAAGAAATGACCGTCGACTACAAACTTTTAAAAACACATGGCAGACTGCCGAAGAACAGAGAATACAGGGCCGTCACCATAGAGAACCGGACCGTGGGGCTGGAACAGCTCGGGGAAGAGATACAACGGGCAACGACGCTGACCCGCACGGACATCCTCGGAGCAGTCAGTGCCTTGAAAGACGAAATCGTGCTCCAGCTCATGTCGGGCAACGCCGTGCATCTGCCCGGACTCGGATACTTCTCGATCGCCGTGAAGGGAGACCTCTACGAGGATCCCCGCTCCCACCATCTCCGCCTGCAAAACCCCAAGGTGCGCACCGTGAAGTTCCGCCCAGATACAGAAATGAAAGAGAGGCTGCGTCCTACGGTATTCAAGAACGCCACCTATACCCGGGGCACGAGCTCGGTTCCTGAGCCGGAGGAAGTCGACAAGGCGCTCCGCGAGCTGTTCGCGGAAAAACCATTCGTCACCGTCGCCGACCTGCGCCGCCACCTCAACCTCTCCCCTGCCAATTCCTACCGCATCGCTGAACGGCTGGAGAAGGAGGGGCGGATCCGCAACGGCGGCTCCTGGCGCAACAAGGTGTACATAAAAGGCGACGGCGGAAAATGACAAAAGGCGGCCCGCCCACATTGTGGACGGCCGCCTTCTGACCTATAATTGTAACAAGACTTAATCTTTGTTCTGACGCTTGCGCTCCAGATGGTCGAGTATAATCTTGCGCATACGGATGTTCTTCGGGGTCACTTCGACATACTCGTCGCCCTTGATATACTCCAGACACTCCTCCAGACTCATTTCCGTCTTGGGGATAACCCGCGCCTTCTCGTCTGATCCGGAAGCACGGACATTGGTCAGCTGCTTGGCCTTGGTGACGTTGATGACGAGGTCATTGTCGTGGACGTGTTCGCCGACGACCTGTCCGCCATAGACCTCTTCACCTGCATCGATGAAGAACTTGCCCCGGTCCTGCAGCTTGTCGATGGCGTAGGCATAGGCCGTACCGTTTTCAAGGGCAATCATCGAACCGTTGGTGCGGCGGACTATCTCGCCCTTGAACGGCTGGTAGTTCTTGAAGCGGTGTGCCATGATCGCCTCGCCCTGACTGGCCGTCAGCACGTTGGTACGCAGGCCGATGATGCCGCGTGACGGAATCTCGAAGGTGATGTTCACACGGTCGCCTTCGGCATCCATGCCGAGCAGGTCGCCCTTGCGGCGTGTCACCATGTCGATCATCTTGCTTGAGAAGTCCGTCGGCACATTGATGGTCAGTTCCTCGACAGGCTCGCATTTCTGTCCGTCGATTTCCTTGTAGATGACCTGCGGCTGCCCTACCTGCAGCTCGTAGCCCTCACGGCGCATGGTCTCGACGAGGACGGAGAGGTGGAGCACACCGCGCCCGCTGACAATCCACTTGTCCATGGAGCCTTCTACAGGGCGGACACGCAGGGCAAGATTCTTCTCCAATTCCTTGTTCAGACGGTCGCTGATATGGCGCGATGTGCAGAACTTTCCCTCCTTGCCGAAGAAAGGAGAGTCGTTGATGGTGAAGAGCATGCTCATGGTAGGCTCATCCACCGCAATCGGCGGCAACGGCTCCGGATTGTCGAAGTCGGCTATGGTATCACCGATTTCAAACTTCTCCAGACCGATTACGGCGCAGATGTCACCGGAATCCACATGGTCTGTCTTCTTGTGCCCCATTCCCTCGAAAGTGTGGAGTTCCTTGATCTTCGTGCGTTCCTGCGTACCGTCACGATGGCAGATCGTGATGTTCTGTCCGTCTTTCAAAGTCCCCCGGTGTACACGGCCTACGGCGATGCGTCCTGTATAGCTTGAATAATCCAGAGAGGTGATCAGCATCTGCGGCGTTCCCTCCAGCTGCTTCGGTGCAGGGATGGCCTCAAGGATAAGGTCGAGCAGGTATTCGATGTTGTCCGTCGGCTTCTTCCAGTCTGCCCCCATCCAGCCGTTCTTGGCCGAACCGTAGACAACAGGGAAGTCCAGCTGTTCTTCCGTGGCATTGAGGTCGCACATCAGGTCGAACACCATCTCATAGACTTCTTCCGGCCGGCAGTTGGGCTTGTCAACCTTGTTGATGACAACCACCGGTTTCAGTCCGAGCTGCAAAGCCTTCTGCAGCACGAAGCGCGTCTGCGGCATCGGCCCTTCAAAAGCGTCTACCAGCAGCAGGCAGCCGTCTGCCATGTTCAGCACACGCTCTACTTCACCGCCGAAGTCGGAGTGTCCCGGCGTATCGAGAATATTGATTTTGACTCCTTTCCAGTTGATACTTACGTTCTTGCTCAGAATTGTTATCCCTCGTTCGCGCTCCAGATCGTTAGAGTCGAGAACTTCACCGCTGTTGTCCTGTCCGTCACGGAAGAGTTTACCAGCGAGCATCATCTTGTCAACCAAAGTCGTTTTGCCGTGGTCAACGTGCGCAATAACTGCGATGTTACGAATATCTTGCATTGATTTACCTTAAAAAAGCGTTCGCTAAATTACGCTGCAAAATTACGAATAAAAAATGGAAATCGCTTGTCGTTCCAATAAAAAGTTGTAACTTTGCACAGCATTTTCGGAGAGTCCGATGCATTTGAAGTCGTAACCCGTTGTGATTAAGGCGGCTAACGACGGAAAGATGTAATTGCGAAACGTATTAATCAAAACAAAATCATGTATTTGGACAAAGCTAAGAAAGAAGAGATCTTCGCACAGTACAGTAAGGAACAGAACACGACAGATACGGGTTCTGCTGAGAGCCAGATCGCACTCTTCACTTATCGTATCAAGCACCTGACCGAGCATGTAAAGAAGCACCGCAAGGACTATGTTACTACACGCTCACTGACGCAGCTCGTAGGCAAGCGTCGCGCACTGCTCGACTATCTCTACGATCGTGACGTCAACCGTTACCGTGCTATTGTCAAGGCACTGGGTCTCCGCAAGTAAGATCTGCCGACAGCAAAAATAAAAGGTAGAAGAGATGAAGCGATTTCCTTTAGGCTTCTCTCTCCTACCTTTTTATTCTATACATCATCTTGCATCCGGGGTACATTGTCATTTTCTTCAAACGTTTTTTCCTGCCACTTCCGTCACTCCTCGTAATCATATAAATTGATGATTGACAGAATGCTTACGAGGAATGAAAATGACAGCAAGAGAAAAATGAACTTATATTGTGAGAGGTGTAAAGCTTTCCCTCATAGCGGATAGGCTTTATCATTCCGGGCTCTGGATGCCCTCTTTATCTCTTTATTGCTTTCTTCCCATTGATGATATAAATCCCCTTTGGGAGATCTTTCCATGACTGATGAAGCCGCACACCTTGTAGAGAGAAGATGACATCTGAGGTTTTAACATCACTCTTTGAGCAGTCTATTCCTGCAGGTCCCAACTCGTTGACAGTATAAAAGACATGACGCATTGCAAGCGTATTCCACACATCCTGACGTTTTCCTTTCCGTTCGATATCTATGTGTACTTCGTAAGTGTGATTGGCTTCTAACTTAGATGCAGGGAAGGTGATACGTGTCTGGGGGGCATTATTTGCAGCATCACAAGGCAGGTATACGTTGTTGACAGCGCCCAAATCAATCCATCTGCTGTTTGTCAGATCGAGCAGACGATAGTAGATGGGGCCGCGATACCCATTTCTGATCCGGTATCCACTGACTCTTGAATGGACTTGCAGGCCTATCTCTTTTGTTTTGTTGAGTTCAAAGGTTGTATAGTTTGCGTCCTTACCATCCGCCAAGAAGTCAACATAATTAAATTCAATTGTACCTTCATCATTATGTGGCAGCACTTCTATCTCGAAAGGTTGCTTCATTGTAACAGGAATCAGCACGTCCGATCCATTGCGAGTGGCTCTTATAGAAAAGGTTACTTTGTAGGTTCCTACTTCCAAGGCACCGACTCTTCCGGAATTATAGTATTGTGGAAGCATATTGATGGCAAAAGAAGTGTTTCCCAGTCGCTGTGCCACAATATTTGGAGTGAGTAGAAAGCCATTGAGCTCCTCGTTTGTCGCGGTATTTCTAAGTGTCATCACCAAGTCGCCGCGCACTTCTTCTCGTCCGGGGTTGTACAGGGTGAAACTGAAAGCTGCGTAATTTCCAGAGTCAAAATAGAACGGGGCAAGCAGACTTGGCGCCTTCTCCATCACAACGATGTCCTTTGGATTATCTGTTTCGACATTCACTTCGTTGTCTGTCAGCTGTACTTGCATCTCATTGGTATGGTTGACACGTGTCCATTCCCCATGCTCCTCGGTCTGTGTATCGAGCATCTCTGAGTAAACAGGTACTAAACGATAGTTTCCATTAGGAACTCCGTCGAAGTTAAAGTTGTTTACATCGAATGACATGGAAGTAAAGATGGATGCCCAAACATGGTCTGTACCTGTTGTCTGATAGACCTTTACCAGCTTGTCACAGCCATCATACAGTGCAAGGCCTACCCTTCCTGTAAATACTCCCAGCTCGCCCTTAACGGAACTATATGTTCCTAATTTTTTAATCTCGGCAGTAAAGGTATCAGTTCTTGTCCCTTTTGTTTTGTCAATTGAAAAAGTCGTGGTTGCCCGAGCGTCTAATCCCCGTGGTATGTCTGGTAAAGGAGTGGCTTTCCCGTTGTTTGGATGGACACACAAGACCTGCATTTCATCCCAGAAAGAACCTGTTAACCCATATCCTTGAACATTCAGATAGACAGTGTTGATATCGAAATATCCATCGTATTCACCTGCCCAACCCCAGTTGATGTGAATATATCCTCGTTCATCATAGCCGTCAAAAACAAAAGCGTGGTTGCCTCCTGCAACTAAAAGAGGATACCCTTCAGATATTTCTTTCACTACCTCATTGTGGAACTCGTTTGCAGGCAGGAAGTCTTTATCAAGGAACTTCACTGTATAATCGAATGTGTGCCGAAGGGCATTGCAGGCGTATTGCAGATTAGAGTCGCTTCCTTTGTGATAGTATCTCATCCTGACAGCTTTGCCAACATCACGCATCAAGACACCGACTGCCTGTGCTGAACGCTCTGAGCGCATCTCCGCAACGGTATTTTTCATGTCATTCCACCAATAAGCTGTGCTTTTCCTTGCTTCATCTCCCGTAGTTGATACATAGTCGATTGGGCGATTCTGGGGCCACTTATGATAGAACATTAACTGTGCGGTAGCTGTTGCAACGCATCCGGTAGGTGTTGTTTGGCTGCTGATAACCGGTGTGTATTTATTGAAAGGGTAGTATTGACTCCACTTGCAAGTGAGTAATGGCTCTACTCTCCGCTTGATCGGACCCTGTGTCTGAGGTACTTGTAGAACATTGGCGCGCACAGCTTTCACTATGCGTTCATAGTCTTTTAAGAATTGGGTGACGTAAGGTGACTGACTGTTGACATTGTCCGACTTACAATCTCCGTAAGCAACAACTTCATTCAGCCTGTTTTCGCCTGATATGATGACGAATTTCTTATCGTCAGGATTTGTAAACAGATAATATGCAGGCTGTTCATGCGTTTCTGACAAGCGTGTCCGGGGTGTGTTGACTGCAAGTTTCGGATGGTTGATATATTTGGATGCAATCTTTAAGGCCTGTTCTTTCGTAATCGGGTTGGCGTTAACGAAAAGGATGTCTGCAAACAAAGTCAGTGCTAAAAATATCTTCTTCATTTGTCTATATCTATCAGCCGAATCTATTGATTCGTTATATTAAAATCAGTTTGTAGGAATTTGGGGGGGATTAAAAAACAGGCCACGTCTGCTTCTCTTTGTGTAGATAAGTTATTCTTCCCATATTTCTTTTAATGGGGTCATTACAAATTCACGTTCCAGCATGAGCGGGTGGGGAATGATAAGGTCTGGTTCATGGGTACTTAGCTTGTCATAAAGCAGGATGTCCACGTCAATGATACGGTCGGTGTATTGTGCATTGACAGTCTTCTTTGTCCTGCCCATTTCCCGTTCTATCGCCTGTGATGTCTCGAGCAGCTGACGGGGAGCGAGCGGAGTTGAGACACATACACAGGCATTGAGGAAGCGGTTGGGGCTCTCGAATCCCCAAGGTTCCGTCTCATAAAAAGAAGACTGGCGCAGGACAGTGCCAATCTTCTTTCCGATCTGGTCTATCGCCTCACGCATGATTGCCCTTCTGTTGCCGAGGTTCGTACCGAGGGCTAAGTAAACAGTATGCATACTAATCGTCGAGAATCAACAGAGAGTCGCCGAAACAGCCGAACATATAACCGTTCTTCACCGCCTTGTCGTACGCCTCCATCACAAGCTCGTAACCTCCGAAGGCGGCGGTCTCCATCAACAGGGTAGAATAAGGGTGGTAGAAGTTGACCAGCATGGAATCGGCAAAGCCGAAATTATAAGGCGGAAAGATAAACTCATTCGTCCATCCGTCATACTCCTTCATCATTCCGTCCGTACCGACAGCCGTCTCCGTGGCTTTTACGACACTCGCACCGACGGCACAGAGATGATGTCCTGCCTGCTTGGCACCGTTTGCAATGCGACAGGCATCGGCATTGATGTGCATCTCCTCGGAATCCATCTTGTGTTTCGTCAGGTCTTCCACCTCGATGTCATGGAAAGTACCCAGGCCGCAATGCAGCGTGATGAAGGCCTTTTTGATTCCACGGATGTCCATCATCTTCATCATCTGTTCCGAGAAATGGATGTTGGTACCCGGTGCGGAGACGGCGCCCTCATTCTTCGCAAAGACCGACTGGAAATTCTCCATGTCATCAGCCGACGCATGAGCGAACTCCGCTCCCTTCTCCTTCGGACGGTTGTCAATGATGTAACGCGGCAGCGGCGCTTCTCCCAGCGCATACAGCTCGCGCTTGAACTCATCGTGCGGACAGTCGTAGAGGAACCGTAGCGTACGGCCACGGGAGGTCGTGTTGTCGATGACTTCCGCCACCATCGTTCCCGACTCATCAAAGAAGAGCTTGTTGCCGATACGGATTTTGCGTGCGGGCTCTACCAGCACGTCCCAGAGCCGCATCTCCTGGTTCAGCTCACGGAGCAGGAACACTTCGATCTTGGCATCCGTCTTCTCTTTCGTTCCATACAGGCGGGCGGGGAACACCTTGGTATCATTGAAAATAAAGGCATCACCCTCATCGAAATAATCGAGAACATCCTTGAACCGGATGAAGTCTTCTTCTTTCGGCTCACCTTTGACATCCCCTTTGAACATATCAATCCTGCCCGACTTACGGTGGAGTATCATCAGACGGCCTTCGTCCCGGCGCGTGACCGTAAAGGTCTGCGTGCTGCCGTCGCTGCGTGTGAGCACACGGTCAGAAGAATGAGGATACAGGGCTACCTGCTCTTTCGGCAGGTTGAACTTAAACTGTGAAAGCTTCATATTTCTATAACGAGGTGTTTATTGTTATGTTCTGGGGAGTTTTACATTTTCTCTATTGTCTGCTGCCGGAGCCAGCTTTCAAACCGTTCATAGCTGATGCAGTTCTCCACCTGCACGTCTCCGACACGTGTGCGACGCAATGCCGTAAGGTATGCCCCGCTGTCCAGTGCACGCCCGAAGTCGCGTGCCAGCGCCCGGATATAGGTTCCCTTGCCGCAGACAACACGGACTGTCAGCTGCATTTTCTCCGCATCAAAGTGCAGGACCTCTATCTTGTCAATGTGGATATGCTTGGGCTTCAACACCACATCCTCACCGTTCCTGCGGTAGTCGAAAGCACGTTTCCCATCCACTTTTACAGCACTGTACGTCGGGGGGATCTGCTCGATGTCACCCACGAACCGTGCCAGTGTCGCATCTATCAGTTCCCGGGTGATGTGCTCCGTCGGGAAAGTCCCGTTCACTTCATGCTCCATGTCATAGCTGGGTGTGGTCGCACCTAGCTGGAATGTCGCCGTATATTCCTTCGTGTGCGCCTGCAAGGTCTCTATCTGCTTGGTCATCCTGCCTGTTGCAAGGATGAGTACGCCTGTCGCCAGAGGATCCAATGTACCGGCATGGCCGATTTTCACTTTCCCGTCGTTCGCCTGTGTGCAAAGGTAGCGTATGTGTGCCAGAGCCTTGAAGCTCGTAATCCCATAGGGCTTGTCAATGGGGATAATCACCCCTTCTTTGAAGTTCATCAGAATGTTATTGTAGATGGGAATCAGTCAACCATGTTCAAAGACGCACCGGAGAGCAGCATCACAAGGATGACGGCACCGACGATGATGCGGTACCAGCCGAACCATTTGAAACCGTACTTTGCCAGGAAGTTCACAAACCACTTCATCGCCAGCAGGGCGACGACAAAAGACACGATGCACCCTACTGCCAGCATCGCCAGGTTATGTGCCGTAGCCCATGAACCGTCCTCCTTCAGCAGGTCCAGCAGGTCCAGCAGTGTCGCACCGGCCATTGTAGGAACCGCCAGAAAGAAAGAGAACTCCGCCGCACGCCTGCGTGTCAGTCCGTTCGCCATGCCGCCTACGATGGTCGCCATCGAACGGCTCGTGCCGGGAATGACCGACAGGCACTGGAACAGACCGATATTGAAGGCGCGCTTCTCATTCACCTCGTTCTCTTCCCGCCCTTTGTCGAAGATGTCGTCACAGAAAAGCATGAACACACCGCCTGCGACAAGCATCACGGCGACTACCCATACGGAGTCGAGCAGCCAGTCGAGCAGACCGCTCTTCTTTGCAGCCATCCCGATGACCACGGCCGGAAGCACGCCGACAAAGAGCAGCCAGTAAAACCGTACAGGATGGATCATCCTGAGGAAAGGAGACCGACAGTCGGCCGGGGCAGGTGTACGGTCAATCCGGAAGAACCGCCTCCAGTACAGGCATACCACTGAAAGGATGGCACCGAACTGGATAATGAAAGTGAAAGCATGGACAAAGGAGTCGCCCTGCGGAACCCCCATAAGATTCTGCGTAATGATCATGTGCCCCGTAGAAGACACTGGGAGGAACTCGGTCAGCCCTTCGACGATGGAGATGATGATAGTCTGTAAGAGCGTCATTCTGCCTCCGCGTCTTTAGCCTCTTTCGGCTGATAGAGTATTGCACCGATAATAGAGACAAACCCGATGAAAGTCACGACCGGAGCGACCTTGATGCGCTGTGCGCTGAAGATGCTCGGGTCAAACACGGTCTCTGTCGAGGAACCGCCGCTCATGAGGATGAACCCGATGACGACGATGAAGACCCCGACTGCCAACAGAATGAAGTTGGCTTTTCCGAAAGCTAAATTTCTTTTGTCCATATTTTCTTAGGCGATGACAGGTGATGAGGGGCGGCATTTTTACTTTTTCACCCTTTTACTTTTTCCTTTTTCTTTTTTCCTTTTTACTTATGGTTCAGATTTTATACAGGTCGCCCGCCTTCATACGCAGGAACCTGTTTACCGACAGCCACGAGCAGAAAACGGCGATGAGCACGCCGAAGGCCACCATGACGACCGCCGTGATGACCAGTGCCTCCCACGACAGCATTTTCGTGATGTCCGGTTCATAATCGTAGAGGAAACAGACTCCGATGCCCAGCACGACAATGGCCAGCAGGGCGGAAACCAGTCCCTCCAGCACGGCACGCCGCAGAAACGGTGCACGGATGAAGTTCCAGGAAGCACCGACGAGTTTCATCGTGTGGATGGAGAAGCGGCGCGCATAGATACTCAACCGGATCGTATTGTTGATCAAAGAGAAGGAGACGACCGTCAGCAGCACGGCTATCACCAGCAGCACCAGACTGATTTTGCCCAGCGTGTGGTTGACGCTTTCTACCAGGCTCTGGGGATAAGTGATGTCACTCACACCACGATAGGTACGCAGCTCCTGGACAATATTCCGGATGGAGTCATTGTTGGCATAGTTGGCCTTCAACTGCACCTCGATCTCTCCGGTGAACGGATTTTCGCCGGCAAACTCGGCCGGATTGGCTCCCAGCTCCCGTGTGCCCTCCTTCAAGGCCTGCTCCTTGCTGACGAAGTTGAGACTGTTGATATAATGCAGCGTACGCACACGCTGACAGAGTGCTGCGCTCTCCTCCGTACTCATATCGGGCTGGAGAATCATCGTGATGGTGAGATTCTCCTTTACATAAGAGCTGAGATTGCGACTGGTGAAGCCTGTCAGCACGACCATACCAATCAGCATCAGTACCATTGCCGTACTGATACACAGCGTAACAACCTGCAGACTGTGATGACTGCGGGCTTTGTTTCTTCTTTTTGCCATTTCCGAAAAAGGGTATAATACACCGAAATTGATGCAAAGATACTGCAAAATAAAAGAATGGCAAAAGATTTTATAGTTTATTTAGACTTGCCAACACATTTCCATCCTCCCATCCGACAGGTGTGGTTAATTTGTCTTATCTTTGCACACACGCCCTACGACACGGGCCTCAAACAATTCAGAAAAATGAGCACGATCATCTACCCTTCCCCCGTCTTCGGCCCTGTCCACAGCCGCCGGCTGGGCATCTCGTTAGGCATCAATCTGATGCCTGCAGACGGAAAGATATGCACCTTCGACTGCATCTACTGTGAGTGCGGTTTCAACAAAGACCACCGGACAAAGACGCCCCACCCCTCCCGGGAGGCCGTCGCCCGCGCCCTGGAAGCCAAGCTGAAAGAGATGCAGCGGCAGAACGTACACCCTGACGTGCTGACCTTTGCCGGCAACGGCGAACCGACTTCACACCCCCACTTCGCCGAAATCATCGACGACACCATCCGTCTGCGCGACGAGTACTGCCCGAAGGCCAAGATCTCCGTCCTCAGCAACTCTACCTTTATCCATCGCCCGAAGATACACGAGGCACTGTCAAAGGTAGACAACAACATCCTGAAACTCGACACCATCGACCCGGCCTATATAAACAAGGTGGACCGTCCTGCACAGCCCTCTTACGACGTGAACCGAATCATCGCCGGCATAAAGGCCTTCAAAGGACAGGCGATCGTCCAGACCATGTTCCTGAAGGGGACGACCGAGGACGGAACCGATGTCGACAACACCTCGGAGGCCTTCGTCGCTCCATGGCTTGAGGCTGTCAGGGAGATTGCCCCCCGGGAAGTCATGATCTACACCATCGACCGTGAGACTCCCGACCAGTTTCTCCGCAAGGCAGCTCCCGAAGAGCTGAATGCCATCCGCGACCGTGTCATCGCATTGGGCATTCCCTGTACGGCATCCTATTGAGGAAGACCGGCTGTCCGGACCGGCAGAAACGTCCGCCTTACCGGGGATGTCTTCACACTTTCCGCCGCCGGATCTTCCGTGCCGCACCCTGCCAGATGCCGGGCACGCCTTATCCTCTCCATGCTCAGCAGAAACAGCTGACGAAATGAGGAAAGGAGGATAAAACGCTTTGTTTTGTCCTGAATTATTACCACCCTGTTTACACCTTGGAAGCGTGAGGACACCTCTCACCCACTGATGGAGAAGAACGATGCAGGAGAGGAGGAAACCATGTTATTTTAAAGATTGTAACCACTTATTTATCAAGTATATACACAATGGAAAGCAAGAGGTGCTTAGTTGCGTTGCAAACAAGCGTCACTTGACAGGTTATCAGGCGTTGGTTGCAATGCTGACGGGCGTTAGTTAGAACACAGGGAGTGCCCGATTCCTCCACAGGGTGCTGTTTCTTACATTCCTGACACGTATCATGGCACGGACAAATGAGGGCTGGGACATAAAGAAATGTAAACATATTTCTCACCATGCAGCCCCCACATACCCCCTGCTCCAATCAGTACGGCCGTCCCATGAAGCAGACCGATTCCTGCGATGGGCGGGGAAGTCCCTCCCAGGCATAACCTGCATGAAAGAGACGAAGAGGAAAGGAAACAGACGGGAAGGGCCGGCAAAGAGAATGGGGAGGGAGACGGTCCGCCGCCCGACAAGCCTTCACCGGGACACGGAGACCGGCCAGGCGACACCCTTGCGCCCGACAAAAAAAGCCGGCCTTTCGGTCAGCTTTCTTTGACTGTTTATAAGGCATGGCTCTTATATCTTGCTGATGATTCCCTCCTCTGTCCCACGCACGAAGTCTACGATGCTGCGGATTTCGGCAGAATCGGGCACCTGCTGGTCTATCTGGATGCAGGCATCAAACACGGAGGTCTGGCCATGGAACAGCAGCCGGTAGGCATTGGCAATGTGCTTCCGCACCTTCGCCTCGACCCCGGCCGCATCGCCGATAGTAGGATTCACGCCATGGTACTCTACCGGACTTCCGCCCGCAATGATATACGGCGGAACGTCCTTGGAGAAGGTCGTACCGGCCTGTACCACCGCATACTGTCCCACACGGGTGTTCGCCTGCTCGACGACGTTCGAGGAGATGATCGCACCCGTACCGATCCGGCAGTCTCCTGCGATCTTAGCACCATAGCCGAAGACGCAATGGTCGCCGACAACAGCGTCGTGGCTGATATGCGCTCCTTCCATCAGGAAATTGTTTGAACCGAGGACGGTTTTACAGCCGCGGTGGGTGGCACGGTTGATGACAACATTCTCACGGATGACATTGTTGTCGCCCAGGACAAGTTCGCTCTTCTCGCCTACGAAGTTGAAATCCTGCGGCAGGGCGGCCAGCACAGAACCCTGGTGAACCCTGTTCCCGTTTCCCATGCGCGTACCGTTCAGAATGCTTACAAAGGGAAAGACGATGCAGTTGTCGCCGATGACGACATCGTCCTCTATGTATACGAACGGGAATATCTTGCAGCCGTCTCCGATCTTTGCTCTCGGAGAAACCTCGGCCTTTGGACTGATTACGCTACTCATAATCTTGATTTTATTAATGATGAATTACTTGGATCCGCCGCCAAGTGCATTGTAAAGGTTTACGATCGCCTGCAGCTTTGTAAACTGCTCCTTGACCTGTGAGATCTCGGCATTGAGCAGACTCCGCTGGGCGGTGATGACCTCCAGATAGGTGCTTGAACTTTGGGCATACAGCAGTCGGGTATCGTCGACGTTCTTCTTCAGCACACCGATCTGCTGCTCCTGAAGCTGTTCCTTCTCATGCGCCGAATTGTAAGCGACCAGGGCATTGCTGACTTCCGACCCGGCTTTGAGAATACTGTTCTGCCAGGTGTTGTAAACCTGCCTGTACTTGTCCTGCGCCACACGCAGGCCGGCCTTCAGCTGTCCGCGCATGAAGACAGGCTGTGTGAGACTCCCCACGACACTCAGCAGCAGCTTGCCCGGGTTCACCATCCCGTTGCTGTTGGTCCAGGCCCCCGTAGGTGATATGTTCAATGCCGGATAGAAACGGCTCCGCGCCTCCTGAACGTTATAGAAGCACTGCGCCAGCGCCATCTCGTTGGCATGGACATCGGCGCGGTTGCTCAAGAGCTGTACCCCGATACCGCCGGAGAAGCTGGACGGCAGATGCTGACGGTCCAGGCTGCCGCGGGCGATGCCCTGTGCCGGTTCGCCGAGAAGCAGGCTGAGCGCATTCTCCGTCTCGCGGATCTGACGGCGGATGTCGGCCGCCTGCGTCTGCACGCTGTAATAGGCCGCCTCGGCACTCTGCACGCTTGTCGAACGGGCACGGCCGTAGTCCATCTGCAGCTTCATCATGTCCCACGTGTTCTTCGTCAGGCCGGACATGTCATCGACGATCTGCTGCTGACGGTCGAGCATCAGGAGCGTGTAATAGAGGTTGGCGACGTTGCAGATAAGCGTCGTCTGCACAGACACCTGATAGTCGCGCATCTGGATGAGCAGCATCTGTGCCGACTTCTTCGCCGAACGGAGCCTGCCGAAGAGATCCACATCCCAGCTGGCAGAGACAGGAAGGGTGTAAGCCTGCGTCGGGGAGGCATGCGACCCGAAATGGGAAATCGTACCTGTCGGTGCGAACACCACCGACGGCAGGAAAGCCAGCTTGGAGGTCTTGACCTGCTGCTCGGCGATGTCTATGTTCAATGCAGCGTTGATCAGATCGGGGTTGTTATCGAGCGCCTTCTCGATAAGAACCTGCAGCTGCGGATCAGTGAAGACACTGCGCCACGGCAGGTTGCCGAAGTCGTTGGTGCCCTCCAGCGTCGCCTTGTCGTCAACCGGGTCACGCACAATGCCGTTCACCTTCACGTCAGGACGCTCGTAAGTGCCATAGAGGCTCCTGCAGCCTGTCAGGGACAGGGCCGCAAGAGCAATGACGTATATGTTCGTTTTCATCATGATCATACCTTTCTTATTATTCCTCAACAACATAATCGGTAGCAGGTCCCTTGGAATACTGTTCGAGTTCCTTCCTGACGTTTGCATCCGCCTCGTCATCGAAGACAAGCGGCTTGATGCGTTCCTGCAAATACTGGAAGATGGCGAACAGGGACGGAACTACAAAGACCTGACAGAGCGTGCCGATCAGCATACCGCCGACAGCGGCCGCACCCAGCGTCTGGTTGCCGTTATGTCCTACGCCGCTTGCAAACATCAGCGGCAGCAGCCCGACGACCATGGCCAGCGAGGTCATGAGGATAGGACGGAGACGTGCTCCGGCACCCAGGATAGCCGCATACCTGATGGCCATGCCTGTACGGCGGCGCTCAAGGGCAAACTCAACGATCAGGATGGCATTCTTCGCCAACAGACCGATCAGCATAATCAGAGAGATCTGCATGTAGATGTCGTTGTTGTGACCGAAGACCATCGTAAAGATGAAAGCACCCGCCAGACCGAACGGAATGGAGAGGATTACCGCAAGCGGCAGGAGGTAACTTTCATACTGAGCACTCAGAATCAGGTAGACGAAGACGATACACAGCACGAAGATGATTGCGGTAGAGTTCGATGACTGCTGTTCTGATTGCGTCAGACCGGAGAACTCGTAGCTGTATCCCTGCGGCAGGACCTGCCGGGCCACTTCCTCTACCGCCTGGATAGCCTGTCCCGAAGAGTAGCCGTCGGCAGGAGTCGCATTGACGGCAATTGAGGTGAAGAGGTTGAAACGGGTGATGTTGGAGGGACCGTAGACACGGTTCAGCGTACAGAACTCACTCACAGGCGCCATCCCGGAAGCTGTCCTGACATAGATATTGCTCAGTCCGCTCTCACTCATCCGGCTCTCGACCGTCCCCTGGATCATGACACGGTAGAGTTTGCCGTACGCATTGAAGTTGGAAGCATACAGACCGCCGTAGTAGCCCTGCAGGACGGAAAGGATGGCAGCGGGAGAGGTCCCGGCCTGCTTTGCCTTTGCCACATCCACGTCGACCATATACTGCGGATAATTAGGATTGTATGTCGTCAGCGCACGGCTGAACTCCGGACGCTTGTTCAGGGCGGCCAGATAATCCTGGGTCACCTTGAAGAACTTGTTGAGGTCGCCGCCCGTTCTGTCTTCCAGAGAGAAAGAAAGACCGTTTGACACGCCGTAACCCATGATCATCGGCGGTGCGAAGGCAATTACCTGCGCCCCCTTGATGCTGGCGGTCTGCTTGTAGATCATGCCCAGAATCATGTTGGAGGAGGCCGGGTCTATGAACAGCCCAGCGATTCCCGCACCCGAGAAGACAGACTTGATGCGGTCGAACACACCATATTCGCGCTCGGCGAAAGGCTTCAGTTTGATGATAAACGTAGACTGGTTGGAGCCCTGTCCGGCGAGGAAGTTGTAGCCTACGATCTGCTCGCGGCGCTCGATATACGGGTTGCTTGCCAGCATCTTGTCAATCTGGTCGGTCACCTTCTGCGTCTCTTCCTGCGATGTTCCCGGCGGCATACTTACCATGGCGAACAGCGTTCCGGTATCTTCATCAGGCACGAGGCCGGTCTTGGTGAAGGTCATTGTCAGTACGAGTGCGATGATCCCGACCACCACGGACAGCCCGGTGATGAGCCGATGGCTGATCATCTTCTCTACCAGTTTCTGATACTTGCGGTTGACCTTCTCGTACTGGACATTGAAGGCAGCATGGAAGCGGTCGATATGCGAGAGCTTCTTTCCCGCCTCCCTGCCGTGCGGTTTCAGGAAGATGGCACAGAGCGCAGGGGAAAGCGTCAAGGCGTTCAGGGCGGAGATGACGATAGACACCGCCATCGTCACTCCGAACTCACGGTAGAACGTACCGGAAGTCCCCCCGATGAATGATACCGGGACGAACACGGCCGACATCACCAGGGTAATGGAGATGATCGCACCTGAGATCTCGTTCATCGCATCGATGGCGGCCGTCAGGGCACTCTTATAGCCCAGATCGAGCTTGGCATGGACCGCCTCGACCACCACGATGGCGTCATCGACCACGATGGCAATCGCCAAAAGCAAGGCCGAGAGCGTCAGCAGGTTGATGGAGAAGCCGAATACCCAGAGGAAGAAGAATGTACCGATCAGGGCCACCGGCACGGCAATCATAGGAATCAGCGTCGAACGGAAGTCCTGCAAGAAGACATACACGACGAAGAACACCAGCAGCAGCGTGATGAACAATGTACGGACTACCTCCGCAATAGAAGCGAAGAGGAACTCGGTAACATCCTGCTCAATCGTCACCTTCATGCCCGGCGGCATCTGCTTCTGCGCATCCGCCAGAGCCGTCTTCACGTCATCGGCAATCTGCGTGGCATTGGATCCGGCCACCTGATTGACCATACCGATCACCGCCGGACGGTTGTTGTTCTTCATTGCGACAGAATACTGCAGACCGCCCAACTCCACCTTCGCCACATCACGCAGGTGAAGCGTCTGTCCACTGGTATTGCTGGAGATGATGATGTTCCCGTATTCTTCAGCCGTCTTCAGCCGTCCCTTATAACGCATGGTGTACTCATACTTGAGGCTGCTCTGCTCGCCGAAGGAACCCGGGGCAGCTTCGATGTTCTGCTCGGCAAGGGCTGCGGAGACGTCGGAAGGCACCAGTCCGTACTGTTTCATCTTCTCCGGCCGCAGCCAGATGCGCATGGAGTAAGTCTTCACACCCGGCGTCTGGACATCACCGACACCACTGATACGCTTGAGCATCGGCACGATGTTGATGTTGTTGTAGTTCGTCAGGAACTCATCATCATACCGGCCGTCGTCCGTTGTCAGAGAGTACATGATCACGTTGGAACTCTGCCGCTTGGACACCGTGACACCCACACGCGTCACCTCGGCGGGCAACAGTGCCTGTGCCTGCGACACTCGGTTCTGCACGTTGACGGCTGCCATGTCCGGATCAGTCCCCTGCTTGAAGTAGACCGTGATCATGGCCGAACCATTGTTCGTGGCGGTAGACTGGATGTAGGTCATGTTCTCCACACCGTTGATGCTTTCCTCCAAAGGCGTGATGACGGAGTTCAGCACCGTCTGGGCATCGGCACCCTGATACGAAGTCATGATAGAGATCGTAGGAGGAGCAATATCCGGATACTGCTCGATAGGCAATGAAACCAATCCGATCGCACCCAGAAGTACGAAGAAGATAGATATAACCGTCGAGAGTACCGGCCGTTTGATAAAATTAGTAAATGTCATAATGCTTGGTTGTTAGTCACCTACTTGTCCTCTCCTTTCATAGCCTTCAGAAAGCCTGATGCAGAACTCTGGTTCTCACCGAGCTTCTCGGCTTTCTTGATGGCCTCGTCATACTGTGCCGGCGTAAGAGCCTTGATCTGTGCGCCATCCTCAAGGTTAGAGATACCCTTGCTCACAATGCGATCCCCCATCTTCAAACCGCTCGTCACGATATAATTGACACCGTCATTCTGCGGATCGACGGTGATCTCGCTGTAATGCACCTTGTTGTCGCCGTCTACCTTATAAACAAAGATCTTGTTCTGCACCTGTGCAGTTGCCTCCTGCGGCACCAGCAGCGCATGGTTGTTGTTCTTGGCTATGACGATCTGGCCGCTGCCGCCGCTCTTCAGCAGATGCTCCGGGTTGGGGAAACGGGCGATGACACTCACCGTTCCGGTTGCAGCGTCAATCACGCCGCTTGTCTTGACAATGGCTCCTTCATGCCCATACGTAGAGCCATCGGCCAGCAGCAGGCTGACACCCGGGAAAGCCTTGATGGCATTGTCCAGTCCGTTGTTCCTGCGGCTCAGATTCAATATGTCAGACTCGGTCATGGAGAAGTAAACCTCCATGGAAGATGTGTTGCTGACCGTCGTCACAGGCTGGGCGGATGACGGACTGACCAGCGCGCCCTCCTTGAAGGGAAGGCTGCCGATATAACCGGATGCCGGACTCTTCACGTAGCAGAAGCCAAGGTTATCCTTCGCCGAAGCAAGCATGGCCTGTGCCTGCCGAACGCCTGCTTCCGCCTGACGCACAGCAGCATTGGCCGATGCCACACCGCTCTGTGCCTGACGGACAGCGGCCTGTGCCGTCTCGTAGGCATTCTTCGCCGTCTGCAGCTCATAGTCGCCGATTACCTTGTTGTTATAGAGGTTCTTGCTGTTGCTGTAGGTCAGACGGGAGGTAGCCGCCTGCGCACTGGCAGAGTTCAGACTGGCATTCGCCTGCACGACACTGGCCTGTGCCTGTGCGACACTGCTCTGTGCCGAGTTCACCTGCGCCTGTGCCTGACGGACTGCAGCCTGATAGGTCGCATTGTCAATGACGAAAAGCACCTGTCCGGCACGGACATATTCGCCCTCATGCACATTCAGCCTGGTGATGAATCCGCTCACTTTCGGACGCACCTCTACGTCCTGTATGCCCTTGATGGTGGCAGGATAAGTTGTCTTCAACTGTGCATTGGATGCACCGATTGTAATCACCGGGTATTCATTACTTGTCGGAAGTCCATGCTGACCGCCGCCGCAACTGGCGAGCAACGTCACTACGGCCAGCGCAAACAGTAAGATTCTGTTATTTTTCATATTCAAATAGTTGTATATTCTCTTTTCCTTATTTATCTCAACAGGCGAAAGTCTCATCCGGACATGGAGCCCTTTTGTCCTCCACCAGAACAGGCGTGTCGAAAACTATATTACCATTAGTCAGTTTCCGATTTGCAAATATACTCATTTCTATCGCAGGCCTTTGATGCCCTGTCCCATTTTTAACAATAATTGTCTATACCAATCCCAAATCCACCGCTTTTTTAGTCAATAGTGCCAGCAGCGGCTCACGTTCGTTGGGCACTTGGTTGTCGAGCACGGCATCCTTCAGTGTCTGTTTCAGCACTCCCACTTCCCTGCTCGGTCTGAGATGGAACATCTCCATGATCTCATTGCCATCGATGCAGGGCTGCAGCAGCCGTTTATAATCACGCTCCTTAAGATCCTTCAGCTTCTCGCGGACAACACGGAAATTGTCAAGAAAGCGTTTCTTCCTGACGGCGTTCTTGCTCGTTATGTCCGCTTCACAGAGCGTCATCAGGTCGTCTATATCGTCGCCGGCATCGTTCATCAGCCGCCGGACGGCAGAATCCGTCACCTCTTCGTCGGCAATGACAATCGGCCGCATATGCAGGTCGACCAGCTTCTGGACATACTTCATCTTGCTGTCCATCGGCAGCTTCAGCCGCCGGAAGATGCCCGGCACCATCTTCGCCCCCACGAAGTTATGGTTATGAAAGGTCCAGCCGGCTGCCGTATCCCAACGCTTGCACTTCGCCTTCCCGATGTCGTGCAGCAGGGCGGCCCATCGCAGCCAGAGGTTGTCCGTATGCCTGCAGATGTTGTCCAGCACCTCCAAGGTATGATAGAAATTGTTCTTGTGCGCCCGTCCGTTCCTTGTCTCGACCACATCCAGCGCGACGAGTTCCGGGAGGATGAGCTGCAGCAGGCCACAGCGGTACAGCTCGACAAAGCCCTTGCTGGGCGTCGGCGTCATCATGATCTTGTTCAGCTCCTCCTCGATGCGCTCCCCGCTGATGATCCTGATCCGCTCGGCATTGCGTTCCAGAGCTTCGAAGGTCTCCTCCTCAATGAGGAAATTAAGCTGTGCGGCAAAACGGACACAGCGCATCATGCGCAAAGGGTCGTCAGAAAAGGTAACGTCAGGGTCGAGCGGTGTACGGATAATGCCGTCCCAGAGGTCGTCGACACCGCCGAAAGGATCCACCAGCTCGCCGAAGCGTTCCCTGTTCAGGCAGACGGCCAGCGCATTGATGGTGAAGTCGCGGCGGTTCTGGTCGTCCTCCAGCGTACCGTCCTCCACGGCAGGCTTCCGGCTGTCGTGGCTGTAGCTTTCCTTCCGCGCCCCGACAAACTCCACCTCCGTGTCCTTGTACTTCACCTGCGCCGTACCGAAATTGCGGAAGACGGACAGGTGCGCCTTCCTGCCGAGGATGCCTTTCAGCCCACTCGCCACCTGAATGCCACTGCCCACTACCACCACATCAATGTCGTTAGAGGGACGTTCCAGAAACAGATCGCGCACGTATCCGCCGACCACATAGCACTCCAGACCGAGCCTGTCGGCAGCATCTGAAATGTGATGGAATATATCGTTATCTAATAGTTCTGCCAGTTCGGCATCAGAGAGATCTCGCATAGAATAATGTTGTCTTTTATAAATAAAAAGCATTGCAAAGTTACACAAATTACTTTAGTTCTACAAATGATACGGAGAATAAGGTGAAAAACGAGCAGACCTCTACTGTATCATCAACTGCACATTTGAAGGATAATTTCATAAGATAAACAAATACAACGAAAAAAGTATATGCAGCAAACATTCCCAACCGCTTGGGAATACGAGTTCCAAGCCTCGGGACAGCTGTTCCCAAGCAATCGGGAATGCAAGTCCCAGGCGGTTGGGAATACAGTAGCTGTTGTGTGTGGTTACGACCACACCATAGCTACCATCCTGACTGCCGGGTGTCTGTTTGCGTACCCGGTCATCCTGCGCCCCCTCCTTGCCGATACCCTATCGATGCCTTGCAATCACCTTTCCGTATGGGAATAGTTGTCAATTCATTCGTTTATTACAATGAAAATAAGTATTTTTGCAGTCAAATCAAGATAAGACAATGACAAGTCAACTGACAAAGACACAGCAGGAATTTCAGGACGTGCTCGCTGAATGCAGAAGCCTTTTTGCAAAGAAGCTCCACGACTATGGCGCATCATGGCGCATCCTGCGCCCGTCATCCCTCACCGACCAGCTTTTCATCAAGGCGAAACGCATCCGATCGCTGGAAATCACGGGGGAGAACCTGGTGGGAGAAGCTGTCCGTCCGGAGTTCATCGCCCTGATCAACTACAGCATCGTGGGACTTATCCAGCTGGCAAAAGGCTTTGTCGACAGCGTTGACATGAGTCCGGACGAGGCATTGACACTCTATGACAGCTATGCAAAGGAAGCCTACGAGCTGATGATAAAGAAGAACCATGACTACGGCGAGGCATGGCGCGATATGCGTGTAAGCAGCTATACCGACCTCATCCTCACGAAAATAGAACGCATCAAGGAAATCGAGGACCGCGGCGGAGAGACACTCGTCAGCGAGGGTATCGATGCCAATTACATGGACATAATGAACTATGCCGTTTTCGGGGCCATCAAACTGCATGAATAAAACCAAGTCCATATCGGTAAATGCGTGCCGTGCGCTGCTGGCACTGACGTTCATCTTCTCGGGATTCGTCAAGGCCATCGACCCGCTGGGATCGCAGTACAAGATTGCAGAATACCTGGAGGCCGTACAGCTGTCGGCATACGTCCCGGACTGGGCACAGCTGATGCTGGCCGTGGGACTGTCGGCCGTAGAGTTCACGCTGGGCGTACTGCTGCTGCTCGCCATCCGCCGGCGGCTGGCGAGCAAGGTGACGCTGGCATTCATGGCCGTGATGACGGCCGTGACGCTGTGGCTCACCGTCAGCGACCCCATACAGGACTGCGGCTGCTTCGGCGATGCGATACGCCTTACGAACACACAGACGTTTCTCAAGAACGTCGTCCTGCTGTCGGCTTCTATCGTCCTGACACGATGGCCGCTGTATCAGGTGCGGTTCATCTCGAAGACCAACCAGTGGATAGCCTTCTACTTCACCATCGCCTTCATCCTCACGGCCTCCCTGCTGAGCCTCTACCACCTTCCCATCTTCGACTTCCGCCCTTATCACATCGGTCAGAACATCAAGAAGGGAATGGAGATACCGAAAGGGGCGAAGCAGACTGTCTACAAGACCACCTTCATCTGCGAGAAGAACGGCGTTACCAAGGAGTTCACGGAGGACAACTACCCTTATGACGACTCGACATGGGTGTTCAAGGACACCCATCAGGAAATCCTGGAGCAGGGCTACGAGCCGCCCATCCACGACTTCTCCATCACCGACCAGCAGACCGGCGACGACCTGACGGACAGCATACTGACCCGGGACGGATATACCTTCCTGCTCATCGCTCCCGTGCTGGAGCGTGCCGACGACAGCAACTTCGGCGAAATCGATGCCGTCTACGAATACGCCAAGGAGAACGGATACGGTTTCTACGGTCTCACAGCCAGTACTGACAAGGCCGTGAAGCACTGGCGGGACATCACCGGTGCGGAATATCCTTTCTATACGACGGACGGCACGACACTGAAGACCGTCATCCGCAGCAATCCGGGGCTGGTGCTGCTCTACAAGGGAACCATCATCAACAAATGGAGCCACAACGACCTGCCGCAGCAGGACGAACTCAACGCACCGCTCTCGCTGATAGAAACCGGACGGGAGCCGGAAGACAGGACATGGACAAAGATTGTACTGATCATCGTCTGCTATGTCTTCCCACTGGCTTTCCTGATTGCCGCCGACCGCATCTGGTCGTGGACAAGATGGGTGCGGAAACGGGAAGAATGGCTCAGGCAGAAGGAAGACTGGCTGAAGCAGAAAGAACAGTCAAACAGATTATATCAACTCTTAAAACGTAAAAGACAAATGAGAAAGAAAATTGTAGCAGGTAACTGGAAAATGAACGAGACCCTGCAGGAGGGTGTCGCACTGGCAAAGGAAATCAACGAGTCGCTGAAGGCAGAGAAGCCGAACTGTGACGTTGTCATCTGTACGCCGTTCATCCATCTTGCAAGTGTTGCACAGGTGCTGGACAGCAGCCTCGTAGGTCTGGGTGCAGAGAACTGCGCCGACAAGGAAAAAGGTGCCTACACGGGCGAAGTGTCAGCAGCGATGGTAAAGAGCACGGGCGCACAGTACGTCATCCTCGGGCACTCGGAGCGTCGCCAGTACTACGGTGAGACGGCAGAGATTCTGAAGGAGAAGGTACGTCTGGCACTGGCCAACGGCCTGAAGGTCATCTTCTGCTGCGGCGAGACCCTCGAGGAGCGCGAGGCTGAGAAGCAGAACGAGGTGGTAAAGGCAGAACTCGACGGTTCCGTATTCAACCTCACGGCAGAGGAGTGGAAGAGCATCATCCTCGCTTACGAACCGATCTGGGCCATCGGTACCGGCAAGACCGCCACATCCGACCAGGCGCAGGAGATGCTGGCTTACATCCGTTCGATCGTTGCAGAGAAGTACGGCAAGGAAGTGGCCGAAGAGACCTCCATCCTCTACGGCGGCAGCTGCAAGGCAAGCAACGCTCCCGAACTGTTCGCCAAGCCTGACATCGACGGCGGCCTGATCGGCGGTGCTTCGCTGAAGGCTGCTGACTTCAAGGGCATCATCGATGCTTGGAAGAAGTAACCAACAGAAACAAAAAAAAGGATTCTATTGGCCTTCTTTTGCGCCAATAGAATCCTGTTTTAACCATTACAGAGAATGAGAAGACTCCTTACAATCATAGTGTTCATGCTGACAGCCGTTGCGGCGGCAGATGCCCAGGGGTCGGTGACGGTGACACAGAGTGCCGAAATCGACGCGCTTGTCAACGGAAAGAAGCCGGCAAAGAAAACGAACAAAGACCGGAAGAAAGTAGAGAGTCAGCGTGAGACAACACGCCCGGCGGTCAAGCCACAGGAAACAAGACAGCTGGCTGTACCTAAGCTCAACGACCACAAGCCGGAGATCGCACGGCCGGACAACAGCACCCTGCAGCCCCGTGAGGCCGTAAGGACGAAACTGGTGAAACGTTTAGTCAGAAGACCGCACGTCCCTGCACCGGACGAGATGGAAGACACGCGTCTTGTGACCAGACGGGTCAGGAAAGGGATAAAGAAGGTGAGGGGATTCCGTGTACAGGTCTTCAGCGGCGGCAACACACGCATAGCACATCAACAGGCGGACAAGGCCGGACAGAAAGCCAAGGAACTGTTCCCGGAGCAGCCCGTGTACGTCCATTTCTATCCCCCGCGCTGGATGTGTCTCGTAGGCAACTTCACCAGCTATGATACAGCAAGAAGAGTCATGCGGGCCATCCGCAAAGGAGGCTACCCGCACGCCAACGTAATCCGCACGATGGTGACCATCAAGACTTCACAGTTTGTCGACAATTAAATACAAGTTACACCTTATATAATATAACAGCGACAGCCAGACTATGGGAACAGGCAATATATCCCGGACAAGATATGCCCGCCCCAAGGGACGCTGTCAACCAGAAACAAGAATAATATGACTCCAGAAACACAATTCCGTGAAGGATTAGACGAACTGGCAGCACATTACCGAAAGGTGCTCACCCTATTAGGAGAGAACCCTGAAAGAGAGGGATTGGAGAAGACCCCGATGCGTGTTGCCAAGGCCATGCAGGTATTGACACGCGGCTATACGCAGGATCCGCACAAAGTATTGACCGATGCGCTGTTTGAAGAAAAATACAATCAGATGGTCATTGTCAAGGACATTGACTTCTTCTCCATGTGCGAGCATCACATGCTGCCATTCTATGGCAAGGCGCACGTGGCGTACATCCCGAACGGACACATCACGGGACTGAGCAAGATCGCCCGTGTCGTGGACATCTACGCACATCGGCTGCAGGTGCAGGAACGCCTGACGGAACAGGTCATGCAGTGCATCAACGACACGCTGAAGCCGCAGGGGGTGATGGTGGTCGTAGAGGCCAAGCACATGTGCATGCAGATGCGCGGTGTGGAGAAGCAGAACTCCATCACCACCACGAGCGCATACAGCGGCGTGTTCGGGTCGAGCAAGACGCGCAACGAGTTCATGGACCTGCTGCGGGGAGAGACTAAGAGAATATGACAGGGGGCTTTCTTCGATATGGGCCTAACCAGATACAATTCACACTTAACACATCAAAGAAATGAAAAAGATTATGAATGCTGCCGCCACAGCAATATGCTTATTCGCAATGGCATGGACTGCTGTAAGCTGTTCCAGTGATGATAATCATCAGAACTCTGCTGACCAGATGCTCAAGAATATGCTCGGGTCCTATGAGGGTACGCTGGGTTTCTCATATAGTACATCAACAATTTCCGGATGGACAACCAGCTGGAAGGTGGATGAGACGCGCATCATCACGATTGACAAGTTCCCTTATCGAACGCTGGCGAACGGCGTATCAAAGGAAGGATCGACAGGAACAGAGTCACCGCTTCATGCCGCCCTGCTCAAGGTAAAGGACGCTCCGCTCAAAGCCGTCATCAAAGGGATCGGGCTGTCTGACAGCAACGCCTCACTCACCATCATACCGCAAATCAAGTTCAACGTGACAATCGATGGTGACACCTATGAAATGAAAGGCTATATCACGGACGACAAGCCCATGTTCAGCAGCCGTTACACGATGAGCAACTCAGAGATGGTCCTCGAATTCACGGTGGAGAAGCTGGTAAAGGTGAACAATGCGCATGGTACATCAGAGGTACAGAAAGACTTTGACAGGCCTGTTACCTATTATCTGAAAGCAAACAAGAAATAAGATGAAACTGATTTCATGGAATGTAAACGGACTTCGCGCCTGTGTGGGTAAGGACTTCGAGCAGCAGTTCAAGGCGCTGGATGCCGACTTCTTCTGCCTGCAGGAGACCAAGATGCAGGCCGGACAGCTCGACATCAGCTTCCCCGGATATACGTCATACTGGAACTACGCTGACAAGAAAGGCTATTCCGGCACGGCCATCTTCACGAAGCACAAGCCGCTGGACGTGACCTACGGCATCGGCATGGACGAGCACGACCATGAGGGACGTGTGATCACGCTGGAGATGGACGACTTCTATCTCGTAACGGTCTACACACCGAACTCGCAGGACGGTCTTCGCAGACTGGACTACAGAATGAAATGGGAGAAAGATTTCCAGAATTATCTCCACTGGCTCGATGAGAAGAAACCCGTCGTGGTGTGCGGTGACATGAACGTGGCCCATGAGGAGATCGACATCAAGAACCCGAAGACGAACCGCAGGAATGCCGGTTTCACCGATGAGGAACGTGAAAAGATGACTCAGCTGCTGGACAGCGGATTCATCGACACCTTCCGTTCGCTCTATCCGGAGCAGGTAACCTACTCCTGGTGGTCGTACCGTTTTCGTGCGAGAGAGCGGAACACAGGCTGGCGTATCGACTATTTCCTCATTTCCGAACGTCTGCGAGACCGTCTCGAAGATGCCAAGATCCACACGGAAATCATGGGAAGCGATCACTGTCCGATAGAAGTCGACCTGAAGTAGGACCTTCGTATGCGTGCCCAGATCAAGACATTACTTCTGATGGCTGCTGTACTGGCAGCCATCGTCGTCTATGCTGTTATCCCTGCGGAGATAACACTGGGCAGCTATACGATCCGGAAGATAACACTTGCCCGCCTCTCCCGCCTGCACATTGAACAGACAAGACAGAAGAGGCGGGCTGTGAAAAAGACACGTCGGAACCAGACTGTCCTTTTCATCGGAGACTCCATGGTAGAGGGACTGTCACGCCGAATGGGCGATTATGCCAGTGAGAACGGACACAGGCTCTACACCGTCATCTGGTACAGTTCATCCACCGAAAGCTGGGGGACGACGCACACACTGGAGCATTACATAGCCCGATACAGGCCGACGTATGTTCTCATCTGTCTGGGAAGCAATGAACTCTTCGTCAACGACCTTGCCAGCCGGGCGCAATATGTACGCAACATCGTGAAGAAGCTGGACGGCATACCCTTTGTCTGGATAAGCCCTTCTGACTGGAACGGCGACACAGGCATCAATGATGTCATACAGGAGAATGTCGGTACAGGACGTTTCTTCGACAGCCGCAATCTCAAGCTCAGACGCGGGAGCGACCATTATCACCCGACATGGGCGGCCGCAGCCTATTGGATGGACACGGCGGCCAGGTTCATTTCCAGCCAACAGTGTGCTGCTCCCTTACAGTTGAACAGGCCCAACACCCACCATAAGGCAACCCGTACGAAGCTCCTGCAACCTTCCTTCGAAGGTTTTAAATGAGACGAAGACAGCTAAAAACGAGACTGACTCATGGCAAAGATAACACAGCTGACAACCACCTTGCTTGATTTCTTGTCCACACAAGACAAGAGCTGGTCGCTGTGTACGCTGTCGTTCATGGCATCCTTCCTCGTGTTCTTTGCCATTTATATCGGACTGAACCGCTACCGTCAGCCGTGGACAAAGGCATACGTCATCGCATTCAGCCTCTTCTTTGCCTACAAAGCCAATGGGATACTGATGCTCATGCTCCCCATAACGGCGATCTCCTCATGGTATCTTACCCGCTTCATGATGCGACTGAAACGTGGGAAGATACGGAGGTCAGGACTTGCCATCGTCATACTGGCGGAACTCACTCCCCTGCTCTATTACAAGTACACGGACTTCACGCTCGAAATACTCCATGAAATCCTGCACAGCAACTTCTCTCCGGAGAAGATGCTGCTGCCCGTAGGAATCTCCTTCTTCACCTTTCAGGCCATCAGCTATACGGTCGATGTCTACAAGGGACGTTACCCCAAGACCGCAGAACTGACCGACTATGCCTTCTATCTCACCTTTTTCCCGCTCCTCATCGCCGGTCCTATCACCCGTGCCGAAGTGCTGCTGCCACAAGTCGGAAGACCGAGAGAGGACATCGACAGCGGACTTGTATATAAGGGGCTGTGGCTTATCATCTGCGGAATGGTCAAGAAGGCACTCATTGCCGATTACATTGCACAATACAACAACATCGTGTTTGACGCTCCGGCCGTACAGAGCGGCTTCGGAGACCTGATGGGCGTGCTGGGCTTTTCGGTACAGATCTACTGTGATTTTTCCGGATACAGCGACCTTGCCATCGGTGTCGCAGCACTCATGGGGTACGAACTGAAAGACAACTTCAACTTCCCTTACCAGAGTCTGAACCTCACCGAGTTCTGGCATCGCTGGCACATCTCCCTCTCCACATGGTTCCGCGACTATCTCTACATTCCTCTGGGAGGCAACCGGAGAGGGGCATTGCGCACCTATCTCAACAGTTTCCTGGCCATGATTGTCGCCGGATTATGGCACGGGGCATCGTGGATGTTCGTCGCATGGGGCGTGCTTCACGGTATCGGTCTGGTCGTCCATAAGCTGTGCAAGAACAACGGACTGGACCGCATTCCCGATAATACGGCAGTAAAGGCCATCAGCTGGTGCCTCACCTTCGGCTATGTCACCTTTGCGTGGATTTTCTTCCGTTCACCTGACATGGCGACAGCCACGACCCTGATGACAAACATCCTCCAGACGACAAGCCTTTCCGATGCCTATACCTTCCTCATGGAATACCCGCTGTGGATCATCGTCGTCCTCATCAGCCTGGAGCTTCACAGCATCCGCGGCAACGATTACAGCTGGCTGCAGGACCGCTTCGTCCATGCTCCATGGCTCGTAAAACTGGGTATATTCGCCCTGGTGCTGCAGCTGGCCATCAACTTCAGCCAGCACAGCATACAACCTTTCATCTACACGCAGTTCTGATACCGGAGACAGGACGGCAGACGGATATTCCATCGCCAGACACCGACATCCACTTTCTTCGCTGAAGGGCATGATGCCCCAAATCGAATATTCCCCGACAGGCTTCGCTCAGCCTGCCGGGGATCGGTTTTTATAGAGGATTTTACAATCCGGCTTGACAGAGCAAGCCTAAAGTGCAACTCTGAAGCCGCATCTCCCGATGCAGAGACGACAGATCTAATCCCTTTAACTTTATTGCATTGAAAAAACCAATACATCTCCTGGACGGGACTGGACGCCGCCGAATGCCCGCCAAGGCAAAAGCATGCGACAGTCCATGGTGTCCGCAGGGGCGAAACCACTACTGGAGCAGTTCCGCATAGTGCTTGAGATTCACTTTCTCCATTCTCCCGTCAGGATGGGTCACCATCATGTAATTGAACCGTACATGTCCCTCGGCATAAGCCACGACTCCCACGCTTCCATCACGAAGGTTCAGTGTGAGATAGCCGTTACGCTTCCCATTCTCATAGTTACAGTTCCATTTCTCCTTTCCATTTGGATAGTAAGAGGTCACATGCCCGTCAAGCACCGTGTTGGCGTCGTTCCCCAGATCGAGGAAAGCATAGCCTCCTTCGAGCCGCTTCTGACCGTCTGGATAAAAGTCCTGGAAGATGTCACGCTCCTGTCCCTTGTAAGTTTCTTTCGCCAGAAGACGGTAATAAGCCGCCGCATCACGGTCGGCCACTACTTTCTTCTGCTGATTGTAGAATATCGTATCACGAGATACCACCACTGTTGTAACGCCTTCACGCGCAAAAGATGTTGCAGAAACCAAGCACACCAGTGCTAACAAAAGTAATTTTCTCATTGTTGTATAGGTCTTTAATTATCGTTTTGACACCGCAAAATTAGTGCTTAGAAATGACACCGCCAAATAAAAACAAGGGTATTTTCCGATTATTTTTCATGCGTTTTCAGTTGTAATTTACGGTCGAAGAAAATATCAAAACGTAAACAAAACCAAGCAGATTAGTTCAGAAAAAGAAGCAGACTATACAAAATTCAAGAATACAAGACCTTCTCCCTGTCTATCTGTCACATGATTGACCTATATCAATTCCGTGTGCAAACAACCGGAACGACAGTGTTGCATTTTGTCACGAAGACACTATCGGAAGCAGAAGATGAACGGCAGATTGTATCTGCAGGCAACGGGCCGGCCGTGCAGCATAGCCGGTTTCCAGCCATGTATCGACCGCAGGGCAGCGGCGACAGCACGGTTCAAAACGACATTGCCTACCGTCAAGAAGACCATATCCTTCAGCGATCCATCCACATCGACGACAAAGGACACGATCACCTTCCCCCTGGGTGTCGATTCCCGGTGGTTGTCACTATAAAAGAGATTCTGTCCGACAGCCTCAGAAATATTCCCCTCAAACCGGGGCATTGTCTCTGGGAAAACCGAGTCGGCGGGAAGAGCTGCATATACCGCCTCGGCGGGGAGGTGCGCTGTGCCGGCGGCAGGAAGCGGCTGTCGCAGCCATCTCCTGAAATTCCTTGAGAAAAGCACATCTATCACCTCATTGCTCACCAAAGAATACGTGCCCCCGACACTGTCCGTACCGAGATCAAAGCGCACGTACGGCCCCTCCAAGGCAAACTGGCCGGGCAGATGTTCCCAGTCGACAGTATCGGTGAGAGGGGCATTCGACGTCGTGTCAAGTACCTCACAGAACTGATAACGTATGCCGGCATTCCTCCAGAGACGTTCCTGATTGAACACATCTCTCTGTGTCAGGATCTTCTGATGGATAAGGTCAAAGGTGAAGTACAGGTGTCTGGAGGCAATGACCGACTGCTCTCCCCGTTCTTCCAGACAGGCGAGGAAAGAGATGTACCGCCCCGGCTCCAGCCAGAGACAATGCAGCTTCATGTCGCAATACCGGCGGACGGACGCTCTGTCATCCTTCATCGTCCGAATCTCCTTGCCCCTCTGCAGCTGGAAATTCCGCCATCCTTCCCTATAACCGGCGGACGGCTGTCCGAAGAAGAAAGCCGTAAGACAATGCTGCAGCTCCGGCAGCACCGATCCATTCAGTCCTTCCGGCCATTCCATGTCCATGGAGACACTGGTCAGCGTGTCGCCTTTCTCATACAGATGGCAGGACGCCTCATAGAGCATGGCGTCGCGGGAAGCGACATTCATCGATGTCTGTGCCGTTGCGGTAAGGCCTACGGCCAGAGAGAGAAGCAAGGGGAAAAGTCTGCCGGTCATCATTTCATAAAAGGTTGTCTGTCGTTTCCGCTGTACTTTATTTCTTCCTCGTGAAGGAGTCGTCGAGCTGCATCTCGCCCGTGAAGCGGATGGACTCTCTTCCGCTGGGGCTCACGATGAGCGAGGCCGCAGCATTGTCGAACACCTCCAATACGATCTGAAAACTCTCGTATTCATCGCGTGTCGTCATGACGACACGCCGCCCGTCCCTGATCAGTTCTTCCTTATAGTCGGTCAGCGGTTCCAGGAGATGCATGCCCCCGCCCGAACCATAAGGTATCTGGTACGCCCGGCCGATATACGGAAGGGAAAGACCGACTGAATCGCCGCTCACCTCGATGCACCAGTCTTCCGCCATATAGACGGAAGGGCCGCGCATGGGATACATCCGGTCTACGAAGACACGGTAGCGGCGTTCGCCCAGATGCGCTTTCACAGCGGCCGTCCGCAGGTGCGCCATCTGCTCCTTGGAGACAGGGTTCCCCTCTGAGTCATAATAAGCCGTAGCACAGCCTGCCAGCAGGGCGGCTGCCGAAAGGGACAAAATCAAATGTTTCATCATTTACCTCGCTTTCTTTTAATGTTCCTGCTGTCCTCTCCCTCAAAGCAGGCGTGTACAGAAGCAGAGAAGCCGGCTGCGGGGAGACAGCATGCCTTATTCTATCTTCTCGATCTTCGGCGCCTCCATCTTTTCTATGGCGGGAGCCGACTGCCGGGCAGGCTGCTCCGCAGGAGAAGTCACATCGGGAGCAGGCACCGGAACCGGAGCCTCGCTATGGTCGTCACCAGTCTTCGCCCCCGCCGCTTTCTCTTCCGCCGGCCGGGCATCTTTCCCCTTTCCTCCATCGCCGGCTTTCGCCTCATCCGTCATCATGTCCTGTTTCGAAGCCTTCATCTTCGGCCAGAGATAATCGCCCACAATGTCTATTGTGTCCCTGTCGGCATCGTGCTGGAGCTCTTCTTCCTGCGCATCGTCAGCCAACGGCGCATCATCTTCAGCCACAATGAAATTATAGGCCAGTCCCAGGAGAACAAGGACAATCAGACCCAGAAGCACCTTAAAGGTGAGGGTCCCGGTAAATCTATGCTGTATATGCTGCTTCAACATCGTCTTGCTGTATAATTATTCTGTTCATGGGAAGTCCTGTTTATGCTCCCGGAAGAAACACAATCCTATATGTTCTCCTTCCCCCTGCAAATTTAGATAAAAATCCCGAATTATAAGCCAATTGGAATAAAAAACCAAAATGAATGCCTCCGAATACTCCTTTCCTGATGTTTGAAAAGGTCTGAATTCTTCAAGACCAGCATGCTGTGTAGAAGCCGTGGAAAGAGGGGGGGCAGCTTTATGAAACGGCAGATCCGGACACCTGCTTCCGCACAGAAGTTCACCCAATGGACTCTCTTCGACTTTTTTGACGTACATAAGAAAGACCTTGTCAATCAGTATGGATGACGGTCTCGATGGAATACGTGACCGTTTTATATCGTTGTGAATAACTCCAGTTGTTTATGAGGAGTTACAACCTCAACCCTCTCCTGTAAATCAAAATTGAAGACCATGGCTTCGACCATAGAGTGTCTGTTCTCAATTTTCCCACCGTTATGGTAGAAATGTTCTTTCGTCACGACATTGAAACGCTGCCAGAGACGTTTTATCATCTCATTGGGCCGGTAATCATTGTGATGCCAGGTAGAAAGAATAAACTTCGCACGGGTCTGTGACAAAGCATCGAAAAGTTCCTCTTCGTCTTTCTCCGTCCATCCATTGTAATAGTCTACATATCGACCATAATATGGCGGGTCGCAATAAATAATATCGTTTTCACCAGCCTGTGCTATGGTTTCAAGGAAGGAAACATTATTGAAACTCCACGCTTTCTTGTTGATGACCTGAGCGACACTTCCTATTTGATTGCAGATTTTCGTTATATATGCAGGTGCAAATCGTCCAGGTTTTTTACAAAAGGGTATATTCCAATCGCCGCGTCTGTTGAAACGCATCATTCCGTTAAACCCTGCCCGAGACAAAAAAATAAAGTCATAAGGACTATGATCCTGATTGAACCTGTCACGGACAAGCCGGTAATACGCATATCCATCTTCGTCTGCCATCTCTAAGAGTTTGCTTTCACGCTCAAGATATGTACGCATAGTATAAGGCGTAATTATCCCACTTTGGACTTGTCGATAGAAATTTATGATATGCGGGTTGGTATCCCCTACGATATGAATACCATTGACAGGCGAATTGAAGCCGACAGCACCCGTGCCGAAAAAAGGTTCTATCCAACGTGCATTAAGTGAAATTCCCGATGTCAGAATCAGGTCATTAATCCATGGGAGCAATTTGGTCTTAATACCCTGCGATTTTATAGGAGGAATGATGACTTGCATATTTATTTTTTCAATTCGGTAAGTATTTTATTCTCTTTTTCCAGATATTCCCGGTAAGTCTCAAGATTATTATAATGAGGTTTCCCAATGCCGGCTTTAGTTGCATCTGCTGCATTATAGAAATTCATCCAATAATGGTCAAACACCTTTTCTCCGAGTATAGCAAAGGTGCCTTCTCCCTTCGTGAGTTTGTCAATCTCTATGACCCCTCCGATATTCCTCGTGTTTCCACTGCCCGGTCTGTCACATGCAATTTTCCATTTGGGCTGGACAAAGAAAATAAAATGCTCAATAACCGATTTTATTGCATTAAGCTCGTTTATGCTATATACTTTCAGTTCATCCTCAGTACTGACACCTTGCTTATAAAGTATCCCCAGTACAAGATGACATTTATACGCACCATACGGATAATCCGTGTTCTTTTTCACTTTGCGATTACGGGAATATCCCCAATATGAACCTGACGGAAAGAGGATGAAAATTGCCGGTTCACCCGATGATGTCTACCCCCGACCGGCCGGAGGACAAACGGGAATGGGATTCCCAACCGGTCGGGAATCCGGTTCCCAGCCGTTGGGAGCAGGATTCCCGGCCGTTGGGAACGGCAGTCCCAGCGTCCGGATCAGCGACGACAGGCAGGAGCGGCCTGTCCCGGCTGCCCAGCCTCCGGACAGCCGGTGCGCCGGCTATTCCTTGATGCGGATGAACGCATTGGCAAGGATGGCTGTCAGACCTCCCGTCGTGATCCCGCTCGAAAAGATGTTCTTGATAATATCGGGCATCTTGTCGAGGATGCCGGGCACTAACTCCACGCTCAGGCCCATGGCAAAGCTGATGGCCATCACCAGCACCGCCTTGCGTGTTATCTCCGTGGCGGCGATGATGCGGATGCCCGCTGCTGCGACCGTACCGAACATCAGCAGCGTCGCTCCGCCCAGCACCGCATCGGGGATGAGGGAGAAGAGCTGGCCGACGACCGGGAAGAGCCCCAGCAGCACCAAAGCTCCGGCGATGAAGTAGCCTACATAGCGGCTG
The DNA here is from genome assembly GCF_000191065.1 of Prevotella multiformis DSM 16608. Lineage (GTDB taxonomy): Bacteria > Bacteroidota > Bacteroidia > Bacteroidales > Bacteroidaceae > Prevotella > Prevotella multiformis. The sequence goes on from NZ_GL872283.1 coordinate 1,292,600, forward strand.
GCGACGCCTGTGAGCTGGATCATACCGTTGTTCTGGGCGAAGATGGAGTTAGGGAAGCTGTTGAAGACGGCAGCCAGAAAGGAGTTGAAGCCGTCGGCAAGGACACCTCCCTGCGCCCTTTTCAGGAAGACGGGTCCCTCGACGGGCTCGCCTGATATAAGCGAATTGGCGGTGATGTCGCCGAAAGCCTCAACCGCCGTGACGAGATAGATCAGCCCCAGGCCGATGATAGACCCCGCGTCGAAGTGCAGACCGTACTTGAAAGGCACAGGGATGTTCAGGTTTCCCGCACCGCTGATGCGTGAAAAATCAATCATGCCGAGCACATAGGCCGTCACGCAGCCTATCAGCAGCCCCAGCACGATGGAGCCCATGCGCAGGAAGCGGTTGGACGAACGGTTGAAGAAGATGATGCTCACCAGCACCAGCAATGCCAGCCCCAGGTTCTGCAACGACCCGAAAGTCCCGCCGTCCACCGCCGACTGGCCGCCGCCGCAGGAGGTGATGCCGGCCTTGATCAGGCACATACCGATGAGCGAGACGACGATGCCCGATACCAGCGGCGTGATGATCTTACGGGTGTAAGGCAGCAGACGGCTCACGACCATCTCGACGACCGATGCCACCATGCAGGCACCGAAGATGTAGCTGAGCCCCAGTCCGACATCCATCTTGCCGCCGACGATGCCGAGCATCCCCGCACCGATGATCGGGCTGATGAACGAGAAGGACGTTCCCTGGATGCAGAGCAGCCCCGTCCCGACCGGACCGAACCTGCGGCACTGGACGAATGTGGCCAGCCCCGACACGAAGAGCGACATCGACACGAGGAAGCCGGTCGTCTCCAGGTCGAACTTCAGCGCCGAGCTGATGATGAGCGGAGGGGTAATGATGGCGACGAAGATCGCCAGCAGATGCTGCAAGGCGGCAAACAGTGTCTCACGGAGAGGCGGACGGTCGTTCAGACCATAGATGAGTTCCTTGGACTTTTCCATTCTTTTACTTTTTAAATGCTATATATAATAAGGTGTACCATGCTTCAGGAAGCGGGAGTGGCTGGCATGCCGCTTCAACGGCCGACGGCCTGCCGCCCCGGAGGCAGACGGATTCATCCAGCAAAGGCAGCGGGCATGGAATCCGCCGAAACAAAAAAGGCAGGCATGAAAGCCCACCTTGGTTTTATTCTTCTCGCAGTTTTATCTCACAATTTTCAAGCGACTCGATGATCGCCAGGCTCTCGCAGCGCACACCGGCCGCCTCTATCACCTCACGGCCGTGCTGGAACGCTTTCTCGATGATGAAGCCCATCCCCACCAGTTCGGCCCCGGCCTGCCGGCAGAGATCGATGATGCCCTTCGCCGCATTGCCATAGGCAAGGAAGTCGTCGACGAACAGCACCTTGTCGCCCTTGCCCAGATACTCCTTGGAGATGACGACGTGGTATTCCCGCTGCTTGGTGAACGAAAAGACCGTCGTCGAAAGCATATCGCCCATCGTCGAGGGCTTCTTTTTCTTGGCGAAGACCACAGGCAGGTCGAGCAGGAAGCCCATCATGATGGCCGGTGCGATGCCGCTTGCCTCAATGGTGATGATCTTGTTGATTTCGGTCGAAGCATAACGGCGGATGAACTCCACACAGACCTGCTTCATCAGATTAGGATCCATCTGGTGATTGATGAACTTGTCTACTTTCAGGATACCGTTCGGGTAACACTTTCCATCCTTGAGGATACGGTCGCGTAATGCTTTCATTGTGCAATGAATCGTTAGTCGGTTTTGAGAATTAATTGCCTGCAAAAGTACTAAAAAGATTAAATATAACGAAAAATACCTGTGTTTTTCTGTTTCCCCGATAATGGAGTTCCTGCTGTGGATAGCAGGTACCCGGCACCATCGCAACTAAGCCTTACTTGACGTGCAAGTAAGGCTTACTTCACGGCTTATCAAGGCTTGGTTGAGAAGCAATCAAGCAACAATTATTACACGATCTTGCAACATGCTGACCACCTGATGTTTGTACCTGCGCCTTCAACGAGTCATTTTTCAGTCCCACTTCTCCATGAGATGAGCAGCTAAAACGCCACTACCACGGTAGTGGAAATAGACTTCTTCTTCAATGCTGCCACAATATCTTTGGCAGTTTCCAAGTCCGTTTCGATCGGAATCGTCCGCTGCGCACTTTTAAGAATATTGTTGAGTGAATTACCCGTGAGCGCATTACTGTTGCCGGAAAGCGAGTTGACAATGTTCACAACCGCAGACTTCTGCTGCTTGCGGGGCACGGTAATCAACTTGATATTATAGCGAGGCTGCGGTTCATCAGCTGGAGGAGCCGGTTTTTCTTCCTGCTCATGCGAATCGACTGGCGGAGGAGCAGGCTTCTCTTCCTCACCCTTCAGATCAGGATTCGTTTCCTTTCCCTGCTTGTCAACTGGTTTGGAGACTGGCTCCCCATGCTGGTCATGCGGTTCAGATGGCCAGAGAATTGGCGGTTGAACCACTGGAACAGGCTCACCCTCTTTTATCTCTACAAGCTGGTTGTTAAAGATCTCGATCAGCTTGGAGATGCCCATTGGCATGTCAGCCGCAGTCACGCAAAGATTGACGTCAATACATCGCTTGCTCTTGAACTCCTCCTTGGTAACATCCGTCATTGCAGCAGAGTCGCCTGGAGCAGAATACTTGGCCTTGAGTTCCACCTTGTCATCCTGCATGCTGCTCTCCGTCACCGTTGCCTGAAAGGTCAAGTTAACCTGTTCTATCTGCAGGTAGGGAACGGGCACGATGCAGATGAGTGGCATGATGAGACGGTTTACCTGTCCACCACTCTCGAAGTAGAAGGTCACGGTGACAGGCTCAAGATTTTCAGAGTGGCCGGGCTTCTTTCTGAACACCACCCCGTAGAGATATTCAAGGGTAGCTCGGGCAGCCTCTTCCTGTGCATTTACACAGGCTGAAAGAGGTCCGCCGATGATGCGATTGAAATCAAGTTCGCTCAGCGAAGAATTCTGCTGGCTTTGTTTGGGGTTATTTAATTCAGGCATATTCTTTCTGTTTTAGAGATTCTTGGAATTGATTCTTACGGGTTATCCGCTGGTTCGTCAGCCTTCCGTATGCGCATACCGTTGCTGCCTGCTATCTGCAACAGACGCGACATGCCATTTGAAGGGGCTGCGGCAACCGCCTTGATGTTCACACGTATGTTGTTGCGCACATCGCTTTTTTCCTGGCGTGACTCGGCAAGCAGGTGATTGGAGGGTGAGAAACGCACCTTTAATCCTTTCAGCTGATGGGTGTTCGAAGACATGATACTTACGAAGAAAGAAAGATCCGCCTGGCTGATTTGCAGGAAAGGAAAGGGCACCAGTACCAAGAGGGGCACACGGAGCGTGTGGTTTTTCCCATCCTGCTGAAACGAGAAACTGACCATTACGGGTTCAGAACCATTGTCAGTAGCATGGAAGGCAGTGCGCTCAATGAGGTCAAGCGACTTTTCCAAAGTCTCATGTTGCGCCTCGATGCAGTCGGTAAGCGTCTTGCACATGATGTCAGAGAGCCACATGACATCTCTATACGTCTTCTTCTGGGGGTTGCTTTTCTGTCCGTCACTCATTTCTTCCTACGTGATTTGATTCTTCGTTTAAGATTCTTCTGCACTGCTCCTGCCTTCCCTTCCCGCTCACATCGGGTTTGAAATCTTCATCTTCTAAGCGTTTTTTCCGCTACTAACCCTTTTCCTCATCCGGCTTCCAGTCACTGGATGTGGGACGCCTAATAATGCGAGGGTCGACAGGTCTATCTACGTCAACAGTCCTATCTGCGTCAACAGTCCTATCTGGGTCAGCAGGTCTTCCTTCCGTTCCTAAACGTACAACATCTGCCCTTCTCACAGCTTCAGTACAATCTAGCATGGAGCGTTTTAAAGGTATGCGCCACTCTTCGCTGGGACGAATAAAAGAACTGTTCTCTTCTCTGTTGGGACGAGCTACAGGACGATCTCCCACTCTGCCGGGGCGGACATAAGAACTGCTCCCTTCTGCGCTGGGACGAGTCACAGGACGGTCTTCCACTCTGCTGGGACGAACTACAGGACGGTCTCCCACTCTGCCGGGGCGGACATAAGAACTGCTCCCTTCTGCGTTGGGACGGGCCACAGGACGGTCTTCCACTCTGCCGGGGCGGACATAAGAACTGCTTTCTTCTGCGTTGGGACGAGCCACAGGACGGTCTTCCACTCTGCCGGGGCGGACATAAGAACTGCTTCCTTCTGCGTTGGGGCGAGCCACAGGACGGTCTTCCACTCTGCCGGGGCGGACATAAGGGCTGCTCCCTTCTGCGCTGGGACGGACCACAGGACGGTCTTCCACTCTGCTGGGACGAGTCACAGGACGGTCTTCCACTCTGCTGGGACGAACTACAGGACGATCTCCTACTCTGCTGGGGCGGACATAAGAACTACTCCCTTCTGCGCTGGGACGAGTCACAGGACGGTCTTCCACTCTGCTGGGACGAACTACAGGACGATCTCCCACTCTGCCGGGGCGGACATAAGAACTACTCCCTTCTGCGCTGGGACGTGCTACAGGACGTATATTGTCTATACTAGGGCGAACTATAGGTCTACTAGGTCTACGGCCGTATTCTATATCTATAGAGGAATCCGACGGCTTAGGATGCCCGTCCTGGGGCAGTCTGCCTGGCCGAGGTCGAAATATAGGATCGGTTGGATTTAAAAGGTCAGGAGCATTACGGCGCCGTTCATTGTCAAGCACATACCCTACAAAGTCGGTATAAGCGGTATCAATATAGCCGTTTTTCCGATACCCCTTGGGCAAATCCTTGTTGTTGAGTTCGCCGTATGTGTACCAGCCATTATACCGTTTGCCGAAGTTTGCAAGATCTTCCTTGAGAATACGCTGTCCGTCAGTAGAATTAATGTCATTGGGATAGATACGCTGTGCCGTCCTGAGGGCAAGCAGCAGATGGTTGCGCAGCCAGTCATGCCTGTTGCTGCCACGGAGTGTTTCCTGCCGATCAATGTTCCACTGTATGCTTTGTTCTGGGTCGAAAGTGCACTCCGGATGTGGTTTCTTCCTGTTGGTCTCAGGCAGTGCAAACGGATTCCGGGGGTCAGGACGGTTCTCACGGATGCGCTTTTCCTGCGCTTCTTTTCTCCACCGTTCTTTCTCTTCCTTCAGCTTTTGTTCTCTTATCCGTTCCTCCTCTGACTGTTCTTTATGCAGCCTGACCGCCTGTACAAGCGCAGCAATCTTGTCGTGGCGCTTTTTTTCAGCCTCTTTACGGCGTTTTCTTTCGCGTTCCCTTTCTTCTTCAATGCGTTTCTGTTCCTCGCAATCTGCAGCTATGATAGCACGTTGCCGATCCGCTTCCCAACGCATCTCATCCACTTCTTCAGCTGTCAAAGTCTCCTGTATGATGAGATTGTTGCCAAAGAAATCAAGCATTTTTGCCATACCCGACGGCATATCGCTGGTTGCAGCACGGATGCTGATACCCATTTTGCTCTGCATCGAAATAGACTTTTCATCCTCTTCCGTGCGTTTATACCCTTCTGACGCATACTTCGCTTCCATCTTCTCGCTGTCGCATGCCGTGATGTCGGCCGTAAAAGAGAGGTCAACATAGTTGATGCGCATATACGGAATGGGGACAATGGTCATGAGCGGCACCGTCATGAGCATGGGAACTCCCTCCATGATGAAGGAGAAAGTAACAGTTACAGGCTCTCTACCCTCGATATCAAGACTTGAATCGGTCATCGTAAAACCACGGATGAAATCCATTGTGGTCTGCGCGGCCTCAGCCTGCGCATGTACGCATGCAGCCAATGGTCCGCCGATGATGCTTCCGAAGGGGATGGAATTGAGGGCGCTCACGACCTTACTGCCTGCATTTATATTAGTTCCATCTTGCATAATGTTACGGAATTATCGTTGGAATGAACTTGCCTTCTTGAGGTTCTGTTGTGCCTCTTCGACGTTTTTCAGTATCTCCATCGCACGCTTTGACTCGTTACGGTTGATGTTCAGCACGAGGTGGCAGTGTGGACAATGCAGTCCGCTTGCCGAAAGCAGTTCAGTGATGGAAGTAGAAATGAATGTTCCACATTTAGGACAGTTGAGCCCCGGGGTTTTCTGCTGATTATTTGTCATAGCTATAGGTTTTGATATTATTCTTGGTTTTTATTCTTTGATATCACCTTTATGCTGCTGTCTGTTGCCTGCAGCAATCCACGCATGCCATCAGGCAACTGGACTGGTTCGAGCTTTACATGTACCTTGATGTTTGTCATCTTCTGTTCCAATCTCCTAGCTTTTGGCATTTCTGTCGGTACAGGTCGCTTGAGCCTGACGCAGACTCCGGGGGCAATTATCCTTCTCCGCAGTATTTCCTTTTCCAGCGTTGCTGACATTTTCGCCTCCGGAACACTTCTCAGCTGATCCCTGAACACCGGATAACGCTCCAGAAAAAGGTGCCGTTCTTTCTCGTTTACATCGGTTTTGATGTCAACCTGTGCCTCAATGTCAAACGTAGCTTCCGCAACACGCAGCACAGGAAGCGGCAACAACGACAGCTTGGGTATGGAGACAATCTGCTGCAGCCCGTCAGAATCGGTCATTTCAAAGTCAACCATCTTGAGCCTTTCATGTCCATCTCCTATTTTCGAGGGTACCAGTGCATAGTTACGCAGCACCTTCAGATAGTCTTCGGCAGCCTTCTGGTCGGCAGCAACAGTTGACTGGATCATTCCCGTCAGCATATCAGCCAACGTCATCTCCATCGAATCTCCCCCCTTGCCACCTGCAAGGTCTTCAGGACGTATCTCTTGGGTATTGGTAATGTCATTGTCCATAATGAATTGTCAGAGTTTATGATTCAGACTTCTTTATACTTTCCTGCGGTGAGACCGTCAATGTGACACTGTGGACAGCATGCCCGGGCAGCAATGCCAGACGGTCAGCATCGACAATGACATCCATCGACTGAATGCCGTCTTCCGGCGATTTCCCCTGCAGTTCACCGTCAGAAGCGATAGCGAAGCGGAAGGTTATCTCCATGTCGCCAATAGTCACGGCAGGCAGATTCAGCTGATTCATGACACCCGCATCGGCATATTGCTCAGCGAGTGATTCTGTGAGGAGGTTAGCCTCATGCTGCGCCGACAGTACGTCGCGCAGCACTGAGGCTATTACGTCTTGTAATTTCGTCATGTTGAAATTATTTTTATGATACAAATACTATGCGTTGCAGTTTTCCCGCAGTGATTTTGTAGACTCCTTTTTCGCTGAACACAAGCAGCATGTTGTCACCGCTCTGCAGCAAAACAGGAGTTTTCGCGCCGTTAAGCTGAACGCACTTCACCGCCGTCGGCTGGCAAGCTCCCTGTTCGTCACGATAGTTTACCGATATGGCAGCATACCCGTTGGTAAGCGACACCTGTTCTGCCGACACCTGAAGAACACCATTGGGGTCGATGACTTCCGCCGACTCATTGAGTACATCTAACAGTTTGTCGATTCCACGAGGCATATCCCCTTCGCTTGCAGTGATGGTCACGTCCATCGTTGTTTCCACACTGTAGCGCGAGTCACGGGTTGCACCAGAGTCTTTCTTTGACGAATAGCTCGCCGACAAAGTTGCCGCAGGACTTGACCTGTTCTCCGTTTCAGGTTGTTTGGCACTCTTCTCTGCCGTCTCCCCCTTCCCTGCTGAAGGCTTCTGTGCTCCTCCACCAGAAGAAGACGGCTTGGCAGGCTTGTCACTGCTGCCCAATCTGAAAGTGGTATTGACAGGTGTTCCGCCGCTTCCTACCGAAGCCACGACCGACGAGACTGCATCCACCTTGGCCTTGAACGTGTAGTTCATGGACGTTATGGAGAGGCGTGGCACCGGCATCAGCGTGAGCAGCGGTACCCGCATCTTCACCTGTTTACCGTCGCGGACGAAGTTCATCGTGACATAGGCTATCTGTCCCTGTCCGTCCTCGTCCACTTTTATGCCTTCTTCACGGATGTAACCGAGCGTCTCCTTCGCCAGGTCACGCTGTGCCTTGATAGCTGCACGCAGCGGATTGCCAATGAGCTTATCGAACGACAGCTTGTCAAGCAGGTTCAGGGAATCTTCCACGAAAGCCTTGTCAATCTGCACTTCGTTCAACTCCTTCATCTGTTCAGCCAGGGACGGTTGGCTTGCGCCGCCCTTTTCGCCCTTTCCGACAGTGTCCTTGACACCCTCAAGAATACTCTTGCCTTCCTCAACAACTCCGCCTTTTTCCTCTTTCGGGGACTCGGCATCGTTCTTGTCTTTGTCCCCGGTGTTGCCGTCTTTACGATCAGCTTCACCGCCAGCATCTTTATTGGTGTCCTTATCTTTACCACTGTCTGTGCCTCTCAGATCCTTAACCTTGTTTTCAACAGTCTCCTTGACTGTATCTATAATGCCTTCAAGGAAGCCACCACCCTCTTTTCCGGATGCGCCTTGTGCGGCATCTCCATCCGTTTTCGGGGCTTGCTCCGCAGGCGGAGAGTTGTTGGCAAGATTTTCATCTTTGCTTTTATTATTGTCATCTGGCATAGTCAACTGTTATTTAATTACTTTGATGACCAGCTTTCTCTCGCCGGCCTTTGCACAATAATCTCCCTCTTCATTGAACTTGCAGAGTAATCCAGCGTCGTCAGCAGCCTTCTCACATTTTTTGTCTGTAACTTCACTGCCCAACTTGGAGCCCTTATATTCATACAGGCGAATGTCCTCGGGCATGTAATATCCCTCCTTATTCTTGTAAGAAATATAGGTGCTTCCGCCGCCACCCAGACTGACTACCTGGTCAGAGGCGCGCATTTCACCCTTTGTGTCCGTAGAGTCAATAGAGCTACTGAGTACTTCCAGCACCTTCGACATTCCGGCAGGCATGTCGTCCTGTCCGGCTTTGACGTTCACGTCCATCGTATATTCCACGCTGTATTTGGAATCACGCGTTGCCGTGGAGTCTTTCTTGCTTGATATGCTGGTGCTCAATTCCACGCTGCCACTTGCTACGAGTAGGTTGAATCCCGCCTTTACCTTCGTCCCCATTTCAAATCCGAAGGACTTATGTTCGGTTTTTGAAGTGGATGCTGCCGCAGAGATGCGTGCCTTGAAAGCAATGTCAATCTCGCGTATGGTAAGGTAAGGAATCGGAACTATCGTCAGCAATGGCAGGCACAGAGTTGCCGAACGCCCGTCTTTGCGGTATTCGAAACTCACGTAAATCGCCTTCTTTCCACCGCCCTCGGCGTCAGTCAGCCCCACATCTCTGATAAACTCCCAGGATGCTTGTGCCGCCTTAGCCTGCGCATCAATGCAGGCTTTGAGCGGACTTCCTATGAGCGTACCGAAAGGCAACGACTGCAGCGCATTGGTAGCGACTTGAGAAGGAGTCGTGTCAATGGATGCCATAACCTTGGAAAGATTTAGAAATTAATAATTCGATGATTCTGTCCGAAAGGCATGCTGTTAAGACTGGGCCGGAGCAGCAGGTGTGGGTGCTTTCTGTTCGAGTACCCTTACATTTATCTTCTGTACACCACACTCGATTACATAAGCATTGTCTCTCGGTGTAAACTCAAATTCCATGGTCTTGTCCATGTCGTTTTTGGTGGCGCTGGCAGCATCCTTGCATTTTATCTGGGTGGAATCATAGAGTCCCGCAGGTGTCTTATACTGGGCAATCACCTTTGCTTTCGCATCCTTCGCCACATAGAACGTGGTGTCGTTTACGGTCAGCTCGCCGTCGGGTGAGCAGAGGTCCATCGCTGCACCGAGCAATTCAAGAATCTTTGCCATACCCGCAGGCATGGACTCCTGACCGGCATGTACAGCAACGTCAATCGTAGCCTCAACACTGAACGATGAGTCCTTCGTACTCTTGGAATCGTACTTGGACGAATAGGATGTGGTCAGGCTGGTTGTCCTTTTCGAACGCCACCCGTTCTTTGTGTCCTTCTTGTAGTCTCGTTTATACTCTGAGGAGTATTCACTCGTATCAGAAGTGTTTTCAACACCGTTTACCGTGGCTTTGAAATTGATGTCAATAGAGTTGATTGCAATGTACGGAATAGGCAGAATCGTCAGCAGAGGAACGCTGATAGTCACCTTCCGCCCATTCTGTACAAAGTTAAAGTACACGTAGATAGCTTCTTTCGTACCGTCTTGCGTTTCGTTCAGACCTACCTCTTGGATGAAATTCACCGTAGTCTGCGCTGCTTGTGCTTGTGCCAGGATACAGGCATTCAGCGGACCACCAATTAAGTTGTCGAAAGGAAGTCCTTGCAACGTTCGGATAGTTTTACCAGTTACTCCCATAGTGTTAAGTTTTTAGTCAGGTTCTTTGAATGGACAGATTGACAGGATAGAACCTGTATAAATCCTGCCACGTCCGGTTAGTTATTCAGCTATATAGATCACTGTGGCCTTCGTTTTAAAAACAAACGCAAAATCTATGTCGCAAATATAGGAAATAAAAAAATAACTTCCAAATAATCAGACAAAAAAAAACCAATTTTCTTTTAAAAAAATCATACAAAGGAAAACTGCACAGAGGGGAACGTTTGCCGTAGCAAGGGCTGTTGGGCGGGAAGCAGGCTTGGTCATATTGGTTGCCAATCCCGGGGTTTCTCTGGAAAATTCCACAGTCCTCCGATGACGGAAAACCCAACGAGGCATCGGGAGCAATGCGCTCCTTGGCCATAATAATATTGTGTAGAAAACAACGGATGCCAGACAGCATTGCAACCAAAGCCCTACTTGAAATACAAGTAAGCCTTACTTCACACGCAACCAAGCCTTACTTACGATGCAATCAAGCACAGACAATTGCACAGCTCTGCAATCAACAGACAACCTGACCTTTGCACATTTTGCAGGAATCGGCCTTTTTCTCCTGCATCCCTGGTGCAGGCCAGAAAGAATCATGCAGGCCTACTTACTGCAGACAAAGCTTCTTTATTATGAAAATATTTATTACTTTTGCAGCCGTTTGCCGGAAGGGGAATGACTGCCCGGACCGGTCTTTTATTCATTCATTATATGTACAAACCAACATTTCAAAAGCGCAGCGTTCTGAAGTTCAAACACTTCTCCAACCACGGCTACTCGCTCTTCGCCGTCCTCGGCAAAGAGGTGCTGGTCGGGGTGCTGAGCGTCGCTACTCTGCAGCATGCCACCGCCAAAGGCATCAGTATCGAGGCCGACAAGGCCGAGACCGACTCAGCTGCTACCGGCCGGGGAGTGATGCTGGATGAAGTAAGCGTGACGGGGACGCGCGCACCGCTGACGGTCAGTCAGCAGGCGAGAATGGTAACTGTACTGAGCCGCGAGGACATCCAGGCGGCGCCGGTACAAAGTGTAAACGATCTGCTGAAGTATGCCGCCGGCGTGGATGTCCGGCAGAAAGGCCCCTTGGGCGCCTTGACGGACGTAAGCATCCGCGGCGGCAACTCCGAACAGATCACCGTCCTCCTCAACGGCATCAACATCTGTGATGCACAGACAGGACACAACGCCTTTGATTTCCCTGTCGACATCAGCGAAATCGAACGGATCGAAGTCCTCGAAGGGCCTGCAGCCCGGGTTTACGGCACGTCTTCTTTATTAGGTGCCATCAACATCGTAACCCGGACACCACGGCAGACGAGTCTTTCCGCCCATGCAGAAAGCGGCTCCTACGGCTACTTCAGTGCCGGCGTGCGCGGCAACCACGCATCCGGAAACCGGTGGAACAACCAGCTGTCGGCCTCCTGCACCCGCAGCGACGGTTATCTCCGCAGCAAGACCGGCCGTCTCAATGCCGATTACCGCACGGCAAAAGCCTTCTACCAGGGCGGCTACACGGATGAGGACATAACCGTGAGATGGCACGCCGGACTGAGCGCAAAGGACTTTGGAGCCAACACGTTCTATTCTTCACGGTATGACGACCAGTTTGAACATACCTTCAAGACCTTCACCGCCCTGCAGGCCGAAAACCTCCGCGGACGCTTCCACATCCGGCCGGCCATCTACTGGAACCGCAGCATGGACCGCTTCGAGCTTTTCCGTGATGCGCCTGACAAATATCCGTTCAACTATCACCGTACGGATATTTACGGTGTCAATCTCAATGCTTATTTCGACTGGATACTCGGACGGACGGCTGTGGGTGCGGAACTCCGCAACGAAGACCTCGTCAGCGGCAACCTCGGCGAACCGCTCTCCCGGCCGAAACACATCCACGGGACAGACCGTGACTACACCGTAGGACTGAACCGGACAAACATCCAGTTCATCCTTGAGCACAACATCATTCTCGACCGTTTCACGCTTTCCGCCGGTCTGACTGCCGTCAGAAACAGCCAGGCGGATATGCCCATGCGTGTCTATCCGGGCATCGATGCGGGTTACCGTATCGGGAAAGCATGGAAGCTGTATGCCTCCTACAATGCGTCGCTCCGCATGCCTTCTGTCACCGAGCTGTTCTATTCCGTCGGCGGCTACAAGGCCGACAAGCACCTCCGGCCGGAGGAACTATCGGCAATCGAAACCGGTATGAGATACGAAGAGAAGGGTGTCGCAGCAAAGGCAAGCCTCTACTGGAACCATCACCGGAACCTCATCGACTGGATCACGGACGGGACGAAGGACGCCGACGGGGCCTTGATATGGAAAAGCGTGAACTTCGGAACAATCAACGATTTCGGTACAGAGGTCTCACTCGACTTTGACTTCCGGCAGATCTTCCCTGCCCAGCGGTTCTTCAAAAAGCTGGGGATGGCCTACAGCTACATCAGCCAGGACAAAGCGGAAGAGAAAGGGAAAGTGAGCAAATACACTTTAGAGTATCTGAAGCACAAGCTGGTCGGTACGCTCCAGCTGAACCTCTGGCGCAGCCTCGACCTCGGCATCAATTATCGCTTCCAGCACCGCATGGGAAGTTATATCGACAAGAACAACCAAGAGCACGATTACAGGAGCTATGGTGTCGCAGATGCGAGGATGAGCTGGAACGCCGGGAAGTGGACCGCATACGTTGAAGCCGACAATCTCTTCGGAACACATTATGTCGATTACGGCAACGTACCACAGCCCGGCACGTGGATTGTCGCCGGTTTCAGCATCCACCTGTAAGCCGTTGTCTTACACCGGTTCCGTTCACAGGAATGATTCGTGAACGGACGTGTGTCCCCACATCATCACAGCCTGTCATCCGTTTACCGGGGCGACAGGCTGTACGCTGTCAGGAAAAACCGGACACGGCAGCACCATCCCGCACATCGGCTGCTCTGCACCTGAAAAGACCCTCCGGCACCAGCAGGACGGATTCTGTTCTATGACCGGGAAAGCAAGAAAGAGGCTTCCGCCTCCTGCCATAAAGACAACCCCAGCATAATCACTAAAAAACGATTACTAATATTTATATATGTTAATTATTGGATGTATGCTGCGTAATTCTGCCTTATGAAATGTTATATTTGCAGCACAAAACCTAAAAAGGAGTTGCTGTTTCCGATGAACATCATGGTACATCTCCTCTTACCTAAGCAAAGAACAGACAAATGAGAGAGTATCAGCAGAGGGGGTATCAGGCATAGAACCTATACCGCAGACCACGCCTTGGCAGGTTTCACCTAAATCGAATAAGATTATCAACAAACATAAATTACGAATGAGAAAAGGAAAGATTCTACCAGTAAGTGTTTTCCTGTCTTGCTGCTGTCTGAATGCTTTTGCCAGCGACCATGCCGGTCTGTCCGGCAACTTTGGCAAGAACGTTATTGCCGCAGCTGTAAAGGCGAATGCCTCAAAGATTCAGGGGACACAGCAGTCGGATGGTGATGTAAAGGTCACCGGAACCATCGTTGACAACACGGGCGAACCGGTCATCGGAGCGACAGTCCGCGTCAAGGACACGCAGAACGGCACGACGACCGACCTCGACGGCAAGTTCGCACTCACGGCTCACAAGGGTGCGACACTTGTCATCAGCTATATCGGAATGAACACCGAAGAAGTGAAAGTCACCGGCAATGCTCCGCTGACGGTTACGCTGAAAGCCGAGGCACACCAGATTGAAGAGGTCGTGGTAACGGCCCTGGGCATCAAACGATCGGAAAAGGCGTTGAGCTACAACGTACAGAAAGTAGGCGGTGAGAGCCTTACAACGGTCAAGAACCCCAACTTCATGAACTCTCTCTCCGGCAAGGTGGCCGGTGTGAACATCAACGCCTCTTCTGCCGGCATGGGTGGTGCTGCCCGAGTCGTGATGCGCGGTCCGAAGTCCATTACCCGCAGCAACCAGGCGTTGTACGTCATCGACGGTGTGCCGGTGAACAACACTTCACAGGGTGAAATCAGCGGCGGCGCATTCAGTTCGCAGCCGGGTTCGGAAGGCATTGCCGACATCAACCCGGAGGACATCGAGTCGATCAGCGTCCTCAGTGGTCCTGCCGCTGCAGCCCTCTACGGTTCGGCTGCCGCACAGGGTGTCATCATGATCACCACCAAGAAAGGCAAGGAAGGCAAGGTGAGCGTGACGGTCAGCAACAGCACGCAGTTTGCCAACCCGTTCGTGATGCCGGAGTTCCAGAACTCCTACATCAACCGTGCCGGCGAGGTGAAGTCGTGGGGTGCCAAGACTCCGTCAGCCTATGGGAACTATGACCCCAAGGACTTCTTCAACACCGGTACGAACGTACAGAACAACGTGTCGCTGACTGCCGGTACCGACAAGAACCAGACCTACATCTCTCTGGGTACGACGAACGCAAGAGGTATCATCCCCAACAACAAGTACGACCGTTACAACTTTGCGTTCCGCAATACGACAACGTTCCTGAACGACCGGATGACCCTCGACTTCAGCTTCAACTACATCAAGGAGCACGATACGAACCTGACGGCTCAGGGCCAGTACTTCAACCCGCTGACAGCCGTCTACCTGTTCCCACGCGGTGAGAGCTTCGATGCCATCCGCACATTCGAAATCTACGACGAGTCGAGAGGCATTAATGTGCAGAACTGGAACTTCGGCGATGCACTGAGCATGCAGAATCCTTACTGGGTGGCAAAGCGCATGGTACGCTCCAACAACCGCAGCCGCTACATGGTCAGCGCAAGCCTGAAGTACAAGATTTTCGACTGGATGGATGTAGTGGGCCGCCTGCGCTGGGATGATGCCAACACGAAGCAGGAGGACAAGCGTCATGCTTCTACCACGAACCTCTTTGCCCACTCAAAATACGGTTTTTACGGATATGACAAGGTGAACGACCGTTCCCTCTACGGCGACCTGATGTTCAACATCAACAAGACGCTGGACGACTTCTCCGTATCGGCCAACCTCGGTGGTTCGTTCTCTCGCATCAAGTACAATGTAACCGGTTTCCAAGGCGGTCTGAAAGCTCCGTCCAACCTGTTCACACCGAACGCCATCGACTACGGTACGGCTACGGCAGACAACCGTCCTATTTATACTGACAATGCCCACAAGATCAACTCCCTCTTTGCCAACGTCGAACTGGGCTGGCGCAGCATGCTGTTCATGACCCTCACCGGCCGTAACGACTGGGATTCGGCGCTGGACGGTACCGACAACGTGTCCTTCTTCTATCCGTCAGTAGGTATGTCCGCCGTCATCTCGCAGATGGCGAAGCTCCCGTCATGGATCAGCTACATGAAGGTGCGCGGCTCATGGGCATCGGTGGGTTCTGCCATCTCGCCCAACATCACCTCACCGTGGCGTTACGTCTACAACCCGGCATCCGGCACTTACAGCACCGTTACCTACAAGTTCCCGAAGAACTTCCGTCCCGAGCGTACCAACTCGTGGGAGGCCGGTCTGACGACGCGTTTCTTCAACAACGCTCTGACCCTGGATGTCACGCTCTATCAGTCGAACACCAAGAACCAGACGTTCCTCCGTCCCATCACCGGCGGACAGGGATTCACTTCCGAGTATGTACAGACCGGTAACGTGCGGAACCGCGGTATCGAGCTGTCACTGGGCTACAACCACACATGGGGCGACTTCGCATGGAGCAGCAGCTTCACTTACAGTGCCAACCGCAACAAGATCGTCGAGCTGCTCAACGACCCGAACGAGGTCATCAACCAGGGCGGTCTGAACGGTGCGAACATCATCCTGAAAAAGGGCGGCACGATGGGAGATGTCTACATGACGAGCGACTTCAAGCGCGATGCCGAAGGCAACATCGCTGTCAAGGACGGCAATGTATCACAGGTGAACCTTCCCAATCCATCCTACCGTGGATCCGTACTGCCGAAGGGCAACATCGGTTTCTCCAACGACTTCTCATGGAAAGGCTTTAACCTCGGTTTCGTTGTCACGGCACGTTTCGGCGGTATCGTCATGTCGCAGACACAGGCGCTGATGGATGCCTACGGCGTTTCCAAGGCTTCTGCAGAGGCGCGCGACAAGGGTGGCATAGCCGTCAACAAGGGTCTGGTTTCAGCCGAGAAGTACTACTCTGTAGTCGGTGGTGACAACCCCATCTGGTCCGAATACATCTACAGTGCAACCAACGCACGTCTCCAGGAGGCCCACCTCGCTTATACTTTCCCACGCCGAATGCTTTCCGGCATGGAGCTGACGCTCGGTCTGACAGCCAACAACCTGTTCATGATCTACAACAAGGCACCGTTCGACCCGGAGGCAACAGCATCGACAGGAACCTATTACCAGGGCTTCGACTACCTCATGCAGCCGAGTCTCCGCACGCTTGGTTTCAACGTAAAACTGAAGTTCTAACTATCACACTGATTTAATCAATTCGAAATGAAAAAGAACAATATATACAGAGCTGTCACTGCCTGCACCTTTGCGAGTGCGGTACTATTCTCAATGCCGTCCTGTACGGATGGCTTCCACGAGGCCAACCGCCCGGGGACAGGAGCCTCTGCAGAGGATCTGAACCGTGACAACTACATGACATCCTCGTTCATCGTTCAGATGGAAAACGAAGCTTTCCCTGAGCAGGAAAACACCTACCAGATGAACCAGGACCTCATCGGCAACTACCTGAGCCGCTACATGACCTATGCCAACAACGGCTTTGCCGAGAAGAACTTCGCCCGCCTGAATGCTCCCAACGGATGGGTGCGCTATCCGTTCAAGGACTCCATGCCCAAGACAGTATCGGCCTTCAAGGAGATTGCACGCGTCACCAACGGGCAGGGGCTGAACTATGCCTGGGCACTGATTCTCCGCGCACAGTCGTTCATGCGGCTCACGGATATGTACGGTCCGATTCCCATCGGGGCTGATCCCAACGACGGCAACGCCTACTCTTCACAGGAGGAAGTCTACAAGAGTCTGATTGCCGATCTCAATAAAGCAACCGGAATCATCAGCCCGCTGGTGGCTGCCAACCCCGACCTTACCGTCTCTGCAGAGCACGACAAGGTCTATCAGGGCAAGTTCGCCAAGTGGCTGAAATATGCCAATTCGCTGAAACTCCGCATTGCCATCCGCATCCGCTTCGTTGCTCCTGCACTGGCAAAACAGCTGGGCGAACAGGCCGTACAGGATGGGGTCATCACGAGCAATGAGGACAACTGCACCATCGCTTACACACCCAACGGACAGTACAAGACCTCTGTTGAGTGGGGCGACAGCCGTGCCTGTGCCGACCTTGAATGCTATCTTGCAGGTTATAACGACCCACGTCTTGCCAAGTTCTTCAAGCCGACCGAGGATGTAGGTCCGCGTACCATCATCGGCTGCCGGGCCGCTGCCAAAATCGGAAACAAAGCCACAGCCGACAAAGCCTACTCTGCCGCCAACATCAACCAGAACAGCGAGGGCGTATGGCTCACCGCTTCCGAGATGGCATTCTGCCGTGCGGAAGGTGCGCTGGCAGGCTGGAGCAACATGGGCGGAACAGCCCAGTCGCTCTACGAAGAGGGCGTAAGACTTTCCTTCGAGCAGTGGGGCGCAGGCGATGCGACAAGCTATCTGGCCGACAACACGTCCACCGAAGCCGATTATGTCGACCCCATCAGCGAATACGGCGGCAATGTCAGTGCCGTAAGCAACATCACCATCAAGTGGGACAATGCGGCCACCGATGACCAGAAGCTGGAGCGGCTTGCCACACAGAAGTGGATCGCCATGTTCCCGAACGGGCAGGAAGGCTGGTGCGAAATCCGCCGTACAGGCTATCCGAAGGTGTTCCCTCTGGCACAGCCGACCGACTACAGCATCCAGGTCGCCAACCGCATTCCCTTCGACATAGACGAGGCTACCAACAACAAGGACAACTACCTCAAGGCCGTACAGCTGCTGAACGGAGCAGACGACTACGCTACCAAGATGTGGTGGCAGCGCAGATAAAACATCATTCATCAACAAACACTCGATAGAAAATGAAGAATATAATCAAGATATTCCTGCTTTCTGCCTGCGCTGCAACGGCTTTCACAGCCTGCAGCGACTGGACAGAGACAGAGACAAAGAACGGAGCCGACCTCACCCACTCCAACAAGTCCGAGGCGTATTACGCACAGCTCCGCGACTACAAGAAGACCGACCATGCCGTGGCTTTCGGCTGGTTCGGCAACTGGACAGGAACAGGCGTGACGTATGAGAATTCCTTGGCAGGCCTTCCTGACAGCACCGACTTCGTCTCTCTGTGGGGCAACTGGAAGAACCCGACCGAGGCCATGCTCAACGACCTGCGGTTCGTGCAGCAGACCAAGGGCACGAAGGTGCTCATTTCCTGCCTTGTCTTCGACATCGGCGACCAGATTACCCCGACACAGACGGACAAGTCCATCTCCTGGAAGGAATGGCGGCACAAGTTCTGGGGATGGGGCGACGACGAGGCTTCACAGATCGCCGCTACCGAAAAGTATGCCAATGCCATCTGCGACACGATCGACAAGTACGGCTACGACGGCTTCGACCTCGATGCCGAGCCAGACTATGCACAGCCTTTCGCTACAGACAAAGAGCTGTGGGTCAACCCCAAAGTCATGGAGGCTTTCGTAAAGACCATGTCCAAGCGCATCGGCCCGAAGTCGGGCACAGGACGTATGTTCGTCGTCGACGGACAGCCTGAAAGAATCCCGGCAGAGTATGGCAACGACCTCAACTACTTCATCCTCCAGGCCTATGCAAGCTCAAGCAACTACGGCCTGAACGAACGTTTCGCCGTACAGGCAGACCACTTCAAGGATCATCTTACACCGGCACAGGTGGCCAGGAAGATCATCGTATGCGAGAACTTCGAAAGTTCTGCCGGCACAGGCGGCGCCAGGTTCACCCTGGACAACGGTACGGTCGTTCCCTCCCTGTGGGGTATGGCTTACTGGCGACCCACCTATGACGGCGTGTCCTACAGCAAAGGCGGCGTCGGCACCTACCACATGGAATACGAATACAACGTTTCCGGACAGACCGGCAACTATCCGTTCCTGCGCAAGGCCATCCAGATCATGAATCCATCTATCCATTAATCAAGACTATCAAATGATGAAATACAACATTTCAAAGCACGTCATGGGAGGGCTCGCAGCAGCCTCCCTGATGCTGCTGGCAGCCTGCAACAATGCGGAATACTCTCCACTTTCCAACCAGGCTTACATCGCACAGACCAATACCAACGGCAACTCCAACGAAAAGGTGACCATCGGCAACACCGCCGTAACCACCACTGTGAATGTACGCCTCTCCGACCCGGCAACGGAAGACTGCACCTTCGAGGTCGTGACAGACGAAAGCGCGCTCGATGCCTACAACCAGCGCAACGAGACTTCCTACAAGGTTCTGCCAAAAGAGTTCTACAGCCTGTCAGGTTCTGAAGTGACCATTGAAGCCGGGAAGACAACCTCATCGGCCGTAACACTGACCATCAACCCATTGACACAAGCACTGAAGGAAAGCGGACAGAAGTATGCCGTCGCGCTTCGCCTGAAGAGCAAGGACGGGAAATATGACGTGCTGAACTCCGGCAGCACGATGGTTTACCTGCTCGACCAGGTCATCTACCAGGCAGTACCGACCATCAACGCATCGCACAACATCCACTTCACCATGCGCCAGGCATACGACCTGAACGAGTGGACACTGGAGTTCAACGTCAACATGAGCGAGCTGGGCAAGGGCCTGGGCGAGCTGAACAACCAGGCACTCTTCGGTGCATGGGGCAGCAACGGCGGTGAAATCTACACCCGCTTCGGCGACGCTCCGATCGAGGGCAACCGCCTGCAGATTAAGACGCAGGGCACGCAGATGAACAGCAAGATGCTCTTTGATGCGAAAAAATGGTATCACATCGCCTTCGTCTGCACAGGAACGAAGCTCTACCTCTACGTCAACGGCGTGCTCGACAACTCCATGTCGCTGCCCGGCAACACGACCAACATCGCCAGCCCGATCAACTTCGGCAACACCGATTATCTCAAAGCCGACGTGAAAGTCAGTGAGCTGCGCTTCTGGACCAAGGCACGCACACAGGCACAGGTGCTCAACAACATGTACGCCTGCGACCCGAAGAGCGACGGTCTGGAAGCCTACTGGAAACTGAACGAGGGACAGGGCGACACCTTCGCCGATGCGACAGGGCACGGCAACACCGGTAAGTGCGTGTCCGTCCCCAACTGGGAACAGAACGTGAGAATCGATGGTAAATAAGTTTTTAAGCAAGACCCAATCATGAACAAGAATATGATCAAGACAGTGCTGGCAGGCGCAATGGTAGCCGCCGCACTGACAGCCTGCCAGAGCGAACCGGAAGTGGGAAGCTCGCTCTACCCTACAGCAGAAGAGAACTACGACACAAAGGCCTATCTCTACACCGGCACCGGCGATGACAACAAAGTCACGCTGGGCGGCGTGAAATCGGCGACGGATGTCACCCTGGCGAACGACAGTGCGCTGATCTACGTGCGCCTCTCCTCACCGGCAGACAAGGACGTTACCGTCAGCGTGGCTGCTACCGCCGAGAATGTCAAGACGCAAGGCAATGAGGAGGTGATGGACAAGGATGCCATCCAGCTGAACCGGACGACCGTCACCATACCCAAAGGGCAGGTGACCGCCTCCGAACCTATCGCCGTAAAGCTGAAGGCGGGCGACGGCCTCAAGAAAATCCCCATGCTGAAGAACGGTGCCGTTGCCGTAGCCATCACGTCCGTTGACGGTGCGGCCGCCGGCAGCTCCTACAACAGGGTACTGGTAGCAACCAACTTCAGCTATGAGAACGTCACGACCGACGGTGAACTGAACTACGACAAGAGCATCAGCTACGACCAGTACACCATGTCGACCAACCTCAGGAGAGTAAATGCCGGCAAACTGAACGACGGCAGTAAAAGCACCCTCATTTACACCTATATGTCCTACGGCCCGACATTCACAATGGCGTTCAAGAAAGAGACCCGCCTCACCGGCATCGGCGTCCTTTCCGCATACACGTACTACAACTACGGCGTCAAGGAAGTTGAGGTGTTCACCAGCATGGACGGCATGAAATGGACAAGGCAGGGGACGGTTACGGCAGCATCCCCCTATGACGACGACACCCCGCTGCCCATCGTCTTCTCTGCACCGGTAACCTGCAAGTATGCAAAGGTGAAAATTCTCTCCTCCTTCCATACCAGCAGCAGACCCCTCTTTGCCGTGAGCGAGATATGGGCGTTTGAATAAGCAGCCCCGGACGAATCTCTTCGCTACGGCGGACACATACTTCTGAAAAAGCCCCCAAAGCATAAGCCTCTCCAGGCCGTATGCTTTGGGGGCTTTCTTTGTTCGCACAACCGCACACTCAACAACAGGCCATCATCTGCCATTCAAAGGGGCGTTCCTTACACGGCAAGGAACGCCCCTTTGGGCTCAAACCAACGCCCCCTTGCAATGCAAACAGGCACCGTTTTTTTGCGTGTCCGGCAACCTGTTGTCCATCAATGTATTATAAAGCCATATTATACTGTACGGAGAACATGAATGACATAAGTCAGTAAATGGCCTGTCCTAAAAATTCCACATCGCCCTGTCGCTGCCAGAAAGCTCGTCAACCCGTCATGTCCTGCTTTTATACGGTATCTTCCGCTTTCCCTTTCAGTCGGAAGCGTGAACATGAATGGTGCCAGACATCGACATGACGGCAGGAGGTGGAAAGACAGACCGCTTCCGGACACTGCAACGCATACAGCGGGCGTCGAATGGACGGCCTGCATGGAGAAAGTCTACCGGGCAGCAACGATAAAATGACCTTTCAAAAGGCTCTGGCCGCAGACAATTCCCCTGCCGAATCCGCAGATACACCACAGCGACAGGCCTCCTCGGAGGTTCTACAGGAGGGCTGCGGCAAGGTGCGGGAACGGCAGAGCAATGCAAGGAGACAATGTACACACCTCCCTTGCTGACACCCGCCGATGCCTGAGCGTACTGTGAAACTTCTGTAATGTAACACAATTCATGACGCAAAACAACAGCAATAAAAAGTTTTTTAGTATCTTTGCAAGATAAACAATTGCCAAAGGCAATGCGTGAAAGAATATAGATTCACTATTCATAAAACCATACAGGAAGAATCATGCTGATAGACTATAAGAAAGTAAACATATATCAGGACGAACGCCTGATTCTGAAAGATGTAGACTTTCAGGCCGAACAGGGAGAGTTCATCTATCTCATCGGACGTGTCGGATCGGGTAAGAGCTCGCTGTTGAAAACCATCTACGGTGAACTGGACATTGACAGTGAGGATGCCGAGAAGGCCGTTGTTCTGGGCGAGAAAATGCTCGACATCAAACGGAGCCGTATCCCAGCTCTCCGCAGACAGATGGGTATCATCTTCCAGGACTTCCAGCTGCTGCATGACCGCTCCGTAGCCAAAAACCTCAAGTTCGTATTGCAGGCAACAGGCTGGAACGACCGGAAGAAAATCAGCCGGCGGATCGGGGAAGTGCTGGAGCAGGTGGGCATGACCGACAAAAAGGACAAAATGCCCAGCGAGCTGTCGGGCGGCGAGCAGCAGCGTGTCGCCATCGCTCGTGCGCTGCTGAACATGCCGAAGATGATCCTTGCCGACGAACCGACAGGCAACCTCGACCCGGAGACGGCCGCCAACATCGTCAGCATCCTGAAAGACACCTGCCAGACGGGGACAACCGTCATCATGTCGACCCACAACATCAGTCTCCTCGACCGTTTCCCGGGCAGGGTCTATCGCTGCAAGGACGGCGGGCTTTCCCAGCTCAACGACAAGCAGGATGCCTGCGACCTGGACGAGGAAGCAGCACTCATCGAGCCCATCATCGAGCCGGCGCAGGACGAATAGACAGACGTCGTCCAGCGTGAATCCACATACAGAAAAGACAGAAGAAGATGAAAGTAATGAAATTCGGGGGCACATCCGTCGGCTCGCCCGAGCGGATGAAGGATGTAGCCTCACTGATTACAAAGTCTGGGGAGTCCGCATTCATCGTGCTCTCCGCAATGAGTGGAACGACCAACACCCTGATAGAAATATCGGATTACCTCTACCGGAAGAATCCAGAGGGTGCCAACGAACTGATCAACCAGCTGGAACGGAAATATCTCGGACATATCGGGGAGCTGTATTCCACGGAAGAATACAGGCAGAAAACACGTGCGTTTCTGGAGGAGAAATTCAACTATCTGCGTTCCTTCACAAAAGACCTGTTCACCTCGTTCGAGGAGAAGAGCATCGTGGCACAGGGCGAGATACTGTCGACCAACATGATGGTGAACTACCTGCAGGAGCAGGGAGTCAAGGCCGTCCTGCTGCCCGCACTCGACTTCATGCGGACGGACAAGAATGCCGAGCCCGACGGTCAGTACATCAGAGAGCACCTGACCGCCATCATGAAGGAGAACGAAGGCTATCGGATCTATATCACACAGGGGTTCATCTGCCGCAACGCCTACGGCGAAGTCGACAATCTGCAGCGCGGCGGATCGGACTACACGGCATCGCTTGTCGGGGCTGCCGTCAATGCCGAAGAAATCCAGATATGGACCGACATCGATGGAATGCACAACAACGACCCGCGTGTCGTTGAGAAGACCGAAGCCGTGCGCCAGCTGAACTTTGAAGAGGCTTCAGAGCTGGCTTATTTCGGTGCCAAGATCCTCCACCCCACCTGCGTACAGCCGGCGAAATATGCCGGCATCCCGGTCCGGCTGAAGAACACGATGGATCCGGATGCTGAAGGAACCATCATCAACAACACCCTCGTGAAAGGAAAGATCAAGGCGGTCGCCGCCAAAGATGACATCACGGCCATCAAGATCAAGTCGAGCCGCATGCTCGGCGCATCCGGCTTCCTGCGCAAGGTATTCGAGATCTTCGAGAGCTACCAGACATCGATTGACATGATCGCGACCAGCGAGGTGGGTGTGTCGATGACCATCGAGAACGACAGCCATCTGGCGGAAATCGTCGACGAACTGAAGAAGTACGGCACCGTCACCGTCGATGCAGAGATGTGCATCGTCTGCGTTGTCGGCGACCTCGACTGGAGCAATGTCGGCTTCGAGACACTGGCGACGGATGCCATGAAGGACATCCCGGTCCGCATGATCAGCTACGGAGGCAGCAACTACAACATCTCCTTCCTGATCAGGGAGACCGACAAGCAGCGCGCACTGCAGTCGCTGTCGGATGTCCTATTCAAGTAACAGAACCGGCAGCAGACCGGCTTACAGGACACCCGTCGCGGAAGCTGACGCACGGCTTGTGGGCCGCCACCAGATGACTTTACAGCCCTATGTTCCACACGTCCTTACGGATAGCCGCATATAGGATAACGCCACGATACGATACAAATCAGACAGATGACCAACAGATTTCCGACAGACAAGTTCAAGCATATCGAGACCCCTTTCTACTATTACGACTGCAACCTCCTTCGGGAAACTCTGCAGGCGATCCATGAAGAAGCGAGGACACACGCAGACTTTATCGTCCACTATGCCGTCAAGGCCAATGCCAACGCAAAGGTGCTGAAGATGATCAGCCGGGCAGGAATGGGGGCCGACTGTGTGAGCGGAGGCGAGATACAACGCTGTCTGGACAGTGGCTTCCCTGCGGGCAGCATTGTCTATGCCGGCGTGGGGAAGGCAGACTGGGAAATCAATCTCGCACTCGACCACGACATCTTCTGCTTCAATGTGGAGAGCGTCGCTGAACTGGATGTCATCAACAGTCTGGCTGCGAGGAAAGGGAAAGTGGCGAATATATGCTTCCGCATCAACCCGGATGTAGGAGCGCATACGCATAAGATGATCACGACCGGACTGGCAGAGAACAAGTTCGGGATTGCCATGCAGGACATGGTGCCGGCCATCCGGGAGGCGGAAAGGATGGCGAACATCCGCTTTATCGGACTGCACTTCCACATCGGTTCACAGATTCTCGACATGACGGACTACCGCCATCTGTGCAGCCGGATCAACGAAATACAAGACGGTCTGGAGGAGCAGGGGATAGAGGTCAGGCACATCAACGTCGGAGGCGGACTGGGTATCGACTATGAACGTCCGGACAGCCATCCCATCCCCGACTTCAAGGCCTACTTCTATGTCTTTGCCCATTACCTGAAACTAAGGGAAGGGCAGAAGCTGCACTTTGAGCTGGGACGTGCCGTCGTCGGACAGATGGGAAGCCTCATCACACGCACGCTCTACGTAAAACAGGGAACGGCAAAGCAGTTCGCCATCGTGGACGCCGGCATGACCGACCTCATCCGTCCAGCCCTCTACCATGCCAGACATGAGATAGAAAATCTGTCGAGCGATGGGCCGGAACAGATCTATGACGTTGTGGGGCCCATCTGCGAGTCAAGTGACGTCTTCGCCAAGGACATCCCGCTGAACACCGTCCACCGGGGCGACCTGATTGCGCTTCGGTCGGCCGGGGCATACGGAGAAATCATGGCTTCGCAATACAACTGCCGCCGGCTGCCTGTCGGCTACCTGTCTGACGAGCTTTAACAAAAACAATGCAACAAGTAAATGTTCACCTTTGATCATACAACCCTCCTCTTCTCGGCTGTGCTGTTGGCCGTGGCACTACTGACAGCCCTGTGCAATCCTTTCTTCCGCAGAGTGAGGATATCAGAACACCGGACAGCAACGCCCGAGGCTGATGGAGAAGACACAACGGAGAGAACAGACGAAGGAGGGAAAGCTGTCGGAAGTTCGGCTATCCCTATGCTTCCGGCCGTCTCCATCATCTTCACGCCGCATGACAATGCGGAGGAGCTCTCGAAAAACCTCCCATGCTATCTGGGCCAGCACTACCCGGCAGATTTCCAGGTAATTGTCGTCGCTCCGCAGAACGACCATGAGACAAGTGATGTGCTGAAACGCTTTGCCGGCAACAGCCGCCTCTACACCACCTTCATCCCCGAGTCGTCCCGCTACATGAGCAGGAAGAAACTCGCCGTCACGCTGGGAGTCAAAGCGGCGAAATACGAGTGGGTGATGATGGCTGATATAGGCTGCCGCCCACAAGGCGATGACTGGCTGCGGACGATTGCCGGCAACTGTTCCGACGGAAGAGAGCTTGTGGTGGGATACACCCGCTATGAGGATGAGACTCCCGGCTACCGCCGCTTCGAACGTTATTACAGGGCACGCTACGCCATGCGCGAATACCAGCACGACAGGGCTTACGCCTGTCCTTTCAACGCACTGCTGTTCCGCAGAAGCATCTTCCTGCACGAAGAGGGATTCCGCGGAAACCTCAAGTATCTCCGAGGAGAGTTCGACTTCATGGTGAACAAATACGCCCGTGCCGGCAAGCTCGTAATGGAGAATGCTCCGGAGGGGACACTCATCGAGGAGACACCAACGGAAAAAAGCTGGACGGGAAGCCACCTCTTCTATATGGAGAACCGGCGGCATCTGGCGAATACGGCACGCCATCGTCTCCTTCCCTTTCTGGACCAGGCGGCATTGCATGGCAACTACCTGTTACAGAGCACGGCGCTCATTGCCGCCATGCTGCTCGGCCGGTGGACGGTCGCCGCTGCCGCAGGACTGGCACTCATACTGACGCTCGTCCTCCGCCTGCTCATCGGCAGGAAAGCCCTGGAGCGTTTCGACGTGGGAATCCCGGCCTGGAAAGTACTCCCTTACGAGATAGCAATAGCATGGCACTACCTGGGTTACAGGATTCAATACCGCCGTGCTGACAAGTACGACTTCATTTCTCATAAACTATAAATGCATATCCTCCATTACATAGACGGTATAGAAGCCGGCAACCTGCTGTCGGATCACCTCCTGCGGCTGGCTGCGGCACAGCGGGAATATGCAGATGTCAGGACGGTCACACAGTCCGACAGGTTCACTAGTGTACTTGCCGACGGCCCAGCAGACATCATACACATCCATGCCTGCTGGGACTACAAGGCCGCAAGATGCGTCAGACAGGCTGCCGGGAAGGGGCTTCCCGTCGTACTCTCACCGCACTGGGGGCTCGACACACGGATCCGTACAACGGAACAGAGGCTCACAAAACGCACGAAGGCACTGCTCTATCAGGCGAAGACAGTGCGATGTGCAGATGCACTCCTCGTCACCAACGAACGGGAGAAGCAGGACATACTCGGACTGGGGTGGACAAAACGCATCGACGTAGTGGCAGACAGCGTGCTGGACAGCCGGCAGAGCGACGACCGGATGGCGCAGCAGACACTTGCTTTCTACCGAAAGGTATGCGACACCCGCTATCAGCTTGCCATGACCGCCATGGAGCGGGAAGCCATACCCAGCCTGCTGCACGCCGGACTGGCACAGGAACCGGCACACAATCTCCTGCCCAGCGACCAGCTGCTAAACCTGCGGAGCCTGCATCCTGAGCAATGGAAACGCATCCTGCTCTACGCCGACGACGAAGGGATAAGAGACATCATAGACGACGGCATCAGCCGTCTGCAGATCCAAGCACCGGACATAGACACGACGGCTATCCGGCGGTATGCCCTGCTGGCACCCAAGGAGACCCGATCCGTAGACACGAAAGAACTGTCCGGCAACCAGTTCCTGCGACGGCAGCGGCTCAATGACAATCTCAACCGGGAGGAGACGCTGGTCAGAGAAATCGCCGTCATGCTGGCAAACACACAGCGGATAGAACAGGAAGGCAACCTCTCGCTGCGGCAGCTGGCAGACCTCTATACCGCCATCAAATACAATGACTATGACGAAGACCGTCTGGGGGAAGTGCTCCGTCACATGCGCATCTACCGCTATGCACGCCGCATCATACAGGTCCTCTCCGAAAAGATCCAGCTGAAAGAGGGGTTCATGCCCTTCGCTCCACTCAACGACAGACAGACAAGGAAGATCATAAAAAGAAATTACAACCAAAGACATTAGTATATGACACACAAGCATTACGACCTGAAGAAAGACGAACGCTACTTACAGCTGCTGGGACAGTCGTTCCCGAACATTGCTGATGCCACCACAGAAATCATCAACCTTGAAGCCATTGCCCACCTCCCCAAGGGCACGGAGCACTTCCTCGCCGACATACACGGCGAATACCAGGCTTTCCAGCATGTACTGAAGAACGCTTCAGGCAATATAAAACGAAAGGTAAACGAACTCTTCGGAGACACGCTCCGCAGTACGGAGAAACGCGAGCTGTGTACGCTGATCTACTATCCGGAACAGAAACTGGAACTCGTAAAGCATGAGGAGAAGGACATCAATGACTGGTACCATATTACGATCTACAGGCTGATAGAGGTCTGCCGAGATGTTTCCAGCAAATACACCCGGTCAAAGGTACGCAAATCCCTGCCGCCAGATTTCTCCTACATCATCCAGGAACTGCTGCACGAACACTCGGACGACAAGGACAAGACCGACTACGTGAGCGCCATCATCAAGACGATCATATCGACCGGACGCGCCGACGACTTCATCATCGCCGTCTGCGAGGTCATCCAGCGGCTTGCCATCGACCAGCTGCACATCCTCGGCGATGTCTACGACCGCGGGCCGGGTGCCCACATCGTGATGGACACCCTGCAGAACTATCACACATGGGACATCACCTGGGGGAACCATGACATCCTGTGGATGGGGGCCTGCGCCGGCAATGACGCCTGCATCTGCAACGTCATCCGCATCGCCCTGCGTTATGCCAACATGGCGACCATAGAAGACGGGTACGGAATCAACCTTATCCAGCTGGCGACACTCGCCATGGACGTGTACGGCAACGACCCCTGCGAGGAATTCATGCCGAAAGTGTCGAAGGACAATCCGCTTGACGAGCGCAGCCTGACCTTGACCGCACAGATGCACAAGGCCATCAGTATTCTCCAGTTCAAGATCGAGTCGCAGATGATCGCCCGCCACCCGCTCTGGAAGATGGATGACCGCCGCCTGCTCCATGCCGTCGATTACAAGAAAGGCACGATTGTCGTGGACGGAAAAGAATACAAGATGCGTTCCTGCAATTTCCCGACCATCAACCCTGACCAGCCCGACCAGCTCACTGAGGAGGAGCAGCTTCTCATCGACCGCCTGCACCACTCCTTCACTTCCAGCGAGAAACTGCGCAGCCACATCCGGGCGCTGCTCCGTCACGGCTGTATGTACAACATCGTCAATCACAACCTGCTCTATCACGCATCCATTCCGCTTACAAAAGACGGAAAGCTGAAAGAGGTGGAAATCGCACCGGGTGAGAAACTGAAAGGCAAGGAACTGCTTTATCAGACCGGCATGAAGATACGCTCCGCCTTCCAGACGAACAGCGACCTGCAGACGGAGGAGGAACACCAGGATGCCGTCGACTTCTTCCTCTATCTATGGTGCGGACCGGACAGCCCGCTCTTCGATAAAGCCAAGATGGCTACTTTCGAACGGTATTTCCTGACCGAGAAAGAGACGCACAAGGAGGCAAAGGGTTACTACTTCACCATGCGCGACAATGAACAGACCGTCGACATGATCATGGACGAGTTCGGTGTACAACAGCCCAACCGCCACATCATCAACGGCCATGTGCCCGTCCATGTCGTCAAGGGAGAAAGCCCTATCAAAGCCAACGGGAAGCTGATGGTCATCGACGGAGGATTCTCACAGGCCTATCACAAGGAGACGGGCATCGCCGGCTATACCCTCGTCTACCATTCCCGCGGTTTCCAGCTTGTCCAGCACGAGCCGTTCACATCCGCTGAAGATGCCATCAAACGGGGTACGGACATCGTTTCGACGACCCAGATCGTCGAGATGAATCAGCATCGGCTCCGGGTCGAAGATACCGACAAGGGGAAAGAGCTGCGGCTTCAGATTGAAGCTCTCAAGGAACTGCTTTACGCTTATCGCTGCGGTTTCCTCACCGAGCACGAACGGAAAACCCCGCCCAAGGCATAAAGGACAACCGCTGCAGTCTGGTAAACGGGACTCCGTATAAGCCGGGCATCCGCTCCTCAACGCATATAGGACGATGACCGGGACGAACCGGCTGCACCGTCTCCTGCCGATGTGCTGATGCCCGACACATACCGTGCTGATGTCCGACACCAGTCGTGATGAAGCCTTGTACGTTTACAATCTGTTGCCCGGATGGGGACAGCCCGTAGGACAAACAGATACGTACTGTCCGAACACAACGTAACTTATTGTAAGAAGGATCCGCTTCCCAAGAGAAAACGAGAAACCACCGGTTGAAAGAAAACTGCGTGCAGGAATCTATGCAATGCAGGTCTTGCCGATAGCGATAGAAAACGATAAAAGAACAGCGCAAGAGCAAGAAAAGTATGGAAGAGACCGTCCTGCGAGGAGATACGGTCAGCCATACTTTTCTTGCTCTTGCACTGTTTTTTATATCTGATGTCTTTAAGCAGGTCAGACAATCGTCACCTCCAGTCTGATCCGCAGCATGAGGCCTATCACCCGCAGCAGCTTCGCCTTGTCCTTGGTCGTGTTAGGAACCATTATCCAGCGGTTCTCGACGATCTGCAGCTGAGAATGAACCTTCCGGGAGGTTGCTATCAGTTCATGGCCGCTCCACGTCAGATGTAAACGCATCACATTGTCAACGCCGAGCCGGCGGATCGTCCCAAGATAGACATCCAGTGCACTTCCGTTTGCAACGTATATCCCATCGGGCAACCTGACCCGGATCCGGTCTTTCGTCCGGCTCCTCTTTTCTTTGTCGGCATCAACCTGGACTTCAAAATCCGTACCTGTCTCAATAGACAGATTCAATGACAACTGATCGCTGATGACCCGCAGCTGCATATACTTATTGTCGGTCGACGACTGGGTATTCAGATACCAGCCGTCACAGACGGATTTCATCCACGCCTTGTATTTGGGATAAATCTCCCTGGCAAGTATCGGAAGATGGCATAAATCCAGCTTTATCAAAGGGAATTTGTCCGACCCGATCGTCCTCAATACAGCAATCATCGTTGCAGAAGCATTGTTGCAGCAGATCACCTTCCCATCAGGAAAAGTAACACGGATGAGTTTCTTTTTCGCTCTGAGTCTCCCGTTCTCAATTTCCATTTTATCTTATTTTAGTTGAACATCCGGTTAAACGGTAATACCTGTCTGAGAATGTAGACCGCACAGATGCAGAAGCGGCACCGTCCCGCCACGGCTACGGTCAGAAAGCAATCCGAGGAGGCAGGAGGGACGCTCCGGTCACTATCTGCACTTGCATGCCCTGCCGGGATTGTGCTTAGGAACAAGGACATACACACCGTCTCTGACCGTCGGGAAACTGATTTCGTCTCCGCCTGCACATCGAAAAGCAACGGGCCGCCCGTCACCTGCCGTCACGATGAAGTCTTTTGCCAGACCCGCATACTTCACCACACAGGTGGAACCGGCACCGGAGACGATCCGCACCTTCGCAGCCCGTGCCTTTTCCCATGCTATGTCGACCGTGAAGTTGCCGACAGCCTTCAGTCCCTTGACCGATCCTTTGTCCCAGAAAGCTGCCGGTAAAGCCGGCAGAAGAACGAGCTTTCCACTATAACTCTGCAAGAGCATCTCTGCGACACCTGCCGTATAGCCGAAGTTGCCGTCAATCTGATAGGGTGCATGGGCATCCCACAGGTTCTCATAGATGCCGCCTGCCCCCTCATTCACATCCGTCGTCCACGTCTGCTGCAAGGCCCGCCTGATGAGGTTGTGACAGTGCTGCCCCTCGTGCGCACGGGCATTGAGATTGATCTTATGACCGAGCGACCACCCGGTGCCATGACCGTCGCCGCGGGCAATCAGCGATGTGCGTGCGGCCTGGAACACGGCCTTGTCCGCATCTCCGCTGATCTGGCTGCAAGGATAGAGCCCCATCAGGTGGGAGATATGGCGGTGTGCCCTGTACTCGTCCACTCCGATCTTGCCGGGGTTGTTGAACTGTGACGTGTACTTCCACTCCCGCAGATAGGTCTGTCCGTCAGCAGGGTTGACTTCCGTATGACAGCCATCGTCGAGCAGGGTGAAATAGGCCGCAAGGGAATCACGGAACGTCCTTGAGACCACCTCGTCACCAAGCACCTCGATGGCCTTGCGGGTGTTGTTGAACAGATCCCAGACCAGCTGCTGACTGTGCGCGGTGGCGTTCTCCGTCGGGCCATGCTCCGGCGACCACTCTTCAGGACACTCGTATGTGCCGTCGGCGCCCTTCACCAGCTTCCGCAGCCAATAGTCAACGGCCGACTTCATCACCGGGAAAGCCTGCCTACGCAGGTATTCCCTGTCCAGCGTGTAAGCATAGTGCTGCCACAGATGCTGGCAATACCATGCGTTGGCGACCGTATAGGTGTTGGCGAAGGTGGTGCCAGAGCCATAGATGTTGTTCTCGGTCGGCAACGTCCAGCCGGCATCCACCTTTCCCATGTCCCTGGCAAAGCGTCGCCAGGCAGGCTTCACACACGCCTCACGGTAAATGTAATCGAGGAACGGACGGTGCAGCTCCGAAAGGTTGGTCGGCTCTGCCGGCCAGTAATTCATCTGCACATTGATGTTGGCATGGATGTCAGCGTGCCAGGCAGGGGCGTTGCTGTTGTTCCAGATTCCCTGCAGGTTGGCAGGGAGAGAGACGCCGCGGCTGGAACTGATCAGCAGATAACGCCCGTAACTGAAATAAAGCTCTTCCAGGAAGAGGTTGCCTTGCGGATCGGCGCGGTAGCCGCTGATAAGCTGCGGGGTCGGAACGTCACTCCCGGTGCTGCAGAGGGTAAGCAGACAACGGTCGAAGAGCGACTTGTAATCGGCTTTGTGAGCAGCCAGCAGGGCATCATACCCCTTACGCCGGGCACCGTCGACAGCGGCCATCGCACGGCCGGCAAGCTGTTCCGTACCGGAAACATATTCGGGAGCTGCCGCATCGAAGTCGGTCAGACCACGGAGATAGACCGTCATGCTGTTGGCGTCACTCACCTCGACAAGACCCTCCGCATTCTTTGTGACCGTACCGCCGTCCGCTACGATGCGTGCTGCACAGCAGTAGCTTTCCGGGGTGGCCTCCCCCTCATCGTTCTGCCGCCCGACCTGTCCGTCAAAGGTAATCGTAGCCCGGCCGGGACCGTCTACCGTATAGCTTACATGCGACCCATTCTGATCTTTCAGGGCAAGCGTCGTGTTGATCATCCCGCCCCGTGTGGCAGTGTATCTGATCACGACACAGCTGTCCGGATTGCTCGCAAAGTAAGTACGGCTGTACCCTACTCCATCCATACTGAACCGTACGCCTGCCACGGCGTCGTTGATGTCAAGGTAACGCACATAGTCCGTCACTCCTTTCATGCCGCGGCTGCGGATAAGAAGATTGCCGAAGTTCAGATAACTGCCATAAGCGGCCGTGCTGGTCAGACCGCCGAGCTTGCCGCTCCATAGCGTCTTGTCATTGAACTGCACGTCGTCAACGACAATCTGCCCCATCACGGTCGCCCCGAACTGGCCGTTGCCGACGGGCAGACAGGAAGTCATCCAGTCCGTCGCAGGCCTGGTGTACCAAAGCGTGTATCTGTTGGCAGGCCTGAATGCAGCAATGCCTGTCACGGACACCGAATCATCATCAGGCACGCCGCCGCCTCCACGGGCTCCGCCCATCCAAGAGCATACGCCCCTTACGGGAGCCGCACGGCCGCACCTTCCGACCGACTTTCCTTCAGCGGATAGCGAACCACAGACCGCCAGAGAAAGGGCGGCAAACAAGGTCTTTGCTTTTATATTGTTCATTCTTATACATGTCGTGTCCTTGCGCCGAGACCTCAATCCCTGACCTCAGACCACTTTCGGGCTTCCAGTTGAATATGAATACCAGTTCCTGACCGGAAAAGGTACGGTATTTTTGAAAGATATGATGTGATATTGAAGTATTTTATACCATAAGAAACGAGCCGGAACTGACCTTGCCGACCCCATAATGCCTGTCGTCCCATCCCGTTACCTGCAGCCTCCCCTGCTTTCTTCGCATGCATGCACAGCCTGCTATGGACACATAAGAAGAAAGCAGCATCCGCCCGGACAGATCGGCAGAAGTCCATCGACGGTCTTCCCACAGACCTCGCCTTACAGTACAGTTCACAGAGGCCATGCCCTGAGAGCAGGGGACAGAGGCCTCATGCCGCTCACTTGAACAGATCCTGACAGGCTTTCCAGCCGAAATGCCTGTAGAGCCGGTTGAGGCGTGCCTCCCGCTCCCTGAAGGAGGCAAAGTCCTTCCTGCCGTTCTCCGTCCATCCTGTCTCCGACACGGCGGCGACCCGCGGAAGAAGCTGGTAGAAGGCCAGATCACGCCCTACGATATATTCTGTCCAGAGATTTGCCTGTACCCCTTTTATATGCTGTTTCAGCTCGGGAGACGCATCTTCGGGCACCGGATTATAACCGTAGGTCGTCTCCACCGGCAGCAGACCTCCGATGAGGGTCAGGGCATCGTTCTTCGTCTGGTAATAATCAAGATAATAGTAGGCCGTCGGCGACATGATGGCATCCAGTCCACGGCGGGCAGCCTCCTGTCCTCCAGACACACCTCGCCAGCTCATGACGGTCGTCCCTTTGTCTACATCCCCTTCGAGGATCTCGTCCCATCCGATGATCCTACGTCCTTTCTCTGCCAGATGCTTTGCCACTCGGTTCATGAAACAGACCTGCAGCCGGCCCTCCGCAGAGAACCCATCCGTCCCTTTCAGTCCCAGACGCTGAATCTCCGCCTGACAGCGTGGGCACGACTTCCAGCGGTCGCGCGGAGCCTCATCTCCGCCGAGATGGATGTACTTCGACGGGAAGATCTCCAGCAGTTCGTCCAGGACATTGTACACGAACTCATAGGTCTTGGGATTGCCTGCACAGAGAATATCGGGAAATACGCCCCACTCCTCCGCTACCTTGTAAGGGCCTCCGGTACAGCCCAGTTCGGGATAGGCGGCCAGAGCACCGAGCATGTGTCCCGGCATATCGATTTCGGGAATCACGGTGATGTAACGGTCGGCAGCATACTTCACGACTTCACGCATATCCTCCTTAGTGTAATAACCACCGTAAGGCGTGTCGTCATAGAGCCCCGTCATGCGCCCGATAACGGTCTGTGCCCGCTTCGACCCCACCTCGGTGAGCCGGGGATAGCGGTCGATCTGCACACGCCATCCCTGATCCTCGGTAAGGTGCCAGTGGAAAATGTTGATGTTGTGGAGTGCCAGCATATCAATGAACTCCTTGATGAAACTCAGCTTGAAATAGTGGCGGGCACAGTCGAGCATCGTCCCCCGATAGCTGAAACGGGGATGGTCGGCAATTCGGACGGCAGGAAAACCGACGGTCTCCGTCTGCTCCACCGGAAGCGACTTGCGCAGCGTCTGGATTCCATAGAACACTCCGCGAGGAGTTCTGCCCTCCACGGTGATGCCCTTGGGCTTCACGGTGATGACGTATCCCTCCTCGTTCTCTATCCCGGTGTTGAGCTTCAGTGTGATGGCAGTCCCCTTCTTGTCGGCGCCCCCCACTGCGATTCCCGTAGCCTCCCGGATATACTGCTTCAGGAACGAAGCATTGCGATACATCGCCTCGTCCGTCCCCACAACGTTGACGACGGAATTTCCGTCCAGGACAAATGCCCCTCCTTTCCCTGCCGTAATGCTCTGCGGCAAAGGAACTACCTGATAATTGGCCTCTGTGGCATGGAGCGAAAGGCACGCTATCATCATAGCCACGGAAAACAAGATTTTCTTCATGCTGTCTTTTACTGGATGATGGGTATTTAGGTCTTTATGAAGTAAGCCTGCATGCAGGCTGATGCCAAAGAGGGAACATGAGCAGACCGTATAGAAGCGGTCAACACTTCGTGTCTTCTTCAGAACCTGCCGGAATGCTGCACAAAGATACAAAAAAGATCAATAATTCCAAGGAGATCCAAAGAAAAAGTGCATGGAGGGGGAGCGCCAGAAACACACCGGCTCCGGTCGTCACCTGCCGGCAGAAAGAAAAGTCGGAAACTTTCCACAAACATGCCGGAGCATACTGTTCAGCTGAAAGGAAAGAATCAAAAGGGGAACATCTGAGGTCGGATATAAAAAGATAAAATATATTGACATCACACAGCAGCAGACTCCGTTGGAAACATCAAAATCTTCAGCCAATCGTCACGCTACAACTGACAGGAAGTCAAGTAATTGAAAAGCAGGCTTTCAACAGATGCCCGGTTGCATCTCAAACAAGCACCCCTTAGCCCCTTGCCAAGCACCGACAACGTCCCAAGTGAGGCCTGATTGGAATGCAAACAAGCGTCTATTGATTCGCACGCATGAATTATCTTGACAAAAAACAGCAGACAGACCGTCTCTTCCGTTTTGCTCTTTTGACATTACGCCTCTGCTTTCCCATGTCGCTATCCTTTTACAAGCAACCGGTTAAACGGTCTGCCTCTGTACTCATCAGCTCATTTTTCATAAAGGGAAATACAGAAGATGGCTTAATTGCATTGGGGACAAAAAACTACTGGCACAGCTTCAGCAGGATTCGAGCTTGCAGCAGGAATGATTCCGCTGACAGGGAACCGTACGGTTGTGAGGGCATCTGCAAATAAGCAATATCAGGACAAGGAAGGCAGAGACGAGGCTGACACCTTTTGGTTTAAGAGCCATATAGATCATGATTGTACTTTTATGATCGGACTCAGTGCATTTTTTCCATAAGCATACGGCCAAGTGGGATGCTGAGCCGCCGGGAAAGCCGTTCCAGTTCTTTCTTCCGCCCAGACTCCATGGGGCGGTCATAGAGCTGTTCGATGACGCATAAACGACCGATAGTGTCGTTGGGAAAAGGATCATCCACTACTTCGGAAGGACAGTAGAATACGATGGCATTCAGGGATTCGTAAACTTTAATGGAGTCGGGAGCTCTATAATTGTAGAAAGCTACTTCCTTTTCCGTCAGCCCGCTGATTTTGTAAACAGCTGTCATGTCGTTGTCGAAAAAGTCATATCTGTATTGCCGTGCAAGGTAATCTCCGTCCTTGCAAAAGCAGGTGGGAGGGAAAAAGATGTCGCTTCCTATGACGTGAAGAAAAAAGGCGGAC
This sequence comes from Prevotella multiformis DSM 16608, assembly GCF_000191065.1. Taxonomy (GTDB): domain Bacteria; phylum Bacteroidota; class Bacteroidia; order Bacteroidales; family Bacteroidaceae; genus Prevotella; species Prevotella multiformis. The sequence goes on from NZ_GL872283.1 coordinate 1,330,189, forward strand.
ATCCACAGAAACGTCCCCGTCAATCCTCCGTAAAGGCGTACGGCCAGCTTCCACCTGCGTTTCCGTGCAGCCATCATCAGCGCAAAGGGCGACAAGAGAGCCACCCAGATCAGCCAGTAAGTCAGCCCCCAGCGCAAGTGGGTATCTTCAGGCAGCAGGATGTAGATCAATCCACAGAGCATCATCGATCCAAAGTGCAAAGTCGCAGCAATTACCAGTTCCTTGCATTGGACGAATGACTTTATTTTTCCGCATTGAGACCTGATCATAATATTGCCAAAGTTTGTCACGTCACAAAATTACGTTTTTCCGTGTTAACAGACAAATAATCAACCGTCAATTCCGGTTTGTTGTCAGATATTTCCTGCCTCTCGAGTGACATTTCCTCCTCTTCTGACATATAGGCAAGGCCGTGTATCTCCGTTTTTGAGACAAGCCGGATGCTGCCGTACCTGAGGCTGTCGGAGGAAGAAATCCGTATGGAGGGTGCAGGATGGAGAAGAAGGTGTTGCCGTAAGTAAAAAGACAGCCGGTTGGCAAACGGCCGGGGGAGGTCCGTGGACGCATGGTACGCCTTCCGCTGCGACGGCCGGCTGCCATGCGGCTGTTGACGTTTCTGCTTTCTTGCCGGAAAACAGTGTTTCACCGCCGATACTTTTTCTTTTTTTTCAAAATTGCAGGCAACTTTTTCTTTTGTACTTTGCTTATATCTTTTTTATTTGCTATCTTTGCGCATGGAATAAAAGAGACTTCTTAAATTATAAAATGGCTAAAATAAAGACAATCGGTATTTTGACTTCCGGCGGTGATGCACCGGGTATGAATGCGGCCATCCGTGCCGTGACAAGAGCGGGTATCTACAACGGATTTGACATAAAGGCCATCTATCGTGGGTATGACGGACTGATTACAAACGATATACGTCCTTTTACAACCGAGAATGTCAGCGGAATCATCGGCCAAGGCGGAACGATTCTGAAGACGGCACGCTCCAAGGAGTTCGCTACGGAAGAAGGCAGGAAGAAGGCACATGACAACCTTGCTGCCGCAGGCATTGACGCACTGGTGGTCATCGGCGGGAACGGATCGCTGACTGGCGCCATGAAATTCGCACAGGAATTTGACATCTGCTGCATCGGCCTGCCCGGCACCATCGACAACGACCTCTATGGGACGGACAACACCATCGGCTATGACACGACGATGAACACCATCGTGGAGTGTGTCGACCGGATCCGTGACACGGCACAGAGCCATGAACGCATCTTCTTCGTCGAGGTGATGGGACGCGACGCAGGATTTCTTGCCCAGAACTCCGCCATTGCAAGCGGTGCGGAAGCAGCCATCATCCCGGAAGACTCGACGGATGTGGATCAGCTGGCACGTTTCATGGAGCGCGGCATCCGCAAGTCGAAGCGAAGCTGCATCGTCATCGTTTCCGAAAGTCCGAAGTGCGGTGCAATGTATTATGCCGACCGTGTGCGCAAGGAGTTTCCCGACTACGACGTGCGTGTGTCAATCCTCGGACACCTGCAGCGCGGCGGCCGGCCGTCGGCGCGTGACCGCATTCTGGCAAGCCGGACAGGGGTCGGTGCCATCGAGGCCATCATGCAGGGACAGCGCAACATCATGGTAGGAGTAAGAAACAATGAGGTGGCTTACGTTCCGCTGTCAGAGGCCATCCGGTCCGACAAGCCTTTCGACAGGAAACTGATCAAGGTTCTCGACGAACTGAGCATCTGATTCCAGGGCATGACGTGCACCTTATTATATATAGAGAAGAAAGTAATAATAAAAAACAACAAAGATATTTATGTCACAGATTAATGGGCGTATCTCCCAGATCATCGGTCCTGTTATCGATGTCTTCTTTGATACCAAGGGAGAGAATCCTGAGAAGGTTCTGCCTAAGATTTACGATGCCCTGCGCGTAAAGCGTCCGAACGGGCAGGATTTGATCATCGAGGTACAGCAGCACATCGGGGAGGATACCGTGCGCTGTGTGGCTATGGACAATACCGAAGGGCTGCAGCGCGGTCTTGAGGTCGTACCGACAGGCAGCCCTATCGTCATGCCCGCAGGAGAGCAGATCAAGGGACGCATGATGAACGTCATCGGCCAGCCTATCGACGGCATGGAGCCTCTGAAGATGGAGGGGGCTTACCCCATTCACCGCGAGGCGCCGAAGTTCGAAGAACTGTCTACGCACAAGGAGATGCTCCAGACGGGCATCAAGGTCATCGACCTGCTTGAACCTTACATGAAAGGTGGCAAAATCGGACTTTTCGGCGGTGCCGGCGTGGGCAAGACGGTGCTGATCATGGAGCTGATCAACAACATCGCCAAAGGGCATAACGGCTACTCCGTGTTTGCCGGTGTAGGGGAACGTACCCGTGAGGGAAACGACCTGATCCGGGACATGCTGGAATCCGGCGTGATCCGCTATGGCGAGAAATTCCGGAAGGCCATGGAGGAAGGCAAGTGGGATCTCTCGCTTGTCGACCAGGAGGAACTGCAGAAATCGCAGGCCACCCTTGTCTACGGACAGATGAACGAACCGCCGGGGGCACGTGCTTCTGTGGCTCTCTCAGGACTGACCGTTGCAGAGGAGTTCCGTGACCACGGAGGCAAGAACGGTGAGCCGGCCGACATCATGTTCTTCATTGACAACATCTTCCGTTTCACACAGGCAGGTTCAGAGGTTTCTGCATTGCTGGGGCGTATGCCTTCAGCCGTGGGTTACCAGCCGACGCTGGCCAGTGAAATGGGTGCCATGCAGGAACGTATCACATCGACAAAGCGCGGTTCCATCACTTCCGTACAGGCCGTCTATGTGCCGGCTGACGACCTGACCGACCCGGCTCCGGCGACGACCTTCACTCACCTGGACGCAACAACCGAGCTGAGCCGTAAGATCACCGAGCTGGGCATCTATCCGGCCGTAGACCCGCTGGGCAGCACGTCGCGTATCCTTGACCCGCTGATTGTCGGCAAGGAACACTATGACTGCGCACAGCGCGTAAAGCAGCTGCTGCAGCACTACAACGAACTGCAGGACATCATCGCCATCCTGGGTATGGACGAGCTGTCAGACGAGGACAAGCAGGTTGTGAACCGTGCGCGCCGTGTGCAACGGTTCCTGTCCCAGCCATTCACAGTCGCCGAGCAGTTCACGGGCGTCAAGGGTGTCATGGTCCCTATCGAGGAAACCATCAAGGGCTTCAACGCCATTCTGAACGGTGAGGTCGACGACCTGCCGGAGCAGGCGTTCCTGAACGTAGGTACAATCGAGGATGCCAAGGAGAAGGCCAAGAGACTTCTGGAGGCTACACAATAACAGCTCCTTGTGCAAACAGAATAATAATAGATTTGTCTATGTTGACACTTAAAATAGTTTCCCCCGAAAGGATTGTCTTTACAGGTGAGGTGGAGAGCGTGCTGGTCCCAGGGACTGTGGGGCAGTTCGAGATTCTCAACGACCATGCTCCTATCATCTCGACACTGGTTGAAGGCAAGGTCGTCTACAGCGTAAAGGGCACAAAGAAAGAACTTCAGATCGCAGGCGGCTTCGTCGAAGTGAAGAAGAACGAGGTGAGCCTCTGCGTGGAGATATGAGGATCCGGCAGACACCGGTAACAAGACATAAAGGATGGACTACAACAAGATACAAAAGCAATACAGCAAAGTGAGCCTGTGGATAACCGCCGCGCTCTACCTTGTCGGACTGCTTGTCGTACAGCTGACGGCACACGCTGCTTACATCAGCATGCTAACGATCAGCGCCTGTTTTTCCGTCCTTGCCGCATCCGTCTATGGCGGGGCATGGAAAGCAATAGCCAGCAGGTCGCCGGCGGTCCTGGGCAAGTTTTATCTTGCAGGGTCGCTCCTGCGCATGCTGCTGGCCTTTCTGGTCATCCTCGTCTACGCACTGGTGACAAAAGACCGCAAGGCGGTCATCAGCTTTGCTGCCGTCTTCATGGTTTTCTATCTCGTGCTGCTGGCATTCGACACCATCTATTTTTCAAAAGTGGAAAAGAACAATAAACCAATAACTGACAAATGAAATATCTCAAGCATTTGCTTTGCATGACCGCAATGCTTTTCCTGCTTCTGCCGGGGGCAGCAGCATCCGAGAGCAAGGGAGGAGGCGTTGATCTGCAGGGTATATTGTGGGGACACATCAAGGACTCGTATGAGTGGCATGTCACGAACATCGGTGACAGGCCGGTCATCATCAACCTGCCGGTCATCGTGAAAACATCCGACGGGTGGTACGCAGGATGGGCAGAGGACTTTGCCGAAGAGCCGCTGGAAAGCGGCCCGCACGCCGGCTACCGCCCCTGCAGGAACAACCCGAATCTGTTCATTGCAACGAAGGGCAACTACGAACGGCGAATCGTCGAACTGCAGAAGGACGGGACGGAAGTGCGCCCCTTTGACCTGTCGATAACGAAGTCAGTGTGCGTGCTCTTCATCGATGCGATCCTCCTGTTGCTGTGCATCCTCATTCCCGCACGCTGGTGCCGGAAGCACAAGGTCACAGACAAGGCTCCCAAGGGTTTCACAGGATTGATGCACATGTTTGTGATGTACGTATATGATGAGGTGATCAGGCCGACATTGGGCAAGGAGTCCGACAGATACGCGCCTTACCTGCTTACCTGTTTCTTCTTCATCTTCGTCGCCAACGTGATGGGCATCGTACCGTTCCCACCGGGCGGCGGCAACCTGACGGGCAATATCACGATTACATTCTTCCTTGCAGCATGCACGTTTCTGGTAACCAACTTCTCCGGAACCAGGCATTACTGGAAAGACATTTTCTGGCCGGAGGTGCCTGCATGGCTGAAAGTACCGGTACCTTTGATGCCGGTCATCGAGATCTTCGGTATCTTTACCAAACCTTTTGCCCTGATGGTCCGTCTCTTTGCCAACATGATGGCCGGCCATGCCATAGCCCTGGCCCTGACGTGCATCATCTTCATCATGGCGACAATGGGCGTGGTACTGAGTACCTCGATGACGGTCGTGAGCGTGGGCATGAGCATCTTCATGATGCTGCTCGAGATCCTGGTCAGCTTCATTCAGGCACTGGTGTTCACGATGCTGAGCGCAGTATTCATCTCACTGGCCCGTGTACACGAAGCTGAAGCCTAAGAGGAAGCCAAACGGTAAATACAGAAAAAGTAAAAGGGATGAAAACGAAAAGAAAAGCCGGACCGGCCTTGCCGTCCTGACAGTCCCTTTCAGAAAAAGTCAAAGGCCGCCCGGCACGATCCTGACGGATGAAAGGGCATTAGACCGTAAAAGAAACAAGAATAAAACAATTAATATTTAAAAGCAAAAACTATGTTGACATCATTGTTATTAGCAGCAGAAACTGCAAAGTTGGGCGCCGCAATCGGTGCAGGTATCGCAGCCGTAGGCGCAGGTCTTGGTATTGGTCGTATCGGTGGTCAGGCTATGGATGCCATGGCGCGCCAGCCGGAGAAAATCGGTGACCTCCGTTCTTCCATGATCATCGCAGCCGCTCTGGTCGAGGGTGTTGCTTTCTTCGCAGCAATCATCGCCCTTCTCTGTGTATTCTAATCCGCAGGAAGGACTATTAAAACAATTGGTAAGAAAAGTAATTTAGCAGCTTATGTCATTATTATTGCCAGATGGTGGCTTGCTCTTCTGGATGACCCTTGTCTTTCTGGTGGTCTTCTTCATCTTGTGGAGATGGGGTTTCCCCTCGATCATCAAGATGGTGAATGAGCGCAAGGAGTACATCGACGAGAGTCTTGCCAAGGCAGAGGAAGCCAACTTGAGGCTTGCCAACATTCAGAAACAAGGTGAGGAGCTGCTCATGGAAGCACGTGAGAAACAGGCACAGATCCTACGGGAAGCGGCTGACACACGGGATGCCATAGTCGGACAGGCACAGGAGAAGGCACACGGAGAGAGCGCCCGCATCCTTGCAGAAGCCAAAGCTGAGATAGAAAACCAGAAGCAGGCTGCTATTCGTGACATCCGTTCGCAGGTAGCAGAACTCTCGGTACAGATTGCCGAGAAGATTCTGCACAAGGAGCTTGCCGGTTCAGCCGAGCAGACCCGGCTCATCGACAGCTTGTTGGATGAAGTTGCTTCTTCTAACGGAACAGAACGTAAATAATCGCTTATGAATACAGGTGTAATATCGGTTCGCTATGCCCGTGCGCTGCTGAAGAGTGCCTGTGAGCAAGAACTCGAAGACAAGGTCTATCCCGTTATGCAGACCCTTGCCCAGAGTTATCTCCAAGTACCGGAACTCCGTGCGGCGATTGAAAATCCGATGCTCCCGAAAGAGAAGAAACGCAAGCTGCTGGAAGCGGCCTGTGGAGATGACTGCCCTGAACTGATCGCGAACTTCCTGTCCCTCGTCATGAAGAAGGACAGGGAGGAGTTGCTGCAGTTCATGGCGAATGACTATGTTACCCTGTACCGCAAGCAGAAGAACATCATTCGCGGAAAAGTCATCACCGCTTCACCTGTTTCTCCGCAGACAGAAGACAAGATGAAGGCACTGGTCCAGTCCAGGGCACAGGGAGCTGTCGAGTTCAACACCGAGGTCGACCCTTCACTCATCGGCGGATTTATCCTCGAGTATGATACTTACAGAATGGACGCCAGCGTGAAGAACAAACTGAATGCTATCCTCACACAATTAAAAAAGTAATAAATTAATAACATGTCAGATAAAATTAAACCAAGTGAGGTGTCTGAGATTCTTGCAAAGGAGCTTCAAGGCATCAACTCTGAGGAGAAGTTTGAGGAAGTCGGCACAGTCCTGACCGTCAGCGACGGCGTGGCGCGTGTCTATGGTCTTCGCAACGCTGAAGCCAATGAGTTGCTTGAATTTGAGAATGGCACCATGGCAATTGTCATGAACCTCGAGGAAGACAATGTCGGCTGTATTCTCCTGGGACCTACCTCAGGGATCAAAGAGGGAGAAAGCGTGAAACGTACGCACCGCATTGCCTCCATCCGTGTCAATGACAACTTCTTGGGACGTGTAGTCAACCCGCTCGGAGAGGCAATCGACGGAAAGGGCGACATTGATCTGGCCGACTCCTTCGAGATGCCGCTGGACCGCAAGGCTCCGGGGGTGATCTTCCGTCAGCCGGTGAAAGAACCCTTGCAGACCGGTCTGAAAGCTGTCGACTCGATGATTCCTATCGGCCGTGGCCAGCGCGAACTGATCATCGGCGACCGGCAGACCGGCAAGACTGCTATCGCCGTAGATACCATCATCAATCAGAAGAGCTTCTACGAACAGGGGAAACCGGTCTACTGCATCTATGTCGCCATCGGCCAGAAGGCTTCTACCGTAGCGACCCTGGTGCAGAACCTGAAGGATCATGGAGCACTGCCTTATACGATCATCGTCAGCGCGACAGCCGCCGACCCGGCCGCCATGCAGTATTATGCTCCGTTTGCCGGTGCAGCCATCGGCGAGTACTTCCGCGACCGCGGCTACTCTGCCCTTGTCGTCTATGACGACTTGTCAAAGCAGGCGGTTGCCTATCGTGAGGTATCCCTGATTCTCCGTCGCCCTTCCGGTCGTGAAGCTTATCCCGGAGATGTATTCTATCTCCACTCACGTCTGTTGGAACGTGCCGCACGCATCAACGACCAGCAGGAGATCGCCGAACGAATGAACGACCTGCCCGAATGCATGAAGGGGCATGTAAAGGGTGGCGGATCACTCACCGCCCTGCCCATCATCGAGACACAGGCAGGTGACGTGTCAGCATACATCCCCACCAACGTGATTTCCATTACTGACGGTCAGATCTATCTTGAGACAGACCTCTTCAACCAAGGTTTCCGTCCCGCCATCAACGTGGGTATCTCCGTATCCCGTGTAGGCGGATCGGCACAGGTGAAGAGCATGAAGAAAGTGGCCGGTACGTTGAAAATCGACATGGCGCAGTACCGGGAGCTGGAGGCTTTCTCCAAGTTCTCTTCCGATATGGACAAGGTCACCGCAATGACCCTCGACCGCGGCCGTAAGAACAACCAGCTGTTGATTCAGCCGCAGTACAATCCTATGCCGGTCGGAGAACAGATAGCCATCCTCTATTGCGGCGTACACGGACTGATGCGGGATGTGCCGGTCGACCAGATCCGCAGCTGCCAGGACCAGTTCCTCGACAGTATGCGCTCTGCTCATGCCGACGTAATCAGCGAACTGGCTTCCGGGAAGCTGGAAGAAACTTCTGTAAAGGTGATTGAGGAAGTCATGGGCAATATTGCCGGACAATACAAATAAAGACAATAAGGAATGGCATCGTTAAAGGAAATCAAGACCCGTATAGCCAGTGTTCAGAGTACTCGCAAGATCACGAGTGCGATGAAGATGGTTGCCTCGAGCAAGCTGCACCATGCGCAGAATGCCATCGAGAGTATGCTTCCTTACGAGGCTATGCTCGAACACATTCTCAAGACGTTCCTTGTCTCTACGCCCGATACGGATACTCCGTTCGATGTGCAGCGGCCTGTGAAGCGTGTCGCCTTGCTTGTGTTCTCCTCCAGCAGTTCTCTCTGCGGCGGATTCAATGCCAATGTCATCAAGCTCATGCTACAGGCGATTGCCGAGTATCACGCCATGGGACTGACCGACAAGGATATTGTCATCTATCCCATCGGACGGAAGGTCGCAGAGAAAGCGAAGAAGTGCGGATATACCTGCGTGTACCCCTACCCTAACCTTGCCGAGAAACCCAACTCCGAGGATTGCCGCAACATTGCAAAGGAACTGGGACAGAAGTGGCTGGACGGTGAGTTTGACAGAGTAGAAATGATCTACCATCACTTCAAAAGTGCAGGCAGTCAGATTCTCCAACGCAAGAACTTCCTCCCGATCGACCTCGAGGAGGAACTCAATGCAGATACGGAACGTGACCTCTCGTCGAACGTCTCCTCAAAAGCCGCACAGGAGTATCTCAAGAAAAAGGGGGAAAGTACCGCACGGAAGTCGGACACAGAGGCGGTCGTCCCCCTCAACGACGACTTTATCGTCGAGCCCGACCTGCAGACCGTCTTGCGGACACTGGTGCCCAAGCTGCTCCATCACATGGTCTTCACGGCGCTTCTGGACAGCAATGCTTCCGAGCATGCAGCCCGTATGGTCGCCATGCAGACGGCAACGGACAATGCCGATGACCTGCTTCGTTCGCTTCACCTGCAGTACAACAAGTCGCGTCAGGCAGCCATCACTTCAGAACTTCTTGATATTGTCGGTGGTACGGTGAACAACTGAGATGACAGACAGTCGTCCTGTCCTCTTTGCAGCAGACAGGACAGAAAGCAAAAGCAGCAGGGACAGGTTGACAGCCTGTCCCTGTTTCTTTTGTAACCGTAAATCCCGATTGCATGATGTGCCCTTTGCAAAGAGATTCATCCGAAGACACGGTCTTCCGTCCGCACTTTAGAAATCTACCGTGAGCCTTCCGTTGATCTGTCTTCCCGTGAGATAGTTCGGGACGGCATATTGCTGACCGGCAATGTCCGTCACCCAATAATAGGAGTTGACATTATTGATACCGAAAAGGTTGAGACAGTCTATGCCGAGCCAGATGTTCTTGAAGATGATGTTACGACTGCCATCATGGTTGTCCAGCAGACGGTAACTCATGCCGATGTCAGCACGACGATAGGCAGGTGCACGGAAAGTATTGCTCTCCAGTTCCCTATGCGGAGCAGAGAAGGGAAGTCCATCTGCAAAAGCCAGTTTCAACGACATCCGCCAGCGTGTCGACCCGGGGAAGAAGTCGGTAAAGTAGAGATTCAACGAATACCGTTGATCCGTCGGGAGCGGAATACGCCTGCCGTTCAGCTTCATACTGGTGTTCATGATGCTGAGCGTCAGCCATGAATCAGTACCTGGGACGAACTCGCCAAAGAGTTTCAGGTCGAGCCCTGCGGCATGCCCTGTAGCCGTATTATCGCCATAGTACGTCACTTTCACGTTGTCAACAGAATAAGGAACAAGTCGTGAGAGCGCTTTGTAATAGGCCTCGGCCGTGAACTTGAAAGGACGGCCCAGCATTTCAAAACGATAGGACATACCGGCCAGGGCATGGATGGAACGCTGTGCCCGGATCTTCTGATTGAGTGTGGCGTATGTGATGCCGTTGACCATCGACGTGTCGCGGAGTTCCTTGTAGAACGGCGCCTGATAATAGAGGCCGCCTGCAATACGGAAACTGAGATTGCGGTTCCTGCCCGGCGTGATGGTGAGGGAAGCACGGGGCGAAAAGAGGCTCTCACCGCTGAAGTCCCAGTGGGCGAATCGTACACCGTAATTCAAGGTGAAGAGCGTCGGCACGGAATCGCGTGTCTGGAAATTCCACGCATCCTGCAGATAGCTCTCGAAGCGTTTCGCATTCAGATCGTTGCGTGCCCGCAGCGAGTAGATCATCTTCAGGTCACGTCCTGTATGAGGAATATTGTAACCTGCTGAATCACGGTATTCATATTCAGCCGAGTTCTCCGTTATCTTTTCCACCTTATAAGTCAGTCCCCCTTCTATTCTGTGTCTGCCGGCACGATGCAGCACCATCAGCTTCAGACTCTTCACATCGGCATGGAGATAGTCACGTGAATGCTGCATATAGGTTCCTACACCCAGGTTCTCGGAGGTCTCGGTCTGCGTGAGCCAGTACTGTCCCTGAATGTCGTACCGCTCCTGCTCCTTGGTCGTGAAAGCGGATGCAAGGAGCGACAGATCTGTACGGGACGACAGATGGCGTGTAACGCCCAGCGAACCGAAAAACGTGCGGAAGAGATCCTTCTCCTGTCCGTCGAAGTAGACACGGAATTTCTTTACGTTCTGCAGTGTGCCGAAGTTCGTCTCACGGTCTTCCGGTTGGAAGTCATAGTGATTGTCGGACATGTTCCCGATGAAGTCCATCTGCCAGCGTTTATCAGGCTGCCACGACAGATAAGTCTGATAGTCAAGGAACGACGGCCGGTATTCTCCCTTCGTCTGGAGCGAACCGAGAAGGTAGCGGTTGGTCTTATAGCGCACGCCGTTGGTCCATGTCAACTTCTTTGTAGCCAGTCCGAAGTAGGCACTTGCTCCTAAGAGCGAGGCTGAAACAGAGGCTTCCGTCTTCTTTGGCCGTTTATAGGTGATATCCAATGCGGAACTCATTTTGTCCCCATATTTTGCTTCAAACCCGCCGGCCGAGAAGCCGACACTCTCCACCATGCCCGGATTGATGACGGAAAGGCCTTCCTGCTGTCCGCTACGCACGAGGAAAGGACGGAACACCTCTACATTGTTGATATATACGGAGTTCTCATCGAATGAACCGCCGCGCACGTTGTACTGTGAAGACAGCTCCGAGTGGGTCGATACACCGGCCTGTGTCTGCACCATCTCTTCCACCGCATTGCCTGATGCAGACGGTCCCTGCCTTGTCTTCTGGACATCAAGTTCCTCCGTTGTTCCGTGCTGTTTGTTCTTCCCTTCGACAACGACCTCCTGCAGCGCATTGTCGTCAGCGAGCTGGACAAGCAGTGTCTGCTTCCCCTTCGGACGGCGCAGCACCCTCGTCTTGGACTTATAGCCTATCATCGAGAAGCGCACCTTTACGGAGTCTTCGCTGTGCAGCTGCATGCTGAACTCTCCCTTGAGGTTGGTCATCGACAGCTTTCCCTGCGACACGACCATGACAGAGGCCAGTTCTATCGGATTGCCGTCCTTGTCGGAGACCTTTCCCTGAAGCGTGAATGTCTGTGCCGGTACCAGCTGAGCTGTCAGAAGGAGCAACAGCAGTAATATATGTTTTCGGATGTCCTTACGTTTCATAACTTCTATATAACGCAGAGCCCTTTGTTTTATTGCATTCGCCCGACAGTCTCCGGAGAGAAAGAGCATCCCCCCGACGTACCCGGCCGCCACGGCCGGTATTCTTTAAAAGAAAAAGTCCCGCAATCGACATTGCAGGACTCTCCGAATCATTCTTCTTATGGGTTTGACTGTTTCAGCCCAAGTACTTCATCAGCACACGGGCATTGCCGCTCTCACGGATCTTCTCGATAGCCTTCTCACGGATCTGGCGGACACGCTCACGGGTCAGTCCCATTTCCGTACCGATTTCTTCCAACCCTTTCTCCTGGCAGCCGATGCCGAAACACTCCGTGACGATCTTGATCTCACGATCCTTCAGCGTGTTCTGAAGAACAGCACGAAGATCGTCAGACATTGACTCGAAGTCAACGCCACGGTCGGTGCGCGAGTCATCACCCGATGACAGCATATCACTCATTGAATTGTCATCGTCATCGCTGAACGGCGCGTCGATACTCATGTGGTGGTTGTCGGCGCTCTGGCTCTGACGGATACGTGCCTCGTCGATGCCGGTCAGCTCGGCCAGCTCGTGGATGGACGGACGGCGGTTGTGCTTCTGCACAAACTCATTCGTGACCTGATTGATTTTCGAGATGGCTCCCACCTGGTTCAGCGGCAGGCGCACGATACGGCTCTGTTCGGCAATGGCCTGCAGAATACTCTGACGAATCCACCAGACAGCATACGAGATGAACTTGAACCCTCTCGTCTCGTCGAATTTCTCGGCAGCCTTTACCAGACCGATGTTCCCCTCATCGATAAGGTCGGTGAGAGAGAGTCCCTGATGCTGATACTGTTTGGCCACGGAAACGACAAAACGGAGGTTGGCCTTGATCAGCTTTTCCTTGGCACGCTCGCCCTTGCGACCGCCCTTGTGGATTTCCTGTGCCAGCTCAATCTCTTCGTCAACAGTAATCATCGGCTCACGCCCGATTTCAACGAGATACTTGTCCAGTGCCTCACTCGATCGGTTGGTGATACTCTTCGAAATCTTAAGTTGTCTCATGAATTGTGTACTATTTCCTCCTTAAAATATAGCTGTTTCCCGTTATCCAGATCTGATACGGCGTGCAAAGGTACATATAAATAGGTAAAATCCCAAACGGAGCGTGTCCCGTTTGGGATTTTTTACGTTTTTTTATAGGTCGGATTGTGATTGTGAACTCCTTGGAGAGGAATTGACCGGGAGGAAATCGTTATTTCCAACTATGTTCTATCAGTTTTGAGGTGGATTCCATCTCCATGTTCATTCCCATCATCTTCATCTTCCCCTTCCCGGTCTGGTCGTTCAACCATCCGTTCTTCAGAAAGTGATAAGTGTCCGTACCGTTGAAGTCGATGTCGGTCATTCCCATGGCCTTCATCTGTTCCCAGTTGTTCTCAATCTGGGAAGTGACCTCTTCTCCCATTCCCATCTTCTTCATATTGCCTATGAGGAAAGCCTTGACATCCTTCTCTCCCATATTGGCCTTGCTCTGCGACACTACCGTGAGCATCCCGAGAATATTGCTTACCTCATAGCTGACAATCGACTTGATGCCCTGTATTTCCTTGTCCTCCTTGTCGCCGGTCTTCAGGGTCTTTCCATAAAGATTGAAGAGGCTCTTCTCCTTGAAGTTGTCTGTGACGCTCTTTTCAGAGAACAGGTCGTTCAATGCCATGATCATCTTTGCCTTCGGCGAAACCTTCTCCATATCGGGATTCTTTTTGTAGGTGGAATCGATTTCGGCAAGGGCAGCCCTCGTCATCTTCCCTACCACCTCTTCATAGTTTAACAGCTTCTGCAGTCCACCGTTCACATCCGTCTGGAAAAGAAGAGGCACGTTGTCGACAAAACGGCTGAGCCGGTCGCCCACCTGATAAGCCAGTTCCGTATTCCCCTCCGTCTTCGTGTCTTTCGTGAGGAACTCCACCTTGTAGCCATCAGGGGTGGCATCCTTCACCTCGACAAATGTCCTGTTGGTCACCTTTACGCTCTGCGAGCCTCCCCCCATGGGAGCCGTCATGCCGATGCTGGTAACATTCTCATAGGTCGCTTTGTCGCCTTTCTGCAGGCTGACTTTGAGGAGTGTCTGTGCACTCAGTGCCGTGACGGCAAGAAGCAGTGCAAAAGTAAGAAATGTCTTTTTCATAAGCGTTGTTGTTTAGTTTAAATGTTTATTAGGTGTTGGAAGGCAGGGATGATGGTCCAATCCCTGCCTCCGGCTGTCAATAGGATCTTGCAATGATGACGCGATACTTGGCCGGCCTTCCGCTTACCATGTCCGTACCCGGTGTCTGCTCGAACATATAAGGAACGCAGCGGATAGTGGCCTGCGTGTCTTCCTTGATCTTCGCCTCGGTCTCTTCGGTACCGTCCCAGTGGCAGAGGAAAAAGCCCCCGTCCTTTACCTTCGCCTTGAATTCCTCATAGTCTTCGCACTCGTAGATGTGTGCGTCGCGGAAGTCCTTTGCCTTCTTGAAGATGTTGTCCTGAATGTCGTCAAGGAGGCTCTTCACACGCCCGACGATGCCGTCGAAGCTGACGCTCTCCTTCTCCAACGTGTCACGGCGCATCACCTCAATGGTGTTGTTCTCCAGGTCGCGGCCGCCCATAGCCAGCCGCACCGGCACTCCTTTCAACTCGTAATCGGCGAACTTGAATCCCGGACGCTTGTTGTCGGAATCATCGTATTTGACCGTGATGCCCAGCGAGCGCAGATCGTCGATGACCGGCTGCAGCTTTTCGGAAAGTTCCTTCAGCTGCTCCTCCCCCTTGAAAATAGGGATGACGGCCACCTGAATCGGTGCGATACGCGGAGGGAGCACCAGGCCGTTGTCGTCGGAGTGGGTCATGATGAGCGCACCGATCAGGCGTGTGCTGACCCCCCATGATGTTGCCCATACATACTCCGGCTTGTTGTCCTTGTTGAGATAAGTGACATCGAACGACTTGGCGAAGTTCTGTCCCAGGAAGTGGGACGTACCGCTCTGCAGAGCCTTTCCGTCCTGCATCATCGCCTCGATGGTATAGGTGTCCAGCGCACCGGCGAAACGCTCCGTCTCGCTCTTCACACCCTGCACAACCGGTACGGCGAGCCATTTCTCGGCGAAGTCGGCGTAGACGCGCAGCATGGTCTGCGCCTCCTTCTCCGCCTCTTCGCGGGTGGCGTGGGCGGTGTGTCCCTCCTGCCAGAGAAACTCCGACGTGCGGAGGAACGGCCGTGTGCGCATCTCCCACCGCATGACGTTGCACCACTGGTTGCACATCAGCGGCAGGTCACGCCACGAATGGATCCAGTTCTTATAGGTGTTCCAGATGATGGTCTCACTCGTAGGGCGGATAATGAGTTCCTCCTCCAGTTTCGCATTGGGGTCGACCTCGACGCCGTTGCCGTCCTCCGTTGCCTTCAGGCGGTAGTGCGTCACCACGGCACACTCCTTGGCAAATCCTTTCACGTGCTCAGCCTCACGGGAGAGGAAGCTCTTCGGAATCAGCAGCGGGAAATAAGCGTTCTGCACGCCGGTCTCCTTGAACATCCTGTCGAGCTGCGCCTGCATCTTCTCCCATATCGCATAGCCGTAGGGTTTGATAACCATACAGCCACGTACGGCAGACTGTTCCGCCAGTTCTGCCTTCACTACCAAGTCATTGTACCATTGAGAGTAGTTCTCCGCTCTCTTGGTCATGTGTTTCAGTTCTTTTGCCATAATTATATTTTTTTGCTTTATACTAATTCTTTAGGGGATTCCCATTTTCTTATAGGAGTTTCCCTTTTGTCCCCTTTGCAGGAAACGCTAACTTTGTACAGAAATCAGCAGGCGACCACGAAGGAAAGTTTATTTCCATCTGTCGGGTGCAGCTAATTCTCTGCAAAAATTATGCAAACGAGCACAAAGGAAGCTTGCTTCCATTTGTCGAGTGCAGCTAACTTTCTGCAAAAATACAAAAAAATGTTGGCAATAAATGCCCCATAGCATATATTTGTTTAACTTTGCATGAATAAAACAGAATCGGTGCGGCGACAATGTCGGACACTGAAGGTAAAAGATAATTATTAATCCATAAACAGTTTTGGTTATGAAGAATATGAAAGTAATGGCAGCCGGCATGTGCTTACTGACTGTCGTAAGCTGCCAGACGAAACAGGGTACAGGATCATTGATCGGCGGCGGTGCCGGTGCGGCACTTGGCGGCATTGTCGGTCAGATCATCGGTCACAATGGCAAGAGCACGGCCATCGGTGCAGCCATCGGCGGCGCCATCGGTGCAGGAGCCGGCGCACTCATCGGCCGTCACATGGACAAAGTGGCACGCGAGGCAGCCCAGGCGCTGCCGAATGCCCGCGTCGACAAGGTGACAGATGCCAACGGACTGCAGTGCGTGAAGGTCACCTTCGATTCAGGAATTCTCTTCCCGCTGAACGGTTCCAACCTGAACGTATCTGCCAAGAACGACCTTACCAAGTTCGCAGGACTGATGAAACGCAACTCCAACTGCGACGTTGCTATCCAGGGCTACACCGATGCTTCCGGCAACGACAACATCAACATCCCACTGTCACAGCGTCGTGCCGAGTCTGTATCGTCCTATCTGAAAGGGCAGGGCGTCACCGGCAGGCAGATCCGCTCGGTACAGGGCTTCGGAAGTGCCAACCCCATCGAGAACAAGACCGTCAGCCAGGCTAACCGTCGTGTTGAGGTCTATCTCTATGCTTCCTCCGAGATGGTCCGCCAGGCTAACAACGGCACGTTGTAACCCGGGAAGAGACCGCCCTGCCCCTCTCTACAGACGGGTCGAGGGAACAGGGAAGGCCTCCTGCTTCTCTTGAGGACTGCAAAGACAGTCTTTCCAGCCACCGGGAACAGGATTCCCAACGGCTGGTACTCGTATTCCCAACGGCTGGTACTCGCATTCCCAACGGCTGGGAATCCGAATACCGCCGGACAGGTATGCTGAATACAGACTTACCCGGAACCTCTCACAAGCAGGCAATGCTCATGCTGGGCATACGAAGAAAAGCCCATTTCAAAACTCGCTCATGAGTAGAGAAATGGGCTTTTCTTTGTTTTCAGGCATATTCTGAGGATTCACACTGGACATCAGACCCTTTCAGACCTCAATAATCGACCGGGACAAAAGACGATTCGGATCACTTCTCCGGCGTACCGCATGGGGAGAATGAGAGCTTTACCATGACCGGATAATGGTCTGAGATGTTGCGGCGCGACTTGCCGGTCCAGTAGCTGTTGGTGAAGATGGCATAATGCGGAATGTCGAAATCGGAAGAGACGAAGACGTGGTCGATGCGGGCATTGCTGCGGCTGTCCTGCATGAAGTCGTTCCACGTACCGGTGGGTGCCATGCGCTGTCGGGCATTGGCATAGCAGTCGCGCAGGATGCCCGAACGGGAGAATATCCCGTAAATCTCGTCCGTCTGGTCAACGTTGAAGTCGCCCGTCAGAATCGTCGGCTGCGCCTTGGCGAGCAGCCCGATACGTTGCAGGATGAGCCGTGCACTCTCCCGCCGTGCCACAGTGCCCACGTGGTCCATGTGGGTATTGAAGAAATAGAACTGCTTTCCCGTCGCCCTGTCCTCAAACTTCCCCCACGTACAGATACGGATGCAGGCTGCATCCCATCCCAGCGAAGGGCGTTCGGGCGTCTGTGAGAGCCAGAAGTTACCGCTGTCGAGCAGTTTCAGCAGGTCTTTCCGATAGAATATTGCCGCATATTCGCCCTCTTCCCTGCCGTCATCACGCCCCACACCGATGTAGGCATAGGCCTCCAGACCCTGCAGGAGGTCACGCAGCTGCGTGACAAGTACCTCCTGTGTGCCGAAGACGGCAGGCTGCTCGAAGTTGATGAAGTCGCATAGCTGCGGACAGCGTTGTGCCCACGCATTGCCCTCCTTCCGGTCATCCGGGTTGTCATACCGGATGTTATACGTGCCCACATAGAGCCGCTGGGCAGAGAGGCTGCAGGTAAGCAGCATTGCAAGGATGAGTGTTGTCAGTCTGTACATGATTCCGGTTTTTATGTGCTGCAAAAGTACGCAATCTTTTTGTAACAGGCGAGCGTGACCGGCATGATTTGTCTGTACACATAAGAAAAGCCGGTCTGCAGCCGCTTTCTGAAAATAATCTGTTATTTTCCCTTAAAGACAAAGGACCTTCTTTATCCAACTGGCTTGTAAATCACAGTTTTTTATAAATTTGCAGACAGCCGTCAGCCTGTAAAGGGCATACCTACTGAAGCCTGGGCGGATGACGGCTTCCCGATATGAAAACAAAAGCGCCAGAGGCCAAGGGTTCTTATGAGCCCATCTTATCTTTTTCCCTCAAAATCCGTAAAAACATATGACGATAAAGCGATTCTTCTGTTTCATCATCTGTCTGAACTGCCTCGTAAGCCTCTGCTGGTTAGGGCTTCATTTCTTCCAGCCGGACAACGCTCTGCCCAACGCCACACTGGACACAGCTCTCTATCATGCCATGCTGTGGACGGCACCGTCGTGGCTTTATCTCTTCGGACGGCTTGTAGACTGGGTGGCAGACTACAGCAAGGTGGGGGCGGTGCTGCTGGGTATCGCCCTGACAGGTGTCATGCTGCTGGCAGGCATCTCCTACATTTTCATTGCCGGCTTCTTCTCGCCGCGCGATGTACTGTATGAAGACGACGCACATATCGTCCTGAGCGGGGAACGCGGCTGCCGTCCGGCCGCCTTCGTCTGTGAGAAGCGGGGGCTGTCGGAACGGCAGCTGATAAAATTCCCTTGCCTTATGAGGCCGGGGAAACGACCGAATGGAAGTTCTACGACAGACTGGGCGTCGTTGTCGTCGGAGAGGTAAACGAAGGGCCGGTGAGAGAGACCGGGGATTCAAGATGCTACCAGTTCTATGTGACTGACACGACGGCCTACACCCGGCATCAGGCTGAGGTGCGGCGGTTGTGCAAGACGTACCCGAAAAAGAGGAGGCGTTACTTCACCAGCGGACGCACAGACGGCAACGGTGACCTTCCTCCTGTTCCCTTGAATATGAAACTTGGCTAAACGAACCGAGAGGAAGGGAGGAGATGTCGGATGTTGATGTCTCAAGTAGAGAACGACAGCATGACGATGTTTGCCATGCACTATGACCATCCAAATCCCGCTGTCAGGACTTACCGGGGACTCACAGCCGGCAGGCAATGCCCATGCTGGGCATACGAAGAAAAGCCCATTTCCAAACTCGATAATGAGTAGAGAAATGGGCTTTTCCTGTTTTCAGGGGGGGACTGTCACTTGAAAAACGTCATACGATGCGTCTGTATCTCCGTTGCAAACTGTTCTCCGGCCTGATGCCGATGCTTCTGTTTCCACACATACACACATCCGTCACACCCCTTCTTCCTCGGACAGTTCCTGTTCCGTCTTCGGTGTTTCGGGAGAAGTCTGGTCACTGGAGGTGTCAAGCTGGGTGGCCTTGCGGATGCGAAGGTGGCTCATGTTGTCGAGTGTCACGTCCATGGGGACATACTCGTCGCTGTTCGGGTCGGGAGATCCGACGCTGGCGCCGAAACAGAGCACTTTCCCCTCTGCACGGTCGAACATGAAACCGACAAGTGCCCCGTTCTTTCCGTATTGACTGTCTGTACAATCCCTGAAATCATCCTTCGTGAAAGTACGGTCATAGAACAGGGAACCGTCTTGCCGCAGCACCTGAAGCAGGATCTTGTTATCGTAATACTCCCTGCCGTCCTCGTCGTGTACCATGGCGAGCGACTTGTCGGCGAAGCGGCGGATACGGATTGTGAACGTACTTCCCAGCCACTGCACCTTCTTCTCGTACTGGAAGTCGGACATCTGCTGCGGACCGGCGGGCACCTTGGGCCTGGGCGCAATCTTCGTGATAATATCGTTTGATTTCTTTTCCTGCCTGCAGGCACTTACTCCTAAGAGTATCAGTCCCATGAGCAGGAACCGGAATATTCGTCTTGCCATAATCTATGATTCTTGTCACAAAAGTACGCAATTTCTCCGAACCCTGCAAGAATGAGGTACGAAAAGAAGTCGCCGCCGTTCCCCGTCCGGATGGCAGTCCGGACAGAGGGAACGGCGGCGACAACCAGCCGTGACAGACAGCGACAGGGTTACAGGCACTCCCTTATCAACTTCATCAGCTGCTCCTCTCCCAGCCCCGACCGTTCGGAAGCTGTACGGATCGTCGCTTTCTTGAGCATGATTTTGCCCAGAGGCGTATTCATCATCTTGAACGAGGGATAGCGTGCCGCAAGTTCCTTCTTCAGGTGAGGATAAGCGGCAAAGAGGTCTTTCAGACGTGTGTCAGGAGAAAGTTCAAGAGCATCGGAGGTCTTTTCCGCACCGTCTTTCTCTCCGTCCTGCGAGGCTGCTGTCTCCGCCGCATCCTCCGGACGTGCAGAACCGCCGGATCCGTCCTGCGCATCTTCTGTACCGACCCAGGTAAGCAAGGTCTGCGAGCCTGTCAGCTTCCGGATATGCGTACAGTCCTGCATCATCTCCAAGACACCACGGAAACGTCCCTCTGCATCACGCACGGCAATATAGACAATGTAGAGGAACACCTCCGGCTTGTTGATCCAGAACTCCGCCTTGTCCTGTTCTCCGCTGCGGAACTTCTCTACGATCTCCTTCACGATGTGCACACTCTTCCTGGGATGACAGTTGACGACCTGCCGCCCGATGACATTCTTCGACCTCGGGAAGACACGGTGATCCGTATCGGAATAGAACTTCACCAGTTCATTCTCGTCCACAAACGATATATCGACCGGCAGATGCTTGTAGATGAGATTGATCTGCTCCAGCGTCAGCTTGCCCGTCGTCACATCCAGTTCCTGCTGCGTCCCTGCCGAATAGCCATACTTGCAGAGCAAGGCCTGCAGGTCGGCGGCAAACTCCGAATGGGGTTCCGGCCGTGGGGAACGTGATGCGGAAGAAGGGGCTACACTGAAGAAGGCAAAGCCGATCTCCCGGTCGCCTGACTTCATTTCCTCGAACTCCTCCGGCGTGATCAGCGCAAGTGAGGTAGGATAAAGGATCGTCTCCTCCTTCTCCATCAGGTCGCGGGCGTGGGCGACAAGCGGGGCCTGGGCTGCGATGAAGCGTTCCTCATCGCCTTCTTCCAGCAGCTGTGCAGCCTCCTTGATCTCGTCCCGTATAAGGTCGTCGAAGTTCCACATCGTCGTTGTAGGACGGTCGAAGCCCTTCTGCTCCAGAAGCGGATAGAGCTGATTCTGCTTGCGTTGGTAATGGACAGGATACCGGCGTATCTGGTCGTAGAGTTCCAGCCACTGGTTCTTGATCATCGGATACTGCACAAGGTCTTCCACGGCAAGCAGCAGGCGGCGCATCTCGTCATTCTCCTTATAATAATGTGTGAGGGGATGGTCTGCGGGAAGCTCCGGACGGCTGTTGTCCATGAACCCGTCCAGCATCTGCATCACCTTGCGCATATCTACCCGGATACATTCATCGTCATCTCCGGCCTTGAGGTTCTGCTCCATGTAGGCAATGTGATAGGGGCGGATGCTGCCCACCTTCGTCCGCATCACCTCACGGGCTTCCTCCAATGTGATTTGTCCTGTCTCGTACTTCTCTTCCGTCTCCAACAGAATCTGCATCTTCTCCATCTCGATTTTCGGGAGAAAGTCTTTCATCTTATTTGCCATAACTGTTACTGATTTGTTGATTCTGCCGCAAAGATAACGCTTTCCGCCGACCCTCAGGATAACAAATGTGCCCGCAGAACGTTAAATAACGATAATTCGGAGAGGAGGCTTTCCTTGACCTGCATCCCAGTCGGATACCGCTACAACGTATAGGGTATTTTCGGGTACGGTGCGGCCTATTATGCAGAAACTCTTTGCAAGGATGGAACATAATCCCTAAATTTACAGGCAGCGACATGGCTTCACACGAAAGGATAACAAAATGAAAAGTTTAAGATTACTGTTCCCAGAGACCCCGAAGTCTCCCAAGACTTCCTGCATACTACTGGCGTCCCGCCTCATCTTCGGACTGACATTCGCCGGTCATGGACTTGACAAGCTGAATCACTTCGCCGAGACGGCAGCTCACTTCCCTGCCCCTTTCGGCATGAGCGGTGACGCGGCGGTCGCCCTGACCATCTTCGGCGAGCTGGTCTGTGGGGTCGCATTCGCACTGGG
Source organism: Prevotella multiformis DSM 16608 (assembly GCF_000191065.1). GTDB lineage: Bacteria > Bacteroidota > Bacteroidia > Bacteroidales > Bacteroidaceae > Prevotella > Prevotella multiformis. The sequence continues at coordinate 1,352,241 of NZ_GL872283.1, forward strand.
CTTCCTCACCCGGCTGCCCCTGCTGCCGATGATTTTGACAATGCCCGTCGCCTTCGCCACCGTCCACGGAGGATCGGTCAATGCCGGCGAACCGGCTTTCCTCTACCTTGTTGTCTTCCTCCTCTCATGGTTCGCCGGTGCCGGGAAATATTCCTTCGACGACTTCGTCGCCGACAGGATGAAGCATGTGAACTGAACCCGGCAGCATGCCTGCAAGAAGATGCAGAGGGACGACATTTCCAGAACCGGCCTGCAAAGTGAAGGATAGTCATCCGACTTTCAAGACGATTTAAGAAGATTGCTGTCCGGTAAACATTTTCCATACAGGCCGGCCGATCCCTTCTGCCCGCATGCCGGTGACAGGAACGAGCCCTACTTCCTGCCGATGTGCTGATGACCGAAACCGGTCGTACAGAGGGCTTGCACGCCTGCCGTCGTTGTCCGGAAGGGAACAACTCGTGGCAAGAACCAGAGACCGGGGCACTACCAGCACTCCAGTTCCTCTGCGATCTCCGGCATCGTCTCACGCCGGAATACGGGACTCTTCACACCCGAACGCTTCTGCGACCTGTAATCTTCCAACAGGCGGAAAGCATATTTTCCAAGTGAGAAGATGGCTATGAGGTTGCAGACGGTAATCAGTCCCATGAAAAGGTCGCCGAGACTCCATACAAGATCGAGACTTGCAAGGGCACCGAACAGAACCATCACACCGCCTGTCATGATGCGGAGGAAGAGGATGGGGGAAGACCGGCGGGTTAGGAAACGCACGTTGGCCTCGCCATAGTAATAGTTGCCAATGATGCTGCTGAACGCAAAGAAGAAGATGGCAATGGCGACGAAGACAGGTCCGGCGCCGCCCACCTCGTTCTCCAATGCGCCCTGCGTAAGCAGGATCCCGGACTCGGAACTCCAGGTATAAATCCCGCTGATGATGATGATGAAAGCGGTACAGCTACAGACGAGCAGGGTGTCAGTGAACACACCGAGCGACTGGATAAGTCCCTGCTTCACGGGATGACTGGTCGATGCGGTAGCAGCGATGTTGGGGGCGGAACCTTCGCCCGCCTCATTGCTGAAAAGTCCCCGCTTGATGCCGTTCATCATCGTGGCTCCCAGCCCGCCGCCGACGACTGGCCCGATACCAAAGGCGTTTTCTACGATTATACGGAAGACATGAGGAATCAGCTGGAGGTTCATGGCGATGATGACAAGTGCAAGAATCACATACCCCACTGCCATCAACGGAACGAGCACGCTGCTCACTTTCGCAATGCGCTGGATGCCCCCGAAGACGATTGCCAGTGAGAGTACCGCAAGCACTACACCCATCCAGAACGGATCAATGGAAAAGGCTTTCTGCATGGCACCGCAAATGGTATTGCTCTGCACGGAGATATACGCCATACAGAACGTCATGGTGATAAGAACCGCAAAGAGTTTCGCCATCCATTTGCAGTGCATACCGTACAGGATGTAATAAGCCGGTCCACCGATGAACGAGTCGGCATGTCGGCGCTTATAAAGCTGGGCGAGCGTAGACTCGACAAAAGCCGTCGACGACCCCAGGAGGGCTATCACCCACATCCAGAAGACGGCTCCCGGCCCGCCTATGGCGATGGCACTTGCCACACCGGCGAGGTTGCCCGTCCCGACACGGGAGGCAATCGATACGGCAAAAGCCTGGAAAGAAGAGACGTGCTTCTCGCCGGCATCCTGCCTGTCCGCCGATTCCCCCAGCAGGCGGATCATCTCGCCTACCATACGGAACTGTACGAAATGCGTCTTCCAGGTAAACCACAAGGCACAGGCGACAAGGCCTGCCACAAGGAGATAAGACCACAGAAAATCATTGATTGACACGATAGAACTGTTCAACCATCCGTCAGCTGAAAATATTTCCTTCATAGGTCGACACTTTTGTGTGAGCCGCAAAAATACAAAAAACGATCGAGAATATTCCCGATCGGTACAGAAAAAACGGTTCTTGAAATTGACTTTCACGATATTTTCACTAACTTTGCACACTACTAACAACTGATAAACACATGGTACGTAAAAGAAAAAGCAAGTTCAGAGACGTAGGCGAGTTCTTCATGATTGCACTGGCGATGGTCATCGGCAGCTTCGGCTGGTGTGCCTTCCTGCTTCCGCATCACATCACTATCGGCGGAATAGCCGGCATCGCATCCGTCATACAGTGGGGATTCGACATCCCCGTACAGTACACCTACCTCATCATCAACGGCATTCTGCTCTTCGTCGCCCTGAAGATACTCGGATGGAAGTTCTGTGTCAGGACCATCTTCGCCGTTCTGGTGTTCGCCTCTTCCACGTCCATCCTCCGGGAGGTGTTTGCCGAGCATGCGCTCTTTGCCAACGAGCCGTTCCTCGCCTGCGTAGTGGGCGGCGTTCTGTTAGGAATCGGAGTAAGCATCGCCTTGCAGTACAATGCCAGTTCGGGCGGGTCGGATGTCATCGCTGCAATGATCCACAAGTACCGTGACATCTCGCTCGGGCGGGTCATTCTGGCCTGCGACCTCTGCATCATCACTTCCAGCTACCTTGTCCTGGAAAACTGGGAGAAGGTCATCTATGGCTATATCGTCCTCTTCGTCATGACTTATATGGTGGATTATCTTATCAGCGGAATGCGCGGGTCGGTACAGTTCTTCGTCATCTCGGAACACTGGGGAGAGATCGGCACGGCAATCAACAACGATGTAGACAGAGGCTGTACCCTGATCGAGGCACGCGGCTTCTATACAGGAAAGAAAGTGGGTATGCTCTTTATCATCGCCCGCCGCTCAGAGGCGCACTCCATCTATCAGGTCATCGACGAGATCGACCCCAACGCCTTCGTCTCACAGGGCGTCGTAAACGGTGTCTACGGCATGGGGTTTGACAGGATGAAGGTGCCGCACAAAAAGAGAACCGTCGAGGAAACAGTCAGGGAACGGGCATAACAAGAATAAGGAGAAACAGACAAGATGGATATTCAGGAACTTAAGGACAAGCGTATCGCTGTATTGCTGTCAGGGGGCGTGGACAGTTCGGTTGTCGTGTACGAATTGGCACGGCTCGGCCTGCATCCCGACTGCTTTTACATAAGAATCGGTCCGGAAGAGAAGGAGGAATGGGACTGCAGTTCGGAGGAAGACATGGAGATGGCGACTGCCGTTGCACACCGCTTCGGCTGCAGACTGCAGATTGTCGACTGCCACAAGGAGTACTGGAATCAGGTGACACGCTACACGATGGAGAAGGTGAAGGCCGGCTTTACCCCCAACCCCGATGTAATGTGCAACCGGCTGATCAAATTCGGTGCCTTCGACGAGAAGATGGGACACGGCTACGACCTCATTGCTACGGGACACTATGCCCAGACGGAATGGATTGACGGACGCAAGTGGCTCACGACAAGTCCTGACCCGGTAAAAGACCAGACGGATTTCCTTGCACAGATCTACGACTGGCAGCTGAAGAAAGCCGTGTTCCCCATCGGGCACTACGAGAAGGACGAAGTGCGCAGGATCGCCGAACAGGAGCATCTCATCAATGCACACCGCAAGGACTCACAGGGGATCTGTTTCCTGGGCAACATCGACTACAACGAATATGTACGCCGTTATCTGGGCGAACAGCCCGGGGACATCATCGAACTCGAGACTGGGAAAAAGATCGGCGAACACCGGGGACTGTGGTTCCATACCATCGGACAGCGCAAAGGCCTCGGTCTCGGAGGAGGCCCCTGGTTCGTCGTCCGGAAGGATGTGGTGCAGAATATCCTCTACGTCAGTCATGGTTACGATCCGGAAACAGCCTACAAAAGCGATTTCCCGCTACATGACTTCCATTACCTTACAGAAGGTGTCACGGGATTGCCCGAGAAGATCACCTTCAAGATCCGCCATACTCCGGAGTACCACCCGGCAACGGTCGAGCAGCTGCCGGACGGAAAGAGCATCATCCATTCTGCCGAACCTATCCATGGTGTAGCACCGGGACAGTTCTGTGTCGTCTATGACGAGTGCCACCACCGCTGCTACGGATCGGGAGAGATTGCACTATGATAAAGAAAGAAGGTCGCACGTTCAACGGCGGAAAGGAAGACCTTATCTCTCCATCTCACACGAGTCTCTCTAAGGAGCAATACAAGTACCAGAAAGCTGCAATTGGACACCTCAGCAAAACTCTGTTCACGCAAAAGAATCCGTATCGGTCATCCATAAGCTGTATGAAACCTCTGCAAAACTCCCTTACATGAGATTCCCGGAAAATGTAACTTGTTGATTATCAAATATACGGTTTGAAAAAAATAGAGTTTTACAGAAGATTCCGTATATATTAAAGTCGCTTTGTGAGGGAGGTTTACGGGTCTCTTGATTTACGAACGGACATAAACCCAAACAGCCATATCGAAGCATGAACCGCTTCGATATGGCTGTTTTTATGTTACAAAGAAAGAAGATGAAGCGTCTCTCTGATGTGGGGAAGGAAGGGAGAGGGACTTCCTCTATATAATTAATGGGGAAATCTCCTTATGGAGCTTTACAAGGACTGCCTGCACTCTTCTGGAAAACTTATTTTACATTCCCCTTCCTACTGCCAGAGACTCCGTCTCTTCCTGCCAAACAGCCGGACCAGTTCGCCGATCCACAGGACAAACGAGGTAGAAGCAATGATGGCAAACCAGTCTGCCAGGCTGAGGGGTGTGACATTGAACATCCTGCCACCGAACTGCACAATGAAAACCTGCCCGACGAAGACCATCAGGGCGATCATACCAAAACCGCCGCAACCTTTGAAGTGGAAAGCACTGCGCCCCGTTGCAAAGGCACGTGCATTAAACATGTTCCAGAACTGCAGCATCACGAAGACAGTGAAGAACAGGCTCAGCTCATGATTCGTCAGTTCACGCTTTCCACCGCCATGCCACGCCAGAAGACCAGACATCGAACTGACAGATGCGTATTCCAACAGATAGAGCAGACCCAACAGCAGGGCAAAGAAGAATCCCCCCACTCCGATGATCTGCCGGTTCATAGACGGTGTGATGATAAACGCATGACGGTCACGGGGCTTGTCGTGCATGACCGACTCCAACGGCGGGAGCGAGGCAAGGGCTATGGCCGCAAAGGTATCCATAATAAGATTCACCCACAGCATCTGAGTTACCGTGAGCGGACTCTGCGTCCCGATCAGCGCACCCGCCAGCACGATGAGACAGGCTGCGACATTCACAGTCATCTGGAAAAGGATAAAACGCTGTATGTTCTGATAGAGTGAACGTCCCCACATCACCGCTCTTCCGATGGAACGGAAAGAATTGTCGATAATGGTAATGTCGGACGCTTCCTTGGCAACGCTTGTCCCGTCGCCCATCGACAGACCTACATGGGCCGCCTTCAGAGCCGGCGCATCATTGGTTCCGTCACCCGTAACAGCCACGACCTCATTCTGCGCCTGCAGAGCCTCGACCAGCCGCCGCTTGTCCATCGGACGTGCACGGGCTATGATTTTCAGACTGCCGACACGTCTGGCAAGCTTGTCATCGCTGAGTGCCTCGAACTCGGGACCGGTAATGACACTGCTGTCATTATCCTTCTCTGTCCATAACCCCACCTGTCGACCTATCTCTTTGGCGGTCCCCGGCGTGTCGCCCGTGACAATCTTCACGTCGATTCCGGCATCAAGACACTCACGAACAGCAGCCGGCACTTCCTTGCGGACAGGATCGGCAATGGCTACAATGCCTTGGAAGACCAGTCCGCATTGCCGTTCTTTCATGGAGTCGAGTATCTTGCTGATGGCTCCCTCCTGCATGCTGATGCCGAAATCTTCAGGAAGGATCATACAGGCAAAGCCCAATGTACGCATCGCCTGGTTCTGCCATGCAAGCAGCCGGGCGCCGATCTCATCCCAGGAACGGTTACCCATTACGGAGGTGCAATCGTGCCGGATGATGTCCGTCGCTCCTTTTATATACAGGATGGTCTTTCCCGGCAGCCGGGCCGAGCGCACAAGCGTGCCCATGCACTTGCGTTCTGTGGAAAAAGGCAGTTCGTCAATGACCTCGGCACCCGCACGCAACTGACGGTAATCACAGCCCTGATCGTGCAGCCACAGCAGGAGTGCGCCTTCGGTAGGATTCCCAAGAACTGTCGGATGCCGGGGATCAGAGAAATCGAGAGAAGCCGTCGAATTGACGGCAATTCCTTCCCATGCCAGTGCCTGATGTTCGGCAGTAGTGCAGTCGATTTCCATTTCATGTACCCGCATCTGGTTCTGTGTCAGTGTCCCCGTCTTGTCTGTACAGATAACCGTCGTCGCCCCCATCGTCTCGCAGGCGTGCATCTTGCGGACAAGGTTGCTGGTCTTGAGCATGCGGCGCATGGAGTAAGCCAGCGAAAGCGTCACCGCCATAGGTAAACCCTCTGGTACGGCCACGACGATGAGCGTCACGCAGATCATGACTGAGTCGAGAAGGTATTGCAGGAAATGAATCCAGCTGAAATCACAACTGAGAAAGAACATCGCCAGACGTGCGATGAGAATGACGGCGGCAATGGCATAGCTCGCCCGGGTGACAAGCCGACTGAGACGTTCAAGCTGCTCGGTGAGGGGCGTCTTCACACTGTTGTCAATCTGTGAAGCCACGAAAACCTTTCCGTTCTCAGTACTGTCTCCGACCTTCTCCACACGGAAAACGCCATGTCCCTCCATGACCTTCGTGCCACGCAGCACATGATCCGTCGGGAACGTGGCCTCCTTGTCGAAGTCCTCCCTGTGTGTGCTCTTGCGGCAGACGGGCTCACCGGTCAGCGACGACTCGTCAACATGGAGAGCCGTTGCCTCAAGCAGTACGCCGTCGGCCGGCACTTCCGCTCCGGTATTCAGCAGGACGACATCCCCCACGACAACATTCCGCTTGGCAATCTTCGTCGTGTTGCCATTGCGTATCACCTCCACAGGTTCATCGTCGTCCACCTGGTTGAGGACAGCAAATGCCCTGTTGGCTTTCTCTTCAAAGAAGAAAGCCATCCCTGTCGCCAGAAAGATGGCAACAAAAATACCCACAGGCTCGAAGAACACCTCGGCCCCTTCGTCCAGCCCATAGTGCTCGTAAAAGGAAATACAGATTGAGAAGAATCCCGCAACGATCAGGATGATGACAAGCGGATCCTTGAACTTCCGCAGGAAACGCAGCCAAAGGGGTGTCTGTCGAGGTGGGGTAAGGAGGTTTTCGCCATATTTCCGGCGGCTGTCAGCAACCTCACGGTCGTTAAGTCCTGTATATATCTTTTTCTGATTCATAATGTTTTGTCTTTGTGCGGAGAACGATGCCGAGCAGAAAGAGGTACCGATGGGAATAGGCGGACTGCCATGGACATTCCTCTCACGCACGATGCTCTTCCCATGGGAGAACTCCGGGAAAGAGATGCAAAAGGCATCTCCCTACAGTGCATTCTTCACCTCTATGTAATTCTTGAACAGCCAGGAATGTCCTTCAGCAAGCAACTTGACGACTTCAGCACAGACAAAGAGACCGACGAAGACGAGAAGGATGAAGAGAAGGCTGAAGCCGAAGAATATCCAGAGGTCGCCGTCGGCATATTTCTCCTGAAAACGGCGAAGCCATGAAGACGAGCGGCTCACAAACCGGCTGGTTGTCTCGGTGGCATTCTTCAACGTCTCACCGGCCTGGATAGAAGCATGCAATGCACGATGGGAAGCCTCAGCCAGCCTGGAACGCATCTCGGCGAGTTTCTCCTTCGAAGGCGAACTGACAAGACGGGACGAGACCGTAGGGAGCGATCCTGCTTTCTTCACAGCAACGGGGGTGGCAACAGCCAGCGGAACGACCGATCGGGCATGCACACGCAGCGGCTCCGGCGCATCGAACCTGCAATTCAGCACATTCCCGCAATAAGGACAGCGATACTTCATCGTCCCATATTTCTCAGTCTCAGCCACAAAGTCGCGGCCACATTTGCTACATTTGACAGTGTACCTCATACGAGGGGCAAAATTATAAAAAATAGTTGAGATGGATGCAGGAATAAAAAGATTATTGCAAGCGTACCTCCCTCTCGGCCAAGAGAGCTTCTCAAGAATGCAGGCAGGCGCTAAAAGCTACAATCTCCTTTCTACTGGTACGGCCATCTTCACCGTCCGGCATCTGCTTCAAGATCTGTTCAAGAAC
>NZ_GL872283.1:1360496-1475386 GCF_000191065.1 Prevotella multiformis DSM 16608
ACTGACCCTCAAGAACCGACCAGACTGCAACGGTCTTCTGCCCAGACCCGTGAACCTCTACATAAGCCATCTCCCTGCACTCCATTGGCTGGGCAATACAATGACTCCAAGGGGGAAGCAGTGCTCCATTCCTTTGTGTATGACTGGAGCCGACGGCGAAAACGTCGTTAACAACGGTTCACTGGAAGCAGTGTTTCCATCCGTTTATGTATGACTGAACCCCCAGAGGAAATAGCCTTGTCCTTCTACAAGCACAAGCATCAGAATAAAGAAATACCGCCACAAGAGAATGGGCTTATTTGCAGGTTATTTGCATGCAACCTTGAATATAAGCGTATGATTCCAGAAAGAACCGTTCCGTCATAGCTAAACGTTCTTAGCCGATAAAAAATTATAAAAGCCTGATACTGCGGAAAGAGGGGGATTCGAACCCCCGAAACGCTTTAGGCGTTTACACGCTTTCCAGGCGTGCCTCTTCAACCACTCGAGCATCTTTCCCGGTTCCTCCCTGTCCTCTACAAGAGAGACAGATGTTATTTCGGAGTGCAAAGGTAATACTTTATTTCCTATGAAGATACTATCATACGCCTTTTTATGATTATTTAAAGTTTCGGGGAAGAAGGAGTCACCGCCCAACAACCAGAGTCCCTTCTTTTATAGACCTATATGCTTCAGACAGTCCTATTAACGGTTACAGGTAGACGTCCTTTTGAACATATTGCCGTCCGGTAAACTTTCCCGATAAGCCGGCCATGCGGCTCTCGCCATAGAGATGTTATAGCGACAGGAGAAGAAACGGCTGACCATTTCCACAGATGTATTGATGACCAGCGCCCTCCATGTGGCTGGTAAAACAACGGGCACACAGATGGCAGACACCGGGCACGCTGATGGATCTCACGCATACAATCTGTTGTCCGGATGAGAGCAATCTTTAGTGGAAGAGGTGCGGCACTGCCAGAAGCGGACGCAACATATCTGATGAAACAGAGGGTTGCATTTCGCCTTCCAACAGACAATTTACACACGGAAACCTCCGCTGCTCAGGGTTTACCGGACAGCCATATTCAGCATGTCATTCGCATCAACCTTGACTTAAAAAGCCATACCCAACCCATAGAAGAGCCGGATATGGCCTTTGTTTCAGGCTGGTCTCAAGGATTGTCTTTGAGGTTCTCCTGCCTTTAGACGAGTACATTTGGTTTCTCCCTCGAAAAGAGCATGGCAGACTACACGAATGAAGGAGAAAGCAGAATACACAGCCTCAAAGCGAGAATCCATCAAAGGGAATCCTCAAGACCTACCCGTTAAGAACTGATGGGTCAACCGTCGCTATGCCACATCCTGTCTACTTGACGATGCGCTTTTTCCCATTCACGACATAGACCCCCTTGGGGAGGTTCTTCAGGTCGACTGCTCCCTTGGCAATATGGACACCGTCCAATGTATAGACTTCATAACTATCCGCATCCTGGCTGATGTCTACGATGCCATTTGACGAATTCTTGACGGTGAGCTTCGCCGGGAAATAATTGAAGAGATAGTTCTCGGACAGTCCTCCGCTGACTTCAATCGTGTACTCTCCGGCAACATCGAAGGAGGTTACCACCTTCCCTTCGTGATCCTTGACGGTGAAGACAGGAGCTTCGGTCAGTTCTACGGTCGTTTCATCGTTCTGCAGTCCATCCACCGTGTAATCGAAGACAGGCTTCTGCTTTATCCCGACAGTCACGTCTTTCGCCCTGAGGTTGGCCGTAGCCTTCTGGACAAACAGAGAACCGTCGACAAACTCAACCTGCTCTTCCGTGATGGTCCCGCGCCCGACCTTGATGACATACTTGCCTACCGGCGATGCAGGCTTGGCTTCACAGGTCAGCACAGGCAGACCCTCGACAAAGTCGCCTTTCATCTGCCAGCCGAGCTTCGGGTTCTCGCTACCATACGTCCGGACTGTGTTGCGTGCCTTGATGGTCGTGCCGAACTCAACGATGTTAAAGTCCTTCCACTGACCGCTGCGCTTGTAGAGCATCTTTGTGCCGGAAGGTACCTGCAGCTTGACGGACTCTCTATTGAGGTCGGAAAAGACCTTGCGTCCCAATGTCGGTACGTTCTTGGCATAGATGCGGATTACAGCAAGGCTGCTGGCACCGGCGAAAGCCTCGTCGCCGATGTCCGTGACCGTAGCCGGCAGTATGACTTTCGTCAGATTGCTGCACCCGGAGAAACCATAGTTATGAATTTTGGCTATCCCCTTCCCGACCGTAAAGCCGTCGGTGTTATAAGGCATTACAGAGATAATCTCTTTTGCATCCTTTGTCATAAGCACCTGTCCGTCGAAGACATAATCACAGTCCTCCCCGGTCGGTATGGACACCGTCTCGAGGCGCGGCATGCCTCCCAGTGCCCCGTCGCCAATGGCGGTCGTCGTCTTGGGCAGGACAAGTTTGTGCAGCCGTCGGCAGCCATAAAACGCCTTTTCGGGTATCCCATGCTTCTTGCCTGCGGAGGTGCGTACACCACCGGCAAGGTAAAGTTCGCCACCGCCGACAATCTCGGCATCGCCAAGGTCAAGATCCGTCAGCGAACTGCGCACCACCGTTCCGTCCACGCCGCATCCAGCAATCTGCCGGATGGTACGCAGGTCCGTCGAATTGATCTGCCCGGTCACCTTCAATTTGGAGATTCTTTCATAAAGAGAGTCCTCGACAAGCGATGCCAGTTTGCCCGGTTCACTGACATGAACCGTATCCTCGACCAGCTCACCCCGTATGCCTTCAAAGCCGATGATCATGTCCTGCCCTTCCGAGAACTTAAAGGAGCCGGGATTCAGGAGACTGATGTCATAGTATCCGTCTGAAGAACCTTCCCATCCCCAGTTGATCCACACCTTGCCGGTGGCATCATATCCGCAAAGGACAAAGGCATGACCGCCGTTACCGCGATCCACGCCTGTATAGAAGATGGCACGGCGTTCGTTCAGTTCATTGTAGATGATGTCCATCCATTTCTCCTCACTATAACGGCCGCGCCGAAGCATCTGTGTCGTCTCGGGATAACCCAGGTTGCGCTTGAGTCCTTCACAGGCGTTTTCCGTGTAAGTACCCGATCCGTCAGTGGCATAGATCATGTCGGCAGCCACACCACAGTCGAGCATCAGCTTTGCCACAGCGTTGCCCTGTGCCGTATTGTACTTTCCTTTGTAGCTGTCGATCATGTTTCCCCAGTCATAGACACTCTCATCATAGTTGACGGTCACTTTCTTCATGCTTCCGTCAGCCTGCTTGACATTCACGGAGTGTGTACCCGTACCACACTGCGGATAACCGTTGTAGTACATGATCTGTGCCATGGCGGTAGCGACACATCCGGTCACGGCTCTTCCCGTACCGCCATATCCCTGCCAGCTGCCGGTACCGGAGGAGGTCGCCAGTGGACAGAGGTCGTTGTAAGGCTTCTCCTGTCCCCAACGCGACGTGACAAGGGCAGGAATCTGTTCTTTATACTTGTTCTTGTCGGGGGGGACTATCTTGCGGGGCACGCCCTTTTTCACGATCCCGTTGATCGCTTCTTCAGCAGCAGCGAGATACCATTTGAAGCCCTCGTTCTTCGTATTCTTGTCGAACGTACTGTTCGAATAGGCGATGACGGCCGGCACGAGGTCGTCGTTACTTACGATGACGAAACCGCCTTTTTTATAGCCCATGACGGTGTATGCGCTGTTTTTCAGCAGCGGTCTGAGGTCGTCCTTGTGCGCACGGGTCATCCGCAGTGTCGGCGACTGGCTGAACACCTGCTCCGCCGCCGCCTTGATGGCAGCCTTTGTCCTTGGTGCTGCAGAGAGCGACAGTAGCATACCCATCGCCAGCAGCAGTGTTATGGAGAATCGTTTTCTAAAGTTCATCATACTGAATGATTTGGATTGTGCCCGCCTTTCCCGGCAGTCGGGGAACACCTCCCCGGAAGCTGATTTCCGGCAAAGCCGGCACGATTCGGTTTGTTGATATAAAAACGCATAGACGGAGTCAGAGCCCTGCAGAATGGGTTCTGACTCCGTTTGTAGTCAATTCTCTAATAAGAATCGGTGCTTATTCATCACTTGATAACGGTCTTCTGGCCATTGATGATATAGACGCCCTTTGCCAACGAACGCAGGCTCTTAACGCCCTTCATTATCTGCTTGCCGTCGATGGTGTAGACATCGTAAACCGTCTCGCCGTCAGCATTGATGCGCTGGATGGCTGTTGCCACACTGATTTCCGCAGGTGCAGACTCTGAGCCGTCGGCATAGACAGCCGTCACACAGTACTTGTGCTCCTTGTTGTCCGGTGCCTTGAGGTCGTCGCTGACAAGTTTGCTGGTGCTTCCGATCAACTCTCCGTCACGATAGATGTTGTAGGAAACAGGCCCTGAACCGGCCTCGAACTTGGCATCATCAATCATGAAGATGAAAGCTTTGTCTTTGGACGTAATGTGATGGATGGCAAAGTACTTCGTCCCCTCGGGCACGTCGACCTTTACTTCCGTCCACTGAGCGGCATCCTGTACATGTGTTTCGCCTATCTTTACGAAGCTGTCGGGATCACTGCCGCTTGTTGAAGACAGCACGTCGAAGCTCTCTGCACCGCTGCCGTCCGTAGCCTTGAGATTGTTGACCCAGAAGCTGACGGTCTGCGCCTTGCCGGAAAGCTGCGGACTGATGAGCCAGTTGTCGGCATCAACGAAATTCTTACCCGATTCATCAATCTGATATATTGCTACGGCAGCCTTGGTGCCGGAGTGTGGATCAAGCCCCTGTCCAGACTTGAACAGGTCAGACGGCTGCCAGTTGAGGAATGCGAACTCCTCACCCTGGTGCTGATACTGTGTGCCTTGAGTGAGACTTCCCGCACGTCCATGGTCGTTGTCAACCGTTGTCCAGTCGCCGAAGCTGGTACCCCATGCCTCATAGCTCTCGAAGTCGTCAGTGACACTGGTTATCGTCGTTGCCGGTGCATCCCAAGCCAACTTCACAGCAGTAGCTGAACCGCTCTTCTCTCCACGGAGGTTCTGCGGAGCCTTGACATCTGGTGTCTCAAGGGAGACATCAGCGGTCGCCTCATTGTTGTCCGGCTCGAGATCGCCGTCCAAATTAACCGTCGCCTTCACGCTGAGCTTGTCTGAAGCGTCCATACTGGTCGTCTTGTAGTCAACAGAGAGCACGCTGTTCTGCATGAAAGAAAGGCTCTTTCCGAGGGTTTCCTCTTTGACAACCTTGTCGTTGACCGTAAGGGCAACCTTGGCTTTCTCCAACTTGTCGAGACCGAGGTTGGTCACCTTGACGCTGAGCTTGGCCGTCTGTCCCTTCTTGAGGCTCTCCGGTGCCGTCAGTTCCACACCTGCATCCTTCTGGTACGGGTCGGCGATGTTGATGTTGTCAACATATACGGCATCTTCCGAAATCTCATCGGCGATACCGACAACACGCAGCAGGACATATTCCTCATTAGCCAGTTCGGCAGGAATATCCACAATATAGTTCTTCCACTTGCCGTCGTTGGCAACGCCTGCGTTAGTCCATACAGGCTCCGTCACTTCTCCGTTCTTCTTCTGGAAGCGCATCTCCACTTTCTCCTTGGCCTCACCATCGCCGCGATAGTCGAAGATGAGTCTCGGGTTCGACGCACCCTGCAAGGTTGTCTTGCCCATGACGATGGTCGATACACCCGGTTTTGTCGGGAGGAAGATCAGCGAACCGTTATCGTCGTCGGACGACACATCATTGGTAAGCGCCCATGATGTTTTGCCGCTGGTGCGTTCGAGACCTACGAACTTCTCCTCTACGGTACCGTCCTTGAAGCTGTTGTGGAACGGCAGCGTATAAGGTGCGCCGACAATCAGCGCGCCGGCTGCCCATCCGCTCGTACCAGCCACATTTTCCGCGTTCACAGCCCAGTGCTGGTACTTCTGCTTGCCTTCGTTGGTGTTCAGGTCACTGACGGTATATCCCGTCGAACCCTTGACCGAACCGAGCTTGTCGCCCAGCTTGCCGTCATCGGTGACGCTATGGATATTATAGGTCACCTCTGCCGGAAGAATGACACCCTTGTGTACACCTGTCGGAACCTCCCAGCCGAGCTTGACAGCCGTTGTCTGGTCGGTCGTCTTGATCTTGCCCAGTACCGGAACATCCTGTCCTACATAGACCTTGACAGATGCCTTCAGACCGAAGTCGTGGGCATTGTAAGCGACAACCGTATAAGTGTTCTCGCCGTTTACGGCATTCTCGTCAACTACCTCCTGTGCCGAACCCGGTGCCGGAGCTGTGATGGTCTTCACGACACGTTCTCCACAGCTGACGACGATCTTCGTGAGGTCCGTGAGCGCCGAGCCGTCGACAGCCTTGGTCGGTGCATTGAACTTCAGCGTAGCCTTCAGTGCAGCTGTCGGATCGGCAGCAGCCGTCAGGTTGTCCACCATGGCCGGTGCCTTTGCTTCGGCAGCGACTTCCACAGAGAGAGAGTCAAGGGTGAGTCTGAACTCATTGGCCTTGGAAATGGCATGGAAACCGATGTAGTAGTTTCCGTCCGCAGCCGGTTCTATCCGTTTGGTAAATTCCTGGTACTTGACATTTGCAATATCCGTTGCCGGAAGGATTTCCTTCTCCATTGCTTCAACGGTCTTGTCATTACCCCACTTCACTTCCAGACGCTCCGGGAACATGCTCAACCCAGCCGCAGCCTTGAACGATACATTATAGGCCTTGCCCTGCTTCATCTGAATCGGCGGTGAGATCAGCCAGTCATCAGCATCATTCTTTTTGTTGTAACGATATACGCAAGAGCCGCCCTTGGAACTGTTCCAGCCCCATGTGCTCTTGTCCTCGTTCACGTCGATAACCGTATAGAGCTTGAAGCTTGCGGCAGTCGGGAAATCATCGAAGAACGGCACTTCGAGTGCATTGCCGAAGATCTTTCCATCGCTGGTCGCGATTGCACTCCGCTTCGGCCCGTTGATGGCCTGTACGGAATAGGAATAAGCCGACAGCTTACCCTTCGGGACTACTTCGCTGAAAGAAGTTGCAGAGATACCCTCGGCCACCTTCGTACTTTCTTCGCCTACATTACGGAAGACATCATAGGTGAGAGGCCCCATGTAACCCTTGTGCAGACCTTCTTTCGGTGCTTCCCAGGTAACGGTCGCCTTACCGGTTTCATCAAGGTCCATTGCCAGGTTGCCTACGACATCGGGCACGTCATAACCGACATAAGTGGTCAGTCTGACGCGCGGACCCTTGCCGGCATCATTGCTGCAGAAGACGATGAAATTAACGACTCCTTCGCTGACCGTCACATTGGCCTCAACCTTCTTTCCAGCTTCAGCCGCCCCGTCCGCCACTTCTTTACCGTTGGCGAACACCTTGTATGAGACGTTGCCGGTCAGGCTGCTTCCGTCATACTTCTTGTCAGGAGCCTTGAATGAGACCTTTCCGCTGGACGCACCGCCGGCAAAATCGGCCTTGAGGTCACTGGCTGCTGCCGGTGCTCCGGCGGCCGTCGCCACTGCCGGGAAGTTGAGTGCCACGAGCATCGCCGGCTCCGTATAGCCGCCGACCGGTGTCACGTGTCCGTCGCCCAAGTCGACCGTATAGAGCTGAAACTTTCCGTCCTTATCGGTCGAAGCCCAGAAGAACTCGTTGGTCCGTACGTCGAACTCGCCGCTCTGGGTGTAGTACTGTCCCTTGGCATCGGCAATCTCTATACCGGTAGAGCCCTTCTTCGTTTCAGCACCTGTCGAACGGTCAATCTGGTAAAAGTCACCTTCCTTGCTGACACCATAGGCGAAACCGTCATTGGCAATACCCAGTGCCACATAGGTGTGCTGGGCAGGAGCGATGGTGGTACGCGTCAAGGTGGTGTAGTCTATGACACCCCACTCAAAATTCTTCAGGTCGGCGGTGTAGAATTCTCCGAACACCTCTCCCGTCGTCGGGTCAGTAGCCGTTTCGGTAGCGATCAGACTGTAGTCTCTGACGCTCTTGGGCTGTTCTTCCAACTGCCAGGTCTCTGTGTCGAATGCATAATGCGAGAGCAGGAGAATACCATAAGGAGCATAACTCGTATCGAGGTATATGCCGTGAAGCACTCCGTCTATCATTCCGCTTCCGCCATTGAAATAGCCTTTCTTGTAGTCGGAGAGCTGTTCGAAATTGAGGTTTGCCACCGGGTGGAACGAATACATGCCCATGAAACTGTTGGTGAGGAGATTTCCCCACATGGTCAGGTCTGGATTGACCGTCACCAGGTTCTTCAGATCCGCAGGGCGGATGGCAATCGTCGGACTGCTGAACGGCGATTTGACGTCTCGTGGCAGCGTCTTCGCCAACAGTGTCGGGAAAGCCTTCAGCGGATCAACCTTCTGTTGAGCCGTCTTCTGTCCAGGCAAAATTCTGGAAGGAGTAAGAGGCACTTGGTTTTCTGGCATCACTTGCGCGGATGCAGGCAGCATTGTCATTGTCGCGGCAAAAGCTGCAATTAGTTTGGTAAATCTTTTACTCATATCTGACGGGTTTAATTAATAAAAAAAGTTTTTAAACCTATGAAAGATTTCGATTACAAATATATTAATTTTTCCTCAATACCTCCAAATAATATTACGATTTATTTCTAAATTATTTAATATTTGTGCACGTTTACAAGAAAACGTGCAATTTTATATCGTTTTTATTCGCATCTGGCAGGATATCCGATAGTCGGGGACGGGCGAATATTCAGCGGAAGAGAGACACCCAACTATTTTTCATGATTGGGACAAACGTGTTTTACTTCTCAAACAAAAAAAACGATTCTATTATGGAATGCCCTACGGACAGACGTGTTGACGAACCACATCCTCTGTTTTATTTCTGTTTTCAGTTGCTGTCATTTTTAACACTTCACACAAATGCCACTTTACAAGCCACTTGCAACACCCCATTACATGACAGCAGTGACAGCAACCTACAAATTCTGACTCAATGTGGATTCAGGACAAGACACTTTTGATTGCGTAGGAATGTGCCTCCCCGGACAGAAATCTGCCTACATATAGTCCCGCCTATATAATAAGGTGTAATATGGGGATATGAGGCTGCGCCAGAAGTTCATGCGCAACTAAACTGTAGGGACACACTTTCGATTCTGAAGATAAAGAGGAATGGAAAGTGCCGGATTGACAATTGAGAACAAGAGTACCGGATGCCGGGAACAGGAGTACCAGGTACTGGGAACAGGAGTACCAGGTATCGGGAACAGGAGTACCAGACACCGGGACAACAGAATTGAGAGCCCTGCAAAAGAACACAGGTGCTCGTCACGATTAAACAGTCTCCTTATTGCGCCCGGCAAAACCACGGAGCAGGAAGTACAGTTCTTCCTGCAGGCGGAAGAGCAGCCATGAACAGCGCAGAGGCATATAGCCGAATTTACGTTTAAGAGAGGGCTGCACCTGTTTCAGGTTGACAGTCTGCCAGACATGACGCATGATTTCCCTCCCCTTCCGGCGGTCTGCTGCGGAGAGTTCCCTGCGGTGAAGATAATAGAAGAGATAGACTCCGACCAGATTGAGCCACCGTACCGTTTCATAACAATGCAGGTCGTCATTCGACGCACCTATATCGACGAGCTGGTGCCGCATACTCTCGTTGGCCAGAAGGAAATCGAAGCGGTGGACACTTGCCTGATGCGTGACCGACGCAGCCTGCTGCCGATAATAATAAACGCCGTCGCAAAGGGCCACCTTACGTGAATAGTAATAATGGATTCTCGTGGTGTTGTCATCACTGTATACCCTTTGCGACTCATCGTAGGGATGCGCTTTGTGGAGTGTACTGCGCACAACGTAACAACCGTGAATGCTCCAGGTCAGACTCTGCTGGAAGGCTTCCTCGCCATTCATCATATTGAAATGAGGCATGGAATACTCCTCCTGATGCCCGTCCGCATAGACGCAAAACAGACGGAACAACACACAGTCGACCTCTGTCTGGCAGAAAGCCTCGCATACCCTTTCCAGCGCATCCGGCCCCAGCCAGTCGTCACTGTCTACAAAGCCGATGTAATCTCCCGTTGCACAAGACAGTCCGATATTCCTCGCATGAGCCTGTCCCCGGTTCTCATCCAGTGCTATCACCTTGAGACGTGTGTCGCGGGCCGCATACTGATGCAGGATATCCAGAGAGTCATCCGTCGAGGCATCATCAACGCAGACCACCTCAACGTCTTTCAGTGTCTGGTTCAACAGCGAATCAAGGCAATGAGGAAGGTATTCCGCTGTGTTATAGACGGCGACGAGCACACTAATCTTTGGCATGACGGATAAACTTATTCTTCAATCTACTTATCAAGACATTCCACAGCCCAGTCTTCGACTTCAACACACGAAAGGAAACCATCATGCTTACGACACACAGTGCGGCAGCAAGCCCCCACCGCAACCAACCGCTGTCAGAGCGGACACAAAGGAACACAAAGAAACCGATTGACAGCTGGACAGCGGCACAGCGCAACACAGAAGAAGACTGCCGGTAACCATAATGGAAACGAGCATAGACATAAACAAAAACAAAACTGAAGATTCCTGCCGCAGCCACACCGGCACCGGCACCGAAAACACCCCATTGCCTGAAGCCGACTATTACCAGTGCGGCAAGGCACACATCATACAAAGACTCGAGAAGCAGGTAAGAGCGCGAGTCGCCTTTCGCCAAAGGGATATACTCTACCGGCAGACGTATTGCCCGTACGTACATGGCAAGGACCAGCACCTGTGCCATACTGAGGGCGGGCAGGAATTTGCCGGAATAAAGGGAGACTGTCAGCTGGGGCAGGAACAACAGAAAGAGCGTCAGAAGGGGGGAGATGATCAGGAGTGTGACTTCTATCTGACGGTTGACAATCTGGTTGAAGGTAAAATTCAGGCTGCTTGCACCTGACAGCCGAGGGAAATAATCGGTCTCCATGGCTGAGAAAACCATCCCGGAATAGACCATTGTCATCATGAAAGCGGCATTGTAGAAACCGACCGCCTCAATGTCCGCCACATTGTTAAGGTAACTCCGGATAATGAAGTCCGCACCCGACCCGAGGATACCGGCAAGGACAAATGCCGTTCCCAGACGGATCATACCCCACCCTTTGGCCAGAAACGGCCTGCGGAAAGAGACACGGAAAGGATAAAGTCGGCAAGAGACCATGGCTGTGAGAACCATCTGCACCAATGCCATCAAGACCAAAGAGGGGACGATGGCTGCATTGCCGAAGAAATAATAAAGCGGAACGGTCAGGACCAATGCACCAAGCACGTTATACACTGAGACGGAGGCCAGCGAACGAAGACGGCGTACACCCTTGAGGATGGCAAGCTCGCCGCCGCTCAAAGCAGCCAGTGACACACAGGGAGAAAGAAAGATGAAGTGCAGCGTATGCCCATCCCAGGAGAAGGTGTATCTGCTGAGCAGAGGACTGAACACGATGCAGGCCAGCAGACCCAACAGGGCTGTGAGCAGGCTCCACGAACGGACAAGGGCGATATCCTCCGTCAGTTTTTCCTTGTCTTGCCGGTCGTAGTCCTCTGATATATTGCGCACGGCACTCATCGGAAGACCGAAGTTGGTGGAGTCGCCGATGAGCTTTGTCGTGGAGTTGAACAGCGAGATAAGACCGACTCCCTGCGGCCCAAGCAATATGGCCACGAACTTGTTGCGGACGACACCTATCAGCACGTTGAGGCCCTGCACACCGCCAAAGAGGCTGATGTACTTCAGAATATGCAGATAACCATCCGTATGGGTGTCTTTTTTCATCGTATTATCTAACGGATATAAAAGTTTTTTATTATATTTGCATCAAACAATGATTGCATGAAACTGTCCATCATCATACCCATCTATAACGTTGAAGATACACTCAGACGCTGTCTGGAGAGTGTACTGGGACAGATGGACGACAGGATGGAAGTGATCATCGTTGACGACGGATCGACGGATACCTCGGGACAGATTGCAGAGCAGATGACAGCTGGGAGGACTGGCTGCCGGCTTATCTGCCAGGCCAACAAGGGACTCTCTGCAGCAAGAAACGCAGGAATAGAAGCGGCGACAGGAGAGTACATCACCTTTGCCGACTCGGACGACTTTGTTGCCGAAGGTACATATTCAGCCTTGCTGGCTGTACTTGACGGACATTCCACCTATGACATTCTGGAATATCCCGTCATGGAACATTACGGACATCCGACAAAACAGCATCTGCTGACTTTCCCTGATGCCGTAGTCGGTTCCATCCGTGACTACTGGCTCTGCGGAGCTCACCTCCACACATACGCCTGCAACAAGCTCTACCGTCGTGAGCTCTTCGCTGGCATACGGTTTCCCGAGGGAAAGGCGTTTGAGGATGCGTACACCTATCCCCTCCTGCTGCAGCGTGCAAGGCTTGTGGCAACAACCTCCATGGGACTGTATTACTACTGTCAGAACGACAGGGGAATCACGGCACGGGCGGGAGGAAAGGAGCTGAACGACCTGCTGGAAGCGCATCTCAAGCATCTCAAGCTATGGGGTGAGCTGACGCCGGAATACTATCAGGCCCTGCTCAACATACAGATGGATGTCTACGAGGCGACGCACGCCGACCCCGTCCTGCCCGTCCTGCCTTACAAAGGAACTCTGAAACTTTTTGTCCTCCACTTAATAGGAATCAAGCGCTTATGCCAACTCAACCAGTTTATACACAGGATAAGGAAAAGAAACCGCTCGTAAGTTTCATCGTCACTTACCACAATGAGCCGATTGCCATGCTCCAGGAATGCGTCAGGAGCATTCTGGCATTGAGCCTCAACGAGACAGAGCGGCAGATCATCGTCGTGGATGACGGATCGGAGGTGTCGCCTGTCAACGAGCTGATCGGTCTCTCTCCCGGAATCATCTACGTGCGGCAGCCCGGCCAGGGACTCAGCCGGGCACGGAACAGGGGGATAGAGACGGCGGAGGGGAACTTCATCCAGTTCGTCGATGCAGATGACTTCCTACTGACAAGCACCTACGAACAGTGCCTTGATATCATCCGTTACCGTGAGGCGGACATGGTGCTCTTCCGTGCGACAAGCTCCACCAGCTCCGTCCCCCAGCCGGAGGCAGAAGGCCCGGTGACCGGTACAGAATACATGACACACCACAACCTGCGCGCCAGTGCCTGGACCTATCTCTTCCGGAAGACTATCCTGCACGACCTCCGCTTCACCAAAGACACGCTGCACGAGGACGAGGAGTTTACGCCCCTTCTGATGCTGCGCGTGGAGAACCTGTATGTCACCGAAGGGAAGGCCTACCATTACCGGATCCGCAAGGATTCCATCACCCACAGAACAGACAGGCGATGGAAGATGCGCCGTCTGTCGGATGCCGAACAGGTGATCTACCGTCTGAAAGAAAAGGCGGACTATCTCCCTGTCAAGGAGCGCATCGCCATGGACAGACGGATTGCCCAGCTGACGATGGACCATATATATAATGTAATGACACTGACGAAGGACGAGACACACCTCAACCACGTACTGCAACGCCTGTCCCGACGCAGGCTTTTCCCCCTGCCCGACAAGGACTATACGGCCAAATACAGGTACTTCCGGAAGATGACGAACTCAGCCTTCGGGCGCAAGATGCTGATGATGGCGTTGAGACTCAACAAGGGCTAAAAGAATAATCCTTGATCCTAAAATCACCTCGCGAAACTTGCATGAATGTAATGTATAAGTTACTTTTGCCAGAAAATACAGAGAGGGCATAACCTATAAAGACTATTTTGAGGACTTCTTCAAAGTACTAAAACCCAAAGTACAGAGGAGAATCATCAAGATACTTGATACAGTGGAACAGATAGAAAGGACTATCAAGCGCATGAAGATTCTTCTCTTAGGCGAATACAGTAATGTACACAATACGCTGGCACGTGGTCTGCGCGAGCTGGGACATACGGTGACGGTCGTATCAAACGGAGACTTCTGGAAGAATTACCCACGTGACATTAACGTTTCCAGACGGCCGGGGAAGATCGGCGGCATGCTTCTGATGGCAAAGATTTATGCCCTGCTGCCCCGTCTGCGAGGCTATGATGTCGTACAGTTCATCAATCCTTTGTTCTTTGAACTGAAGGCGGAACACCTCTTTCCGCTCTTCCGTTACCTGAAAAAGCATAACAGGAAGGCCGTCCTGTGTGGTTTCGGAATGGATTACTACTGGGCACACACCTGCTCGACGACAATGCCGCTGCGTTACAGCGACTTCAACATCGGAGGCGAGCTGCGCCGGAACAAGGAGGCGATCGCCGAGAGAGAGGATTGGACGGGCACGGACAAAGAACAGCTGAACCGGCTGATGGCTGAACAATGTGACGGAATCGTGACGGGTCTCTACGAGTACTGGCGATGTTACCAACCGTGTTTCCCCGAAAAGACGACCTTTATCCCCTTCCCCATCATCGTGGGAGAAGCTCCGGTCATCGCTGATGAAACGCCGGAGAAGCTGAACCTCTTTATCGGAATCAGCAAGGACCGCTCGGCCTACAAGGGGACGGACATCATGCTGCAGGCAGCCGAAACCGTGAAAAGACAATACCCTGACAAGCTGAACCTCCAGATTGTAACAGGCCTGCCCTTTGACGAATACGTACGCACGATGCTCGGCTCTGATGCCATCATGGACCAGCTCTACAGCTATACGCCGTCCATGAATCCCCTCGAAGCCATGGCACACGGCATCATCTGTATCGGCGGCGGTGAGCCGGAGAACTATGAAATCATCCACGAACCCACGCTCCGCCCCATCATCAACGTCCTGCCGACCTACGAGAGCTGTGTCGCCGAGCTTACCGGGCTCGTCAATCATCTTGAAATCATCCCCCGGCTGCGCCGCCAGAGCTACGCCTACGTCCGCAAGCACCACGACCACATCAAGGTGGCCGGGCAGTACGAGGCCTTTTACCGGTCGCTGCAAGACGGTCTTTAGACCGGCTCCTGAAGACAGGATCGGCGGAAGTCGTTAGCCGGACAGCCGTTTCCTCCCTGATGGACTGAAACAGGCCATGCAGCCGGAAGAGGTGGCGGAAGAGACCCTGCAAAAGCAGAGGGCAGGAGGAATGGCCGACTTATTCGGAAAATATTCGTCGGACAGCAAGCATGAAAAACAAGGACAGGAGGGGCGGAGGTTTCCTCCGATCGTTCCCTTTCCGTGTGTACGGCCCTGAGATTGTAGGTCTGGAGTTCCCTTGTCGTTGTTCAAACACCAAAGAACCCTGTCAGCCTCTGTTTGAGAGGATTGACAGGGTTCTTTTCATAGCCTTCCAATGTCGCCGTACTTCAGAGGAGAGCCTTCTCTGTTCAGGATTGGCTGCTTACGCCTCCCCTCTGAAAAATGAGGAAAAACTCTCTACATCCGGCAGAAGAAGAGGACTATCAGCTGCGCGGTAAAGATCCTGAGGAACATACTGAGCGGATAGACCGTCGAGTAGCCGATGGCAGGTGCTTCGCCGGCGCAGATAGAGTTGGCGTAGGCCAGTGCGGGGGGGTCGGTATAGGTTCCGGCCAGCATGCCCATGATGGTGAAGTAATTGAACTTGTACTTGAGGCGGGCAATCGTCCCGATGATGAGGATGGGGATGATCGTGATGAGGAAACCCGTGTAGACAAACTTCAGACCGTCGCCCTGTACCACTGTCTCCCAGAATCCGGCGCCGGCCTTGATGCCTACGGATGCCAGGAAGAGCGCCAGTCCGAACTCACGCAGCATCATGTTGGCAGAGGTGGTGGTATAGGTGACGAGGTGTATCCGGTAGCCGAAACGGCCGATGAGGATGGCGATGATCAGCGGGCCGCCGGCCAGACCGAGCTTCAAGGGCACCGGCATCTGCGGAATGGCGATCGGCAGACTGCCGAAGAGAATACCGAAGAGAATACCGATGAAGATGGTTGCGATGTTCGGTGCGTTCAGCCGTCTTTCCGAGTTACCCATCATTTCGGCAACACGGTTTACATTCTCCTCCGGACCGACAACCACGATACGGTCGCCGACGGTAAAGTGGAGGTTGCGCCCTGCGAAGAGATCCATGCCCTGACGGCTGATACGCGTGACATTCACGCCGTACACGGAACTGAAGTGCATCTTGCCGAGCGTCTTGCCGTTCATCGAACTGTTGGTGATGACGATACGGCGGCTGATCATCTTCTTCGGCTGGTCTTCCTCGTGCCAGTCGACGGAGATCTCCGGGCCGATGAAGGCCTGGATGGCCTTGGCATCGGCTTCGGCAGAGACGATGAGGATCTCATCATCCATCTCGAAGACGGTATCGCGTGTGGGGACAGTGATCACGCCGTCGTGCATGATACGCGTGCAGACGATGTCACGGTTGAGGAACTCTGAAATCTCCTTCAGCTTACGGCCGGCAATATAGGCATTGGCCACCTTCAGGTACATGATGTGCGGCTTGGCATTCGGATTCTCCGCCTCTTCCGCAAGCAGCTTGTCGTTCTCGCCCTTGAGGTCTACCTTGCAGATGTAGCGGATGGCAATGGTTGCGCCGATGATGCCTACCACACCGAGCGGATAGGCGCAGGCGTAGCCCGAGGCGATGTCGAAGTTCATGCCGTCCCTGAAGACGCTGTGCAATGCCTCGTTGGCAGCGCCGAGACCCGGCGTGTTCGTCACGGCTCCGTAAAGTGTACCCACCATCATCGGCAGGTTCTTGTCGTCGGCAGTGTCGAAGAAAACGAAGTAGCAGGCGAACATCACGAGGATATTCAGCAGGATGGCCGCCGTCGAGAGAAGGTTCAGCTTGAGTCCGCCCTTTCCGAAGCTCTCGAAGAAGCCCGGCCCGACCTGCAGACCGATCATGAAGACGAAAAGAATCAGACCGAAGTCCTGTAGAAAGTTCAGCACGGGCAACGGTCCCGTAAAATGAATGTGTCCGGCAATGATGCCGACGAAGAGCACGAAAGTAACGCCGAGGGAGATGCCACCGATTTTGATTTTCCCGAGGTACACGCCTAAGGCGATCACAATGGAATAAAGCAGCACGATATGCGCTACGGTGTCCTGTTGCTCTGCTTTGAAAATGTCAATTAACCAGTCCATAAGTATTAACTATATTGTCTGCAAGATAAAGATTAGCAAGTGCGGAGAAAGCGTACCCTCAATGGGAGGAACACAGCTTATTGCCTGCAAAGGTAAGGATTAAAAGGCACATAAACCAATCTTTGTCAATCATTTTTTGAACAGCAGGGGAAAAAACATGTTCTTCCGTTAAATGCGTGGATGCTTTCCGTATAGCTTTAACGGAAGACCGAAGTTATTTATCAAAAAACATTGCCAAGACGGTCAACCTGTCTATCCTGTTATCATCCTCCGATACAAAAGCCTTTCCTTCTTAATACGTTGAGAATACAGATAATGTTTTGAAAAGTCATTACACCAATCTCAAACACATCATCTGGAAATATAAAAACACGTGCAAAAAGCAAGTTTGTAACCAGCAGTCAATCAGCTGATTATTAATGCGTTCTTAAAAGGTGCTTGATTGGACTTCAAAAGAGCGTTAGTTAGACATCAAAAGGGCATCCATTGCAAGTCAATCAGGCATCTTTTAGAAGCTAAAAGAGCATGTGTCAGCTTGGGTTGCATGAAAATGGTTTACAAACACCGATGATATGGGAATAAGTTGTTTGTAGAATACGGAAAGACATGCTGATGGACAGACACAGAATCGATCTACCTTTTCTGCGTCTTATCTTGTAGTTTATCCTCCTTTGTAAAACCATCTGATTTTGGATGGTCATACCCTGCAGGTGCATAAGCCTTCATTCTATTTCCGATCTATGTATTTAACGGAAGCACCGAAAAACAGCCTCTCCGTCTTGCGCTCCCCTCGGAAGGATGCGGAAACAGATGTCCCTCCCCCATGAAATCTCCTTTGAAACCGCAGCCCCTCATATCTTAATTTATATTAAAAACCTGCCGTCGAGACAATAAAGTAAGTGTACGTACTCCGAAAGTTGTTATCTTTGTAGTTGGATAATCAAAAAGCGTACGTCTATGATAAAAAAGATATTTACTCCTTTCCTGTTCACATTGCTGTTTTCGTCAGGAGCGACTGCCGCCATACAGCCCCGTATGGAGACGGAGACCATCGACCAGGATTTCCAGACGGTCACGGTGTCTGTCACGGGCAATGTGCTGCACGTGGTGGGCGCAGAGGACGAACTGCTCTCTATCTACAATGTGACCGGGGTGCGTGTAATGAGCGTGAAGGTTGACGGAAACGACAGGCGTTATACGCTCAGTCTGCCCAGAGGATGCTACATCGTCAAAGTGGGCAAAGTGGTCCGCAAGGTGGCTATCCGTTGAGGTGTAACGATACGCCCGGCAATATGAACTCGTTTCTGAAAGACCGTGTCTCCTCCCGATGAGACTGAAATGACCCGCCTGCTGGCGAGTCCCGGAGAACGGAAGAAAGTCTTTCCCATAATCGTCAGTCAGTACAGCCGGTCGCTGTACTGGAAGATCCGCAGCATTGTCCTGACACATGACGATGCCGATGATGTATTGCAGAACACGTTTCTCAAGGCATGGAAGAGCCTGCCGTCCTTCGAGGGGAAATCCAGACTGTCCACGTGGCTGTACAGGATAGCCGTCAACGAGTCGCTCGATTTCCTGCGTCATGAGAGGACGGCGGTACTTGCGAGTGCAGATGCCGACCTGTCCGTCGCCAACCGCCTCCTTGCCGATACGTATTTCGACGGCGACAGAAGCCAGGCCCTGCTGCAGGAAGCGATTGCCGGCCTGCCGGATGTACAGCGCACGGTCTTCACACTGAGGTATTATGACGAGATGAAATATTCGGAGATAAGCGAAGTGCTGGGAACGAGCGAAGGGGCGTTGAAAGCTTCCTACCATATAGCCGTACAGAAAATCACAGACTACGTGAAACGACATGGGTAATCTTATGGCCCATGCGGATTAAACGATTCCGTTTTCCCCAAGTCTAACTTATATCTAAGAACATAAACTTCTATGGATTCAGAACAGCGGCTACAAACGGATGATGGGAACAGACGACCTTTCACCGTCCCGGAGGATTACTTCGACGGGCTTCCTTCTCGCATCATGGGACAACTGGCGACAGAAGAACAGAGAGGGAAGGAGAACGTCCCGGCCCCTCGTCGGATACGCATCCGGCGGCTGCGCCCATGGGCGGTAGCGGCAATGACAGCCGGGGTGGTGCTGGTAGGCTTCCTTTCCTATTCGATGTTCTCCACACCGCAAGGACACAATAGGCAGGAGCCGGACATCAGGACGGCGACTTCCGTCAGCGGGACGGATGCGTCCGGGGACGGCTTCGACGCAGCTGCTGATTATATCATGATGGACGAAGACGACATGTATGCCTACATGGCGGATGATTAGCAAACGGTGTCACATAATAAGGAATATGAAATACAGAAGAATTGTCCTGGCAGTCTGCGCCCTTCTCTCCTTTGTCCAGATGACCGCACAGAGGAGGTTTGACCCTGACAGATTCAAGGCGGAACTGCACCGGTTCATCAAGGCGGAAGTGAGACTGAACAGGCAGGAGACGGCACGCCTCTTTCCCATCTATGACGAGATGATGGCAAAGCAGCGACCGGTCTTCGACCGCCTGCGAAGCCTTCACAAGGCGAAGCCGGCATCCGACAGAGAAGCCCGGGAAATGATTAAAAAGGCCGACGGACTTGAAATACAGCTCAGACAGGTGGAACAGCGTTACCATCAGGAAATGCTGAAAGTCATCCCCGGCAGGAAGCTGCTGGAGGTGCTGGAAGCCGAACGGAAATTCCACCGGCAGACATTCCGCAGGATGGCGGAGGAAGGCAGAGCAAAAAAGTAAAAGGGGAAAAGGTGTAAAGTAGAAAACAGGAAGATAAAAAGAAGAAGGAAGCAGAAGATAGATACCCCAGACAGGATGCGGGACCGAACAGAATGACGGCGTACCTTTCTACCACTTCCCCTTCTCCGGCTTTCTCTAAAAAAAACTACAGAACAAATGAGAACCATTCATTCTCTCTTGAGATTATTGATCGCCACCGTACTCTTCATCAGTGCGGGCAATACTGTCTACGGCAAAAGCCTGCCTAAGAAACGGGAATTTCGCGGTGCATGGATTCAATGCGTGAACGGACAGTTCCAAGGCATCGGCACACAGGAAATGCAACGTACACTGCGGTACCAGCTGGACGAACTGCAGAAAGACGGTGTGAATGCCATTATCTTCCAGGTTCGTGCAGAGTGTGACGCACTCTATCCGAGCAAATACGAGCCATGGAGCAAGTTCCTTACAGGACGGCAGGGCATGCCGCCTTCTCCTTACTGGGATCCGTTACAATGGATGATAGACGAGTGCCACAAACGAGGTATGGAGCTCCATGCCTGGATCAATCCCTATCGTGCCAAGACGAAGACGACCAGCCAGCTGGCTTCAAACCACATTGCGGTCACCCATCCCGAGCGCATCTTCTCCTACGACGGACTTTATATCCTCAACCCTGCCTTGCCGGAGAACCGCGATTACATCTGCAAGGTGGTGGACGACCTTGTCAGCCGGTATGACATCGACGGACTTCACATCGATGACTACTTCTATCCCTACCCGGCGGCAGGACAATCCCTCCCGGACCAGTCCGACTATCTGCGTGACCGGCGTGGATTTACCAATGTGAAGGACTGGCGGCGTGACAATGTAGACCTTTTCATCAAGCAGCTGGGCGAATCGATACACCGGCGGAAGCCGTGGGTGAAGTTCGGTGTGTCGCCGTTCGGCATCTACCGCAACCAGAAGAGTGATCCGAGGAACGGCAGCCGGACAAACGGCCTTCAGAATTATGACGACCTTTATGCCGATGTGCTCAAATGGGTGAACAACGGCTGGATAGACTATTGCGTACCACAGATCTATTGGGAAATCGGCAATCGTGCCGCCGATTACCGGGAACTTATCGGCTGGTGGAACCGCCATGCAGGCAACCGGCCGCTGTTCATCGGGGAGGATGTCCTTCGCACTGTCAAATATGCCGACCCGCAGAATCCCGCTTCCCATCAGCTCCCTGCCAAGCACCGGCTGCACCGGCAGTCGGCGAATGTACAGGGCACCGTCCTGTGGTATGCGAAAGCAGCAGTAGACAACCCCGGCAACTACGGTACACTTCTGCGAACAGACTACTGGCGCTATCCGGCCCTGCAGCCGCTTATGCCTTTCATCGACGATGATGCGCCGGGGAAACCGAAGAAGGTGAAGGCGAAGCGGGAGCATGACGGATATTACCTTACATGGAAAGCACCGAAAGGGAAAGACTGGAAAGACGAAGCCCACCGCTATGTCGTCTACCGCTTCCTGCCCGGTGAGCCGATCAACACGGACGATCCGTCCAAGATTGTCGGTATGCCGTATGACAACAGGCTCCGGCTCAACTACAAGGAGGGAAAGGACAAATACACATATGTGGTTACCGCACTCGACCGAATGAGCAATGAGAGTGCCGGAAAGAAGAAAAAGGTGAAGCTGTAGGCTTCACCTTTTTTATTGCTCAATTCCCGACCGGCCGTCACAGCAGTTGACGGCTCATTCCCCGGCCGTCTGTTATAGGAGAACAGAACGTCACCTCTGCCGGAATACGCATATTGCCAACAAGCCAATGACGGCTATTCCTGCAAACCGTCTGAACACATTTGCAGAGATATCCGTATTGAAAACCAGTAGAGGACACCTATTCCACAAGACCGCTGATGGCCTTCTTCACCACAAGCAGTCTTCACAAAACACCATAAAAAAGCCTTGGCATATACCAAGGCTCAAGCGGTGTGTACGAGATTCGAACTCGTGACCTCCTGCGTGACAGGCAGGCATTCTAACCAACTGAACTAACACACCCTGCATTACGGATAAAGGTTCGGCGGTGTGTACGAGATTCGAACTCGTGACCTCCTGCGTGACAGGCAGGCATTCTAACCAACTGAACTAACACACCAGATAAACAGGTGGACTGCACCCCTTTTCCGTTTTGCGAGTGCAAAGGTAACAATAAATTTCTATACCGCCAAAAATTAGATACGCTTTTTAAACAAAAAATTGCATCACTCGCGCATCCTGATAGTGCCCGTCACAATAGATCCATTCCTTCAATACACTGTCCCCTATGAAGCCCAGTGAAGCGAGACAGCGTTGTGAAACTTCATTGCTGACGCTTACCACAGCATAAATCTGTCTTAGATGCAGCACTTTGCGGGCATATTCTATCAGACTGCTTATGGCAGCCTGCGCATACCCTCGCCGGCGGAAACGTTTCATGATGATGATGCCCAGTTCAGCCCGCTGATGCTTGGGGTCGAAGTCGACAAGGTCGATCACCCCCACTACCTCGTGCGCCAGGTTCTCAATCATCATACGTATCTGACCGTCCATATAGATGTCGTTCTTTGCATCCGCAATGTAGTTATGCAGCGCATAGCGGCTGTAAGGGACATTCGTCGAGGCTATGTTCCACAGACTGCGGTCGTTCTCGATATGATACAGCATATCAAGGTCTTCAGGCTCCATGGCCCGCAGGATGACACCTGCTTCCTGTTTTCTTTC
Organism: Prevotella multiformis DSM 16608; assembly: GCF_000191065.1. GTDB lineage: Bacteria > Bacteroidota > Bacteroidia > Bacteroidales > Bacteroidaceae > Prevotella > Prevotella multiformis. The sequence continues at coordinate 1,383,161 of NZ_GL872283.1, forward strand.
CATTTCACGTTCCTCCTATTACTTCGTTCATGGTTATGATGCAGTTTTCACGTACATGATAGAATCCGATGTGGACATTGTCAGACGGATGCTGGGAAAAGGCCTGCAAGACGTCCTGACAGCTGAACAGTCCGGCATCATACACGATGCACACCGGCCTGTCCTGCCCCTGCTGCGCCTCAGCCAGACCGGCGTGGAGGGTTGTCAGGACTTCCCTGCCCGCCTGACGGTACTCGCCCGACAGTGCGTTGTCGGCCGCAAGCTGCCTGCAGCACCTTACCATCTGCTCTCCTCCCACGAATATATAATATGGATAAGCAGCTGCGGCGCTGTTCCGGAATCCCATCTTCCGGCGGACAACATCGAGGGTCGCCTTTGCCAGCGAGCCGAATGCTGTCACGTAAATGGCCGCCCTGACGGGCAACCGCCACAGGACATTCATTCCACCGTAATGCTTACGGAAAAAAACAAGCATGGCATCGTAGAAGACGTGTACGTACCGGAAGCTGGACTTCTGGGTGCTTTCTCCCTTGTAATGCAGAATCTGCACCGGGAGATACCAGTTCTCATAACCGGCCTTCAGCAGTCTGTAGCTCAGGTCAATATCCTCACCATACATGAAGAAGTCTTCATCCAGCAGTCCCACCTGCTCCAAGGCAGACCTCCGCAGAAAGCAATAAGCCCCGCTGACCACCTCTATCCGTCCCGGCACATCCCACGAGAGACCGCCCATATAATAGTGTGCGAAGATCTCATGGTGGGGAAACCGCCGGCAGAGCCCCATCATCTTGTAGAAGGCGACCAGAGGCGACGGCAGGCCGCGACGGCTCTCCAACGCCCTGCGTCCCCGGTCGTCGAGCATCTGCACGCCGTGCGCTCCGGCCGAAGGATGACCGTCCATGAAGGCGACGGACGACCGTATCACCTCCTCTCCTACGACCGTATCAGGATTCAGCAGCAACACATATTCACCCGTACACTGACGAAGGGCAATGTTGTTGCCTCTCGAGAAGCCCAGATTATGCGAGCTGGCGATGAAATGGACACCGGGAAAACGGCTGCGGAGATAAGGCACGGAACCATCACGGGAATGGTTGTCTACGACGAACACCTCAGCCTCAATCCCCTCCAGTGCCTTGTAAAGACTGTGCAGGCACTGTGCAAGATAGTACTTGACGTTGTAATTTACGATGACTACACTCAGCTTCATTCGTTCCCTTCCACCGGTTGATCCAAACGGCACTCATGCTGACAGCGTTTCTTCCCTGGGTAGACAAAGAACAGGCTCAATGCAAGGATGACGGCAAGATAGAAAAACCCTGTAATGTCTCCGAAGGCATAATAAAAGAACAGGTTGAGCACCATCGGTACACAAAGCATCATCAGCCGGACGCTCCCCCAGAAGAGCAGGTGCCGGAAGCCATGACGTTCATCTCCCGACAAAGCATCCTTCACGGAACTGATTCTGAACAGGAAGAGTGCCAGCGGAATCGTGACAAGCGTTAGAAACTGCATCAGGAACTGCAGGACGACCACCGTCCCGCCGCCGGCATCCGCCCAGCCGCCGGGCAGGAGAAGTTCCGACTCGTACACCGCCACCAGCAGCAGTGCCAGCAGGCAGGAACCGGCCAATTCCGAAAGAAGTATTTTCCTTGTTCTTTCCATTGTCGTGATTAAGTTTCAAAAGGTGTGCGGTTCAGAATGCTTCTGCCCAGCGTCACCTCGTCCGTATATTCAAGTTCGTCGCCGACGGATATGCCCCGGGCGATAACCGACAGCTTCACGTCCTTCCCCTTCAGCTTTCTCGAGATATAGAAGTTGGTGGTATCGCCTTCCATCGTACTGGACAGGGCAAGGATGATCTCCCTCACACCGCCTTTCTCCACACGCTTCACAAGCGATTCGATCTCGAGGTCGTGCGGCCCGATGCCGTCCAGGGGCGAGATGACTCCCCCCAGCACATGATAAAGTCCGTGAAACTGCTGCGTGTTCTCTATCGCCATCACATCCTGCACGTTCTCTACCACGCAGACCAGCGAAGCGTCCCTCCGCGGATCGGCACAGATAGAACACAGATCGGAGTCGGAAATGTTATGGCACACCTTACAGTATTTCACATCGTGCTTCACGTGCGAGATGGCATCGGCAAAGCCATCCACCTCATCATCCGACTGGCGGAGCAGATGCAGTACAAGGCGCAGGGCCGTCTTCCGCCCTACCCCCGGCAAACAGGAGAAAGCCTCGACAGCCCGTTCCAGAAGTTGGGAAGGATATTGCTGCATGGATATAATCTTGCGGAAAAGAGACCGGAGACAGGAGAAGAAAGGATGAGAAGCGGCCGGGAAGCCCCTGCCTGATACGGCCCCCCTTCTATTCTCTGTCGCCGTCTTCCCGCTTGTCAGTCATCGAAAAGATAGATTCCCAGTCCTACTTTCAGACCCACCGTCGAATAGTCCGACTTCTTGAACGACTGGTCATAGTAGAGTGCCGGTTCGATCGTCACCGAACGGTTGATGAAGAAAGCATAACCGACCTCCGCACCCGGCATCAGGTCGTTGTAGCTGTGGTTGGCATGGAGAAGTTTCACGCCTGCACCGAGGTAAAGCCCGTTCTGCGTGATATAGTAACGGCCGCCGACGCCCACGGTGATATGATCCGCAACTGTCTTGGAACCATCGTGTACGGCATCGAAAGAGGCAAGCACCATGATGTTGTCCCAGGGGAAGTAACCGGCCTTGCCTTCTATACCGACATTGAATCCGTCCTGACCGTTATAGTGCAGGTCAAGACCTGTAAGGGAAGCGCCTAAATAGCCTTTCCCCTCCTGGAACTGTGCAGAAGCACAGAGGCTTACCACCATTGCTGCAACCAGCAGCATACATCTTCTGAACATAATATTATCTGAAATAAATGAATACTAAGGATTGACAGACTGCACCACGGGGGCATGTCAACATTTTCAGACAAAGGTAAAGATAAAATTTGGATTGAGAAAGCAAAAGGACGGGCTTTGTAATTTATTAAGAAATCAGCGGGCGCAGGCATGAAACCCTGTACATCATCTCCATTGGACAGGGCACTCCCCATCGGTTCCGGCAAAGGAAAGCCCCCATGCCCTCCGGCAGGTCACGTCAGCTTTCGGCAGCACGGCATGTCCTTCACGGCAGACCGCCCATGGAACGGCACTCAATGACAAGCCCGCACGCCCTCGGCGACGACCGCCGCAACCGCTCCCGCCCGACATCCTTTCGCAGCCATGAGAAAGAAGAAGGCCTGTCAACAGAAAATGGACGCACAATGCGTACGTCCATGATTTCATGCATTCCGGAAGGCACACGTTCCATGTGCTCTCCTCTTCCGACGTACCGCCATGCGGACGGCAACGGAACGCGCTACTCCTCCTCCTCGTCTTCTTCCAGGACGGAGTCTGCCACCTTCATGCCGTCAATAGGCAAGGCACGGTCGATGACGGCATTGTAAGAGATGGAACTCTCACTGCGCGACAGTCCGAGCGGCATCAGCTTGTCGTGGATAATCGCCATCAGATGATGGTTGTTGTAAGCATACATCTTCAGGAAGAGGTCGTACTCGCCTGTCGTGTAATGGCATTCGACAACTTCCGGTATCCGCCGCAAAGCCTCTACCACATCATCGAATTTCTCCGGGTTCTTAAGATTTAAGCCGATAAATGCACAGGTTTCATAACCGATGCGCTCTGGGTCAATGATAAACTGCGAGCCTTTCAGGACTCCAAGGTTTGTAAGTTTCTGAATACGCTGATGAATTGCTGCGCCGCTGACGTTGCACGCACGTGCCACCTCAAGGAACGGGATACGGGCATCCTCGGCAATAAGGCGCAGAATCTTCTTGTCAAGATGATCTAAACTTCTATGTGCCATTCTATACAATTGTAATATCGTCTACAAAGGTACTAAAATTCTTTTAATCAGCAAAAGGCAATCCGCTTTTTTACAACAAATTACAACCCATTCCGATTATTTTGCTTACTTTTTGGTCTTCCGGCACATGGAAAGTCCGCCTCACTCCGTCTGCCCCTTCCTGTCCATGACCGCCGTGAAGTTGACATTCAGGACATTCGCCTCCCGCAGTGCCTGCTTCAGGTCCATGATGGTTCCCATGTCGACATGGCGGTCGGCCTTGATGCTCACACTGAGCTGCCGCCGCTGTTCAGGGGGGAGAGCCGCAGAGAGGCGGATCAGATAGTTCCTTATTTCGGGTATCGAAGTGAGGTGGTCGTTGAGCTGGACGACTGTCTCCTTTCCGTCTACCTGCCCGAGCCTGTTGACTGGACGGCCGATGTAGATGTACTGCACGCTCGACTTGTTGTACAGCCTTGAGAGCTCCGTCGCCGTCGGCACCTGATACTTCACATGTACCGTCGCCTTCCTCATGTGTACCACCAGCATGAAAAAAAAGAGGATCGAGAAGATCAGGTCGGGCAGTGAGGCCGTGTTCAATGCGGGAATATCGTGGTTTCTGTTCCGATAAAGTCTCATCGCCCACCCCCTTTCCCGGTCTTCCCTGCGGCGGCGGCATATACTTCGGATATGCGGACGGGCACCTCGTCGGCAATCCGGGTCTGCTGTTCCCGGCTGCACTGTTCAAAGGGCTTGCCGAACAGGCTGGACGACCGCTGGTCGCGGACGGCATTGTAGGCCGCCGCCAGCTGATCCTGCACATGGAGATAAGTGTCGTACGATGCCTTGCGGTCGGTCTGCAGCTGGATGAGATGCCCTTTCCCGTTCGTCTTGACGAACGTCGTCGTCTGCTGCCGTATCGCTCTCATCGTGACGCTCCTGCCGTCGAGCGTCACCTTGTCGTCTGCACCGATGACAAGCCGGATGACCTTTCTGCTGTCCACCGCCAAGGCGGTCTTCTTCGTCTTGTCGATGGCCGGAAGCCGGCGGGCCAGTCCTTTGTCGAGATCCATGGAGGAGGCGACAAGGAAGAGTATCAGCAGCATGAACGAGATGTCGGCTGTCGAGGTCGTGTTCAGTCCGGGGACTTTCCGTTTCTCCCTTCTTCGGAACATCATTTCCTGCGCTCCTTTCTGTAATAACGTGTAGCGCCGAATACCACGGCACCTGCAGCCAGGACAAGCAGAAGCAGGGAACTGTTGACGAACATGTCCGACAGACGGAGCCAGAAAGTGTCCGAGAAGCGCTGTCCGTTGACATTCATCGACTGCGCGGATCCGAACACAAAGGTCAGAACCAGGATCAACAGGGTTGCGCCGTACGTGATGCAGGCGATCTTCCGTGCGGGAATGCCGTTCGTCATCCCCTCACGGCGGTTCGCCCTCCGCACTCCACGCACGACGGCGACAATGGAAACGAGCAGCGCAAGTCCAAACAGAAGTCCTGTAAAACCGAGCAGGACATCGGTCAGCAACGGAGCCTTGAAAGACGGGTCGGCCGCATAGGGCACGTCGAACCCGACGAGATAGAACGCCAGAAAGACAACGGCCGAAAGGGCCACCGTCACATAGAGAATCCGCTGTGATATGCGTTCCTCATCCATTTTTGCCCATCCTTTTCTCTTTTTCATCTCACGCTGTCAATTCATAAAAAAACAATCCCTCCGCCAACTTGTCTACTTGTCAACTCGCCGACAACTTATACTTCATGATCGCATCCAGCAGCGAGATGGCCGACTCCTCCATCTGCGCCGTGATGTGCTCGATCTTCGAGAGAATATAGTTGTAGAACACCTGCAGCACAAGAGCCACGATGATACCGAAAATGGTCGTTATCAGTGCCACCTTCATGCCGGCAGCCACGATCGTAGGGCTGATGTCGCCGGCCTCCTGTATCTGGTCGAACGCCATCACCATGCCGATGACCGTCCCGAGGAAACCGAGCGAAGGCGCCATGGCGATGAAGAGCGTGATCCACGAGCAGCCCTTCTCGAGGTTGGCGCTCTGCACGCTGCCGTAGGAGGTGACGCTCCGCTCGATGTTCTCGATGGAATCGTCGATGCGCAACAGCCCCTGATAACAGATGGATGCCACCGGACCGCGCGTGTCACGGCTCAGCCTTTTGGCCTGCTCTATCTCTCCGGCGGCTATCATGTCTTCCAGCCTGCCCACGAACCGTTTGGCATCGATCTCCGACAGGCTCAGATAGATGATGCGCTCTATACAGAACGCCAGACCCAGCACCAGCGCCAGTGCGACAAGCGACATGAAGCCCGCATTGCCCTCGATGAATTTCCTTTTCAACGACTGGTGGAAACCGGCATCCTTTGCCGAAGGCTTCTGCACGGCAGCCGTATCGGCGACACCCGTAGCGTTCAGCGCCGCATCCGACAGCGTATCGGCAGCGGCCTGCGCTGAAACGGCTGCCGGACAAAAGAAAACGAGCATGGTTATGATGGCGGACAATCCGATTAATTTCCTCATATTTCTGAACCTGTTACGGTCTCCTTGATTTATGCAGGCATCAGCGCCTGTTCAGTGATGAAAGAGACGACTGCCCGCTCTCCGGGCAGAGCCAGCCTCCTGATAATCTGCGCAAAGGTATATAAAAATGTAATAACAGCCAAGCCTTTGTGCTTTAAAAGATTTTAAAGCCCGAACGGCTTGTCCTACGAAGCCGCGCGCCCCCCCCGCATCCTCCTACGGTATCGGCACGCCATGCGTGTTCTTTGTCTCGTCGATGACGAAGATGCTGTGCAGGCTTCCGATGCAGTCGATCTTGCCCAGCGTGTTGAGCATGAACTGCTGGTAGCTCTTCATATCCTGCGCATACACCTTGATGAGGAAGTCGTAATCGCCGCTGGTGTTATAGCACTCCGTAATCTCGTCAATGCCCTGCACCACGTCCATGAATTCCTGGATCAGCCCCTGCGAGTGCTGCTTCAGCCGGATGTTGCACAGCACCATGATACCGTTCCCCACCTTGTGGGCATCGACGACCGCCATGTACCGCTCGATGTAGCCTTCCCGCTCCAGCCGCTTCTGTCGTTCGAAGACCGGCGACGGAGAGAGGTGTACCCGTGCCGCCAGTTCCTTCACCGTCAGATGGGAGTCCTGCTGCAGGATTTTCAGAATCCGGCGGTCTGTCTCGTCCAGACTGGTTGTATGCTCCATTTCTTCCACTTTTTGCAGAATAATATTCTGCCAGATTGCATAAAAACATGGCAAAGGTAGCATATTTTCCTGAATAATGCAGGATATTTTGAGGAGAATTATCTTTTGCATAACTTTGCACCCACAATCCGTCAGGAACAAAACAAAAGAACAGAAGATATATGAGCAACATTCCATCCAACGCACCTTACCGTGCCGACATCGTGGGCAGTTTCCTCCGCCCGGCAGAACTGAAGGAGGCAAGAAAACAGTTTACAGAAGGAAAGATAGACCGCCGGCAGCTGAAAGCCGTGGAAGACCGCCTGATTACCGACCTGATTGCCAAACAGAAAGCGCACGGCCTGAAAGTAATCACCGACGGTGAGTTCCGGAGAAGCTACTGGCACCTGGACTTCATGTGGGGATTCAACGGCATCGAGGAGATAGAACTCGAACACGGCTATCAGTTCCACGGCGAGGAGACGACACCAGGCTCTATCCGCCTGACAGGACGCATCAGCGGAGAGAACCACCCCTTCGTCGAGCACTTCAGGTTCGTCAAGCAGTTTGAAGAGGAGGGCACCACCGCACGCCAGACAATCCCCGCTCCGGCGCAGCTGCTCGCCGAGCTTTACCGGGGCGACAACACGAAGAACACGGAGGCGGTGTACCCCGACTTCGACCTGCTCCTGCACGACATCGCCGAGGCTTACCGGCAGGTAATAGCCGACCTCCACGCCGCAGGCTGCCGCAACATACAGTTCGACGACTGTACATGGGGAATGATCGTCGACAAGGATTACTGGAAGGCGCGCGAGGGCGACCACGCCACCCTGGAGAACGAGGCGGAGAAATACCTGAAGATAAACAACCTCGCACTCGAAGGCAAACCGGCCGACATCGCTTTCACCACCCATATCTGCCGGGGCAACTACCATTCCACCTACGCCTGCCGGGGGGCTTACGACCCGGTGGCACCGTTCGTCTTCGCACAGGAGAATGTCGATGCCTTCTATCTGGAATACGACGACGAACGTTCCGGAGGTTTCGAACCGCTGGAATACGTGCCTGCCGACAAGAAAGTCGTACTGGGACTGATTACGACCAAACGGCCGGAGCTGGAGGACGAAGCGCAGGTCAAGGCACGCATTGCAGATGCCGAACTGTATGTCGCCCACGACAACCTCTGCCTCAGTCCGCAGTGCGGCTTCGCTTCCTGCGAGATCGGCAACAAACTGACCGAGGAGGAACAGTGGGCAAAGATCGACCTCGTGCAGAAGATCGCCGCCGACGTGTGGAAATAAAGACACCCGTGGAAACACATTGAGGGCGTGCCCGACAGTCTGCCGGGTACGCCCTCATTCCGTTCATACGCCGTTCCGGTTGTCCGCCATCAGAACCGCACAGAAAAACTTAGTCGGAAATCCCGACACATCTCAAGGCTGGCTTTAAACAGCCGCCGTCACACAACCCTGTCAGCCAACTTGTCAACCCGTCGACTGTCAACTCATCTACTCACTTCCCCGTTCTTATATTGAACTCCGTCACCTTGCTGATGCTCTTCTGTCCTTGCAGGACCGTCAAGGCGAATGCGACCCTCCCGGCCTTCAGTTTCCTGTCGGCTTTGACGAGCGCCGTATAGCGGATGCCCTTGCCGGGGGCGATGCTCTCCACATGAATGGAAGGACTGATGTAGATGTGCGGATTGCCTGTCGTCTCCAGCACCGAGGGCTGAACATCATAGACAGGCTTCTCCCCGCGGTTCATCACCTCAAAGATGATCTTTCCGACCTCATTGCGCGAGAGCACACCGTCCTGGTTGTCATCCACAAAGCGGGCATTCAGGATCTCGATGTTAGGCGTATAGCGGTAACTTCCGGCCAGATCCTCCACACTCGACTCCGCCGGAGCCTTTGTCTTGGGCTGGGCGGCACTGTAATCGCCTGTATAGTCGCTGCCCTGGAAGTCGTAGAGGCGGTCGTCGCCGGAGTTCGTCGCATCAAATCCGCTGCTGTCACGTCTGCCGGACAGGGCGTAGTCGTCCGTCTGACTGTAATCATCCCGCCCCGTACGGCTCCGCTGCATACGGGCCTTGCGCTGCTGCACCTTCTCATAACGGTCGTGTACCTCGTCCTGCACACGCTGGTCGGCCTTTGCACCTGCCGAAGCACCGATAATGGCACCGCCCGCCATGCCGACAATCGTCCCTATATCCGAACCGCGTGCGCCGCCCGCAATACCGCCGATGGCACTGCCCAGCACACTGCCCAGCGATCCGCCGGTCATCGCTCCCGAGCCGGCATACGTCCCGCAGCTGCTCAGCAGGACAGTTGCCGAAACTGGTAGAATAAACAACTTCTTCATAACTTACAAATTACTTTATGTTCACAAAGGTAGCTATTTTCTCCCATATCCGCAAAGCCATTTCCCTACCAGACAAGGGGAAAACCCTAAAACTGCACTTCCCAACCGACCGGGAATACGATTCCCAACCGATGGGTACACCTGTTCCCAACGGCTGGGAACAGGAGTACCAGGCACTGATAAAAACGGACTTTTGTAGCAGTGCATCAGCCTAAGAACAAGAATTGCAAATTTAATAATAGAATATAATTCATTTTATTGCGAATATCCTATAAACTTTATCAAGACATTCTTTATATGGGAAAAAAAACGTATCTTTGCCAAGAGAAACGATTACTATATGGCAAGTAAAAATTTAAATAGGCTAAAAGTAGTTCTTGCAGAAAAGCGACGGACGAACAAATGGTTGGCTGAACAGTTAGGTAAAGACCAAACAACTGTATCTAAATGGTGTACCAATTCAAGTCAGCCAGATTTAGGCAATCTGATGCAGATTGCAAAAATATTAGATGTAGAACTGACAGACTTGGTAAGGTTCGAAGAATTTAAGAAAGATGGAACAGAATAAGAACAGATTACTCTTTGAGCAGATAAATAAAATTAGTGAGGTTATTTCAACCCTCTCGGAAAACTTCTCGCAGGAGGATGTTGCTGATGAAATCAATTTTTTATCAGTAGCGAGAGATAATTTGAAAGACTGGGGTGAGAAATAACAATGACGGAGAATAAAAACATACAGAACACGCAAGCTAATTTAGACTTGCAAGGTGATTCGTGGGTGGATAGAGAGTTTTCTTATCCAAATAGGACTATTCGCCTTGCAACATCTTTTAGTGGTATAGGAGCAATAGAACACGCATTCAAAAGATTGAATCTGAATGTCGAGATTGTATTTGCAGGGGATATAGATGCGAACTGCAAAAAAGCATACTTTGCAAATTACAAAATATCGGAAGAACAATGGCACACGGATATACAAAATTTAGATGCAAGGCCGTACAAAGGCAAGGTTGACCTGTTTGTTGGTGGGGCACCTTGTCAAGCGTTTTCTATCGTTGGAGATCAACGAGGATTTGATGATACAAGAGGTACGCTGTTTAGAGAATTTGCAAGGGTTGTAAAAGAGTGTCAGCCAAAGGTTTTTATATTTGAAAATGTGCAGGGATTGTTTAAGCATGATCAGGGTCGCACATGGGAGGTAATATACAATACGTTCAAGGACTATTGTGGATATGATGTGCATTACCAACTTCTTAACGCAAGAGATTATGGTATACCGCAGACAAGGGAACGTTTATATTGTGTCGGTTTTAAGAAAAAGACAAAATTCAAATATCCTGCCCCAATTCCTCTCAGATATAAAATGTATGATTTTTTAGAGGATTACACAAACAGTGAATATTTCGAGAAGGATAAAGGTGTTAAGGTGTTGACTTCAAATGAAGAACATCGCCAAGCTATAATTGGAGGATCTGCATCGGAGAGATTCAATGATTTCATTTTCCCTGTGAGAGAAATTGATGATAAATATTATCTTTCAAAAAAAGTTGCAAAGTATGTATTGTGTCCTGGTACAAAAACATTTAAAACACCAATAAAGACAGATTTGGATATAGCTCGTCCACTGTTACAATCGATGCATAAAATGCATCGTGCTGGTGTAGACAACTATGTTACATACAAAAAAGATAAAGGTGTTAATGGTTTGAGAAAACTCACTCCAAGAGAATGCTTACGTCTTATGGGATTTAAGGATGATTTCAAAATAGCAGTAAGCAATACATCTGCATATATGGAAGCAGGAAACAGCATCGTTGTTGATGTCCTTATAGCATTGCTGAAACAGATGGATATAACGAAATATGGAATAGAAAATGAATAATATATATTCTAACATACAAAACACGAGAGCCAATATTGATTCTAAAACGGATTGGCGTCTTCATGAGTTCTCTCATCCCGAGAGAACCATAAGGCTTGCCACATCTTTTAGTGGTATTGGCGCTATAGAACATTCCATGCATCGTTTAGGTCTTAAATGCCAAATACAGTTTGCTGGAGACATTGATGCGAACTGCAAAAAAACATATTTCGCAAATTATCCAATATCTGAAGCTCAATGGCATACAGATGTGCATGACTTCGATGCAAAGCCATACAAAGGCAAAGTTGATTTGTTTGTGGGTGGAGCACCATGCCAAGCTTTTTCTTTACGTGGAAAGCACGGAGGATTTGAAGATACACGAGGTACATTGTTTCGTGAATTTGCCCGTATAGTTATAGAGTGTAAACCTAAAGTCTTTATCTTTGAAAATGTAAAAGGAATGCTTAGTCATGACAAAGGTAAAACATGGAAAGTTATAAAAGAAACTTTTGAGGATGATTGCAATTATGATGTGTACTATCAGGTTTTAAATGGCAAAGATTATGGTGTACCACAAAGTCGTGACCGCATATATTGTATTGGATTTAAGAAAGAGACAGATTTCAAATATCCAGCACCAATACCTTTGGTGAAAACAGTGTATGATTATCTTCAGAAAAAATTTGAAAAAAGATATTTGCTTAGGCAAAAAGGAGTAAACTTTATAACAAGAAGTATAAATTACCAAAAAAGTTACACCCAAATCAACGGAGATATTCTCTTGTGCCAAAAAAGGAATCAGCAGTTTAACTGGCATGGCGACTTTGTCTTTCATCCTAAAATGAAAGACGACACCAAAACACCTCAAACTGATGAGTATCTTTTCGCCTTGAAAGATTATGAGGAAAGTTATTTCAAAGATAATCATTCCGAAAGATATGCAATAAGACCATGTGGTGAAAAGAGCGAAATGATGGAAGAAGTTGATGCCACTATGATAGACGTTCAATATGGTAGGTTTCGCAAACTAACACCACGTGAATGTCTTCGTTTGATGGGATTTGATGATACTTTCAAAATTGTTTGCTCTGATATAGAAACTTACAAACAAGCAGGCAATAGCATTATAGTTGATGTTCTAATGGCATTATTGAAACAAATTGATATAACAAAATACGGACATAATGGCTGATATAATATGTAGATGGCGAAATGCCACACCAAAAACAGTTTGTGAGTTTGTACAACAGCTACCTCATGAACAAATGAGCGCCGAAGAATTCAGACTTCATATGGGGAACGATTTCTTCCGTACCGCTTATCAATTGGCGTGTCAGTTAGGATTATATCTTGAAGACCAAGATAAATATACTCCACGGTTTACACATTCTATCACGGAAGATGAAGCCGAGGAATATTTGGAACATTGGATACAATGTTATTATGCTCCAAATCCATTTACAAAAAGTTTAAATGGATTGTCAGAGCCAGTTTACGTTGTAGAGGAACTTATAAAATATTTAGAACAACACAATTCTTCGGCAAATTTAAAAGATGCTTTGACTAATATTTTTCATGACCCTATGGGTAACATGGACATAATGACAAATGCTCTTAATAATTATTCTAAAGTTATTGTTGTCAAGGATGGATTTGCTAAATTGGAAACAAATTATAAGGATTATATGAGACAGATGCCTAACAGAAATGACAAAGAGGCTTTCTTTAAGAATTTTGATGTAGAAAATAGGAAGCAAAAGATAGTTACTAATAGTCTAACAAACAAGTACCGCCCCTACATTACCGCAATCAAGTCCAAGCCATTCCTTTTGCTTGCAGGAATCTCCGGCACTGGCAAAAGCCGAATAGTACGAGAGTTGGCAAGGGCTTGTTGGGACGAAGGTACAGACGAATACAAGGCGCAAAAGCCCAAGAATTTCCAAATGGTACAGGTGAAGCCCAATTGGCATGACTCAAGCGATTTGATTGGTTATGTGAGCCGTGTCAGCGGCAAGGCAGAGTTTGTGGCAGGAGAGTTCTTGAAATTCATCGCCAAAGCATGGGAAAACACTGAAACTCCATACTTCTTGTGCCTGGACGAGATGAATCTTGCCCCTGTAGAGCAGTATTTTGCCGAATATCTGAGCGTGATAGAATCACGCAAGAGCCATGAGGATGGCACAGTGACAACAGACCCTATAGTTGAAAAGGCCGACGAAGAATGGTATTTTAATCTGACTGCTTCGCTGACATCAGACGAGGATATTCGCAAGCAATTCAACGAGCAAGGCATTTGCATTCCTCAAAACCTCATAGTCGTAGGCACAGTGAATATGGACGAAACTACGTTCTCTTTCTCCCGCAAGGTGCTTGACCGCGCCATGAGCATTGAAATGAACGAGGTAGATTTGCACGGAGGTCTGACCGAGCGCAATGAGCCAATAGGCAAACTCGACAAGGCAGAACTTATAGGCTATGCCGTTGATGGTGTGGATGTATATGCAGCCAACAAGGAGGTCTGTGAGACTGTGCTGACTTATCTTGATGCGGTTAATTCTGTCTTGGAAGGTACACCCTTCAAGATTGCCTATCGTACACGCAATGAGTTCTTGCTTTATGTGGTGAACAACTTACCGTACAAGAAGGGAGAAAATGATGAGGAACTTCCACAAGGGTATGTCGTGGCCCGTGCTTTGGACGAGATTACCAGCATGAAAGTACTGTCACGCATTGAGGGTGACGATACAAAGGTCAGCGACAAGCTCCTTGACAGCCTAACCGAGACCATTGAAGAAGGATTGAAAGAAGTGTCGGGAGAAGAGAATACCGTAAAGTCCATATCATTGGCAAAGCTGAAGGAAATGAAAGACAAACTTGTTTCGGGTTATACAAGTTTTTGGAGCTGACAAGGTATAGATGGAACTATTGACAGTTGATCATAAGGATTTCACGATGATTGTCGAATGTACGAAATTCGACGGCATTTGGAACAAGGCCAAGAGTAACGTGGGCGAGGACAAACTCTACTCCACTTACTCTTGGTCGGAAGGTGTAGTGTCGGTGAAACGGACAATGGATGCCGACCATGAGACAGACATCGAACAAGGCGTTTCAGCCCCTGCCACATTCTTCGACAACATGGACTATCCCATTTGGATAGAATTCAAAGACTATGTGAATGACGCCCAGTTTGGTTCCATCCTGCAAAACGACAATGACCGATTTAGCTTTCGTCGTCACATCCTGGCTGGGGTTGTCAACTACAGAAACGAGATTGGGCGGAGCGAGATACAGATTATATATAAGGTAGGCAAAGAGACAAGGACATTCCGTTTCGGCTTTGAAGTCCTGAGCACAAAGCTCGATTATCATGAACATTGGCGTGTCATCGTGGAGGATATTGAGCGGGAATACCGCATGTTGTCATTGGACTATATGCGGCGCACGTTTCATGGTTTTTCTCCCGACCAAAACGGAGAGCATCCCGACATCGTCTGGTGGAGCGTGTTTGAGGGGGAGCAACAGAAATTCATAAAAGCTTGCAAAAGCATCATAGACCGCCCTCGCCACAGACTTCATGGTGAGGAAGTATATCTGAGAGCTGACAAGCTGAAACAAACTTCCCATAACATTGAGAACAGGCTGGCAGAACACCGCCGAGAACCAGCATATCTCTATCGTGTGGAGCAACAGATACAGTCGAACGACACGCAAGAGAACCGCTTTCTGAAGTTTGCCCTTCATCAGATAAGCAAGCGGTATGAGAAACTGCGTCAACGCATTGAGGCCGTAAGGACTGCATCCGACACGATGAAAGCAGCCATGCTTGCGACCTCGGAAACATTGAAGCGACTGCAACATCATCCGTTCTTCCGGACCATAGGACGGTTTAAGGGAATGAGCCAGGAGAGCATGGTGCTGCAAAAGGCGACGGGCTATAGCCTGGTGTACCGCACATGGAACTTGCTAAGAAGAGCCTACTCCCTGAATGACGGTCTGTATCGCTTGCAGACAAAGGATATAGCCACGCTGTATGAGATATGGTGTTTCATAGAAGTAAGCCATATCGTCAAAGAGCAGCTGCACCTGGAAGATGAAGATGTGGAGCACCGCAACCGCATGGAGATGAACGGTATTTTCTCATGGGAACTTGGGAAAGGTGAACACTCACGCATATTGTTCCGCAAGGATGGCATAGAGTTGGCTGAGCTGGTCTATAATCCTAAGAATGCCGATAAAGAAAACGACAATGTGGGCATGAAAAATCTGGTAGTGCCGACCGTGCCACAGAAACCAGACATTGTGTTGCAGCTTACCAAGAACGACTTGCAGCAAGGCATGAAAATGACCTATCTCTTTGATGCGAAGTATCGCATTGATGGCAGGGACAATGGTGTGGATACACCACCAGAGGATGCCATCAATCAAATGCACCGCTATCGTGATGCCATATACTACAAGGATTATGATGCCAATGCCTTGAAGAAAGAGGTCATAGGCGGTTATATTCTCTTCCCTGGTGACGGCGATCCGGATGGCGTGGCTGTATCGAAGTTCTACAAGACCATCAAGGAAGTGAACATTGGTGCTTTTCCTCTTCGCCCTAAGGATGTGGAGAACAGAAAACTCTTGGAAAATTTCATTGAAGAACTCATCCAAACCAAGTCCTATGAGACCATTGCCCATGTCATACCGCAAAAGGGTACGTATGTGGAAGTTGGCAACCGTGTGCTTATAGGATTGGTGAAAGAGGACAATATACAATATCAAGCGTTCGCTGACGGAACGGCGACCTTGTATTATACAGGAAAGCAGTTCCCGACAACCATCGCCTTGCAAGACCTACATTTCTTCATGCCTTACATCAAAGGGCAAGGAGTGCGTGATGTGTATGAGATTACCAAGGTGCGGACTATTACAAGTAAAGAAGCAAAGCAAACAGACGAGGACGATGCCGATAGCAAAGCTCTCCGCTTGGCTTTTGAGCTTAAGTATGTCCGCAAACAATATGCGAACCTTCAGCCAATAGATACAACAAGAATGATTGGTTACACGTTTGTTGATACGACTTTTGAAAAGTTGGAGGAATGTATGGCAACAAACAAGTAAGTTCGCAGTAATTTTCTTATTTTGAAATAAAAAGGAAATACCTTCTAAAGAGGAACTGTTACGGCTATTAGACGGTCAACCCATCAACGCAGCAGCTATCCGCAGCATCTCACCTATACCCTCATACGTGAAGAGCTGGCACGGCTATACAGAACATCTGTACAAGAAGCCACCGACATCATCGGCAACCAACTCGACTGTGCCCCGCACGAGGACATCTCCGCCTATATCTTCATGGTACCCAACTGGGCGCATAAATGGTTCCGCCACAATGGGTATGTGTCAAGGATGCTGAAGTAGGAAAAATTCAACAACTTAAGAAACAGGTATAATTGGTATCCTATATAGTGAAAAGGAAGTAACATTTTGATACTTCTTTTTAATTGTAACGTATTAAATAGTCCTTCAGACGTTCAGCTTGACTACGTGTAATATTACTGAAACTGACATGTTGCTTCAATGTATCCATATCATATTCATCAATGATTTTACCCAAAGATACATTTAAGAAGATGGAAGGCAAAGAACTGACTCCATCCATATCCGCTACAACTTTATCCCCTGAGGTAATTGCACACACGATTATCTTATAGAATTTTGCACCGGCATCTGGCAAATTAGCATGAGAAATCAAAATATCTCTTACATTTACAATACACATAATTTAAACCTATTAAAAAACAAACATATCAAGAATTTCTTCCTCTTCCATCCGAGCAAGATTGACTTCAAAGTATAACAATGTTCCTGGAAAAAAGAAATCAACATCATAACACCTACGATCCCCATTATTGTCTACAAGCAAGCCGTTTCCACTAAAAATCCGGCAGACATCTGCACAGGACAATATATTATCAAGTCCCTTCCCCTTGTTTCTTCCAGTTGATTTGACCGTAAAGTTATTTTCAACAGCCTTTAATAAAGCTGTTCTATCATCATCAATAGATGGTAAATATTTACGAACAGAATTAGCAATGCCTACTCCGAAATCAGATATAGCTGCATACAACACCTGCTTCTTTTCATCATACATGATCAAAGAAAAGGCATTATTATTAGCCGAAGCGTGATCAAACACATTATAGAAAGCTTCTGTCAAGCTAAGACTGATAGAACTTAAATCCTTATTCTGAAAATAGTTGTTCTTAAAATACTGCTCAACTTCTTTTGCATACAAATCTTTCTCTTGGTCAACTATCCTCCACAAATTGAAAATATGAGGAGAACAAGATGTTGCAACATGATTCTTTTGTCCCGACCAATATTCAGAGAAATGCAATTCATTATAAATATAATTGTCTACAGCATCATTATTGGCTGTAAGGTATGATTTCCATTCATTATCTGTCAAAAACTGAATAAGACATGCAAGCGTAACCAAATGCATTGGTGTCAGACCATCGACAGATATTTCCTTGGCAAACGATATATAAACACAACGATTATTTCCTTGACAACAATACTTATGATGAGAGTCTGCAATCAAACCTAACCACAAACTCTTATCAACCGTTGTAAAAAGGATATTATAATCTTGATGCATAACACTCGTTTTTGCAAAGATAACAATAAAATCTAAATATACACACAAAAATATCAAAATAAGGAATATTCTATTGTGGCCGAAAAAGGGAAAAAGAAAACAAAAGAAAAAGATAAAAATAAGCTTTCACATTTTAGTATTTAAATGCACAATCCAATAGGAAATGTAAGTAATGCAAACAAAAACTCCCGGCACTTAAAGTACCGGGAGTTCTTTATTATAGAGAAAAATCTATTCGGATTATTCAGCCTTTGCCTCTTCAGCTGCATTCTCCTTAGTTTCAGAAGCCTCTGCAACAGGTGCTTCTGCAACAGAAGCGTCAGCTTTCTTTGCAGAACGACGGCTACGACGGGTCTTCTTGGCTTCAGCTTTCGGAGTCTTGGCCATGTTCTCGTCATAGTCGACCAGCTCGATGAATGCTATCTGAGCAGCGTCACCCTGACGGGTACCGAGCTTGATGACACGTGTATAACCGCCCGGACGGTCAGCTACCTTGACAGAAATCTCCTTGAAGAGTTCGGTAACAGCCTCCTTGTTCTGAAGATAACGGAATACAACACGACGTGAATTGGTTGTATCGTTCTTGGAACGTGTAATCAGCGGCTCTACATACTTCTTCAGAGCCTTTGCCTTGGCGAGGGTCGTAGTGATTCTTTTGTGCTGGATCAGCGCAACTGCAAGGTTTGCAAGCAGTGCTGCGCGGTGGTCAGCAGTACGACCCAAATGGTTGAATTTCTTATTATGTCTCATTTTGTTTTTTACCTGTTGTGGACAAAGCCGTCAACTCGTTAACTTGTCAACTACTCTTTATCCAGTTTATACTTTGTAATGTCGGTTCCAAACGACAGATTCAGACTCTCGAGCAAATCATCAAGCTCAGAAAGCGATTTCTTGCCGAAGTTGCGGAACTTCAGGAGATCCGTCTTGTTGTACTGTACAAGGTCGCCCAGCGTCTCCACGTCAGCAGCCTTGAGGCAGTTAAGCGCGCGGACACTCAGGTTGAGACTGGCATCAGTCAACTTGGTCTTCAGCAGCTGGCGCATATGCAGCACCTCCTCGTCAAACTCCTGGTTGCCCTCCTGATCCGGATTCTCAAGCGTGATCTTCTCATCGGAGAACAACATGAAGTGATAAATGAGGATTTTCGCTGCCTCTTTCAGTGCATCCTTCGGGTGGATGGAACCATCGGTCGTAACTTCAACAACCAGTTTGTCATAGTCGGTCTTCTGTTCGACACGATAGGGCTCAACGGCATATTTGACGTTACGGATCGGGGTGTAGATGGAATCGATTGGAAGTACGTTTACATCAGTGCAGAACTCGCGATTCTCCTCAGCAGGGACGTAGCCACGTCCCTTGTTGATGGTCAAATCAATCTGCATAGAAGCCTTGGAGTCTAAATGACAAATCACCAAATCAGGGTTTAACACTTCAAATCCAGTCAGATACTTACCGATATCACCTGCTTTGAATTCGGTAGAATTCTCTACGGTGATACTAACTTTCTCATTCTCGAATTCTTCTACTACTTGCTTGAATCGAACTTGCTTGAGATTCAAGATGATGTTGGTGACATCTTCCTTTACACCGGGAACTGAAGAGAATTCGTGCTCTACACCAGCAATGCGGATGGTATTGATAGCAAAACCCTCCAGCGATGAAAGGAGGATGCGGCGGAGGGCGTTACCGATGGTAACACCGAAGCCAGGCTCAAGAGGACGGAATTCGAACTTGCCGAAATGGTCATTGGCCTCCAGCATCACTACTTTATCAGGTTTTTGAAATGCTAATATCGCCATTAATTCAATGATTTTATTGTTTAGAGTACAACTCAACGATTAACTGCTCCTTAATGTTCTCCGGGATGTCAGCACGGTCCGGACGGTGAAGGAACTTACCGCACTTGCCATTCTCATCCCATTCGAGCCAAGGATACTTGCTGTGGTTGAAACCAGCCAAAGCAGCCTCGATGACCTCCAGCGACTTGGCTTTCTCGCGAACGCCGACAACGTCACCGGCCTTTACCTGATAAGAAGCAATATTCACTACATTACCGTTGACGACGATGTGCTTGTGGCTGACGAGCTGACGGGCTGCTGCACGGGTAGGAGCGATGCCCAGACGGAACACGACATTGTCCAGACGGCTCTCGAGGCTCTGGAGAAGAACCTCACCGGTAATACCATCAGCCTTGGCAGCCTTGTCGAATAGATTACGGAACTGACGCTCCAAAACGCCATAAGTGTACTTCGCCTTCTGCTTCTCTGCGAGCTGAGCACCATACTCAGACACCTTGCGGCGACGGTTGTTGCCGTGCTGCCCTGGAGGGAAGTTTCTCTTAGCTAATACCTTATCTGCGCCGAAAATGGGCTCACCGAAACGGCGGGCGATTCGTGATTTTGGACCTATGTATCTTGCCATAATTAATATGAATTCTTTTAAAGTTATAAGATGTGATTATACACGACGACGCTTTGGAGGACGGCAGCCGTTGTGTGGCAACGGAGTTACGTCAACGATTTCAGTCACCTGAATACCTGCTGCGTTCACCGCACGGATAGCGCTCTCACGACCGTTACCCGGACCCTTCACGTATGCCTTAACCTTGCGAAGACCGAGATCGAAAGCTACTTTCGAGCAATCCTCTGCCGCCATCTGTGCAGCGTAAGGAGTGTTCTTCTTTGATCCGCGGAATCCCATCTTACCAGCCGAAGACCAGGAGATGACCTGACCCTCATTGTTAGCCAAAGATACAATGATGTTATTGAATGAGCTGTGTACGTGGAGCTGACCCAGTGCATCAACCCTTACATTTCTTTTCTTAGATGTTGCTGATTTCTTTGCCATAATTAATTTCCTCCTTAGAATTACTTAGTAGCCTTCTTCTTATTAGCAACAGTCTTCTTCTTTCCCTTGCGGGTACGAGCATTGTTCTTGGTACTCTGACCGCGAACAGGAAGACCATTACGATGTCTTACACCACGATAGCAGCCTATATCCATGAGGCGCTTGATGTTCATCTGGATCTCTGAACGGAGATCACCTTCAACCTTGAACTCAGCACCGATAATTTCACGGATCTTGGCTGCCTGGTCATCAGACCACTCGCTGACCTTCAGGTCACGGTTGATACCAGCCTTATCCAATATCTTTGCTGAACTACTTCGACCGATACCGTAGATATAGGTCAATGCGATTTCGCCACGCTTATTCTGGGGCAAATCTACTCCAACAATTCTTATTGCCATTGTTTGATAATTGATTAAATAAATGTCTTTTTTCGCTAAAAAGCATACAAAGGTAAGCATTAATTGCGAAAAGGCTTATCCTTTACGCTTTTTTAACTTAGCCCTGACGCATTTTGAACTTAGGGTTTTTCTTGTTGATCACGAACAGACGACCTTTGCGGCGAACGATCTTGCAGTCGGCTGAACGCTTCTTTAATGATGCTCTTGTCTTCATATCTCTATGTTGTTTATTTGTATCTGAAAACGATTCGACCCTTAGTCAGGTCGTATGGACTCATCTCGACCTTCACCTTGTCACCGGGAAGGATCTTGATGTAGTGCATTCTCATCTTACCGGAAATATGAGCGGTGATGTCAACGCCATTCTCCAATTCTACACGGAACATCGCATTTGAAAGTGCTTCAAGGATTGTCCCGTCCTGCTCTATCGCAGTCTGCTTTGCCATATTCTATGTCTAAAAATTTTGTCCTTCTAAATGTTCTATTTCATCGAAAGAAGATAAAATGTCGGCCTTCCCCGCCCTGATGGCAATCGTATGCTCGAAGTGAGCCGCCGGACGGTGATCACGTGTGACGATGCTCCAGCGGTCAGGCAGGATACCAATCTCCCGGCTGCCCATCGTGACCATCGGTTCAATGGCGATGCACATACCCGCCTTGAGCAATGTGCCGCTCCCCCGCCTGCCATAGTTGGGGACGAGCGGATCCTCGTGCATCTCACGACCGATTCCATGACCTGTCAGCTCCCGGACAATGCCATATCCCCGTTCCTGACAGTAATCCTGGACCGTCTGTCCGATGTCTCCCACGTGGTGTCCGGCCTGTGCAGCCTCTATGCCTCTGTAGAGGGATTCCTTCGTGACGCGAAGCAGACGCTTGACGTCATCACTGACCTCCCCGACACAGAAAGTATAACAACTGTCACCGTTGAACCCCTGAAGTAAAGCCCCACAGTCAACAGAGACAATGTCACCGTCCTTCAAGACCACCTCATCACTGGGAACGCCGTGTACCACGACATCGTTGACGGAGGAACAGATACTGCCGGGGAAAGGAGACCCGTAGGGATTAGGAAAGCCCTTGAAAGTAGGAACAGCCCCATTGTCACGGATGAACGCTTCAGCTATTCTGTCTAACTGGAGCGTCGTTACACCAGGCCTGATATGACGGCCAACCTCTGCCAGGGTCTTTCCGACCAGCAGGTTGGCGTCACGCATGAGCTCAATTTCATCTTCCGTCTTCAGAAATATGTTCATTCCTCAAGATAAAGATCTAATAGGCAGCAACACCGCCGTTACCACGTGTATGACCGGAATTGAGAAGTCCGTCATAGTGGCGCATCATCAGATGTGACTCGATCTGCTGGAGGGTGTCGATCACCACTCCGACAAGAATCAGTAATGACGTACCGCCGAAGAACTGGCCGAAAGCGTCCTGCACATTCAAGAGGCCTGCCAATGCCGGCATAACGGCAATGAAAGCAATGAACAAAGACCCCGGACCCGTAATGCGGGTCATCACCGTGTCGATGTAGTCAGCCGTGTCCTTTCCGGGCTTGACACCGGGAATGAAACCGTTGTTCCGTTTCATGTCTTCAGCCATCTGGGTCGGGTTCAATGTAATCGCCGTGTAGAAATACGTAAAGGCCACGATAAGAAGCACGTAAACACAGTTGTACGCCAGACTCTTCGTGTTCATAAGAGACTGGAGGACAGAACTGGTGTTGTCAGTCGAATACTGGACAACGGCCAACGGAATAAACATCAATGCCTGTGCAAAGATGATCGGCATCACATTCGCCGCAAACAGTTTCAAAGGAATATACTGACGTGCCCCACCGTACTGCTTGTTGCCGACAACACGCTTAGCATACTGCACAGGCACCTTGCGGGTACCCTGTACGAGAAGGATTGATGCACATACAACAGCATAAAGGATGACGATCTCGACGATGAACATGACGAGACCGCCGCTGGTAATCGCCGTAAAGCGGCTGCTCACCTCCTGTATGAAGGCTTGAGGCAGGCGTGCGATAATACCGATCATAATGATCAGCGAAACACCATTGCCGACACCTTTATCCGTTATGCGCTCACCGAGCCAGAGAATGAACATCGACCCTGCCGCCAGAATGATCGTCGCAGGAATCATGAAGGTCGTCCAGCTGACACCTGTCGCCAGTGCGCCGGAAGCCTGCATCTTCAGGTTCATCAGGTAGGACGGTGCCTGAAACAGTAGGATCACTACTGTCAGGACACGCGTATACCAGTTGATCTTCTTGTGTCCACTCTCACCCTCGCGCTGCATCTTCTGGAAATAAGGTACGGCGACGGCAAGGAGCTGCATGACGATAGAAGCTGAGATGTATGGCATAATTCCTAATGCGAAGATTGACGCATGGGAAAATGCACCACCGGAGAACATGTCCAGAAGCGACATAAGGCCGCCTGCTGTCTGTGACTGCAATTTTTCCAGAAGAGCCGGGTTGATGCCAGGAAGCACAACGAACGAGCCAAAACGGTAAATAGCCGTGAACAGAATGGTGATGAGGAGCCGCTGACGCAGATCCTCAACCTTCCAACAGTTCTTCAGTGTCTCAATAAACTTTTTCATTAACTTAGATTATAGTTGTGTTACCACCTACTGCCTTGATCGCTTCTTCAGCAGACTTGGAGAAAGCGTTGGCCGAAACCTCCAGCTTCGCCTTCAGTTCACCATTACCGAGGATCTTGACGAGTTCCTTTCCGCTGGTCAGCCCTGCGGCCTTCAACTCCTCAATTCCGATCTTGGTAAGATTCTTCTTCTCGGCAAGTGCCTGAAGCGTCGAGAGGTTTACAGCGAAATACTCCTTGTGGTTGATGTTCTTGAAGCCACCCTTCGGAACACGGCGCTGCAGAGGCATCTGACCACCTTCGAAGCCGACCTTCTTCTTGTAACCAGAACGGGCCTTCGCACCCTTGTGACCACGGGTAGACGTACCGCCGAGTCCCGAACCGGGGCCGCGTCCGATACGGCGACGTGAATGGGTAGAGCCTGCAGCTGGTTTCAAATTATTTAATTTCATAATTACTGTTTTCTTTTAAAAGATTCATTAATCAATTACTGATACCAGATGGTGCACCTTGCGGATCATGCCGCGGAGGCTTGGAGTGTCCTCTACTTCAACAATCTGGGAGATCTTGTGAAGCCCCAATGCTAGCAGCGTACTCTTCTGGTCTTTAGGAGCGCCAATACGGCTTCTAACCTGCTTAATCTTAATCGTTGCCATAAAAAATACCTCCCTATGATTAACCGTTAAACACTTTGTCCATACTGATACCACGCTCACCAGCAATCGTATACGCATCGCGCATAGAAGAGAGGGCGGCGATCGTAGCCTTCACGAGGTTGTGGGGGTTGGAAGACCCCTTGGACTTTGCAATCACATCTGTAATGCCTGCGCTCTCGAGAACGGCACGCATAGCACCACCGGCCTTCAGCCCCGTACCGGCAGCGGCCGGCTTGAGGAGAACATGGGCACCGCTGAAACGCGCCTCCGCCTCATGAGGAACAGTTCCTTTCAGTACAGGAACCTTCACAAGATTCTTCTTTGCAGAGTCAGTACCTTTCTGGATGGCGGCGGTAACCTCGCCAGCCTTACCAAGACCCCAGCCGATAACGCCTTTACCGTCACCTACAACGACGATAGCTGCGAATGTGAAAGTACGACCACCCTTGGTAACCTTCGTTACACGGTTGATAGCAACCAGACGGTCTTTCAGTTCAACGTCACTATTTACTTTTGCTCTATTCATTGCCATAATCGTTTAGAAATTAAGCCCCCCCTCACGTGCAGCGTCAGCCAAAGCCTGTACGCGGCCATGATAGAGATAACCGTTACGGTCGAAAACAACCTTCTCAACACCGGCAGCCTTGGCATGCTCAGCTACAAGCGCACCGACCTTCTTTGCCTGTTCAATCTTGGCCATCTTCTCGAGACCGAGTGAAGAAGCAGAAGCAAGGGTCGTACCCGTCAGGTCATTGATCACCTGTGCATAAATCTGCTTGTTACTGCGGAAGACGCTCAGACGAGGACGCTCTGCAGTACCGTTCACACTCTTACGAATGCGGAATTTTATCTTAATTCTTCTTTGTTCTTTCTTTGTTGTCATAATCGTAATGATGTATTAAAGTTACTTAGCTGCAGCTGTCTTACCAGACTTCCTGCGAATAACCTCACCCTGGAACAGGATACCCTTACCCTTATAAGGCTCAGGCTTACGGAAAGAACGAATCTTTGCACAGATAAGACCAAGCAGCTGCTTGTCGGCTGACTCAAGCGTGATGAGAGGATTCTGGTTACGCTCGCTCTTCGTCTCAACCTTCACCTCTGAAGGAAGCTGGAGGAAGATCGGGTGCGTGTAACCAAGAGAGAACTCTACCAGATTGCCCTGATTCGAGACACGGTAGCCGACACCGACAAGTTCCATTGTTTTCTTGTAGCCCTCGCTGACACCTACAACCATGTTGTTGACAAGTGAGCGGTAGAGACCGTGGAACGCCTGCTTCTGCTTGTAATTTACCGGACTGTTTTCGTCGACCTCGAACGAAACCTGCCCATCCGCGATGACCGTCTTGATGGAAGGATCAACCTTCTGGGAAAGTTCGCCCTTGGGACCTTTCACAGTAACGACACCCTCCTTGAGAGCTACTGTAACACCTGCTGGGATACTAATTGGTAATTTTCCTATTCTTGACATATTCAATCCTCCAATTAATAAATGTAGCAAAGAACCTCACCGCCGATCTTCTCAGCAGCAGCCTCTTTGTCAGTCATTACACCTTTAGACGTGGAAAGGATAGCGATTCCAAGTCCGTTGATCACTCTCGGCATGTCTTTGTAGCCCGTATACTGGCGAAGACCTGGGGTAGAAACGCGTTTCAGTTTCTTGATTGCACTCTGCTTCGTTACAGGATCGTACTTCAGTGCGACCTTGATGGAACCCTGGGGGCCGTCCTCCACGAACTTGTAGTTCAGGATGTAACCCTTCTCGAAGAGAATCTTGGTGATAGACTTCTTCAAGTTAGACGCAGGAACCTCAACGACACGGTGATGAGCCATGATCGCGTTTCTGAGTCTTGTCAGATAATCTGCTATTGGATCTGTCATAAAATATAAAAGTTTAATTAATCGGGACCACCCCGACAATATTAAAAATCGCTTGAAAGCGGATAATGAACTGCAAAGGTACAAAATATAAATTACAATTCACTATCCGCATCGAAATATTTGATTACCAGCTTGCCTTCTTCACGCCCGGAATCAGTCCCTGTGAGGCCATCTCACGGAACTGGATACGAGAGAGGCCGAACTGACGCATGTATCCCTTCGGACGACCGGTGATCTTGCAACGGTTGTGCAGACGGATCGGGTTTGCGTTCCTCGGAATAGACTGCAGCTTGCGGGCTGCCTCATAAGCCTCTTCAGGATCCTTTGAAGTAGCGATGATCTTCTTCAGAGCTGCGCGTTTCTCGGCATAGCGTGCAACCAGTTTTGCACGCTTTACCTCGCGAGCTTTCATTGATTCTTTTGCCATATCAATTAATCGTTTTTAGCATTCTTGAATGGAAGTCCGAAGCCCTTCAGCAAAGCAAAACCCTCCTCATCGGTCTTAGCCGATGTGACGAAGGTAATGTTCATCCCCTGGATGCGGTCAACCTGATCGATATTAATCTCCGGGAAAATAATCTGCTCGGTGATGCCAAGCGTATAGTTTCCACGTCCATCGAACTTGCTCTCGATACCCTTGAAGTCGCGGATACGCGGCAGAGAGACACGGACAAGTTTCTCGAGGAACTCATACATGCGCTCACGGCGCAGGGTCACCATGACACCGATAGGCATCTTCTTGCGCAGCTTGAAGTTCGCAATATCCTTCTTCGAATAGGTTGCGACCGCCTTCTGGCCCGTGATGGAAGAAATCTCGTTGACAGCGACTTCAATGAGCTTCTTGTCCTGCGTTGCATCACCCAGTCCCTGGTTGATGACAATCTTCTTCAGGACAGGAATCTGCATCGCTGAAGAATAGTTGAACTGCTTCTGCAGAGCCGGAGCGATCTGCTCCTTGTACTGCTTCTTTAACTGAGCTGTATTCATTACTTGATTTCCTCCCCTGACTTTTTAGCGATGCGCTTAACAGTCTTGCCTTCACGTTCAATCTTGATACGTGTGGCCTTGCCGCTCTTCGGATCGATGAGACTTAAATTTGAGATATGAATTGCAGCCTCCTGCTTGATGATTCCACCCTGCGGATGAGCAGCAGAAGGTTTCGTGCTCTTCGAGACCATATTAACGCCCTCAACGATAGCACGCTCCTTGTCTGCGATGACCTTGAGCACCTTACCGGTCTTCCCCTTGTCTGCACCGGCAAGGACAATGACCTGGTCGTCTTTCTTTATATGGAATTTTGCCATTTTATTATTCAATTTAATCATTTAAAGAACCTCAGGTGCAAGAGAAACGACCTTCATGTTCACTGCACGCAGTTCACGGGCCACAGGACCGAAAATACGGCTGCCGCGGATTTCGCCGGCATTGTTCAGCAATACACACGCATTGTCATCAAAACGGATGTATGAGCCGTCCGCACGGCGGATCTCCTTCTTTGTGCGTACAATCAAAGCCTTTGATACTGCACCCTTTTTCAATTCACTTGACGGGATGACGTTCTGTACAGCAACTACGATAACGTCACCAACACTTGCATAACGACGGCCTGTCCCCCCCAGCACACGAATGCACTTGGCTTCACGGGCGCCGCTGTTATCACATACTGTAAGTTTTGATTCTGTCTGTATCATAATTACTTAGCTTTTTCTACGATTTGAACTAATCTCCATCTCTTTGTCTTGGAAAGAGGACGAGTCTCCATGATCAGCACTGTATCCCCTACATTCGCCTCATTCTTCTCGTCATGTGCATGGTACTTCTTTGTCTTCTGGACAAACTTACCATAAATCGGGTGCTTCTCCTTGAACTTAGCCGCAATAACGATGGTTTTATCCATTTTGTTGCTGATAACGACACCCTGTCTTACTTTTCTTAAATTTCTTGTTTCCATCTGGACCATTGTTATTTGTTAAGTTCTCTCTGGGAAAGTTCTGTTTTCATACGTGCAATATCACGACGAGCGGTCTTAATCTGAGATGGATTCCCAAGCGGAGTGATCTGATGGTTCAGCTTCATCTTCGTGAGCGCTGCCTCAGCATTCTCAATCTTCTCTACCAAGTCCTTGGTATCGAGGTCTCTTACTTCTTTAATCTTCATCTTTCTTAAGCGTTTTTATCGAAATCACGTCTAACAATAAACTTAGTCTTCACAGGCAGCTTCTGTGCAGCGAGGCGGAGAGCCTCCTTCGCAATGTCAAAGCTTACGCCCTCTACTTCAAAGAGAACACGTCCCGGCGTAACCGGTGCGACCCATCCTGCGGGATCACCCTTACCTTTACCCATACGGACATCGGCCGGCTTGCGGGTGATAGGCTTGTCAGGGAAGATACGTATCCAGACCTGGCCCTGACGGTTCATGTAGCGGTTCACGGCTACACGGGCAGCCTCGATCTGACGGCTGTCGATCCACTTTGCCTCAAGCGTCTTGATGCCGAATGAGCCGAAAGCCAGCTGTGTACCTCTGTGGGCGTTGCCTTTGTTGCCGCGTCCGTCCTGAGGTCTTCTATATTTTACTCTTTTTGGCTGTAACATGATAGCTTCTTCTTTTAACGGTTATTGTTTCTTCTGCGATTACCTCTTCCAGAACGGCCACCGTTGTTGGAGCGGCCGCTGTTCTTCTCCTGGGCGAAGTTAGGGGTGAGGTCAACCTTGTTGTAGACTTCACCACGGCAGATCCACACCTTGATGCCCAGCAGACCGACCTTAGTAAGGGCTTCTGTCTGACAATAATCGATGTCTGCACGGAATGTATGCAGCGGGGTACGCCCCTCCTTGAACATTTCCTTACGCGCCATTTCGGCGCCGTTCAGACGACCTGTGATTTGAATCTTGACACCTTCAGCACCGGCGCGCATAGTGTTGGCCACTGCCATCTTGATGGCACGGCGGTAAGCGATCTTCCCCTCTACCTGACGGGCGATGTTGTTACCGACGATGTTTGCGTCAAGTTCAGGTTTCTTAACCTCGAAGATATTGATCTGAATCTCCTTCTTGAAGAGATTCTTCAGTTCCTCCTTGAGCTTATCAACATCCTGACCACCTTTTCCGATGACGATACCCGGGCGAGCGGTACAAATAGTAATGGTGACGAGCTTCAGCGTACGCTCGATGACAATGCGGGAAACGCTGGCCTTCTCCAGACGCTTGTTCAGGTAAGTACGGATCTTACGGTCCTCTACGAGATTGTCCCCGAAGTTCTTGCCACCGAACCAATTTGACTCCCAACCGCGGATGATGCCAAGACGGTTGCTGATTGGATTAACTTTCTGTCCCATTCTACTGTTTATTTATCATCATTATTAGCGTCAGCCTTCGAGTCAACGAAGAGTGTGACGTGGTTAGAACGCTTGCGGATTCTGTAGCCACGGCCCTGCGGTGCAGGACGCATGCGCTTCATCGTAACGCCTTCATCAACGAAGACCTTAGAGATATAGAGTTCACCGTCTTCAGCCTTGCGGTCATTCTTTGTCTCCCAGTTGTTGATAGCTGAACGCAGAAGTTTCTCAACGTTCTGGGCAGCTGCCTTCTTGGAGAATCTCAGCACGCCAAGGGCACGATTTACTTCCATCCCGCGAACCATGTCAACGACATAACGCATCTTGCGCGGAGAAGAAGGACAGTCCTTGAGCTTTGCAAAATACTGGCTTTTCAAAGCTTCCTTACGAGCTTCAGCCTTTATATGTTTTCTTGCTCCCATTATATTTTTCTATTTACAAAATGGATGATGACCTGCTTACTTCTTGTTATTACCGGAGTGGCCACCGAAACGGCGTGTAGGACTGAACTCTCCGAGCTTGTGACCTACCATGTTCTCAGTAATGTAAACAGGGATAAATTTGTTTCCGTTATGAACTGCAACAGTGTGACCCACGAAATCAGGGGAAATCATTGATGCTCTGGCCCATGTCTTGACGACATTCTGCTTACCACTCTCCTTCATGGCGAGAATCTTCTTCTCGAGTGATACGTTGATGTATGGACCTTTTTTTAATGAACGACTCATAATTTACTCTTAATTACTTTGATTACTTCTTGTTAGCTCTCTCAATGATGTACTTGTTTGAAAGCTTCTTAGGTGCACGAGTCTTGAGACCCTTTGCGTACAAGCCCTTGCGTGAGCGCGGGTGGCCACCGGACTGACGACCTTCACCACCACCCATCGGGTGATCAACAGGGTTCATGACTACACCACGGTTGTGAGGACGGCGACCCAGCCAGCGGGAGCGACCAGCCTTACCAGACTGCTCAAGCGCATGGTCAGAGTTGCCTACACTACCGACAGTTGCCTTGCAAGCCGACAGGATCTGGCGGGTTTCGCCAGAAGGGAGCTTGATGACACAATAACTGCCTTCACGAGAAGTAAGCTGAGCAAAGTTACCAGCCGAACGAACAAGCAATGCACCCTGACCCGGACGTAACTCGATGTTGTGAATTACAGTACCGACAGGAATGTTGGCCAGCGGAAGGGCGTTGCCGACCTCAGGTGCTGCCTCAGCACCTGACATCAGTGTCGCGCCCACCTGCAGTCCGTTAGGAGCAATAATGTAACGTTTTTCACCATCAGCATAGTATAACAGCGCAATGCGGGCCGACCTGTTAGGATCGTACTCAATTGTCTTCACTACAGCTGGAACACCATCTTTCTCTCGCTTGAAGTCGATAAGACGATACTTCCTCTTGTGGCCGCCGCCCATATAGCGGACAGTCATCTTACCGGTGTTGTTTCGACCGCCGGTAGAGCGTTTACCGTAAACGAGAGACTTCTCTGGCACGGATGCAGTAATCTCCTCGAACGTGCCAATAACCTTGTGTCTTTGTCCCGGTGTAACCGGGTTTAACTTACGTACTGCCATTTTTTATTTAAATATTGCTGTAAAAATCGATTGAATCGCCATTCTTCAAAGTGACGATAGCCTTCTTGAAGGCGTTCTTCTGTCCCTTCACGAGACCCGCCTTCGTATAGCGCGCCTGACGCTTGCCGGCATAACGGGCGGTATTCACACTTACTACTGTAACGTTGTACAGAGCCTCAACTTCTTTCTTAATCTCAAGCTTGTTGGCCTCAGGCTTTACGATGAAACCATACTTAGGCTGAGCCGGAATAGTTCTCTTTTCGCCCTTGTGCTTTACGACCTTATCCTCAGAAGACTTGTCTGTCAACTTGGTCATCTTCTCGGTGACCATCGGTTTAATGATAAATCCCATAATTCTTCTTGTCTCCTAATTATTACTTGGTTAAGATTCCGTCGATGACCTTCAGAGAGTTCTCGGTGACAACGAGCACGTCAGCATTCAGAATCTTGTATGAATTGACCTGCGCCGCCGTCATCACCTCTGTCTTCTGCAGATTACGAGCCGACAAATATACGTTTTTCTCTACTCCTGGCAAAAGAAGAAGTATCTTCTTGCCGTCGACTTTCAGATTTTTTGCAATATTTACGAAATCTTTCGTCTTCGGAGCGTCGAAATCGAAATCTTCAACGACAACGATGGCATTCTCCTGTGCCTTGTAAGCCAATGCAGACTTACGTGCAAGTACCTTTACCTTCTTGTTGAGCTTGAAGCTGTAGTCGCGCGGCTTAGGGCCGAATACACGTCCACCGCCGACGAGCACCGGTGAATTGATGTCACCGCGGCGCGCACCGCCGCCGCCCTTCTGGCGACCCAGCTTACGGGTAGAACCGGCGTGTTCGCTTCTTTCCTTTGACTTGGCAGTACCCTGACGCTGGTCAGCGAGATACTGCTTGACAGCAAGATAGAGGACGTGATCGTTAGGCTCAATTCCGAAGACATTCTCGTTAAGAGTTACCTTGCGGCCGGTCTCCTGACCTTTGATATCTAATACGTTAATATCCATTACTTCTTAATTATTACGGTTGAACCATTACATCCAGCTACACTGCCCTTCACAAGCAGAAGGTTGTGCTCTGGAATAACCTTTAACACCTGAAGGTTCTGAGTTGTCACTCTGTCGCCTCCCATCTGGCCGGCCATGCGCATGCCCTTGAAGACCTTTGCCGGATAAGAACAGGCACCGATAGATCCCGGCTTGCGGGCGCGGTCGTCCTGACCGTGTGTAGACTGGCCTACACCGCCGAATCCGTGACGCTTCACGACGCCCTGGAAACCTTTACCCTTAGACGTACCTACGATGTCAACGAACTTCGCGTCATTGAACAGCTCAACGGTAATCGTGTCACCGAGGTTGTACTCTTCATCAAACTTGAACTCGGCCAAGTGCTTCTTCGGCGTTGTGCCGGCTTTCTTGAAGTGTCCCTGCTGCGGCTTGGAGGTTCTCTTCTCCTTGGCCTCGCCGAAACCTAACTGAACAGCCTTGTAACCATCTTTCTCAACGGTCTTGATCTGGGTTACAACACAAGGACCAGCTTCGATAACAGTGCACGGTACGTTCTTACCGTCGGCACTGAAAACGGATGTCATTCCGATTTTCTTTCCTAATAATCCTGGCATTTCAATTAATTATTTTAAAATGAATGTAAATGCTTTTTTTGTATTAATTTGCTTCTGATCTGTCAACAGACGGTATTACACCTTGATTTCAACCTCTACGCCTGAGGGAAGCTCAAGCTTCATCAAAGCGTCGACCGTCTTTGCCGTAGAGCTGTAGATGTCGATGAGCCGCTTGAAATCAGAGAGCTGGAACTGCTCGCGTGACTTCTTGTTGACGAATGTGGAACGGTTTACAGTGTAAATACGCTTGTGTGTCGGCAATGGAATAGGACCGCTCACGATAGCGCCTGTCGCCTTTACTGCCTTCACGATCTTCTCTGCTGACTTGTCAACCAACTGGTGGTCGTAAGACTTCAGCTTAATACGAATCTTCTGACTCATGTCTGGATTTTTATTGATGATTGAATTTTATCTAAAGGCGGCCCTCCCATAAGAGTCATTCGCTATGGGAGAGCAGCGCCTTCCTTTTCTTTACTTAACGAGTTCCGAATTGCCTTTCAGCTCATCAAGGATTTCCCTGGCGAGGCCGCTCGAAACAGGTGAGTGGTGGTCGTACTCCATGGAAGAGGTAGCGCGACCCGACGTGATCGTACGGAGAGCGGTCACATAACCGAACATCTCGGACAGCGGAACCATCGCCTTCACGATGCGGGCGCCGCTGCGCGCCTCATCCATACCCTGTACAAGACCGCGGCGTTTGTTCAAGTCGCCGATGACGTCACCCATGTTCTCTTCAGGAGTAACGACCTCCACCTTCATGATCGGTTCCATGAGGACAGGGCCTGCCTTAGGACAGAGCACCTTGAAGGCCTGATGGGCTACAAGCTCGAAGGACAGCTGGTCGGAGTCAACCGGGTGGAAAGAACCATCCGTCAGCGTCACCTTCATGCCGGTCAACGGGAAACCGCCGAGGACACCGTTGCTCAGGCAGTCCTTGAACCCCTTCTCTACGGAAGGAATGAACTCCTTAGGCACGTTACCGCCCTTGACGACATTGATGAACTGCAGGTCGCCCTCAGTGTAATCCTCGTCCTTAGGACCGATTGTCACGTCGATGCAAGCGAACTTACCACGACCACCGGACTGCTTCTTGTAAGTCTCACGGCTCTGTGCGGTCTTTGTGATCGCCTCTTTGTAGTTCACCTGCGGCTTGCCCTGGTTACACTCTACCTTGAACTCACGCTTCAGACGGTCGATGATAATGTCAAGGTGCAGCTCGCCCATACCGGAGATGATGGTCTGGCCGCTCTGCTCGTCAGTACGTACCGTAAACGTAGGATCCTCCTCTGCGAGCTTGGCAAGACCATTGTCCAGCTTTGCCACGTCGGCCTGGCTCTTCGGCTCGACAGCAATGGAAATCACCGTGTCAGGGAAGGTCATGGACTCCAGTACGATCGGCGCACTCTCGTCGCAAAGCGTGTCACCGGTGCGGATGTCCTTGAAGCCGACACCGGCGCCGATGTCGCCGGCGTCAATCGATTCCATCGGAATCTCCTTGTTGGAGTTCATCTGGAACAGACGGCTGATGCGCTCCTTCTTGCCAGAACGCGGGTTGTAGACATAAGAGCCTGCAACGACCTTTCCGGAATAGACACGGAAGAACACCAGACGGCCCATGAACGGATCGGTAGCGATCTTGAATGCCAGCGCAGCCGTAGGATCATTCTCGCTCGGCTTACGGTCTTCTTCCTCTTCCGTATTCGGGTTCGTGCCGACGATCGCCGGAGTATCCAGTGGAGAAGGCAGGAAAGCACAAACATAGTCGAGCAGCGGCTGTACGCCCTTGTTCTTGTAGGAAGAGCCGAGCAGCATCGGACAGCACTCCATGGCGATACAGCCCTTGCGAATCGCTGCGATGATCTTCTCCTCGGGGACATCCTTCCCCTCGAGGTACAGTTCCATCACTTCGTCATCGAAGTTGGCAGCCCCCTCGAGCAGCTTGTCGCGCCATTCAGCGGCCTCGTCAGCAAGGTCGGCCGGGATCTCCTCGACATCATATTCCGCACCCATCGTCTCATCGTGCCACAGGATAGCCTTCATCTTGACCAGGTCTACGACACCCTTGAAGTTCTCCTCAGCGCCGATAGGGATCTGGATGGCGATCGGGTTGGCACCCAGGATGTCCTTCATCTGCTGTACCGTCTCGAAGAAGTCGGCGCCGGAACGGTCCATCTTGTTCACGTAACCGATACGCGGAACGTTGTATTTGTCGGCCTGACGCCATACCGTCTCCGACTGCGGCTGAACGCCGTCGGCAGCAGAGTAAGTGGCAACAGCACCGTCGAGGACACGGAGCGAACGTTCCACCTCAGCGGTGAAGTCGACGTGTCCCGGAGTATCAATCAAGTTAATCTTGTAAGACTTGCCGAGGTAGTTCCAGTTACAGGTGGTCGCAGCCGATGTAATGGTGATACCGCGCTCCTGCTCCTGTGCCATCCAGTCCATCGTGGCAGCACCATCATGAACTTCACCGATCTTATGCGTCTTACCTGTGTAGAAAAGAATACGCTCAGACGTGGTCGTCTTACCGGCGTCGATGTGCGCCATGATACCGATATTACGAGTCAAATGTAAATCGTGATTTGCCATTTTCTTTTACCTTATTATAATAACTTGATTAGAATCTG
The DNA here is from genome assembly GCF_000191065.1 of Prevotella multiformis DSM 16608. Lineage (GTDB taxonomy): Bacteria > Bacteroidota > Bacteroidia > Bacteroidales > Bacteroidaceae > Prevotella > Prevotella multiformis. Next base: position 1,418,685 of record NZ_GL872283.1, read on the forward strand.
AAGTGAGCAAATGCACGGTTAGCCTCTGCCATGCGGTGCATGTCTTCCTTGCGCTTGTAAGCACCGCCCTGGTTGTTGAAGGCATCCATAATCTCCGATGCGAGCTTGTCGGCCATACTCTTGCCGCCGCGCTTGCGGGCAAAGGCAATCATATTCTTCATCGAAACGCTCTCCTTGCGGTCCGGACGGATTTCCGTCGGCACCTGGAAAGTGGCACCGCCGATACGGCGGCTCTTCACCTCCACCTGCGGGGTGATGTTGTCGAGTGCCTGCTTCCACACCTCGAGCGGAGACTTCTCCTCGCTCTTCATCTTGCCGCCTACGATGTCGAGGGCTGCATAGAAGATTTCGTATGAGGTGTTCTTCTTACCGTCATACATCAAGTGATTTACGAACTTTGACACCTTCTGGTCGTTGAACTTCGGATCCGGAAGGACTACACGCTTCTTTGGTTTTGCTTTTCTCATTTTAATTTTAAACTTTAATTCTGCGGAGGCTGTCGTCTTTTTCGTTCTTCAACACCCTCACCTGGGCGTTTACTCAACCTTTGTGATTACAAATCTCCAGCAAAACTGTTTGTTTTTAGTTGCTTCTTTTGAAGAGCCTCGGTGCATCGGCCATCACCGGCCGTTGCACCCCGGCTTTATGGATTGAAGTCTCCTGTTACTTCTTGCCAGCTTTAGGACGCTTTGCACCGTACTTGGAGCGGCGCTGCGTACGGTTGGCGACACCTGCGGTATCGAGCGTACCGCGAACGATGTGATAACGTACACCAGGAAGGTCCTTCACGCGGCCGCCACGGACGAGTACGATACTGTGCTCCTGCAGGTTGTGACCCTCTCCCGGAATGTAGGAGTTCACCTCCTTCTGGTTGGTCAGACGGACACGGGCAACCTTGCGCATTGCTGAATTAGGCTTCTTAGGAGTCGTAGTGTAAACACGAACACACACGCCACGACGCTGCGGACAGTTGTCCAAAGCCGGAGACTTGCTCTTGTCTACGATGTCCTTTCTGCCTTTTCTTACTAATTGTGAAATAGTAGGCATGATTTTTACTTTTTATTGTTATGTATTTATTTTGTTTATTTTCAATCCATTACGAACGCAAGCTGAACGCTTAAAAAGCCTTATAATCTGCTCTGTCGTTTCGGGTTGCAAAGGTACAAAGATTCCCTTAAATGACCTAATAATAAGAAAAAGAATAATTCCCCGCGCCTCTCATGTTAACAATAAATAACTTTTTATTCATTATTTAACGTATCTGCTGGAGTATTCTTTGTATCGACTTCTTGGACAAAGCAGTTCCTGCCCAAATCTATCGTGTAAATTTTTGCAGCGTCTGCTTCTGCACTTTCCTCATCATAAGTCAGCATAACAGTCCATATCCTGCGCTGAACGGTATCAATATAATATATCTGCTCATAAGCCGACAGGGTCTCGGCATTGTTATAATATTCATAACAGAGAACAGAGTCGGTAACCTTATCATTTACAGACAACAAGGCATAGACTTTTATGTATTCTTCCGATTTACGTTTCTCTTTACGCTTCTTGAACAACAATTTATGTGCTGCATCCAACTGCACCACCGGCATACGGAGACTGGAGGACAAAAGGTAATAATCCACTCTCAGACAATCAAGTACACAATCCTCCCTGCCTGCAGCACAAGAGCCATTAACCCGATCAGAGAAGTCCGGCAAAGACACCAGACTGTCTCCCAGCACTTCAAGAAACTTTTTATTGTTTCTGCCTGATATATTCATAAGATACTCACCTGTATCCTTCGGAGCATCCTGCACCTTAAAACTGTCGGTTTGTATCCATTTCCCGTTTGTCAGCAGATATGTCTTATAAACAGCATTACTGTCTGGCTGGAATTCATCCCCTTTTATGTCCTTGACCATTTCCTTGTTCAAGGCAATGGCAAAAACGTCATATCGCGTTATTCTCGCATTGATATAGCGTTCCATGTCTTTTTCGTATCTGTACGCCTGTTCGGCGTCTTTGCCCTTCCAATAGCCATTCTTATTATATACATCCCAGAAATTTCGTTCTTTCTCCGTGCGACCAAGAAAATAAACCACATATAACTCAGTGTTGTTTTCGCCGGAAAAACAAGGCAACATAATCTGTTCGCCATCCGCAAACCTCAATGCCGAAGTCCTGTCATTGATGTTCAGGAAGTTCTTGACATCATCTTCTGCGTTCCCTCTCAGAATATGCCCTGCCGAAGCCACGCTGCTGGCATACCCCCAAAAAGGTAAAATCATCAACAAAAACAATAAGACTTTCATACTCGTTTTTCTTTTCGTTTACCTTACAGTGGCTTCTCCACAACTACTATATGCCTGCGCTCCTGTTGCTTCCAATATTGTATTGCAACCGTCCTATACTTTATTTGAGGATAGGCATGTAGCTGCCTGAAAGATGCAAAATCTTTATCTTTCATGGCAAGAACGTCCTTTGCCTGCTCAATATACTCCGGACAACATTCCTTATACTCGGTCTGTCTTTCCAGAATATTGTTATAGTACATCTTTTGAAACTGCAAAGACAACCCTTTAACAGCCCCCCAGTGATGCCTGTATAAATATTCCTCCTGTTCTTGAGAAGTCCAGAGGAAATACTTTTGTTTCATACGCTTCTCCAATCTGCTTCTTTCAGAAGAAAATTCCAACCATACAGCAGGTGTGTCGTCTGTCGTTTCCTGCTTGACACCGATAACAATCGTTTCCTGCAGATTTACAACATGGATGTCCTCCGGGAAGAAAAGACCTGCTCCATCAAGCGTGAAGTATGTCTGTGGCATGATATATAAAGTATCATTTCGTTCTTCAAACATGAAATCTTCTTTGTCAGCATCAAGTAAATACAATACAATGCCATCAAAGACATACAAATCGCCTTTCCATACGCAACCTGCCGTACTTTTCTGTATCAAACTGCTCAACAGAATGAACAAGACCAACACTTTCCTCATCCTATTCATCATACACTTAGCTTTTAGTTGATGATACTACCCTACGGCACGCTTTAAGCCTACAAGTCTCTTGCCACAGACCTCATACTCTACGGATCACAAGTACCTCATAATCAGAGCTATCACCCATTTTCTCAACATGCAGGACTCTCCTACCTTGACTTTCCCTTCCATCAGCACGGCAAAAGAGAACCTCCACCAGTACAAAAAGTTTCATCATGATGGTTTTATGCCTGCACAAAAATAGACTTTAATTTCTGAAAAACAAAGAAACAGAAAGAAAAAATGTCTTATACTTTGTAAGGGAGGAAGTAAACATCTTAGCCACAACACCTTACTTTAGTGGATAAAAGATAAATAGTGCTGCCCAATAAACATTTCCCATATAAAGCTATTAGTGTCTTACTATATACATCATAATGGCCATAATGAACCACTCCTCCCACCTTCAGCCGATGTGGTGTTGCCAATCTCATGTGGTGTCATTGGTAAACACCAATGGTGTTGAGTGCTAAACACCAATGGTAATGGGTGCTAAACACCATACAACACGTTGCCGATGTAGAATCAACTTGCAGTTTCCCCCTGAGAGAACGGCATCCGATAGGTTCTCCGTTTTGCTCTGGAAAAAACAAAGAAATTTTCTGTTCCGTCCGCTGCGTTATCCACGGATTTTATGTAATTTTGCAGAAAACAAATGACGATGAACAAGAACAAACTGATCTACAGAAACCCTGTATTCCTCATCGAGACCCGCTTTCTGAAATTGTATATGCTCGCAGGATTTCTCCTGCGGATCATCCTGATGTACACTGCACCCGGTGATGCCTCTTTCACCATCGGAGAGACGGTCAGGCTGCTGGGCATCGGCCTGCTTGCCGACTTCGGCATGGCCGTCCTGCTCGCCTTGCCGCTGCAGATCCTCTACCTCGGACTGAACGAGGGGAAATACCACCGCATCGTGGGATGGGTGATAGAAGTGCTGCTGGCCGCGGCCTTCGTCTACGTGCTGTGCTTCCATACCATCTTCCACGAGTATGGCGGCGGTGCGCCCAAGATAGCCCGCATCTTCCTGGGCTGGAAGCTGTTCAGCTTCTCCATCCGCTTTTTCGTCCCGAAGACAAGGGAGACCTGGCGGCGGATTTCCCTCTACTTCGCCTGGGCGGTGTACGTCTTCCTGTTTCTGTGCGTCACCGCAGGGGAATACATCTTCTGGGGAGAGTTCGGGGTGAGGTACAACTTCATCGCCGTAGACTATCTGGTCTACACGCACGAGGTGATCGGGAACATCATGGAGTCGTATGCCATCATCCCCATGATCGGCGTCACGCTGCTTCTCACGGCAGGCATCATCTTCCTCCAGTCGCGCCATTACAGGCCGAAGATTACCCGGCTTTACAATGCAAAGATGCTCACCGTGCATCTGGCCCTGTATGCGGTCTTTGCAGCGACCGCCTACCTCATGCTATGGGGCACGCACAGTCTGCAGAGCGACAACCAGTATGTCACCCAACTGGAACAGAACGGGGCGTGCGACTTCGTCATCGCCTTCCAGAGCAACAAGCTGGACTACGACAAATTCTACGCCATGCTGCACCGGCAGGAGTGTGTGAGACTGTACCGGCAGCTAAGCGGACTGGACGAGAACGGCAGGAAGACCGTCGGCGACAGTCTCGGGGCACAGCGTCCGAACATCGTCCTGATCACCGTGGAAAGCCTCAGCGCCGACTTCCTCACACGATACGGGAACCGGCAGAACCTCACGCCGCAGCTGGACAGGCTCATGCAGGGAAGCCTTGTCTTCGACAGCCTCTATGCCGCCGGCAACAGGACGGTGAGGGGACTGGAAGCCCTGTCGCTCTGTCTGCCGCCGAGTGCAGGGGAGAGCATCATCAAGCGGAAAGCCAACCGGATGGGAAACCTGTCCGTAGGCAGCGTGCTGTCGCGCATAGGCTACAAGTCGCAGTTCATCTACGGCGGCGACAGCTACTTTGACAATATGGGCGACTTCTTCAGCCATAACGGCTATGAGGTCATCGACAGGAAAGACATCCCGGACAGCCAGGTGACCTTCGCCAACATCTGGGGTGTCTGCGACGAGGATATCTTCAGGAAAAGCCTGCAGGTATTTGATGCCGACTGCCGTTCGGGGCATCCCTTCTTTGCACAGATCATGACCACCAGCAACCACCGCCCCTACACCTACCCTGCCGGACGGATAAAGGTGGACGGCGACCCCAACACCCGGGAGGCTGCCGTGAAATACACCGACTATGCCATCGGCAGGTTCATCGCCGAGGCGAAGAGGAAAGCCTGGTTCAGGAACACGGTGTTCATCGTCATCGCCGACCACTGCGCCTCCAGCGCGGGAAAGACATCGCTGCCCATCGACCGTTACCACATTCCGTGCCTGGTCTATGCCCCGGGCATAGTACGGCCGGGGAAAGTCGGGAAACTCTGCTCGCAGATTGACCTCATGCCGACCGTCCTCTCCCTACTCCATCTGCAGAGCCGTGTGAGTTTCGCCGGGCAGGACGTATTCTCCCCGAGCTACCATCCCCGGGCGTTCATGGCGACTTATCAGGATCTGGGCTATCTGGAGGGCAGCCGCCTGACCGTACTCTCTCCGGTCCGCAACATACGGCAATACGCCGTGCGCCCGCTGCCGGACGGCACCTGCGACGAGCAGCCTGTCAGACGGACAGACCGAAACCTCGTCCGCAAGGCGCAGGCCTACTACCAGTATACGAACCTGTATGTGAAAGCGAAGTAGCCTGACGGACGTCCGTCAGAAAAGGACCTGTGGCTTCCATAAATGCGGAAGGCACAGGAGACATCACAAAAAAGGGGCGGAAACTTCCATGCACAGGACAGTCCCCACCCCATCATAAAATCATAAAGATACTGCCCGCCGCAATCAGCACGGCGCCGATGACAACCTTCAACGACGGCTGTTCGTGCAGGAAGAGAAAGGCAAGCAGAATGGTGATCACCACGCTCAGCTTGTCGATCGACACCACACGGGAAACATCGCCCAGCTGGATCGCCTTGAAATAGAAGAGCCATGACAATCCGGTGGACAGACCCGAAAGGATGAGAAACACCCACGTATTCCGGCTCACGTCCTTCACCTCACTGATATGGCAACCGAAGATGACGACACCCCATGCAAGCAGGAGGGTGATGGTCGTCCGGATTGGCGGTGGCAAGGTCGGAGTTGACATCCCTGACCACCGACCTTGGCAAAGACTCTACCGCCGGACGGACGAGGACTTCTGCAACACTGCCGTCACGCCCCTGCATATCACGGACCGTATGATGAGCTGACATCTTGAGTTCCTGCAAAAGACATTCGTGGAGCAGGGAGGCATCAAAGAGCAGATGTATGCCGCCCGTACCGGCTACCGCAGGGAACAGGATGCTCTTCTCCAAAGGCTGTGGCAGGAGAACGCTGCCCCAAGGCTGAGAAAAAAGCCGGAAAGGATGGCAGGGAGACAGCGACCCTGACGGCTCCATGAAAATCTAGCAGCCCTAGCATTTACTAGCTTTGCTAGGGTCGCTAGTTCAGCTAGAACCGCCAGTTCTGCCAGTCCCGCCTACGCCTCAACCTTCCCTTTTCCGAAAGGCGAGATGGTACGCGGCTCCCGAGCAGGCTCATGCCGGTCGATCTTGCCAAATTCTTTCTCGTAGCGTACGACATTGTCCTGCAAGGCAGCAAGGAGGCGCAATGCGTGTTCAGGTGCGATGATGACACGGCTTGTCACGGTTGCCTTCGGCACGCCAGGAAGCAGCGTGGCAAAGTCGAGCACAAACTCTGAGCTTGAATGAGAGATTATCTGGAAGTTGGTATAAACTCCTTTGGCGATTTCCGGTGAAAGGTCAATCTGCAACTGCTGGCCTTCTTGATTCTGATTGTTGTTATTGTCCATTTTCATTCAAAAGATTTAGATGACACTTCTGTTTAACTGTTGCAAAGTTAACACTTTCAAGTCAGTTACCAAAGGCCGTCTCCAAAGTTTTCACCTTTCAGTCTACGAAAAAAGGATTTACATTCTCTATAGCGGGGAAGTTCCGATATTCTTTCCCCTGCTCTTACAGCCTGTCAGTGATATTCCTTTCCATACTCCTTACAGCCTGCCAACGAAAAAGAGGATCCACAGCATCGCTGCGAATCCCCTTCCATATCATACATCAAAGACAAGGATTACTCCTGTACTGTCTCTGCTTCCTGATTGGCATAGTCAAGAACATTCTTCTTGTTGGCCTCCATACGTTCGTGCTCCTCCTGTGAACCGACAACCAGTTTCTGCCACTGGCGAAGACCCGTACCGGCAGGGATGAGGTGACCGCAGATGACGTTCTCCTTCATACCCTCAAGATAATCGGTTTTGCCACGGAGCGCAGCCTCGTTGAGCACCTTGGTCGTCTCCTGGAAGGAGGCAGCACTCATGAAGCTCTTCGTGCCGAGGGCAGCCCGCGTGATACCCTGGAGGATCTGGGTAGCCGTAGCCTGGACGGCATCGCGTACCTGAACAACCTTGAGGTCACGACGTTTGAGACTCGAGTTCTCATCACGCAGCTTGCGGACAGAGAGGATCTGCCCCTTGTAGCAGTTCTCGGAGTCGCCCGGATCGGTGACAACCTTCTTGCCCCAGATACGGTCGTTCTCCTCGGCGAAGTCGAGCTTGTCGACCAGCTCCTGCTCGAGGAACGTGGTGTCGCCCGGATCGTCAATACGCACCTTGCGCATCATCTGACGGACGATAATCTCAAAGTGCTTGTCGTTGATCTTCACACCCTGAAGACGATATACGTCCTGTACTTCATTGACGATATACTCCTGAACGGCCGTCGGTCCCATGATGGACAGAATGTCGGCCGGCGTAATGATACCGTCGGACAGCGGCGTGCCCGCACGGACCGCATCATGCTCCTGAACAAGAATCTGCTTGGACAGACTTACGAGGTACTTGCGCTGCTCGCCGGTCTTGGAAGTCACGATGATCTCGCGGTTGCCACGCTTTACCTTGCCCATAGTAATCTCACCGTCGATTTCAGATACGACGGCAGGGTTAGACGGATTACGGGCCTCAAACAGCTCGGTGACACGTGGCAGACCACCTGTAATGTCACCTGCTCCGCCCACAGAACGCGGAATCTTGACCAATGTCATACCGGTCTTGATTTCAGCTCCATCCTGAAGAACCTGCTCCAGGTGACCGCCTACCGGGAGGTTGTAAGTACCAAGAATATCGGAAGGAGCATAGAGACCGTCGGTCCCTTTCTTTGCACCTTTCCTGACAACGTCAACCGTCGGGACCTTTGTCTTGTCGCGCGAGTCCGTGATGATACGCTCGGTAAGACCCGTCGCCTCGTCGGTCTCAGCCTTATAAGTCACACCTTCCACAACATCGTGCAGACGGAGGACACCGGCATACTCACTGACAATAACGGCATTGAACGGGTCCCACTTACAGATGACATCCCCTTTCCTGACGGTATCGCCAGACTTGAAGTAGAGAGAACTACCATAAGGCACATTATCGGAAAGGAGGACAATGCCTGTGTTCGGATCGATGAAATGAATCTCCGCCAGACGGCTGACAACCATCTGACACTCCTTGTCCTCGTCGTCAACGAAAGGTACGGTACGGAGTTCCTCAAACTCGATCTTCGCCTCGCTCTTTGCTGTAATCGTCGCATTGGCAGCAGCGTTACCTGCCACACCACCAGCGTGGAACGTACGGAGAGTAAGCTGTGTTCCCGGTTCGCCGATGGCCTGTGCTGCGATGACACCGACCGCCTCACCCATCTGTACCATGCGGGCAGTGGCAAGGTTGCGGCCGTAACACTTCTTACATACACCCTTCTTGCTCTCACAAGTAAGTACGGAACGGATCTCGACCATCTCTATCGGCGAATCCTCTATGGCCTGCGCCTTGGCTTCGGTGATTTCCTCACCGGCAGCAACGATAATGTCACCTGTTGTCGGGTTGATGACATCGTGTACAGACACACGCCCCAGAATGCGCTCATAGAGTGTAGCAATCGTCTCGTCACCGTTCTTCAACGCACGACATTCAAGACCGCGGAGAGAACCACAGTCCTCTTCATTGATGATGACATCATGGGAGACATCAACAAGACGGCGGGTCAGATATCCGGCATCGGCCGTCTTCATGGCCGTATCAGCCAGACCTTTGCGAGCACCGTGGGAGGCGATGAAGTACTCCAGCACGGACATTCCTTCCTTAAAGTTGGAGATAATCGGGTTCTCAATAATCTGCGCTCCTTCGGCGCCGGCTTTCTGCGGTTTCGCCATCAGACCACGCATACCGGCAAGCTGTGCGATCTGGTCAGCGGAACCACGGGCACCGGAGTCGAGCATCATGTAAACGGCATTGAACCCCTGATCGGCCTCGGTCATGTGCTTCATCACACTTGCCTTCAGGTTGTTGTTCACATGTGTCCAGGCATCAATCACCTGATTGTAACGCTCCTTATCGGTGATGAAACCCATCTCGTAGTTGGCTTTCACCTGGTCGACCTCGTCCTGACCTTTCCCGACAATGTCTTTCTTCTCCTCCGGTACGATAATATCGTCAAGGTTGAAAGAGAGACCTGCCACATAAGCCATGCGATAACCGAGGTTCTTGATCCCATCCAGGAACTCACAGGCACGCGCCATACCGACAGCCTTGATAACGTCGGCGATAAGGCCACGGAGTGATTTCTTGGAGATGATGCCATTGAAGAAACCGATCTCAGTCGGAATAATCTGGTTGACAATGACACGGCCGACGGAAGTCTCCACCATCCGTTTCTGTATTTTCCCGTCGACGATATCATCGACGATGACCTTTACCTGTGCATGGAGGTCGCACCGCTTCTCATTGTAAGCGATGATGGCTTCCTCGGAGCCGTAGAAAGAGAGACCTTCGCCCTTGGCTCCCGGACGGAGCTTGGTGATATAATAGAGGCCGAGCACCATGTCCTGCGAAGGGACGGTAATCGGCGCACCGTTGGCCGGATTGAGGATATTGTGGCTCTGGAGCATCAGAATCTGCGCCTCCAAAACAGCCTCATTGCTCAAGGGGAGATGGACGGCCATCTGGTCACCGTCGAAGTCGGCGTTGAACGCCGTACATGCCAGCGGATGCAGCTGGATGGCCTTGCCCTCGATGAGCTTCGGCTGGAAAGCCTGAATACCAAGACGGTGAAGAGTCGGGGCGCGGTTCAGCATGACCGGATGACCTTTCATCACATTTTCGAGGATGTCCCAGATGACTGGCTCACGACGATCCACGATTTTCTTGGCGCTCTTGACGGTCTTCACGATACCGCGCTCGATGAGCTTGCGGATGATGAACGGCTTGTAAAGCTCGGCCGCCATCAGCTTCGGCAGGCCGCACTCGCCCATCTTCAGCTCCGGCCCGACAACGATTACGGAACGGGCAGAGTAGTCGACACGCTTGCCGAGGAGGTTCTGACGGAAACGTCCCTGCTTGCCCTTCAGGGAGTCAGAGAGAGACTTCAGGGGACGATTGCTCTCGCTCTTCACAGCCGACGACTTGCGGCTGTTGTCGAAGAGGGAATCGACCGCTTCCTGAAGCATACGCTTCTCGTTGCGGAGGATAACCTCCGGGGCTTTGATCTCCATGAGCCGCTTCAGACGGTTGTTGCGGATAATCACTCGCCGATAGAGGTCGTTGAGGTCAGAGGTTGCGAAACGGCCACCATCCAGAGGTACCAATGGACGGAGTTCCGGCGGAGTGACCGGGATAATCTTCATGATCATCCACTCCGGTCTGTTCACGCCGATCGACTGACGGAAGCCTTCAACGACCTGCAGGCGTTTCAACGCCTCCGTCTTGCGCTGCTGGCTGGAGTCGGTCGTCGCACGGTCGCGCAATTCGCCGGCAAGGCGGTCGAGGTCAATTCCGGAAAGGAGATCATAAACAGCCTCCGCACCCATCTTGGCAATGAACTTGCTGGGATCAGAGTCGTCCAGCCGTTCATTCCCTTCAGGGAGTTTGTTGTCGAGAATGTCGAGGTATTCGTCTTCCGAAAGAAGGTCGAACTTATGAGAACCGTTCAGATCCTCCTCCGTCTCGGCATTCTTCATGCCTTCAACGACACCCGGCTGGATGACGACATATTTCTCGTAGTATATGACAGCATCGAGTTTCTTGGTCGGCATGCCGAGAAGGTAACCGATCTTGTTGGGAAGACTACGGAAATACCAGATATGGGCAACCGGGACAACCAGTTCGATATGTCCGGCACGCTCACGGCGCACCTTCTTCTCTGTCACCTCAACGCCGCAACGGTCGCAGACTATCCCCTTGTAACGGATGCGTTTGTATTTACCGCAAGCACACTCATAGTCCTTGGTAGGGCCGAAGATGCGTTCGCAGAACAGACCGTCACGCTCTGGTTTATAGGTACGATAGTTGATGGTCTCTGGCTTGGTTACCTCACCATAGGAGTTCTCGAGGATCTCTTCAGGTGAAGCCAGTCCGATAGTAATCTTGCTGAAATTACTCTTTACTTTATTATCTTTCTTAAAAGCCATGTTTTACTTATTATGGGGTGTACGTATTAATCAAGTTTGATGCTCAGACCGAGTCCACGAAGTTCGTGCAACAAAACATTCAGTGACTCTGGAATACCCGGTGTCGGCATTGGCTCGCCCTTGACGATAGCCTCGTAAGCCTTTGAACGACCGACCACATCATCAGACTTGATTGTCAAGATCTCCTGAAGGACATGAGACGCACCGAAGGCCTCGATGGCCCAGACCTCCATCTCTCCGAAACGCTGACCACCGAACTGTGCCTTACCGCCAAGCGGCTGCTGGGTGATCAATGAGTACGGACCGATGCTGCGGGCGTGCATCTTGTCCTCAACCATGTGGCCGAGCTTCAGGAAGTAGGTGATGCCCACCGTGGCCGGCTGATCGAACTTCTCCCCGGTCTCACCATCATAGATATACGTGGAACAGAGATTCGGCAGCCCTGCCTTGTCCGTCCATTCCTTCAGGTCGGAGAGCTTGGCACCGTCGAAGATAGGAGTAGCGAACTTGACGCCTAACTTGCGACCGGCAGCACCGAGGATAGCCTCGAAGATCTGACCGAGGTTCATACGTGAAGGCACACCCATCGGGTTCAGCACCAGGTCGACCGGACTTCCATCCTCGAGGAACGGCATGTCCTCTGTACGTACGACTTTGGAGACAATACCCTTGTTACCATGACGGCCGGCAAGCTTGTCACCTACTTGAATCTTACGCTTCTTGGCAATATACACCTTCGCCATCTGAAGTACACCTGACGGCAGTTCGTCGCCGATAGTGATGGCGAACTTCTTACGCTTCAGCTCTGCATCCATCTGCTTGTACTTGCGGATGTAATTCATGATCAGCTTCTGAATCAGAAGATTGGTATGCTCGTCGTCCGTCCAGCCGTTAGACTGGATTCCTTCATAATCAAGATTCTTCAATGCAGCAACCGTGAACTTACTGCCCTTGGTGATGATCTCGGCATCGGAATAATCCTTGACCCCCTCAGAGACTTTGTCCTCTGTCAGCTCAAGCAGCTTATCTACCAGAAGATCCTTCAGGTCGTTGACCTTTGCCTCCTGTTCCTCGTCGATCTTGGCAAGTGTCGCCTTGTCCTGACGCTTGCTTTCGCGTGTCTTGATGGCACGGCTGAAGAGTTTCTTGTCAATTACGACACCACTCAATGAAGGATTGGCCTTCAAAGAAGAATCCTTCACATCACCGGCCTTGTCACCGAAGATGGCACGGAGAAGCTTCTCTTCCGGTGAAGGATCGCTCTCGCCCTTAGGCGAAATCTTACCGATCATGATGTCGCCGGGTTCCACACGGGCACCGACACGGATAATACCGTTGTCATCGAGATCCTTGGTGGCTTCCTCGCTTACGTTCGGAATGTCCGACGTGAACTCCTCCACGCCACGTTTCGTCTCGCGTACTTCGAGCGAATACTCATCAACGTGGACAGAGGTCAGCACATCCTCACGCACCATACGCTCTGAAATCACGACGGCATCCTCGTAGTTGTATCCCTTCCAAGGCATGTAAGCGACCAGCAGGTTACGCCCTAGTGCCAGCTCGCCGTTCTCAGTGGCATAGCCCTCGGTGAGGATGTCACCCTTCTTGACACGCTGCCCCTTGTCGCAGATCGGACGGAGGTCGACAACCATGTTCTGGTTGGTACGGCGGAACTTGGGGATACGGTACTCCTTCAACGCCGGCTCAAAGCTGACAAACTCCTCCTCTTCCGTCCGGTCGTAGAGGATGCGGATGGTCGTGGCATCTACATATTCGATGACACCATCGCCCTCCGCGGTGATCATCGTACGCGAGTCCTCACAGACCTGCTTCTCAAGACCCGTACCGACAATCGGCGCATCATTGTGGAGCAACGGCACTGCCTGACGCATCATGTTACATCCCATCAGCGCACGGTGGCCGTCATCATGTTCCAGGAAAGGAATCAGACCGGCTGATACGGAAGCAATCTGCTGCGGCGACACATCAATAAGATTGACGGCCTCCGGACTCACAACCGGATAATCGGCATCCTGACGGCACTTGACTGTGTCGCGGATGAATGTACCGTCGGCATTCAACGGCGCATTTCCCTGCCCGATGATCTGGTCTTCCTCCTCTTCGGCTGTCAGGAAAACAACATCCTTGTTGTCCATGTCTACCTTGGAATCCTTCACACAACGGTATGGCGTCACGATGAAACCGAGGTCGTTGATCTTGGCATACATACAGAGGGAGGAAATCAGACCGATGTTAGGTCCTTCAGGAGACTCAATCGGACACAGACGGCCATAGTGGGTATAGTGAACGTCACGGACCTCGAAGCCTGCACGCTCACGCGACAGACCGCCAGGACCCAAGGCTGAGAGACGGCGCTTGTGTGTGACCTCCGCCAGCGGATTGGTCTGGTCCATGAACTGGCTCAACGGATTGGTGCCGAAGAACGAGTTGATGACACTCGAGATGGTCTTCGCATTAATCAGATCCGTCGGCTGGAACACCTCACTGTCGCGGACATTCATACGCTCACGGATCGTACGGTTCATACGTGCCAGACCGATGGAGAACTGGTTGGCCAGCTGCTCGCCCACGGTGCGGACACGGCGGTTGGACAAGTGGTCAATATCATCTACCGTGGCATTCGAATTGATCAGGCTGATCAGATACTTGATGATTTCGATAATATCATCCTTTGTCAGCACGCGGACATCCATATCCGTATCCAAGTTCAGCTTCTTGTTGATACGGTAGCGTCCCACCTCGCCCAGGTCATAACGCTTGTCAGAGAAAAACAGATTCTGGAACACCTCACGGGCGCTGGCATCATCAGCAGCATCCGCATTGCGCAGCTGCCGGTAAATATAGTTCACAGCCTCAATCTCAGAGTGACTCGGGTCTTTGGCCAGCGTATTGAAGATGATGGAGTATTTGTTGGCAGCCTCCTCGTCCTTATGGAGCAGGATGGTGGATACAGAACTGTCGAGAATTTCATCGACATTCTCCTCCGTGATGACGGTCTCGCGCTCGACAACCACCTCGTTACGCTCGATGGAAACCACCTCGCCGGTGTCTTCATCCACGAAATCCTCCGTCCAGGTCTTCATCACGTTACCCGCAATCTTGCGGCCGATGGCAGCCTTCATGTTCTTCTTGTTGACCTTCACCTCCTCGCAGAGATCGAAGATCTGGAGAATGTCACGGTCCGTCTCATAACCGATGGCACGCAGCATGGTGGTGACAGGCAGCTTCTTTTTCCGGTCGATGTACGCATACATGACATTGTTGATGTCGGTGGCGAACTCAATCCACGACCCCTTGAACGGGATGATACGGGCACTGTAAAGGACGGTGCCGTTGGCATGGACACCCTGTCCGAAGAAAACGCCCGGAGAACGGTGGAGCTGGGAGACAACGACACGCTCCGCTCCGTTGATGACAAAAGTACCGTTGCTGGTCATGTAAGGTATCGTACCCAGGAATACATCCTGGATGAACGTGCCGAAGTCCTCATGATCCGGATCCGTACAATACAGCTTCATCTTAGCCTTCAAGGGTACGCTATAAGTCAATCCGCGCTCCAGACACTCGTCGATGGAATATCTTGGCGGGTCAACATAGTAATCCAGGAACTCAAGGACGAAATTATTGCGTGTATCGGTGATAGGGAAGTTCTCTGCGAACACCTTATACAGACCGTCATTCTTGCGTTCCTCAGGCGGAGTATCCAGCTGCAGGAAGTCACGGAAGGACTTCAATTGCACATCGAGGAAATCCGGATAGGGATACGGATTCTTAACGCTGGCGAAATTTACTCTGGGTTTATTTTCTAATGCCATAAACTGAAATTATATATTCGAATGTCTAAAGTCCGGCAACGGACCAAAAGAGGGAAGCAACACCCTCATGATGTCGAAAGACACAAAAAGGTTAGGACTCACCTACCAGGTAAATCCTAACCGTATACAATTAATGTAAGAATCGAAGCGGAATTACTTCAGCTCAACCTTGGCACCCTCAGCCTCGATAGCCTTCTTCAGGTTCTCAGCCTCAGCCTTGGCCATACCCTCCTTCAGTGTGGAAGGAGCACCGTCTACGAGATCCTTAGCCTCCTTCAGACCGAGACCACAAGCCTCCTTGACAGCCTTTACGACCTTCAGCTTGTTGGCGCCGACCTCTGCGAGGACAACGTCAAACTCAGACTTCTCCTCAGCTGCACCGGCTGCACCGGCTGCAGCAGGGCCAGCAACAGCAACAGCTGCAGCTGCAGGCTCGATACCATACTCGTCCTTGAGGACAGTTGCCAACTCATTTACTTCCTTAACAGTAAGATTTACTAACTCTTCTGCAATAGCTTTTACGTCTGCCATTTTATTCTAACTTTTTAATTTTTTGTTCTAAAAATAATATACCTTTTGACTTTATCAGATTCTTTACTCAGGACGCTCGCCTAAAGTCTTAAGCACACCGTGGATGGTGCCAGCACCTGACTGGAGAGCAGAAACAACGTTCTTTGCCGGAGACTGCAGCAATGCCACAATGTCTGCGATAACCTCGTTCTTGCTCTTGAGAGCTGCAAGTTCCTCGAGCTTCTCAGCACCGACAAACAGAGTCTCCTCTGCATAAGCGGCCTTCAGAGAAGGAACACCCTCCTTCTTGTACTCTTTCAGCAGCTTTGCCGGCACATTGGCGGTCTGCGTGAACAGCACTGCCGTATTGCCCTTGAGAGAACCATACAGTGGTTCAAAATCTACATCTGAAGCCTCAAAAGCCTTGTGAAGGAGTTTGTTCTTCACGACGACCATATTGATCTCGCTCTTGAAGCACTTACGGCGGAGCACACTGGTAGCCTCTGCGTTCAGACCGGTCACGTCAACCAGATAGAAATGAGGAAAGCTCTTCAGCTTCTCACCGAGTTCAGCGATAATTGTATCTTTTACTTCTTTCTTCATTGTACAAAACTTTTAGAGTTATTCAGCTGATTTAGGATCAATCTTGACACCCTTACTCATTGTGCTCGAAATAAAGATACTCTTGATATATGTACCTTTAGCAGCAGCAGGCTTCAGCTTGATAACAGTAGAGATGAACTCTTTGGCGTTACCATAAATCTGCTCAGCAGTCATGCTGACCTTGCCGATTGAGGTGTGGATAATACCCGCCTTGTCAACCTTGAAGTCAATCTTACCCTGCTTTACTTCCTTCACTGCCTTAGCAACATCCATAGTCACCGTACCGCTCTTCGGGTTCGGCATCAAGCCGCGAGGGCCGAGAATACGACCCAAAGGACCTAACTTACCCATGCAGGACGGCATCGTGATGATGACATCAACATCAGTCCATCCGCCCTTGATCTTGTCAACATATTCGTCGAGACCGACGTAATCAGCACCGGCTTCCTTGGCGGCAGCCTCCTGATCAGGCGTACAGAGACAGAGCACACGGGTGACCTTTCCAGTACCATTCGGCAGTGATACGACACCACGTACCATCTGGTTGGCCTTGCGAGGGTCTACACCGAGACGGATATCAACATCTACGGAAGCGTCGAACTTGGTCGTGGTAATCTCCTTGACCAGCTTTGCTGCCTCTTCCAATGAATATGCCTTCCCTGCTTCAACCTTCTCAGCTACTGATCTCTGATTTCTTGTCAGTTTACTCATTTTTACTTCTGAAGTTTAAAATTATTTACCAGGGAAGTCCCCTTTTACAGTGATACCCATACTACGAGCAGTACCGGCAACCAGCTTCATGGCACTTTCTACCGTGAAACAGTTGAGATCCGGCATCTTGTCCTCAGCAATAGCCTTTACCTGCTCCCAAGTTACGGATGCAACCTTCTTGCGGTTGGGCTCGCCGGAACCGCTTTTCACCTTGGCTGCCTCCATGAGCTGTACGGCTGCGGGAGGCGTCTTGATGATGAAGCTGAAAGACTTATCGTTGTAGTAAGTAATTACGACTGGAAGAACTTTGCCAGCCTTGTCCTGGGTACGGGCGTTGAACTCCTTGCAGAATCCCATGATATTGATACCCTTTGAACCCAATGCAGGGCCTACTGGGGGGGATGGATTTGCAGCGCCACCTTTAATCTGTAATTTGATTAATCCAGCTACTTCTTTAGCCATTTCTTTGTTAATATTAAAAATTAAACTATAAGTCGAACAGTATCCGTAACAATACTATTCTTCTTTTGCGACTTGCATAAAACTCAGTTCCAGCGGATTCTGGCGACCGAAAATCATCACCATCACCTTCAGCTTGTGCTTCTCGGTGTTCACCTCTTCGATGACCCCGTGGAAACCGCTGAAAGGACCGTCGGTGACCTGAACCGTCTCACCCACCATGTATGGAACTTCCTGCACTTCATCAAGTTCAGTATCTTCCACATTGCCCAGCAGACGGTTGATGTCTGCCTGGCGGACGGGGGAAGGATCAGCCATGCCTCCGAGGAATCCCAACACATTAGGCATGAAACGCAACGTGGAAGCCACGTCAGGAGTCATGTTGGCCTGAACAAGCACATAGCCCGGGAGACTTAACTTCTCCTTGACAACGCGCTTGCCGTCTTTACGCACAGTTGCGTGCTTCTCCATAGGCAACAAGACCTCGAAGACACGCTCAGCAAGTTTCTCGTTCAGCCGCAACTGGGCATCGATGTATTCCTTCACCTTTGCCTCTTTGCCACTGACAGCACGAAGAACATACCATTTCTTTTCTGTATCAGCCATTTCTCCTAATGAATTAACCTGGATATACGAAACCCATCACATGCTGGAACACAGAATCCATAGCGAACACAACCAGTGCAATGACAAGGGAAGCAGTTAAAACAACCATTGCACTATGTGTAAGCTGGGCACGTGATGGCCATGTAGTCTTATGCGCAAGTTCGTCGTAGCAGTCCTTGCAATAATTAACTATCTTCTTAAACATAAAATCTTCTCTTCTTGCACGGGTTGAAGGACTCGAACCCTCGACACCTGGTTTTGGAGACCAGTGCTCTACCGACTGAGCTAAACCCGTAAGTCAGTTCCCGACCCGTAAGAGCCGGAAACCAATTTTATCTGTGTAATCTACGACCTATCTTGTAATTACTTGATATCGTCGAGGATTGCTGTGATCTGACCGGAACCTACCGTACGGCCACCCTCACGGATAGCGAAACGCAGACCCTCGTTCAATGCAACCTTGTAAATCAAGTCTACCTCGATCTCAACGTTGTCACCAGGCATTACCATCTCAACACCCTCCGGGAGTTTGATCTCACCTGTACAGTCCATTGTACGGAGGTAGAACTGTGGACGGTACTTGTTGCCGAACGGAGTATGACGGCCACCCTCTTCCTTCTTCAGCACGTAGATAGAAGCCTTGAAGTGATCGTGAGGAGTGATGGCACCCGGGTGTACGACTACCATACCGCGCTTAACCTCGGACTTGTCGATACCACGGAGAAGCAGACCTACGTTGTCACCGGCCTGACCCTGTGCAAGGTTCTTGCGGAACATCTCGACACCCGTGATGACAGACTTCTTGTCCTCACCGAGACCGAGCAGCTGAACCTCGTCACCTACCTTACATACACCTGTTTCGATACGGCCGGTAGCAACAGTACCACGACCGGTAATGGAGAAGACATCCTCAACAGGCATCAAGAACGGCTTGTCGACCTCACGTACCGGCTCCTGAATCCAGGTGTCAACGGTATCCATGAGCTGCATGACAGAGTCAACCCACTTCTCAACACCGTTCAGTGCACCCAGTGCAGAACCGCGGATGATAGGAGTATCCTCTTCATAACCGTACTGCTCGAGGATCTCACGAACCTCCATCTCAACGAGGTCGAGCATCTCCTCATCGTCAACCATATCACACTTGTTCAGGAAGACAACCAGACGGGGAACGTTCACCTGACGGGCGAGCAGCACGTGCTCACGGGTCTGCGGCATAGGACCGTCGGTAGCAGCTACAACCAAGATAGCACCATCCATCTGAGCGGCACCGGTAACCATGTTCTTCACATAGTCAGCGTGACCCGGACAGTCTACGTGTGCATAGTGACGTTTTGCTGTTTCGTATTCGATATGTGCAGAGTTAATGGTAATACCACGCTCTTTTTCCTCCGGAGCATTGTCAATCTGGTCGAAAGACTTGATATCCTCAGAACCGAAGCCCTTCTCATGAAGAACCTTTGAGATTGCTGCAGTAAGAGTGGTCTTACCGTGGTCAACGTGACCGATAGTACCAATGTTTACATGCGGTTTGGTGCGCACGAATTCTTCTTTAGCCATAGCTTTTTCTATTTAATATTAAATGAGTAATCTGTGCTTTTTAGTTACACTCACTGAACGACGGAAGAGCTGTAACTGAGAGTTGAACTCAGGACCTCTTCCTTACCAAGGAAGTGCTCTACCACTGAGCTATTACAGCAAAACCATGAGAGCGGAAAACGGGACTCAAACCCGCGACCCCCAGCTTGGAAGGCTAGTGCTCTATCAACTGAGCTATTTCCGCAGTTTCCATTTCCGGATGTGGGTAGTGATGGATTCGAACCACCGAAGCTAGAAGCAGCAGATTTACAGTCTGCCCCATTTGGCCACTCTGGAAACTACCCGTCCTATGAAATGCGTCCTCCTTATCGGAGAGCCTCTTGTCGGATTCGAACCAACGACCCCGAGATTACAAATCACGTGCTCTGGCCAACTGAGCTAAAGAGGCGTTACTTTGCAGCCGGAGGCTACTTGTCGTAAAACGGCTGCAAAGGTAAGGCTTTTATTTGAATCCCCAAAATATTTCAAGGATTTTTTCAACGCTTTCTCTGTTTTTCCTTATACTTGGTAAGCTGGACCTTCATTGCATCCAGACACAGATCAACTCCCTCTTCGAAAGTGTCACAGGTCTTCTCCACAAACAGCGTCGTTCCCGGAACGGCAACCGACAGGCTTGTTGTCTTATTTAATGCAGTGGCCGGCTTCTCCACCTTCAATTGCACCTCTACTTTCTGAATGTCTTCGTAAGACTTTTCTAATTTCTCGGCCTTCTTGGTGATAAAGGCCTGTAACTTCTCGGTAGTGTCGAAATGAATCGACTGAATCTTAATTTCCATAGGTACCTCCATTTTTAAAAGGTTAAGCCCTTGGATGGGCATTCTTATAGACTTTCTTCAACTGCTCGAAGGTCGTATGCGTGTAGATCTCCGTCGTCGACAGGCTCTCATGCCCGAGCAGCTTCTTTACACTTTCCAGTCCAGCCTCATGATTGAGCATGGCCGTGGCGAATGTGTGACGCAGGACGTGAGGTGTCCGCTTCTTCAGGGTCGATACCCTCGAGAGATGCTTTTTCACCAGAGCCCTGACCTGTCCGTCTGTCATCCGGACACCTTTCTCGGTCCGGAAAAGGGCGGCACTGTCGCCTTTCACCGCAGCGCCGCGCACCTGCCGGTATGCGGCCAGCGTCTCGGCCAGTTCCCTGCCAAAAGGGATGATCCGCTGCTTGTCCCTCTTGCCTGTCACTTTCAGTTCGCAGGTAAGACCGTCAACGTCCTTGTCATCCAGCCCCGTCAGTTCAGACACACGCACGCCCGTCTCATAGAACGTCATAATCAACGTGCGGGCGAGCACGTCCTTGTAACTGTCCGTCCACATTCCCGGTTCCAGCAGCCTTTCCATCTCCGATTCTTTCAGGAACTGCGGAAGCGGCTTCTGCCTTTTCGGCCCCTGGAGGCCGTGGACAGGATCTCTCCTGACAAGACTGCGGCGGAGCGCAAAGCGGTAGAAGGATCTCAGCGAACTGAGTCTTCTGTTGACCGATGATGCGGCATTGCCTCTGTCCATCATGTCCTCCATCCAGTTCCTGACCACATCAGAATCCACCGTCTCCCAAGAGAGCTGCTCTTCGAGATCCTGAAAGAACCGTTCAAACTCTTCCAGATCCTTGCGGTAACTGGTTACGGTCATCGGGGAATAGTTCCTCTCCAACCTTAAGTAATCCAAGAACATATCGACCATCGGCTCGCCGTCCAATCATTTATGGCAACGAATTTACGGAAATTAATCCGAACTACCAAATTTTCAAAGAAGATTTTACTCTTCCGTGTCGCGAAGCTTCTGTACGTAAACGGCATGTTCCATCTTCAGGCGCTTCTTGACAGATGGCTTGTCAAACTGCTGACGAGCACGAAGCTCTTTTACAACACCTGTCTTTTCAAACTTTCTCTTGAACTTCTTGAGCGCGCGCTCGATGTTCTCGCCGTCCTTTACTGGTACAATAATCATGCTTTTTGTTTTAAATTATTTATTGATTAAACATCTGCGAAAGGGCATGATACCACTTTTGCGCCTGCAAAGTTACACTTAATTCTCCTAACCGCCAAACAATTGCGGATTTTTCATCCGGACAGGGTCTTAAAACAATTAAAACGGCTTTACAGGGGACCGTCTTCCCAAAAGAGCCGGGCAGCACCTTATTATTAATGACGTCATCCAAAGCCATATCCATGATGGATCGCCTGCCCCGGCTTCCGGCAATATACATCATCATCTGCCGCATGACATTGAAAACATCCGCAATCGGCAGAATAAAGCATATTATATTCTGCCGCAACAGGATTTTTGCACCTTTTCGGCAGAATCGAACATAAAATCATTCATACAACCCAAAGACTGCCTACAACAAAAGTACATTTTCGATTTGCCGTCACTTTTTGATATTCTTCATTCGTACATTGTGTATCATCTTGTCATGCGTTTCTAAAGCCTGACAACATTATAATGCCTGACGGAGTCCGTACCGGGCTTGACACCAAGGATGAATCCCACCAGCATCCATGGTGTTTGGCCGTCAACATACTGCCAGAGAATGCCCCACCGGACATTTCAAACAGGACAAAACAAAAAAAACGTAACACGTGTTTCACAACAGATGTTACGCAAAAAAACTTAGAGAGTTGTTGAATCATTCAATCAGGTTATTTTTACCTTTGTGCCTCTCGCCAGAGGTCACGACGAAATTATGTTGTCTGGTAAAAGAGTATCACATAATTGCATTGTCGAGACATCAGTCCTCCCATGGGCTGTAATGCGGAAGTTCCGCACCTTCCTCCGGAAAGACATCGTTTCCTTTTGCCTCAATAGGTTTGTGAGGGTTGTAGGGTCCCTGTACGCCGGGACTGGCTGTCTCCATCAGACCTTCCTGTACAACCGTCACCACGATGGTGGCGGGGCTTGTATATCTTTTCTTTCCCATTGTCTTTCAATTTTTATTTGATTATCACTTTCTTTCCATTGCGGATGTATACACCGTGCTCCGGCCGGCTTACGCGCTGTCCGTTGAGGTTGTACCAGACATCCTGCCTCTCGCTGTCTTCCGCAGCATCAACATTCTCGATGCCTGTCGCCTCACCATCGTCGAAGACAAATGTCACCTTGGCACCTGCCGGCAGGGATCCGAGCTTGGCATACGCCTTGTGGACCGTGAAACCGTTGACAGGAGTCTCTGCCTTGCGGAACATACCGTCCTGCATGACGTAAACCGGCGAGCCGGGGGAAGCATTGACCGCCGCATCGTTGACCGTCACGCCCTTCATGACGTTTTCCGTGATGGAGTAAGACACGTTGTCGTGCTCGCCGATCGTGTAATAGAAATCGGCAGGTGTGGATTCCTTGTCAAGAACTTTCAGCAACACGCCTGTTCCGGCAGGAATGTAACCGTAGTTGCCGTTGACGCCGCCTTTCAGGTCAACACTCGTCATCCGTACGTGATAAGAGCTTTTACCATAGTCGCCGCTGCCACGAAGAATGGGAGTACCAGCGACGAAAGCCGCCACCTTGACAGTGTGTTTTTGGGTCAGGTAATCGGAAAAGTCGGTATCGAACTCACGTGCGAACGTTCCATACTTGCGGTTTATCTTGAACGCCGCATTTCCGTCGCCCTGAATCTTGTAGTCCAGTGCCTTCGCATAGTTGCTCCATGCCGCTTTATAGTCGGACAATTTCGACTTCTTCACATAGATTTTCTGCTCACAGTTTCCTGTTCCCGATGCTCCCCGGAAAAATTCGCTGAAGGCAGCCCCGAGAGAGAAATACTTCTGCGAAAGCTTCGTGGCGGGCGCATTACCCGTGAAAATCACCTGTCTGATAGTCGTACTGACAGGACTGATGGTGCTTTGACCGTTGGCGGTAACACGCTTCGTCTTTGTCACGAAAGCCATGGCGCCAATGTAGTCTACAGCGGCCTTTACAACTACCTCCTTCATGTGCTCGTTAGCATTCTCAAAGGCATAATCGCCGATAAGCCCTACCTTGTAGGTCTTGGATGTACCGCCCTCATCCGTTTTCACCTGTTCGGGCAGGACAAAAGTCTTCACATCAGCAGTAGTGGAGAGGAAGTCGACTGTCGTGGGAGAAGTCGGGATATACTCGTCCGTGGCAGCCGAAGTGCCTTCGGCCTTGACCGTGAACGATGGCTTCAAGGTGAAATTCTTCCAGAACGGGTCACTCTTGTACTTGTCGAGGAGGCTCTTGCGTACATAAACTGTGATGTGGCTCTTCGCATCGTCTGCAGCCACTTTTCCATTGTCGAACGACATGGTGTTTTCTCCCTGATCAATGCGGCTTCCCGGTATCAATTCATCGCAGAGCAGCGTCACCGTCTTCAGAGCCGGATTCAGTCCGAAAGCACGTATGCCGATCGCATTCACCTTGGCCGGAATGACAATATTCGTAAACTGACTGCCGCCTTCGTAGAAAGCATAGTCGCCGATCTTCGTAATGGACGGCGGCAGGAGGGTAAAGTCGGTGCGTGCCTTGCCCGGAGGGAATATCAGCAGTTCGCTCTTGTCCTTGCTCAGCAGAATACCCTGTACACTGGAATACTTCGGGTTGGCAGCATCTACATCTATGTTGGCGAGCTTCGAGTCGTACTTGAAAGCCTCCGGATGGATATTCGTACAACCTGCGGGCACATTCACACGCTCTAATACGTTACAGTTTTTGAATGCTTCCTTCTCAATGGACGTAACACTTGCAGGTATTTTGAGGCGCTTGATTCCACTGTTGGAAAAAGCACCCTCTCCAAAGGAGATAATCGTACTGTTATCTGCGAAATTCACTGTTCCCATTGCAGGAGTATTGCCAAAGGCATTGTCACCGATAGTCGTCACAGAAGCAGGGAAATCAAAAGACTTCAAATTCTCCAAATCAGCAAATGCACTGGATTCAATTGTCTTGAGTTTGCAGCTCCCCTGAAAATTGAAATTCGTAAGACTACTGCAGGCTACGAAAGCACCTTTCTTGATTGTTTCCAGTTGAGAGCCGTCAGGGACATTCACCGTTTTCAACTTGTCACACCCGGCGAATGCGGTTCCTAAAGTCTTCAATGACTTAGGCAGCGTTGCCGTAGTCAATCTTGGACACCACAAAAATGTTCTGCCCCGTAATTCGGTTATCTTCGATGGTTCTTCAAAGACAACGGTCTCGAGAAGAATTGCTCTGAATGCTTCAACCCCCAAGGACGTGATCCCTGCCGGTATCGTCATCTTCTCAATCTTTGCATCCATAAAAGCCTGTGTCCCTATTTCCGTTACACTGCTGGGGATTTTGTACTCTTTTTCCACCCGTCCTGTGGGGTAAGCGATCAGTTTTGTTTTGTCCTTATTGAACAACACCCCATCTTCATCCGAAGAATAATTCGGATTGCCGGGCTGGACAATATACTTCGTAAGTCCCTTCATGGACGCAAAAGCCCCTCTACCAATAGAGGTAAGACTACTTGGAATGGTGATTTCAGAAATATTATGACAGCCTGCCATGCAGTAATTACCCAATTTTTCTACTTGATTAAAATCTATCGATGTAAGTCTGTAAGCACAATAGAATGTGTAACCATACGGAATGGATTTCACACCATCGGGTACTTTGAATGTAGCACCCTCCTTGCCAGACGGATAATAAATCAGTTGGCTCTTGTCTTTATTGTACAACACACCATCCACACTGCAATAGTTGGGGTTGCTGCCATCAACTTCAATCTCTTTCAAGGATTCCGGGTGATAAGAAAAAGTCGGCCAGCTTCCCATATAGATATATTCGACTGATGCCGGGATGATTAGTTTCTGCAAGGTAGAAGTTGTTCCTATAGCATATATAGCGATACTCTTAGTATTCGCATTGATTTCATACTTGCCGCCTGTAGCAGAAAAATCCATGCCGCAAGGAATGCAGATCAGTTTCTTATGCCCTTGGGTATAAAGCACACCGCCATCCGATATAAAGGCAGGATTCCCCGATTCAACCTTTATTTCCTTCAATTTAGGACAGCTACCCAACAGCACATTTGCCCGAGGTTCAATCTCCTTCACACTGGCAGGAAGTGTCAGGGAGGTTATATTGGCCCTGTGAAAACAATAATTCGCTAACGTAGTAATCGTATTGGGAAGTTTCACCTCCGTCACCTTCTCGTCCCACACGGTGGGGTCATTCGAGTCGTATGCTCCTCCAATCTGTGTCACCGTGAAATAGACATCCTTGCCATCGAACACCTTGGCGGGGATTTCTACCGTCCCCTTGACTCCCCTCACGTTGTATACAGCCAGCTTAGGACTGGATGCACTGGCATCAATGACACGGTAGGTAATGTAACCCTCTCCGTAAGGCATTTTAATGTAATTACCTACGACATAAGCCTTCGCTCCAATACCTCCCATCATCATAACGAGCAGAATGGCAGTTCGCAGACACATAAGGCGGGTAAACAAAGCCATCCTCAAGACGGCCCCTCTTCCGAATTTGTTTTGTTTTTCTCTCATGTCTTCTGTTTTGTTTCTCAATATAACAATTCAATTAACATCTATCAAACCGTTCAGTCATATAATTATGAAAGCTGGTGTTGCAAAGTTATGGAACAGCACGAAAAAACGCCGCACAAAGACCTTGAAATCTTTGTGCGGCGAGAGAGAATTGTCAAACCAGGCGGGAATTTACCCCCCCCCGAAACAAAATTTAACAATCTGAAAACCAATTTATTACATACAACAACAGGTTTTTTGACATCAAGAAAAGGTCATGTGCTGATATTCGTGTCGTCTCCCTGCTGTTTCTGCCGGCGTATGTTGTAACGCATGGTGCGGATGCTGCCGTTGGAGACGTTCATGATCCGGGCTATCTCGGCATCGTTGTAGCCCTTCTTCCAGAGATAGAAGAAGATGGTGGGCTTCGCCGTCAGCTTCTCGCTCAGGGTGGCGAAGACATCCGGATCGATGAAGCGTGCGTAACAGATGTAGCGTTCCTGCGTGTCCTTGTCCCAGCCTTCCATCGTGGCCGTGCCCCGCTCTATCGATTCGTAGAGGGGCTTTCCGTCGATGATCCGGTCGGCCTGCGTCTTGGAGTATTCCTTCACCTGTCCCTTGAGCTTCCCTATCTCGTGCGTCTGCCGGTAGGTCTTCCGCCTGAGCTTTCCCAGCCGTTCGCGCGACCTGCGGATATAGCGCCGTGCCAGCAGGAACACATATCCGCCTGCCAGCAGGACGACGATGCCGGCGAACGTCATCCGCAGGCGGTTCTGCCGCTGGTTTTCCTGTTCCAGTTTGCGTGCGAGGTAATCGTGCTCCTGCACGGAGGCCTCGTTGAGCAGCCGGGCGTTGTGCCGTGCCAGTACCGTGCCTACCGTGTCGAGCCGGCGGCGTGCGTGCAGCTCTTCGTCCTTTGCCCCCGTGTCGCTGTAGAACCGTGCCAGCGACCTGAGGAAACTTACCATCGGGGTGCGGTAGCTGCCGTCGGCACGGTAGAGGGAATCGGCCAGCGTCACGGCACGCTGCAGACATCGCTGGGCATCGGCCGGGCGATGCTCCATCCATGCGATGCGTGCCAGCCCCAGCTGGGCGTCCGGCATCCGTCCGTCGGCCATCAGGGCGCGTGAGAGATAGTATTTCGCCTTCGGCAGGTCGTTCTGTTCCAGGTAGTAGCTGCCGAACACCTCGTTGAAAATATCGAACCGGTGGTCGTTGAACTTCGCCCTTTCACGGATCGCGAGCCGCAGATAGTAGTCGGCGCTGTCCTTCTGGCCGTTCTGCCGGAAGATGGTGGAGATGTCGTAGTGGGTGACGAGCTGCCCCACGGGGTCGTCCCTGCTGTCCATGATCCTTACCATCTGCTGCATATAGCGGACGGCCATGTCGAAGTTGCCGAGCTGCTCGTAGACGGTGCTGAGCTGCTGGTAGAGACGTGCGCGGAACTCCGGGTCGGCATCGGGGAGGATGAGGAGGGCGTTCTCCAGCGCCACCATGCCTTCCACGGGCTTTCCGTAGCAGAGGTTGCTGACCATTCCCTGCCAGTAATAGCTCTCGGCCAGCTTCGGGCTGTCGTGCCGCTCCAGCTTCTGCACGGCGGCCGTGATGGCGGAGTCAATGTCGGGAGGGAAGTTCTGCGTGACATAGCTCATGAAGAACTGTGCCTTCACCTTTGCCAGCAGCATCCGTCCCTCTTCCTCGTCCGACAGGCCGCCACGAGCCAGTATGCTGTCAGTCCGGTGGAGGACGGCCGCTGCCAGTTTGGGGTTGTCCGACTCCTTCTCTATCTGCTGGAGAGAAGGGTTTCCGCTGCAGGCAAACAAGAATACGGGGAGCAGGACGGCAAGCAGTATTCTTACAACCGTGCCCACGGTCTTCTTCCGGTTTATCCTATCAAATCCTATTCTTTTCATAGTCTGCAAAGTTAAGCAATCTTTTGCAGATTATGCCCGCAAGACCGCATTTTATTGAAACCTGAGAACGGAGCTTGGGATTTGGAACTCGCAGCTTGGAGACTGCCCTTTTCTTCTGCGCCGTCTGCCTCCTTGTCTAAACGCAGGTGTTTTTATACGACTTGAACCTATCTGTTCCTTTTCTCGGGCACAGCCCCACTGCACAGGAATTAACCCCATGGACAAGAAACCGAACAGACCGCTTCAGCCCGGACGGAAGACAGTCGACAAAAAACAAAAATAAGTTCTTAAAACCGTCAACCAAGTTTAGAAGCAAGAAGGAAGGCTGTTTACCAAAAGCATTAAACTACAGGGAACAGCATTCCCGACCGGTTGGGAGCTGGATTCCCAACGGCTGGGAACAGGATTCCCAACCGATTGGGAACAGCATTCCCGACGGCAGGAAACAACAAGTATCTTGCAGCATCGGAAAACAGCAGGGGGGCTCAGAGCGGGCGGGCAGCCGCCTTCAGCCATGCCGCTTCAGCAGCAGAGAGGTGAGGGGAAAGCGTTTCACGGACACGGCGGTGGTAGCTGTTCAGCCACTGCCGCTCCTCCGCAGTCAGCATATCCGGCAGGACCGGCGTCGTGTCGATCGGTGCAAGGGTGAGCGTCTCGAACCCGAGGAACTCGCCGAAGTCCGTTGTCACGGCAGGGACGATGAGCAGGGTGTTCTCGATGCGCACGCCGAACTTCCCCTCGAGATAGAGCCCCGGCTCGTCGGTGACGGTCATCCCCGCCCGGAGCGGTGCCGGCCGCCACTCCATGCGAATCTGGTGAGGTCCTTCATGCACATTCAGATAACTTCCAACCCCATGTCCCGTTCCGTGCAGGTAGTTGTAACCCTCGCGCCACATCGGCTCGCGGGCGATGGCATCGATCTGCGAGCCGCACGCCCCAGAGGGGAAACGGCACAGGGCAAGCTGGATGTGTCCCTTCAGCACCAGGGTGTAAATGCGCCGCTGCTCCTCTGTCAGCCGACCCAGGGCAACGGTCCGTGTGATGTCTGTCGTACCGTCTTCGTACTGTGCCCCGCTGTCAATGAGCACCAGCCCGTGCGGCTCTATGGGGGCGTCTGTCTCCGGGGTCGCCTCGTAATGCACGATGGCACCGTGCGCCTCGTAACCCACGATGGTGTCGAAGGAGATGCCTTTGAAAAGCGGCTGTTCGGCACGCAGTGCCGTCAGCCTTCGGTCGAGCGACATCTCCGTCTGTCCGCCGGCCTCGACGGCAGGCTTCAGCCAGGCCAGGAATTTCACCATCGCAATACCGTCGCGCAGCATGACAGCACGGAAGCCGTCCTGCTCCACCCTGTTCTTGACGGCCTTCATCCCGGGGACAGGCGACTCGCCGAAGACGGCCTTGCCCCGCTGCAAGGCAGAGACCAGCGTGTGGTTCGTAGTGGAGTCGTCGACAAGCAGGTGTCGCCCGGGGTAATGTTCCAGCCCCACGGCAACCGCTCCGTAGGGTTCTACCGCAATATTCCCGGCTGCAAGACAGTGCCCCACCTCCTCCGGGAGTTTCTCCTTATTTATATATAAGGTGACGTTCCCAGGCGTTATCAGCAGGTAGGAGACGAAGACGGGGTTGCAGTGTACGTCGCTGCCGCGCAGGTTCAGCACCCAGGCAATCTCGTCCAGGGCGGTCACCAGCAGGCCGTCGGCCCCCCGGACAGCGAGGCTCTTGCGGATCCGGCTTATCTTGCTTGCGGTCGTTTCGCCGGCATACTTCAAAGGATGGAGGCAAACCTTATGGCCGGGTATGGCCGGGCGGTCTGTCCATAGCGTCGCCATCGGGTCGGCATCTGTCCGCACCCGGATGTTCCCTCTTGTCGCCAGTTCCTGCGTCAGAACGGCTACCTCTGCAAAGGAATTGACGTTGCCGTCCAGTCCGACGACGGGCTTCTCATACGCCGCCAGCTCGTCGGCAAGCCATTCACACACCGTAGGCGTGCCTTCCACACGGAGCTTCATCAGCCGGTATTCCGTGCCTGCCAGCTGTTCTGCGGCAGCGATGAAATAGCGCGAGTCCGTCCACAGGGCGGCGCGGTCGAGGGTGACGACGGCCGTCCCCGCCGATCCCGTGAAGCCGGAAATCCATTCGCGGCTCTTCCAGTGGTCGGCGACATACTCGCTGTTGTGCGGGTCACTGCTCGGGAAGACGAAAGCGGAAAATCCGTTCGCCCGCATCCATTCCCGGAGGTTTTCAATTCGTTCGTTGATGGTCTGTTTCATATCATTGTCTGTTTAAGGTCGGTCGTAGTCAGAGCTTAAGGCGGGGTGTAAAACAGGGCGGGGCGGTCAGTCGAAGTAGGGATATAATTCTTTAAATCCTTCGACAATGTCCTTGATGAGACCAGGGTTCGCCGACAGTTCCTTCTTGTTTATCAACAGATAGGTACTTTTCTCTATGTTGACTAAATGTTCATACTCGCCCGGACCGAACAGCGTAAGTGTATATCTTCTGTAGACACGGAATCTGCTGGTATTTTCCTCCGGCTCATCCACTCTGTTCGCACCGATGAAACCAAAGGAAGCCCGCGGGTCTTTCTTGGCAGTCTCGGCCATGATCGCCATGCAGGTGTAAATACATTCTCTCGGTTCATTGAGCCCGGTCATCAGATTATACCGCTTGCTGCTGTCCCGATGTGCCTTCAGGTGGAACTTGACAGCATAGAGGTGATGCTCATATACCTCTACCCACACCCAATAAGTCTGGTGGCTTTTCGGGGACTTGAAAGAATAGAGATATTTATAAAGCAAAAAGCCCTGGGGTCCATCCCAAGGCTCTGTCACTTTCTTTACAAATCGATATGGATAATGCTTTATTTCCATTCTTCTGCCCTTTATTGGATGAGATAGGGATAAACATCTATTTTCTCTCGTTTCGCTTCTTCCTCCGGGACACGTATGAAGCCTTCTCCGCTGAAGAGAATCCGCTTGTCAGCATCCGAGAGGTAAGCTGCTATGCGCTGTTTATACTCTTTCGTTTTCTGGGCTTGATAGACTCTGCGTCTGGCCCTTAACTCCTGTATCTTACTCATTGTTCCCATAAGCTCATTCTTTATCTGCTGCAAATATATGAATATTAGTTGATAATCCCAAATGTTTGGAGACTTTATTCCCGGAAGCATTGAGACCGCCAGGGCCGTGTTTCCACGCCGAGCTGACCCAGCAGGCGGCCGTCAGCCGGACAACGCGTCACCGCATCCGCTTTTCCCTGACAGGCCGGTTTGTCAGACGGAGTTGGCAAAGCCCTTCCTTTTTTATATTTAATAACACATTTATCACGGTATATTCTTCTCGCATGGTCTTTTTTTTCGTAACTTTGCGGTATCGTATAAAAAGAGAATCATACTCTTAAAAAATATATTTATTATGAAGTACTTAACAAACGAGAAACTCGTCATCGTCGGTGCCGGCGGCATGATCGGTTCAAACATGGTCCAGACCGCACTTACACTCGGTCTTACCCCTAACATCTGCCTGTACGACATCTATGAGCCGGGCGTTCATGGTGTGTTCGACGAGATGGAGCAGTGCGCTTTCCCGGGTGCCAACCTCTCTTACACCGTTGACCCGGCCGAGGCTTTCACCGGTGCAAAATACATCATCTCTTCCGGCGGTGCTCCGCGCAAGGAGGGCATGACCCGTGAGGACCTGCTGAAGGGCAACTGCAAAATCGCAGCTGACTTCGGTGAGAACATCAAGAAGTACTGCCCGGACGTAAAGCACGTTGTCGTTATCTTCAACCCGGCTGATGTCACCGCATTGACGGCTCTGATCCACTCCGGTCTGAAGCCCAACCAGCTGACATCACTCGCCGCACTCGACTCTACCCGTCTGCAGCAGGCGCTGGCTCACGAGTTCGGCGTACAGCAGGACAAGGTTACCGGCGCGCACACCTACGGTGGCCACGGTGAGCAGATGGCAGTATTCGCTTCTCAGGTGAAGGTCGACGGCAAGCCGCTGTCAGAGATGGGGCTTTCTGCCGAGCGTTGGGAAGAAATCAAGCACCACACCGTGCAGGGCGGTTCAAACATCATCAAGCTGCGCGGCCGCAGTTCCTTCCAGAGCCCGGCTTACAACGCTGTCAAGATGATCGAGGCTGCCATGGGCGGTGAGAAGTTCACCCTGCCAGCCGGCTGCTATGTCAACGACGAAAAGCTCGGCTTCAAGAACGTGATGATGGCCATGCCTACAACCATCGACGCTACCGGTGTCCACTACACCGAGCCTACAGGTACGGCAGAAGAGATGGCGTCTCTCCAGGCTTCTTACGAGCACCTCTGCAAGATGCGTGAGGAAATCATCAGCCTCGACATCGTTCCGGCTGTTGCAGCGTGGAAGAAAGACAATGCCAATCTGTAAGACAAGCTGACGAGCTGACAGCAGGTATTATCAAAGAAAGGCAACCGACATTTGCAGTCGGTTGCCTTTCTTATTTCACTGGCATACGTGTAAAGGGTTCAAGGGTTTTCTCCCAAAAGCTTAGGAGCTTTTTCAAGAAAGCTTAAGAGCTTTTCAAAGAAAGCTTAAGAGCTTTTCAAATCGCTTAGGAACTTTCCGAAAACAGTCTGCACGCCATTTCTGAATTACCCTCGCCCGCGTTCTGCCTGCTTTCTGCCACTGACAGAAGCCTGGCACAAGGGCTGGGACTATTCTATCTCAATCCTGACAATGCGCTGGTTGAGACGGCGATAGAAATAAGGAATGTACAGGGGCAGATGGAAAAAGAACGGGAACCGCCCTTCGTCGTAATCGCTCATAAAGTACTCCTTCCTCACGTGCAGCCGGCTGTTCCATGTCTCCATGTCCTTTGTATTGAGCAGCGACCACTTGAACTCGGCGCCCTTTCCCATCTTCCGCAGCATATCATGCTTCTTCTCGCGTCCGACAAACATAAAGGAAAGCATATCAAACAGCACGGTGGCTGACGGCAGCTTGTCGCAGATGTTGCGGAACAGTGCCTGCACCTTTTCCTCCGGGAAATACATCAGCACACCTTCGAGGATAATCAGGACGAGCCTGCCATACGAGCTTACCTTGTCCAGCCAGTCGGTCTCGAACATGGATTCAGACAGACAGGTGTTGCGGTCTGTCTCTGTGAGGAAGCGGCGGCGCAGGTCGATAGCCTCCGGGAGGTCGAGGTCGAACCAGTGTGTCACCTCCGGCCGTCCCAGTCGCTCGTACCGTGCATCCAGCCCCGCCCCCAGCTGTATCACCACAGCATCGGGATGGCGGGCAAGGAACTGCCGGGCCTCATTGTCAATCAGCTTGGCACGGATGCAGCAGCCCAGTTGCGAGAACTTTACATTATTGAACTTCGAGAAGTCATAGTCAATCTGTCCGATAATCTCCTTTGCTTTCTCGTCACGCAGCAAAGGATCGGGACGGTCGGTCTCCACAGCCTTCGCCCACAGCGTGGTAAGCATCGTCTCGGGAATCTCCGTCAGAGTGGATTTAATCTTTTCCATCAGCATTCATTATTAATAATTTAATGATGCCCTGTCCGCTCCATAAATACAGACCTCTTATACTGGTATTACACAGCAGTACAGGGCTTCATCTTTTATTTTACAGTTATTCAGTCAGAAGTGGCCTCGTGTATATGATTCGTTATGATGAAGACAATCATTGACAAACGGATAATGCCTGTCAAAGTCGTTGGTGCAAAGATAGGGAATAACCAGAAGCCGGACAATACCTAAAAATCGGTAAATAGACATTTGCGACAGCATTTCCTTTGCATTGAGACAGAGAAAAACCGACGTCTTGCCGCTACACAGATTGACAGACAGAAACATCTGCATAGCCCCGAAGAAAGCAATGCGCTGCCTGTGCCATGTTCCAAATAATTTATATATCTTTGCAGCATAAGCAAAGTTTTTGGCAAGATGACAGATATTAGAATTGAAAAGGGAATCAAAAAAGACAATGCCTTGCTTTTATGTGAATGGTCTAATGAACAGGGGGAAGCGTTTCAGGAGCAATGGGCGGGCTCCAAGATCCCTTACCCGCTGGATTATGGCAAAATAAAAGAACTGGAGTATGTGTTTTCGATATTCAACCAGGGGGAATTTATCGGAATGATACAGGAAGTACGAATTGACAAGGACAACATACACATTGGCCGGTTTATCATAAATCCCCGGAAAACAGGGTCGGGCCTGGGGACAGAGGCATTGAAGAGATTCGTAGACCTCATCTTTGAGAATGACAGTATTAAAAGCATTACCCTTACGGTTTTCGCCTTCAACCAAAACGCAAAGAGAATTTACGAGAAACTTGGATTTGAAATCAATGAGGTAATTGAGACGCCGAGACTGAAATACAAGATGAAGAAACACAGATGAATCCGAGTTTACCTGACTCCATACAACAAAGTAGTTTGAGAGGCAGTACCTATCCGGTAGACATTTCCCATGCAGGTCAGTCGTCAGCATCCCACTATACATCATGACGACAGGAATGAAGCGACCTTTCCCTGCGAATGTGCTGATGCCCGTCACGTGTGGATTTGTCGGTAAACACCAGTCGTGTTGACGGCCCGAACCTTGCCAATATATTGCCAGGATGGGAGCAACCTGTGGATAGAAAAGAGTTGTGTCGGGGAGAATTTATCTGATCAAGAGGCTTGTTTTTCCAAGAACAATGCAGAATTGTCTGTTTAAAGGAGATTACACATAGGGGATCATGCTGTTTTAGTTTTATCGGACAGCATTATTAAAAAACAACTCATCAATTTACAAGATAAAATCAGCACTTGATGCAGGTCTGTCCCTGACAACATTCAGTCTGTAGGGAAAAGTCGGATCAGAAACAAAAGAAAGCCTATTTCTCTACTCACAAACGAGTTTTGAAATGGGCTTTCTTATCGGGGAGCCTCAAACTGTAAGACTCTCAAAAAGGCATTTGTTTTTTGCACACTCTCATGGAGAGGCGAAACTTTATTGCACCTTGTACTTCTCCGCCTGGCTCCGGATCAGTTCTGCATCCTCGAAGTAATTGATCTGCATGGCGGAGCGCACCTCGTCCATCGTCTGTGCGGCAGTCTCACGGGCAGCAAGCGAGCCTTTCTTGAGGATGTTGTAGATTTCCGGAATGTCCTGCTCGTACTCGTGACGGCGTGTGCGGATAGGATCAAGCATCTTGTTCAGGACGCTGTTGAGCAGCTTCTTACACTTCATGTCACCGATACCACCGGCTGTGTAAGCCGCCTTCAGCTCGTCAAGGTTCTTGAACTCCGGCCAGAACTCCGCAAAGTCTTCGTCCGTCGAGAAAGCATCAAGGTAAGTGAACACGGCATTGCCCTCGACATGACCGGGGTCGGAGACATTCAGATGGGCAGGGTCGGTGTACATTGTCTTCACCTTCTTCCACACCGTATCGGCATCATCCGAGAGATAGATACAGTTGCCGAGGCTCTTGCTCATCTTTTCCTTGCCGTCCGTACCGGGCAGACGGCGCGCCGTAGCGTTCTCCGGAAGCATGATGTTCGGTTCTACCAGCACAGGCGCATAGATCTGGTTGAAGCGGCGTACGATTTCACGTGTCACCTCCAGCATCGGTTCCTGATCCTCACCGGCAGGCACGGTCGTCGCCTTGAAAGCCGCTATGTCGGCCGCCTGTGAGACCGGGTAAGCAAAGAATCCCATCGGGATATTGGCTTCAAAGTTACGCATCTTGATTTCCGTCTTCACCGTCGGGTTGCGCTGTACACGGCTGACGCTGACAAGGTTCATGAAGTAAGTGGTCAGTTCGGCCAGTTCGGGTATCTGACTCTGTATGTAGAGCACACACTTCTCCGGAGTCAGACCGGCAGAGAGGTAATCCAAGGCCACCTCAATAATGTTCTGGCGAATCTTCTCCGGATTATCGGCATTGTCAGTCAACGCCTGGACATCGGCCATGAAGACAAACATCTTATCGTAGTCGCCGAGGTTCTGCAGCTCCACACGGCGGCGGAGTGAACCCACATAATGACCGAGGTGCAGCTTGCCTGTAGGGCGGTCACCGGTCAAAATAATCTTTCCCATGTATCTTCTTTTGTTTTTGTTCGTTATTCCTGTCTGCTGCCAGCCTCCTATTCGTCATGTGCCGCCACGGC
Organism: Prevotella multiformis DSM 16608; assembly: GCF_000191065.1. Classification (GTDB taxonomy): domain Bacteria; phylum Bacteroidota; class Bacteroidia; order Bacteroidales; family Bacteroidaceae; genus Prevotella; species Prevotella multiformis. The sequence goes on from NZ_GL872283.1 coordinate 1,455,080, forward strand.
AGCAGTGTCTGCCTGTTCCTCCTGCGGTTCCTCCTCCGTATTCTCCTCCTGCTTCGGTTTCTCTTTTGCAGGGGCTTCGACAACGGTATCAACCACCTGTGCAGGCGGTTCGTCAACCGGCGTTTCGTATGGAATCGTGTCGGTGGGGATGCTGTCCGTCGGTGTGGGCTTCGGTCCGGAAGACCGGAATCCGATATACGCTCCGACACCGATTGTCAACAGAAGCAGACCGATGACAATTCCCCATGCAACGGCATGGCTGTTTTTCTTTTCCTTTCCGTCGTCATTCCCAGAATCCTGCGCCGCATAGGCAGGCTGCTGTTCATACTGCTGCCCGGCACTCACCAAAGGCAGCGTGACTTCCATGACACCGTGGCAGTGCGGGCACTTGCATTCAATAGTCTGCCCCTCGCCTGCCTCAACAATGAACTGTGTGCCACAGTTATCACAGGTTATCTGATACTTCATAACTTTACGTTGCTTAGAATTTTCTTTGTTGCACCGGCCAGTCCCTTGACGTAAGCACCGGCCATATTACCGCAAGCCATGCGATATTCTTCGTCATCGGCAAGGCGATCCATCTCCAGCGTAAACGTAGCAAGATCGCATACCTCCAAGCCTCCGCCGTCGTGCAAGAGTCCCTGCGCCTCGGCAAAGTGCTTGTTATTAGGACCGAACAGAACCGGCATACCCCATACGGCTGCTTCGAGCACGTTATGGATGCCGACGCCGAATCCACCGCCGACATAGGCGACATCGCCATAGTGATAGATGGAAGAGAGAAGTCCGAAGCAATCAATGACCAGCACATCGGCATCAGCAACGTTCTCTTCCGTCGCCTGTGTATAGCGCACCACCTTCTTATCCTTAATCAGTGCAAGGATGAATTTCAGGTGATCCTCCCCGATGACATGCGGCGCGACAATGAGTTTCCAGTCCTTGTGTCCGTTGAAGTATCCGAGGAATATCTCCTCGTCAGGCTGCCAAGAAGAACCAGCCACAAAGACTTTCTTACGGTCGGCAGTATCAGCTCCAACGAATTTCTCCACCAATGGCAGCTGTCTGCTGGCTTCTCTGATCTGCAGAACCCTGTCGAAACGTGTGTCCCCCACCACCATGGCATCGTGAATACCTATCTTGTCCAGAAGCTGCTTACTCACTTCGTTCTGTACAAAGAAGCGTGTAAAACACTTCAGCACACGTCCGTAGCTCCGTCCGTACCATCTGAAAAAGACCTGGTCGGGACGGAAGATACTCGACACGCTATAGGTGGGAATGCCCCGGTGTTGCAGGATATGGAGGTAGTTGTACCAGAACTCGTACTTGATGAAAAAAGCCATTACCGGCCGTACGGCACGCAGGAACTTCCTTGCATTCCCCACCGTATCAATCGGAAGATAAGTGATGATGTCAGCACCGGCATAGTGTTTCCTCACCTCATAGCCTGAAGGCGAGAAGAACGTGAGCAGAATCCTGTACTGCGGACAGTCCCGCCGTATCTGCTCCATCAACGGACGACCCTGCTCGAACTCACCCAGTGAAGCAGCATGGAACCAGATGTACCGTGCATCCGGATCCACTTTCTCCTGTAATGTCCTTACAGCCTCCCGTTCGCCCCGCCACATCCTGCGCAGTTTCTCATTGAAGCGACTGCCGACGGCAATACCGAACTGGATGGCATACATTATTATATCATACATATTCGGCTTGTTTTATTTAGCCTTCAAACTTTTCATCCAAGTACTTCAATTGCCTTGCGCATTCGTTTCAAGGTCTCCTCCTTCCCGAGGAAAGCGGAGATGTCGAACATACCCGGCCCCTTGCCGATGCCGACGAGCGTGAGCCGAAAGGCATTCATGATGTCACCGAGCTTATAGCCCTTGTCCTCCACCCACTTCATGACGACAGCCTCCTGCCCTTCAACAGAGAAATCTTCTATTCCCTCGAGCACTGCCGCCAGTTCGGTCATCTGCTGTGCCGAATATTCCTTCCACCGCTTCTTGACGGTTTTCTCGTCGTAGCTTGTCGGGGCAATGAAGAAGAAAGAGCAGAGCTCCCACAGCTCCTTCACAAAGCTGACACGATCCTTCATCATGTGAACGACCTGCTTCACCTGATCCATCGTGGCCTCGACACCATTGTTGGCAACAATGGGAGCGAAGAGTCCGGCTATTTCATCATCACTCTTGCGGAGGATATACTCATGGTTGAACCACATTCCTTTCTTATAGTCGAACTTGGCTCCGCTCTTTGAACATTTCGTGATGTCAAAAGCCTGTACAAGCTCATCGAGCGAGAAGATCTCCTGTTCCGTACCAGGATTCCAGCCCAGCAACGCCAGGAAGTTGACCACCGCCTCGGGAAAGTAGCCGCTCTCACGATAGCCGGAGCTGACCTCTCCGGTCTTAGGATCGTGCCATTCCAACGGGAAGACCGGAAAGCCGAGACGGTCGCCGTCCCGCTTGCTGAGCTTGCCCTTGCCCTCCGGCTTCAGTAACAGAGGCAGATGGGCAAAACGCGGCATGCTGTCTTCCCAGCCGAAAGCACGATAAAGCAAGACGTGCAGCGGCGCACTGGGCAGCCACTCCTCACCACGGATGACATGGGATATTTCCATCAGGTGGTCGTCGACAATGTTGGCAAGATGATAGGTAGGCAGCTCGTCCGCACTCTTGTAAAGCACCTTGTCGTCCAGGATGTCACTTTTGATGCAGACATCGCCCCGAATCATGTCGTTGACATGGACTTCCTCTCCCGGCTCGACCTTGAAGCGGACAACAAACTGCTGTCCGTCGTCAATCAGACCGTCCACTTCTTCCTTCGACATCGTCAGCGAGTTGCGCATCTGCATACGTGTGTGGGCGTCATACTGGAAGTTCTGAATCTCCTTGCGTCTGGCTTCCAGCTCTTCCGGTGTGTCGAAAGCAATGTAAGCCTTGCCTGCATCCAGCAGCTGACGGACGTATTCCTTGTAAATCTCACGACGCTCACTCTGACGGTAAGGGCCGTATTCCCCACCGAAGCTGACCCCCTCGTCGAACCCGATACCCAGCCACTTGAACGAGTCAAGGATGTACTCCTCTGCTCCCGGGACGAAACGGTTGGAGTCCGTGTCTTCAATACGGAAAATCAGTTTGCCGCCATGCTGACGGGCGAAAAGGTAGTTGTACAAAGCCGTACGCACACCGCCGATATGCAAGGCACCCGTAGGACTCGGTGCAAAGCGCACCCTCACATTTCTTTCTGCCATTGTCTTGATGAAAGTCTTAAATATTATTTTCCCTGCAAAATTAATGTTTTTTTTTGACTATACGCCATATTTTTAGTATTTTCGCAAGTTGTTAGCATATTGCCTCATCAAGGCCGGACAGGTCGTCTGGACATTCACGAAACGAAGACAATAATGATTAGATTCAGAAACATCAGCCATCACTATTGGCGCAACATGATTTCGAGGACGGCACTGGTCATCGTGACCGTGGTGCTGATCGTGCTTTTCCTTCCCCGCACAAGGGGCAAGCTCTTCCACTATGACGAGGGCAAACCCTGGATGTACGGGCAGCTGATAGCCAAATTCGACTTCCCCATCTTCAAGACCGAAGAGGCTTTGAAGGCGGAGCGCGACTCGATGATGAAGCATTTCCAACCATACTTCAACATCAGCCCGACGGTCGAGAAGAAGAATATCGACGAGTTCAGACACGCATACAGAAGCGGCATCCCGGGACTGCCGCAGGAATATGTCGAAGTGATTGCACGCCGGCTGCACGAGGTCTACGAAGCCGGCATCATCGACCCGCAGCAGTATTCCACGCTGGTCAAGGACAGCGACAACCTCATACGGGTGGTGACGGGGAAACAGGCGGTCAGCGTGCCCATCAGCAAGACTTTCTCCACGCTCGGCGCCTACGAACATCTTTTCATGGATCCGTTACTCGGACCGAAACGCTCGGTGCTGCAGCAATGCAACCTGAATGAATACATCGAGCCCAATCTCGTCTACGACAAGGACCGCAGCGAGACGGAGATGAACGATATGCTCAGCCTCATCCCGCAAGCCTCGGGCATGGTGCTGGAAGGGCAGCGCATCATCGACCGCGGCGACATCGTCGATGCCAAGACCTACCGTGTACTCAACTCCTTCGAGCAGGCTATGGAGAAACGCAATGCAACCGAAGCCGAGATAACCTCTACGCTCATCGGGCAGAGTCTCTACGTGCTTATCCTCATCGGGCTGTTCACCCTGTATCTGGCGCTTTTCCGCAAGGACTACTTCGACAAGCCGCGTTCCATCTCCCTGCTCTATGTGATGATCGTCATCTTCCCGATCCTCACATCGCTGATGATGGAGCACAACATCCTGAGCGTCTACATCCTGCCGTTCTCCATGGCGGCGATTTTCTTCCGGGTGTTCATGGACTCACGGACGGCTTTCATCGGTCATGCGACAATGGTGCTCATCAGTGCCGTTGCCGTGAAATACCAGTACGAGTTCATCATCGTGCAGCTTGTAGCCGGCCTCGTGGCCATCTATTCCCTGCGTGAGCTGTCGAAACGAAGTCAGATCTTTCTCACGGCCATCCTCGTCACGATCGGGTCAGCAGCCGTCTATTTCTCGCTCCAGCTCATCCAGGCCGACGACCTTTCGAAGCTCGACCAGACCATGTACTATCACTTTGCCGTCAACGGCTTCTTCCTCCTCTTCACCTATCCGCTGATGCTGGTGATCGAGAAGACCTTCGGATTCGTCTCGACGGTGACGATGTTCGAGCTGTCGAATACGAACAACGAGCTGCTGCGCCGGCTCAGCGAGGTCGCCCCGGGAACTTTCCAGCACTCCATCACGGTGGGAAACCTTGCCACGGAAATAGCCAACAGAATCGGTGCGAAGAGCCAGCTGGTGCGTACCGGCGCACTCTATCACGACATCGGCAAGATGCTCAACCCGGCTTTCTTCACCGAAAACCAGGCTGGCGTAAACCCGCATGACAAGCTGAACGACCTGGAGAGCGCACGCATCATCATCAGTCACGTGACCGAAGGACTGAAACTTGCCGAACAATACAACCTGCCACGGGAAATCAAGGAGTTCATCACGACACATCACGGGACCGGCCTTGCCAAATACTTCTATATCCATTACAAGAACGAGCACCCTGACGAGGAAGTCAACGAGGACCAGTTCCGTTATCCGGGACCCAACCCCTTTACCCGCGAACAGGCTATCCTCATGATGAGCGACACTGTGGAGGCCGCCTCCCGCTCTCTGCAGGAATACACCGAAGAGAGCATCAGCGAACTGGTCAACAGACTGATTGACGGGCAGGTGGCCGACGGCAACTTCACCGACTGCCCCATCACCTTCCGCGACATTACAGCTGCAAAGAATGTACTCATCGAACGTCTCAAGGCCATGTACCACACCCGCATCCAATATCCGCAGCTGAAAGTGTAGAGACTTTCCGGCTGCCTTCCATCTATTTTGAATTATTGGTGTCCGATTGTTGTAGCATATAGAGGTTTAATCGGACAGCAATAATTTTGAACAGCGGCCCTGGCAATGCCAGGTCTGCCAGGCATAGATAGTATAGATAGCCTAGCCAGTCCAGCTGATATGGCCAGGCTATCTGATTTATCTAAGTCCGGATAGCTCCGGTCCGGTTCGACAACCGGTAAAAAACAAGTAAAAATTTGGATATTTAGAACAATATACTTAACTTTGCAGCCAAATTTTACAGGTTTTATATATACTTACAATTCATTCAATGAAGTATCAGAAGACGCTCATTGCCGCGGCATTGTTGGCAATGACGACCCCATTACAAGCCGGGGGACTGCTTACAAACACCAATCAGAGTATCGCTTTCAACCGTAATTTCGCACGAGTAGGCGCCATCGGCATAGACGGTGTGTACTTTAATCCTGCCGGAGTAGTATTCCTTGACCAGGGGTTCCATCTCTCGCTAAACTTCCAGAACGTTTATCAGACGCGTGAGATCACCTCCTCCTTTACCGTTCCCGCTTTCCAGCAGATCCCTTCCCTGCAGCCTTTCTCACAGCCTTTCTTGCTGAACGGCGGCCAAGCTGACGGCAGCAAGTTCTATAAGGGAAAGGCTTCCGTTCCTATTCTTCCGTCCTTCCAGGTAGCCTACAACAAGGACAGATGGAGCTTTCAGGCCGGATTCGGACTGACGGGCGGCGGCGGGAAGGCCACCTTCAACGATGGTCTGCCCAGCTTCGAACGGCAGGTTTCCCTGCTCCCCGCACTGATCAACCAGCAGCTGCCTGCCTTCGCACAGCTCCTCGGACAGCAGGAAACACCTGCTACCTCCTACAGCATGCAGAGCTACATGAGCGGCCAGCAGTACGACTTCGGACTCCAGCTGGGTGTCGCCTACAAGGTCAACGAGCATCTGTCCGTATACGGCGGTGCACGGTTCAACTATATCTACAACAAGTACGAAGGGAACATCACCGACATCTCTGCCAATGTAGGCGGAAACAACCAGAACCTCTACGGCTATTTTGATGCCAAGGCAAAGGCACTGGGCGAAAAGGCCAATGTCCTGCAGGCACAGGCGGCGGCGGCACAGACACAGGCGGCAGCTTACCAGGCACAGGCGAATGCTGCGACCGACCCGACGGTAAAAGCCCAGCTTCAGGGAGCTGCCGACCAGTATGCCGCCGGAGCGAAGCGGGCCAGCGAGGGGGCGAAGCTCGTCAGGGCCGGTGCAGACAAACTGAACAGCAGCAAGGAACTGGTAAAGGACCGCTATGTGGATGTACGGCAGCGGGGCTGGGGCATCACGCCTGTCCTCGGCATCGACTACCGATCAGGCAAATGGAACCTCGCCGCACGCTACGAGTTCACGACGAAGTTCAACATCGAGAATGACACCAAGCGAGACGACACACACCACTATGAGAATGGAGTGAACACGCCGAATGACCTCCCCGGAATCCTCGCCCTCGGCGCACAGTACGAAGTGCTGAAGAACCTCCGCGTCATGGCGGGCTACAACTATTATTTCGACAAGGATGCACGCATGGACAACAACAAACAGCGTTTTCTCAAAAAGAACACGCAGGAGTTCCTTGCCGGTGTCGAGTGGGATGTCACACCGGCCGTTACCGTCAGTGCAGGCGGACAGCGCACGCTCTATGGTCTCGGCGACGGCAAGTATCTCACCGATCTCAGTTTCGTTACTAGCAGTTACAGCTTCGGATTCGGGGCAAAGGTCAAGGTGGCCAGAAACATCCATCTCAACGTGGCTTATTTCTTTACGGACTATTCCAACTTCAAGAAGGAATACAACGATGCCATCACTGTGGGCAGCCAGCAGGTGACACAGCCTGACGGGACCGTCCTGACACAGCCGAAGACGATAGCAACGAAGAACACCGACATCTTCACCCGTACCAACAAGGTTTTAGGAGTCGGGCTGGACATCGACTTCTAAACTGCCGGAACACAAAACCATACCCATCAAAAATACTGGCGGGTGTGTCAGATATGCCGATGCGGACTTTCCCGTCCGCTCTTCCAACGGCATATTGGCACACCCGCTTTCCGTTATCAGACCGCACGATTTCCCCTTGCTCCCCTTACAGCCGGCCCTGCCGGTCGCACAGGGCATCCGCAACCAAAACGACTCCCCGAAGCCGGTTCTTTGCCAAGAAGATTCTGCAGCCAAGGCCTGGGAATGCTGTTCCCAACCGGTTGGGACTTCTGTTCCCAAGGCTTGGGAATGGTATTCCCAACCGGTCGGGAACAACAGGCTTTACCGCCTTTCGGGGTGTGTCTTCTTGAGCGTGTGACAGCTTCCGGAGGTTTACAGGGCGTATAGGAATAGATTTTATCTGGCAATTACAGGCTTACTATGTTATCACACCGTCAGAACATGGGTGTGTCGGAATAGATTTCATCAGGCAAATACAGGCGCACCTATTGCGGATCGACATCATAATACACCTGAAGAGCACCGTAACGCCTGTCTTTCAACATTGCCTCCATGGCGCCACGGAGATACTGGCGGACACGTGCATAGCCGATCCCGTTCTCAAGTTTCAGCACGATCTTCCGGATGCTCAGCGTCTTCACGCGCGCCACGGCGGGCTTGTCCGGCCCGAGCACACGGCTGCCGAAGATTTCACGCAGGCGGCTGCCGAGTTCCAGTCCTGCAGAATTGACCGTATTTTCCTCTCTGTGCTTCAAGTAGACATAGATGAGATGATAGAACGGAGGATAATGGAAATCATGCCGTTCTGCCAGCAGGTCAGAATAGAATGCCCGGTAGTCATTCTCCACCACCTGCCGTATAACCGGCAGATCCGGGCTCTTCGTCTGCAGGATGACCAGCCCCTGCCGCCCTTTCCTTCCTGCCCGCCCGCTCACCTGGCTCATCATCATGAATGCCTGTTCATAGGCGCGGAAGTCAGGATAGTTCAGCATCGTGTCGGCATTCAGGATGCCCACGACCGACACCTTGTCGAAATCGAGCCCCTTGGAAATCATCTGCGTACCGATCAGGAGGTTGCTCTTTCCCGTGGAGAAATCATGGATCAGACGTTCGTAGGCATTGCGCGTCCGGGTGGTGTCGAGGTCCATGCGGGCAATGCGCGCCTCGGGGAAAATGTTGCGGATTTCATCCTCTATCTTTTCCGTGCCGTAACCGCGTCCGCGGATGTCTCTGCTCTCGCAGCAGGGGCATACCTCCGGCACACGCATCGTGTAGCCACAGTAGTGGCAGGTGAGGTAGTTCATGTTCTTGTGGTAGGTAAGCGAAACGTCGCAGTCGGGGCATTTCGGCACCCAGCCGCACTGCCGGCATTCCACCATCGGGGCAAAGCCGCGCCGGTTCTGGAAAAGGATGGCCTGCTCGCCCCGTCCCAGCGCATCTCTTACGGCGGCAAGCAGCCGTGGCGAGAACGGCCCTGTCATCATCTTCCGCCGGTAGAGGTCTTTGATGTCCACCACCTCGACTGCGGGAAGCTGCAGATCCTTGTAGCGGCGTGTCAGCTCAACAAGTCCGTACTTGCCCTGCCGGGCATTGTAATAAGTTTCCATCGAGGGGGTAGCCGTTCCCAGAAGTGTCTTCGCACCGGCATACATCTGCGCCAGGACGATGGCTGCCGACCGTGCATGATAACGTGGTGCCGGATCCTGCTGTTTGAAACTCTGCTCGTGCTCTTCGTCGATGATGACAAGTCCGAGCCGCTGGAATGGGAGGAAGACGGCACTTCTCGCACCCAGTATCACATCGTAAGGGGTCTCTGAGAGCTGCTTCTTCCATATCTCCACCCGCTCGGCATCGCTGTACTTGCTGTGGTAAATGCCCAGACGGCTGCCGAACACCGCCTGCAGCCGCTCGGTTATCTGTACGGTGAGGGCTATCTCCGGAAGCAGATAAAGTACCTGCTTGTGCTCGTTGATGGCTTTCTGGATCAGATGAATATAGATTTCGGTCTTCCCCGAGGAGGTCACGCCGTGCAGCAATGTCACCGGATGTGTCATCATCTGCATGATCGTCTGATTGTAGGCTTCCGTCTGCGCTTCGTTCAGGGGCTTCATGCGTTCGGGATGCGATGCAGTACCAGAGTTCAGTCTGCCGACTTCTTTCTCGTAAGTGACAAGAAGCCGCCGTTCCTGCAAGGCCCGTACGACCGCCACGGAAGCATGGGTGACATTCATCAGTTCCTCCCTCGTCACCTCACGGAGAGGGGTCGACGGTGAGAAATCGTCCATTCCATCGACTCCTGCCAGCCGGAGATACGCCATGAGCACTTCCACCTGCTTCGCCGCCCGCTTCATGGAATCAAGCATCAGGGTGAGGGTGCGCCCGTCCCGGAATCTGTCGGCCAGACGGATGTATAGCTCCGTGCGCGGACGGAAACCGTCTTCCGCCTTCAGTCCGGAAGGCAGTGCCGCCTTGTAGACCTCACCGATGGGCGACATATAATAATCGGCGATCCACCGCCACAGCCTCAATTGCCGGGGGAGAAGCATGGGGGCACCGTCCAGGACATCCACTATATCCCTATAAACGATTTTCTTCTCTTTTCCGCATCCATTCCCCGATGGATCCGGGATATTTACAGGATAGTCTGCCACGATTCCAACGTACATCCTGCTCTTGCCCAAAGGCACTGACACCCGCATTCCCGGTTGGATCCTCGGGGCAAGCGTCTCGGGCACACCGTATGTGAAATAGCCTTCCAGAGGCAGGGGCAAGATGATGTTTGCGTAAGTCATTCGTCGGATATAAATCGTACAGTAGGGTCGCAAAGGTACGAATAAAATGGCACGTGTACAATGAAATCATCATCTTTAGGTATTGTACGGCCATCGGAAAATTTCTATTTTTGCGACAGATTACATACGCTATTCACCTTTCAAACAGAGAATTATGAAAAAAGTCATTTTCATCACCTTATGCCTGCTCGGCCTTATCGGCATGACAACGGCATGTCACTCAGAGAACGGAAACCAGCAGGACATGATGCCTTCGGCTTTACAGGGAAAGCTGGCGGGAACGTATGTCCCGCTTTTCAGTGAGCAGGGAATCAACGCTCCCAAATGGGACCGGCTGTGGATCAGTGAGACGGCGAAATACACGGGCATCGGACAGGCGCCGGCAGCCGTAGAAAAGATGAAGAACAGCATGGCGGGAACGGTGATCGGACAGGAGGCCATCGCCAAATTCGGCGACCATCCCAACAGCGACATGGACTTCTCCGGTTCCTATCAATTCGACTGCGGCTTCAAACAAGGAGTGGCAAAATTCATCATCAGCGGAAGAATCATCAAGGGGCTGGACGGCCAAGGGAATGTGCTGTTCTCACACAACTACTCTGAATATGATTACGACAAGAGTCTGGACACGCACAAATTCAAGAGCGACGATGGCAACAAGGATGAATTCACCTATTTCTTCTTCCGCCCGGACACGCCTGAAGAGACCTGCCATATAGAGTTCCGTTACGGAAGCGATCCCGACGCACTTACGGGATTACGGACAGGACGATATGCTTACTGGATGGCTGCTGCCGTGCGGGAAGGGAATGATGCCGACTGCGAAGGGTCGATCCGGCTGTTCGTAGAAGAGAATCTGTCAAAGGAAAAGGAATAAGGCCGTTGACGGACTTTCCCGGTGTCTGCTTCCGGCCGCATCATCCTTTTTACAAGCCCAACAGCCACGGAGACCGGAAGCCATCGGTCATCACCGACCCGGTCCACAGCCGCATAGAAACGAAAATCCCCATTCCTTCGGCGAGGAATGGGGACAGATTGCTGCAATATAAAAGAGGTTATAGGTCGGTACCGTCAGAAGAAGTAGGCCACGCCCAGCTGCCAGGAGTTGTTGCGGCTGCTCTTCCGGTTCAGACCGAGTGCGCCGCCGGCAGCCTGGGATGCCGTCTTCCAAGTGACATCAGCCGTCTTGCCACAGGCGACATTGTAATTGGCACTTACCTGGAGATGTTTCAAGGCGGTGATGCCGAAACCGAGGTTAATGCTGAAGTTGCTCTTCTTCAGTGCATAGCTGCTTCCTTTCATCCAATGGAAATCCTTGTCGCCGACATTGAATGCCACCTGCGGACCGGCAAAGAAGAAGATGCTGGCCGTACTGCCGAGCCCGATGGCATAACGTACATTCAAGGGAACGGCAATCTGCTGCTGCTTCACGGTCTTTTTTTCCGATTCATAATCGAGCTTGGCAGAACGGTAGTCGTAGAGTACCGAAGCATCCATTCCCAGACCAACGACCGGCAGAGTGAACTTAACCGTAGGGCCGAAGAACCAGCCAGCCTTGTTCGTCTCGTCGAACACATCACTGCTGAAACGGAAATCACTCACATTCAAACCGGCCTTCAGACCGAACTTCAGAGGCTCGTCCGCACGTACCGAAACGGAGGAAAAAACCGTCAAAGCCATTAAAGCCAATAGAAAAGTTTTCTTCATAATCATCAATTGTCAACGATAGCGGTTGCCGGCAGCATCGGCTTCCTACAGCCTCATATCCCTGTTAAACACATAAGGCCTGTCCTAAGAATTCCACGTTGGTATGCCAGTACTATGAGGGCTGTCAACCTTTCGTGATTTCCAGGACCTGCCATAAAAAAACTCAATGCCGCTCCCGACGGACGGTAACACGAGCCGGACCGGAACTGCTGTTTGATGCCGGACGACGTGTGCGGCGGATGCTGCCTGTCGATGCACCGCGGCGGCTGCGCCCCATCTTCTTAGGTGCTTTCTCCGCTTCCTTGGAGGCAGCAATGCTGTCGAGACTGTCGCGCCGGGCCGGGTCACCGTAGACGGTCTTCTCGAAGTCGGCCAGCTCACGTTCTATCTTTTTCTGCTCTGCAGCCATGGCAGAGTCGGTAGGACAGTATTGTGCAAGCGTCTTGCCCAGCATGTTGGTCGTCTTGTAAATCTTTCCCTGATAGAGGTTCATCGTGAAATAGTCGTCCACACTCATCGTCGCCGCATTGTTCAGATTGCTGGTCATGATGATCTGTTTGGAAAGGAAAGGTGCCAGATCATCGTAACGGACCCAGAAGAGCGGATATTTGACTTCGCCGTCACCGAAGTCATCTTCACGATACATAATCGGGCAGAGGGCTACGACCTTGCGGTGAAACGTAGAAGTCCCCTGGTCGTAATAGGCGCTTTCCTTGAGGTAATAGCCTTTCACCTCACCGGAGGGGATGTCACTGTTGTCGAGCCGGATACCATGGTCCGTACGCTCATAGAAGATGTGGTAGTTGTCAAGAAACTGCAAAGGCTTCACCCTCGCAGAATCCGTGAACATCTCATTGCCGTCCATACGGTAGTTATAGGCTGCGATGCCGCCACGGTTGGGCCCGTTCATCATCAGCTTGAAGATATAGGTAAACAGATTCATCTGCGAACCGACAGGCTCGACAGGATAATACAGACCCGCATTGGCATCCTCGGCGAGCTTCAGTTCACGATAAATGTCACGCCGCCAGACAACATCCTCCTGCATGGGAGCTGCCGTAGGAAAGGAAATCTGCGCACGGGTCGTTATCGTATTGCCCGGCGACCGGTGCTGTGAACTGCGACGTGCAGCAGGCTGGGCACTTGCCGTAAGCGCCAGAAAAGCTGCGCAGGTTATGAGAATTATTCTTTTCATTGTTTATTTGTTTGTCCTTTGATAAGCGGAACCTCCCCGAAGCTCTCAGAAAGAAGCGACATCGAAGAGACTGTGACCGACTGTCATGGAAAGTGACAGACTGTCGACTGCCAACCGTCCGTTGCCGACTGCCGCGGCCGCCGACTATCTCACTATCACTTCCATGTTTCTTCCATTAAGGGTTCTCGTTGTCCCGTCAGGGCCATGAACGACAACATTGGTGATGTAGAACCGCTTGTTACGGCTCAGCTGGCGGAACTGTTCCTTCTGCTGTGCTGAGAAGGAAGCGCCATTGCTTGCCAGGGGAACAGCATTGCCCATATTGTCGAAAAAGACGACACGGAAGCTGGTGACCGTGAACGGAATGTCGAGCAGACCGTCGTCAATGGCCGCATGGATGCCCGGTGCCGACATGAGGGCTGCCTTTGACAGTGCGCCGCTCTTGAACCGGTCGGCTCCCATAGCGATGTACGGTGACGGATCCGGCAGCTTGCGGACACGGAACTTGTACTCCCCTACCCTGCGTCCCTTGGCAGACACGGCAATCGTGACCGGCTGACCGACAGCCGACGGCCGTGCGATGAAGTGCCCTCCGCCGCGTGACACGAGAGAGCCGCCCGACATCGTCGCCTGCACATCTCCCTGTGATGTGTTGGGGATGCTGATGGTTATCGGGTTGTCAAAGCCTGCATAGAGCACGTTCATCAGGTCGGCGGCAATCGTCGCCATACCGTCGAACGGCGGGACTTTCTGCATCCCTTCCGGACTGATATACTGCCGGGGCTGCGGACCGCCTGTGACCCAATAGTCCTGGGAGAAGTTACGGCGCAGCACATTGCCCGCCAGATCCTTGACAAGGATATATCCGCTCAGCGTATGCCTGCCCGGCATACCTGCTTTGACGGTCATCTGATTGCCCTTGATCTGCTGTCCGTTGACATAGACCAGGGGCTGCTGCGTAGAATCAACGGCGGCCATGAACATCCGGGCCGTCATCGTCTCACCCGGGTAGAGGCGTGTCTGGCTCGGGACGACAAAGGCCTGCAGCTTGTTGACGCGCAAGTCCTTCAGCCCGACGTTCGCTACCAGCGTATGCAGCACCTCGCCCTCAGCATAGCGGACATCGCTCTGCAGCTTGGAGAGCAGCGTCACGGCTGCGGCGACAGGCATATTCTCAAACATATACTCTTCCCAGTTCTTCCCCATCGAATGACGGGGAACAACCGTGGAGAGGTTGCTGGCGATGATCTTCTTCTGCCGGGGATCGGTCACGAACCGGAGAATGCGCATACGGTAACTGTTGATTGCCTCATAGAGTCTGTGCCCCTGCCCGTTCGCCGGGTTCAGCATGATGTAGCTGGCCGCTTCGATATTGTCTTTCCCATCGATGTGCAAGGGGTCTCCCTTCTCACCGTCGGCCTCACGGACAATGGCGACTTTCAGCGACTGCGCATAGTCGTAGAGCGAATCGCTCATCTCCCTGACCGTCGATGCCATCATGAACCACTCCTTTACCTTCTGCGGATTCTTGCGCATCATCTGGTCCAGCTCGCCGAAGATGGCCTCGTTCTCCTTGGATGAGTTTCCCGTCGTGCGGTTCAGGCTCTCTTCTACGACAGAGAAGCCATTGAGCACCTCGGTAGAGATGTTCAATGCCAGCATCGCCATGAGGACGATGTACATAAGATTGATCATCTTCTGGCGAGGGGAAATCTTTCTCTTCTTAATAGCCATTCATTCTATTTCTTAACATCGGGAAGAGCTCTACAGACAGACCGCTTCCCGCCATGACACTTCTTTACAAGCTCCCGGAAGCGGGAGACTGGGGGGCAGCACCGGGGGCGGCCGCGCGCATGTTGACCGTCATCGCCTCAATCATCCGGGCATAGATGCTGTTGAGCTGTTCAATCTGATGCGCCATCCTGCGGGTCTGCTCATTGATCTGGTCAATGGTACCGATCTGCTGGCTGGCTCCCTTGAGCTGCATTTCGTAAACTTTCGCAATACCCGTAAGAGTGCGGTTGAGGTTTTCCATCTCTTCGCTGTCCCGGGTAAGACGCTGGCTCTGGTCATTCACCTTACCCAGCATTTCCGTCAGGTTCTGCAATGCAGATACATAATTCGTCTGCGCTTCTACCATTTCCGGCGTCTGCTGCTGTGCATCGGCAATCACCTTGCTCTGCTGGCTGACGACTGCCGCCGCAATGTCACTCGCCGACGGGACCGGCTGCGGCCCTGCAGCTGCGACACCGGCCGGAGAGACCGGAGACGGCTGCGGTGCAACGCCGTGTCTGGCTCCACCAAGATACTCTTCCGTCACGTGCGTGGCGAGTTCACGCCCGTCATCCGTCTTGTCGAACGGACGGTCGAAAGCCGAAAGGAAGAACACGACCACCTCTGTACCCATACCGAAATAGAGCATGATGTTGGCTCCCGGCAAGTGGGTCAGCTTGAACAATGCACCGAGAATAACCACCGAAGCACCCCAGCTGTAACCATAGTTGAGGAACGTCTGTCCGGGGACGCTGTCCATCCACTTCTGCAGACGGTAAACGAAATTGTATTTACTGTACTGTGTCATTTATCTTCTCTTTTTCTTACTGCTTTTCTTATTCTCCCTGGCAGCCTCGCTGGACGAGCTGGCAAGACTGCGGACACAACGGAAGCCGATGTAACTGCGGGGCTGGTTCTGGTACTCCCATGTGCGCCACGCACTGCGGATATAGCTCTCCGGATCCTTCCAGCTTCCGCCTCGCACACTCTTCTTCTTCAGCCGGTAGGGGTCTTCCCGGGCCGCCTTGTAGTCGAGCTGCGGATTGAGGTCGTTC
The DNA here is from genome assembly GCF_000191065.1 of Prevotella multiformis DSM 16608. Taxonomy (GTDB): domain Bacteria; phylum Bacteroidota; class Bacteroidia; order Bacteroidales; family Bacteroidaceae; genus Prevotella; species Prevotella multiformis. The sequence goes on from NZ_GL872283.1 coordinate 1,471,062, forward strand.
ATCGCATCCACCCCAGCTTCGGTGTAGACCGTACTGGTCCACTCGGCGACGTTCCCCGCCATGTCGAAGAGACCGTTGGAATTGGCACCGTAGATGCCCACCTTGCTGGTAATCAGGTTGCCGTCCTTCGTGTAATTTCCACGATCCGGCTTGAAGTTGGCGAAGAAACAGCCGTTGCCGTTCTTCACGTTATGATTGTCCCAAGGGAACTCGTCCTGGTTCTTCCCCCGGGCAGCATACTCCCACTCGGCTTCAGTCGGGAGACGGTAACGCTGCACGTAGCGGGCTTCCTTGCCGAGTCCCTTGAGCAGGTACTCTGTCCGCCACGCACAGAAAGCGTTGGCCTGCTCCCACGTGACACCGACAACCGGATAGTTGTTGTAAGTAGGATTGCTGAAATAATTACGGAGATAGATCTCGTTGTCCGAATTCCGGAAGTCATTGACCCAGCAGGTGGTATCAGGATAGATGTTGACGATATAGGTGTTCAGGAAGTCCCAGGGACCTGTCAGCGGGCGGTTGATGGTCTCGTTGTGGATCATGCCGTTGTCATCCACATACGCCGTATCCTTGGAAATCATCACCACTTCGTCCGGGTCGACCGTGACATCCGTATTCAGGTTGCGTTCCTGCGGATTCAACCGGTTCCGGCGCAGGGCTGCCGTCGTATAGTCATAGATTTCGTAACGGTAGTTCATCTGTCTGGCGTCAAGGCTCTTCTCCCCCGTGACAGGATTGGTCACATAGAGGCTCTCGAAGGCGCGCTGCTCGTCCTCGGTAGGCTTGCGGGGAAGACGCTTGTTCCAGTTCAGATGGGGGGTGACAGGATCGCCGTTCTTATCCTCCGTGATCATATAAGTCTCGTCGCCGCCGTATGCCGGATCTGCCAGACGGGTGCGGAGAATGGAGTCGCGAACCCACTCTACGAACTGCTTGTACTCGGAGTTGGTGACCTCCGTTTCATCCATCCAGAAGCCGTCGACAGAAATGTCCTTTACCGGAGTCTTCTTGCCCCAGAGAGAATCCTGCTTTTCCAGACCCATCCTCAGCCAGCCGCGTTTGACAAGCGTCATGCCATAAGGGGTCGGTTCGCGGAAGGAACGTCCGCCGCCGACACCTGTAACCTCACCGCCACGACCTGACGAAGAAGTCGCCTTACCGGCGAAACAGCCTGTGAGCGTCCCCAGGAGGGTTGCACCGAGACAGAGAACGATTATACTTTTCTTCATTTTCATTATATCTTTCTATAGAAATCTTACGCTTTTATGTTTGTTCCGGCCCCTCTTCTGAAGGTTGATGTCGGTCTGATAACTGACGAACAGCCCGTGGCTGCCGTTCTTGAAGGCAGCAGAACCGGTGTACATTTCATAGCTGTAACCGATGTTGATGCCGTGGAACGTTCCGCCTGCAAAAGCCGTCACGGAGTTGGTCGGGCTGTAGGAGACACCTCCGTAAAGCATTTTCTTCTCGTGGGTATAGACCAGCCGGGCCGTGAGGTCTGTACGGAAGGTCGTCCCGTCATAGCGTGCGAGAACGGAAGCCGGTATAGTAAGGAACGGATTATGCAGTTTAATATTGTATCCGCCTGTCAAATAATACGTGCGGTTGACCTGCAGCTCATTGGTCTCGCCCAGCTCTACCAAGGGGGAGTTGAGATGCTGGACGGATGCGCCGACATACCAGTCCCGGTGTGTATAGTAGAACCCTGCCCCGAGGTCGAGACGGTTCCCGTTGACTTCCGACTGCGACAGGGCGGGGTCGTTCGTTTCCTCAGGATCGAGTTTGGAGCCGTCGAACTTCTCGAAGAGCATACCTGCCTGAACACCTGCCGAGACCATTCCGCCCCAAAGGTGATGACGGAAGGCATACTGGGCACTGACACGCTGGTGGGTGAAAACGCCCAGCTTATCGTTGAGGATGGAGATGCCGGCCCCATGGTACTGCCTCAGAAAGTAAAGCGGCATGTCTGCCCCGACATAGAATGTGTTCGGGTTATGCTCGTAGCCGGCAAAGTCGAGACTATAGGCACCCACGACATTCAGCTTGTTGTCCTTGCCCACCGATGCAGGATTGAATGACGGCTCCATCGCCCAATAATGACTATAAGACGGATCATACTGTGCCTTGACAGAGGCCTCTGCCAGACAAGCAAGCGCAATTATGAATATCAAGCGTTTAAGCACGCCTTTATAACGAACAGGATGAAGAAATATTGCTTTCGAATACATATTTGTTAAGGCTGGTCTGTTCAAGAAGATTTACCCATCTATGCTTCGGTCGAAATGATACACACATAAAATCGGAATCTATGAATCAACTGGAACACAATCAGTTACAAACAACAGGGAAAGAGATGCCCTATTGCAGTGCAAGTAACGCCTGATTGAAGCCCAAACAGGCGTTAGTTGGGATGCAAGTAACGCCCGGTTGCCAAAGAGTCATGCACCAACCTGTTTGTATCGACCGGCTACACTTGAATTAAATGCGATTTCCATCCTGAAGTACGAAACAAGAATCACGGCTCAGACACCAGAAAGCCCGAAACAAAAAAGGTTACCCGCACTTGCATGTAAGTAACCCTTTTCCCACCTTTTAATATTCATCTTCATTCCACAGGAAATCATCTTTTGAAGGATAATCAGGCCAGATATCCTCGATACTGTCGTAGACATCACCTTCATCTTCAATCTCCTGGAGGTTTTCAAGCACCTCAAGGGGAGCACCCGACCGTATGGCATAGTCGATCAGTTCGTCTTTTGTCGCAGGCCATGGAGCATCTTCCAGCTTAGAGGCCAATTCCAGAGTCCAATACATATTCCTAATTTTTTACACGTTTCTTAATGCGTGCAAAAGTAACATTTTATTTTTTATCTACAAGTGTTTCCCCACGTTTTTTCACCATCACCGCCATGAATGTTCAGATAACGCGAAAGGACGAAGAAATAATCTGACAATCTGTTCATAAAGGGCAAAACTATCTCCGGCACGTCGTGGTGAGCCGAAAGCGCAACCATCCGTCTTTCCGCACGTCTGCACACCGTCCGGCAGACATGACACTGCGCCGCAGCCTGAACACCGCCCGGAAGGATAAAATGATGCAGAGGGGCGAGTTCTGCATCCATGCGGTCAATGAGAATCTCTAATTCCATCGTATTCCGCACAATGACAGGGTGCTGCAAGGGGGAATCCTTACCTGAAACAACAAGCGCACCTACGCTGAAAAGTGTTTCCTGAAGCTGCTCGAGAAAGAGGGTATGTCCGTTCTTGACATCGTCAGACAACTGTGTGCCGTCATTATGAAGCAAAAGAGAAATCAACAACCCTATGTGGGCATTCAGTTCGTCAAGTGTGCCGCAGACTTCTATACGGGAATCATCCTTACGGGTACGGGAGCCATCAGACAGGGATGTAAGCCCCCTGTCGCCGCCTTTTGTATATATCTTCATCTTATTTACAGGTTGAATTGATGCCGTATTCTACCGTTTTTTAGTAACGGTATGTCAACGTGGAATCTCCAGGAAGGATCTTAAAAATTCACGATATAGTTTTGTTTGACAACACTGGTGTTGAGAAAGACAACACCGCAATAGTACAGGTCAAAAGTCACGCCCGTTCTCCGATCAGAAATAAGCTCCTTCCAAAAAATCTCCGTCTCCTTGTCCCGCTGTATCTGCTCAATGACCAGAACACAAGAGGAAGGCAAGACATCAAGCGCTTTGTTGACAAACCATCTATAACCATCCACCAAGGAAATGCGGACGACACTGTACTCACCGGCCGTTGCAAGAACGCCCTCACTTTCTTCTATCGACTTATTTGCGGTTATCAGCTTGTAAGCGCACCGTCGGGATCCCGCCATGGCATAAAATTTGTAACAGGGTGACGGAGGGCAGAAATCGACAAAAGAATGGGGCTGCTGGTAATTGGACAAACGGAAATAGAACCTGCAAAGCTTTCTGGTCCGCTTATCAAGTCCGTAGACGGATTCCTCAAGCTGCTTGTATTTATAGTAGGGATAATGCTCGTTCACCACATAACGGATAAAACGATATGCCCAAGGCGACTGAACTCCAAATCCTCTGGAATAACGTGCCCGTCTAACCCACACCAATACCCTTTTGATCGTATAAAACATAATATAACAAGTTGGGACTGACAAAGATAATCTTTTTCTCCAAAAAAGACAAAGCAATTCAAAAGATTTTACTTCAAAACCCATCACAGTCTATTATCACCGCCTATTATCGCTTATCATCGCCTATCACAACCCATCATCGCTTCTCCCCCCCTATTAGGACTGACCCCCCTATAACCGCCTATCATGG
>NZ_GL872283.1:1476546-1495993 GCF_000191065.1 Prevotella multiformis DSM 16608
CCCGGCCTCGAACAATCTCTGTCCCGGAACGCCTTTACCGAAATATCAAGCTCAAAGAGCACCTCGTTCAAAAAGCAAAAGGGCGAAACGGCGAAATGGCGGAAACCAGAAAGCCTGCCCTGATGCCGAATTGATCGGTTCGTTTCTTTTACCCGTCCGCACGGCACGCATGCCGCGCAGACGCTTCTTGTACTACTTCTCTGTCTATGTAAATCCTTTCAAAGAACTCTTTCTTTCTGTGCCGACGATACCAGCCGTGCGGCTCGTTTCGTAAAGCGAGTGCAAAGGTATAAAGAAAAAACATACGCTCCAAATGTTTCGGGGATTATTTTTCAAAAAATCTCAAAGGAGCCCGTTGCCTTGATGCAGATCAATCCAAATTTCGCAAGAACGCCCTTACAAGCGTCCGAGAGGATCCGAAGCCGGGGAAAGCAGAATGAAAACAGGAAGCAGCAACAAAGCCTCCAGTCGCAAAATCGGAAACAAGGGAAGCTGCACAGCGACCTTCTACCGGACAGGCTGGCTGTAAATCAAAACTGCCAGAGTCCGTTCCGCCTCAAGACAATCAACGCACGATATGTCATGCTGCCATAAGCTCCCCCCTCAAGCAAGAAACAATATGCCCAGAACCGATCATCCTACCCCCAACAAATCTGAACCGCCAGCAGACATATACTCTGACTTTTGGGCAAGACAAAGACCTACGGGCAGCTTACTCCCGCCTTAATTAATGAACACATACACCCCCCGCAAAATGCTTATTACCAAAAGGAGAGGTTCCTACCTACCGGACACCCTTTACACCCGACTTTGTACAGCCTGTCAAGACACATTATATATATATAGCTTGATCACGAACGATTTTACAGGACCTTTTAAAAACGTCCCTTTATTTTTAGTGAGTACCTAAAAGGCATCACCTTTATTATAGAGCTGTTCTTAAAAAAAACACGTCGGTCTATCGTTGAGAGAACCCTGTCAACTCTTTGCGCCCTCTATGCCTTTATGCACCATCTTCAGCCTTCTCTTTCAACCGAACGTATGTCACATACCCATCGGGAAACATGCCTCCACCTGTCCGACGAATACTCTTTTTGCAGACAGGCGAGGACATCTGCCCTTATGTCAGCTTTCATATAAACTTTTGACACGCCCTCTCTCGTTCGCTCCTTCAAGAAGAAAGCAGAATCCTCTCGCCCAAAAGGGAAAATCCAACCAAGGGAATTTTACAACCTGCCTATGCTAAAAGATAAATCTGCATCTTGTCAGCATGATGCAGACAAGATGCAGATTTATATATGCCCAAACGTTTCAGTTCCTATCAATGTAGCAGATACCACACTGCTTCACCAAAGCACTTCCCACAGAAATAAATCATATATACGGAAAATGCAGCCAAAACCCACCTATACCTCCGTGGACATCGCTGGAGAATCAAGGACAGAACGTCATTATTCATAATCAGATTACTTTGCCGACTTCGTCTCAGGAGCCTCACCGATGAGATCCATAAACTGATCAAGTTTCGGAGTAATGATGATCTGTGTACGACGGTTGCGCTGCTTGCCCAGTTCGGTATCATTCGTAGCAAGCGGATTGTATTCACCCCGTCCACCGGCAGTCAGCCGCTTGGGGTTGACACCGAAACGGTCCTGCAGATACTGTACGACCGAAGCCGCACGCAGACAGGAGAGATCCCAGTTGTTACGGATGTTCTTCATCTTGTCATTCGCCGTATTGATAGGCACGTTATCCGTATTGCCCTCTATCAGCACATCATAATCCTTGTAGTCGGTGATGATCTTGGCAATCTTGCTCAATGTCTGCTCGGCACGGTCATTCACTTCATAAGAACCGCTCTTATACAGCATATTGTCGGCCAGAGAGATATAAACCACGCCCTTCAACACCTGCACGTCGACCTCCTTCAGCTCCTCACGGCTCAGCGAGCGTGTAAGGTTGTTCGTGAGCACCATGTTCAGCGAGTCGCTCTTCGACTTGACCTCCACCAGATGGCGGATGTACTGATTGCTCTCATTGATCTGGTCAACGAGTTTGGAAATGTTGATGTTATTTGAATTGGCGTTCCTCAAACTGTTGTCGAGACTTCCCTGCAAAGCGGCAGCACTCTCCCTTGCCTGTGCCAACTGATCCTCCAGGCTCTTGATCCGTGCGTTATTGGCGGCAATCGTCTCCTTGGCGCTCTGGTAATCCGCAGACAGCTGGTTATTCTCTGCCCGGCAATTCTCCAGGTCTTTCTTGCTGGCACAGCTGCTGAAAGCAAGTGCCCCTACGGCTAAAGCTACGATAAAAAGACTCTTTTTCATATTCTTCATTTTAGGTTCGTATTTTGAAAGTGCAGATACGTGCCCTGTTGCGAAAGCAGAATATTCACAAGATGCACATATCTTTTGCAAAGATAGGATAAAGTCATGGAAAACAAAATGTCATGCGATGAGTTTAGAGATTTTTAACCTGAAATCGAGAAATAAAGAAAATATTTGATAAAAAACATACAGAACTTACCACAGGAAGAGCCAATGTCCGTGACACATGGCAAACCATAAGAGGCCGGAAAACAAGAAGGATCCGGAAAAGGTATTTGACAGATTCTCCTTCCCGGACTGAATGCAGGAGGAACCGCATAGATGTAAGAAACAATCAGTATCGACCGGATTCATAGTCCTAGCATGATACAAAGACACACCTGATCTACTGCAACGGATCCTGGAAAAGCCCGGCTGTCATTCCTGACATTTGCGGTTGTTACTGTCCTGCAAAACTCAAACATCCCGTATATCAATGTGTAACGCTCTGTCAACCGGCAATCCCCCATTGACTTTGGAAGCTGGTCCGCCTCATCGAACAAAGTACACCGGCCTTTGGCTTTTACAACAAAGCGGTTTCATCCGATCAACGTACAGTAAGCATGCGAGCACACAGCACGACTGGTGTCAGGCATCGGCACAACTGGTGTCGGACATCAACACAACCGGTGTCGGGGATCAGGCCACAGGAAGGAGGGCAGGCCTGTTGCAGCTGCGACCTTTACATAGAGAAGGGAGGGGACGACCGCTTATATTGGGAAAGGAGTGCCGGACAACTATCTTTTTATAACGATCACCCGCTCTCCCCCACCCATACCGTCCTGCCCCACCCCGCCTTTTAGGTTCTTCCGTTAAATGTGTGGATGCTTTTCGCATAGCTTTCACGGAAAAACCGAAGTGATTCATTCAACAGGAAGATAGCCAGAACCGTCAACTGTCTATTTTATTATCCTCCTCCGATACAAAAACCTTTTCATTCTAATACGTCGGAAATACAGACAGGATTTTGAAAAGTCATTACATAATTTCAAATAAATCATCTGAAAATAAAAGGAATCCGTTCCAAAATCAGATTCGTAACCAGCAGTCAATCAATTGGTTACCAATCCATCCACAAAAGGTGCCTGATTGGACTTCAAAAGGGCATTGGTAACACGCTAATAGAGCACCTGTTGCAAGTCAATCAGGCCTCTTTCAGGAGCCAGAAGGGCATGTGTCAGCTTGGGTTGCATGAAAACAGTTTACAAACAGCGATGATATGGGAATAAGTTGTCTGTGGAAGACGGAAAGACAGGCTGATGGTCAGGCATCGTATCAATCTGCCTTTCCTGCATCTTATCTTTCAGTTCATCCTCCTTTTTAAGGCCATCTGGTTTTGGACAGTCATACCCTGCCAGTGCATAAGCCTTTATTCTCCAATCTACGCATTTAACGGAAGAACCGTCTTTTTCCATGTCCCTCAAATGAGCCAGGTTTGAGCATGGTTTTAAAACACCTTTCCAAAAAACACAGTGCAGAAAGATACTATCTCCAAAGAAAATCGTATCTTTGCAAACAAAGTAACACCAATTTTTATATAAAGGCTATGATTCTTTTCTTCAGAACTCAGTCCAAGAGCGTGATTGCTACAGAAGTCAACCATGCGCTGTCCCATGCGGAAATCAACGAACTTTGCTGGCTCTACGGCGATGCCGTCTACCTGCAGGATGCACAGGCGCTGCCGGGCTTCTATGTGGGGCCACGCCGTGAGATGATTACTCCTTGGAGTACGAATGCCGTCGAGATTACTCAGAACATGAGCCTTGACGGCATTCTGCGTATAGAGGAGTACTTCCCTGTAAGCAGCAAGGAAGCCGACTACGACCCCATGCTGCAACGCATGTACGAAGGTCTGGACCAGACGATATTCACAGTCAACCACGAGCCGGAGCCTATCAGGCACGTTGACAATCTGGAGAAATTCAACGAAGAAGAGGGTCTGGCACTCTCTCCAGAGGAGATGGAATACCTCCACAAGATTGAGAAGCAGAACGGTCGCCCACTCACCGACTCTGAAGTCTTCGGTTTCGCACAGATCAACTCTGAGCATTGCCGCCATAAAATCTTCGGAGGTGAGTTCATCATCGACGGCAAGGTGATGGAAAGCAGCCTCTTCAGCCTCATCAAGAAGACTACGAAAGAGAATCCTGGTAAGATTCTTTCAGCCTATAAAGACAATGTTGCTTTCGCCCAAGGTCCAGAAGTCGAACAGTTTGCACCAGCCAACCAGAGCACATCCGACTATTTCCGAGTAAAGCCGATCGAGAGTGTTATCTCTCTGAAAGCCGAGACCCACAACTTCCCAACTACCGTTGAGCCATTCAATGGAGCAGCGACTGGTACAGGTGGTGAGATACGCGACCGTATGGGCGGCGGTGTCGGCTCGTGGCCTATTGCCGGAACGGCTGTATATATGACCGCTTATCCCCGCTTGAAGGAAGACGACGGCAGTACACCAGCCTTGCGCGACTGGGAAGATATTCTTCCTGTCCGTCAGTGGCTCTATCAGACACCAGAGCAGATTCTCATCAAGGCATCCAACGGTGCAAGCGATTTCGGCAATAAGTTCGGTCAGCCGTTGATTACGGGTTCACTGCTCACTTTCGAGCATCAGGAGAATGGCGAGAAATATGCTTACGACAAGGTGATTATGCTTGCTGGTGGTGTAGGCTATGGAACCAAGCGCGACTGTCTGAAGGGCGAGCCGCAGGCCGGCAACAAGGTGGTTGTCGTCGGTGGCGACAACTACCGCATCGGGCTCGGCGGCGGTTCGGTATCATCGGTCGATACAGGCCGTTACTCCAACGGCATTGAGTTGAATGCCGTACAGCGTGCCAACCCGGAGATGCAGAAACGTGCTTACAACCTCGTGCGTGCATTGGTAGAAGAAGACAACAACCCGGTTGTTTCTATCCACGACCACGGTTCTGCTGGACACCTGAATTGTCTGAGTGAGCTTGTTGAAGAATGTGGTGGCAAGATTGACATGACACAGCTGCCTATCGGTGACAAGACTTTGAGTGCCAAGGAAATCATTGCCAACGAGTCACAGGAGCGCATGGGCCTGCTCATTGACGAGAAGCATCTCGACCACGTGAAGAAGATTGCTGAGCGTGAGCGTGCACCGATGTATGTTGTCGGTGAGACCACAGGCGATGCCCACTTCTCGTTTGTCCAGGGTGATGGTGTCAAGCCATTCGACTTGGACGTGGCGCAGATGTTCGGCCATTCTCCAAAGACAATCATGAAGGATGAGACCGTTGAGCGCAAATATGAGAATGTTTCTTATAGTATAGATAAGGTGGAGGAATACCTCCAGCGCGTGCTTCAGTTGGAAGCTGTGGCCTGCAAGGACTGGCTGACCAATAAGGTTGACCGCTCTGTCACAGGTAAAGTTGCCCGCCAGCAGTGTCAGGGTGAGATTCAGTTGCCACTCTCTGACTGTGGTGTTGTAGCCTTGGATTATCGTGGTCATAAGGGTATTGCTACCGCACTCGGTCATGCGCCACAAGCAGGACTCGCATCACCAGAGGCAGGCTCAGTCCTTTCAGTAGCCGAGTCATTGACCAATATCGTATGGGCACCATTGGCAGACGGCATGGACAGCTTGAGTCTTTCAGCCAACTGGATGTGGCCTTGTCGCTCACAGAAGGGTGAGGATGCACGTCTCTATAGTGCGGTTAAGGCACTATCAGACTTCTGCTGCGCTATCGGTGTGAACGTTCCAACGGGTAAGGATTCACTTTCTCTGACCCAGCAATATCCTAACGGCGACAAGATTATCTCTCCGGGAACCGTCATCGTGACCAGTGGTGGTGAGGTGAGCGATGTGCGTCAGGTGGTTTCTCCAGTACTTGTAAACAACAAGAGCACACGCCTCTATCATATCGACTTCAGTTTTGACGAGCAGCGTCTTGGTGGCTCTGCCTTTGCACAGAGCCTCGGCAAGATTGGTAGTGATATTCCAACAGTAAAAGAACCACAGTACTTCTGCGACTGCTTCGATGCCGTACAAGAGATGATTCGTCGTGGATGGATACTCGCGGGACACGACATTTCAGCAGGTGGTTTGATTACAACATTGCTTGAGATGACCTTTGCCAATGCTGAAGGTGGCCTGCATATCAACCTCCACGACATCAAGGGTGACGATGTTATCAAGAAGCTCTTTGCAGAGAATCCAGGCGTCGTAATCCAGGTTGCTGACGAACATAAGGAAGAAGTCAAGGAATTCTTGACAGAAAACTGCATCGGCTTTGCCCGCATCGGCACACCAAGTCCAGACAAACGCACCCTCAGTATTGCTGATGGTGACTGGAAAGCAGCGTTCGATATTGACGCATTACGCGATACGTGGTATAAGACATCTTACCTGCTTGACCGCAAGCAGAGTATGAACGGCATGGCTAAGAAGCGTTACCTGAACTACAAGAAGCAGCCAATCGAGATGAAGTTCAATGCTGATTTCACCGGTACCCTCCAGCAGTACGGTCTCGATGCAGACCGTTGGAAGACTTCAACACCTAACACTAACACCCAACATCCAACACCCAAGGCAGCTATCATCCGTGAAAAGGGTACCAATGGTGAGCGTGAGATGGCTTACGCACTCTATTTGGCTGGCTTTGAGGTGAAGGATGTCATGATGACCGATCTCATCACAGGTCGTGAGACCTTAGAAGAGGTGAACATGGTCGTCTTCTGCGGTGGCTTCTCTAACTCTGACGTACTCGGTTCTGCAAAGGGATGGGCTGGTGCTTTCCTCTATAACCCGAAAGCCAAGCAGGCACTCGACCGCTTCTATGCACGCGAAGATACACTTTCATTGGGTATCTGCAACGGCTGTCAGTTGATGGTGGAACTGAACCTCATCAACCCGGAGCACAAGCACCGTGCCCACCTCTGCCACAACACCAGCAAGAAGTTCGAGAGTGCGTTCCTGAATCTGACCATTCCGCAGAACAACAGTGTAATGTTCGGTTCTTTGAGCGGTAACAAACTCGGCATCTGGGTGGCACACGGCGAGGGCCGGTTCTACCTGCCGGAAGCCGAGGACAAGTATAACATCATTGCCAAATACAACTATGCGGAGTATCCGGGCAACCCGAACGGTTCGGACTACAACGTGGCCGGCATCTGCTCTGCCGACGGCCGTCACCTTGCAATGATGCCCCACCTGGAGCGTTCCGTCTTCCCCTGGCAGCAGGCATGGTATCCACGTGAACGCCGCCAGGAGGAGGTGACACCATGGATCGAGGCGTTTGTCAATGCCCGCAAATGGGTGGAGAGCAAGCTGTAAGGCCTGTCCCATACCTCCGGGGCATTCCATCCCTCTGAACAGATTACAGACAACATGGAAATCTCCTTCGTCCGTCCATTGACACCCAAAGGGACAAGGACGGACGAGGGGATTTATCATTTCATCTACTTCCTTTCAATCAGAAATCCTGTGCAAAAAGAAAACATTTCCCCAATATCCGGCCATCATCCCCCGTCATCCTTCTACTGGGATGCCTTCAAGACCTTTTTCAAGATCGGAGCTTTTACCCTTGGAGGCGGCTATGCCATGCTGCCCATCCTCCAACAGGAGGTCGTGGAGAAAAAACGATGGATTCCCCAGGACCAGTTCATCGACCTTATCGCCATTGCGCAGAGTTGCCCGGGAGTTCTCGCTGCCAACATCAGCATTTTCGTGGGGTATAAGATACGGAAGCTACCCGGTGCTCTCTGCACCTGCCTGGGAGCGGTTCTTCCCTCTTTTCTCATCATTCTCTGCATAGCACTCTTCCTTCACCAGTTCATGGACATCCCCTGGGTAGCGGCCATGTTCCGCGGCATCCGTCCTGCCGTAGTGGCGTTGATAGCCGTCCCTACCTTCCAGCTGGCAAAAGAAGCACGCATCACCTTGACCACCTGCTGGATTCCCCTTGCCACGGCACTCCTTATCTGGCTCCTGGGGGTAAATCCGGTATATGTCATCCTTGCAGCAGGAGTCGGCGGGTTTCTCTATGGGAAATACATCCGGCCGACAGAGTAGAAACCTCCTGCAGCCCCTCCGGCCGACAGTCGCCGGCCGAAGGGAAGTACAAGGAAGGGCGAGCGTGTTTCTCAAGACAGGCAATGCTCTTGGACTCCCAGTCTTACAACAAACAACAACATGATATACTTACACCTCTTCTATACTTTCTTTCTCATCGGGCTCTTTGGATTCGGCGGAGGATATGGGATGCTGTCGCTGATACAGACCGAGACCGTCCTGAGACACCACTGGCTCAGCTCCGCGGAGTTCACGAACATTGTCGCCATCTCACAGATGACACCGGGGCCCATCGGCATCAACTCCGCCACCTACTGCGGATATACTGCCGTACACAACGCCGGCTTCGGTGGAGGAATGGCGGTCTTGGGAAGCATCACCGCCACCATCGCCATCGTTCTGCCCTCCCTGATACTGATGGTCCTGATCAGCAGGATGTTCCTGAAATACATGAACAATCCCATCGTCCAGTCGGTTTTTGCAGGACTGCGCCCCGTCGTCGTCGGTCTGCTGGCCGCCGCCACTTTATTGTTATGCAATGCTGAGAACTTCTCTGTGCCCTCCGTCAATCCCTGGCAGTTCTGCATCAGTCTGTTCCTCTTCGCTGCGACCTTTGCCGGTACGATGTGGATGAAGATCAATCCCATCCGGATGATCTGTTATGCGGCCTTTGCTGGATTGGTACTGCTGTATTAAAAAAAAAGCCTCACCCCCGGCTCCTCTCCGAATGGAGAGGGGAGTAGAATGCACCGTTCGCAAGCGACTTTGCAGACGATGCGTTACCTTATCCTTTACCGGCCAACAACCTTTCAATAAAACACTATAAACCACAAAAATCACGTAATACCTGCGATGACAAGTATTGCGTGATTTCGTATCGAGATGCTGTCAACGGACTACTTCAAGGAAGGTTGATCCGGCAGATTCCTATTTGTGCTTACATAAAATAACCGTTCGCAAGCGACTTTGCAGACGACACCTTATTTTATCCTTTGCCGTCCAACAACCTTTCAACAAAACACTATAAACCACAAAAATCACGCAATACCTGCGATGACAAGTATTGCGTGATTTCGTATTGAGATATTGGTAACTGACTACCTCAATGAAGTTAATCCAGCTGACTCCTGTTTGTTCTTACATTATATGCAGCCAACGGAGGATGTCGTTGAGGTTGGCAAATATCATGAGGAGAATCAGCAGGGTGATGCCGACATACTCCGCACGGATCATGAACTTCTCGGAAGGTTTGCGGCGGGTAATCATCTCGTAGAGCAAAAAGACCACGTGACCGCCATCAAGTGCCGGGATAGGCAGAATGTTCATGAAGGCGAGGATGATGCTCAGGAAGGCCGTCATCGACCAGAACATGTACCAGTCCCAGTAAGGAGGGAAAAGGCTTCCGATAGCCCCGAAGCCTCCGATGCTCTTCGCACCGTCAGCCGAAGCGAGGTAACGGAAATTGCCGACATAGCCGCGCAGCACGTTCCAGCCATGCTTGATTCCGGCCGGGAAACTCTCGAAGAAGCCATATCTCTCCTGCACCGGTTTGTAATAGGTGGCAAGCGTCGCTTGAAGAACACCCAGTTTGAGGTCGGGTGTCAGCACCATCTTCACAGTATCGAGCTTCTCCACGCCCTTGTGCTGTACGGTCAGGACCACCGAGCGGGCCGCCAGCGAATCCTTGTGCGTATTCTTCACGGACATGACATCATCGAGCACGCCCATCTGATAGTTCATGTCGCTCCATGTCTCAATCTTCTTGCCATTGACCGTTCTGATGAGGTCACCAGCCTTGATGCCCGCCCTGGCAGCAGGCGAACCGCCCATCACACTGTCGACCTGTGCCGGGATGAACGGCTCGACGAAGTAAGGACGGGTCTTGATCATCGGCAGCATATCCATGTCGCCGGGCAGCGCAATGCTGTGCTTCTTGCCGTTACGCAGTACATCAACACGTTTCGCCTGGGCTATCTGGCGGAAGAAGTCGCCGTTCACATTGGCATATTCACGGAAAGGTCCCTGGTCCGTCCCGAGCATGACATCATGGTCGCGGAAGCCCAGTGCCTTGGCATCAACATTGAAACGCATACCCATGCTCATGTCCGACACCTTGAAATAAGAATCACCCCAGGTGAACATGATCATCGAATAGATGAAGAGCGCAAGGACAAAATTGACCAGCACACCACCTATCATAATCAAAAGCCGCTGCCATGCCGGCTTGGTGCGGAACTCCCACGGCTGCGGCTCTTTCTTCATCTGCTCGGTATCAAGACTCTCGTCAATCATACCGGCAATCTTGCAGTAGCCGCCCAGCGGCAGCCAGCCCATGCCGTACTCGGTATCGTCCTTTTTCGGCTTCCAGCTGAAGAGCTTTCCTTTCCACTTCCCGATGTTCACATCGAAGAAGACAAAGAACTTTTCGACACGGACACCGAAGAGTTTCGCAAAGAACATATGTCCGCCTTCGTGAAGCAGGACAAGCAGAGAGATTGCCAGAACAAACTGTAGCAATCTGATCAGAAATGTTTCCATTATCTATTTACAACTTATTGATTATTCATAATATCCTGTGCCACACGGCGTGCCTCGGCATCCGTCTGCACGTAAACCTCATAGTCGGGATTGCTGTCGAAGGCAACCTGCTGCATGGTCTGCTCGATGATGTCGCCCATGGCGAGGAACGAGCACACGCCACGCCGGAAGCCCGCATTGACTATTTCGTTGGCCGCATTGACAATGCACGGCATATTTCCGCCCTTGTTGATTGCCTCGTAAGCCATGGCAAGACACTTGAACTTTTCCACATCCGGCTCGAAGAACTCCAGCGGCTGGCGGAACAGGTCGAGACGGTCGCCGTCCAGATGCAGCCGTTTCGGGAACGAGAAAGCATACTGGATGGGCAACCGCATATCGGGAACCCCCAGCTGCGCCTTCACACCACCGTCACGGAACTGCACCGCACTGTGGACGATAGACTGCGGATGGACGAGTACCTGTATCCTATCGGCCGGTACACCGAAGAGCCACTTCGCCTCTATCACCTCAAAGCCCTTGTTCATCAGCGATGCGGAGTCGATGGTGATCTTGGCCCCCATGTCCCATGTAGGATGCTTCAGGGCATCAGCGGCAGTGACCGTCTTCAGCTGATCGTGCGTAAACCTGCGGAAAGGACCGCCCGAACAGGTGAGCAGAATCTTCTCAATCTCGTTGCCGTCCTCGCCGACAAGGCTCTGGAAGATGGCACTGTGCTCGCTGTCAACCGGCAGGATAGGCGTATGATACTGCTGTGCCAGCTGAAGAATCAGCTCACCGGCAACGACAAGCGTCTCCTTGTTGGCAAGGCAGATTCTCTTCTTCGCCTTGACGGCATGGATGGTCGGAGCAAGACCGGCATAGCCCACCATCGCCGTCAGCACCATGTCAATGGAGGGGGATTCGACGATCTCTTCCAATGCCTTGCTGCCACAATACACCTTTACATCGGGCATATCGGCCAGTTCTTTTACCAGAGGTTCATAGAAAGTCTCGTCGGCAATGACCACGGCGGCGGGATGGAAACGGCGTGCCTGAGCAGCAAGCTCTTTCCAACGGCGGTTGGCCGTGAGTGCATAAGCCTCATAAAGGTCGGGGTGCTGGCTGATTACATCCAGTGCCTGCGTACCGATGCTGCCCGTTGAACCTAATATACAGATTTGTTGTTTCATTCTATTTTTTACAAAGTAAATCAAAGATCAAGCAGCCCGGCAGGGATGCGCATTGCAATCGTCTGCTTTTCTGCATCTATCTTCACTATCAGGTCTGTACTGGCAGGAATCAATCGTTCTTCATCTTCCGGTGTCATCACCTCAAGGAGCGTATTGATTGTCGTTTCATCGATTGAAACAATCCTGCCGACAGTCTTTCCTGTAGCCTTATCTACCAGGGTATAGCCAACGACTTGTGCCCATGATACATCAGCAGTTCCTTCTTCTGCAAGTTTGCGCGGAAAGTAAACCTCACTTCCCGTCAGTTCACGTGCCTGTGCCTCGGTATCGACATCACAGAACTTCATCAGGACTACTTCGTCCGAACGGAAGCGGTATTCCTCCATGAAAAAAGGTACAAGTATTCCGTCTATGTCCAATAGCAGATAATCGGCATCAACGGCATCAAACACATCATCGGAGAACTGCATCTGCAGCTCTCCGTGTACGCCGTGCGGTTTCCCGATGCGGCCGATTTTATAGACCTCTTCTTTCCTTATCATCTTTTTCTGTTAAATCAGCGGTCCTGATACATGATTGCTTACTTCAATCCCCAATTGTGCATTATGAAGAAAAGGGTCGACCTATTTGCGGGAAACCGTCTACCCTTTTGCGGAAAAAGGTAGACCCTTTTTGTCTGGAGCCTAAACACGCTTGGTCAAGGAATAGGTTTCACAAGGCTATGAGGCTAACATATTTCGGCTCTGCGAATCTTTGCCCCCAATGCGTTCAGGCGTGCCTCGATGTTCTCGTAACCGCGGTCAATCTGTGCGATGTTGTCAATGCGGCTCGTGCCTTCCGCTGTCAAGGCTGCAATGAGCAAGGCGATGCCGGCGCGGATGTCAGGACTTGACATACGTCCGGCGCGGAGTTTTTTGCCGTTGTCGTGTCCGACAACTACGGCGCGGTGAGGGTCACAGAGAATAATCTGCGCCCCCATGTCGATGAGTTTGTCGACGAAGAAGAGCCGGCTCTCAAACATTTTCTGATGGAAAAGCACGCTGCCCTGTGCCTGCGTCGCCACAACGAGGAGCACGGAGATGAGGTCCGGTGTCAGTCCCGGCCAGGGCGCATCGCTGATGGTCATAATCGTTCCGTCAATAAAGGAATCTATCACGTAATGGTCCTGGCGGGGAATGATGAGGTCATCTTCATCCTCAATGATCTGCACGCCCAGCCGGCGGAAGGTATCGAGAATCGGGCCGAGGTTGGGAATCGATACATCCTTGATTCGTACGCCGTCCCCCACCATAGCTGCCATTCCGACAAACGAGCCGACCTCTATCATATCCGGGAGAATCCGGTGTTCTGCCCCATGCAGCGTCTTCACACCCTCTATGGTAATCAGGTTGCTGGCTATACCGCTGATTTTCGCACCCATCGCATTGAGCAGGTGGCAGAGCTGCTGGATATACGGTTCGCAGGCAGCATTGTATATCGTCGTTGTCCCCTCCGCCAGCACGGCAGCCATGATGATGTTGGCCGTACCCGTCACCGATGCCTCGTCCAGCAGCATATAAGTGCCGACAAGGCGGTCGGCCTGTATCTCGTAGACATCACGGTTCTCGACACGTCCGAAGTGTGCCCCGAGGTTCTTGAAACCCAGGAAATGCGTATCGAGACGGCGGCGGCCGATTTTGTCCCCCCCCGGCTTGGCTATCGTCGCCTTGCCGAAGCGACCTAACAGCGGACCAATCATCAGTACGCTGCCACGCAGGGACGAGCATTTCTTCACGAAGCCGCTACTCTCCAGATAGTCAAGGTTCACATCGTCTGCCTGGAAAGAGAAGTCGTTCGGAGCGAGCTTTCTCACCTTCACACCGATGTCCTGCAGCAGTTTGATGAGGTTGTTCACATCAAGGATGTCCGGAACATTACGAATGATGACCTCTTCCGTCGTCAACAGGGTTGCACAAATGACTTCCAAGGCTTCATTCTTCGCACCTTGCGGGGCAATCGTTCCACTCAGCCGATGTCCACCTTCAATGATAAAGGATTCCATGTTCGTCGTCTTACTTTTTCTTCTTGTTACGAGGCTGGGCAAAATCACGGGCATTGATTCTCTCGAACTTGAAAGTATCAAGGTCGAGCTGAATCTTTCCATCGGTGAAACGGGCAAGGTCTGACGCCACTTTCTCGTCGTCGCTCGATCCGTGCCCCCACTGCATCAGACTGCGTTTCATCTGATTGGCGACAGAACGGACGAAAGCATCCCGCCGTTCACCGGGCTCCATGGTCTTCAGCTGTTCGAAAGCCTCAAAGAGCAGTTTGCCGTAATGTCTTACGGGAATCTTCGACATGGGATAGGTCATCGGCTCCGGCTTCGTGGCGATCTTCAAGGCCTGCGATACGTCGCAGGGATAGTCTATATCCAGCTTGAAATTGGCCATCAATGCCAGATGGTCCCAGAGTTTCTCCATGTGGTCGTAATTTCCACGGTTCTGGGCATTCATCCTGTCCATAATGGCGACAATGGCTTCTGCACACCGCTGACGCTCTTCCTTGGTAGGGAGCGTCACGGCATAATCTACCATGTTCTGTATTTCTCGCCCATACTGTGGCAGTATGAGTCTCTCGCGCTGTGTGTTGTAATCTAATCCGGGTATGTTCATTGGGTGATGGGTGATGATAGGCGATGAATAAGATAATAAACGGTGATAGGCTTTCCCTACAGCAGCGGTTTCGCCTTCTTGGCAACAAAGTCCTTGAGATAGAACGGGACGTAATACGCCACATCCTCGAACTTCTCCTCCGCCATGCGCTTCTCTGCCAGCGGAAACATATTCTTTGCCAGTGCGTCAATGCCCTTGATGAGGTGGGCATTCGGGTGATGGATGACCTCCATGCACTTCTCGGCACCATTGCCGAAGAAATAGACCGGACCACGGTCAAGATATTCTTTGTAGGTATGCCCGTCAACGACATCCGCCTGAATGCCGCGGACCTTCTTCAGCGCACGGTCATAGACAGCAGAATACACCTCCATCCGGCGTGCATCGATCATCGGAACGAGGAGTGCATCGCCCTCGACAGCCTCATGGTGAAGCAGTACCGGTACAGCCAGCAACTCCAGTGTAGGCACAGCCAGCAGCTTCACGCCACGCCCGTAGCAGATGCCTTTCGCCATGGACACGCCGACACGCAGTCCGGTGTATGACCCAGGACCGCCGCTGACCGCCACCGCATCCAACGACAACGCATGACTGTCTGTAAAGGCAAGTGCCTCGTCAACGAATGTTCCTAACTTCTCCCGATGCTTGGAATCGAGCGTATCCTGCTTCTCGAAGATACAGTTCCCATCCTGACTTACTGCAACGGAGCACACGTTTGTGCTCGTGTCAATATTCAATATACAAGACATAAATGACTTTTATATTCTAAATAACGTGCAAATATACTCCTTTTATTCCATATTTTTTGTACATTTGCAGAAATTTAACGCGAAAAGCTCATGATACTATCAATGACTGGCTATGGGAAAGCTACCATAGCCTACAAGGAAAAGAAAATCAATGTCGAAGTGAAGTCGCTTAACAGCAAGACACTCGACCTATCAGCACGCATCGCACCCCTCTACAGAGAAAAGGAAATGGAGATACGCCGCCTGCTCGCCCAGAAGCTGGAACGCGGAAAGGTGGATTTCTCCATTTGGATTGAGAAAGAGACGACGGTTGACGCAACGCCCATCAACGCTGCCCTCGTAGAAAACTATTATAATCAGATCAAGACCCTCTCCAAGGACACCGGCATCCCTGAACCGGCCGACTGGTTCACGACACTGCTGCGCCTGCCTGACGTCACGACGAAGACCGAGGTGGAAGTACTTGAAGACGGCGAATGGGAGGCTGCGCTGCAGGCCGTCAACAAGGCGGTAGACAAGCTCATCGAATTCCGCACCCAGGAGGGTGCAGCACTGCAGAAGAAATTTGCCGAGAAGATTGACAATATCGCTGTTCTCTTGAAGAACATCGAACCCCTCGAGCAGAGCCGTGTGCCGAAGATAAGAGAGAAGATTATCGAAGGTCTGAAGCTGATTCCGGAAGTGGAATACGACAAGAACCGTCTGGAACAGGAACTGATTTATTACATCGAGAAACTCGACATCAGCGAGGAAAAGCAGCGGCTCGCCAACCACCTCAAGTATTTCCGGGAGACCATGGACGAGAGCGGACACGGTGTCGGCAAGAAGCTCGGCTTCATAGCCCAGGAGATGGGGCGCGAAATCAATACGACCGGCTCGAAGAGCAACCAGGCAGAGATGCAGAACATCGTCGTCAAGATGAAGGACGAGCTGGAGCAGATCAAAGAGCAGGTGCTGAATGCCCTGTAAGAAGCCCATCATCGCCCATCCCGCCTATCCTGCTTACCACCCGCCTATTATCGCTTATCACCGCCTACCCCAGCCCCTCCCCCGGAGGAGCCTGAGGAGGCTTCCCCACCCACAGGAGAGAATACAGAAAATAAAATCCATCATGAGCAAACTTTCATCTGACCACCCGACAACCGGCACATCGCCCGTCACCCAAACACAGGAGGCTGCATCCCACGACATCCCGTCAGGCGATTCCCTCCTTCTGAGAGGCGGGGGGAGGCTGATCTTCTCCGCCCCTTCCGGCTCGGGCAAGAGCACCATCGTGCAATGGCTGATGCGGGAACATCCGGAACTGCGGCTGGCATTCTCCATCAGCTGTACCACCCGGGCACCGCGCGGTACGGAGCAGAATGGCGTGGAGTACATCTTCCTATCGCCTGAAGCGTTCAAGGAAAAGATTAAGACTGGAGAGTTCCTGGAGTATGAAGAGGTATACGAAAACCGCTTCTATGGTACATTGAAGTCACAGGTGGAGAGCCAGACGGCAGCCGGGCAGAACGTGGTCTTTGATGTCGATGTCAAAGGCGGCTGCAACATCAAGAAGTTCTACGGCGACCGGGCCTTGAGCATCTTCATCCAACCGCCTTCGATAGAAGAACTGCGCCGCCGACTCGTGGGCAGACAGACCGACAGTGCCGAAGCCATCGAGAACCGCCTTGCCAAGGCTTCCTACGAACTTACCTTCGCTGACAAATTCGACCGGATCATTGTCAACGACAATCTCGAAAAGGCAGAGCAGGAAGCATACGAGATTGTGAAGGAATTTATAGAAAGATGAACATCGGCATCTTCGGCGGTTCTTTCAACCCCATTCACAACGGACACCTCACACTGGCAAAGGCCTTTCTTGAGAAAGAAAAGTTGGACGAAGTATGGTTCATGGTATCCCCCCAGAATCCTTTCAAGGCAGACCAGGCACTGCTTGACGATCACCTTCGCCTGAAGCTGGTACAAAAAGCCACAGACAACAATCCGCACTTCAAGACCTCGGATTACGAGTTCCGTTTACCGAAGCCTTCCTACACATGGAACACCCTCCGGCATCTCAGCAGCGACTTCCCTGCCCATCGCTTCACGCTCCTTGTGGGAGGCGACAACTGGGCAGCCTTCAATCGCTGGTATCATGCCGAAGACATCCTCGCTCATTACCGCCTCGTAGTCTATCCACGCCGTGGCGAGCAGATCTCAGACAATGCCCTGCCCCCGGCGTAAGCATCCTCCGTACGCCCTTCATTGATATCAGCAGTACGGAAATCAGACGACGCATCCGGCAGGGAATGTCTGTCCGGGGGCTTGTACCGCCTGCCATCGAGACGGAAGTAAGCCGTCTTTATTAGCTCTCCCGCAGTCTGTTATCGTCCTTCCTCCCATTTAAGCAGATAACACTCCTGCCTCAATCCATTTACTCCGTGACCCGCTGTGACCCCATGAGAAAAACGGACGGAAAGATGTATATATATAGAGGAAAATTCTGGAAGAGCGGGAAGTTTCATTCAGAAAGGGATAACGTGAACCCAGCAACATATTGTATATCAACAACTTACGGTTATTTATGGGGTCTCTATGGAACTGCATGGGGTGTCGTCAGGCATCATCCTGTATTCCGTCGCTGTAATCCCCGTGCGCCGCTTGAAGAACTTGCACAGCGTACTGAGCGAGACGAACCCGAACTCATTGGCAATCATCTTCAGCGACTTGCTCGTATAGCGCAGTTCCAGCTGGATGAGGATAACCAGCGTCTTGTCAATCCACTCCTTCGCCGTAATGCCTGTCTCCTTCTTCACCACCATACCCAGATAATGGGCCGTCATGCAGAGCTGAGAAGCGTAAAACTCGATCTCGTGCTCCGTCTTGGCATAATCGTTGACCAGCCGGACGAAACGCTCGACGGTCTGTCGGTTACGCGACTTGTACTTCCATCTTACCGCAACCTTCGACTTATACAGGGAATGGATGAAATGAAGTGAAGACAGGAAAAATGAGCTGACCGTATCCCGGTCCACGCCTTCCATATGGACCAGCCTGTTCAATGTATGCATATACTGCTCCCAGATAGCCTGTTCCTCTTCTGACAGGTGCAGAGAAAAACACTGCCCCGGCGGGAGAAAGAGATCAGGAAGCCTTCCGCCGAATACGTCGCGCATATATCCTTCCGTCATGCTGATACCGACAAACGTTGTATCCTCACCGAAGTCATCGTCAGTAAGGACAGCCCCACAATTGATAAAGAGCAGGTCGCCCGGACCGCAGTGGTAGCTCCTGAAGCCGATGACAGGTTCACACCATCCCGTCTTCACAATCCCCACACGCATCACATCCAGACGGATAGGACTCCTCTCCTTGATAAACGCCTTGAAAAAAGGATTACAACCGATTGCTACCGTAAATCCTGGACCTACGGAGATATTACCGTTCAGAATATCCCTGTTGTTTCTTGCGCAAGAGGTAATCTCGCCAAAGCTCGCAACCGATGTATGTGTCAAATCATTATTATCGTTCATTTAGCCCATTTATGTTTGTGTAAAGGTAAGAACATAATCCGACCAGCTGCCTCTTTTAACCTATGTTATATCTTTAACCTCTGAAAAGCGACCTTTTAAGCAATAAACAGAACAAAACAAGAAACAAAATTCTATTCTGCAACAAACAATTCTTTAGAAGTCTGTATGCTTTGAACAAGATACTGATATTGCATGATTGGGATAAAAGTCCGTATGATTTACTGCCTGCAGCTCATCAACACACCTGCCCGTAAGGCAGGGCGGAATATCCGCAAACCATGTCATTTCACACACTGCCCTACCCTGGACTCCTGCTTCCTCTACGAAATCGACAACAATCTGGTTACCAGCACATTATTCCCTCCTCTTCAATTGGGCGTTACTTGCGTTGCAAGTAACGCCCAATTGAAGTCCAAGTAAGA
>NZ_GL872283.1:1496407-1506265 GCF_000191065.1 Prevotella multiformis DSM 16608
TCTTTCGAAATCCTGGTGAGCATGAGGCAAGAAACTGCTTCGGGTCAGCGAATTCTCACACCCCTAATCTACAAATCAGGCGTTCACTATTATCCTCTATGGAACAGAACCATGCTAATAAGCAAACAGAGTTTCAACCATGCCACTGCGTATGTAACAAAAGAACAGAAGACCTCCTCAAAAGAATAAGAAAAAGACCTAAAAGGAAAATTAAGTTATTATACGACATTAACAGAAGATGAAAAGGAAAACATAGATACTCTTTAGAATACAACAGCAATGAAAAATCTCTCTAACTTTGCACCTGCAAAACAGCATATTTAGAGAGTGTTCTAAAAATGGATACATACAAATTAACCCCAAAAACATACTGATTCAGTCTGAAGGAAACAACAGGCAGACTTCAGACATATTTATATAAGGCAGAGTATTTTTATCAAACACAATAATGAACATGAGAGAAAAAACAATTCAATTCAGGTTATGGGCTATCGCCTTCCTGATGCTGTTGCTGCCTAAGCAAGTGGCAGCGTACACTGATGGTGACATCGTCAAACATGACGGTATCGTCTACCAAGTGGTAAAAGCAAGTGAAAGCACCTTGTCGTTTGTCGGAACAGAGAACAAGACGGGGGCCATTACCATCCCCGCAACATGGAGTGACGATAAAGGTACCACCTTCAGGGTTACAAAAGTGGGTGGTAATGAGACCTATAAATGCCAGGGGGTAACCAGCGTGAACCTGCCGGAAGGCATTACAGAAATTGCCTATTCGTCCTTTACAGATGCAGAGCTGGAGACACTGAATATACCTGCCACTGTTAAGACAATATCTGACAACACTTTCTACAGAGTAAAGAAAATGCCGAAAATCACAGTTGCATCAGCCAGTACAACATTTTCGGATGACGGACATGGGGCACTCTATAACCACAACAAAACCCAACTATATGCCGTTCCGACAGATGCATATATGACTGCCGACTGCACTTATACCATCAACCCTGCCGTAGAAGAGATAAAGCATTCTGCCTTTATCAGTTTTCCTCAGAACACAGGCATAAAGAAAATCATTTTACCGCCTCATCTGAAAAAGGCTGCGACAGACTATCCAAGTTTTGCACAGATAAACACTTTAGAGGCTTACGAGATGCCTGCAGGTGCTACAGGAGACTATAAGGTTGATGGGGGTGTGCTGTTCTACAAAGGCAAACTGGTGCAATATCCTCGCAACAAACAGGACAAAGATTACAAGGTTCCCAATGGTATAAAAGGAATTGACCTGCGTGCTTTCGATGCTGTAAGACAGATGGAGAGTATCGATATGAACCAAGTGACCAAATTAGGTGTCAACTCTCTTTTTGGCTGTCAGAATCTGAAGACAGTGACTCTGCCAAAGGATCTTGAAGTAGAAGGAACGGCGGGAGCCATTGCCAGCTGTCCGAAAATCAAGGAATACAAAACAGCACCAGGCTGCGTTAACTTTATTGAAGAGGAAGGTGTCATCTACAGTAAACCAGACAAGTCTAAAGTTTATTTCTTCCCTCCGTCAAAACAAATAACAGATGGAAAATACACCATCCCATCTTTCGTCAAAGAAATAGAAAAGTTTGCCTTTGCAAGTAATCAGAATATCCAAGAGCTGACAATTCCGAGCAGTGTAACGACAATTAACACGCAAGCCATCAGCTCCTTCAAGGATTTGAAGAAAGTTACATTTATCAATCCTTCGAGCTGTTCGAAGATTGACGGTGGTGCGTTTGGATGGAACTATGCATTAAAGGAGGTAACCCTGCCTTCCGCTCTAACGGAACTGAATAAGATTTTCACATCATGTTCAAGTATGGAAACCATCAACGTACCTGACAACTCCAAACTGAAGACGATAAAGAACGGTGCACTTCAACTTACCAGGAACTTGAAGCACTTCAACTTCCAAGGCAGTTGCGATCTTGAGACTATCGAGGACGGAGCATTCCAGAACCTGGACAAGTTGGAGGGATTCAACTTCCCCAAGAATGTAACCACCATCGGTAGAAATGCTTTCAACGGCTGTAAGAGCATGGCAACCGCCACTTTTAAGGACGACGCTATCATTACAACCATTAAGGCAGGAGCACTTGCCGACTGCGGTCTGACTTCTATCAGTATTCCAAACAGTGTTAAGACCCTTGAAAAAGAAGCTTTCCGCAACTGTTCAGCCCTGACAACCGTCAATCTGTCAAAGAATGTAGAGAGTGTCAGTCCGGAAACTTTCAAATATTGCGAGCATTTAACCGCAATCAACGTTGACAAGGAGAATACCAAGTACTCAAGTGTTGACGGTTATCTCCTTTCTCACGATAAAGAAGAGTTGATTCTCTTTCCTCATGGAAAGGCGAGTGAACACTTTACACTCCTGCCTCCTTCAATCAAGAAGATCGGAAATTATGCGTTCTATGAATGCGTAGGTCTGAAGAATGTTGTTATTCCTAACAAGGTCGAAGAAATTGGCGAGCGTGCATTCAGCTTATGCAAGAACTTGAATACCATTACATTCCTCTGCGACCATATGATTGACCCGACAAAAATCAATCAGGAAGAAAACAAGCGCAGCTTCGACAATGGCTCAGCAGGAACAACGAATATGCCGACCAACATAAACATCTATGTACGTAAAGAACGGCTTACTGATTATCAAAACAAGACATTCTATCAGAACTTTAAGAGTACACATACCTCTTTCATAGAAAACAATCTGGAGTATCTGCCGGTATCAGAAAATTCTGTCGATCTCCTCGATGTAAAAAACACCGATTATACTTTCGTCGTACCCGAAACAGTTGAGCACAACGGCAAGACCTACAATGTCAACATGATTGGTGACTATGCTTTCCAGTCAACTTCTGCTAACGTACACGAGGTGGTTGTGAAGAAGAATGTAGAGTACATCGGTGCCAAGGCTTTCAAGACAAACATTACAGCTGATGCTTCTACCATCGAAAATGTATTCTTCCTTTCTTCCAACCCGACAAAGCAGATGCTGAGTACTACCCGCTTTGAACTGGATGAGACTGGAAAAGATTACAATGAGTTCGCCTCTTCTACGAAAGTCTATGTGAAGAAGTCCCAGCTTTCCAATTACAAGACTGAATGGGATAAAAAGGTCTACAGTACGACTGAACATAAATATGTTGAAAGCACCAAGAACTTCATCAATCAGATTGACTTCAAGATTCCGGGTATCAACATCACGCACAAGTACGGTACATTCGCACGTGAGTTCGACACGGACTTCAGCGAGTACAAGAAGGAAAAGCACATCTGCGACATGGGCGCATTTGTAGCTCCTATCTCAAGCATCACACAGGGTTCCGGCGACTACGGTACGTCTACCTACATGGTACGTATGACAAGTGTAGACATGAACGGCGGTGCTGCCAACGAATACGGCTATGTACCGGCTTATACCGGTGTACTGCTGAAGGTGCTTGACGGAGAGAAAACTCCCGCTGACTTCTACTACACCATCGGTGAGAAAGACGACCACACATATACCATCAGCCACAACATGATGGAAGGTGTCACAGTCAATCCGCACACCGTCACGACAGGCACGGATCCTATCTACGTCATGTCCGTCCGTGAAGGTATCTTCAAGAAAGCCAAGGCTACAATCAATATACCGGTTCACAAGGCATACGCCAAGATTCAGGGGGTACCGGCCGGTGCCAAGGTGATGTTCTCTTTCGACGACTCCTCAACGACAGGTATCGACACGATTGATGCAGCCTCATCAGACAACGGTACCGACAGAGCTTACTACAACCTGCAGGGGCAGCGTGTAGAACATCCGCAGCACGGAGTCTATATCCACAACGGAAAGAAAGTTATCATTAAATGAGAAAGGAACAGTCATGAAAAAGAAGAGATATATCATACCTTCAACCGAGAGCCACCGCTTCTCAATGGAGAACCTGATGATTACCGCCAGTCCGGGCATTTCAAACGACGAGTTTGACCCGGCTCACGATGAGGTAGGAGCAAAAGAAAACCCCTCTTTCAATTCTACGGAATATCCTCATTATTCACCTTGGGAAGATTAAGGAAACCGACAAATACGACAATGGATGCAAGAGACCGGTTCTTTACGCAGATGCGACATCAACGTAAGATGAGACAACTGAAAAAGGCATTTCTGTCAAGTCTCATACTGATTGCCCTGGCAATCCTGGCACTTTGCATCTATCTATACGGACTCGCATCCTGAGTTCTCATTCTTTACACAACAGTGTAAATTCTCTCTCTCAATAAAAAGAGGGTGTGCCTGTATTTGGCACACCCTCTTTTCTATCCTCTGTTTTATCCTACATCCTGAAAAGCCAGGGCAGAATGTCCCCAACGACCAAACAACAAGTTGGTTTTCAGCGGATTATATCTTCTTGGGGGGGCTCCTGCCGAATTATGTGAGGTGTCTTCAGGCATCATCCTGTACTCCGTCGCCGTAATCCCCGTGCGCCGCTTGAAGAACTTGCACAGCGAACTGAGCGAAACGAAATTGAACTCGTTGGCGATCATCTTCAGCGACTTGTTCGTATAGCGCAGCTCCAGCTGGATGAGGATGGCCAGCGTCTTGTCGATCCACTCCTTCGCCGTGATCCCCGTCTCTTTCTTCACCACCATGCCCAGGTAATGTGCCGTCATGAAAAGCTGCGAGGCATAGAAGTCTATCTCATGCTCCGTCTTGGCATAGTCGTTGACAAGCCGCACGAACCGCTCGACAGTCTGCTTGTTGCGCGACCAGCTGCCCCGCTTCGTCATCAGCTTCGCACTGTGCAGCGAAGCGACATAGTTCAGCGAAGACACGAAGAGCGAACCGGCGACTTCCTCCTCTACCGACGGAAGGTGGACGAGGTTGAAGAGCGCATGGGTGTACTGCCGCCACACCTCCTGCTCCTCCGCACTCAGATGGAGCACAAAGCACTGGCCTGGCGAGACGAACAGTTCGGGCAGACGGCCGCCGAAGATCGTCTTCATATATTCCTCCGTCAGTGCGATGCCCTCGAAGGTGGTGTCAACCCCGAAGGTGTCGGAACTGATTGTCACGCCCCAGTTGAGGAACAGCATATCGCCAGGGCCGCAGCGGTACTTCCTGAAGCCTATGACCGGCTCGCACCATCCGCTTTTGACGATCACCACACGGACAACGCTGATCCGGACAGGCCCTCGCTCCTCGATGATCGGTTTGAAGAAAGGATTGCAGCCGCACACAATCAGAAATTTCGATCCAATATAGATGTTCCCTTCTACGTCAGACTTATCGTTCTTTACATAAGATACAATCTCATCAAAATCGGAGATTGCAGGAGCAGTTGATTTAATTTCGTCGTTCATTCAGTTGTAAATTACGTTGTAAAGATACGGATTAAATTCCAAACAACAAACTTTTATGCGGAGAAAAGCCATCTGATGCCGTCTGACGAAATCTCCGATGCGGCAGTCCGTCATCGACCCGCCATCGACCCGTCCTGCCTAAGACGTCCCCGGAACGGCATCCGCCAGGAAAAAAGGCAGGCACTTAAACGAATAAGAGCCTGCCCCGAAACGAAACCGGTTGTACAATAAGGTGAAGACTGCCGTCGACACCCTACTGGAGAAAACCGTACATATAGGCACAGAGTGCCATGATTATCAGAGAGCACAATACCAACAGGGCGAGGCCTGCCTTCGCCAGCAGCCGCTTTCTGCGGGCACGGCGCATTTCACGGTAGAAACCTTCCCGTGCATCCAGATTGCCTGATGAATGAGAATGTCTCGGCATCAGTCCTCCCATCCCGTGAAACCCGGGAACGGCTTGGCTGCGATCTCGTCATCATCTTCGAGGTCTCCGCCTTGCCCGGGACCCAGTGCCGACGCACCGGGACTGGTCTGCAATATTTCCGTGTGATCACCCATCAGGCCTTCTGTCTTCAAGTTACAGCAGAGGGTTTCAGGTGTCATATAAGCCTTCTTTTTCATTGTGTGGTCTTTTTTTAGGTTCATTATTCTTTCGTACGGCAGGGAGACTTCTCCTGCGGAGTGATGCCGCTGCATTGCCATTGCCGGCATGTGATGCAGGAAGCACCACCCCTCGGAGCGTATGGAAGTCGCCCTGTCCTTGGAGAAACAGCGGTTTACTTCAAGACAACCTTCTTGCCATTGTGGATGAACACACCATGCTGTGGATGCTCAACATGCTGGCCCTGCAGGTTATAGTAAACATTGTCGTCTGCCGCCGTGGTATTCGCAATATGCTCGATACCGGTCGTCTCGGCATCTATCGAACTGCCATCGTCAAAGACGAACATGACCTTGGCAGGGCTTGACGTACTCACTTTCAGACGAGCAACCGCCTTGTGAACAGGGATTTCACGGGCAACACCTATCTTCAGAGGCTTGAAGATTCCTTTTGCAGTCATTGCAAAGACAGCATCAGAAACAGTTGACTGCATCTTCTTAGCCTTGACTGTTATACCTTCCATGACATCGTTGGCGATGGTGTAAGTCTTGTTGTCCTCCTCACCGATGGCATAGTAGAAGTCAGCCGGAGTCTGGAGTCCGCTTCGGCTCTCCAGCAGCACACCGGTTTCAGCAGGTACATAGTCATAGGCAGGCACGCTCGTATTATAATTGATACTCTTCATCATGCACTTGATGACCTCATTCCCTGCAACAGTGCCTTTCTTCAATTCGCCCGTCTGTGCAACGAAAGCACCGATGCGACCATTGTCACCATTCTCACGGGCATAGATACCGAGATCGGCATCGAACTCACGGGCAAACGTACCGTACTGGTGTGCTATCTTCACCTCATCCTTGATCTTATAGTCGATCACACCGGCATAGTCCGTCCATCCGGTAGCCGTCTTGTAAGCGTTCTCAACACTCTTCTTTACATAGATGTGCTTCAGCTGTCCGTCGAACTCGTGCTGGGCAGGAGTCAGATCCGTCAGTTCCCACTTCGTGGCACTCATATCCTTTGTAGGAACGGGGGCAGTGAAGTAGATACGCTCAACGGTCGATGTGCCGTCAGCTTTCTTGAAGGCATCGATACCCATATAGTCAAGGGTGTTCTTGAAGACAACCTCCTTGATGTTGGTCGTATTCTGCTTCAACGCATAGTCGCCCCAGAGGCGTACCTCATAAGCTTTGCTGTCATCAGGATTTGTCACCTTAGGCTGGACAACATAAGTAAACACATCCGCCTTGGTGTCGACAATCATCACAGCCTTCTGCGACAGCGGGAAGTACTCTGTTTCGCCGTTACCTGTTCCATTGCTTTCCTTCCAGAAAGAGACACCGATGTTTTTGAACTTGTTCCATACATTGTTTGCAGCATAAGCAGCCTTTGCATCCTTGCGGACGTTGATCTGAATCTTCGCCTTGTCCACGTTCAAAGGATTGAAGGCTGTCCCATCAATATTAGCTTCAGCAACAGGAGTCTTGCCCAGGAATGCAATCGTGTTCAGATTCTTAACCAGGTCGAAGGCCCACTTATCAATCTTCTTCACATTTGCAGGAAGGGTGACGTTCTCCAGTTTCTGGATATCATAGAACGCCTGCTGGCCGATCTCCTCGATAGTCGGAGGCAGCATGGTGTAGTAAGTACCAGCCTTTGCCGGCGGGAAAGACACCAGCTTCTTCTTGTCCTTGCTCAGCAGGAAGCCGTCGACGCTGGAGTACATAGTGTTCGCCTTGTCGACCGTGTACTTCTCCAGACTCTCACACTGCTGGAAGCCTGTAGGGTCAATTTTGTTCACATCTTTCGGAATGACAATCTCTTTCAGGCTCTTGCACTTGTTGAAAGCATCCTTCTCGATTTCCTTTACAGATACAGGAAGCTCAATCTTCTCCAATGCACTCGCACTTTGGAAAGCACCTTCTGTAATCTTCGCGATCTGTGCCGGTGCGGCGAAGGTAACTTCTTTCATGGAACTTGTGCCCTCGAAAGCGGCACTCTCGATAGACTTCACCGAAGCAGGAATATTAAACTTCTTCAGTTTCGCTGCACCCATGAAAGCTTGCTGACCGATGGTCTCCAGAGCCGTGGCTCCCTCAAACGTGAAAGACTCCAGGTTCGTATTGGAATAGAATGCGCCCGCTTCTATCTTCTTCAGTTTTGAGCCGGCAGCCACGGTTACTGTTTTCAGCTTGCTGTTCTGTCGGAAAGCTGCAGAACCCAGCGTCTCGAGAGAGGCCGGGAGTCTCAGGCTCTCCAGACCAGTATTAAAGAACGCCCACGTACCGATGCGCTTCAGCTTGGAAGGCTCGTCAAATGTAATTTCTTTCAAGGCAACTGCTGCCTGGAAGGCGTCATTGTCGATTTCCTCCAGATCCTTGTTGAAGTGAATCTTCTCAACCTTCTGCGCATAGTAGAATGCACGCTTGCGGATTTTCTTGGTTGTGGAAAGGGTTGTGTACTCACCTTTCTTGCCAGCTGGGAAGAGCACCAGTTCCGTCTTGTCATGATTGTAAATCACGCCCTCGGAATCAGCCGAATAGTCTGGGTTTGCAGAATCGACAGTGAACTTGAAAAGCGTAGGAGTACCCGAGATGGCGCCATCCTGGATGGTCTTTACAGAAGCAGAAATCTCGATGTTTCTCAGATTACGGGGCGAATAGAACGCACCTTCTTCCAACGTCTTGACGTTGTTCAGCTTTATGGCCGTGACGTTACGTACCTGTGCGAAAGCACCCTTGGCAATCGTTTCCACACCGTCAGGAATCTTGTAGTAATTGCCTTTCAACATGGCATGCGTCGGGTCTATTGAGGCAGGTGCATCGTAAGCAGGGTCAAGAGTGCCCCACTTATCGTGAGGGTAGGTAACCAGCGTCTTTCCATCCTTGGTCAGGACGACACCGTCAACATCCTTATAAGCGGTATTCCCGGCATCAACCTTGATTTCCTTCAGCTTATCGGCACTCGTAAAGCTGTTCGCCTCCTTCGAGGTAGCAAGATCCTTGACAGAAGCAGGGATGTCTATATGGGTAAGATTGGCTGCAAGCTGGAAAGCATTGACAGCGACACCGTACACATCATTGGGGACGCTGAAGCTCGTCCCGGCCTTCGCTACAGGGTAAGACTTCAGGTACTTGCCACCGGTGCGATTCTCATAAAGGACACCGTCCGCAGCACTGTACTTCGCATTGCCCGACTCGACCTTGATTTCCGTCAGCTTCGACATCTGGGCAAAAGCACCGTCGCTGATATCATCTGTTCCCTTCGGAATCGTGATACTGGGAATATTACTCTTTGCAAAGACATTGGCACCGATACGCTTGATAGTACTCGGGAGCACAACGGAAGTGGCACCGGGTATCGTGCAGGCGTTCCCGATACCTGAAACCGTGAAGTTA
This sequence comes from Prevotella multiformis DSM 16608, assembly GCF_000191065.1. Classification (GTDB taxonomy): domain Bacteria; phylum Bacteroidota; class Bacteroidia; order Bacteroidales; family Bacteroidaceae; genus Prevotella; species Prevotella multiformis. The sequence goes on from NZ_GL872283.1 coordinate 1,505,783, forward strand.
TACTGATTGTCCAGATCGTAAACCTTGTCTGGAATAGACACCGCACCAGTCTTCGTAGAGGAAGCCACTTCTACCTCATTACGTTCCGGCAGTCCGTCATGCGCTTTGTCCATGAAGGTAACCCGGTAGGTAATGCCATCCCTCGTGAACGTGTTTCCTTTTACGAGCGCACTCACATTGGTCACATAGAGCAATGAAAGCAGCGTCAGCAGGAAAAATCTAATTTTTCTCATAAGTTTAACAACTCTATCTAATTTAACATATTGAATTTATTGATTTTCTCTTTTCCCGTTTTTCTCCCGCCCAGACGGTGGCCGCTGTGCGGGGGCTATAAAGGCAGCACCTTTCCCAAATGTCCGCCGGATGCCGGCAGGCCTCTTTATCATATAAGGTGCAACGGCATACATAGAGACTATCCGTCTCTACTCTCTGCCAACCACGTGCTGAACCTTGTCACAATCTGTCGTGATTTTAGGGGTCAGT
>NZ_GL872283.1:1506483-1587934 GCF_000191065.1 Prevotella multiformis DSM 16608
GATTTTAGGGTCATCCGCCGGCTCAGCAACCACTGTACTGATGTCCGCCGGAAATCTTCGTTTTAGTGTTGCAAAGATAAGCATAATTTGGTGAAAAAACATTTCAATCTGTAATTGATTTAATTCCTTTTCCCATCCTATTATTTCTTATATATAAATTCTATTTCTATTTTTGTCACAAAGTGCCTGTTTCCTGCCTTTTTCCACATACAGACAGCCGCAAAATCACGCCAGGACACAAGGTTTTCTCCGGGCAACAATCTGAAGGGTTCGCACCTTGAAATCTGTCAGTTTTCCGTTCATTCTCCACTTTTCAGCACGATCTTTCGCTTTCCCTGGATTCTGCCCGCCCGCTTCTTCAAGACCTTTTCCGTCTCCTCAGACCGTGAAATGACCGGAAGTCCTGCAGAATCCGGACGGCTCTGCACAATCTTCCGGACACCGGCCGGCCGGCAAAGGAGCACCGGAGGCAGCCGTGATGAGACCCGACACCGACTGTGTCAATGCCCCGCCCCCGCTGTGTCGGTGCCCCGAACGCATACGGCGGCACGGCCCGGAAGCCGCTTCGCTACCCTCCCCCGCTGCAGAAGAAAGGCCATGCCCGGATTCCCCGATCCGGCCATGGCCTTCACAAGCCAGGCATTGCCCGCATGGAGCGGTGGAGAGCACATACCCTCCCGCACAGGCAAGACGGGAGGGCTGTCAGCCATGCGTCCTGCACACCGCCTCTCCCCCGGCCGTCCGCCTGTCAGTCTTCCCACACCCCCGCAGGGCTCCACGGATCGCCGTCCCCGGACGGTGTATCCCCGAAGAAGTGATGTTCCTTGGCGCCGATGTCGTCTTCGTCGATCTCCTCATCGGAGATGCCGGGACTGGCTGTGAGCATCAGGTTTTCAAGGACAGGCCTGTAACACCCGGTCTGCGGCCGGATGTATTCTTTCAAAATGATTTCTTTTCTGTTCATATCGCGTAGCATTGATTTCATGGGTTTATCTGACAACATACTTCTTTCCTCCGCGGATATACACGCCGCGCTGCGGCTTCTCCACCCGCTGCCCGTTGAGGTTGTAGCAGGCGCGGCCGCCGTCCTCTCGCGTCTCCGGACTGCCGACGGAGAGGATGCCCGTAGCGGAGCCCTCGCCCTCGAAGGCGAACATCACCTTTGCAGCAGCCGGTATGCCCGGCAGCTCGGCGTAGGCGCGGTGGACAGGCACGGTGGCCGAGGGCTTCAGCTTCATGAAGACGCCCTTGGATGCCGAGACGGCATAGAAAGTGCCCGAAGCGGGGACTTTGCGTGCCTTGGCCGTCACGCCCCGCATTATGCTGCCGGCGACGGTGTACTCCTTGTCGTCCTTCTCGCCGATGGTGTAGAAGAAGTCGGACGGCATTGATTCGCTGCCGAGCACCTTCAGGAGAACTCCCTCCTCGGCCGGCACATAGCAGGGGTCACCCACGACGCCGCCGTTGACATCGACGCTCGACATGAAGACGACATGGGTAGCCGTTCCGTAGTCGGGCTTGCCGGGGCTGACGGATGCCTCCCCGTAGCGGGTCGCCACGAAGGCCGCCACCTTGTCCTGCGTGCCTTTCTCGCGGGCGTACTCGCCGAAGTCGGTGTCAAACTCGCGGGCGAAGGAGCCGTACTTGTGCGTGATGTTCACGTCGCGTATCTGATAGTCGACGCGGGCCGCATAGCCGTCCCATCCCACAGCTGTCTTGTAGGCATCGACCTTGCTCTTCTTCACGTAGATCTTCTGGATGTTGCCGGTGAACTCCCGGTAGCCCGCTCCCAGGTACCACTTCACGGCGCTCATGTCCTTGGGAGGATTGCCGGTGAAGAAGACGCGCTCGACGGTCGATGTGCCGTCCTGCCGCTGGAAGGCCTCGATGCCGAGATAGTCGAGCTGCCCTTTGAAGACGACCTCCTTTATGTCGGTGTTGCTCTTCGCCATGGCCCGGTCGTTCCACAGGCGCACCTCGTAAGTGCGCGCCGGGTACTGGGGATGCTTCACCTTCTTCGGGACGACATAGGTGAAGACGTCGCTCTGCACGTCGACGACCATCACCGCGTTCTTGGACAGGGGAAACAGCTCTGTCGCTCCGTCCCCGTCGTCGACCTTGAACGAGCGGATCACGTCGTGGAAGGCATTCCAGAAAGGATTGTTCTTATAAGCCTCGAAAGCATCGACGCGCACACTGATTTCGATGTCGCCCTTGTTGACGTTGTCCTCGTTGAAGGCCTTGTCGCCGATCTTCGAAGCCGGAACCGGCGTATGGCTCAGGAACGCTATCGTATTCAGCCGGCTACAGTTGTCGAAGGCGTAGTTCCCGATTTCGGTCACGCCCTCGGGGATGGTGATGTTCTCCAGGTTCTGCACATAATAGAAGGCATAGTCGCCGATCTTCTCGATGACGGGCGGAAGAAGGGTGTAGTAAGTGCCCGCCTTGGCAGGAGGGAAAGTGGCGAGGGTCTTCTTGTCCTTGCTCAGCAGGAATCCGTCGACGCTGGAATAGGAGGGATTGGAGGGGTCGACCGTGAAGGTCGCCAGCTTCCCGCAGAACTGGAAAGCCCTCGGGTCGATGCTCGTCGTCGTGGCCGGGATCTTGATTTCGACCAGACTCTGGCAGCTGTTGAAAGCCGACTCCTCAATGGATTCCACGGAGGCGGGAAGCGTGATGGACGGAAGGGTGAGGGCATTCTGGAAAGCCCCCTTTCCGATCTTCCGGATGACGGCATCGGCCGGGAACGTCACGGACACCAGAGCCTTGCAGCCGTTGAAGGCACCCGTCTCGATTTCCTCCACTTTGGAAGGGAATCTGAACCCGGTCAGTTTGGGGTCGTTCATGAACGTACGGTTTCCCACTGTCTTCAAGGCACACGCCCCCTCGAAGACGAACGACTCCAGGCTGCCGCAGTTCTCGAAGGACGAAGTACCGGTCCTCTGCAGGCGGGAATGCGCTTCCACGGACACGGTCTTCAGCCGGGGACAGTTGGCGAAGGCCGACCACCCGACCGTCTCAACAGAGGCAGGAAGCCACAGTGTCTCCAATGCAGAGCCATAGAAGGAGAAGTCGCCGATGTCCCTGACGGTGGCCGGAGCGGCGAACTCGATTCTCTTCAACCCCGTGGCCGCCTGGAAGGCATCTTGCCCGATGGTCTCCAGCCCGCTGTTGAAGATCACCTTCTCCACCGCCGGTGCGGCCTTGAAGGCCTCCTTGAGGATGCGCTTCGTCGTCGGCAGCGTTGCGTAAGTACCCGTCATTCCTGCGGGGAAGGCGGCGAGTTCCGTCCCGTCGGCAGAATAGATCACGCCATTGTCGTCCGTCTTGTAGACGGTGTTCGACGGGTCGACGACAAACCCCTTCACCCGGTAAGCACCGGAGAAGGCGCCGTCGTCGATCTTCGTCACCGTCGACGGGATGTCCACCGTGAGCAGCTGGATGCAGTCCTTGAAGGACTCCTTGCCGATTTTCACCAGCGGCGGGGTCATGACGATGCCCTTGAGGCCTTCCGCATGGCTGAACGCCCCGTCGAGGATCTGCTTCACCGTGGCCGGCACGGTGTAAGGGTCGCCCGTCTTCGCATTCGGGTAGACCACGAGCTGTTCCCCGTCCTTCGAGAGGATGACACCTCCGACACCGCTGAACTTCGGGTTGGCAGGGTCCACTTCGATGGCGCTCAGCTTCAATGCACTCGTGAAGCCGTTGTATTCCTTGGCTGCGGGAAGCTCCGTCAGCGACTTCGGCAGCCGGATGGTCTCCAGGTTCCGGTTCTGCTGCAGTGCATTCGGACGGATGCCGACGATACCCTCCGGGATGCTGAACGCGACACCCGCCCTGGCGACCGGATAGGCTACCAGATAGCCGCCGCCGTCCCGGCTGTAAAGCACGCCGTCCCGGGCATAATACCTGGGATTGGCCGCATCGACCGTGATGCGCTGGAGTCCGATCGTGAAAGCGAACACGCCGTCCTTGATGTCGGTCGCGGAAGCGGGGATGTTGACCGTAGTCAGCAGGCTGCCCTGCAGGCACTGGGCGTTCAGGGTCTCGACGGTGTTCGGGATGGTCACAGAAGTGGCATTCTTCACCTTGCTGTTGTCGGCCAGTGCCGTCACGGTCCATGTATGCTCGTTCGCCGAGTCTTTGACGGTCTCGGGAATCTTCACTTCCGCCAGGTCGGAACCGACGAAAGCCACATGGTAAGCAGCCGGATGACCGTTGCCGGCATCGCGTTTCAACGTCACGACATAAGTGATGCCGTCCCTATTGATCAGGTCTCCCGTCACTACGGCGCCGGCATCCGTCAGCTGCAACAAGGCAGGCAAGAGGAAAAACAGAATTTTGATAGTTCTCATATACGTTAGTTTTTTACAGATTTAGAGTTTACGGATTGGGGGTTAATTTGGGTTTTAATTTGGTTATTACGGGGTTTTATCTGATTGAATGGATGGTTTGCCGCAACGGCTCTCCCGTATGCTGCGCACAGACAGAGCCTTGCTTTTTCACTGACGGAATGGATGATTTGTCACAATGATTCTCTCTCGTAAGTTATGCACAGACACGACGCTGTTTTCATCTGATGGAATGATGATTTGTCACAATGATTCTCTCTCGTAAGTTATGCACAGAGCCATACCGGACAGGTGGCTGTCTGCAAGAGACAGGGCTATGGACAGGATTCCGACTGTTCCGCAAGCCATGTCATACCCGTCTGTCATCTGTCGGACGACAACGGTCGCCGCCTTTCAATGGGACTTACATACAGCATACCGGCGGCAAAGGATTCCTGTATGTCAAGTGGTCAGGACAAACGTCCCTTTTCAATTTCAAAACAGACTTTTACTTCTTCGATAAGAATGGTTTAGTCTACACAGGTCTGCATTCAGGAATGTCCTTCGTCACGACGGCGACACTCCGCTTAGCAGTTAACTTCGTTCCCTCCCCTGACAGGAAAGAGGCTGTTGGTTTCTTGTACAAATTTCGGGAAAAAACAGATACATAGCAAGGGTACATATTGAAAATATGTTTCTGTTTCTCATTCACAAGTAGTCCTTTATCCCGTCTGGTTTCCGAAATATAAAAAAGTAAAAGATTTACAGTGACAGAATTGTCCTGTTCGGGAACCAGTCTGTCCGGAAAACGCACTTTCCCGGCATCGGTTCTGTCGGAAGAAGGAAGGCTTGTTTCCAAGCATTTTCCCCAGCAAAGCTGACCGGATCCCGCCGGATGACAATGTACGCTCCACCCCGCCGGACAGAGCCGCCACCCGGCGCACACCTGTTAAAAGAAATGAAAAAAGGGATCGGAAACGCATTTTTCCGACAAATAAAGTGACCAGACAGAGCGCATTGGCTTTTTTTATTTACCTTTGTAAAGAGATGGGAAGAACCTGTCTCATGCAGGCAGAAAGCCCGGGAAACCCTGTCCCCACACGAACAGAGGGCTGAACAGAACCTGTCCCATGCAGGCTGAGGGTCGGAAACAAACGGTCTCATACACCTTATTCTATATAAGAGGGGGCACAGGCCGGCACATCTCATACCTAAAAGCCCATCACAGAAAACACTCACAGAACGCCTCCGGCATCCTCCCGGAGAGGAAAGGAGGGGTTCATAAAGCGATCAGAACATGAAAATAAAAATGTTATTTTTGACGGCCTCCTTCGTAGCCTCCTCAGCGATGGCACAGGGGTTGAAGTCGGGTATCGACCGGAAGAACATGGACCTCACCGTCCAGCCCGGCGAGAATTTCTACGAGTATGCGGCGGGCAACTGGATGAAGAGCCATCCGCTCGACAAGGAGCATCCCATGAACGGAGCCTTCGTCGACCTGGAGGAACTGAACAAGAAACGCATCCGCGAGATGGTGGAGGACTATGCCGGGAAGCCACAGACGAAGGGCACTGTTGCCCAGAAGATTGCTTCGCTCTATAACCTCTACATGGACAGCACACGCCGCAACCGTGAGGGGTACACACCCATCAGGCCGGTACTGGCGAAGGTACGTGCCGTGAAGAACCGCAAGGAGCTGCTCAAACTGATGTACGACCTCGACGTGAAAGGCTACGGGACCTTCCCCGTGGGCTTCGGCATGACGGTGGACGCGAAGAACTCCAGCCGCTACATCATCGGCATCGGCCAGAGCGGCATCGGACTGGATCCGGAGTATTACACGCATCCCAACGAACAGCAGAAAGCCGTCGTCGCCGCCTACAAGAGCCTGAACAACGACCTGCTGAAGATGGTCGGCAATGCACCGGCCGTTGCCGAGAAGAAAATGGAGGCGGCCTTTGCCCTGGAGGACCGGATTGCCAAGGTCAGCTACGACCAGGTGAAGTCGCGTGACCCGCAGGCCAACTACCACCCGATGACGTGGGAGCAGCTGCTGAAGGATTATCCCGGCATCGACTGGAACTATCTGCTCAAGGCGACAGGTTTCCCGGACAACGGCGGAAAGGTGGATGTCGGTCAGCCGGAACCGGTGCATGAGGTGGAGAAGATCCTCGCCACCGCTCCGCTGGAATCGCTGAAGGCCTATATGGAGCAGGCTGTCGTGTCGAGTGCGGCCGGAATGCTGTCCGACAACTTCACCGACCGCAAGTTTGAATACACGAAGGTGGCCTACGGCGTCCAGCAGCAGCAGCCGCGCTGGAAGCGTGCCCTGTCGTTCGTACAGGGCATCATGGGCGAAGCCGTCGGCAAGCTCTACGTGCAGAAGTACTTCCCGGAGAGCAGCAAGCAGCGCATGATAGCACTGGTCAGGAATCTCCAGACAGCTTTCGCACAGCGCATTGAGGAGAATACCTGGATGACTGCTGACACCAAGCAGAAGGCATTGGAAAAACTGCAGGCATTCGATGTCAAGATCGGTTATCCGGACAAGTGGCAGAATATGGACAGTGTCTTCGTTATCGATGATGCAAAGTCGCTGTTCGACAATGTGAAGGGAGTACAAGAGGCTGCCATGAAATACCGCATTGCCAAACGCTGGGGAAAGCCCGTCGACAAGAAAGAATGGCACATGACACCGCAGACCGTCAATGCCTACTACGACCCGACGACCAACAGCATCAACTTCCCGGCAGCCATCCTGCAGCCGCCGTTCTTCGATCCGGAGGTGGACGATGCCGCCAACTACGGGGCTATCGGTGCTGTCATCGGGCATGAGATGAGCCACGGCTTCGACGACCAGGGCTGTCAGTTCGACAAGGAGGGCAATATGAAGAACTGGTGGAACGAAACGGACAAGAAAAACTATGATGCCCGTACGAAGGTGCTTGTCGACTGGTTCAGCCAGCAGGAGGTCATCCCCGGTCTGAAAGTGAACGGAGAGAAGACCCTCGGAGAGAACATCGGTGACAACGGCGGCCTGAACATCGCTTACCGTGCGCTGGAGAACAGCATGGAGCAGAACCCGCTGGCCGACAAGGACGGCTTTACTCCGGCACAGCGGTTCTTCCTCGCCTGGGGACGTGTGTGGGCAAGCAACGTCGCACCGCAGTTCGTCGCCTACATCGTCAACTCTGATGTACATTCGCCGAACGTCAGCCGTGTGAACGCTGCCCTGCCGATGATCGACAGCTGGTACAAGGCCTTCAACGTCAAGGAGGGCGACAAGCTCTTCGTACCGCAGGAGAAGCGTGCGCATATCTGGTAATTGAGACTGACGGCACATCCATAGCAATAAGAAAGAGGATGTGTCAAAATAGAAACCGGTGGTCTGACAACTTCAACCGGCAAGCTGAAATCTTTTAAAAAAAAGGAAAAGCCCATTTCTCTACTCACAAAGGAGTACTGAAATGGGCTTTCCTTATTGTATCGTGTTAAACTGTAAGACTTTCAAGAAAAGTATTCGTGTTTTGATACACCTTCTCTTTCTTTGGTTCGTTCAATTATGTCCAGCTTCTTTCTTTGGAAAAGAAGTACTGGGCAGTGGCTGCTTCCTGTTGTCAGAAAGTTCCTTCATCATTCTTCCCAGTTCCGAATAAGTATAGTCGCGGCCCTCTGCCCTCCTCTCCTGTACGGACTGTTCAGCACGTCCGATGGCATCGGTCAGGCTGCCACCGTTTCTTTCAAAGTAAGAATGAAGTCCTCCGCTCCTGACAAAGAACCTGTCTGTCTTGCGGTACTCACAGTGTCTGCCCAGATCTTTCAGAAGCTGTTCCTGGGCTGTGTACTCCCGGGAGGTGTAACAGAAATAATAGAGGAAAAACAGTTCCGTACAGCGGTGGGTCTCATAGAACCTGACCTTACAGTGGATACCTTTCTTGGGCTTGTCTATGGTTTTCCCGTATTTCCGCTTCAACTTTGCATAAAGCGACCGTTCGGGTTCACAGTGTTTGTTGTCCATGTCTATCACACAACAGACCTCATCGTAGCCCATCTCCACTCCTTCCCTTATTTTCCGTTCCAGCTCTTTCAGGTTCGTATGTTTGGGATAGTCCGGCTGTATTGTCAAACCCTTGAACACGTCATTCAGCGACTTGAAATAGTAGAACTCCGTCGGTCCTTCCCCCACTACCAGCACCGTCTTATGCAAGATTCCCATATCAGTCCTCCAAATCAATGAATATACTTCCCAGTTCCGGCTTGGATCCTAACTTTCCTATACGGTAGGAATTGTAAAGGGACAGGTTCTTATGCAGACCGAAAGAGTCGCCGCGGGCATATTCGGACGAGGCACTTTCCTTCCTTTTCTCTACGAACCACACTGCTCCCCGATTCTCGTTGATCAGTTCCTGTGAGAGCAAGGTCGTCTCCTGACTGCTGATGACAAGCTGGGACTGCGTTGAATTGTAGAGAAACACACTCAGATAATAAAACAGCAGGTCGTAGTGCAGATCCTCTCCGAGTTCGTCAAGAAAGTAAACATGGAGACCGGTAACCAGGTCGTACAGGACGTTCAGAATGCGTATATATTTCAATGTGCCCTTTGACTGCCATCTGATAGGAATGTCGAAATTGCCCTGGGCCGTCGCATTCACGAACGTAACTGAATCTACCGTGGGGCTCAACAGGGCTTCTTTCACTTTCTCGGGAAGGTCTCCCTGCTCTATCTGCCTGCGCATTTCCGGAAAAATCACCCGGTCTTCCACGACAGGTCTGTACTCCAGGATGTTCAAGTCGGCTTTCTGAAGCATCTGATAAAAGAACTTACGGCGTTTGCTGTCAGCATAGGCATCCTTCAGTATCTCGACGATTCCCTTCTCCTTTTCTCCGTCACCGTCAACTTCATGGCAGCATGCCATAACCCATCGGTGCAATCTGTTGAGAGGTCCTACGTCCGCCTTGAAGGCTGTTTTCGCACAGACAGCGAGGACGCTGTGGTTGTTGAGCGTGTTCTCACGTATGCGCTCCTGGGTCCTGGCCTGTATTTTCAGACTGGGTCCGAACTTTATGTCAGCCTGTACATCGTCTGCCACAAAACGGCGCTCATAGAACAGCGACTTCGCTCCTTTGGGATAATAATTCAACGTTTCATGAATGATATGTCTGCTATCGAATGATACATCATAGTCGTATCTTATCGATTCGGCATAAAACGAAACATGCATTTCCGTTGGGTCTCCCCTGTGCAACGCAAAGGGAATATAGCCGGAAATACGCTTGTCCGCCTTGAACTTTGGACGTGTCATAAGCCGGAAAATCTCGTTCATGGCAAGCAGCATATTTGATTTGCCGGATGCATTCGCTCCATACAGTATTCCCAACTTATAGAGGAACACATGGTCTGCCACTTCCACCACAAGTTCGGAAGCAGGCCCTTTGGCGACAAAACTCAATTGCTGCCGGTCATCAATAGAAAGGAAGTTCCTGACCCAAAAGTCTCGAATCATAATATGGATTTCTTGAAACCACTTCTTTTCTGCAAAAGTAAGTATAAAAGACCAATCTTACAAACATTTCTTTGATTATCGTAAAAAAACTACGAAAATAGGGTTTATTAAGCCCATCGACTATCATTATCGTTTCTCCCTGTGTGCAGAGACACAGTGAGAGGAGAGGGGGAGTCAAAGCGACAGGGAAGATACAAAAAGAAAGAGGAACAAAAACAGAAAGGGTGTACCGGATATGCTGCCATCGGCATATCCGGTACACCCCTCATTGTATTTCAGAGAGTAGTTGTTTACACCGTGCATGCCTGCTGCTGCCTGGGAATCCTGTTCCCAACCCATTGGGAATCGGATTCCCGATGGCCGGGAACAGGAGTACCGACGGCCGGGAGCAGGAGTACCGGCAGCTCCTTTCCCGTCTTCTGACACAAAGAGCCGCCCCTTGTCAGATCCTTACAAGGCCCTTTACGCTTTCATTTTACACAGCATTGCCGGTTTCCGATTTCATCCGCATGGCTCTTCCCTGCCTCCACGGGAGGAAGACCGCATCCGGTGGGCAAAGACAGGAATCCTTCCAAGGGAAGCTCGGGAATCGGCCTAAAGTTTGTGAGTTCAACGGAAAAACACTACTTTTGCAGGCAGAAGGGACACCGGCCGGTCTGAAGAAGCCCACCTTATTCATATACATCCCTCGAACGGCAGATGAAAGAACAAGAACAGATGAAAAGCGAGACACTGAAGGAGAAGACCGCCAAGGGGCTTTTCTGGGGCGCACTGAACAACGGGACCATGCAGCTGCTGAATATCGTCATCGGCGTCTTTCTGGCACGTCTGCTCTCACCGGCCGACTACGGACTGGTGGGCATGCTGGCCGTGTTCACGGCTATTGCCGGCGCCTTGCAGGAGAGCGGATTCACCGCGGCACTCGCCAACAGGGACCACCCTACGGACAACGACTACAACTCCGTGTTCTGGTTCAGCGCCTTCATGGGCTGGATTTCCTACACGGTGCTCTTCTTTTCAGCCCCTCTGATCGCCGCTTTCTTCCGTCACCCCGAGCTGGTCGACCTGTCACGTTTCGTCTTTGCCTCACTGCTGTTCTCGTCGCTGGGGACAGCTCCCGCCGCTTACCTCTTCAAGAACATGATGGTCAGGGAAACCGCCCTGCTGCGCATCACCTGCCTGTTTGTTTCGGGGGTGGCGGGCATCCTGCTGGCATTGCGGGGCTACGCCTACTGGAGTCTGGCCTGGCAGCAGGTGCTTTACATCAGTCTGACCAGCCTGTGGCGGTTCTTCATCATTCCGTGGCGCCCGTCCCTCCACATCGACTTCACCCCTGTAAGACAGATGTTCTCCTTCAGTTACAAGATCCTCCTGACGACAATCGTCAATACCATCAGTCAGAATATTCTCACCTTCATCTTCGGCCGTCTGTATTCTGCAAAGGCCGTGGGCAACTTCTCCCAGGCCTTCAAGTGGGACACGATGGCAAGCACCTTCGTGTCCGGCACGGTGGCGCAGGTGGCGCAGCCCGTGCTGGTCGAAGTGAACAATGACCCTGAACGACAGGTGAAAGTCTTCCGCAAGATGCTCCGTTTCACGGCTTTCCTGGTCTTCCCGGCCATGTTCGGTCTGGCGATGACAGCGCACGAATTCATCATTCTGCTTATATCAGAGAAATGGACAGAGAGTATCCCTCTGCTGCGTATCCTCTGCATCAGCGGGGCCTTCCTGCCGTTCTATACGATGTATCAGAACCTGATCATCAGCCGCGGCAAGTCCGTGGTCTATATGTGGTGTACGGTGACCCTGATCGTCGCACAGATCGCCTTCGTCGTCGCCTCTTGCCAGGAGGGCGTGGTGTTCATGGTGACCGCCTACACGGCCGTAACCGTCTTGTGGCTCTTCGTATGGCAGTTCTTTGCCGGCAGGGAGACCGGTCTGCGGCTCGTGGACGTCCTGAAGGACATCAGCCCCTACCTGCTGGCATCGGCGGCGGTGATGGGCACAACCTACTTCGCCACCTCCGCCATCCATAACCTGCTGCTGCTGCTGACCGTCAGAATCCTGACGGCGGCCGTACTTTACTTCCTCATCATGAAGCGTGCAGGCTCGCAGATCCTCGCGGAGTGCATGAACTATCTGCACAGACGCAGGCGATAGCGGAGAAAGAGGGCTTGGGAGATTCAGGAATAAGTTGTACATTTGCATAAAAAAGAGAAGATGAACCCATTCGTCCAAGGCGCAATACTCGCCGCATCCTCCCTGAGGCTGATACCTCATCTCCTGCTGTACAGGCTGCACAGCGGGCTGGTCGACGACGACCTGCTGCAGGTACAGGACCGCAAGCGAGGGGTGCGCAACTTCGTGAAGGCGATGACCCGTGAGCGTACCTTCCGCAACCTGTTCTATTACAGGATCGGAGAATACAAGGCCGCACCCGTCAGATGGCTGTGTCCCGCTGAACGGACACTGAACATCTGGTGCCCTTCCATCGGGAGAGGCGCCCACTTTGAGCACAATTATGCGACCTACCTGAATGCCGAAAGCATCGGCAGGAACTTCTATTGTCTTCAGCTCGTGACCCTGGGGACAGGGCACCACGAAGGCCGTGAAGGGCGGCCTGTGATAGGCGACAACGTGAAGATAATGACCGGTGCGACGATCTTCGGGCCTGTCCGCATAGGCGACAACGTGACGATCGGGGCCGGAGCCGTGGTCTTCAAGGATGTCCCCGCCGGCTGTACCGTGGCCGGCAACCCGGCCCGGATCGTAAAACAAGCATGAACGGAGACCGCAATGACAATGATGATGGAATATCCCAAGATAACAGTCGTGACACCATCCTACAATCAGGGACGGTTCATAGAAGCGACCCTGAAGTCGGTCATCGGACAGCAATATCCCAACCTGGAGTACATTGTCTGTGACGGTGGATCGACCGATGAAACCGTGGAAATACTGAAGAAGTACACCGACAGGATCACCTGGTGGTGCAGTGAGAAGGACAAAGGACAAAGCGATGCCATCAACAAGGGCATGCGCAGGGCGACGGGCGACATTGTCTGCTGGATCAACAGCGATGATGTCCTGCTGCCGGGAACGCTGCATACGGTCGCAAAGTTCTACCACGACCATCCCGACACAGACTTCGCCAATGGCTATACGGTCGAAATGGACAGGGACGGGAAGATCATCAACTTCACGCATATCGTGATGAGCCGCTTCTTCTTCCGCCATGGCTGCTACAACATTTCACAGCCGGGGATGTTCTGGAGACGCGAGATCTTCGATAAAATCGGCTATATTGATGAATCCTTCCACGCCAAGATGGACGTGGAATGGCTGATAAGAGTGTACGAGGCAGGACTGAAGGTAAGACGCATCAACCGCAACCTTGGCGCCATCCGCATCTATCCGGAGACCAAGACAGCGCAAGGGGGTGCGATCTGGAAGCGTGACACAGATGCGCTCCGTGAGAGGTATCACGGCAGATACCTGCCTGAAAACGGCCGGTTCTACCGGCCGTTCTTCAAGCTGTACAAGTTCCTGGACGGGTGCAAATTCCGGAATGCGATCCGGAAATGGCAGTATTGCGGAAAGCCGGTCACGGATTACAAAGAGAATCTCTGACACTCCCCCGCCCGCCCCGAACCGGGCGGGACAAGACCGGAAAGTCCCCGGCACAGGAAAGCAGTCACTTCCGAGCAGGATTCCCCCGAACGCCCCAGACGGTCTCAGGCAGGCATCTACAAGATTCCAGACATAAAGAAACGGCTTCCTCATGCGGCAAGGAAGCCGTTTCTTTATTGCGGTGCTACGAAGCCCCGGAGCATGAAAGGAATGACAAGACTGAGGTTGTAAACCATCAAGCCAATTGTGAGAAATGCCACGAGCAACCTTGCGCCTATCATCGCCAGCCTCGTTCTCATGTGCCTGAAAAGGAACGCCACGGCGACAGGAATGACGAACAGCCAGTGTGCGCCCATAATATACACCTCGATGATCCCAAAGCCGAGAACAATGTGGAGCACCATGTCCGTAGCAAACCACAGCATGCACAGCCGCAGGAACCTGTCCTTCCATCCCACGATGATTCCGCCTGAAAACAGCAGGAAGACGAGTGCTTCAGCGATGTAATTGAATACGCTGCCGTACCTGACAATGACGGGCCGCGACTTGTTCACGTCTTCCAACACGTGATCCCGGTGCAGCAGGATGCTCTCGCCGAAGAGGTTTTCGACGACGGCATCGGTCCGTGAACTGGACAGGTCGGTCCATTCAAAGAACCTGCTGTCCGCCACCTGCGTCCCGGTACGGCTCTTCATGAACTCGTGCTGCTTTTCATATCTGGCGGCAAACCTGCGGTCATTCTTCAATTTCCTTTCTTTCACCTTTTCCTGAAGCCTGGCATCCGGCTCCACAAAGGCCGCCTGCTGGTATGCATAAACGGCAGACAAGGCGGCAAGGGGTACGATAAAGCCCAGAAAGAGGTGCCTGATACGGAAGGTACGCCTGCCGTTGACGAACAGGTCGGCCAATCCGATCTTTGCGATATTGGTCGAGGTGACACCTGTCGCGAAGAACGCCAGGAGCATCGTCTGCCACGTCTTCATACGTTTTTTCTCCCGTTTCATCGCTTTTCCGGCAATATACAGTGTCATTGTCAGGAAGAAAAGCGAGAAGACAAAGTGGTCGGGAACGAAGCAGGTAAGCAGGATGGAGGCAAAAGAAAAGAAGAATGCGGTCAGCAAGACCGCGTCCTTTCCTGACAGCTCCAGCACCTCCTTGAAGATCCGGCAGATGAAAAGACAGCTGTATGTGGATGCGGCCACATTCAGGAAAGCCTCGATGAAAACGGCGAAATTGACACCGGTCTCCGCCATCAGCCAGTGGTTGAGAACATAAAAAGGATAGAAGAACGTGGGCAGCAGCGGATGGCGATAGAGCTGATAATAGACCTTCCAGCGTGACATCGTCATATAAGACAGGTCGTCAAAGCCCGATACTGTATAATGGTCGAAGAACAGTCCCCAGAAGCCCAGGTTTCCGCCCTTCGTGAACAGCCGGAAGTTATAGGCCACCATCAGTCCGTTCAAGGCCATGAAAGCAAGAACAGCCACCAGGCAGAGAAGCCTTTCACTCCGTTTGACCGCAAAGATATTCCGCATGATTCTCTCTTATTGATTCAGAAATTCAGTAGATGGTAAACCGTCAGGCCTCCGTTGTAGATCCAGAGACAGAGGGTAAGTGCCAGCAGCAGGCCATACAGCAGCCGCCGGGGCTTGTGCGACAGTCCCTTCAGAAGACAGCCACAGGCCATCGGGATGACGTATGCCCAGTGGGCAGCCATGATGTACACCTCGTTGATACCGAAGCCCAGACCGATGTGGAGAAACAGGTCGAGGCAGAAGCAGGAGAAGGCGAGCCACATCAGACGGCTCCGCCTGCCTGCCCACAGCCCGGCGGAGAAGAGCAGCAGTAGGAGAACTTCCACGAAATAGTTGAAAGCCCAGCTGTAACGTACGATTACGGGGCGGTCGCGCATGACATCGCCCAGGGTGTTCCTGCTGTGCAGCTGCAGGGACTCGCCGAAGAGATTCTCCACGAGGGTCGCACTGCGTGAGGTCGTCATATCCGTCCAGTTCAGGAACTTCTGCCGGCTGACAGGCTTCCCGGCATGGGCGACCTGCGGCTCACCGGCCTGCCGGCGGATCTGCGCCTGCCGGTGCGCCCGCCAGATTCTGTCGAATGCGGCCTGCCGTGCGGCACTGTCCGTCAGCTGCGTCGTATCACGGAAAGCAGCCAGCATCCCGACCTTCTCCCTTTCCATCATCCGGGTGCGTTTCACCTGCCGGGCATGGACGCTGTCCGCCATGAACGTGCGGTATTCCCACTCGCTGAATCCCCAGAGAGCAGCGGCAGGCAGGAGAAGCGCCAGGAGGAGGTTGGCGGGACGGAAGAAACGGCGGCCTCTGCTGAAGAGATTTGCCAGGACTACTTTCAGTCCGTTGTTGAGCGATACGCCTGCCGTGAGCAGGAAGAGCACGACGGTCTGCCCTTTCGTCAGTCCCCGCCCTTCCTGCATCCGCCTCCCTGTCGTGTAGATGACGAGCAGCAGCAGGAACAGCGACAGCATGAAATGGTCAGGAGACAGGGATGCCAGCAGGACATGGGCGAAGGAAAAGAGCAGGAATCCCAGCACGGCCGCCTCTTTCAGGGAGAGGCCGATCAGATCCCGCCCGATCCGGACCATCAGCAGGAAGGCGTACAGCGAGCAGAAAAGCAGGACGGCGGCCACGAGAAACTGGGCACAGTTGATGCCTGTCAGCGCCATCAAGACCCGGTTGACAAGATAGACCGGATAATAGAAGAACGCCAGCAGCGGATGGCGATACACATTGTAAGCAGTGGACCAGTCGGTCACCACACAATAGGTCAGAGGGTCGAAGCCGGAAATATGGAACACATCCAGGAACACCTTCCTGTAGTTCCCGGTGATGACCGAGAACCGGGGATAATAACAGCCGATGACGACAGCCTGCATCAGCAGCTGGCAGAGAAGGAACAGTCCGGTGACGAACCGTTCCTCCTTTCTTATCTTGAAAATCTGACTCAGCATATTCGGGAACATAAATAGAAGGCGGTCTGCCCGGCATTGTACATCCACAGAAAGGCGGTGAGCGCAGCCAGCAGCCAGCGATACGGGCGCCGCAGCCGCTGTGGCAGCCGCCGGAGAAGGTAACCGCAGGCAACGGGAATGATGAAGGCCCAGCCTGCCGTCATGATGTACACCTCGTTGATGGCGAAGCCCAGAACAAGGTGCAGGGTCACATCACAGGCGAACCATGCGAACAGCATCCGGAAGAACCGTTCTCTGCAGCCGGAGACGATTCCTGCCACGAAGAGCAGGACGACGACAGCCTCGACGACATAGTTGGCAGCCCAGCTGTAGGCGACGAATACGGGGCGGTCCCAGGAGACGTCCTTCAAAAGGTACTGCTGGTGCAGCTGGACGGACTCGCCGAAGAAGTTCTCGACCAGCGTCTCGCCCCTCGGCGTGGAAATATCCATCAGCTTGCCGACAGCACCGTCGCCGGCACTCCTGCCGGTATGCGACTTCAGCCAGCTCTCACGCTCGTTGATGTGCTGTTCCACCTTCCGGGCATCCTTCTCCCTGTTGACATGCACGATGTTCCGGATGACCGCCTCCTGCGGCACTTCCAGCAGATAATACTGTGACTGCTGTATGCCGAGCAGCAGCAGGAACGGAAGCACGGCCCCCAGAGAGACATTCTTCCATGAAAAGAACCGCCTGCCATTGGTGAACAGCCCCGCCAGAAGCGTCTTCACCCCGTTGGAGGTCGCCATGCCTGCCGTGAAGAACGTGAGGACACATCCCTGCCATGCCGTGAGCAGTCGTCCTTTCTTCATTTTCATGCCGGTGATGTACAGCGTCATGGTGAGGAACATCATGGAGATGATGAAGTGGTCGGGGACCATCGACGGCACCAGCACATGGCCGAAAGAGAAGAGGAACAGGGTCAGGAGCGTGGCATCGAAGCGGGTCACTCCGAGTACCTCACGGAAGACACGATACATGAAGACGACAGCATAGAAGGCAGAGAAGACGAGGATGGCGGCCATGAAATAGACGGCGAAGTTATAGCCGACGGCATCAATGAGCCAGCTGTCGAGCAGGTAAAGCGGATAGAGAAAGGTAAGATAAAGCGGATGGCGCACCGTCTCGAAATGGATGCGCATTCCCGAGATGGTTATCCACGACCAGTTGTCATATCCCGACATCCGGAAGTTCTTGGTGAAAATGCTCCAGAAGCCACCGTGTGCCCCCATCGTATAGGCGTGATAGTGGCCGGCAATGACGAGGGCGTTGAACATGACGAAGACCGCAAGCATGGCAAGTGCCAGCCAGCGTTCCTCTCTCTTTACCTTGAAGATATTGAATAGCTGCATTGAACCGCATTGATTGACGGCTGCAAAGATACAAATTAAAGCAGACTGTACAAAATAACAGGCGGAAGAAGTCGCCCCATGCAGCGGGCAGACAGCAAAGGGGAAATCGTCCCCCGGCAGGGAAGCACGACGGCATGCCCTGGACGGCAGCTGTCGGGCAGGCAGGATTCCGCACAGGACCGTCATTCGCCCCCTTTGCTGGGATGTGAGAGCGTGGAGACAACCGGACAGCACCGGGTGAAAGAAACAGATGAGCTGTCCCTGCCACCCATGGAGAATGAAGGAAGAAAACTTCCGGCTTACCCGTTTCCGGCGCCTCCACCCGGCACGGTGAGTCCGGACCGTCCTTCTGAAGCTCCTACCCGAAAGGCATTCTCCTTTCTTCCGGGACATTTCATTTACAAAAAGAAAGGTCTTGAGCCTTGCCGTTTCCGATTCTCCCAAAGGGTTTCCAGCAATGTTTCCATCCGCACTTGTCAGGTATTTAGAGCCACATCCGTAATTATGTCAAATTACTCAAAACACATTTTTTTGATAAGAAATAGTGTTATTTATCTATTAATTCAACAAAATATCGTATATTTGCATCCGAAAAGACGCTAACATTCCTGCCCGTTCATCAAAATAATTGCACATTAAGGCAAATGGCGGTGAGGACAAGACACAGGATACCGACAATGACTACATTTATATTGACATATCACACACATACGACATTCTTGATCTGAGCACTTCCTGCCGTTGTCCTGCAACTTCTCCCCCGCAGACATCGGAAAGACGGCCGGAGACAAACCGGCAAGAGCTGTGCAGCAGACCGGCGGAGGCTCCGCACGTTCGTCTCCCGTACACCCCGACAGGGCACAGACGGCGAAAAAGACACGTCCCCAGAGGGCGTGAACGACAGGACAGAAAGGTCTTAGTTAAATGAAAATAAGAAAATAACTACCAAAATCCTATTATTTATGGGATATTTTTAGTTACCAGTGGGACTTCATCGTGAGATGAGGTCCCACATCTTTTCATAGAAGTAAGCAGCCGAATGCAGGAAACGGCTGCACGGCGGTTTCCGGCCTCACCCATACAACAATTCCGCCCGAATCCCGGTGAAAAACCGTTTCTTTTCCGTATCTTTGCGGACAGAACACAACATTCACCAAACAGGAAAAGAACATGAACGTAGGAGACAAAGCACCCGAAATCCTGGGCATAGACCAGGACGGGAAAGAAATCAGACTGAGTGACTATAAAGGAAAGAAGATCGTACTCTACTTCTATCCGAAAGACCTGACATCGGGCTGCACGGCACAGGCCTGCAACCTGCGCGACAACTATGATGCCCTGAAGGCGAAGGGGTATGCCGTCATCGGCGCCAGCATACAGGACGAGAAATCGCACCGGAAATTCATCGAGAAGAACAGCCTGCCCTTCCCGCTCATCGCCGACACCGACCTGAAGCTGGTGGAAGCCTTCGGCGTGTACGGCGAGAAGAAGATGTACGGACGCACCTACATGGGCACTTTCCGCACCACCTTCATCATCAACGAAGACGGCATCGTCGAGCGCATCCTCGGCCCGAAACAGATCAAGACCAAGGACCATGCGGCACAGATTCTTGCCGGGGAGGAATAGGCGGAAGGGCAGACGGTTCCCCGCCCGCCTATCAGAAAAAGGGAGAAGAGAACAGAGCCGGGCGACCGTCCGGCACGGTTGCAGACAGGCCTTGTCCGCTCCCGTCCGCCCCCTGCCGGCAGAATCCCGGGGCTTTCATCCTTGCGGGCATCCCTGCAAGGTACGGAAAAAGAAAGTCCCGGCCTCACACCAGATGAAGCCGGGACACAGTCTTTACTCTCAAATTTCCAAATCACGCTTTCAGGCTCAGGCAGCAATGTGGTTGTTGACGTTCACTGCCTTTGCTACCAATGCTGCAACTACTACAGCGGCTAATACTATTGAAATCATAATCTTCTTTCCTTTTAATGGAGACGCTCTCCGCCTCCTGTTCTCAAATATGTTATCCTTAATCTTTACGGGTGCAAAGGTAGAGAGAAACGGGACAGAAAGCAAGTTTTATCTGCCCCGGATCCTGTTTTCCGCTATTTAATTACCTTGCGTCAAGCTGCTTGACTTTCATCAAGCACGCAAAGTTTGCTTTTCTCGGACATTTCCATTACCTTTGTTCTCTCAAACAGACAAACGGACAGAAGCATGGAGAAGAACCAGGAGCTGCGCAACGCATGGGACTTTGTAGAACATACGGGAATCAGCATCTTCCTGACCGGAAAGGCCGGCACAGGCAAGACGACATTCCTCCGTACCCTCAGGGATCGGAGCAGGAAACGGAGCATCATCGTGGCACCGACCGGCGTGGCGGCCATCAATGCCGGCGGCATGACCATCCATTCGTTCTTCCAGCTGCCTCTGTCGCCCTTCGTACCCAATGCCAGCATCAAGAACCGGTTTGACTACAGCAAGGAAAAACGCAAGATCATGCGCACCCTCGACCTGCTGATCATCGACGAGATCAGCATGGTCCGGTCCGACGTGCTGGATGCCATCGACTCCGTCCTGCGCCGGTTCCGCGAACACGACAGACCCTTCGGGGGAGTGCAGCTGCTCATGATCGGCGACCTGCAGCAGCTTACGCCGGTCGTGACACCGGAAGAAGAGAAGCTGTTGCAGCAGTACTATGACACGCCCTACTTCTTCGGATCGAAGGCATTGCGCAGCATCAATTACGTGACCATCGAACTGACACACGTCTACCGGCAGCAGGACAGTTCCTTCATCACCTTACTTAATCATGTAAGAGAAGGACAGACCACGGCGGCCGACCTGCAACGGCTCAACGAGCGGTACCAACCGGCCTTCCGGCCGGCGGCGGAGAGCGACTACATCCGACTGACGACACACAACAGGATCGCAGAGAGCTGCAACGAAGACCAGCTGCGCAATCTCCCGACAAGAGCCTGTACATTCAGGGCGGAGACCGAGGGCAACTTCCCCGAATACAACTACCCTGCCGACTTCCATCTGACCCTGAAGACGGGGGCGCAGGTGATGTTCATCCGCAACGACAACGGCGGCCGCTATTACAACGGCCGCATCGGACACGTCACATACGTTGACCACAGCAAGATCCTCGTCCTCTGCCCCGGTGACGACGAAGCCATCGAGGTGGAAGCGGAGACCTGGGAGAATACGAAATACACCTTGAACGAACGGACAAAACAGATTGAAGCCGAGGTGCAGGGCACCTTCAGGCAGTATCCGCTGCGACTTGCATGGGCCATCACCATACACAAAAGCCAGGGGCTGACCTTCGAACACGCCATCATCGATGCACAGCAGGCGTTCGCCTCGGGACAGGTCTACGTCGCCCTGAGCCGCTGCAAGACCCTGGAAGGACTTGTACTGGCTACGCCCATCCGCAGCACGGCAATCATCAATGACCGGCGCGTGAGCGACTACATCTCCCATCAGACCGAACAGGCGGCGCAAAGTATCTCCGCCCTGCCTGCCCTGAAAGAAGAATACTACCGTCAGCTGCTCATGGAACTGTTCAACTTCGACGAGATAAAAGCCTCCGAAACGGCACTTTTCAGGGTACTGACAGAGTTCTTCTTCAAGTTCCCGAAGATTACGGCACTCCACAGGATGGCACTTTCCGACCTTGACACACGCATCCTGAAAGTATCGATGAAATGGGGGAACATCATCAGAAGGATGACCGCCGGACAGCTGCATGAAGCCGAATTTATGGAGAGGGTGAAGAGCAGTACACGTTACTTCCACAGCCAGCTGACGGAACTGTTCAGCCACGTGCTCGGCATGACAAAGGAACTGCAGACGAGCAACAAGACTGCCGCCAGACGCTTTGAGAACACTTATGCGGAACTGCAGCAGTCGTATCAGGTCAAATGCGAACTGCTGGAACACATCATGGAGGAGGGATTCTCCACGGTCGCCTATCTGACAGCAAAGCAGGAGGCCATCCTGAACAGTCTCGACGATGGAAAGGGAAGAAAACGCAGGAAGAAAGAGCCGGACGCTCCCAAGTCTGCACCCAGACCGAGTACCGGCGAGATAACCTTCAGGCTCTTCAAGGAGGGGAAGCGGATAAAGGAAATCGCAAAGGAGCGCGGCCTCACCCCGGGGACTGTCCAGGGGCATCTCTTTCCCTATATCCGGAAGGGCGACATAAAGATTGAGGAGGTGATGGACAGTTCGAAAGTCAACCTCATCAGGCGGATTATAAAAGGTGTAGGGACGGATGGCGGCATGAGACCCATCAAGGAGCTGTGCCCGTCTGACATCACCTATAACGACATCCTGATGGTCATGAAGACGGCAATGCCTTAGAGGACGGGCAGCCGGCAGCAGCTGTCCGCACGGCTCCCCAGCTCTCCATCTCCATCCCCCCGCCCGATCCGCCCCCTGATTGTCTGCCCGGAAAAGGACAGTCCGACAGCCCTCCGCAACAACCAGAACGAGCTGGCTGAGGACAACAGGACGTGCAATGGAACGGAAAAAACGAACAAGCGAAGTAACAAAACGTCCTACGTACAACAAATTTCACATACATGATGAATAAAAAAGGGACAGAATGCCTTTCCTTTGCAGGAAAAGTTTTATCTTTGCAGTCCAATTCAAGGCTATTATTGAGTAGCAATCAAATTACGTTTACATAGTTATTAGTTAGTTAATAGTCATTTTAAGTAGCCAGACCGCTCCTCGTGATGAAGGGTATCCGGCAAAACTTTGAATCAGATAATTTTTAAGTTATTTAGTTAAGTGGCTGAGTGTATGTCTGCGCGAGCAGGTGTACACTCTTTTCTTTCACGCCTCCATGCTCTTCTTTCACTGCCGTCTTCCCGCCCATAGAAGTTCCCCCTGTCCGGAAAGACACAGCCATCCCATCAGTCATCCCATCAGAAAAGAACGGCGACTAATCTGCCGGAATCCTTTGCAGGATCATAGGAAAATACTTAATTTTGCAGCAGAAAGTTCCATTTAAAAGGTAAGAGATATGGCTAACTTAAGATTTGAAGCTGTCGAGGAAGCCTTCAAGAAACGCCCCCTCGAGGTCAACACCCCTAAAGAACGGCCGGGAGACTTCTACGCAAAGTATGTGTTCAACCGCGCAAAGATGTACAAGTACCTTCCCGTTGACGTTTATCAGAAGCTGGTGGATGTCATCGACAACGGGACACGCCTGGACCGGTCGATCGCCGATGCCGTAGCACAGGGAATGAAGAAATGGGCGGAGGAACACGGCGCGACCCACTACACGCACTGGTTCCAGCCCCTTACAGAGGGAACGGCAGAGAAGCACGACGCCTTTGTCGAGCACGACGGAAAGGGCGGCATGATGGAGGAATTTTCCGGCAAGCTGCTCGTACAGCAGGAACCTGATGCCAGTTCGTTTCCCAACGGCGGCATCCGCAACACCTTCGAGGCACGCGGCTACTCGGCCTGGGATCCGACCAGCCCGGTCTTCATCATCGACGACACACTTTGCATTCCGACCATTTTCATCTCCTATACAGGGGAGGCGCTCGACTACAAGGCCCCGCTGCTGAAGGCACTGCATGCCGTAAACGTGGCCGCAACCAAGGTCTGCCACTATTTCTACCCGGAGGTCAGACAAGTACACAGCAACCTCGGCTGGGAGCAGGAGTATTTCCTCGTCGACGAAGACCTTTACTTCGCACGCCCCGACCTCATGCTGACCGGCCGTACGCTCATGGGACATGACTCCGCCAAGAACCAGCAGATGGACGACCACTACTTCGGCACGATTCCAGAACGTGTACAGGCGTTCATGAAAGACCTGGAGATACAGGCTCTCGAACTGGGTATCCCCTGCAAGACCCGCCACAACGAGGTGGCACCCGGCCAGTTCGAGCTGGCACCTATCTTCGAGGAATGCAACCTGGCGGTAGACCACAACATGCTGTTGATGTCGCTCATGAAGAAAATCGCCCACAAGCACAGCTTCCGTGTCCTCCTGCACGAAAAGCCGTTCGACGGCATCAACGGATCGGGCAAGCACAACAACTGGAGCCTGTGTACCGACAACGGCATCCTCCTCCATGCTGCGGGGAAGACACCGGCGGACAATCTCCGCTTCGTCGTCTTCATCGTCGAGACGCTGATGGCCGTCTACCGACACAACGGACTGCTCAAAGCCTCCGTGATGAGTGCCACCAACGACCACCGCCTCGGTGCAAACGAGGCTCCGCCGGCCATCATCTCCTCCTTCCTCGGCAGACAGATCAGCGACCTGCTCGACCACATAGAGAAGGCCGACAAAGACAATCTCTTCAACCTCAGCGGGAAAACCGGCATGCAGCTTGACATCCCGGAGATTCCGGAACTCTTCATCGACAATACCGACCGCAACCGCACTTCACCCTTCGCCTTCACCGGCAACCGCTTCGAATTCCGTGCTGTCGGCTCTGAAGCCAACTGCGCCGCGGCCATGATCGTGCTCAACACCGCCGTCGCCGAAGCCCTGACCGACTTTGCCGAACGTGTCGACACACTGACAGCGAAAGGGGAAGAGCAGACATCAGCCATCATCGACATCCTCCGCGAGGACATCAAGGCCTGCAAGCCCATCCGGTTCGACGGAAACGGCTATTCTGACGAATGGAAGGAAGAGGCCGCCCGCCGGGGACTCGACTGCGAGCCGAGCTGTCCGGTCTGTTTCGACCGCTACCTTGACAGGGAATCCATCCGGATGTTCGAGCAGATGAACGTCATGAGCCACAACGAACTGGAAGCCCGCAACGAGGTGAAATGGGAGACGTACACGAAGAAGATACAGATCGAAGCACGTGTGATGGGCGACCTCGCCATGAACCATATCATCCCCGTAGCCACACACTACCAGAGCCAGCTGGCGAAGAACGTCCAGAACATGGTCGACATCTTCGGCGATGTAGAGGGGAAGCAGCTCAGCGAACGCAACATCAAGATCATCCGGGAGATCGCCGAGCGCACCAACATCATCGAATCGGGAGTCGAGGAACTGGTCAATGCCCGGAAAAATGCCAACAAGATCGGAAGCCAGCGGGAGAAAGCAGTGGCCTATCACGACACGGTCGCACCGAAGATGGAGGCCATCCGCTACCAGATCGACAAACTGGAACTGGTTGTCAGCGATGAGTTGTGGACACTTCCCAAATACCGGGAGCTGCTTTTCATCAGATAAAAACAGACGGTTCCATCGTCGTAAAGACCCGTAAAAGCCCGACAGAAAAAGGCTGTTTCAAAAAAGTACCCACGGGTGGATGGAGAGGGTGTGCGGCATCTCAGCATCCATCAACAGAACCCTACGGGAAACGCACAGGACATGTGTGTCTGCTTTTTGAAACGGCCTTTTTCTATGATTCCAAACAGACCTTCCGAATTCAAAGGCATATGCAAACCAGCAGATGTTCTTTGCAGGAAAAGGAGAATCTCGACATGAAAGGCAATGTCTTCCATGGTTTTCCATAATCAACAAGACGGCTGTCCCATCAGACTTGAAACAGCCCGGATGCCTATGCTCAGACGCCTTCCAACAGACGATGTACACCCTGTACGGGGAACACGGGCCCGTTTCCTTCACTATCATACATACAGCAGGCGAGCTGACGGCCGACTAAAGCCGCCCCTGCTCAGGAAGGTTTCGTCCTGTTCTCCATCTTCCGCTTCATCCGGCTCTTTATCGACCTCACAGCCTGCGCCGTACAACAGAAGGCCTCAGCTTTCTGTTCATCCGTCATGCCGTTGTGCTCCATGATGTAATAAAATGTTTCCTTGGGCGTGAAGGCATAATGCGGGTTGTTGATCACATACGACAGGTCATAGTCGAAGCTGGGCATGATGACGTTGACCGCCAGTTGCTCCCGTTTGCCCATCTGGGAGAGATTTCCGCCTTTCATAATCGTATAGAGCGTGTCTATACCCAGCTTCATCTGCTCGATGGAATCGATGGTTTTCGCATCTTCTACCGGTGCGGGAAGTGAAGCTTTCAGCTGTTTCAGTTCGTTGAGCCTGTTGTCAATCTCCGTCTTCATCTCATCGATGGTCGCATCCTTCCGCTGCAAGGTCTGCTGGATGTTCTGCTCCGTTTCCTGCTGCAGCTTCCTGTAGGAGCGGGTCTGCTGGCGCAGACGACGGCGGAACCATACGACGACGCCGATGGTCACGGCAACGAGAAGCAGGAGCAGATAAGCAATGTACAGCTGCAACTGCAGGGCTTTCCGCTGTGCGACCGCCACTTCATAACGGTCCTGTATCTGTACCATCTCAATGTCTTTCTCCGGTGAAACCGAAAGAACCTGATGCTTCTCTATCCGTGTACGTATCTCCTGCAGCGTCTTTTCCTGATCTTTCCGGATGCGGGGTCTGAATGTTTCCGCCCGTTTTATATACAGCAAGGCCGAATCACGCAGTCCCATTTGGTTGAAGACGGAAGCCTTTTCGAGGTAAACATCCGTCAGCCGGTGGCTTCGTTTGCTGTCGTCGGCGTGCCCGGCGGCATGGCTGAGGTAGTCGAGAGCCAGCCTGTAGGCACCGCTCTGCGCATTCAACAGTGCGATACGGTAGTAAGTCGTGAACTTCAGAGAGTCCTCCGTTACATTGAATAGATGTTTCTCAGCTGCCTTCAGCTGATACATCGCATTACGGGCGTCATGTCTCCCGGCAAACAACGCCGCACTGTCGAGCCGCATCCGTGCGATTCCGTCGTCGGTAGCAGGATAGGCAGGCAGTCTCTTCTGCTGACATGAGAGCAAAGCGGCAAGGACCGTCAGCAGCAGGCACATTCTCGTTTTCATATATGCAAAGATACACATTCTATGCATGACCGCCAAATCACAGTTGTGTCAGAATCTATGGAAAGGGAGAGATAAACGAATGATAATCAGCAGGCTAATGACCGGAAATGTGTCAAGGAAGAACGGGGTATTGCAGGGTATTCTCTTCTTCTTTACCTTTGCATTGACATTAAGTTCCAATATATGTCATCTGCTTTTCATAAACCTGCGGCGGCGTGATTGCGTTTAAGCGCTGGCGCAGGTTTTCATCCTCCACCCTGGTTCTTGCAGAAAAGAAAGAGCTTGGATTTCGGAATGAAGCAAACATACTGAATTGAATATTAAACGGTCTTGATTATGAAGGAAAAATTATTCTGTACGTTGCTGATGTGTTTCGTTGTCGTCGGGGAATCCGCTGCACAGCACCAGAAAAAACCGATGGAACCGGGGAAAACAAGGTGCGACAGTTCCTCTCTGCCCATGTTCTGCGCCGAACCGGCTTCTGTCCCCCACCGTGATACGGTGTCCTCGGTCGCACCCATGGAGAAGGAAGACACCGCAAAGACGGAGCGGGAACGGGAGATGGAAGCGGTATGTCTCTTCGAAGAACACCCTTGCTTTCCCGGTGACTTCAAGGCTTTCATTGCAGCCAATCTCCGTTACCCTCCCACATTGCAGGAGACATGCTGCCAAGGAAGGATCATCGTGAAGTTCTTTGTCAACCCCAAGGGCAGGTGCAGTCGGTTTACGGTTGTGCGTTCTGTTGACCCGGCGTTAGATCAGGAAGCACTCCGTGTCTTAAAGACGATGCCGGCCTGGAAATGGAAACGCAAGCCCAAGAAAGGGACATGGGCCGTCGTCCCCATAACGTTCCGGCTGCAATAGTCCGCCCCCCATAGGCGAAGAGCGCCCTGCCCTGCTGAAAACAGCGGAAACACGTTCAACCACGATGAGCGGCAGACACCTGTCGCTTTCGCGGAAACCCGCCGTATTTTCTGCCGTAAAAATCCAATGCCTTTTTGCCATAGTCTTATTCTTTTGTCGTATCTTTGCAGAAACGAAGACAACAACAAAATATAAAGGTAAAATTATGGCAAAGAAAGCTTTATTGATGATCCTTGACGGATGGGGTAACGGAAAACATGACAGAGGCGATGTGATTTACAACACACCGACACCTTTTCTGGATTATTTGAATGCGGTCAGCGCACATTCGCAGTTGCAGGCTTCGGGGGAAGATGTCGGTCTGCCGGCCGGCCAGATGGGCAACTCGGAGGTGGGACACCTGAATATCGGCGCCGGCCGTATCGTCTATCAGGACCTCGTGAAAATCAACAAAGCCTGTCAGACAGGGGACATTCTGAAGAACCAGGGCATTGTCGACGCATACAGCTATGCACAGAAGACAGGCAAGAAGCTCCACTTGATGGGACTGACGTCTACGGGAGGCGTCCACTCTTCACTGGATCATCTCTTCAAACTGATTGAAATCGGCAAGGAATACAATCTGAAGGATGTCTACGTACACTGCTTCATGGACGGCCGTGACACCGACCCGAAGAGCGGCGCCGGCTTCATCGCCGACATCCAGAAGGTCTGTGATGCCAACGGAGCACACGTTGCTTCCATCGTCGGCCGCTTCTATGCAATGGACCGCGACAAGCGTTGGAACCGTGTGAAGGAGGCTTACGACCTGCTCGTCGAGGGCAAGGGCAACCAGGCCACCGACATGGTGAAGGCTGTCGAGGCAAGCTATGCCGACGGCGTGACGGACGAGTTCATCAAACCGATCAACAACTCTTCGGTAGACGGTACGATTCAGGAAGGCGACGTGGTCATCTTCATCAATTTCCGCAACGACCGTGCCCGGGAGCTGACGTATGTGCTGACCCAGCAGGATATGCCGGATGAAGGCATGCACACCATCAAGGACCTGCAGTACTACTGCATGACACCTTACGATGCCAACTTCAAAGGAGTACACATTCTCTTCCCCAAGGAGAATGTAGTAGACACCTTGGGCGAATACCTCAGCCGGCTCGGCAAACGGCAGCTCCACACCGCAGAGACAGAGAAGTACGCACACGTGACCTTCTTCTTCAACGGCGGACGCGAGCAGCCTTACGAGGGCGAAGACCGCATCCTGGTCCACTCTCCGAAGGTGGCGACCTACGACCTGCAGCCGGAGATGAGCGCCTTTGAAGTGAAGGACAAACTCGTCGGCGCCATCAACACACAGCAGTACGACTTCATCGTGGTGAACTTCGCCAACGGCGACATGGTAGGGCATACAGGTGTCTACCATGCCATCGCCAAGGCAGTATGGGCTGTCGACCACTGTGTCAAGGAGGTGATTGAGGCTGCCAAGGCCAATGATTACGAGGCTATCATCATCGCCGACCACGGCAATGCCGACCACGCCATCAATGATGACGGTACGCCGAACACCGCACACTCGCTGAATCCGGTTCCGTTCATCTACGTGACCGACAACAATTCAGCGACCGTCAAAGACGGGCGGCTGGCCGATGTCGCTCCTTCTATCCTCCATATCATGGGACTGGAACAGCCGGCAGACATGACAGGTGAGAACCTGATTACAGACTAAGAGATCGCCGACAATCTAAAAACAAATAAATCCCAAAGGCTGTTTTTGGCTTTTGGGATTTGTTTTTGTCTCCTTTGTCGTCGAGAGTTATTTTCACGACTTATCATTAGGTTTCAGTTATTATTTTAAGATTGAAAAGCAATGGAGATTCGTAAATTCGCATTATCACTGGCAGTACTTGCAGGACTCTGTTCTCTTAACACACAGGCACAGAAAGGCAAGAAAGTGACAAGTCATGAAACGATTGGGCAGCGTATCGATACACTGGCAAAGAAAGTAGGCTCTGCCGTGAAGAAAGCAGAGAAAGCCGGCAAAGAGAAGCTCAACGCTGACGAAAAGAAACTTGAAGCAGATGCGAAAAAGGTCGGCAGCGAGGTAAAGCATGCAGAGAAAATCGGCAAGGAAAAGGTCTGCGCTGATGCAAAGAAGATCAATTGCAAAGTAAAGCATGCCGAAAAGGCCGACAAAGCCAAGTTGAAGTCTGATGTAAAGAAAGTCAAGAAAGGAGTCGCTAAAACCGAACAGAAAGTAAAGCGCGCCTGTCTTAAAGACAAAGCAAAGATCAAGGCTTTGGAGAAAGCAAGAAAAGCAAAAAAAGTAACAGAACTTCAGATGTCTTTCCGTCTCCTGCAGACAGCTTATTCCTATATCAACGGCGTTTGTAAATATTTTTATGCAGTTCAAAGCCGACACATGCTCTTCTGGCTCATGAAAGATGCCTGAT
This sequence comes from Prevotella multiformis DSM 16608, assembly GCF_000191065.1. Taxonomy (GTDB): domain Bacteria; phylum Bacteroidota; class Bacteroidia; order Bacteroidales; family Bacteroidaceae; genus Prevotella; species Prevotella multiformis. The sequence continues at coordinate 1,536,429 of NZ_GL872283.1, forward strand.
TGACTTGCAACAGGTGCTCTCTTAGCGTGTTACCAACGCCCTTTTGAAGTCCAATCAAGCACCATTTAAAAATGAATTAATAACCAGTTGATTGACTGCTGGTTGCAAACCAGCTTTTTTGCATGTATTCTTTTTATTTGCAGAAGATTTGTCTGAAATTATGTAATGACTTTTCAAAACCTTATCTGTCTTTTCAACGCATCAAAATGAAAAGGTCTTTGTATCGGAGGAGGTAACAGGATAGAGAGTCGACGGTCTTGGCTATGTTTTTGTTGAATGAACCACTTCGGCTCTTCCGTTAGCTATACGAAAAGTATCCACGCATTGAACGGAAGAACCTTTTTTATTGCAACACAAGGATATGCCCTTCACGCAGGGTGAATACGGTAAAGACTTAGGCGTGACAGAAAAGGATCTTGTAAATTAATGAAAATATTATAATAAAGCAAAAAAGCACAATGCAAGCGGTCTAAGAGGGCGGCGGGAATTGTTTTTTTTATTACCTTTGCAAGCATAAGGGTTTTCCCCTTTTATGAGTTAATCAGTTATTAATGTATAATTTTAAAACAGCAAAAGGTTATGGAATTCAAGAAAATAGCATTATCTTTCGCAGTAGCATTCAGTCTTTGTACAGTAACCGCACAGGCACAGGATGCAGTCAAGTGTGACAAAGCCCAGCAGGAGCAGGCATGTCAGCAGACAAAGAAATGTCCGAAGCATGCAAAGGCCTGCTGCGACAAGCAGCCGGCAAAACCCTGCTGCAAGAAGGACGAGAAATGCTGCAGGCAGGACAAGCAGAACTGCAAGAAAGACTGTCGCAACGACAAGTCGAAAAAGGCACAGAAGCCGTGCAGGAAGCAGTGCAAGCCCAGCAAGAAGTAAACAGATAGCGTGAACAGATAAAAGTCGTGCCTTTCGGGCACGACTTTTTTGTTATTGTCGGAACTTTATCGTACTTTTGCAGGAAAAAGAAACGAGGCGATGAATGTAAAGATCGAACCGTCATGGGAACAGCGGCTGGCCGGGGAATTTGAGAAACCTTACTTCCGGCAGTTAACAGAACAGGTGAGACAGGAGTATGCACAATTCCCCTGTTATCCGCCTGGACGACTCATCTTCAACGCTTTCAACCTGTGTCCTTTCGACAAGGTGAAAGTCGTCATCATCGGGCAGGATCCCTATCACGAACCCGGTCAGGCAATGGGACTGAGCTTCTCCGTGCCAGACGGTGTAAGGATTCCTCCCTCGCTGGTGAACATCTACAAGGAGATTGAAGACGACCTCGGCGTACCGGCCAGCCGGTCGGGCGACCTGACACGATGGGCCGAACAGGGTGTGCTGCTGCTCAATGCCACGCTGACTGTCCGTGCCCACGTTGCAAACAGCCACCAGCGGTTAGGGTGGGGCATATTTACCGATGGCACCATCAAGGCGCTCAGTGACGGGCGGGATCATCTTGTATTCATGCTGTGGGGTGGCTTCGCCCGCAGCAAGAAGGCGCTGATCGACCCACAGCGGCATTGTATTCTCGAGAGTGTACACCCTTCACCGCTCTCTGCCAACCGGGGAGGCTGGTTCGGACAGCACCAGTTTTCACGGTGCAACCAGTATTTGGAGGCTCATGGAACAGTTCCCATTGCATGGTGACAATCGTTTCAAGGTAAGGCGAAAAAGATGGGTAACACGTACGATCACATATTCATGGTAGGCAATGTCCTTGTCTCTCCGGACATTCTTACGGTGAAGTTCTGCTGCGACCTCGACAAGTGTCATGGACAGTGCTGCGTCGAAGGAGATGCCGGGGCACCTGTGACATTAGATGAGACGATGGAAATCGAGAACGTCCTGGATGCTGTCTGGGGCGACCTGTCTGCCTCCGGCCAGTCTGTTATCGATCGGCAGGGGGTGGCTTATACCGATGAGGAGGGCGAGTTGGTGACGAGCATCGTCAGTGGTAAGGACTGTGTTTTCACCTGTTATGAGCATGACTGCTGCCTTTGTGCGCTGGAACGTTCCTACCGCAACGGGAAGACCGGCTTCGTAAAGCCCATTTCCTGCTCGTTGTATCCGATCCGTGTGAAGGACTTCGGCAACGGCACCTGTGGAATCAATTACCATCGATGGCGCATCTGTGCTGATGCACGAAAAAAAGGAGAAGAACTGGATCTTCCCCTTTATAAGTTCTTGAAGGAACCGCTCATCCGCAGATTCGGCAGAGAGTGGTATGAAGAACTGTGTGAAGTGGCAGACGAGTTGACGCGTTTACAAATTGACAGGTAAACCAGTTGTCCGTTTAAAAAATCGCATTTGGTCCATTCCGGAAATGGCATGAAGATATCGGCCTGAAGCGTGGGAAACCATCCCTTGCGTGTGCCCTTCATGCTGCCACAAAGCCATTCAGGAGATGCGTTTTTACCGCAATTACCCCTCGAGACCTATGCTTTTCGGTTCTGTTTCAGCCACAACCCGTCCACTTGTCCACCTGCCGGCCTGTCAACTTTTCCTGAACTGCGACGGACTCATCCCTACGTGTTCCTTAAAGTATTTCCCCATGAAACTCTGATTGGCGAAATTCATCTCATCGGCAATCTGCTTGATGCTCATCGTGCTGTTTTTCAGCATGACGCGCAGTTCACGTGTGACGTAAGAGTCAATCCATTCGCTGGGTGTCCGCCTGCTGACGGTACGTACCGTTTCTGAGAGGTATTTCGATGTGATGCACAGGTGCTTGGCATACCAGCTGACACGGCGTTCCGTACGGTAATTCTTCTCAACAGCCTGGATGAAATTGCGGAAGATGACCTCGGAACGCATCTGGCTTTCGTCACCTGTCTGCTGGAAGCGGTAGATGACATTACTCATGTCGATGATCAGAGCCTTGAGCATCGTCATCACCAGTTCGCGGCGGAAGCGGTGTCCCGTGTCTGTGACCTTCTGCCGGATGTGGCGGATGTCGTCTTCCAACGCCTTTGTCTGGTCCGGATTGAGGTGGAAGACGGGATGGGTTCGTGCGAAGAGGAAGAGAGCCGACAGCTCGTGGATGCCGCTGACAATATTCTGGAAGAAGTCATACGACAGGATGAGCGCAATCCCCCTGCAGTCGCATGACAGTCTGTAGTCGCCGACGACCTGTCCCTCACTGATGATGATCACGTCTCCGGCCCCTACCTCATGCGCTTTCGTATCTACGGTGTATTGCGCCTTTCCGCCGGTGCAGAGCGCAAGGAAGAGCGACTTCATCCGGGAGGAATTTTCCGGAAGCGATACCTTCGCGATGTCCTCGAAGAGTATCAGGTCGTTGTCAATGTATTCACCTTCCGGGTAGATACGCTTTGCATGGGCGACATCCACTTCGGTGAGTCTTATGTTTCTGTTCATTTTTCTTTGTTGAAATAGGATGTGATAGGCGGGGATAGGCAATAACAAGCGGGGATAGGCAGTGACAAGCGATGACAAGACAATGGCAGGCAATGAGAAAACACCTCAAACAAAAGCTCTCCTCCCTGTTTCGTGAGGAGGAGAGCCTTTTGTGACAAGTTCTGCTGTCATGCTCCCTTGTCACTCTCCGGTGGATATACCGGTCAGCCTTGTGCCCATCTTCGTCCGTCTCCCGTTATATGCCGGTCGGCTCTGCACCTGTCTTTGTCAGCGGGCCGCCTTACACACCGTCAGGCTACACACATTTACTTGCCAGACCTGCTGCCACATGGGATTCAGCCTTGGTCTATGCGTCGATGTTGGCGTAGGTGGCATTCTTCTCTATGAACTCGCGGCGGGGTTCTACGTCGTCTCCCATCAGCATGGAGAAGATCTCGTCGGCATCAGCGGCATTCTCGATCGTTACCTGTTTCAGCAGACGGGTCTTGGGATCCATGGTCGTCTCCCACAGCTGTTCCGGATTCATCTCACCGAGACCCTTGTAACGCTGGGTGTGGATGGTCTTTCCGTCTTCGACCCCGTTTCCGTACTTGTCGAGGAAAGCCTGTCGCTGCTGGTCTGTGTAGCAGTATTCGCTCACCTTCTTGTAGGTACACTTGTAGAGCGGCGGGGTGGCGATGTACAGATGTCCTTGCTCGATGACCTTCGGCATATAGCGATAGAAGAGGGTCATGATCAGGGTGTCGATGTGCGAGCCATCGACATCGGCATCGGTCATGATGATGATCTTGTCGTAGCGGAGTTTGTCGGTATTCGCCTCGAAGTCGCCTTCATCCTCTACACCGAAACGGACACCGATGGACTGAATGATGTTCATGACGGATTCGGCCTCGAACACACGGTGACGCTGCACCTTCTCCACATTCAGTATCTTACCGCGGAGAGGGAGGATGGCCTGTGTGTAACGGTCGCGCCCCTGCTTGGCAGAACCGCCGGCGGAATCACCCTCGACGAGGAATATCTCACAGTCCTTCGGATCCTTGTTGGAACAGTCGGCCAGCTTGCCGGGCAGACCGCCGCCGCTCATCACGTTCTTGCGCTGGACGCTCTCACGTGCCTTGCGTGCCGCTACACGTGCCGTGGCGGCAAGGATGACCTTGTTGCAGATCAACTTCGCCTCGTTCGGATGCTCCTCCAGATAGTTTGACAGCGCTTCGCCGACCGCCTGCTGTACGGCTCCGGAAACCTCGCTGTTGCCCAGCTTGGTCTTTGTCTGTCCCTCGAACTGTGGTTCTGCCACCTTGATGGAGATAACGGCAGTCAGTCCCTCACGGAAGTCCTCGCCGGCAATCTCGATCTTAGCCTTTTCTATCTGCTTGGAGATCTGCGGGTCGTTGTCGGCGTATGCCTTCAGCGTACGGGTCAGTGCCGTGCGGAATCCCTGCAGGTGCGTACCGCCTTCGATGGTGTTGATATTGTTGACGTAGGAATGAATATTCTCCGTGTAGTCCGTGTTATACATCACAGCCACCTCGATAGGGATGTTCTGCTTCTCGGTCTTGAGGTAGATGACATCGTCGAAGAGATGCTGGCGGTGGCGGTCCACATAGCGTACAAACTCCTTCAGACCGTCCTTGGCATGGAATACCTCGGTACGGGTCTTGCCGGTCTCGGGGTCAGGGCGCAGGTCGGAAAGCGTGATCTTGATGCCGGCATTCAGATATGCCAGCTCCCGCATACGGCGCGCCACAATGTCCCACTGGAAAACGGTCGTCGTGAAGATGCCGGCATCCGGCCAGAACTGCTGGCGTGTACCGGTCTTGTCGGTCTCGCCCACGACCTTTACCGGATAGAGCGGCTTCCCCTTCTCATACTCCTGCTGGTAGATCTTTCCGTCGCGGAACACCTGCGACTTCATATGAGACGAGAGGGCATTCACACAGCTGACACCCACACCGTGCAGACCGCCGCTGACCTTGTACGAGCCCTTGTCGAACTTGCCGCCGGCATGCAGGACGGTCATCACGACCTCAAGGGCACTCTTGTGGAGCTTCTTGTGCTCGTCTACAGGGATGCCTCGGCCGTCATCCTCGACCGTGACGGAGTTGTCCTCGTTGATGCTTACCTCAATGTTCTTGCAGTAGCCGGCCATCGCCTCGTCGATGGAGTTGTCGACGGTCTCGTTGATCAAGTGGTGGAGTCCCTTTTCACTGATGTCGCCAATATACATGGCAGGACGCTTGCGTACGGCCTCCAGCCCCTCGAGGACCTGGATGTTACTGGCGGAGTAATTATTCTCGTTTTCTTGATTTTCTGCCATTTTTCGTTAGATTGTCTTATGGTATGCAAAGATACACTTTTTCCTTCAGATAAGGAAATAAAAACTTGCAAAAAACGCTTAAGGTTTGTTCTGTAAAGTCCGTGCGGAGGGGACTTCCGGAGGATGCCGGGAGCCTCCCGAAGCGGCTGCTGCAGGAACCTGACGGAGGGTGTACGACCAGAGGCTTACAGCCTGTACCTCAGGGGAATGAACGTCGGTCCGGACGGGGGCGATTCTCCCGAGCCGCCCCGACCGCATCCGGCAGACCGCCTGACAGAGAGGCCGGCAGCGACGGGCGCCGATACGAGAAGAGCCGCAATCCTTTCCCGGATTGCGGCTCTGTTATTCTTTTTCAGCTATGACTTGAAGGCATTATCCCAATGCTGCAACGTGCCTGCAGAGAGAAGCTTTCAGGTTGGCTGCCTTGTTCTTGTGGATGATATTGGTCTTAGCCAATTTGTCCAGCATCTTCTGTACGGTAGGATAGAGCTTTACAGCCTCTTCCTTGTCCGTCAGATTGCGCAGCTTGCGAACAGCATTACGCATGGTCTTAGCATAGTATCTGTTGTGCAGCGTCTTGACTTTGTCCTGACGGATTCTCTTCAATGATGATTTGTGATTTGCCATCTTTGTTTCCTTCTTTTATTTTACTTGTAGTCCCTAGCAGAGTCGAACTGCTCTTTAGAGAATGAAAATCTCTCGTCCTAACCGATAGACGAAGGGACCGTGGTCAAATTGCGGGTGCAAAGGTACTCCTTTTATTTCAATCAGCCAAACTTTTGCCGAAATAATTTCTGTAAGATACTGTATTTTTGTACTTTTGCAGGGTCTTGATATGATACAGAAGTCAAAAGCCATTGTTCTGCGGTCTCTGAAGTTCGGCGACACATCGCTGATCGTCGATATGTTTACCGAGCAGGAAGGCCGCATCTCTTTCATCACCCATGTCGCAAAATCGGCCAAGGGAAAGGTCAAGAAGCAGTTCTTCCAGCCGCTGACCCTCCTCGAGCTGTCATTCGACTACCGCCAGCGTGTGACCCTGCAGCGGATAAGAGATGTGCGGATTCTGCGCCCTTACGGTTCGATCCCCTTTGATCCGGCAAAGTCGGCGGTCCTTCTTTTCCTTTCAGAGTTCCTGTCGTATGTCACGCGGGGGGAGCAGCAGAATGTCCATCTGTATCACTATGTGCAGACCAGCATGGAATGGCTGGACGAGGCCGTACAGGGTTATGCCAATTTCCATCTTGTCTTCATGATGCGCCTGAGCCGCTTCATCGGGTTCTTCCCCAATCTTGAGGACTACCGGAAGGGAGCCTGCTTCGACCTGCGCAATGCGACCTTTACCGACTGCGTCCCCTCCCACCCCGACTATCTTCTGCCTGCCGAGGCGGCGAACATCGGCCTGCTTATGCGCATGGACTATGAGAACATGCACCTCTTCCGGCTTTCACATACCGACCGCAACCACATCTCGGACATTATCCTCCGGTATTACCGGATCCATGTCCCCGACATGCCGGAACTGAAGAGCTTTCTGGTGCTGCAGGAACTGTTCGGGCAGTAGCCGGCATCCGGCCTGTGGAGAGAAACAGACGATACGGAAGGCATCACCGCCCGGCAGACATTTCCCGCATAAGCCTGCCATTTCCTCTTGCCCTATACATCATCGACAGAAACCGACCCGGCCTCCTGCCGGCGTACGGATGTCCGACACCACCCGTGCTGACGGCAGACACCACCCGTGACGGGGGCATGCACGCAGACATTCTGCTTGTCCGTATGGAGACGACTTGCAGTAGAAGCCAAGGGGGGGGACGTGCCGGGTCTGACGAGGGAAAGCCTGCTTTTCCAAAGACGATGAGGGATTGTCCGGCAAAAGGATATCACACAAAGAGAAACATGACTTTATATGTTTCGCAGGACGACAACAGAACAAAAGCGAGAAGAATCCTTGTGGAGGAAGCCGGTGGAGTCGGTTTATTTTTGTATTTTTGCAGTTCTGTAACATCATTCCGTTTCATCAATCGTACATTTCTAATCTTTCATACAATAAGAAAACATGAAACTAACAGAACAGCGAAGCAGTATGCTTCACGGGGTACTGCTGATTACTTTGTTTGCCTGTGCGGCTTTCTACATCGGCGACATGAACTGGGTGAAGGCCCTGTCCCTGAGCCCGATGGTGGTGGGAATCGTGCTGGGCATGCTGTATGCGAACAGCCTCCGCAACAATCTTCCTGACACGTGGGTGCCCGGCATTGCCTTTTGCGGGAAACGGGTGCTGCGCTTCGGCATTATCCTTTATGGTTTCCGGCTGACATTCCAGGATGTCGCAGCGGTGGGTTTGCCGGCCATCCTCATTGATGCAGTGATTGTGGCAGGAACCATCCTGCTGGGGGTTGCGGCAGGAAAGCTGCTGAAGATGGACAGAAGCATCGCACTGCTGACCGCCTGCGGAAGCGCCATCTGCGGAGCGGCGGCCGTATTGGGCGTGGACGGCGCAATCCGTCCGAAGCCTTACAAGACGGCTGTGGCCGTGGCGACAGTGGTCATTTTCGGAACGCTATCGATGTTCCTCTATCCCGTCCTTTACCGGACGGGAGCCTTGGGGCTGTCTCCGGATGAGATGGGCATCTTTGCAGGCTCTACGATTCATGAGGTGGCCCACGTGGTCGGCGCCGGCAATGCCATGGGGGCAGCCGTCAGCAATTCGGCGATTATCGTGAAGATGATCCGGGTGATGATGCTGGTACCTGTTTTGCTGGTCATTGCGTTTTTCGTGGCAAAGGACGTGGCGGAGCGTGAGAACGCCGGAAACGGGCACAGCAAGGTCACAATCCCCTGGTTTGCCGTACTGTTCCTTGTCGTGATCGGGTTCAACTCCCTGTCCCTGCTTCCCGACAGTGTCGTGTCTTTCATCAATACGCTTGATACGTTCCTGCTTACAATGGCCATGTCGGCACTGGGTGCCGAGACGAGCATCGAGAAATTCAAGAAGGCCGGCCTCAAGCCTTTCCTCTTGGCTGCGATTCTGTGGTGCTGGCTGATAGGAGGCGGCTATTGCCTTGCCAGGTTCCTGGCTCCGGTGCTGTAACTTGCGGATGTAAGTGGGGACAGGCGAGGATGACAAGACAGACCATGATGGCAAGACAGGCTATGATGGCATGGCTGGCTGGATAAACGATGATAGGCGGTGAACGATAATGAAGTCCATTTCCGTTCACCGCCTATCATCCATTCCTGGAGCACCGGGCTTCATCAGACAAAGCTGATGACTCCCTTGACCGTATCCCTGTTTTCGTTCTCCTGCACATTCTGTTCGGGAGCGCCGATGCGCTTGATGTCCTTGACCATCTGCTTGGTACGCTTGTAGGTAGGCGTATTCTCAACGGCAAGGATCACATCCTCATTGTCGAGCTCGTCGGCTGTGAAGCGATAGATATGAGGACGGTGCTTGTACTGAGAGCTGCTGTTGTCTGTGTAGAAACGGTCACGACGGTCACGACGCTCGGCAGCCTTCTCCTCTTCTTCCGCAAGGCGTGCGGCATCCTCCTGTGTCTGCTTCTTGATATGACCGCCCATACCGTCAACATTCTCGATGCCGAAGCCTGTCGCAAGGATCGTAACCTTGACCTTCTTGTCAAGCTCAGGATCGATGGCAAGTCCCCATTTCAGTTCGAAGTCAGCGCTGAAATGGTTCATGAACTCGGTGACATCGCCCATCTCTTCCATGGTAAGCCCCGGGTTGTCCTTGTCGTCGCTGTTGAAGTTGATGGAAAGCAGAATCTTCTTCGACTTGTAGACATCGTTGTCGTTGAGCAACGGTGAGTTGAGGGCATCCTCTATCGCCTGCTTCACACGTCCCTCGCCTTCACCGTAACCGGTCGACATGATGGCAACGCCGCCATCCTTGAGGACTGTCTTGACATCGTTGAAGTCGAGGTTCATAATACCGTGAACCGTGATGATTTCGGCAATGCTCTTGGCCGCCACACTCAATGTGTCGTCAGCCTTACGGAAACCATTGAGCAGGCTCAGTTCCGGGTAAATCTCACGCAGCCGTTCGTTGTTGATGACGAGCAGGGCATCAACGTGCCGGGCCATCTCTTCCACACCGTCCAGCGCCTGGTCAATCTTCTTGGCTCCCTCGAAACGGAAGGGGATGGTGACGATGCCCACGGTAAGAATCCCCAGTTCCTTGCTCACACGTGCAATGACCGGTGCAGCACCCGTACCGGTTCCACCGCCCATCCCAGCGGTAATAAACGCCATCTTCGTCCCGTCGTCCAGCATGTGCTTGATGTCTTCAATGGTGTCTTCAGCAGCCTGGCGCGCACGTTCCGGCCGGTTTCCTGCACCAAGTCCTTCCTTGCCCAACTGGAGATGAACCGGCACGGGAGAGTCGTTGAGTGCCTGTGCATCCGTATTGCATAGGACGAAGGTCACATCGTGGATTCCCTCGCGGTACATGTGATTGACGGCATTCCCGCCGCCTCCGCCGACACCAATGACCTTTATGATGCTGTCGGCAACATCGTTGTCATCGAAGTCTAATATATCTAATCTGTTATTGTTGTCTGCCATAACGGTATCTGTATATTATTTTAACAATGTTCTTTCTTGTACGTATAGGAAACGGCTATTCCTCTTCTTCGTCGATGATCTTCTTGCCGAACTCCTTCGCCTTGCGCGTAAACTTGTGCCAGAAGCTGTTGCGGCGTTTCTCTTCTTCTATCTCTCTCGCCCTTGCTTCTTCTTCCTCCCGCAGCTTCCGTTCTTCCTCCTCCCGCCTGCGCCGTTCCGCTTCGGCTTTCTTCTTCTCCTCTGGTGTAGGGACGATGCCCTGTCCCTGCCGGCTGGCAGCCGACGGGGCATAGCTGTCTGCCGGAGTCCCGACCGCCACGTCGTCGTTGTTGAAAAGAGTGTTCTGTGACGGGTTGTAAGCAGGACCGGCACAGTTCATGTCGCCCTTGGCAAGCAGTCCGAGAACCGTGTTCATGTCGCCATGCTTGGCGGTGATGTCGGCATTGCCGGAGGTGATGGTCTGTGTGACGAAGTTCGCCTTGCGGATCTTGTCGATGTGGGTGCAGTTGCGGATGCTGCGTTCGATGTTCTTCAGGTTCATGCCGCCACCTGTAAGGATGAATCCGCCAAGGAGCTTGTCGGTATAGTCCGGCGGAACCTGACACCACACATTCTCGACGATTTCCTCCACACGGGCTTCCACAATCTCGATGAACTTGCGGCTGTCCACGGTACGTTCCGCATCGATGGAGTATTTCAGACTGTTGTCTATGTCGTTGTTTTCCGTGTAGGCGGAAGCATACTTGAGTTTCATCGCCTCCGCATCCTTCTCTTCCATCTGCAGGCTGGCAATGTCCTTTGTGATGTTGTTGCCGCCCAGCGGGATGACTGCCAGATGGCGGAGGATGTTCTTGTGGTAGACGGAGACCGTCGTCGTGTCGGCCCCGAAGTCTACCAGCACACAGCCTCCTCTCTTCTCGGCTTCGCTCAGCACGGAATCCGCCAGTGCCAACGGGGCAAGATACATCTCGGCAATGGAGATGCCGGCCTTCTCAAAGCAGTTGTTCAGGTTGTCATAGAAAGCCTTGCGCCAGAGGATGTTGAGGAAGTTTCCTTCCAGCCGGGTCGCCTTGATACCCACCGGGTCGAGAGAGTACTGGTTGTCGACCTTGTATTCCTGTGTGGCGGCATCGAGGATTTCCTGGTCCGGATACGTCATATTGCGGTTGGCATCCATCAGTTCGTTGATCATGTCCGACGTGATGATGGTATCCGCAGGCAGATCCTTTACGATGACGTTGCGTACACTCCGTATGGACTGTCCGCCTACGCCCACGTAGACCTGAGAGATCTCGTACTTCAGCTGTTTCCTCAGTTTGTTGATGATGCCGGTAAGGCACTGCCCCGTCTTGTCGATGTTGTAGACGACTCCTTTCCGGATACACTGCGAAGCGTCTTCCTTTACCACGGCAAGCACGGAGATGCTGCCGTCAAGATTCTTTTTGCCAGCGATTCCCGTAATCTTTGATGAGCCTAATTCAATGGCTACTATGAACTCTGCCATATTCGTTAAGTATTATGTATTCCTTGTTTTGATTTTCCTTTTGATTGCCGCCCTACTCTGTCGGTCCGTCCGCGGCGGTCTCCTGCCGTTCCACTTCTTTCCGGGCCTTCTCCCTCTCTTCTTCTTCCGTCCGCTTCCGGTCTGCAGTGCGGCCGGCCTTTTCTTCCTTCTCCAGCGCCTGCTCTTCGGCCCTTTCAGCATTCGCATCCCGCCGTCTGCAGATAATCTGGTTGTCGAACTCGATGTCGATGTAGGCGTATTTGTTCCACCCGGCCTGTGAAAGGCCATACCGGTAGAACTTCTCCAGCCGTGACAGCTTCTTCGTCACGAAGAGGTTGATTTCGTGCTTCCGTGTCCACGACCCCTTGTTCTGCGGCAGATAGCCGATGAAGATGATATGGTCGCCGACCCGCGGGACCAATTCTATCCCTTTGTCGGGCAGGACATTGATCTGCTCGATCTGGTTCAGCCATAGCGGCGAGGCGCTGATCGCCTTGGCGAGAGGTGCAATGTAGAAGCGCGCGAAGTTATTGTCGATGTTGCCTGTCGCAATGATCAGGTCACTGGTGTACTTGGAATTGGGAAGTATCCCGCCATTGTCGTCAAGGTAGAAGTCGGCCCCGCTGTTGCTTTTGATACGGATGATCGGCATCCGCTGTGTGATGCTGATGTTGACATGGCCGTCCTTGGTCTTATAGCATTCAGCCGTCTTGACGAACGGTCCTACCTTCAGCGCCTCCTCGATGGCACGCGGATTGACCCCGTCCATCTTCCTGTCGAGGGGATAAAGGCGGGCTTTCTCCAGAATCCGTTTTATCTCCCCGGCGGTCAGGAAGCCTGCATTGTTGGAATCGGATATGCTGATATTCACCTTAGAGCACACCATCCCGCTCTCATCCGGACTGTTCCATGAGGTGACAGCCATGAAAAGATACACGGCCAGCACGATGTCCAGCACGGTAATGATGATCTTTTTCCACTGAATATACATACTTTCTTCTTTGTTCTGAAGAGCCGTTCCCCGTTCCGGGACAGGTGTCTCTTTCCCTTCCCTCTCCTACTTCCCGTTGAGTATTTCCGTAATCCGGGGCACATAGTTGTCAAGGTTGCCTGCCCCCAGGACGACCAGCACGTCAAAGTCGCGTGACCTGACGAAGTCGAGCACATCCTCTTTCCTGATCATCTGCTTCTCGATGTCCGGGCGGAGGTTGTCGTAGATGAGTCTGCTCGTCACGCCGGGAATCGGCTGCTCACGTGCCGGATAGATCTCCGTAAGGATCACCTCGTCGAAATGGCTGAGCGCCTCGGCAAAGTCCTTGTAGAAGTCGCGTGTACGGGAGTAAAGGTGCGGCTGGAAAATCACGGTGACCTTCCGGTCCGCATAGAGTTCCTTGAGGCTCTTCGCACTCTGGAGGATTTCCTTCGGGTGATGTGCGTAGTCAGACAGGAACACGTGCCGGCTGTCCTTGATCTTGAAGTCGAAACGGCGGTCGACACCCCCGTAGGTCTTCATGCCGTTGCGCAGTTCTTCTGCCGTACAGCCGTTGAGCTGTGCCATGGCCATGGCGGCAATGCCGTTCTCGATGTTGATGGGTATGGGCTGCCCCAGCTCTACATCCCTGACATTCTCTATAGGAGAGAGGAAGTCGAAGGTGATGGTGCCGTCCGCTATACGGACGTTCCCGGCATGGAAGTCACCTCCGTCCCGGCTGTACTCGTACACTTTCACACCTTCCTGCACATGCTGTTTCATTTCCAGCCCCTTGTGGATGATCAGCGCGCCGCCTTTCTGGATGAGTTCCGTATAGTGGCGGAAGCTCTCGAGGTAAGCCTCTTTGGTTCCGTAAATATCCAGATGATCCGGGTCAGTAGAGGTGATGACGCTCATCCAGGGACGCAGCCAGTGGAAGGAACGGTCGAACTCATCGGCCTCGATGACGACGAAGTCGCTGTGTGCGGAGAGGATGTAATTGGTGCCGTAGTTCTTGGAGATGCCGCCCAGAAAGGCGTTGCAGTCCAGATGGCTCTGGTGCATGATGTGCGCGCACATCGTCGAGGTGGTCGTCTTTCCGTGCGTGCCGGCGAAGCACAGCCCCTTGTGTGTACGGGTGAGCGTGCCGAGCACCTGTGCGCGTTTCTGGATGTCAAAGCCGTTCTCCCGGAAGTAAACCAGTTCCGCATGGCTTGCAGGGATGGCCGGCGTGAAGACCACCAGCGTAGATGCCGGCTTTCTGCATTCCTCGGGGATGAGCCGGACATTCTCCTCGTAGTGGATGTCCATGCCCTCTTTCTCCAGGTTACGGGTCAGTTCGGATGGTGTCTTGTCGTACCCGGCCACCGGCATTCCCTTATGAAGGAAATAGCGGGCAAGCGCACTCATGCCGATGCCGCCTGCACCGACGAAATAAACCGATTTGATATCTTTGAGTTCCATGTGTTATCTGTTTCTTTTTCTTTTGTTTGTGTGTTGTCGGGGAGATGTTTACCCGAAGAGGGCATCCTGATTGCAGAATACGACCGTGTCCCGGACGGAACAGGGAGAAGCGTGGGGACCGGTCAGTCCTTGATGAGACCGAGGACTTCGTCTGCAATCACATCGGCAGCATTGCGGAGTGCCATCTTCTTTACATTCTCGCTGAGGTGCGCCAGCTTCCTGTCGTCGGCGACGGTGCCGAGGGCGAGTCTCAGCAGTGTGCCAGGAGCTTCACTGTCTTTTACGCAGAGAGCCGCCTCCCTGTCGACAAGCGCCATGGCGTTCTTCGTCTGATGGTCTTCCGCCACATTCGGACTGGGGACGAGAATGACCGGCTTTCCGATAAGCTGGAACTCGCTGATGGAGCTTGCCCCGGCACGGCTGATCACCAGATCGGCGGCTTTGTAGGCGGCTCCCATGTCACTGATGAAATCCATGATTTTCAGGTTCGGCAGTTCCTTGCCTTTCATGAAGTCCATGATCTGCCGGTTGTAGAACTTTCCGGTCTGCCAGATGAACTGCACGTCCGTACCGGCGACAAGATCCAGATGCTCCATGACGGACCGGTTGACGGTACGCGCACCGAGGCTGCCGCCGACAAGGAGGATGGTCTTCCGGTCCGGTGCCAGCCCGAAGCTCTTGCGGGCTTCTCCGACGGAGAGGGGTGTAGAGAGGACATTCTGACGGACGGGGTTCCCCGTCATGATGATTTTCCCGGCGGGGAAGAAACGTTCCATCCCCTCGTATGCCACACAGATCTTCTTCACCCGTTTCGCCAGCAGTTTGTTGGTGACACCGGCATAGGAGTTCTGCTCCTGGATAAGACAGGGAATCCCCATCCTGGCACACTCGTAGAGGGTCGCACCGCTGGCATAGCCCCCTACTCCTACGGCCGCCTGCGGCCGGAAGTCTTTGACGATCTGCCGCGCCATGCGCAGGCTCTTCCAGAGCTTGCACAGCACTTCAATGTTCTTCAGCTTGTGTGCACGGTCGAATCCCTTGATGGGCAGCCCCTTTATCTCGTAGCCGGCGGCCGGCACGCGTTGCATCTCCATGCGTCCCTCCGCACCGACAAAGAGTATCTTCGCCTCCGGGTGTTTCGCCTTGATGGCATTGGCAATCGACACGGCCGGGAAGATATGTCCTCCCGTCCCGCCGCCGCTGATGATAATTCTCAAGTCCTTGTCCATTTGCTTCTTCTTTATAACCTACAAAGGTAATCAATTTTTTCGTCTTCCTCCAACTTTCAGTTTTCTTTTTAGACTTCTCAACACTTCAGGCGGCCGTCTTGGAAAGTTCTCCCGGCATCGTCCTTCCCTCTTTCTTCTTCCTTGCCGAACGGCTGACACTCAGTATCACGCCAATGTAAACGCAGTTGATGATGGTGGAGGTACCGCCCTTGCTGATGAGAGGCAGCGGCTGGCCTGTCACGGGGGCGAGGCCGACGGCTACCAGCATATTGAACAGCGCCTGCGTGACCAGCAGGAAAGCGATGCCCATGGCGAGGAATGCCGGGAAAGAGTTTTCGCACCGGTTGGCAATGATTCCCGTCCGGAAAAGAAGGATGATGTAGAGAAATGCCACGCCGACAGCACCGAGAATCCCCATCTCCTCGATGATGATGGCATAGATGAAATCGGAGAACGCCTGCGACAGGAAGTCGCGCTCGTTGGAGTTGCCCGGCCCTCTGCCCACGAAATCGGACGAGGCGATGGCGATATTGGCGTGTGCCACCTGTGCATCCTTGTCGAGGTCGTAATCTTTCGGCGCTACGTACTCATTGTCAAAGAATTTCTTGATACGGGCCTTCCACGTATCGGCGCGGTGCAGCGTCTTGCCGAAGAAGCCCGGCGACCGTTCCTCCTGCCGGGCGGCAGCAGACTGCTCGGTGAGGTTCTGTTTTGCGGGCAGCTCATCGTCGGCCTTCTTGTCGTCGCCGACCAGCATCACCATGGACAGGAGAAAGACTCCTGACAGGACGATGACCCCGAGCAGCCTTCCCAACTGGTTGAAAGGCACTCCGCCCACGAACATCATGAGAATCACGGTCAGTCCGATGAGCATGGCAGTAGACAGGTTCTCAAAGAGAATCAGTCCGATGATGACGCCGGAGAGCCCCAGAATGTATTTGAAAGCCTTGCGGTCTGCGCCCTTGTCGGTCTGCATGGCGCTGAGCACCTGCGCCACGGCCAGTACAAGTGCTCCCTTCGCCAGCTCGGAAGGCTGGAACTGGATGCCGAGAAGGTTGATCCAGCGGCTGGCACCGTTGGTGCTCTGCCCGGCGACGAGTACCCATACGAGCATCAGGACGGAGATGGCGAGGGCAAAAGGCGTGAACAGCTTGAAATAACGGCATTTGATATTCAGCACTACCACCATCAGCACCACGCCGGCCAGGAGGATGCCGCAGTGGTAGATGATGGGATCCCAGTACTTTCCTCCTGTATAGGACAGCGAGCTTGAAGCCGAGTATACCTCGATGATGCTGATGATACACAGGAAGAAAAAGACCATCCAGATGACCTTGTCGCCTTTGAAAAGATTGCCGAGAGATTTATTCTTCATTTCTTCTTTGTCACTTTGAAATGCTTTGAAAGCCTGCCAGATCTTGTTTCCCCTGTCTTATAAAGCCCTTACGAGGCTCTTGAACTGGTCGCCGCGGTCCTCCATGTTCTTGAAGAGGTCGAAGCTGGCGCAGCAGGGGCTCAGCAGTACCGTGTCGCCCGGCTTCGCCATTGAGGCACAGGCCGCCACGCAGTCCTTCATGGAGTGGGTGTCGCATACGGGAATGCCGAGGCTGTCGAAATTGTCGTGCAGCTTCTTGTTGTCGGCACCCAGATAGACGAGACCGGCACACTTCTCCCTTACCAGTTCCTTGATGGGATCGTAGTCATTCCCCTTGTCCTTGCCGCCGAGAATGAGGATGGTCGGTGTGCGCATGCTCTCCAGCGCATACCAGCAGGCATCGACATTGGTCGCCTTGGAGTCGTTGATATACTGCACGCCGGCCACCTTGCACACCTTCTCCAACCGGTGCTCTACGCCGGGGAAGTCGCTCAGGCTCTTGCGGATATTCTCTTTCCTGATGCCGCTGATACCGGAGGCGATGCCGGCTGCCAGCGAGTTGTAGATATTGTGCCGGCCTGTCAGCGAGAGGTCTTCCTGTTCCATGTTGAACGGTTCGGGCTTCTCTATCTTGTACTGTCCTTCTTCGATGTAACCGATGCTGCCGTTCTCCTTCAGTTCGGAGAAGGGATAGCACACGGCATGCACGTCGAATTTCTCCAGTTCCTTCTTGATGACCGGGTCGTCGTTCCAGTAAATGAAGCTGTCGTCCTTGGTCTGGTTCTGGATGATGCGCATCTTGGCATCGGCATAGTTCTCGAACTTGAAGTCGTAGCGGTCCAGATGGTCCGGCGTGATGTTGAGCAGAATGGCGATGTTGGCGCGGAAGTCGTACATGTTGTCCAGCTGGAAACTGCTCAGCTCGATGATGTAGTATGCGTGCGGATCTTCGGCGACCTGCAGGGCGAGGCTGTTGCCGATGTTGCCTGCCAGCCCGGCATCGTATCCGGCATCCTTGAAGATGTGATAGATGAGGCTCGTCGTCGTCGTCTTTCCGTTACTTCCCGTGATACAGATCATCTTCGAGTCCGTGTAACGGCCGGCAAACTCTATCTCGCTGATGATGTGCGTGCCCTTTGCCATGAGCTTCTGGATCATCGGAGCTTCCTTGGGGATGCCCGGACTCTTGATGATCTCGTCGGCATTGAGGATTTTCTCTTCCGTGTGATGCTTCTCTTCCCATTCGATGCCGTGGTCGTCGAGCAGTTTCTTGTACTTGTCCTTGATGGCCGACATATCCGACACGAAGACGTCGAAGCCCTCTTTTTTAGCCAGTACGGCGGCACCGGCTCCGCTCTCTCCGGCACCCAGTATTACGATTCTTTTCATATCTCTTTTCCTTTCCTTACACTTGTTTTGCCTGCCTTCCGTTCTCCCGGAGAATGTCCCCCGTCGTCGGTACTCCTGTTCCCGGCCGTCGGGAATCACATTCCCAGCCGTCGGGAATCCTGTTCCCAACCGATCGGGAATCCCATTCCCAGTGTACGCCGACAATCTTCCACCGGAGCTGTCCGAACGGAAGGTTTATCTTATCTTCAATGTGATGATGGTCAATGCGGCGAGGAGGATGGTCACGATGATGAAACGCAGGGTGATCTTGCTCTCGTGTACAGCACCGTGCGGCACCTTCACCAGGTACTTGCACTCAGGGTCGAGCTGGCTGTCCTGCGTGCGGAAGTTGTCGTGGATCGGCGTGCGCTTGAAGATGCGCTGTTTTACCCCCTTCCGCTTTCCCAGCTTGTAATACCATACCTGGACGATGACGCTCAGGCTCTCGACGAAGAAGATTCCGCAGAGAATCGGGAGCAGCAGTTCCTTGTGGATGATGATGGCGCCGACGGCGATGATGCCGCCGATGGTCAGGCTGCCCGTATCGCCCATGAACACCTGTGCCGGATAGGCATTGTACCAGAGGAATCCGATCAGCGCACCGATGAATGCCATGAAGAAGACCACCAGCTCCTCTGAACCGGGAATGTACATGATGTTCAGGTAGGCGGCGAACTGTATGTGACTGCTGACATACGCCAGAATGCCCAGCACGACACCGATCACCGCCGAGTTGCCGGCGCACATACCGTCCATGCCGTCGTTGAGGTTGGCGCCGTTGGAAACAGCCGTGACGACGAAGATGGTCATGATGACGAAGAGGATCCATCCGCCCGCCGTCTTGTACTTCCCTAAGAACCCTACGATCTCAGAATAATCGAGATTGTGGGATTTGACGAAGGGAATGGTCGTCTTCAAGGTCTTCTCTGCCTTTGTCTCGTGCTTGACGACGACCTCCTGCCCGTTCTGGTTGGCGACTTCCAGGTTGAGGTTGGCTTTCACGTCAGGCGATGCCCAGAGGACAAGCCCCACGATAAGACCGATGGTCACCTGTCCTACGATCTTGTATTTCCCTTTCAGCCCTTCCTTGTCGTGTCTGAAAATCTTGATGAAGTCGTCCATCCCGCCGAGGAAGCCCAGCCAGAGGGTCGTGCCTACCATCAGCAGGAGATAGGTGTTGCGCAGTCTGCCCAACAGGAGGACAGGAATCAGCAGCGCTACGATGATGATGATGCCGCCCATGGACGGCACGCCGATTTTCTTGACACCGAACGGGTCGATGGCGGCATCGCGCTGCGTCTCGGTGATCTGCTTGCTCTTGAGGTACTTGATGAAGCGTTCTCCGAACCATGCGGAGACAACCAGTGCCAGAATCATCGCCAGAATGGCACGGAAACTGATGTAACCCCAAAGATGGGAGCCGCTGATGCCGAACTGGTCTAACCAGCGAAAGATGTAGTATAGCATTTTGCTTCTGTTTTTTGTTCTTTGTAGGAAGAGGGAGGATTTCCTGCTCTGGCCCTGCCGCCCGTCCAGGCTAATCCGGCCTTTCTATCTTTCCTGGCGAATCCAGCCTATCTATCTCTGTTAGAGTCGCTGGTCTCGTCAGGGCTGCCAGTACTGCCAGAGCCGATGCTCCCCTGTCATATCCCGAAAATCTCACGGATAACCTCATGGTCATCGAAGTGGTGCTTCACCCCGTTGATTTCCTGGTAGTTCTCGTGCCCTTTTCCCGCAACAAGGATGACATCTCCTTTCTTCGCCATCATGGCAGCTGTGCGGATCGCCTCTTTACGGTCGACGATGGTGAGCACTTTCTTTCTTTGGGCGGCGTCGAGGCCTGAGAGCATGTCGTCGATGATCGCCTGCGGATCCTCATCACGCGGATTGTCACTTGTGAGGATGACCGTGTCGCTCTGCTTGACAGCCTCCTGTGCCATCAGCGGACGCTTGCCCTTGTCACGATGGCCGCCGGCTCCGCAGACGGTGATGACGTGCCCGCCCTTGGTGTCGAGTACGTCGTGTATGGCGGCAAGAACATTCGCCAGCGCATCAGGTGTATGCGCATAGTCGACGACGGCTGTGAAGCCCTCCGGCGACTGGATGGGTTCGAGACGGCCGTTGACACTCTTCAGGGTGCTCATGGCAACGAGGATCTCTTCCGGCTGCCTGCCCAGCAGGATCGCCGCCCCATAGACAGCAAGCAGGTTGCTGACATTGAACTTCCCGATGAACTGCACTCCCACTTCTTTCCCCTCGATTTCGAGGTACATTCCCTCGAAGTGGCACTCTAAGATCTTCGCACGGAAGTCGGCCATGCGCTTGATGGAATAGGTTTTGACGGCGGCCTTGGTGTTCTGGACCATGAACAGGCCGTTCTTGTCATCGGCATTGGTGAGAGCAAAGGCGTTCTTCGGCAGTCCGTCAAAAAACATCTTCTTGGCATTCCGGTAATTCTCGAAGGTCTTGTGGTAATCGAGATGGTCGCGCGTGAGATTGGTGAAGATGCCCCCGGCGAACTCCAGTCCGCTGATGCGCCGCTGGTGGATAGCATGACTGGAACATTCCATGAAGGCATACTCGCAGCCGGCATCCACCATTCTGGAGAGCAGACAGTTCAGTTCGATGGGGTCGGGCGTGGTGTGGTCGGCAGGAACTTCCTTGTCGTCAATGTAGTTGCAGACGGTGGAAAGCAGACCTGTCTTGTACCCGAATTTGCGGAACATATTATATAATAAGGTGGCGACGGTCGTCTTTCCGTTCGTTCCCGTTACTCCGACGAGCTTCAGCCTGCGTGACGGATTGCCGTAGAACACCGTGGCGACCTTGCCGGCATCCTCCTCGGTGGAGGCGACCTGCACGTAGGTGACCTTCTCGTCCATCACAGCAGGCATGTCCTCGAGCAGGACGGCTACCGCCCCCTGTGCGACGGCTTTGCCGATGAACCGGTGTCCGTCCACCTGTGTTCCCCTCATGGCGACGAACAGATGACCGTCTTCAATCCTTCGGCTGTCAATGTTCACGCCTTTGATTTCAACGTCCGCATTGCCATGGATGGCGATGGGCTTGACGTTCCTGAGTAATTCGCTTAGTTTCATATCTTCGTTCTGTTCTTTCTTGATGTTCTGTACAGTGTCTTCTTCTTTGTCCTGTCCGGGGATCATTCCATGCTCCTTGCAATCCGTCAACCCAGTCTGAGGGAACATTTCATGCCCCTTGCCAACCTGTCTCCCGGTGCAAGGCTCTGTTCTATGACCCTGCCCCTCCCCGTGAGGCTCACCCTGATTCCGTGTTTCTCCATGAGATAGACGGCATCGCGGGCGCCCATGCCACGGACATTGGGGACACGGCCGCCTTTGAGGGAAGCCTCCTTGTGGAAAGTGATCGACTTGCCGTTCTCCGTCGCCGTCCCCCATACAGGGTTGCCGAACGGATAAGCACCGTTCCAGCCGTTGGTGACGTTGAAACCGAGACAGTTCAGCACATAGTCTGTCGCAAGGAGGTTGCCGGTCTTCGCCGAGGGAATCAGAATGGACGAGGAATCGCGTGCATCCGTCACATTCAGCTTCAGGCTCTGCGCCATGATGCCTTCGGCTATATGATGGAAGACGACACCGCTCATGCCGCCGCCGGAGGCCGGAAGCCCTGTCTTCTGAATACAGACGATGCAGCTGTAACGGGGATTGTCGGCAGGGAAGAACCCTGCGAAGCTGAGCAGGTAGCTGGTGCCGCCGCTCTTGTAGCCCAGCGCGCCCTTCGACATCTGCGCCGTACCCGTCTTTCCAGCAACAAGGAACTTGTCTGAACCGGCCTTCTTGCCGAGCCCTTCCGAGACGACCTCGGTCAGGATGCGGGTAATCTCCTTGATGGTGCTCTCCTTGGCGATGTGCTCTTTTACGACCTGCGGCGGATTGTCATAGAGGACTTCTCCGTTCTTGACGATCTGCTTGACGAAGCGCGGACGCATCATCTTTCCGCCGTTGGCGATGGCATTGTAGAACGTGAGGGTGGAGATGGGCGGAATCTGTGTCTCGTAACCGATGCTCATCCAGGGCAGGGCGGTGGCGCTCCAGTTGTCGTACTGCCCGTGGCGGTTCTTGTGGGGCATGCGGATCTTTGCAGGGGAATAGCCCACGATCGGCACATGGAAGTCGGTCGCCAGACCTAAGTCGTAGATTCCCTGGACGAACTTCTCCGGGTTCTTGTGATAATGCAGGTCGATGATGCGGCTGACCCCGATGTTGGAACTGTATTTCAGCGTCCAGGGCAGCGTCAGTGTGCCATAGCCGCCCCGTGTCCAGTTGTGGTCCTTCATGTCACGTCCGTACATGTTCCATACGCCCGGGCCGGTCTCGACCGTATAGGTGGTATCGACGAGACCGTCGTCGAGGATGGTCATGATGGAGGCGGTCTTGAAGACGGATCCTGGCTCCAGCAGGTCGCTTACGGCATGGTTCTTCACCTCCCGGTATTTGCCGTCACTGCATTTGTCCATGTTGACAATGGCCTTGATGTCTCCCGTGCCCACCTCCATGACGATGGCGACACCGACATTTCCGTTTACATTGGGCTCCCGCAGCTCGTCGAGCAGGGCACGCTCGGCCAGGTCCTGCATACTGACGTCGATCGTCGTCACAATGTCGGCACCGTCGACCGGAGGCGTGTCGGTGATGTTCAGATACTTGTTGCGTACCTTGCGGCGGTGGATGATGCCGTTCGTACCGCGGAGGATAGAGTCGTAGGACAGTTCCAGTCCGCAGCGTGCCGTGTCCTTCGCACCGAACATATCGCCTACCGTACGCTGGGCCAGCGAGCCGAAGGGACGGCGGCGGGCATTGAACTCATCCCAGTGGAAACCGCTCTGGTACTTGGACAGGTGGAATATCGGCAGGTTCTGTATTTCCTTGAAGGTGTTATAGTCGATGCGCTCATCCCAGACGGGCCAGTGCTTGCTCATCTTGTGGAAACCTTCCATGAGGCGCTGCTTGAAGTAAGCCGGCGACTTCTCGGGGAAGATGTTGTTCAGTCCCTTGCTGATGTAATTGATGCTGTCGACAAAGGCCGTATCGTTGCCCGCCTCCTTGAGGGCATTGAAATCCATGTATACCTTGAACTCGGGCAGCGAACTGGCCATGAGCTGTCCGTCACAGCTGAGGATGTTGCCCCGGGTAGGCTTCACCGTCACGCTGTCTTTCTTCTGCGAGGCGGCCACCTCCATCCAATAGGATCTGCCGGCGGTCATGGTGTAGACGGTCTTGCCTATCACTGCGACTGCGACGAGTGACATAACGATGGCTATGGCACTGTAACGGGGCATGATTTTGCTATTATTGAACTTGCTCATATCTTATTTCTCGGGAACGTTTATTATATAAGGTGGACGGTCGGACATCTTCAGCACGCTGTCTTTCCTGTCCTTCAGCAATTCCAGGATGTGGCTCTCCCGTGTCTTCTCCGTAAGCTGGCTGCTGCTTGACAGCGCACGGTATTTGGCATCTTCCAGCTCGGTATTGAGCCTGTCGATTTCTATCAGATACTTCTGTACGCTGTACCGGTTGGATATGTAGACAATCACAAACAGGACGATTGTGATGATCAGCCAGATATTGTTGCGGAACAGCCGTGCGGAAAGGATGTCGCCGCCCAAGATCTTCCTCAGCGTGAAATTCGACGACTGCGGCTGTTCGTCTTCGCGGGCCTGTTCGGCAATGGCGGCTTTCAGTTCCCTTACTTCTTCCTCTTCCTCTTTTCTCTTCTCTTCTTCTTTCTGTTTCTTTTCCTCTTCCTTTTTCTTTCTCCGGCCTGCGGATCCGGTCTGTGGCCGACCATCTTCCTCACTGAAAGAAGCCTGCAGGACCTCTTCCGTCATCTCCGTTTCCATGAGTGGCTCTGTGACGCTTATGTGCTCGCCGGCGGCTGTCGGCTGTCCTTCCGGGAGGGGACGCGCCGTTACATCCGGTTCTTTCTTGTCGTTCTCGTCATTCATTTGCTTTCTTTTCTGCAATTCTAAGTTTTGCACTTCGGCTCCGTGGGTTGCGTTCCTGTTCATCGTCAGTGGCAGTGATAACCTTGTTGTTGACCAGCCGGAAAGGGGTCTCAATGCGTCCGAAGAAGTCCTGCTTCACCTTTCCTTCAATGTTGCCGGACTTCATGATATTCTTTACCATCCGGTCCTCCAGTGAGTGGTAAGTGATGACGGACAGTCTCCCGCCGGGCTTCAGCAGTTCGGTGGCGGCCAGCAGCATCTCCCGGAGGGCATCCATCTCGTGGTTCACTTCGATGCGGAGAGCCTGGAACATCCTTGCCAGGTCTTTCTTCTCACGTGCCCGTGGAAAGAACGGCTCTGCGGCGGCGAGCAGGTCGTGTGTCGTCTTGAACGGCTGCTGCCCCCGCGCCTTGACGATGGCGGCGGCGATGCGGCGCGACTGTTTCAGCTCTCCGTAGAGATAGAATATGTCCGCCAGCCGCCCCTCGTCGTATTCGTTGAGGATGTCGGCAGCCGTCTGTCCTGCCCGCTTGTTCATTCTCATGTCGAGCGGAGCCTCAAAGCGGAAGGAGAAGCCCCGTGTCTCGTCGTCGAAGTGATGACTGCTGACTCCGAGGTCGGCAAGCAGCCCGTCTATCTTGTCTACGCCGTAATAACGCATCCAGTTCTTGAGATACCTGAAATTGGAGCGGACGAACGTAAAGCGGGAGACCTGCTCGCCGCTTAGCCCCATCCTGCCGGTATTCTGTTCGGCATCGGCATCCTGATCGAAACTGTACAGGTGGCTGCCGCCGTCAAGCCGTGACAGGATCTCCCGGCTGTGCCCACCGCCTCCGAAGGTGACATCCACATAGATGCCCCCCCGGTGCAGGTTCAGTCCCTCTATGCTTTCGTCGAGGAGTACCGGTACGTGATAAGCCTCTGCTGTTCTGATCATGCGGCGGGTTCGTTTGTGGTGTCTGGGCGGCCGTCCGGCAGGTGGCTGCCGGAGAAGGGAAAGCCGTCTGCTCCCATGGCCTCCTCCATGGCTTTGCTGAACTCTTCAGCCGGCATGAACGGCGTGCCGCCTTCGCTGTTCGACCAGATTTCAATGCAATCGTCCATTCCCGTGAACCGGACCTGCTGGTCGATGTTCGCCAGTTTCAGGTAGCGTTTCGGTATGAGGAACCGCCCGTTGCCGTCCAGCGTAATCATTTCCACGTCGGTCACGTACTGGCGGTAAATCATCTGGTCGCGCCGGTTCCAGCGGCTCAGCCGCCTGCGGAGCGTGTCCATGCGCTCGTTCCATACCGACTCGGGATAAAGCACGAGACAAGGTTCGAAGATGTCTTTGCGCAGGACGAGCGAATCCTCGCCCGATGCGTTCAGCACCTTGCGGAAGACCGCAGGCAGGAAAGCCCTGCCCTTTGCATCTGTTTTTGCCTCGATATTTCCCAGAAACCTCATGCGTACTTCTCTGTAAAACACTAACAGGCTTCAAAGTTACACATTTTTCCCCACATATCCCCACCGTTCCCCACATACTTTTAGGAGTGCTCTCCTTTTTTGTGAAAATTAACGGTTCATTTCCCAAGTCATGCTTCTTTAAAGCAGCTGCTACTTGCTTTTTTTCCGTTCAGATACATATTTTTCAGCAAAAAGGAGGGCTATTCCAAATCGTTTCGTTATTTTTGCAGATTATTAGAAGACATTTGAGAAGATGGGCGGCGAAGCAGAAAAGACCATAGACATCGACAGGATTCTGGAAGACAAAATGGGTGCGAAGGCGAAATTCGTACCCCGCTTTGCCGTGAACTGGCTGAAGCACATCATCCACGAGGACGAGGTGAACCTGTTTCTGTGGGAGAACCGCAGACTGTCGGGCACGGAATGGCTGGAAGCCTGCGTACGCTATCTGGACATGACACTGCAGCTGGAAGGGCTGGAGAACCTCCCTGACAAGGATGACGGCAGGCTTTACACCTTCGTCTCCAACCATCCGCTCGGCGGACAGGACGGGGTTGCGCTCGGCTCCATCATCGGCAGGCATTACGACGGCAAGTTCCGCTATCTTGTCAACGACCTGCTGCTGAATCTTCCAGGGCTGAAACCGGTGTGCATCGGCATCAACAAGACTGGGAAGCAGAGCCGCGATTTCCCACGCATGGTGGAGGCAGGCTTCCGGAGCGACAACCACATGCTGATGTTTCCTGCCGGACTGAACAGCCGGAAAATCAACGGACGGATTCACGACATAGCATGGAAAAAGACGTTCATCACCAAGAGCGTGGAGTATCATCGGGACGTGGTGCCGATCTTCTTCGGAGGACGTAACTCCGAACGGTTCTACCGCATCGCGCATTTCAGCGACCGGTATGTCCGGAAAATCAATATCGCCATGCTCTTCCTTGTCGATGAAATGTACAGGAACGTTGGGAAAACATTCCGGGTCGTGATCGGCAAACCCATTCCCTGGCAGACTTTCGACAGAAGCCGGACGCCGATGGAATGGGCGAAATTCGTCGAGGACAAGGTGTACGAAATGGCAGGTTCCGGTGCGGGGAAATAGACTCCGCACACTGGAGGAGGACGGACGGACGGAAGCGACAGAGAGAAAGCATAAAGAACAGATAGAGAATATGGAAGAAGAAATCATCCAACCCATCAGTAAGGAGCTGCTCAAGAAGGAACTGACTCCTGAAAGGATGCTCCGTATGACCAACAAGAGCCATAACGAGATTTACGTAGTGACGGCAAAGAACGCTCCCGACGTGATGAAGGAAATCGGCCGGCTGCGTGAGATCGCGTTCCGCACGGCAGGGGGCGGTACGGGCAAGGCGATGGATATCGATGAGTTCGACACGATGGAAAACTGCTGCCGGCAGCTGATTGTATGGAATCCGGAAGCGGAAGAAATCATCGGAGGCTACCGTTACATTTTCGGAAGCGACTGGGAAACCGGACCGGACGGGCAGCCTGTGCTGGCGACGAGCCACATGTTCCGTTTCTCTGACAGGTTCATGAAGGAATATGCTCCCTACACGGTCGAGCTGGGACGCTCGTTCGTCTCGTTGGAATATCAGAACGTGAGGCGGAACTCGAAGAGCATCTTCGCACTCGACAACCTCTGGGACGGTCTCGGCGCACTGACGGTCCTGAATCCTGACTGTAAGTATTTCTTTGGGAAGATGACGATGTACCCGTCTTATATCCGTCGTGGAAGAGACATGATCCTTTATTTCCTGAAGAAGTATTTTGATGACAAGGACAACCTCATTCTACCGATCAAACCGCTGAAAATCGACACTCCCGAGGCGGAACTGGACGCATTGTTCAAAGGCAGGGACTTCAAGGAAGACTACAAGATACTGAACCGTGAAATCCGTGAGCTGGGGTACAACATCCCGCCTCTGGTCAACGCTTACATGAATCTCTCGCCGACGATGAAGCTCTTTGGAACAGCCATCAATTATGGTTTCGGCGATGTGGAGGAGACAGGCATCCTCATTGCCGTCGATGAAATCTTTGAGGAGAAGCGTATCCGGCACATCGAGAGTTTCGTCGCCGAGCATCCTGAGGCACTGAACTTTACCAGCGGAGCCAACAACGTCATCTACAAGGAAAAACAATAGCGGCAGACGGCGCAGGCCGTCAGCAGGCTTTGAGGAAATCGGAAAGGGCAGACTGATCCATTGCGGATGGATGGGTCTGCCCTTTTCCCGGTTGTGCGGTGAGGGTACAGCATACCGTCTGTTGCCGGAAAAGGGAAACGTGCAGAGGGAGGCGTTATGCTGCCCAAAAGCGTGATGGTAAATGTTTCTTTTGCGGAAGAAAGGGGATTATACTGTCCAATACCAGCATAACTTATTGAGGGGAAAGGGAGACTTGCCTTTCAAAGACAATGCGCCACCTCCCGTTGAAGGGGAATGACGCACAAAGGGGGCATGCCCTCAGGTTTCACCGTACAGTCCTTTCTTTACATTTTCTTCGCCGCATACTCCCCCATCTCCTTGTAACCGGCCGGATTGGGATGCAGCCAGTCGCCGATATGCCATTCACGCCGCAACTGATCCGGGGCGGCAGGGTCACGCATGAGGGCATCAAAATCGATGAAACCGTCGATTTCACGTGTTGTTCTGATCCATTCATTCACCGTTTTCCGTGCTTTCTCACGTGCTTCCGTAAAATAGACTTTACAGCCTCTGAACGGTGTTATCGTCCCCATATAGACCTTCAGTCCGCGCAGACGAGCCTTTCTTGCCATCTGGCGGTAGGCCTCTATCAGCTGGCGTGCCGTCTCGTCGGGATTCATCGATGTGCCGATGTCGTTGATCGCCTCGAAGATGACGACTGCACGAAGTCCCCGCTGTCCCAGTATGTCCCGGTCGAACCGATCCTTTCCGGGCTGCCCTAAACCTACGGTGAGGATACGGTTGTTTCCGATGCCGAGGTTCAGGACTCCCGTCCTGCCGGTCCTGGAACTGCCGGAAGCGGCATTGCCGTTCCATGCAGCCGACAGGAAGTCGGGCCAGCGGTTCTGGGCATTGGTGGTGCTCCCCTTGCCGTCCGTGATGCTGTTGCCAAGGATGGCTATGCTGGAGGCCGTAGCATCCAGTACATCGAGGGCAGTGATATTGAACCAATGGTCTTCCTTGAAAGCAGTCGAAAAGTCGGTATGAGCATTCGTCACACCTCTCAGTACATAGGAGGTGGTACGCGACCCCATGTGGACGGTAGGCTCTTTCGGAGCTTTAAGGTAGTTGACCGTGATGGCGACACGTTCCAAGGGATGCAGGGCAAACTTCAACGCATCCGAGAAGACCGCCTTCCCGGCAGGAACCGTCACTCGCCGCTTCTTGCCGAACAGGAGGTACTTTGCCGAATGTTGCCGGATGACAGATCCGACTCCAGCCCTTGCGATATAGACGCTCGTGATTTCAAGCGGTTCCGAAGAAAGCTCGTTGCTCAGCTGCAGACGGATGACACTGCCGCCGATACTGACTTTCACGATCTGTCGTACTGACCGGTCGCTCATCTGGTTGTTGTAAGGCATGAATGTCTTGTCGACAGTCTGCGGAGCACAGGCCCATGTCCCCACCCAGCACGGTTGCTGTGCATGGACGGACAGGCCGATAATCAAAAACAGTAGCTGTAAAAGTCTCTTTGTCATATAAATCATTAAATAGGGCTAAGGCCTCCCCAAACCCCTACAAAGGAGGGGATGTGGCAGGCGAGGATGGACATAAGCGAGGATAAGCGGGAATGGCATAAGCGATGATAAGCGATGATAAACGTGGATAAACGAAGATAGGGATAAGCGGAGATAAGCGAGCATAAGCAGGGATGGGCGGAGATAAGCGAGCATAAGCAGGGATAGGCGAAGATGGGCAATCAGCGAGGATAAACGAGGATAGGCTGTGATGTAAAACAGCTAAGCATTCCCTCACCGCTGACCACTCCCCTCTCCATTCGGAGAGGGGCCGGGGGTGAGGCTTCTTATCTCTTCTCTCATATACTCCCTGAACCCGTCATCCTCTACGATTTCAATATCCTTGAACAGGCCAAGGACAAACCGTCCCAGCCCCCGATAGTCACAGACCTCTATGTCCAGCAGCCAGGTATCGTCGCCGTCAGGCGTCACAAGATATTCCCCCTGCGGATACTCCTCTATGAAAAGATTGTGCGACAACTGTCCCAGCCGAAGCTTCACCCGATGGCGGTCCTCGCCGCAGAACATGAATATATCGGTAAACACCTGACGGTGCTGGTCCTCATGCAGCCATGGGACATCCACCTCTTCCACCCTCTCCATCCGGGAGAGCTTGAAGGTCTTGTTCTCATGGGACAGCAGTTCGTAGCACCGCACATCCTGATCATCATGCAGCAGGAGGAAAGGTTCGACGATACGGTCCTTCACGGTATGGCTGTGCGGACTGGAATAGCCGACCAGGCGCACCATCCGCTTATGTTCCATGGCTTTCCTGAGAACTTTCAGCTTGCTGTCCACCTGCCGCCGGATGGAAGAGTGGGTAGACACGGAAAGGGCATAGGCACTCTCTATCTTCCGCCGCAGCCGGTTCACCATCATGCTGTTGTCGCCAGCCATCGTCAGCAGGCTATGGATCGTCCTGACATCATTGTCCGTGAACTGGATGGCCTGCAGCAGCTGGGTGAAGAAGGGCGAACGGCGGTCGATATGATAAAACCCCTCATGCTTGAAGACGATGAAGCCGGCGTGCTTGATGAAGTCAAGCAGATAATAGAAGTTCCTCCGTGACAGTTCCATCCTCTCGCACAGTTCGTCCACCGTATAATTGCGACCGTCCGACAAGAGTATCAACAGCCCTAACTGCTTCTTTAGTTTGTCAAATCTCATAAATAACACTTATCCTGTATAGTACTAAACGTACCGGAAGGCCATTAATTGTCTTAACATGAAAAAACTCTCTGTACAGGCATATAGCCTGTACAGAGAGTCAATATCATTCGTCTTCAAACCTTACTTGTTCAAGACCAGAACCTCCTGCATTGGGCCGAAAGAGCCTGCAGCAACCGTGAAATTGAAATTGAAAGTGAATGTCTTTGTCCCTTCGTCATAAGTACTTCCCTGGTCTGTTGCACTGATCATTCCATACTTCGAATGAGTAACCCCCGTCTCCATGGAAGAAGGATAGACTGTCACCTTACTTCCGTTCGGGCTGAAAGAGAAGCCATGTCCCTGTTTCCACAGATCCTTGATACGGTAGCGATTGCCCACTTCTGAATACTCGACATTGACGGTACCGATATTGCCGAACATTTCCGAGGTATATGTTCCTGTACCAAAAGCCTTGTAGTCAAGCCCCTCGAAGTCGATACTCTGCGAAGTCTTCGTGCCACCATTCACCGCAACAACGGTTATGGAATAAAGTCCGTGCAGGTCCGTAACATAGACATCCTTGTAATCAGAAGGCTTCACGTCAACTTTCTTTCCATTGGCAACGACATAGTCGGCATATTCACCTTCTGTCATCTTACGTGCTTCCTTAGCCGACTTCAGTTCAGCCAGATAATATACTTCACTGACAGCAGCATTGGTCGCTACACGGAAGAGACAGTCGTTATCGGCATTGTACCCATCTCCGACTTTGTATTGATAAACCGTTCCAACGGGTGTGCCGTCATTGCCCGGCTCTGTGCCATACTCTTCCTTACAGCCCGTAAAAACAACGGCGGCAAGGGCAAGTAACAGTAAACTCTTAATGTATTTCTTCATAATCTTTTGCTTTTATATTCGTCAATTGCTTAGAAAACATACGGATCAGAGTCGGCGGCAGGCTGAACCGGATCAGGATTACGAGTCATACCTCCATTGTTGTCAGACTCTGTTCCCACGAATGCCCAGACCATCCAGTTAGGCAGTTCCTTCGTATTCCAGCGCGCATTTTCAAGATGATTGGTTCCAGCATAACTGCGGATAATGCCCTTGTTCAGACGTTTGATATCAAAAGTAGCAAAACCTTCACCCCAAAGCTCTACACGGCGCTGCCACCAGACTTCGTTCTGGAAAAGAGACGTACTGACATTGTAATAAGCATCTGTATGCTTGCCATACACATACTGCGGGTCTCGCGTCTTGGCAAATGCTTCCAACAACGCCTTACCACGTGCTTCATCCTGCATCCCTGCGGCTTCAGCCTCGATAAGCTTCATTTCCTCAACACGCATCAAAGGGACTGATACACACCAGGCATCGTACTTGACATCAGCTTTCCCCGCTGCATTGCGGAACTTCAAAGACAAACCGCCAAGACCGTATTTGGAGTATTCCATCCCTGACTTGTAGACGCGATCGGGATAATTAGAGTAGTCTCCCAGCTTGTTGATGGCAGCCGCTTTGCTCATGCCGTCCAAAGAGAAGTCCACCCAGCACTTGCGACGGAAATCCGTACTGGGAATCGTAGAATAGAGATGACGGTCAATCACCATCACACCACCGTATGAAGAGGCATATCCGCCGTCGAATCCGCCTTCCATCATCATTACAGATCCCCAGGAGTCGTCACCGTCATTCCCTTTGATATTGGGGTCGGTAGGAAGGAACTGTGTAGCGAACATCCAGGAACTGTTAGGTTTGTTGAAACCATTGTCACGGCTCAAAAACTCGCTTTCACTCATCATCGTGTAGCCCTGCTGTGCCAGCTTGGCATACTTCTCGGCATTCGCCCAGTCCTGCTTCTCAAGATAGGTACGTGCCTTGAGGCCGTAAACGACACTGATATCAGGAGTATACTTGTCCGATCTCTTATAGTTCGCAAGATACTTCTCTGCTGCGTCAAGATCCTTCAGAATGAAATCGAAAGCTTCCTCCCAAGTCATACGCTCACTATGAGTAGCCTCCTGCAATGTACGCAACTCATCAGCCTTAATCGTTGTCAAGGCTTTCGGATCAACCGAATAAGGTTTTGCCGCATACATACGTACCAAGTCCAGATAGAACATGGCGCGCATCGCATAAGCAATACCTGTACCAGCCTTTTTTGCGTTTTCGGGTTCTTTATATCCCGAAGCACCGGCACTTTTAATGGCGTTGTTACAGTCAGTAATCCACGAATAGTAGCAGGTCCATGGGAACTGGGTAACGGCATAACCAGATGCCAGGTACTTGACGTTGTTGTACCAGGCAGTAATATGATTATTGGCACCTGCCGGCACGACATCCTGTCCTTCAACATCACGGGTAAGGAAGAACGCCGTATAGCCGAAATCCCACACGTTGTTTCTGCGGGGAGAATACGTTCTCTTTCCGCTGAGGTTCGTTGTCAGTGCGCTGACCATGTTATCAAAGGCACCCGGAGCTCTCGCCACCTGATCCAGTGAAGCGACATTGCTCTGCGGCTCTACCTCTTCGATACAACCCGTAAGCACAGAAGTGCCTAAAGCCGCCAGGAGTATTGTTGAAAAAATCTTATTCATTGTCATATTCTTTTTGTTAATTAGAAAGAAACCTGCAGACCGCCCATGACTGTACGTACAGGCGCATAGGAATTGACACCCGAGTGAGATGTTCCCTGGAAGCTGAAGCGGGGATCAAGTCCCTTGCGGGCAGACCAGAAGCAAAGGTTCTGTCCTTGTACATAAAGACGGATTTTGCTCAGCATCAACTTACGGACCAGTTTTGCCGGAACAGTATAACCGACCGTAAACGACTGGAAATTGAGGAACCGCGCACTCGTAAGGAAACGCGTGGACTGTGCATTCAAGTCAGGATCCGTGTACATGAAACGTGGAATATCGGTGGAAGTATTGTTTGGAGTCCAAGACTTCAATATATCCTTGGACAGATTTGATCCGTCTCCCTTTGTCCTGACATTATTCATCAGCGAAGCATAGCCGAAATCATAGATCTTACCGCCGATCTGATAGTCAAATGTAGCATTGAGGTCAAAATCGTAAACTCTCAGTGTCGTAGTGAAGCCGCCATTGGCAGCCGGTAACATCTCATGGGTATAATTCGTAGCCTCACTCCAATCCGTCGTTGTGAAAGAATGCTTCGTTCCCGGCTTGTTACTGTTTGACAGCCTGCCGGCTTTGAACTCCTTGTAGATGTCCTCGTCAACCCAGTAAAGCGGCTGTCCCTTTTCATTCACACCGGCATAATCAGCCATCATTCCATTGTAGAGTGGTTGACCTTCTGCGTACCACATCGGGATATTGAATCCTGCACTGACATCCGTCTGTGAGAATCCGCCATACTGTGCAATCTTGGTAGGGTCGAGCTTCAAAGCCTTTGCACGGTTGTGAGAAATATTCGCCGAAGCACTCCATACAATATTCTTCGTACGGATGATGTCTCCGCCGAGCGTAAACTCGACACCTGAGTTGCGGATGTCTCCAATGTTACCATAGTAACCCCGTACACCTACACTCTCCGGAACACCCAGCCAGAAAAGCATATCCGTTGTCTTCTTGGTATAGCAGTTGAACTCACCATTCAAACGATTCTGGAAGAGTGCAAATTCAAGACCGAGGTTGAAGTTGGTAGTCGTCTCCCAGGTAATGTCAGGATTGCCAATGGAAGTGAACGAAGGCAACATCGACTTCTCACCACGTACCAGGCTGTAACGGTCGACATAGTTGAAATCAGGAATACCATCGTTACCCTGCTGTCCGATAGAGACTTTAAACTTCAGATTGTCAACCCACTTGGCATTCAGATCCTGGAAGAACTTTTCTTTGCTGAGAATCCACGCTCCTCCAATGCTCCAGAAGTTACCCCAACGGTTTTTCTTTGCGAAGCGGCTGGAAGCATCACGACGGAAAGA
Source organism: Prevotella multiformis DSM 16608 (assembly GCF_000191065.1). Classification (GTDB taxonomy): domain Bacteria; phylum Bacteroidota; class Bacteroidia; order Bacteroidales; family Bacteroidaceae; genus Prevotella; species Prevotella multiformis. The sequence goes on from NZ_GL872283.1 coordinate 1,570,911, forward strand.
AGCCTGTGCGAAATACTTCTGGTCATAGTTGTAAAGCAAATTGGCAAAATATCCTTCCACATTATAGATGGAACGATAAGAATAGCTGTCATAACGATCTGCAAACGCATTGATTTCCTTGATATCCGGTGAGAAGCCACCACGAGCCAATGCTTCCAGATAGTTATAATTAGACTTATACCACTCATGTCCTACCATCAGCTGGACATCATGCAGGCCGAAGGCCTTATGCCCCGTCAACGTCTGGACATAGTTCCAACGGTAGCTGACCCCGGCATCCTTATTAATGCGCCCCTTGTCCGCAGCTGCACCGCCGATAAAAGGATTCTCATAGAAAGAATAACGCGTCAGTAAAAGGGTGATGGAGTTCATCGAATTGAACTTCAGCCACGGAGTCAGCGTAACATCAAAGTTGAACTGTCCCTGCAACTGATCGAGTATGGTATTCTGCTTGTTGTACCTGTTCGCGCCCAGCGGGTTACCTGTACTGAGGAAAGGCCGGGCCCCGATGCCCGGATAGTTTGTTGCCGGCACACCGAAGTCATATTTCGGGTGACCGTATTGATCTGTAGCAATCACCGGATTACCGTTTGCATCCAGTGTACGGACGTAGACAGGATAGATAGGAGCAATATACTGAGTGAAATAACCCAGGTTAGCCGCATCGGTCTTGGTATCGCTCAGATTAGGATTCGACTCACGGTCAGAATGCACATATCCGGCATTTGCCAAGAGGTGCAGCCAGTTGGTAGCCTGATAGTCCGCCTTCAACCGAGCCGTAAACCGCTCATATCCGGAGTTCTCCAGTACACCTTTCTCTTTCAGGTAACCTACACTCGAGTAATAGCTCATCTTGGAATCACCACCACTTACATTGATGTTATACTCCTGACGGAATCCATGGCGGTATGCCTCATCCTTCCAGTCATCCGGCTGGAGGTAGTACTTTGTACCATTATATTCGTAAGCGCGTCCGAGGGTCGCCTTCGGATTCAACTTACCATCAAGCCCGATAAGATTCTCACCGGCGGGAAGTGTATATGGATTATACTGCAATCCGAAGCTGCGATTGGTGATCATGTTATCATTCGCCCACTTATTAGCCTGTTCACGTGTCATACCCTGCTTGTAGAAAGCATAGTTGAAGAACTGTGAATAGTAAGCCTCCATGAACTCGCCGGGATCCGTGAACACGTCATAGTCCTGAATACTGCGGCTCGTCGCACCCCACTTCATCTCAGCATTGATGTTTGCCTTGCCTTTGCCTTTCTTCGTTGTAATCAGTATGACACCTGCCGCACCGCGTGCACCATAAAGAGCAGCAGAGGAGGCATCCTTCAGAACGGTAACGCTCTCGATGTCGTCCTGCGGAATGTTGCTCAGAGAAGCAGGATAAGGAGCACCGTCGACGATGATCAACGGATCTGTAGAAGCATAAAGAGAAGCGATACCACGGATATGGATGTTCGCATTTCCAGCACCGGGAGCACCGGATCCGCCTGTCAGCTGCAAGCCCGGGACCGACCCGATGAGCGCATCAGCCACATTGGTAGTAATCTTCTTTTTCAAGTCACCGGAATTGACAACGGCTGCAGAACCGGCAAATGAGGCCTTGGACTGCGTACCGAAGGCAACGACCATCACCTCGTCCATCACCTTCCCGTCCGGATCAAGCGTGATTTTCATGTGTGCCTTACCCGTCAGCGTCTGCGTCTTCATGCCGATGTAGGACACTGTAATCTTAGAACCAGCCTTGACAGGCAACGAGAAATGCCCGTCTATGTTCGTCGCGGTTCCCGTCTGCGTCCCTACCACGAGGATAGACGCACCGACTACGGGCTGCCCGTCATCCGAAGAGATTACGGTTCCGCTAATCTCTGTTTGCGCCAGTGCTGTTCCCATACAGAGGAAGAACACGGCTAAAAACATGGTTAGTCTTTTTTTCATAAAATCGCTTTTTTGTTAACAATAAATATACTCTGTTTGTCTCATTGCAACTGGTAAAATTCACAAAACCAATCGTCAGGTTCCGGCAAGAAGGGTATTCTCGTCAGGTTACAAAGCTAACATAGTTTTTTTTAACATCCAAACGAATGTAAACATAAGTTTTGTTTTTTCACATTAATTAAGTGTTCAGCCGTGAAAAAAGACAAGAAACGTCACAGAAAGCAAAATGTTCGCATTCAAAAGTGAACACGAACATTTTATATTGTATGTAATACACATCCGTACAATCTGACAGATAAATCCACCTGACATCTACCAAATGCCACCATCCGCTTTACAGTCGGAAGGCGGCACACTGAACGGAACATGCACAGACAGGCGGACGACGGAAGAGGGGGGAGGCCGGCGACAGTATCGGGAAGGAGCGGCAACGGTCGCCGTCCTTGCCCGCAGGCCGACCTGCCGCATCCGGCCGTCGGGAATGACATTCCCAACCGTGTGGGAATCGCATTCCCAGCGGCCGGGACTCGTATTCCCAACGGCTGGGAACCGCATTCCCGACGGCTGCCGACCATTCCGGCTGCCGCCGGGTTCTGACAAGAAGTACAGACCTGAAGGACGGCACTCCCGGCAGGAGGCTTTTTTCTCCCTCCGGCATCAGAAGTCGAAAGACAGCTGCGTGTCGCCCAGCAGGTTGTAGCTTTTCCGGTGATAAGGGGTGATGCCGTACTCCCGGATCGCCTGCCGGTGCTTCTTCGTGGGATAGCCCATATTCTTCTGCCAGTCGTATTGTGGATATTCTTCTGCCAGTGAGCACATATAATCATCCCGGTAAGTCTTGGCGAGGATGGAAGCCGCCGCTATGGAAAGATATTTACCGTCGCCCTTGACGATGGTGGCAAAGGGCAGCTTCCGGTAGGGAGTGAAGCGGTTGCCGTCCACGATGACTGCCTCCGGCCGTACTTTGAGCTGGTCCAGCGCACGGTGCATGGCGAGGAAAGAAGCATTGAGGATGTTGATCCTGTCGATTTCCTCGGGTGTGACGATTCCCACAGCCCAGGCAAGGGCATCGTGCTCAATGGTTTCACGGAGGGCATAACGCTTTCCGGGGGTCAGCTTCTTGGAGTCGTCCAGCTCGCAGTTCCGGTAGCCGGGCGGCAGGATGACCGCTGCTGCATAAACGCTTCCGGCAAGGCAGCCCCTCCCGGCTTCGTCGCAGCCGGCTTCAACAAGATCTTGATAATGATGATTTTTCAGCATAAAGGATAAGAATAAAGGGGGATAGGGGTAGGCGGTGATAGGCGATGATAAGCGTTAATGAGAACCTATAAACGCCTATCATCGCCTATCACCGCTTACCCCCCCTAAAACATTACAGAAACCCGCTTGATGCCGGCTACCAAAGCATCGACCTCCTCACGTGTGTTGTAAAGTCCGAACGATGCCCGGACAGTACCGAGGACGCCAAGCCGGTCCATCAGCGGCTGAGCACAATGGTGACCCGTGCGGACGGCGATGCCGAGCTGGTCGAGCAGTGTGCCGAGGTCCATGGGATGGATATTGCCGACATTGAAGCTGATGACGGCATCACCGCTGCCGTTACTGTGTCCGTAGATGTGTATGCCCTCAACGGTACGCAGCTGCCGGAGGGCATACCGGGTGAGATCCTGTTCGTGGGAAAGGATATTGTCCATGCCCAGCGAAGAAACATAGTCGAGAGCTTTGGCTAGTCCGTGTGTGGCGACATAGTCAGGAGTCCCGGCCTCGAACTTCAAAGGTGGCCGCTCAAAGGTGGTCTTCTCGAAGCTCACGTGTCCGATCATCTCGCCGCCGCCCTGATAAGGCGGCAGCCTGTCGAGCCACGCCTCCTTGCCGTAAAGCACACCGACACCCGTCGGGCCGTAGACCTTGTGCCCGCTGAAGGCGAGGAAGTCGCAGTCGAGTTCCTGTACGTCGACGGCGAAATGGGGTACGCTCTGCGCGCCGTCCACCATGACCGATACGCCATGTTCATGGGCAATGCGTGTCATCTCCTTGACGGGATTGACCGTTCCGAGGACATTGCTGACATGGGTAATGCTCACAAGCCGTGTGCGCTCTGTAAAGAGCTTTCGGTATGCGTCCAGGTCCAGCACGCCTTCTTCTGTCATCGGGATCACCTTCAGGACAATCCCCCTGCGCTGTGCCTGCAGCTGCCAGGGGACGATGTTGGAGTGGTGTTCCATCGTGGAGACAATCACCTCGTCGCCTTCCTTCATGCAGCCCTCTGTGAAGCTGGAGGCAACGAGGTTCAGGCTCTCCGTCGTCCCGCGGGTAAAGACGACCTCATTTGCGGAACGCGCGTTGATGAACTTCCGTACCGTCTCACGTGCAGCCTCATGCAAGTCGGTTGCCTGTTGCGACAGCCAGTGTACACCACGGTGTACGTTGGCATTCACATTGAGGTATTCCTCGCGCATGGCATCCAGCACGCAGAGCGGTTTCTGCGTGGTGGCGCCGTTGTCAAGATAAACCAGCGGCTTGCCGTAAACCGTGCGGGAGAGAATCGGGAAAGAATCCCGGACTTTGTTGATATCGTACATATTTTCTTGTATTGGACTTGTCTGCCTTATCAGGCAAATCGGGCTTATGGGGCAAAATATCCCCATAAGCCCGATGTCATACTATTTACACATCGTGCAGCCCTCGCACTTGTCCAGCTCGCCCCGGAAGCGTTTCTCCACCAGGTGGTGGAGGCGGTCGCGCAACGGCTCAAGCTCCATCTTGTCAATGACCTCGTTGACGAAGGCGAACTCAAGAAGGAGCTTGGCTTCCTTGCGGTCGATACCGCGCTGCTGCATATAGAAGAGGGCGGCATCGTTGAGCTGTCCGACGGTCGATCCGTGGTTGCACTGTACATCATCCGCATAGATTTCGAGCATCGGCTGGGTGAACATACGGCTTGTCCTGCTGGCGCAGAGGTTACGGTTGTTCTCCTGCGAGAGCGTCTTCTGCGCGCCTTTGCGGACAAGCACACGGCCGGCGAAGGCACCGACGGCATTTCCGTCAAGAACGTATTTGTAAAGTTCGTTGCTCGTGCAGTGGGGAACTTGATGGTCGATGAGCGTGTTGTTGTCCACGTGCTGGCTTTTGTCTGCGACCACACAGCCGTTGCAGAAGCACTCGCTGCCCTCACCCTTGAAGACAAGGTCGAGCATGTTGCGGGTCACACCGTTGTGCAGCGTGATGACGTTGTGGCTGACACGGGAGTTGCGCTGCTGCTCTATATAAACGTTGGAAACCCGCGTGTTCTTCGCATGAGTCTCTTCCAGACAGTTCAGTTCCAGGCGTGCATTGTCGCCTACGAAAGCCTCGATGACCTGTGTGGCGAGGAAGTTCCGGTTGTCGGCAGCATGGTCGCAGAAGAGGAACTGTGCTTTCGCACCTTCCTCGAGGACAATGAGCACACGGCGGTTGACCATCAGGTCGACATCCGAACGGAGGATGTTGACCACCTGCACGGTGCGTTCCATCTGTACGTTCTTCGGCACATAGATGAAGAGTCCGTCCTGTGCCAGCATCGTGTTCAGTGCCGTTACGGCATCGGCTTCTGTGTGGGCAATACGGCCATAGTACTTCCGCACCAGTTCCGGATGTTCTGTCGCCATGCGGTTCAGACTGTCGACGATGATGCCGTCATTGAGTTTTGTCTTCGGCAACGCCTTGGCATAGAACTGGTCGTTGACAATGAAATAAAGGGAAGTGCTGAGGTTGGGAACATCGCACTTGAAAGTCTCGTAGGGATTGACAGGAATCTCAAGGCGGTTGAGATTCAGGCCATAGTCCGGTTCAAAGAGCTTCTGCATATCCGTGTACTTGTAGCGTTCCACTTTCCTGTCAGGGAAGCCAAGCCGGCGGAAGTCCTCGAAAGCCTTGTCGCGCACCTCATTGAGAACGGGTGCAGCGTGATCCTTGATCATCTGCTGCGCCTCGTTGTAGAGGTCTATATATTGTTTTTCGCTTTGCATTGTTGTTTCTTTTTAGGCGTTTCAGCCGGCTGGATATAGCGGATAAGACAATCCCCATGACTCACAGGGACTCCAGCCGGACTGGACAATCAAGATAAACGGCAGCCTTTCAGTCTCCGGCATCCACCTCTTCCTTGATCCAGTCGTAGCCCCGTTGTTCAATTTCCTTGGCAAGCTCCGGACCTGCCGTCTTGACAATACGACCCTTGTAAAGTACATGGACGACATCCGGTTTGATCATGTCGAGCAGACGCTCATAGTGGGTGATGACGATGGTGGACGTCTCATCTGTATGCATCTTGTTCACCCCTTCCGCTACGATACGCATGGCGTCAACATCAAGGCCGGAGTCGGTCTCGTCGAGGATGCTCAGCTTCGGTTCGAGCATCGCCATCTGGAAGATTTCATTGCGTTTCTTCTCACCACCTGAGAAGCCTTCGTTCACGCTGCGGCGGGACAGGTTGGAGTCCATGCCCACCAGCCGGCGTTTCTCCCGCATAAGGACCATGAACTCGGCCGCCTTCAGCGGTTCGAGTCCCTGATAAGCACGCTTGGCATTGACGGCCGCCTTCATGAAGTTGGTCATGCTCACTCCCGGAATCTCCACCGGATACTGGAAAGAGAGGAAGAGCCCTTCATGAGAACGGTCCTCCGGCTTCATCTCCAAGAGATTCTTTCCATTGAAGACGGCCATGCCGTCGGTTACTTCATAGAGTGGATTACCTGTAAGTACGGCACTGAGCGTAGACTTACCCGAGCCGTTAGGTCCCATGATGGCATGCACTTCACCGTCTTTCACCGTGAGGTTGATGCCCTTTAATATTTCTTTACCTGCAATCGTTGCGTGCAGGTTTCTTACTTCTAACATATTGTTTTTGTTTTATTTACTTTTCAAAATAAAAATGTCAATGATGTCACACACCATACCAGCTAAAAAGTCGGATGTGTGATAGTCGCCACGAGCCATTCTCTCTGATCTCTCCCGCTCGCGTTGTTCATCGAAAAGCGACGGTGATGTATCGTTGCCACCAAAGAAAGACTTAGGCTTCTTCTTGTAAGGAGGCGGATCCTTTATAAATCCTGAACCCGTTACCGTGTGAAAAAGACGACGGTCATAAGGCATCGGTGCAACGGCGTTACCCATTACCGACCGACAAGTACTTGTCGTATCTCGCTTCACCTGTTCATCTATAAGAAACTTCCGCCATGGCTTCAACTGCCATGACTGAGCCTGGAGCATTGTCGCGAGCAGCAAGCCAGACGTGATGAGAATGACTTTTCGCATATTGTCCGTTCTGTTATATCACCCTACTGTTCCTTCCAATGTCACGGAGAGGAGTTTCTGTGCCTCTACGGCGAACTCCATCGGGAGCTTGTTGAGGACATCCTTCGCATAGCCGTTGACAATCAGCCCGACGGCATCCTCCGTAGGAATGCCGCGCTGGTTGCAGTAGAAGAGCTGGTCTTCACTGATTTTTGATGTTGTCGCTTCATGTTCCACAATGGCCGTATCGTTGTGGATATCCATGTAAGGGAAGGTATGTGCACCGCAGTCTGAACCCAGGAGAAGCGAGTCACAGCTCGAGTAGTTGCGGGCATTCTCTGCATTTGCCGTCGCACGGACCAGTCCGCGGTAAGAGTTCTGGCTGTGTCCGGCAGAGATGCCTTTCGAGATGATGGTGCTCTTGGTGTTCTTGCCGATGTGAATCATCTTCGTACCGGTGTCAGCTTCCTGATAGTTGTTCGTCACGGCGACAGAATAGAACTCGGCCTGTGAGTTGTCGCCCTTCAGCACGCAGGACGGATATTTCCAGGTGATGGCAGAGCCTGTCTCAACCTGTGTCCATGACAGCTTGGAGTTCACGCCGCGCAGCTCGCCGCGCTTTGTCACGAGGTTCAAAACGCCTCCCTTTCCGTTCTCATCGCCCGGATACCAGTTCTGGACGGTCGAGTATTTCACTTCGGCATTGTTGTTCACGACGATTTCCACCACCGCCGCATGCAGCTGGTTTTCATCGCGCATCGGAGCCGTACAGCCCTCAAGATAGCTGACATAGGCATCATCATCGGCTACGATCAGCGTGCGCTCAAACTGCCCCGTGTTGATGGCATTGATGCGGAAGTACGAACTGAGTTCCATCGGACAGCGGACCCCCTTGGGAATATACACGAAGGAGCCGTCGCTGAATACGGCGGAGTTCAGTGCGGCGGAATAGTTGTCTCGATAGGGGACGACGCTTCCGAGGTACTGCCGTACCAGATCGGGATGTTCCTTGACGGCCTCGCCGATAGAGCAGAAGATGATTCCTTTCTCTGCCAGCTGCTTCTTGAAGGTTGTCTTTACAGACACGGAGTCCATGATGGCATCGACTGCCGTGCCGCTCAATGCGAGCCGTTCCTCCAGCGGAATCCCCAGCTTGTCGAAGGTCTTTGCCAGCTCCGGATCCATCTCCTTGTTCTTGGGTTTCTTCGCCAAGGGGTCGGCGTAATAGGAGATGTCCTGCAGGTGCAGCTCGGGCAGATGCAGATGCCCCCATGTAGGGACGGGCAGCGTCTCCCAGTAGTGGAAAGCCTTCAAACGAAAATCGAGGAGCCACTCCGGCTCCCCTTTCTTCTGCGAAATGAGCCGGACAATCTCCTCGTTCAGTCCTTTCGGGATGACCTCTGTATGTACATCGGTTGTAAAGCCGAACTCGTACTTCTGCTCTGCGACCTTCTTTACAAATTCATTATTCTTGTTTTCATCCATTTGTAATTCAATGCTAATATATATGGTATGGGCAGACAAATTGTATGCCACCTTCCCGGCAGCAACATTTGTTACCGCAAAGAAAAAACCGTCTTCACTCCTCGGATGGAGAAAAGACGGCTTTCTTTATTCTTACAGTTTCTGTTCAACCTCAATCTCCGTGAAGGTCTCGATGATGTCTCCTACTTGCAGGTCGTTGTAGTTGACAAGAGATATACCGCACTCAAGTCCTGTGGCGACTTCCTTCACATCGTCTTTGTAACGTTTCAGGGCATCGATCGGAGCAGTGTGGACGACAATACCGTCACGGACCACACGACCCTTGTCCTTGCTGTGGACCTTGCCCTCGGTAACCATACCGCCGGCGACAGTCCCGACTTTGGAAATCTTGAATACCTGCTTGACTTCCACCTGACCGGTGACAATCTCCTTCTTCACCTTGTCGAGCATACCGACCATGGCTGACTTCACATCATCGATCGCATCGTAGATGACGGAGTAGGTGTTGATTTCGACACCCTCACGGTCGGCCAGTCGGCGTGCATCGGCCGAAGGGCGTACCTGGAAGCCGACGATGACCGCATCAGAAGCCGATGCCAGCATCACATCGTTTTCGGAAATCTGGCCGACAGCCTTGTTGATGACATTTACCTTGACTTTCTCCGTAGACAGCTTGATGAACGAATCAGACAGAGCCTCGATAGAACCGTCCGTATCACCTTTCACGATGATGTTCATCTCATGGAACTCTCCACGTGCGATGCGGTGGGAAATATCCGACAGAGTAAGACGGGTCTGTGTACGCAGGCCCTGCTCACGCTGCAGCTGCTCACGCTTGTTGGCTATCTCGCGTGCTTCCTGCTCGGTCTCCATCACGTGGAACGTGTCACCGGCCGTAGGCGCACCGTTCAGACCGAGGATGATGGCCGGCTCCGCCGGTCCGGCACTCTCAATGCGCTGGTTGCGCTCGTTGAACATGGCCTTGATGCGGCCCCAGGAAGTGCCGGCGATGACATTGTCGCCCACTTTCAGCGTACCGTTTGACACGAGCACCGTACTGACATAGCCGCGCCCCTTGTCGAGGGACGACTCGATGATCGTACCCGTCGCCTTGCGGTTAGGATTGGCCTTGAGGTCGAGCATATCCGCCTCGAGCAGCACCTTGTCGAGCAGGTCGTTCACGCCCAGTCCCTTCTTGGCACTGATCTCCTGGCACTGGTACTTGCCGCCCCACTCTTCCACGAGCAGGTTCATCTGCGACAGGTCCTCGCGTATCTTGTCCGGGTTCGCTCCCGGCTTGTCAATCTTGTTGATGGCGAACACCATCGGCACGCCGGCAGCCTGTGCGTGGGCGATCGCCTCCTTGGTGGTAGGCATGACCGAGTCGTCGGCAGCGATGATGATAATCACGATATCCGTCACCTGTGCGCCGCGGGCACGCATGGCTGTGAACGCCTCATGACCCGGCGTGTCGAGGAAGGTCACCTTGCGGCCGTTCTCCAGCGTCACGCTGTACGCACCGATGTGCTGGGTAATGCCGCCGGCCTCACCGGCTATCACGTTGGTGTTGCGGATATGGTCGAGCAGAGAGGTCTTGCCGTGGTCGACATGGCCCATGACAGTCACGATAGGAGCACGCGGAACGAGGTCGTTCTCATCATCCTCCTCTTCGCTGACCGCCTCCTGCACTTCGGCACTGACATACTCCGTCTTGAAGCCGAACTCGTCGGCAACAAGGTTGATGGTCTCGGCATCCAGCCGCTGGTTGATGGAAACCATGATGCCGACAGACATCAAGGTGGAGATGACCTTCGTCACCGGGACATTCATCATCGTCGCCAGTTCGGAAACGGTAACGAACTCTGTCAGCTTCAGCGTCTTGCTTTCCTTGCGCTCGGCCTTGGCCTCGGCACTCAGGCGTTCCTGGACGGCATCACGCTTTTCCTTGCGGTATTTCGCCCCCTTCTTGTTCTGGCTCTTGCTTGTCAGCCGGGCGAGTGTCTCCTTTACCTGGCGTGCTACCGCCTCGTCATCCACCTCCAACGGTTTCTGATTACGGTTGCGGCTCTTCTTGCCGCTGTTCTTTCCGCCGGTGTTTCCGCCGTTCTTGTTCCCGCCCTTCTTGCCGTTCTGGTTCTGCTGCTGATTGGCTGCGGCATTGATGTCGACACGTTCCTTGCTGATACGGACACGCTTCTTCTTGCCCTGGCCGCCGCCCTGACCGGACTTCTCTTCACGTTCCTTGCGCCGCTCTTCCTTGCTCTTCTTCTTCGGACGGGTGCTCTGGTTGAGCGTGCTGAGGTCGATCTTGCCCAGGACGTTTACCTTCGGCGTATTCAGAATCTTCTTCTCGTTCTTGGTCAGGAAAAGGCCGTTCTCCTTCTTCTCTTCCACAGCCGCTGAATTAACCGGTGCATCAGCGGCCGCCTTCTCCGGTTCTGTCTTCCCCTCCACCTTTGCAGCCGGGGCGACCGTCTTTGCATCATCATTCTGGGGGACAGCCGGTTTCCCTGTCCGAGAGGTCTCGGCTGGTTGCTCCTTCTCCGCAGCAACGGCTTTCGTTTCCTCTTTCTTCTCCGCCGGTTTATCACCGGCAGCAGGGGCGGCAGTCTCTTTCTTCTCCTGCACAGGGCTTACGGCAGCAGCCGGGGCAGGACTTTCCTTCTTCTCAGCAGGAGCAGCAGATGACTTGGCGGCCGGCCTGTTCAGCTGGTCGAGATCTATCTTTCCGACTGGCGTGTACTGCTGTCTGTCCGACTTCAGAAGCGTCTCGCCCCTGTGGTCCGCAGCAGTCTTCTTCTCCTTCGGCTTCTTCTGGAAAAGCTTGGCAGCGTCCTTCTTCACCTCCTTGTCCTTCTTGAAGGCTCCTACGAGTGCATGATACTGCTCATCACTCAGCTTGAAGTTCAGGTCGCTCTTCACCTCGCCTAACTCCTGTTTCTTCTCCAGGAACTCCACTGCCGTCTGGAGTCCTATGTTCAATTCTCGAATTGCTTTGTTTAATCTGATGCTCATTAACTTTATCTTACGGTGCTGGGTGTTGGTTGTTGATTGTTGATATGCCTTTTGGTAGAGAGGGGTTCCGAACATGGAGTTGCTGAATAGTCACACCCGTTAGCTTTCAGTCAACAGCCATCACCCACCAACCAATCACCTTTTTACTGTTCAAACTCTGACTTCAATACTCTCAACACGTTGTCTACGGTCTCTTCCTCCAGATCCGCCTTCTCTATCAGCATTTCCCGAGGGGCATTGAGCACCTGCCGTGCCGTATCCAGCCCGATACCCTTGATGGCATCGATGACCCACTGGTCGATCTCGTCAGAGAACTCATCCAGATAGATATCCTCTTCGGCGTTCTGTTCGTCCAGTTCACGGAAGACATCGATGGTATAACCTGTCAGCATGCTTGCCAGCTTGATGTTCATGCCGCCGCGGCCGATGGCAAGACTGACCTCCTCCGGCTGCAGGTAGACTTCTGCCTTCTTGTTCTCTTCGTCGACGTTCAGGCTGCTGACCTTTGCCGGAGACAGGGCACGCTGGATGAACAGCTTCGTATTGGCAGTCCAGTTGATGACATCCAGATTCTCGTTGCAGAGTTCCCGGACAATGCCGTGGACACGACTGCCGCGCACACCGACACAGGCTCCTACCGGGTCGATGCGGTCGTCGAAGCTCTCTACGGCAATCTTGGCACGCTCGCCCGGCATACGGGCGATCTTGCGGATGGCAATCAGACCGTCGCTGATCTCCGGCACTTCCGCCTCGAGCAGCCGCTCCAGGAACTCCGGAGCCGTGCGCGAGAGGATGATCTTCGGGTTGTTGTTCTCGTTGTCCACACGCAGGATGACCGCACGGACTGTCTCGCCCTTGCGGTACTGGTCGCGCGGGATCTGCTCGCCCTTGGGCAGGATCAGCTCGTTGTTCTCGTCGTCGACGAGCAGCACCTCACGCTTCCAGGTCTGGTAGACCTCGCCCGAGATGATCTGGCCGACACGGTCCTTGTACTTATTGTACAAGGAGTCGTGCTCCAGTTCAAGAATCTTGGAAGCCAGTGTCTGGCGCAGGTTCAGAATGGCACGGCGGCCGAACTTGTTGAAGTCCACCTCCTCGCTCACGTCCTCTCCTACCTCGTAGTCGTCTTCTATCTTGCGTGCATCCGTCAGGCTGATCTGCTTGTTCTCGTCTTCCACCTCTCCGTCAGCCACGACCACACGGTTGCGGTGTATCTCGAAGTCGCCCTTGTCCGGGTTCACAATCACGTCGAAGTTTTCGTCGCTGCCGAAGATCTTGGCGAGCACGTTGCGGAAGCTCTCTTCCAGCACGCTCACCAGAGTGGTACGATCGATGCTCTTGGTGTCCTTGAACTCCTTGAAGGTCTCGATCATGTTCGGACGCTCTTCTTCTGTTTTTCTTGCTGCCATAGCTTTACTTGAAACTTATTATGTATTTTGTGTATTTTACTTCATCCATCTTGTACGCATGGTCCACGTCCATCTTCACCGGACGCTTCTTGCCTTCCACGTGTACCTTTTCGTTGACGGCCACAACGAAGTCGTTGCCGTCGACGCTCTTCAATACGCCTTTGACTTTCTTTCCGTCTTTATCCAGCACCTCGACTTCCTTTCCGATGAAGTTCTGATACTGCTGCGGCACTTTGAAAGGCTGCCCCAGACCGGCGGAGCCGACCTCCAGTTCGTAGTCCTCTTCATCCCGGGAGAGACGGTCCTCGATGTACCTGCTCAGCTCCACGCAATCCTCAATCCACACCCCATCGGCATGGTCGATCTCCACGACGATTTTGTCGTCGGGACTGATTTGAATGTCGACCAGGAAGTATTCCTTGCCTTCCAGCCACTCGTCAACGAGACTTTTTACAACGTTTTTGTCTATCATAAGCGTTTTAATATGAAAAATGAGGGACTGTTGAAAGCCCCTCATTCCTCTGAACGTGTGCAAAGTTACGACTATTTTCGTCATACACCAAATGTTTTACGGCTTTTTTATGGTTCTTCCGTTAAATGCGTGGATGCTTTCCGCATAGCTTTAACGGAAGAACCGAAGTTAATCACTAAACAAAAACATAGCCAAGACCGTCAGCTGTCTATCCTGTTATCCTCCTCCGATACAAGAGCCTTTTCATTTTAACAGGTTGAAAACACAGACAGGCTTTTGAAAAACCATTACATAATTTCAGATAAATCATCAGCAGATATAGGAAACACGTGCAAAAAAACAAGTCTGCAACCAGCAGTAAATCAATTGGTTGTCAAGCCGTTTCAAAAAGGTGCCTGATTGGACCTCAAAAGGGCGTTGGTAACGCTCTAAAAGAGCACCGATTGTAAGTCAATCAGGCATCTTTCAGAAGCCAGAAGAGCATGTGTTGCTTTGGACTGCATGAAAACAGTTTACAAATACCGATGACAGGGGAATCAGTTGTTTGTAGAAGACGGAAAGACCTGCTGATGGACAGGCTTCGTATCCATTCGCCTTTACTGCATCTTACTTTGCAGTTTAGCCTCCTTTGAAGCCCCTCTGATTTTGGACAGTCATCCCATGCAAGTGCATAAGCTTTTATCCTATTTCCAATCCACGCATTCAACGGAAGAACCTTTTTTATCAGCTGACAAGCGATTTAGACGGGATCCAGACAGGACTTCGGCATGGAGAGGGACAGCCGTGGAAGTATGCCTTTGATGATTTCGCCATGCGGCCCCTTTCCACCGCTCCACCCTCATTGGCTTCGGAAAAGCAAGCCCCCCTCATCCAACAAAGCGCCCTGCCCTTTGGTCTTTACTTGCAAGCCGTCTCCATCCGGGCGACAGACCGCAACCGTGCAGACCCTTGACACGGCTGGTGTCAGGTATCAGCACATCGGCAGGAAGCCAGGCTCGTTCCTGTCACAGTCATACGGATTGCAAGAGAGCATGACCCGTTTATACGGCAGATGTTTACCGGACAGCAACAAGACACACCCTTCTTCACGTGAAAAATCTGCGGCGATACCGCCTTGAACATCCGCACGGCGGAAACGGAAGGAAAGCAAGTCGCATCCTCCTCGCAGGAGGGCCGGCCACCCAGGCATCTCCTCCCTGCCGTCACAAAGGACAACGGCTGCAAGACTGCGGCTGTACGCCATGGCAATCCAGAAGGTACAATGAAAAAATGAGGCTTACAAGCCCTGACAGTCCTGTAAGCCTCATCCGGTCGCCAAGAGATTTCTCCTTACTTCACCTTGGTCTTCGCCTTGGCGTCGACAGTTGCCCCCGCTGCCGTTTCCGCCTTCACGACCGGACGGTCCGCAGACGGCTGCAGCAGCTTTCTGTATTCCGCCGGGTTCTGCAGAATCTCCACAGCCTTTTTCCACTGCTTGTCAAACTGCAGACTGTTCTCCAGCGAGCCGCGTTGGTAGTAATAGGCCGATACGAGGTCGCTTGTCAGCAGTTTCTTCAGCGTCTGTCTGTTGTAGTCGAGGTCTTTGGCAAGGTTGTGACTCAGCTTCTTTTCCAATGCGTCAAACTCGGGTTTCGCATCTTCGTAATATCCCTCGAACCTGGCCAGCTTGACGAGATTCTCCAGGTATTTCCGGCTTTCACGGTCGTACTTGAATCCGCTCTTCAGCACCGTCTGCTTGAAGTCCTCATAGTCGGCATCGGAGAGGACGAATGTCTTTGCCGGCCCGATGGAAGGATGCTTCTTCAGGTATTGCAGTTCCCAGTTCCACATCACCTCCGTAGAGTCGCGTCCGGACGAAGCGAGGTAGAAAGCGATGTTCGGCAGCGAGTCGGGGAGCACCTCCACATCGGGCTTGATGCCGCCGCCGTCGCGCACCTCCCGCCCGTCAGCCGTATGGAAGACGTGCGTCAGCGAGTCGGGTATATGCTCGGTATAGCCGCCGTTGGCGTGTTTGTAGTTGATGGCCTGTATGCACCGCCCGCTGGGAATGTAATACTTGCTGGTCGTCAGCTTGAGGCTGGCATTGTACGGGAGATTCATCGAGGCCTGCACGAGTCCCTTCCCATAGGTGCGCGTACCGAGGACGACGGCACGGTCCAGATCCTGCAGGCTGCCGCTGGTAATCTCGCTGGCGCTTGCCGTCTCGCCGTTGACCAGCACGACGATAGGCATGACGGTGTCGATGGGTTCTACGGTCGTCTTGTATTCCTTGTTCGCACGTTCCATCTTGCCCACGGTCTTCACCAGGGTAAGGCCTTTCGGCACGAACATATTGACGATGTTGATGGCCTCCTGCAGACTGCCGCCGCCGTTGTTGCGCAGGTCGAAGACCAGCGAAGTCATCCCCTGCTTCTTCATGTCGAGGAAGGCGCGGCGGACATCCTTCGAACAGTCGGTCGTAAAGGAGTTCAGGTCGAGATACCCTACCCCTCCTTCCTGCACCCCATAATAGGGCACGGCAGGGAGCTGGATGGCACGGCGTGTAATCCTGATTTTCATCTTCTTGTTCGTGGAGGGCCGGCGAATGGTCAGGAGGAATGTCGTCCCGGCATCACCCCGCAGATGGCTGCTGACGTAAGCCACATCCTTCCCCGCCATCGTCGAGTCGCCGATGGCAAGGACAATGTCTCCCTTCTTCAGCCCCACTTCCGCAGCAGGCATGTGCTCATACGGCTCGTCGATGACGACGTTCTTCAGGGCGAAGTTATAGCGGATCAGCGCACCGATGCCGGCATACTTCCCGGAAATCATCAGGTCCAGGTCCTTGACCTTCTCCTCCGGGTAATAGACCGTGTAGGGGTCGAGTGAGTGCAGCATATAATTGATGCCGTTACCGACCACCTCATCGGCATCCAGCGTGTCGACATACATCATGTCAAGATACTTATAGATGGCTGAAAAGGTCTCGAGATTCTTCGCCACCTTGAAGTTATGTTCCTTGTCTGCAGGGTTCTGTGCCATCACGGTACTGCCCCAAGCGCAAAGCCAGAGCCCGAATGCCAGGAAGAATTTTTTCATTGCTTGTCGTTTGTTTGTTACTTAATGCGGTTACAATGCGGCAAAAGTACACTATTATAATGGAAAACACTGCGTGCGAGGCAGGAAAATACAGAAAAATACGGTTTCATTGAATTTTTCTTCAAAAACATTTGGTAGGTTCGGAGAAACATAGTACCTTTGCAACCGCTTACAAGAAACAAGCAGAAAATGCTTCAGTAGCTCAGTTGGTTAGAGCACCTGACTGTTAATCAGGGGGTCGTTGGTTCAAGCCCATCCTGGAGCGCACAAGAAGGAATTACGAGAGTGATTCCTTCTTTTTTGTTTCCAGACACAACAGCAGCAGATACCGGCTCAGTAGAAAAGAA
>NZ_GL872283.1:1588366-1620261 GCF_000191065.1 Prevotella multiformis DSM 16608
ACTGACCCAAAAGAAGGCTCAGTAGAAAAGAGGTGGGGAAACTTTTTGCCGCGCCGGCGAACCGAAGGCGGATCAAAACCCGGGATTCAGAAAAACCTCCTCTCCTGTTTGACCGTTTCCACCTCTCATAAACACCCAAGCAACCGCTATCACCGAGTTGCCAACTCGTTGGTAGCGGTTGTTCTTTATAAATGACAGCTGCCTTTAGCCGGAATCGGGGGCTTACACACCCTCGGTCCTGCCGTTTACTTCACGAGTTCCTCCGATTTGAGCATGTGCTCGGGAGAGAGGATGGCATCCAGCTTCTCCTTGGACAGCAACTTGTGGTCGAGCACGAGGTCGTAGACCGACCCGCCGGTTTCGAGCGCCTCCTTGGCGATCTTCGTGCTGTTCTTGTAGCCGATATAGGGATTCAAGGCGGTTACGATGCCGATGGAATGCTTTACCATTTCGAGGCAACGCTCCTTGTTCACTGTAATACCGTCGATACACTTCTCGCGCAGGGTATCCATGGCATTCGGAAGCCATGTCAGGTCTTCGATCAGACACTCCGTGATGATCGGTTCCATGACATTCAACTGCAGCTGGCCGGCCTCGGCAGCAATCATGATCGTCGTATCGTTGCCGATGACCTTGAAGCAGGTCTGGTTGGTCACCTCGGGAATAACAGGATTCACCTTACCCGGCATGATGCTTGAGCCCGGTGCCATCGGGGGAAGGTTGATCTCGTTCAGACCGCAGCGAGGACCTGAAGCAAGGAGGCGGAGGTCGTTGCAGATCTTGGACAGCTTGACGGCCAGGCGTTTCAGTGCGCTGGAATAGCTGACGTATGCACCTGTGTCAGGTGTCGCCTCAACGAGATCGGTACCAGCTACGAATTCCATGCCGGTAAGCTCACTGAGCTTCTGGGCACAGATCTTCGGGAAGCCCGGGGCAGCGTTCAACCCCGTGCCGATGGCCGTACCGCCCATGTTGATTTCATGAAGGAGGGCCGCATTGCGGTTGAGGTTGGCGATTTCCTCCTCCAGGGTGTTGGCGAAGGCGTTGAACTCCTGTCCGCTCGTCATCGGCACAGCATCCTGCAGCTGTGTGCGTCCCATCTTGATGACGTTCTTGAACTCTTCTCCCTTCTTGCGGAAGGCGTCGATCAACAGGTTCAGATGTTCTATCAGTTTCTTGTTCAAGAGGATAAGTGTCAGACGGATGGTCGTCGGATAGACATCATTGGTAGACTGTCCGCAGTTGGCATGGTCGTTGGGCGCACAGTACTGGAACTCGCCTTTCTTGTGTCCCATGATTTCACAGGCACGGTTGGCAATCACTTCATTGGCATTCATGTTGACGGATGTGCCGGCACCGCCCTGCACCATGTCAGTCACAAAGTTCTCGTGCATCTTGCCGGCGATGATTTCCCGGCATGCCTGTGCCATGGCATCAGCCACCTCATCGCTGATTTCACCCAGCTGGCGGTTGGTCTCCACGGCAGCCAGCTTGACGTACGCAATGGCGACAACGTAGTCGGGATAGTCGCACATACGCTTGCGCGAGATGTGATAGTTGTTGATGGCACGCTGTGTCTGCACGCCGTAATAAGCCTCCTCCGGTACCTGAAGCTCGCCCAGGAGGTCGCTTTCTACACGAAATTTCTTTTCTTCCATGATTTTAATTGATAAAGTTAGTATTGTTGTTCTTTTCTGTTAAAGTCAGTGTTATGATGCGACTGTTCCGAAAGTCTCTGTGTTAGGGATATCTGACACACCTTCAGCCTGTTGTTCTGTTCCTGTACGTTTTCTCCTTTAGTAAGCCTTGATTCTGTACATGAATCCCAGCTCGATGCGGTTGGTATTGTACCTGTCGAGTCCGACTCCCTCCTTGTAAGTCACTTTCCTGCCGATGTAAGCAAGGAAGAAACGCAGGTCCTGGCTCTTGACAGGATAATACTCCACACTGCCGATGTAACTATAGCTCTTGCGGAAGTCCTTGAGCCGTTCCGTCTTCTTCACACTGACCTGCTCGGACGCTCCTTTCAGCATGAGATTCCACTGTGGGGCGAACTGCCAGTTGAGCTTTGTCACGAACGAGTTGTAGTGTACGTCGCTGAGCCAGACCCTGCCCGAGAATCCTGTAACAGAAGGTGCGACATCACCTGTCGCTATTCCCAGACGGTCCAGTCCGTCGAACTCACCCATATAGTCAAAGTACCACTGTATCCTGTCAAGGTTCAGTTTCTGTCCCAGAAAGACCATACGGCTGTATTTATGGCGTGCCTCTCCCTGCAATCCCCACGACCAGCGGGTCTGAAGCCTGTCATGCAGGAAGCTGCCGTTCCAGTTTACGATGTAGGTAAGCGGGTTGTGCGACTTTTCCAGTGCTCTGGTGTGTGTTCCGTCAGCCTCCACAGCCATGGGATTGTCACCGTACACCTCGTTGAATTTCTCATTGTGGGAATTGGTGACTCCAAGAGCAAGTTCCTGTGAGGGAACCGGCCTGCAGGTTGCTATCACACCGGCCATGTAGATGTCAAGTGCTCCTGCAAGTTCCGAGAATTCATAGATATGCAGCGGGTTTTCATCATACTCGAAACCGCCCCAGGTCTGACACAGCTTACCGCCTTCCAGCTTGAACTTGTCGGAAAACCTGTAACCGATCATCATGATGTCGGTAGCCTTGGCAAAATTATCTTCCCCCTTGGCTTCGTTCGACTTGTCCAGCCTGTGACGCAGACGGTAGTAAAGCCTGTCGGTCAGGTTACCTTTTATTTCCAGACGGAGCAGCCTGTTGGCAAAGGCCGTACCCCACTTGTGGTCAGCATCAGACTTCGCCTGCACGCTGGCAGCATAGTTGATGTAGACATTGAACATATCGTTGTGTTTTTTCAGGCCGGCAACCTCTTCGGCCAGCGACTTGAACTGTCCGTCGTCGGCTCCATAACCATGGTTGTCCTGTGCCTCTGCACCCAGAGAGAGAGCAAGCAGACAGGCACATAATAGATTCTTTTTCATGTCGTTGGATCTTGATTGGCTGAAGCGGAACGGTCTGTCGTATGGTACTTGATGAGTGCCTTCGCTGAAGACAATTCGTTTTTCATGCAGGCCGCCACACCGTGTCCTTCCGAAGACAGGTCGACGGGTGTGCAGACACCGTTGTAGAGGTTGGCCGGCCCGTCAGCAAAGGCAGCCGTCGAGGGGCGCATGGCCCCGACAAGGACTACCGGCTTGTCAGAGTGGACCGTCAGCGAAAGGAGGCAGGCGGTATCCTCCATAGTATCAGTGCCGTGCGTAATCAGCACACCGTCATACCCCTCCCTGTTCAAAGGGTCGTCCACACGCTTGGCGAGCTTCAGCCATACCTCATCGTTCATATCCTGACTGTCAGCGTTGGCAAGCTGCCCACCGGTCACGTCCGCAATGTCCTTTCCCTGAGGAACAGCTTCTGTCAGCGACAGGATGTCCGCCTGCCCAGCACCGTATGCCGAACCTGTAGACGATGCAGACACGCCGGCAATGGTATCTCCTGCAGCGATGATGCGGGACCTGGGGGTCTGCGCCATGGCAGCTGCCGGCATCACCACTGCCATCAGTGTCAGGAATGTAATCTTGAAGATTCTCATAAGAACTGAAAATTATTAAAATGTATCTGCCTGAAGGGACATAGGCACCGGCAGGTGGAAAAGCTAGACAGACATCCTGTTTACAGCCATCAGCACCTGCCGCATCTTCCTCCTTTGGAGGAGCTTATCCTCACCGCCTTTTCCTCCTACAGGAACTGTATCACCAGCACCCCCAGCCCGATGGACACCACCGTGGTAATGAATCCCGGCAGCTGGAAGCTGTGGTTGACGACATACCTGCCCACGTGCGTCGTACCCGTCCTGTCGAAATCGATGGCAGCCACCTCCGTAGGATAGTTCGGAAGGAAGAAGTAGCCATTGCAGGCAGGGAACATGGCAATGAGCAACAACGGATTCACCCCCAAGGCAATGCCGACAGGGTAAAGTGTCGTCACCGTTGCCGCCTGCGAGAAGAGCATGATGCTCAACAGGAAAAGCGCCACGGCGAAGAGTATCGGTGCGGAAGTGATCATGGAAGACAAGGCCGCATCCAGGACTTTCTCGTTGCCCATGTAGAAGGTGTTGCCCATCCAGGCTACACCGAAGATGGCGACCACCGCATTCATGCCTGCCTTGAAGACATTGCCATTGACTGCATCCCCCACTTTCCCTTTTCCGACGAGCAGTATCAGGGCGGCATCAGACATCATGATCATCTCTATCGTCTGACTCATCGACACCCCCTCCGGACGAAGCCCTGGAAAGAAGCCGAAGACGACTACCACCGCCACACCGAAGAGGAAGGCGAGAACAGAACGCTTCGCAGCCCGACTGTTCTCCGTCCCGGCCACGACACCTGCCTCCCGGACTTCATCCGGACTGATGAGGCCGGCAGCCACCCGCCGCTTATACTCCGGATCCTCTTCCAGCTCCTTGCCGACATGGTTCTCTACGAACGCAGCGACAAGTATAGACAGGAAGGCCGTCGGCACACAGACCATCAGCACCGTCCCCAGTTCTATCCCTTTGGCTCCCAGCAGATCCTGGCTGATCAGTGCCGCCGTGGCCGCACTCACAGGACTGCAGGTGATGCCGAGCGAGGCCGCTATCACGCTGAGGCTCAGCGGACGCTCCGGACGTATCTTGTTGGCTTGCGCAACCTCCGAAATGATCGGCAGCAGGGAATAGGATGTATGGGCAGTACCTGCCACGACACAGAACAGCCAGCAGATAATCGGCCCGAAATAAGTAATGTGATCCGGATGATGCCGGAGAAACCTTGCCGCTACCCCCACAAGATAGTCCAGACCGCCTGAGGCCTGAAGGGCTGAGGCCGCCGTAATGACGGCTACGATAATCATCATGACATCAACGGGGGGCGTGCCGGGCGTGAGGCGGAAGCCGTAGACAAGGACAAACACCCCCACCATGCCAAAGACTCCCAGCCCGATGCCTCCGATACGTGTGCCGATGAAAATCAAGGACAAGACGATCAGCAGTTCTATGATAACCAGTGCTGTTGCCATAAGCAGTGTCTTGAATGGCGTGTAATGGATCCACATCGCAAATATAGGAAAAATATCAATAGCTTTCTAAAACCAATCAGCAAAAACAGACGGTTTAACAAACTTTAGCTTCACAAAGCCACCTCCCCCGCCGATTCCGAGCCGGACGGAACAGAAGACGTGACACTTTGATTC
The DNA here is from genome assembly GCF_000191065.1 of Prevotella multiformis DSM 16608. Taxonomy (GTDB): domain Bacteria; phylum Bacteroidota; class Bacteroidia; order Bacteroidales; family Bacteroidaceae; genus Prevotella; species Prevotella multiformis. Next base: position 1,593,617 of record NZ_GL872283.1, read on the forward strand.
TCTGAAGGTGCAAAAAGGAACCGTCAGCAGGCTGCACAGACAGATATTCCCAACCGGTTGGGAACCGAGTTCCCAACGCCTGGGAAACCTGTTCCCAACGCCTGGGAATGATGTTCCCGGCCGACAAGGAATTATCGGATGCAGCGTTCTGAAGACAACACCCGCCGACGAGACCTCCTCCCATGTGTGTCTCCACCCCGTGAAAGACCTTGCCACTGCATCCAGAGCCTGACGGTCCTGTCACGAAAAAGGCGGACACACACGTGCCCGCCATTGCCTGTCGTCATTAAAATATTACTTGAATCGTTGTCTTGTCCTCATGTCTCCCGATGCGGCAGATTCCCTACCGGACGACTATCTTCCGCCCGGCATGGATGTAAATGCCGCGCTGCACCGGACGGGCGGAAAGCCGCTGGCCGGAGAGCGTATAATAAGCACTGTCTGCCACATTCCTGCCAGCCTGCACATTGTCAATGCCCATGGCAGCCGTCTTGTCAGTAAGCGTAAACTTCCCGTTCTCCTTCGTTGAGGAGATTTCAAAGTAGGAGGTCTTCTTCACCCGCTCGACATCCAGCGTCTGGTTGTCGCTCGCAGTAGCTGCTGTTCCGATGCAGAACACGAAGTTCACGTAGTCGTCTGCATTGTTGAGGGTATAGTCCTTATAGTACCATTTCTTTCCGTCTTTGGTTTCCGCTGTCGTCACACGGTCGCCCGGCCACGCCGTACCCTTGTGCGTGCCGCCCCAGGAGTGATAGTTCACGTAGCTGTTCCAGCCCACCTTATCGGCATTCACATAGACCCGGATGGTCTGCGGCGTGAACGGTACGGGGCGTTTCACTTTGTAGGAGCGGGTAATGACCTTGCCCACAACTCCATTGACGAGCAGTGCCACCTTCAAGGTCGTCTCACCCTCGGGGATGGTTATCTCAGTATCTGAAGCTACCTGTGTGCTGCCTGCCGTGGGTGTCGTACCGTTCGTTGTATAAACAAGCCTGGCATCCGCATGAGCTGACACAGCCGTCAGCTTTACTTTCAAATCCTCAGTCTCATACGTACCGCTTGCCTTGTCCGCCCATGGTGTCTCTGCCTCACGGGCGAGATAGTAAGCATAGTGATAGCCGCTGAGCAGCTTTGCATAACGCCCCGGGGATACAGACAGCCCGTTGGCACCCTTGCCGACAACCACCAGCAACTTGCCGTTCGTTCCCTCGACGGTATTGGCATAGTAGTCTTTCGAGGAACGGTAGGGCAGATAGCTGCTCGTATTCGTCACGCCAGCCAGCTTGCGGGCGGCGATCATCGCCTTGATTTCCTTCGGATAAGCCAGGTAATGGGCATAGAACACACAAGGCGTGCCCGGCATTGCCAGCAGATAGGCATTCGCGGCAAGCGTGTCCCGGCGGATGGGATCCTGAGGTTCGGAAGCCGAACGATACTGCATATCATGGTTCTCAACAAAGGTGACGGCATACTGCCGGTACTTCCCATCCTCGACCGTAAGCCCCGATGCCCCTGCGAGCTTCCGCCAGTCGTCGGCATTGACGGCATCACGCACCGTATAGCGGAAGGCGAAGTCGAAGGCCGCGCTCTTCTTGCCGGTGGCGTCGATCCACGACTTCACCGTATTGGCATTGCCGTCCCAGTACTCGCCGACAGAGTACTTCACGTTGGCAGCCGCATTATAGTCGCCGATGTGCGAACCGGCAAAGCCCTTCACCATGTCATAACGGAAGCCGGCATAACCGAGATCGTTGAGCAGGTAATTCTCGTATGCCTTCACGATTTTCTGCACGTTCGCTTGCTTGTGGTCGAGGTCGCGCATACCGTCCCATCCCTCTCCTTCGTCATCGTTCGGACTAAGCTGCACCCCTATACGGCGGGCCTCAACGGCCGCTTTCCCATTGTCGTCGTTGGCACAGACATCCGTAGAACGGTGCTGATAAGTCACCCCCTTGTAGGCCTCGGCAGGGAAGCCGAACCAGCCGCTGTTCGTGCCGTGATGGTTGATGACGACATCGGCGATGGTCCCGATGCCTTTTGCCTTGAAAGTCTTTATCATGCTGCGGAGCTCCGCCTCCGTACCGAACGAGGAGTTCTGGTTGAAGTAATAAAGCGGATCATAGCCCATCGACTTCGATGCAGCCGCCTTGCCGCTCTGCGGCACCCATACAAGGTCGAAGCAGCCGGCGAAATCGTCGGCTTTCTTCTCCAACACCGTCCATTGGGAGTCGTCGAATGAATCCCAGTAGAAGCCCTGCAGCATCACGCCGCCGTAGCCGGCCGGCCAGCCCTGTACTCCCTGTGCCATAGAACAGAGAGAGAGTGCCAAAGTAAATGCACCTGCTAACATTCGTTTCATATAGATCTCAATTTTTAGTTCGTCTGTCTCTGGAGTCAGGAAGAATAAAAGGAGTCAAGGGGATAAAAGATTCCACCGCAACACTCCGATATATCCCATACTCTAAATGACACATTCAGCCATTGTCAGTAGGTACAAAGGTAACCATTAATCATCTGCCACACGACATATTGTCCTTCTGCCATGCAAAATCTTGATGCAAACGTTTGCACTCGTATTTTCAATTCTGTGCGGGTTTCCACCGACATTCCCCAAAGAAACGTTCCATCCGTTTCATTCGTCCAACAAAAAAGGTGCATCAGCTTTCACACCGATACACCTCTTTCTCAATTTATAAATCCTGTATTTATGGAGCTACTTCCATTGTGCAATGAGACTTGGTATCACACAGAAGGTAGAGTTTGATGTTGTACTTACCGGCTGCAACCTTGATATTGCCGCCCTTGAGAGTAATGTCGGCCAATGAGCCGCCCCAGTCTAAATCCCAGGCTTCGTTGGCACGGAATTTTATCTCACCCTCAGTCAGTGTGATGCCTTTGATTTCCCAGCACTTGTCTGTTGCGTTGTAGGTCATTGCCTGGTCGCTGTCCCATCCGCCTGCTGTTGCAGAACCGATGATACCGACACGGTTGATAGCAGTGTAGGTAAGTGCCTGTGACGTGAGGTCGACATCCACCTTGTAGAAGCCCTCAGGCTCTGTCATGACGATGTTGCCACCTTTCTCGACGAGTCCTTCGCCATAATCGGTACCGTTCCAGTCCTGCTGGGTAGCGAACTTGAAGCCGTTCTGGTTGAGGTACATGAAGCCCGTGTACTTGCCGTCGGCATCAGGGCTATAGAGCGGATTACTGAACGACCAGCCGTTGGCATCGCCCGACATGTACAGATACTGCGTGAAAGCCGGTGCGACACAGGTGACCTTTGCCTTCACGTTCTGTGTGAGTGAAAAGCCCTCGCCACGCTGCAGTCTCACCTTGTTCGTAACAGCGACAGCCACTTCGTGCAGGTCGCCGTTCTTGCCATAGAGGTTCTCTACGGCGGAGACGAGTTCTGAACTCTTCACCTTTCCGCCCTCACTGGCATTCAGTGTCGCCGTCTTGCTGTTGCTGGAGAGTACGGCCGTCAACGTCTGGGAAGTTACGGCATCTGCAGAAACCAACGTCGGAACGAACAGCTGGACTGAGTCGGCCGTCTCCGTCTTGAAATCGATGGCCGGTGCTTCAGCGACGGTAAATTTCACTTCGCCGGCTGTCTCTGCACCGTTGGCCTGTGGCTTAGCCCACTCTTCATATTCATCGTTACCGCAACTTGCCAGCAGCAACGCGGCACTTGCCATGATAAACAATTTCTTCATTTCGATTCTTCTTGTTATGTGAGGAGGACGCGCCGCCATGGTTGTGCCTGCCGGCACGTCCCCTGTAATCATCCTTAATAAACTATTGCTTTACAAAAGAATACTGACCCGTAATATCGTTGAAGTAGACCGTGTAGGTGCCCTTCTTGTTACGGATGTTCTTTCCGCCCTTGGTGGCAACACCGTAAGGGAACGCCTCAGCACCCCAGTTGTCGTCCCAGGCCCCGTTGGCAGCGAACTTGCAGCCCTCGCCGTCGGCACCGGTAGACTTCTCCGTGAAGGTCACGGTACCCTTCCAGTCGTGGTTCTCAACGACCGAGGTCTCGGCTGTCAGCGGCGTGCCGCCGGCAGCATTCCAGCTGTCATGTTTGCCTGGAAGTGCCATCGAGGCATAGGCAGTAGGTGCTGCTCCCGTGTACTTCTCGATTTTCAACTTCAAATTCTTCGTATCGTAAGTAATCGTGTAGTAACCTGCTTCCGGAACTATAATATCTCCGGAACCACCGTCGTTGTACTTGAAGTCGCCGAAGCTTGCACCCTGACCGACCTGACCGTCATTCCAGCTTGAAGGATTCTTCTTCAGCTTGAAGCCGGCTGTTGACAGGTAACCCGTCCAGGAGATGACACCCTTTCCGGTCTTCTTGTCATACTCCTGGCCCTCCATAGGCAGCAATGGAACCACCTGACTGTTGCCCCAGGAACCGTCACCGAACGATCCGCCGACGAGGTACCACGTCTCGACCGGTGCGTCGGAAAGTTCAACATAGTAAGGAGCAACGCTCACCTTCACCGGATTGGAGTAAATGGTATCACCTTTCACCAATGAATAGACACGCGCATAAAGTTCCTGGCTGGCAGGAGCCTTTCCCTCTTCATAACGTTCCATCTTCTCGACGGCCGTAGCAAGGTCGGCAGCAGAGACCGATGTAGAGCAAGTCGTTGTCGGCGAACCTACAGGCGCATAGTCGCCCCGCTCGCTATCCATATCCACCACCTGGTCGACAGACTTCGTCCACTTATTGGTGGTAGAGAACTGCATACCGTACTCAGCCGATACCGGGAAGCCGTAATCCGGCTGTGACCAACTGAAGTTCAGGCCATTGGCAACCTTCAGGTCGACTGTCTGGGCTGCGTATGCAGGTGTATTCAGCGTGAAGGTTTTCGGTGTCTGGAGGGTCGGATTGTTGTCCAGATCCTTCTCGCAGGCAGAGAACAGCGCCACACTTGCACACAACAGCAATGATGACTTTATTATTGATTTCATATTGATTGTTCTTTAATCGTTTTGCTTTCTATTGTTCTGTACGTGTCACTTCGATGAATACCCCGGGTTCTGTGCCAGATTGCCGTTGGCTGTCAGGTCGCTCGTAGGAATCGGGAAGAGGTTGAGGTGAGCATCAAAGTTACGGCCGTTCTTCACACCGCCCTTCCAGCTCCAGTTGTAGTTGATGTTGCCGCCGAAATAGCCGAAGCGGATCAGCGTCGTACGGCGCAGGCCCTCGAAGTAGAACTCGCGGCTCCACTCGTCGCAGATCTGGCGGAGAGAGTAAGCTGTATGGGTCGTTGCATGAGCACGGCTGCGGAGTTCGTTGATGTACTTCGCACCATCGGCGGTCGTCGTACCGCCGTTCTGGCGGGCATCAGCCTCGGCATACATCAGGTAAGCCTCGGCAGCACGCATAAGGAAGAAGTCGGCATCAGGGAACTTGGAATCGTGTCCGGCAGAACCGTCCGTCTTGAAGTTGTTGAACTTGCAGACAGAGAAGCCGTTGGTAAACACCTTCACGCCATTCTCATCATCGCCGTTGGTAACGTTGCGTCCGTCACCGTCGAAGAGGGCACGGTCGTCGTCGGCTGCCGCCGGCATGGCATATGCACTGATATTGGGAGCATCGTTGTTCGGGAAGAACTTCTGTACAAGGTCGGGACGCATACGGTTGCCGGCCCATCCTTCTGTGGTGTTGTTGCCCTTTTCCGTGGCACTCTTCACACGCTCCTTGTTGTCGTTGCAACCTGCCATGAGGAAGAGGGTCGTACCCCATGAAGTGGTCTTCTTGCCATCCTGCAGAATCGGGAAGATGGCCTCAACGGAGGAACCGTTCTCACCATTGTCTCCCATGAACAGCTGCTGGTAGGCACTCCACTGTCCCTTCTTCGCAGTGTAGAGCTTGTAAGGAGAGTCGATGACTTTCTTGGCATAGGTCTTCGCATCTGCCCAGTCGGCAGTGCCGGTATATACCTCGGCATTCATGTAGAGACGTGCCAGAAGCAGCCAGGCTGCAGCCTTGTCAACACGGCCGTAACCCTGGGTGGAAGAAACCTTGGGCTGCGGTTCGTTCAGTCCCTGTTCAATCTCCTTCAGCTCGCCGACCAGCCATTTGTAGAGGTCAGCACGCTTGATACGCGGAGGTTTCGTTGAAGAGATAGCTGTCGTGAAAGGAACATTTCCCCATTCATCCAACAGATAATAATAGTTCAGCGCACGGATGAAGCGTACCTCTGCCGACATCGTTGCGTTGTAGTCGCCGTAATCTGACAGATACTGGTTGCAGTAGGTGATACCCACACAAAGACGGTTATAAAATCCCTTCAGCATGGGGTTGGACGCATCGTAGGTGTTGAAGTTGAAGTTGGCAACACCCTCGTCTCCCCATGAGCAGATGGCCTCGTCGGTTGGCAGCTCCTGCGAGTTGAACAGCTGACGGATGTAACCACTCGTACCACCGTCGATACCGTCAACATCACAGTCGCCGTTGGCACCGCCGTTTCCGGCCATGGCAATGTGGGCATAACACTTGTTGAACGAGCTTTCTGCCGGCGTATTCTCCTTCGTATTGAGGTTCGGGTCAATCGGCTTGACATCCAGGTCACCCGTACAAGAGGAGAGTCCTACAGACAGCAGAAGCGCTGCCGCAGAGAACATATATTTGAATTTAGTATTCATTGTCTTAACTCTTTAATAGATTTAGAAATTCAGGTTCAACCCCAGGATGAACGAGATAGGACGCGGATAGAGGTTGTTGTCAATGCCGTTGAACACCTCCGGGTCGAGACCCTTATACTTGGTGATGCAGAACACGTTGTTGACAGTTCCGTAGATACGGCCGGAGATACCGTTCCATGAACCCTGCTTGAGAAGGTTCGCGAAGCTGTAACCCAGTGTCACGTTGTCCATCTTCAGGAAGGAAGCGTTCTGTACCCAGTAGTCACTCTGTGTTGAGGTCGGATCATTTGACAGCCAGTTGTCACCCACAACTTCTGAAGGACGGTTTACAAGGAACTTGCCTTTCGGGAAAAGATCCGAAGTCGACATATTGGAAGTACTTGCAAAAGCGTCATTGTAGACATAGTTGCCGATGCTTGCACGGAGTGCGAAGCCGAGATCCCAGTTATGGTACTCGAGGCGGGAAGCAAAGCCCATGGTGACAGGAGCTGCCGGTTTCTTGTAGTAGTACTTGTCTGCATCGGTGATCTTGCCGTCGCCGTTGCGGTCTACGACAACACCCTCCAGCGGCTTTCCGTTCTTGTCGTATGCCTGCTGGAACACGTGGAAAGAATTGACTGCATTGCCTACGTGCTGCGCCTGGATGTTTCCGCCTGTGCCGGCAGAGATACCGCCTGTAGGAACGTAATAGTCAGGGTCAGAACCACCGTTGAGGTCGGTGATCTTGTTGTAGTTGTAGGTGAAGTTGTAATCCATCGTCCAGTTGATGTCCTTGGAGTTCACAGCCAGCCAGTGAATGCTTGCCTCGACACCCGTGTTGTACATCGATCCGATGTTGCTCATCACCTCGTTGCGGAAGTTGGAGCCCGCCGATACGGTCGCTTTGTTGAGGAGGTCGCTGGTCTTGCGGTAGTACCAGTCGACGGTACCGGAAAGACGCTGCCTGAGGACACCCCAGTCAAGACCTATGTTATAGGAGGTGGTCGTCTCCCACTTCAGTGTCGGATCATACGCCTTCGGACGGGCCAGAGAGCCGTCCCCGGCAATTGGATAGTAAGAGTCGTTGCCTGTGTTCATTTCGTACACAGCGAAATAGTTGTAGTCGCCGATCCCTTCCTGCTGACCGGTCATACCCCAGCTGAGACGGAGCTTCAGGTCGGACAGCCAGTCGATCTGCTTCAGCATGTTCTCCTCGTTCATGCGCCATGCGAAGGCGAAGGACGGGAACACAGCCCAGTGGTCCTGGAAACGGGAAGAACCGTCGTCACGTACTGTTGCCGTCACCATGTAGCGGCCATCCATCAGAGACCAGTTGGCACGGCCGAAGAAAGAAACGAGGTAGTTTTCCGTCGCATAGTCATAGTAAGTGCGGTTGCGCTCCTTGCCGGCAAGGCTGGTGTCCTTGTTCGTCGAAGGATAGAAGCTCCAGTAAGAGTTATGGGTGTTGTGCCAGAAGTGTGCCCACTCGTAGCCGGCCATGATGTCAAAGTGGTTCTTGGCCTTGTCGTTGAAGTCGTGGTAGTACTGTGCGTAAGCAGACAGCTGCATATTGCGCTTCAACTGTGACTCCCAGCCGTATGAGCCATAGTAGACAGCCAGCGGGGAAGCCGGATCGACATCCGTTACCTGGCGTCCCTTTGCAACATCAAGGCCTGCCGTCACGTGGAGGCGCAGGTCCTCAAAGCCGTGTACCTTATAGTCGATATCCGCACTGCCGAGGAAGTCGCGGCTGATGGCACGGTCGTTCTTCAGGTTGAGGATAGACACCGGGTTCTTGGTTGCCAGAGAATAGAATGTCATCGGCCATGTCGGATCGTTGAGGGCTGTACCGTCATCCGTCCACTGGTAATAACCGCCGAAGTTGTTGAAACCGTCTGCATAGACAGGCTGTGTCGGGTCGAACTGACGTGCAGCCTTGATGGCCTCGCCGTCAGCGTAGCGGTTCTTGGTCCACATACCCTTGGCATTCAGGGTGACCTTCAAGTGGTCGTTCAGAAGAGAAGGGCTTAATGTCAGGGCACCCGTGAAACGCTCGAAGCTGGAGGTCTTGACGATACCCTGCTGGTTGGTATATCCCGCACTGACACGGTAAGGCAGCCAGTTGGCAGCCTGACCGGACACAGCTACGTTGTGGTCGTGGCCGATGGCGGTACGGAAGATTTCGTTCTGCCAGTTGGTATTGGCCTTGCCCAGGCTTCCGTAAGCTGTCGGGACCTTGTTGCCGTTAGCGTCCAGCGTGTACAGTGCCGTACCGTACTTGCTCTTTATCAGGTCACGGTACTCATCAGCCGACAGCACGTCAAGGTTCTTCGACTTCGTGCTGACGGTAAAGCTGCCGTTATAAGAAATCTGCATACCGCGACGGCCCTTCTTGGTGGTGATGATGATGACACCATTCGAACCACGTGAACCGTAGATAGCTGTAGCGGAAGCGTCCTTCAGGACGTTGAACGACTCAATATCCTGCGGATTGACGAGAGAGAGCGGATTGGCCACACCCTTGACACCAGTCTGGTCCATAGCCACACCGTCGATGACAATCAACGGACTGTTGGAAGCATTCAGTGACGAACCGCCACGGATACGGATGTTAGAACCGCCACCCGGCGTACCGCCGTCATTGGTGACGCTCACACCGGCAACTTTGCCGGCGAGCATATCCTGCGCATTGACAACCAGGCCCTTGTTCTTGCCGTCCGGCTTCAGAGCCGTGACAGAACCGGTAAGGTCGCTCTTCTTCACAGCACCGTAACCGATGACAACGACTTCGTTCATCTGCTGTGCCACGTCTTCCTTGAGCGTGACGACCATGCCATTGGATGCAGCGACCTGCTGCTTCTGATAACCAATGTAGGAGATTGTCAAGGTTGCACCGGGCTGTACGTTGACAGAGAAGTTACCGTCAAGGTCGGTCACCGTACCGTTGGATGTTCCGTTGATAAGGACGGAAGCACCAATGACGGGCTCGCCGGCAGCATCCTTCACCTGTCCAGTAACAGTAGACTGTGCAAAAGCACTGACTGAAAGGAACAGACCCAGCAGAAGGGTCAGCATCCTGACAGGAAATTTGCATTTTACCTGCTTCATCATTTTTGTTAATTAAAAGATTATAAATTGATTAAAGTTATTTTATATACACTTCGTCAAGGTCGGTTAATAGCCGATAGCATTGGCTTATCTGCTGCAAAGTTAATCGAGTTTGAGGGATTTCACACTTTTTTGTCTTTGAAAATGTTATTTAGTCTGCGCAAACGTTTGCACAAATAAATTATGAATTAATAAATTGACATAGGTCAAACGATTTGTGAAAAATGTGTATATTTGCGTGACCAAAACAACAATCAGGCTAAGAACAGCTAAATCGAATGGTTGACACACCCAGCATAACGATGAAGGATATCGCACGGGACCTTGGTGTTTCCGTGGCGACAGTGTCCCGCGCCCTCAAAGACAGCCCCCGGATTTCCGTCGAGAAGCGGGAGGAAATAAAGAGGTATGCGCGCGAACATTATTTTTCTCCGAACATCATTGCTGAAAGTCTGCGGAAGAGCAAGGTGCAGCCCATCAAAATCATCGGCGTCATCATCCCGCAGCTCTCCCATTTCTATTTTTCATCCATCCTCTCGGGAATCGAGGAAGAGGCTTCGGCACGAGGCTACCGGCTGATGGTTGCACAGAGCCGGGAGAACTACGAAGACGAAGTGAAAATCTGTCAGGCGTTCTCAGAGAGCAAGGTATGCGGCATCATCGTGTCACAGGCCAAGAATACGACCAAGTACGACCATTTCCAGCGGCTGCTCAAGCACGGTGTCCCTGTCGTCTTCTACGACCGCATCTGCACGGGCGTCAATGCCAGCCGGGTCGTCGTCGACGACTACATGGGGGCGTACGCTGCCGTCACCCATCTCATCGATACGGGATGCAGACATATTGCCTTCTACGGCACGACACTGACCATGGAGATCGGCAAAAACCGCTACAACGGCTACCGCGACGCTCTGCTCAAGCACGGTATGCGGCCCGACGACCTCCTGATAAGGAACTGTGACAACCGGGCTGACGCAGAGGCCATCACCCCCGACATCATGAGCCTGGCCACCCCTCCAGACGCTTTCTTCGCCGTCAACGACGACACTGCCATCGGCATCCTTTATTCCTGCAAGCGCATGGGCTACCGTGTGCCGGAGGATATCTCCATCTGCGGATTCACCAACGGAGAGCGTGCCGTGGCCTGCGAACCGATGCTGACAACCGTAGAGCAGCGCGGGACACAGGTGGGCGAAGAGGCTGCCAACATCCTCATCGATCAGGTGGAGGGTGCCTTGCCGAAGGACCGGGTGGAGAAACGGGTGGTAAGGACAAGGCTGATCATCAGGGGGACAACAAAGTAAGTCCCCCAACCCTTCCGAAGGAGGGGAATACCTACGGAAGCCCGTCTGCAGAAGGCTCATCAACGCCCATCATCACCGCATCAACGCCTATCATCGCCTACAACCACCTATAACCGCCTATAACTGCCTATAACTGCCTATAACCGCCTATAACCGCCTCCCCCTCCTCTGGAGGATTCGGGGAGGCCTAAAAACAAATACAACAATGAAGCAAAAGCCTAACTTAAGTTTCTGGCAGCTCTGGAATCTCAGTTTCGGATTCTTCGGAGTGCAGATTGCCTATGCGCTGCAAAGCGCAAACATCTCCCGCATCTTCGCGACACTGGGTGCTGACCCGCATAAACTCAGCTATTTCTGGATACTCCCGCCGCTGATGGGCATCATCGTACAGCCGATCGTCGGGACACTGTCCGACAAGACATGGACACGCTTCGGACGGCGCATCCCCTATCTCTTCATCGGGGCTGCCGTTGCCGTCCTCGTGATGTGCCTGCTGCCCAATGCCGGGTCGTTCGGCATGGCGGTATCGACGGCAATGGTCTTCGGACTGCTCTCGCTGATGTTTCTCGACACGAGCATCAACATGGCCATGCAACCGTTCAAGATGCTGGTGGGCGACATGGTCAACGAGAAGCAGAAGACGCTCGCCTACTCCATACAGTCGTTCCTCTGCAACGCCGGATCCATTGCGGGCTACGTTTTCCCCTACTTCTTCACCCTGCTGGGCATCTCCAACCAGGCGCCGCTGGGAGTCATCCCCGACTCCGTGGTCTATTCCTTTTATATCGGTGCGGCCATTCTCATCCTCTGTGTCATCTACACGACTGCCAAGGTAAAGGAAATGCCACCGGAGGAATATGCTAAGTACCACAGCCTGAAGAAGGCCAACAATGAATCGAAGGCAAGCATGATCACCCTCCTGAAGAATGCGCCGGCCACCTTCTGGAAAGTGGGCCTGGTACAGTTCTTCTGCTGGTTTGCCTTCATGTATATGTGGACTTACACCAACGGCACCGTGGCAGCCAACTGCTGGGGCGTGGATATGTTTGCAGCTGACGCCACCACAACCACGGGCTATCAGGAAGCCGGCAACTGGGTGGGCATCCTCTTTGCCGTGCAGGCCATCGGCTCCGTAGCATGGGCAATGGTGCTCCCACAGTTCAAGAACCGCAAGATGGCATACGCCCTTTCGCTTGTCTTAGGCGGCATCGGCTTCACCATGGCGGCCTACGTCCACGACCAGTACCTGCTGTTCCTCCCGTTCGTCCTCATCGGCTGCGCCTGGGCGGCAATGCTTGCCATGCCGTTCACCTTCGTCACGAATGCGCTGGAAGGCTACGGACACATGGGGGCATACCTCGGTCTCTTCAACGGCACCATCTGCATACCGCAGATCGTTGCTGCTGCAGTAGGCGGCGTACTGCTTCATCTGGTGGGCTCCGTACAGAGCAACATGATGGTGGTTGCCGGCGTCGCCCTCATCCTCGGTGCGCTCTCCGTCGGCATCATCAAGGACCGCCGCACGGCAGAATAGGGTTTCACAACTCTTTTTATATATCTCTCTGAAGAACAAGGTGTGTTGAATGGCGATTCAACACACCTTTCTTTTGGTTCTTCCGTTGTGCGGATGCTTTTCGTATAGCTTTAACGGAAGAACAGAAGTGATTCATTCAACAAAAACACAGCCAAGACCGTCAACAGTCTATCCTGTTATCCTCCTCCGATACAAAAACCTTTTCATTAACACGTTGGAAAAACAGATAAGACATTGAAAAGTCATTACACAATTCAAACAAATCATCTGCGAACATAAAAACACACGTACAAAAAGAAAAATTGTAACCGACAGTCAATCAGCTGGTTATTAGGCCATTTGTAAAAGGTGCTTAATTGGGCCTCAAAAGGGCGTTGGTAATGCGCAGAAAGAGCACCTGCTGCAAGTCAATCAGGCTTCTTTTAGAAGCCAGAAGAGCATGTGTCCGCTTTGGCTGCATGAAAACAGTTTACAGACACTGATGATATGGGAAGTTGTTTGCAGAAGAGGAAAGACAGGCTGATGGACAGGCTTCGTATCAATCTGCCTTTTCAGCATTTCATCGGTTCTTCCGAAATATGGAGTGATAAAGCAAGCCTGCTACATAATAAAGCATACAGAGAAGCGGAGGAAAACCATCACGTACAGGTCAGACAGGGCTTTCCACGTCACTGCAATACCTGTTAAAGGTTAACGTCCGGCTTATGTGGGAAGTGTTGACCGGACTGGAACAGAAGCCGGCAAAGGGACGGCGATGCCAGGACATCGTCTGTAACGACAGACTCCCTGCCGCCATCCTCCATTCACGACAGCAGGGGCTGCCGGCATCTGCCGGCAGCCCCTGCTGTTGTATATAATTAAGGTGGAATAAAGTGTCCCACGACCCTCAGACCTTCCTTTCCCGCAGGAAAAGGGAATGTAACCCTGTGTTCTGTACACCTGTCAGAAACTGAGAATCATTGTCTGACGGTGTCCCAGCGGGATGTTCCTGGTCAGGTCGACGGACTTGCCTGTGGTGATGTCGGTGGCTGTCGCATGTGTTCCGATTACTTCGGCATAGCGTCCGACTTCAAGCTGGTTGTCGGCTTTCCTTCCGTTGAGGACGGTGAGTACGGTCCTGCCTTTATGTTGACGGGCAAGCACATAGACCCCGTGCCAGGGGATGAACTGTGTCTGCGAACCACGGGTGATGACTTCGTTGTTCTGCCGCCAGTGCAGCAGTCGGCGGATCCAGTCGTACATGGCATTCTCGGCTGCAGTGCGTCCTTCAGACGTGAACTTGCTGACCTTGTCGCCCGGGAAACCGCCGGGGAAGTCCTTGCGGACATTGCCGTCGGTCACCTCCTTGGTGCCGTTCATCAGTATTTCCGTACCATAATAGAGCTGCGGGATGCGGTTCATCGTCAGCAGGAGGGCATAAGCCTGCTTCAAAGCCGTAGAGTCCTTTCCGTTTCCGAGAAAGCGGTCGGTATCGTGGTTTTCGATGAATGCCATCACGAATGACGGGTTGGTGTAGAGATAGTCATAGCAGAGGGAGTTGTAGATACGGTTCAGTCCCTTCCACCAATCGTCCGTCTCTTCGTGCTTCGCCTGTGAAAGGCGGTCGAAGAAGGCGAAGTCCATCACAGTCTTCAGGTAGCTGTTGATGTCCGACAGTTTGCTGTCCTTCTGCCAGGCTGCCGTGTAAGCCGGCTCTGTGACCCATGTCTCGCCCACGGCGTTGAAATTGGGATATTCCGCATCGAGTGCCTTCATCCACGCTGCCATTGCCTTGCGGTCGGCATAGGGGTAGGTGTCCATGCGGATGCCGTCGATGCCGACGGTCTCGATCCACCACTCGGAGTTCTGGATAAGGTACTTGATGACATGCGGGTTGCGCTGGTTGAGGTCGGGCATGGACGACACGAACCACCCGTCCACGGTCTCCGCCATGTCCACCTTGCTGGCATACGGGTCGAGAACAGGGGTGAGCTTGTAACTTGTCTGCAGTCCGTAGCCGGGATGGTTGAACCAGTCTTTTGACGGTACGTCCTTGTTCCAGGGGTGGTAGTCGCCGCAATGATTGAAGATCATGTCCATGACGACCTTCAGTCCTTTCCTGTGACAGGCGTCGACAAGTGCCTTGTATTCCTCGTTCGTACCGAAGCGCGGGTCGACACGGTAGTAGTCGGTGGTGGCATATCCGTGATAGGTACTGTATTTCCCGCCGTCAGCAGGACGGTCATTCTCCAGTACCGGCGTGAACCAAAGGGCTGTCACGCCGAGGTCGGTAAAGTAGTCGAGGTGCTGTCGGATGCCTTCCAGATCGCCGCCGTGCCGCAGACTCGGTTCGTTGCGGTTGCAGAGCTGATCCTGCATGCCCTTGACGATGTCGTTCTTCGGATTGCCGTCGGCGAAGCGGTCGGGCATGAGCATGTACAGAACATCCGAGTTGTCAAACCCTTTCCGGTCGGCACCGGCCATGGCACGGGCTTTGAGCTGGAGCTTCTGTCGGGTGGTCTTACCGTTTTTGTTCGTGAAGCTGAGGGTCACTTCTCCTGGCTTCGCATCTTTCAGGTTGAGGTAAACGAGGAGATAGTTCGGCGAGTCGAGCCGCACGAGCGAGTCTATCCTTGCATTCGGATAGTCGGTGGACACATCCGAGAACTTGATGTCCTTGCCGTAGACCATCAGCTGGAGTGTCGGATCCTGCATCCCGGCGAACCAGCTGGCAGGCTCGATGCGCGATATGACAGGCGCGGATGGACGTTGACGGGCGGCTATTGGCATTGACACAGTGAACAGTAAAAGGAGGACAGACTTGCTGAAAACTTGTTTGAATTTCATATTCGGTTCATTATTGTTGTGCCGGGATTCATGGGCCTGATCAGTCCCTGTCAGGCTCATAAGCTCCCTTGTTTAATTGTGAAGAATCAGTGCGCTTTGCCCGTCTACCATCACTTCGCCGCCTTCCATCTCGCCCAGTCCGGATTCGTTTACTTCGCCGTTGGCGCATACGATGGTGTATTTTCCTTTAGGGATATTGACCGTGCGGAGCTCCTTGTTGGCGTTGAGGACGACGTAGATGTCGTTCCATCTGTCGCCGCCGGCATGCTCCTTCAGGCGGAAAGCAACGAGACAGTCCTGCGTCGGGAGAAACTCGAGATGTCTGCGGACAAGGTCGGCATTGCCCATGTGGAAAGCCGGATGCGCCTTGCGGAGATGGATGAGGCCGCTGTAGTATCTGAACACCTGTGGATAGACCTTGAGGTTGTTCCAGTCGAGACGGTTGATGCTGTCGGGCGAGTTGAAGGAATTGTGTACCCCTTTCTTGTCGCGCAGCATCTCTTCTCCGGAGAGCATGAACGGCACTCCCTGCGAAGTGAAGACGGCCGTCTGGGCAAGTTCGTCCAGCCTTATCAGCTCGTTCTCGTCGTATTCAGCCTCCGGGACAGAGGCTTTCAGGCGGTCGACGAGGCACATATCGTCGTGACAGCTGACGTAGGCGACCATCTGTGTCGGCTCTGTGGCATATGGCTTTTTGGAATAGTTCACCTTCGAATAATCCACCTGCGGATGGGCGATCATACCCGCTATGCCTGCCTTCAGGCTTTCTTCCAGCCCTGCTACACCTCCGAGGAAACCGGCTTTATGGTCATCGGAGAAGGGGCCGCGCAGTGCATCGCGTATGTCATCCGAGAAGGCGGCAACGCCAGGCATCTGCGGGATGGCGGCTTTCATCGCCAGTTTCTCCTGTGGGTAGGCACACGTACCGGCGCTCCATCCCTCGCCATAGACGAATATCCCGGGGTCGATGGCATTGAGCTCACGGCGGATGTCGTTCATGGTCTGGATGTCATGGATGCCCATGAGGTCTACACGGAAGCCGTCGATATGGTACTCGTCCACCCAGTATTTCATCGACTCCAGCATGAAGTCATGCATCAACAGCCTCTCACTTGCCGTCTCGTTGCCGCAGCCCGACCCGTTGGAGGGGGTGCCGTCGGCATTGTAGCGGTAGTAAGCCTTGGGGAACGTACGTTCGAAGTTGCTGTTGGCAAGGTCGAAGGTATGGTTGTAAACCACGTCAAGAATCACTCTGATCCCCGCTTTGTGCAGTGCCTGCACCATCTGCTTGAATTCCATGATGCGGCGTGAGGGGAGGTCGGCGTCATAGGAATAGCTGCCCTCCGGCACATTGTAGTTCAGCGGGTCATAGCCCCAGTTGTATTGCGGTACGCCCGGTTTTGACTCGTCCACAGAGGCGAAGTCAAAGGAAGGAAGGATATGGACGGCATTGACGCCCAGCTTTTTCAGATGGTCAATGGCCTTCAGTTCGGTCAGTGCGAGGAATTTACCTTTGTGTACCAGACCTGATGACGGGTCGACGGAGAAGTCCCGGTGATGCAGCTCGTAGATGACCAGATCTGCCGGACTTTTCGTCGATACACGCCGGTCGGTGCTCCAGCCTGCCGGATCGGTTTCCTTCATGTCGATGACGGCACCGCGGCCTCCGTTGCAGCCGACAGCCTTGGCGAATACGCCCGGTGTCTCTCCATGTCCGATGTCGAACGTGTAGAACTTGCCTTTCAGATTGCCCTTCACAGTGACAGTCCAGATGTTGTCACCGCTCTGTACAAGCTTTATTTTCTTGTAGGCTTTCCCTCCCCGTCCCGCATCGTAGAGCCGAAGTGTCGGTTTGGAAGGGGCGTTGAGGCGGAAAGTCGTCTCGCCGGGAGAATAGGACATCTCGTTGAAACGCTGCTGGGCGGAAACATTCTGTGAGAGAAAGAGGGCGGCAATGGATGCTGCCAGATGATATTTTATATTCATTGTCTGTGTGAGGATAAAAGCCTGGCCCAGCCCTTCAGAGGGAGGAATGAGACAGGCGGTGATGGGAGATGGTGAGTGGGGACAAACGATAATAAGCGGAGATGGGCGGAATGGAAGATAACGGGAGACCATGCGAGGTCATGAGCAATAACAGGCGATGCCAGGCAATATCAGACGACAATATACGAAGACAGGCGGTGACGGGTAACCGAAAGAGCCCCGTCACCGCCTTCTCTATTGTTATCGGCCGGCCTGGCTGATCAGGTCGGTTACCTGCTCATTGAAGGCCTTGTTCTTCATCAGGTCCTCAATGCCGACGTGCATGCGGTAGCGCCAGTAATGCTTCGGATTGGCCGGAATGTTGATGCGTTCGGCGTTCGGATCAGCCAGACGGAGGTCTTCGTCAATGCTCATCCAGTCCTGGATACCGAGGATGCACAGCAGACTCGGCGATGTCAGATGCCGGCTGACAATGTCTCTTGCCAGCCATCCCGGCAGCGGATGAGGTGCCGGGCCGCCCCGGTGCAGCATACTGTTGAAGTAATCCTGCGCACGTGCCCAGTCTTCATCCCACCACTGTCGCAGCGTCGCCATGTCGTGTGTGGAGATGGTGCTCACGCTCCGGTACGGGTTTTCGCTGAGATGCCCGAAGCGTACATGCGGATCCTTCGGCATACTCTGGATTTCCAGACTGAGGATGCGCAGTTCGTTCATCACCCATGCCACGCAGTCGGGCACCATTCCGAGGTCCTCGGCGCAGACCAGCATACGGGTGGCATTCACCAGTTTCGGCAGTTTCTTCATTGCCTCCTGGTACCAGAACTGGTTGTTGCGGCGATAGAAATAGTCGTTGTAGAGCTTGTTGAATACAGCCTTGTCGCTGTCGTAGAGGCTCTCGTAGATGAAGTCGAACTGAACGCTGATGCGTGGATGGAATCGGTTCGGATCCTTGTGGTCGCGTACGAAGAGCACGTCGCTGATCAGGGCATAGAGTCCGTCACGGATCCAGACATCCGTCTCGGAGTTCTTACCCGCAAACACTTTCTCCACCTTTCGCTGCGTATCATACTCCGGACGCATCCTGTAACGGTCGCCCCATACGTGCTCCACATACTTCTGCCGCACCTCATCGGCATGCTCACGGAAGATACGGTCGAGCACCCAGTCGGTAATGAACGGCTCCGTGAAGAGTTCCTCCTGCCAGTGCAGTCCGTACCCTTCGATTTCCTCACGGCTCATGCCGAGAGCCGGTGCGAACTGTCCGAGCAGTCCGTGAACCGAGCTGATGGGAATCTCCCAGATACGGAAGAAGCCGAGTACATGGTCGATGCGGTAGGCATCGAAGTATTTCGCCATGTTTTGGAAGCGGTTGACCCACCACTGGCAGCCGTCCTTGATCATCTCGTCCCAGTTGTAGGTGGGGAATCCCCAGTTCTGTCCGTTGACGGAGAAATCATCGGGCGGAGCACCTGCCTGTCCGTTGAGGTTGAAGTAGCGAGGTTCCGTCCACACGTCACAGCCGTAGCGGTTCACGCCGATGGGAATGTCTCCTTTCAGGATGACCCTGTGTGCCTGCGCATACTCGTGGACAGCCTTCAGCTGGCTGCTCAGCACGAACTGTACATAATAGAAGAACGCCACTTCCTTGTAGGCTGCATCCTTGGGATTGGACAGCGCCTTGCGGTCGGATTCGTCCCACTGCTTATGGTCTGCCCACCGGGAGAAGTCGGCTGTCCCGAATTTATCCCTCATGTTGCAGTACTGTGCGTAGGGAACGAGCCAGCTCTCAGTCTCGGCAAAGAACTCCTTGAAGGCGCTGCTTCCCAGCACTTTCTCCCCTTCCTGCGCAAAGAGCAGCCGGAGGTATTCCGTCTTTGCGTCGTTTACACGCTCATAGTCGATCTGCGGCAGAGCGTTGAGTTCCTTGCGCAGTGCCTCGAATTTCTCCCGCTGCTTCCTGTCCTTCAGCTCCGGCAATGCCGTGAGGTCGGCATACTGCGGATGCAGGGCAAAGACCGAGATACAGCTGTAAGGATAGGAATCCGTCCATGTATGGGTGATGGTGGTGTCGTTGATCGGCAGAATCTGCAGCGCACGCTGTCCGGTCTGGCTCACCCAGTCGACCATTTTCTTCAGGTCGCCGAAGTCGCCGATGCCGAAGCTCGATTCCGAACGGAGCGAGAACACCGGAACCAGTGTTCCTGCCACGCGGATGGCCGGAACCGGGAAGAACGCCTCGTCCAGTTCGTAGACGATGGCATCTCCTTCCTCCATGCCGGGCAGTTCCAGCATCCGGTTGTTGCTGTATTCCCATACCGGAGCTGCCTCGTTGTCGCGGTTCTTGATGAAGAATTTTATTTCAAGCTGGCTGCCCGAGAGCTTTGCAGCATCCAGGGTAAAGCTCCATTCGTTGATGCTGTGCTGCACCATCTTCAGTGCCTTCTTCACGTTCCACGCCCCCAGTGCAGGCTCGGCCCCTGACAGGTACAGCTCGTCCGCCGCACCTAACTGCGGCGCACGCACCTTCAGCGTTACAGCCTTGTTGTAATTGTTGAGTCTCGCTTTCGTCAGTTTCTTCCCCACGATGCAGTCGGCAAGGGCGGAAGTGTAGAGGTAAGCATCCTCCGGGAGGTCGCTCCAGTGGTCGTAGACACGGTAGTTCAGACTGCGTTCTGCATTGAATTCCAGTCTGTGGTTCATTACCCCCCATTCCCTGCGCTCCTCATTGTCGCCGCGGAAAATACTGTAGAAGTAGTCTACTTGCGTGCCGGGCTTGGCGTCTTTCTTCACTTCCACCTCCCAGTGGCAGCCGTCTGCCGTACGCATTCTGTACTGTGAGGCCTCATGCGCCCCGTTGTGCTGACCCGTGATGATGTTCAGGACAAGATCTTGTCCATAGTAGGTCTGGTAGTCAATGTGAAACTGTACGTTCATATAGAGTTGGGATAGTTATTTTTCGTCAAAGTTAATCAAATTAATGCAGAATCGCAACTCTGCCGCACATGATTTAAATCAATTTTTGCGTAATCGATTGCATGATGTCGGCCAGGTGAGATTTCTCCAGACGACCGCCACCGTGTCTCCTCCGTGGTATCGGCGTGTCACCGGCTCCGCATCCGCCTCTTCACGAGGGCATCCAAATTCATGAAGACACCTCCCGTACCACGCCCACACCAGGGAAACACCTCATTGCCAGCCGTTTGTCTGTACCCTATGCGCCCCTTCCGCTCCGACCCTCGGCCTTGCAATGTCACCGACACCACAGCCTGCCCCGCTGTCTTCTGCAAACGTTTGCACGATGAAAAACGCTGATTATCACCAGCATCTACATTCAATACGGCTTAAAACAGTACATTTGCAGGACAAACCCGAAGATATATACAACCTAAATATATAAGATGAAACGATTACTTTTATTATTTTCATTCCTGCTGTCGTTACAGCAGGGATTCAGCCAGGGATGGCCCTCCAAGTATCAGGGCGTTATGCTGCAAGCCTTCTATTGGGACTCCTACGAAGATACGCATTGGACAAAATTGCAGTCACAAGCCGATGTCATCAGCCGGAGTTTCAACTCCATCTGGGTGCCGCAGAGCGGTTATTGTAATACCGGTATCAACGGCAAGAGCATGGGATATAACCCTGTGTGGTGGTTCAATCAGAACAGTTCTTTCGGTACGCAGGAAGAACTCAAAGAGATGATTGCCGCCTTCAATGCCAGGAATGTAGCGGTGATAGAAGATGTGGTGATAAATCACAAGAGCGGCGACAAAGACTGGTGCGACTTCCCGGAAGAAGAATGGAAGGGGAAGAAACTTAAATGGTCATTGGCTGACATCTGCCGGGATGACGAGGCAAACGACAAGTTCCCAGTTTCTGGTAATTACGATACTGGCGACCACTTCGGCTATCGTGACTTAGACCATAAGGGCGAAAATGTGCAGAAGAACGTAAAAACCTATCTGCAGTTCCTCAAGGAGGAAATGGGCTACAAGGGTTTCAGATACGATATGGTGAAGGGCTATGGTGCGGAGTTCATCAAGATATACAACGAAGATGCTAAGCCGGAGTTTTCTGTCGGAGAGTATTGGGATACCAATTATGACAATGTGGTGGGCTGGATCAAAGGAACCGGCTACACCTCGGCAGCCTTCGATTTCCCATTGAAATATATCATTAACGATGCCTTCGGAAACGGTAACTGGGGAGCACTGACCTCTAAGGGGGTAGCCGGAGACCCGAACATGAGCCGCTATGCGGTGACTTTCATAGACAATCACGATACTTATCGCAACGAAAACGGCGAGAAGTTGCAGAACAACATCCTGGCTGCCAATGCCTTCATATTGGCAATGCCGGGTACACCCTGTATCTTCCTTCCGCACTGGAAAGCCTATCAGACCGAGCTCGCGAAGATGATTGCCGCACGTAAAGAGGCGGGTATCACCAATCAGAGCAGGATTGTATCAGGGAAATACTACGATGGCGGCTATGTAACCATTGTGCAGGGCGAGCGCAGTAAGATTATGGTTATCAGCGGTTATCCGCAAGGTGTTGACACGGAAGGCTACACACTCGTGTCGGCTGGAACGGCAGAAAACCCGAATTATGCCTTCTATAAGGAGACAAACCCTGCAAAGGACATCACGGTATATGTGGAAGCAAACGAGCAGCCGCTCTATCTCTATGCGTGGACGGACAATGACAGTCCGCTCACAGATGGCTATCCGGGAACCCTGTTGACAAAGAAAAGGCAGGTGGGTGACAAGGTATTCTATTATATGACATTGAAGGCTGACCGCCTGAACTTCCTGCTCAACAAGGGTGGAGATGCTACAAAGACGGACGATGTGCGGGGTATAACCAGCGATGTGTTCTATACCTATAACAACAGAAAGGCAACGGATAATACTGCCCAGTATAAAAATGAGCGTGTCATAGGTGAAGTAGATCCGCTTACTTTCAGTAACAGCGAGACAGTAGCCTTCTTTGAATCGCCTGCATCGTGGGGTAAAGCTGCCTGCTGGGCATGGGACAGTCATTCAAATTATACGGGTGGCAGCTGGCCGGGACAGCAGTGCGAATACATCGGTAAGGCAGCCAATGGCAACAAAATATGGAAGTGGACCTGCAACGTTACAGGAACACCGGAAAATATCATGTTCAATGATGGAGTAGCCACAGGCACACAGAAAAGCAATGAATACGCCTTTACCAATGGCGGCTATTACACGATGAGCGAGAGAACCGGTGCAGGCAGCAACACCGACAATCTATTTGAACGCGAATTTAAGGGGAATGTGAAGAGTACTCTCTGCCTGCCATTCAATATCAGTCCGACAGAAGCTGTACAGCTCAACGGTAAGATTTATCACCTGACGGGAGCAGCAAATGGTATCTTCACCTTCAAATCCTGTAACTCGATAGAGGCTTTCAAGCCTTACGTCTTTATAGCCAACAGCACCGAAAAATGCCTCATTCCGTTCCGTGGCAAGGCTGTACTTTCTGGTAATGCCATTCCTGCAACAATTGGAGATTACACCTTTGCAGGTACAATGGCCAAGGTGACGAAGGTGTCAACAGCAGAAACATCCTGTTTTATCTATACAGCAGCTGACGGCAGCTTTGTAAAGGCAAACAGCAATGCCGGTGTCGTCATCCCTGCCTATCGCTGTTACTTCCAGACGAAGTCGGATGCTGCCGCACCTGCCAAGATGCAGTTCATCAACGAATCCACCGGCTTGAGTACACTCACTTTATACGAAGATGACAACATCTATACGCTGCAGGGTGTATGCCTGGGCAGGCGTTCAGCACTGTCCGACCTGCCAAAGGGGATATACATTTACAAAGGCCGAAAGATCCTAAAATAAAGAAACGACAATGAAAAGACAATACCTGATCCCAACAATCGAAGTGCACAAGCTATCCTGTGAGAACTTATTAGACGGTTTCTCACAGCACAGTGAGACCGCCCCAGAAGCTCCCGGCGGTACAGAGGCAGGTGCAAAGGAATATGACTTTGACTTATGGGAAGACGACAATTACGACGGACAACAGTTCCTTACAGATTCGCGATAATCTAATACCGTCTGCAGATTATAAGCAAGGAACAGGACGCAGCAACAAAAATTCCATCCAACAAGCGGGGACTACCGACACACATCGGCAGCCCCCGCTTATCGTTCCTGCAAATATCGCTTGTGTGTGATGCTGAAAGACGCGCGTCCGAGATAAGAAAAAAAGTTCTTCCGTTAAATGGATAGATGGGAATAGAATAAAGGGCTTGTGTACTTGCATAGTATGACTCTCCCAAAACGGATGGTCTTGCAAAGGAGGGTAAACTACAGGATAAAATGCAGAAAAGACAAATGGATACGATGCCTGCCCGTCAGCCTGTCTTTCCGTCTTCTACAAACAACTTATTCTCAGATCATCAGTGTTTGTAAATATTTTTGTGCAGTTCAAAGCTGACACACGCTCTTCTGGCTTCTAAAAGATGCCTGATTGATCTGCAATGGGTGCTCCTTTAGCGTGTTACCAACGCCCTTTTGAAGTCCAATCAGGCACCTTTTACGAACGACTTGACAACCGATTGATTGACAGCTGGTTACAAACTCGCTTTTTGCACGTGTTCTTTACATTTACAGATGATTTGTTTGAAATCATGTAATGGTTTTTCAAAATCTTGTCTGTCTTTTCAACGTATTAAAATGAAAAGGTCTTTGACTCGGAGGCTGATGATTAGGATAGACAGTTGACAGTCTTGGCCATGTTTTTGTTTCATCAATCACTTCGGTTCTTCCGTTAAAGCTATATGAAAACATCCACGCATTGAACGGAAGAACCTGAAAAAGCCTCCCGTGCCACACCCATGTCGATGAAAAGCACCTATTGCAGTAACTGGAACAAACCAGTATTCGCACTTCCTTCAGATGTGCGGATGCCCGACACCGATCGTGTTGCCAGTGAACACCATACGTGCTGAGGGTTTGCACCGACACAATATACCGCTGTCCTCTCATCCCTTTATCTGTGATCATGGAAAAGCAAACATTGCATATATGAATCTGACAGTTCTTTCTCAGACGACAGGCTATAGGGTACAAGCTGAAAAAGAGGGGCGTATAACATCATGGTATGAACCGTCTGTCGTAATGTGCAAGAGAGACCTATGGTCGCAGGAGGCAGGACACATAGGCTACACAGCCGGTTTTGCCCCCTTCAATATTCAGTGCGTGTCCGCTTTTCTCAAACTTTTTCATGGATTGTCGGGAAAAGGAAGTACCTTTGCAGAGAATTCATCTTTCTCTTCGCACAGGCAGAGAGAATTGAAGAAAATACATATATGACAAGGCGTTTGCCAATGCTTTTTCTTGGCAGTCCAAAACTTTACGGACTATCCATCACAGCCGGGAACAGAGTTACAGTAGATTTCTGCAGATGTGTATATCAGGATTCCACATGTACCCTTCCGAGTACATACAGGTAATCTTTACATATCAGCGTGGACTTCTGTGCTGCTCGGGATTACCTGCGACAGCCATACGAAGATAACGGACTGCAAGGACGGGCAACCAGCCTGCCCACGCTTTTCATATCATGTGGAAATATACAACAAACACAGAGGTTCCACAGGGCAGCAAGGGAACTTTTCACAGCTATGCTACCACATCCGTCATTTGGGAAAGCAGACATCTGTAACGGCCTGACCCGTTTCGCAAAGGGACTCCTCAAAGGATTCTCATCTCCTATCCGCCGTGAGTTCCCGTTCTTTGTCCTGTTCTTCCTGCTCATCAGCTTGTCTACACTCAAGTTTTTCATCTCAGGAATGCTGGGATTCCATCTTGATCCGATTGTATTTGAAGATCTCGCACGAGGGCTTTCCGTCAGCTATGTCTTTACAGCAATCATCTGCTACACAAGAAAGAAATGGGTGAAAGTTGTGTTCTATGCCATCGGCCTTTCCCTTTTCGGGCTGAATGTCTTCTTATGGCTGGTCTTCCATCTCATCATACAGCCCCAGATCATCACGTTCATTGGGGAGACCAACAGCAGAGAGGCAACAGAATTTCTGTCCACCTATCTGTTCTCCAGAAATGGGATTATCTCCATAATCGTCATTTGTTTTGCACTCATGACAGTTGTAATGGCAGAATGGAGACACGATCTTATCGATAACTCTATATCACAGAAAACCAGCTGGACTGCAAGAAAAGCCTTCCTGTGGGGCACTGTCATTACAGTCCTTTTCGGTTTCGGCCAATTCGACATCTTTTATCATATCGCAAAAAGCAAGACCACCGATGACTTGCCGATAAAAGACACCTTTCCTTATGATACCGTCACGAAGATGATTTTCTCCCTCAACAGCATACGGACAACCGAAAACGAATTACAGGAAGCTGTCAAAGCCTCTTACAAGACGGAGAAGGGGACTGTCGCCGATAATGACTCTTTAAACGTCGTATATATCATCGGCGAATCGTATATTAAATATCACTCCAACCTGTATGGCTATCCTCTATTGACAACTCCAAGATTAACAAAAGAGAAAGCCAAAGGCAACCTGTACATCTTCAATGACGTGGTCAGTGCGTATGCAGCAACCTCACTCACCATAAGGAATACATTCTGCTGCAATTCCCTGATGGATAATGAGAAATGGTATCACACGCCATTCTTCCCTGCCATATTCAAAAGGGCCGGCTTCGATGTATACTATTGGGATAATCAGAAAACGGACGTGACAGAAGGGCTTACAGGGTTTACAACCAATTCATTCCTATACAACAAGACCATAGCAAGCCTATCTTATACCGCTTCATCTGATAAGACTTTCCGTTATGACGACCAGCTTATCCAGGACTATTTCAAGAACAAGAAACCAACAGGAAAATACAACCTAATCATGTTCCACCTCTGGGGACAGCATATAGACGCAGCCTCAAGATACCCCCATAACAAGTCTTTCAACAGATTCACGATCAAGGACATTCGGCGGAGGGATTCGTATCTTACAGAAAGCAAGCTGCAAGATATTGCGAACTATGACAATGCCACATACTATAACGACTCGGTCATCAGTCACATCATCAACAGATACCTGAAGACGAATGCTGTCATGGTTTACCTGTCCGATCACGGAGAGGAAATATATGATTACCGCGACTCAAAGGGACGGGTGAGTGCGGCCCCAGGACAATATAAGGAACTTCTGAAATATCAGTATGGCATTCCTTTCATGATAT
>NZ_GL872284.1:0-3219 GCF_000191065.1 Prevotella multiformis DSM 16608
GTAAATCCGGCAAAACGAAATGTGGTGGTCCGATAAAACGAAATGTAATTTTTTCAAGCAAAACGAAATGTAATAAAATAAAAACGCACACAGCACAAAAGAGGTCGATTTGATAATTGGTTTCAAATCGACCTCTTTTTCTATACATTGAGTTCAAACTTCACATTCTCGTTTCCGTCAAGTAGTTCTTTCGTTCGCTCTAAATTGCTCTCATAGATGTGAACATTGGCGAGATTGAGCGTTATAGATTTCAATGGAAGGTCTATCTGCCGTGACATCAAATAAAGATGATAAATGTCTGCCGGCAGACCGAGGTTTGCATCACTGCTTCGCTGGTAAGCTGACAGCACAAGTACCCCCTCGTCTATTTGGAACTGCACAAGGCTCAGACATGGTGCTTGGTTACTCTCCGCATTGGTCTCTCCAAGGAACAATATATAGTTTTTACTATTGCGTTTCTCACGGTTTATCTTTGCTATCAATGGCGGTAACTGTTCAAAGTAAGTCGGGTAACTGTTCACCAACACACTTCCGCAATAGTCCCACCAGTTGATGCCAGCCTCTCGGTACTTCTCTACCTGCCGCTCACCCTGCATAAATAGCTGTAGTTCGTTCTTCAGTTTCTTGCGGGCAATGTCGTGACTCTCGAAAATGTCGAGCAGGTCGGCTGGCGACAACGAAAGCTGCTCATTCAGCAGGCACTTGATGTTACCTTTCTTGTTATGCTGCATCTTACCCGTGCGCATAATCTTCTCTAAAATGTCGTGGTACTTGTTCATAGTTTAATAGTATTTAATTAGTATTTGAACAGTGTTTAACCAGCCTTTTTATAGAGCATCATGTCCGTGTAGGTAGCGTTATAGTTCATGTGGGCATTGAACTCTACTTTCGTGCATTTCTCGAATGGATTGCCTATGGTTTTATTTCTGCCTATCCAATCGCACAATTCCAATATAGACGACTTATTACTTGTAAAATACACAAACGAATGTCCTGCCAGAACGGTCGGCACGTCGAGGTAATCGGCAAGCCTCCAGTACATTTTGTAGGTACCCACTTCCGTGCTCAGATACGGAGGATCAACGAGAAACACCACACCAGGCTTATCCTTATACTGATTGAACACCTGCTTGTAGTCTGCCGATACGATGTTCAGCCCGTCCAAATAGTCGCTGCATAAGGGATAGTCAGTCTTGCGTATCGTGTTATACAATGCCTCCTTACGCATCTCCTCTATATTTAGGCGGTACTTCATTGAAAACATAATAGAGGAGGATATGGTAATGAAGTCCAGATAGCCGTAACGATCCTGGTACTTTTGCAAGCACTCAAACACTTTCTCGCGTGCATCACCAGTGATAGGCTTGTATCGTGGTGTACCCTGCACGATTTCCCTAAGTTCTGCGAGCAGTTCGTTAGTCTGCGGTATATGTTCCAGCCTTAGCCTGTATCCATCAAAATCGTTATACACCACGGTGGAGTCCGGCTTCTGGCACTTGGCGATATGCGACAGCAATCCGCTGCCGCCAAACAGGTCCACGAAGGTTGTATTGTCTGGGAACTGCTGGAGCACCTTAATATACTCCTTGGCAAACATCCGTTTTTGTCCCTGAAACGGAAGCGGTGCTGATAAATATTGTTTTCTCATTGTCTCACTTGTTTTGTATGGCAAAGGTCGCAAAATTTATTGAGCCAAGAGAAAAGCGAGAATAAGTCATACTGCAAGCGTCTTGCAGTCGCTTTGGAAGCGTCTAATCAAGTCATATACTTTACGTTCACTTATGGCGTACTTATCTGATAGATGTGCCACGATATACGATACTTTTTCGCCATGTTCAATCAATGCCATATAATCAGTATACAGGTCCACATACGCTTCATCTTCCAGGCGTATACCAGCTGTTTTGAGCTTTTTTATCAGCTCACGGTTAAATTTCAGTACTTCAATTATCTTCATTATCCTAAATTTTAGTATCTTTGCAATGTCTCACTTATTATAGCGCATAGCGCAACCCAAAACGAACCGCAAGGACGGTCGGAAGGCATACAGCCCCCGGTCTCGCCCTTGCGGCGTTTAGGTTGAATAATAAGTGAGACGATTTTTTAACAGGCTGGGGGCTTTTTTATTTTTCACCTGCAGCCTGCTAACACACTACAAAGGTACTGAATTTTGAGCAGGTTGTCCTCAAAATTCAAAGAAATGAACATCAAAGAGCTTATTCAATATTTAACAATGCAGCTGCGTGGGCATAACGCACTAATACAGATACAAGTAGATGGGCAATACGTCATCAAGCATATTGGTGATGTCAACAAATTGGTGGATAACCCGACCAGGATAGAATATAAAGAGGAAAGTTCTTTTCTTGATTGGATGGAGCAGGAAATAGATAAGGAGACGTATACAGTTGGGACGATTGCGAACCATAAGGCTACGATGGCGGTGCTAAGGCGATTCAAGAGGAATATGACCTTTACTCAGATTGATTACAAGTGTATCTGTGATTTTGAAAACTTCCTGAAAGGTGCCGGATATGCGGTAAACACCATTGCTAAGTTCATGAAGATATTTCGAAGGTTCGTTAATCTTGCTATCGACGAGGAACTGATGACGGCATATCCTTTTCGCAAGTATCACATCAAGACGGAGAATGTACAGAAGCAGTCGTTGACAGAGAGAGAACTGAAGCGGATTGAAGAGAAGGAGGCGAGGGAAGCCCTGACAGAAGAGGAGGGGAAGGTGATAAAAGGTTTTCTGTTCAGCGTCTATTCTGGTCTCCGTTTCTCGGATATAGTGAACGTTACCAAGCAGCACGTTAAGAATATATATCGGAACAAGTGGGTTGTGATGCGAATGCAGAAGACAGACCACGAGGTGAGAATACCTATATCCAAGATGTTCGGAGGCAAGGCTGCTGCAATGGTACAAGAGAACAAGACCACCACAGGCAAACTGTTTCAGCTGCCTTGTAACGCTCGCTGCAATCTGGTGCTGAAGCGTGTGCTCAAACGATTCAACATACACAGACATATAACCTTTCATTGTGCAAGGCATACGTGCGCTACCGTGCTGTTGAGTAAGGGTGTGAGCCTTCCGATTATACAGCACATATTAGGGCATCAGAGCATCAAGACGACGCAGGTGTACTCTGCTGTTAAAGACAGCACGATTAACAAGGAGATACGGAAAGCGTTTAGATGTTAGTTCCATCGGGACTG
>NZ_GL872284.1:3726-41029 GCF_000191065.1 Prevotella multiformis DSM 16608
CAGTCCCGATGGAACTGACCTGCGCCGCTTCCTCCATGGAAAGCTCTCCGTCACCGTCCTTGTCCCAGTTCTCGATGCAGATGCGCTTTACTTCGGGGTCTTCGAAGCGGATCCACCATTTGGAGATGTTGAGCTTGAGCTTCGGATAGTGGACCATGAGGGCATCGTAGGTGTCGCGGTAGGCTCCGGTGGTGAGGTTGATTGTGCCGTCGAGAACCGGGTAAGGGTCGTTGCCGTACTGTCCTTCTGCGTCGATGCCCTGATACGTGCCGTCTACGAGCCGGGCGAGCTTGTCGAAGGTACGCCCGTCTGTAAAGGTTTCGTTGAAGCCGACACATCGGACGTAGCGGAGGGCGTGGGGCGACTGCCCGTCCTGCGCGTCCATGATCCCGGCGAGCATCTTGATCGGCTGGAGACCGTCGCATCCGCTGACGAAGTAGCTCATCACGTTCGGAGCGCAGGCTTCCGTCTTGCAACGCCCGTTCGTGAGGCGGCCGAGGTTCTTCAGTTCGATGTACGACGTGGCGGCCGGGTAGTCGACCTCCTCGAGCGCACCGCCGTCAGCGAAGTGGGCTTCGGTAAGGGACGAGCCGCCGGCGAGGAAACGGCGCAGGCGGTAGTTAGAACGCATATCGAGCGAGCCTGCGAGCGTGAGGATGTTCCGCACGTCTATCTCCTCCAGCGATACGGTATTGCCGAGCGTGAGGGAGGATATGAGAATCTTCACTTTCCGCCCGTCGCCGTCGCCGAGTTTCAACCGCCTGAGCCGTCTGCCGATGACGGACAGTGCGCCGTTGATGACATACGATGACCAGTCGCCGATATCAAGCAGGTAGTCGGCCGACTTCACCGACAGCTGCTGGTCGGACGTGCCGTTGATTTCCACGACGATCTCGCATACCTTTCCAGCCTCCGTGCGGGCACCACGCATGACGGTCGTACCGTATGCAATCGTCGGATACAGTTTCATGGCCGGCGTGAGGCGCAGCGTGATGGAGTTCGTCGTAGCGTCCGCCTGTGCCGATATGCGCACGGTGACGGCCCCCTCGGCGGTCTTAGCGTCGTAATCGCCGAAGGAATACTTCGACATGAGGTACTGGATGCGCTTCTTCACCCACGCCGTTTCGGGCGACCGGCCGTCACCGAGCGACTGCCCGAGCGGGTCGGTGTCGTTCGTGTATCTGCCCTGCAGCATGGCGAGCTTCATCTGCTCGTACAGCTTCCCGTCCTCGTTGTAGAGCATGGGCGAGAAGTCGCCGGCGGCCGAGAAGAAGTACCGGTGGAAGAACGCGAACAGCTTCTGCTGGTGCGTTCCCTTCTGCAGCCCGCCCAGTTCCTCCATCTTCGCCAGCATTCGGCGCATCATTGCCGCCCGCTCCTCCGGGTAAGCCTGCTCCATGAGATTCCACAATACCGACTTCTCACCGTTCCATACGGGCGTGCCGTCCTCGTAGGTGTCGTGATATTCCACCCAGTAGGGCTTCTTCATCAATCCCTGGTTGATGACCGTGAAGATGGTATCAAGGTCGTCTTGTCTGAATTTCCATTTGCTCTTTGCCATAATAACGTCTTATTTGCCCATTGTTTTTAACTGTTTGTTTTCTGCCTGACAGGTATCGCCTTTCCGAGCGGCTCCACTCAGCTTCGTGACACATACGAGTCAGAACCGTGACACATACGAGTCAGAGCCGCGACACATACGTGTCAGCATCGCGGATCATACCACTCACGATTTCGATTTCTCACCGAATGAATAAGGGTAAGTATTCTTTGCGCAGTTGTCGGTCGCCGCCACCGCTTCAACGTAGAGCTGATGGTAGAGGCAATCAGAGACATCCCAGTACTCCGACTGCTCGGCACGCAGCTTCTGAATGCGTGCCGCCTTGAACAACTCGTTGAGCTTTCCTGCATCACTGACTGAGTTGAACGCCGCCTCCGTCAGCCCGTACTTCTCACCGACCAGCTGCCGGCGGAGATTCACCACCGATGCGCCGCTGTCGAGTGTCGACGGGCAGAACTTCCTGTAAAGCGAGTCATAATAGTACAGGTTGTATTGGTCCGGGTCTCCGGCCTTGGCGATCCAATACTCAATGTGCGTTGAGTGCGGGTCGGCGTTCAGTTCGTCCAGCGTGCCGTTGAAAGGCTCGATGAACGTGCTGCACTGGTAGACGATGTTATACGCCTTGATGTACGATTCGATGAGTTCCTCCGCCCGCTGCCGTGCCTCGTCTGCCGGCAGGTCGGCGTAGTCCAGGTCCCAGCAGTTCTCCCACGAGAATTCAGAGACCTGGTACTGATAGGCTTCCTCCTCCTCGTTGTAACGGATGCGGCGTCTGTCCCACGGAACCTGAAACAAGGTGAGGCGCGGCGAGTTGTCAGAACCCTCGATAGACAGCAGGTCGGGGAACAGATCCTTGTCGTAGCCAAATGTGGCAGCGTCGCCTTTGTCGGGTCCGATAGTGAACAGCCCGACGAACTTGTACGTCACCGTGCCGTCGTCTGCGGTCTGCTTCTCGAATCCGACGAATGTCTCCTGGTAGATGGACACACGTGCCTCGCTGTCCTGCCCGACACCCTCGTTCGTCAGCCCGACAGCCTTCCACAGGTCGGTGAACGAGTTCACGCTGCCCATCTTGTGGTACTGCATGGAGGAGGCGATGTTCTTCTTCGCCGTCAGCTTCGATATTTTCGGAAGCGACTTGAACAGCTCGAACTTCTTCTGTTCCGTCTGTCCGTCCTCATAGACTATCGTGGTATCCTTGCCCACCTTCGCCTTCCAGTTCCACAGGTAGTAGAGCATGGACGACGTTCCCTGCCCCTGCAGCTGGAGGTTCGTAATCGTCAGCCGGTTGAGGTTCGCATTGCCGTCCTTGGGGTAGATCTCGAGCGTGCCCTTCGGCCTGTACGACTTGCCGTATTCATACGACGGCAGCGGCTTGTCGAAGGTAAAGACGTTCACCCTGCCGCGCACCTTGTCGAAGTCCACCGTCGTGCCTAACGTGTCGTAGATGTCGTTGTCCTGCTTCTCGGCACTCTTCTCGCCGACCGTCGAGAGCGCATTGACATAGTCCTGATGGACGTTGGCGGCATCCATCGCACTGTCGTAGATACGGATGGAATACAGGTCGACATCCGCGCTGTCCGAGCCTGCGACTATCTGTCCGCCCTCCGCCGTCTGCATGCTGTCTGTCAGCAGATAGGCGAACTTGCGGACTTCCACGCCGTCTATGTAGAGACTGACAAGGTTCAGATAATACGTGTTGCCGTTGAGGACATACGTGTACTTCTTCGGAGAGATGACCAGCGCAAGGCGGATGCGCACCCCGTCGTCCGTGTTCATTCCCTGCACATCCTGATTGTGCCCGCTGCGTGTGGCGAACATGATCGAGGAGGCTTTCACCTTCAGGCCGATGTACTGCTTCTGATAAGGCATGGCGATGGAGATACATTCAGCGTCATGGTCGGACGTGTTGTTGACCTGATAGTCTATCTCGATCGTCCTGCCCGTCTGCGCTGCCTCCCTGGCGAACGGCCTGTAATCAATCGTCAGTCGCGAGCCAGCCAGCAGGCGGAGCGTGCGGGATCCCATGTCGTCCGCCGTCCATCCGTCACGGGCGAACGCCACGCCCTGCCAGCCGGCCTGCACGTGTTCGCCCGTGATGAGGTTCTTGATGACAGCATGGTCGGTGTCGGTGTTGCTGCGGTTCTTGGCGTTGAAGTAGAATACCGCCCCGGCCGTTGCCGAATAGCCCTGCGAGTTGTCGACAGGGAACGGAATGGCGTCACGCAGGCGCACCTCGTCCGTCGGGTGAGAGCGGAAACCGATCAGAGCCGTGAAGTCGGAGTTGTCGATCGTCTCCACCTCGAGCGATAGCGTGTACTGCATCCTCGTCTGCGTAAGCGTGTTCTCCGACACGTTCTCCTGCAGCACCTCGTCGTCTTTCTTCATGAGAATGGACAGCGGGGTGGTGACCGCCCTGCCGTCATAGACCGCATACTCCAGCACCTTGTTCTCGTACCAGTTCAGCAGCTTCTCCGCCCTGTTGTTCACGACGACCAGCTTCACGTTGTCATTGTCAGCCACGGCCATGAAGTCGTAGCCTACGGGCTGCGTCTGCACGGTGCCGTCGTCGTTCGACAGCCATGCAGACAGATGGAAGATGCCCGTCCTGTTCGTGAACGGTACCGTATAAGCCACGGGCGAAGAGGTGTAGGCAGCCGTTCCGAACTGCCGCTCATACGTCTGCTCGTAGCCCTCGCCCGTTATCTTCACGTGCAGCGTCTTCGAGATGTTGCCGCTGATGTAGCACGGAAGCACGATGTCTCCCTGATACGCCTTCCACCAGTTGAACTCGGATACAGACAGGAACAGCGCCGACAGCGTGATGGAGTACACCAGCGCCGGCGAGGTCTGCCCCGTCACTTCGCCCGTGATCTTCACCATGATGCTGTTCTGCCCGCTCTCCAAGTATCGGAACACGTCGACGGTCGTGACGGTATTGGACTGGCAGCGGCCTCGGGCCTTGCTCACGAACGTGCCGTCGCCCGCCTTGGCGAATATCTCGTACGTGCCCCACTCGCCGGTGTCCATGTACTCCGTCTGTCCCACGTCCTTCGTGCGCGACACGAACATGAACCTGACCGTACACTCGCCTGCCGTCTTGGAAGCCGACAGCGTCGTGGAGGGCGACCGGTTGGCGGCGCGCAGGTAATACAGGATGGTCTGCTGTCCGCCGCCTCCCTGCCCGATGCCGAGCTCCGACAGCTTCATCGGCGCCCACGCATCGCCGTTCCACACCAGCACGCAGGTGTCGGAAGCGAGGCTGTCCGCCTCGGCGCTCACGTTCGTCAGCTGGC
This sequence comes from Prevotella multiformis DSM 16608, assembly GCF_000191065.1. GTDB lineage: Bacteria > Bacteroidota > Bacteroidia > Bacteroidales > Bacteroidaceae > Prevotella > Prevotella multiformis. Next base: position 8,584 of record NZ_GL872284.1, read on the forward strand.
CGAGCGCAGGGCGGTTCCTGGCCGCCACCTGCTTCATGCGCTCCTCTTCGGTGTTATGCGCCTTTACAAGTTCGTTCACCTTCTCGGGAATCCTGTTGAATTCCTCCGCCGTGAGCCGGCCGCCTTTCGACTTCCGGTCAATGTATATCGGTTCTATGTTCTTCTTCTCCATGATCATGATAATTTGAACGGGAACGTATAGGCAAAGCCCTTTCCGCCCTCTATCTCCACACCGTGCGCAAGCGACAGGGCATGGCAGAGGATGTCCTGCAGCAGCTTCGGATGCGCCGGGACAGAGTTCCGTCCTGTCGCATCCTCCATGCCGCGGACGGAGACCTGCGTGAAGCGTCCGCCGGCGGTGCGGCTCTCGGTGATATGCAGTCTGATGTGCTTCATTCTTTCGCTGGATGTATGACGGTCGGTGACAGGCCCGGACGGACGGCGTCCGTCCGGGCAGGCAGGCTATTCGCCCGCCGAGGGCCCGCTGTGCTGCGGCTCCGGATTCTTCTTCTCCTTCTTCTCCTTCTTCTCCACGCGCTCGTAGCTCACGCCGCTGAGGGTGAAGTAGCGCGCGGAGGGGCGCAGCTTGACGACGGGGCGGGTGATGTGCTTCTGCGCGTTGAAGTCCTCGGCGCGCTCGACGGCCTTCGACCGGAACGACGGCGTCAGCGAACCGATGTCGCCGAAGTCGACCGTCTCGCCCTGTTCCACGTGCTTCCTGGCCGTCTCGGCGGCCAGGCGCAGCACGGCTTCCACCTCCGCCCCGGTGAACGTCGTGGCGCGCGCCACCTCGTCGCAGAACGCGCGGTGCGACACCCTGCGGCGGTCGGTAGGCTTCGCCACGAACACGCTTTTCCCTTTCATCGTCCCGAGCGTCATCTTCTGCTCCTTGAGGACATAACTCAAACTCTTTTCCATAGACTTTTGTTTTTTTTGAAATGAATGCTCCTCGTGCTCCGCCCCTGGGGCTTCCGAAATGCGGGCGGAGCGTCGTGCTGTTCCGGCACGTATGTGTTGCGCTGCTGACTCGTATGTGTCACGCTGCTGACTCGTATGTGTCACGCTCCCGGCACGTATGCGCCGCCTGTCAGATGTCCGGCTGGAACGGATAGTCCTGCAGCAATCCCACGGCCAGCGGCTTCCCTTCAGTGTCGCAGAAGGAGGCCCGGCCGTTCACGACCCTGAACCAGACCGTCAGTCCTTTCCTCGTGAACCGGCCGCCCTCGGTACGGCCGATCTTCACGCCGTAGACGCGCGGCCCGGGCACGCCGTTCGGGTCGCCGTCGTCGACGGTCTCGCCGCCGCCTGCGAGGAACTGGCCCTCGAGGTTCTCGTCCGTGTACCATCCGTCGGGGATCGGCGCGGCGAAATCTTCCAGCTCGAAGAGCCTCCCGTCCTCCTCGGCATGTTCGCCGAGCTTCCCCGTGACGTAGTGGAAGGCGGCGTGGTACTCGTGCCACTCCCGGCCCCGGGCCGTCTTCGGCCAGACCGCCGCCAGCCCCCTGCCGGTGACGTCGACGAGCCTGCGCCGGGTCCAGTAGGCGGCGCGGTAGGCCGAGACGAGCTCCTTCAGGCCGGTGTAGCCCAGGTCGTACTTCGCCCGCCCTTCCCTGTCGAAGAATACGAGGTGGGGGAATCCGTTCTCATCCACCGTCATGCTGATGCCCTTTCGGTTGTCTGCGGTCAGGATGTCGAACGTGCCCTCCCGCATGTCGATGTGCAGGCCGTTCGCCCCCGGCAGCGTGCGCACGCTGCGGGCTTCTATCAGATCGGCGTTCACCTTGCCGTCCGACGTCATCAGGGCGACCTTCCCCTCCGGGGTCTGCACCTTGAAGTTCTCGGCCGTGACGGTGAAGGACTTCTTCTCGCCGTCAAGCTCGAATCCCACCTCGACCAGTCCGTTCTTCAGGTTCGTGACCGTAGCAGATATTTTGTCAGCAGCCGTCTTGATTTCAGACTTGAATTGCGCAGAAGTGAGGGCCTGCGAGGGCGACCAGTCGTCAATGTCGAAAGACTCGTCTTTCGCTTTCGTGCGCACGCAGACAAGCAGATCGTTCTGATACCTGCCCTCGTACGTGGCATTGCTCCACTGGTCGCCCTTGTCATACGGCGGCACGGGCTGCTCGCGCACGAACACCCTGCGCTTGCCGTCGGCCGTGTCCTGCGCCCGCTGCGCCGCCTCGAGCGACTTCAGCACGTCCGCATCCGTAATCTCGTGCCATGAATAAGACCCGTCGGGATTCTTCTCGAACGAGTACGCACGGCCGCCGCCCGTCTCGGCGTACGAGCGGTTGTAGTAGATGTCGTGCAGGTGCATCTCTTTCGTCGCTTCGTCCGTCCACTCGCCGGCAGGTTCCGCTGTGGCAGACGGCACGGCGTCGCCGAACCAGATCACCAGCTGCCTGTCCGCCTGCTCCTGCACGGCGCTGACCTGCGACTTCAGGGATGCGATGTACTCCTCCATCGGCATGTCGTTGCCGTGCTCGTCCGTCACCATCCACCACGAACCTTCCGTCGGGCTCATCTGTATCTTCGGCTTCGGCAGCGAGAAAGAGCGGATGCCGACGTACATCCTGTAATACGGCGAGCCTGTGCCGGCTGCCGCCTGGACGATGGCGTGCCGGCGTGCGGGATCTGTCCTGTTGCCGAGCGTCGACACCTCGTCGCCCGCCTGCGGCTCGTCGCTTCCGCTTGCGTAATCGTCGGCATCCGTGTTGTCGCAGATGTCGACATAGTCCGCGCCCAGTCCGAAGACGCGCCGGTGCCAGTAGTGGTTCGAGAGTCTGCCCTGCTGGTTGACCAGGTTGAACGTCTCGCAGTAGGCGTAGTCGTCCATCCCCATTGTATTGCTGATCATCCGCCCCTCACCGTCCTGCTGCGTGAAGTAGCACCTCCATCCGCCGTCTGTCTTTTCAACCCTGGATATGGTGAAGCTGCCGGGGGAGTTGATGATCCTGCCGTTGATATGTGTCGATTTCATCAACTGCACTTCTTCTGCCGTCAGCTGTTTTCGCACGTGTACATAGTCACCCTCGATGTGATAGTTGCCCTGCCCGTCGGCGTAGATGCCCGCACCCGACGAACCCTTTACGTAGTTCCCGACGAGGATGCGCGAGAGCAGTGCCACGCCGTCGGCATTGACGGAGAACCGTCCGTCCGCTCCCAGCCCAATGCCCTTGAGGAAGGTGATGAGCTGCTGTGCCACGTCCTCCTCCTTCTTGCTCAGGAACTCCTTCTGCGAGCGGCGGGCGGAGAAGAGATTGGTGTCGGTCGGTAGTGTAGATTCACCGCTCCGTATGATGTCGGGCACAGCACCGAGAGCTGACATTGCGTAACTCTTTGCCTCGTTAATGCCATCATTAATGCGAGTCATGCTGCCCGTACTTGTGGCATCGCTGATTTCAAGATTCATCTGGCTGGGTAGCGTCACACTGCGACTAATGCGGGTGATGCGACTGCTGCGAAAACCTGCTTCGGGGAAGTATTGCTGGCTCTCCAGTCGTATTCTCCGCCCGATATAGAGTTGCACCCGATTGCGTTCTATCCAGACATGATGCGTCGGACATTTATACACCGACGTGTCGATGCAATGCTTGGCATTGAATGCTTCCACCGCTGCGAGGAACTCCTGTTCAGCCAGTCCGTAATACTCATCAGGCATACGGATATTCCACAGGATATACTTATCGCCTGCCTTCGGAATAAGATTACCGCCAGGCATCTGCATCTCATCGTCGTAAGGCCAGGTGGTGATTATCTCGAACTCCTGCGTATCTGCATGGTAGTTCACCTCGAAGTCCCTGCCGTCAAGCTCACCGCTTTGGAAGACGACGTGCTTTACAAGACCTCCGATTTCGTAGTCATTCGGATTGAACGGTAGGGCAGAATCCTTGAACCAGTATATTTTAAACGGCTTGCCTTCGTTATCCTTGACAGAAGACTCACGGACGCTGCTTACAGTACCGATGCGTCGAGGATATATATGGGAGAATGCAGCCTCTTCGTAATGATGGAAGATGCCGTACTTCTCGACATTCATATCCACGTACTTCTGACCACCAGGCAGCTGAAGGCGCATGGAACCATATTTCGCACGGTCAATGTTACGCGTGCTGCCCATCGGAAACAGACGGGTATAGAACTTCACACCGTCTGCCGTATCACGCTCCAGCTGGGTGATGCTTTCAGGATAGCGAAGTGTGAGTTCCTCACCATGCTCGCAGCGGCATACGTTCACCGTCTGCCCTTCTACCCACCATTCTGTCTTGGCAGCTTCTGCAACCTTACGCAAGCCTTCATCGCAAAAAGTGCCACTGTAGTCAACAGTAAGGTTCTCTGTCGCAACAACGCTTCCTGTCTTCCAGTCGCTCGTGCCCATACCAGCATTGATACATCCTACAATAAGCCGGACATGCTCTGAAGCTGGAGCAGTCAGTGTGAACACAGCCTCATTCTCACCATCGGGATTCTTGAGAACCAACAGCCGCTTGATGAGGCTTTCCACTCCATAGAACTTCAAGTCATAGTCCCACTCACGCTCACTCTTCTGCGTAGGAAGATAACGCTCCTGCAGCCAGTAACGCTCACCTTCGAACTCACACCAGTCGTTTACATCCAGCTGCACGAAACTATGATGTGTGAATGAGAGAGACAACAGATTGTCACCGCCAAGTGTCTTGTCCTGCTGGCTGTTGTCAGCCGGCTCAATCCGGCACTTCAGATGATTGTCACTTCCGTATATTTCTATCATTTCCGTACTATTTAAACACTGATTAAATACTGACTGAACACTGTCAGAATGAAGAAACAGGTTCCCGGAATTTCACCTTGAAGGCTCCGCACTGCTGTCCTTCCGACCATAGATTGCTGATAGCTGTAAACCCGCTTGGAAACTGGTCTGCAAACATACGCATCTCCAGATTCAATGTCGGAAACCTGAATCGAAGCCACCCTTTTTCGCCATTCTTCAAAAAACTGATAAAATCAGTATAACGCCTGACGAATCCAGCTGTAGAACTCGCACTGATGGCAAAGTGAAGCGTTACGTCACGTCCCTCACTCATTGGATGAAGGTCATCACTATACTCTTCACCGTGGCGTTCACGGATATTGACTGCCGTATTGCCTTTTGTCCTGGAAGGGGCAAGCAGCGCATTCAGATTGTCATGTCCTCCTTTCTGCTCCTCACGCAGGAAAGCCTTGTATGTTACCCAGATGTCAGTATCATTGACAAACACCTGACCTGATAAAATGTGTTCTGCCATAATCTTATCTCATTTTTATTCCGTCACGCTTCATAGCTCTTATATCTTCAGATATCTCCTTCAGATGTTTACAGTAGGAAGTATTCTCGACAAGCTCAGCTAATCTGTCAGAGGCTTCCGACCATCTGTCAGCTATCTTGCCCAGTATCTCGTCCATACTTGCCCAGTGCAGCTGACCGCTTGTGAAGAGTCCCTCCAGCTTTGTGCCCTGATCCTGCGTCATTGTCTCAAAGGCTCCGCTACGCCCGGACTGCTGTGTTCCTTCTGTCGGATCTATTCCTGCAGCCTTATAGGCGGCATCCCTTTCTGCCTGCATTTCATTGACAATCTTCGTATAGAGACTTCTAAGGCTCTCGGCTTCACTTTTTGAAAGGCCGTCCTTCATTGCATCGGCAAAACCGTTATACCATTCCCTGAGACGTTCGCCGTACTTTTCCGACTGCATCCAGTTCAGAATAGCGTTCTCGAACATCTCATCGACATTCTTCAATATCTCACGATTGCTGTTCTTCACATCCTTCACAAGTGCTACCAGCGAGTTCCGTGCAGAGTCGAAGGTTATGTCTGTCAGCTTCTCACGATAGGAGTCCTCTATCTTTTCAAGCTGTTTCCAGTAACCGATGTAATCGTCCATGAACTGTGCTGCGTCCCTGTATCCGTCGTTAGCAAGGTCCTTGATATGCGTGTATTCACTTGTCAGCTTGGTTGCAATTTCATACATCTCCTTGCTTGACAGCTTCCACAAGTCTCCGGCACCACGTATATTTTTCCCCAGCAGCTGGCTTATCGCATCCCATTCGTGACCGCTCATTCCCTTGTTGATTTTGTAATCAGAGCTATGGTGCCCGTTCGTATATGCCTTGTACCAGTTTCCCCTTGTGAATGCAGCGCCTGCACGCTCCATACTCTCACGCGTATTGCGTTCAAGTTCCATTATATTCCGCTTCTGCTGCTCGTATAATGACCCGGCATCGCTCATCTTGGATTTACCCAGCTCATCGGTCAGGTTGTCGATAGCCTGCTTCAGGTCAGCATTGCTCTGGGTCAGTCTCTCAAGGTCACGCTCAAGGTTCCTGTCACTGTCACCATCACCCAACCAGGCTGTCAGTTTGCTGAATCCTCCGAACGTTACAGTATCAAGGATATGATCGAGATGCGTCATCAGATTTCCAAGAGGCTTCGTAATGATGTCACCGCTGAAGACATCATCCAGAATCTTCTCAACAGCCCCCAGGATTGTATCCTGAAGACCTGTGACAATACCGCTGATACCATTCTGTGCTATAGCATCGAATATGCCAAGTACTGCACTGATGACCTCTCCCATCAGCCCGGTATCACCGAGTGCGACAGACAGTGCCTTAGCTGCTGCGCTGTCCTTTCCGAACAGAGACTGAAAACCGGCTGCAAGTGCATTACCAGCGGTCCTGGTAAACTCGCCTCCTCCGAAGAGTTTGTCCAGCTGCATAAGGGAGCTTCCCAACCCCTTGAGTGTACCGCTGGTCAGACCGTTCACGGCACTTTCCAGTCCCTCAAACATTCCCTTTGCACTGGCGGCACTTGCCTTGAGATTCTCGGTTGCCTCGTTAGCAGCCTGACTGTGTTCTTTCACAAGCTCACTTGCAGCTCTCTGTTCTGCTACCAGTCGGTCTACCTCGTTTTGCCATTCTGTCATTGCGTCCAGATTACCTTCAGCCTGTGCCAGCTCAAGATTCTCCTGCGCAGCTCTCAGCCCGTCAGCAGTCTCTTCATAGACACGCCGCTCGGTTTCCTGTGCAGCAATCAGCTTCTCCATCGCAGCCTGGTATGTCTTCATATCATCACTGACCTTACGGAATATCTCACCATCCCAGACGGCAGAACTCTGTTCAAGACGGTGTATAAGGTCAAATACTACAGACTGGTCCTGAATGCTGCTGCTCTTGAACTCCTTGCTTTCTGTTATCTTACGCAGCTTGCTGAGAAGAGGTGTCAGTTCCGACTTGAATATAGCACCGAACTCACCGAATGCGCTGCCCCAGTCGATGCTCTGTTTAATGGCATCAACATCGACCTTGCCCTGTGCGGAATTACGTTCAGCAAGCAGTTTCTGCCGTTCCCCTTCACTGGTTGCCTTCCTTATCTTTTCAGCATATTCCTCAGCAATAGCTAATTTCTGCTGGTTAAAAGTACCGTACTCCTTGAGATAGTCTCTCATCGCCTGGCGGTCGACTGAGAACACATCAGAACGCTTCCTCAAGAAATCCTGCTTCGCCGCTTCTTCCTGCGCCTTCCTGTTTTTCTTCTCAGCCTTCGTGTAGGCAAAACGGGTATCTGCCGGGTTAGCGTGGAAAACCTTGTCCTTATTCGCAGGATTTGCCTCCCACACCTTTCTGGCTGCCTCGATCTTGCTTTTCTTCAGATCTTCATACTCACGTGTGATTTTTTCCTTTTCCTTGTCAAAGTCGAGCTGTAACTGTGCAAGGGTCTTTTTTGACCCCTCCTGCATAGCATCAAGCTGTGCCTGGCGTGTCTCCAGCTCCATATCTCTCAGTGCACGTTTGCGGTCTTCCTTCTGCTCTTCTACCAGTTCCTGGTAACGTGCCTGCCGCCTGGCTATCTCTTCCTTGGAGAGTTCCTTTTTCTTTTTCTTCTTCTTTTTCTTCTTGCTGCCATTGAAAACGGTTTCAGCGTATTTGCTCTTATGACCCGCAAGCTGGGCAGTCAATGTTCCAACCTGACTGTTATATTCATTCCAGGCCTTTGAACCGTAAATTTCACCGTCACGTTTCTTTTTCAGTTCCTGAAGACGCTTTTCCAGATCTGAGTCTGAACCGGATGTCAGAGTCTTTGACATTAGCTTATTGATGTCTATAAGCAGACCCTTCAGTTCCAGCAGGCGTGAGTTGTCTGTCTCAACCTTTACTTCCTTAGAGTTAATCTTGTCTATTTCTGCCTGGACACTCTGCAGCTTCTGTACCAGCTGCTCATAGTTCATCTGGGCTATAGCCTCATTGGTCGTGTCCTTCGTATTGACAGTAGCGCTTGCAATTCCCTCCAGCTGCGCCTTGGTACGCTCCAGCTCATTGTATGAGTTTCTGAATCCCTGTGCGGAAGTATTCACATATTCATAAAGGCTATCGTGGAAGGCTTCAATCTCCCGGTCGGTAACACCCAGGGAACGCAGGATTTCCTCTATAGTACCAACCTCTGCCTCTACAGCTTTCACACCCTCTGCCTGTGACCTTGCAAATGCCTCTGAAATGTCTGCGGCATGACTCATCACTTCAGTGGAAATCATATTCCAGGTTGCAGATGTCACCTGCCGCAGCTTTTCGCTGGAGACATCCACGGTCTTATAGACCATCATGGAAACGCCTTCCGGAGTTGTCTCCATGACTTCACGTATATCCTTGTAGGTAGCTTCCTTAGCTTTATCCAAGAGGCTGTCCATTGCATCCTTTTCAGACTTCATGGCATCCTCATTTGCCTTTGCGGCAGCTTCTGCAAGGGTTTTCTCCGCAGCCTGCTGACGGATAGCTTCTGTCAGCTCCTCGTACTTCTGTTTCTGCTCATCCAGCGTATCATTGAGTGAAAGCTGCCGTACGTTGTATTCCTTGGCAACAGAATTGATGCCGTCAAGAGCTGCCTGGTAACTCTTTGAGCCTTTTCTTACATTAACGAGAGTTGCATAATATGTTTCCAGCTGCGACTGTTCCTCCATGACTTTCTCACGGAAACGGACAGTGGCATCTGCAGCCTTTTCTGTTTCAGACGAGAACATTGACAGAAGACCTATGACGGAAGTTATTGCAACCAGTGCGATACCGAACGGATTGGACATGAACGCAGTCTTCAGACCCTGCATGGCAGAGGTGGCCATACGGGTAGCTGCCGCCCACAATCCAGTTGCACGGGTGTTGGCATTCCTCTGGACAGTGTCAACCTGTGTCTGAAAGGTAGACAGTCTGGTAGCCGCTGTTTCTCTCGCAGTTGCTGCAGCGGCTACGTTCGTACGTGCAGCCTGAAGGTTACGTGCAGCCGAGTTAGCCTCGGAAGCTGCTGTGTTCAGTGCTATATCAGCTGCCTCAATTGCTTCCCCTGAACCCGTTCGCAAGACAGCTTCATATTGTTCCTGTGCAGCAGCAACTGCTTCATTCGCATCATCAACCTGCACCGCTGCGTATGCAGCCAGACTGGTAGCTTCATTATAATTTGCTTCTGCAGTTGCCAGTTTAGCCCGTAATTCATTTTCAATAGCAGCGACCTCTGCATCAATGGCAGACTTGTTCTCGAGCTTGGCAGCTGTGTTTGCCTTCGTTGCTGCCGTATCAGCATTGACGGCATCAGGCTCAAGCGTACGTTTGTACTGGTCGATGAGTCCCTTCAGTTCATTTACACGGTCTGATTCAATGGAGGCTTTCTGGTTGCTTATCATATTCTGCAGAGCCTGCACAGCCATCAACGCACCCTTGTATTCGCCGTACGCTGCTACTACAGTGAAGATAGCCTTGCCCAGCTTGTCATAATTCCTGACGGCTGCCGTAGTGAGTTCTATGCCCTTCATGATGAATCCCTCACCACTCTCGCCCATTTCGTTGAAAGCATCCTGCCATGCACCTTCAAGATTGCTTACGGCACCCTTCATACCTTCGCTCTGCTTTTCGAGCATGCCGTGGAACTTGCCACCCGCACTTGCTGCAGTTGCGAAAGCGTCGGCAACCATATCAACGCTGATTTTCCCGTCTGTCATTTCCTGCTTCAGGACACTCATGCTCTTGCCCGTTTTCTCGGACATAACGACAAGAGGATTGAAGCCGGCATTGATCATCTGCAGGAGGTCCTGCCCCATCAGCTTACCTGTAGAACTCATCTGTGCGAAGGCAAGCACGAGGGAATTGAACTTCTGTGAGTCTCCCATTGAAATGTCGCCAATCTGACGGAGGATTGGCATCACCTTCTCTGCCTCGGTGTTGAAACCCAGCAATGTCTGCGCACCCTTGGCAAGATCATTCATCATCATAGGTGTGGTGGCGGCAAACTCCCTGATGTCACCGAACAGCTTGTCACCCTTTGACTTTCCTGCCAATGTTTCAAAGGATATCTGAAGGCTTTCTATTTCGCCTCGCACATCAATTATTTTCTTGATGTACTCTGCGCTCTTGTCGACGGCAAACAGACCACCGACAGTGTTGCGCAGTCCACGAAGCCGGTTGTCAAGCACATCCGCCTCACCACCGATCTCCTGCATCCCCTGTCTCAGGTTGCCTTTCATCAGAAACTCAATTTCAACAGACTTCATATCCTTTGAACATCAATTAATAGGGATTCAGTCAGACTGGAGATTGCTCTGGAAAAAGCCTAACACGTCATCCGTGTTGTTTTCTCCCGCCTTTTCATTATCCACTTGTTTTTTCTTAGTGTAATGCGGCGCATCGGCAAGCATCATCATCAAGGTCTGGTAATTCACCCCGTTGAGGATGTACTCCTTGCTCCATCCTGTAGCATTGGCGATCTGCCACACCAGACCAAAGGGGCTATGGCTTCCTTCATAATGAGAACTTAACTCCCCTTCGTTTTTTGGCTCAGTCTCAGTTTCAGAGGGTTCGTCATCTCTGCTGATCTGATAATATTCGTAAAACTTTCCGTGCCCAGCAGCAGGACGAACTTCATCATTGCTACCTGCAGATAGAGGTTGTCTACCCAATGGCGCAACATCCACGACACCAGCCACACCGGCTTCCACCACTTCCCGCACATCGTCAGAGCTACCATTTCTGCTATGGTCCTGCCGTGCTCTGCAACGAACTGCATCTGCTCGTCCTTGTCAAATGCTTCCAGCTCAGCATAGGATACGTCCAAACTCAGATAAAGACGTGCTATCTTGATCTGAGTGCTCAGTCTCGGACGGTGCATTGACATCCTGAACATCAGAGGCTTCTTGAAGAAGGGAAGGCGGACAGGTTTCAGAGGCACCGAAACCCCTATGTCAAGCAGGGCTTCCGATGCCTCCTGTTGGATTCTTCTCTCATCCATGACCACGCCCATCAGCCCGCATCAATATCACAGATCTCGTAAGGAGCACTTCCGTCAGCAGGCTTCAGCACCTTCAGCTCGCAGGCAATCTTGGAAACCTCCGTAAGCGTCAGCTTACCGTCAAGGTGGGACAGCAGCACTGCATTGGGAATCTTGATTCGCTTGCCGCTCGGCGTGTCAATGACACATTCGCCGCGCAGCTGCAGCAGGGTTGTCGGTGCTTTCCAACCGGTTGCGGTTGCAGTACCGCCAAGCATAGCTGCGAGGTTCTCGTAGTTCAGCTGGATCATATTGAACTTCGGAGCAATAGTGCCGTTCTTCTGTACCAGTGTGAGAACTGGTGCATCCGGTACCTGCTCGGCATCAACATCAACACTTTCCGGTGCAGAACCGCCCCATTCGAAGCTGTCCTTTTCGATGTAGCCGACTGTCTTGCTCATGAAGGTCATCTTGCTGAGACCATACATGAAATCTTTATTTACCATATAAAAATCGTTTAAAAAATAAAATAACTGCCTTAATCTTCGATAATATAAATCCCGTCACAATACCTGTCAGAAACCATTTGAACGCCGTCAGAACATTGGCAAGAGAGAATGTTCTTTCCGTCTTCCCATACTGAGAGCTGCTCTTCTGTGTCTGACGGGCAAGCCGCTTTTTGAGAACGCTGACCGTCTTTGTCAGATTAGCACACACGAGCTCCAGACTGTCACAGCTTGCTTCTATTATGACCTGTCCTGGTTCACCTGCGGCTGGAGGCTTTCGTCGTACTTTCAGATTCGCCTGTCCCTGACGCGCCGAGTATCCTGCGCCGGGAGGCAGCCGGCTCAACGAGTCCAGCCTGAGCGTCAGGCTCACTGCCGACATCGGTACCTTCAGCGGCAGCATCTGTGTCTCGCTGATGATTACCGACTCGCTGTCTGCCGATTCGTCCATACTTAGTGCGCTGTGCTTTTCGACCGTCAGTTTCTTCGTCGAGCGACAGCTCGCTGCTGACAGGACAAGCAGCGCGATGAGGGCAAAGCTGGATAGCCTCGACAGCACGCGAGAGACGGTTGAGAGCCCGGCGTGTCTTGTCACTCTCGTTTCGTAGTCCTTCGATTTTTTCATAATTCATTCTGTTTTGTTTCTGAAGCCCTACAAGCTCTGCCGACACCATGTCATACATCTGCTTGTAGGTGTCTTCTACTTTCTTCTTTTCCTCTACCGTACGCAGACGGCGGTTGGCAATCCAGGCAATGGCAGCACCAATACCACCAGACGGCACTGCCCATTGCAGAATCTGAAATATTGTCTCTGCCATTGTCTTGTTGTCTTGAAGTTATTGCCGGATACCTATCTCACGTAACCATGCCGGAACGTCAAAGCTCGGGCAGGCCTTGCCCGGATTGAGCTGATGATGGCCGACAATACGTATCTGTGGAAAACGGCGGTGGAAATCCTGCACATAGCGTTTCAGTGCTTCACGCTGCGCTGCCGTCCGGGTATCCTTCGGCTTCATAGTCTTGTCGCAGCCGCCCACATACACGATGTGCCGGCTGATGCTGTTGAAACCTGCCGCGCCGTTGGTAACCTCCCATGGATCTACATTGGCATCCTCATTGTTGTCGACCAACCGCTCTACACGCCCGTCCAAGTGCACCATATCCGTGTAACCCACCTGCTTCCAGCCACGCCCGCCCTGACTTACAGGATTCGTATGCCACGCACGTATTTCCTTAGAGCTCAGCTCACGACCTTCGGGGGTGGCGGTGCAGTGGATTACAAGGTACTTCATAGGATTACTCATTAACCCTGTGGAAGTTCTGGTTCAGCATATTCTGCCAAGCCCCGTCCGACAACATCCTGGGCACGCTCTTCGTCGAACTCCAGCACCGTACCAGCCTCATAACGGACTGACAAGTCAAACTTGTCGAGGAAGTCTTCTGTCACCTTGATAGAAACCATCTTAACTTCTTTCTCTCCTGTCTTAATCTTCTTTTCCATTTTATTGTTTTTAATGATTATACTATGCGCCGAACCATCGTCTATCCGCGAGGGGTAAACTTCGGTATCTTACGCTTGTCAAGCACAACGAACTCCTCGCCGAAAGCGATGTTGGTATCAGCCTTCATCAGCATCTTGAAGAAGTAGAGCTCACTCATGTTGCTCACCCTGTCAATCTTGATGACATGCTCGTCGTCCTGCAGGTTCACTGCTGCAAACAGATTGGATGTCATTGCATCAGGACTACAGAGCGTCGCAACAATGAGGTCATCCGGCCACGCAGCGATGGTCTCAATCCTGATGTCCTTGTAACGCTTGATGTTACGTGTCGTCTCGTCGAGGTTCTTGTACTCACGGGCGGTCAGCTCGTCGTCATACCTGTCGAAGTCGCTCACGCTCATCAGAATGCGCAGGTTCGGATTCTCACGGATAGCAACAGGAATTGACTTACGCACGGCAGCAAGACGGTCAAGCATCTTGGCAGAGTCACTCTTTGCAACGATCACGTCCGTATCCTTTGCTGCCTGTGTCAGAATTCCGTTGAACAGGTGGTCATCATCGCTGCCTGCCTCGCCATTGACATAGTGTCCGCCAAGCTCGAACTGTACCTGTTTGGAAAGTGCATCAAGCAGCTGATTCTGAATCTGTGGAGGAAGTTCTGCAAAGACAAGGTCGCCCTTAGGCTGGAAAGGCCTCCAGACCTGCTCAAAGGTACGTGGATTGAAGACCGTAAAGGCCATGAAGTCTACAGGATTAAGCTCCTTTTCCGAGTAATCGAATCCACCCTTGCTGTCACTTACCTGAGGGTCTTCCTTCTGTTTCTGCAGCATCTTGCTTGTGCGCAGGCGTGGAATTGAAATCTTCTTGGACACGTTTGGAATCACGTGAATGAGACCCTTGTTCACAATCTCATTGTTGGTTGTCGCTACGGTAAGGAGCTGCTCGAGCACCTCACCATTGTAGTTTGTATTCTTAATCGTTATCGCCATAGTAGGGTATATTATACTGTTTGTTAGTTGTTGACTTACTTGCCGTGGTACTGGTCACGGATCTCACGCTGCCGTCTCTCCCAAGGACTCTCTTCTGCCGTCTGATTCCCCGGAAAAACATCCCTGACCATCTTCTTGGTCGGTAATGAAGCGAGAGCCTTCTTGCCATCATCGGGGTGTTCCTTCAGCAGGTTCTCATAGACAGGGCGTGTCTCGGCATTGATACGTCCGTCCTGTTCAGCTGCATCGAGCAGGGTCTTGCGTGCTGCAGCTGCTTCCTCTTCAACGGCATCCCTGAAACTCTTGAGCTGGGCCTTGAGGGAACTGTTTTCGGACTCAAGGTCGTTTACCTTGTCAGCCTTCGCTTCAATCTGGGCAAGACGTGCAAGCACCTCTGCATCTGTCACACAGTCATTGAACTGCGGGCGTTTCTTCAATTCTTCTAAATTCATATCTAAACTGTTTTGAGGCTCATTGAGCCGGTTATTGAATATTGCATAGATCTGCTCTGGTGTGCTTTCTTCTGGTACAGGGTCAGCATCATAGATGCCGTCGATGAAGCCGGAAATCTTTGCTTCCTCTGCTGTCAGCCAGTGGTCTGTTCCATCAAAATAGGATGACTTGATTTCAGCCTTATCCTTGCCCAACTTGTCCGCATACATATCACAGAGTGTGTCTTCAAGACTTTCCATCTGTGAGATCATGTCTTTCATGTCCCTGGTGTTGCCGTAGCATCCGCCACTGACGCTATGCAGCATCAGGCGTGCATAGCGGCTCATATATACAGGCTTTCCGCACAAGGCTATCACGCTTGCCATGGAAGCAGCGACACCATCAACATAGATGGTTATGTTGGCCTTGCTTGCTCTCAGGGCATTGAAGATGGCAATACCTGTATAGACCTCGCCACCTATGCTGTTGATACGAACATCTATGTTCTTATAGGTTGCCTCAGCTGCCATCAGCTCACGTGTTATCTGGGCACTGGTAATCGTACCATAGCTGTCTCCTATGTCACCATAGAGGAGGATGCAGCAGGTGTCTTCACCTGGAATGATATTAAAGAATGTCTTTGCCTTCATTTTCTTTACTTGAATTACTGCCGATCATTGCGGATTACGGTGCAAAGGTGAAATATTTTCCGCATCCATGCAAACTCATATTTTATCATACAAACTTTATAATCAGATTGTTAACCTACAAAGTTGCATCATACGGAAACCATTTGCATGCGTCATTAAAAGGCTGCACCTTTGCACTATAATTTGGTGAAAGATGGCAAAAGAATTAAGCAACACGCAGAAAAAAGAGTGGGCAAAGACGCTCTATCTGAAAGAGAACCTTACACAGCAGGAAATAGCTGACCGTGTGGGGGTATCACGCATCACGGTCAACCGGTGGATAGCTGAAGGGAAATGGGAGGAGCAGAAGGTCGGGCTCACACTCACCCGTGAAGAGCAGGTGTCCAACCTCTACCGGCAGGTAGCAGAGATAAACAGGAAGATTGCAGAGAAGCCGGAGGGCGAACGCTTCGCAAGTACGACAGAGGCGGACATACTCGGCAAGCTGTCTGCTGCAATTCGCAAGATGGAGACAGACGTCGGTATTGCTGACATTATAAGCGTGCAGACCAAGTTCATTGAGTTCCTGCGGCCTGTAGACCTTGACAAGGCTAAGGAACTTACACAGCTGTCTGACGCATTCATAAAATCACTCTTATAGTCATAGAAAGAATGAAACTGGTTGATAGAAATGCACTTCTTGATTGGGAGAAGTTCTTACAGGATATTATGCGCTCAACTCCAGTTGACAAGGATATGAGTGTCGCTGAGCGTGAAAAGCATCGTATATATCTTGAAGCTCACCCGATTGAGTGGATTAAGTTTTTCTTTCCAAGTTATGCGAAGTATGAGTTCGCAGACTTTCAGAAAAGAGCTATTCGTCGTATCATTGCACACGACGAATGGTACGAAGTGCTGTCCTGGTCTCGTGAGCTGGCGAAGTCTACCATCACGATGTTCATCGTAATGTATCTCTCACTGACAGGAAAAAAGCGCAACATAATTCTTACCTCCAACAGCAAGGACAACGCCATACGCCTGCTCGACCCTTACAGAGCGAATCTGGAGGCCAATGGGCGTATCATTGCCTATTACGGAAAACAGAAATCAATAGGGGCGTGGACTGAAGACGAGTTCATAACCAAGGGCGGTGTCGCCTTCCGTGCCATCGGTGCAGGGCAGTCTCCTCGTGGTTCACGTAACGAGGCCATCCGCCCGGACGTGCTGCTTGTAGATGACTTCGACACAGACGAGGATACAAAAAATCCTGACATCATCCAGAAGCGTTGGGAATGGTGGGAACAGGCTCTTTACCCGACACGCTCAACATCAGAACCTACACTGATTGTCTTCTGCGGAAACATAATCGCCAAGGACTGCTGCGTCACACGTGCTGGAGAGATTGCAGACCACTGGGACATTATCAATATCCGCGACAAAAACGGCAAAAGTACATGGCCGCAGAAGAACACAGAAGAGCATATCGACCGCACACTCTCAAAAATCTCCACGCTCTCACAGCAGCACGAGTACTTCAACAATCCGATTTCTGAAGGTGAGATATTCAAGCAGGTTGTCTACGGCAAGGTTCCGGCACTTTCCAAGTTCAAGTTCCTCGTTATCTACGGAGACCCTGCACCTGGAGAAAGCCGTGGAAAGAAAGGCAAGTCTTTCAAGGCCGTTATGCTCCTTGGAAAGAGAGACGGAAAACTCTACGTAATTAAGGCACGCCTTGCACAGGCTCTCAATGCCGAGTTCATCGACTGGTATGTGCAGCTGCTTGAATATGTTGCAGGGCGCAGCACCGTCTACTGCTGGATGGAGAACAACAAGCTGCAGGACCCTTTCTTCCAGCAGGTGTTCCGTCCATTGGTACGAAAGGTGCGGAAAGACAAGAATATCACCTTGTACATTCAAGGAGACGAGGAAAAGAAGACTGACAAGGCCACACGTATCGAGGCGAACCTTGAGCCTATGAATCGTGAAGGAAACCTGATTCTCAATGTGGAAGAGCAGGACAATCCGCACATGAAGGAACTCGAGGACCAGTTCAAGCTCTTCACCCTTTCAATGAAGTATCCTGCCGACGGTCCTGATGCCGTGGAGGGTGGAAACAGGAAGATAGACCAGACTGCACAGCGTGCAGACCGGCCGCTCACACAGTCAAGAAGAAGTGTAAGAAACAAAAACAAATTCAGGATATGAGCCAGTTTATAGACATCAGGGATTATGATGCAAGTGTGCACAGAGAGATACTCGATGCACTTGTCAGGGACGACGAATCGCTCGTAGAGATTTGCGAAGACAGAGCCATTGCCGAAATGCGAAGCTATCTTAACAAACGATACGACTGTAATATGATATTCTCAGAAACAGGTGACAAGCGCAATCAGCTAATTCTGATGATGGTGATAGACATTGCCGTGTACCACATCTTCTGCATCCACAACCCCATGAAGCTCTCCCAAGTACGTAAGGACAGATATGAAAGAGCTGTTGAATGGATGAAAGCCGTTGCAGAAGGGCAGATCTCTATAGACGGGGCACCGCTCCTTCCGGAAGAAGAGAGAGCAGCAAAGGCGTCACTGATGTTCAGAAGTAACAGGAAACGGATAAACAGATTATAGATATGAGCAAGAAAAGCAAAAGAATAACTGTCAGTGGAAATATACCACGGCAGAATCAGAGGCAGCCTGCTGTTATCAGGCTGACCCAGCCTAAACGCTTCAGCATAGACACCTCAGACTTCATGAGTGCCGTCCGTGCTGCAGAGAATGTCGACTATACACAGCGGTCTAAGCTCTATGACCTTTATACGGATATTATGCTTGACGCACACCTGTCAAGTGTAATTGACAAGCGTAAGAATGCCGTATTGTGTTCAAGTGTCGAGTTCCAGCGTAACGGAAAGCCTGACGATGCCATCAATGAGCAGATACTTTCACCGTGGTTCTACCGATGTGTATCGGATATACTTGATGCACGTTTCTGGGGATTCTCCCTGCTTCAGTTCTACAGGAACGGCGAATGGATAGACTACGACCTCGTTCCACGCAAGCACGTGGAACCGGTCCGCAGGCTAATCCTTGGCAGGCAGACGGACATCCAAGGTATGTCCTGGGATGAATTCTCCGACCTTCTGTTCATTGGCCGAGACACCGACCTTGGATTACTTGCAAAGGCTGCACCGTGGGTCATATACAAGCGCAATACGACCGCTGACTGGGCACAGTTCTCAGAAGTCTTCGGCATGCCCATTCAGGAGTATATCTACGATACTGACGACGAGGATGCCCGTGAACGTGCTCTGCAGGATGCAAACTCTATCGGTTCTCTTGCTACTTTCATTCACGGCAAGGACACGGAGCTGCAGCTACGTGAAGCCGGGAACAAGACCGGCTCTGCAGATGTCTACGAGCGGCTTGTAGAGCGCTGTAACAGCGAAATCTCAAAGCTCATACTTGGTAACACCCTGACCACCGAATCATCTGATAAAGGCACGCAGGCACTCGGCACCGTCCATAGGAAGGTGGAGGAGAACGTTGCCAAGGCTGACAGGGAATATGTCCTCAAGGTGCTGAACTATGATATGACAGACATCTTCGCCCACATGGGCATCAACACCGCCGGCGGGAAGTTCTGCTTCCCGGAGAAGAAAGACATTGACCCTAACACTGAGATGAGTGTTCTTACGCAGCTGCACACGACCTTCTCTCTTCCTATTGATGATGATTACCTCTATGAGAAATTCGGTATCGAGAAACCGAAGGACTATGACCGGCAGAAGCAACAACAGGTGGAGGAGAAAAAAGCACGTGAGGAAAAACTAAAGCAGCAGACAGAGGAAGAAGACCCTGACGGCACTACGCAAACATCAAAAGGCAAAGGTCAAATCT
Organism: Prevotella multiformis DSM 16608; assembly: GCF_000191065.1. GTDB lineage: Bacteria > Bacteroidota > Bacteroidia > Bacteroidales > Bacteroidaceae > Prevotella > Prevotella multiformis. Next base: position 27,795 of record NZ_GL872284.1, read on the forward strand.
CAAGGTTCAAGAACCGCCTGCACTCTTTTTTCGTGAAAGCCCCGGAGGACGGGGCTCGTTTAGACTGGTAGTCAACAACACCTACTTCGATACAGATGATGCGCCTTCTATGGATATTCAGATAAGTGAGGCTGTTTTGAGAAAGGCACTTGAGAATATCTACAACAAGAAGTTCAATGTGAAGACTGACATAGAACCATATCTCTATGAAGCTGTACGGGACATCTTCAACCAGGCTACAGACGAGACTTTTGTTTCTTCCGACCATGACAATGAACTCAGAAAGCAGCTCAGACACAGCAACGAGGTGTTCTCGGCATTCAAGGTGCACCGTGCGCAGAATGATATGGCTGCACGACTGCTGGATTCAAATGGTAATTTAAAGCCGTTCAATCAGTGGTTGAATGATGTCCTGCCAATTGCCTCTCATCAGTGTGGTTCTTGGTTCAAGACAGAATATGACACGGCGGTGCTCCGTGCGCATCAAGCAGCAGACTGGCAGCAGTTCCGCCGTGAGCAGGATGTGCTGCCTAACCTCAAGTGGATGCCGTCGACGAGCCTGCACCCGGGAGAAGACCACCGCCAGTACTGGGGCACGATACGCCCGGTCAACGATGAATTCTGGAACGAGCACAGACCGGGCGACCGCTGGAACTGCAAGTGCACCCTGTCGAGTACTGACGAGGCTGTGACACCTGTACCTGTAGATGATGTACACTCTGAACCGCAGCCGGGGCTGAAAGGGAATCCAGGCACAACGGGTGAGACGTTCTCTGATGATCATCCATATTTCCCAAAGTCATGTAATGATTGCGCATTCTATAATCCTAAGTTTAAGGATAGACTAAAAAGTTTGTTTACAAACAGGCTAAAGGACTGCTATCATTGTCCGTATGTAGATGGCTGTATTGATAGAAGTAATAAAGATGGCTTTAAATTAACCCATAAATATAAAAATGGTGGTGCACTTTATATTCATGCAGACACAGAAAAGAAAAAAGGGGATTACAAGGCTATCGTAAAAATAGCAAACGATTTTGCTAAAGAAGGTAAGATTGTCAGGGTCACGCCACGAGTGCATTATAAGTCTGACAGTTATGCAAAAATATATGGTAAACTTATAGGAACACGATACGAAAAGAAATGCCCAGACTTTGAAGTAGATGGAAAATTCTATGAGTATGAAGGCTTTATAAAACCATGGAGTAAGAAAAAAGTGGGACGCATGTTATCACATGGTATAGAACAATCATCTCGTATAGTAATCAATAATACAAAAGGCTGTTCTGACCGCTTCATAAGAAAGCAAATTATGGCAAGGAAGCATTTGGACGAACATGCAATAAAAGAAGTTTGGATTTATGAGAAAGGGAAAACAAGACTATTCTATAAAGACGGGAAGTTCTATAAAAACAACGGAGGAAAATAATTTCCTCCGCGATGCAACGTGCCGTAGCACATGCTAACTTCTTGATGAAGCTGCTGCAAATATACAACTTATAAACGAATAAAACAAGCAAATGGAGATAAAAGTTTTCTCGGAGCTCATAAAAAGTCAAAGCAGGGAACTTGACAGGCTTATGAGACGGCAATTACCAATCAAGGTCGGAAGGATGGCAAAAGACCATTATCAGGAGAACTTCCGTAAAGGAGGATTCGTCAACGGTGGTCTGCAGAAGTGGCCTGTGACAAAGCGGCAGCTGTCCGGCTCCACGAGGGCAGCAGCCTCGTATGGTCCTTTGCTGTCAGGACGAAACCATCTTTTCTCGTCCATTAAGTATATGCCGGGCGACTATCGTGTGACGGTATCAAATGACCTTCCGTATGCAGCCATACACAACCAGGGAGGGACTGTCAGCACAGCCGTAACACCCAAGATGCGACGTTTTGCCTGGTATATGTACTATAACACTTCAGGAAGGTCGCCAAAGGGACAAAAAGGGAAGAAGAAAAGCCCGGCACAGTCAGCTTCACCACAGGCTGAGTTCTGGCGTAACCTTGCACTCACCCGGAAGCAGAAACTGACTGTGAAAATACCCAAACGTCAGTTCATAGGTAAAAGTGAGGAGCTGACGAAGAGTATCAATGAGAAAATAGAACAGGAAATTACAAACATCTTAGGATTATAGAATATGGAAGCAATTATTACATCTATCCTCAATCTCATTAGCAATGAGATACCTGAACTTTCATTAGTAGACGAGGACTACGGACAGCTTGAAACAGCAGAGGACACTTACCCAGTGACCTTTCCGTGTGCTCTCATAGGTAATATGGAGGCTGACTGGGAAGAAATAGGCTTAGGCATACAAAAGGGCGTGGTAACGCTTACAGCACGGCTTGCTATCGACTGTTACGACGACACACACATCGGCTCTGGAACTACAGAAAAAACGGAAGAACGCTTACGGCTGGCAAACCGCCTGTACACTGTATTGCAGTGTTCACGTCACTGTGAGAACATGGGACCGTTGTATCGCACGAAAACAAGATTCTATTCGCTCCCAGGTATGATTAAGGTCTATGAGTACATCTTCCAGTTTGAATTGCACGACGGTTCTGCTGCAGAATAAATGATAAAAGGTAGAAGAGTTCCTTCTACCTTTTATTTCTGAAACAGCTCTAACTGACGTGCTGTCAACCTTGGCATTCTGACCTTGGGAACAGGACGCACCTGAATATCTTTTATCTCATGGCACTTGCGGCGTATAATGCTCATGATGCGTTCCTCACTGATAAAGAACTCCTGCTTCGACAAAATACACAGCGCATCATCAAAGCGGAGGCGTTTTTCCTCCGTCCAATAATAGTAGCGTCGGCACAAAGCCTCGTCACGCAGTTCTATCAGCTTTTTATCCCTTCCTTTACTCATATCTGCAAAATTAACAAATAATCATCTTATTTGCAAGTATTTACACCTTTTTATCTGCTTACTACAAATAAAAACCGCCAAAATGTGTGTTCGTACACATTAATGGGCGGTTTTATTCTTAAACAGGAGTTAGTTAATGATTTTTATCTTATAACCTACAGAAGCTTGGTTCTACACGTTCCCAGACATTGGTCTTTGGGTTCTTCTGATAGAAGTAGTAGTTGATAGCGTTCTTCTGGACCACATTCGCCTCCTTGAAAAGTGTCATAATCTCTGAATACTCACTATCGAACTTATCCTCCAACTCATACAGCTTAGAGATGCTCTTGTAGTCGAGGTCACCAGCCTTATTGCGTTCAAGCAGCGTCATTGCCATCTGATACATTGGATCGTCCGAACCTCTCTCGCTCTGTTCCATATAACGCTTGAGGTAGTCGATTAGACGCTCTGCTGCAAGGTCTGCACGCTCGTCAAAGCCTTTCACCTTATTACTTGAGATTTCAAGGCGAAAATCGCCGTCAGTAATCGTGTAGCTTCGCTGGTCATTCTTACGAACCTGACCATAGTCACGCATCACACTTACGAAGCTCTCAACTTCACCCTGCAACCAGTCGTGGAATCCACGCACGTCAGTCACAACACGTGTCAGGCGTTGCCACACATCGTGCATCATCTCAGCACGTAACCCCTCGTAGGTCTCACGCCGCTCGATGCGGTTCTTCTTCTCCTCGTTCTGTAACTCGGCGAGCAGCTTTGCCCGCTCCTCCTTACTCATGTCTTTAATGTTCATCATATCTGTTAATGTTTGGTTGAATTGTTTACGAGCTTACATGTGAACAGGTTAATTGTAATGATAACTTGTCAACCTGCTTACTCGTCTTCATTTTTACTTTTTCTAATGATAATTCTTATCTTAGCATTCAGTGCGTTGAGCTCATCCACATCCAACGCCCTGAAAGGTTTACCTGCTATACGTGGGTCTTGGCAGAAGGCATTCACACGATTCCAGTCTGTTGTATCAATTCCATATATCTGCAGCTGGTGCAGAACTCCGCTGCGTGCCTTTCGTAGGATGTCATGCTGCCTGCGTCGACGCTCGTCATAGCCTGTAACTTCCTCCATCTGCCTGCACATCGAGTCATATTCTTTTGCCGACATCTGATGAAGGTGTACTGTTCTGTTTTGTGTAAACTGATAGACCAGCGTTTCCTTGTCAGCACCAGGCATCTTCTTTAGCAGTGTGTAAAAACGTGTGTAATTAAATTCTTTTTTCATAATTCCTATTTTAGATCCGCATTGAGTAAGAAATCAACTGGTATAGACATGAGTTTAATATCCTTTTTTACCTGATCTGGATTAATATTGTATTTTTCGAAGTTTATCTGAGGTTTGAGAAACTCCCAACACTTCTTTCTGATTTCCGAAAGAGTATATGCTTCTTTTCCATAAACCAAAAGTCCCTCCAATAATATCTTATTAAATCCTTCTGGTTTAATCATGACAGTAACACGATAATATCGTGGTCCAATATTTACTTTTCCCATAGCTTTTCCTCCTTCCAATCTTTGTAATTTTGCCTTGCGTGAGATACCACCTCTGGAAGGGTCTCGTTCAGATCGTATACTGCAAGCAGTGGCACGCCGTTCATGCTCACAAACAATTCGCCATTAAACTCCATTACCTGCACAGCTTCACGTGCCTCTGCATCGAGGCGTGCCTGTCGTTTGTTCTGCATTCTGTCGGCACGTTCCTCATGCCATGTCTGCAATCTCTTCTTGAGCTTGTCTAAAAATGTTGCCATAATCTTTTATTTTTGAATGTAATACGTTTGGATTAATTTTCCGTTCCGCTTGATGAGCAGCTGTCTCTGACCGTCTTCACTGATCAGGTCGGTGCCGATCTCACTTCTTACAGTTATGTCTTTGCGGATATACAGCTTATGGACAAACCAGTCTACAAAGTCTTTCAGCTTTTGCCACTCTTCTTCAGTATCCTCAATTCCTCGTAAAGAGTAGATGTTACTGATAGCCAGCTGAAGCCTTAGCAGCCACTCCGGCTTGTCATTCGGAATTGTTGATTTGTACCTTAGAATTCCCATAATTTGCTCATGTTATACATAATAAAACTCCCGATGCAACACCAATACAGGTTCTCCAACTCCCATTACCCATACTCCACGTTTATCGTCCTTGCCAGCTGGTGGGTCGATAACCACATGCTCACTTCCAGAAGTTATATTTCCAAAAATCCGCCCAACGCCTTCACAACGAGTGATTCTTATTCTTTTCTTCTCTTTCATTTTCTTTCCTCCATATTATGATTTTCATTTGCTTTCCACTCAACTTTTATCACTGCATCAAGTTTACCGCTACCTTGACATACCGGGCAGTCTTTTTTGTATGGCTCTTGATACCTGTCCTCCTGCCAGTGATAGCCGTTACCTTGACAGTACGGACATTTGAAATGTTTACTTTCTATGACTTCCGTCATTCGACCACCCGGACTAAGTCTCCCTGGTGTAATCTCTATCATTCGCAGTTCCTTGCTCATACTAAATCCGATTAAAGAAAAAACATTGTACCCATATTCTGCAACACACAGAACAACAGACCATCATCTCCATCTTGTGGCTGGAGACCAAGCGACTCTGCTGTTCCATAAGTAGTAACAGTACCATATTTCCCTATCATAAAGAATCCACCACTGACAGGATGACACCGCTCCACATTAATGGAAGAATGAACTGTGTGGTCACTAAAAACTACTGGCTGTTTCAACCCAGTTTTATCATCTTCAAAAATTACATATTTCATATTCTTTTAATTAAATATTATTCTTGCTTAGGACTTTCGCCCCAGTATATATCTGCTCGCTCTTTCCATATTGTATAATAGCCCTTGTTTCCGAAGTACCGTCCCTTACTGATTGCTCGAAACCCACTGACAAATATCTTCAGGCTCGCATCATACATCACGCTTACAGCAGTACGTCCTGCAGGTTTATTCCCATCAGCCTGACTGACGAAGATGAGCAGCTTGTTGGCATGTCGCTCTTTGAATGCTTCGTACTCTGCGAAACTCATGTGCGTATATTGAAAACTGTCTATCACAACGATGTCTGGGCTCTTGTGCTTGCCAAGGCGTGCCGATAGCTGTTCCATGTTCTCGCGATCGAGCAGTACGAACCGTCGTGCAACGTCCTGCATGCCTGCCGTCATAAAGGCATTCTTCATTGTCAGCGAAGCTCCTTCCTCCAGACTGTCGTATGCAACACGACCGAAGCGGGAGAGTTCCTTACAAAGCTGCAATAAGAAACTCGTCTTGCCGTTACCGCTGTTGCCCCACACGAACCACACGCCATTCTTCTCGGGATGACCGAAGGCTTCCTTCCATTCTCCTTCAAAAGGATAAGTCTCTTTCTTCATGCGCATCACGTCACTCACACTCAGTGCACGACGGAGCACAGGATGGTCCCGCCGCCACAGCGACTTCTCGAGCTCCTTTATTTTATCGCGAAGCTCAGCATTGGTAGCAGTGAGTTCAGCTATCACCTGAGCTGCATCTTTTATCACTTTAGTCATCATTCTTAGGACTGAGGCTTATTTGAGCACTGTTTTACCACTGTTTGAGTTCCCTTCGGATGGACTGGGGGAGGCTTTAGTCATAAGTTTTACTCTATGAATACTCTTCTTTACTCTGCGCAAGTCGAACTCGTATTCTTCAGAGTCTCTCACCACTTCTGATATGCGTGCCTTGTCAGTGATGCCATTCGCCACACAAACAGCATAGACATCGTGAGCACCTGTACGTTCAAGTTCAAAGAACTTACGACCGATACGTGAATGAATCTCGTTATACCCACACTTGTTGTAACGCAGCCCCATTGTCATACGACGCTTGATATAGCTTGTAGAGAAGAAGACGATACCACATTTATCCTCCAGACGGTTGTACAAGTCAATGAAGTAGTGAAATACACGCTCTGGCAACTTGTCCGCCTCGTCAAAGAGTAATAATGGTGCGTTCATCTGAATCAGATCATCAATGATGCGGTCGAGCAGCTCTCTAACGCTGTAACCTTCTGTCTTCTGACCGATACGGCGTGCAATCTCACGAATGAAGTCGCTTTTCTTCATATCTTCTGAACAGAGAATGTAAAACACCTCGTTGTGCTCACCTGCATACAGCTTAGCTGTGGTTGTCTTTCCGCAACCTGCTTCACCAACTACCCACGTAACGTTCTTAACTGTTTGAGCATCGTTCATTGCGAATACCATCTCTTGATAGGCTTTCGTCTCAACCACCTGCCAGTCTGTACCAGTAGTAGTTCCTAACTGCGATGCGAGGTTGCGCCACATATCATCAGATATATTTTCCCATTTACCCTGCAAGATGCTGCTCACAGTTGCGCTACTTGTTCCTGTAAGGCTCTGTGCTGCCTTATTCTGACTTGGATACTTGCTGACATATTGTTTCAAGCTCTCCTGTATCTGTCCTTTTTCGTTCTTTGTTAGTTTCATATTGTTGTTCTTTTATTAATTGTTCTTGTTCAGTGAGGCAATGCCTCGCTGCTTATAATTACCTTATCGCTTTTAAAGCCTAAGTGACCCACTTTTGATGCGTAAGTGAATGACTTATCATCGGCTTCCTTATAGTTTTCCTGCCGTTGCTGCCATATCAACCTTAACAGGTGTAGTTATGTCTTGTTCTTTATTCTCATTTACCTCATCGCTCCAATCGGTCAGACTAATATGCTTGGTTATCTGTCCCAATGTGAATCTTTTAGGTGGCTGTGAGTACAAGGCAAGTCTTGATTGTGCTTGCTCCTGCTGCTCCTTGTTAAGTCCCTTCAGCTTCGGATAGGTGAGTCCGTTCTGCTCTGGGTCAGTACCATGGGCAATAGCGATGCGCCTGCCTGCTATTACACGTTCAATGCGGTCGTTCTTACCTGCTTCGATAGCTTTGTGTATCTGCGTCTTCTCCTCTGCACTCTGGTCTTGCAATGCACGGTGTATCTCCCAGTAGGGACGTGCTACGGCTGAAAAACGTTTTCCTCCAGCAAGGTCAATCGCATAAAGATTAACAGTGGTCATGTCGTTGGGATCATATTGAACATAGAATTTTTCCCACGTATGCAGCTTGCGCCATTCCAAGTCTGGTTCTCCGTTCTTGAATACCTCCCATGTATATTTCTGTTTTTTCACCTCAATAGTGATACCCTGATCAGTAAACGTTGCGGGCTTGTTGTGCATAACCCAGAACATATTTACCATGTCTACAGGTGTTACGACTGGTGTCTCTTCGTTTACGCTGCTTGCATATACTTCCATTCTGCTTTTACCATAGATGGGGTGCTTCATGGAGTTCCACTTCTGCCGTGCTTCTGCATAGATAGCTTTCAGTTCGTCTAATGTAGGCAAGCTCTTCTTATTGGCTTCCATGCTCTCAAGGTTGGGTCGGCTGCTGGTTTTCTTTGCAGTGATGTTCTGACCCGTGAAATTGTCATACTGGTGGAGAACCTGCTGTTGAAAACGTCCGAATATGGACTCAATCGTTTTGGAAGAGCCGTTGTTTGGCATTGTGGCACGGTGGATATGGCATATTTTGTCCAAGAAGCCTTTTCCATTTGAGTTCGGCTGAACCTTGTTTAGTTTCTTATGCCCGCCTTGATTATCATGTACAATCTCGTAGGGCTTGTGTCCGCTGGTCTGAATAGCCATTCGGAAAGCGTGATATTGCGCCTCATAATCCTCTGAATCGCTTATCCAGTAGCCCAGCATTACCTCACTCATAGCATCAATCACCTCGTAAACCTGTGTCGTACGCACTTTTCCTTCCTTATCCTGATAATACAGGTTCAGGCGTGTTCCATCACCATACCAAAGCGAGTCACGACGTGTTGGAAGTTTCGTTCTCTGCTTCCTGCCAAATTTAAGACGGGCGGCATTCTCACCATACACGGCATCATACCATAGCTGCTCTATGTCTGGGCTATTCAGCCACTTCTTCATGCGAGCAAGACTCTTCAGAGGCTTCCAACCATTCTCTATAGCTCGACGATTCGCTTCTTCAAAGAGCTGAGCATCGGTATAAACGGGTGTCCTACTGCGCTTCAGTGCGATGAGCAGCTGCCCGAACTCGGGTGTTATCTTCACCGTATTACGGTTCCCGACCTTACCACTGATAAGACTCTTGTACCCGTCAGCCTTGAATGTCTTAATCTTTGCCTTCAGTCGTGCCTGGTTCTGTGGGAGTGTGTGGTGATATTCATCACGCATAGCTTCAGAACTCTGATAGATTACCTCCCAAGCCCCTGCAGTGCTACCGTTCAGACTCTGACGAATAGCTCTACGCTGTGCCATCATCTTCAACAGCTCTTTTAGTACGCTGGCATTAATGGTGTACTCCTCGACGAGCTTATCAGTCAAATGTTCCTGCTTGCCGTTCTTCTCGTAAGTGAAGTTTTCAAAGAACTCACGTGCCTCACTGTCCAGCTTGATGCGGTCACGCATCATCGCTTCCTTCATTCGCTGCTCTGGATCACCGTATCGTTCCATATACCGAGCCTTGTATTTCTGAGGGATAGAGCTCCATGCGTAGAGTGCCTGACCGCCCTCGCCACCTCCGCGGTGTACGCTGACGATATTTCCACGGCTCATGTTCTGACGTAATGTAGCAGCTTTAATAACTGCATCACTACCTTCAGTCAGTTCCGCGTATGTCACGCACAATATTTTGTTGAAATACTCCATTCCATTTCAATGTTATAGGCTCATCGCCCAACTCTGTATTCCGTCAAGCTCACTCACACCTGGGTTATCCCAACTACGCTGAAGCTCACCTTTCTTATATACGGCCACCAATCCAGTGCAGCGTGTGTCAGCTTCCAGTAAAACATCGTGTGGAAAATACTGACGCATACATCCATCTGCAGAATGTATAGTTTCAATCTCAGGACCAATATTAAGCACTACACCACCTTTCTGCAGCGCAAGGTTCCTGATGCGCTTTGCTAAATCACTCTGACCACGCTTCTCGTCAAAGTTCAGCGCATACCATACCATCGTTCCCGTTACATTGAAAGCTTTCTGAAGGAACTCCCGCGTCTCTTTCGTTACTTCTATCACTCTTCTGAATTCCATAATTATTTGTTATTATTGATTCTTTTCACTACCTTTATGCCCTGTTATAAAATTTACATCCTATGTACAAGTATAAATTTGATGCTACTATTACAATCGATCCAAATTATCCCGCAAATGACGCCGCAAAGCTGCAGCTCCAGAATATGGGTTCGGCGATTTTTGAGGACATACTGAACAGTCTGAACATAGAATATCGATACGACTACACATATCATCTTCAGGGCGATGAGATGTATGTCGAGTTACTGATTCATGTCCATCAGGAATTCCCGACAATTCAACATGTAGTCTATATGACCCAAATTCTACAAGGAATCTGCAATCTGTACGACTATTCAGACGACATTGCATGCTATTTCCGTTTACATTGATGTTGACTACTTTCTTTGTTGCCATAATCTTTTATTTTAATTTGTTCAACATTTGCGCACTTCGCCTTTTTTTCGTATTTTTGGCGAGCTGTTAAAAACTTAACACGCTGCAAAGATAAACGCTTTGCATAAACAAAACAAATATTTCGGCAATTATTTTACGCAAAATGTTTAATTATGGAGAAAAAGGATAGACTTTTAAGGCTTATAGAGCACTATTCTGACGGAAATAAATCAGAATTTGCTCGTATGATAGGCGTATCTCCACAGGCTGTTAATACATGGATTAGCAGGAATACCTTTGATATTGATATTGTTTATGCAAAGTGCGTAAGCATTTCGCCAGAATGGCTCCTCACAGGCAAAGGCCCCATGCTCAAGCCCACAATACAAGAGCCACAGGTAACAACGCAACCGAGCACGCCAACAGCAAAAGATAGACTTCCTGAGGCATTCCGATGCCTTGACCCACTACACTCCACACAAGAGTTGATCCCTTTAGTAACGCCAAAGGTTGCTGCAGGTTTCGGGAGTGCAGACTTTGTTATAGCTAAGAGCGACGTAAAAGAATATTATGTCATTCCCAAATGGAAAAGACAACATGTAGACTTCATGATAGAAGTAACAGGCGACTCTATGCAACCTAAATACAATGCTGGTGATATCGTTGGCTGTACTATCATACATAACTCAGGTTTCATACAATGGAACCGACCACATGTCATTGCAACACGTGAACAAGGACTACTCATCAAACGACTAATGCCAGGTACTACAACAAACTCGCTCTCTGCAGTAAGCGAGAACACACAATATCCTCCTTTCGATATACCCAAGGAAGAAATAACTGGTATCGCACTCGTTATAGGACATGTAAATCTCGAGTAAGAAAAACAAACTATATAATTATTAACTAAACTCTATTAACAATGAAAGATTTTAATTTAGATATTCTCAACGAGAGAATTTCTACTCAGTACACAGACATGAAAGGTATAGTTGCCATTGATGGTCATAATTTTAGCGATTTATGGAAATTGTGTGCTGACAATGGTGTAGATTTGGAAAACTGGTTCTTAGTTGGTTTGGAATGTTATGATTTCGAACCTCTCGGCAAACGAGATCTTCATGCGATGGCGTATGTTATAAAAAATGAGGATTTGGAGAAATCACACGATGAAATAGCCAATAGATTGCAGAATACAGGTGATACTGAAATCCATATCAAGCGATTTACCATTCCATATAGCCAAATGGCAAAATACATCAAGCGCATTCAGATAGGACTTGTCTCAGAGTTGTCAAGTTCTATAAAGAATGTCACCTTCATTGATGATGAAAACGAATAAAAAGTCTATCTTAGCTCATTTCTGCAATCAGAGACAAATTCTTTAAGTATATATAACCAATCACCAAGAGCATCTGCACACGTCTCGCATGGATGCTCTTGAATACTCTTTTCTGCATATTTGAGCATTAATTCAAATCTGAGTAGCGTGCTTTCTTTGCCTGCACACATAACTTCTTTGTCAACATACTTACTTAAACCGTCATACTTCATACAAAACATCTCTTTTAACTTTGTACACGCATAATGCCTTCAAGAAACTACGATAACTTTGTTGTTACTACAAGGGCACAAATATTTGTAATTTCCTTACCTTCTTTGGCAAGGAAGTTTATTTGTTGCCAAAACTCTTCCGGGGTGGTCGCAGTTATCTGTGCCACCTCAAAACTTGCATTAAATGATACCTTATCTTTACTCATATTACCCTCCTTCGTGCGCCACGCGCACACTTTTTAATGATTTTACACCACAAATATAAGCGAATTCCCCGAGAAACAGGGCACCTCACAAAAAAATCGACTTGAAACAAGATGGTAATATGCCACACACCTTTGGAATAAGGGAGGGGGTAAAAAGGGGAAAAACAAGCTTAATCAATAATATTTGGTTATTGTGGGAGGGGTCAATTCAATATGGTTTATGTTAAAAGTGTCACCCCTAATGTCACCCCCTCGTTATACATTTCGTTTTTCACTGTCACTCCAATCGTCACCCCTAATGTCACCCCTAACCCATTTTTTACCCTAAAAACACACCTCTTTTGATCCCATAAAACACAAAAACGGCTTTCAACCGTTCAAAAACGTATTGAAAGCCGTTCAACTATCGTTCAATCAGCGTTTTAGCTGTTCAAACGCATCCTCATTTTGTTACCTTAGAGCGTATAAGTTCGCCTGCCCTGATACACGCCTTTTTATTCAGTACAACCCCTCCCTTGCTCAATCCTACACGCTCCAGCGAACTTTGCTTAATACCTATCTCCTCAGCCGTCAAAATGCTGTAAATCGCAGGAATCGAACCAAAGTAATAATTCTTCCTCCCCTTCATCAATTGTACGTGTATAACCTTTGTCATATAAGTCTTTTTTGTTTGCAAATATACAAAAATACTTATTATATACGATATTTTAAGCATATAATATTATACTGAATGCGTAAAATAAAAGATAAGCTATAAATAGCCTACCTCGTCAATTTATACATAAAACAACCCTGTCACAGCTGTTTGCTTCGCCCGTGTCACCCTTAATACTCTTCACTCTATCAAGTACATCTATTCAGGCTTAAAACGCCCCAAATCGCCTCATTTACCCTCCTATGTAACATTATTCTCTCAAACACCGTTCAAACGCCCCTCGAATGTAACGCAAATGTAACACGCTTGTAACATTTCGTTTTGCACCTCATTCACCCTCCAATATCACGTAACTATCTGATAAACAAACAATATAATCACGTCCACCCAAACATCGTATTTACACATTTCGTTTTACCCCCCTTA
>NZ_GL872285.1 GCF_000191065.1 Prevotella multiformis DSM 16608
CCATAACTTGTTGATTTAGAATTACGTTGCAAAGATAATAATTTATTATCACAAACATAAATAGTTTGCGCATAATAGTATTAAATTTGTGATAGTTAGAGTCAGATTTAGTATTAAATTTGTGATAGTTAGTATTAAATTTGTGATAGTTAGAGCCCATTTTTTTCGCATAATGCGCGCGCGCGAGGATAGACATAACAGACGTTGTCCATAACAGAAATAAGGCCTTTATCGGGTTGGTTTCCCGAAAATCGGAAAGGAAACAAAAGGAAAAAAGACAAAAACATTCCCCCTTTGAGGGGGTGGAGGGGGTGCAGCGTAAGCGTGAAGAAAGCAAGCTTTTTATGGCGTGTACCAATTTTGGTACATTTTTATTTGGAGAATTTAATTTTTGTGTTTATCTTTGCCCCCAAAAGAAAGACTATGGCAGTATTGAATTTTACATCAAGAGAATTTCGGAGCCAGCAGGCTCACGTGTTCGACTTGGCAGACCAGGGCGAAAAGATTGTTATTCGCAGAAGTAAGAAACAGGCTTACACCCTCGTTCCCGTTGAAGATGAAGATATAACTTTCACAAAAAGCCTTGAAGAGCGTATCGGCATGGCACTTCAAGAGGTGAAACAGATGCGTGAGGGCAAAATCAAGGAACTTTCAATGAAAGAACTTCTCGATGAACTTTAGAATTATACCAACTCCGACTTTTGCAAAGAGCTTGAAGGCATTGGCAAAGCGTCATAAGTCCATGAGGGCGGACATGGAGGAATTTACAAAATCCCTTGAAGAGAACCCTTTGCAGGGTGCGGAACTTATACCAGGTGTCCGCAAAATCCGCATGGCCATCAAATCAAAGGGCGGAGGAAAGTCTGGCGGTGCCAGGATCATCACGTACAATGTTCTCGCAACGGAGCAGGAGGGAGCCGTCTATCTCTTGGAAATCTATGACAAATCCGAATATTCTACAGTCAAGGAGAACGTGCTGAAGGATATAATCAAGAATTTGGATTTGTAGGGGGCTATCTTCTTAGTCCCCTGCTTCGCTGTTGCTGTTGCTGTTCCTCTTCCCTCACACCATTGGCAATGTTTCTTAATTCCCTTTCCGCTTGGTCCCATCTGCTGCCATATTGATACTGACATATCACTCCGCCCAAATTGAAGGCTGCATTTCTTAGGCTCTTGGCTGCATCTTCATTGCCTTGCATGACGAAAGACAACAACCTCCTATCGTCTGCGTCAAAGCGGCCGCAGATATGGAAAACGAAACTGCGGATTATTGCAAGGCATCTTTCGATGATTGGAATTTCTTGAAAATCTTTGATTACTTCCTGAAGCTCTTCGTTCCGCTCCACAACTTTGTTGTGCTTGACGACTAACTCGTTATACTTGGAAACGGCTTCCCTGCGTGTTTCATTGAGTGCTGCCTTTTGCTGCTCTTTCTGTTCCTCCTGCTGTGCTTTCAGTCCAACCATTCCCGCCTTAATGTCGAAAATCTCCTTTTGTTTGGCATTTATTTGCTCTCTAAGGGCTTTTATCGTCTTATCCTTGGAACTCTGCCCGAAAAGGCCTTTAACGCCCTCAGAAAGCGTTTTTGCGGTCTCTATGGCTGCTTCCTTGTGTGCCTTGGCCACCTTGAAACGCTCCAACTCTTCTTTCATCTGCTTCTCTTTCCTTGCCCTCTCTTCCTCCAGCCGCCTTAACTTGGCTTCCTCGGCAAAAGATTTGTACTGCTGTGCTGTCAGATGCTGCTTGTCGCTCGACACCCCCCTATCCATTTGCAGGACTTCTGCTGTTATCGTCTGCATCTCCACCATGTCTTGGCGGTTCAGTTTAAGACTTTTTCCCGTCTCTTGGTCAGTCCAGTCAAAGACCAAATGGGCATGCAGGTTAGGTTTCCATTCTTCTACCTGCGGATAGCCCTCGTCCTTGTGGATTGCAATTTGAAAAGTGTCTATCCCGAACCGCTGGAGGTATGCATCGGACAGCCTTTTCAAATCTTCCATTGTGGTTTCGGACTTGATGACCACGACCGCCTCACGTATCGGGGTGGCTTTGGCTTGCATTTTCTGACCTGTCGATTTGAGGTATCTCGACTTGATGTTTTCAAGTCGATCCGTCTGCGTGTCTTTCTCCCAATACTCGTTGAGGTGGGAGAGTTCGGGGCGAATGTAGTCGAGTTCCTTTTCCCTCTTGTTATGCTGTTCGCTTCCACCCTTGACGGGTTGCACGTGAATTGATGTCTGTTGCTTCATGATTTTCAGTTTTTCGGTAGGGGGTGTCCTATGTGTGGCAGCAGGGGTCAAGGGGGTGCAGCCCCCTGCCCTCGGAGAGCCCACAACCATGCAAGGGTTATAGTGGGCTATAACCTGCACACAGCGTTTACCTGCCAGCAAAGGTACAAAAACATTTTCAACCACAAGAAAAGAACAAGCGAAAATGTTAGATGGGGGTGTAGGGGGCAGCATAGCCCCCACAGCGACAGCACCGAAAAGCGATAGCGGTTAGGTGTGCGCCCGATGGTGTGGAGGAACGAAACACCCTGCGCACAGTGGAGAGGAATGGAACGACCTCCTATAAGACAGAAATATCCACCTGATGGGTAGAAAAAAGTGTTGCGTCAGTTCTATAAGTGCAGGTGTCCGTATCTACATCTATAAACGATTTCCACGCAGAAAAGTGTAAAAATGAAAAGCACTTGATGCAGAATTTCTGCATCAAGTGCTTTTCATTTTTTGTTTTAGTTATGATTCGTAAATACTGATACCTCCGTTTGCTTCACCTCCAAGAGGCCCTCCTAAAGTAAACTTCCAATTAAATGGTGCACTTCCTCCACCTGTCCACCACCAGTATCTTTGTATTCCTCCATAAGTATGCCCTATGCCATTAGTGCTAAATGAGGTGCCATATGCAGATTTACCTGTTAGACATGTCATGCCGAAATTCCACGCCCCTCTTGCGTAGCAGATATCAAGTTCGCTTGTAACGTGTGAAGCGGATGTTTTAAAATCTGGATCTCTTGTTCCTCGTTCCCAATTTCCATCCATAAAGTACCCTGAATATAGCCATTTCCCAGCTCTTGTAGCTATATAAGGCTGCTTTGTTCTAACATCTTTGAAATTTATGTCGTGAAGTTGATGAAGAGGGTCTATAGTATATGAAATGAAATTTTCTTTTGTGGTCAAATACATTGTTACTATTTTACCAGCATTAAAATCATTGTCTATGCGTTGATTTAAATCTGTTACGATTTTGAAAATTTTCGCAAGGTTCTCTTTTGAGATACCCTCTGCTTCTTGTTGTTCATCTGTTATAGCAATAGTGTATTGATGAGCAGCAGAATCAATATGCATATACTTTTTCGCAGACTCTAAATCCATTTCCAATGTATGGATTGTTGATGCCTTTTGGTAATCGTCATCAGAAAATTGGCAGCCTCCTAATATGAAAACTAAAAGGCAAAGATAGAAATAGATAAATTTTTTCATATTAAACGATTTTATAGATTACTTGGATGATTTCTGCAAAAATACATATTATATTTGAATAATGCAAAAAAAATATATTTTTTTTTGATAATATCTGTTCTTGTTAATCTTAGTTTTTAATAGGATTTCCCCCAATAATCTATTTGACTTCAGCAGTTTTCTTCTTGATAGCGTTGATTACATAGCCAATGCGGTTCTTGGCTGTCCTCGATGGACCGACAAGGGAAGAAAGAAAGCCAATGAAGTCGGGTATTTTCTTTTCCCCCTCGATGATGGTCTTTTTATTCTTGCTTATTTCTTCAGCTTTGAACTCGAAAGAATAGCGTAGGTAGCTGTAAGCCTCTTGGCTTATCTGTATGCTTGCTGATAACTTTGAGCGCATTTCGACCTGGAGTAATTCTGGGTCTTGTTTGTCGGGGTGGAATGTTGGGAAGAACTTAAAGCCTACAACCTTACGCCCCTCTTTAATCTCGATGTAGTTGAATGAGTAGGGGCTACTCTCGTCAAGTTCTTTCTTTGCTATATCTAATACCCTTGTTTTGAAGTGTCCCACAAGTTTATATTTATCCTTGACACCGAAACGTAACTTTAAATCTTCAAAGGTAAAATCTAATGGTCTTTTCTGTCCGCTCATAAGTTCATACATACGCATCGAATAGACGGACTTAAACCCCATAGCGGTAACAAGTTCATACTTACGATAACCTTTCGTGAAGTCCAATAGACACCGCCATATTTCGTCAAACACGTAGAACTTTGATAAACCCTCTCTCTTCTTGATTTTAGGGTTAGTTATAATAGGGGTAAATTGCCAAATTTCATCGTCTTCATACTCGATGTGCTTCTGTGATAAAGTCCTGAAAGCCTTTTTCGCTTTATCGTGGTTCTTGTCGTCCTCGTCTTTCAGAATATCAGCTACGGGCATAGTTATTTCTCTGCCGAATAGTGTAGGCTCTATTTTGTGCATATTATCTCGTATCATAATACCTTTAAGTTCGTCTTGTGCAAATTCAATAAGACGATACATAATGCGTTTCTCATAGGCTGAAAAGTCATACTTTGCAGTCGTGAAGATATATGATTGAATTGCTGCCTGTGAGCCTTTAATAGTTCTTG
>NZ_GL872286.1 GCF_000191065.1 Prevotella multiformis DSM 16608
GGGTTGGCGGCATTCGTGATACCGAGGATATTATCCACAGCATCATAACGGTACCTGTTTTCCATCACAGTCTGACCATCCGCTGTAAGGTTCATCACCTGCAGACGTTCACGCTGCTTGTCGTAGGTATAGGTAGTCTCCGTGCCATTACCAAGCTTCGTATAGACCGTATGACCCTCCTTATCGTAACCTATCCTGTCAACAATAACGCTCTGACGTCCCTGTTTATTGCTCGTCATGCTCTCAACCTGTCCTGCAGCATTGTAGTGATAAGTTACCACTTCACCGTCAGGATAAG
Organism: Prevotella multiformis DSM 16608; assembly: GCF_000191065.1. Taxonomy (GTDB): domain Bacteria; phylum Bacteroidota; class Bacteroidia; order Bacteroidales; family Bacteroidaceae; genus Prevotella; species Prevotella multiformis. The sequence continues at coordinate 299 of NZ_GL872286.1, forward strand.
TCATCGTCTGCACGCGGTTCCAGCTGTCATACGTAGCACCATAGACATAAGTCCTGATATCCGCCACACTCGCCATGACCGTACGGACGGTCTTCGTCACCTCACCCTGTCTGCCATAGTAATAGGCTTCACCACCCGAAGCATCCTCAACGAGGGCAAGACGACCGGCACGGTTATACTTATCGCCGGCTTTACCATAGGTATAAGTAACACGGTTGAAGAGATTTTCCGGATAGAGCACCTCATGCAGCCGTTCGAAATCGTAGGTGTAAGAGATGTAACCCTTGTCAGATATCGACTTCCTAAGCTCTGCCGTGAGCTTCGTCAGGAGGTTGCCCGCCGCATCGTAAGTCATGTCCGTCTCACCAGCATCAGGATGGTTCACCATCAGTTTCCGACCAAGCAGGTCGTAGGCATACTTCGTCTCCCTGCCGTTAGGATGCTGGACGGTCATCACCTGTCCGACAGGGTCGTAGCTATACTTCACCGTGATATCCTCACCACGGGCATGCTGCACCGTTTCCCGGTTGCGTCCCTTGGCATCGGTATAGCTCTCCGCATGTCGTCCCAGTGCATCCGTGACCGTTGTCTGGAGCATCGGTTCTCCGTCATGGCTGCCGATAGTATAAGCCGTACGTGTCACACTGCCGTCAGCAAGCGTAACACTCGTGGTACGGTCATGCGCATCATACTCCGTCTTTGCCTGCAGATCACCTGTAGCATGGTTGTAAGTGCCGATGTTACCATAACTCTCCGTCATTGGGTAATAAGCCGCAATATTACGTCCGAAGGCATCGATGACAGCCCTTCCACTGACAATAGAGACCTTTTGATTGCTGCCGCCGGACCACACCACGCCCGTCTGTTTCGTCTGGACGGCACGCATCAGCGAGTCGGCAAAGGTATAAGTGTCAATGTTCCCCTCCTTGGAATAATGGACGGTATGTGCCTTACGTTCTGCAGGGAAGTACTCAAAGCGGATAGTAAACGGCTGACCGCTCTCTATCTCATACGGAGCACGGATAGTCATCTGTCTGCCCAGTGCATCATAGGTGTATTCCATCTTCTGCCCGTTAAGGTCGGTCGTTACAGACGGAGCATTCCAAAGACCATCATAAGCCGTGCTGGAGCTGTAGCCGTACGCATCCTTGACACCTGTCACAAGACTGTGATAACGGTCGTCATACGTATAAGCATAGAACATACGCTGATGGTTATAGTTCTCCGGCTTCGTCATGCGTGTGATGTTGCCATAGCCATCGTAGGTCATGTTATAGACAGAAGGCTTGTCACCGTTATGGAGCATGATCTCCGTTATCTCACCGTTCCCGTCCACCTTCGTGCTGCGCTCACGGTAAGTCCTGCCGCCACTGCTGACGGTGATATGGCTCGGAACACTGACAATATACTTATCGGCAATCCTATGATAGTCGATGTTTGCCTCTAAGCTATAGCCCGTTGTCGTCTCCTTATATCCCTGCAGGTTACCATAGTCATCGTAAGTATTATTGACAGCAACCGACAGACTGTCCCCACTGGCTTCATCAAAGTTACTCTGAACGAGTGTCTTCAGGGCTGGGAAGACAACAGCATCTGTCGTATTATTACCAACGGCGAGTGTCTTCAGGTCGTAGTCATATAGAGATCCCTGCAGCTTCTTTCCATCAGCGGTATAGAGATACTCACTCGTAACAAGCCCATGAGTATGGTAATCCCTGTTCCTGCCATAGGTCTGTACAGAGTAACGATAGAGTCTGTCACCGTTCTCGGTATCTATCTGATTGGTACGCACCTGCCTGAAACCATAGAAGTCACGCTCACGACGGTCACGGTAGCCACCGCTGTATTCAAAGGTATTCCGGCTTCGTACCGCTCCGTTCTCTTTGTATCCACCCGTAGTCTCAACAGATGACATCACCCAGCGACGTCCCGGCAGGTCGTAACTCGGAGCCGTCTGCTCATACCCGATATGGATATGTCCGCCGAAAGGAAGCGTCACGGAGCGCAGCATGTTCGTTCTGCCCGTAAGGTTGCGGTAGACTATGAGCCGCCTCCCTCCGTCAGCAACGACGATATCTGGATGTCCGTCACCGTCGATATCCCTTATCGCAGCCTCGGTACAGCTGACGCCGTCAGAAGCAAATCCTCCTTGAATGTAATCTTGCA
>NZ_GL872287.1 GCF_000191065.1 Prevotella multiformis DSM 16608
GGTATCCTGAGTAACGCGGAACACGTGGAATTCTGCGCGAACCCGCCGGGACCATCCGGCAAGGCTAAATACTCCCGTGAGACCGATAGTGTACGAGTACCGTGAGGGAAAGGTGAAAAGCACCCCGCGAGGGGAGTGAAAGAGTTCCTGAAACCGTGCGCCTACAAGCGGTCGGAGCCGCGCGAGCGGTGACGGCGTGCCTTTTGCATAATGAACCTACGAGTTGCCGTGTCCGGCGAGGATAAGCGTCACGAGACGCGCATCCGCAGTGGAAGCGAGCCTGAAGAGGGCGTCGAGTCGGACGGGGCAGACGCGAAACCAAGTGATCTACACTTGCCCAGGCTGAAGTCCGGGTAACACCGGATGGAGGGCCGCACGGATAAGCGTTGAAAAGCTTCCCGATGAGGCGAGTGTAGGAGTGAAAGGCCAATCAAACTTGGAGATAGCTCGTACTCCCCGAAAGGCATTTAGGTGCCGCGTGCGGCGATATCCATGAGAGGTAGAGCGACCGATAGGTCGAGAGGGCTTCACCGCCTGTCGAGACCTGACGAACTCCGAATGCTCATGGACTGCAGCCGTGCAGTAAGGGGGCGGGTGCTAAGGTCCGTCCCCGAGAGGAGAAGAATCCAGACCGCCGTCTAAGGCCCCGGAATTCTGCCTGAGTTAGTCTAACGAAGTCTGGTCCCCGTGACAGCCAGGATGTTGGCTTGGAAGCAGCCATTCATTCAAAGAGTGCGTAACAGCTCACTGGTCGAGGGTCCGGGCGTGGATAATAATCGGGTATAAGGCAGATGCCGAAGGCGCGGGATAGCAATGTGCATTGCAAGTATCGGTAGGGGAGCATTCCATGGCCGCTGAATGGTGAGGGCGACCGATCCTGGAGGGCATGGAAAAGCAAATGTAGGTATGAGTAACGATAAAAAGGGTGGGATTCCCTTTCGCCGAAAGACCGAGGTTTCCCGGGCGATGCCAGTCAGCCCGGGGTCAGTCGGGTCCTAAGCCTCAGCCGAACGGCGATGGCGATGGCAGATGCGGTCAACATTCCGCAACTCGCATTATCAGTGACGTGGAGACGGAGCAGTGACACTGCCGCGCCCTGACGGAACAGGGCGTTTAAGTGCGTAGGCTTTGACAGCGGCAGGCAAATCCGCCGCTGGAGCTGAAACACGAAAGTACGGCTCTTCCTCCGGGAAGGGCCGAGCGCAGGTAACCATACTCCCGAGAAAATCCGCTAAACTTAATGGTACTGCGACCCGTACCGCAAACGGACACACGTGGTCGGGTAGAACATACTGAGGCGTTGAGAGATTCATGGTCAAGGAACTAGGCAAACTGACCCCGTAACTTCGGGATAAGGGGTCCTCGTGGCGACACGAGGCGCAGAGAATAGGTCCAGGCAACTGTTTAACAAAAACACAGGGCTGTGCGAACTCGAAAGATGAAGTATACAGCCTGACACCTGCCCGGTGCCGGAAGGTTAAGAGGAGACGTCACCAGCGATGGGAAGCGTCGAATTGAAGCCCCGGTAAACGGCGGCCGTAACTATAACGGTCCTAAGGTAGCGAAATTCCTTGTCGGGTAAGTTCCGACCTGCACGAATGGTGTAATGATCCGGACGCTGTCTCGACCATGATCTCAGTGAAATTGTAGTATCGGTGAAGATGCCGATTACCCGCGATGGGACGAAAAGACCCCGTGAACCTTTACTGCAGCTTAGCACTGACCTCGGTCATCCGATGTGTAGGATAGGCCGGAGGCTTCGAGGCGGGCGCGCCAGCGTCCGCGGAGCCGCCCTTGAAATACGGCCCTTCGGCTGTCTGAGGTCTAACGCGCCTGGGGCGCGGACACTGCTTGGCGGGCAGTTTGACTGGGGTGGTCGCCTCCAAAAGCGTAACGGAGGCTTCCAAAGGTGCCCTCGGGCCGATCGGTAACCGGCCTCATGGAGTGCAATGGCATAAGGGCGCCTGACTGGGAGGCAGACATGCCGAGCAGGTGGGAAACCAGGGCATAGTGATCCGGCGGACGTGCATGGAAACTCCGTCGCTCAAAGGATAAAAGGTACTCCGGGGATAACAGGCTGATCCCCCCCAAGAGCTCATATCGACGGGGTGGTTTGGCACCTCGATGTCGGCTCGTCACATCCTGGGGCTGGAGAAGGTCCCAAGGGTTGGGCTGTTCGCCCATTAAAGTGGCACGCGAGCTGGGTTCAGAACGTCGTGAGACAGTTCGGTCTCTATCTATCGTGGGCGTTGGAGTTTTGCGTGGTGCCGTCACTAGTACGAGAGGACCGTGGCGGACAGACCTCCGGTCAGCCGGTTGTGCCGCCAGGTGCACCGCCGGGTAGCTGAGTCTGGATCGGATAAGCGCTGAAAGCATCTAAGTGCGAAGCCGGCCGCAAGATTAGAACTCCTCATGAGGGCCGTCAGAGACGATGACGTTGATAGGGCGCAGGTGTAAAGACGGCGACGTCAAAGCCGAGCGCTACTAATTGCCCGAGACTTTCTTCCGGGTCTCCCCCGCCTTTCCGGCGCCGGGGAGGCCGGCGCTCACTCTTCCGGCTGTCCCCTCCCCCTTCGGGGGACGGGTTCCGGTCCTGCCTGTGCGATACGTCACCCATACGGGCGCCGCGTCCCTGCGGAAGTGACATTCCGCGGGAGCGCCGTCCCGGAGACATTCAGGTGGTTATTGCGGCGGGGTCCCACCTCTTCCCATTCCGAACAGAGAAGTTAAGCCCGCCTGCGCCGATGGTACTGCAATGCAATGCGGGAGAGTAGGTGGCCGCCTCCTTTCAGACACGGGAGAGCCCCGGAGAGAAATCT
>NZ_GL872288.1 GCF_000191065.1 Prevotella multiformis DSM 16608
ACGTATGAGCCGTTACGCCCATAGACGTTATTAAACAGACCTGTTCCTATCCTTGAAGCAATTCGTTTGTCACCAATGAAGTAATGCTTTGTAAAGCGATTCTTGTTGATGCTGATTATCGAAGTAGGATAAAGCGTGAAGTTGTCCGTCTCATGGAATGTGATTCCCTGCGGTGCTCCGTTGATAAACGAAATATTGTACCAAAAGCATTGAAATAACTTTCTTCATCAGAATTCGTATATATCTGTTTATGTAACTTCCTGATGTTCAATAATAGTTTATACGCCTTATTGCCGAATAGTTACCAGATTTATTTTCGAGTCACCTGACTGTTAGATTGTTAACAGCTTTACCTTCTTTAAATAATTTATAGCCATCAGTAGCATATCCTCGTCCTATATATATAAACGACTCTGAAGAGACATCTTCCATAATATAGTCCTTAAAATAACATCCACCAAAGTCCATAGCATCCTCACAAACAAGCCTTAGCGGATAATAAACATGGTACGAATCTTTCGCATACCCTGTATTTTTACATACCATGAAGCTACTTACATCAACGCCCTTTAGTGCTGGCATCGTTGTATGTAAATATATTGAATCTCCATAGCCCCCATAAATGCTGTCACCTATTCTGGTATAGCCATCTATAGTTTCTCCATTTTTTAAGTGGACCCATTCTCCTTTGCTTTTATAGTTATATTTCTTATCTTTGCAAGAAACTAAGAAAGCACATAATATGATAATTATAATGTAAAGTCTCATCTGCTTAGTCTTTTAGAGATTGTAAACTAATATATAGTCAATAGATATACCTTCATAGCTCCAATCTATCTATTTATTCTTTAAGTGTATAGGAATTTCCATTCTTCAAAGAATATTGTAAGAGTCCTTTGTCTTTACTCCATATTACTTGTTTAAGATCTATAACTGGTTGATCTCCTTCATTTCTATCCATTTGCTTAATATCTACAGAAATACAATCCTTGTATTTTCGCTTCCTTATTTCCAGAGTTTTAGGATTCATAGGGATAGCTATCCAACTCCATTCGCAAAAGTTGCAACTGTTTGTTAGAGGACCATTTTCTTCATTTCTTTTTATCTCAAAACTTATTAGGAATGTGTCGGTAGAATGCAACAAACTCATATCAACACTTGCAATACCATCATATTCATGCCCCACCTCTATCCAATTATGTCCCTCAGAATCAAATGGAAACGTATTTTTAGGATTCCATATTTGAATATCTTTTACTATCAATGTATCTGTATCGTTAGTATTTGAAACATAATAGATACTATCATTTATCTTGTAATGAGTTATCCAACTCAAATCTTCATCTGTTAGCTTTACTTTATGGACATAAGGTATTATACAACTAACTAACGAGAAGATAATTATTAAGTATACTATTTTCTTCTTTTCTTTTCACCATAATAATAATCATAAAAATTAATTCCGCCAACAAGTATATAATATATTGTTTATGCACTTAACCCTGTAAATTTACTTTATGAATTTTAATCTACCGACTTTATTATTTCTCTCAAGTAACATTTCTTTATTTGTAATACGTCTTATCATAAACTTATGACCACCTATAAAGATAACACTATCTTCCATTAACTTCCATTTCTCGTATAATATATTATCACCAGTGTCTAATTTTCTAAAGTTCCCATCTATATCCTTATAAAGTATAAACCAACTTCCATTTGACCAAAAACTATAATAATAGCCTTCTGGAGACATATTTTCACAGCACTCCCATATTTTATATTTGGTACCTGAAATCTTTTTATTCAAGTCTTGCTTACAAGCTGACAATATCAAGATGCAACTAATAAAAATAGCGTTTAAATACTTCATTGTTTAATTATCTTTTTCTCCATTCTACATATCTTCCAGCCACTAATTCATAAGGAGTATTTCGTATAGCTGTATTAATTTTTTTTATTGCCCCTGGAACTTGCCCCCTTGTCTTACTATCACGTAAAGCTGCTGTCAGATATATTGCAGCCTGACCTATAATTGCTTGTTGGAATTCTTGTGTTGCTGATTTAAAATGTTCATTCTCAAACTGCTTAATATGAACTTTCATCACATGACCCAAAGAAGTATTATCACTGTAGTCGCCTCTCAGGCTGAAAAACTTATGAATACTTTCATGATATAGTGAGCTTTGCAGGTTTTCATAATTATTCATAAATCTTGAAATATGCCCCTTATATACACTTATAGTGATATTTGCACCTCGTGTTGCTGCTAATTCAGCCTCATTTTTGGTATCAGCAATTCCTACCATACCTTGTGGATTCCGTCCGACAGCCATTTTTCCCTTTCCCCAATATGAGATACCAACTGCTGTGGCATAATGTCCAACAATGTTTGCCATTACTTGTCTATTACGCTTTATCTTTAAATCTAGTTGAGACGGCAGAATATTCTTACCATTAATTGAGATATAAATATTGTTTGTTTTTGTCTCAGTCCTCCGAATAAATTTTCCCTTATTACTAAAATAATCATCTCTCCCATCTGGGTCTATCCTCATAATAGGATTATTTGAACAAACTACATAAGACGAAATATGAGAATTTTTCTCTGCCAACGGATCCACCCCATACCAAATACTTGACATTGGATTCAT
>NZ_GL872289.1 GCF_000191065.1 Prevotella multiformis DSM 16608
GAGCAGCACAGGAAGGGAAACGAACCCGAGACGCCCCCGTCGCATGAAGCGGAAAGACGACCGCTCCAGAAAGGAGGTGTTCCAGCCGCACCTTCCGGTACGGCTACCTTGTTACGACTTAGCCCCAATCACCAGTTTTGCCCTAGGCCGATCCTCGCGGTCACGGACTTCAGGCACCCCCGGCTTTCATGGCTTGACGGGCGGTGTGTACAAGGCCCGGGAACGTATTCACCGCGCCGTGGCTGATGCGCGATTACTAGCGAATCCAGCTTCGTGGGGTCGGGTTGCAGACCCCAGTCCGAACTGAGACCGGCTTTATAGATTCGGCGCGCCTCGCGGAGCGCCAGCCCTCTGTACCGGCCATTGTAACACGTGTGTAGCCCCGGACGTAAGGGCCGTGCTGATTTGACGTCATCCCCACCTTCCTCGCACCTTGCGGCGGCAGTGTCCCCGGAGTGCCCGGCATAACCCGATGGCAACTGGGGAGAGGGGTTGCGCTCGTTATGGCACTTGAGCCGACACCTCACGGCACGAGCTGACGACAACCATGCAGCACCTTCGCAGGAGTCCCGAAGGACCTCAACATCTCTGTATCGTTCTCCTGCAATTCAAGCCCGGGTAAGGTTCCTCGCGTATCATCGAATTAAACCACATGTTCCTCCGCTTGTGCGGGCCCCCGTCAATTCCTTTGAGTTTCACCGTTGCCGGCGTACTCCCCAGGTGGGATGCTTAACGCTTTCGCTTGGCCCCCGGCGCCAGGCGCCGAGAGCGGGCATCCATCGTTTACCGTGCGGACTACCAGGGTATCTAATCCTGTTCGATACCCGCACCTTCGAGCTTCAGCGTCAGTTGCGCTCCCGCCGGCTGCCTTCGCAATCGGGGTTCTTCGTCATATCTAAGCATTTCACCGCTACACGACGAATTCCGCCGGCGTTGCGCGTACTCAAGGGAACCAGTATGCGCTGCACATCAGACGTTGAGCGCCTACATTTCACAACACACTTAATCCCCGGCCTACGCTCCCTTTAAACCCAATAAATCCGGATAACGCCCGGACCTTCCGTATTACCGCGGCTGCTGGCACGGAATTAGCCGGTCCTTATTCATGCGGTACCTGCAAAAAGGGACGCGTCCCTCACTTTATCCCCGCATAAAAGCAGTTTACAACCCGTAGGGCCGTCCTCCTGCACGCTACTTGGCTGGTTCAGGCTTCCGCCCATTGACCAATATTCCTCACTGCTGCCTCCCGTAGGAGTTTGGACCGTGTCTCAGTTCCAATGTGGGGGACCTTCCTCTCAGAACCCCTACTGATCGTAGCCTTGGTGGGCCGTCGCCCCGCCAACCAGCTAATCAGACGCATCCCCGTCCGTCACCGCTAAAAAGCTTTACTTCACCTCTGATGCCGTCAGTGAAGGCCATGCGGTATTAGTCTGCCTTTCGGCAGGTTATCCCGCAGTGACGGGAAGGTTGGATACGCGTTACTCACCCGTGCGCCGGTCGACGTCCGAAGAGTGCGAGCACTCAACGCCGTTTCCCCTCGACTTGCATGTGTTAAGCCTGTAGCCAGCGTTCATCCTGAGCCAGGATCAAACTCTCCACTGTAAAATGTGATGACAAGACCGGACGACGGATAGCGGACA
>NZ_GL872290.1 GCF_000191065.1 Prevotella multiformis DSM 16608
GTGGAAGCAGTTATACTTCACATAGGCTTCCATATTATGTACGTCCATGAACAGATAGTTCTCCTCGGAGCCATATCCCGAATCGGCTACGACTGTCTTGGTATAACGATGATAGCGTGACTTGAAGGACTCCAGGAAAGAGGGAAGTGTGAGAGTATCAGTACGGTTGGCATAGAGTGCAAAGTCGGTGATGAACTGGTTCTCCGTTGCTATCTGCAGATTATATCCAGGCTTAGTCTGTCCGTTCCGCATAGCGTCCTCCTTCATGTGCATAAACGTGGCATCAGGGTCGGTCTTGCTGTAGGAGTTTCTCTCTCCCATAATCTCAAGGTGCTGGTCATACTCCTGGAGTTTATTACGTTTCTTCTCAAGTTCTTTAAGCTGTTTTTTCTTGGTTCTAACAGCCTGCTTCTCTTCTTTTGTCTTAGGCTCAGGGGCTGATTCCAAAGACTTGTTCAATTCCTCGGATATCTCATCGAGCAGAGCTGCAGTAAACTCGACACCTTCTGTTTTAGCGGCATTGTCCTGCGCTATGACATCATCAACCTGAAGCAAGAGTGTGCGTATTTGTTCCTGCAACCTGGCGCGGTTCTTTTCCACGGTTCTCTTCCAAACGAAGGTATACTTGTTGGCTTTCGATTCTATTTTTGTGCCGTCAATATATTCAACGTCAAGACTTATCAAACCTTTGGCTGCAAGTACTAATACCACTTGTGTGAAGATATTGTTGATTTCCTTTTTCACACGATTACGAAAACGATTGATGGTAATAAAATCAGGCTGCTCATATCCTGCCAGATAGATGAAATGAATGTCACGCTTGAGAAGCGACTCTATACGACGGCAGGAATAGATGTTGTTCATATAGGCGTAAAGAATCACCTTGAACATCATTTGCGGATGATACGGCTTGCGACCACTGGGCTTATAAAGCTTGTAGACATTATCCAACATAAGATTATCCACCAAGGCGTCTAAAAGACGAACAGGGTCATCTTCTGCGATATCCCTATCGATTCTTTGAGGAAAAAGAATCATTTTCTTGTGTATGTAAGAACGAAAGTGTACCTTTGTCATAATGAGATTTTTTGTATGCCTAAAGGTACAAAAACTTTAGGAAATAGCAAAGCCCTGACTTGAGAAAGTCGGGGCTTTGTGCATAAAAAAGAGGATGTGTACATTTTGACACACCC
>NZ_GL872291.1 GCF_000191065.1 Prevotella multiformis DSM 16608
ACGGAGACTTGCCGCCGGGGAGGGATGGCATCCCTGCACGGCCCGACAGTCCGGAAGCATATACCGCCTGTGACATCAGACCGGTGCGGCCCGACCGGTGATGTTGCCCGCCGGCTCCGGGCGCATATACAATTTGCAACACCCACATAAAAAGAAGGAACGAGCGATGAAATACCCTATCGGAATACAGAACTTTGAAAGTCTGCGGAAAGACGGCTACACGTATGTGGACAAGACGGCCATGATCCATCAGCTGGCCTCCCAGGGAAGATACTACTTCCTCAGCCGTCCCCGCCGTTTCGGCAAAAGCCTGCTCCTCTCCACCCTCGAGGCCTATTTCGCAGGGAAGCGCGGGCTGTTCAGGGGGCTGGCGATGGAGAAGCTGGAAAAGGACTGGACGGCCTTCCCCATCCTGCACCTCGACCTGAACACGGACGACTACCAGCATGGAAACGTCCTCGGGCAGCGTCTGAACCTCGTCCTCTCCCAGTGGGAGAAGCTCTACGGCAAGGAGGCGGGCGAGGCGACCTTCTCCCAGCGGTTCGAGGGGGTCATCCGCCGTGCCGCCGAGAAGACGGGCCGGCGGGTGGTCATCCTCGTGGACGAATACGACAAACCCCTGCTGCAGACCCTTGGAGACGATGCGCTTCAGGCCGCCCACCGGAATCTCCTCAAGTCCTTCTACGGTGCATTGAAGTCGCAGGACCAGTACATCCGCTTCGCCCTGCTCACCGGCGTGACGAAGTTCGGGAAGGTCAGCGTTTTCTCCGACCTCAACAACCTCTTCGACCTCTCGATGGACGAACGCTACCAGTCGCTCTGCGGCATCACGGAGGAGGAGATACACGCTTATTTCGGGGAGTCCGTCCGTGAGCTCGCCGGCCGGCTGGGCCTGACCGTGGAGGAGACGCTCGCCCGGCTCAGGGAGCAGTACGACGGCTACCACTTCCGCCAGAACGGAATCGGCGTCTACAACCCCTTCAGCCTGCTCAACACCTTCAGCAAGCTGGAATTCGGCAGCTACTGGTTCGAGACCGGCACGCCCACCTACCTCGTGGAACTGCTCCAGCGCGACGACTACGTCCTGCCCAACCTCACCGAGGAGGTGGCGACGGCCGACGTGCTGAACAGCATCGACTCCTTCTCCAGCAA
>NZ_GL872292.1 GCF_000191065.1 Prevotella multiformis DSM 16608
ATTGTTGATTTCCTTTTTCACACGATTACGAAAACGATTGATGGTAATAAAAGTCAGGCTGCTCATATCCTGCCAGATAGATGAAATGAATGTCACGCTTGAGAAGCGACTCTATACGACGGCAGGAATAGATATTATTCATATAGGCGTAAAGAATCACCTTGAGCATCATTTGTGGATGATAAGGCTTGCGACCACTGGGCTTATAAAGTTTGTAGACATTATCCAACATAAGATTATCCACCAAGGCGTCTAAAAGACGGACAGGGTCATCTTCTGCGATATCCCTATCGATTCTTTGAGGAAAAAGAATCATTTCCTTGTGTATGTAAGAACGAAAGTGTACCTTTGTCATAATGAGATTTTTTGTATGCCTAAAGGTACAAAAACTTTAGGAAATAGCAAAGCCCTGGCTTGAGAAAGTCGGGGCTTTGTGCATAAAAAAGAGGATGTGTACATTTTGACACACCCGCTTATTTATTGCAATATCTCTAACAATATTAATTGTTAACAAACTTGATGCGTTTGTTACAGTCATCAATCTTTGCCTTAACCTTAGCAATCTTCTTTTCCATCTTTCTTAAAGTCTTTTGACTTTTAGCCAACTTCTTGTTGATAGACTTAGCTTCCTTCAGACGCTTGATAGTGGTCTTTGCATCCTTAACAGTGTTTGATGCGTTGGTTGTGTTGAATTCTGTTGTAGCTACATTTGCTTCAACATTGATGTCAGCTGCTTTCTTGCTGAGTTCGACATTGTTTGCCTTCTCTTTTTCGTAATCTAACTGCAGTTTGTTTAACTCTGTAGTCATCTTGAGCACCTTCTGCTGTTCTTTCAGAGTGTCAAACTTTTCACTATTAAAAGAAGAGGCACAAGATACAAAAGACAACGTTATTAATCCTAAAAAAAATAATTTCTTCATACTTATATTCTATTTAAATTAATTGTGCAAATGTATATAAAATATTGTTTATATGCAAAAGATAATATGTAAAACTTTTCCTTTTAAGTAGGCCGTAAGAATTAATTTATACTAAGCTACATGGGTAAAACTGATTTTGAGTCCAGCCCCGATTGCCGCCAAGGCTCTGTTTGTGGCATAGAGCAGGGTGTCTCCTGTTGTACGAGTTTCTGCAGCTTCTCG
>NZ_GL872293.1 GCF_000191065.1 Prevotella multiformis DSM 16608
TTACATTATAGTTCTTTACATACCAATCATTTCCGATATATTTATACTCATGTTTATGCTCATCGAAAAGATATACTTTGTCATTGTGATTTTTATTTATTCTTATATAGTCTATACCATCACATATGACTCTTATTATTTTATCGTAGTCTATGCGACAATATGATAGCTTTAGCCGTTTATAAGCCCTAACAGCTTAATTATCTCTTTGTCTTTTAAAATATAGTTCCTTGGCTTTTTTATTATTTTTAAATTACTGTCTACAAAAACAAGACCGCTTTCTTTTGCCCTAAATAACTCAAATATTATAACTTCAGAATCTCTATTATAGATTAAGACTCCATCAAAATTACGATAATCATAGTTTATTATTTGACTACTATATCTGACTTCAGAAGTACATTCGCCAAAGACGAAAAGGACCATAAATGGAAGCAATATCTTTATCTTAGAATTCATATTATTACTTTCTTCTTGTTTTGTCATAAAATTTTCCTATTAATTCCCTCGCTGCACCTTTCCTATAAGTTGGCACATTTATCTCATAGGCTATAAAACCTACTTTTGGTCCTTTATGAGAATAGAAATATCCTTTTTCAATGGAGTATTGATCATCAGAAGAATCCAACTGGGGCTTGTAACCATTCTGTGCGGAATTTACAAGACTATTAATGTGACCACCTATCTTTAACATTAATAATGCTACACCAAGTTGACGACCACTAAATCCATATAAAAAGTTACCAAAATTAAATTGATTATGAGCAACATTGTCTCCCTCTGGAAGGAAGTAAACTAGGGAAGGGGCTACAGCATCTCCAGAAGCACCATATCTTTGATAGTCTTCTAATAAAGGACCAACAGAAAAATCAAGAGAGCCACCTCCTACAGCTTGTGTTGCCATAAAATCTATATTATGGTTTGCATTATCTTGACTATAAGCACCCGCCTTATTAGCATATTCAATGATTTGTCTTTTAGATATCTCAAACAAACGAGTAGGTTCACCTTCCTTTTCATGATTAATTATATTCTGAGCATCATCCTTTGATGCAAACTTAAAATATCGTTTTGACCCATCTTT
>NZ_GL872294.1 GCF_000191065.1 Prevotella multiformis DSM 16608
GTATTCCTTTCCCTTACTTTTAGCTTCTTTTATCTCCTCGTTCTCTTTATCTCTTGCCATCCATCGGTAAGCGATACGCATGTCATCCAGAGCGTCATAATACAGTTTCTGCACATGAAATCTGTCATTGGTAATAAGTGCTTTGGGAAAAACAGAGCGGGCTATGCGCATCATAGAAGATGACAAATCGAGTGTTATCTCCTTGACAGCCTTCCGTTTAGAAAGGTTTATCTTCTTGAGAACCTGGATGACGTCCTCTGCCTTGGTCCCTTTAACCACAGCTACCAAAGTCCCTTTTCTGCCCTTTCCCGCCTTGTTGGTCAGAAAAGTATAAACCTCGCCACTGCTTAGACAGGTCTCATCAATACTTAGGTTCTCACCTATGTTATCTTCAAACAACAGCCAGTCTTGAGCATGATCCAACTGATCCCAGCAACGATAATCACTGAAATATTCCTTGTACTGTGTGGATAACAGCTTGCCATTTACGCCATAGTGAGCACCGATGCTTGCGATGCTCTCTGCAGTGGACTCAATTCTATTCTTTTAAAAAAGAAACGAACTCGGGGGATAGTCTACTGCCCTCAGCCGTCAAATCATCATATGAATAAGTAAATATCTCTCCGTTGGAACTGTCACGCCACTTGCGACGGCGAACATGGAGGTAGACTGCTTTGCCACGAAGAGGAAAGTCCTGAATAACACGCTCGCTGGTAAAACCATAACTGCTTACAGTGCCTAGCTTATGGTCTGACTTTTCCATAAAGTTACGCTCGTCAAGCCAAAAGTCAAACTGGGAAACACTCTCTTGAATATCGACAACATCAAAGTAGTCGGCAAGTACATCTGGAAAGATGCAACGTAATAGTTGGTCACTCTTCATGATGCAAAGGTAATAAATACTTATGAAATTATG
>NZ_GL872295.1 GCF_000191065.1 Prevotella multiformis DSM 16608
TGTCTCTGTCTTTTCGAATAAGAGAAGAGGAAGTCCGGCAGCGGAGGCCGCATAGCTTTCTTCCAACTCAGTCCTATAGCTCAGTTGGTTAGAGCGCCACACTGATAATGTGGAGGTCGGCAGTTCAAGTCTGCCTGGGACTACTTCCGTCCTTTCTCTTTTCCCGGGGGATTAGCTCAGCTGGCTAGAGCACCTGCTTTGCAAGCAGGGGGTCAACGGTTCGAATCCGTTATTCTCCACTTCCGGAGGGAACCGGTGCGGGTCCGGGGGATTCCATCCTCCCGTCCTCCTCCTTCTCTCTCCGCACGATCTTTGACATATTGACACAGGCAAGACTGTAAAGCAGAGCCGGTCTCCTCACGGAGTCCGGCGTTCTCCGGGGGTTCTTTCCCCCGGATGGAATCTGAAAGACAGCTGAAAGTATGAGCTGCATCCCCGCGTTTTCCCGCGGGGAAGGCGAAGAAAGTAAGAAAGGGCGCATGGCGGATGCCTTGGCTCACGGAGGCGATGAAGGACGTGATAAGCTGCGATAAGCCCCGGGTAGGTGCAAATGACCTTTGATCCTGGGATTTCCGAATGGGACAACCCGGCAGGCTGAAGGCCTGTCATCACCGCATGTGCGGTGAGGCGAACGGAGGGAACTGAAACATCTTAGTACCTCCAGGAAGAGAAAATAAACGAATGATTCCCCCAGTAGCGGCGAGCGAACGGGGAGTAGCCCAAACCGGCTGCGTAGCGATGCGCCGCCGGGGTTGTAGGACCACGCTGTCGTACTTTGACTGTGAGGGGAACGTTCTGGAAAGGACGACCACAGCGGGTGACAGTCCCGTACCCGAAGCATGATGAGACGTAGT
>NZ_GL872296.1 GCF_000191065.1 Prevotella multiformis DSM 16608
TTCGGATGATTTCCTTCGAGAACGACCCGCAGTCGGCACGGAAACGCTCTGTCACAACACCAAGTTCGGAGGTCACACGGTCCATAATTCGGCGAAGCGTGTCCTCCTGATGGAATCTCACATTGGTGTTTCCGTCACGGTTCTCACCTCCGACTATGATGCCCCCGATGGAAGCCCAGCCCGGGAAATAGCCATGGTCCTGCCTGTAGGAATACTTTGCATCGAACTTGCGGGCAGGAACAAACTGGTGGTCAAAGTCCAGGTCAACATGGCTGCCCACCTTTATAAGTCCCATTCTCCGTATCATCCGTAAAAGTAAGGTGTTCAGCTTCTCTGCAGTGTTGAAACTGTAGGACTTGCCGGAGGTTTCGCTCTTATAGACAATATTCTCTTCGGCAAGCTCCTTCAGTCCGCGCCCCACGGTGTCGGCACCGGGTAACAGCGTACCAGGTCTCTGCCTGAACTGCCCAATAAGTGCATTGATGTCCTCAAGACAGTCCCCACCACAAAGGTAGCTGAAGAAGAGGGAGCCCAGGATGCTTCCATGGCTGAATGCCTTGCCGCTGCATCCGCGTCTGCCCAACACGGATTCGATAAGTTTTTCAAAGCCCAACCTTGAAAAAACGTCCATGATGTGATAAATTCCTCCGAAGGAAGTGATATTCTCGTTTTTAATTGCTACCTTTGTCATGTCAGATATTTGCTTACTTGTTATGTTTGCAGCACTAAGATAGGTGAAATTTCTGACATATCCAAGTGTTTTGAGAACTTTGTTTCTCAGGCACTTGGATTACTTGCAAGATTTTACGCTACGGATTTAAGG
>NZ_GL872297.1 GCF_000191065.1 Prevotella multiformis DSM 16608
GTCCTAAAACCCAGTTGCAAGCCTATCCTCTTAAGCACACAATTTCATAAGTATTTATTACCTTTGCATCATGAAGAGTCACCAATTATTACGTTGCATCTTTCCAGATGTACTTGCCGACTACTTTGATGTTGTCGATATTCACGAGAGTGTTTCGCAGTTTGACTTTTGGCTTGACGAGCGTAACTTCATGGAAAAGTCAGACCATAAGTTAGGCACTGTAAGCAGTTATGGTTTTACCAGCGAGCGTGTTATTCAGGACTTTCCCCTTCGTGGCAAAGCTGTTTACCTCCATGTGCGCCGTCGCAAGTGGCGTGACAGTTCCAATGGAGAGATATTTACTTATTCATATGATGATTTGACGGCTGAGGGCAGTAAACTATCCCCAGAGTTCGTTTCTTTTTTAAAAGAATAGAATTGAGTCCACTGCAGAGAGCATCGCAAGTATCGGTACTCACTATGGCGTAAATGGCAAGCTGTTATCCACACAGTACAAGGAATATTTCAGTGATTATCGTAGCTGGGATCAGTTGAGTCATGCTCAAGACTGGCTATTGTTTGAAGACAACATAGGAGAGAGTCTAAGTATTGATGAGACCTGTCTAAGCAGTGGCGAGGTTTATACTTTTCTGACCAACAAGGCGGGAAAGGGCAGAAAAGGGACTTTGGTAGCTGTGGTTAAAGGGACCAAAGCAGAGGACATTATTAAGGTTCTCAAGAAGATAAACCTTTCTAAACGAAAGACTGTCAAGGAGATAACACTCGATTTATCATCTTCTATGATGCGT
>NZ_GL872298.1 GCF_000191065.1 Prevotella multiformis DSM 16608
CGTTCGCTGGCCGTACGATAAAAGGATTCAAGGAGTTCCAATATTTCACGTCTTTACGTAACGGTCGTGGATATTTTGCTGGTTCTACATTTGGGACCATCATGCTGCCGGAAGGGTTAAAGGTAGTTCCACATTCTATGTTTGCGAATTGCAAGGGGGAATGTGTGATAATTCCTGCGACTGCGACAGCACTTGATGAATTGGTCTTTCATGATTCTGAAATAAAGAGTTTAGTCCTAAAAGGGGACGTATTACTAGAAGCAGATAGATATTGGTGCTGTTTGGGTTGTCATCTTGATAATTTGTATGTGGCCTCTCATTTGATAGAGGAGTATAAGCAGAGTCCTGATTGGGGTAAGAGGTGCCTGTTCTACATAAAGCATATACGCCCCTTGAGCGAGTATCAACCGTGATACTCACTCATCGGGTGAAGAAAGCTGATAATATCTTCTCCTGCGCCGTTGTTATATGATGCCCATCTGTCTCTATATGTTTCAAGTGATTTGTCTGGAACGAAAATCCGTAAGCCTTTAGGGTATCTGTAATGTGTATCTATATACATAAAGTTTGAAGATACAGCTGGAGGGATGTCCCCGCACATCACGACTGTGCTCAGGTTGGGACTCCCGAGAGAAAACCACGATCCAATAAATGTCATAGAGCCGGGTATCCATGCCTCTCTAAGATTAGGACAGCCTGCAAATATCTGTTGAGTATTATCATCCAAAGAAGTGAAAAAACGGAGTTCCTTTAAGGTCTTCAAGCGTTCATCTCCTCTAAACA
>NZ_GL872299.1 GCF_000191065.1 Prevotella multiformis DSM 16608
ATGATATTTTACTCCACGTGTTCCGAACCATAAATTGTGCCACCAATTATCATGTGTTATACCTTTGAATCGTCCATCTTGATCAAAATTGAGATTTTTACGTCCATCTATATCTATCAATCGGACAGGATTCGCCAATGTGTACACATATCCACTCGTCATTGAATACTTCTCTGCCAGCGGATCCACCCCATACCACAGACTCGTGACTGGGTTCATATACCTTGCACCGTAATAGTATAGACCAGTCTCATCATCGAACTGTTTGCCATTGAACTTATACGATAGGTCTTCACTGCTACTATGCTCGTCAACTAATAACTCTCCGTATGGCAGGTAAGCATCATACTGGGTGATGTTGGCTCTGTCGTCTGTGATGTAGGATGTGCTGCCGAGGTGGTCACTATGATAGAAGAAGGTCTCCTCCTTCGTTGTGTCGTTTGGAATGTAGCCATAACCAGCCTGCGGGTCATCAGGGTTGCTCGGGTCGTTCCATGAGACAGGAGCACCGGGGTTGGTGCCAGGTGTTGTGTTAGGATGTGGAGTCTGAATCCAACCCTGTGGCACATCATGGTTGCCGAGTGTGTCAATGATAGAGTTATATCCTCGCTTTGTATTCTCCGGATCACCATACGCACCCTTCATTGTAGGAACACCAGGAGCAATGCCTTGCTGCTTATAGTATGCCTCTTTCTGCTTCTGAATCTGATTCATGCGTTCAGCATAGTCCTGCTGACCAGCGGTG
>NZ_GL872300.1 GCF_000191065.1 Prevotella multiformis DSM 16608
ATATTCACACAAGTCGTATTAGTACTTGCAGCCAAAGGTTTGATAAGTCTTGACGTTGAATATATTGACGGCACAAAAATAGAATCGAAAGCCAACAAGTATACCTTCGTTTGGAAGAGAACCGTGGAAAAGAACCGCGCCAGGTTGCAGGAACAAATACGCACACTCCTGCTTCAGGTTGATGATGTCATAGCGCAGGACAATGCCGCTAAGACAGAAGGTGTCGAGTTTACTGCAGCTCTGCTCGATGAGATATCCGAGGAATTGAACAAGTCTTTGGAATCAGCCCCTGAGCCTAAGACAAAAGAAGAGAAGCAGGCTGTTAGAACCAAGAAAAAACAGCTTAAAGAACTTGAGAAGAAACGTAATAAACTCCAGGAGTATGACCAACACCTTGAGATTATGGGAGAGAGAAACTCCTACAGCAAGACCGACCCTGATGCCACGTTTATGCACATGAAGGAGGACGCTATGCGGAACGGACAGACTAAGCCTGGATATAATCTGCAGATAGCAACTGAGAACCAGTTTATCACCGACTTTGCACTCTATGCTAACCGTACAGACACGCTCACACTTCCTTCTTTCCTGGAGTCTTTCAACTCACGCTACCATCGTTATGCCAAGACAGTCGTAGCCGATTCGGGATATGGCTCCGAGGAGAACTATCTGTTCATGGACGTACATAATATGGAAGCCTATGTGAAGTATAACTGCTTCCAT
>NZ_GL872301.1 GCF_000191065.1 Prevotella multiformis DSM 16608
ATCTTCACACAAGTCGTATTAGTACTTGCAGCCAAAGGTTTGATAAGTCTTGACGTTGAATATATTGACGGCACAAAGATAGAATCGAAAGCCAACAAGTATACCTTCGTTTGGAAGAGAACCGTGGAAAAGAACCGCGCCAAGTTGCAGGAACAAATACGCACACTCTTGCTTCAGGTTGATGATGTCATAGCGCAGGACAATGCCGTTAAAACAGAAGGTATCAAGTTTACTGCAGCTCTGCTCGATGAGATATCCGAGGAATTGAACAAGTCTTTGGAATCAGCCCCTGAGCCTAAGACTAAAGAAGAGAAGCAGGCTGTTAGAACCAAGAAAAAACAGCTTAAAGAACTTGAGAAGAAACGTAATAAACTCCAGGAGTATGACCAACACCTTGAGATTATGGGAGAGAGAAACTCCTACAGCAAGACCGACCCTGATGCCACGTTTATGCACATGAAGGAGGACGCTATGAGGAACGGACAGACTAAGCCTGGATATAATCTGCAGATAGCAACTGAGAACCAGTTCATCACCGACTTTGCACTCTATGCTAACCGTACAGACACGCTCACACTTCCCTCTTTCCTGGAGTCTTTCAAATCACGCTACCATCGTTATGCCAAGACAGTCGTAGCCGATTCGGGATATGGGTCCGAGGAGAACTATCTGTTCATGGACGTACATGATATGGAAGCCTATGTGAAGTACAGCTACTTCCAC
>NZ_GL872302.1 GCF_000191065.1 Prevotella multiformis DSM 16608
ATAATCCACTATCACATCAAAGAGGGCATGGTTCTCGTCGTTTGTGGAGACAGGCTGCTGCTCTATCGTCCTGCCCACCACCTGCACCAGTTGTCGCAGTTCGGCTATCTGCTGCTGGCGGATGCGTTCGTTCACGGCATACCCTTTGATGAGATACTGCTTCAGGACGTTGTTAGCCCAACGTCGGAATTCTACACCTCGCTTGCTCTTTACCCGATAACCGACAGAGATAATCACATCAAGATTATAATGTTCTATAGAACGATTCACGAGTCTTTCTCCTTCTTTTTGAACTGTCGCAAAATTTGCGACAGTTGAAATTCCATCGTTCAACTCTTCCTGTAATGCATTGTTAATGTGTTTGCCAATGGTCTTCACATCTCTGCCGAATAGTTCAGCCATCTGCTTCCGATTTAGCCAGACGCTCTCTCCCTCCAGCTTGACATCAAGCTGTGTTTGTCCGTCTTCACTCTGATAGATTACAATTTCGTTGTTTAGGTTTGTTAGCTCGTTCATAGTTATTTCTTTGTTTGGGCGTAAAGTTACATAATTTTTTCTGTCTGTACAGCATTCCATTATAACGAATTGGGGTTTCTCCTAAGATGCCTCTATCTTCTTATGTCTCATACCGATATTTTTATTAAT
>NZ_GL872303.1 GCF_000191065.1 Prevotella multiformis DSM 16608
CGTGACTTGCTGTTGGCGGTAAGGCTGACGGAGTTTCACGCTTGCAAGCTGCATGACGTTTTTCAAAAATCCGTCCTGCGTCTTGGCAGACAGCGTATTAAACTCATCAATATTAATCAGTAACGACTGTGTCATTGCCCGCAGCGTATTCTGCTTCTCACTGATGACAAGATTGTCATTATAGCCCCACTGCAACGCTTCGGGCAGCAAACGTTTACAGAAGGTAGACTTCCGATAGCCCTGTCGTGAGATGAGCAGCGGTGCCACGCTGTTGCCGTGCGATGTGTCCAGTCCCATCCACTGTGCCACCACCGCAAGAAACCACGTGTGGAACCAGTCGGGCCACCGGTCGTTGTCATTGGGCACACAATCTGCCAAGGCCTTGATATGATCGTTCCCGTCCCATCGTCCTCGCAGACGATTCAGGAAATCTTCCACAGGGTTGAAACTCTTGACAAACCTCGACTCCGTATAGCGTCGGATGTCCTTGTCCCATACATCAATCCCGTCGAGGCGTGCCTTGATGGCGATTGTGTTGCGCATCCGTTCATCCGCTGCCACAAAAGGTTCGTTACTGCCCGCCTTGCGGATTTCCGTACAACCTAAGG
>NZ_GL872304.1 GCF_000191065.1 Prevotella multiformis DSM 16608
AAAGAGCAGCGTCCACGCTACACACCTAACCCATTCAGTCCCGCAAGCCTTTATTATAATAAGGAACAGGATTTCTACGTCTGCCCTATGGGACAGCATATGAAGCGTATAGGTATGAAGCGTTCCCTAACCTCTAATGGATTCGTTACTTACAGCGTACGTTATCAGGCAGAACGCTGTGATGGTTGTCCGTTGAGAGGCTCATGTTTTAAGGCAAGAGGGAACAGAATTATAGAAGTAAACCACCAACTACAGCACTATAAACAAAAGGCACGAGAACTACTGACCTCGGAAGAAGGCATCAGGCATCGAGGACGAAGGTGCATAGAACCTGAAGCTGTTTTTGGACAAACAAAATATAATAAAGCCTACAAGAGGTTTAGGCATTGGGGAAAGACAAGGTCAATATGGACTTTGCCTTCTTCGCTATTGCCTTTAACATAGGGAAAATGTGTAGAAAAACCAATCTCAAGGAACTAAAAGCCGTTATGGAGCTACTTTTAGTCACCTTCAGATGCTTTATACAAGTTTATATAGGCTATTTAAAGCCCAATAAATCATTTTACATGAAATTAGCAGCATAGCTG
>NZ_GL872305.1 GCF_000191065.1 Prevotella multiformis DSM 16608
CTATTCCCCGATCTTCCACTCCTCGATGCACCGCCGGTCCAGAGAGAAGTTGACGCCGATCCTGTAGAGCTTCCGGCCGTCCACGGCGAAGGGGGCGGCATAGTCCTTCCCGTCGATCTGGCGGAGGGCGGCATCGGCGGAGCCGTCCAGCTTGAACTCGATGATGTAGAGGTAGCCGTGCGTGCCGATGACCATGTCCATGCGCCCGTCGCTGGTCACCCGCTCCACCTGCGTGTAGAACCCGAGCATCTTCGACACGAGGTAGAAGGCGTTCTGGAAGTACAGTTCCGAATCGCCCACGATCCTGTAGTCGGTGTCGGAGAGCATCGCCGCCATGAGCCGCATGAAGTCGTCGGGGCGGCCCGCCCGCAGGGAGCGGACGAAGTTGGCGACGGAGAAGGGCGTGCTGCGCTCCGCCCCCATGTAGAAAGGAAGCAGGAAGCGGGTGAACCCCTCCTCCACCTCCTTGTTGGGGAAGCCGAGGCGGTACTCCCCGAACTCCGGGTCGTAGCCCTTGATGGTGAGGTAGCCGCTCTGGTAGATGACGGGGATGGG
>NZ_GL872306.1 GCF_000191065.1 Prevotella multiformis DSM 16608
CCCATTTTGCCGGCACGCTGACGAAATGCAGGATAAAGGCTTTCAGCCTGCTTGTCTTTTTCAACGGCTTGACCTTTTCGCTGATATGGCGGACGAGGTAGAGATAGAAGTTCTTCAGCATGGCGGTAACCATCATGAAAGCCATGTTCTCAGCCATGAAGGAAAAGGGCAGATGCGACCACCCGAAGTCATTGTTCTGTATGTCGAAGTTCTTTTCGCTCGCTCCACGTTCATTGTAGAATGTGATGATGTCCTTCTCTGTGGATGTCCGGTTGTTGGTAAGGATACAGCGGTATGTGTATATCACTCCGAACATATCGGTCTGTACCCTGCCGTGCTTGTCTTTCAGGGGAGTACGCTGTACGACAAGCCTGTATGACTTTCCTTCGATGAGGTCGTCCATGCTGACGGAGGTGACATCGCACCTCTCATAGCCAACCTCAACGCTCTTCCATTCTTCCAGCTGGCGGAACTCCTCGCACCGGCTGCCGCAGTTGGCAGCACGTATATAGAACGTGTTGCAGCGCTGCTCTACGG